>CBDHDV010000117.1:0-16292 GCA_965261175.1 Rubritalea sp. | reverse complement strand
TGAGTGAAGTGTGTTGTTATATGAATCAGTAGACTTTTTTTTCTTTTGGTCTTCTGAACTATGGGTAAGGTTTTTCTCGTTCATGAGTCTACAGGCGTGAAAATACCTGTCTTCAATTTATGCTATAAGAGGGTAGACAATACTTCAACTTTTCAAGTCCCCTCCACACCACCTCTCCATGCATCAAAGTCCTAGTTCTTACAGTAACAGATGGTTACCTGCTATCCCATCCACCAACCTTTACATCCCATAGATCTCCATTACTCAGGGTCCAGCTAGTAGAGTGGAAGCAAAGGCACTTGATTCTTGTTTAGGAAAAGTTCTAGCCATGGCAGAGTCAACAATAGAAGACTAATTTTCCTTCGCTTCTCTAGATTAGCATCAAGTTTTGCACAAAAGAAGATAAGAAAAAACAGTTCTGTACAATGGCATGTGCTCATTTGGCACGTGTGGCTTACTTCAACAGGATCAACAGAATTGCTCTGTAGATAATTGTGTTGCTACTGAAGTTGTTTTAAACAGTTGAGTAGCTGCTGCAGTTGCAGTCCAGACAACCTGGAACAATTAACTACTGTCTGTATGTAGCTTACTTTCTGGAGACTGGTCTGTGTACTCTCGTCCTATAATTGTAGCGACAGAACTAAAGGAGAAGGACAAGAAGTTGGAGGAGGGGGAGGGGTAGGAGGGGGAGGGGGAGGGGGAGGGGTAGGAGGGGGAGGGGGGGGGAGGAGGGGGAGCAATGCTGCCCAACAAGTTTCAAGTTTCTGTTGTTAATTTTTTTCTTCGTGATTTCATAAATAGTACTATGAGTGAATAATATTTGAGAATGTGTACTAGCATGTAACTAAATGTCATGCAGTTATGATCATGTTAGTTAGTTCTGTAGTGGAATATGACAATAGCCCAGATCGAGATGGTGTTCTTAATAATTGTGGGCAAGTAGAAGTTGTATGTGAAAAAGCCGCTGGTTACAAATGTTTCTACATGGACCATAAAGAAAGACTCTATTTATGCGTGGTTCTAATTAGGCATCACGCTGCACTAGATATCTAATAATGTGCCATTATTGCATTGGCACATAACTTGTGACTCTTTCCACCCTCTCTCTAGCTTCTGTGATCATAAAGATGGCTGCTGCAACTGGAACACCCTTCTCCTTTCAATACATTGCTGACTGACTCTAAGAACTGCTTCAGAATGTGACAATTCCCATGACATGTACAGTATAATAGCTTTCTCTAGCTAGCTCAAGTTGATACCACACGAGAGGCACTCTTTGGAAAGCACAACAAAATAGTTCTTCAGACTCACCTGACCAAGCACAGTGAAGGAATGTATATTCTAAATATGTCCCGCTTTCTATTGTTGCATCACGCATTCAGGAGAACAATATTCTATTTATTGTCACGGACAAATGAGAACTATTTTCTCCTTGACATGTATATATGTAATTGTTATACAGTCTATATATATGTGTGTGTGTGATATATGCTTCTTACTGCCCCCTCAGGTGCACCCAACAACCCCAATGGCAACATCATTGAGTATCGTATACTTCAGACAGATTCCGCTTCCACCACACCGACAACCATCTTCTCTGGCCTAGTCTTTCGTACATCAGTCACCAACCTCAGGCCATTCACCACTTACAGTTATCTGGTCTTCGCTCGTAATGCCGCGGGAAACATTACCAGCATCCCCACGACTGTGACCACATTTTCAGCCCTTCCCACACCTATAGCTCCGCCCTCTGTTGATGTCATCTCCTTTTCAGAGATAACAGTGAGCTGGGTGCCATCTGCAGAGCTGAATGGCGAGTTCATGGGGTACCAGCTCTACAGGAATGGCGAGCTTTTGTTTGATGAACGCATCACCATGTTGAGCTTCCTCGATGCAAATCTTGAACCTTTTGAACTTTACGAGTACGTGGTTGAGGTGTGCTCAAGTGGTGGGTGTGTGAACTCCACCTCAAGTTCCAATATGACATTTGAGGCTCTCCCTGAGATGTTGAGTCAACCTGTCATCATTTCCGTCACTCCTCGCTCCATTGTCCTAATGTGGGAGGAGCCAATTGCCCCCAATGGAATCATCATTGAGTTCATTGTTACTTTGCTAGATGCTAACTTAACAGAAATATTCAGGGGCACAGACAGTTTCTCTGCCACTGCCTCTAACCTCAATCCTTTCACCTTGTACTCCTTTAATCTCATGGCTTGCAACAGAGTTGGTTGTGCTGCCACTGACGTGGTTCAGGCGAGAACATCAGAGACGGATCCAGAGCAGCTAGAAGTCCCTCATCTGCGCAACCTTACCTCCACCTCAGTGGCCATTGAATGGACAGCTCCAGTGACCCCCAATGGGGTCATCACAACGTATATATTGAGCAGGGGAAATGATTCTTCCAGCCTTTCTGAAGCCATATTTCAAGGATTGGCCTTCTCGTTCAATGATATGAATCTTGCACCAGACACTCTCTATTTCTATACCGTCACAGCCATAAACAGAGGAGGAACTTTAACCAGTTCACCCAGCTACTTCCAGACCATCCCAGACCTGGCAGAAGGGATACGTCCGCCATCACTAAGTATCCTGGGATCAACTATCATAGCAGTGGCATGGTTCATGCCCAATATAGCTAATGGCGATATCTCTTCTTATAACCTCTACGTGAACAACAGTCTCGAGTTCACAGGTTTGGCATTCTCTTACACAGCCTCTAATCTCCGACCTTTCACCATATATGCCTTTTTTGTGGAAGTCTGCAACCAGGCTGGATGTGCAAGTAGCACCACCGTCTCTGCACAGACCGAACAGGCTCTGGCCATGGGAGTAACCACACCCACTCTGATAGTCCTGGGTCCCACAGCAATCAACATCTCTTGGGTTGCCCCATTCCAGGCAAATGGGATCATATCTCAATACCTGATTGAGAGGAGAATTCTGGGAGACATGCTCTCCCGCACAGTTCAACATGTTGGAGGACCAGATGTATTCACTTTTCCCAACCTTGGACTTTCACCCTTTACCTCATATGAGTATCGTCTACGTGTGACCAATAGAGCCGGGTCTGTTTTCAGTGAGTGGTCATCTTCTCAGACCAGCGAGGATATCCCATCAGGACTCACTCCACCCATCTTCGATGCAGACAACATCTTTTCTAGAAATGCAACAGCAATTTGGGATCCGCCCACTGCCCCCAACGGCATCATCCAGAGCTACATACTGGAATACAGGCTTGCTATTGATCCTGTGACCTTAGGACCCGGAGAGATTGTAGCAGAGTTGCGTGTGTCGGCCAATGTTATGATGGCTATGGCGAGACGTCTATCTCCAGTGACAGTGTACGAGTTTAGAGTGGTAGCGATCAACGGAGCAGGGAGAGGGGAAGGGCCTTTTGAGGTTATCACCACTGCAGAGGACATACCCGAAGGCGTACAGAATGTTGTTGTAGAGGAGCGGATGGCATTCACCCTTGTCCTCACGTGGAACCCACCCATCAACCCACACGGGATCATACGGGAGTACCTCCTCCTTTTGGATGGGGATGTGGTATATCGAGACTCCCTCCTCACATACACTGTCTCCAGACTGACGTCCTTTACCAGTTACAGTATCCAGCTTGCAGCTTGTACAAGTGCGGGCTGTGCATTTGGAAGCATCCAATCAGTGACAACAGCAGAGACAGCTCCATTTGGCCAGAGTGCCCCTACATTGATAGTCCTTAATGGAGGGAGTGTAATAGAGGTCACTTGGGACCCACCCATCCAACCTAATGGGATCATAACTCAATATCAGGTTCTCCGCCGTGAGGATTCCATCGTCAGCATTATCAACATAATGAATGACGTGCTTATGCGGAGGTACGTTGACACCGACCTGCGTCCAGCTGAGGTGTACGCCTATGCTATAAGAGCCAGAAACTCCATCGGGAGAACTGACAGTAAATTTAGTTTCATCACCACACCAGAGGCAGCTCCTGAGGGTCTAACTCCGCCCACTCTAATGCCCCTCAGTGCCTTTGCCATCCAGATCACATGGTTACTGCCCACACAGCCCAATGGCGTCATTACCCGATATGAAATCTTCCGAACGGGAGGGAGCTCAACTAACATGTCTAATTTCTCTGCTGCGCTAGATCGAGAATTTACTGATGTGGATCTCCTACCATTTGTGGAGTATTCATACACCATTCGGGCCTGCACTGCCGCAGGTTGTTCCTCCAGTCTTCCAGCTTCCACGCAGACATTTGAAGCCACACCCACCAACATTGCTGCTCCATCACTGGCAGCACTGTCATCCTCCAGTATATCTTTGACCTGGAGAGGTCCTAGTAGTCCAAATGGAGTGATCATCCTGTATAACATTGCCGTGCTTCCCATACAAATCAATCTGGCCATCTCAGGAAGTGAAACTGAACTGGCGAGGAACATTTCCAATTTGAGACCATTTATCAACTACACAGTTACTGTTGAGGCTTGCAACTCTGCTGGCTGTGTGTCAAACAGATCCAACGTGAGGACATTGGAGTCCATCCCACAGTTTATTAGTGCTCCCGGGGTCCTTGTAGTCAATCCTACTTCCCTGAGCATTGCATGGATGGAGCCTGCCCTGCCCAATGGAGTTATCATTCAGTATGAATTGAGGAGAAATGAAAGCCTGGTATTCAGTGGGATGAAAACATCATTTGTTGACAGACAGCTTAGTCCCAATCAAGCTTACACCTACACTCTCCAGGCCTACACCATAGTTGGAGGAGGAGAAAGAAGTGAACCTTCGATTGCTACTCGTACTCCTCCTGATACTCCGGAAGGAGTGGCCAGACCAATGCTAATGACAACAGGTTCCACGTCCATTTATGCAAATTGGTCGGAACCTTCATCTCCCAATGGAGCCATCCTGAGATATGTCCTGTTAGTAGATGGTCTTAGCATCCATGACGCAATTGGGTTCCAGTTTGAAGTGACCGGACTGTATCCATTCACATCCTACTCGTTCCAACTGATGGCATGCACCACTACTTGTGGTTTCAGTGAGTCTGTGAGAGCTGTCACGTCCGAGGCTGCCCCGCAAGGTCAGTCGGCTCCTGTGCTAGACGAGACTACTCCTCACTCCATCACTGTCTCTTGGTCACCTCCAACTATGCCAAATGGGATCATCACAAGATACGAAGTAGAGAGACGTCTGAGCAACTCCCCTTCCACCAATTCTTTGGATTTTGTTCTTGTTTTTAACACCTCAGCGTTATTATTCACTGATAGCGATGCTTCTCTCCATCCGTCTACTTCCTACGATTATCGTGTCTCTGCCATCAACAGTGTGGGGAGGACTACAAGTAACTCAAACGCCATTACACTCTCTGAGGCCCCTCCTGGAGAAGTGCCCCTGCCAATCATTGAAAACATCACAGCTACATCTGTGGATGTGTTTGTAACTCCTCCTAGTGTCACTAATGGAATTCTTACAGCTTATCAGCTGGTGATAAATGGTACCAGGCGAAAAATGGTTGTCCCACCCATCAACACCTTTGTCGCAACAAGTCTCGATGCTTTTTCGTTGTATGAATTTGTCATTGAGGCATGCACGGCTCCTGGCTGCACTTCAAGTGGGCGTGTAGTTGTACAGACCGGAGAAACTACACCCATTGGTCTAGCCCCACCCACAGCATTTGTTGTTATAGCACAAACCAACATTGAGGTCATATGGACTCCGCCAGAACTTCCAAATGGAATCCTTCTTAGGTAGGCAACGCTAATATTTTGAGACAAGCCAATCTCCATAATTATGTCCTCGTTAAAAAAAATTTTTGCTACTTGAGTCTTTATTCAATTTAGTGAGTACATGTGATAGTATGATAGTATGCATACATGAGAAGTCTAATTATGGCTAAGCTGTGCAAGTGTATTTGGTGTTTTCTTCTTCATGCGTGCATAACACAATGTCTGTGATCATCTCATCTGACATCTTCTTGGGCTTTGAATCGTATAGCAAAACAATATACTATTACATTGGGGTAAACAAATGTTTAGAGGGGTACACACATGTAGTGGGGTATACACATGTAGTGGGGAACACACATGTCTAGTCTGGTACTCACGTAGTGGAGTACACACATGTCTAGTGGAGTATACACATGTAGTGGGGAACACATGTCTAGTCTGATACATGCATGTAGTTAGAACATATATGTCTAGTGGGGTACACACGTCTAATCAGGTATACACATGTAGTGAGTACACATGCATAGTGGGGTTCACTCATGTCTAGATGGGTACACATATGTAGTCGGTTCACACATGTCTAGTGGGGTACACACATGTAGTGGTTACACCCATCTTGTGGGGTTAACACATGTCTAGTGGTGTACACTCATGTCAGGTTGGGTACATACATGTAGAAGGATATGCACATCTAATGGATATACTAGGATAAATACGTGTGACAGAATACACATGTGGTGGGTATACACATGTGCTGTGGTACACATATAGTGGGTTCCACATGTCCAGTATGGTACACACATGTAGTGGTTACACCCATCTAGTGGGGTACACACATATAATAAGGTACATACATGTAGTGGTATACACACATGTGCTAGGGTACACACATGTAATGGACTGGGGTATATACATGTAGTGGGGTACACACATGTAATAAGGTACATATGTATATAACCTTTGCATACTCCTAGCATGGAGTATACAAGGAGGTTATTATCATATCCTAACTTCATGAACAATTGCCAACATCCGAGGGAGTCTAATATAATTTCTTCCTCTGATTATCTCTTTCAGTTACTCACTGTGGCACAGAACAGCATGTCCCCAACCTCCTCAGCCAAACTTACCGATTCCATTCACTTGCACCCCTGGACCGATCACACTGGTGTCAGATGACATTCCACCCACCCTATCACCACGTTCAATTACTCTGTCCAGTGCAGGCCAACTCCTACCCTATAACTCATACGAGTTCCAAGTGGGTGTGGCCAACAGCGTGGGGAGTCTTAACTCAACATTCTCGGAACCCAATACAATTACATTGTCCAGCAGTAAGAAACCTAATTTCTCTTGTCAGTTTTCTCTCATCATATTCTATCGCTCAGGGGCTGATCCAGGCAGGAGGAAGGGGGTGAAATGGATTTGTAGGTAAATCCATGAAGTACCACTGCTGAATTTGAATTACATCATTAATCTGAAAAAATAATGAACTAGTATATATTTTTCTAGCAACCTCCTGCCAAAACATCTTGGATCAACTCCTGTAGCTGTTTCAAAGGTCGACATTAGTGTATCAATTGGTTCTTGTGTTAAACCATGCTCCAATAGCTCCCATAATGTTAGGAATCCACTCACTAATGTTAGGAATCCACTCACTCCATGCTCTCATAGCTCCCATAATGTTAGGAATCCACTCACTAATGTTAGGAATCCACTCACTCCATGCTCTCATAGCTCCCATAATGTTAGGAATCCACTCACTCCATGCTCTCATAGCTCCCATAATGTTAGGAATCCACTCACCCCATGCTCTTGGTGTTCACAATATTAGGTAAGGGGATATTCGTAAGATTAGTAAGTTTTCCTGCAAAGTCAATAAGAACAATAAGTTTTTGTCATCAGAGATTCTGTTTTGTAGCACCCTACGAGGCAACCACATTGGTGACCCCAACGTTTAGCACACTCTCCTCTAGTCCTTCTCGACGACAGAAAGAGTTTTGAAAGATAGCAACTTCAACTAAACGTGGTTGTAGTTGTCCAATCCTACGACCTTTACCAATATGGATCCTGCAGACGTCAACGCTATTGCACACCGAGTCATCGCTCACCAAGCAGCAGCAACCCCAGTGGTTGGGGCCGTTGGCGATATCGCCGGAGCTGTTCAAGTTGTAGCGGTTAAAGTCCCAACCTTCTGGCCCACCCGCCCCGAAGTCTGGTTTTCCCCCCTCGAGTCCCAGTTTGCCACCAAGAACATAACAGCGGATGACACCAAATACCATCATGCCGTGCAAGGTCTGGACAAGATAATCGCTGAAGAAATTGCCTTCCTTCTGAATCCTACCATTGGCAAGTATGATGCACTAAAGGCACTACTAATCATCACTTTTGGCCTCACTCAAGCTGACAAGGATGCTTCCGTCCTTGCTATTTCCGGTCTGGGTGACCACATACCATCGAGTCTCCTCAGATATATGAACTCTCTCATTACAACTTATGACCAGAAGTCCATGGTTTACAGCGCCCTTTTCCTGCGGCAGCTTCCAGAGTCAGTTCGTGTTGTGCTTGCCTGAGATCCTCCTACCAGCATCACTGCAGTCTCGGCAGGCAAAATGGGCAAACGAGCACATCCGTCGTCAGGTAAGACAGGCACACGCTGTCTTTTCTCTTATACTATCATTCCGACGACAGCCACATTGGGATCATACAAGCTGGGCATCCACCGAGTCAGGGCAGATGACAATGACCTGGCCTCCATTCCCAATGAACACCCTGAACTACTGGTTCCACGCTTTCATGCCTCCAACGAAAACCTGCATGGAGTGGAGCACCATCTGACCACCACAAGTCCACCAGTCTTTGTCCGTGCACGCCGCCTCCATGATGAACAACTAGCTGTCGCCAAGGCTGAGTTCAAGAAGATGGAGGACTTGGGCATTATCCGGAGGTCAAATTCGCCGTGGTCATCTCCCTTACATATCACACCCAAACCTGGCAGTGGCTGGCGACCATGTGGTGATTTCAGGCACCTCAATGCGGCCACCATAGACGACTGCTATCCCATCCCTCTCATTGGCGATTTCAATGGAAATTTGCAGGGCAAAACTATTTTCTCCAAAATTGACCTGGCCCGAGGATATCACCAAATTCCGATGGCAGAATCAGACATTTGCAAAACAGCCATCATCACTCCCTTCGGCCTTTGGGAATTTCTTTGCATGCTGTTTGGACGCTGCTCAAACATTTCAACGAGTCATGGATACCATACTCCGAGGTATCACCTGCATCTTCATTTACCTGGATGACATCCTGGTGAGCAGCAGCACCCGAACAGAACATGCGGAGCATCTCCGCCAGGTCTTCAAAGCTTTGTCTCTCAGTGGCATGGTGGGCCAAAGACAAAAATGTGTCTTCAGCGTCGCTGAGATCCACTTCCTCGGCCACCACGTTACCACATCAGGCGTTAAACCAATACCAGAACGTGTCTCAGCAATTCATGAATTCCCTGTTCCAAATACTAAAATAAAAAGTCTCCAGATGTTCCTTGGAATGGTTAACTTTTACCACCGATTCTTGCCGGGTCTGGCTGGCCACCAACATCCTCTGCATGAGGCTTGCAAAGGAAGAGGTCAAGCAATTACCTGGTCAGATGATTGCCAAATTGCCTTTGACACTGCCAAGTCAGCCCTTGCTTCTGTAGCCCTTCTTGAACACCCCAACAATGGATGCAAACTCGCTATTACTGTGGATGCTTCAGATTTTGCTGTTGGCGGTTCCCTAGACCAGTTCCGCGATGGTTCCTGGCACCCGCTTGCCTTCTTCAGCAAGAACTTACCACAGCCGAACGAAAGTGTGCCACTTTTGACAGAGAGCTCCTTGCATTATATCTTGGCATCAAACAGTTTTGCCACTATGTTGAAGGCTGACCATTCAACGCCTTCACTGATCATAAGCCCCTTGTTGGGGCCATGACAAATGCTGTGGACCGCTCCCCTCCTCGTCAAACAAGACATCTCTCTTTTGTGGCAGAGTTCACAAATGATGTACAACACGGGTCGAGACAATGTGGTCGCAGATGCCTTGTCCAGAGCTCCACGCATATCGCTCAGCAATCACGGGCCTCAAGCTAGAGGATGTACCCTTCCAAGACTTCACTGTGTTGTGTGACATCTCCACTGGCTATATATGGCCAATTGTTCCACGTGAGAGGAGGAATTGCATCTTCAACACCATTCACGGACTCTCCAAGCTATCTTGTGGTGCCGAACATGTCACCCTACCTGACCGATGCTTTGGATCTCTCCATGTGGACATTGTCCCCCACTGCCTGATTCCATGACATACCTCTTCACCATTGTTGACCAAGTATTCAGTGAGCAGGATGCAGTACTGAAGCCTCCTTTCCTCTCCACACACACACAGTTGGGTTTCTGCTTCTGTTTAGGGTAGTGCTGCCACCAGTCTGGTTAGGTAATTACCCCCCAGACACTGAAGAACAACAAGTTAAGAGTATATTGATAACTCACACAACAATATTCCAAGCATAAACTCAACTTCTCATCTTGAATAACATCCTGACTAGCATTATATAGGAAATGGATGTGTGCACTGTTTGGTGGGTTTATCTAATCATATTCATAGCATACACTGTAGTCACTTATTTTACTCTATATAGCTATGCTAAGGAATAGTTGTGGTTACACCACTAGAGTTAGTCTTGAAAAAGGTGGGAGGTGTCACCCTGTGACAGACATGCATCAAGGGTTTCCTGCGACACTGGATAGCTCGCTTTGGTGTTCCCAGTGATCTCATGTCAGACAGAGGCCCACAGTTCATCTCGGAATTATGGACCAAATTAAACAGACTTCTGGGAATTTCGGCCAGCAACACCACTGCTTACCACCCCCAGGCAAATGGTCTGGTTGAAAGAATGCATCGGCAATTGAAAGCTTCCCTCAAGGCCCGTCTCACAGGACCAAAGTGGATGGATGAGTTGCCAATGATTTTGCTAGGAATACGAACTGCCTGGCTTGAGGATGCAGAATGCTCCCCAGATGACCTTGTATATGGCACCGCTCTCTACCTTCAAGGAGAGTTTTTCAATGTCCCAAGGACATCCAACCTGCACTCGGGTTTCCTCCGCGCACTTCAAAATTCAATGCACTCTGCTCTACCTCCTCCTCTACAGTACCATGGCACTCGACCAACACACATTCCCGGTGACCTTGGGCACATCGGTTTTGTCTACATTCGCCATGGTGCTCATCGTAACCCCCTCCAACATCCTTAGACCGGTCCCTTCCCAGTGCTGGAGCGGAATGAGAAATATTTGGTCATTAATCGTGATGACAAAATAGAGAAAGTCACAGTTGACTGCCTCGAAACTGCTTGCCTGTCTCCCGTGGAACGCCTGTTCCGTCCAACTGCAGCACCCCAACTCCCAGTTCCTATAGTTTGTCGACCACAGACTCGGCCACCACAGTCAGATACTGCAGTACCTCTTCGTTCATGAAGCGGACGAGAGATCCGTCCACGAGACAGATTGAACTTGTCAACAAGATGATCACCAGAACTGATTATTGTTGTATTTACCTTGCTGGGGGGGAGGGGCATGTCGTGTTCACAATATTAGGTAAGGGGATATTCGTAAGATTAGTAAGTTTTCCCGCAAAGTCAATAAGAACAATAAGTTTTTGTCTTGAGAGATTCTGTTTTGTAGCACCCTTGAGGCAACCACACTCTCATATCATATGATGTTAGGAATCCTCTCACTCCATACTCCCATATCTCACATAATGTTAGGAATCCACTCACTCCATGCTCCTATATCTTCCATAATGTTAGGAATCCACTCACTCCATGCTCTCATATCCATATGTTAGGGATCCACTCGTCACTTTTAAAAGTCTCACAATAGCTGGTAGTTAGTGGGGACCCTATAGCATCAAAGCAAGAAAATGTGCCGCTGTGAAAACTTAGTACATTTTTATAGACCATTGAGTCTATGTACCATGTACCAAGCTTGCTAAAAGGAATGGTGGGCAGGTAAACTGTTGCCGAGTAGCCTGGAGAGGGACTGCACAAATATAAGTCTGTCTGGTTGACAGCAATCGACTCTCGAGCTGGAGGAGACCGTTACTACGGGCACTTGGCAAGGCTATAACCAACAGTCAAGTAAGGCAGGGTCTCATACAGGGGGGAAGCCCTGGGATATCTCCCAAAAATGATTTTCCCCCTCCCCCCAAGAATTTTCACAATAAAAATTTGTATTAATGAAATTTCTTATGTAATACATTACAGTACTAATAATAAAAGAGTAGTGCAGAGAAGGGCACGTAGAAGCAATAGCAAATTAAATTAATATATAAGGGAAGATATACAATAATGTATGGGGGAAATTAAACTACAGTGAGTTCAGTAGTACTAAATTAAAGTAAAATGCGTCTATTTTTCTGTTTAAAAATGTCGAGAATTGCATTAAAGTCCACATCGGTCAATGGAGGACCCTCTATACTAATTTTCATTAAATGTTCTAGGTTTGAGTCAGATAGACGACTGCGTAGGAGAGTTTTAATCAACTTCATTTGACTAAAGGAACGCTCTACTGTTGCTGTGCCAACAGGAAGTGCCATTGTAATGTTCAATAGCTTCCACATCTCAGGGAAAATTCCTCCGTACGTATGTGACTTGTCATCTCGCCCAGGATTTCTTGCATGCTAGGAGATACCGACTGTTCTTTACGTTCCATTATTGCCTTTTTCTCCACTAGCAAAGCCCGTCTAAATATCTTCCCCTCTGAAAGAAGCTCATTGCCATCAAGCAATGGAGGTGAGGTGTAGGTCGTCCACGCATACTCAACCTCTGCTTCTTTTCCATAGAACTCTGCAAGAATCTTGATTTGCTCGCTGCCGTATGATGGTAAGGATGCTTCAGTGGGTAGTAGGGAGGGACTGAATATGGACATGGCAGTAGCAATCTTCACGGCTCTATCAGTAAATCGACTCTTAATATTTAGAAGAAGGGAATGGACATATGGAATTGCAACTAGAGTTCGATACTCGGCTGTGGTTGTGATAGAAGACTAACGGCTTCATGCAGATCCATGTGTGCCGAGTGTTATATCGTATTTTTCCTTCAACAGAGATATTTCAGACTCGATTGAACCCAACCACTCACTTCTTTCGTCCTTTAGATGCTCGAGTTGATCCATCATGATTTTCAGAAGTACCGGTAACCTGCTCAAATCGAGTAGCTTTCTTTGCATCGAAACATTCATCCTTGCCAGGATATCCAGAACTTCTGACAGGAACACGATACTAGCAACTCCAGTGTAAGTAGCAAGGAGAGCACCAACACCGTATGCTTCAGCATCACCTGATGTCTCATACAGCTGTTGTAGGGTGACGAAAAGGGCAGGAAGCTCTCGGTAAATAGCCCGTACACAGCGTTCGTGTGAGAGCCATCTGGTATCACTAGGCTTCACAATCTTAAAGCTCAGGTAGCTTGAGGACAGACTGGAGTGCTTTGAGAGATTCTGCTTTCTTGGGTGAGTAGAAGAAGAGCTTCCATATATTTCCCATAGTTCCAAACATCTTCTTTATCTCTGGAACACTGTTAGCAGCTTGCATACTTGCTAGTTGAAGCCTATGGCAGGCACAGTGGATGTAAAAGGAATGTGTAACTAGAGTTCGCATCCTTTTTTGAACTCCATTGCGTTCTCCGGCAAAGGTAGCTGTTCCATCATAACCTTGACCTATTAGTTTACGATAGTCCAGGTTCTTCGACTCCAGGAAGGAGCTGATTGCATCTGAAATGGTAGCAGCACCTTGGGCACATGTGGAGCACTGTAAGGAAGTGCTCCTCTAGTTTTCCATTTACAATCCACTGACAACAGATGGACAGCTCTTCTGTAGTACTAATATCTACACACTCATCAGCTAACACAGAGAAGTGTGGGCTTGATTTTATGCTCTCAATTAGCTTCCTATCTAGCCAGCTATTGATGGCCTCTAAAAGCATCACTGCAGAACATTTGGGTGTGTACTGAGCATTTTGTGGCCCCTCTTTGACATGTTGTTGGAGAAGTTCATCTCAATTTGCAATTTGCAACTGGACCAGGGGATCGAATGTGGTTGTAAGGGGCAGGCGATTTTTGGCAAGAAAATATATCGATCTCAAAAGCTTAAGCACTATGTTTCTGTTCTTTGCTCTCCTTTCTTCAGCCTCCTTAGCAGCTGCTGAACATTGCAGTTGTAGGACACTCTGCTCCTTTCCTTGTTCTGCCATTCGAGCATGGATAACAGCATGTCTGTGACATTTTGACTGGCTATTTCCTTGAGTTGTTCAGTAGCGTGATTCCAATCCTGAATTCCCCGAGTAGTCCATGCACCCCTGGCTGTAGAAGGTGCATTTCCTCGCTTCTGGCGGAGCTTGCAGAACATGCCCTGCTTAAGATCATCGCAGTACACCCAAGGATATTTCTGCTCCCACTCCTTCTTGTAGCTGAGCCTGGCTTTGTAGAGTTTCCTCTTCTGCACTTTGGAACACACTGATCTACCTACTGATGTTTCGGAATTGGTGGAAGTCAAGGCATCACTAGTCGACGTAGTTGGGACTACATCTTCGTCGTCCTCAGAATCTCTGCTAGACCCAGCATGCATTCGCTTTCTGGTAAAAAAGTTCCTGAGGTCCATTTCAATTTTGTGTAGGTTTGTATTTCTCTGGGTCTTATTTAGTTGCAGAATGCTACTAGCAGAAGCATTTGCTCTTTATATACAACATTGTGAATAAATCTAGAATATTCTGTGTCACAATTCAATCATGTGTTAATCTAGAATGTTCTGCCCATGTGCTATTAGTCTGTGGTTAGCTTCCCTAATTATAATAGTGTAGATTCTGTGGCAAGATGCATCTGTGTCAGAATCAATCTGAGAGCATCGATTTTGCAAAAAAGGGGGCAGCCCCCAGACCCCCCTACTTGGGGCTTGCTTATGCACGCCCATCACATAAACGCCAAACGTTTTGAGTTTTCCCCTCCCAAACTGTAAATCCTGTATGAACCCCCTGTAAGGCTAAGTGCCAACGCTCCCATATCTTTCATAATGTTAGGAATCCAAAACAGGCTCGTCAAGTTTAGGAGTTTATGATAGTTTGAATAGTTTATGGTTGCCAAGTTACTAACCACTGGTTAAACATCTTCTTTCATGACTGTGCTTTTTTTTTGTATTTGCAGAGCCAGAAGTGATTGGTAACGTGTCGCTGTTGTTTGAGAGTGGAGTGGTCATGTTGGACTGGTCACAGACATTCCAGCTCAATGGAGTCTTCATGCACTATGACCTCAGGCGTAACGGCATCTTGCTGTCAAGGAATCTTGTTACGAGTGTAACACTAACTGAAGAACCACTAGAAATTGGTGAGTCAAAGTCAAGAATACAATCAATCACATGCACACTTGGGCTATACTTGTTTAACAAAAAACGTTTGTCTTTTTGTAATTGCCATAACCTTTTTTCTCTTTTCACTATGCAGATAATTTTGTTATCAAAGTGTTGCTTATTCTGTCTTCTTTCCAAAGGTATCTGAAATGTCCATATAGACACATTATATTACAAGCTACAAGTGACAGACTAGACCCCTTCCACTCACGCATTTGGCAGACCTAACTCAACACCACTAGAAGATCTTTCACTCAAATTTGTTTTGTAGCTTCATTAGACACCTGGCTGTAATTTGAGTGAAACCAATTTGACTTGTGCACAACTGTTGGTCAGTTGCTATTGACCTTGTGGGTTGAACTCATTAACCCCAAAAGGTCATCTCTTCTAATGACCATAACTTGGCAATGCTATATATTTTTAAAAAATCTGATTCACTCAAATTACAGCCAAGTGTTTCAGGAAGCCACAAACCAAATATGAGTGCAAGATTTTCTAGTGGTGTTGAGTTAGGTCTGCCAAATACTTGAGTGGTAGGCGTCTTGGTCTGTCACTTGTATCTTCTAATATAATGTGTCTATATAGACATTTCAGATACCATTGGAAAGAAGACAGAATAAGCAACACTTTGATAACAAAAATATCTGCATAGTTAAAAGAGAAAAAAGGTTATGGTAATTACAAAGAGGACAAATGTTTTTGTGTTAAACAGGTATAGTCCCCCCTCCGACTTTATTTGTGGGTTTTTTTATAACAACTATATCTATAGCTGGTATTTATAGCTGTAACTTTTTTTCAAGAAGATACTTTTCAATTTGATATAAAAAGCTGCAGTTTGGTCTAAGAATCAGCTCCATTGAGGTAAGTAAACAAAAGCTACACATCGCTACGTCCTTTCTTGAGCATAGGGACTCAAAGTAATTACAAGATGCTTGTGCAGCTTTCCTCCAAAGAAGAGTTTCCAGAAACAGCAGTAAAGAAGAGACCATTGGCTTCCAGAAACAGCAGTAAAGAAGAGACCGTTGGCTTCCAGAAACAGCAGTAAAGAAGAGACCATTGGCTTCCAGAAACAGCAGTAAAGAAGAGACCATTGGCTTCCAGAAACAGCAGTAAAGAAGAGACTATTGGCTTCCAGAAACAG
>CBDHDV010000116.1:0-13053 GCA_965261175.1 Rubritalea sp. | reverse complement strand
ATGCTAAACAAGGTCCATGATAGAGTATGGTGGGTTACATGGTATATCCCTAACAAGTCCATAGGAACCTTCATATGACTTGTGGTTATATATCATATTACCCTTAATATATCATTAGTTATCATTATAAGGGTAATAAGTCATCATCCATCTACCACCTGGGTGATCACTGGTAAGGCATTGGTTTACTATGATCACTTGATCATTAGCAGGTCATTGGCTTACTTGGGATCAAGCATGGGATGATCATGGATAATCAGTTGGATCATTATGAGGGCAATCATCATATCATCAAGTGGTTACCCAAAGGTCTTTAATCTGGTTATCCCATTATATAACGTGACCATTATTAGGGTATGTCACAAGAGTCCGAAAATTTTGAATTCTAGAAATAGGCCTTTTTGCATAATTTATCACATGGTGCAAGGATTTTGGATAAAAAGATAAAGGCAATTAATCCAAAAAGGACTAAGTAAAATAATCCTAAAGGGATAATTAAATAATCCAAAAACATAGCTTTCGAATCTTCCGCAATTTTTAGATTATGGGAAAAATACATTTTTAGATTAAGGGGAAAAATACATTTTTAGATTAGGGGAAAAATACATTTTTAAATTAAGGGGAAAAGTGCATTTTTAGATTATGGAAAAAATGCCTTTTTAGATTACGGAGAAAAATGCCTTTTTAGACAAACCAGCAATTACCAGGCATATCCCAACTTAATGAAAGGATTCTTGTTAAACCCTCCCCCAGTATTAAAACAATGGCCAGACATGTACGCTTACTTGACCTGAGAGGTGAGAGGTGTAACATGAGACAGTGGCCAGACTAGTTTTAGAGAGAGCCCACTCTCTGACCCCTTAGGCGTCAGTACGGATCCGGACTCATTCACCCACTCGGCGAGCAGAGTCGGAAGGTACAAGTGCCAGGACTCAGAGCAAACTTCAATTGGGTGAGTCTAATTTATAGTAGGTACCAGGAACTAGTCTGTAGGTATCTAGGTATCAGAAACTAGGTCTGTAGGTATCTAGGTTTCAAGGACTAGGCCTGTAGGTATCTAGGGATCAAAGACTAGGTCTGTAGGTATTTAGGTACCAGGAACTAGTCTGTAGGTATCTAGGTATCAGAAACTAGGTCTGTAGGTATCTAGGTTTCAAGGACTAGGCATGTAGGTATCTAGGGATCAAAGGCTAGGTCTGTAGGTATTTAGGTACCAGGGACTAGCTCTGTAGGTATCTAGGTATCAGGAACTAGCTCCGTGGATGATTAGGTATCAGGGACTAGGTCTGTAGGTACCTAGGTGTCAAGGACTAGATCAGCAGAGACCTAGGTAGTGGGAACTAAGAGCTAGGTACTAGTCTAATTAGGAAAGTAGTAGTACTAGTCTAGTTAGGAAATTGATAGTAACGGTCTAGTCAAGAAACTAATGATATTAGTCTAAACTAGGAGATGTATAGAGAAGAGTAGGAGCCTAGGAGGACTAGTCTAATTAGGAGATTAGTGGTGCTAGTCTAATTAGGAGATTAGTGGTGCTAGTCTAATTTAGGAGGAGCCCAGAGAAGGATAGGAGATTACCACTACTCGTCTAATTAGGTGATCTGTAGGAAAGGATAGGAGATGTGTGTGTTAGCTAAATAACGAAGTAGCATCAACACTAGCCTAAATAAAGGAAGGATAGAGGGGTCCATACGAACAGAGTGAACCTTAGGGATGTAAGGGTAATCTTAAGGTGTAACTATCACATCCCCAAACATCTCAAGAGACATATGAGTTCATCTATACCACTTAGAAGAGCTCAGCAAAAGTACCATCAGTACAGAGACTGTTCAAACAAATAACAGCAGGCTCCTCCATAAGAGAGAGGTGAGCCTTGGGGACAAAGGAAATTCTGAGATCAACTGGGAGTTGAAGTCCTGTCAACAGCCATCCTTCATATTTCATTTCCTGCGAGTGGAGGGAAAGAGGACGAACATCAGGTTTATTTCTTTTAGATAAAACCCCCGTTTCTGTACCAACATGAGACAACAAATTTTGAAAGAAATTAGTTTAGTTAGAGATCTTAGTAATTCCATCAGAAGAATAGAAGGAGAAGGACAGATCGCCACTGAACTAAAGGACCGAGTATAAACTGTTCCTTCTAGACAAATGCCGAGCCACAGGCGAGAACCACCTGAAGAAGGAAGGAGAGGAGGTGGCAGGAGGAAAGCGAGATCTACGCCACAAACCAGAGAGTCGAGACGGAAAGCAGCTGAACGGATCATTGAGAGCTACCAATACCTGAGGGAAAGTTGTCAGTTACTTCCACAGATAGGACGTCTCCCCAAGTACCACATCCTCAGAGGGGCAGCCGACCAGATGCGTGCACTCCAGTTTGAAAACATTTCTCTGCGATGGACAGTGGCTGCTTTCATGGCAGGCCGAGATACGGATACGAGGCCACAAGCACCGAGGACTGAAGGACGACCTGAAATCCGAGTTGTCCCAAATACCCATGGAGGTCAGTCTGCTCGCCCTCAAGACCCAGGCGGGCAAGAAGAAGGCGAGAGGAGGAGGGATGAACTGCAGGTCATAGAAGTCAGAGGGAACTGCCCGTGGCCAGGCACGCCTCCTCATCCAGCTCAGGACAGAAGTCAGTTGCCTGAGGGAGGAAATGAGATAGCCAGACTGAGAGAAGTTGTAGCGAGACTTAGGGGTGGAGAGACTCGTGATAGCCAACCAGTAGCGAGACTCAGTGGTGGAGAGACGACCAGGGCGAGTGTCGGGGGTGGAGGAGTTGGTGAGCAGGAAGACTGTATGGAAATCCGTGTGGTGTGGGGCGGAACGGTTGAGAAGCCCATTCCAATTGTCTCACATCCTACACCAAGGATGTCCAGTAGTCCACCGTTCTCAGACAGGAGCTGGATAGCCAAGCCAGTAGGCAGAAAAGTACAAGTGGGATCGTCCACCTTACAAAGAATAATTCCAGTCAGTCGGACTCCAAACAAGTGTGAAATTCTGAGGAATAGATTACGCAGGCCTACCACACGCAGGCCCACCACACTCCAGATCCCTGTTAGAACCTTGGGTGAAACAGGAGAACCAGAAGAGAACATATTGCCCATGGATCTGTCCCACAAAGTCCCAACAGTACGGGAGACATCCAGGGAGGACTTGAGGACAACCAGTCCGCCTCCATTGGTTTCCATCGAAGGAGAGTCGACATGTCATTTGCCTTCCAGTCCGCCTCCATTGGTTTCCATCGAAGGAGGGTCGACATGTCATTTGCCTTCGAACTCTCAGATCAGGGAAGAAGAGCTTTCAACACACGGCATTGCTCAGATCCTGCAAGCAGCTGTCATCATCGAGAGAGCCAGGTTGGCTGATCAGGACCCAATGATGGGAGACAGGGATGACGAGGAGGTGATGAACATGCCTATCATTGAAGACAGCGAGAAGGACATAGGAACAGAAACTGTTCCAACTGGAGAGGAGGTTTTGTCTCCAGAAAGTCCTGAGAGGTGGATTGACATTCCAGGGTTGGTGATTGACCTGGAGCCACCACCAGTAACAGAGCCAGGACCATCAACAACCTGCTCCACGACCCTAACATCAACCACGGGGACTTCTACCCCAAAAGCTGTCACAGAGCCAGGACCATCAACAACCTTCTCCACGACCCCAACATCAACCTCTACCTCAAGAGTGGTACTTCGGGTGGCCAGCTGGGTTGGAAGGAAAGGAAGTGAATCTGCCAACCAACAAGAAATGGAAGGTGACCTGAACCTCGAGGTCTCAGGAGACAAGGTTGACGGTTGTGTCAGAAGAGCTACATGCTCCACAGAAGAAGTCCCAGAGGCTGGGAGAGAAGATGTCCAGGCTCAACCTGGTGTAATGGACAGCGAAGAGGAAGAAATAGATGTAGGAGGGCCAGAACCAATGAGTGTCGAAGAAATACCAAGCCTCGTGCCTGTACCTGTGCTGTCTCTGGGCGAATACGTTGACCCAGCAATGCCTGATGATGAAGGATCCGGTCCAGTACCTGTACTCTCCCTTGGTGAGGGCGAGTATGTGGAATCGGTCGATGAAAAGGCCATGTTAAAGGCGTTGTTCGAGGATCCTCCAAATGATAGTGTGATGATTCCCAGGTGGCCTCATCATCTGGTCAGTCACCACGGAGAGCTTGAAGACGGAGAGGTTCCACCTGTTAACCCACCCTCACCAGTGGAGGTGATCGTGGGGTCAGTATGGCTAGACGTGGTCCCAAATTTAGAAATACATCAAACAATCAGTTATGGCTGTGAATCGGAGAATGAGACTCCAACAAGAGAAGACAGGGTGGAGGAATTAAATGATGAGATTATCTCGGACAAAGAACTTGCCCTGTCAGTTGAAAAAGACTCTGAAGGAGAAGGTAGAGAAAGTACCAGAGAAACGAGTACAGAGGACGGAATTGGCCCATTCAAAAACGCCTACGTGTCATTGAGAAGACTGAAAATCAAGAAACTGAAAAACAGAAAGAAAACCTCCAGAAAGAAGAAGGACCAGAGGTGGATGTGTGAGAGAGACCGTGACTGGAGACCACCAAGGCGAAGGAAGGTGAAGGTAACTCCCAAGATAAAGTTGGTAAGAACAAGACCCATATCTGAAGACGAAGAAACAACCGAATCAAGAGGAGATCGTCAATCCAGGCTCAAACGAGTTTGGAAGGGAACAAACTTTAAAATCCAGGACGAAATCATCACCTTCTACCAGGCCGTGCCAAAGAAGAAGAAGAGAGAAGGAAGAAAGAAACAGAAGAGGCGAAGAAGAGAAGAAGAGCAGGAAAGGTACGAAGGTTTCGTGATCGCCTTGCCAGGATCGGGCCGGTCATCGGCGGCAGGCCGGCCATATAGGTTCCGAGACCTCGACAGTGGAAGTTGGGAGTCCGAGCTAGGAGGTGGTCGTCTGAATGGAACAAAAAGATTGGAAGTCGATTCTAAGACAGAAGAAGGACAAGAAGATCGTCAAGAAGGTGACATGGAAGGAAGAGGAATTGTTCAGGGCGCCTTCGGTGCCAACCCTCAAGTGGTTGTGGGAAAGGATACTGAAGAGAAGTCAGGCCCACAACAAAGCCCTAGTACAGAAGAAGATGTTGACAGTAGAGAAGACGAAGGTGCCGAAAAAGAAGATGCCCCTGAAAAGGAAACAACAACAACAAACTCAGCTCAAAAGAGACCAAGAGCAGGAGAGGATCCAAGGGGAAATGCTGGAGCAACAACGGAAGGAGAGAACGTTGAGAAAACTGAAACGAACCAATGCCCTGGATCTCAGACTGATGTTGCAACCATTAGAGTTAGAAATTCCGCAACTTCCATCAGTGGAGTACAGAATCTCCTGCGAACGTGGGTAGAGGAAGGAGTCCAAGAAATCGAATGCGACGTGAGGATCAAGTCAGTCGAGCTGCCCCCTCGTCGTCTCGATCCTGCAATTCCCCGAGGAAAGTCGATGAGGTGAAGATAGGATCAAACACATGAGTTCGCCACACCTTGCACGTATAGAAACTATAGAAACTAAATTATGCTTCTTTAGCCAAGACACACCTGGGCCAGCCAGACTAGTCTATGTTAAAGAAATATAATGATAAAACCAGGGTAGAGAGGGAAGGTATCAAAAGTATTGGACATTGTCACAATTAGGACAGGGTCCAAACTAAATGAGCCATCCTCAGGAAAGGGTTTAGATTGGTTGAGAGTTCAAAATGTAAGGTTAGGTGACAAATGTTAAAGGATGTAAAAGGGGTAAATAATGAGGGTAATCAGAGGTGGTCCGATTTTTATAAGACAGAACATCCTCACCAACTTTGACCATAGAAGGGGTGGGGGTTCTAATTGTTGTTATATACAAAGTTAGAAAGGAGGTGTTCTTCTTATTAGGGGGAGGGGGCTAAAACAAATTTACAATTTTGAACGGGTTTGGTGAAGCTAACCAAATGTCTAAAATATAATGTAAGGGGATGTCTGGATGACCTCTTTTCCAAATTTGATAGAGTGGAGATATAGAAAATAGGCTTTACCAAAAGAAAATGCATCACTTTGCAGCAAGAAAGAATCTAGGGATCATGAGTGCCGACCAGGAATTCATATGTCGATTTTGGACAATGAATAAAAAAGTTATAGACAGGTCAGACCTGTTGTGAAACCTGTGGTGGGAACTATTAACATCAAGCGATGAGGGAGAGCCGGCCATGGTCCTGTTGGGACCGGTCTTATACCGGATCTCAGCTGGAACTCGGCAGACGAGGCCCAATATTGTTAAGAGTTTCAGCCTCAGGACATAAGAGGGACTGGTCTGGAGTGTAACTGGTAGAATGGTCGGATGTCGTGATCAGAGGTGATTGTTTCTGCTGCACCTAAAGGGGCATTCATTTAAGCCTCAATATAACAGAAATAAAAAATCCCAAAAACAAAAGAAATGTACACATAAAGTAAAGGGAGGGATTAAAAAATACTGCTTAAAAAGCCAGTAAAATAGAAAAACCAAAGATAAAAAATATTTCACCCCTCCCTTCAATTGACCGTCTAATGAGATGAGAAAAATCATGAGGACTGAGGTATGCTAGACATTACATTTGTAGTGAGGACAGTGTCTTGGATTATATAGTATGCATCAGCCCCGCCATTTGATGCATATTAAATACCATCGACTGAAACATTGCCCTTAAGACATACACCAGTCCCATGTCCTTTGAGTGGTCCATATGGAGGGCAAACCAATATGGACCCTTCTAATGTGGGTTGAGCATTCAATGCTAGGTTGACTGACTAAGCACTCCACTTGAGATTGAATGTTACAATTTTTCCTTCAGGTCAACTATCAAAGACTGAGACAAATTGTAAAAGACTGGATATACTAACAAAATACATTTACAATACATTTATGATACATTTATAGTTTGATACAAATAGATGGACGCAGTTATTACTTTTTTACTTCAATGTCAATGTAAACTAGAAGGAAACATTTATGGATCTACATATATAATTAATGCAAAGGAACTGATGGGTTGAAAGGCTTAAGCATGATGATGACAGATTAGAAAACGAAACAGTTCAAACAAAGGAAGTGCATTGTTAAGTCGAAGGAAACACACTGGAAATTGTTTAATTGTGCATTTTAATTTTAAGGAAACACACTGGAAATGTTTAATTGTACATTTTAAATTTAATAGAACACACTGGACATGATTAAGCGTGCATTTTAAATTTAAGGGAACATAAAAATCAAATACAACAAGATGCAATCAAGTAGGGGGTAAACTGCCTACCCCCATTTAAAAAAAAAAAAAAAAAAAAAAAAAAAAAAAAACATATATATAAAATGATAAAGAAAGGATGAAGGGGGCTAGGAATTGAACAGGGGATACAGCCTGGTAATGACTGGTGTTGGGGGTGGTGTAGTATGCCCAAAAATAAGGGTATGCAAATAGTTGGTCATAGCATTTTTAGGGACCCAGGGGGGTACGTAATAAGTGTTCTTCTGAGAACATGGTCAAAAGAATGATCAGATAGGTAGGAGGAGGTCAGTAAGGAAAGGCCATTGATGGACAGCTAGGAGAGCAAATATCCCCCAGGATATTTAGGAGTGTGGTGCCAAACTAACACCCAAGATCAGCCAAAGATATAGCAGATTAGGGCGTGCCAAAGCCAAACCTGCCAGTCTACCTTATCAACAAACCAAGGTCAGTTAAACTCAGTACTGACAAGGAAGGTGAGGTTGATAAGGGTCTACATAGGAATCGTAGGTGCTAGGAAGGAGGGGCGAACAGTGACCTCAAATAAACCTGTACTCAAATGATTCAGGATCAGATGTCCACGTATGGAATGCATGGTTATGTGACCTGGATCAATTGTGTAAAGGAGAAAAAGGAAATGATAGATAATTTAATCATTAAATAACAAACTAAATTGTATTGAATAAATTGGGTCGTATTTCCTCCTGACATGTGAATGACAGAAGGTATCAGGTTCAGTGAAAATATCTATATTTGCCTGACAAACAAATGACATGAAGTTTCATATTCTGACGGATTTTATCAAGAAATTGATATCAACATATAGGGTGTCTAGTGTTGCTAATTGTCGAGAATGACAGAGCTCAGAATAATCATGGTCCATGTCCCATGGTCCTAGGGACCATGATACATGGTCATCCATGGTCTTATGGTCTCATAAGGTATCTAGTCAATCTAGTCAGATTGGATGGTCATCATGTACAAATATGCTTAGATGCTTTTCCCACCTCTGGAGGAATCCCATCTGAAGATATTTGATACAATATAAAAACAGGTGTCAACACTTGACATTAAATGTCAACATTCCAACATTCACTATCAACATTCGTGTAAATAAAGACATTAATGTAAATTGTCAAGTTTCCCGTTTCGGTCCTCCAGCCGGTTACAAATAGATTTGTGAGTTCTCGATTCCTGGTAGTTTCTGTTTAGTCTTGAATGTGTTAACACACTTCACGACATAAACAGTTACTTCTTTGCAATTAAGAAACAGTATTAAATACTATCAATCCTAAACAATACATCCTAGCTATTGTTTTCCTAGTCAACTCATCCTAAGAAAATAGTGATCATATGCTTTGTGACTAACAATAAAGAACAATATACAAGCATTACAAAGACTCTGTTTATTACTCTCCATCCGAGTAGTCAACTTGAACACTCAGTAAATATTCAGGGAGCCTACAGTACAGAGTAGCCGTCCTTTGAGTATCTATTGAAGAAGGTGGTATACAACCATACAAGTTTGGAACAGGTCCAGATCAAAGACATTGCCATTTGGACATCACATAAGTGGTCAAAGTGCTGGACCCTTCCAATAGCTCCTATAGCCCAGTTCTGTGGGATATATGGTTGCCAGACAAAACTGTAAGAAGAGCCTTGGTTGAGATTCTAACAAGCCTCCACCAATAGATAAGTCAAAGTACCCTAGAAGAGTTGTAACACAATAGAAAAGCAATTGTAGAGTGGGGATAGAAATTGCACCTAGAAGCTCGATCCAGTCACCCATTTGGTATCATCCTAAGTGGGTGAGGTTAGATGGCTAGACCTAGACTCCTAGCATCTAACCCCCAGGAAGCTTGGGATCCAGTCAAGGATCCTGAGGAGGTGTATCTGGAACCTGACAACCCTGCCAGGAACCCATGGGATGTGGGTTGGCTTCTGGGTGAAGGCCGACCTATGAGACCTCGAAGTCCTAGACCTCAACCTAGATTGGGTTGGGGATCATCTACATCAGTTCAGGACAATCCCCTCGATCACCACAACCATCTACAAGGGACTTGGACTAAGGGACCTGACGACACTACAGAAGGAGAACTAGAAGCTGGAGAAGAACTCACCCAGGACATGGAACAATCTGGTCAACATCCAGTCCCTGCACTCAGGGACAGGAGTGTGGACAGGTCAATGGTTCTGTCAAGGCCGACCAGGAGGATCAGTGGAAGGCCAGCATACAAGGCAATAATTATACCTTGGCTGTACACACCTACACCTCACCAAACCCAGTCTTCCCCTCAAGACTGGTCCCAGGAAACCCCAGTGTCTGGAGGGACTGGGTACAGGATGGCATCAGATAACTACCCAGCCTCCACTGGGTGGTATGACCAGCTAGACAAGCAAGGAGAAGGTGTGTCCACATGGAAGAGGCATAGGCCAGGGACTCCGCCTTCATTCCGAAGGCAGACAACCATGGGCTGTCCAAGGAGAGGTTATGCCTCAGAGTCCAACTCCAGAGAGGCAGGAGGATGGCCAACACGAAGATCGACTCCAGAGTCCACTTCCCTAGAAGCTGGGACTACCTACCCTTCCAGAGCTTCTATCTGGGAAGGAGAATGGACCAGCTGGGAGTCTACTCCTGGACGTGTAACACAAACCAAGCAGAGATCTGAATCCCGTTGGTAATCCAATGGGATAAGAAGGACGATGGTAACAAACTAGTGATCAGTCATTTCATTGTAATTCACCATGACCTTAGTCAGGGTGACATAACAAGTGTTTGGTGATCATATCATCAAGGTAACCTCAACCATAGGATGTTCATGTAATCACATTAACACCTTTGGTTGGACCCTAGTGTTATAGCAAGATGTCAATGATGTTAACATCCAATTGATATCATGCTAAATAAGGCCCATGATAGAGTATAGTGGGTTACATGGTATATCCCTAACAAGTCCATAGGAACCTTCATATGACTTGTGGTTATATATCATATTACCCTTAATACATCATTAGTTATCATTATAAGGGTAATAAGTAATCATCCATCTACCACCTGGGTGATCACTGGTAAGGCATTGGTTTGCTATGATCACTTGATCATTAGCAGGTCATTGGCTTACTTGGGATCAAGCATGGGATGATCATGGATAATCAGTTAGATCATTATGAGGGCAATCATCATATCATCAAGTGGTTACTCAAAGGTCTTTAATCTGGTTACCCCATTATATAACGTGACTATTATTAGGGTGTGTCACAAGAGTCCGAAAATTTTGAATTCTAGAAATAGGCCTTTTTGCATAAGGGAGCACACACATAAAAAACTGCTTAAATCTGGGAAGGGGGGGGGGGTTCTGGGCCTAAATGAGATAGATCTGTTGTTTGTGCTGCTGGTAAATATTTGCCAAATCTTTTGTATAATGGTATTTAACACATAAACCCTCCACAGGAGCTAGAATGATGGGAGCAGTAGTGACCAAAATTCTAGTATGTTATTTTTAAAATCAGCCATTTCCTGGAAAACACATCCAGGAAACTGTTGGAATTATATCATGTATGCCATGAGGACCTTCCCTGGGAAGAAAAGTCTCAGTGAGCTGTGTGCTTGGATGACCTGCTAGTTTTAGGAGACAGGTGATTGTATTTTACCAAATTAAATAGAGAGCTCAGTCTGGAATGATACCAACTCACATATTTGATTTACATGACAGGGATAAGTGGGAGAAGGAGAAACAGTGGAAGGTCAGCTGGTACAGGAGAGTAGGTTACTCTGCACCCTGTACCATGCACCCTGCAGAGGACAGATCTATTTGCTAAAACACCATGCTCAAACTCTGCAAACTGCATGCCATGTTCAGCTGGCAAACCAGGAATATACAGGGGAAATATTATTGTATACCATTGTTTGCATAAGCTGTGCAGACACAGCCCAAGGTTCAGCCCACACTCCACACATTAGGACTCAGGGACCACCCAAAATCACCTCCACCTTTACCACCACCTCCACCACCATATTGTTTTCAAGAACATGACAGGAATATGTACACCAGGGGATCAGAACACCTGGCTTCCAGGATCTGCACTCTGGAAGCACTATGTTCAAATGCACAACAGTGACAACTACAGGTCCAAGTTCACCACAAACTTGGTAACCCACCACAGGGACACCCTCAGCAGGACTATAACTTAGGGGGGCAGGATAAGCCAACTAAATCCTCAGACAAAAAGTTATCCTCCAAAGGAATTTCCCAGACCACCAGTCCCAATATAGGGCTGGGATCATCATTGCTTGTCAGTCTACCAGTACACACCATCAAACAATGGCTAATCTCTCTCTTGAATGAGGATATGAATGTTCTAAACTTGCTCCTATTTTTTGTGTGTGGTAGTATCTGAATGGAATTATGTCATTATTGCAGTGACCAGACTTTATTAAATGTGCCATTAATATATTTTAATTTATTTAACTCCAAGGCTTCCCTCCATAAGGGATGCTTTCAATCTAAAAAAGATTGTTCCTAATTGGACATTCTATTCTGGGGGAAGGTGGGGGTATGCTCATTCCAATGATTTGGGACACTTTTTAACAAAATGCCATTAAAAGACCCAAAAGTTAACCACTGTTCTTAAAGGGGCCCAAATAGCCTTGAGGGATGCTGCGTGAAAAAGTGGTATAACTTTGGAATTTTTCATGGCCCTATCCAAAGTAAAAGGGGGTACTTTTTGCCACTGACTGTTTCCCACTAGGATCTCTTTCATCCTACCTCACATCCATGATGGTGCTTCACATTTCATACCTCATAATTGTGTTTGAAATTCTACCATTGAATGCTCAATAAAAAATTATATAAACAATGTCCATCTTAAAAGTGCTCCCAGGTGGTCCAAAGTAGGGGGAGGGGTATTGGGAGCTTTGGAAAAATTCCAAAATTATACCACTTTTTTTGGTGCAGCATCCCTAACTTGTTCTTAACTTGTTTGTATTACAGTAAGCTTCTTCTAGGGGCTAAATTCTGGCAGCTGTCCATTTGAAGTTGAGTGGAGGGGGGGGGGGGGGTTGGCCTATTTGTCCAAATAGGAGCAATCTTTTTTAGCCTGAAAGCATCCCTAGGAATCACATCTACAACGAAAATTTATTCCTCCTGAAATGTATGAACACTAATTTATCACAGTAGTCAGGCCGAGGCATTGACCATATTTTGACAATACAATACAGTACAGTACATTACATATTAAAGCTTAAAGTTCGCCAAATTTTGGGATCCAAATGAATGTAGTAAGTATATTTTGGGATCCAAACAAATGTGGTAAGTATCCAAATCCAAATGAATGTAGTAAGTATCCAAATCCAAATGAATGTAGTACATAAGTATCCAAATCTTGATAGATGTTGATATATTTAGCTGCTCGCTGGCTCTAGAAACCCAAAAGTCTGTTATCTGTCCATTGTTTTTGTCCATACCTATCTGTGAGAGAGAGTGGCTACCAACAGTGATTGCTTTCTAGTATACATACAGTAGTGGCCTAATGACAAAATTTCATGTCAAAATTACTTTTTTCAAATGTCATTAAATTGATGGAGATTGGATGAAAAAAAGTCCATCTGAACACCTATGGTTCCACCTCCAGGGACTGTGGGTAAAAAGTGACATTTAGAAAATTCCTGAAAATAATATTTTCCCAGGTATTTTGATGCCCCTGTTTTTTAAAGTGATTTTTTTTTTAATGAAAAAATTATCTGCTTCATTTCTATGGAGCCCTCACACTATGTGTGTGGCGACATGCAATGGAATGGGTATTGA
>CBDHDV010000115.1:0-21982 GCA_965261175.1 Rubritalea sp. | reverse complement strand
TTTTTCTCCGTAATCTAAAAAGGCATTTTTTCCATAATCTAAAATGCACTTTTCCCCTTAATTTAAAAATGTATTTTTCCCCTAATCTAAAAATGTATTTTTCCCCTAATCTAAAAAATGTATTTTTTCCATAATCTAAAAATTGCGGAAGATTCGAAAGCTATGTTTTTGGATTATTTAATTATCCCTTTAGGATTATTTTACTTAGTCCTTTTTGGATTAATTACCTTTATCTTTTTATCCAAAATCCTTGCACCATGTGATAAATTATGCAAAAAGGCCTATTTCTAGAATTCAAAATTTTCGGACTCTTGTGACACACCCTAATAATGGTCACGTTATATAATGGGATAACCAGATTAAAGACCTTTGGGTAACCACTTGATGATATGATGATTGCCCTCATAATGATCCAACTGATTATCCATGATCATCCCATGCTTGATCCCAAGTAAGCCAATGACCTGCTAATGATCAAGTGATCATAGTAAACCAATGCCTTACCAGTGATCACCCAGGTGGTAGATGGATGATGACTTATTACCCTTATAATGATAACTAATGATGTATTAAGGGTAATATGATATATAACCACAAGTCATATGAAGGTTCCTATGGACTTGTTAGGGATATACCATGTAACCCACCATACTCTATCATGGGCCTTGTTTAGCATGATATCAACTGGATGTTAACATCATTGACATCTTGCTATAACACTAGGGTCCAACCGAAGGTGTTAATGTGATTACATGAACATCCTATGGTTGAGGTTACCTTGATGATATGATCACCAAACACTGGTTATGTCACCCTGACTAAGGTCATGGTGAATTACAATGAAATGACTGATCACTGGTTTGTTACCATTGTCCTTCTTATCCCACTGGATTACCAGTGGGATTCAGATCTCTGCTTGGTCTGTGTTACACGTCCAGGTGTAGACTCCCAGCTGGTCCATTCTCCTTCCCAGATAGAAGCTCTGGAAGGGTAGGTAGTCCCAGCTTCTAGGGAAGTGGGCTCTGGAGTCGATCTTCGTGTCGGCCATCCTCCTGCCTCTCTGGAGTTAGATTCTGAGGCATAACCTCTCCTTGGACAGCCCATGGTTGTCTGCCTTCGGAATGAAGGCGGAGTCCCTGGCCTATGCCTTTTCCATGTGGACACACCTTCTCCTTGCTTGTCTAGCTGGTCATACCACCCAGTGGAGGCTGGGTAGTTATCTGATGCCATCCTGTACCCAGTCCCTCCAGACACTGGGGTTTCCTGGGACCAGTCTTGAGGGGAAGACTGGGTTTGGTGAGGTGTAGGTGTGTACAGCCAAGGTATAATTATTGCCTTGTATGCTGGCCTTCCACTGATCCTCCTGGTCGGCCTTGACAGAACCATTGACCTGCACAAGCTCCTGTCCCTGGGTGCAGGGACTGGGTGTTGACCAGATTGTTCCATGTCCTGGGTGAGTTCTTCTCCAGCTTCTAGTTCTCCTTCTGCAGCGTCTTCAGGTCCATTAGTCCAAGTCCCTTGTAGATGGTTGTGGTGATCAAGGGGATTGTCCTGAACTGATGTAGATGATCCCCAACCCAACCTAGGTTGAGGTCTAGGACCTCGAGGTCTCCTAGGTCGGTCTTCACCCACAAGCCAACCCACATCCCAGGGTTTCCTGGCAGGGTTGTCAGGTTCCAGATACACCTCCTCAGGATCCTTGACTGGGTCCCAAGCTTCTTGGGGGTTAGATGCTATGAGTCTAGGTCTAGACATCTAACCTCACCCACTTAGGATGATACCAAATGGGTGACTGGGTCGAGCTTCTAGGTGCAATTTCTATCCCCACTCTACAATTGCTTTTATATTGTCTTATCACTCTTCTAGAGTACTTTGACTTATCTATTGGTGGAGGCTTGTTAGAATCTCAACCAAGGCTCTTCTTACAGTTTTGTCTGGCAACCATATATCCCACAGAACTGGGCTATTGGAGTTATTGGAAGGGTCCAGCACTTTGACCACTTATGTGATGTCCAAATGACAATGTCTTTGATCTGGACCTGTTCCAAACTTGTATGGTTGTATACCACCTTCTTCAATAGATACCCAAAGGACGGCTACTCTGTACTGTAGGCTCCCTGAATATTTACTGAGTGTTCAGGTTGACTACTCGGATGTAGAGTAATAAACAAAGTCTTTTGTAATGCTCGTATATTGTTCTTTATTGTTAGTCACAAAGCATATGATCACTATTTTCTTAGGATGAGTTGACTAGGAAAACAATAGCTAGGATATATTGTTTTAGGATTGATAGTATTTAATACTGTTTCTTAATTGCAAAGAAGTAACTGTTTATGTCGTGAAGTGTGTTACCACATTCAAGACTAAACAGAAACTACCCGGAATCGAGATCTGACAAATCTATTTGTAACCGACTGGAGGACCGAAACGGGAAACTTGACAATTTACATTAATGTCTTTATTTACACGAATGTTGATAGTGAATGTTGGATGTTGACATTTAATGTCAAGTGTTGACACCTGTTTTTATATTGTATCAAATATCTTCAGATGGGATTCCTCCAGAGGTGGGAAAAGCATCTAAACATATTTGTACATGATGACCATCCAATCTGACTAGATTGACTAGATACCTTATGAGACCATAAGACCATGGATGGCCATGTATCATGGACCCTAGGACCATGGGACATGGACCATGGTTATTCTGAGCTCTGTCATTCTCGACAATTAGCAACACTAGACACCCTATATGTTGATATCAATTTCTTGATAAAATCCGTCAGAATATGAAACTTCATGTCATTTGTTTGTCAGGCAAATATAGATATTTTCACTGAATCTGATACCTTCTGTCATTCACATGTCAGGAGGAAATACGACCCAATTTATTCAATACAATTTAGTTTGTTATTTAATGATTAAATTATCTATCATTTCCTTTTCTCCTTTACACAATTGATCCAGGTCACATAGCCATGTATTCCATACTTGGACATCTGATCCTGAATCATTTGAGTACAGGTTTATTTGAGGTCACTGTTCGCCCCTCCTTCCTAGCACCTACGATTTCTGTGTAGACCCTTATCAACCCCACCTTCCTTGTCAGTACTGAGTTTATCTGACCTTGGTTTGTTGATAAGGTAGACTGGCAGGTTTGGCTTTGGCACGCCCTAATCTGCTATATCTTTGGCTGATCTTGGGTGTTAGTTTGGCACCACACTCCTAAATATCCTGGGGGATATTTGCTCTCCTAACTGTCCATCAATGGCCTTTCCTTACTGACCTCCTCCTACCTATCTGATCATTCTTTTTGACCATGTTCTCAGAAGAACACCTATTACGTACCCCCCTGGGTCCCTAAAAATGCTATGACCAACTATTTGCATACCCTTATTTTTGGGCATACTACACCACCCCCAACACCAGTCATTACCAGGCTGTATCCCCTGTTCACTTCCTAGCCCCCTTCATCCTTTCTTTATCATTTTATATATATGTTTTTTTTTTTTTTTTTTTTTTTTTTTTTTTTTTAAATGGGGGTAGGCAGTTTACCCCCTACTTGATTGCATCTTGTTGTATTTGATTTTTATGTTCCCTTAAATTTAAAATGCACGATTAAACATGTCCAGTGTGTTCTCTTAAATTTAAAATGCACAATTAAACATTTCCAGTGTGTTTCCTTAAAATTAAAATGCACAATTAAACATTTCCAGTGTGTTTCCTTTGACTTAACAATGCACTTCCTTTGTTTGAACTGTTTCGTTTTCTAATCTGTCATCATCATGCTTAAGCCTTTCAACCCATCAGTTCCTTTGCATTAATTATATATGTAGATCCATAAATGTTTCCTTCTAGTTTACATTGACATTGAAGTAAAAAAGTAATAACTGCGTCCTTCTATTTGTATCAAACTATAAATGTATCATAAATGTATTGTAAATGTATTTTGTTAGTATATCCAGTCTTTTACAATTTGTCTCAGTCTTTGATAGTTGACCTGAAGGAAAAATTGTAACATTCAATCTCAAGTGGAGTGCTTAGTCAGTCAACCTAGCATTGAATGCTCAACCCACATTAGAAGGGTCCATATTGGTTTGCCCTCCATATGGACCACTCAAAGGACATGGGACTGGTGTATGTCTTAAGGGCAATGTTTCAGTTGATGGTATTTAATATGCATCAAGTGGCGGGGCTGATGCATACTATATAATCCAAGACACTGTCCTCACTACAAATGTAATGTCTAGCATACCTCAGTCCTCATGATTTTTCTCATCTCATTAGACGGTCAATTGAAGGGAGGGGTGAAATATTTTTTATCTTTGGTTTTTCTATTTTACTGGCTTTTTAAGCAGTATTTTTTAATCCCTCCCTTTACTTTATGTGTACATTTCTTTTGTTTTTGGGATTTTTTATTTCTGTTATATTGAGGCTTAAATGAATGCCCCTTTAGATGCAGCAGAAACAATCACCTCTGATCACGACATCCGACCATTCTACCAGTTACACTCCAGACCAGTCCCTCTTATGTCCTGAGGCTGGAACTCTTAACAATATTGGGCCTCGTCTGCCGAGCTCCAGCTGAGATCCGGTATAAGACCGGTCCCAACAGGACCATGGCCGGCTCTCCCTCATCGCTTGATGTTAATAGTTCCCACCACAGGTTTCACAACAGGTCCTACCTGTCTATAACTTTTTTTATTCATTGTCCAAAATCGACATATGAATTCCTGGTCGGCACTCATGATCCCTAGATTCTCTCTTGCTGCAACGTGATGCATTTTCTTTTGGTAAAGCCTATTTCCTATATCTCCTCTCTATCAAATTTGGAAAAAGAGGTCATCCAGACATCCCCTTACATTATATTTTAGACATTTGGTTAGCTTCACCAAACCCGTTCAAAATTGTAAATTTGTTTTAGCCCCCTCCCCCTAATAAGAAGAACACCTCCTTTCTAACTTTGTATATAACAACAATTAGAACCCCCACCCCTTCTATGGTCAAAGTTGGTGGGGATGTTCTGTCTTATAAAAATCGGACCACCTCTGATTACCCTCATTATTTACCCCTTTGACATCCTTTGACATTTGTCACCTAACCTTACATTTTGAACTCTCAACCAATCTAAACCCTTTCCTGAGGATGGCTCATTTAGTTCGGACCCTGTCCTAATTGTGACAATGTCCAACACTTTTGATACCTTCCCCCTCTACCCTGGTTTTATCATTATATTTCTTTAACATAGACTAGTCTGGCTGGCCCAGGTGTGTCTTGGCTAAAGAAGCATAATTTAGTTTCTATAGTTTCTATACGTGCAAGGTGTGTGGCGAACTCATGTGTTTGATCCTATCTTCACCTCATCGACTTTCCTCGGGGAATTGCAGGATCGAGACGACGAGGGGGCAGCTCGACTGACTTGATCCTCACGTCGCATTCGATTTCTTGGACTCCGTCCTCTACCCACGTTCGCAGGAGTTCCTGTACTCCACTGATGGAAGTTGCGGAATTTCTAACTCTAATGGTTGCAACATCAGTCTGAGATCCAGGGCATTGGTTCGTTTCAGTTTTCTCAACGTTCTCTCCTTCCGTTGTTGCTCGAGCATTTCCCCTTGGATCCTCTCCTGCTCTTGGTCTCTTTTGAGCTGAGTTTGTTGTTGTTGTTTCCTTTTCAGGGGCGTCTTCTTTTTCGGCACCTTCGTCTTCTCTACTGTCAATCTCTTCTTCTGTACTAGGGCTTTGCTGTGGGCCTGACTTCTCTTCAGTATCCTTTCCCACAACCACTTGAGGGTTGGCACCGAAGGCGCCCTGAACAATTCCTCTTCCTTCCATGTCACCTTCTTGACGATCTTCTTGTCCTTCTTCTGTCTTAGAATCGACTTCCAATCTTTTTGTTCCATTCAACCGACCACCTCCTAGCTCGGACTCCCAACTTCCACTGTCGAGGTCTCGGAACCTATATGGCCGGCCTGACGCCGATGACCGGCCCGATCCTGGCAAGGCGATCACGAAACCTTCGTACCTTTCCTGCTCTTCTTCTCTTCTTCGCCTCTTCTGTTTCTTTCTTCCTTCTCTCTTCTTCTTCTTTGGCACGGCCTGGTAGAAGGTGATGATCTCGTCTTGGATTTTAAAGTTTGTTCCCTTCCAAACTCGTTTGAGCCTGGATTGACGATCTCCTCTTGATTCGGTTGTTTCTTCGTCTTCAGATATGGGTCTTGTTCTTACCAACTTTATCTTGGGAGTTACCTTCACCTTCCTTCGCCTTGGTGGTCTCCAGTCACGGTCTCTCTCACACATCCACCTCTGGTCCTTCTTCTTTCTGGAGGTTCTCTTTCTGTTTTTCAGTTTCTTGATTTTCAGTCTTCTCAGTGACACGTAGGCGTTTTTGAATGGGCCAATTCCGTCCTCTGCACTCGTTTCTCTGGCACTTTCTCTACCTTCTCCTTCAGAGTCTTTTTCAACTGACAGGGCAAGTTCTTTGTCCGAGATAATCTCATCATTTAATTCCTCCACCCTGTCTTCTCTTGTTGGAGTCTCATTCTCCGATTCACAGCCATAACTGATTGTTTGATGTATTTCTATATTTGGGACCACATCTAGCCAGACTGACCCCACGATCACCTCCACTGGTGAGGGTGGGTTGACAGATGGAACCTCTCCGTCTTCAATCTCTCCGTGGTGACTGACCAGATGACGGGGCCACCTGGGAATCATCACACTATCATTTGGAGGGTCCTCGAACAACGCCTTTAACATGGCCTTTTCATCGACCGATTCCACATACTCGCCCTCACCAAGGGAGAGTACAGGTACTGGACCGGATTCTTCATCATCAGGCATTGCTGGGTCAACGTATTCGCCCAGAGACAGCACAGGTACAGGCACGAGGCTTGGTATTTCTTCGACAATCATTGTTTCTGGCCCTCCTACATCTATTTCTTCCTCTTCGCTGTCCATTACACCAGGTTGAGCCTGGACATCTTCTCTCCCAACCTCTGGGACTTCTTCTGTGGAGCATGTAGCTCTTCTGACACAACCGTCAACCTTGTCTCCTGAGACCTCGAGGTTCAGGTCACCTTCCATTTCTTGTTGGTTGGCAGATTCACTTCCTGTCCTTCCAACCCATCTGGCCACCCGAAGTACCACTCTTGAGGTAGAGGTTGATGTTGGGGTCGTGGTGGAGGGTGTTGATGGTCCTGGCTCTATGACAGCTTTTGAGGTAGAGGTCCCCGTGGTTGATGCTAGGGTCGTGGAGAAGGTTGCTGATGGTCCTGGCTTTATGACAACTTTTGAGGTAGAGGTCCCCGTGGTTGATGCTAGGGTCGTGGAGCAGGTTGTTGATGGTCCTGGCTCTGTTACTGGTGGTGGCTCCAGGTCAATCACCAACGTTGGAATGTCAATCCACCTCTCAGTACTTTCTGGAGACAAAACCTCCTCTCCAGTTGGAACAGTTTCTGTTCCTATGTCTTTCTCGCTGTCTTCAATGATAGGCATGTTCATCACCTCCTCGTCATCCCTGTCTCCCATCATTGGGTCCTGATCAGCCAACCTGGCTCTCTCGATGATGACAGCTGCTTGCAAGATCTGAGCAATGCCGTGTGTTGAAAGCTCTTCTTCCCTGATCTGAGAGTTCGAAGGCAAATGGCATGTCGACCCTCCTTCGATGGAAACCAATGGAGGCGGACTGGTTGTCCTCAAGTCCTCCCTGGATGTCTCCCGTACTGCTGGGACTTTGTGGGACAGATCCATGGGCAATATGTTCTCTTCTGGTTCTCCTGTTTCACCCAAGGTTCTAACAGGGATCTGGAGTGTGGTGGGCCTGCGTGTGGTAGGCCTGCGTAATCTATTCCTCAGAATTTCACACTTGTTTGGCGTCCGACTGACTGGAATTATTCTTTGTAAGGTGGACGATCCCACTTGTACTTTTCTGCCTACTGGCTTGGCTATCCAGCTCCTGTCTGGGAACGGTGGACTACTTGACATCCTTGGTGTAGGATGTGAGACAATTGGAATGGGCTTCTCAACCGTTCCGCCCCACACCACACGGATTTCCATACAGTCTTCCTGCTCACCAACTCCTCCACCCCCGACACTCGCCCTGGTCGTCTCTCCACCCCTGAGTCTCGCTACTGGTTGGCTATCATGAGTCTCTCCACCCCTGAGTCTCGCTACAACTTCTCTCAGTCTGGCTATCTCATTTCCTCCCTCAGGCAACTGACTTCTGTCCTGAGCTGGATGAGGAGGCGTGCCTGGCCACGGGCAGTTCCCTCTGACTTCTATGACCTGCAGTTCATCCCTCCTCCTCTCGCCTTCTTCTTGCCCGCCTGGGTCTTGAGGGCGAGCAGACTGACCTCCATGGGTATTTGGGACAACTCGGATTTCAGGTCGTCCTTCAGTCCTCGGTGCTTGTGGCCTCGTATCCGTATCTCGGCCTGCCATGAAAGCAGCCACTGTCCATCGCAGAGAAATATTTTCAAACTGGAGTGCACGCATCTGGTCGGCTGCCCCTCTGAGGATGTGGTACTTGGGGAGACGTCCTATCTGTGGAAGTAACTGACAACTTTCCCTCAGGTATTGGTAGCTCTCAATGACCCGTTCAGCTGCTTTCCGTCTCGACTCTCTGGTTTGTGGCGTAGATCTCGCTCTCCTCCTGCCACCTCCTCTCCTTCCTTCTTCAGGTGGTTCTCGCCTGTGGCTCGGCATTTGTCTAGAAGGAACAGTTTATACTCGGTCCTTTAGTTCAGTGGCGATCTGTCCTTCTCCTTCTATTCTTCTGATGGAATTACTAAGATCTCTAACTAAACTAATTTCTTTCAAAATTTGCTGTCTCATGTTGGTACAGAAACGGGGGTTTTATCTAAAAGAAATAAACCTGATGTTCGTCCTCTTTCCCTCCACTCGCAGGAAATGAAATATGAAGGATGGCTGTTGACAGGACTTCAACTCCCAGTTGATCTCAGAATTTCCTTTGTCCCCAAGGCTCACCTCTTTCTTATGGAGGAGCCTGCTGTTATTTGTTTGAACAGTCTCTGTACTGATGGTACTTTTGCTGAGCTCTTCTAAGTGGTATATATGAACTCATATGTCTCTTGAGATGTTTGGGGATGTGATAGTTACACCTTAAGATTACCCTTACATCCCTAAGGTTCCCTCTGTTCGTATGGACCCTTCTATCCTTCCTTTATTTAGGCTAGTGTTGATGCTACTTCGTTATTTAGCTAACACATACATCTCCTATCCTTTCCTACAGATCACCTAATTAGACGAGTAGTGGTAAACTCCTATCCTTCTCTGGGCTCCTCCTAAATTAGACTAGCACCACTAATCTCCTAATTAGACTAGTACTCCTAGGCTCCTACTCTTCTCTATACATTTCCTAGTTTAGACTAATATCATTAGTTTCTTGACTAGACTGTTACTATTAATCTCCTAACTAGACTAGTACTACTACTTTCCTAATTAGACTAGCACCACTAATCTCCTAATTAGACTAGTCCTCCTAGGCTCCTACTCTTCTCTATACATCTCCTAGTTTAGACTAATATCATTAGTTTCTTGACTAGACCGTTACTATCAATTTCCTAACTAGACTAGTACTACTACTTTCCTAATTAGACTAGTACCTAGCTCCTAGTTCCCACTACCTAGGTCTCTGCTGATCTAGTCCTTGACACCTAGGTACCTACAGACCTAGTCCCTGATACCTAGTTATCCACGGAGCTAGTTCCTGATACCTAGATACCTACGGAGCTAGTCCCTGGTACCTAAATACCTACAGACCTAGTCTTTGATCCCTAGATACCTACAGGTCTAGACTAGTTCCTGGTACCTAAATACCTACAGCCTAGTCCTTGATACCTACAGACCTAGTTTCTGATACCTAGATACCTACAGACCTAGTTTCTGATACCTAGATACCTACAGGCCTAGTCCTTGAAACCTAGATACCTCCTACAGGTACCTACTATAAATTAGACTCACCCAATTGAAGTTTGCTCTGAGTCCTGGCACTTGTACCTTCCGACTCTGCTCGCCGAGTGGGTGAATGAGTCCGGATCCGTACTGACGCCTAAGGGGTCAGAGAGTGGGCTCTCTCTAAAACTAGTCTGGCCACTGTCTCATGTTACACCTCTCACCTCTCAGGTCAAGTAAGCGTACATGTCTGGCCATTGTTTTAATACTGGGGGAGGGTTTAACAAGAATCCTTTCATTAAGTTGGGATATGCCTGGTAATTGCTGGTTTGTCTAAAAAGGCATTTTTCTCCGTAATCTAAAAAGGCATTTTTTCCATAATCTAAAAATGCACTTTTCCCCTTAATTTAAAAATGTATTTTTCCCCTAATCTAAAAATGTATTTTTCCCCTAATCTAAAAAATGTATTTTTTTCCATAATCTAAAAATTGCGGAAGATTCGAAAGCTATGTTTTTGGATTATTTAATTATCCCTTTAGGATTATTTTACTTAGTCCTTTTTGGATTAATTGCCTTTATCTTTTTATCCAAAATCCTTGCACCATGTGATAAATTATGCAAAAAGGCCTATTTCTAGAATTCAAAATTTTCGGACTCTTGTGACACACCCTAATAATGGTCACGTTATATAATGGGATAACCAGATTAAAGACCTTTGGGTAACCACTTGATGATATGATGATTGCCCTCATAATGATCCAACTGATTATCCATGATCATCCCATGCTTGATCCCAAGTAAGCCAATGACCTGCTAATGATCAAGTGATCATAGTAAACCAATGCCTTACCAGTGATCACCCAGGTGGTAGATGGATGATGACTTATTACCCTTATAATGATAACTAATGATGTATTAAGGGTAATATGATATATAACCACAAGTCATATGAAGGTTCCTATGGACTTGTTAGGGATATACCATGTAACCCACCATACTCTATCATGGGCCTTGTTTAGCATGATATCAACTGGATGTTAACATCATTGACATCTTGCTATAACACTAGGGTCCAACCGAAGGTGTTAATGTGATTACATGAACATCCTATGGTTGAGGTTACCTTGATGATATGATCACCAAACACTGGTTATGTCACCCTGACTAAGGTCATGGTGAATTACAATGAAATGACTGATCACTGGTTTGTTACCATCGTCCTTCTTATCCCACTGGATTACCAGTGGGATTCAGATCTCTGCTTGGTCTGTGTTACACGTCCAGGTGTAGACTCCCAGCTGGTCCATTCTCCTTCCCAGATAGAAGCTCTGGAAGGGTAGGTAGTCCCAGCTTCTAGGGAAGTGGGCTCTGGAGTCGATCTTCGTGTCGGCCATCCTCCTGCCTCTCTGGAGTTGGACTCTGAGGCATAACCTCTCCTTGGACAGCCCATGGTTGTCTGCCTTCGGAATGAAGGCGGAGTCCCTGGCCTATGCCTTTTCCATGTGGACACACCTTCTCCTTGCTTGTCTAGCTGGTCATACCACCCAGTGGAGGCTGGGTAGTTATCTGATGCCATCCTGTACCCAGTCCCTCCAGACACTGGGGTTTCCTGGGACCAGTCTTGAGGGGAAGACTGGGTTTGGTGAGGTGTAGGTGTGTACAGCCAAGGTATAATTATTGCCTTGTATGCTGGCCTTCCACTGATCCTCCTGGTCGGCCTTGACAGAACCATTGACCTGCACAAGCTCCTGTCCCTGAGTGCAGGGACTGGATGTTGACCAGATTGTTCCATGTCCTGGGTGAGTTCTTCTCCAGCTTCTAGTTCTCCTTCTGCAGCGTCTTCAGGTCCATTAGTCCAAGTCCCTTGTAGATGGTTGTGGTGATCGAGGGGATTGTCCTGAACTGATGTAGATGATCCCCAACCCAACCTAGGTTGAGGTCTAGGACCTCGAGGTCTCCTAGGTCGGTCTTCACCCAGAAGCCAACCCACATCCCATGGTTTCCTGGCAGGGTTGTCAGGTTCCAGATACACCTCCTCAGGATCCTTGACTGGGTCCCAAGCTTCTTGGGGGTTAGATGCTATGAGTCTAGGTCTAGACATCTAACCTCACCCACTTAGGATGATACCAAATGGGTGACTGGGTCGAGCTTCTAGGTGCAATTTCTATCCCCACTCTACAATTGCTTTTATATTGTCTTATCACTCTTCTAGAGTACTTTGACTTATCTATTGGTGGAGGCTTGTTAGAATCTCAACCAAGGCTCTTCTTACAGTTTTGTCTGGCAACCATATATCCCACAGAACTGGGCTATTGGAGCTATTGGAAGGGTCCAGCACTTTGACCACTTATGTGATGTCCAAATGGCAATGTCTTTGATCTGGACCTGTTCCAAACTTGTATGGTTGTATACCACCTTCTTCAATAGATACCCAAAGGACGGCTACTCTGTACTGTAGGCTCCCTGAATATTTACTGAGTGTTCAGGTTGACTACTCGGATGGAGAGTAATAAACAAAGTCTTTTGTAATGCTTGTATATTGTTCTTTATTGTTAGTCACAAAGCATACGATCACTATTTTCTTAGGATGAGTTGACTAGGAAAACAATAGCTAGGATGTATTGTTTAGGATTGATAGTATTTAATACTGTTTCTTAATTGCAAAGAAGTAACTGTTTATGTCGTGAAGTGTGTTACCACATTCAAGACTAAACAGAAACTACCAGGAATCGAGATCTGACAAATCTATTTGTAACCGGCTGGAGGACCGAAACGGGAAACTTGACAATTTACATTAATGTCTTTATTTACACGAATGTTGATAGTGAATGTTGGATGTTGACATTTAATGTCAAGTGTTGACACCTGTTTTTATATTGTATCAAATATCTTCAGATGGGATTCCTCCAGAGGTGGGAAAAGTATCTAAACATATTTGTACATGATGACCATCCAATCTGACTAGATTGACTAGATACCTTATGAGACCATAAGACCATGGATGGCCATGTATCATGGACCCTAGGACCATGGGACATGGACCATGGTTATTCTGAGCTCTGTCATTCTCGACAATTAGCAACACTAGACACCCTATATGTTGATATCAATTTCTTGATAAAATCCGTCAGAATATGAAACTTCATGTCATTTGTTTGTCAGGCAAATATAGATATTTTCACTGAATCTGATACCTTCTGTCATTCACATGTCAGGAGGAAATACGACCCAATTTATTCAATACAATTTAGTTTGTTATTTAATGATTAAATTATCTATCATTTCCTTTTCTCCTTTACACAATTGATCCAGGTCACATAACCATGTATTCCATACTTGGACATCTGATCCTGAATCATTTGAGTACAGGTTTATTTGAGGTCACTGTTCGCCCCTCCTTCCTAGCACCTACGATTTCTGTGTAGACCCTTATCAACCCCACCTTCCTTGTCAGTACTGAGTTTATCTGACCTTGGTTTGTTGATAAGGTAGACTGGCAGGTTTGGCTTTGGCACGCCCTAATCTGCTATATCTTTGGCTGATCTTGGGTGTTAGTTTGGCACCACACTCCTAAATATCCTGGGGGATATTTGCTCTCCTAGCTGTCCATCAATGGCCTTTCCTTACTGACCTCCTCCTACCTATCTGATCATTCTTTTGACCATGTTCTCAGAAGAACACCTATTACGTACCCCCCTGGGTCCCTAAAAATGCTATGACCAACTATTTGCATACCCTTATTTTTGGGCATACTACACCACCCCCAACACCAGTCATTACCAGGCTGTATCCCCTGTTCAATTCCTAGCCCCCTTCATCCTTTCTTTATCATTTTATATATATGTTTTTTTTTTTTTTTTTTTTTTTTTTTTTTTTTTAAATGGGGGTAGGCAGTTTACCCCCTACTTGATTGCATCTTGTTGTATTTGATTTTTATGTTCCCTTAAATTTAAAATGCACGATTAAACATGTCCAGTGTGTTCTCTTAAATTTAAAATGCACAATTAAACATTTCCAGTGTGTTTCCTTAAAATTAAAATGCACAATTAAACATTTCCAGTGTGTTTCCTTTGACTTAACAATGCACTTCCTTTGTTTGAACTGTTTCGTTTTCTAATCTGTCATCATCATGCTTAAGCCTTTCAACCCATCAGTTCCTTTGCATTAATTATATATGTAGATCCATAAATGTTTCCTTCTAGTTTACATTGACATTGAAGTAAAAAAGTAATAACTGCGTCCTTCTATTTGTATCAAACTATAAATGTATCATAAATGTATTGTAAATGTATTTTGTTAGTATATCCAGTCTTTTACAATTTGTCTCAGTCTTTGATAGTTGACCTGAAGGAAAAATTGTAACATTCAATCTCAAGTGGAGTGCTTAGTCAGTCAACCTAGCATTGAATGCTCAACCCACATTAGAAGGGTCCATATTGGTTTGCCCTCCATATGGACCACTCAAAGGACATGGGACTGGTGTATGTCTTAAGGGCAATGTTTCAGTTGATGGTATTTAATATGCATCAAGTGGCGGGGCTGATGCATACTATATAATCCAAGACACTGTCCTCACTACAAATGTAATGTCTAGCATACCTCAGTCCTCATGATTTTTCTCATCTCATTAGACGGTCAATTGAAGGGAGGGGTGAAATATTTTTTATCTTTGGTTTTTCTATTTTACTGGCTTTTTAAGCAGTATTTTTTAATCCCTCCCTTTACTTTATGTGTACATTTCTTTTGTTTTTGGGATTTTTTATTTCTGTTATATTGAGGCTTAAATGAATGCCCCTTTAGATGCAGCAGAAACAATCACCTCTGATCACGACATCCGACCATTCTACCAGTTACACTCCAGACCAGTCCCTCTTATGTCCTGAGGCTGGAACTCTTAACAATATTGGGCCTCGTCTGCCGAGCTCCAGCTGAGATCCGGTATAAGACCGGTCCCAACAGGACCATGGCCGGCTCTCCCTCATCGCTTGATGTTAATAGTTCCCACCACAGGTTTCACAACAGGTCCTACCTGTCTATAACTTTTTTATTCATTGTCCAAAATCGACATATGAATTCCTGGTCGGCACTCATGATCCCTAGATTCTCTCTTGCTGCAACGTGATGCATTTTCTTTTGGTAAAGCCTATTTCCTATATCTCCTCTCTATCAAATTTGGAAAAAGAGGTCATCCAGACATCCCCTTACATTATATTTTAGACATTTGGTTAGCTTCACCAAACCCGTTCAAAATTGTAAATTTGTTTTAGCCCCCTCCCCCTAATAAGAAGAACACCTCCTTTCTAACTTTGTATATAACAACAATTAGAACCCCCACCCCTTCTATGGTCAAAGTTGGTGGGGATGTTCTGTCTTATAAAAATCGGACCACCTCTGATTACCCTCATTATTTACCCCTTTGACATCCTTTGACATTTGTCACCTAACCTTACATTTTGAACTCTCAACCAATCTAAACCCTTTCCTGAGGATGGCTCATTTAGTTCGGACCCTGTCCTAATTGTGACAATGTCCAATACTTTTGATACCTTCCCCCTCTACCCTGGTTTTATCATTATATTTCTTTAACATAGACTAGTCTGGCTGGCCCAGGTGTGTCTTGGCTAAAGAAGCATAATTTAGTTTCTATAGTTTCTATACGTGCAAGGTGTGTGGCGAACTCATGTGTTTGATCCTATCTTCACCTCATCGACTTTCCTCGGGGAATTGCAGGATCGAGACGACGAGGGGGCAGCTCGACTGACTTGATCCTCACGTCGCATTCGATTTCTTGGACTCCGTCCTCTACCCACGTTCGCAGGAGTTCCTGTACTCCACTGATGGAAGTTGCGGAATTTCTAACTCTAATGGTTGCAACATCAGTCTGAGATCCAGGGCATTGGTTCGTTTCAGTTTTCTCAACGTTCTCTCCTTCCGTTGTTGCTCTAGCATTTCCCCTTGGATCCTCTCCTGCTCTTGGTCTCTTTTGAGCTGAGTTTGTTGTTGTTGTTTCCTTTTCAGGGGCGTCTTCTTTTTCGGCACCTTCGTCTTCTCTACTGTCAATCTCTTCTTCTGTACTAGGGCTTTGCTGTGGGCCTGACTTCTCTTCAGTATCCTTTCCCACAACCACTTGAGGGTTGGCACCGAAGGCGCCCTGAACAATTCCTCTTCCTTCCATGTCACCTTCTTGACGATCTTCTTGTCCTTCTTCTGTCTTAGAATCGACTTCCAATCTTTTTGTTCCATTCAGACCGACCACCTCCTAGCTCGGACTCCCAACTTCCACTGTCGAGGTCTCGGAACCTATATGGCCGGCCTGACGCCGATGACCGGCCCGATCCTGGCAAGGCGATCACGAAACCTTCGTACCTTTCCTGCTCTTCTTCTCTTCTTCGCCTCTTCTGTTTCTTTCTTCCTTCTCTCTTCTTCTTCTTTGGCACGGCCTGGTAGAAGGTGATGATCTCGTCTTGGATTTTAAAGTTTGTTCCCTTCCAAACTCGTTTGAGCCTGGATTGACGATCTCCTCTTGATTCGGTTGTTTCTTCGTCTTCAGATATGGGTCTTGTTCTTACCAACTTTATCTTGGGAGTTACCTTCACCTTCCTTCGCCTTGGTGGTCTCCAGTCACGGTCTCTCTCACACATCCACCTCTGGTCCTTCTTCTTTCTGGAGGTTTTCTTTCTGTTTTTCAGTTTCTTGATTTTCAGTCTTCTCAGTGACACGTAGGCGTTTTTGAATGGGCCAATTCCGTCCTCTGCACTCGTTTCTCTGGCACTTTCTCTACCTTCTCCTTCAGAGTCTTTTTCAACTGACAGGGCAAGTTCTTTGTCCGAGATAATCTCATCATTTAATTCCTCCACCCTGTCTTCTCTTGTTGGAGTCTCATTCTCCGATTCACAGCCATAACTGATTGTTTGATGTATTTCTATATTTGGGACCACATCTAGCCAGACTGACCCCACGATCACCTCCACTGGTGAGGGTGGGTTGACAGATGGAACCTCTCCGTCTTCAATCTCTCCGTGGTGACTGACCAGATGACGGGGCCACCTGGGAATCATCACACTATCATTTGGAGGGTCCTCGAACAACGCCTTTAACATGGCCTTTTCATCGACCGATTCCACATACTCGCCCTCACCAAGGGAGAGTACAGGTACTGGACCGGATTCTTCATCATCAGGCATTGCTGGGTCAACGTATTCGCCCAGAGACAGCACAGGTACAGGCACGAGGCTTGGTATTTCTTCGACAATCATTGTTTCTGGCCCTCCTACATCTATTTCTTCCTCTTCGCTGTCCATTACACCAGGTTGAGCCTGGACATCTTCTCTCCCAACCTCTGGGACTTCTTCTGTGGAGCATGTAGCTCTTCTGACACAACCGTCAACCTTGTCTCCTGAGACCTCGAGGTTCAGGTCACCTTCCATTTCTTGTTGGTTGGCAGATTCACTTCCTGTCCTTCCAACCCATCTGGCCACCCGAAGTACCACTCTTGAGGTAGAGGTTGATGTTGGGGTCGTGGTGGAGGTTGTTGATGGTCCTGGCTCTATGACAGCTTTTGAGGTAGAAGTCCCCGTGGTTGATGCTAGGGTCGTGGAGAAGGTTGTTGATGGTCCTGGCTCAACTTTTGAGGTAGAGGTCCCCGTGGTTGATGCTAGGTCGTGGAGCAGGTTGTTGATGGTCCTGGCTCTGTTACTGGTGGTGGCTCCAGGTCAATCACCAACGTTGGAATGTCAATCCACCTCTCAGTACTTTCTGGAGACAAAACCTCCTCTCCAGTTGGAACAGTTTCTGTTCCTATGTCTTTCTCGCTGTCTTCAATGATAGGCATGTTCATCACCTCCTCGTCATCCCTGTCTCCCATCATTGGGTCCTGATCAGCCAACCTGGCTCTCTCGATGATGACAGCTGCTTGCAAGATCTGAGCAATGCCGTGTGTTGAAAGCTCTTCTTCCCTGATCTGAGAGTTCGAAGGCAAATGGCATGTCGACCCTCCTTCGATGGAAACCAATGGAGGCGGACTGGTTGTCCTCAAGTCCTCCCTGGATGTCTCCCGTACTGCTGGGACTTTGTGGGACAGATCCATGGGCAATATGTTCTCTTCTGGTTCTCCTGTTTCACCCAAGGTTCTAACAGGGATCTGGAGTGTGGTGGGCCTGCGTGTGGTAGGTCTGCGTAATCTATTCCTCAGAATTTCACACTTGTTTGGAGTCCGACTGACTGGAATTATTCTTTGTAAGGTGGACGATCCCACTTGTACTTTTCTGCCTACTGGCTTGGCTATCCAGCTCCTGTCTGAGAACGGTGGACTACTGGACATCCTTGGTGTAGGATGTGAGACAATTGGAATGGGCTTCTCAACCGTTCCGCCCCACACCACACGGATTTCCATACAGTCTTCCTGCTCACCAACTCCTCCACCCCCGACACTCGCCCTGGTCGTCTCTGGTTGGTCTTGTCTCTCCACCCCTGAGTCTCGCTACTGGTTGGCTATCATGAGTCTCTCCACCCCTGAGTCTCGCTACAACTTCTCTCAGTCTGGCTATCTCATTTCCTCCCTCAGGCAACTGTCTTCTGTCCTGAGCTGGATGAGGAGGCGTACCTGGCCACGGGCAGTTCCCTCTGACTTCTATGACCTGCAGTTCATCCCTCCTCCTCTCGCCTTCTTCTTGCCCGCCTGGGTCTTGAGGGCGAGCAGACTGACCTCCATGGGTATTTGGGACAACTCGGATTTCAGGTCGTCCTTCAGTCCTCGGTGCTTGTGGCCTCGTATCCGTATCTCGGCCTGCCATGAAAGCAGCCACTGTCCATCGCAGAGAAATGTTTTCAAACTGGAGTGCACGCATCTGGTCGGCTGCCCCTCTGAGGATGTGGTACTTGGGGAGACGTCCTATCTGTGGAAGTAACTGACAACTTTCCCTCAGGTATTGGTAGCTCTCAATGACCCGTTCAGCTGCTTTCCGTCTCGACTCTCTGGTTTGTGGCGTAGATCTCGCTTTTCTCCTGCCACCTCCTCTCCTTCCTTCTTCAGGTGGTTCTCGCCTGTGGCTCGGCATTTGTCTAGAAGGAACAGTTTATACTCGGTCCTTTAGTTCAGTGGCGATCTGTCCTTCTCCTTCTATTCTTCTGATGGAATTACTAAGATCTCTAACTAAACTAATTTCTTTCAAAATTTGTTGTCTCATGTTGGTACAGAAACGGGGGTTTTATCTAAAAGAAATAAACCTGATGTTCGTCCTCTTTCCCTCCACTCGCAGGAAATGAAATATGAAGGATGGCTGTTGACAGGACTTCAACTCCCAGTTGATCTCAGAATTTCCTTTGTCCCCAAGGCTCACCTCTCTCTTATGGAGGAGCCTGCTGTTATTTGTTTGAACAGTCTCTGTACTGATGGTACTTTTGCTGAGCTCTTCTAAGTGGTATAGATGAACTCATATGTCTCTTGAGATATTTGGGGATGTGATAGTTACACCTTAAGATTACCCTTACATCCCTAAGGTTCCCTCTGTTCGTATGGACCCTTCTATCCTTCCTTTATTTAGGCTAGTGTTGATGCTACTTCGTTATTTAGCTAACACATACATCTCCTATCCTTTCCTACAGTTCACCTAATTAGACGAGTAGTGGTAAACTCCTATCCTTCTCTGGGCTCCTCCTAAATTAGACTAGCACCACTAATCTCCTAATTGGACTAGCACCACTAATCTCCTAATTAGACTAATCCTCCTAGGCTCCTACTCTTCTCTATACATCTCCTAGTTTAGACTAATATCATTAGTTTCTTGACTAGACCATTACTATCAATTTCCTAACTAGACTAGTACTACTACTTTCCTAATTAGACTAGCACCACTAATCTCCTAATTAGACTAGTCCTCCTAGGCTCCTACTCTTCTCTATACATCTCCTAGTTTAGACTAATATCATTAGTTTCTTGACTAGACCGTTACTATCAATTTCCTAACTAGACTAGTACTACTACTTTCCTAATTAGACTAGCACCACTACTTTCCTAATTAGACTAGTACCTAGCTCCTAGTTCCCACTACCTAGGTCTCTGCTGATCTAGTCCTTGACACCTAGGTACCTACAGACCTAGTCCCTGATACCTAGTTATCCACGGAGCTAGTTCCTGATACCTAGATACCTACGGAGCTAGTCCCTGGTACCTAAATACCTACAGACCTAGTCTTTGATCCCTAGATACCTACAGGTCTAGTCCTTGAAACCTAGATACCTACAGACCTAGTTTCTGATACCTAGATACCTACAGACTAGTTCCTGGTACCTAAATACCTACAGACCTAGTCTTTGATCCCTAGATACCTACAGGCCTAGTCCTTGAAACCTAGATATCTACAGACCTAGTTTCTGATACCTGATACCTACAGACTAGTACCTACTATAAATTAGACTCACCCAATTGAAGTTTGCTCTGAGTCCTGGCACTTGTACCTTCCGACTCTGCTCGCCGAGTGGGTGAATGAGTCCGGATCCGTACTGACGCCTAAGGGGTCAGAGAGTGGGCTCTCTCTAAAACTAGTCTGGCCACTGTCTCATGTTACACCTCTCACCTCTCAGGTCAAGTAAGCGTACATGTCTGGCCATTGTTTTAATACTGGGGGAGGGTTTAACAAGAATCCTTTCATTAAGTTGGGATATGCCTGGTAATTGCTGGTTTGTCTAAAAAGGCATTTTTCTCCGTAATCTAAAAAGGCATTTTTTCCATAATCTAAAAATGCACTTTTCCCCTTAATTTAAAAATGTATTTTTCCCCTAATCTAAAAATGTATTTTTCCCCTAATCTAATCTAAAAATTGCGGAAGATTCGAAAGCTATGTTTTTGGATTATTTAATTATCCCTTTAGGATTATTTTACTTAGTCCTTTTTGGATTAATTGCCTTTATCATTTTATCCAAAATCCTTGCACCATGTGATAAATTATGCAAAAAGGCCTATTTCTAGAATTCAAAATTTTCGGACTCTTGTGACACACCCTAATAATGGTCGCGTTATATAATGGGGTAACCAGATTAAAGACCTTTGGGTAACCACTTGATGATATGATGATTGCCCTCATAATGATCCAACTGATTATCCATGATCATCCCATGCTTGATCCCAAGTAAGCCAATGACCTGCTAATGATCAAGTGATCATAGTAAACCAATGCCTTACCAGTGATCACCCAGGTGGTAGATGGATGATGACTTATTACCCTTATAATGATAACTAATGATGTATTAAGGGTAATATGATATATAACCACAAGTCATATGAAGGTTCCTATGGACTTGTTAGGGATATGCCATGTAACCCACCATACTCTATCATGGGCCTTGTTTAGCATGATATCAACTGGATGTTAACATCATTGACATCTTGCTATAACACTAGGGTCCAACCGAAGGTGTTAATGTGATTACATGAACATCCTATGGTTGAGGTTACCTTGATGATATGATCACCAAACACTGGTTATGTCACCCTGACTAAGGTCATGGTGAATTACAATGAAATGACTGATCACTGGTTTGTTACCATCGTCCTTCTTGTCCCACTGGATTACCAGTGGGATTCAGATCTCTGCTTGGTCTGTGTTACACGTCCAGGTGTAGACTCCCAGCTGGTCCATTCTCCTTCCCAGATAGAAGCTCTGGAAGGGTAGGTAGTCCCAGCTTCTAGGGAAGTGGGCTCTGGAGTCGATCTTCGTGTCGGCCATCCTCCTGCCTCTCTGGAGTTGGACTCTGAGGCATAACCTCTCCTTGGACAGCCCATGGTTGTCTGCCTTCGGAATGAAGGCGGAGTCCCTGGCCTATGCCTTTTCCATGTGGACACACCTTCTCCTTGCTTGTCTAGCTGGTCATACCACCCAGTGGAGGCTGGGTAGTTATCTGATGCCATCCTGTACCCAGTCCCTCCAGACACTGGGGTTTCCTGGGACCAGTCTTGAGGGGAAGACTGGGTTTGGTGAGGTGTAGGTGTGTACAGCCAAGGTATAATTATTGCCTTGTATGCTGGCCTTCCACTGATCCTCCTGGTCGGCCTTGACAGAACCATTGACCTACA
>CBDHDV010000114.1:0-6170 GCA_965261175.1 Rubritalea sp. | reverse complement strand
AGGTCGTGGTGGTCAAGCAGGAGTTCCTGGTCTAACTATGGGTCGGTTGCTGACAGCAGGGCTGGAGAGGTGTACCACGGGTTCTACTCCTGGAGAAGAGGTTGGCAGGTCAGTTGCTACTGCACTGTTCTCCAGGTCCGCTAATGAATGGAAGGAGCTTCCTCGATTCCCAGGAATACCCAGCCCTCCAGGCCAAGTACCATTCAGCTGGTGAAGACGGTCGTAGGTCGCTTCCCTGGCCAGTCTGGGGGAACCCCAACTAATCGGAGGGAGCCCTAAAGGGTCCTGGACCTCCCACCTTCTTTCCTCACGGAGTTCCCAGCTAGCGTCCCAAGGTTCCTTAGGGAAATGTCTTGGATTCATTTCCTCATCACTCAAGTTCAAACCGAGGCAATCTAATCTCTATAGACTCGATTGTCTGTCGTCACTGTCCTTCCACACCCTTAACAATTATCTACCTCACTTTACTATTCCTCCCACTAAGTCTATGACCCCCTATGGTAGGTTGTGACTATAATTGTTTATGTGGGTGTTCTTGAATGGGATTGTCCAAGTGTATGTATATATATCATATCAGTTATTGGTGGTCCCCATCTCTTTGGCCACCTTCACTGGCATAGAGCAGGCTATGGTCTTAGGCCTTCTCTACAACTTTCCCCACTTGGCGAATGCTTGAACAGTGGCTTGGAGAGTGACTGACTTTAGTGTGACAACAATTTTCCTTCTAGTCTTCTGTGCTTTATATGGGACTAGGAGCAGTGCCATATAAATGTAGCATACACCTATGCTTGGGTGTGTCTGGGAATATGCTTATGTGACACACACTGTGCTAGAATGTAGGGAGCACTTCCCCTGAGGTTCTCAGTGTCTATTCTCTGTCACACTTCGTACGGCGCCCAGGTCACACAACTTTACTAAAAGTCCTCCTATGCTTTAATCTTTGTATATTGTTAGTAATATCAATATAATTCTATAACAGGGAATACAGATACTTTGGTGGGTTATGACCTCTCGTCTTATAGTACGTCAACTATTGTGTTCAAAACTTTCAAAACTTTCCATTTCCGCACCCAGTGCGAGGGCGTGACACGCGTGTCACGCCTACAATGGCTCGCTACCCTCCTTTTCAGACTTGGTGTGTTGGTGCACTCACCACATGTCGAGTCTGTTAATGGTGGAGTGGCTGGCTGTCTCCGTTTCGTTCTCCACAACATCTCTGGGTGTATCGACTACACCACGGTTTCCTACACAGCTTGCAATGCGGCCTCCAAGGTGATCTCAAACATCATCTCAAACATCATCACGAACAGCAATGTTTGTGACGCGACTCTGCGGATGGACGACACGGTGTCTGAAAAATCTCAGTCGAGTGAGACGAGTAGGACGCCCGTGAATCCTGAAGTGAGTCAATCATCCCTATCTACTGTTGAAAAACAGTCGAGTGATGCCTCTCGTTTCGAGATTCCCATGGGAAGAAGACGTAAGGACTTGCTTCCGATTGAGAAATCAGTCGATGCAGCTCTCCTGAAACCTCACCTATTGGGTGTCTCGAGGCAGACTCATTGCTCAATACCTTTCGTCAAACAAATATATTTTGTAAACACCACTCGTGGCCCAATAGAACGAGTGCAGAGCGATACTGTCAGTATCAGTGGCAGTGTCCCTGAAACTGATGTTGGTCAGCTGCTTGGCTCTCATTCTATTTCCTTAAAACATTTTATGACTATTTATACTGGGATTACCTGGTATAAAGCAGTCTAAACAAGCCCTCCTGCAATAGACCTTCTGTTATGATGGCACAAAAACAAATAAATACTCAAACGAGTACCAATACCCTTGACTTGCCCAACACAATTCATTGTGTTCAAAGCAATCTCAGGCGGACACACCAAGGTCAGCTTAATCTATTCTTAGATATAGCTAACAAAAATGTGTTTAAAGATGATATTAATGTCATTTTCATCACCGAACCTCATACAATCAGTAGTTCGAATACCTTACTTGATGTTCCAAATGACGTCTACAACATCTACTCCGAACGTGGAGGCAGGACGGCTCTCGTGACCAAAGGTATAGTCTCTTGGAAAGTACCTCAGTTCTGTTCGAAAGACATAATTGTCTGCCAAACAAAAATCAACAACAAACTAACTTTCCTTGTTAGTTTATATCTTGACTGCAAGGTCCCTAGTCTTCCTAAGGAACTCATCGACCTCATGCGCAATGTAGGTAACAATGATGTTTTAATTGGTACCGATTCCAATGCACATAGCACCGTGTGGAACTGTTCATCGACCGACAATCGAGGTGATATGGTTAACAAATTCCTGATCGACAACAATTTGTCGTGTTGCAATATTGGAAACAATCCAACGTTCATCAGTGGTGCTGGAAATTCTTCAATCATTGATTTGACTATTGCGAATTTTCGCCTCTCCCAACGAATCAGGAACTGGCATGTAGAAAAAGTATTACATAGTACTGATCATTTTCGTATTCGATATAACATTTCTGACTGTTATAATTTCAGGATTGCACCTGTCGAGACCTGGAACTACCGTAAAGGTGCCTGGTTATACTTTAAATCTCTTTTGGAGCGAGGTCTCATGCATTGGACTTGTCCTCGGACATGGACCGACGCTTCAATCGAGGTAAAAATCAAACAATTTAACGATGAGGTATTGAAAGCACTTGAAATTTCATGCCCAAAAAAACGCTGTAAAAGCAAGTACAAGTTCCCCACCTGGTGGAACCCTGATCTCTCTAAAATGAGAGCCAAAATGCGTTTCTTGGCTAAAAAAAAGTCAATTGATGGCAAAAATGCTTATAAAACTCTTCGCAGAGAGTACAAATCTGCAATCGCAAATGCCAAAATCGATGGATGGAATAAATTCACTTCCGAAATCGATAATCCTTCTGATGTCTCTAAATTAATAAGGACATTTAATAATAGCACGAATAACGCTCTCGGTTTGTTGAAAAATGACCAGGGTGATTATTGTAACAATCCAGAAGAATCGTTATCGATTCTTTTGGAGCAATTCTTTCCTGGCCATACCGATGTCCCTGAAGTGGATAACTTGGTTTGGTCAAAAGTTAGAAATAACAAACTTGATAATACTTTTACTATCAAAAAAATTAAAAATGCATTCCATCGGATGGGCTCTTTTAAAGGGGCTGGTCCAGATGGTCTAAAGCCAATAGTTATGAAAAACTTTGGCCCAATTGCACTTAGGTGCATCAGCTTTATTTTTAAAGCTATTTATTCCACTGGGTATATTCCAGTGGAATTACGTAACTCCAGGGTGGTATTTATTCCAAAACCCTTAAAAACTGACTATGGGGAGGCTGGGTCATTTAGACCCATCTCTCTTACTACATTTTATTTTAAGTCCATGGAACGAGTTGTTGAGTATTCCTTAAGGGAAGACTCCGACAAGTATGGCAAAATCTCACAAATGCAGCATGCCTACAGTACCACCAAAGGTACTGACACTGCATTATCAACTTTAGTGAACATGATAGAGAGTTGTATCCTCAGGAACAAACTCTGTCTGGTTCTATCTGTTGACATTAAAGGTGCCTTTAATAATCTGGCTACCAAAACTATACATAAAGTTCTGGTTGACAACAAATACCCACCTCTTATGATTAGGTGGTATATGAACTTTCTCAAAAACAGGAACTCTGTTGCAGAGGTCCTTGGCATTATCAAAACTATAAGACCCATCTGTGGTACCCCACAGGGTGGTGTTTTAAGTAGCAGGATCTGGAATCTAGCATTTGACCCTCTGCTCAAATTGCTTAATGATAACAGTCCATGCAATCCAGTTGGATTTGCTGATGATGGAGCTCTCAGCTTCATGGGCATTGATCCTAATACCATGGTAGCAAATGCCCAAACATCTCTGAATTTGGCAATTGATTGGGGGGCTAAAAATGGCCTCACTTTCTGTCCAAAAAAAACTACTGTTGTTTTTTTCTCCAGAAGGTACAACTTTCATAAGAGAGTGTTACCTAAGGTTAAAAAAATCAAAATGGGAGGTGTTGAAATTAAACCCTCTCAAAGTATGACATACTTAGGTGTCATACTTGACCAAAAACTTACTTGGTGTCTACACATTAACACCAAGGTGGCCAAAGCCATTAAATGGCTGGCTATTCTCAAACCTGCCATTGATAATATCTATGGTCTCTCCCCCGCTAGGATGCTTTGGATTTATAAACAAATCCTACTTCCTAGGATAACTTATGGTGCCATAGTATGGGGTCATTCCCTTACTATTGAGCAACAACACACTCTCAGATCACTGGAAAGTATGACGTTCAGGTATTTTGCCCAAATTTGGAAAAATACCCCTACTGCCAGCCTTGAAGTGATTCTGAATCTGAAACCTGCTCACCTTGAGGTTCTGAGCACTGCAATAAAAACCTTTATTAGAATAAAGGACCAAATCCAAACTAATTTCTGGGATGGCATCCCTCTTGGCAGAGGATGTGGTCATCTCAGAAAACTGAAACAAATTACTAGCAGAATAATTCATGCGGACCAGCCCCTTGAATTATTCGTTAGTGATTATCGAAAAAATCCTCTATATAATTGGAACCCTCCCGTGCGTGACCAGTTGACAGCTGTTCACTCTGATGATGTTGACGACATTGCTGAGTTGGAGGAATTCAACTTAGTGAACTCAATTGACATCGACACAAACCAAACCGACAATGACAATGATTTGGACCCTGTAGATGTGACCATCAGAAGCGTGGGTTCCATCTCGCCTGCTAGTGGCAACACTAGTATGGTGATTTCGAGCCCACCACTGAATGCGAACACGCAGCGTTTAACTCCTTGCCTCGCTCGGATACCAAATCATGTTGAAGTTAACTCTCAACATGTAAAAACCGACACAACCTCGAATAATGTACTGGACCTGCACACTGTAGATGTGACCGGCCATTGCGGGAGTCCCGTTTTGCCTGCTGATGGAAACGTCAGTCTGGTAACTCCGGTCTCTCCTTTGGCTGAAGTGAACACGCAGATAACAGGCTCCACGACTCTATTCAAAAACACCAATGACATTACATTAACTCATTCATCTGATGGTCAGGTGAATGAGTACCAAAATGTAATCCTACCATCCCATGTACCTACAGGTACTTCCAAAGTTGTTGAATTAACCTTAGGGTTATTTGACAGAAACTATAATCTCTATGCTCATAGAATAAATCATCATGATGATGGCTTATTCATTAGAGCAATTCTCATGAAGGACAATATTATTATTATTAATAATACCTTCAAAATTCTTGGCACATCCAATGTTGCCATTGCCACAATAGCATCCGCTGACCAAGTGTGCAATCAGTACCTGATTCATGCTAGGAAAGGGGACTCATTCATCTGTGCCTTAGGGGACGGTCATCATGGGGTGCGAATTCCTGTCATAAGGAATGAGCACCTTGCTAATTTCATCATCACTTTGAATTCAATCAAAGTCAAAACTGGCATGTACAATATTGTTACAGGCCTCAAATCTGATTGGCTGCAATATGCCAATCATAATACCATTTCTCAGGAGCTTATTTTAGCTCCTGATAAAAAAACCATCAATCCAACCATTGAATCATTTTTAAATGTTCAGTGGTTCAAATCATGGGATGACATTGCTGGTCATGCCCAAACCAAATACTGGCTACCTAGGCCAGATCCCTTCCTAGCAACTAAATTGCTTTCAATGTCTAGAAAACATCTAGGCTTTAACATTCAATTCTTCTCCGGCCATGGCTGGTGGAGGAAACACCTAATGACTGCCAAACTCAGCAAATCCGACAAATGTCGGCTTTGCTTAGAGGATCAGGCAGTCGAAACCCCAATCCACATTTTCTCTGAATGCCCTGCAATGGCAGGTTTCAGAAAGGTGTTATTTAATGACACCTACCCATCACAACATACCGGTCAACAATCTCTGTGTCAGGTCACTGAACTTGCCCTCCATGGGTCTGTTCGAGACCTGATTGAGAGAACAGATCAATATTCCTATGTTCACCCAACGGAATAGACACTGTCCAAGACAGTGGCAATCGGGGGTAATGGCTGCTTGCGGCTGCCCTTGAGAACCACTGGCTTGGACAATTCAATTGTCTAGGCCAGGGGTTTCTCGAACGAGGAAAAC
>CBDHDV010000113.1:0-9056 GCA_965261175.1 Rubritalea sp. | reverse complement strand
ACTTCCCTGGCCCACTGTGTGACCCAAATACGTGCATTTGTTACACGCAAACTTGCATTTCCCTTCCTTGATAGTGAGACCAGCATCCCTCAATCTCTGAAATACCTCTTGCAGGTGAGCCAGGTGTTCGTCCCAAGTGTTGCTGTGGATTATCACGTCGTCCAGGTAGGCTGCTGCATACGAGTGTGTTCCTTCGAGAATCATGTCCATCAACCGCTGAAATGTCGAGGGAGCAGCTACTAGTCCAAATGGCATGATCCGGAACTGGTATTTTCCCCAGGGTGTTATGAATGCTGTTTTGTCCTGGCTCGACTTTGCCACTGGAACTTGCCAGTACCCCTTTGTGAGATCTAAGGCCGTGATATATTTTGTCCTTCCGATATCATCAATTAGATCTTCTACTCTTGGTATTGGGTATGGATCCGCACGTGTGATTAGGTTTAGCTTGCGGTAATCCACGCACAACCGTTTACTACCGTCCTTCTTGGGTACCAGTACCACTGGGGCGGCCCAGGGACTCTTCGAGGGCATAATAATTCTCATTGTTAGTAACGACTTGACTTCCTCCCGCAGGTATTCATGGGCGGCATGTGGTAACCGATATGGAGGCAATCGGATGGGACTTGCGTCCTCGGTTTCGATCTCATGTTCCACCAGGTCGGTCCTCCCTGGGTCATCGCTATTGACATCCACAAACTTCTCCTGGAGTTCCTGCTCTTGACAGTAATTGAGGTTGTTAACTAGTGTTTTTTTTTTTCTTCCTCTTCGGTAGCATCCTCTTCAAGGATGTCGTCTACTGATAGAAAAACTGCTGGAATGGGGGATTTCAACTCTTTCATTCCATTGACATGGAAGGTTCGTTTCTGACCACAATCCAGCTCCACCTCATAGGTTACATCTGTGATTTTGTTTGTCACAATCACAGGGCCTCTCCATTCATTGCAAAGTTTGTTTTCTTTGCGGGGTCTGAAGACCAAGACGTAGTCTCCAACCTCAAATTGTCGTGGGACTGCCTTTTTGTCATGGTAGTATTTCTGTTCCTTTTTCTGTTTCGCTTCATTCGGGTAGGCTATGTCTCGCACCAGAGCCATCTTCCCACGTAGCAGACGGAGGTACTCGATCACCTCTCTTGTGCTCTCTTCATCTTTCACAGTCCACAACTCGACTAGTTCGTCCAAAAGTGTTCTCATTGGGAGACCATAGAAAAATTTGAAAGGGGAGTAGCCCGTCGACTTCTGGGTCGTTCCACAGTAAGCCCACAAGAGATATGGTATACATTGATCCCAATCCACCATGTTCTTCTGCATTAGCTTCCGTAGGAGGTGCTTCATTGTGGCATTGAACCGCTACCATCCCATCAGTTTAGGGATGGTAGGGCGAGGTACGTATCTGTTGTATCCCTGCCAAGTCACAGAACTTCTTCATAGTCCTCGAAACAAAGTTAGTGCCGTTGTCGGTAAGTTCTTCTTTGGGGACTCCCAGTCTTGCTGTCAGCTCGATCAAACACTCCACCACCGATTCTGTGGTTACATTGCGTAAAGGAAAAGCCTCCGGCCATTTAGTGGCATAGTCCATAATTACTAACAAATATTTGTACCCTACTTGGTTCTTTTGAGGGGCCCAAAAATGTCCATGGCCACTCGTTCAAAGGGTGTCCGTATCATCGGCAAGGAGTAGGGGAGCTGTCTTCTTAGTCGTGGGGGCAGACCGTTGACAAGTAGGACATGAATGACACGCTGCCTTGACGTCGGATGTAATCCTCGGCCAGGTCACTCTCTGTCGTAGGGTATCCAGCGTTCGTGCCCTAGAAAAATCTCCAGCTGCCGGTGAATTGTGTGCCAGCTTCAAAACTTCATTTCTGTAACAAGTAGGAATAACCAGTAAGTTAGCTCCTCCTTTTACATACGGTTTCTTGTGGAGTCCCTCCCTCCAACAGAAATCACCCTCCTCTCCTGCGTCTGCCTGTCGCTTCCATTCCTCCAACGTGGAGTCAGACAGCTGGTGGGAACGCATCTGGGATGGCGAGATCCGCTTGAGCTGGATCTGACTTGCTGGTGTACTCCTGTGGTGAGTGGTCTAGGTAGGAACAACAAACACATCACTGTCAAAGTCAAATATTTGACCCAAACCTTGCTCAGGTCCTGAGTCCATCTCGTGGGTGACCGCTTCATCCCTCTCTCCCTCGAGCTCTGTTTCTGACTCCATCTCGTGGATGACTATTTCATCTCTCGGTGGAGCTCTGTTTCTGACTCCATCTCGTGGATGACTGCTTCATCCCTCTCTTGGTCGAGCTCTGACTGACTTTGGGCTAGCTCTTGTTTCTTCTTTCCCACCCGGGTAACGACCATCACTGACTCGGACGTCCGCATCTGTTCCTCCAACCTCTGGTTACTCCTTTCCCGAAGAGCTTCTTTCAGGAGTTTCCTGAACTTGGGGACATCTTGTCGGAGAAGCATGTCGACCGTTAGATGCGACAATACCCCTACAGCCAACTGGTAGGTGTGGTCGTCAATGTTTAGGGCGATCCTTGTGGCTGGAAACCACACCTTCTTAGTACTGGCCGTCATATACGTATTTTCCATCCCAAATAATCATCCCTGCTGATGAAACGAGGATGTATCATGGATTTGATACAACCAGTGTCCAACCATCCCACTACGGGATTCTGGTTCACTTGTACCTCACGAATCCACTTGGGGAGGTTGGTTCGGACATAAGCGGCACGGTTTGCAGAATCCACTTTCACTCGACAGTCTCGGCGTAAGTGTCCCCTTTTTCCGCACTGGTTACCACGTCATCTGTGACACATCCTTAGACAGCGATCGACTGTTATTTCCGCCCCCTTGGCCTGGTCTCAGACGAGGTGACATTGGTTGTTGACGCTGTCGGGACGGTAGGAAGTGTAGTTCCCCTTCCCTCTCCCTAGGATAGTTTTTTCGTTTGTCCCGGCTCGCTCCGTTCATCGAGGTACCTCTGCTTCTTTCCTTGGTATCGACTGGTTGGTTAAGTGACGGGCGACCGCTTCAGCCAACTCTTTGAAAGTTTGTGGGTTGAGGTTTCTCATCTTCACTTCCAGCTACCGGGGTAACCATTTCAGTGTGACTTCAATTAACATCATAGTCTCCGGGTCATTTTGTGATGATGCGTGCCACTGTTGAAAACTCTGCCGGTTTTTAGCTAGGCACACATCTGGGCTGGTTGCATCAAATGGTACCTCAAACGTCCGATGACGGAATGTCTAAACTGTGATATGGTATTGTCTCCGGAATATTTCTTTTACTGCAAGATAGTCCAACTATTGATCTGCTGGCATGGCCGCCACTGCTGTGAGGCCGGCCTACTGGCATGGCCGCCACTGCTGTGAGGCCAGCTCACTGGCATGGCCGCCACTGCTGTGAGGCCGCCTCCCGATAGTGCACTCTGCAGAAACATAGCCCATTGATCATTTGGCCAATGTGCTGCTCTTACCGCTGCCTCGAACATTTCCAGATATGCTCCCATATTGTCCACACCTTCATTGAATTTCTGGAGTGTGAGTCTTGGAGCAGGCAGAGGTGGTTTGGCTACGACTGGCCTCGGTGCAGTAGCCAGTAGCTGAAACATCCGTTCTTGCTGTTCCATCATTCTCTGTTGATCCTCCTCCCACCTTTGCGTCTCCCTCTCGGTTCTGGCCTGGTCCATTTGTATCCACTGTGTCATGAACCGATCCATGGAACTCTCAGACCGTCCCTCCTGATTGGCTATCCGAAGGCGACGTGTGTCTGGTATCCCCTGAACATGTATGGGGGGAGTCTCTTCCCCTCGTTGTGATCTCAGTCCCCTGACGTCTTGCCGTTGGTCCTCTGCCATAGAACCAAGGTCGAGAACACACATACTAACTAGTTTTTCTGGGCACTCAGTTGTTTTTTCCTCATAAGCCTGCTCACTTGACATGTGGCTGTTCCCTTAGAGTACCCAGCTAGCTAAAAAAAAAATTTTTTTAAACAATCAACTGGGCCTCCGACTAAGACTGGTCCAGGGTCTCACTCTTGAGATCCCACCGCTGCCACCAATGTGAAACTAGAACATGGTCAGCCTCTCTCTTTCTAGACCACTCTAGCTCCAACGCCAAACTCTTAACCAGAACTCTGACTTTGCTCCAAAGTCTTTAGTTCAGGTTCTAGCTTGACCAACACTTAACCACCCTTAGCTTATCTACAGCCTTTGCTCTTCTATCAAGAGGTTGTGGTCAAATAGTAATAGCTTACTACAACAACTTAACAAGTCTGCACAAATGATCTTACAACAATGTTCTCACTAACATCCTCCTCTCCCCTCTCTAACAGTTCAGTCCCTTTTTATCATTTACCAGTTCGATTATTTAAAAGTCACTTGGTTTCCATGGTGTCCCTCTCCTTCCGACCAATCAGCTCCTTTGACATGTCTTGTCTTGCCAGTGTCTTGGTGGGTTCGTGAACCCAACTTGTACTTGTGGTCTGGTAAACTTGTAACCAGATGTAAGGGCTGTTGTGGCTCTCTTTTCTCACCAGTCAGGATAGGGTTTCCTGACAGTGCTTATATTTTCATGGGCGTTCAGGAGCCCAAAAAGATATACCCTTTATTCTGCCATGCAAGCTGAGTTGGGAAACTCAGCTTATTACGATGGTTTTAGCTTTCTGTTTTGATATCAAGCCACTAGTCATCCAATCCGTGCAGCATCCCTATTTACTTCTCCCCGCCCATCTCCCATTGATGGTCATGCCCACTTTGACTATGTTTTTGGATCACTAATTTACAGAGCAAGATCCCCTTTTTTTCCTTTTTAATAAAAGGACAAAATTGTGAACCCTAAAATTCCCGCCCATAAGCGAGGACTGTACATAAAAAAAATAAAGTCAATATTAATAAAAGCATTTTCAACTAGAAGCTGTTACCTTTTTTTATTACCTTGTTACCATATTCGATGTTTTTGAGGTAGTTTATATTGCATGCTCATTTTTATGCTTGTGCTTGTTCATTTCTTTGCAATTTGACTTATCTCAAGTCAAAAATTAAAAAAAAAGGATCTGAATCCGAAGAGGTATGCTTGATGCAAGCAATACAACGATAACTGTGCCATCTTCAATTCATTGCTTATTTTACATATGGTTTAAAAGCCTTTTCATTGCTCTGTAAACTGAGAATGCCAAATTTTCATATACTAGTAAAATATAGCTAAGTTGTATTGATTTGAATAGGTGGGGAGGACTCTACTTCAAAAACATTGAATTTTTTTTTAAATTTTCTTTTTTTCTTTCTTCGGTTTAAAATGTTGCTATATCTCTGTATAACCATTTCCTAAGTTTTAGAGTCATTGGCTCCTCCACATCAAATTATGACAGTTTTTTGTCAGTGTTCATTTATCTCAAGTCATAAAATTGAAAGGAAGCCCAACTTTAACAGCTTATTCAGCAATTTATGTTTTGTTTGTTCGAAATGACCATTACATTGGATATCTGATTTTCCATGCTTGCATTACATAGAATTTGAATGCCCTTTTTAGAGCTCTATGATATGTGTTCCTCATTTTTCTATTTATATTGCAAGCATTGCCAAGTTTTGGGGGTTTTATGACTTTATTTTAAACAATTCAGTTCACACGGTGTCCTTCAACTAATGGAATCACATAACCACAGTTGTCCATAATAGATTCAACTCAAGTTCAAGTTACTACATTCCTACACCCTCATTTCAAACAAGGGTTATAACATTGTGGAGGTTGACGATAACGAGTGGACATCTCAGCATGCTCCCTGTAGGGCGAGTGAAATATCTCAGCGTGCTCCCTGTAGGGGGTACTGATGGTTAGGTCTAGCAACTCTACCTCCAAATATGTCACATGGAGAAGTCGTCACGGAGGAGAAATCAGTTAGCCAATCAGCACTTTGTCCTTGATCAACTGTATTTATCAGTACAGGCCTTTGGGCATGTTGATACGCACATACTCCTTGGTGTTATCGTCCAATGGAATTTGTTGATAAACATCCACCAGGTCCTCCAGCAGTTCAGTAAATTGATGTGTTCAAATTGGTTGCCTGTTAACTTTACGACTCGAACGACATACTAGTGAATGCTGCTGCTTGCTACTGCAGACTATGACCAAATGTCTTTCCTTTTTGCAACCATGACAAATAGCATTCCTAAACTGGCCATTGGTTCGAGTATGTGGCTTTCGACAGCAATCGGAGTTGGGTGAACTTTGCGACCTCTGCATGTTGAGGACTTCGTGTCCAAGTTGTATATGGGAGTCTGTTTTGAGTAATGAGGGGTTGTTGTTGTGTAGGTCTTTCTAATCTCGTTCAACTGATTGGGCCAGCTCAAAAGCCTTCCTGAACTTGAGATAAGGTTCAACTAGTAGTCACCGTTGAACTGTCACTTCTCTGATGGCACAAACCAGACATTCACGTAACATGTCATCTAATGTTGCTTGGAAGTTGCAATGATCTGAGAGCCTACGTAATTCAGCCACAAACTCATGGGACTGATTCACTCTCTTTCTGGGAGCGGCGAGACTTGAATTTAAATCTCTGCATGATGACTGGCCTGATGGAGAGGGGTTGAGGTGATCCTTCACTAGCTGTGTCAATTCAGTAAATGACTTGAAAGTTGGCCGTTCTGTGGCTCTTAAACTGCAGATGAGATGGTATGTACCCGCTCCACAGACACGTAAGAGGATAGGATATTTTCACAGGACAATTGACATTAGTTGTGAAGCAGTGTTCCAACCAATCACAATAGGCTGTCCAGTCCTCAGTTCCCAAGTCAGATACACCAAGAGTGTCGTGTACTGCCATTGTAAATCCTCATCGCCATTTTGCAGTACCTCCAACTACAGTATGACTAACAACAATCAACTATCCATTCTCAATTCCCATAAAACGCCATCCAGTGGGTGGACAATTCTACAGACTGACTATTCACCTGGGATAGGCCCACATACCAAATAAGGCAATGACACAAAACGTGCTAACCAATCACAACACAAGGTATAATAAGTGACAATGTTCTTGGAATCACAAACCACAGTTGTCCATAATAAATTCAACTCAAGTTCAAGTTACTACACCCTTCCATGTACTTCACTGTGGAGATACTCATTGTAGCAGATAGTGATGTGCAGTTTTTGAGTGACATTGATGTTGCCAAATGAATGTTCTAAGAAATATACCTATAGCGATATTTAATATTAAATTTGAAAGCACAAAAAATAGGTAACTCTCAAATAACAAAATGCCAAGTCATAGTAATATATATATTTGTTAAAGTTTGGGGGGAATTTTGACATACAGTCCCTCGTTAAAGGGGGGGACGAAAAAAACTAGCTAATTTAAACGAATCTCCTAGTTTTGCATATACTAGATAAGCACATTTTTAGTTATCTCTTAATATCAAAAAAAATGCTTGAATTTGTCATTCGATGAACTTTTTCCAGTTGAGGTATTCTTCACATGTGACATCACGAGGGGAAATCCACTAGCCTCATGACACGCAACTGCAATGGAGGAGAGCGAACAATAAGAGTCCAGCAACAAGTCTGATTATTATCTCAGTCTATCATACTCTTCAGCATCCTTTACTGGAAATACTTATACTAGCAGTAATTCAGATTCTGACGGCAACAGTATTGTTGAGCCATACTTATAAGAGCCAGAAGTGGAAGAGAGTGATACTTCTTCTATACCTCCTGCATAGTCTGACGATGATGAAAGGCTTCACTACTCAAATTGGTGAAGCAAACGCTTCAATTACTGTGGTGGTTAATTTACAGCTATCTTTAGCATAATAGCATGCAGTGGCCAGATAGATAATGAAATAGACAATGGTTGCCACATATGACGTGATACAGGTGTGGGCAGTGAGAGCAAGTGCCAGCAGCATCTGATTGTCTTTTCTGCAGAGAAAATAAAGGAAGGAGAAGATAGCAGCAGCAGCATGTAATATGGATGGCTAATCCACCCAATGCATCATTCAACATTCAGTATTTGTCATCTTCCTAGTCATCCCCAACACCAGCCTACAGCAATTGATGGGGCATAAATCTGTACTGCCTGCATTTGCAAAATGTAGCTCTCTCGCTCTCTATCTATCTATGCATATATATAAAGTCATACTCATGCAATGCTCTCTCTCTCTATCTATGCATATATATATATATATAAAGTCTTACTTATGTAATGGTGTTGTGCGGATGTCATGACTGCCAATTGATACCTGTGTGTATAAGAAAAAGACAGCTGAATGGACCCAAGAATTAAAACACACTGCTTCAAACCAAGGTTGTTCAGTGATGCATTAGGCGAATTAGCCATTCATGTCATTTGCTACTGCTGCTCTCTTCTCTGTTTTGATAACTTCTCTTCAGAACTGCTCACAGTGCCCAACCTTATCACAGCATATATAGCCACCTCCACCTATTTGATGTGCAACCTGACCACTGCATACTGTCATGCTAAGGATGGATCTAAATTAACTACCAAAATAATAGAAGCTTTTGCTCCATCAGTTAAAGTAGTGGAGCCCTCATCATCATCAAACTATGCAGATGATGTTGAGGATGCATCACTCTCTTCTACTTCTGGCTCGTGTAAGTAAATGGATGGCTCTATGATACCATCGCTGTCAAAATCTGAATTATAGCTAGCATAAGCATTCTTTGGACACGAAGAAATTAAATTAAAAAAATACATGTATATCTGGTTTATGCACCATTAGGAGATTAATTAATTAAAAAAAAAAATTTAATTCCATATCCCACCCCAACTCTGGACTATATACACATACTGAACACCAATTTCTGATTCAAAGATTCACAAATACTTTGGGGGGAAATGTTCTGTTGTTAAAATATGTATATAAACATGTTTTCTCGAATGATTACCAAGGATACCAAATTTTCAGGTATCCCAATGGAGCGTATACTAAATGAGGGCAAACACAACCGGCCTATCCCCTGGTGGCTGGTTTGGACCAGGCTTGTGCTTGCACATTTAGCCTGCTGCCACATCACCTCCTTGTCACCATTTATATAGCTACCTCTT
>CBDHDV010000112.1:0-4611 GCA_965261175.1 Rubritalea sp. | reverse complement strand
ATGTGTAGTGCAGGTATTCTCTAAAGGGACTAGTCTCACGTGCCTGGAATAGGTGTAGTGCACGTATTCTCTAAAGGACTAGTCTCAGGTGCCTGGAATAGGAGTAGTGCAGGTATTCTCTAAAGGACTAGTCTCAAGTGCCTAGAACAGGTGTAGTGCACTTATTCTCTAAAGGACTAGTCTCAAGTGCCTAGAACAGGTGTAGTGCACGTATTCTCTAAAGGGAGGACTGGACGTGAAAAACCATAAAACGTTTATCAACTTTGTAAGCACCATAACTTTTTTCCCCTTTTTTGTGTGTAAGAAATTTTGGTATCAAATTGTTGCTTGTTCTGTGTGCTTTCCAATGATATGTTTAAAGTCTTTATAGACACCTTTTAGTAGAAGATACATGCAGTAACACCAAGGTCACTCAAAAGGTGCATTCCATCACTGGGAACAATTCTCCTACACTTTGTGGTGTAAATTAGGATCTCTAATTTGGTCTGTGTGTGTCTAAGGTATACACCTATGAAATGAGTGCAAGGGAATTCGTTAGTTAGTGGTGTTTAAGAGTTTTGGGCCTCCACGGGAGCAGTACTAATTAAATCAAAGGGTCACCTCTTCTAACCAACACAACTTGGCCATGCTTGTAGAAAAAATATATTCAACCCTCTCACTGGTATAAGCGCCAAATGATGGAATGATTTTTAAAAATGCGTAAAAAATCGCAGATTTGGTATATCGCTATCGTAAGAATTCCGTATCACAGCTCTACCAGTGTACCGAATTTCGAGTCCGGGATATGAAGAAAAACACGTCAAAAACACGTGATTCTACCGACGATCTGCAGTTTCGATGATCTTTGGTATGACTGAGAGACTATCTTTGTTTGATGTTATTGCTCAAGTTACCAGGGATGATATGGCCCTCTCTGAGGACGAATCTGAAGAAGAAGAGTGTGAGGAAATCTATAGTTACTTAGGGCCGCCATCTGTCACTCGTGGAGCCACAGAATCAATGGCCACTTCACTTGGCTCTTTTACTGACAGCGACCGTGAAGACCTGCTTTCTGGTGGTCAGGAGTATGATGAAGAGACTACCACACAAAGGTAGAGTTCTGGAGACAATAATCTTCTTCTGACAATCTGTAAAACAAGCAAGTGTACATAATGTCATGTTGATAATGTTGATAAACAAATGTAGCAATAAAACGTGAAGTATGGTATGTTTCTGGTGAAGTATGGTATGTTTTCTGATGAAGTATGGTATGTTTTCTGGTGAAGTATGGTATGTTTCTGGTGAAGTATGGTATGTTTCTGGTGAAGTATGGTATGTTTCTGGTGAAGTATGGTATGTTTCTGGTGAAGTATAGTATGTTTCTGGTGAAGTATGGTATGTTTCTGAATATTATTTTACCACATTATTTGTAAACAATAGTAGTATCATAAGACCAAATTGTGAGGGAGGTATATGAGTGAATTCTTGGCTTTATACCGATCAATATTGGGATAGGAAATGCTATAATGATATTCATATTCTGTGGTCTGGATGTGGTTAAATGTTTTTAACCACAATGTTTGTCAACAAAGGTGCTATCATGAAATCTAATTTCCAAAAGTAATAATGATTCTCTGATTTTATATTGATTTTTAACTGAAGCTGATTGATTTATTTGTTATATACTGTGGGAACCCTACGGTGGAAGGTTTCAACACTCATTTCATAGCACACTAAAAAGAGTTTTAAAATGATATATATTTTAAAAAATGGATGAGGTGTAGCCAAGTTACAACTGTTCCCAGATCAGAAAACATCGTTCTGAGGAAGAACTGCTTAAAGTTAGGACAATGAAATGTTTGGGTTTGCAATGTAATAGCTTGACAAAATGTGTTCTTATTGAAGTTTTTAGTAGTTCCTTGTTCTGCTCCTGTAATTCCATTCTTTCTTGAGTTAGCTGTGCCTGTATGTATATGTAAGAAAGAAAATATGATGAAATATGGTAAGAGATGTATGCATAAATATAACTTCCCTTTGTTGTGCCCATCGGAGGTGAGGCTTGGAGGTGAGGCTTGGAGGTGCGGCTTGGAGGTGCGGCTTGGAGGTGTGGCTTGGAGGTGAGGCTTGGAGGTGCGGCTTGGAGGTGAGGCTTGGAAGTGAGGCTTGGAAGTGAGGCTTGGAGGTGAGGCTTGGAGGTGAGGCTTGGAGGTGAGGCTTGGCGGTGAGGCTTGGAGGTGAGGCTTGGAGGTGCGGCTTGGAGGTGAGGCTTGGAGGTGAGGCTTGGAGGTGAGGCTTGGAGGTCAGGCTTGGAGGTGAGGCTTGGAAGTGAGGCTTGGAGGTGAGGCTTGGCGGTGAGGCTTGGAGGTGAGGCTTGGAGGTGAGGCTTGGAGGTGAGGCTTGGCGGTGAGGCTTGGAGGTGAGGCTTGGAGGTGAGGCTTGGCGGTGAGGCTTGGAGGTGAGGCTTGGAGGTCAGGCTTGGAGGTGAGGCTTGGAGGTGAGGCTTGGAGGTGAGGCTTGGCGGTGAGGCTTGGAGGTGAGGCTTGGAGGTGAGGCTTGGAGGTGAGGCTTGGAGGTGAGGCTTGGAGGTGGGGCTTGGCGGTGAGGCTTGGAGGTGAGGCTTGGAGGTGGGGCCTGTAGGTGGGGCCTGGAGGTGAGGCTTGGTGGTGGGGCCTGGAGGTGGGACCTGGAGGTGAGGCCTGTAGGTGAGGCTTGGAGGTGGGGCTTGGAGGCGGGGCTAGGAGGTGTGGCATGGAGGTGGAGCCTGGAGGTGGGGCATCGTTTTGATTTCTTTAAAGGTGTCAGGTTCTATAAGAACCAACCAAAAAAGTGGGTGGCTTGGAAAAAGGCCGGGTTTGAGTGGCTTGCAAGCCATTGGGTTCAAAATCCACCTGCCTGGTAAGTGGTGCCTTCCTGGGCAATATGCGACTCTTCAACAGCCAGGTTCCCAGATCTGAGGGACTTTCTCCGTCTCTGACTCACGACCCCTGCCTTCTAATGAGCCTTCATTACTCTTTTTGCATCTAGCAGGACAAAGAACTCGACACTATGAGCACCTGGAGGAGAGAACCCACCACACGCTCCACCAGAAGCAAGAGACCTTCCATTCCATGGTTGAAGGTAAGTACTGCCAGATTGACAACTACCTCGACAGTGAGCAGAGAACAGTGACCAGTCTATTAAAGCTCTCATTTTGACTCTAAGTTTCCCCAGAACCACACCCCTCCAGAAAGTCCCTGCGAGATGAGCGTTAAAGATGGGTTCCACATACTCCCCAAGATCTTCTGGAATGATGGGTGTGTGCCGTGGTGGTGGCCTTCGGAAATCACCCTATTGAATTTACACCACGTGTCAGGGCCAGTTGGGCAGTCACTGTGGTCATGGACAGCATCTGTTGAGATGGAATGGTGAAATACAGCCCAGGTGGCCTCGTACATTGAAGCAGTGTCACCGGGGTTCTTCCGAATAGCATTCCCGTAGTAGCTGCTGAGCATGTTGATTCTGCTCTTCGTCAGACAGTTCTTTCCTCTCCACTTCAATTTGAGGAGCTTGCCGTCAGCATCTTTGAAAGCCTTCTTCTTGAGACCACGTAGATTAGTGCCCAAGCGCTTTTGCACATGACACACACACTTGTACTTCTGAATGTGTCAACAATTTTTTTGTAAACATGTAATCAACAAATATATAATCACCATTATTATTGTAATCAATATAAATGTAATCACCTCAATCAGGACTTCCTCGCCATATGGATGCTCCTTATTTAGCCGCTTCACTGACTTTGCATCTCCGTCAGCGATTACTTTTGTGTAGCGGAGGCTGTTCCTCTCAACAGAGCATGCCTAGAGCAGTGAGGTCCCTTCGGCTTCCATGGCAGGTGATGCGCCATCAAAATTGGCATTGCAGGAGTCCTGTTGCTCCTCTTACCAATCCAGGGACTCCTGCGAGCTATATAAAAACAATACTTTGAATAGTAACATAAGGGTAGGACAGGGTTGATAGCTGGTGACCATGGAAGCCTCTTCTGATTACACACACTGCAACGCTTGCTTAGGACGATTGCATTGAGAACTTGGCCTGTTTCAAAAGACGCCACCACCACAACACCATAGGGAGCAGTGAAACCACGCTTCCACCAAGTGCCATCGCAAGTTACGGTCACATCAACAACATCAGTTGGCTCGGCACCCTGCAATCTGTGAAGCTGGGCAGAAGCGTCCTATAGCTCTCCAAACACATCTCATTTGAAATTGTGTGGATCCTGCTATTGTGTTATGAGTAGCTCTTGGCGGTTACTGGGGGAGGCAAGTCCATCACCCCACAGAAAGTCTCCAGCCCAGCAAGTCCCTTGCTACACATCCTCCCTGCAAGTACAGACCTGGAGTTCAGAGCTTTTGAGTGCTTACAAGGATCTGAAAAAGCATCATCACTGCCTGCGCACAACGGATTGGTACAGGAGAGACTTATCTCAGTACACAGACCCTTTCTGACCTTCAGGTTTTCCTTTACAGTGAGTGGAGAAGAAGAGACGTTACAACTAGCTCGCCTATTGACAGATGCTAGCAGACTTCCAATGTCAATGAGCCGTAGTCATCTCTGACGAAGAATCAGAACTACACGCTCCATCTGCGCTAG
>CBDHDV010000111.1:0-8309 GCA_965261175.1 Rubritalea sp. | reverse complement strand
AAGGAATACAATTTTCAAAAAAAAAGGTTAATGACAAAAATTTAACTTGTAGCTAGTGCTAAGATTAGGCTTCAAGATTAAAAATAAAAAATCTGTTTGTTCTAAACCAAACAGAATGGTCTGTGAATATGGGATATAGAATTGGTCTGTGAAAATGTGAACATTGATAGATAAAACAATCATTTAAATGAAAGTTATTTCCTCCTAGCCTCGCTGCTTGCTATTACTCACAATTATTGCATATAATGCAGCAATTCTTAATTTTTGTGCGGACTTTTCAGGCATGTTACTGCCATAAAATCATGAAGATAAAGGGCAAGTGATTGTCACCTATGTTAAGAATCATAATTTCTAAACCAGTCTCATAGTATTGCATGGCAGGGCAAAAGCATTGCTCTGCAAGCCAAGTATGTCCTGAGCCTTTTTTCACTTATTACTTATTCCATACTCCCTTACAGCTCCTGTTCACCGAATTTTCACCAAAAGCATATGTTTATCAATGCTCCAATACAGCTCTTCCACTTTGCTCTAGATTCTTTGTTTAAAATCGTGAGCAGTGCCATGCAGTATGAGGTAACACATTCCACCTAAGAGTCCGCCTAGCGATTCATTTTTGCTAGTACGACCATAGATAATGCACGTAACTGGATTGGCTAGAGCACACGTAAAGGAGTACATAACCTATGCACAATCCTTGTTACAGCATGCCAACCTATAGCGGTTAGTGCCATAGCATTATTTTAGCATCTCCTGCTGAGAAAGGCAAGTGTGAATTATGGCCAAAGTAATATTTTTTTTTTAGGTCAGTTGAGATCAAGTTGACAAAATATTTTGCATCATTTTGGTTCTTGCCATACAAGGAATACAAAAGTAGTACTCTGTTTTTAAACTTATCTTCTTTTTTTTTTCCTATTCTTAGTTCTACAGGCAGGGTAATAATATTTGGTAAGTGTTGAATTCAAATTGGCTTCTACAGTACCTACTCAATGTAATGCCACCATTTGTAGTGAGGCTTCCCAAATATTCTGAATTGAAACACATGGCTGGGAAGGAGTAAAGCAGGATGTCCAAGGAGGTGGTGTAAACAAAAAAGTATGCATATATCTCATGGATTATGCCTTTAAAAATACTCTCGTTTACAAGTTCCATAAAAAGGGGTTGTTTGAATATGATGACAGTTGAGCTGCCATAATTTTTTTTTCCATAAATCCAGAAGTTTGCCTTCACAAAAAGCTGATGACCCCTCTTGGTTATGTTAGCCAGTTATCCATCTCGAGGAAACACTTTAATACATCTGTTTATAAATGCATAAAAATGAACTTCTCTATAATTACAATAGCTAATTAGCAAGCAAACTATATTGACTACGCATTGACTCGGCAATGCATACATTATGCATTTTGTGATACAACATGCATGTCCCTTAGCACCTTCACAAAGTAGCTGATTAGCTATGATCAGGAACTTCAGTCTCCTTCATGGTTGAAATGTGAGTGATGTTCTCAATTACTCTTTGGTTGAGTGATCAGCTTAAGGCCATGCAAAGTTAATTTCTGGTTTTTCGTCATTGGCTGGATGTGAGTTTAAACACTGTATGGTTTCAAATGTTTGAGGCTTAATTCAGCTACACTTTAGTACAGGAGTATGGGTTAGTAGACCATTAAAAAAATATGTAGTAAATAATTGAGTATCCTCTTTTGTTCATGTACTACATCATTACATCACATGGTATCCTGCTTCAAATCATATACTGCATCACATCATATACTACATCACATCGTATCCTGAGTCATGTCATATCCTGCAACACAACATATCTTGCATCATCACTTCATATCTGTATCAAATCATATCCTGCATCACATCATTTGTTGCATCACATCATATCCTGCATCAAATTATATCCTGCATCACATGATATCATGCATCACATCATATCAGTCATCACTTCATATCCTATATGACATCATATCCTGCAGCACATATCATGCATCAAATTGTATCCTCCATCATATCATATCCTTCATCACACCATATCCTTCATTGTATCATATCCTGAATCACATCATTTCTGTCATTACTTCATATTCGGTGTGACATCATATCCTGCAGCACACATCCTGCATGAAATTGTATCCTCCATCATTTCATATCCTTCATCACATCATATCCTTGATTGCATCATATCCTATATCACATCATATCTCTCATCACTTCATATCCTGTATGACATCATATCCTTCAGCACATCCTGCTCAAATTGTATCCTCCATCATTTCATATCCTTCATTACACCATATCCTTCATTGCATCATATCCTGAATCACATATCTGTCATCACTTCATATCCGGTGTGACATCATATCCTGTGGCACACATCTTGCATGAAATTGTATCCTCCATCATATATCCTTCATTGCATCATATCCTGAATCACAATCATATCGGTCATCACCTCATATCCTGTTTGACATCATATCCTGCAGCACATATCCTGCATCAAATTGTATACTCCATCATATCATATCCTTCATCACATCATATCGTTCATTGCATCATATCCTGTATCACATCGTATCTATCACCACTTCATATCCTGTATGACATCATATCTTTCAGCACATATCCTGCTCAAATTGTATCCTCCATCATTTCATATCCTTTATCACATCATATCCTTCATTGCATCATATCCTGCACCACAGCATATCCTGCATCACTTCATATCCTGCATCACTTCATGTTTTACATCAAATCATTTTATACTTCACTTATCTTAATGTGAATGCAGTCATAGTGGAGGCACCAGAGGCACCAGAGGGTTTAGGTGGGCTTGGCCACAAGATTTATCTTGCAATATACATTACTTTACCCCCCCCCCCCCCCCCCCCCCCCCCCAATTTGTTCATGAATCTATTGTTGAAGGTTCAACACTCTTTCTACTGTACCATTTATATTTTTGATCATCTGTAATCTTTTAAAAAATATATGTATGTCAACATCTCTTAAGATCAGTTAGGAATCTTTAATTGTAACTTTCTACATGCTATATGGAAGGGTCTGGTTCACAATATGTCATTGGGGCCAGCGGAGCTATGTGACGTGATGGAATGCAATGGATTAGTTACATGTCTATTTGTTTTTAATGTTAATAGTTAGCCAACTTTGTCATGTCCTATCACGTCCTGCTTGTCGATTGAATAGAATTGAGTTATAATCCAGTGGCAGTCTCATGTTTTTGACCTTTTTTGCCATTCATGTGGTCTGAGAATGGACGTGGTTGGTGTGCACGCTTTAGGGCTAATGTTTTGAAGTAGTATTTCATGGATGAGATCCGGAAAAGTTAATTGAAATCATTAAGAAGATTTCCTATGTGAAGCATTTTCAAGTCTTTTAAGGACTATGTTAATGGTCATTGAATTGTGGTGTGGACTTTTAACAGCCAATGGAAAATGACAACCAGCGACAGAAGAGATGTGATGTGACATAAAGCGACATATTGTGGACCACGCTTCATAGTACATGAAAATATAACTATATATTTTATATTAAAAAAAAATAGGTTCTCTCCCCCAATTTCCACCCGCAAAATGAATTAAACCAGGTTTGGCATAAGAGGGGGGACTACACCTGAAAAACTTTGGATTTTTTGAATTCATTTTTATCAGTTCAAACTGTTGCTGTACACATCTACTAGCCAATTCTAAAGTTTTAGAGCTATTGGATGTTCCATTTCAAAGTTATGATGGTTTTTGTCCATGCATTGATTTAAAAATTCAAAGAGAAACCACAAGGAACACTAACGACGAACGCTAACGGTAAGGTAAGTTTATGCTAGCATATAATGGCGAGTACGTATACTAGAAAGCTCATTTATTGTCTACAGGAAGCTCATTTCACACAGAGTCTAGTTATGGCTGTTGCGCATGAGCACTAAGCCACGTCTCCACTAGGCAACACGTTTTGGGGCGTGAGTGTCAATCGGTTGAAACCGAATTTTTGAAAGTCATTTCTTCCCGTGATGAATCTTGTCGTCCTTCGGGTCGCAAACAACGTTCTCTCCGTCGTAGTAAGACGCGGCCTCGAGCTTTAGGGTTGTTTGGGAAAGCCAGTCGTGAGGAAACTTCTTCTCCAGTAGTGGTTCCAACCGCTACTGGGAAGAAGTTTGCACTCCCTAAGCCACACTCTTCCTCCATGGACCTTGCGGTAAGCCCCCTAGTTACAGATGGAGCCTGTACTTCTGATTCTATTTGTGAAATGAATGGTCTAAGGCTCAGATCTGGGTGATCTACTAGCATCCGTTACTAGGCGGGCTAGTTGTAATGTCTGTGGATCAGGGCTGACTGTTAGAGAAAACCTGAAGAATCGGAGGGGTCTGTGTACCAAGCTGACCCTCTCCTATACCAATCCGTTGTGTACAGGAGTTGAGGATGCTTTTTGTGATCCCTGCAAGCATTCAAAAGCTTTGAATTCTAGGTTTATTCTGGCGGGGAGAATGTGTGGCAGAGGGAGTGCAGGACTAGTGACTATCTGTGGAGTGATGGGCCTCCCTCCTCCTGTATTTCCCAAATACCATTCTGAACACAATTTGATTATTCAAAAAATCGCGCAAGAAGTTTGTGAAGAGAGCTCTAGATTGGCTTCTGCACAGTTGCGTAGATTACAGGGTGCCGATCCAGATGATGATGTGATGTAACAGTCACATGTGATGGTACCTGGTCCCGTCGTGGATTTACGGCGGCTTATGGTGTGGTGGCAGTGCTGTCATGGGAGACAGGTCAGTTACTTGATGTGGTGGTCCTGAGCAAATCCAGCAAGGTTTGCAAGGAGGCTGAACTTAGCATGGGAAGTGAGTCGCCGAAGTTCCTGGAATGGATGGAGAAGCACCAGGACATTTGTAATTCAAATTACACAGGCTCTTCTGCTATGAAAGCTGAAGGAGTCTCAATTCTTTGGGCTAGATCTGTTGGGAAGAACAAGCTGCGGTATACCGTGGTAATATCAGATGGGGATGCTTAGACTATTTCTAGGCTAAATAGCGAGCATCCCTATGGCACTGATATTGTGATTCAGGTAATTACATTTATGTTAATTTTATTTATATTATGGTGATTTCAAGTTTGTTTACATTTATGGTGTTACATATTTGTTTACCTTTATGGTGATTACATATTTGTTTTTGTTGTTTTGACACCTTCAGAAGATGGAGTGTGTTGGTCGTGTCCAGAAGCGCCTTGGGAAGAAATTGCGTGACCTGAAGAAGAAGACCTTTGTAGACGACAAAGTCCTGAAGTTGAAGTGTGGGGGTAAAGGACGCTTGACCTATTCTGTCATTGATAGTCTAACAGTCAACTTCGGAGGGGCCATTCGAATTTTTCCCGGGGACGTGGATGGAATGTACAGAGTAATCTGGGCTGTGTTCCACCACTCTTTATCTAATGATGAAAAACACGACTACCAGTTCTGCCCATGAGGATCTGACTCATGGTGCAAGTTCAATCATGCACTGGCTAATAATGAGGAACCACCCAAGCACACCCCTGAGCTCCCAATGGATCTGAGTCCGTTCACCAAACCATATTTACTGAGCTCTCCAAGCTGGAGCTTTTGGAGAAGTGTGTGTTGGGTGCCACTCAGAATCAGAATGAGTTCTTCAATAACATCGTCTGGTCCCGGTGCCCCAAAACTGGATTCTGTTCTTGTGGTACTGTAGAAATCACTGTCTATCTGGCAGCGATTACCTTCAATCATGGCTTGGAAGGACTCTCGCCTCTGTGAAATTGTTTGGTTTTCCTCCATGTGGCTTTACAGCTGATTATATTGCCTCTTCTGATTCAAAGCGGATCAGAAAGTCTGTGCAGAAGGCAGAGCACACGGGCCAGAAACGGAGAAAGTTGATGTGCTCTACTGCACTTTCGATGGAGGAGAGACACGTTGCTTGAGAAGGATGAGTGTCAGTGTTTGCCAGCCCGACCCTATCTAATCCACTACAGAAAGCCTTGTCACTTGCCTCAGCTACTGTAGCTACCCCCAAAACCCAAGGTTCCAGAGTAGTTTAAAAATTGATATAACAGCAACAGAATCACAAAGCCTAATCAAGAATTCACCTTTTCTAACTAGCAAGTCTGGTCCTTTTATAGGCCCAGCCTGCCCTTACAACACATCCATTTAAGGACAAAATACACAAACCTCAACCAATGAAATTGCACACAGAGTCACTCACACTATAACTAACAAACATACATATCTCTATCACCAGTTTACCTAACTATTTAACACATAAACTTGTTAATTGTCTATCTGTTCCTTGACCAGGCAGGGCTGGCTGACGAGTCAGCCTTGTCAGGTCATATCAGGCTCGATGTCCCTGACATTTCCCCCCTCCTCCGAAGAAGGTGAGTCGTCAACATCCGCTTGCCTTGATAGAGCATCTGCATTCAAATGTTCTCGTCCGGGCTTGTATTCTACTTCGTTCATTGTCTTTAATTTTGTCAAAGCTCGGTGATCCGTTTGCAGTCGAAATTTTCTTCCCATCAGGTAAAACGCAGTGTTCCAAAGCCAAAACTATGGCTAGTGCTTCCTTTTCTGTAGCCGTGTATCTTTTCTGTGTCTCACTCAATTTCTTAGAGAAGAAAGCGGTCGGCTTCTCCACCCTCCCCCCCCCCCTCCTCAAAGACTTGACCTCAGTACTGCTCCCACTGCCTTTTGCGATGCATCCGTCTGAACCAGAAACTCTCTGTCCGGATCTGGTGCGTTGAGAACTGGCTTGCTCCAGAGTGCTTTCTTCAGGTCCTGGAACTCCTCTTCCAATCCCTGGTCCCAATCCACAACTTCTGGTCTCTTCCCTCCAAGTGTTCCTGTCAAAAGCACTGATCTCTCTGCGAAGTTCTTGATAAACTTCCGGTAGTAGCCTGCCAGACCTAATAATTCTCTGACAGCCTTCTTTGTCTTTGGCCTGCTGAATTCCTTGATCGCCGAGATCTTGGCTTCCATCGGGCTGATCCTTCCACTCCCAACCTCATGTCCCAAATAGATGCACTACGCTGCTCCAACTTTGCACTTATCTGCTCTTAAAGTTAGTCCCGCATCTTTGACTCTTGTCAGAATCTCTTTCAACTGCTCCAAATGTTCCGTCCAGCTTGTTGAGAATACTGCTACATTGTCGATGTAGGCCTCTGCATAGTCCTGCGTTCCGTCCAGTAGGCCGTCCACCAACCTCTGGAAGGTGGCTGGTGCCCCCTTCAGACCAAATGGCATTCTGATGAACTGGTAACGACCCAGTGGGGTCGTAAATGCAGTCTTCACTCTGTCTCTGACTTTCGTGGGCACTTGATAGAAGCCCTTTGTCATGTCCAATGTCGTGATGTAAGTGGCTCTGCCAATCCTGTCTATCAACTCGTCTGCTCTGGGCATGCAGTATGGATCTTCCTCAGTGAGTTCATTTAGCTTGCGGTAGTCTCCGCACAGCCGCACCCAGCCATCCTTTTTCCTGACCATCACCATTGGGGATGATCACGAGCTCTTCGCTGGCTCTATGATTCCTATCTCTTCCATAGCTTTGAGCTCTTCCCTGACTTGCTTTTGGTAGGCCACCGGAATTCTGTAGGGAGGCATCCTTATTGGCGTCGCTCCTGCAATCCTGATTTCGTGAAACGTCAGCTCTGTCTTTCCTGGAAGGTGGCTAAACACTGTAGAAAATTCTTGTAGTAGTGCACTCACCTCTTGTCTTTGTTCAGCATTAAGGCTGTCATCCAAAACTGGTGCTTCGTCACCACCAGGTTCTATCATGATGATCTCTCCTTGGTCTGGTTCCTCCTCATCTGTCAGCAAGGTAACTGACAATACCTGGGCCGTCAGTGTGTTCCACTTCTTCATCAAGTTAATATGAACCACTCGCCCTAATCCATGCTGTCCTCTCAAATCCAACTTGTACGTCACAGGCGAAACTTGCTCCATCACAGTGTAGGGCCCGCGCTGTACAACGCCTCTAGCTTGCTTTTCCTTTCGGGAATGAGTACCAACACTGACTCGCCGACTTCGAATCTTCTCTCTCTGGTATTTCCGTCGAACCATTTCTTGGTTTTCTCCTTGGCTTCCAGGTCCTTCTTTTCTGCTATCTCTGAGATCTCCGCCATCCTTTCGTACAGAGTCGTCAGGTAGTCTGCCACAGCCACAGGGAACTTCTCCACGCCTTCTCACTGCTCCCTGACTGCATCCAACGGTCCGTGTACGTGCCTGGCAAATGTGAGCTCGAAAGGCGAGAAGCCTGTTGACTCATGCACAGCATCACAGTAGGCAAACAACAGCAC
>CBDHDV010000110.1:0-40382 GCA_965261175.1 Rubritalea sp. | reverse complement strand
AGGATTTAGCAACAATGTGGAGGAGAACACTACAGATGGTAGAAGATCAGCTATGACCTCCTTTGGATATAGTAACAGTTGACCAGGTGTGAGAACAACACGAACCAAATAGCTGAACTAAGCGCAAGTCATTCATTGATGTACGAACTTCAACAAAGGTTGTGTCTTACTTAACACTTCCATCAGATTTCTGTTCTTCTTCTTTCTTCACAGGATAGAGAAACGGAGTAGTCGTGGATATATATTGAATATTTGGAGTCTTCTGGTACAGATCATGAGAGATGACATAGTGTAAGCTAATTTTGTGCGGGAAGAAAGAAATAACAAACTTCATAACGACGACTTTCACGTGTTTTGTTGTGCAGCCAGTTTACTACCTTAGCGAAGCATTGAAGGCGTGTTGGGAGTCATTTTGGCACTAATATTGGCTGAAGCCAGCATTTAGGAAGCTAAAAAGCAGCTGATGAGTATTAGCTGAGATATAAGCTTTGTTTGGGTTTTTATTGGTCCACCATTTTAAAAAGTAGGTCAATCCAATACAGGGAGACTAGCGTACTCTCTGATATGGCTCTATCTATCAGGTAGTTCTCTAGTCCTCCCTGATATGGCTCTATCTATCAGGTAGTACTCTAGTACTCCCTGATATGGCTCTATCTATCAGGTAGTACTCTAGTCCTCCCTGATATGGCTCTATCTATCAGGTAGTACTCCTAGTAGTCCCTGATATGGCTCTATCTATCAGGTAGTACTCCTAGTAGTCCCTGATATGGCTCTATCTATCAGGTAGGACTCTAGTAGTCCCTGATATGGCTCTATCTATCAGGTAGGACTCTAGTAGTCCCTGATATGGCTCTATCTATCAGGTAGTACTCTAGTCCTCCCTGATATGGCTCTATCTATCAGGTAGTACTCCTAGTAGTCCCTGATATGGCTCTATCTATCAGGTAGTACTCCTAGTAGTCCCTGATATGGCTCTATCTATCAGGTAGGACTCTAGTAGTCCCTGATATGGCTCTATCTATCAGGTAGTACTCCTAGTACTCGCTGATATGGCTCTATCTATCAGGTAGTACTCTAGTATTCCCTGATATGGCTCTATCTATCAGGCAGTACTCTAGTACTCACTGATGTGGCTCTATCTATCAGGTAGTACTCTAGTATTCCCTGATATGGCTCTATCTATCAGGTAGAACTCTAGTATTCCCTGATATGGCTCTATCTATCAGGTAGTACTCTAGTACTCCCTGATATGGCTCTATCTATCAGGTAGTACTCTAGTACTCCCTGATGTGGCTTTATCTATCAGGCAGTACTCTAGTACTCCCTGATATGGCTCTATCTATCAGGTAGTACTCTAGTATTCCCTGATGTGGCTCTATCTATCAGGTAGTACTCTAGTCCTCCCTGATATGGCTCTATCTATCAGGTAGTACTCCTAGTAGTTCCTGATATGGCTCTATCTATCAGGTAGTCCTCTAGTACTCCCTAATGTGGCTCTATCTATCAGGTAGTACTCTAGTATTCCCTGATATGGCTCTATCGATCAGGTAGTACTCTAGTCCTCCCTGATATGGCTCTATCTATCAGGTAGTACTCTAGTCCTCCCTGATGTGGCTCTATCTATCAGGTAGTACTCTAGTCCTCCCTGATGTGGCTCTATCTATCAGGTAGTACTCTAGTCCTCCCTGATATGGCTCTATCTATCACGTAAGACTCCAGTACTCCCTAATATGGCTCTATCTATCAGGTTGTACTCCTAGTAGTCCCTGATATGGCTCTATGTATGAGGTAGTACTCTAGTACTCCCTGATGTGGCCCTATCTATCAGGTAGTACTCTAGTATTCCCTGATGTGGCTCTATCTATCAGGTAGTACTCTAGTACTCCCTGATATGGCTCTATCTATCAGGTAGTTCTCTAGTACTCCCTGATGTGGCTCTATCTATCAGGTAGTACTCTAGTACTCCCTGATATGGATCTATCTATCAGGTAGTACTCTAGTACTCCCTGATGTGGCTCTATCTATCAGGTAGTACTCTAGTCCTCCCTGATATGGCTCTATCTATCAGGTAAGACTCCAGTACTCCCTAATATGGCTCTATCTATCAGGTTGTACTCCTAGTAGTCCCTGATATGGCTCTATCTATCAGGTAGGACTCTAGTAGTCCCTGATATGGCTCTATCTATCAGGTAGTACTCTAGTATTCCCTGATATGGCTCTATCTATCAGGTAGGACTCTAGTCCTCCCTGATGTGGCTCTATCTATCAGGTAGTACTCTAGTACACCCTGATGTGGCTCTATCTATCAGGTAGGACTCTAGTACTCCCTGATATGGCTCATCTATCAGGTAGGACTCTAGTGCTCCCTGATGTGGCTCTATCTATCAGGTAGGACTCTAGTACTCCCTGATATGGCTCATCTATCAGGTAGGACTCTAGTACTCCCTGATATGGCTCTATCTATCAGGTAGTACTCTAGTACTCCCTGATATGGCTCTATCTATCAGGTAGTACTCTAGTCCTCCCTGATATGGCTCTATCTATCAGGTAGTACTCTAGTACTCCCTGATGTGGCTCTATCTATCAGGTAGGACTCTAGTACTCACTGATGTGGCTCTATCTATCAGGTAGTACTCTAGTGCTCCCTGATGTGGCTCTATCTATCAGGTAGTACTCTAGTACTCCCTGATATGGCTCTATCTATCAGGCAGTACTCTAGTACTCCCTGATATGGCTCTATCTATCAGGTAGTACTCTAGTACTCCCTGATATGGCTCTATCTATCAGGTAGTACTCTAGTCCTCCCTGATATGGCTCTATCTATCAGGTAATACTCTAGTACTCCCTGATATGGCTCTATCTATCAGGTAGTACTCTAGTACTCCCTGATATGGCTCTATCTATCAGGTAGTACTCCTAGTAGTCCCTGATATGGCTCTATCTATCAGGTAGGACTCTAGTAGTCCCTGATATGGCTCTATCTATCAGGGAGCACTCCTAGTACTCGCTGATATGGCTCTATCTATCAGGTAGTACTCTAGTATTCCCTGATATGGCTCTATCTATCAGGCAGTACTCTAGTACTCACTGATGTGGCTCTATCTATCAGGGAGTACTCTAGTATTCCCTGATATGGCCCTATCTATCAGGTAGAACTCTAGTACTCCCTGATATGGCTCTATCTATCAGGTAGTACTCTAGTACTGCCTGATATGGCTCTATCTATCAGGTAGTACTCTAGTACTCCCTGATATGGCCCTATCTATCAGGTAGTACTCTAGTACTCCCTGATGTGGCTTTATCTATCAGGCAGTACTCTAGTACTCCCTGATATGGCTCTATCTATCAGGTAGTACTCTAGTATTCCCTGATGTGGCTCTATCTATCAGGTAGTACTCTAGTCCTCCCTGATATGGCTCTATCTATCAGGTAGTACTCCTAGTAGTCCCTGATATGGCTCTATCTATCAGGTAGTACTTCTAGTACTCCCTGATATGGCTCTATCTATCAGGTAGTACTCTAGTATTCCCTGATATGGCTCTATCTATCAGGTAGAACTCTAGTCCTCCCTGATATGGCTCTATTTATCAGGTAGTACTCTAGTACTCACTGATGTGGCTCTATCTATCAGGTAGTACTCTAGTTCTCCCTGATGTGGCTCTATCTATCAGGTAGTACTCTAGTACTCCCTGATATGGCTCTATCTATCAGGTATTACTCCTAGTAGTCCCTGATATGGCTCTATCTATCAGGTAGTACTCTAGTACTCCCTGATATGGCTCTATCTATCAGGTATAACTCCTAGTAGTCCCTGATATGGCTCTATCTATCAGGTAGTACTCTAGTACTCCCTGATGTGGCTCTATCTATCAGGTAGTACTCTAGTAGTCCCTGATGTGGCTCTAACTAACAGGTAGTACTCTAGTACTCCCTGATATGGCTCTATCTATCAGGTATAACTCCTAGTAGTCCCTGATATGGCTCTATCTATCAGGTAGTACTCTAGTACTCCCTGATGTGGCTCTATCTATCAGGTAGTACTCTAGTAGTCCCTGATGTGGCTCTAACTAACAGGTAGTACTCTAGTACTTCCTGATATGGCTCTATCTATCAGGTATTACTCCTAGTAGTCCCTGATATGGCTCTATCTATCAGGTATTACTCCTAGTAGTCCCTGATATGGCTCTATCTATCAGGTAGTTCTCTAGTCCTCCCTGATATGGCTCTATCTATCAGGTAGTACTCTAGTCCTCACTGATGTGGCTCTATCTATCAGGTAGTACACTAGTACTCCCTGATGTGGCTCTATCTATCAGGTAATACTCTAGTACTCCCTGATATGGCTCTATCTATCAGGTATTACTCCAGTACTCCCTGATATGGCTCTATCTATCAGGTAGTACTCCTAGTACTCCCTATATGGTTTGATCCACACATTTTAAAATGGTGCACCCCCAAACCAAAGCATATATTTTAACTAAAACTCACATCAGCAGCTTCTTAACAGCCTAAATGGTAGTTTCAGCTGATATTAACTCTAAAAAGACTTCAAGGATGCCTTTCCTTCGTTAAAGTAGTAAGCTGGCAGTGAAAAAAAGAGAGCTGAAATTGTAAAAAAAAATTGAAATTCATCTTCAAGGATCAATTTATATTTCTATCACTATTTTTCCACTCGCATAACCAGCGCAAAATAGGTCCATTCATAAAATCTTTAGTTCCAGAAGATTCCAATCGTTCCATGTCCACAACTACTCCATTTTTCGATCCAGTGAAAGACAAAAAATGGGAGGAAAGTAATAAAGGGATTGTAAGTGGGTAAGTTGGTAATGAAGCTGATATACTGTTAAGTTCATCGATGATCTAATAAAGCTACCTCACATGCTATGCAACCAAAATGTGAAAACTGAACCTTCACTTAATTTACTCTGACAATCCTCTGAAGGAGGATGTAGATGACTCTACATGGGTACTGTCAACAAGATATGTTATGTGTTGACATGTGTAGTGAACGACAACAATAAACAAGTTAGAAAATTTGTTTCAAAGCCATGGAGACCCTGAAGTTCACACTTGGTGTAGATTAACTATAATATACAGATGAAGCAACAAAACAAAAAAATTAAAACAAGACCAAAAATTTACTATACCTGTTAAAAAAAGTGTAAACAATTTAAAGGAAACAAGACTGTAGCCATGTAAACCACAACCAGTTAGATGACCCCTTACCATTTAAAATCATATACATATCTGTTTAACACCCCAGTTAAGGGGTAGATTTGCTCACCAACGAAATTTTTTTTGACATGGCACAAAGGGCAGGCATTGTGCCTTGCACACACCCCCATCCCATACACAAGAACTCAGCAAATGGAGTGCATGCCCAAAAAATCAGGTTAATGGTAAAGGGTCATCTACATCTACTGGTTAGGGTCGACATGGGTCATTTTGTTTCTTTTCTTTTTAACGGTCAATCTTTTTCTGTTCTTGTCTATCGTATATTGGATCTAGATTTTGGAATACCATATATGGCCATGGACGGTCAGAAATAACAAGGCAACACAACAGAATTCACAGCCTGAATATTACACTCCATGATGGCTGTTATCATAGCCTCTTCATAGGAATGGAATTCTCTAACTGTAAAGCTGATGGTTGTTTTAAAGAGACCGATTATTTTTTGATTATTATTTTTTAAGGGCACCTAAGGGATTCAAAGCACGGACAAGGATCCAGGTCACCACAGATGGCCTTTGAAGACCAGAAGAGAACCTGTCCACCCAGCACAAACACCATGAATAGAGGCACGAAGGAGATCCTGTAACGATGGCAACTTATGGAGTATACCATATATCCTTGATATGATCATGTGAATACCATTTATTTCATGAACATTCAAGTGCCATGTGAATAATAGATCACCTGATCTCAACCGGGTTACAAAGCAATTATTTATGTGACTTATCCATCATCGAGATTTTGTCTTTTTCCAAAGTCAGCTTCATTGCTCGCATGAAGGAATCAACAGATTCTCCCTCACCTTCATTGCAGTTTTGGCCATCTCACGGGCAATAGTAGTTGCAGTCCGGACTTGCAGCAGATTGGCTCATCTTCTGAGCTATGGAAACCCAACAACTTCTGCAGGATTTCATGATTACTTCATTATCTGCTCCTCAGAGATATGTCCTTCAGCTCATTTTCATAATATCGCGTTTCACTCATGAGGATGTGGAATGACAATTTTAGTGCAATAAAGTGGGAGTAAGCAAACTAATTAAAGTGCCGACTCCTTTACTCAAATTGATGGCGGTCTATTCGAGAGAGTGAAGTTATCAGACTAGGGTGTGGTTTACTCAAGGATATAGAGTATGCACCAGGAAAGTACATCACAATAGTTAGTCAAGCTTGATTTAATATTTCCACATATAAATACTAAGGTATACTGCAGCCCAACTTACCTATAATTAAAAGGTGACAAGTCAGCAATGTCATCAGGAAGACGCTCAAAGATGGTACTCGTTTCCAATCCTGTGAAAGCATACTGATTCCCAATCCATCTGCACAGCTGCATGTCTGTTGCATATATAGCCGCACCACTCATCTTTGCAGTGTTGTCACTCAATGTTATGTTAACACCCTTCAAAAATGAATAACAAAAATAATAATAATAATAACAAACAAAGAGTATATAGAACAACAATCGCATAATCTTTATAGAGGAACTCTACAAAGACAAGTAAACAACTACTAGTAAAGAATTTTAGAAGTTGTAGGCGAGCGAATGCAGCTATGCCAGCGAATGCTGCTATGCCAGCGAATGCTGCTATGCCAGTGAATGCTGCTACGCCAGTGAATGCAGCCATGCCAGTGAATGCTGGAACGCCAGCGAATGCTGCCATGCCAGTGAATGCTGCTATGCCAGTGATTGCTGCTATGCCAGAGAATGCTGCTATGCCAGTGAATGCTGGTATGCCATCGAATGCTGCCATGCCAGTGAATGCTGCTATGCCAGTGAATGCAGTTGTGCCAGAATACTGCTATACCAGTGAATGGTGCTATGTCAGTGAATGGTGCTATGCCAGCGAATGCTACTATGCCAGCGAATACTGCTATACCAGTGAATGGTGCTATGTCAGTGAATGGTGCTATGCCAGCGAATGCTGCTATGCCAGCGAATGCTGCTATGCCAGCGAATGCTGCTATGCCAGTGAATGCTGCTATGCCAGTGAATGCTGCTATGCCAGTGAATGCTGCTATGCCAGTGAATGCTGCTATGCCAGTGAATGCTGCTATGCCAGTGAATGCTGCTATGCCAGTGAATGCTGGTACGCCAGCGAATGCTGCCATGCCAGTGAATGCTGCTATGCCAGTGAATGCTGCTATGCCAGTGAATGCTGCTATGCCAGTGAATGCTGGTACGCCAGTGAATGCTGGTACGCCAGCGAATGCTGCTATGCCAGTCAATGCTGCTATGTCAGTGAATGCTGTTGTGCCAGTGAACACTGCTATACCAGCGAATGCTGCTATGCCAGTAAATGCTGCTATGCCAGTGAATGCTAGTACGCCAGCAAATGCTGCTATGCCAGTGAATGCTGCTACGCCAGTGAATGCTGCTATGCCAGTGAATTCTGCTATTCCAGCGAATGCTGCTATGCCAGAGAAAGCTGCTATGCCAGTGAATGCTGCTGTGCAAGTGAATGCTGCTATACCAGTGAATGCTGCTACTCCAGTGAATGCTGCTACACCAGCGAATGCTGCTATGCCAGTAAAGCTGCTACACCAGCGAATGCTGCTATGCCAGTGAACGGAGCTATGCCAGCGAATGCTGCTATGCCAGTGAATGCTGCTATGCCAGCGAATGCTGCTACACCAGCGAATGCTGCTACACCAGCGAATGCTGCTATGCCAGTAAAGCTGCTACACCAGCGAATGCTGCTATGCCAGTGAATTCTGCTATGCCAGCGAATGCTGCTATGATAGTGAATGCTGCCATGCCAGTAAAGCCACTACACCAGCGAATGCTGCTATGCCAGTAAATGCTGCTATACCAGCGAATGCTGCTATGCCAGTGAATGCTGCTACACCAGCGAATGCTGCTATGCCAGTAAAGCTGCTACACCAGCGAATGCTGCTATGCCAGCGAATGCTGCTATGCCAGTAAATACTACTATGCCAATGTTCTTAACCAGTTGCAAGACAGAAATGACATATGGAAATATGGCTGAGAGTAAATTGCTTTGTCAGAGTAGCTATTTTACTTACAAACAAATATGCAAGCACACTAAGAGTGATATCATAAGGCAGTACATGTCAGAATTGTCAAGATTTTTTATTTTATTGTTCTAGATATTTGCCTAGCCCCAGGCAAAAAACATAGACATTGCTCAGGCCATAACGGACAAGCTGAAGAGCTAACCGAAAACTGATTTGCAATGTGATTTGTAGATGTCTTCTTTACGATTGTGGGATGTGATGCAGCTGAGAATTACATGTTGTTAGAGATTTACAACTGGTGTAAGTGGTTGGATTGTAATCTGGGGAAGTAGCCAAGAATTGTAAGTTTTTACATATTCCTTGCAGGTGCAAGATTGAACAACCTGATACCCTATAACATTATGGGTTTAAAAATTCTGAAATGGAAATGTGCAAGTGGAAGGTTTTGTTAGATTATTTGGAAACCACTTTCCTTGAAATTAAGTACCACATTAAGAGTTAGGTCATCAGGCAGTTCTTTCTGCAGAAATTAACAGAGAGCAAAGGGATGCAGATGCTGAGAAGAACTTGTTGTAGTGAGTTTGCACTTTTAACACTGTTTGTTTTCAGTTTGCTCTATCGTTAGTTGCATTTATGCTTTCTGTATATGCTAAAGTATCCAGTCATGCACTCGCTATCTGAGAGAGAGAGAGTGGCAGTAAACATGCAAGGAACTGTGTTTACTTTAGCAAGATTGAAAATAGTTCAAGAACTTGTATCACATCCAATGCCAGAGCATATTGAAGCATTAAGCTAGTTTAGTCACAAAATAACTCCAGCAACCCTTCCCTGGCCGCTATTGACCAAGTAGGTCGCGTGCGTATCCAGTGTTCATCTTCCCTTTGGACTTTGAATCTGCAGTCGTTTTTTGTTCACTAACTAATCTAACGACCTCCAAAGCTCGTTTTCCATGACGACCATTTCTATCTTTAAGTTGAGTCTGTAAAATCTTCCGTGCACTCCCAGGTTATGTATGGCATATATAAACCACATATGGGCATGTGTGGCAATACGAAGTTTTCCATCCCCTCCCCACTGAGGGCGCGCTTCACTCGCCAATTTTAGATTGAGCAGTTAAAAAAGAGAGGATATAAGACTGTATACCCATATTGACCACACCCAGTTAGAGGACCCGTTATTCCATTTAAAAGCACACACCAATCATTATGGAGGCATCAATTTGGCACCACAGTTTGTGTCAGAGCAGTATCAAGCAGCTGCTCAAGCAACTCTCGCCAGGCTGCATAGCTAACTTTGCATCTGATCTTGTTGACCGAAAGCAAGTACTTTTTCGCTAGCTAGCCAGTAGACTAATACTGTACCGATAAGAGTTAGAGACAAGAATAAAAATAGCCATTATTTGCTGATAAATTATGGCACAACAGACTAGTGTAAACAGCTATTTCCAACCAGTATCAGCACTTGTGAAACCAGTGGCAGTTCTGAGTCTGAGGAGACTGGAAGTCTGACTGTTGATCCCACTGAATCAAATTTCCAGTGACAACCTTCGCTGCTACACTGTCCAGAAAAATGGGAAACAAGGAGAGGAGACTTTCTTTCAAGAACGAATGAAAAATAAAGAATATATGATATGGTCAATGAAAAGTACGGCATCCAGTGGCAAGAAAGAAGCTGAAGCTGAGCCTGAAGAAACAGTGTCTTCACTGCAAAGAAATAATGAAGCCTAAATTAGAACTGCTGGCATCATCTTAAACATAAACAGCTCTCCAGCCTCTCCCTCTCTTCATGAAAGGTCGTCAGACAGTTCATGCACATGTACTCAAAGCAGAAATGTACTATGACAGCAGCTCAGGAAGCTGGACAGTTTAGGGAAACTTGCACCTTTCAAGCTGGCGTTTGTGACAGCCAAAAATAATCCACATTTCAGTTCTTGTGGTGAATGTTTCCTAGAATTTGCTAGAGCAGCTGATCCTACCCATTGGTCTTGGACTGGGGTTAGAAATACTATCACAAGATGCTTTAAGGAGATTCACTAATCCGCGTTGTATTTCAAGCAGCCCATGAGTCACCTTTTTGGTCACTTATGGCAGAAAATATACTGGCTAGGCTACAATGGACCAGCTAGGAGTCTACATCAGTTAGATACATAGACAGAGAAAGGAAAGGTATGTGAAGATTTCATTGAAATAAAATGAGTGAGAGGCCATCGAATGGCTCAAGACATATTCGAGTGCTTAATTGAAGTTTTAAATTCAGAAAATCCAGATTGAAGGTTGCCTCTAAATAGGCTAGGAGGATTCACTAGTGATGGAGGCTCAGTCATGAACTCAGCAAAAAAAGGTGTTCTAGGAAGACTAAGAGCTGTCACAGAAGTTAACCCAAAGTTCACTGCCCATCACATAGATTACTCCTGGCCTCAATGGACAGCAGAAGGAACTGGCAGATGATGTTTAGGAATGGAATGCGGACCCTCTTCAAAGAGAGCCCAGTCAGACATGATGAGAGCAAGAAGCTTGAGGAAATGGTTGAGCCTGGGACTTCATATATATCCACTGTCCAAATTACAAGATACAATGGCTGTCTTTAGCTGACTGTGTGTCTCTGGTTGTTCAGCTCTTACCTCCTACTGTCACTATTTTAAAGAGCAAGCTCTAGATACATCCAAAAGAATAGAAATTCAACAAGTGCTGAGACCTACATGTAAGGCCAACAATGCCTAAATTTCAATATGTCCTACATCCTCACTTGAATCTCCAAGCTTTAATAAATAATTGTCTCCAAAATTTCGATATTACTTTGTATGGCAACATACAAGGATTTCATCTCTCCAGTCATACTTAATTATAGTAAGAGTTTTTCTGATGATGATAATCTTCAACTTATAGAAGATGTACTTCAACAGCATCCTGGTTCTAATCTTTAGAAGCATCTATCAGATTGCTTAGAGCACACACTGATCTCTGAAAGGGAGTTAAGTAGTGCTAAGAGGAGAAAGTTTAACTAATCAAGACTATTGGCAAGGCTCTAGCAAATCAATCTCCTGACTTTGACTTCTTTTGTGGAAAACAGAGCACTTGTTGATCCCACTTTAAGAAAGTTTCAACAACCAGATCTGCTTGCACAATCCAGTATATCCAAGACTAACTACAGTGCGTTTCATTTGATCATGATGTTCTGACATTCCAGATGAGAATGACATAGACTTTCAGTATAGCTTTGTTGACATGAAATTCTGGTGTGAGCTGGGGGGACTGGACCATTTATTACCGAAATTTGAACACATATTTGTAGCGTCATAACTCACCCACTTTCTTCTGTGCAGATAGTTTTGATACCACCTTGTTGCTTATTGTGTGTGCTTTCAGATAATATGTGAAATATCTCTATAGGCACCTTTTCTTAGAAGATACATCCAAAAATGCAAGGATCACTAAAAAATTGCACCGCCCAAATTGGAACACGTATAATTCCAAGGCGCCTTGAGCTACCGATCCCAACTTTGGTATTGTGGCTTCCTACAAGCCTAAGCTGTGATTTAACGGAGAGAAATTATTTTTAACGTGAAGCATTCCTGAGTTACGAGGATTAGAAGAGGTGACGTCACAGATATTGCGTGGATTTTTGCGCAGGTTGGAAATAAAGTGTCTCACATCTAATCAACACTTGACTGCCTTGTAAATATGGCTCTGTCATATCACAGCTTAGTGTGTTAGCAAGTCATAAAACAAATTTTGAGTCTATAGCTCAAGGCACCTAGGAATTATACGTGTTCCAATTTGGGAGGTGCAATTTTTGAGTGACCCCTGCGTGTTTGGATGTATCTTCTAAGAAAATATGCCTATAGAGACATTTGACATTTTACATATCATCTTAAAGCACATACAATAAGCAACAAGCTGATATCAAAAGTATCTGCACAGAAGAAAGGGGGGAAAAGGTATGACGCTACAAATATGTGTTCAAATTTCGGTAGTAAACGGTCCAGTCCCTCTCCCCCCCTCTCCCCCCCTCCCCCGGAGAAAACTACTAGCCACTCACATCACCTGCACTACTGGTGCTGGTCATATCCCCAATGTCTGTCTGTCCTGAGTGAGAAACTTTAGTGTGATGAACTATGCAGAGTATGTGTTCAGGTCTGCACTCAAGCTGGAAAACTTTTGTTTGGCTACTCCAAGCAGAATACAGAGCCATTCTTTTTCTTCCTCTCACCTGCTAATTTATGATAGTAATTTTTTTAAAATTTTATGCTCTGTGGTTAAGTTTGGTTTCAGTACCAAATAAACATTGACACAGTTCTACCATAGTACACAAGTTAGAGGGATTAGAAATGGGTTGAAGATCATAATTAATCCTAAAGCCAAGTATTTTTGGTGCCACCATCCATAGAGTGATTAGTGTTGTTAGAGATACGTCTGAAATGTTAATCTGTTTCCTACTGCAGTAACAGGTGAGGTTCTATATGCAAATGGATTATTGATAGAGTATGGGCTGTATTTCTCCCATGCTAGCTTCTAAGCTAGACACTAATCTTAAAGAAAATTCATGTTTTGTTGGTGATAGAATAATGTACATATGGTGAAGAAATGAGTATAAAAATCTTGCTAATTTTTTACGAGTGTATAATGTATAAAAATCTTGTTAATTCCCTTTCAGGAAGGCTTAAATGATTATTTGTTACGTCTTCCTTGTAATCCCTCACTCTATTGGCTTATATAATTATGGTAGATATATTATACTTTCATTGTATGCTCAATATTTCATGTATAGCCATGCCTCATAGAAAAACATTCCAGCATAGGAAGAGGCAGGAGAGAAAAAAGTGACTTACTTCAAATGAGAAGACATCTTGCGCTATAGACAGAAGTCAACAAAACAATCCCTTTATGCATATTTATCTCAAATACCCCTTGATATAGAGACTGCTCTAATCAACCCTTGATATAGAGACTGCTCTAATCAAGGATCATTAATATTCACATTGGATTTGTTCAACTGATGACGACAAATCTTCCGTAAATAAACATTTCTATCCATTTGGAGCAAAATTCATCAGTCATCATTATCGTGCGATACCCAGAGAGCAAGTTTCCCTTCTTATGAAATTTGAAACAATCAACTTCAGAACTGAATTCATTAAAATTTCCAGTTCAGTTCCTCCATGACCAGAATCTGTTGGCCCCACCCTTAAGTCCTTTTTAGAAGCAATTGTAGAACAAACCAGTCCACTAACCAGTTGAATAATGACAGCCACTTTAGCTTGGCAGGGCGCCAAAAATAAAGTGATCGATCTACACGTATGTCACCCGTAACATGTTCAAATTTGCAAAACAATTCGCGTTTCCAATCTCTCCTCGATCTTATCCTCTTCCCATCTAATCCTCTTCCCATCTTATCCTCCTCCATCTTATCCTCTTCCTATCTTATCCTCTTCCTATCTTATCCTTTTCCTATCTTATCCTCCTCCATCTTATCCTCTTCCTATCTTATCCTCCTCCATCTTATCTTCTTCCTATCTTATCCTCCTCCATCTCATCCTCTTCCTATCTTATCCTCCTCCATCTTATCCTTTTCCTATCTTATCCTCCTCCATCTCATCCTCTTCCTATCTTATCCTCCTCCATCTTATCCTCTTCCTATCTTATCCTCCTCCATCTTATCCTCTTCCTATCTTATCCTCCTCCATCTTATCCTCTTCCTATCTTATCCTCCTCCATCTTATCTGCTTCCTATCTTATCCTCCTACATCTTATCCTCTTCCTATCTTATCTATGGTTCTATGACTAATTAGTACAAGTGGGCTTTTTTTTACAAAAGAGTTTTGTCAACACCTGCAAAATTATTCAACAATCCTGTCATTATGCTGAAGCATACACAATTTTAAACGGTAAAGGGTCATCTAACTGGTTGTGGTCAACATAGGGACTGTCTAGATCACCTTTTATTTGAACAGGTCAATCCAATACATTAATATATATATATATATATATATATATTAATGTATATATATATATATTAATGTATATATATATATATATATATTAATGTATATATATATATGTATTAATGTATATATATTAATGTATATATATTAATATATATGTATTAATGTATATATATTAATGTATATATATATATATATTGTGATAGATCTGTAGTCCTATTTGTTATCACCAATTTCCTTCTTTGTGATCATGCCTAATTGGTTGAGGTTTTTCTTCATGGTTCTAATATTACTTTAATCATGCAATTAGTACCATGTAATTGCTAAAAAGAACTATTGTGATACACTTTTCACTATTTGCAAGCATACAAAAGCAGTGCCAAGAGCACGACTACAACAGTTGGCGACTGTTAAAGATGCCGACCCAGACAATACCTACAAGGCCTGATGATGCAGGATCCAACATGCTGAGGTATCTGTCTGTAACTAACTAATTGTCACACTTAGATAATGGACTTGTGAATAGAACAGCTAGATTGATAGGTGTAGTCATCTCATTGGATGATTTGTAATTATAGCTTGTGTCATGCTAGCATATTTGGTGTGTTATGTAGGTGGAGAGATGAGTGTCTATAAAAGAGGCTCGGCTCTCCATATTTGACGGTCATGTGATTTTGCTGCATTCCTCTTCATAATATCCTTTTGCATAGTCTCCTGCTTCTCTGTGATAGTCACACAAAGACACCTCTGCTAAGTTAAACCCAACATTTGGTAGCAGCGGTTGACCGGAGAGATATTTAAACATATCTGAGACTCTGGAGACTGAGGTAATGACCAAGACAGAAGAATACAAGCTGCCGGAACAAATAACTAGAGCCAAGATGGCAGAGCACAAAGCTCAAAGAGCATGGAGATCAAGAGGGCCGTGAAGGATGATGAAAGGATTGAGAAGTGGAACGGCAATGCGCTGTACTGGAACAGCAATGACCAGAGAGAAGATGACCTGAGGAGGGACAAGAACCAGAGTGGAGGAGCGCAGACAGGTGATAGAAGAGATGTCAGCCAGAAGGGAACGGCAAAGGTCAGTACAAAAATCCCGAGCTTCGCACCGATGAGGCAAGACGACCAACTGAACACATACCATCTTAACTTCAAGAAGTATACGAATGCTAATGAGGTCCAAACTCGATTGGATATGACACCCTCTACCACTCCTGAAGGGAGTGACGAGAGACGCATTCTGGACGGTAATAAGGGAGCAGTATGGCGACTATGCAGTGTTCAAGGAGACACTTCTCAGAAGGCTGGGGCTGACCAAATAAGAATACCAAGATGGTAGCAGCTCAAATCAAGCTGGAAAAAACCCACAGCAGAGATGGCCTGTAGACTGCTGGACCTTGCAAGCCGAGCCACTGAGAGGTGCGAGACGGAGGGTGAATGTAACAATGTCTACGCGTTAGAGCATCAGCTAAACACCTTGCCCCACTCAGTAGTACCTGGGTGCGAGAACAGCACCCGATGTACATAACTTGCAGAAAAATTGGCAGACGACTTTATTCATGACCAGAGTCTGGACTATCTCTACACATTGTCCAAGGCCAGGGGGAGCCGACTGAAGCTCCCCAAATATGAAAAACCAGATCTGCAGAAAGGAAGGTGGAACACGATGGTATGACAAAGTTCCAAATTAATAGATTCTAGGGCATGTATAAGAATTGGGACTCTGAGAAGTGAGCCATGGACTCCACTGCCAAGAGTGGGGGCACATGCAGAAAGACTGCCCAAAGAAAACACTCAAAGTAGCAAGCTATAAGATGGCACCATTCTCTGGTGAAACAAGATCACACAGTGCTAACTGTTTTTTTCATTGCAGGTGAAGTGAACAAGGTACTGAGGACAGGAATCAAGCTGGACTATGGGAAAGAATGCTCTACCATCAGCTATCGACAGGTCAGACAGGAGTCCACTGGCGAGACTGCTCGTGCAGAGATGGCAGATCATACTATGGCTAGGGTGCACCTGAAGTTCGGCAAGTTGTAGTTGGGCTGACTTAGACATACTGCTTGGATCAGACTTGCCTGTGTAGTTTGACATGTTTAGAGATTGCAAACGCAGAGAAGGCAGCCAAGTTACAAGCAGTGGAGACCAAAGTAACTGAGTGACGTCAACAAAGGGAAGAAGTGCATGTCTGCATTAAGGGGGGAGAGGGGGCATTGCCCCCCCCTCCCACTAGGAGAGCGCTTCCCCCCCTAGACTTTTGGAAAGTTTATAGAGGTTAGATGCCCCCTAAACTTTTTGGAAAATCTCAACTTTCCACCTCCAACCACATTTTCTGTATGCATTTCTGATTTAATGGAGGGTAAAGAGGCTTCTCACTTATCTAGAGAGCCAAGACTACAGAATTAGGTGACATTTTCAAGTTTGATGATGATGTATTTATGACTTCTAGAGCTCAGAACAAGCAAGCTAAGATAAGATGTCAGAAGAGGAATGCAGCCCAGAGATGAGAAACAGAGAAGATGGCTGAAACGGCTCCCAATGATGAGACAAAGCTTACACAACTAGGACAAGAGCAGAGAGAGGGCCAGACTCGGCGAAGGCATGATCAGCAGTCGAGAAAGGAAAATGATACTTTATGGAAAATAGCCTGTTGTGCCATCAGTCCAAGAAGGACACTGGAAAGAAGTTCCTTCAGTTGGTTCTCCCCACCGCCAAGAGAAGATGAGCGATTGAGATTGCTCACAGCATCTTCTTGGTTGGGCACTTTGGCCAGAAAAAACCTCTCAATGTCTCCTCAGATGCTTCTTCCGGACATGGGTCCACAGGGATGTTGCTGAAGCCTGTGAAGACTGTGTAGAATGCCAAAGAAACTCCAGGTGGTAAGGAATAAATCCTTTTTCATTCCCTTACCCAGTGTCGATGAGCCATTCCAGCAGAGAGCCATGGATATTGTCGGCCTCCTGCAAAGGTTCAGATGAGGACATTGTGTCATCGTCATCGACTACGGAACTAGGTTCTCAGAGGCTATTCCACTGAGACTGAGAAGGATTGATGCCAAGACAATGGCTGAGGCGCTGGTGGAGGTCTTCTCCAGGATAAGAACTCCGAAGGAGCTATTGACGGATTAAAAATCGAATTTTACATCCGCTCTCCGGAAGGAGCTACTTCAGATGCTGATGGTAGACCACCTAGTGCCCTCCTTCATCCACCCCAAAATGGACAGGATGGTAGAGAGGTTTAATAGTGTTCCAAACAGCTCCTGAAAAATCCCAGTAACCCCAAAGAGTGCACCTGATGACCAGCTTTACTCCATTTGAGTTGATGTAAAGGAGTAAAATGCATTGCCCCCCCCCCCCCCCCCCCCCGACCTCATACGGGAGGACTAGACAACCAAGAAGAAGATACCGGAGTCCGTTCTCTCTTATATTCTCAACATACAAAGGAAGGTGGTAGAGATGAACAACTTGGCACACAAACATGCGGCAGAGACCAAGCAAGAGACAAAGCTGGGCCCAGATCCTTCGAGGACGGTGAGCAGGTGCGGGGTCCTTCCTGCAGGAACGGATAAACTATTGACACAGTGGTAGTGTCCCTACTCGGTGATCAGGGATGACACTCACAGAAATGGTGTTGGAGGACAAGGACGATGACAATGAGAATGGGATAGTGAGTATCACTACTTAAAAACCCAGGTCAACCACTCATCTGTGACAAACTCCTCCAACAGGGTGAAGAACTGGAGAAGCTGCTGGAGCTCAAGAATTCAGTGTTTAGCGATTATCCTGGGAGAACCAACCTGACCCAACATGCCACGCCCTTCCATCTACCACTGTACAAAGTCCCGAAAGCCAAGGAAGAGAAGTTCTGGCAGGAGATAAGGTCAATGTTCCATCTAGTGATTGATTGAGCCTTCAGCAAGTCCATGGGCATCACCAATTGTGACAGTTGCAAACAAGGATGGTAGTCTACATCCATGCGTGGACTACAGAAAGCTCAATTCGCTCACCACTGAAGAGCCCTACCAAATGCCAGGTGGACGACTTAATTGATAGACTTGGGAAAGCTTAATACCGCTTAACATTGGATCGCACGAAGGGGCATTACCAGGTCACTGTCAAGCTGGAAGACCGGGAATCACATGAAGGGGTATTACCAGGTCCCCATTAGACAATACCCTAAATACTTGTACTAACTGTGCATACATATGTAGCGACCCTTTACCTATCCACACCTTACCTACTATGTCAGTTGCTAACTATATTGTTATACCAGCACATGGTACTTTATGCTCTTCATATTGTTGGTTGCAAATAGGCTTGGCACCTTATTCTTTATATAGTTAGCAACTCTAGCAGGACCAGGAGATCCAGAGGCAGCTAAATATTGCCCTAACTTCAAGGAGAAGACCATCAGAAAAAACGGACGACTCCATTTAAGGCACACCACCAAGTGGAAAGATGCCAGTCATCAGATGCCCCATCGAGGGATGCGACTACAGCACACCCAATACAGAGGCAATCATCGGAGCAGCCCTCCTCAATGCCCACACCACGACTCATCAAGCTCAGAGACCTCCTCAGGTCGCGCGGGTAGAGCGTGTCAAAAGGCCCGACCTTTCGTCAGCGGGCACCACCGAGGACTGGATGTACTTCCAGTCCCGGTGGGGAGACTACATCACAGCCACCAAGATCCAGGGGCCAGACAGGGTCCTGCAGCTGTTGGAGTGCTGCGACGAGCAGCTCAGGAGAGACCTGACGCGCAACGCTGGAGGTACACTAGCCGGGGAGACCGAAGAAGTCGTGCTTGCAGCCATCAAAGCCCTCGCTGTTCGAGAGGAGAATGTCATGGTCGCCCGGGTAGCATTACATCACATGAAGCAGGATCGGGACGAGCCCATCAGGGCGTTCGTGGCCAGACTGAAGGGACAAGCTGGAGTATGTAAGTATGTTAAGGCATGCCCAGGTTGTAATGTACAGGTCGCCTACACGGAGGCCATACTGACAGACGTCCTCTGCCGGGGGATTGCGGACCCAGAGATCCAAATGGACCTCCTGGGAGACGCTAACCAGGAAATGACCCTCGAACAAGCCATCAAGTTCGTTGAGGCAAAGGAGTCAGGGAAGCGATCTGCCTCTCGTCTGTCAACACCCCAATTGGCAGAGGCGATGGGCAGTACTTACCGGCGCCAGAGGAAGCATACGGCCCCACCACCCACCCCAACAGGCCCAGACACCTGCACATACTGTGGCACCAAGGGACATGGCAAAGCCTCCCCAACCAGAATCAGACGGATAGAATGCCCAGCATACGGGCAGACCTGCGGCAACTGCAATCGGGAACACCATCTGAGCAAGATGTGCCGAAACAAGGGAGACCATCCACCCCGAGGCCATCAAGAGAATGCAATTTCTAACTCGGTCTTACAGGTGATCTCAGCCCTACATTCCAACACAGTCGACCATCACACTTTCGACCGATCAACACACTCATGGCATAAAAAGCAGTCATGACCACAACCCTACATTGCCATCACAGCTCAAACCACTCTGGAAGACTACTCCAGTCTCGGCCAGCAGCTCAAGAAGCCACCCCGACGCTTCACCACCAAAGCCATGGCTGACACAGGCTGTCAGAGTTGCCTAGCTGGCACCGCCACGATGAAGAGACTCGGGCTCACCACCAAGGACCTCCTTCCCGTACGCCTCAAGATGCGCGCGGCTAATGACAGTCCCATCACCATACTCGGCGCCATCCTCATCCGCCTGGCAGAACCACAGGGCAAACGATCCACCACGCAAATGGTCTACATCACAGACCACGTGGACAAGATCTTCCTCAGCCAGGAGGCGTGTGCCGACCTCGGGATCATCCCCACGGGATTCCCCACCACTCGCTGCGACTCTGCAGACAACCCAGACACCTCCAACCAGGATCGACGACCCACCCAGGACCACCCCAACCAGGATCGACGACCCGACCAGGACGCACCAAGGACATGCTCATGCCCACAACGTGCACAACCACCCACCAAGCTTACAGAAGCCCCATTCCCCCCTACTCAGGAGAATAGAGGCAAGCTTGAATCATTCCTCCTCAAACGGTACCAGGCCAGCTCCTTCAACACCTGTGAGCACCAGCCCCTGCCCCGGATGGATGGACCCCCCTTGCGCCTCATGATCGACCCCAATGCCACACCAACTGCCCACCACTCTCCGATCCCTGTCCCCCTCCATTGGCAGGACGAGGTGAGGGCCGGCCTCGATCGTGACGTGCGCCTGGGGGTACTAGAACCTGTCCCCATCGGGGAGCCAGTCACCTGGTGCCACAGGATGGTGACCTGTGCGAAGAAAAACGGCTCCCTCCGCCGCACCATCGACCTGCAGCCTCTCAACACCCATGCAACCAGGGAGACTCACCACACCCAATCCCCCTTCCACCAGGCTCGATCCGTTCCACACGACACCAAAAAGACGGTGTTCGACGCGTGGAACGGATACCACTCTGTGGCCCTCCACCCTGCCGACCGCCATTACACGACCTTTATAACACCCTGGGGTCGGTACAGGTACAAGACAGCCCCTCAAGGCTACATAGCCTCAGGGGACGGCTACACCCACCGCTTTGATGAAATCGTCGCACTCGTACCACAGAAGACAAAGTGCATAGACGACACACTCCTCTGGTCATCATCGATCTCAGACAGCTTCTCACAAGCACAGGACTGGCTGGACCTCTGCGGCCGCCATGGGATAACTCTCAACCCCACGAAGTTCAAGTTCGCAATGGACTCAGTCGAATTCGCGGGGTTCGAAATAACATCAGACTCGGTCCGCCCGTGTAAGAAGTACACGAAAGCAATCTCGGACTTCCCTACCCCAACGTCACTCCAAGATGTGCGGTCCTGGTTCGGGTTAATCAATCAGGTAGCATATGCCTTTAGCATGACCGACACCATGCTCCCGTTTCGTGACCTCCTCAGGCCCTCAACCCCCTTTGAATGGACAGACTCCCTTCAACGTGCGTTCGACTCCTCCAAACTCGTGATCATAGCAGAAATCGAGCACGGAGTGACCATATATGACAAGAGCAAGCCGACCTGCCTTGCGACAGACTGGTCCAAACACGGCATAGGGTACTGGCTGTTTCAAAAACACTGCCAGTGCCCTTCCACGGACCTATTCTGTTGCAAGAGCGGTTGGCAAATCACGCTAGTCGGGAGCCGCTTTACTCACCATGCTGAGTCAAGATACACCCCGGTGGAGGGAGAGGCATTGGCAGTGGCCGACGCATTAGACAAGGCTCGCCACTTCGTTCTTGGATGCCATGACCTCACAATAGCAGTCGACCATCGGCCGCTCTTGAAGATCTTTGGCGACCGCTCCTTGGACATTAGCAACGTGAGATTGAGAAACCTGAAAGAGAAAACTCTCAGATACCGTTTCACCATGGTGCACATCCCTGGGGTGAAGAACAGGGCCTCAGATACCCTCTCCCGCCACCCCACAGGTGATCCCTGCCCGAAGCGACTCCACCTCCAAGACGACGTCAGCTCACTCACCATCCCAGAGATCGTCCTCAACGGCCCTCACAGCCCCAACTACACACCCGAAGCCACAGACGAATCGGAGATCCTGCTCCAGGAATCTTTATCATCTGCTCTCTCATCCACATCGGTGATCACATGGGAAGACGTGCAGACTGCCACCTCATCGGACCAAGACATGAACCGCCTCCTCGAGTCGATTGAGGACGGCATACCAGAAGATCGGCTACAAATGCCCCAGGGGATACGCCCCTTCCACGGCATTCGCCACCACCTCTACACAGTTGACGGCGTTGTGATCTACAAAGACCGCATCGTGATCCCACCTTCTCTCAGACGAACCTGCCTCTCATCCCTACACGCTGCCCATCAGGGCACGTCAGCGATGATCGCCAAGGCCGAGTCCTCCGTCTTCTGGCCGGGCATCACAAGGGACATCACCCAACAGAGAGCCACCTGTTCGGCGTGCAATCGCATGGCACCCTCCCAACCCGCCCAACCGCCTACCCCACCCTCACTATCAGAATACCCCTTCCAGTGTGTGTGTTGCGACCTCTTCCACTACAAAGGCCACCAATACCTCGTGTTAGTGGACCGTTACAGCAACTGGCCGGTCGTCGAACGCTCAGGCCAGGGATCCAAGGGACTGGTGGACGTCCTCCGTCAGACATTCGCTACATTCGGAATCCCGGACGAACTGGCATCCGATGGTGGGCCGGAGTTCACAGCACACGCTACCCAACGCTTCCTGGCAGACTGGCGAGTACATCACAGGCTCAGCTCTGTCGCCTTCCCACATGGCAACTGTCGTGCCGAGATCGCCGTTAAAACCATCAAGCGGCTGATCACGGGTAACGTGGGCTCCAATGGCGACCTCAACGTCGATGCATTTAAACGAGCACTCCTTCAATACCGCAACTCTCCCGACCCAGCAACCAAGCAGTCGCCAGCATCCTGCATCTTCGGTCACCCCATCAGGGACCTCATCCCGATCATTCGGAATAAATACAGACCACACCAGACATGGCGGGACAACCTCGACCTCCGTGAGTCTGCCCTACGCCACCGCCACAGCCTGGCACAGGACCGCTGGTCAGAACACACTAAAGCACTCACCCCCCTCAAGATTGGAGACAGAGTCCGCTTACAAAACCAAACCGGCAACTACCCGAAGAAATGGGATCGTACTGGGGTAGTCGTGGAGGTGAAGCAATTCCACCAGTATCTGGTGCGAATAGACGGCTCTGGGAGACTATCCCTCCGCAACCGCCAATTCCTCCGACGCTTCACCCTGGCCTCCACCCCCCCGGATCGCAGAACAATCCTAGAGGACCTTGCCACAATCCCCCGCCCGTCCACGATGACACCCCCACCAGTCCTACCACCACAGCCCATCCCGTCCACCCCATCCCCACCACCTATCCCAGATACACCCCAAACCCCACCACCCGACTCGGCCCCGGACATACCCTTCGCTCAACCACCCTTGCCCATCAGCCCTCCCATCATCTGCCCAACTACGCCCGCTACCACCAGGACCACTCCACGGGAAGCGAGCCCAGCTCAACAGCCCCCCCTTCGTCGCTCTCAGAGGACGAGGAAGCAACCGGACTGGCTCTTCTAGCGACACATAGCAACCAGAAGACGTCTTTACCACTCGGACTAAAGACTGGGGGGAGATAGACAATACCCTAAATACTTGTACTAACTGTGCATACATATGTAGCGACCCTTTACCTATCCACACCTTACCTACTATGTCAGTTGCTAACTATATTGTTATACCAGCACATGGTACTTTATGCTCTTCATATTGTTGGTTGCAAATAGGCTTGGCACCTTATTCTTTACCCATCAAGCTAGAAGACCGGGGATCACATGAAGGGGTATTACCAGATCCCCGTCACGCTGAAAGACAGGGGATCGCATGAAGGGGCATTACCAGGTCCCCGTTAAGCTGGAAGACCTGGGATCGCATGAAGGAGCATTACCAGGTCCCTGTCAAGCTGGAAGACCGGGGATCGCATGAAAGGGCATTTCCAGGTTCCCGTCAAGCTGGAAGACCGGGAATTGCATGAAGGGGCATTACCAGGTCCCCGTCATGCTGGAAGACCGGGGATCGCATGAAGGGGCATTATCAGGTCCCCGTTAAGCTGGAAGACCGGGGATCGCATGAAGGGGCATTACCAGGTCCCCATCACACTGGAAGACCGGGGATCACATGAAGGGGCATTACCAGGTCCCCGTCATGCTGGAAGACCGGGGATCGCATGAAGGGGCATTATCAGGTCCCCGTTAAGCTGGAAGACCGGGGATCGCATGAAGGGGCATTACCAGGTCCCCGTCACGCAGGAAGACCGGGGATCATGTGAAGGGGCATTACCAGTTCCCCATCACGCTGGAATACCGGGGATCGCATGAAGGGACATTACTAGGTCCCCGTCAAGCTGGAATACCAGGGATTGCATGAAGGGGCATTACTAGGTCCCTGTGAAGCTGGAAAACCGGGGATCGCATGTTGGGGCATTACCAGGTCCACGTCTCACACTAGAAGACCGGGGATCGCATGAAGGGACATTACTAGGTCACCGTCAAGCTGGAAGACTGGAGATCGCACGAAGGGGCATTACCAGGTCCCCATCATGCTGGAAGACCGGCGATCGCACGAAGGGGCATTACCAGGTCCCTGTCAAGATGGAAGACAGGGGATCGCCTGAAGGGGCATTATCAGGTCCCCGTCAAGCTGGAAGACCGGGGATCACACGAAGGGGCATTACCAGGTCCCCATCAAGCTGGAAGACCGGAGATTACATGAAGGGGTATTACCAGATCCCCGTCACGCTAAAAGACCGGGGATCGCATGAAGGGGCATTACCAGGTCCATGTTACACTGGAAGATCGGGGATCGCATGATGGGACATTACCAGGTCCCCATTATGCTGGAAGACTGGGGATCGCACGAAGGGGCATTACCAGGTCTCCATCAAGCTGGAAGACCGGGGATCACACGAAGGGGTATTACCAGATCCCCGTCACGCTAAAAGACCGGGGATCGCATGAAGAGGCATTACATGAAGGGGTATTACCAGATCCCCATTAAACTGGAAGACCGGGGATCGCACGAAGGAGCATTACCAGGACCCCGTCAAGCTGGAAGACCGGGGATCGTATGAAAGGGCATTTCCAGGTTCCCGTCAAGCTGGAAGACCGGGGATCACACGAAAGGGCATTACTAGGTCGCCGTCAAGCTGGAAGACCGGGGATTGCATGAAGGGGCATTACCAGATCCCCGTAAAGCTGGAAGACCGGGAATCGCACGAAGGGGCATTACCAGGTCCCCTTCAAGCTGGAAGACCGGAGATTACATGAAGGGGTATTACCAGATCCCCATTAAACTGGAAGACCGGGGATCGCATGAAGGAGCATTACCAGGTCCCTGTCAAGCTGGAAGACCGGGGATCGCATGAAGGGACATTACCAGGTCCCCTTCAAGCTGGAAGACCGGGGATCACACGAAAGGGCATTACTAGGTCGCCGTCAACCTGGAAGACCGGGGATTGCATGAAGGGGCATTACTAGGTCCCCGTCAAACTGGAAGACCGGGGATCGCATGGAGGGGCATTACCAGGTCCCTGTCAAGCTGGAAGACCAGGGATCGCATGAAGGGCCATTACCAGGTCCCCTTCAAGCTGGAAGACCGGGGATCACATGATGGGGCATTACCAGGTCCACGTCACACTGGAAGACCGGGGATCACATGAAGGGGCATTACTAGGTCCCCTTCAAGCTGGAAGACCGGGGATCACATGAAGGGGCATTACCAGGTCCCCATCACGCTGGAATAACGGGGATCGCATGAAGGGGCATTACCAGGACCCCGTCAAGCTGGAAGACCGGGGATTGCATGAAGGGGCATTACCAGGTCCCCATCACGCTGGAAGACCGGGGATCGCATGAAGGGGAATTACCAGGTTCCCGTCACGCTGGAAGACTGGGGATCGCATGAAGGGGCATTACCAGGTCCCCGTTAAGCTGGAAGACCGGGGATCGCATGAATGGGCATTACCAGGTCCCCTTCAAGCTGGAAGACCGGGGATCACATGATGGGGCATTACCAGGTCCCCATCACGCAGGAAGACTGGGGATCGCATGAAGGGGCATTACCAGGTCCCCGTCACACTGGAAGACTGGGGATCGCATGAAGGGGCATTACCAGGTCCCCGTAAAGCTGGAAGACCAGGACAAGACAGCCTTTGTCACCACAGAAAGTACAGATTTGTGACGATGCCGTTTTGGCTGAATAGAGCATCAACTACCTTCCAATGATTAATGGAGACATGGCGTTCGAGGCTCACAGGAGTTTGTGTGGCCTAACATGATGATACGGTAATTTTTAACGAGACGTAGCTGTAACATTGGACCATCTAGGATGTATGCTGGACTAGTTACAGGATGCTGGACTGAAAGTGAAGGCAAGAAAATGCCAGCTGGAGATGGCCCGCTTCTTTTATCTTAGGAATGTGCTCAGGCAAGGAACAGTATCACCAGAACTATGCAAAGTGTGGGTGGCACAAGACTTTACCTGGCCCAAAACCAAGAAAGATATATGGTTATTTCTCAGCTAGGTGAGCTACTAAAGACGATTTGTCCCCACTTCACTAAGATGTCAGCCTGCCTGTCCAATCCTGACAACAAAAACACTGGCCCCAACGTGGCCAGATAGATGCCTGCCAGTCAGGAAACATTTGAAAGCCTGACAGTATACCTCACCTGTCAGCCTATTCTCAAGAGTTCAGATTTCGATTGAGAATTTTCACCAGACAGATACACTGGAAAGAGGATTTGGAGCTGTTTTCGGCCAAGAGGATAATGCTGTTGCCTACTACTCGAGGAAGCTCCTACCCAAAGAGACGTGGTATTCCACGGTCAAGAAGGAATGTTTCGCCATGTGGCCAGCCTCCGACACTTCTCCGACTACTTGCTCGGGAGACGATGCAAGCTCTGAAATACATCAATAACATGCGAGATTCCAACACTCGTTTGCAGTGCAGCCATTTCACTTTGACATGACCTGCTGGCCAGGAACTGCCAATGAAAACATGGACAGACTGTCTAGGCAAGCATGGAGAAGCCTACCTGAGCCAAGAAAAGAAGAAAGGGGTGATATCAGGGATACTGTCCCTGACAATACCTCAAGGACTGATGATACCTCAAGGACTGATGGTACCTCAAGGCCTGACGATACCTTGAGGCCTGATGATACCTCAAGGCCTGACGATGCCTTGAGGCCTGACGATGCAAGATGCTACGGGATCCAACATGCACAGAGGACTAATTGTCACACTTCGATAATGGACTCATGAAGAGAACAGCCAGATTGAGAAGTGTAGTCTTCTCAATGGACAATTTGTAACTATAGCTTGTGTCATGCTACCATACTTGGTATGTTATGTAGATGGAGAGACGAGTGTCTATAAAAAGAGGCTCGGCTCTCTACATTAGAGAGTTATGTGATTTTGCTGCTTTCTTCTTATTAATATCCTACTTACTCTCCCAGTTCTTTGACATAGTCGCACATAAGAATCCCTTGCTAAGTTTAACCACAGCGACAATGATTTTAATGGAGTGAGAGAGAAAATGTCATACCATCACCTTTTAGCCAAAGACAGAAGGATTGGTTGCCCTCTCTAGACAGAATGGACCACCACATTTGTAGCTAATGAGGCTACGACGACCTTCGGCATGCAGCGGTCCAAGATTTTGGGTGATAAGAAGCGTTGGAAAAAGAGAAGCATCACACTACTTCATACGAGGAGCTAGTGAAGGCAATGACGAACCACTACAACCTAAACCCCTCCTTTATTGTACAATGTTTCAAGTTCAACTGTCATACATAAGCAGCCAGTCAATCAATTACTACCTACTTATCTTGCAGCTGCCAGGTGTGGCTCAGTGCTGTAACTTCAAAGATACCCTTCATGACACGCTCCGTGATAGATTAGTGCGTGGAGTCAATAACAAAGGTATTCAACGGCATTTACTAGCAGATGTATATTACAGAAGACCAAAGAAGCTAGGATATTGGTTACAAATGTGGCAGAGATCACCTTATAAATGCTTGCAAGTTGAGCAGGGACATTCAGTGCTGAGGATGATAAAAAAAAAAGAACACTTGACGGGAGTAAGAAAAAGGCCAAACCTTGGAGGAGATAGCCCCAGATGACAAAATAAACACTCTGAGGAACCAAACAGAGTCGGATTTCTTCTCATTGTTTAGAAATAAATGGAATTCCTGTCAAGATGGAATATGACACTGGGGCATCAGTTTCAATCCTCAGTTGGAAACTTATCAGTATATCGCTATCCGAGGAAACCATCCAACATAAACTATGGACTACACTGGAGAAGCCATCAAGGTTATGGGAACAGCTATCAAGGTTATGGGAACAACCTCTGTCAATGTCAACAGTGGTCATCAAGATGTCAGAGCAGGGGGGGAGAGGTTAGGGGCATAGTTGAAAGGGAGGGACCATACCTAGTAGGAAGAGATTGGTTGAACTAGTATTCTCCCTTCAAGATTGCACTTAGCATCACTTGGCCTTTTATGGGTCACATGTTCCAGACTCTCATCCAAATCGGTTAGATACACAAATCATGTCAACCATTACTACAAACCAAACAATTAAGATACTTCAAATGTTTTTCTCAAACAAATGGACTTCCATAAAAGATCGTCACAGACAATGGACCTTCTTTTACAATTTCCGAGTTCGAGGAATTCATGACAGAAAGAGGCATTGTTCATGAGACATCTGTACCAAATCTCCCTGAAAACAATGGCTGGGCAGAGAGGGGCGTACAGAGCCCAAAAGAAGGAAAACTGAAGGAAGCAACCTGAAAGTGTTTAAATAGGGTGATTCTACTCTCAACCCCAGGAGGAACACCATCAAAGCTACTGACAGGTCATCACCTCCAGTGTCATCCTTACTTGCTGACATGTCAGGAGAAGTGGAAAGAGCAACAGAAGGAATAGAATCTTCACAATTCTAGAAATTTGCACCAGGAGACTTACTTAAGCAGAGGATTTCGCAAAGTCGGGATTGAGATGGATCAGGAACTGTCATCAAGATTGTGGGACCAAAGATCTTACCAGATGCTGACTGGAGCTACTACTTGTAGACATGTCAATAGTGTCAAATCGAGGGTTGAGGAAAGCAGCTTAGTAACTTCTACCTCTAAAACACAAGCGGGAATTCATAGTCACTGACTACATTGCAGTTGTCAGAGAGCAGTAATGAACATGCTCCTCCTATTAAATGTATCAGTCAAGCTGATGATCCACTACTGTGAGCGCCTCAGCCAACGGAGTGATACACCATCCCTACGCCAATCTGTATGAGTAAGACAACCTCCTGATGGTTAATATGGAGAGAAGACTTACTGATTGTGCTCAAGCGGAGGAGGAGCAAGTGTGATAACATCTGACTCTTAGCTGCATTTGTTATCACCTAATATTCACCTGTTTGGTGATAATGCTTGATTACTTGTGGTTTTTCACAAGAGTACACTTTCACTCATCATAAGCATGCAAAAGCAGTGCCAACGTCATAGAGTTCAAGGTTCTACAAAGTCCACCTCAGAGTCTTATGGACACTACACATATCTGCACATTCCACGTCTTGGTGCTACAGTTGACCAGCTTTGTAAACCACCTTGTCCATTACAACCAGATCTTGGTGCTATAGTTGAGCAGCCTTGTAAACCACCTTGTCCATTACAACCAGATCTTGGTGCTACAGTTGACCAGCCTTGTAAACCACCTTGTCCATTACAACCAGATCTTGGTGCTACAGTTGACCAGCCTTGTAAACCACCTTGTCCATTACAACCAGATCTTGGTGCTATAGTTGACCAGCCTTGTAAACCACCTTGTCCATTACAACCAGATCTTGGTGCTATAGTTGAGCAGCCTTGTAAACCACCTTGTCCACTACAACCAGATCTTGGTGCTATAGTTGAGCAGCCTTGTAAACCACCTTGTCCATTACAACCAGATCTTGGTGCTATAGTTGACCAGCCTTGTAAACCACCTTGTCCATTACAACCAGATCTTGGTACTATAGTTGAGCAGCCTTGTAAACCACCTTGTCCATCTTGGTCAGCCTTGTAAACCACCTTGCCATTACAACCAGATCTTGGTGCTATAGTTGAGCAGCCTTGTAAACCACCTTGTCCATTACAACCAGATCTTGGTGCTATAGTTGAGCAGCCTTGTAAACCACCTTGTCCATTACAACCAGATCTTGGTGCTATAGTTGAGCAGCCTTGTAAACCACCTTGTCCATTACAACCAGATCTTGGTGCTATAGTTGACCAGCCTTGTAAACCACCTTGTCCACTACAACCAGATCTTGGTACTATAGTTGACCAGCCTTGTAAACCACCTTGTCCATTACAACCAGATCTTGGTGCTATAGTTGACCAGCCTTGTAAACCACCTTGTCCATAACAACAAGATCTTGGTGCTATTGTTGACTGTACCCCTGAACAGTCAGCAACAGTCTCCTTTAAGGACTTGGTAACAGTTTTCCCAGAGTGAAAACTCCACAAACATGAACTAAGCATGGATCATTCATTCTGCATATAATACTGCATATGCGCTATTAATTGCCTCATTGATGAAATTACTCACCAGATGATCCTTGCCAAACACTTTATTCCGCAATAGAAACACAGAGCAGTCATGGAAATACTTGGAGTCTTCTGGCACTAACGTTTTTAAGAATGGACCTATTGTATGGACTTGGAAAACAGAAAGGGAAACAGAGAACTTGAAAACAAATACCATGTGTTTGTCCCACTTTCTACTTCTTTGGCCATCCTGTTTACTGTCTTAGTAAAGGGTTCAAGGCATGCTTGAGTCTTTTTCGAGTGAACATCAGACCATTTAGGCAGCTAAGAAGCTAGGGATTGCTGAAGCATGAGCTGGTGCTAATAGCCTTAGCTCATTATACCTTATTTGGACAGCAGATAAGCTTGTGTAATACTTGACATATGAAAACATACTCATTGACCATACAAACTTGCTGTAGAACCTGGCACATTATATTGACACTTCTAAGAGTATAGCTACGCCAGTATGCCTAGACACCTGCGGACTAAAAAAAACAGATAGGAATGATCTGGCATAGTATAATATTTCTACGTTGTCCAAAGCCAAAGGTTGGTGCTTGCACAAAAGTGCAATTTTTTAAAAATTATTTGCCACAGTGTGCTAGGCACAAAGAATCACTGTGCACATGCCAACGCAACAAGCTCTACGTAACTGAGCAGCTTGAGTCAGAAGCCCCAGCACGAAACGGTTAAATAGTTAAAAGATTGAGGAGGGAGACAGGAAGAGACAAAGTAAGATTCTGGGAGAGAGCAGGAAAGCTAGAGCAGCAATGTCCAGATAGGATGACGCAAAGTGGACATGTCAGGAGAGAGCAGGAAAGCTAGAGTAGTGATGTCCAGATATGCTGAGGCAAAGTGGACATGTCAGAAGAGAGCAGGAAAGCTAGAGCAGCAATGTCTAGATAGGCCGAGCAAAAGTGGACTTGTCAGGAGAGAGCAGGAAAGCTAGAGCAGCAATGTCTAGATAGGCCGAGACAAAGAGGACATGCCAGGAGAGAGCTGGAAAGCTAGAGCAGTGATGTCTAGATAGGCAGAGACAAAGTGGACTTGCCAGGAGAGAGCATATGTGCATGTACAAGGGCAAAAATGTTTATATTTAAAAATGAATTGACTTGTTAAAAAAGAAAGGAAACAAGACAGGTCCCATGTACGCCCCAACCAGTTAGACTCCCTTTACCATTTAAAATAATATGCTGTGGCAAAGAAGTAGTTTCGGACATATATGGAATTGAACAAACCTCATGTAGTTGTATTTAAGCACCCTTTACCTGTTGTCCAGTGTTCCATTTTCTGAAGTGTTTTTGCTCTCTGTTGTAATGCCATTTTGCACTTGCTTTAGTGGTGAGCCTGAGGCCCAAAAGCATTACTTTTAAGGAACACCATTGGCAATATAACATGCAGTCTCCATTAAACGTCCTACATTCTGGACCTCACAACAGCTGGTTTGGCTTGCTCAGGCTGTAGCACAGTTCAACATTTGAGTAATTATGGCCGACGAGACCCAGTGTTACTACGTACTGTCAGCATTGGACCAAGGCACTGCGACATGCTTACTGGACCTCATCAGCCTGCTGCCATCCGAGAACAGGTACAGTGTGTTGAAGGAGAGGCTGTTGGACACTTTCGACCTCAGCATAAGGGAGCGCACACATCTAGGCTTCTGCATGCCAGACCCCTGGGGTCTTCAACCCCCCCCCCCCCCCCCCCCCCTAATGGATGATATACTAGCCACACTGGGATACCACCCACTGTGTTTGCTTTTCGAGCAGCTGTTCCTGGAGAGGCTGCCTAGGGACATCCGGGTCCAGTTGGTAGATACAAAAATTGAGTACCACAATCAATTAGCCAAGAAAGCTGTCATCTTGTGGGCGGCGGTTAGGGACATGGGGACCAGTACATTACCCTCCAGCGGCGTACACCTCAAGAACAGAGAAAGAAGCCTGGAGGGCCCAACACGTCATCAGACAAGCTATGTTATTATCGCTGTATATTAGGGGGTGCGGCTTGTCGTGCCGGGATTCTTGTGCATCGCCGGAAAATGATCACAAGTGCCTGGATCCTTGTGTGTGGGTGAAAACGATAGTCAGTACTGGGATCCTTGTGCTTGGCCAGGAAACAATTGTCTGTGCCGGAATCATTGTGTGTGGCCGGAAAAGAGCAGACCAGTCGTCCATAGTGGCTTTGGTGACTGGATTTAAAGAGAGTCTCCTTTTTGTATGGGATAGGAATTCGTGCCAGCAGTTCCTCGTTGACACAGGAGCAGAGGTTAGTGTTTCCTCTGCTGCTGGCCTAGACACACGTATAATAGGGAAATCAGGTCCCTTGCTTATGACAGCTACCGGCAGCACGATCAGAACATATGGAGCTTGCACCATCCCACTACGTTTCAACCCCCCCCCCCCCCCCCCCCCAAAATACGAGTGGAGATTACCGTTGCAGATGTGTCTCTCCACTTGCTGGGGACCGATTTCTTGTGCTCCAATTCCCTTCTGGTCGATCTCAAAGGCAAGTGCCTAGTGGATGCAGAGACCTGCTTGTCTGTCCCTTTGGGCAAAGCTGGAGTTTCTACTCCTCATTGTACACCAGTTATGATGAGAGGACCTATTGTATGCCAGTTATGATGAGAGGACATACTGTACACCAGTTATGATGAGAGGAAGTATTGTATGCCAGTTATGATGAGAGGCCCTATTGTACGCCAGTTATGATGAGAGGACCTCTTGTATGCCAGTTATGATGAGAGGACCTATTGTATGCCAGTTATGATGAGGGGGCCTATTGTATGCCAGATATGATGAGAGGACCTATTGTATGCCAGTTATGATGAGAGGACCTATTGTATGCCAGTTATGATGAGAGGACCTACTGTACACCAGTTATGATGAGAGGAAGTATTGTATGCCAGTTATGATGAGAGGCCCTATTGTACGCCAGTTATGATGAGAGGACCTCTTGTATGCCAGTTATGATGAGAGGACCTATTGTATGCCAGTTATGATGAGGGGGCCTATTGTATGCCAGCTATGATGAGAGGACCTATTGTACGCCAGTTATGATGGGAGGACATATTGTACGGCAGTAATGATGAGAGGACATATTGTATGCCTGTTATGATGAGGGTGCCTATTGGCTTGCTATCCTAGTGAAGGATTCAAGGCATGCTTGGAGTCTATTGGGAGCTAATATTGGCTGAAACAACCATTTAGGCAGCTAAGTTGCTACCAAGTGAGTTTTAGCTGAGATAGAAGCTTTGTTTTGGGGGATTTTCGGTCCACCATTTTAAAAAGTGGGTCAATCCAATTTAGGGAGTAATAACATACTCCCTGATAGCTGCCATGACCATAGCCCAAGTTTTTTAAAGACTATTCTTGTGCCATCATAAAAAAAACTTAAAAAAAACTAAAATAAACGTGATTTTTTTTGTATACACTATGTACACTGTGTATGTGTGACTGTATTGAATCCTCCCCCTCCCCTCCCCTCCTCCCTACCCTCCACTCCTACTACTGTCAGTCAAGTTCGGCCGGCATGGGCATGAACTAATAGTAACTAACCATACACCTTACACACAAACACAACTTATTATTTTAAATTGATTTTTTTATGAACATTAGAAACTTATCAACAACCAAGAATTCCAAATCTACGGAAGCCTACAATAGCACTTAGCAACACACCTGCCAGAGATGCGGAGGTACATCCTTATTGTCTTGACCCTTGTACTGAAGGAAGCAAAGTCTATTAAAGATGGTGGTCGTATATCGGATCGCGGGAGAAACAACAGATATCCCTCCTCCCGATATTTCAGCCGTGTTGTTGACCAATGTCAACTTGACTCCAGGACCAATCTCAATCTATGCAAACACACAGTACACAGACACATGCTATCATCATCACAACTCAGTTAGATTAAAGTGCATCATTGTGTGGTATCCCTATCAATAAACCATCCTATGCCTGTTACAAGCAGCTGGACAAATTGAACAGATAATTAAGGGGCGCATATTTCAGCATAATCTATTGTATGAATTTAGTATGGATTTAGCGGAACTCTATCAACGATGGTTTCGGTAATCCTCGAAGGTCACTTCTAAACTACGTTATGCTGGAGAGAAAGCCAACCAACAATGATGTAAATAGAGTTACACGATCTTGGCACCCAATCAGATAGTGGAATGGTACAAAACAATCATTATGGGGATCCAATGTCCAGCGACTATGGATTGCCACATGCACAAGGTAGAATATGTTTTCGGAAGTATTGAATCAGGCTGCAATGGAGGAAGGCCGCAATGGAGGCAGGCCTCACAGCCTTGAACGAGCAGCAGCAAACCGTTCTAGCTGTTGTTAGAGGGTCTATATGTTGCTTGGCTACCCATCATGACATGTCAAGTCATTGTGCTATGTGCTGCTACCCAGAACATGTGTTCCTAGGACATCACAGGATTCTTAGGAAAATTTGAACTCTCCCTGTATGTTAAAAGTAGGGTGACAGACTATACAGTATGGAAGCCATAATACCTATATCCCGGGACATTTTAAAACATCCTGGAATCTTCCTAGCCCTATATTGGTAGTCAGTCACCCTCATAAGAACATAGTCTCATGTATTCTGGAAATATCTCAGGATGTCCTAGGTAAGCTAGAGGAAAAGGGAGGGAGAGGAAGAGGGGAGAGGAGGAGGAAGGGCAGAGGAGGAGTAAGGGAAGAGGAGAATTAAGAAGAGGAGGTGGTGGGAGAGGAGGAAGAAGAGGAGGAGGAAGAGGAGAAGAAAACCTCCACAATGACCTCCTACTTTGGTCTCCACTGCTTGTAACTTGTAAACTAGTGTTAGTACTGCTAAAAACATAGTACACACCACACAGATGTCCTCTATGGCGATGCCTCCTCCAAGCATGGCTGCATTGTCCTGCAGGACTAGTTCCCCCTCTACAGTGATGCGTGTGTTGAGAAGTTTGATGCCGCCACCCTCGTTCCTGACAAATAAGTTGGAGCCAATGAAATTCATGGGAAAGCGGAATGCTAAGAGTGCGCTTGAATGCTTCGGAGGTCTTTGGGAAGCCGTGTAGGAGTTTCCTATGAAGGAACTGCACAACAAAACACAGAAGACAAGTGAATACCTGTCCAGTTCCACTACAAACTTTTTATGATATCCCAGGATTCCTGGGAGATACTTGGGACTATCCCAGGATTGCTGAGATACGTGGGACTATTCCAGGATTACTGAGATATTTGGACTATTCCAAGATTACTGAAATACTTGGGACTATCCCAAGATTACTGAGATACATGGAACTATCCCAAGATTACTGAGATACTTGGGACTATTTCAGGATTACTGAGATACTTGGGACCATTCTAGGATTACTGAGATATTTGGGACTATTCCAGGGTGCCCTAGTGAGGGTGACTGACCAGATTCAGCCCTAGGACTAGGGATAGGACTAAGGTCATTCTAGGGCTAGGGTTTGGCATGGGCTAGGTTTATCATTTAGGGGCTAGTGGAATTCTAGTGTTAGTATTATCAAGGGTTAGGGCTATGCGATATCCTGGTCCTGGGAAGGGTTAGGGCTAGGCGATATCCTGGTCCTGGGAAGGGTTAGGGCTAGGCGATATCCTGGTCCTGGGAAGGATAAGGGCTAGGCGATATCCTGGTCCTGGGAAGGGTTAGGGCTAGGAAATATCCTGATCTCGGGAAGGGTTAGGGCTAGGCGATATCCTGGTCCTGTCAAAGTAAAATAATATACCAGGCAGGATATAAATATTCCAGGATCCAAAGAGTACAGTCAGCAACTCTCACTAGGGACATCCCAGGATAAGTCCAACTCTCTTGGGAATTCTCAGATGACCTAGGAAAGGCTGGGGCATCCCACACACCATTATGCTGTACACAGTAAGTAAACATGGCATAGTACTTGACATTATTCCATAGCTTGCCAAGTTGATGTTGCGTAGAGAAACATACATAGTTGAGTAATATTTTGTGTTTGTTTGTATTGGTTCATTATACACTCACCCCCCCCCCCCCCCCCCCAAAGATTTAAATGCTACCCATAGCTATCACATGGGCCAAATCAGCCGTTTAAGCTCGTCAATTACTATAGGCACACTCGAACCATGGAAATATAAAGAAGAAACAAATTCTATCATCCTATGACCCTCCTCTATCACGATGGAAATTTAGGATTCACCTTCCTGGTCCTAGTATACCCTTGCCTGTTGAAATTATACATGCAATTACAAAAGCTGCCAAACGAGTATTAATAAAGGGAAAGGGGTTGTTATGGACGTGACTGGATACCAAAACTGGAGTACAGACAATTATTTTTTGGGGTGATCAGGATTTAGAGCAACAAAGCGTCCACAACTTACAACCATATATATTTGGTATACAGTTCGAAGGTCACCACAAATATGTAAGTATAGCCAAAATTAGACGCACACAGAGTCAGGTGATAGAGCTGCTGGGTGTCACTTGTCTCTACTAGAGCATTTCAAGTCCTCATTAGCAACAGCTTTATGCCCCACGCTATGGATGCTACATATTACATTGTCCAGACAAAATAAGAATCTCATCGAGCATAGAAGCTTTTTGTTAAAGTGTTGTCGATATTAAGCACTTACTTTTTGTTAAGCACCTACTTGACTGTTGGTCCTAGCCTCTATTTCAAGGGAGGGGACTCTCCCATTTACCACCGAAATGTGAACACATATTTGTAGCTGTCATAACCCCCCCCCCCTATTCATTTGTGCAGATACTTTTATTACCAGCTTGTTGCTTATTGTGTGTGCTTTAAGATGATATGTAAAAAGTCTCTATAGGCACTTTTTCTTAGAAGATATAGCCAAACACGCCATGGTCACTAAACAAATGGCACTTCCTAATTCCCAGGAAATTAATTCCAAGGTCTGTGAGCTACAGACCCCAAACTTGTATTGTGGCTTGCTAACATCCTAAGCTGTGATAGGCTGAATCATAATTACAACCCAGTGAAGTGTTGAAGAGATATGAGACACTTTATTTCCTGCTGTGCCCAAACCCACGGAATATCTGTGACCCCGCCTCTTCTAATCATCATATCGCAGGAATGCTTCATGGTAAAAATAATTTGTCTCGCTTTTATCACAGCTTAGGGTGTTAGCAAGCCACAACACAAGTTTGGGGTCTGTAGCTCAAGGCGCCTTGGAATTAGTTTCCTGGAAAATTAGGAAGTGCCATTTTTTGAGTGACCCTTGCGTGTTTGGCTATATCTTCTAAGAAAAGGTGCCTGTAGATACTTTTTACATATCATCTTAAAGCGCACACAATAAGCAACAAGTTGGTAATAAAAGTATCGGCACAGAAGAATGGGAGGAAAAGTTATGACGGCTACAAATATGTGTTCAAATTTCGGTGGTAAATGGGATAGTCCCTCCAGCATCTACATGAGTGTTGGTTCTAGCCTCTATTTGTTAAGCACCTACTTGACTGTTGGTTCTAGCCTCTATTTGTTATGCACCTACTTGACTGTTGGTTCTAGCCTCTATTTGTTAAGCACCTACTTGACTGTTGGTTCTAGCCTCTATTTGTTAAGCACCTACTTGACTGTTGGTTCTAGCCTCTATTTGTTATGCACCTACTTGACTGTTGGTTCTAGCCTCTATTTGGTAAGCACCTACTTGACTGTTGGTTCTAGCCTCTATTTGTTAAGCACCTACTTAACTGTTGGTTCTAGCCTCTATTTGTTAAGCACCTACTTGACTGTTGGTTCTAGCCTCTATTTGTTATGCACCTACTTGACTGTTGGTTCTAGCCTCTATTTGTTAAGCACCTACTTGACTGTTGGTTCTAGCCTCTATTTGTTAAGCACCTACTTGACTGTTGGTTCTAGCCTCTATTTGTTATGCACCCACTTGATTGGTGGTTCTAGCCTCTATTTGTTAAGCACCTACTTGACTGTTGGTTCTAGCCTCTATTTGTTAAGCACCTACTTGACTGTTGGTTCTAGCCTCTATTTGTTAAGCACTTGCTTGACTGTTGGTTCTAGCCTCTATTTGTTAAGCACCTACTTGACTGTTGGTTCTAGCCTCTATTTGTTAAGCACCTACTTGACTGTTGGTTCTAGCCTCTATTTGTTAAGCACCTACTTGACTGTTGGTTCTAGCCTCTATTTGTTAAGCACCTACTTGACTGTTGGTTCTAGCCTCTATTTGTTATGCACCTACTTGACTGTTGGTTCTAGCCTCTATTTGGTAAGCACCTACTTAGCTGTTGGTTCTAGCCTCTATTTGTTAAGCACCCACTTGACTGTTGGTTCTAGCCTCTATTTGTTATGCACCCACTTGACTGTTGGTTCTAGCCTCTATTTGTTAAGCACCTACTTGACTGTTGGTTCTAGCCTCTATTTGTTAAGCACCTACTTGACTGTTGGTTCTAGCCTCTATTTGTTAAGCACCTACTTCACTGTTGGTTCTAGCCTCTATTTAAGCACCTACTTGACTGTTGGTTCTAGCCTCTATTTGTTAAGCACCTACTTGACTGTTGGTTCTAGCCTCTATTTGTTAAGCACCTACTTGACTGTTGGTTCTAGCCTCTATTTGTTAAGCACCTACTTGACTGTTGGTTCTAGCCTCTATTTGTTAAGCACCTACTTCACTGTTGGTTCTAGCCTCTATTTAAGCACCTACTTGACTGTTGGTTCTAGCCTCTATTTGTTAAGCACCTACTTGACTGTTGGTTCCAGCCTCTATTTGTTAAGCACCTACTTGACTGTTGGTTCTAGCCTCTATTTGTTAAGCACCTACTTGACTGTTGGTTCCAGCCTCTATTTGTTAAGCACCTACTTGACTGTTGGTTCTAGCCTCTATTTGTTAAGCACCTACTTGACTGTTGGTTCTAGCCTCTATTTGTTAAGCACCTACTTGACTGTTGGTTCTATTCCTCTATTTGTTAAGCACCTAACCTACTTGACTGTTGGTTCTAGCCTCTATTTGTTAAGCACCTACTTGACTGTTGGTTCTAGCCTCTATTTGTTATGCACCTACTTGACTGTTGGTTCTAGCCTCTATTTGGTAAGCACCTACTTGACTGTTGGTTCTAGCCTCTATTTGTTAAGCACCTACTTGACTGTTGGTTCTAGCCTCTATTTGTTAAGCACCTACTTGACTGTTGGTTCTAGCCTCTATTTGTTATGCACCTACTTGACTGTTGGTTCTAGCCTCTATTTGTTAAGCACCTACTTGACTGTTGGTTCTAGCCTCTATTTGTTAAGCACCTACTTGACTGTTGGTTCTAGCCTCTATTTGTTATGCACCCACTTGATTGGTGGTTCTAGCCTCTATTTGTTAAGCACCTACTTGACTGTTGGTTCTAGCCTCTATTTATTAAGCACCTACTTGACTGTTGGTTCTAGCCTCTATTTGTTAAGCACCTGCTTGACTGTTGGTTCTAGCCTCTATTTGTTAAGCACCTACTTGACTGTTGGTTCTAGCCTCTATTTGTTAAGCACCTACTTGACTGTTGGTTCTAGCCTCTATTTGTTAAGCACCTACTTGACTGTTGGTTCTAGCCTCTATTTGTTATGCACCTACTTGACTGTTGGTTCTAGCCTCTATTTGGTAAGCACCTACTTGACTGTTGGTTCTAGCCTCTATTTGTTAAGCACCCACTTAACTGTTGGTTCTAGCCTCTATTTGTTATGCACCCACTTGACTGTTGGTTCTAGCCTCTATTTGTTAAGCACCTACTTGACTGTTGGTTCTAGCCTCTATTTGTTTAGCACCTACTTGTGTTGGTTCTAGCCTCTATTTGTTAAGCTCCTACTTAGCTGTTGGTTCTAGCCTCTATTTGGCACCTACTTGACTGTTGGTTCTAGCCTGTCTTTGTTAAGCACCTACTTAGCTGTTGGTTCTATCCTCTATTTGTTAAGCACCTACTTGACTGTTGGTTCTACCTCTATTTGTTAAGCATCTACTTGTGCTGGTTCTAGACTCTATTTGTTAAGAGGCGATCGTGACTACGACTCCTGCTTGAAA
>CBDHDV010000109.1:0-14027 GCA_965261175.1 Rubritalea sp. | reverse complement strand
CTCAAATGCTGCCAGGTCCAATCCACTTCGAGAACTCCTAAAGATGGCAAACACAGCCAGTTACAGTTGCCGTTGGCTACAACATAATAAGAACTATTCATAATAGGAATTATTGTAACTAACTTGGAAGCTTAGTCAGTTTCACCTATCAAAGCTGACCACACCTCTTATTGTGTCAGTTTCACCTATCAAAGCTGACCACACCTCTTATTGTGTCAAGTTTCACCTATCAAAGCTGACCACACCTCTTATTGTGTCAGTTTCACCTATCAAAGCTGACCACACCTCTTATTGTGTCAGTTTCACCTATCAAAGCTGACCACACCTCTTATTGTGTCAGTTTCACCTATCAAAGCTGACCACACCTCTTATTGTGTCAGTTTCACCTATCAAAGCTGACCACACCTCTTATTGTGTCAGTTTCACCTATCAAAGCTGACCACACCTCTTATTGGCTAGGTTTGTAAGAAGCTAAAGCACTTTAAAAAGTAGAAACAAAAATGCAGTCCTTGCTGTTTCTCTTGCAGTCCTTGCCGTTTCTCTTGCAGTCCTTGCCGTTACTCTTGCAGTCCTTGCCGTTTCTCTTGCAGTCCTTGCCGTTTCTCTTGCAGTCCTTGCCGTTTCTCTTGCAGTCCTTGCCGTTTCTCTTGCAGTCCTTGCCGTTTCTCTTGCAGTCCTTGCTTCTTGCAGTCCTTGCCGTTTCTCTTGCAGTCCTTGATGTTTCTCTTGCAGTCCTTGCCGTTTCTCTTGCAGTCCTTGCTGTTTCTCTTGCAGTCCTTGGTGTTTCTCTTGCAGTCCTTGCTTTTTGCAGTCCTTGCTGTTTCTCTTGCAGTCCTTGCTGTTGCTGTTTTCTTTCCATATTGTTCAACAGTTCCCAGCTCATTTAAACTTAGTACTCTAACAGAATCCAGCTCTTTAAACTCCGTATTCTAGGAGAATTGAACTTTAAACTTTGTATTCCAAGATAAGCCAACTTTAAACCGTGTTTTCAGAGAATCACCATCAGCAGAGAGAGCAAGCAGCCGACCAGTCCACTCACAGCAGAGAGAGCAAGCAGCCGACCAGTCCACTCACAGCAGAGAGAGAGAGTAGCTGACCAGACCACTCGCAGCAGTGAGAGAGCAGCTGACCAACCCACTCGCAGCAGAGAGAGAGCAGCTCACCAGCCTACTCGCAGCAGGTAAAGAGTAGCTCACCAGCCCACTTGTCAAATTTCAATAAAATGAGCATCTGTAAGATGCAAGCCTCGTGCAATCCTGATTTTCTTGTCATGAAAACAAAACAACCCATTCATAATGCCTAGAAGAGTGCGACTACTCAGGATACTTACAAGTAGCACTGGCAGATAGCACACAAACAACCCTCTCATAATGCCTAGAAGAGTGCGACTACTCAGGATACTTACAAGTAGCACTACTAGATAGCACACAAACAACCCTCTCATAATGCCTAGAAGAGTGCGACTACTCAGGATACTTACAAGTAGCACTACTAGATAGCACACAAACAACCCTCTCATAATGCCTAGAAGAGTGCGACTACTCAGGATACTTACAAGTAGCACTACTAGATAGCACACAAACAACCCTCTCATAATGCCTAGAAGAGAGCGACTACTCAGGATACTTACAAGTAGCACTGGCAGATAGCACACAAACAACCCTCTCATAATGCCTAGAAGAGTGCGACTACTCAGGATACTTACAAGTAGCACTGGCAGATAGCACACAAACAACCCTCTCATAATGCCTAGAAGAGTGCCACTACTCAGGATACTTACAAGTAGCACTACCAGATAACACACAAACAACCCTCTCATAATGCCTAGAAGAGTGCGACTACTCAGGATACTTACAAGTAGCACTACCAGATAGCACACAAACAACCCTCTCATAATGCCTAGAAGAGTGTGACTACTCAGGATACTTACAAGTAGCACTGCCAGATAGCACACACACAACCCTCTCATAATGCCTAGAAGAGTGCGACTACTCAGGATACTTACAAGTAGCACTGGCAGATAGCACACAAACAACCCTCTCATAATGCCTAGAAGAGTGCCACTACTCAGGATACTTACAAGTAGCACTACCAGATAACACACAAACAACCCTCTCATAATGCCTAGAAGAGTGCGACTACTCAGGATACTTACAAGTAGCACTACCAGATAGCACACAAACAACCCTCTCATAATGCCTAGAAGAGTGTGACTACTCAGGATACTTACAAGTAGCACTGCCAGATAGCACACACACAACCCTCTCATAATGCCTAGAAGAGTGCGACTACTCAGGATACTTACAAGTAGCACTGGCAGATAGCACACAAACAACCCTCTCATAATGCCTAGAAGAGTGTGACTACTCAGGATACTTACAAGTAGCACTGGCAGATAGCACACAAACAACCCTCTCATAATGCCTAGAAGAGAGCGACTACTCAGGATACTTACAAGTAGCACTGCCAGATGGCACACAAACAACCCTCTCATAATGCCTAGAAGAGAGCGACTACTCAGGATACTTACAAGTAGCACTGCCAGATAGCACACAAACAACCCTCTCATAATGCCTAGAAGAGAGCGACTACTCAGGATACTTACAAGTAGCACTGGCAGATAGCACACAAACAACCCTCTCATAATGCCTAGAAGAGTGCGACTACTCAGGATACTTACAAGTAGCACTGACAGATAGCACACAAACAACCCTCTCATAATGCCTAGAAGAGTGCGACTACTCAGGATACTTACAAGTAGCACTGACAGATAGCACACAAACAACCCTCTCATAATGCCTAGAAGAGAGCGACTACTCAGGATACTTACAAGTAGCACTACCAGATAGCACACAAACAACCCTCTCATAATGCCTAGAAGAGTGCGACTACTCAGGATACTTACAAGTAGCACTGGCAGATAGCACACACACAACCCTCTCATAATGCCTAGAAGAGTGCGACTACTCAGGATACTTACAAGTAGCACTGGCAGATAGCACACAAACAACCCTCTCATAATGCCTAGAAGAGTGTGACTACTCAGGATACTTACAAGTAACACTGGCAGATAGCACACAAACAACCCTCTCATAATGCCTAGAAGAGTGCGACTACTCAGGATACTTACAAGTAGCACTGCCAGATAGCACACAAACAACCCTCTCATAATGCCTAGAAGAGTGCGACTACTCAGGATACTTACAAGTTGCACTGCCAGATAGCACACAAACAACCCTCTCATAATGCCTAGAAGAGTGCGACTACTCAGGATACTTACAAGTAGCACTGCCAGATAGCACACAAACAACCCTCTCATAATGCCTAGAAGAGTGCGACTTTACAAGTAGCACTGCCAGATAAGTTGCAAGATAAAGGCACTAACCTATTTATGTGGCAGTTAGAGCTCCATTATCTTAGCAAGATATGCAAGTTTCAAGTTTAAAGCACACCCTTACCCATGACTTCACTGTCCTCATGCCATTCCAGTATCTTGTGGGGATCATCTATTTTAAGGGATATAGCCTTGGCACCTTCCTTCTCTAACTCTTGCACTATTAAAGCAGATAGAAACTATGTAATAATTACTTCCTACTTTTCAGTACACAAATGGTATGACAGGCCCATTGACAACGTTGAGCTAGTAAGCTAACAGAGTGGTCCATCTAAGTAACAAGTCATACCTTCCTGATTGTCCTTAGAACGAAACATCGTGTTAAACTTGGTCGCCATTTCACAATTAACCTTGTATGGCAAGAAAGTTTTATTAGAGTAACGATTCCTACCCAGTTTTGTTACGATGTCCAGCATCAAGATATGAGGGTGAGGGGAGATGTCCGTCAGGACAGCCAACAGTTGAGCGGAGCAAGTCTCACGGGTATATCGTATCTAATTCAATTTGATGCATCTAGTGGACGAATGCAGAAGGGAGAAAGACAAGTAAATCTCATCCAAACTAAGGTGAACTATAAGGTATGTCATGTTTTTCTGCGAGCATAGAGGCGAATCTCTTGTAACATCTTTATAGCACTTCCCATCTCACATGGCCAACTCTGTAGTGCTCTCCTCTGTTGTGGTATTCTGCCACCAGGTTGTCCACAACAACCACTGACACTCTGTTTAGGCTTATACTAAAACTTATCCAAGAATACACACCTGCATCAAGGCTGACCAAAACTTTTTAAAAAAACTGGTAAGGGATGAAGGACCTTATGGTGGACCTTATGGTGGCGAAGCATTACTCTGACCACCACTGTAACCAACCAACAGAACCCCACCCCCACTGATCATCTACTGTTCTTATATAATGCTTGATAACTTCTTCTATCGTGTTTGATACTGTTCTTATATAATGCTTGATAACTGTTCTTATATAATGTCTGATAACTATTTTTATATAATGTTTGATAACTGTTTTTATATAATGCTTGATACTGTTCTTTAGCTGAGGCTGCATCAACCTCAGCTACGGTTCATCTGGTGGGGCAGCTAGTCACTCTGCGACATTCCTCCATTCTTTACCTAAGGAAAGGACATCTGGCTTGTCTGCAGTTCTACCCCAGGACTGCCTTGATAGGGCATCAACATTCTGATGCATCACTCCTGGTCTGTGTTGTACTTCAATTAGATATGGTTGGAGGTCCAAAGCCAAACAGGTTAGCCGTCCCTTCTCGTCCTTCATGGCGTTGAGATATACTAAGCTACGGTGGTCAATGACCACTGTAAATGGACTTCCGCTTAGGTACACCCGAAAGTGTTAGACTGCTTCAACCACGCCAGGCACTCTTGCTGAGTTATCGAGTATCTGGCCTCTGCCGGCTTCAAATGTCTTGAGAAGTGGGTGATGGGTTTGTCTGTTCCGTTGGTGTCATGGCTGAGTGTGGCACCTATTCCGATGCCCGAAGCACCTGTATGAAGGGTGAATGATTTTGGCTCATCTGGACTGGTGAGCACGGGATGGCTAGTCAGAGCTGTCTTGAGTTATTCAAATGCATCCTTCTGTTCTTGGGTCCACTCCACGGTCTGGAGCCAGCTTTTGCATCATTGAGAGGCACTGCTATGGCATCATAGCCAGGGATGAAGTGCTTGTAATAATTTGTCGGGCTGAGAAACGCTCTCATTTTTTTCTTCCTTCCTGGGAGAGGGTATCCAGCTACTGCCTTCACTTAGGCCTCCAGTGACCGAATCTGTCCCTCTCCAATGACATGTCCCAAAAACTGGGAACTGCTTCCTGTAGTAACACACTTCTCTGGTTTGAGCTTGAGACCGTCTCTTCCAGACGGTGAAACACCACCCTCAAGTGCTTGACATGGTTCTGGAATGACTCATTGAAAATGGCCAAGTCTTTAATATAGGCTGCTGTAAAGGTGGTGAGGTCGGCTATAATAGTGTTCATCATCCTCTGAAATACCAAAGGCGCATTTTTCAGCCCAAACAGCCTTCTGGTGTATTCCCACTTGGCCTGGCACCTGATGGTACCCCTTGAGGTCTAGTGTGGAGCTATATGATGCTTTCCAGAGTCGGTCCAGCAGTTCTATCTGCAGTAAGGAGAAAGGATCTGATATGGTGAAACCATTCAAATTGTGGTAGTCCACACAATCTGTTTGTTCCATCGTGTTTTGCAACCAGCAGTGCTGGAGATGCCCAGGGACTTCGAGAAGGCCTCACGATGCCCATCTCCAGTAGTTCATGAACTGCATCATCCATGGCTTTCGATTTGACTGAATCCCACCGATAAGGAGGTTGACTGATTGAGTATGCTTACCCTGTCTCTATGCTTATCTCTGCAGCTCTAATCAGTCCTGGTTGATCTCGCATCAGTCTCCGAATTCTGTCATCAGCTGCTTCTTCTCTTCATTCGTCACTTTGTAGCTGACCTTGGGTCTGCTTTCCTTCCATTGTTCTATGGAAGGTCCGAAATCTAGTCCGGATTCTGTGTGAATAAGCATATATCCTGCTGTGGGAGACAAATTATCTCAAGAGATTCACATGTTTTTTCACCTGGCGCCCAAGCAGTCGGTAGAGCTCCTTCAACAACTTACTCAAAAATTTGGGGCCAACAATTCGTCAAGATCTGTTCTGGCACACCAACTCTGGTAAACATCAGCAGAAGCTGGTCTGCTACTGATTTACTATCAGTACATCTTAACGGGAACACTTCTGACCATCTCTTAGCGTAGTCTACTACCACCAAAATAAAATGATTTCCTGCTGCTGTTGTCGGTAAGGACCCAACCATGTCCATTCCTATCTGCTGGAAGGGGACACCTATGATAGGTAGTGGATGCAGGGGAACCGGAAGGGGCGCTCTCTTGTCTGCTATCTGGCAATCGGGACATGCCTTACATAAATGCTTCACTTTGCTGTGCAGTCCAGGCCAGCAGAAGTTGTCCAGCACCTTCTGAGTTGTCTTATCCCTGCCCAGATGTGTGTTAGGAGAGTACTAAAGACTGTATGACCGAGGCACACAAAGTTGCAACGGCTCACCCAGCCGATCTTGGGATCTCTTTATCAGCAACTCTTCTTGGATGATAAACCTGTCAACACTCATTTTGGCGTTCTCTGTCCAACTCCTGATCTTGGTGAAGCTCCTCAGCAGCGACATCCAAGTGATGTCCTGGTCTGCCTGCAATATAGTCAGCCCTAGCCTTTCGTCGTCTAGCTCTGCTGTTTGTTCTCTGACGAGAGTAGGGTGCTCTCATAGCAAACGTCACTTTAGCTTCAACCAGACTGTCCGGGCCATCTGTGTCAGGTTCTTCTCCTGCTGCCTGTGCAGGGATTGTGGAGTCATTAAAATCTTCGGAGACGTCACTGTCATCACCCGAGTTGTTGTGCTCATCTGGCAACTCATATTTGGCTCTTCCATCCGAAGTAAATGGAAAGTCTTCATCTTCCTTCACCTCACTGTCGTCTGAGTCGTCAGACTGCCGATCTCTGGGCTCTCGATGTTTGGATGAAGTTTTTGGAGTGGCTCTGTCTTGTTGCTTCTTGTATGTAGCATCCCAATGAGGTCATCATAGAGCAGCCTCTTGCCAATCTCCCATAACTCTGGGACGTTGCATCCCAGCAGAACATCATAGCACAAGTCATCTGCCACCACACTTTCAAATCATGGTCTGCTCCATCCACTCTGATGCTGATCCTTGCTAGCGGGAAAGACTGGTGGATACTGTTGAAACTTCTGCACCTTGTGCTCTCCAGTGAAAGAGTTGGGATCAATCAGTTCTCTTTTAACTACTGTCTGGGTAGCTTCCGTATCAAGCAGTATGTTTTTGCATGACCAGGGTTTCTTTCAGGGGGGAGGGGGGCCACCTAGGCTCACTCTCCCCCCCCCCCCCCCCCCCCCCCCCTTGGAACTGGCAGATTTGTAAATGACAATTCAAGCCTTATGTATGGTTAGTATTATTGATTGAACGGATGACTCAATCCTATGTATGAGTGGTTATAATGAATAAATGATCGATACACATCATACACCTATACAATTATCCTTCTACTTTTTCTGTACCATATATCTACAATATTTTCTAAGTCACTGTCAGATAGCTTCTCGGGCGACTTTATAGCTATCTTCATCAAGTGGGACAGACTTTTCTCACCAAGACGGCTTCTAAGGCGAGTCTATATCATCTTCATCTGGGACAAACTTCGCTCAACCGAAGCAGTTCCAATCGGAATTGTAAGGCATATGCTTGCCAAAGTGTTCAAGTTTGGAAACATGCTGATGAGTGTTTCATTGATTACAAGCTCATGTAATTGAGATGCCATGTCTTCCTGTGTTTTTTTGGCTAGATAGTGCTTTAACGTCTTACATTCAGCTTTGACTTCACTAGACACCAGTCCCATCTTCTCATATTCTTCACCTTCAAGAGACACAGCAGTCTTTCTCCCTCCATACTGATCTAGCAGCACCGTTACAGAACCTTCGCCATACTGTTGATACTCGGAAGTGTCCACACTAGGAGTTTTCTTAGGATCAAATATGCTGAATGCTGACACTATGTCTTGTGAACAGAAACGACTTGAGATGTTGCCCTTTAGAGTTGAAAAAAAAAGATTTCCAACACTATTTTGGAAAGTTTGAATGTCAGAGGTGGTGATGTTAACACCCATAGCTTCCTCCAGACTCTCCTTCATGTCCTGTAGCTCAAGCACCCAGTTGGCGGCTGGACTCAAAAAGTATCATCCAGTTGAGTACAGAGTTGCTTCCACAAGGGAAGATATGACTGTCAAATCAAGCTTTTCAGATTGAAGAGTCTTGCTGAGTTTTGCTACTTGAGGCAAGACATAGTCGAGTAGATACACAGCAGATACGGTTGACTTGGAACTTAGAGCTTTGCTAATTCCCAATGCTTCTGGCTGGTGTGTTTCTTCGTATATGTTGTTGAGAGTTATCACAATGGCAATGTAGCTCTCCTTCACTTCTTTAACACATCGCTCATGAGCTAGCCAGCGTGTATCTGAAGGCGCGATCACTTTCAGCTCTGGCATGGGGGGACCCCAAATGAAACAACCGAAATCTGAACACATATTTGAGCTACCATAATTTTTTTTCCCCTTTCTTCTGTGCAAATACTTTTGATACCAGCTTGTTGCTTATTGTGTGTGCTTTGAGATGATATGTAAAAAGTTTCTATGGGCACCTTTTCTTATAAGATATATCCAAGCACGCAAGGGTCACTCATTTCCTAATTTGTGGCAGTCATAATTGCAAGGCCCCTTGAGCGACGCGCCCCCAAATTGGTGTGTGGGTTGCTAAAGCACGTTGCTGTGATACTGACGAGTTAAAAAAAATTTTAACGTAGACCCCCCCCCCTGAGTTATGGTATTGAGAAGAGGTGGGATCACAGAATACCCACGCATATTTCTGTGATCCCGCCTCTTTCAACATCATAACTCGGGAAGGGGGGGGGGGGAAGTTTCAGTAAAAAAAAATTTTTTTAACTCGTCAGTATCACAGCTACGTGCTTTAGCAACCCACACACAAATTTGGGGGCGCGTCGCTCAAGGGGCCTTGGAATTATGACTGCCACAAATTAGGAAATAAGTGACCCTTGCGTGTTTGGATATATCTTATAAGAAAAGGTGCCTATAGAGACTTTTTACATATCATCTTAAAGCACACACAATAACAAGCTGGTATCAAAAGTATTTGCACAGAAGAAAGGGGAAAAAGTTATGACAGCTCAAATATGTGTTCAGATTTCGGTGGTTTCAGGTGGGCCCCCCCCATTTAAGCACTCTCTGTACCACTTTTAGACATTCTGCTCCTTTCGGTGAGTATTGGAAAAACTTCCAGAGAGTAGTGAGTGTGATATACACATGCTTGATTCCAGGGGTACTATTGGCTGCTTGAAAACAAGCAAGCTGTAGTAAGTGACTGGCAGTGCACAAAGATAAAGTGAGGTGAATTACTCTTCAAAAGAGTTTGTACCCCCCCCCCCCCCCCCCCTGTGTTTCCCTGAAAAAGTGGTTGCTCCATCAAAGCCCATGCCAATTAGCTTGCTAATCTGCACTCCTTTCACCTTCAACAATCAACCAGAGTTGCGTAAATCGTCTGGGCATCTGCCTTCTTTAGTGGGATGATCTCGATGAAATGCTCAACAGGCAGGCCATTCTCAACCAATGACATACAACTGACAGCTCTTCTATTGTTGTAATGTCAGTCAGTACACTCATCTACAAGCAAATTGAAGTAGCGAGCATTTTGTAGCCTTGCAAGGAGTGATTCATCAACCCATGTGCCAAGTGCCTCAACAAAGTCAACTACAGCATCTTTGGAGGTGTAATGAGCATTTTTCCCAGCTTTGTCGACGAATTGTTTCAAGTCTTCACCTCCACAAGTCACAACAAGATCAACGAGGTCCCCAAAGTTAGTGGTGTGAGCAATGTGGTTACGAGCAAGGAAGTGTGTACACCATAGAAGAGATTTGATTGCCAACCTATTCTTCAGCCTCTCACATTCTTCCAGTCGGTGCATTTGCTGAAGAACAGAACCTTCACGCAATGCAGAATCAGCAGCTGTTTCCGTTTGGCAAGCCATAATATGTCCTTCACTTTCAGCATGTTCCTTCATCTTTGCTGTGACTTTTTCCAGTTGCTGAAAGGCTTAGTGATCCATCTCCCGCCAGTTTTAGGATTTGACTTCCCCCACTTTTTACAGTGCTTACAGAAAGCACCTTGAAGATCTTCATCATATTCTAGCCTATGAAAATTACTTCCCCATCTTTTGAGGTAGTGCCGTCACTTGGTGGAGACAGATCCTTGATAGGATGAAGCTTGAGAAGTCAAACCCTGACACTGCTTTTTTGGAGCATGAGGTTAGTAGTTACGTGATACCGAAGCAGAAGAGCGTGGGGCAAAAAAAACACGAATATTCTTACTCATAATATTGGTTTGTCTTGCAAAATCTTGACTATACTGTCTATAAAACAAAAAAAAACTCTCCTTGACAGGCCCTTTATAGTCCAGGCTGTGATACTGCACAATGTAACTGCTGAATGGTGTAATGTTAATTACACCATGACTCAGCAGTTTTTGTCAGTACAACTGAGTAAGCAAATTTAACCACAGTGGTTAAATTTGCTTACTCAGTTGTACTGACAAAGGACTTGAAAAGACCCTTTTCCTGACTATGCACTGACAAAGCACCTGGTCATCTAACACACTTCAACTTAAACCAGAGTATGATGAAATAAAAACCAAATTACAGAATGCATTCTTTAAGCCTGAAATTACACAAGATGCTCTGAAAAGAAAGGATTCAAAATTGGGGGGGGGGGGGGGGAGGGAGGGGGGGGGGTTGAGGATGCCCCCAGACTCTGCTACATTATCAAGTGCTGTGCATGTTGAGAGAGCCATGCCCCCCCCCCCCACCAAATTACATATTGCCACCACCCCCCTTGGCCCAAATCCTGAAAGAAACCATGATGACTGTATTCCAACTGATTCACATATAGTGGCTCTTCTGTCTATATTCGATCCCACCAATTCCAGCTCTTGTTGCTGCGTCAAAGCTCCTCCTACCTAGTTCACCTCTGTCTTAGGCTTGCCAACTGTGGTTTACTGTGGTATTAAGCGGCGAAATCCCCGTAAGCATTACACTAAACAGTGGGGTCTGCCCAGCCGATCAAGCTTCGGCCGATCAAACTTCGGCTGTTGTTTCCAGCTGCTGCCTGTCTGGTCTTTTTCTGAGCCAGCACGACTAGAATAATTATCCTTGGGGTAGTCTCTAGGTTGGTCATAGTTAGGATGTCCATTGCTCCTATCTCGTCTGTTAGTTCTGTGGCTGGCTGGTCAATTTTCTGGACAAAATCATAATTCCAGCTTCTCACAGACAAGAAATCATCTGCCACTGTAACTGATTCTTTCGTGTCGGTCTTCCGATCACCGACGTGAGTGAGGAGTTGTCGGGGCATACTTTTCACGATGGCATCTTCTGCAATAAGGTTGGCTGCTTCTTCCACCATCTTGTACTTGATAAGCCACCTCCTCGCCAAACACTTGCCTCACTCTCCTGCTGTGGACCAGGTCTCTCCCGTCTGCCGTCTAAGCTGATCCAACCTTGAGCGGTAGGTTGCTTGAGTCACCCATAAGTGACAGTAGAGAGCTTTTACCACATCATAATTTCCTTGACTGTCTTCGACCAAGCTGATGTAGGCACTGTTGGGTTGCAGTTCAAGTAATGGAGCGAGGTGTTTCGTCATGGAGCGAGGTGTTTCGTCCACTCTTCTTTTTCCACTCTATATGTGGTCATGTTCTATATGTGGTCATTTGTGCTTCAAATGATGCAAAGTAGGTTTCCACCTCTTTGGCAGCCATCATTGACCTGAACTGCTCCACATTTTCTCTTCTTCCGCTCTCAACTGATCGGGTTGAATGGCTGGAGTCATCTAACGTTCCTTCTCCTGTTGCACTGGTCCCTCAAGCTTCTCCTGCTTTTCTCTGTTGAACCCACTTGACCTCAAGTTTAAACAGCATTCTGGAGTTGCCGGTGCTTCGCTCTCGCCAAGCTAGTCACCTTGAAACACAACGTTCGGTACTGCACAACGTTCGGTACTGCATCCTCCTCCGCTTGTCTCCATTGTGTCACTTGCTTGCAATCTCTGTCTATTCTACTACCTTTTATCCAATTCACTCACTTGTCACCAACACACAAATACTGATGCACTGTTTCCTTGCAACGTTGGACTATCTTCCCGGCTTTCACCGAGTGTCCAAGTTATTTTGCTGTCGGCAACGATACAAATGATCGATGTAACTGAAACGCTACGAGTTAGCTTGCTGTAGCTGTCAACAAGTCTCTGACTACTATTCGAGATTAAATAGCACTGCTTCTTTAGCTAAACCACAATTTGCTCCTCCTGTCTGTTTTGTAGCTAGAAGCGACGGAAACTGCTGTCTGCAAACGAACAATTCGATATCAGACTGTTATGGCTAGCAAGGTAGCCGACTGTAAATCTGTACAAACTTCTGTGGCCGTTCCTTACCATGATAGCTATAGCATCCAGCTATCTAAGATGGCTATTGGTTCGGGACTGCTGGTACTGAACTCCAACGATCCCACCGGATGTTACAGGGCCAACTCTGTAGTCTACCTGTGATTGCTGACTGTTAACTGAATCTGACCTAATGTCTCCACTGTCGTGGTATGTTGCTACCAACAACAACCACTGACTGTCTCTGTTTAGGCTTACACTAAAACTTATCATTATCATCACAGAGGTACTGAATAACTACACTCTATTGGGAGAACAAAAAAAAAAAAACTGATAAGGGATAAGGGACCTCATGGTGGCTAAGCTTAATTACTCTGACCACCACAGGTACCAGGAATGATAACATCGCATACCAACAGAACCCCACCCCCACTGATCATGCACTGATAGAACTACATTAAACCTGTTCTTATATAATGCTTGATAACTATTCTTATATGTTTGATACTGCTCTTATATAATGCTTGATAACTATTCTTATGTTTGATACTGCTCTTATATAATGCTTGATAACTATTCTTAATGTTTGATACTGTTCTTATATAATGCTTGATAACTATTCTTATGTTTGATACTGCTCTTATATAATGCTTGATAACTATTCTTATATGTTTGATACTGCTCTTATATAATGCTTGATACTGTTCTTAGCTGAGGCTGCATCAACCTCAGCTACGGTTCATCTGGTGGGGCAGCTAGTCTCTCTGCAACAGCCTAGACCACAGGTACTTGAATTCACTGCCGGAGTGAAGGAGCCCTGTGCTCTTGCATGTTGCTCGGTGAATTCTATGCCCGAACACAATTACGTTGAAGAAAACATGTTCATGGCATCCAGCCTAAAAATCATTTACTATGTTCCCTAATCAGTTATTGCCCAGACAAGATCGAAAACTCTCCTGTGCTTGGTTAAAGATAGATTGGTTAAAGATGCACACATCATTAACACCTGTCATCCAGTGCCCAATCATGTTTGTAATCTCACATTGTCCCAGATGAGGGAAAACTGCCTTAGGGTATGAGAGAGAAATGTGTAAAACACAATTAGTGAAGATGTTCATCCCTACTAAATGTTCCCTTGGGCAAATAAAAACCCTACCTCGAAGGAGTCGGCATCTGTTGTACCCTGCGTAGACCCTTTACCCAATCTCAACGTTTGATTGGGTAAAGGGTCTGGGCGCAGAATTAAGTACGCTTTTTTGAAATCGTGTGCAGTGTTTCTAAAGTAGTAAGTTGCTGTGGAAGTTTTAGTGTTTGGGCAAACCTTAACAACTCCTCTTTTCGTAACCGATTAGTCTAAACTCTAAAACTTGTAACTTCACCGCTTATGTGAGTGGGAAAACTTATTACCTTGGCTAATAGGCATCCTGGGAAGCCGAAACCAAAAAGCTGCCAATATAAGTTTTAGAAAACCAAACTGATAACTGCCTCTAGTTATTTAGTAGAGCTTGAAGTTGACCGTTGGAATCATGTTGGTGATGATGGGGAACCAGCTAGTCTTGCGTAGCCGATCTTTCAACCCCCTTGTGGGGA
>CBDHDV010000108.1:0-16820 GCA_965261175.1 Rubritalea sp. | reverse complement strand
TGAGCATCGTGGCGACGACTAGTGTTCCTCCGTGTTTCCTGACTCTGGCGAGGACGTGGTAAAGGTAGAATAGAAAACTGCTTGAGGCGATGAGGCTAGTTGTTGTCTTATGGGTTTCGTCTTCTTCTTGGGATGTTAGCTTTCGTCCATTGGCGTTGGTGGAGGTTGCGCCTGTGGAGCTTCCTGCCCCAACCCTTGGCTGTTGTCCGTTTCCATTCTGGTGTCGATGTCCCCTTCGTTGTTGTTTGTTGGGCTCACAGGGTTTCCGACCTGACTCGAGGCAGTCCCCTCGGTAGGGGTTGTCCGGTTGAAGAACGACTTCATCCATTGCACCGATTTACGGACCTTCGATGGTGGTTTGGCTACGTCGGTTCCTTCGTCCCTGGGTCGCGTTACCCTGCCTTGTGTGTGGACCCCTGGTGTTGGATTATCCCTTCTTGGTTCTGACTCCTTTGAACCTGAAGCCTGGCCTGGCTTGAGAGCCTTTGCCGGTGGTCGGTCTCCCTCTGGTTCTGTTTCCCTAGGGCGGACCACCCTGTAATGTCTGATGGCTTTTGCCGGTGGATCCTCCCTCCTTGACTCTTGTTCTCGTGGTCTCACCCGCAGCCCCTTTCTGGGATTGTCCACGTGATGTTGGGGAGACTGGTATGCACGTCCTTTGCTCCCTTCTGGGCGCTCCCCCATTAGCTCAGGTTCTGTGGAGCAAGTGTTGGGAGTGTGTTGTCCTCCTGGCTGTTGCGGAGACACTGACTCGGTTTGTCTTTGTCCGCTCTCATTACTCCTCCCGCTCGTGACCGGTCGGCCTGCCCGCCGGGGCTCGGCTTTCTCAACTTTATTGGCCGGGCCCTCCTTGCTCATTCTTTCCTCATCTGGGGTTTCCTGATCTGTCGTCAATTTAGCCGCCTTGCTAGTCGCTTCCCCAGACCCCCTTCGTGGTCTTAATGGGTAGAATTCCGGATGCCATTCAGTGGGCAATAACTGTAAGTCTCCTTTATGGACTGGACGTTCTTCAGGTTCAGGTTCTCCTGTGCCCCAATCTCCTTCACCTTCATCTTTGATCAACTCTGTTCCCTTAGTCTTCCGCTTCTTCTTGGGTTTCCTACACGTGATCAAGTGTATGCGTTCCAGAACGTCGGTGGCGTCCACGTACGGATCTGTCGATTCCTCGTCTCCGTCCACCATGGCTATCTCCTCGTCTTCGAGGTCTTCCTGGACGTCATCCGTACCACTATATGGCCGTATCTTGTCGATTACCGCCTCCCTTTGGACCTCAGGTTTCCCTTTCCGATGTAGCCATTCTGATTGTAGGAGGGTCAGTGCTGGTGGCTTGAATTGTACGATCCTCCATGGTCCTGACCATTTGGCTGACAGTGCTCCTGATGTCCCCTTCTTCCTGTATGGTGACCAACACCAGACCCGCATCCCTAGGGGTTCCTTCGATCCCAGCGGTGACGGTGTGACGTAGGAGTCTGCCGTCCTTCTGATGTATACTTGGTATCTGTCTCGGGCGGTGATGAGGAGTCTTCCCATGTTCGTGCTGAGGGTCAACATATATTCAGCGGGGTCCAGTTGTGTCTTCTCAGGTACTCCCACTACCGTGGACAACGGGATCGGGGGATCAGTTCCATGTACCAGTTGGTATGGTGAAATCCCCGTAGTTTTTGAAACTGTGATGTTGAGACTGAATACCGTAGGCGGTAGCCAATCACCCCAGGCGCCTTGGTTCAATCCTCGTGTCGTCGCACGGAGTAATCGTTTGAGCGTTCCGAAGGTTCGTTCGATTTGAGCATTACTCCTCGGATTATAGAACGGCGTCCGCCTTTGTTCTATCTGGAACGATCGACAAAGCGTGTTGAAGGCTTGACTTGTCCATTCGTTGTCCGAGACCAGTGCCACCGGTGGCCCAAACCGATACACCCAGTGGTCCAGGAATCCCTTCACCACCGTCTCATGTTCTTTGTTCTTGATAGGGACCGCCACACAGTACCCACTGAAATTGCACTGCATGCCGAGGATGTACTTGCAGTCGTCCGGGGTCCGAGGTAGGGGACCTGCTAGATCCAGATGTACATGACTAGCCACGTTCCCCTTTTCTCTTGGGTAGTAACATCCAGCGACACGCTTATCCAGTTGTTTATGGTGTTTCTGAACACATCCGGCGCACACTTGGAGGACTTGCCGGACGCGAGCCCACATCTCCGGAAACCATACGAGATGTTTCATCGTCAACACCACTGTCTCCACTCCATAGTGGGACAATCTCAGATGTAGTTCCTTAATGAAGGAGTTGATCAGTTTCTCGGGCATGCAATATCGTTCGGACTCCCTTTCCCCATGGATGTCCGTTTTGACCAGGATGTCCAGATTATCGGGTGCTGGCAGTTGACAGAGTCTGAGGGCCGGGATGACCTTGACGTAGGCCTTCAGCTGGGCGTCTCCGAAGTCCAACTCTAGCCTCGTTGGCATGACTCTCTGTCGCACCCAGTCCTTCACTACTGCCAAGACTGGGTCTTGATCTTGTGCAGCGGCACGGCTCTCTGGCCCCGGAATCAGTTGGTGTGTTGTAGACATCAAGGTAGCCGGTGACCTAGCGAGGACGAGGGGGTCGGGTTCCCCTACTCCTTCTGCCGCTGGGTCCAAAGGTCGGCCTAACTGGTCGACCGCCGGTTCCAACACTATGTCTCCCCCGTGGTCTGTCTCTTCGTCCTGTGGAGGAGTCAGGTTGAGATCATCGCGGCCGATTTCGATAGGCGGGGCCTCTTCTGGTGGCTCAGGGAGGTCCTGTGGTTCGTCCTCCACTGGTCCTTCACCCATGGGTTCCCGTTCTGGTGGCAGACGCACTGGTGTCGTCCCATCATTGGTCTGCCATCTAGTTCTCTCAGTATCCATTCGTTGACCATGGGCTTCCAGTGCTCTTTGAGTGGGCGCCCACGCTCGTCGAGAGCGTCTTGGTCCGACTTGGTCTGGTGTTCCATCGTTGGACAAGTCACCGTCCTCGGCGGCCCCCAAATGACTTTCTTGATGGATGATTTGTCTTGGCTGATTGATGGGCTGGGTCCACTTCCAGTCATGGGCCCACATCCCTGATTCTTCTGACACCTGGTTGTGTAGTTCTGATATCGTTTGTTCCATATCCTGCACCTCCTTGTCTTGGTGACCTTCTTGTTCTCCTTTGCATTGTTCCCAATCAAGCCCGATCTTTCCGCCTTCAATAGTCAAACATGCCCGTACCTCGTTCTCTTGGACTTGACAGATCCTTTCAGGTCGAATTGGCAGTCGTGCAGACTGATTGGCCAGCCTTTCCAGGTCAAGATGAGGAGGGGGATCTTCTTCCCAATCTTTTTCCATGTCCAATTCTTTCTGAGTTGGCTCTGGAAGGTGAGCTGGGCATCTGGACACACAATCTTCCACAACCACCCGGGCATGTGTGATTGTGAATGAATATGAACCAATCATTTCCGCCCACCTCGCATGGACTCCTCTCGAGGATTTCATGTTATCGATGTATTTCACACTCATCGAGTCAGTCTCCACGAGGAAGGGTGCTCTCTTCAGCAACCACGCGAAGGTCGTCAGTCCCCAGATGAATGTCGCCGATTCTCCATGATGTGACGACCAATTTTGTCCGGAAGGGGAACACTTGCGTCCGGAACAGAACAACAATCTTCTCCTTTCCTGTCCGTCCAGGCATGTCTGAACCTGGGAGATAGTTACACACAAGGCCTGGATTGAGAAATCTAGTCCCATGATGAGTGGACGCTTATCCAGATCCGTGAAGTCGGGGCTTGCCAAAGCCTCGCTGTTGATTAACATATCCTTGATCTTGTAGAAGTCTGCTAAGTCTTCTTCGGACATAGGGGTCCATGGAGTCTCGAACTTCTTGGTGTGTAGCTTGGCCGAGGCATCTGATAGTTTTGGCAAGAACTGTCTGTAGAATCCCACCATCCCTAAGAACCTCGCCATTTCCTTCCCAGACTTGGGTGGTGGAAAGTCTAGCAGTGCCGACCGGTACTGTCGGTTCATGGTGATTCCTGTCCGTCCCACGATAAATCCCAAGTAGTTGACTTGGTCTTTCATGAGGTCAGTCTTGTTCACCTGGATCTTGGCCCCCGACTGTTCGACCCGTGTCAGGAACTGGTCGATCAACTGGACCATGTGGATTCCGCTTGCCTCCTTGGAATGGAGCAGGATGTCGTCCACGTACGCCAACGTGGAGCCGATGGGCATGGTAGATACCAGTCGGTTGATGAATCGAGCATAGAACGCCGGTGAATTTACCCAACCGAAAGGAAGGACGGTGAAGGCGTATGTGCCTTGCTTGGGGGTAGTAAATGCGAAATATTGTTTGGATTCGGCGTCGAGGGGCACGGCCATGAAGCCACTGCTCATGTCAAAGGCGCTGTACAGCACACTGCCATGTAGCCGGTCGAGGTTCGTGTCGATAGACCCTTGGAACACCGACAGCTTCTTGCATTGCTTGTTGAGAGGTCTCAAGTCAATGCAGAACCTCTTCAGTGTCGAGTCTTTCTTGGCGACCGAAAGAAGGGCAGAATTCCACTGACTCTCACAAGGTTCGATGACTCCTTGTTCAATCCACAGTGCTAGTTGACTAGACAACAACTCCTCGTCGTGTGGGTGCATACGTCTCTGTTTGCAGTGGATTGGACCCTTGTTGTCGTCATTTAATTCTACCCGTGCCGTAATCCAATGTGTCCGGCCTGCCCCTTGTTGGGCCACCTCTCGGTCTCTGTAGGGTCCACCATCGAACGCACTACCGTGTTGTCTGAGTACGTCTATCAACTGTTTCTTAAGCTCCGGCTTATCTCTGAGTACCTCGTTATCCGATAGCCGGAACGCTTCTTCGACCCATCCGGCGCTCAAGCCTGGTCCCTTGCTTGTCTGGTTCCGCTCAGCATTCTTTCGTGTTTTCTTCTTCTTCCACTCTTGTTTGTCCGCCTGTGCTTCCCTGGACATATGTCCCATCTCATTCATATACTCGTCCATCGAGTCTTGGTAGATGAGTGTGCAGTGACCCAACGTCTCTCCTTTGTTCAGGTAGATGGGGTCTTCTCCCATGTTATAGACGACATACTGTCCCATCTTCATTTGCCTTCTTTTTGCGCCGAGTAGATCTGCCTTCATCTCAGCATTATTGTATCTGTTCGTCATGCCACCGATTGCATGTGGCATTGCCAACAGAGGGGACCGTTTTTCTCTGTGAGGTTCCAGCAGAACCACTCCTTCGGCGGGAAGGATCGCACTGATCATCAGGGTATCTTGGTATCCTGGTTTGATCATGGTAGTCTGATAGACGGTGAACGGGACTTCTTCCATCTCAGCGTAAACGTTTGCCTGTGGGGGCAGATCGTGATGACATGTGTTGCATGAGTTGTATGGCGACTCGAAGACTTGATATGTGTGCCCCTTCGTTTGATCATTTTCTGTTGGCTCGTGTTTCACCGCCAACTCGTTCTGTGGCCTCCCTTGTCCTGGACGGTCTGGTTCTTGGCAACTGGGAGGTCGATCAATGGCAATGTTGTCCAGACTGTCGATATAGTTCTGTGCCACTTGGGTGACTCTGCCGATCCCACCTCGGTCCTCCAGATTCCTGCCCACATAATGTTCCATGTGTGTCGTGCCGGATTTACGGGCCATCTCAATGGTTTTAAAGGAGAACGAGGGAATTCCGTCTGTTCTCCTCATTGTCGGCGTCTGGTTGTCGGCCTCAGTTGTTGCTGGTTTGGGTTCGGAGATTGGAGTCGGCAGTACTTCCAATCCGTCTTCTGCTTCGGGTAGATCGTAGTGTTGAGATGATGTCGTGAGTCTGGCCAGCCTCCGTATTCGTTCGACGTTACTCTCTTCAGTTGGAGTTCTTGATTCGCTGATCTCAAACGCTTTCGTCAGGCCTATAGCCACGGGTGCGAGGTGTGGAGAACCCTCACCTGTGTTCTTTTCGGACTCAGTCTGATGGAGTATCTCTCGGCTGCCTTCGCGTGACTCATTGAACGTTCCATTGATGGTCCTTGGGTTGTCTTGAGGTCTCTTAACCCATTTCCTCTGACTCTCTGTTAGCGTGTCCTGGCCGATCTTCCCTTCATCGGGCCATTTCTTCAATGTTTCCATGAACATGTTGTCTCCATGGAGTTGGAGTTTAAGGTTGGCCACCGTGACTGTTCTTGGGAACAGTCTTCCTCTCTGACCTTGGAGTTCATAATGGTTCGATTTGACTCCCGTCTGCCTGTTCTGTTCGACCAACTGGGGCGTCAGCATGAATTCGAAGTTGAATTTACTTCCCAGGTTGAGTGGTGACGCCAAGTTCTCGACCACCAGTGGTCTGACGAAGAAACTGGTCCGGATATTGGGAAATCTGAGATAGATCCCCTCGGAGATTCCCTGAATACCGATGGAGAGTTGGTTGGCCCCTCGGGCTACCACGTTTGTCTGGACGACGCCCACTCCCAGGGTTTGGTGTAGTTTTGCATTGATGGCAGGTTGTTGGAGTAGGTTCCCTGAGTCGAGGAGGGCCATGGTTACGTGTTCGTATTCTCCATCCCGTTTGCCTATGACGATCGGAGCGAACATCTCGTGGTGGCGATCATTGGGATCATCTTTATGTCCTCCTAGCCCTTGTTCGTACCTTGTGTGTTTCTTATTCCAGTTGTTGACTTGGTGGCAGAGTTCTGCCTGTCCTCGTTGTGTTTCCAGTAGGGCTAGCAAGTTATCAGCAGGCAAAGTGTAGATTGTCGTACACCGGTTCTTGTCCTGTGTCAGGGTTGGCGATGAGACTTGCGGTCCACTGAAGTAACCGTCTTCCTCATCTTCATTGTCGTTTCGAGGGTTGCGGCCGAGTTCATTGACGTTGTAGAGCTCGGCCTCTTCTAAAAATCCTGTTCTGGATTCTGAGATGGTTGGTCTGTTTCGTTTTCCTCATAGTCAGGCATCTCCGTAATCTGGGCTACCCCTGTTTGATTATTAGGAGATCTCCCGTTGAATGGTCTCCCTCGTCCTCGAGACGTCCCTCGATTCCAAGTTTTGACAGTACCTCTACTCCCTTGAGTTCCGGTACTTTGTCGTCCTGCTCGTCCCATCCCTCGTCCACGGGCGGTAGGGTATCTTTCCGTCCTGAGGTTCCCTCTTCGTCGTTGAGGGCACTGAGCTTTCATGTGTCCCACTTCTCGGCAATGATAGCAAGTCCTATTGGCTGCCCAATTTCCCTGGACTAGCTCTGCTACGGTGATCTGTTCGTCATCGAGTTCTCCTTCCCAATATTCCATGTCTTCAGTTGTCTCCATGTCCCGCAAAGGTACGTCATCTGGACCCATGAAGAACAACACATCTCCCAGATCATCGTCGGGACCTTCGATCTGGGTCAAATCCATGGCTTCCGCACCGGTGGTACCCACGTTTCCCATTCTGGCCCGCCTTTTCCATTGTAGGGACGTTTCTTGAGACGCAACGTCACTCTGTTGTGATAATCCTGCCAGGCTAAAGGGTGGCGTCCCTTTACCCACTCTCACCGCCTTGATCATGGCCGAATGGCTTTCCACCACTGCGTCTCTCAATGTGTTGTAATCCTTCACCTCCCTGTGGTGCATGACGATTTGTAATTTCAACGACTCGTTGAGAAGACCCATCAGATATCTCTCTACCAGGAAGGCTGGGTCCTGGTACTTGGCTCTGTTGTACAAACGGTACATGACTGAGAGGTAAGTCAACGGTGATTCCGTGGTCAATTGCTTCCTTCCTTCGAACTCTCCTCTCTTGGTAGATAGATGGTCAGCTGGCGTGTATAAGTCGGCCAGCAACTTCAGGTAATCTGCTGGCCTCGTTAACGCAATGTTGGACAACTTCTCTGGGACATGCCCCTCTGCCTGGCTCCGTAAATCGAGAGAAATGTTTCCGTAGATGAACTCGATATTTATCCTGTTGTAGGTGGGTTCATTGGTACGAGCTGCATCGATCGTGTGGAGCATTTCATCGGACCACTGATCGAAGTCTGCTAGGTTGGCCTGGGTCAGCTCGGGAGCTCGACAGATGCCCCGCATGGTTCGGAACACATCTCCGGCGAGTTTGACTTGTGTGTGAGGAGGAGCGAACTGTTGGTCGTAACGCTTCCCTTGGGCAGCCAGGCACTGGATCTCATTCATGAGCTCGTCTCTCATAGTCCTCATTGATTCAGCCAGTCCACCTAGCCTGAGAGCGTGCTTAGTGGACTCGTTGAATGTGTGGGTGGCGAGGTTCCAGGTTGCCTCCAGTGATCCGTCTGGGGCTGGTTGCTGTCCTATCGGTGAGAGGGACTGTTCCCTTTGCTCACCCCGTTGCTGTCGTTCAGTCATCCCGGAGTAGAATTTCCGGAACCACTCAAGTGTCTCTTCTTGGGACGATGTTCCGACCGGTTCAGCCCTGTTCCGCGTTGGGAGTGGCCTCGTTCCCCCACCAGACTGTTGCCCTATCTGAGGATCGTCCCCACCTGGCATTCGCTGAACTCAACCACCTTTCCTTCTCTCCTTTGTTACCTGAGAAAATAGAACACTCGTGTTATTAATAGTTCCTTTAGGAGGGGTTCCACCCACTCATTACTTTCTTTTATTTTTAATTTCTAAATTTGAATTGAATTGTAGGAAGGAGACGTGAAACAAATAGCTTGTAATCTGATTTGTGACAGGACCTGTCAGAACACGATCTGATTTGTGACAGGGCCTGTCAAACCCAATATTCCTCGGTGTCGACGCGAGGAAAATTGAAACACAATTTATAATTTATGACAGGACCTATCAAGTTTCCTGAATTGATATCAGGCAGGTGTTGAGGCGAGAAAAATTGAAATACAATTTATAATTGTGACAGGGCCTATCAAATTTCCTGAATTGATATCAAGAGACCGTGCTCTGTGAGCCAATGGTCAATTTTTTAGCCTGAATTTGTGACAGGAGTCATTAACACCACGAGGAGAGGGAGGCAGGTGGCCCGGGTCTGATTTCCACAAATGGGATGTGTCACTCCCAATACTTCTAACTAATGGCCTCTCCTCTAATACTGAGATTTTGCAATGGAGCTTTTCTAAATTGGTTCAAGTCTCAACCACACCCTTCACTGTACTGAGATCTGTGATCAGTGGGTCCCTTCAGCACAGCAAAGCGTGTCGCTTACGTTTATTCTAATGACCTCTCAGCCTGGTCAGGTCACGAGGTCATCATAGGCTGAGGTTGAATTATTGATCTAAGGAGCCGCCTTCACTTTAATTAATCTGACCCTGAGCTGCGCATCTATTGAGATGATTAGCTAGTGAACAGATTACTCTCTTGATCTGCAGAGTCCCACACTCCACAAAGGAATGTTTCTATCTATTGATCAACGGAGTCACATTTTAATTTGAGTTGGTTCGGCCAGAAATCGCACATCTATTGAGATGATTGATTAATGATCAAACAATTCTACTCGTTATTAGTGGTCTTACAATCCTCGGGACAGTTTGACCTCTGTCAGAGTAATTAGAGCGTTCAGATTGACCGTCTAGCACTTCCTGAGACAGTGACAGAGACCAGATCAAAAGGACCTACTTAATCTAGCTCTATTGATGGTGACACGTTTGATGGCCAATCGTTATACCAATCTTTAGAGCGACTCTGTAAACATAAAGGAACCTACTTTTGTGTCAGAGCCTGGAGTAGAGACATGTGCAGTGGGGCGGGTCCGGTCAGACTGGACTGGAGCCTTTCCCTACTGCGGCCTCTCTGTGCTGGGCCAGGCTGGGCTGGGCCCACTGCTTTAATTACAGTGGACTCAACAGCACTAACCCCTACACATTCCTCTCGACACCGTCTCTTAGATTCCTCCTCTACGGATACTTATCTGGACCCTTGGTATTATAGTCTATTCTTCGTGGGGATGGCGACAAAATCTTCTTTGTTAAAAACTAAGAGATGCGTGGACTCGTGTTTTTCAACTTGCACCATGTGATATTTTGGCCTGACGGTCTATTTAAAAAAATTACTTTTACCAAACCTGGTCACTACTAAAGATCAGTCGGTACGCCAAAGCCCACCCAGACTCTCTCGACGATTAGAAAATAAGGTAGAATCGAAGACACTAGAAAGGCGATGTATTTCTCAAGAATAACTGACAATCAGATGAACTATCCAAGGACGCGGTATGAGAGCACTCCAGCAAGCTGACTTACGTCGACGCTTGCTTACTTGGTACTAATGGCTATGTCCGCCGTCAAGGCCTGTTACGAGGGGCCCGTGCAGATCACCCCGCGTTGCGCTGTAGGAGGGATCTCAGCACTTCTGAGTTTGGAGGCCTTCAATGCAGTAATTTTCTAGTTTTCTATATATCTATAAATACAGTTCGCGGGGCTAAAACGGTAATATTTCTATAAAAGGAAGTTTCCCCCAGCAATAATATATATAAAGCAATCAGAAAAAATATCGCCCTTATGTATTACCTAAACTTTGTCTTACATCAATTGCCGTGATTTTAACCTATTATATTATTCAGTCATTATGTACTTCTGATTTGAACGACAATAAAATCGATAATAATTGCCTGTTATTAATTTGTATTTAGATATTTGTCTCGAGGGTGGGACAGTAAGTTGACTATTCAAATTGATCAAATCAAGTTTGGTGACCCAGTAACTATGAATATGACTGACTAGACCTATGTCTATCTCAATGTATTACAGAACATGATAGGAAGACTATAGTATGGTGTTGGGAATTGGTCTGAGTCATTGGACCAGCCAATAACCTACTGCCAACTACTTACTTGGCCTCAAGGGATCCGGGAATCGACCGAGTATTCCTTTTGATGTGTCTGTCAAGGTGCTGCTGTAGTGAGAATGCCTTGGCACATATGGGACCGATATGTTCAGTCTTTGGTTCCACCATGTGATTTCATATGTCACTTCAAGCCACAGCCTTTCTTGAATATCTTTCCACACTGGTTACAGTTTAATGTCTGTTTTTCCTTTGGGTTTATTTATAATTTTTTTTTCTTATTCAAATAATTCAAAGCTAATTTTAAATCCTCATCATTAAGAATATCGTATTTTTAATTTTTAACAGTATGTTCAGAACTTACATTAAATGCTGAATATCATTAATCATTTATCTCCAAATTTTCTTTTGCATCTTCAAATTCCTCTTCTGAATTTTCATCATGATCTCCTCAATATAAAATATTTCGTCATTCTCAATATTTCCGTATCATCATCATCAGATAGTTTTGCTTTATCACCTTAATCATTATTTTGCATATCTGTTTCCTCACTTCCATCTTCATGTTCCTCAAGTTCCACCACGGTAGGTTTGTCCTCCACTCTGTGATCAGATTTTTCATCAAACAGTTTCCTGTAGGTCTCAGCCTAGATAATTCTTGGAGACAGTCTTGATCATCTCCAGTCCTCTTGTCAGCTGGTTCCCGAAATACTCCTTGATCACGTTGTCCAGAATGTCGATTTGAGCTGGAGAGCCAAACCATGCTCAGGATGATCAAGACCAGATCCACCTTGGCTCTCAATGAAGTTCTTGAGAGGTATCTGCTTGTTGACCAACAGATGCTGGATGTTTTGATCTTTGTGCACCTCCACCATGTGCTGATCCATCCTCTTCTGGTAAGCACAGGTAATTCCACAGATGTTGCAAATGATTGGGCCATTATTGACCTTGATCCACCGTCTGTTTGTGGACTATGCGAGTTGGTACATCTCCCAGACTGCCTGCCTCGAGTTGGTCTGAGCGAACTCGGCCACCTCCGCCTTGAATGCCTTGTTATACTTTATGTTGGAAAATTTGGTCGTTTTCCCCGACCCAGTGTCAACACTTCCGTCCCGGTGTTTCTGATTGATGTGCTTCTCCAAACTGACCTTGAATGGATAGGTCCTTCCACACAAATGACAGTTTAATGGTCAGAGAAGGAAGAAGAAGAGGACTAACCTCGGGTATTTCTATTAGATTATTTTCCTAATAATATTTTCAGGAGAAAAATACAGGAAAATCAACATTTGATGAGAAATTAAACCATTATATAAAATATTCATACCTGTCCCTTGGAGTTTCTCCTTAGATCATGAACCAAATTGGATGCATATGGACAATGGGACAGTTGGTATTTTTCACTCTCCAATTTATTGCACTAGACTAATCACACTGGTCACACTTGCTGTGATTGCCCTTATGAATCTTAGTCTTGTGAAAACTTAGAATGATCTTTGTCTTGGCCACAAACCCGCATTATCTTTGAGGACATGGATACTTGGAGTCAATGTGCTTGTGATCCATGTGAGACTGAAGACTGTTCTTTCATACACATTATAACTCCCAGTACTCACACTGAAACCAGTTGGCTTTAGCATGTTGCATTGAGTGCTCCTATATTGCTGATCATGTGACAGCCTTGAACTTGCACTGGTCACAGGAGAATGTAGGATTGAATATGTTTCCTGAGTGAAGATCTTGAGGCTGTCATATGGTTACAGGAGTCACACAGAATGTTCTTAACAACTTCTCCCTTTATGAACAACATTGATATGTTCCTTTAGTCTGGCATTGGTTGTACATGAATAATTACATTTATAACCATACTTTCCTTGACTTATATACAAAAAAATTCAAACTGGTCACAATATTGAGCAGTTGGTTGTATACCATTATGATTCTTCTTGTCAATGAAAAGCTAACAATACATTCCTCTAACATCTGTATTTACATTTATCACATTTAAGAGTCCATTTTCTAGGCTCTTCTATCTATGTTTCCTAAGTTTGTGCGCTCTGAGTGTATTATTCTTGGTGCATGTGAAATCACAAAGATCACATTTAATAATCAAAGTACTATGCTCTAGAAAGCAATGGTTCCTATGTTTGTACATTCTCAGTGTATTATTATTCTTGCATGTGTAATCCAATGATCACATTGAATAATGACATTTTCCTTTGTAATTGGAATAGGTAAACAAAATTATTATAGAAAATATACAAAGTGGGTATTCTGATTCCAAAAACATTTGTGGAATATTTAAAACTAAAAAGAAAACAAACAAAAAACAGCTATAAGAAGCATTAAAAAAATAGAAAACAGACTCTCAAAAAATTAATATTATCATAATATGAGGCCACAAAAGGCCCCCAAGCCCTCTGCAGGAGTTAGAACAAGGAGACCGTAATCCCCCTCAGTACTAACAATGGCAAGGGAAAGCTTACACAATTAAAAAGGTGAAATGAGATTAATCCGATAGTAATTCCAAATAAATTTACCAATTGAACTATAATTTTACTCGGATTAAAAAGTGTAATTACATTAAATCTCGAACAATGGACCAGCTCAGTTAGTGGCAGCAGTCTCAATATGCAGGATATCAGTGACATTCATTTAAACATGCACCAAGGCACGCAGACAGAAGACCACATCCTCAGACAGAAGGAAGATCAGCAAAGTGACAGGTCAGACATCCAGATGACGTGCAGTGTGAGGGAGCAGAGGCTGGAGAGAATGAGGAGGAGGGAGGTGGAGAGACAGAGACAGAGAGCGGCTCCTCGGAGGTGCAGCAACTGATCCTGAGACTGGGACAAAGGCTGGAACGTCGCCACGTCTTGAGCAAGAGCTCGCTGCAGATGTTGGCGGATAACTACAGGAAGTGGAGGGAGGAGGTGGACAGGAAGAAGAATGAGGAGGAGCAGGAGTTGCAGGATCACTTCCACTACCTGATGACTCAACTCAATGACGATCGCGATAGTGTCGAGAAGTCTTTCAAACATATGGAAAAGGAAGAAATACTTCGCATCATTAATGTCTATGAAGATAAGAAGGATGATCTCGAGAATCAGCTAGAGGTCGCTGAGAACGAAATGATAGATCGATATGAGGAGGAGATTAGAGTGAAGGAGAAGAAGCAGCGTTTTCTCTCCCTGCATCTACTGGAGACTGACAACTTGATGACTCTCCACCCGGACTTGATGAGGACGATCTGTCGCGGTCTCAGTCAGCTGACATCTGGCCGAGTGGTGTCTATCTGTCCAGAGTGTCCAGTCTGTCTGGAAACAATGAGGCCACTGTCAGCCATGGTGCAGTGCGTGTCTGGACATCTGCTGTGTCTCCACTGTGCCAGCAGGATGGTCGTCTTGATCTGTCCCACCTGCAGAGGAGAGATCAAGGGTAGGGCGGGAGTCATGGAGCAGCTACTCACTGGTATCCTCGACCAGGCATCTAGAGAGCAGGAGAGACAACGTTTTAACTCTTTAAATTCTAAATTGTTCCTTGTTAAACAGTAATAAATTTGTTACGTCGTCAGAATATTAGGCCGATGGCACCGAGCCATACAGCCTGATCTTCTTCTCCCCTTCTCCAACATGTTTTTTTTTACATGTGACTTCAAACATCAATAAGGGAAGGTCAAACATTTTGTTGGACTTAGTCCACAAGAGGGGCTTTCTGTCTAAATCCAATGTCTGTTTTTTTTTTACTTTTACCAAGTTTACCATTATTATTTTCATGATCAGTTTCAGGCTTGGATTGTAGGGTCAAAGGTGATCAAAAGGAATATGACAGGTGCTCTCCAAGGAGCCAAGATTAACTATACATGTGAACAATGCAACTTTTCAATCATGAACATGTATTACATACCTAGCCATGTGAAAATAATGCACTGAAAGAATTGTGACAGTGATGATAAACTGGAAGGCTCTATTAGAAGAAAGGAAAGATAAACAGAAAAAAAGAATCCTAACATATTGATTAAATGCATTGAATGTGAAATACACAGCTAGTTATAAGAAGATCTTGAGGCTTCACAGAGATAACAACCATGACACCACATTCAAGTGTTACCACTGTAAGTTTAAGAGTACCTTTTTCAAGATATTGAGAATACACAATCATGACTAAGATAATATCACTCAAGTTTGGACTAACCAAGATTCAAGCAAAAAAGCTTTGTCTCCCAGATCTTACTAAATTAGCCTGCATCCAAAACTACATAAAAGGTTGGATGATGTTACAAAGAAACTCCTCATGAAATTGAGTTTTTTTTATAGATAACTAGAACTTTTTTTGTGCTTATTGCACACATGTTCTAGCTCTTTTGGGCCCCCACAGAGATTTACTGTTAGTAATTAAAAATAAAATAAAAATCCTGCAACAGGCAGGGATACACTAAGAGAACACACACATAAAAAACTGTCTAAATTTGGGCATTGCCTGGTATTTTTCCAGTCTTGACAAAATTGTTTGGAGTACTTTTTTATTGAGGGGGGGGATTGTTTGAATTTTTCTACAGGGGTACTACAGGAGTATTGTGTGTAATTTTCCTGCAGTTCATTGGATTTTCATTGAACAAATATAGTATTGACATCTGGAACGTCAATACTCATCCAGGGGGAAAGTGCTCCTTGGATGCCCAAATTTAGACAGTTTTTTTTATGTATGTGCTCCCTCAGCCTCATTTCTGGTTTCCATTTTGGGGTGTATTTTTAACATTTGGAACTTTCTATAAAAACAAGAGTACATTGTCAATGCAGAACACATGGTCTACAGTACATTTTTATTATTATTATTATTATTAGTAGTATTGTTAGTATTATTTTTTTTTTTTTTAATAATGTTTTTGGATTGTTTTTGGTGGATTATTATTATGTTTTTAACTAATTATGTGTTTTAAAAAAATTAAATTTAAAATACCCCCTCTCCAAAGTCCACAAATTTTTGTCATTGTACCAAAATGTTAGAGGTGTGGAGGAGGAGATAAAGGAGAAGGAGAAGGATAACAAGATGTCATACACAGCCAAGGACCCACACCCCCCATGGTATTTTCTGTACCTAAGAGAAACACCCAAATGTTAGAGGTGTGAAGGAGAAGGAGACGGAGGAGGAGAAGGAGAAGAAAAAGTCAGTCTGAAAACCCATGCTACTGTAAGGGGCATGGGTAAAAAGACCCATGACCATTGGTAAGTGCAGTTCTTTGCTCAGTGAGCCTGTCTATTGTACATTGTACAGCTCCTGAAATTCTAGTAATTTATGTTTCAAGTGAAATATAAACACATGATGAAGCAGCAGGAGGAACACGGAATAGTTTCAATATTAGGTTTGGATCACTGACTGTAGTCGTGTCGACAGTCACCTGTCCAGTGGAACGGAATATTGTCTTTATATAGTAAGTTGGAAGTGTGAAGATGGAAAAAGAGTAGGAAATGGAGACAAATACGATGAAAATTTCCGTGTTTTGTTCGCCTGCTGTGAGCTACAGAAGAGGTTTTCTCTCAGACTGAACAATCCCAAGGAGCCCATTTGGCTTGTGTTTCTACAAGTGTCATTCCTGAGGATGTTGCTGCAATAAAAGTAATATTTAATTCCACCAACCTACCAAGAAACACAGTTGGAGAAGAAAAAAGTGACCATGTTTTGGTGGAATTTCCATCCTGAGTGCTGAGAAATTTGACCCATATAGGTTTAAAATGATGACACTTTTGATCCACTAAAACTAAATTTAAAAATCTGAAATTTGGCATGGTGGTAAATCATTTGTAGATGCACAGATTTTTTTCTGAACTAAAAAGTGGGGGTTTAGGGGGTCCCTAAGGTCAGATTTTAACAAAATCTAGATCAGTCAAATGTCAATGGATTTTCCTGGAAAATAATCATAATTCTTAAAATAAATTACTCCCACTTGGCTGGGGGCCTGAAGGGCCCACCAAGCCATACCTTCTAGTTCCACAATACTGAGGCCTCGGTAGCAAATAAGGCATCAACTTACTACCGAGGCCTAGACAAATGGAGATTTACTTTTGTGCAAAATATGTGCAAAGTAAGGAAAACTATAATTTG
>CBDHDV010000107.1:0-2932 GCA_965261175.1 Rubritalea sp. | reverse complement strand
TGGAGATGTTAACAGACGTGGTTGAAGAAGGGAGTGTGGGTGCCATGGAAGCAGAAGTTGGCTGTGATGCCTCGGAATTAAGTACAGGACAACAACCATCTAGTGATGAACAAGGCACCCAAAACAGCTGTGTGGACTTATTTCCTGAACTGAAATATGAACATGTCTTTACAAGTAGTAGAGTCAAGATGAAGAGTTCTGAGCCTTCTGGTCCACACAGTACCATGAACGCTGATCGATGTTCAGATAATGTTACATTGATTGACAATGAAAGTGGACAGACTTTTTCAAATAAAATAGTGGAATTTGTTTCAGAAGTGGATGAGAAAGCAGCTGAAGCGGTAGAGGCAAGTGAAGAGGTGAAGGCAGAGGAAGAGGTGAAGACAAGTGAAGAGGGGAAGGCAGGTGAAGAGGAGAAGGCAGGTGAAGAGGAGAAGGCAGAGGAAGAGGTGAAGACAAGTGACAAGGTGAAGGCCAGTGAAGAGGGGAAGGCAGGTGAAGAGGAGAAGACAGGTGAAGAGGGGAAGGCAAGTGAAGAGGGGAAGGCAAGCGAATTGTACACGTATGCAGAAGACAAAAATGCAGGTAGACATTACAAAGCAGGTGAACGAAAGAAGGTAGGCAAAGGGAATGAACCAGAGAGGCTTGTTGAACAACATGTAGCCTACATAAAGACTGCAACACCTGAATGTACTGCTATACTGTCTGAGGATGTAACGGATAATCCTTTGTACCAAGATACTGATGAAGATCATGTCAGTGACACAAGTGACGAACCTGGCATGTTCAACACCCATCTTTACGAGGATTCAAAGAAGAGTGAATTAGAAGATCATTCGTGTATTGTTCTGAAGCAACACTCTATCTTACAGCCTGCTCTATCAGATCCGCTTCAGAATGAAGAAACTTTAGAGACTGGAACCACTGCAGACAGATCTAGGTGTGTGCCTTCACCCGAATCTCTCGTACCTCCTCATCATCCGCAAACATCTCATCGCGTATCTTCATGGATCGAGGTCAACAAAAAGGAAGCATATTACTTGAAGGATCATCCAATGTTTGAGGCTTCAGATTCTTCTCATGAAAGTGAGCCTGAGAATGTTTCTGGAGTGGACATGTTTGAGTCTCAAGTTGTGGATGATTTTTACCAGCTGTGTGGTGACTTGGTCAAAAACACTGCTCTATCTCCATTGCAGCCCACTTCCCTTAGTCCATTGGAGGCTTCCAACTCCACCACTCTTCCCTTCACTGCAGCGCTTCAGTTGTGTGAATGTCAGGAAGCAGAAGTTACTGCATCAAGTGAAAAAACTCCCGACAGACACACTTGGGACGCATGGCTATCTATTCAATATCCAGGTCATCACACTCTGCGATGTGTTTGCTTGTCAGATTTGCTTCTATGGGTAGTCAACTCTAAAGGGAAAGTGTATTGTACTGCAGTCAATAGCTATGGCAGAGATTGGCAGCCAGTCAAAAAGTGCATGTATCAGGTGGCTTCTTGTTCTTCTGGTCGTATTGTCTGGGGCACTTACCATCAGAATGCTTATGTCCGACTTGGTATTGGGATGAATCCTGCTGGGAGCACATGGAGAAACGTCACCAAAAATTCTAGTGTAGCACACAAGATTAAATACCTTGCAGTGGATGAAAGTGCTGTGTGGGCTATCACCATTGATAATCGTGTGCTCTTCAGAAAGGGGGTGGATGAAAGAAACCCAGAAGGTAAGGTGTGGCAAGAAGTAGGATTTGGGACCAACTTTATATCCATTACAAGTTGCAAGTATATAGTATGGGCACTGAGCCACGAGAACAAAGTTTACTTCCGTGATGGCATCACTCCATCATCACCCACTGGTAAGAAGTGGGCTGAACTCAAAACCGCCAAGATGGCTGCAGTTAGCTTGACAAAAGATGGAGTGGTATGGGGAATCAGTGAGGAAGGGGCTGTAGGTTTTCGGACAGGCATTAACCTTGCTAAACCGGGGGGGCGTGGTCCTTGGTGGGAGGTGGTAATTGACAAAAACTCGACAGTATCTTCACCCATCAGCTCACTACTGCAAGTCATGAGTGCAGATGGCAGCCACCGTCTCTCTGTTGCAGTATCTTCTCTAGTAAGCTTGCCTACACATCACCAAGCCATCATCTTGTCAGCATCTTCACTTGCTGGTGTGGTTATCCTGGAGGCAGGATACAAGCTCTACTGGTGCAAGATAGTAGCCACAGGATATCACTACACTCCTGCTTGTAAAGATGGCATTTTCCAGTTCAATTCTTGGTCAAGAGTTACTGCTGGAGGAACTGCCTTGTGGTTTGTAAGTAACGATGGAGATCTTTATTGCCTAAGTCCAGGGGACAATCTAAAACGAGTAGAGGTACCTTCAACAGTTGAACTTATTGCAGCTTCTCCAAACTGCTTGTGGGTAATTTCTAAAGATGTGGTGTGGTCACGCCAGGGAATGACTGCAGAGTTTCCCGAAGGCCTCTCCTTTGACTACATAGAGCTCAGTACACTACTCCATGATAAGAAACTGCAGTCAGTAGCTTGTGGTAAGAAAGTGGCATGGGGAATTGATACTTCTGGAGTTCCACATTTTCGATTTGGAGTGCATGCACGTGAGCCAGGGACAGGCATGTCACCAGCATGGGTACCAGTTGAAGACCAACCTGCAGCACTACTGCATATTACAGTGTGTGCAGATGACTGGCTGGTGTGGGCCTGCGATGAAGACTACAATGTATATGCTCGTGGAGGTGTAACAGTAGACTTCCCAGTGGGAAAGAAGTGGATCAAGATACCAAAGAAGAAACTTAAGGAGCTAGCAGCTACTAATGATTGTGTGTATGGCCTGACACCAAGTGGAGACCTTGTATGTCGCTATGGCATAAGTGAGAACAACGTGCAAGGAAGTTTCTGGAGGAAACTGCCAGGCAG
>CBDHDV010000106.1:0-2296 GCA_965261175.1 Rubritalea sp. | reverse complement strand
AATGTAGTCAAGTAGGTACACATTGCTGCTATTATGGAGTGACTAGGAAGGGCTTTACTTAGTCCATGAGCTTCTGGTTCATGTGATGTTTCATATATATTCAAGAGCAAGAACTATTGAGCTGTAACTAGCTTTTACTGCTTTGACACAACACTCATGTGCAAGCCAGCGTGTGTCTGACGGTTTCACAATCTTGAGCTCTGGAAGATCTAGTACTTTCTGAATCTCCTTTAATGACTCTGCACGTTTTGGGGAGTAATGAAAGAACTTCCATACCGTCATCAGGGTAGTGTAGACATGCTTGATACCTGGTGTAGCGTTAGCAGCTTGCACAGAAGCCAGTTGAAGGACATGACAGCGACAGTAGACAAACAATGCAGAGGTGAGAGCGCTTTCAACCTTCTTTGAACTCAGTTTTGTCACCAGAGAAAGTAGCAGCTCCATCAAATCCCATTGCTATAAGCATTCCCAACTGAATGTTCCTTTCCCTGCAGTACTCCACTAATGCAGAATAGATACTTTCAGCATTAGCTTCCTTTAAAAATTTCAATGAAGTGTTCTTCTGGAACACCACTCTCTACCAAAGACAACAAATTGTCAGCTCCTCTATGGTAGTAACATCAGTGCATTCATCAGCCATGATGCTAAAAAAGGGTGCCTTATGAAGCCGCTTGAGTAGAGACTCTTCCACCCATGTTTCAAGAGCATTCACAAACTCTACTACAGCCATTTTTGAGGTGTACGTTACATTTCCTCCAGCTCTGTCAAGGAAGGTTTGAAGAGTCTCTTCACCACAACTCACTACCAATTCAATAGTTTGTCAAAGTTAGTAGTATGTGCAATGTGCTGATGAGCTAGAAAGTGAGTACATCAGATTAGAGATTTAATCACCTTCCTATTTTGTCATCTTTGTGCTGCTCTCCAACATTTTGAAGCTGGCTGATAATGGATATTTCTTTTCAAGCTCTATCAGCTTCCACGTCCAATTGACAGGATAGAAGGTGCACTTCACTTTGTGATTTCATTTTCTGAGTCGCCTTCTTCCAGTTAGTGAATGGTTTGGCAATCCAAGCCCCACCAGTCCTCTGAAGAGACTTCGACCCTTTTTGCATAATTTTCAGAATGCACCCTGTAAATTTTCATCAAACTCTAACCAGGGGAAAGTTTCTTCCCACTTTTTGTTGTATCTCCTGACTCCAGATCCTGACTTGGAAGGTGGTTTAGAAGTAGAACTTGAGCAATGCTTCTTAGGAGGATTGGACTGTACATCAATCTCAGACTCATTACCATCCTCAGAATCACTAGAGCTAGACACTACTGAAGACTTGGATGCACTCCAGAAATACGAACGAATATCATTTTTATGTTTTGTTTTTCTGTGCTTCAATTTATATACCACTCAATATGATGATGTAAGTGTCTAGTATTGTTCCCTTCTATAAATAGATCACATGGACTGCATTCTACACACCAGTCCACCTTTCTACAATGTGAGGAAACTACAACTTTCTGAGTTTGAGGTAAGCAAGAGGGGGAGTATGCAGCATTTATGAAAAGGCAGGCGTTGGTTTGCTCTGGGTGTAAAATGCAGACAACAAATAAACAACTGGGCGGAGACTCGCTAAGCTAGCTCTTTTCAAGATTTGTAATACGGAAGATTGGTGCTTCCGTAATTGAGCACCTGCTCAAGTATATCCAGGAAGAAGCACCTCAGCTAACAAAATAAACACACAAAAAAAAACAGGTGAGTCCACACACACCCGAGTTTCATTTAGGGAAGCCCTGGGATTTCCCCTAACCCCAAAGACCAGTTTATTCCCACCCCCCCCCCCCCCCCCCCCCTTGAAAATGTTTCTATTCCTTAACAATTCTATATAAAGAGTATTAATAAAGGAATATAGTGCACACAAAGTAGTAAGAAATTCCACACACACACCCCCTCCGCCACAACCCAAATAAACTGAGTCTGGCCGTGTAGACTTCCCGTTTAGAACGGACTATTACCCCCATAATGCCTCAGAATCAATCTCAGAGCATCTATTAAAAATAAAAATAAAATTTAATAAAAAATCTGGGGGAGCATGTCCCCAGACCCCCCTAGTTGTTATGTGCTATACACTCCCACCACGTCAACACCGAACTTTCGAGTTACCTCCCTCCCAAAACTCAAAATCCTGTATGAAACCCAGCACACACACACACACACACATTCAAGCATACCCCGACCTCCCAGACGGCATTAGTAAAACTTTGCCACATCTTTAACCAGCATGCCCCCCTTAAAATCCAGATTATT
>CBDHDV010000105.1:0-9062 GCA_965261175.1 Rubritalea sp. | reverse complement strand
GGACAGTCTTGTTTCTGTTCTTTTTAACAGGTCAATAAAATATAGTAGGTTGTCTTTAATAAAAACATTTTTGCTTGTTTCAAGTGTTTTGTTTGTTAGTTTGTTTGTTTGTTGTTTGTGTATATCATAGTTGAGCAGTGGAGGAGAAAAGGACTGCATCAAGTGTGAGCTGATACGTGGAAGGTCTCCTAGTAAACACTTTTTTCTAACTTGTTTATTGTTGCTATGCATTACACACATACCAACACAAGCCAAGTCTTGTTGCCCTATTGTTCACTGCACCCAAATTATAGGATCAGCTACAGCTTCCTTCGAAGACTTGGTAACATTGCACAGGAGGACATACAGTAGATATTTTGATAGAGGATCAGCTAAGTCCTCCTTTGGACATGTAACAGTTGGCCAGGAGCGAGAACTGCACAAACCAATAGCTGAACTAAGCACGAGACTTTCGTATTGTACGAAACATCAATAGAAGTTGCGGCTCGATGATACTTGTCACCTTTCCCAGTTTTTTTTCTTCATCTTCTTCACTGGATGGAGAAATAGAGTAGTTGTGGATGTTTATTGGAACATTTGAAGTGTTCTGGTACTACAATTATGATGAGAGGACCTATGGTACGCCAGTTATGACGAGAGGACCTATTGTACGCCAGTTATGATGAGAGGACCTAGTGTACGCCAGTTATCATGAGTGGGCCTACTTTAGTGAAGGATTCAAATCACGCTTGGAGGCTGCTAGTTTACTACCTTAGTGAAGGATTCAAGGCATGCTTGGAGGCTGCTGGTTTACTACCTTAGTGAAGGATTCAAGGCATGCTTGGAGGCTGCTGGTTTACTACCTTAGTGAAGGATTCAAGGCATGCTTGGAGGCTGCTGGTTTACTACCTTAGTGAAGGATTCAAGGCATGCTTGAAGGCTGCTGGTTTACTACCTTAGTGAAGGATTCAAGGCATGCTTGGAGGCTGCTGGTTTACTACCTTAGTGAAGGATTCAAGCACGCTTGGAGGCTGCTGGTTTACTACCTTAGTGAAGGATTCAAGGCATGCTTGGAGGCTACTGGTTTACTACCTTAGTGAAGGATTCAAGGCATGCTTGGAGGCTGCTGGTTTACTACCTTAGTGAAGGATTCAAGGCATGCTTGAAGGCTGCTGGTTTACTACCTTAGTGAAGGATTCAAGGCATGCTTGGAGTCATTTTTTTCGCTAGACGCTGCCGATATGAGCTTTAGCTGAGATAATAGCTTTATTTTGGGGATTTCGGTCTGCCATTTTAAAAAGTGGGTCAATCCAATATTGGAAGTAGCAGCAGTTTTAAGACATTGTATTATCACCATCAGTGAAGATGACGTAATGGATGAGATTATCACCATCAGTGAAAATGACGTAATGGATGAGATTATCACCATCAGTGAAGATGACGTAATGGATGAGATTATATGGTAACAATAGTTTACTGCACCTTCAGTGAAGATGACGTAATGGATGATATTATCACCATCAGTGAAGATGACGTAATGGATGATATTATCACCATCAGTGAAGATGACGTAATGGATGAGATTATCACCTTCAGTGAAGATGACGTAATGGATGAGATTATATGGTAACAATAGTTTACTGCACCTTCAGTGAAGATGACGTAATGGATGATATTATCACCATCAGTGAAGATGACGTAATGGATGATATTATCACCATCAGTGAAGATGACGTAATGGATGAGATTATCACCTTCAGTAAAGATGACGTAATGGATGAGATTATATGATAACAATAGTTTACTGCACCTTCAGTGAAGATGACGTAATGGATGATCTTATCACCATCAGTGAAGATGGCGTAATGGATGAGATTATATGATAACAATAGTTTACTGCACCTTCAGTGAAGATGACGTAATGGATGAGATTATATTGTAACAATAGTTTACTGCACCTTCAGTGAAGATGACGTAATGGATGAGATTATATGGTAACAATAGTTTACTGCACCTTCAGTAAAGATGACGTAATGGATGAGATTATCACCATCAGTGAAGATGACGTAATGGATGAGATTATCACCTTCAGTAAAGATGACGTAATGGATGAGATTATATGATAACAATAGTTTACTGCACCTTCAGTGAAGATGACGTAATGGATGATATTATCACCATCAGTGAAGATGGCGTAATGGATGAGATTATATGATAACAATAGTTTACTGCACCTTCAGTGAAGATGACGTAATGGATGAGATTATATGGTAACAATAGTTTACTGCACCTTCAGTAAAGATGACGTAATGGATGAGATTATATGGTAACAATAGTTTACTGCACCATCAGTGAAGATGACGTAATGGATGATATTATATGGTAACAATAGTTTACTGCACCTTCAGTAAAGATGACGTAATGGATGAGATTATATGGTAACAATAGTTTACTGCACCTTCAGTAAAGATGACGTAATGGATGAGATTATATGGTAACAATAGTTTACTGCACCTTCAGTAAAGATGACGTAATGGATGATATTATATGGTAACAATAGTTTACTGCACCTTAAGTGAAGATGACGTAATGGATGAGATTATATGATAACAATAGTTTACTGCACCTTCAGTGAAGATGACGTAATGGATGAGATTATATGGTAACAATAGTTTACTGCACCTTCAGTGAAGATGACGTAATGGATGATATTATATGGTAACAATAGTTTACTGCACCTTCAGTGAAGATGACGTAATGGATGAGATTATATGATAACAATAGTTTACTGCACCTTCAGTGAAGATGACGTAATGGATGATATTATATGGTAACAATAGTTTACTGCACCTTCAGTGAAGATGACGTAATGGATGAGATTATATGATAACAATAGTTTACTGCACCTTCAGTGAAGATGACGTAATGGATGAGATTATATGGTAACAATAGTTTACTGCACCTTCAGTGAAGATGACGTAATGGATGAGATTATATGGTAACTATAGTTTACTGCACCTTTAGTGAAGATGACGTAATGGATGAGATTATATGGTAACTATAGTTTACTGCACCATCAGCAAGACCAAGTAAACTGTGACCGATGTGTATGTGTGTGTGTATGTGTGTACTTCAGTAATAAACATGGTAAAGAATAGCATCTGCTATGATTGGTTAGTACTGGAGTTATCCTGAGCCCATTTTACCAAGTTGAAGGAGGATTTCGACATTATTATTAGTAAGTAAACCAAACAAGACAGAAAATGTTTATTTAAAAGCGAGTAATATGATTGGCTTGACCTGTAAATAGAGATAGGAAACAAATGTAGACAACAGGACCATTTACCTTTCAAAATAATGCGCACCAAGCTATTATATTATATTTGGTGTAGAAAATTTTAAAGGTTCTCTGAATGTTTGTGGTCAACATGGTAAAGGGTGGCTTTCGCTTTCCTTTCTTCATTTTAAAAGAATTTTTTTTTTTTTTTTTTACGAGTCAATTATTAATACACATTTTGTCTTGTACAAATGTTTGTCAAAATAAAAGAAGCATGAACCTTCCATGTTTTACTTCTTATCATGGCATGCAAAACATCTGGATGTCTTTACGGAATTTAGCAGCGGTCGAAATAGCTGAAAAGTGATTTAACCCTCTCAATCCAGCAGTCCAGATCAGTAAAGTGATTTAACCCTCTCAATCCAGCAGTCCAGATCAGTAAAATGATTTAACCCTCTCAATCCAGCATGCCTGATCAGTAAAGTGATTTAATCCTCTCAATCCAGAAGGCCAGATCAGTAAAGTGATTTAACCCTCTCAATCCAGAAGGCCAGATCAGTAGTGATTTAACCCTCTCAATCCAGAAGGCCTGATTAATAAAATGATTTAACCCTCTCAATCCAGCATGCCAGATCAGTAAAGTGATTTAACCCCCTCAATCCAGAAGGCCAGATCTGTAAAGTGATTTAACCCTCTCAATCCAGAAGGCCAGATCAGTAAAGTGATTTAACCCTCTTAATCCAGAAGGCCAGATCTGTAAAGTGATTTAACCCTCTCAATCCAGAAGGGCTGATTAGTAAAGTGATTTAATCTTCTCAATCCAGAAGGGCTGATTAGTAAAGTGATTTAACCCTCTCAATCCAGAAGGCCAGATCAGTAAAGTGATTTAACCCTCTCAATCCAGAAGGGCTGATTAGTAAAGTGATTTAATCTTCTCAATCCAGAAGGGCTGATTAGTAAAGTGATTTAACCTTCTCAATCCAGAAGACCAGATCAGTAAAGTGATTTAACCCTCTCAATCCAGAAGGGCTGATTAGTAAAGTGATTTAACCCTCTCAATCCAGAAGGGCTGATCAGTAAAGTGATTTAACCTTCTCAATCCAGAAGGCCAGATCAGTAAAGTGATTTAATCTTCTCAATCCAGAAGGGCTGATTAGTAAAGTGATTTAACCCTCTCAATCCAGAAGGCCAGATCAGTAAAGTGATTTAACCCTCTCAATCCAGAAGGGCTGATTAGTTAAGTGATTTAACCCTCTCAATCCAAAAGGGCTGATCAGTAAAGTGATTTAACCCTCTCAATCCAGAAGGCCAGATCAGTAAAGTGATTTAATCTTCTCAATCCAGAAGGGCTGATTAGTAAAGTGATTTAACCCTCTCAATCCAGAAGGCCAGATCAGTAAAGTGATTTAACCCTCTCAATCCAGAAGGGCTGATTAGTTAAGTGATTTAACCCTCTCAATCCAAAAGGGCTGATCAGTAAAGTGATTTAACCCTCTCAATCCAGAAGGGCTGATCAGTAATGTGATTTAACCTTCTCAATCCAGAAGGCCAGATCAGTAAAGTGATTTAACCTTCTCAATCCAGAAGGCCAGATCAGTAAAGTGATTTAACCCTCTCAATCCAGAAGGCCAGATCAGTAAAGTGATTTAACCTTCTCAATCCAGAAGGCCAGATCAGTAAAGTGATTTAACCCTCTCAATCCAGAAGGCCAGATCTGTAAAGTGATTTAACCCTCTCAATCCAGAAGGCCTGATTAGTAAAGTGATTTAACCCTCTCAATCCAGAAGGGCTGATTAGTAAAGTGATTTAACCATCTCAATCCAGAAGGCCAGATCAGTAAAGTGATTTAACCCTCTCAATCCAGAAGGGCTGATTAGTAAAGTGATTTAACCTTCTCAATCCAGAAGGCCAGATCAGTAAAGTGATTTAACCATCTCAATCCAGAAGGGCTGATTAGTAAAGTGATTTAACCCTCTCAATCCAGAAAGGCTGATCAGTAAAGTGATTTAACCTTCTCAATCCAGAAGGGCTGATCAGTGTTAGCTTCAGGTGGTCATGCTGACTATGCTTCAGGTGGTCATGCTGACTATGCTTCAGGTGGTCATGCTGACTATGCTTCAGGTGGTCATGCTGACTATGCTTCAGGTGGTCATGCTGACTATGCTTCAGGTGGTCATGCTGACTATGCTTCAGGTGGTCATGCTGACTATGCTTCAGGTGGTCATGCTGACTATGCTTCAGGTGGTCATGCTGACTATGCTTCAGGTGGTCATGCTGACTATGCTACAGTTCCTAGCCCTAGCCCTAGCCCTAGCCCTAGCCCTAGCCCTAGCCCTAGCGAACAATGTCAATATTCTCAAGACCATATCAAAATTCTTATGTAGCCTTGAGCCTCAGGCAACAAGATGGCAGGTAAGTTAATTGCACACAGAACAGTTGCACGTGTTCTATTGGTTGCAATTACAGTCAAATATACCACCTTAGAAACAATTCCAATATCAGAAGTAAATATGTAATATTTCTGCTGCAAAGACAATACAAACACAGATAAACATTAGTTAGGTACTTAATTCACCTTGGTGGTGCTGCTGCCATTCTTGCCCCCGAGCTCTCCTTGCTTCATTAATACCGAGAGGTAGTGAGCAGCTTTACTCTGACCATTCTTCACTGCCAAATGAAGAGGGGTGTGGCCCTCCACATTGACCAGGTGGCAGTCTGCTCCATACTCAATCAACAGTTGAATGATCCTTAATTAAACATCAAGTAGATACAATCAGAATATAGTCACGTCAACCAGGCGTATAATTATGCAGAGGAACATGAAGTGAGAAAATATACGTCTGGGAACAACGGACAGGTTTTGGTGAACCCTGACGGAATGTGTCAGCCAATCAGATTTGAGATGTCACGTGGAATTGTATGAAATATGTATGGAATGTAATTACGGCCATGAAGTCTGGAAGTCTGACCAAATATAGCATGTTAAGACTGGTTTTCTTCATCTACACCCGAAAGGAAAATAATGTAGCCATTTCTTCAGAGGCAAATAAGCTTTGATACCCAAAATTACATCCTAACCAAGATTTGCTCACAGGCAGTTTGAACTAGGCCACCAGGATGTTCTTCCTGAAGGCTGACATGGTCAACAAACTAGCTACAACCAGTAAATTAGAACGGTGATTTTTAGCTAGATTCAAACGAAGATTATCTTTCAATCTGCTCAAATTAAGCTAGGGTAATTATTATACTACCTTACAATATTGGGATCTGATTGAGGTCTACATGGGTAATTATTATACTACCTTACAATATTGGGATCTGATTGAGGTCTACATGGGTAATTATTATACTACCTTACAATATTGGGATCTGATTGAGGTCTACATGGGTAATTATTATACTACCTTACAATATTGGGAGCTGATTGAGGTCTACAGGGTAATTATTATACTACCTTACAATATTGGGAGCTGATTGAGGTCTACATGGGTAATTATTATACTACCTTACAATATTGGGATCTGATTGAGGTATACATGGGTAATTATTATACTACCTTACAATATTGGGAGCTGATTGAGGTCTACAGGGTAATTAATTTTTAACGGGTCAATCCCATTTGTTTCAAGTTGCTGTTTTTGTTTGTTTGTATTTGTTATAGTTGAGCGGTGGAGAACTAAACCAAGTGCGAGTTTCAGGGCCTCCAAGGCTTTCAAACACTTTTTCTAACTTGTTTATTATTATTGTACACTACACATATCAGCACATGCCATTGTGTTGTTGCTATTGTTGACTGTACCCATGTAGGGCCAGCCTCAGCCACCTTAACTCTCTTAACGGAGGCAGTGTCCGACCAAAAACTCTACTCACCGTGAGTGACCCGCTTAGCTAACCAGCGGCTAATCATGGAAGTTTTCATCTGTGGACTTCCTTCTTTGGACCAAGCCTAGACTAGTGCAGCAGCTAGAGTTACAGCTGTGGATTACAGCTGTAGCCTTCTCTCAGCACTCGAGTATTGCATTTAAAGAGCACTATATACAGGTAAGAAGTGTGGCTAACCTAGTGCTAGTGTTTTGATGTTTGCTTGTTATTGTCCTAGCATACATCCAGCACCAGATTATATATATATATATATATATATATAGATATATATATATATATTTAGATGTATATATATATATATATAGATATATATATAAATGTATCAAAGGCTCTGAAGGAAGGGTAGCTCTCTAGCTTGAGGTACTGAAGGAAGGGTAGCTCTCTAGCTTGAGGTACTGAAGGAAGGGTAGCTCTCTAGCTTGAGGCTCTGAAGGAAGGGTAGCTCTCTAGCTTGAGGTACTGAAGGAAGGGTAGCTCTCTAGCTTGAGGTACTGAAGGAAGGGTAGCTCTCTAGCTTGAGGTACTGAAGGAAGGGTAGCTCTCTAGCTTGAGGTACTGAAGGAAGGGTGGCTCTCTAGCTTGATGCTCTGAAGGAAGGGTAGCTCTCTAGCTTGAGGTACTGAAGGAAGGGTAGCTCTTTGAGGTACTAATAGTCTACTAGATTACTAGATTAATACCACATGCATAGGCTCTGAAGGAAGGATAGCTCTCTAGCTTGAGGTACTGAAGGAAAGGTAGCTCTCTAGCTTGAAGTACTGAAGGAAGGGTAGCTCTCTAGCTTGAGGTACTGAAGGAAAGGTAGCTCTCTAGCTTGAGGTACTGAAGGAAGGGTAGTTCTCTAGCTTGAGGCTCTGAAGGAAGGGTAGCTCTCTAGCTTGAGGTACTGAAGGAAGGGTAGCTCTCCAGCTTGAGGTACTGAAGGAAGGGTAGCTCTCTAGCTTGAGGCTCTGAAGGAAGGGTAGCTCTCTAGCTTGAGGTACTGAAGGAAAGGTAGCTCTCTAGCTTGAGGTACTGAAGGAAGGTTAGCTCTCTAGCTTGAGGTACTGAAGGAAGGGTAGCTCTCTAGCTTGAGTTACTAATAGTCTACTAGATTACTAGATTAATACTACATGCATAGGCTCTGAAGGAATGCCAGCTCTCTAGCTTGAGGTACTGAAGGAAGGGTAGCTCTCTAGCTTGAGTTACTAATAGTCTACTAGATTACTAGATTAATACTACATGCATAGGCTCTGAAGGAATGCCAGCTCTCTAGCTTGAGGCTCTGAAGGAAGGGTAGCTCTTTAGCTTGAGTTACTAATAGTCTGTCTACTAGATTACTAGATTAATACCACATGCATAGATAAAAAGGAAAAAGTTTTATTTAAAAACAAGCAAGCACTGTTGGATTGACCTGTTAAGGAGAGAAAGGAAACAAGACAAGCCTGAACCCAATTAGAGCACACTCAGTTAGAATCTCATTTATCAAACCAGCACAGCATGTGATAAAGGAAGTCTAACTGGGTACAGTCTTGTCTGGTTTCCTTTCCTTTAACAGGTCAATCCAATAGTGTTTTGTTCTTTCTGTATATTAAAGTTGAGCAATGGAATACTACATCAAGTATGAACTGAGTGATGGCCGGTCTCCAAGCATTTACATTTTATCTGAACTTGTATTGTTGCAGTACATTACACACATCAACACATGCTATTATGTTGTAGCGACTATTTACCATTGAACTTTGCACTATGTCAGTATATATGCATTACGTCATCATCATGTGTTCTAGTCAAGATTTTTATTTTTCCAAATAAAGACCAAGTTTGTTTCCCTTTATTTCTGAAGCTATAGCCAGCTTTATTGGTGACCCCGACAACGAATAATGTCTGAACAAGAACTATTAGAATGCTGTCTCGAAATTACAGTTGGGGAGGGGCATTACAATAT
>CBDHDV010000104.1:0-12468 GCA_965261175.1 Rubritalea sp. | reverse complement strand
AGATTGGGAAAGTAGAGCCACTTCAAGTGGGAATTGATGACTGGGATCAGTGTATAGAATGATAGGAGCAGTACTTTATAGCCAACATGTCATGGCAGACAAGAGGTAGCTGGCCGTGTCTTCTTACGTTGATCAGGTCAAAAACGTACTCACTGTTGAGTGGGCTGATTGTGCCAGACAAACCTCCGATTAAGTCATTTACTGACTTGAGGCTATTTTAAAAGCACGCCTTAATCCCAACCTTTGCTAATAGCAGAGAGGTTAGAAACCTTTGATAATAGCAGAAAGGTTAGAAACCTTTTATAATAGCAGAGAGGTTAGAAACCTTTGATAATAGCAGAGAGGTTAGAAACCTTTGATAATAGCAGAGAGGTTAGAAACCTTTGATAATAGCAGAGAGGTTAGAAACCTTTGATAATAGCAGAGAGGTTAGAAACCTTTGATAATAGCAGAGAGGTTAGAAACCATTGATAATAGCAGAGAGGTTAGAAACTTTTGATAATAGCAGAGAGGTTAGAAACCATTGATAATAGCAGAGAGGTTAGAAACCTTTGATAATAGCAGAGAGGTTAGAAACCTTTGATAATAGCAGAGAGGTTAGAAACCTTTGATAATAGCAGAGAGGTTAGAAACCATTGACGAGTACAGAAGATGGCGAGACCATGGTGGTATCTTATATAGCTGAATTGAGAATGTTGGCAGACAAGTGTGAACTTGCTTATCTAACAGATGCATTGGGAGACCAACTAGTATACAGACTACGCAGTGAAGCCACTCGAAGACTGTTGACCGAAACCGATCACACTCTGGAAAAAAAGAGTATGGTACGGCCCACGGAATGGAGGAAGTCGGGAAGAGAGCTAGCGAGCTATGAGCTTTGCAGCAATGCCATTGGAGGAGCAATCTCAGGTCCAATATTTGTCAGTCTAGGAAATGTTCTGGAGGTTCCAGGTCAAGGTCAACCAAAAGCCCCCTAGACCTGTTCCAAAGACAGTTTGCTGGCATTGTGGGAAGACAGCCTTTTTATAAAAGCCAACAATGCAGAGCTTGCAAAAAGATTGGACACCTAGATTGGACACCTAGAAAGGATACGCAGGAAACCACAGCTAACGTAATGCAGTACCAGCTCTCAGAAACCACAGCTAACATAGTGCAGTACCAGCTCTCAGAAACCACAGCTAACGTAGTGCAGTACCAGCTCTCAGAAACCACAGCTAACATAGTGCAGTACCAGCTCTCAGAAACCACAGCTAACGTAGTGCAGTACCAGCTCTCTGAAACCACAGCTAACGTAATGCAGTACCAGCTCTCGGGAACCACAGCTAACGTAATGCAGTACCTGCTCTCAGAAACCACAGCTAACGTAGTGCAGTATCAGCTCTCAGAAACCACAGCTAACATAGTGCAGTACCAGCTCTCAGAAACCACAGCTAACGTAGTGCAGTACCAGCTCTCAGAAACCACAGCTAATGTAGTGCAGTACCAGCTCTCAGAAACCACAGCTAACATAGTGCAGTACCAGCTCTCGGAAACCACAGCTAACGTAGTGCAGTACCAACTCTCAGAAACCACAGCTAACGTAGTGCAGTACCAGCTCTCAGAAACCACAGCTAACGTAGTGCAGTACCAGCTCTCAGAAACCACAGCTAACGTAGTGCAGTACCAGCTCTCAGAAACCACAGCTAACGTAGTGCAGTACCAGCTCTCAGAAACCACAGCTAATGTAGTGCAGTACCAGCTCTCAGAAACCACAGCTAACGTAGTGCAGTACCAGCTCTCAGAAACCACAGCTAACGTAGTGCAGTACCAGCTCTCAGAAACCACAGCTAACGTAGTGCAGTACCAGCTCTCAGAAACCACAGCTAACGTAGTGCAGTACCAGCTCTCGGAAACCACAGCTAACGTAGTGCAGTACCAGCTCTCAGAAACCACAGCTAACGTAGTGCAGTACCAGCTCTCAGAAACAACAGCTAATGTAGTGCAGTACCAGCTCTCAGAAACCATAGCTAACGTAGTGCAGTACCAGCTCTCAGAAACACAGCTAACGTAGCGCAGTACCAACTCTCAGAAACCACAGCTAACGTAGTGCAGTACCAGCGCTCAGAAACCACAGCTAACGTAGTGCAGTACCAGCTCTCAGAAACCACAGCTAATGTAGTGCAGTACCAGCTCTCAGAAACCACAGCTAACGTAGTGCAGTACCAGCTCTCAGAAACCACAGCTAACGTAGTGCAGTACCAGCTCTCAGAAACCACAGCTAACGTAGTGCAGTACCAGCTCTCAGAAACCACAGCTAATGTAGTGCAGTACCAGCTCTCAGAAACCACAGCTAACATAGTGCAGTACCAGCTCTCAGAAACCACAGCTAACGTAGTGCAGTACCAGCTCTCAGAAACCACAGCTAACATAGTGCAGTACCAGCTCTCAGAAACCACAGCTAACGTAGTGCAGTACCAGCTCTCGGAAACTACAGCTAATGTAGTGCAGTACCAGCTCTCGGAAACCACAGCTAACGTAGTGCAGTACCAGCTCTCAGAAACCACAGCTAACGTAGTGCAGTACCAGCTCTCAGAAACCACAGCTAACGTAGTGCAGTACCAGCTCTCAGAAACCACAGCTAACATAGTGCAGTACCAGCTCTCAGAAACCACAGCTAATGTAGTGCAGTACCAGCTCTCAGAAACCACAGCTAATGTAGTGCAGTACCAGCTCTCAGAAACCACAGCTAACATAGTACAGTACCAGCTCTCGGAAACCACAGCTAACATAGTACAGTACCAGCTCTCGGAAACCACAGCTAACATAGTACAGTACCAGCTCTCGGAAACCACAGCTAACATAGTACAGTACCAGCTCTCGGAAACCACAGCTAACATAGTGCAGTACCAGCTCTCGGATGCTTGGCTGCAAAATCACCATCCAGATTAGTTGCTACTACACATATCAATGGCCCATTACTAGCAGGACAGGGGTATTGCATAGATCTAGTGGTAGAGAGCATGTTCCTGACAATGGAGGTGGATACTGGTGCATCAGTCGACCATTGTTTCAAAGCAAATATGGGGGGGGGGGGGGAATATTTCCCGGAGAGACATTAGAACGATATAATGTTCAGTTCACCACCTATTCCAGAGGTTTGCCACCTATTCCAGAGGTTTGCCACCTATTCCAGAGGTTTGCCACCTATTCCGTAGAAGGCTTGCAAGAACTACGAAAAAAGATAGTCACTGTCCAGTATTGAACAAAAGAGGCTTCCTTACCTCTTCTTGTTGTAGAAGGCAATGGAGCCTTCAGTCTTGGAATCAACTGGCTGGTTGAAATCAAACTGAATGGGCATCCATTAAGAGGTTACCTACCAAGGTAGAATCATACAGATAGCTGAGGAGGGGTTTGGCACCAAGACTGAGGTGCAAGCTAGGCTAAATGTGAAGCCAGGGTCCAAAGTTTTTCCATCCACGTTCTGTGCCATATGCCCTCAGGAGTGCAATTGAACGAGTTGGAGAGACAGGGAATCATTGAGTCAGTGAAATAGTGGCTGGGCAGCCCCTGAGGTGCCAGTACCAAAAGAAGATGGTACTATATTATAAGGTGACAATCCAATTTTGGAAGTGAACCCATTTCCATTACCAACACCAGAGGATCGGTTTGCAACCCGATCGGGGGGGGGGAAGAGAAATTCACTAAACTGGATTAGTCAAGAGCCTACCACCATGTAGTAACTGGAGTCTTCATACCAAGTATATAACGATAACAAATAGGTTGCTAATAGGATGTGACAAATGCACTTTTCTACATTAATGGCACATGTACATCCTGATGGATTAGAGAAACCCATCGCTTTAGGATCCAGAGCACGGCAATGCCTTGATTTTGGGGGTAAAGGAATTTCACAAATACCACAGACCATAAGCTCTTGATGGCAATACTCGGGTCCAAGGAAAATTCACTTTCCATTGGCTACCATGCTTCAGAGATGGGCCGTTTTCTTGCTATGTTACTAATATGATACATAATTCCGTTGTACAGGCAAACATACCAATGCAGATTGTTTTTTACGTCTTCCCCTAGGAGATACCACTAGCTGGTGCCACCATATTCACACAACAGCAGTAGGAGTCACTGCCAGTCACTGCGAAGCAGCAAACCAGTAGAGACCCATGTTTTGAATGTGATCCCTGACGATCTCAATCACTGTGGAGGCTAGCCGCCTATACTGGGAAACCAAGGTTGAAGTTCCAGATGTGGTGGCCGGGAGTGAATGCTGAGCATCCAAAATCGCCCTCCACCTGTGGTTCTGCATTCATGGCCACGACCCACAGAAGAGAATTGACACACTATGCCGGAGCATCACGTTCCTTGTAGTGGTCAATGCTTACTCAAGTGCTCGAGGTCTTGCTCATATCCTGTACAACTACAGAGAAAACCATGGGTGCTTTGAGAACCAATTTGCTCGACATGGGGTGGCTTAAGAATTGGTCCAACAATGGGTCTCGGTTTACTGCTAGTAACAGAACGTATGGTGACTAAGGCATTGACCACATCAAAATTGCCCCATACCAACCTTCCAGCACTAGGCTTTCAAGAAGTCCCACAAAACAGGATGCCAATACAACCAGACACCGGATACAAGCATTGCAAACAAAGAAAAAAATAAGAAAAGAAAGACACCATGATCGTAGTGGTCCTGACTCTTCGAGATGGTCCAAAATGGTTTCCTGGGAGAATTTGAGCATCTGGGGCCAGTATTATACAAAACTAGTTTTCACTAAGTTTTGACCATATATGGTATTCAACATCCAAGCTGTACTGATCTGTACGTAAGTGTGAACCTCCTGCTGTTCTAACCTTGGTACATTACAAGCACTTCTCCAGGAATGTACTAGCTTACAATTATATTTTTGTATCACCTGAAGGGGATGGGCCAGGCATAAGCAGCATAATTAATAATAAATGTAACTATCAGTAATTATAATTGATGGTAACAATAATAATATATCAGGGATAACATCCAAAGAACAAATTTCATATAACACATGTACCATGTGAGGTGAGGTATGGCATAGAATCTGTTCCAAACATTTGGCATAGTGACAGGTGATCACTAGGTGAGCCAATTCCCTTCAACCAAGTGCAAGCATGTTGACACAACTGTCCTTACAGTTTGAAATTCACACTTACTTTCCTCATGTTGGCAACCACCCCAAGACCAATAGGATGGTCAGATCGCGTAATTTCACAGATTTGAAATTTAGGTCTAACAACAGTGCATGTATAACACTTGGTAAGGAAAGACAACATTTGTGCCAAAATAAGCAAACAGAGCTAATTAATAAAAATAAATAAATGCTAGGAGGGTCCACTAGCCAATCCTGACGCTCACGAATATCTTCATGTTGACATCATAGGAAAGAACTTCTGGAGGATGGAATTGAAGAATGGCTGTCCATTAGGTTGGTGTAAGGTATTCTCTCTATGTGCATGTTGAATACTACTGCTATATACTACAAAATCAACCCTTCTCTCTAGTAGATACACAGCATAGTTCAGCTCTGCTTTGATATTAGTTCCTACGACTTCACGAAAGATTTTGTACCAAAATGAATCAAGTAATTATGACCCAAGTCAGCCAGCACTGCTCTTAATAGATATCCCATCACTAAATCTTCATAAAAAAAGAAAGCTTGTCAAGCCACTAATAAACACCCATCAACAGTCTTCAGTAGAGATTTGACCATACCTGGACCATCACAGTAGTAATATATGTGTGGCTATTGAGTTTTGCCTGGTAAAAACACTTTCATACAGAGAATAGATCAAATAATTGGCAAACACAGAACCATACAAATATCATCTTGTGTGCATGAAATTTGATATTGATTTAAAAAAGAAGAAAAAAAGGTGGATTGATGTCACTAGACTAGAACCAATATGACTAAAACCGGAACCTCAACCATGAATAAGACCAGAACCTCAACCATGAATAAGACCGGAACCTCATCCATGAATAAGACCAGAACCTCAACCATGAATAAGACCAGAACCGCAAACATGAATAAGACCAGAACCTCATGAAGTGGACTCAACTCCCCCCTTTAACCTCACTCAAAGGATACACATGTGAATATGCTCTTATCAGCATTGTTTATGACAAGCACCAACAATCTACTTCATCACAAACAATCCTAAAATAACATCTTCATGATGTCATGAATACAGATAGGCCTTCCACTAAATTCAAGGGAGCAAGTAAAGCATAAAATTGAAATCTAAGGGAAAAAGTTGTCCTTAAGGTTCAGGAGTTACGAATATTTAAAACAGTTCATCAGTGTGCATCTTTTTGGCACTGCAGAGATGTAACCATACAAAAGTAGATGATCACAAAGTCAGGAACCACAATCTCACGAGATTCAAGCATCAAAATATGTCATTGAGTTGGTCATTGATCCTTGATATATATTTTTAAGTCTTCGTCTCGTGAACCAGACCTTACACAAGTTGCTACACTTGTAATACGGTCTGGTCCGTCTTGCAGCTCTGAAAGAAAACTGATCAGGTTTTTGTCTGATCCACCAGGATGCTTGTGGCACCAAAGAAATTGTGGTAGTGAGGTTTGTCCAGTTTCATCCAAAACAAGTGCACTGCACTTGTTTCCAACTAACCATGGAATGAAGGGTCAGGAAATGTTGCACATGCCACATACACCATGACATGCACACACGCGCATGCACTTACACACAAGAGTTCAAGTTTTCAGTAAGTTATCTGGCAATGGTGCCATCATTGTAGTCTACCAACTAATCCACATAAGCATATTGTTCAAATGCAGATGGTACTGTTCTTCTGTTCTAATCATGGTACATTACAGCAGTCCATCCACTACCTGGTTCCCTCGAGTTGTTGTTTTCAGTTCACTAAGTGTTTGGATATACCTCAATAAGGGAGGACTACACCTGAAACCACCGAAATTTGAACACATATTTGAGCTGTCATAACTTTTCCCCCCTTTCTTCTGTGCAAATACTTTTGATACCAGCTTGTTGCTTATTGTGTGTGCTTTAAGATATGTAAAAAGTCTCTATAGGCACCTTTTCTTAGAAGATACATGCAAAAAGGCAAGGATCACTCAAGAAATTACACTACCTAATTTGGGGCAGTAATAATTCCAAGGCACCTTGAGCGACGCCCCCCAAATTGGTGTGTAGGTTGCTAAAGCACGTAGCTGTGATTTGGTCTGTTTAATTTGTTTAACATGAAACCCCCCCCCCCCCCCCCCCCCCCCCTGAGTTATGGTGTTGAGAAGAGTCGGGATCACAGAAATTGCGTGGATCTTCTAAGAAATGCCATGTAGACTTTTTACATATCTTAAAGCACACACAATAAGCAACAAGCTGGTATCAAAAGTATTTGCACAGAAGAAAGGGGGGGAAAGTTATGACAGCTCAAATTTCGGTGGTTAGTGAGTTGATCGTGCCAGTCAAACAGACTAAAGTGGGAGAGCTGAAGGACTTGTGACTGAAGTACGATGGGGGTATTGGGTCCTTATGGAGTTTTCAGCAATGGTCGAGAAATTTTTTTGATGTTTAGTTGTATACAAACATGGCTACCAATTGTTTACATAGATCTGACAGAATTTCTCGATTTATACTATGCTCGTGGTTGCACATGTGCAATATTCTTCACAGCAAGCATTTGCGACTGGTTAGACTCCATGTGTCACTGCAAGATGAGGTAGTGCATTTTAAGTACTGTAGAGCACATAGCATGTGAAGGCCTTCTGTGTAACAAGTACCCAACCCCATGCAATGTTTTAATGCTTAGCTGGAAAGTGCCCATCCCACAGTGACCTTGACAATCAGCATGGCTATAGGAGCTAGCACCCACAACTCTGAATCCTTCACTTTAGTAGAATTTGTCAGGGACCATAAGTGCCCATCCCTCACAGTACTTGACAGACCCTTTACCAAATGCTACGCTAAGGCTTTGTCTATGCTGGTTACATACCCCTTAGGTGGTTTCGGGTGTAGTCATAACACGACACATAGCCACCCAAAAGTAAGAACATGTTAATGCGACTAACCATGTGACAAAACTGGTCACAAAAACACATTTCGGACTTTGTGGTTACATACCCCTTAGGCTACTAAATTCATCATGCTGTAATGCTAGGGTTGAACCCAGAGGTCATCTTTAGTAGACTGCTTGTTTCAAGAGTCACTGTCCAACTTACCTATTTTGTTCCTATGCTAAACAGGTATGTGGGTGGCACTTCACACTTCTTGGAAATATTGAACCACTTCATCAGCAGAATCCAGTCATCTTACCTACACCCACAAAATCTACCTACAGATTGGCCTACCCCCAAAAATATAAGTTTACCCCCCCCCCCCCCCCCCCCCAAATTAGGTCCAAAACAGTAACTCGCTCCTCTAGAAAATATTGTACATGTGATAAGTTGTAAAGGCATCGACTTAGACATAAAATTAGTGTTTCTTGTGTTTTGCTCCGTTGAATAAATGCACATGTAAACGAAGTTAATATGAAGTTCTTCCTGTTTTAGCCCATCCCCTTCATCCTGAGGACAACTGTTACTTCAATCGGTGTCTGGGAAACCTGGATCTTCTCTTCTAGCCTCTTATCCTTGACCCTGCTTCTCCTGGGGCACTACAGAGAAATTGATATTTCGATATCCTCCTTCTGTTACGGTGCTGAAGCATTGGGAAGAACAGGTCGCTTGTGCTTGACGAATATCAAGTATAGATGATGGCATGGAACAATGCACATGCTGGGTTTTGTACAAAGGAGAGGGTGGCAGTAGAAACAACTATTCATGAATGCTGCATTAGGCTTGCCAAACATCCTTCAAATTGGGTCAGACCACCTACTCCTTGATAACAATATACACTCTTTTTAGCAAGGGAGGTGTCTGTAGGTCAATCCCCACAAAAAAACACCCTTTTTAGCAAGGGAGGTGACTGTAGGTCAAGCCCCACAAAGCCACACCCTTTTTAGCAAGGGAGGTGACTGTAGGTCAATCCCCACAAAGCCACACCCTTTTTAGCAAGGGAAGTGACTGTAGGTCAATCCCCCCAAAACCACACCCTTTTTGTAAGGGAGGTGACTGTAAGTCAATCCCCACAATTTGAGGCCAAAAAAAAGCTGCCTACAACTAATTAACTAGTAAACCAGATTCATTCATATCACAAGAAAGGTTGTCAAGTACTGAGAGGGATGGGCACTTATACTGGTCCCTGACAAATTCTACTAAAGTGAAGGATTCAGAGTTGTGGGTGCTAGCTCCTATAGCCATGCTGATTATCAAGGTCACAGTGGGATGGGCACTTTCCAGCTAAGCATTAAAACATTGCATAGAGTTGGGTACTTGTTACACAGAAGGCCTTCACATGCTATGTGCTCTACAGTGCTTAAAATGCACTACCTCATCTTGCAGTGACACATGGAGTCTAAGCAGTCGCAAATGCTTGCTGTGAAGAATATTGCACATGTGCAACCACGAGCATAGTATAAATCGAGAAATTCTGTCAGATCTATGTAAACAATTGGTAGCCGTGTTTGTATACAACTAAACATCAACACATAAATTTCTCGACCAACAAAGATACATGTTATTGCTGAAAACTCATTAAGGACCCAATACCCCCATCGTACTTCAGTCACAAGTCCTTCAGCTCTCCCACTTTAGTCTGTTTGACCGGCACGATCAACTCACTAATTATTCCACTTGCTTCAAATAGGTCAGTTGGTGGTATTGATTCAAGTTTAGAATCAAATTATTTCCTTAAAACTAACCAGTGGGGGGAGGGGAAAACAAAACCATGGACACTTCGAGATGGCATGAAATGAAACTTTTAATCATCAAAGGAGTATTTATGAGCTAGTTAGATTCATGTAGAATAGACCGCTATCCTTAACCGCAATCTTTATATCCGGACTTACATATTAGGACTTTACTGTCTACAGAATGCTACCCTACCTCATGCCAGAACAGCATCCTGCCATATATTTTTTATTTGTGGCCGTGCCCACCCATGAAATTGATGACCATTTCTCCCCATCCCAAATGCACAAGTACTTGACTACAATTCAATGAGTTGAGTTCCTGAAGAAGTCGTGAGGAAAGTCAAGTGAACGGATTCACTAGAAGCGTAATTAAACAATTAATATGTCCACAAACACCCGTGCATTTTACTATACAATCAGTCATGTTATTATCACAAGAGTCAATTAACGATGACCACATCAAAATCTTACAGATGAAAATGCAGGCACTTCTCAGCCGGCAAATTCCGTGGTCCCGCCTCTTCTCAGCTCTATATCTCAGGGGGGGTTCACGGTTACAGCTATTGCCTTTAGCTACATTCGAACCGCGTTTGGTGCAAGTCGGTCAATGCGCGTGGGAGTTAGGCTAGCCAAACAGTAGGAAGTGAGTGACCCTTGCGTGTTTGGATATATCTTCTAAGAAAATGTGCCTATATAGACTTTTTATATATCATTTTAAAGCACACACAATAAGCAACAAGCTGGTATAAAAATTATTTGCACAGAAGAAAGGGGAAAAAAGTTATGACAGCTACAAATATTTTTTACAATTTCGTTGGTTTTAGGTATAGTCCCCCCTTAAGGGGAAGGGGGTACACTTAGTTTTTCATCATGCTGGTCATTTTTTTTTAAGTTGGTTTTTTGCCTATTCTATACTACTGTCTACCAACTACTTGTATTTCAAGTTTCAGAGCATTTCCATGCTCCATTATGAAGTTATACACTATTTTGTGCGTGTTATTCCTGTTATTAAACTACTAAATGCTTACCCCAACGCTGATAAGACAGCCCAACTCAGAATCAGTGTAGATCTCTTATACTTCAAGCTAGAGAGCTGAGGTTTGCCTTATTTGGAAGCTCTGGAAGTGCTGATTATTGCCATAATAACTGAGGAGCCCTAGAGTGCCATATGGTCTACCTGCACATTCTGTCACCTGACCTTAGTCAGCAGATTTTGAATTTCTTGGAGATTGAGTCATGTTTCTCTTCAAGAAGCGTCCTAAGCGGTTCTTTGGCACTCAGCATTGGAAGATAGCTTCTTCTACTCCAACTCCAGGTGCTACTGCTTCAGTTCCAATTGAGAGGCCTACCCCAATTGAAACCTCCTGTGGCAAGAAGTTTGCTATTGTTAGGCTCAAGAGTTTGGACTAACCCCCCCAGCACATCTACAGCTAGTGAGTCTAACTCTCAGCAGCAGCCTGGATACCATCTGAGGAGCTTGGGCTGCCCCTCTGGCACCACAACTGGTGACCCTGATGTGTGGAGATGTAGAGACTGGCGAGATAGAATCTGATGTGAGTGATGATGAGGCATACCAGTATGTGGAGGCACTGCGAGTGTAACGCCTCAATGACTGCCAGCAGTACATAACAGAGTTGAAGAAGTCAGGTTTGGGCCCTACCTGCCGTTCTCCTCTCACCCTCAGTGAGGATTTGACTGGTAGACGAGGCTTGGTATCAAGGCTGATGACAGTGAGTATGAATGCTGAGTGTACTTACCAGATCATCATGTCCACCCCTCAGGAGTCTAAGACCCTCAATGCCAGATCTGTGCTAGCAATGAGATCCATTGGCAGAGGACAAGCTAGCATGGAGTCCTTTTTTGCAATGATGGATATGCTCCCTCCCGTCCAGCCAACTGCATTCCATCTCCACAACAAGGCTCTGGGTGCTGCTTCAGAGAAGTCTGCGCTGGATGACATGCTAGCTGCCTCGGCATACCTCCATGCTTTGCATGGTGCTGAACCCACGGAGGTGGTTGACATTGCTGTGACATGCGATGGGACGTGGTCCAAGAGAGGATTTACTGCTGCCTATGGTGTTGTCGTGGTCATCAGCTGGGAGAGTAGGCAGGTGCTTGACTATGAAATCCTGTCAAAGTGGGGCAACGTGTGTCAGTGACAGAAGACCATTTGGGGGGGAGGGTTCAGTGAGATATTTGGGGGGAGGGCTCAGTGAGATATTTGGGGGGAGGGCTCAGTGAGATATTTGGGGGGAGGGCTCAGTGAGATATTTGGGGGGAGGGCTCAGTGAGATATTTGGAGGGAGGGCTCAGTGAGATATCTGGAGTGGATGGAGGGTCACAGGAAGAGCTGTGAGCTGAACTTTGAGGGTTCTTCTCCAGCGATGGAGTGCAAGGGGGTGTGAGGATTTGGAACAGGTCTGTGGAGACACGTCATCTTCGGTACACCCAGATGATTTTAGATGGTGTCGGCAAGTCTTTCGCCACCCTCAATGAGCACAAGCCATATGGGAACATCGAAGTGGTGAAGCGTGAGTGTGTTGGGCACATGCAGAAGAGAGGTATGCCTAAAGTGAAGCTAGCTAGGACCTCCTTCAAGAGTGACAAGGCTAATACCAAGAAGAAGTAGAAAGCACTGAAGAACAGGATGAAGAAGTGCCTGCTAGGAGC
>CBDHDV010000103.1:0-15171 GCA_965261175.1 Rubritalea sp. | reverse complement strand
ATAGAGCATCACCATATCAGAGAGCATCACCATTATCAGAGAGCATCACCGTTATCAGAGAGCATCACCGTTATCAGAGAGCATCACCGTTATCAGAGAGCATCACCATTATCAGAGAGCATCACCATTATCAGAGAGCATCACCATATCAGAGAGCATCACCATTATCAGAGAGCATCACCATATCAGAGAGCATCACCATTATCAGAGAGCATCACCATTATCAGAGAGCATCACCATTATCAGAGAGCATCACCATTATCAGAGAGCATCACCATTATCAGAGAGCATCACCATTATCAGAGAGCATCACCATTATCAGAGAGCATCACCATTATCAGAGAGCATCACCATATCAGAGAGCATCACCATTATCAGAGAGCATCACCATTATCAGAGAGCATCACCATTATCAGAGAGCATCACCATATCAGAGAGCATCACCATTATCAGAGAGCATCACCATATCAGAGAGCATCACCATATCAGAGAGCATCACCATATCAGAGAGCATCACCATATCAGAGAGCATCACCATATCAGAGAGCATCACCATATCAGAGAGCATCACCATATCAGAGAGCATCACCATTATCAGAGAGCATCACCGTTATCAGAGAGCATCACCGTTATCAGAGAGCATCACCGTTATCAGAGAGCATCACCGTTATCAGAGAGCATCACCATTATCAGAGAGCATCACCATTATCAGAGAGCATCACCATTATCAGAGAGCATCACCATTATCAGAGAGCATCACCATATCAGAGAGCATCACCATTATCAGAGAGCATCACCATTATCAGAGAGCATCACCATTATCAGAGAGCATCACCATTATCAGAGAGCATCACCATTATCAGAGAGCATCACCATTATCAGAGAGCATCACCATTATCAGAGAGCATCACCATTATCAGAGAGCATCACCATTATCAGAGAGCATCACCATTATCAGAGAGCATCACCATTATCAGAGAGCATCACCATTATCAGAGAGCATCACCATTATCAGAGAGTAGTACGTGCTGCTCCCTGTATTGGTTGAACCCACTTTTTAAAAGGGCAGACAGCAACCCCCCTTCCCCCCCAACTTTATCTAGCTAACACTTACACTGGTAGCCTTTTAACTTCTGTATGTGCTTTAGGCCACTATAAGCTCCCAAAAGAAGACTAACTTTCCTTGAATCCTTTGCTGAAAACACTCAAAACTTAAAAACGTATGGAAAGAAAACACTTGAATTTATCTTTTAGGTATCAGGCAGTACATTATTACTCCCTGTATTGGATTGACACACCATTTAAAATGGCCGACTGAATCGCCCTTCCTCCCTTCCCCCAAAACAACAACAACAAACAACAAAGCTTATATCTCGACTAAAACTCACATCGGCAACTTCTTACTTCCTAAATGGTGGTTTCTGCCACTATTACCTCGTGCCTTGAATCCTTCGCTAAGGTAGTAAACTGAAGTTTGAAGTGTGAAAAACCACGAATTCATATTCAAGAATATTTGTTTCTTCGTTGGCATAACTGGTATACATACAATATGTCCGCCCATCATAATTTTAGTACCAGAAGACTCCGAATGTTCCAATACACATCCATGACTACTCTGTTTCTTGATCCAGTGAAACAACGAAAAGTGGCGAGTATCGTCAAACACACCTTTTGTTGACGATTCTTACTCCGCATTAAGTTCAATTGGTTGGTTTGTGGAGTTCTCACTCCTTGTTACCATGTCCACTGGAAATACCTGCTGTAGTGTTCTCCTGTGTAATGTTACTAGTCTTCGATGGAAGCTGTAGCTGACCCTGTATGGGAGCAGTCAGCAATAATGACATGCCTTGATGTGTGTAGTGTACAGCAACAATAAACAAGTTAGAAAAAGTGTTTAAATGCCTAGGAGACCCTCCATCACTCAGCTTGCACTTGATGTAGCCCTCCCCTGCTTCTTCGCTGCTCAACCATATAATATATAGAAACAACAGAACAAACAGACAACAAACACTTGAAATAAGAAGAGGGGGAAACCATACAGGATTGATTTGTTTAAGACCACAACCAGCCAGACCTACCCATGTAGACCACAACCAGCTAGACCTACCCATGTAGACCACAACCAGCCAGACCTACCCATGTAGACCACAACCAGCTAGACCTACCCATGTCGACCACAACCAGCTAGACCTACCCATGTAGACCACAACCAGCTAGACCTACCCATGTAGACCACAACCAGCTAGACCTACCCATGTAGACCACAACCAGCCAGACTTACCCATGTAGACCACAACCAGCTAGACCTACCCATGTAGACCACAACCAGCTAGACCTACCCATGTAGACCACAACCAGCTAGACCTACCCATGTAGACCACAACCAGCTAGACCTACCCATGTAGACCACAACCAGCTAGACCTACCCATGTAGACCACAACCAGCTAGACCTACCCATGTAGACCACAACCAGCTAGACCTACCCGTGTAGACCACAACCAGCTAGACCTACCCGTGTAGACCACAACCAGCTAGACCTACCCATGTAGACCACAACCAGCTAGACCTACCCATGTAGACCACAACCAGCTAGACCTACCCATGTAGACCACAACCAGCTAGACCTACCCATGTAGACCACAACCAGCTCGACCTACCCATGTAGACCACAACCAGCTAGACCTACCCATGTAGACCACAACCAGCTAGACCTACCCATGTAGACCACAACCAGCTAGACCTACCCATGTCGACCACAACCAGCTAGACCTACCCATGTAGACCACAACCAGCTAGACCTACCCATGTAGACCACAACCAGCTAGACCTACCCGTGTAGACCACAACCAGCTAGACCTACCCATGTAGACCACAACCAGCCAGACCTACCCATGTAGACCACAGGCAGCTAGACCTACCCATGTAGACCGCCACCAGCTAGACCCTCTTGGCCATACACACCAATATTGTGTTGGTTTTAAAATCACTGGCGTCAACCACAAACCCCCAATATTAGATATTGGTTTATATGATAAAGGGGGTTTAACTGTTTGTGGTCTTCATGGGTAGGTTTTGTCTTGTTGGCGAGCCAAGTGAGCCCTCAGTTGGGAAGTGGATGAAAAACTTAGTATTGCTGTGCATGCTTGTATGTGGTATATGGCAGTATATGTCAGCATATATGTGCTATACGCTCATCACCCGGGAGTGCACAGAAGATTTTACTGACTTTACTTTTTAAAAAGGAAATGGTCATCTTGGAAAACCAGCCATGGAGGTCGCTAGATTAGTTAATGATGAAGAAAACGACTGCAGATTCAAGGTCCACAGGGAAGAACACTGGATACACGCATGACCTACATGGTCAATAGCTGTCAGGGAAAGGTTCTGGAGTTGTTTTGTGTCTAAACTAGCTTAATGTTTCAATATGCTCTGGCATTAGATGTGATACAAGTTATTGATGGTAGCTAGAACTATTTTTAAATCTTGCTAAGATAAACACAGTTCCTTGCATATTTACTGACACTCTCTCTATCGGACAGCGAGTAGACGGCTGGATAGTTTAGCAAATATAGAAAGAATAACTGATGCATATAGTCAATACATTGCTAATGTTATACAGCATACAGAAAACAGTCAACAGTGTCAGAAGTTCAAACTATTACTTGAACTGATTCTTGTCAACTTCTGCATGGTCTTCCCAGAGTACTCTGATATTTTCTGAAGAAAGCACTGCCTGCAGGCCTCACTCTTAATGTGTCGCTCTTCTCATCTTCATGGAAAGTAATTTCCAAGTATCCTTCACAAAACTACTTACTTCCACATGCACATTTCCATTTCAGAAAATATCATCCCATTATGTTGTATCAGATTGTTCTATCTTGCAACTGTAAGGAATACAGTAAAGACATGCAATTCTTGGCTACTTCCTCATATTACAATCCAACCACTTACACCAGTTGTGAATCTCTAAGAACATATAATTCTCAGCTGCATCACATCCAACAGTCGTGAAGAAGACATAGACAAATTACATCACAAATCAGTATTTGGTTAGCTCTTCAGCTTGTCCTTACCAAGGTTATGACCAGAGCAATGGCTATGCCCTTTTCCTGGGCAATAGTTTAAGGCTAGGCAAACATCCAGAACAATAAAAAAAAATTAAAAAAATCTTGACAATTCTGACATGTACTGCCTTATGATATCACTCTTAGTATGCTTGCATATTTGCTTCTAAAGTAAAGTAGCTATTCTTACTCAAAGCAGTTCACTCTCAGCCATATTTCCATATGTGCATTTCTGTCTCACAACCAGTCAGTAACATTGGCACAGCAGTTTTTTCTGGCATAGCAGTATTCGCTCGTCTTTGATGTCTGAACGTCATTACTATCTCTGTGCTTTTCCCCTCACATAACTTGCACACTACTGGCCCATTCAAAATAATTTTAGAACTTGATGACTCCAAATGTTCCAATGCATGACTTTCACAAATTTGTTCCTTGAGTACAGCAAGAAGCTGTGGGTAGCAATGGTTATCGAGGATGCAATCAAGCTAGCTCAGTGCTGTTTGATAATTAGAATTGGGTAAAGGGTATTATCTCGAAAAGTGATTCAAGCTTCCGGAGCGGTCACTTGATTGACTGCTGATGAATATTCTTCCAACCCAGAGACAAGCAGTATGCAACAATGTGTGTGTGTATTTCAGCACATGGAATGACATCTGCTGTTGGGTTAGTTCTTGACTTCTCCTATGCGACTCTTGCCAAGTCCTTGAAAGAGGATGCGGCCGATCCCTGATGGACTCTAACCGAACAACAACAAGGTGTGGTTTGTGGTGACTTGTGTACAGCAATAAGGTTAGATGAAGTGTTTAATTATAGGAGTGGTTCATATCTGCTGTCTGCTTTGCCGCAATATTAAACTGTAAAAACAACCGTAGGAAAAAGAACGAAAAGGAGGGAAAAAAGGATATTTTTGAAGGCTTAAGTGTTCACTGATGGTGATTAACTGAAGGATTCATGGGAGGGGGAGGGGAGGAGAGGAAATATTCAAATATTCTCAGATGTGAACCTTTATTATCAATATTCTTGCTGGGGGGTTATTTTCAGGGGGTTAAATATTTGTGGATTAGATTTTAACCGGGGTAAAAAGTGAATATTAAACCCCTAGAAATTGTCCCGCTATACGGTACTCTCGAATGGCTGGTCAAAAAGAAGAAGAAGCAAATGTAGACCAAACCACACGTTTACCACCCTTTACCATCTAATCATTATCTGCGTCAATCTCAGATTTGAAAAAAGTAGTATAATATTGTTTTAAATGGTAATGGACCGTCTAACTGGTTGTGGTGTGCATGGGTATAATTTCTATTCTTTGACCAGTCTGTCCAATATTGTCATTAAGAAAAATATTTTTGTTCTTGTAATATTATGTACTATGTTGGGATAAGTATATTCATACATATTGGAGATGCCACACCCTCAGATCTAAGTAATGGGGGGGAGGCAGTGGCCCCCCCGATCTCACCTCACTTTCTACTTCCTACTCCACTATCATTTAACAAGCTTAGGTCTTTGTGCATTACAAAATATTCAACTGGATAGTCACATGCTAATCACATTCTCTTGTGAGAAGGTCCAAAATGCTTTTGATAAGAGTAGCAAACTAGCAGCAGCTTCCATCATTCTTGCAAGAGTGACATGTAATATGCAACTTACTTGGAGCACATTCAATTTCAATTAGCTGCTGGAGATCTTGAAGTGGTTGGTAACCCTTGAATGACCATGGTTGCATTAGCTACATACCTTTGCTGGAGATCTTGAAGTGGTGACCCTTGAATGACCATGGTTGCATTAGCTACATACCTTTGCTGGAGATCTTGAAGTGGTAACCCTTGAATGACCATGGTTGCATTAGCTACATACCTTTGCTGGAGATCTTGAAGTGGTAACCCTTGAATGACCATGGTTGCATTAGCTACATACCTTTGCTAGAGATCTTGAAGTGGTAACCCTTGAATGACCATGGTTGCATTAGCTACATACCTTTGCTGGAGATCTTGAAGTGGTGACCCTTGAATGACCATGGTTGCATTAGCTACATACCTTTGCTGGAGATCTTGAAGTGGTAACCCTTGAATGACCATGGTTGCATTAGCTACATACCTTTGCTAGAGATCTTGAAGTGGTAACCCTTGAATGACCGTGGTTGCATTAGCTACATACCTTTGCTGGCGATCTTGAAGTGGTGACCCTTGAATGACCATGGTTGCATTAGCTACATACCTTTGCTGGAGATCTTGAAGTGGTGACCCTTGAATGACCATGGTTGCATTAGCTACATACCTTTGCTGGAGATCTTGAAGTGGTAACCCTTGAATGACCATGGTTGCATTAGCTACATGCCTTTGCTGGAGATCTTGAAGTGGTAACCCTTGAATGACCATGGTTGCATTAGCTACATACCTTTGCTGGAGATCTTGAAGTGGTAACCCTTGAATGACCATGGTTGCATTAGCTACATACCTTTGCTGGAGATCTTGAAGTGGTAACCCTTGAATGACCGTGGTTGCATTAGCTACATACCTTTGCTGGCGATCTTGAAGTGGTGACCCTTGAATGACCATGGTTGCATTAGCTACATACCTTTGCTGGAGATCTTGAAGTGGTGACCCTTGAATGACCATGGTTGCATTAGCTACATACCTTTGCTGGAGATCTTGAAGTGGTAACCCTTGAATGACCATGGTTGCATTAGCTACATGCCTTTGCTGGAGATCTTGAAGTGGTAACCCTTGAATGACCATGGTTGCATTAGCTACATACCTTTGCTGGAGATCTTGAAGTGGTAACCCTTGAATTACCATGGTTGCATTAGCTACATACCTTTGCTAGAGATCTTGAAGTGGTAACCCTTAAATGACCATGCTACATACCTTTGCATTTCACAAATTTTGGTTGTAAAGCTACTATTTTTATCACTGTGATTTTCCTCCTTGCACCTTGAGTTTTCTTTACTTACACACACACACACATATATATATATATATATATATATATATAGCTTTTGTCCAATACTGTAAGTACTGCTATATATGCTACATTAATATGCTTGGTTATATATAATATGCATGGTTTTATATATATTAAGCATGGTTATATATAATAAGCATGGTTATATATATATATATTAAGCATAGTTATATATTGTTACTCTACATAATGTTGTATTCCAGTAAAAAAAAATCTTCAATTTTTTTATTGACTGATAAATAGATACTAGTGTGAAGTCCGAGATGATTATGATTTCCTGACTACACTGGACCAACATTGCACTGGGTTGAGGATAGCTCCATGGGGGCACACATTGGACCAGCATCACATTGGATAGAGGATAGCTCTTAGGGGACACACACCGGACCAACATCACACTTGGTTGAGGATAGCTCCATGGGGGCACACACTGGACCAACATCACATTGGGTAGAGGATAGCTCTTTGTGGGACACACACTGGACCAACATCACACTGGGTTGAGGATAGCTCTATGGGGGCACACACTGGACCATCATCACCCAGGATTGTTGATAGCTCTATGTACATACATACTGGACCATCATCACCCAGGGTTGTGGATAGCTCTATGTACACACATGCTGGACCATCATCATCCTGGGTTGTGGATACAGCTCTGTACACACACACTGGACCAACATCACACTGGGTAGAGGATATGGGGATGAAGATAGCTCTATGGGACACACACTGAATCAACACTGAATCAACTTCATACTGGCTTGAGGCAGGTTGAGTGAAGTATTACTGACTGCTAGCCCTAGCCCTCCTAAGATGAGAACTACTCTGCTTTATTGCACCATTGGTTGTCTTAGTGTTGAGTGACCTAGTTCCTTGGCAAGATAACATCAAATAGAAAGGACTGCAACCACATCACCAACTAATTGACTCTTGTTCAAGTGGGTGGAGTTAGTGGGAAAAGTCTATGTGCCGCATGCAGAATAAGCTCGGTTGTGATATCTGATTATGGGAGTATCTGTTCGTTAATTTTGCTCTAGTATTTTCGTGCCATTGCTTATGGTAATGGTCATCACAGTTTTTGTTGTTGTTGTTAAACCTCGTTCCTGTCATGTAATAAGAAACCGTATTGTTTGTTAAACCTCGTTCCTGTCGTGTAATAAGAAACCATATTGTTGTTGGATAAATGGGATAGATCTATCAGCTAAGGAATCGTTTATAATCCAAGAGAGGGATCTAATATTTATGGTCCTTCGAGGCGGATAGTATTGTAGCTAGTTAACTGTCGCTACTTCTCTCTCAGGAAGAAGTCATTCGCTTTTTCGTCATTTTGTTCGACCGCATGTCAACTTCTCTCTTGAAGCCGCGGTCCTGTAATTGTTTGACCAAGTCGCCTGCTAATATGATCGAAACCAATCTGAAGAGGAGAAGAGGCTGCGTGTGCCTCCTTCACTCATATTGGTACTCGTCTGAAAGACCTTGAAAGCAAAGCTGAGCTAGTAACGACCTTTGACTTTGTCAGCAAATGAAACAAGTTGGAGAAACTTGATTCTGACTTCAAAACACGCCATTATGTGACCTTGTTGATGTCATAGATGGTGAAGAAGGGCTTCAGAAATAACAAGGCATACTCGATGAACATGACGATGGGGTGGCTATCCTTGCTGTTGCCTGTGCTTACTCATCTCTATCTAATCCTCACAAGTGCTTCTAAGAGACTACTTCACCTACAAAGAGGTTTGTCTTCAGTTAATGAAACAATTGATTCCTTGACAGAAGGATCTGATAGTGTGTCGCCTTCATCAGCATGAGGAGCAATTGTCTGACTTCAAATGGAATCTTGGAGACATTCGTAGCAACCTGCTATCTTTAGATCTTGAAGAAACCGATGAACTTAGTACTCTGCAAGTGGCGGTGGAAAACGGCATTTTTGACTGTTCCCGATGAAGAAGTCACTTGGTATTCAAACTCACCTTTGGACTCCTTCAGGCGGCAAGGGAGTGAAATTTCCCAAGTGGGGTGTGCCAACATTTGATGGAAGTCTCTTGAACTGGAAATGTTTTTGGGAATTCACGGTTTCTGTGCTCAATCGTCCAAACCTCGAGGATTCAGAAAAACTCGTTAACTTGGTTTTTGCATTGAAGGATCTGTCTGCTAAACAGACTGTTGAGGGTGTGTCTCGTTCTGGAGAGTACTACACTGAAGCAATTGAATGTCTACAGTTACGTTATAATCGTCCACATCTCATTCATCAGACTCAAGCTTCATCCATCAGACTCATGCTTCATCCATCAGACTCATGCTTCATCCATCAGACTCATGCTTCATCCACCAGACTCATGCTTCATCCATCAGACTCATGCTTCATCCATGAGACTCATGCTTCATCCATCAGACTCATACTTCATCCATCAGACTCATGCTTCATCCACCAGACTCATGCTTCATCCATCAGACTCATGCTTCATCCATCAGAGTCATGCTTCATCCATCAGACTCATGCTTCATCCATCAGACTCACGCTTCATCCATCAGACTCATGCTTCATCCATCAGACTCACGCTTCATCCATCAGACTCATGCTTCATCCATCAGACTCATGCTTCATCCATCAGACTCATGCTTCATCCATCAGACTCATGCTTCATCCATCAGACTCATGCTTCATCCATCAGACTCATGCTTCATCCATCAGACTCACGCTTCATCCATCAGACTCATGCTTCATCCATCAGACTCATGCTTCATCCATCAGACTCATGCTTCATCCATCAGACTCATGCTTCATCCATCAGACTCACGCTTCATCCATCAGACTCATGCTTCATCCATCAGACTCACGCTTCATCCATCAGACTCATGCTTCATCCATCAGACTCATGCTTCATCCATCAGACTCATGCTTCATCCATCAGACTCACGTTGGGATGATTCTTGAAGCACCTTCCCTGAAGGATGGCAGTGGAAAGGATTTGTGTTGTTTGCATGACAGAGTGCAACAGCACCTTCGAGCTCATAAAGCCATGATGGACTAGGAGGTGCTGGTCCCTTCATCACTTCAGTACTTGACCTCAAGCTTGACACAAATACTATCTTCAAGTGGCAAAAACGTAGCCAAGAAGAGACTGAGGTACCCCCCTACCTATGAAGAGACTGAGGTACCCCCTACCTATGAAGAGACTGAGGTACCCCCTACCTATGAAGAGACTGAGGTACCCCCTACCTATGAAGAGACTGAGGTACCCCCTACCTATGAAGAGACTGGGGAACCCTCCTACCTATGAAGAGACTGAGGTACCCCCTACCTAAGAAGAGACTGAGGTACCCCCTACCTATGAAGAGACTGAGGTACCCCCTACCTATGAAGAGACTGAGGTACCCCCTACCTAAGAAGAGACTGAGGTACCCCCTACCTATGAAGAGACTGGGGAGCCCTCCTACCTATGAAGAGACTGAGGTACCCCCTACCTAAGAAGAGACTGAGGTACCCCCTACCTATGAAGAGACTGAGGTACCCTCCTACCTATGAAGAGACTGAGGTACTCCACTACCTAAGAAAGGACTGGGTACCCCACTACCTAAAAGGAGACTGAGGTTCCCCACTACCTAAGAAGAGACTGAGGGTCCCCACTACCTAAGAAGAGTCTGAGGGTCCCCACTATCTAAGAAGAGACTGAGGGTCCCCACTACCTAAAAAGAGACTGAGGGTCCCCACTACCTAAGAAGAGTCTGAGGGTTCCCACTACCTAAGAAGAGACTGAGGGTCCCCACTACCTAAGAAGAGACTGAGGTTACCCACTACCTAAGAAGAGACTGAGGGTCCCCACTACCTATGAAGAGACTGAGGTACCCCACTACCTAAGAAGAGACTGAGGGTCCCCACTACCTAAGAAGAGTCTGAGGGTCCCCACTGAGGTACCCCACTACCTAAGAAGAGTCTGAGGGTCCCCACTACCTAAGAAGAGACTGAGGGTCCCCACTACCTAAGAAGAGACTGAGGTACCCCCCTACCTAAGAAGAGACTGAGGGTCCCCACTACCTAAGAAGAGACTGAGCGTCCCCACTACCTAAGAAGAGACTGAGGTACCCCACTACCTAAGAAGAGACTGAGGGTACCCCACTACCTATGAAGAGACTGAGGTACCTCCCCACTACCTAAGAAGAGACTGAGGTACCCCACTACCTAAAAGGAGACTGAGGTTCCCCACTACCTAAGAAGAGACTGAGGTACCCCACTACCTAAGAAAAGACTGAGGTTCCCCACTACCTATGAAGAGAGAGATACCCCCCTACCTAAGATGAGACTGAGGTACCTCCCTATCTAAGAAGAGACTGAGGTACCCCCTACTTAAGAAGAGGCTGAGGTTCCCCACTACCTAAGAAGAGACTGAGGGACCCCACTACCTAAGAAAAGACTGAGGGTCCCCACTACCTAAGAAGAGACTGAGGTACCCCACTACCTAAGAAAAGACTGAGGTACCCCCCTACCTAAAGAGACTGAGGTTCCCCACTACCTAAGAAGAGACTTGAGGAACCCTCCTACCTAAGAAAAGACTGAGGTACCCCCCTACCTAAAAAGAGACTGAGGTTCCCCACTACCTAAGAAGAGACTGAGGGTCCCCACTACCTAAGAAGAGACTGAGGTACCCCCCTACCTAAGAAGGTACCCCCCTACCTAAAAAGAGACTGAGGTTCCCCACTACCTAAGAAGAGACTGAGGAACCCCACTACCTAAGAAGAGACTGAGGTACCCCCCTACCCCCACTACCTAAGAAGAGAAGGAACCCCACTACCTAAGAAGAGACTGAGGTACCCCCCTACCTAAGAAGAGACTGAGGGTCCTCATTACCTAAGAAGAGACTGAGGAACCCCCTACCTAAGAAGAGACTGAGGGTCCTCATTACCTAAGAAGAGAATGAGGTACCCCCCTACCTAAGAAGAGACTGAGGGTTCTCATTACCTAAGAAGAGACTGAGGTACCCCCCTACCTAAGAAGAGACTGAGGGACCCCACAACCAAGGACTGGGTACCCCACTATGTACCTAAGAAGAGACTGAGGTACCCCACAACCAAGGACTGGGTACCCCACTATGTACCTAAGAAAAGGCTGTGGTACCCAACTACCTAAGTCTTCTGGAATTTCTCAACCTTCGTGCTGAAGCTTCAGAGGTACACATTTCAGAATATCAGAAATGTAAGCCATATATTAAAAAAAGCAACCCTTTACTTCTAGTAAACCTGTCACTTCCTTCACTGGTGCTATCAAGCCTTTTGTCCATTGCTCCCTTTGTAAGTCTGAGAAACATTTCTGTAAGCTTGTCCCAAGTTTAAATCTCTGACTTATGTCAAGGTGATTTCTGTATTGAAAATAAATGATCTCTGTATGAACTGTTTGCGACCTGGTCACTTTATCAACCATTGCAAATCTCTTCATCGTTGTGGAAGTGTCAGAAACCTCACCACACACTGTTACATATAGAATACAAGGACGAGGTTCCTCCTCTTCGTACTGACACTTCAAGCGAGAACACCCATCTCATCTCATCCTACCATGAGATTCAAATCAAATACACTACTCATGACATGTCCTGTCTTGGTAGATGTCCTTGATGGTTCTTCCGTGGATACATGTGCCATCCTCGGCTTCTTGATATCAGAAAGTCTGACTCAAAGCTTGAACGTACCTTGCTCCCATCAGAATGTGAAGATATCTGGTGTTGCTGGTCTTGTATGAAATTCTCCCATTCTGTGCATGGCCAATTTCATTGTCTCTGCTGTGCACTTGCCTAGTATGAAAATTGCTGTCACAGCTGTTGCTGTTCCTCGCATGACATGATTTGCCTCTCCGTTCTGTTTTCTTCGACTTGAAGGGGAATCATTGTCTGATGTTCAACCTGCTGATCCAGTTTTGGACTTGCTAGTAAAGGTGATCTCCTATTTGGTGTGGAAGTGTTTGTTAGGTGTGGAAGTGTTTGCTAAGGTGTGGAAGTGTTTAAGGTGTCGAAGTTTTGTTAAGGTCTGGAAGTGTTTGTTAAGGTCTGGAAGTATTTATTAAGGTGTGGAAGTATTTATTAAGGTGTGGAAGTTTTGTTAAGGTCTGGAAGTGTTTGTTAAGGTCTGGAAGTATTTATTAAGGTGTGGAAGTATTTATTAAGGTGTGGAAGTTTTGTTAAGGTGTGGAAGTTTTGTTAAGGTCTGGAAGTGTTTGTTAATGTGTGGAAATGTTTGTTAAGGTGTGGAAGTATTTGTTAAGTTGTGGAAGTGTTTTTAAGATGTGGAAGGTTTGTTAAGGTGTGGAAGGTTTGTTAAAGGTGTGGAAGGGTTTGTTAAGGTGTGGAAGTGTTTGTTAAAGTATGGAAGGTTTGTTAAAGGTGTTGAAGAGTTTGCTAAGGGTGGAAGTGTTTGTTAAGGCTTGGAAGTGTTTGTTAAGGTGTGGAAATCTTTGTTAATGTGTGGAAGTGTTTGTTAACGTCATGCTCCATGGCCGGCGGGGTGGGTCTATCTGGTTCTCTCTCCTATAGCCTTTGAAATGGAGTGTGGATGGGTTCCTGCAGGCAATACTGACTCCTCATCATGCCTCTAACATCACAGGAGACGAGTTTTTAAGAAAGTTCTGAGAGATAGAAGAAAACCCAATGGCTGATCATATTCTCTCCCCTGAAGAACCATCTGTTAAGCATCACTTTAAAACTAAGCATTCTCGTACTCATAGTGGTAAATTGTCATAGCATTTCCAGGAAAGTCTAATACGAAGCCTCTAATTAAATCTTGATCACAGGCAGTGCGGAGATTCCTTTCCCGTGAACGTCCATTACACTTAAAGGGTCAGTTCAAAGAATTCAAGACAGTGATAGAAGAATGCTTTGAAATGGAACACACTGAGTAAGTTCCTGAAGTAGACCTGGAAAAGCCTCCACGGACGGTCTTCTACTTTCCTATGCATGCTATCAGGAAAGAGACTCGCACAGCAACCAAGACTAGAGCAGTGTTTGGTGCTTCTGCTAGAATCAACTGGAGCATCATTGAGTGACACACTGCTTGTTGGGCCTACTGTTCACCCACCCCCCACTTATCGATATACTACTCAGTTTTCGACTCCATGGTGTGGCTCTCATAGCTGATGTCTGTCGGATGTATTGGGTGGTCGAACTCACTCAATCTGCACCGATTTATGTGGAGGGACAATCCTGATGCAACTCTTCAAGATTGTAGCATGACCAGAATCACATTTGGTGTCTCTGCCTCCTCGTTCTGGTGGACATGTGTATCTAACAAAATGCTCTTGGCTTTGCCCTAGAATGCCCACTCGCTGTCATTGTCGTGAATGAATCATTCTATGTGGATGATGGTCTAACTGCTACTGACTCTGCAGAGGAAGCAATTGAGTTGCAAAATCTCTTCAGTCGGGCTAATTTCTTGCTCCGTAAGTGGATCTCCAGTGAGACAAGCGCCCTTCGACACACCTCACCCGATCTCAGAGATTCACATTCTCTACACCTCATCTTAGCTCCTGAGGAATACACTAAGACTTGGGAATGTAATGGAATACTGGAGTGGACCTCTTTTTCTTGACGATTGCTGAATTACCTCCTCTCGAGTTCGTGACCAAATGTGTTCTTGTCTCTGACATTGCAAAAACCGTTGATGTTCTGGATGGTTCTCTCCATCCATCATCGAAGTTAAGATTCTATTGCAAAGACTGTGAAAACTCAAGGTTGATTGGGATGAGCGTGTGCACAGCTGATACTTGATGACTGGTTACAATGGAGAACAGAACTCGAATTTCTCTCTGACCAACACATCCCGCATTGTAATTTTCCGAAGGAAGTCATGTCTCATCTGTACAACTGCATGAGTTTTGTGACGCCTCTGAACAAGCACATGCTTGAGTGATCATCTTCACATGCTAGGATTCTGATGAAAATACCCACATCTCTTGTTACCTCCAAGATGAGAGTAGCCCTGATCAAGCACCTGACCATCCCTTGTTTGGAACTCTGTGGTGCTCACTTACTGGCTCAACTTTTTATCATATTAAGGAAGTTTTTCGTCTCGCACTGCACGACGTGTATGCTTGGACCGATAGTACTATTGTCCATAATTGGCTAGTTGGCAATCCTCGGCGTTTCAAAACATACGTTA
>CBDHDV010000102.1:0-15608 GCA_965261175.1 Rubritalea sp. | reverse complement strand
GTAACAATGGGGAAGAATACAATAACATAGACGCTGAGTTACCTTGTTACAATGAAACCAATGTTCCAGATGATGAAAATGTGGAGACGATTATTGCCAAAAGGCCTTGCCTTGAACAAAGTGGTAATGATGATACGATGAGGTTGATCCTGTTCTCTGATTACGCATGCAGAAGCAAAGCTTCAAATACTTGGACTTGGACTGCAACGCTATTTTAAAGTTGGTGTGTGGGTAGCTAAAGCACTTAGCTCTGATTTAGGCGATTTAATTTTTTTTTACCGTGAACCCCCCCCCCCCCCCCCCTTCCGAGTTATGGTGTTGAGAAGAGGCGGGATCACAGAAATTGCGGCACCTACACACCAACTTTGGGGCGCGTCGCTCAAGGTGCCTGGGACTAAGTCTTACCACAAATTAGGTAGTATAATTTCTTGAGTGACCCTTGCGTGTTTGGATATATCTTCTAAGAAAAGGTGCCTATAGAGACTTTTTACATATCATCTTAAAGCACACACAATAAGCAACAAGCTGGTATCAAAAGTATTTGCACAGAAGAAAGGGGGGGAAAGTTATGACAGCTACAAATATGCGTTCAAATTTCGGTACTTTCAGGTGTAGTCCTTCCTTGTGTACTTTGGTAACCTGGGATGGGGTTTCTTATCCTGTCCGCCTTCAATGCAGGAAGTCGGTTTTCAAAGAACTGACCAATGTTGGATGGGATTCACACGCAACACATATGCTCACTCATATACATACTTACATGTCTTTGCTTACATGTGCTTGCTGCACGTGCTACAAGGTATCCTGCATTTTGAGTTGCAGCTACTGGCAGACTCCACCCATTTACCTCACTCTTCCCCTCATTCTCACCACTTATCCCCCGAATCACCTCCAATTATCTCCTAGTATTCACTTTTGCTTCCTTCATTTACCCACTCCCTCTCTTCCCCTTCTCCTCCCATGCTATCCACTCCTCACACTCTAGATCGTCAACAAGAATCTGATGAACTCGTACTTGTACCGACGCTGCAAGTTGCGCGGCTACCACCTGCCCATCATGAGTGGCAAGGAGAGGATTGAGATCCCTGGGCACACGGAACGTGTGGAGATGGCCTTCTCCGATGTGTTTGTCAACGTCAGCTCCGTTCACTTTGTGGCACAAGTTTATCTCACCAATTACAGGTAGCTGGCTTAGAGGGGTCAGGGTTCAGCAGTGTTGTGCGTTCAGAAGTATATATTGCGGGAAAAATGTATTATATTTTTTATATTGTTGTGACCAATTTAGGGTGGGGTGGGAGGGGTCTGATCAAGACACTTCATAGTCTCTCATTCACAACACTTTCCTCTCATGCTATTAGCATTCTCTAGTTACTTCTCCACACTCCTCCTAGTTATTACTTGTTATTAACCCTTTCCTTTCCTCTCTCCTAGTTAGTAACCCTTACCTCTTTTCTCTCCACCCACTCTTCTATTTATTGACCCCTATCTCTCCATATTCTCCTAGTTATTAACCCATCCCCCTTCCACCCCCAGACTTGTGATCCTCTCCAATAACAGTCCCAGGTCTGGTCGTCACACCTCCTCTAATACAGATCTCAGTACTTGGGTTGCCCTGAACAACATCATATGCATTGAAACTGGTTATGAGACTGTGGTAAGTACTGCACAACTCTTTTTTTCTTTTTCTTATCTCCTTCCTCTTCCTCCTTTCCTCCCTTTCCTTCCTCCCTCCCTTCCACCCTTCCTCCATTCCTCCTCCCTCCCTCCCACCCTTCCTCCCTCCCTCCATTCCTCCTCCCTCCCTTTCCTTGCCTCCCTTCCCCCCTTCTTCCTTCCTCCCTCCCTTCCTTCCTTCCTTCTTTCCTTCCTTCTTTCCTTCCTCCCTTCCTTCTTTCCTTCCTCCCTTCCTTCTTTCCTTCCTTCCTTCCTTCCTCCTTTCCTTCCTTCCCTCCTTCCTTCCTCCCTTCCCCCCTTCCTTCCTCCCTTCCCTCCTTCCTTCCTTCATCACTTTCTTTCCTTCCTTCCTTCCTTCTTTCCTCCCTCCCTCCCTTTCTTCTTTCCTTACTTCCTTCTTTCCTTCCTTCCTCCCTTCCTTCTTTCCTTCCTTCCCTCCTCCCTTCCCTCCTCCCTTCCCTCCTTTCTTCCTTCATCACTTTCCTTCCTTCCTTCTCACTTTCCTTCCTTCTTCCCTTCCCTCCTTCCTTCCTTACTTCCTTTCTTCCATTCTCTTGTCTTGATAGATCTTCAGGAAGCAGCACAGCAAGCAGAAACTAAGGACAATGTCTATACATTGCTACGATGTCCGCATAATCAAACTCATCTTTACCATGGACGAGAACAAGCATCTGGCCCCCATCACCACCATCCCTGAGGTCACACAGGAAATGGAGAAAAATGGAGCTGTAGCTGTTCAAAGCCACCAGTTTCGCTTCATGCAGAAGAAAATGGCATTGCCAGCCATTACCAAGAAGTTCAAGCCATGTTCGACAGAGATGGTGAGGTGTTGCTGTGATATGGTGGTGGTGAATGTTGATAGATGTAGTGATGTAGTGGAGGTATTCATTACTATGTATTGGAGGCGTGAAATTTGTTTCATGACATTTTTCACATGCCCACACGTTTTATTTAAAGCACACTGTTGTGTATTGGCTTGTCAAAAAAATGGCGTGTTTGTCTGAACAAATGAACAAGAATGATTACCTTATGCCACTGCAAAAAACACTCTCTGAAGCATCTGTTTGAATTTAGCAACTGTCACAATAGCTGAAGAGTCCTTCAGCTCCCGTAATCAGCAGACTAGATCTTTATTGGAAATTATGACTCTGCCTACTTCAGCTGTACCGGTTTGAGTCGGCCCAAATAAATGGCCACAGTCCAATGCCTGTTCTTCTTTGTCACGATAGGTTATCAAGACTCTATGCACATATGTACTACCGAGCCATGGGCAGCCGGATGGCCGGTAAATTATAACAACATGCAGTGCCAGGGTGCATGCATGTTGTTGTCATTATTTGTATCTATAATGCAGTCTGGTAGCTATCTTCAGTGGCAAGCAGTCAGGTAGCTATCTTCAGTGGGAAGCAGTCAGGTAGCTATCTTCAGTGGGAAGCAGTCAGGTAGCTATCTTCAGTGGCAAGCAGTCAGGTAGCTATCTTCAATGGGAAGCAGTCAGGTAGCTATCTTCAGTGGCAAGCAGTCAGGTAGCTATCTTCAGTGGGAAGCAGTCAGGTAGCTATCTTCAGTGGCAAGCAGTCAGGTAGCTATCTTCAATGGGAAGCAGTCTGGTAGCTATCTTCAGTGGCAAGCAGTCTGGTAGCTATCTTCAGTGGCAAGCAGTCTGGTAGCTATCTTCAGTGGCAAGCAGTCAGGTAGCTATCTTCAGTGGCAAGCAGTCTGGTAGCTATCTTCAGTGGCAAGCAGTCTGGTAGCTATCTTCAGTGGCAAGCAGTCAGGTAGCTATCTTCAGTGGCAAGCAGTCTGGTAGCTACCTTTAGTGGCAAGCAGCCAGGTAGCTATCTTCAGTGGCAAGCGGTCAGGTAGCTATCTTCAGTGGCAAGCAGTCAGGTAGCTATCTTCAGTGGCAAGCGCTGGTAGCTATTTTCAGTGGCAAGCAGTCTGGTAGCTATCTTCAGTGGCAAGCAGTCAGGTAGCTATCTTCAGTGGCAAGCAGTCTGGTAGCTATCTTTAGTGGCAAGCAGTCAGGTAGCTATCTTCAGTGGCAAGCGGTCAGGTAGCTCTCTTCAGTGGGAAGCAGCTTACCTGTCCAGCTCATAGCCTCCTCTGTTAGTTATTGTCATCATTTAGTCTCATCCTTGCCATACCCACCACTGATGATCTTTACCCATTACTGAATGCCTGACAGTGATTGAAATGCCAATCGTTGCCATTTTTATGTTTTAAATGTTTTGCAATTGCATGTTGTGACGAGAGCTCATCCTCAGGTGATCTTGTGTCATTGGATACTACTTCCTTAGAGTGATCTCGAGGCCTTGGATACTGTATCCTCAGGTGATCTTGTGTCATTGGATACTACTTCCTTAGAGTGATCTCGAGGCCTTGGATACTGTATCCTCAGGTGATCTTGTGTCCTTGGATACTACTTCCTTAGAGTGATCTCGAGTCCTTGGATACTGTATCCTCAGGTGATCTTGTGTCCTTGGATACTACTTCCTTAGAGTGATCTCGAGTCCTTGGATACTGCATCCTCAGGTGATCTTGAGTCCTTGGATACTACTTCCTTAGAGTGATCTTGTGTCATTGGATACTACTTCCTTAGAGTGATGTCGAGTCCTTGGATACTGCATCCTCAGGTGATCTCGAGTCATTGGATACTGCATCCTCAGGTGATCTTGAGTCCTTGGATACTACTTCCTTAGAGTGATGTCGAGTCCTTGGATACTGCATCCTCAGGTGATCTCAAGTCCTTGGCTACTACGTACATACGTACTGTAGGAGTGGAACTACACTGGCACAATCTTTAAGCACTGTATATATTTTTCCGTATTACTTGTTTTGAAGAAGCTAAAAGGTCCCACTACATTACCAGTGAACCTTGTCTTCTGGTAGTGAAGTTGACAATAGCGGCTTCTGGTAGTGAAGTTGACATGAACGGAGGAGGGATGGACGAACCAAATGTTACGTGTGCTTGAGGAACTAAAATGAAAGAATAACTCGAAGCACTTTTTTTCAGAGTTTTTTTTCACTTTCTAAAATTAAAAAAAAAAAAAATTATTATTATTATTATTTGGTCCGCTGGTTTACACTCTTAACGGAGCATTCAAGGTCGCTGAAAGTGTTTTTGTAACACTCGAGGCGCTAACTATCGATTACCGACTACTTTATGTGGGATTTTGGTTTTGTAGCCGTAATATATTCGAGTAATATTTAACTTTTTTCATGAATATATATATATATATTTTTTTTTTCAATATGTTCATATCTTTAGGATGCAAATACAATTAGCTGCTGTTTGGTATAAGAATCATCTCCATTGGGGTAAGCAAGCAAGCAAGCAAACAAAGCTACATATGCCTGAACTATGTCTACAACAAAACTTGCAGCAAAGAAATCCATCCAGGAGCAGCTCCTTTCTCAAGAGAGAAGGGCTTCTGAGCAATGCAAGTACACCATGTAGGTGGCCATGCAGCCCTTCTTTGAAGAAGGGTTTCCAGAAATAGCAGTGAAGGCCTGAAAGAGGCTCTTCATGACAGCAGTTGCAATCGTCAGTCTTTTTTTTTTTCCAATTTGTTTTGCTCGCTCATCCCGTCAAACCACCAGAAGTAACTATTTTCTTTCGATACAGTGGTGTACTGGACATGTGCCGGTGAACAAATCCTGTTTTTCGCATATACGGTTTATTTATATATATATATATATATATATATACATTTTCTTCCAAGTTTGTGGATATATCTGCTTACGGCGATCAATTTAAGAAGCTATTAAGTGAGTTTTATCTGAGATACAATCTCTCTTCTCTCTTTTATATTTTGAAATTCATATACAGAAACAGCAAGGAAAACTATGCCTAATGTAGATGATCCTTTAAAAGCATACGCACCAGTATTGGACTGGTGTAGAGGAGTTTTGTTGGTAAAGGGTCATCTGACTGGTTGTGGGTACAGTCTAGCTGAACCTTCTCTTTTTTGACGAGTCAATCCAACTTGGTTTTTTAAATGTTTTTTTAAACATTTTTGTTCTTGTATTGTATCACTGAGCAGCTGAATTAGTCCAGGCTGTGTGCGCACATGCAGCATGTGTTTGTGTGCGTGTGTGTGTGCAGCATGTGTTTGTGTGTGCGCGTGCACAGTTTGTGTGTGCATGCGCGCACAACATGTGTGTGTGTGTGTGTGTACTCAGAAATGTTTGTGTCTGTTTGCCACACATGTCTAAGCCAAGTTCATATACATGTGTATTGTTTGATTGTATAATTATAACTCCTTGGCAATGTATATTATTGCTGACTCTTATTTACCTCCACTGACAGAACAAATCCAAGCAGCATCAGAGTGGACCTCTCTGGCACGTCCACTTGGATATTGCACGGGACAGCAAGCGGACGCAGAGTGAGGGCATTGCTACCAGTGACAATGTCGAGACCAGCAACCTCAAGGAAAGATTGCGTTCAAGAAGTGGCGACTCTCTCTCTAACAAGTACTCTATCGGGGCGACGTTAGTTAAAATGGGTGTTGCTTGTGCTGGAATGGGGGATAAGAGCATGGCACAGGCCAATGAGGTTACGACACAGGTGGGTGGAGTCAAACAAACTAGTGTCAAGGTGGAGATTGACGGTGTGTTTGAAGATTTGGCGAACCATGGGAAGTCGAGTTTCGTTATTGACAACCAGGACAAATCTATTAGACAGAGTGATGTACGGCTCTCCAAATCTCTTGATGACGTCTCTTTGATGATGGATCATGGTGGAGACACTGAGGCAAAGAACCAGTGTCACTCAAACTCACCCGCGTATTATTCCGATTTCTGTGTGCTAGATTGCTCTGAACCGACAGACTTGGCTGGAAGGGAGTACGTTGTTTTCGATGAATCGGAACTCATCGTGTCTGTTGATGATGGAGTGGATGGCACAATGGATGTGAAGGATCTGACTCCAGCCAATTCTACATTGCAGGATAAGGAGGAAGTGAAGTTGATGGAGGTGGGGAGAAAGAGGAGCACCTCTGCCTCCCCTCCCAAGGCCAATGCAGCACTCCTGCAAGTGTTCGAGCAGCGACTGGAGAGTATCATCATCAACAGTGTGGCCTTTCCACCTGGGCTCTTCTTTGTGCAGTAAGTCCTGTCCTTGTGTGTGAGTGGGGCTCTCTTTGTGCAGTAAGTCCAGTCCTTGTGTGTGAGTGGGACTCTTCTTTATGCAGTAAGTCCAGTCCTTGTGTGTGAGTGGGACTCTTCTTTGTGCAACACTGTATGTCCCAGTCGTTGTGTGAGTTGACTCTTCTTTGTGCAACACTGTATATCCCAGTCGTTGTGTGAGTTGACTCTTCTTTGTGCAACACTGTATGTCCCAGTCGTTGTGTGTAAGTGGGGTTTTCTTTGTAAAGTAAATCTCCTTGTGTGTGTGCGTGTGCGTGCACATGGAGTGGACTGTGTACTGTAGTAAATTTTTTTTTGCTGACATGTCTCAGAGAGCTCATGTGAAAAAATGGTGGGAAAAAATCCTAATCATTCATCACCCACAACGGAGCACAAACACTCTCATTGGGCATGCTCAAATGAGCCATTCAAATTCCAGCTATGAAGCTGTTGGAGTCAGCTCAAATCAGCCGAAATACTGAGAGAAATAACCAAGAGAAATACTGAGAGAAATAACTGAGAGAAATACTCAGAGAAATATTGAGAGAAATACTGAGAGAAATAACCGAGAGAAATAACTGAGAGAAATACTGAGAGAAATAACCGAGAGAAATAACTGAGAGAAATACTGAGAGAAATACTGAGAGAAATACTGAGTGAATACCGAGAGAAATACTGAGAGAAATACTGAGTGAATACCGAGAGAAATACTGAGAGAAATACTGAGGTGGAATACTGAGAGAAATAACTGAGAGAAATACTGATGAGAGAAATACTGAGAGAAATACTGAGAGAAATGTGACAATGTGGTTGAAGAAACAGTGAGGAATCGAGATCAGTGGGAGAAAAGGCTTGAGCGGACACTTGATGGCTGTCTACGTTTGTGTAGGAAGAAAGAGAGCGCAGAAAATCTCTGAATTGCAGCAACAAGGTGCGAGACGAAACAAAACAGCAGTTATATATTCAAACAGTGAGCATGCAAGGAAAGAGCTGGAAATCCCTGAGCAGTGTCATCAACATGGTGGCATAACTAAGTGGCATGCAAGGACTGCAAGGAAATATACTCTTGTTGTACTGTGAGTGTTTGTACTGTAAAGATGGTGTCAGCTTTTGTTAACTCTGCTGCTCTATTTGTTGGTGTTGGCATTGTTGTTACTGTTGCAGCTGTGTGCTGGCTGCTGTTAGCTGTGTTGCTGTTGTAGCTAGCTGTTATTGCTTCTGCCATTACTATGTTTACACTATATATATATATGCATTTATTTGCAGACTTTTTAAAGGGAACTTGCAGCTGACTGGCTGGGAGATTTACAACTTCCCCAAGGAAATGGACCGCCAGGAAGTGAGTTCTTGCCAACCTACAGTGTACATGAAGAAGTGTGACCTCACCAGATGTAGAAGGCTGAAGGTTGAGTGAGCTCCTCTCATCTTCCAGGGTGGTGTGTGGTGTGTAGTACTACTACATTTTCGAGGTTTACCCTGGGGAATTCCCTTTCTCCCTTGATCCTCTCCCAAAGTCCTGAAACAGTGTTTGTAAATTCTGGTGGAGGACCAACAACCCAACTATTCTGTGCTTCTTTGGGTGCTTCAAAGAAGCATGTGTTGTCTTTTCCTCCCCAAACTATCTTTCTTCCCAAAGCAAGCTAAAAATCTGTATGAAACACTTTTGCATATTTGTGCAAGCATGTTATAAGGACCTTACCTGTATGGACCCCCTGCCTTATTTCTAGTGTATGGGACCCCCTAATTTATTTCTGGTGCATGGGATACCTACTTTATTGTATTTCTATTGTGTATGAGACCCTCTAGTTTATAGGACCCCCTACCTTATTTCTTGTGTATGGGACCCCTGCCTTATTTTTAGTGTATGAGACTCCCAAATTTACCTCTGGTATGTGGAACCCCCTACCTTACTTCTTGTGTGCAAGCCTACCTTATTTCTGGTGTGTAGGACCACCCCTTACCTTCAGAGTCTAATGTGAGAGAAGTTCTTGTGCTGATCAACCTATGTACAAGGTTACACTAAGGTTGCATGCACTGTATGTGTGCCTCGTGCGAGTCTGACTTGAGTATCTTGTGAGTGGGTGTGAGACGGTTTCTTTGGTTACATACTTAGTTTTACAATGGGATTAACAGCTGCCACAATGGTTGATGAGTGGGCCTGTTGTGTGTGTGTGGTGTAGGTGTCTGACGACTTATGGCGGCTGAGTGTGCAAAATGGGCCAGAGTACCAGCTCTGCTCTACCTATCCTCAGCTGATGTATGTACCCAATGCCATAGAGGTACGCAACCCCCCCCCCCCCCCCCCCCCCCCCAATAATAGAGATACGCACCCCCATACCTCCTTAGCAATAGCGGTATGCAACCCACACACCCTCAGTAATTGCAGTATGTACCACCGCAACCCCCTCAGCAATAAAGGTCATACACCCATTTCCCATCACCATGGCAATAGATATACATACCACACCCCTTTAGCAATAGAGGTATGTAACCCCACCCCCTTAGCAATAGAGGTACAGTATCCCACCCACTTAGCAATATGGGTATGTAGCCACACACCCTTAGCAATATCGGTACAGTACCCCACCCTTTAGCCCACCCACTTAGCAATATGGGTATGTAACCACACACCCTTAGCAATATAGGTACAGTACCCCACCCTTTTAGCCCACACACTTAGCAATAGAGGTATGTTTCCTCACCCCCTTAGCATAGAGGTACGTACCCCCACTCCTTAGCCATATAGGGATGCAAACACGATACACACACCCTTACCATCCTCCACCAGTTAAGGAACATTTCAGAACCATGGAGGTGGGCATCACTAGACACAAGCTAACAACTTAATAATGCCCTCAAGCCATGAAGAAGACATCACCTCCTTCTGTTTCTGTGTCCAGTGCAACAAATTCAGCCACGCATGTGCAATAAATTATTTAATGACCTCCCTAAAATATCCACAAATGTCTAGTGAGGTATGTATTACATACTTCCTTATCATTCATATGATGGGTTTATTTCAATGATGTATTGACTTAAAACTTTTTTCTTTCCCCCCCCCCCCCCCAGGATTCTGTTATTCTGGAGTCTGCTCACTTCAGGAGCAAGGTAAATATCTTTGCAATTGTTATGTGTACATATATACATTGACAGATGCTGTGCTTGCTGTCCACACATCACCATATGCAGTGTTGCCATACTTTTTTTTGGTAATTTCCAAATTACTCGCCTGTGTTATCCAATTTTTTTGGCAACAAAAAAATCCAAACAACAATTTCATGAGAAATAACACACTAAAGTGTGTTCATAGCATTTACACACGTCTTTAATAGTTCAGTGTTCGGTTTAAATTCATTGCATTTTTGAGGAACATTGAATTGCACTGTTGAATTTAATGTAGAAATTCCTAGTCTGTTTCTGTCCTTCGTTTTGTTGAGACCAATGTGACCACATAATAACACAGGACTCTGCAGGAATATTCCTGCACAGACCAAGTGGCCACAAGAATTCCTGCACAGACCAGGTAACCACAAAATGACCACACTCAGCTAATACCATAGAGAGTGGTTTTGAAATAGGCTGCACATGGTCTGATATGCATGAAATGTCAAACAATTTTCTAATGATGAAAAATCCAAACATTTATTGATAAAATCCAAACAGTTTGGATAAAATCCAACATTATGGCAACACTGCATATGTATATAGACGGGTGCTACCATGTATGATACAAACTGTGCTGCTATATTATAAGTACTAGTTGTTAAGCCCTTTAGCATATGTCAGCAAGAAAATGGGCACTGACACTGAGAAGCCCAAAATCAAATGTAAAGAAAGGAAACAAGACTATGCCCATGTAGACCACAACCCATTTGATGACCCTTTACCATTTAAAATCATATACACCAATAATGTGCTGAGCAGCTCAATATTGGTGCATATGGCAATGGGTCATCTAACTGGTTGTGATCTACTCGGGCATGGCCTTGTTCCCTTTCGTTCTTTTTTTTCAGCAGGTCAATCCAATTATAGTTGTTTGTTTACTGTCTTGCAGCATGCTAATAATTGCAGAGAACCCCACCAACCAAACAGCAGATTGAATCAGCTATATCCTCCTTTGGAATGTGAGAACTTCACAAGCCGAACAGCAGAACTGAGCACAGGTCATTCATTCTACAGCTCTGCAGTCTTTACTCAATTCTAATTATAGAATAGCAGGAGAGCTACATCACTTGATTGCATCATTGACATGCACCACTACCCACGACTCTTCTCCACAACCGAGAAGCCTAGTTGTACGATGCACGGAATGCTTGGAGTCTTTTCTCTTTCAAGTGTTAATGGATGTACCTATTGTACGAAGTTATGCAAGTGGAAAAGTTGAGGTTGAAACAAGCAAGGAAGATCCTTGAAGATGAATTTTTCACAATTTCAACATTTGTTTGCACTGCTGGTTTACTACCTTAGTGAAGGGTTCAAGGCACGCTGGTTTACTACCTTAGTGAAGGATTCAAGGCATGCTGGTTTACTACCTTAGCGATGGATTCAAGGCACGCTGGTTTACTACCTTAGCGATGGATTCAAGGCATGCTGGTTTACTACCTTAGTGAAGGATTCAAGGCATGCTGGTTTACTACCTTAGCGATGGATTCAAGGCATGCTGGTTTACTACCTTAGTGAAGGATTCAAGGCATGCTGGTTTACTACCTTAGTGAAGGATTCAAGGCATGCTGGTTTACTACCTTAGCGATGGATTCAAGGCACGCTGGTTTACCACCTTAGTGAAGGATTCAAGGCATGCTGGTTTACTACCTTAGCGATGGATTCAAGGCATGCTGGTTTACTACCTTAGTGAAGGATTCAAGCCACGCTGGTTTACTACCTTAGTGAAGGATTCAAGCCACGCTGGTTTACTACCTTAGTGAAGGATTCAAGGCTCACTGGTTTACTACCTTAGTGAAGGATTCAAGGCACGCTGGTTTACTACACTAGTAAAGGATTCAAGCCACGCTGGTTTACTACCTTAGTGAAGGATTCAAGGCTCACTGGTTTACTACCTTAGTGAAGGATTCAAGGCACGCTGGTTTACTACCTTAGCGAAGGATTCAAGACACGCTGGTTTACTACCTTAGCGAAGGATTCAAGGCATACTGGTTTACTACCTTAGCGATGGATTCAAGACACGAAGCTGCTGATGAGAGTTTTATCTGAGGTATAATCTTTTGTTTTGGGTTTTTTTTCCTGTCCACCATTTAAAAAGATTGATCCATCCAACATAGGTAGTGCACTAGAACTCCCTGATTGGTCCGTCCAACACAGGTAGTGCACTAGGACTCCCCGATTGGTCCATCCAACATAGGTAGTACACTAGGACTCCCCGATTGGTCCGTCCAACATAGGTAGTACACTAGGACTCCCCGATTGGTCCGTCCAACATAGGTAGTACACTAGGACTCCCTGATTGGTCCGTCCAACATAGGTAGTACACTAGGACTCCCTGATTGGTCCGTCCAACATAGGTAGTGCACTAGGACTCCCTGATTGGTCCATCCAACATAGGTAGTACACTAGGACTCCCTGATTGGTCCATCCAACATAGGTAGTACACTAGGACTCCCCGATTGGTCCGTCCAACATAGGTAGTACACTAGGACTCCCTGATTGGTCCGTCCAACATAGGTAGTACACTAGGACTTCCCGATTGGTCCGTCCAACATAGGTAGTACACTAGGACTCCCTGATTGGTCCGTCCAACATAGGTAGTACACTAGGACTCCCCGATTGGTCCGTCCAACATAGGTAGTACACTAGGACTCCCTGATTGGTCCATCCAACATAGGTAGTACACTAGGACTCCCTGATTGGTCCGTCCAACATAGGTAGTACACTAGGACTCCCCGATTGGTCCATCCAACATAGGTAGTACACTAGGACTCCCTGATTGGTCCGTCCAACATAGGTAGTACACTAGGACTCCCTGATTGGTCCGTCCAACATAGGTAGTACACTAGAACTCCCCGATTGGTCCGTCCAACATAGGTAGTACACTAGAACTCCCTGATTGGTCTGTCCAACACAGGTAGTACACTAGGACTTCCTGATTGGTCCGTCCAGCATAGGTAGTACACTAGGACTCCCTGATTGGTCCGTCCAACACAGGTAGTACACTAGGACTCCCTGATTGGTCCGTCCAACACAGGTAGTACACTAGGACTCCCTGATTGGTCCATCCAACATAGGTAGTATACTAGGACTCCCTGATTGGTCCGTCCAACATAGGTAGTACACTAGAACTCCCTGATTGGTCCGTCCAACATAGGTAGTACACTAGGACTCCCTGATTGGTCCATCCAACATAGGTAGTACACTAGGACTCCCTGATTGGTCCGTCCAACATAGGTAGTACACTAGAACTCCCTGATTGGTCCGTCCAACATAGGTAGTACACTAGGACTCCCTGATTGGTCCATCCAACATAGGTAGTGCACTAGGACTCCCAGATTGGTCCGTCCAACATAGGTAGTACACTAGGACTCCCTGATTCCCACAAACTCTAGACTCAATTAATATATGTGCAATGCTTTAGAGATGGGCCGCCATGGACCGTGCTGGTGAGAATGTAGTGCATCTTTCTGTTGGTGCAGAGATGGAAGCTTATGGTATCAAGCAGCAGCAGCAAGTAAATAAATATGCTGCTAGTTAGGGAGGAGCCAAGTGGGAAAACCCTGTGATCACCAACATGGAGTGGCAAGGTCAGACAGAGGTCACTTGCTTTTTTGCAACTGCTTTTCAAGTTTCAACTATGTAAGTCTATGGAGAGCGTGTGGTATCTTCTTCACTGATGACCACCATCAGTGCTCCGCTCACTATGGAGAGTGTGCGGTATCTTCTTTACTGATGACCACCATCAGTGCTCCGCTCACTATGGAGAGCGTGGTATCTTCTTTACTGATGACCACCATCAGTGCTCCGCTCACTATGGAGAGCGTGCGGTATCTTCTTTACTGATGACCACCATCAGTGCTCCGCTCACTATGGAGAGTGTGCGGTATCTTCTTCACTGATGACCACCATCAGTGCTCCGCTCACTATGGAGAGCGTGCGGTATCTTCTTTACTGGTGACCACCATCAGTGCTCCGCTCACTATGGAGAGCGTGTGGTATCTTCTTCACTGGTGACCACCATCAGTGCTCCGCTCACTATGGAGAGCGTGCGGTATCTTCTTCACTGATGACCACCATCAGTGCTCCGCTCACTATGGAGAGCGTGCGGTATCTTCTTTACTGGTGACCACCATCAGTGCTCCGCTCACTATGGAGAGCGTGCGGTATCTTCTTTACTGATGACCACCATCAGTGCTCCGCTCACTATGGAGAGCGTGCGGTATCTTCTTTACTGATGACCACCATCAGTGCTCCGCTCACTATGGAGAGAGTGCGGTATCTTCTTTACTGATGACCACCATCAGTGCTCCGCTCACTATGGAGAGCGTGCGGTATCTTTACTGATGACCACCATCAGTGCTCCGCTCACTATGGAGAGCGTGCGGTATCTTTACTGATGACCACCATCAGTGCTCCGCTCACTATGGAGAGCGTGCAGCATCTTCTTCACTGATGACCACCATCAGTGCTCCGCTCACTATGGAGAGCGTGCGGTATCTTCTTTACTGATGACCACCATCAGTGCTCCGCTCACTATGGAGAGCGTGCGGTATCTTTACTGATGACCACCATCAGTGCTCCGCTCACTATGGAGAGCGTGCGGTATCTTCTTTACTGATGACCACCATCAGTGCTCCGCTCACTATGGAGAGCGTGCGGTATCTTCTTTACTGATGACCACCATCAGTGCTCCGCTCACTATGGAGAGCGTGCGGCATCTTCTTCACTGGTGACCACCATCAGTGCTCCGCTCACTATGGAGAGAGTGCGGTATCTTCTTCACTGGTGACCACCATCAGTGCTCCACTCACTATGGAGAGCATGGCATCTTCTTCACTGATGACCACCATCAGTGCTCCGCTCACTATGGAGAGCGTGCGGTATCTTCTTCACTGATGACCACCATCAGTGCTCCGCTTACTATGGAGAGAGTGCGGTATCTTCTTCACTGGTGACCACCATCAGTGCTCCACTCACTATGGAGAGCATGGCATCTTCTTCACTGATGACCACCATCAGTGCTCCGCTCACTATGGAGAGCGTGCGGCATCTTCTTCACTGATGACCACCATCAGTGCTCCGCTCACTATGGAGAGTGTGCGGTATCTTCTTTACTGATGACCACCATCAGTGCTCCGCTCACTATGGAGAGCGTGTGGTATCTTCTTTACTGGTGACCACCATCAGTGCTCCGCTCACTATGGAGAGAGTGCGGTATCTTCTTTACTGATGACCACCATCAGTGCTCCGCTCACTATGGAGAGTGTGTGGTATCTTCTTTACTGATGACCACCATCAGTGCTCCGCTCACTATGGAGAGTGTGCGGTATCTTCTTTACTGATGACCACCATCAGTGCTCCGCTCACTATGGAGAGTGTGCGGTATCTTCTTTACTGATGACCACCATCAGTGCTCCGCTCACTATGGAGAGCGTGCGGTATCTTCTTTACTGGTGACCACCATCAGTGCTCCGCTCATAACTATATTAATATATATACACATACACAGTATGTACTGATATGAAATTAACAGTGCACGTAGAACGCTAACTACTCATGCCCTGTAGACTGCTCTATCATCTATAATTAACAGTGCATGTAGAAGCTAACTGCTCATGCCCTGTAGACTGCTCTATCAT
>CBDHDV010000101.1:0-7970 GCA_965261175.1 Rubritalea sp. | reverse complement strand
AAGAGAGAAACCTTTTTGACATTCATGACATGCCAGCCACCTGGGCTAATGCCCTGTCACATGTGCCCAAACATGGATTGGATAATTATAAGATAGTCAATGGTGTGACCATACAACTGCAAGTCATTCCATCTCCATTGAACAACTGGAAGCCATGGTACAGATGGCCCATAGCATCAGTAGCACAGAGTGGCTCTGGATGATCTTTTAGGACCCCATCCTCACTGTTGTTGGCATCCTTTTTGTTCTTCTGGTTGGGGGGGGCTTCAGCAACTTGTGAGTTATAATACTTGTGGCATTATGCAGCATTATTACACAGCTTGATGGAAGATTGGGTATCATCTGCTTCTTGAAACTCTCCATGAAATGCTGTATATTAATTTCTTCATGGTGACCACCAGAATGAATATTTCTTACATAAACTAGATAGAGCCATATTTGTTGTAATGAACCCCCCCCCCCCCCCCCCCCACCCCCTTCCACTCCATCATATCCAGCACGTAATGTTACCAAGGTTTCCTTGTACCCGTTGGAACTGGCAACCCTCTTTGACCATATAGTCATGCAACCCTCCTTGACCATCACAGTCATACAACCCTCCTTGACAATCACAGTCATACAACCCTCCTTGACCATCACAGTCATACAACCCTCCTTGACAATCACAGTCATACAACCCTCCTTGAGCACCAGTCATGCAACCCTCCTTGACCATCACAGTCATACAACCCTCCTTGACAATCACAGTCATACAACCCTCCTTGACCATTACAGTCATACAACCCTCCTTGACCATCACAGTCATACAACCCTCCTTGAGCACCAGTCATGCAACCCTCCTTGACCATCACAGTCATACAACCCTCCTTGACCATCACAGTCATACAACCCTCCTTGACCATTACAGTCATACAACCCTCCTTGACCATCACAGTCATACAACCCTCCTTGACCATCACAGTCATACAACCCTCCTTGAGCACCATAGGCATACCAGCAGCTAGAAGCTGTGTGATGAGCGTTACACCAGGTCTCATCCAGATATAGCATTGATCTTCCCTCTTGTTGTACTTCCTAACTAGTAAGGTATTTTCCTGCCTGCTGCAACCACCCTACGCTGCTATTTCCCCACTTCTTGCTCTTCGATTTTGCATGACGTTAGTCCATGGATTATATTTGCTTGTAGAGTGTAGTTTGGTGGTAAGATGATCAACTTCTTCTCTTTGTGCCTTTAAGAGTTAATTCAGTGTTGGCCACTCACGTTTTTCGTATAATTAGTGAACACACCTTCTTATGACAGCCTCAAACAGACTGTCTGTGAATCTTTATGCTGTTGAGGAGCTAAATGTTGCTGTTTTAGAGGGCTGCTGAAGTGCAGAGTACTCGGCTTCCCTTCAGTCTCTTATTTTTCCTCAGCGGAATGTCTCTCATCTGTACGTGTAGATACTCCCTGAGGATCAGCAATGTGTTTCACAGAAAGAGAATGGCTTTGCATCCATTCTTCAGTGGTTCATGTTCTTCTCTTAGTCAAAATATTCTGCACTTTGACAATAAAATAATGTGCTTTCCATAACTTTTAAAATGTTTCTCTCTTCCTCCAAAGGCTAACTTTGACATCGTCTGATAACAGTATTTCTATTTGATATGCTAGGATTACCAGCCAACCAACCATTTTAAATACACACATAGCTGAAGTATGTATATGTGCATATGCTGGCAAGAATCAGAGGAAAAGGTTGTTTATTGTGAAAGACATGCCTCAGAGGAAGAGGTGTGTTTACGTTTTTATGTTTAGTGGTTCTAGGACATACATGTATGTACCTTCCCCCCTCCCTCCCCAGACAATTAACTCCCTGGCCATGTAGCTCCAGACAAGTGCCAAATACCCCCTGGACATTTACCCACCCCTTACCTATCACGTATACGATTTTAGGATGAAATCAAATATATCAAAGATATCACCAAATAAAGTAATTTCTTGACGACAGTTACAATTGCATAAGTATTATTATGATTAGTGATCAAATAAATATGATTAAAGAACTAAATTCTTTGATAATTTGTGCCCTAGCCCTAGTGTGAGGGTTTACCAAGGGACAATATAGGTAGGAAGACCTATACAAGTCTCAAAAGAGTAATCCACCCATGCTCTCTCACAGAATAAGGATAACGCTGCCACCAGAGCCTCCTCTCCTATGCTAACCCTAACCTCTGACAAATAAGCTGATTAAAACTATCTGAACTGAGGTGTGTAGGTAGTTACATATGGAGTGAAGACTACTGCCCTAGTCCTTACAGCATAAGAAGAGACACAACCACATATGCATACAAGATATAAAGAAGATAATGTTCTTACAACCATTACACACACTCACACACACAACATATATGCTTGTTCAGTTCTTTTGACAGGCTGCTGTCAGAGCTGAGGCCTGACATCTCCCCCCTCTTCGAAAAGTCGGGCGCCCTCGTCCAGGCTCCATGCTTGGCGGGAGAGGCCATCTGCATTCCCGTTGTTCTTGCCAGGCCGGTTTTGGATATCAAACGTGTATTGTTGTCGAGTTTATGCCCACCGAGTAAGTCTGCCATTCCGATGTCTTGACTGTTGTAAGAATTGAAGGGCTCAATGGTCTGTTTGAATAGTGAAGGATCTACTAGTGAAGTAGACGGCAAGGTATTCCATGGCTCTGATGATAGCCAGACATTCAAGTTCTGTGGCTGAGTAACGAGTTTCTGCTGGCTTTAGCTTCTTAGAGAAGAAGCTCACAGGTAGCTCTTCTCCGTCTCGGATGACGCTGAGAATAGCGCCAATTCCTCTTCCTGAAGCGTCGGTTTGCAAAAGAAATTTATCGTAGGAAACAGGAATATGCAACATACAACAATCGGATAAAGCACGGCATAAATATAGAAATGCATCATACATATCATCAGACCACATAATTTTCGCGGGAGCGGCCTTCTTAGTGGCTTCTGTGAGGTTATGAGCTCGCGAGGAATAGTCTTGTATGAATTTCCTGTAATACCCAGTAGTACCAAGAAAGGATTGTAGATCTTTCTTTGTCACAGGATTCACAAGCTCTCTGATAGACTTCACCTTACACTCAGGTACTGACACTTTCCGACTACATGTCCGAGGTAGGTGAGGGATGCTACACCCCAACAATATTTTGAGGTCTTGGGTGTTAGATCTGCCTGCCTCAACTTTTCTACAACCAGTTGGATGTGCTCTAGATGCTCTTCCCATGAATCACTAAAGATAATTATATCATCCATATACGCATTACAAAAACTCTCTAAACCAGCTAACACCACATGTATCAAACGCTGAAAGGTTGCAGGGGCATTGCGGAGACCAATGGGCATCCGAGTAAATTGAAATTTTCCCCATGGGGAGTAGAAAGCTGCCTTAGGCATGCCAGCTTTTTCAAGGGGATTTGATAAAATCCTTTGTTCAGATCCATCTTGGATAAAAATTTTGCTTCCCCTAGTTGGTCAATCAGGTCATCAATTAAGGGCATGGCATATGGGTCGGGTGTAGTGATGCTATTAATTAACTTTTCTAAAGTCAATGCCCAGGCGAACAGAGCCATCTGGCTTCCTGACTGGAACCATTGGGCTTTGACCAAGGGCTCAAGGATGGTCTAGCGATGCCTTGTTGTAAGAGGAATAACACTTTCAAACGAAGTTGTTCCTTCCATGCTGGAGCCAACCGATACGGAACTGATCTAATGGGTGTGTGCTCCCCAGTATCAATCCCATGGTCAGTAGTCATGTGCCTTGCCTGTTGTCTCACATATAACATCACTAAACTCTTTAAGCACTGCTTGTAACTCTTGTGCCCGTTTATGTGCTAACTCTTCCCTACCCTTCCCTGGCTGATCATCCTCACACTCATCTTCCTCTGCCACTATTACTCTGAAGACCGGTGCCTCTGGACTCTTCCAGGCCTTCAACATGTTAATATGCACCACACGCTTCTTAGTCCGTCTAGTCGGGCGGACAGCTAACTCATAAGTGACAGAGGAGATCCTTCTGGGAATTTCATATGGACCTTCCCAAATGTCCTCAAGCTTCCCTGCCAGGTCTGGTGTTCTCACTAGCACCAACGCGCCTTCATTAAATTCCCTCAAATTAGCATTCCTGTCATAATGTTTCTTCATTCTCTCATTTGCTAATCTCTCTTTCTCACACAACACTTGCATCATCTCCTTCAATCTTTCACTCAACTTGTTCACCCACTCAACAACATGTACTTCCTGCACCTCACCCTCTAGCCAACCTTCTCGTAAGACATCAAGGGGACCTCGAGCAGGTTTACCCAAAATGATCTGGAATGGTGAGAAGCCTGTATTGGAATGGGGTGAACACCTATAAGCGAAGAGGAAGTACTTCAAAAGAATGTCCCACTGGGCCTTTCTATCTTCACATTTACGAAGCATATGCTTCAAGGAACCATGCCAGCGTTCCAGCCACCCATCCGATTGGGGATGGTATGGGGCTGTTCTAAGGGGACCAATGTTTAATAGCCCACACAATTCTTTGGTGAGTTTACCCATAAAAACTAAACCTTGATCTGTCAACATCTCATAAGGGATACCAATTCTTGAAAAAGCATCTACCATTGCCTCAGCTACAGACACAGCGTCCACCCTTTTCAGAAGAATTGCTTCTGGGTATTTGCTAGATAAACAAATGCATGTCAACAGATACTGGTGTCCTTATTTGGGTCCTAGGTAAGGGACCCACAAGGTCGAAAGCTATGCGATGGAACGGAGTTTGTATCACAGGTAAGGGTTTCAGAGGGGCTTTGGGACCTGTATGCTTTGCTGCCTTCTGGCAACGTGGACAAGTGGAACACCGATTCTGAACGTCCCTGCCAATACCTGGCTAAGTGAACAGTTTTTTTTTTGACTGCACTGGTCTTCTTGTGGCCGAAATGTCCGCCTGTCAAGGTGGAATGGGCTGGTCTCAATACCTGAGTACGTTTATCAACTGGACCACTATACGGACAGAGGTCTCTCCACCTTCATCCTCTATGGTGTGGACCAGCACCTCGTCTTTCCATGAATACTCACTCTTCCCCTTATCTGCCCACTCTCTCAATAAATGCAACGAATGATCTCTTAGTTGTTGCTTAGCAAGTAACTCTCTATCAGAATTGTTCTCAGTCAATTGGAATAGCGGCAAAGGCTCTCCTCGGCCATCAGCTGTTAAAGCTCTAGCTATTGCCTGCTCATCAGGATCACCCTCAGGATCACAGTCAAGGTCTAGCTACTCTGCAGACACTGGGCAAGCCTGATCCTGCCTGCTCAGTATCAATCTTGTTCTTCCTCCTCCTTCTCCCTTCTGTCTAGTTCTCTGGTTATGGCTGAAATAGTCTGCCTGTCATACATCTTTTCTACTGCCTGTCTCTGGAACTAAAGGAGATACTTAGCGATTCCTAAGTCAACACACAGATACACCATCTCAGGGGTAACAACTGCCACCTCTGCTGGGATCCCATATTCCCCCCACCTTGATCCAAACTTTAACACTGGTGGGAGCATGCATCTTCCTGCCATCAAAACCTATCAATGGAATGGTCTTCCCCAGGTACTGTTCAGGTTGTACTAACTCAGCTGATACCACAGTCTTTTCAGCACCAGTGTCCACAAGCATAGAGCAGGGGACTTTCCCAATCTTCCCCTCCACCCTAGGAAGAACCACCAGTAGGGATCTGAATTCTGGCTATCTTGTTAGGGCAGTCGGGCCTTTTGTGCCCTCTCTGCCCACATTGAAACTGGCACCTTGTCATACACCTGCCTCCCACTGCTTGGGGTCTTAAGGAATGCTCTTCCACCCTGCTGACTACCAGTACCACTAGTTGTATGTAGCTCACCTTGACCAAGCGATTCGCGTTGTACCACATTTGGTGTGTCTACGCGCCGCGCTCCCTCACGGAAGCCACCTCATCCATCGTGTTCTTCATTTCGGTGCCACTGGTTGAATCGAATAAACTTCCGGTGCTCTCGGTTGGGTTGGCTATGAAAATGCTCCTGGACCAAGTTAGCAGCCTCCATTGACTTGGGAGAATTTAGTTGTACATAATTGACTGCCTCGGGATGCATACTGTAAGAAACTTGGATAAAGATAACATTTTATGGACATCCGGAATGCAATGACACCCATAAAGCATACGATTTGTTATAAATTCAATCTTACGGGCTGTCTCTTGGTATGTTTCTTCCGGAGTCCTTCTGAGATTCCAAATGTCTAGTCTGCACTGCTTGACGGACAACCCCAGAGCGTCAGGAGGGCTTCCTTGAACTCAGGATAGGATTCCTCTGTGTCTTCTGGCACGTCTCTTGAATATGCAGTTGCTACCTGTCAACATGGGTCTCAACCTCTGAGGCCATTCTTGCTGGGGTATACCAGCTTGCTTCATTGTGTCCTCGGATCTGTGTAAGTAAGCCTCAGGTTGATCTCCATCCTCCCACTTTGTCAATTTGTCGGCAATCTTCCTCATTTGCTCATCTTCGCATCTAGCCGCTTCAAACTCCTGTTGGCGGTTCAACAGTTCCAATTCATGTTTCTGTCGTTTCTCCGCCATTAATCTCTGCTCTTCTCTCAAATGCATCTCCCGTTCATCTCACTCTTTCTTCAACCGTTCCTCCTGCCACTCTTTCTCCTTCTGCATTGTTCTCGTTGCTCTCTTTCTGCCTCAAATCTTGCTCCCACTGTAGAGATTGTTGCTGGAGCTGCTTGGTCAGTTGTTCCATAAACAGTTTCATAACATCTAACAGCTTGTCTTGGCTTCTCGTATATGTCCCAGAGGTGTCGTCTCCTTCCATCTCTGTACCATTCTCTCCTTCACCTTCAGAATAGGTAGTCTCTTTTTTTTTTTGTCGGGAAGACCTCGGTGTATTAGCTCTGCCTTTATCCATTCTGTATTTAGGAATTAGAGAGAAGATGAACCAGGTAACTCACTTACTACACTGTGAGTCTTCAAGTTCTTCTGGTAATGTCGATGACTGGGTCAAGCTGAATTCTGAACCACCAGGGGGACAATATAGGTAGGAAGGCCTATACAAGTCTCAAAAAGAGTAATCCACCCAGGCTCTCTCACAGAATAAGGATAACGCTGCCACCAGAGCCTCCTCTCCTATGCTAACTCTAACCTCTGACAAATAAGCTGATGAGAACTTTATCTGAACTAAGGTATGTAGGTAGTGACATATGGAGTGAAGACTAACTAATGAGCTAGGCAGCAGCTGCTTTTATAGGCAGCTGCCCCAGCCCTTGCAGCATAAGAAGAGATAGTGGCTTTGACAACTACACAACCACATATACACATGCAATTACAAGATATAAAGAAGATAATGTTCTTACAACCATTACACACACTCACACACACAACATATAATTATGCTTTCAGTTCTTTTGACAGGCTGCTGTCAGGTCCTGAGGCCTGACACTAGCCCTAGCCTAGCCCTTTATTTCCAATTCCCGCCCTTTTTTTTTTTGATGGGGGGATATATGTCCTAGTGGGTTATGGGCACGTTTTTTTTTGTCTGGGGGTAATTGTCATAATTGTATGGGGGAGGGTATATGTCCTGGTGGGTGTTTAGTGGGAATGAGATGCCTCAGAGGAAGAGGTGTGTGTAGTGTGACACACATGACCCTAACAGGGAGTACATGAGGTCTATTTCATGTGGAAGGGAAGCTATAGTATATGCAGCCATCCATGTTAATTTGAAATGAGGAGCGTTATTAGTTACCATAGTTACTATTAGGAATGTTGGTTTAGTGGTCACTGCAGTGCATATCAGCTGCCTTTGCAGAGTGAACAGACTTGTTTACAAGAGGAAGGGGGAAGTGAAATATATCTGGTGGGTTGTGGCATGTTGTCCTTTCAGAACTGACTTGTTGAGCACTCCCACTTCTTTATCACATTCCTAAGTTAGGGCTAAGGTGGCAGACGTTGCCTAGGC
>CBDHDV010000100.1:0-43070 GCA_965261175.1 Rubritalea sp. | reverse complement strand
AACCATCTCTGCTTCACTAATCACTCAACAATGCTATCTATGGGTAGTGCACACCTAAATACCCTCATGTAATGAATGCAATGTCACTGTGGAATGCGGATTAATTAAATGCACATGCCACAGACACTAATTACAAATTATTTTGACTACCAAGGCATAGAATTCAAATGAGCCTGCCCATGTATACAATTGTCACGTGGAAGCTGATACATCAATTGCCCAATATCCATGTAAATATTTCCTAAGACTCGGTGTAAGAACACAAGACATAGCAGAAGTTGATGGCTACTTCCTCATCTCTTCCATTGTACAGCAGCTTGAGGAGAAGACTTACAGTATCTTTTTGTTGTCTGCCCGGCCCTTTTTTATCGCCTCCTTCCTTTTTGGTAGTTAGCTTCCAAGAAGCTACCAGTGGGGCAGTCCTTTGACAGTCACAGCTATAATTTTCTGGTCTAGACTAGCTAAAAAAATTATTTCTCTCCCCACCACACATACGTAATGTAGCATTTATGGTTAGTAAGTGTATATTGCCAGCTAAACTCGATCAGTTGCAAGTTGACTAGCCAGCTAAGTTCACTCCAATATGGCCACACACTAGTTGACTAGACTGCTAAACTCACTCCAATATGGCCACACACTAGTTGACTAGCCAGCTAAGCTTACTCCAATATGGCCACACAATAGTTGACTAGCCCACTAAGCTCACTCCAATATGGCCACACACTAGTTGGCTAGCCCACTAAGCTCACTCCAATATGGCCACACACTACTTGACTAGCCCACTAAGCTACTCCAATATGGCCACACACTTAATCCACTAGCTACTCCATCACTCCTCTGAACACCTTTGAATAATACTTGAACAAGAGTGGCATGGCACTACACTACTGGCCTCAAAGCCACCTCAAGGAAATGTAATGTAATATATTTATTATTATTTTTTAATCACTGATTAATTAACACATATATCTCTTATAGCATGACCTCGGGCATCATTCATTTTTTTTTTAGCCATGTGCACTCATAGCCGGATCTTATCTGCACATGCCCAGTACATTTATGAATTACTATAAAATACCATATATCCTCAAATTGATCCCGCATGCAACATTAATTAATTTCAAGACTTGCAGTGGGTGCCGTCACATTCTAGCTGTCCGTCTTCACAGGTACGACCACTTTAATGGCTCCTGTTCAGATGGATGCCCCTCAGCCTTTCTGATAGTAGATTTAAACTTAAAGACTTTAGACATGTTTACGACTACGAGAGTATTATGTGTTTTCATAATACCAATCCTGTTGGATTTCACTAAGAGTATCTATCCACACGCGCAATGGAATTATCAGTGAGGGCCCACACCGTTTCACTTGATTTAGTACACATAGTGCAAGCTAGAGAAAGTGGTTTATTCAAGTAGACAAAGAACTCCATTTCCGGTTTGCGAGATGCAGGCCAATCAAAAATAAAAAGGTATCAAGTCAGCCATCAGGGATGATTTCTTCCAGGCCTCTACTGCTGTTTCTGCAAGTCTTTTTGCTGAGCATGTTGGCACAGACAACTCTGCCTACTCAGACCTTTGAGGAGGAGGCACTCCTGGATGGATTTCATAGCCAAAGTTTAGTCATAGACATAGCACAATGTTGGTTAACATAGCTTTAATTTACTTATCGTAATGGAAGCGATTCTTATACCACAAACTGCAGCTTATTACCTCTGCCAACAGAGTTGAAAGGTCTGATTTCACCCGTGTCTGTTCTTTGTCTGTTCTCAGAATTACTCAAAATGTTATGGATGGATTTGGACGAAGCTTCTCGAATGATTCACTGTGGGACAAGGAACAATTGATTAGACTTTGGCAAAGATACAACGGGAAAATCCTAAACACTACTCTAACCACATCCAACATTAGCTTTACTGCAACTCCAGCTGCAGATGGAAAGAACTTGAGTTGTGCTGGGGAAACTGCTGTTTCATTAAAAAAAAAACACACATCAGTGATGGTAAGCCACTCTAAAATATGCAGTTACAGTTGAGCCACTCTAAAATATGCAGTTACAGTCGAGCCACTCTAAAATATGCAGTTACAGTTGAGCCACTCTAAAATATGCAGTTACAGTTGAGCCACTCTAAAATATGCAGTTACAGTTGAGCCACTCTAAAATATGCAGTTACAGTTGAGCCACTCTAAAATATGCAGTTACAGTTGAGCCACTCTAAAATATGCAGTTACAGTTGAGCCACTCTAAAATATGCAGTTACAGTTTTGCACAACAAGTCAAAGAAGCACCGACCACAAACATAACCTAATGCTTTGCTGAAGTAATTTCCAAAGATTAACACAGCGCTCGAGTCTCCTCACAGCACCACTAACCTGCAGCCACAACGAAGGGAAATTCTATTTAACGCACACTCATCAAGTTGCTTGATCATGAAAATATTAACAGTTCTCGCGCTCTCTCTCAGTATGCTGTCGATAGTAGAGGAATGCATTCCACTGACCGCCACTCTTGCTGTATTAGTATTCTTAAATTGAAATGATTTTTCCTGAAGAAAGAAAAGCTTTGTGTGTGTGTACATATATACTGAATATAGTCTTAAAATCAGCATTTTTGCCAACATTTCAGAGGGGGGACTATACCATATTTTCCAAAAATTTGATTTTTTTCCTTCTCCCTGTCATAACTTTTTTCCTCTTTCTTCTGTGCAAATAAATATTATACCAGCTTGTTGCTTATTGTGTGTGCTTTAAGATGATATGTAAAAAGTCTCTATAGGCACTTTTTCTTAGAAGATATAGCCAAACACGCAAGGATCACTCAAAATATTGCATTTCCTAATTTGGAAATGTCATAATTGCCCGACGCCTTGAGCGACAAACACCAAACACCTGTTGTGGCTTCCCACAAGCCTAAGCTGTGATATGACTCAGTCAAAAAATTTTTACCGTGAAGGAATGTTGAGATATGATTATTAGAAGAGGCGGGGTCACAGATTTTTCGTGAACTTTGCCGCGGTTGGAAATAAAGTGTCTCATAACTATTCAACGCTTCACCGCGTTTCAAATATGGCTGAGTCATATCACAGCTTAGGGTGTTAGCAATCCACACAGGAAGTTTGGTGTCTGTAGCTCAAGGCGTCGGGCAATTATGACATTTCCAAATTAGGACATGCCATTTTTTTGAGTGATCCTTGCGTGTTTGGCTATATCTTCTAAGAAAAAGTGCCTATAGAGACTTTTTACATATCATCTTAAAGCACACACAATAAGCAACAAGCTGGTATAATAATTATTTGCACAGAAGAAAGAGGGAAAAAGTTATGACAGGGAGAAAAAAAAAATCAATTTTTCGGAAAATATGGTATAGTCCCCCCTTCATTAGCAAACATAAAACAAAAGAGAATCCGTTATATATTTTATGAGATGAGAATTACAATTCCAGTTCGAAAAAAACACACAAAAAACATATCTATATCTATATATCTATTATATCTATCTATCTATATATATATATATATATATATACACACACATTTTTAAACACTAAGTTAGACAGGAAATAGGCCAACCATTGAAGTAGCATTTACATTGCATTCATTATGGAGAGAATAAATGTTGTTGTGCATGTACATTCTCTTGCAAGCATAATACTACAGGTGGACATTCAGTTAGGACAGGTGGTCATTCAGCGAGGACAGTAGTCAATCAGTTAGGACAGGTGGCCACTCAGTTAAAACAGGTGGTCACTCAGTTATAACAGTTGGTCATTCAGTTAGGACAGGTGGAACAGCTGGTCTCTCAGTTAGGACAGGTGTTCGCTAATAGTAGAATGGATAGGTAATCGCTCGTGTAGGATGGGTGGTCGACTATAGTTAGGACGGGTAGTCGCTCATAGTTACACAAATATTTACAAGTTAGAAAAACTAGTCAATATCGATAATCAGAATGCATGCGGAGTGAACAACATCGGAGGTCATCAGAATGCATGCGGAGTAAACAACATCGGAGGTCATCAGAATGCATGCGGAGTAAACAACATCGGAGGTCATCAGAATGCATGCGGAGTAAACAACATCGGAGGTCATCAGAATGCATGCGGAGTAAACAACATCGGAGGTAATCAGAATGCATGCGGAGTGAACAACATCGGAGGTCATCAGAATGCATGCGGAGTAAACAACATCAGAGGTAATCAGAATGCATGCGGAGTGAACAACATCGGAGGTCATCAGAATGCATGTGGAGTGAACAACATCGGAGGTCATCAGAATGCATGCGGAGTAAACAACATCGGAGGTCATCAGAATGCATGCGGAGTAAACAACATCGGAGGTCATCAGAATGCATGCGGAGTAAACAACATCGGAGGTCATCAGAATGCATGCGGAGTAAACAACATCGGAGGTAATCAGAATGCATGCGGAGTGAACAACATCGGAGGTCATCAGAATGCATGCGGAGTAAACAACATCGGAGGTCATCAGAATGCATGCGGAGTAAACAACATCGGAGGTCATCAGAATGCATGCGGAGTAAACAACATCGGAGGTCATCAGAATGCATGCGGAGTAAACAACATTGGAGGTCATCAGAATGCATGTGGAGTAAACAACATCGTAGGTAATCAGAATGCATGCGGAGTGAACAACATCGGAGGTAATCAGAATGCATGCGGAGTAAACAACATCGGAGGTCATCAGAATGCATGCGGAGTAAACAACATCGGAGGTCATCAGAATGCATGCGGAGTAAACAACATCGGAGGTCATCAGAATGCATGCGGAGTAAACAACATCGGAGGTCATCAGAATGCATGCGGAGTAAACAACATCGGAGGTCATCAGAATGCATGCGGAGTAAACAACATCGGAGGTCATCAGAATGCATGCGGAGTAAACAACATCGGAGGTCATCAGAATGCATGCGGAGTAAACAACATTGGAGGTCATCAGAATGCATGTGGAGTAAACAACATCGGAGGTCATCAGAATGCATGCGGAGTAAACAACATCGGAGGTCATCAGAATGCATGTGGAGTAAACAACATCGTAGGTAATCAGAATGCATGCGGAGTGAACAACATCGGAGGTAATCAGAATGCATGCGGAGTAAACAACATCAGAGGTCATCAGAATGCATGCGGAGTAAACAACATCGGAGGTCATCAGAATGCATGCGGAGTAAACATCGGAGGTCATCAGAATGCATGCGGAGTAAACAACATCGGAGGTAATCAGAATGCATGTGGAGTAAACAATATCGGAGGTCATCAGAATGCATGCGGAGTAAACAACATCGGAGGTCATCAGAATGCATGCGGAGTAAACAACATCGGAGGTCATCAGAATGCATGCGGAGTAAACAACATCGGAGGTCATCAGAATGCATGCGGAGTAAACATCGGAGGTCATCAGAATGCATGCAGAGTAAACAACATCAGAGGTCATCAGAATGCATGTGGAGTAAAAACAAAACAAAGTCCAAATAAAATGGCCAACTTTTGGGCGATGGTGGCTTCTTGTGACTTTGAAAGCTCATGACACCTAGCCCATATCCATCTTCGGTGTTGAGGTGCAGGTAGACCAGTAGTTTCAATGTGAAATGTACTCTGAAACTTAAGCCTTTATAGAAGAGATTATAAAAGTTTGTTCGTATGTATGCTTGTGACCTATGGCTGGCCAACCCCTGGACCAACTATACCAAACTCTCGTAGCTAGAATTAACTGTGGTTAGCGAAACCCCTTGCAGCCTAGCTGTGCTACAGCAATGGATACGTGTAGAGCTAGAGAGCAGCAGTGTTTATAAAGCAAGCCATTCAAACTCTGGGGTATGCAGCTGAGAGAGAAGTCATTAAAAGCTTTGTCGATGGCCATGACATTTTTGGAGTGTTGCCCACTGGCTATGGAAAGAGCTTATGCTATTCTTGCTTTCCAATTTTCTCTCAAAAGCCAAGAGTCCCACCCAAGCATTAATGAAGTTTTGACACCTCTTGTGACTAAAATGAATGATAAGGTTGTCCAATGTATGTGGTTATTATGAAGGTATTATAAATTGTGTCCAGATTACTTCATGTGCCACCCTCTTTCTGTTATTCTCAGGTACAAACCTGGTTAAAGCGGGTCTTGTCTGTGGCTAGAATTTATGAGTGGCTCTACCAAATTTACAAAAGTAGGGGTTGTGGCAAGAGAGGATCAATCAGTCTTTTTAATGTCAATTTTAAGACCACTCCCATAAGTAGATGTTGTCCCATATGGGCCGTTACAGGAAATATTAGTGTTGTGGGTATACCTCTGAGGTGTGGCAGAATCAATGATATTATTGCCATTAGAGAGCACATCCTTCACGTTCAAATCTCATCAATGGAGATGACGATCAGCCACAGATATTTTCTACCAGTTTCTTTCTGGTGTGTAATCTATAATTAATTAAAGCCCCTGTTGTAGGTGAGACTCATTACGTCAATAAGTAGTATGGAGTACAATTAATTCTCTCAAGGGGTAATCGATCTTGTACCCAACTCAGTTCAAATAAGAGTCATCACCAATTCATAGCTTGCTGCCTCAACATGCCACTGCAAGTAGAAAACATGAAACTTCCCAATATCCTTGGAATGAGTAAGCCCTTAATTATGTAATTAGGAGCATGTCAACTTGGATGCTAATTACATCATATAATTAGATAATAATAAATAATAACGTTGCTAATAAATGTTTTAAATTCTTAATTACAGTCTGGTTGAATTGCAATGATATTGCTGTTCACTCTAGCCTCTGTATTATCCACTCTTTCATCGGCCTTTTCCCACGGAGAGCATTCTTAGGATGCTAAAATGACTTTACTTCTTCCAGAGATTACATTGAATTGTATCCATCAGTGACCCATTAAGATGATGCTATGTCCTCCTCAGTTAATGCTCACCGCACCCATGAATAAGATGATGGCTACGCCCTCCTCAGAGGGCACCCCTGAATAAGATGATGGCTACGCCCTCCTCAGTTAATGCGCAGTGCACCCCTGAATAAGATGATGGCTACGCCCTCCTCAGTTAATGCGCAGTGCACCCCTCCTCAGTTAATGCGCAGTGCACCCCTGAATAAGATGATGCTATGTCCTCCTCAGTTAATGCTCAGTGCACCCCTGAATAAGATGATGGCTATGTCCTCCTCAGTTAATGCTCAGTGCATCCCTGAATAAGATGATGCTATGTCCTCCTCAGTTAATGCTCACCGCACCCCTGAATAAGATGATGGCTACGCCCTCCTCAGTTAATGCTCAGGGCACCCCTGAATAAGATGATGGCTACGCCCTCCTCAGTTAATGCGCAGTGCACCCCTGAATAAGATGATGCTATGTCCTCCTCAGTTAATGCTCAGTGCACCCCTGAATAAGATGATGGCTATGTCCTCCTCAGTTAATGCTCAGTGCATCCCTGAATAAGATGATGGCTATGTCCTCCTCAGTTAATGCTCAGTGCATCCCTGAATAAGACGATGGCTATGTCCTCCTCAGTTAATGCTCAGCGCACCCCTGAATAAGATGATGGCTATGTCCTCCTCAGTTAATGCTCAGTGCATCCCTGAATAAGACGATGGCTATGTCCTCCTCAGTTAATGCTCAGCGCACACCTGAATAAGATGATGGCTACGTCCTCCTCAGTTAATGCGCAGCGCACCCCTGAATAAGATGATGGCTATGTCCTCCTCAGTTAATGCTCAGTGCATCCCTGAATAAGACGATGGCCATGTCCTCCTCAGTTAATGCTCAGCGCACACCTGAATAAGATGATGGCTACGTCCTCCTCAGTTAATGCTCAGTGCATCCCTGAATAAGACGATGGCTATGTCCTCCTCAGTTAATGCTCAGCGCACACCTGAATAAGATGATGGCTACGTCCTCCTCAGTTAATGCGCAGCGCACCCCTGAATAAGATGATGGCTATGTCCTCCTCAGTTAATGCTCAGTGCATCACTGAATAAGATGATGGCTGTGTCCTCCTCAGTTAATGCTCAGTGCATCCCTGAATAAGACGATGGCTATGTCCTCCTCAGTTAATGTTCAGCGCACCCCTGAATAAGATGATGGCTATGTCCTCCTCAGTTAATGTTCAGCGCACCCCTGAATAAGATGATGGCTATGTCCTTGTCAGTTAATGCGCAGGGCACCCCTGAATAAGATGATGGCTATGTCCTCCTCAGTTAATGCTCAGTGCATCCCTGAATAAGATGATGGCTATGTCCTCCTCAGTTAATGCGCAGCGCACCCCTGAATAAGATGATGGTGTGTCCTCCTCAGTTAATGCTCACCGCACCCCTGAATAAGATGATGGCTATGTCCTCCTCAGTTAATGCTCAGCGCACCCTTGAATAAGATGATGCTATGTCCTCCTCAGTTAATGCGCAGCGCACCCCTGAATAAGATGATGGCTATGTCCTCCTCAGTTAATGCTCAGCGCACCCCTGAATAAGATGATGGCTATGTCCTCCTCAGTTAATGCATAGCGCACCCCTGAATAAGATGATGGCTATGTCCTCCTCAGTTAATGCTCAGCGCACCCCTGAATAAGATGATGGCTATGTCCTCCTCAGTTAATGCTCAGCGCACCCTTGAATAAGATGATGCTTAGAGAACATTGGACTTTGAACCTATATAACTAATGACCCTTACCTTATTGTTCAGTTATTCTTATTATTGTTATTTGCAATATCATTATTCGGTCAAGTTTCACTTGCATTCAAATAGGGCGATCCCCTTATTATTTATGATAAGAATAACCCAGTAGTCGCTGAAGAAAGTCTCCTAGACGGTAAAGACAGGCCATTTCGACGAAGAAGGCGAAAAGGAGCGGGATTCCAAATTAAAGAGCACCTCCACATGGTCATAGATGCCGTCAATACGATGCCCGATCGAGGGTTGTGCGTATCAAACGCCTGAAGTGGAGGCAGTACTGGCTGCCGCACTCATGACGGCCCATGCGACCAGTCACAAGCCACCCGATGGTAACACCTCCGCAGCCAGGGCCGAGAAGGTGAAAAGGCCAAGTATCTCATCAGCTGGTACAACAGAGGAGTGGCTCTATTTCAAATCCAGATGGAGTGACTATGTCAGGGCAACGAGATTGGATGGCACTGACAAAATCAACCAATTGCTAGAGTGTTGTGATGAACAGCTGAGGAAAGACCTCACCAGAAACCAAGGAGGCACCCTCATCACGATGACGGAAGAAGTATTTGCAGCAATGAGAGAGTTAGCAGTGAGGGAGGAGAATACAATGGTAGCCAGAGTAACCCTGCATAACCTCAAGCAGGACCGTGACGAGCCCATCCGGGCATATGGAGCCAGGCTCCGTGGCCAAGCTAGTGTCTGTAAGTACACCCAACAGTGCACCGGATGCGATGCCAATGTTGATTACACAGACACCATCTTAAGAGAAGTGTTGTGCAGAGGATTGGATGACCCCGAGATTCAAATGGACCTGCTAGAGAACAAGAATCAGGACATGACACTGGAGCAGGTCCTCAGATTTGTGGAAGACAAGGAAACAGGAAAAAGATCAGCCTCTAGACTATCACTACCACACGCGACAGATGCAGTAACAGGAAGCTCCTATAGACGCCAGAAAATAACTGCTGCGAAAGGCCCTCCGCCAAAGGCTCTCCGCCAAAGGCTCAAGAGGTATGCACCTACTGTGGATCGAAGGGCCATGGGAAAAGTGCACCAACCAGAATACGGAGAAAAGATTGTCCAGCATTTGGCACTGTATGTGGCCACTGCAGCAGAGACCACCACTTCAGAAAGATGTGCAGAAGCAGAAATGACGCAAAAAACAGCCAGGAATGGCACAGAAGGTGAGCATGAGAATGCCATATCCAACACATTATGTGGGGTCACGTCTGAGAGGAGTGATAAATATGCCACCTTAGACCACCACATATATAACCAATCCACCGGCAAATGGTCAAAAAGGCAATCCAAATCCCAACCATTCATTACGCTATCCATGTGCGTGCCAAGGGAAGATTATGAGTGTTATGGGTTCAAACTAAGTACCCCCCAAAGCCAGATCCTCACCTATGCCATGGTAGACACAGGCTGTCAAAGTTGCCTGGCTGGGCTTAAGGTCATCCAGAGACTCGGGTTAACCGCCAAAGATCTTATCTCTGTGCGTCTGAAGATGCACTGACAACCACGCCATCAACATCCTAGCAGCTCCCATCCTCCGACTGTCGGGAAAGGATAACACTGGGGGGGGGGGGGGGGGGGGGGGGGATGTAACCACCAGGCAAATGGTATACATCACCGACAACATGGACAAGTTGTTCCTCAGCAGGGAAGCCGGCACAGAACTAGGGATTATATCACCCCAATTTCCGAAAATGAATGTAGAAGTCAACAGGGCCAATCCGATACAGTCCATCAACACCGCCACAGCAAATACTGGCAGCCATACCCAAATACTGGCAGCCATACCACCCAAGGATGTGACTGCCCTAAAAGGATGAAACCTCACCTCTCCCTCCTCCACCACCATACCACCCAAGGATGTGACTGCCCTAAAAGGATGAACCCCCCACCTCTACCTCCTGCACTACCATACCCAGCCACAGAAGACAACCGAGAGAAGCTCCTACAATTCTTACTCAATTATTATCGAGCCAGCACATTCAATGTGTGCGAGCATCAGAGCCTACCTTTGATGGAGGGCCCACCCATGAGGCTGATGATTGACTCATCAAATGCTACCCCAATCACCCACCACTCAGCTATACCGGTTCCACTACACTGGCAGGACGACGTCAAGGCTGGGCTCGACAGGGATGTCAGACTAGGTGTTTTAGAACCGGTCTCCATTGGTGAACCAGTCACATGGTGCCACAGGGATGTCAGACTAGGTGTCTTAGAACCAGTCCCCATTGGTGAATCAGTCACATGGTGCCACAGGATGTCAGACTAGGTGTCTTAGACCGGTCCCCATTGGTGAACCAGTCACATGGTGCCACAGAGATGTCAGACTAGGTGTCTTAGACCGGTCCCCATTGGTGAACCAGTCACATGGTGCCACAGGTTGTCAGACTAGGTGTCTTAGAACCGGTCCCCATTGGTGAACCAGTCACATGGTGCCACAGAGATGTCAGACTAGGTGTCTTAGACCAGTCCCCATTGGTGAACCAGACACATGGTGCCACAGGATGTCAGACTAGGTGTCTTAGACCGGTCCCCATTGGTGAACCAGTCACATGGTGCCACAGGGATGTCAGACTAGGTGTCTTAGACCAGTCCCCATTGGTGAACCAGTCACATGGTGCCACAGGGATGTCAGACTAGGTGTCTTAGACCGGTCCCCATTGGTGAACCAGTCACATGGTGCCACAGGGATGTCAGACTAGGTGTCTTAGACCGGTCCCCATTGGTGAACCAGTCACATGGTACCACAGAGATATCAGACTAGGTGTCTTAGAACCGGTCCCCATTGGTGAACCAGTCACATGGTGCCACAGAGATATCAGACTAGGTGTCTTAGAACCGGTCCCCATTGGTGAACCAGTCACATGGTGCCACAGGGATGTCAGACTAGGTGTCTTAGACTGGTCCCCATTGGTGAACCAGTCACATGGTGCCACAGGGATGTCAGACTAGGTGTCTTAGAACCGGTCCCCATTGGTGAACCAGTCACATGGTGCCACAGAGATGTCAGACTAGGTGTCTTAGAACCGGTCCCCATTGGTGAACCAGTCACATGGTGCCACATAGATATCAGACTAGGTGTCTTAGAACCGGTCCCCATTGGTGAACCAGTCACATGGTGCCACAGAGATATCAGACTAGGTGTCTTAGAACCGGTCCCCATTGGTGAACCAGTCACATGGTGCCCACAGGATGGTCATTTGTGCAAAAAGAATGGCAAACCAAGAAGGACCATCGATTTCCATTCCCTGAACACCCACGCAACCAGGGAAACCCATCATACCCAATCACCGTTCCACCAAGCCCGCTCTGTACCACACAACAAAAAGAAAACAGTTTTTGACGACTGGAACGGCTACCATAGTGTCCCCCTACACAGGGATGATAGGCACTATACTACCTTCATTAACCTATGGGAACGATACAGATACCTCACAGCCCCACAGGGCTACATTTCATCCGGTGACGGATACTCAAGGAGATACGATGAAATAGTATCAACCTTCTCAGCCAAAACAAAATGCATTGATGACACCCTCTTATGGGCAGATACCATCAAAGAGAGCTTCTTCCAAGCATCCCAATGGCTCGACATATGTGGTCGAAACGGCATCACACTGAACCCGAAAATTTTAAAATCGCCATTGACGAAGTAGTGTTTGCAGGCTTCGAAATCACAAACGACAGTTTGCCTCTGTCAAAAATATCTCAAAGCCATCTCAGAATTCCCAACCCCCACCACCCTTACAGACGTCAGGTCATGGTTTGGACTAATCAATCAAGTTTCTTATGCCTTCAGCATGGCAGATCAGATGCTTCCCTTCATAGACCTCCTCAAGCCAAGCAAAAAGTTCCACTGGGATGACAACTTACAAGAGGCATTGGAACAGTCCAAGCTTACCATCACTAAAGAACAACTTATAAGAGGCATTGGAACAGTCCAAGCTTACCATCACTAAAGAACAACTTACAAGAGGCATTGGAACAGTCCAAGCTTACCATCACTAAAGAACAACTTACAAGAGGCATTGGAACAGTCCAAGCTTATCATCACTAAAGAACAACTTACAAGAGGCATTGGAACAGTCCAAGCTAACCATCACTAAAGAACAACTTACAAGAGGCATTGGAACAGTCCAAACTTACCATCACTAAAGAACAACTTACAAGAGGCATTGGAACAGTCCAAACTTACCATTACTAAAGAACAACTTACAAGAGGCATTGGAACAGTCCAAGCTTATCATCACTAAAGAACAACTTACAAGAGGCATTGGAACAGTCCAAACTTACCATCACTAAAGAACAACTTACAAGAGGCATTGGAACAGTCCAAGCTTACCATCACTAAAGAACAACTTACAAGAGGCATTGGAAGAGTCCAAGCTTACCATCACCAAAGAACAACTTATAAGAGGCATTGGAACAGTCCAAGCTTACCATCACTAAAGAACAACTTACAAGAGGCATTGGAACAGTCCAAGCTTACCATCACTAAAGAACAACTTACAAGAAGCATTGGAACAGTCCAAGCTTACCATCACTAAAGAACAACTTACAAGAAGCATTGGAACAGTCCAAGCTTACCATCACTAAAGAAATTGAAAAGGGGGTGAGAATCTTTGACAAATCCAAACTGCCTTGCAACAGACTGATCCAAACATGGAATTGGCTTCTGGCTATTTCAGAAGCACTGCTCCTGTCCCTCCAATGACCTCTTCTGCTGCAAACAGGGATGGAAGATCTTCCTGGTAGGCAGCAGATTCACGCACCCTGTGGAGTCCAGGTATGCCCCAATTGAGGGTGAAGCTCTGGCCGTTGCCGATGCCTTGGACAAAGCAAGACACTTCGTCCTTGGCTGCAAGGACCTCACTATTGCTGTAGATCACAGACGTCTTCTGAAAATCTTCGGTGACAGATCCCTTGACCACATCAGCAATACCCGACTAAGAAACCTAAAGGAGAAAACCCTCCGATACCAGTTTCGGATGGCCCACATCCCTGGCACAAAAAAAACAGAGCCCAGACTCAATGTCAAGGCACCCAACAGGCGATCACAACCCAGAAAAGTTGCTCTTACCAGTTGACATACACAATATAGCAAAAGTCATCATGAAACCATCACTCCACATACCCCTAGAGCTCATTGCTGGCATCTGCATGGAGGACCAGCAAAATCACTCCGATGAAATGCTGACAGCATCAATTGCCTCATCCCTCAACTCCATACAAACCATCAACTGGAAGGATGTCCAAACAGCCACGTCATCCGACAACACCATGAACCTCCTACTCTCTATAATTGAAGAAGGACTACCGGACCAAAAACACCTTCTCCCAACAACATTAAGGGAGTTCCACCCATTCAGGAAACATCTCTACAGTGTCGACGGGGTGATAATCTACAAGGACAGGATAGTCATCCCACCTTCACTGAGAGTTTCTTGTCTAACGGCACTACATGCCGCCCATCAGGGTACTTCATCCATGATTGCAAGGGCCGAATCTTCCATTTTTTGGCCTGAAATTACCAACGACATCCATGCCACCATAGCCAAATGCAACCACTGCAATAGGATGGTCCCATCCCAGGCCGCAATGCCTCCAACACAACCAATCCTATCTGCATAACCGTTTCAGTGCATCTGCGCTGACTTTTTTTCACTACAGAGAATCCAACTACTTGTGATTGTTGACCGCTATTCCAATTGGCCAATTGTCGAAAGATCCACCAACGGTGCCCTAGGCCTCATCAACACCCTGAGAAGAACCTTTGCTACCTTTGGTATACCAGACGAGTTAACTTCTGATGGAGGCCCTGAATTCATAGCTCATACCACTAGACAATTCTTGGCTGAATGGGGGATCCATCACAGACTTGAGTTCAGTTGCCTTTCCTCACAGCAATTGCAGAGCTGAAATTGGAGTAAAAACCATCAAAAGACTCATCACGAATAACGTGGGACCCAAAGGAGATATCAATGTTGACACATTCCAACCTGCCATCCTCCAATACCGAAATACACCAGATCAGGACACCAAGTTGTCCCCAGCCATGTGCATTTTCGGGAGACCAACAAGAGATCTAATTCCTATCCTCCCTGGCAAGTACCACCCTCACCAAACATGGAGGGAATCACTCTTAGCCAGAGAGGAAGCCTTGAGAAAGAGGCACATGGTTAATCATGAAAAATGGAAAGAACACTCCAAACTCCTCCCACCCCTTCACATCGGTGATCAAGTCAGAATTCAAAACCAGACTGGACCCAACCCTAACAAATGGGACAAGACTGGGACAGTTATCGAAGTCCACCAATACCATCAATACTCCATCAAAGTGGACGGGGGTTGCAGAATTAACCTCAGGAACAGGAAGTTCCTGAGAAAATACAAACCATTTATGATCCGAAACCAAAACGAACCATTTTGGAAGATCTCGCCCTCCTTCAACCAGATCCTACAGTTGAGAACACACTACCCCCCCCCCCCCCCCACCTCCATTACCACTGGATCACCTAACCATCCAATCTCATCACCTGAGGCAACCACTACTGATCCACCCTACACCACCAGATATTGGCACTCCCACCAAGACCACCCCGATGGGAACGACCTGACCACCACTGGAGGCACTGCCATCCTCCCCACTACCAACACAGGTTACCCCTTCACCTCCACCCTTGGTCCCATCCTCAACCAAATCTCCACCAACCAAACTCAGGAGATCAACCAGGATAAGGAGACCCTCTGAATGGCAAAGGAGTGATGACTAATCCCTCAAATGACTTCAGTCTTCTACCCACTCCCTTGACTCATGGGCTAAAAACTTGGGAGGAGATAGAGAACATTGGACTTTGAACCTATATAACTAATGACCCTTACCTTATTGTTCAGTTATTCTTATCATTGTTATTTGCAATATCATTATTCGGTCAAGTTTCACTTGCATTCAAATAGGGTGATGTCCTCCTCAGTAAATGCTCATCGTACCCTTGAATAAGATGATGCTATGTCCTCCTCAGTTAATGCTCAGCGCACCTCTGAATAAGATGATGGCGATGTCCTCCTCAGTTAATGCGCAGCGTACCCCTGAATAAGATGATGCTATGTCCTCCTCAGTTAATGCGCAGCGTACCCCTGAATAAGATGATGCTATGTCCCCCTCAGTTAATGCTCAGTGCACCTCTGAATAAGATGATGGCTATGTCCTCCTCAGTTAATGCTCAGTGCACCATTGAATAAGATGATACTATGTCCTCTCAGTTAATGCTCAGCGTACCCTTGAATAAGATGATGGCTATGTCCTCCTCAGTTAATGCTCAGTGCACCTCTGAATAAGATTATGGCTATATCCTCTCAGTTAATGCTCAGCGCACACCTGAATAAGACGATGGCTATGTCCTCCTCAGTTAATGCTCAGTGCACCCTTGAATAAGATGATGCTATGTCCTCTCAGTTAATGCTCAGCGTACCCTTGAATAAGATGATGGCTATATCCTCTCAGTTAATGCTCAGCGCACCTCTGAATAAGATTATGGCTATGTCCTGCTCAGTTCAACCTCAACGCACCTCTGAATAAGATGATGGCTATGTCCTCCTCAGTTAATGCTCAGTGCACCCATGAATAAGATGATGGCTATATCCTCTCAGTTAATGCTCAGCGCACCCCTGAATAAGATGATGGCTATGTCCTGCTCAGTTCAACTTCAACGCACCCCTGAATAAGATGATGGCTATGTCCTCCTCAGTTAATGCTCAGTGCACCCTTGAATAAGATGATGCTATGTCCTCTCAGTTAATGCTCAGCGTACCCTTGAATAAGATGATGGCTATATCCTCTCAGTTAATGCTCAGCGCACCTCTGAATAAGATTATGGCTATGTCCTGCTCAGTTCAACCTCAACGCACCTCTGAATAAGATGATGGCTATGTCCTCCTCAGTTAATGCTCAGTGCACCCTTGAATAAGATGATGGCTATATCCTCTCAGTTAATGCTCAGCGCACCCCTGAATAAGATGATGGCTATGTCCTGCTCAGTTCAACCTCAACGCACCCCTGAATAAGATGATGGCTATGTCCTCCTCAGTTAATGCTCAGCGCACGCCTGAATAAGATGATGGCTATGTCCTCCTCAGTTAATGCTCAGCGTACCCCTGAATAAGATGATGGCTATGTCCTCCTCAGTTGATGTTCAGCGTACCCCTGAATAAGATGATGCTATGTCCTCCTCAGTTAATGCTCACCGCACCCCTGAATAAGATGATGGCTATGTCCTCCTCAGTTAATGCGCAGCGCACCCCTGAATAAGATGATGGCTATGTCCTCCTCAGTTAATGCGCAGCGCACCTCTGAATAAGATGATGGCTATGTCCTCCTCAGTTGATGTTCAGCGTACCCCTGAATAAGATGATGCTATGTCCTCCTCAGTTAATGCTCAGCGCACCCCTGAATAAGATGATGGCTATGTCCTCCTCAGTTAATGCGCAGCACACCCCTGAATAAGATGATGGCTATGTCCTCCTCAGTTAATGCGCAGCGCACCTCTGAATAAGATGATGGCTATGTCCTCCTCAGTTAATGCGCAGCGCATCTCTGAATAAGATGATGGCTATGTCCTCCTCAGTTAATGCGCAGCGCACCCCTGAATAAGATGATGCTATGTCCTGCTCAGTTAATGCACAGCGTACCCCTGAATAAGATGATGGCTATGTCCTCCTCAGTTAATGCGCAGCGTACACCTGAATAAGATGATGCTATGTCCTCCTCAGTTAATGCGCAGCGCACCCCTGAATACGATGATGCTATGTCCTCCTCAGTTAATGTTCAGCGCACCTCTGAATAAGATGATGGCTATGTCCTCCTCAGTTAATGCACAGTGTACCCCTGAATAAGATGATGGCTATGTCCTCCTCAGTTAATGCGCAGCGTACACCTGAATAAGATGATGCTATGTCCTCCTCAGTTAATGCTCAGTGTACCCCTGAATAAGATGATGCTATGTCCTCCTCAGTTAATGTTCAGCGCACCTCTGAATAAGATGATGGCTATGTCCTCCTCAGTTAATGCTCAGCGCACCCCTGAATAAGATGATGGCTATGTCCTCCTCAGTTAATGCGCAGCGCACCCCTGATTAAGATGATGCTATGTCCTCCTCAGTTAATGCGCAGCGCACCCCTGAATACGATGATGCTATGTCCTCCTCAGTTAATGCGCAGCGCACCCCTGATTAAGATGATGGCTATGTCCTCCTCAGTTAATGCGCAGCGCACCTCTGAATAAGATGATGGCTATGTCCTCCTCAGTTAATGTGCAGCGCACCTCTGAATAAAATGATGGCTATGTCCTCCTCAGTTAATGCGCAGCGCACCCCTGAATAAGATGATGCTATGTCCTCCTCAGTTAATGTTCAGCGCACCTCTGAATAAGATGATGGCTATGTCCTCCTCAGTTAATGCTCAGCGCACCCCTGATTAAGATGATGGCTATGTCCTCCTCAGTTAATGCTCAGCACACCCCTGAATAAGATGATGGCCATGTCTTCCTCAGTTAATGCTCAGCATACCCCTGAATAAGATGATGGCTATGTCCTCCTCAGTTAATGCTCAGCATACCCCTGAATAAGATGATGGCTATGTCCTCCTCAGTTAATGCGCAGCGCACCCCTGAATAAGATGATGGCTATGTCCTCCTCAGTTAATGCGCAGCGCACCCCTGATTAAGATGATGCTATTCCTCCTCAGTTAATGCGCAGCGCACCTCTGAATACGATGATGCTATGTCCTCCTCAGTTAATGCGCAGCGCACCCCTGATTAAGATGATGGCTATGTCCTCCTCAGTTAATGCGCAGCACACCCCTGAATAAGATGATGCTATGTCCTCCTCAGTTAATGCGCAGCGCACCCATGATTAAGATGATGCTATGTCCTCCTCAGTTAATGCGCAGCGCACCCCTGAAATATCTGACATGTTATTCTCCAAATCTAACAACTGGCACAATAGTCCTCAGAGCTTTGGCTGAGCATTTAATAGCCACCATAGTCTGGTTGGCTGCCCAATAATACCAACCTAACTAACAGCTCCATTTATGAACTCATCAGTGGCCAATATATTATTAAACTTACAACTGAGAGGCATCCAACACTGTAGGTATGACGAGAAGCTTAGTGATGTCTTGATGGCCAAAATCCTTTGCCTTGGGTGGGTTTGTACTGCAGTTTTGTTACACTCACAAGATTCACTAAAACTATCATTAAATAAACTCTGAAGAGAACACTTTAATATATGTCCTCATGCAGCTTCTGGTATTGCTCACAGGAGAACATCAACGACACATTTTCCCACTCTACTTCAACAGCTCATCTTTATCAAGATCTCTCCCTAATCCCCTCATAAACTCTCCATATTTCCACATTCACTGCTGCAGAACTCCTAAGTGAACTTCTATCACTCTATAAGTTAGGTCTCCTTCACAACCCAAGCAAACCACAGGTAGGCGCGCAACCTTGACCTCCACTTCCACTGAGCAATTGTTGAACATGAGCCAGCTACAAAGCTGAAAACTGAGCTTTGCTGCCAGCTGTTCACATTCAGCCATGTCCACATATTTTTGAATTTTTAAAACCATATTCATTATTACGGATGCCTCATGCTAATTTCTCCAGACTCTCTCTAGCTGTTGGAGAGGCTGACCACACCCAGACTACAAGACACGGTACATACTGATTGTTTTATAGTGGTCAACATGATATACATGGGTAGTCATAATATAGCAACTATCCCTAGCACATATTGTGCGGATGGTGAACAACACTGTTTAAATAAATGTCTAGGAGGCCCTCCACCAATCAGCTCATACTTGATAGCCGCCACTGCTAAACTATATAGAAACAAAACCAAAAATAACAACTTGAAATTTTCTTCACTTAAAAACAACCAGCTATATTGGATTGACCAGCAAAAAAAACAAAAAAAAACGGCCAAGTAGACCACCAACAGTTATACCCCCTTAGCATTAAAAATTATGCACACCAATATTGTGCTGGTTTTAAAATCACAGTGCCTGTGCCACCACAAAATACCAGCACAATATTGGTGTATATGATTATAAATGGTAAAGGGGCTGGTAAAGGGGTTTCAAACTGGTAAAGGGAAATCAAACTGGCATGGGTAGAATTAAAAGGTTTGTTGCATGCTATAAGAGCTAAAAATAGCTACAGGTGTGAAACAAGCCCATTTATTTTATTTGGCATGAGAGCTTATTTCGTGTACACATGACTTGGGTGTTTGTTGCGCAGGAGAACTGGATGCATGGTTGTGAAAGAAACAAAAGGTTTTGCTGGAGAACACAAAAGGTTCGTCTGTTTGGGAAACTCGGTCTTCACAAAAATTCACATATAAATATATATCAAAGATACCTTCAAAATTCGAGAGAACTGTCAACTCTATGGTAAGATAGCAGTCTAGCTAGCTAACCATGGATTGATATATTAGCCAGATTGGAGTAAATAAAAGCCTGGCCCTTTAGTTATAAGCAAGGCTCTAGTTAGCTATTAGCCTGGCCCTTTAGCTATAACAAGATTCTAGTTAGCTATCAGCCTGGCCATTTAGATAAGCAAGACTCTAGCTAGCTATCAGCCAAAACCTAGCTCAATATAATGTTGTAGGCCTTATTCTATCAATAAGCCTGCTCTGGCATCAGGATTACTATAGCAGTGTCTGGCTATCTGCCTTGCTCTAGTTCGATCTTAGCTGGAAGATCTAGCTCTTACCTGCATATGTTCCAGTCCCTTGATTTCGTGACAGTTTCTTAGTGGGTTTCTGTATTTCATATCAAGGTCATCGCCATGGAGAGCGGGACCAATTTGAATCAAACGAGTTACAGTCAATGCAAGCAAAATAATGTGCTCACATTAGTTTACCTGTGGTATGTGTATATGAAATAGCAAGTGTCATTCGTTTCTTGTGTTCCATTATCCAGAACAATCTTGAAAAAGAGTCGATTCTTGAGGTTTCATGGCAGCACACTCTCACCACATTGTTCAGTGCCCGACATTGGAAGGGGGAGGGAGGGGGGTTCACACAAGCATCATGAAGGGAGAGCTCTTTCAGTGAGCTTTTTGGGAAGTCTGGAGGAGTAGCATTCAACATGGTGCCATGGCTTGGAGGACATCATGCAGATGGTGAGGATGAACACTTTGCTCACAGAATGCCACAGTGTATAAACAATGTAATATAATATTTTGCACAGATTCAGAACACAGTGTTAATTAATTCATAAACAAGAATCTCATGCAACAATATTGTCAAATTAATAGAGTACTGAAGCACTTCCATAGTCTCGGGAAGCCACCTGGTTTACAACTTGCACCTCTTGGTGTCTGAGCATTAAGCAACTGGAATCTTCCTAAAAATGCAAATGCATCCAATGCCGCAGATGACTAATGCCTCAGGAGAGTGTAAAATACATATGATATCACCTTACCTTCATTACAGCTACACTCTTCAAGCCTCGATGATTGCCATGGTAATTATTAAAAACAACAACTACTACAACTAGTCAAAGCTTACCTACTCAATTTTGGCATGCAGGTGTCTGGAAGGCAAATGCAGCCAGCCTTCTTGCAAGGGGATTGCAAGCACCATTACTCTGGCAGAACCTTGAAGAGTTAAGGGGGTTTAAATTTTCTACTTCAATTAACTTTTGCTTCTGGCTAACTGGAAAGGAAGCGCTCAGCCATCAATCCCGGAAACAACGGCTACCAAGACTACTACCACATTCGCAAACAAAAACATTTTACATTTCCAGTGCCCAAACGCTATAGATCTGTAGCTACTTTTATCCCTTATAACATGTGACAATGCCATTAACAGGTCAAGCCAATTTAGCCGTTTGTTTTAAAACAAAAAATTTATTGCTGTTGTAAAATAACTAGTATTGTGCTATATACTTCCACAATCCCCTAATATGGTCATAAACGGCAGTCATAATGGCACATGTGCAAAGAACTCATGCAAACAAAGGCACACAATGTCAAGCTACAAAGCTATACACCAACCACTGCTAGATAAGGCTCCGGCAGAACCTGACACCTTGCTCACTGCAATGGTGGAATCGCAACCAAGTCTTACTAACAATAGCTGGACTATGGCTTCCCTTTCACCCAGTGAGCAGCCATACTCAGACCACAATTGAGGTTGCAGTTTTGAATTGCTGTTGTGGAAGCGTGGAGGAACACATGTCAGGGGTTTTTTTAGGAACAAATTTCAGGGGGGCAAACCAATGTTTCAAGAAATAGAGGGGGGAGCATAGGTTGGAACTAAAATACATAATGTACTTTGTTGCAAGTGCCTCTTTAGCATATAGTAGCTGCCTCATTTTACATTCAGTTTGTGCTAATTAGTCAGCTGCAAACTTGCAGCCAGTCATAAACTTGCAATTTGACAGGGTTTCATACGGGATTTTTTGTTGGGGGTGGGTGGGTAGGAAGAAACGTGTCGATCCTGGAAAAAATTTCCATTACCAAATTAAAAAAAATTATTGTCCCATTATCAGGAATTCATACAGGATTTTGAGTTAGGAGAACGGAGGGACTTTCATGTATTTGCTGAGGGAGGGGGGGGGGAGAATTTTTTTTGAAAAATAGATACTCTTGAGATTGATCTGATGCATTTTGGAGGTACTTATAGCCATTCTGTTCTAGCACATGCTCAGAACAATTGGGACATTCTAGTAGTCACAATTCAGAACAAACTGGTGGGGTAGTAGCAATGTACAACTGATCATAGATATGGACCTCAGAAACTTTTTCCCCAGATGGAAAGTGCATGTGGAGAATGTGATAACGAGGAAGATGTAGTCCAAACTTTCCCTAGCAGTGATTTCCTAACCACCAATTCCCAAGCATTAGGTGGGTCAGTTTGTCTAAAGCTCAGCCAACAAACACGAGTGAAAGCCAGACTCAGTTACCAGAAGAAGTGGGAGCAAAAATACCCTTGCAATAATTCAAAGCTGGGAATGCTGTTGCTATTATGTTACTATTGTGGGGGTTGGGGGAGAAGTATTCTAGCTTTGAGATGGGATATCCCAGGTCTTCCCTCCCCTGTATGAAACCCAGGTCATATTGAATGCTGTCTACTATTAACTTTACTCTGTCAATGTTCATGAATTAACAGCAACTAAAACAATCACATCATCATTTTTAAAAATTCAAGGATGGGGGTGAGATCCCAGGTCCAACCCCCCCCCCTAACATTTTTAAAAAGAAGAATCATAGAATTTAACTCTGAATAGTGATAAATTATTTATATAATAATTTTCAAGAATTCTTGGAGGCAAAACTTTTGCTTGAAGGGGGAGGAAATTCCAGGTCCCACCCTCTCTGTATCAAACCTGTTTGAAGAGTCAGCATTATTCATAAGCCTGGCCCAGAGTTGCTGTTTTTTTGCTGCACATAATATTATATGCCATTTTCTTGTTCATAAATTAGTAATGGTGTATTTTAACTGAATAATTCCCCATTCTAATAATCCCTACCACCACAGTGATTAGATAGGCCACCATTTGCTAAGGAAGACCAACCACAATGGATTCTCCCAGATGTCCTGCTGCAAAAGCCACTGGCATAGATCTAAATTAGCTGCATTGAGTTTTCCAAGTCTCAAACTATGGGATGTGGACAGAAAATGGAATATTCTTTGAGTGGGTTTCTCAGTAAGCTAGCTTTAAACAAACTTGGTAGTACTACTAATTGAAAAAAATAATTCCCAGGTCATTCCCCATCCCTTTTGCAGCCAAGTGTGTCAAGCTTGGGCTTTGAAGAGTCGGCATGTATAAAAGCCAGGCCCAGAGTTTTTTTCCAAGCTCAGAGAATTTCCAGGTTCAGTGTTTTAGTTCCCAGTGATAAAGATGGATATTCGCAATTTTTTTGATTCAAGCACTTCCAAGTCAGCTACTTCTAGCCTAAGAGAAGGGTCAGAGAGTGAAGAAGATTCAACAAATGAAGCACCACCTACCAAGAGACCACGTGCAGTACCATCATCTGCTGCAACCTCTCAGAAATACAACAAGAAGTGGGCAAAAGATTTTCCATGGCTAGAATATGATGGCAACTTCCAAGATGCATTTTGAAAAATATGCAGAAAGGTTGAAACCCGGGGGCAGTCTTCACAAGGAAGTGGAGGTGTGTGGGTCACAAAGCCTTTCCAGAATTGGAAAAAGGCAGTTCAAAAGATGAAAGAACATGCCAGCAGTGAATCCCACTTGAGACAAGTTGAAGCAGAGCTGATAGTGAGTAGAGGAGAAACAGTTGTACATCAGCTGCAACGTTTTGGAGATTCTGAGAGAAGCAAGAACCGGAAAACCATCAAAGCACTTCTTGGCTGCACTCACTACTTATGCAAACAGCACATTCCTCATACTACCAACTTCAGCAAGTTGGTTGATCTTATTGTTTCTTGTGGTGGGAAAGATCTTGAAGAATTTGTCCGTAAGGCAGCAAAGAATGCATCTTACACTTCAACAGATGCTGTCACTGATTTTGTTGAAGCAATAGGAGTATGGGTTGATGAATTACAAGTTAACAGGGTCCGCAATGCTCCATTTTTCAGCTTGATGGCTGATGAGTGTGTCGATGTAGCTAACATTGAGGAGCTATCTGTTTACTGTAGATGGGTAGAAAATGGAGTACCAGTAGAGCATTTCATGGAAATTCTCCCACTGAAGAAAATGAATGCTCAATCGATCTATTCCGTGTTGCTGGATTGGCTAAAGAAGAAGGATTTGCAGTGCAGTAAGCTTATAGGTATGGGCTATGATGGAGCTGCAACATTTGCTGGGAAGAAATTGGGTGTGCAAGCACGTCTGAAGAAGCATGCACCTCATTCAGTCTTCGTCCACTGCCACTGCCATAAGCTTCAACTGGCTTGTGTTCAATCTGCAAACAGCACTGAGGGAATCAAACACACTTATACAACACTGACTACATTGTGGAAATTTTTTTCACTATTCACCGAAGAGATGCCAGAATCTGAAAGAGATACAGAAAGTACTAGACATTCCTGAGCTGAAAATTGTCAAACCATCTGACACCAGGTGGCTCTCCCATGAGAAATGTGTTTCTACTGTGAAGAAATGTTATGGAGCAATTGTGTCTGCACTTGAAACTATTTATCAGGAATCCCACGAGCCGGAGGCACTTGGGTATTAGCAAGATCTTATCGAAGCCCACTACATTGTTTACCATCTCCTTGACTACATTCTCCCTGAGGTATCCAAGTTGAATAAAAGTCTCCAAACAGAGAAGTTGGATTTGTCCATCATCTCAAGCCTTGTGGATGCTACCCTGCACACTCTGGAAGATGTACTTCAACCTGCAGCTAAGTGGGTGCTAGATTTGCAAGAAGTTAAAGAGGAGATGGATATTACTGTAGGCATTAACTTCAACAGTGATGATGTAGCATCATTTCAGAGCCGAGTAACAGAGCCATTTTACAACAAATTGAAAGAAAATATCGCAAACCGCTTCGTTTCACAAGATGTTGTCTCCTGTTTCAGCATTTTTGATTCCAAGAAGACTCCAAATTCTTTGGAAAACTGTACGTATGGAGAAGACCAAGTTAAAGTACTCCTTGAACACTATGGGTCTGAGCTTCCAGCTGAAACAGTTGTAGGGGATGAATTTCTAATGCCAGCAGTCATCACTTCAAGTTCAGACCTACCCACAGAGTGGAAAACCTTTCGGCGATATATCACCAATCAACCAAAGGAAGATATCAAGGAGCAGTTAAAGGAGTTGTCTACTAATTCCATGATGCAAACTATGTTTCCAAACTTGAGCATCCTAGCTAATGTTTGCCTAACCATTCCTGTTGGAACTGCCTCTGTTGAACGCTCTTTTTCCCATATGAAAATGGTAAAGTCTCGTCTGAGAAATCAACTTGGAGAAGCCAATCTTTCATATCTAATGAAAATTTCATTGGAATCCCCTGAGGCCTTGTCAGATGAAGAACTTGAACAGATTGTGACTGTTTGGACTAGAAAGCCTAAAAGAATTGCTGTTTGACAACAAACCATTTACATGTGTTGATTATGACTAATTTCAAATAATTTTTTTAAAAAATCAAGCGAAAATTGGTTAAAGCTCTGGGGGGGCAAAACTATTTTCAGGGGGGGGGGAGAAACACCCCCCTCAACCACCCTAAAAAAAACCATGCATGTGATCCACAACCACATGCCTGCATAACTCATTAATGTCCTGGCACTATACCAAGTTAATTGAAACAAGTCATCCTTGGACTTGTATTTACCAAGTCAAGTGGTTAATTACAACATAAAGGACAGTCATTAGTGCATGATAACCATCTACTTGCACAGTGGTGCACTAAACCAGCAAGTCCAGCCTGGGAGCTTGGAGTGATTGGCTCTCTCACATGTAGAAAGATATGTTTTGGCACAATGGTAATGGGGCAGGTACAGCCTCTAGCCAGGATGCAGTTTTGCAGTACCACTAATCACACAGGAACACTAACTATATTGCATTGGCCAGCTAAAAAAGAAAGGAAATAAGACTGGACCCATGTATACAGGACCCTCGAACTCCCCCCCTCCCCCCCCCCCCCCCCCCCCCAGTTACGGTGATGGTGCCTATGGTGATTTAAATGGTAAAGGGGTCTAACTGGTTGTGGTTCTCTTGAACCTCCCATTCAAAATGAACCACCACCTCCCTAATAAGTCAAAATAGATTTTGCAAGCATGGAGATCAGGCCAGGCAAAGGTCTTGTTTCCCATGGAAAACGGAAGACCTACGTGTGTTTTTTTGTTTCCCTGGTGAAATTTCCAGCACACTCATCAGGTGGCACAGCGGGCATTGATTCAGAAAGAAATATCAAGAAAAAGACATGAAAAGAAACAACAGAGGGAGCAGTTTGGACTCCTGACCTCAAGGTTGCTCCACATTTGGATTGTGTGAAACAATTGCTCTTTGTCTTCAACTCGAGCATCATTGGTCCCTGTGATCCTAGCACAGGTAATAATGCTACTATACAAAACCGGCAATTTTTGTTGGTCATACATGTAATTAATTGCTTGATACTCTATGCATGAAAACCCTCAAAGTTAATGAAAACAGCAACTATGGTGATGTCACTGACAGAAATCTTCCTGGCAAAAATCATGGTGATGCTATCTGAGAGTGCCAGGATAAGCACAAGAACAATGCTTAATCAACATTTTAAAAGAAAATATTTTAATGCCACAATTATTTAATCTTATAGTTAAATGCAAAAGTGTTAATATTTTGATAAAGCAATTAAAATTAAATATATTACGAGGCAGCTAAAATAATATATAATGTGCACAGATGAATGTTGATTTATGTAAAACAAACAAAATCTGACATAGTTGACAAAGAGTACATAATGCCATTGTTGTGTTAGCCGTACCAGCCAAAGCTATAATAGTGTTCGTTTCACACAATATTTACGAAATATTTGAAAAAGGAACCCACCCTCAAGAAATCTGGTTATGGGCCTGGCACTCTGTTGATTTAAAACCAGCACAATAGTGGAGGATATGATTTTAAATGATAAAAGGGGTCTAACTAGTTGTGGTCCACATGGACACAGACTTGAGCGCTTTCGATTTTTTAACAGGTCAATCCAATATAGATTAGTTTGTCTTTAAATAAAACATTTTTGTTCTGTTCCAAGTGGCTTTCTGTTCGTTTGTTTTCTCTGTATTACAGTTGAGCAGTGGAGGACTACACTAAGTGTGAGCTGAGCAGTGGAGGACTATAAGTGTGAGCTGAGCAGTGGAGGGTCGCCTAGGCTTTTAAAACACATGTTTATTGTTGCTGTCCACTACATATATTCAACACATGCCCGTGCACTGTTGATATTGTTGACTGTAGTCATGTACACCACATTGCCCACTATAAAATAATCGGAGCATATCACATCTTGTTGCCATTGTTGATTGTACCCATGTAGGGCCAGCCAGAGCATACCACATTGTTGACTGTACCCATGTAGGGCCAGCCAGAACATACCACATTGTTGACTGTACCCATGTAGGGCCAGCCAGAACATACCACATTGTTGACTGTACCCATGTAGGGCCAGCCAGAACATACCACATTGTTGACTGTACCCATGTAGGGCCAGCATCAGGACATACCACATTGTTGACCGTACCCATGTAGGGCCAGCATCAGGACATACCACATTGTTGACTGTACCCATGTAGGGCCAGCATCAGGACATACCACATTGTTGACTGTACCCATGTAGGGCCAGCATCAGGACATACCACATTGTTGACTGTACTCATGTAGGGCCAGCATCAGGACATACCACATTGTTGACTGTACTCATGTAGGGCCAGCATCAGGACATACCACATTGTTGACTGTACTCATGTAGGGCCAGCATCAGGACATACCACATTGTTGACTGTACCCATGTAGGGCCAGCCAGAACATACCACATTGTTGACTGTACCCATGTAGGGCCAGCCAGAACATACCACATTGTTGACTGTACCCATGTAGGGCCAGCCAGAACATACCACATTGTTGACTGTACCCATGTAGGGCCAGCATCAGGACATACCACATTGTTGACTGTACCCATGTAGGGCCAGCCAGAACATACCACATTGTTGACTGTACCCATGTAGGGCCAGCCAGAACATACCACATTGTTGACTGTACCCATGTAGGGCCAGACAGAACATACCACATTGTTGACTGTACCCATGTAGGGCCAGACAGAACATACCACATTGTTGACTGTACCCATGTAGGGCCAGACAGAACATACCACATTGTTGACTGTACCCATGTAGGGCCAGACAGAACATACCACATTGTTGACTGTACCCATGTAGGGCCAGACAGAACATACCACATTGTTGACTGTACCCATGTAGGGCCAGCATCAGGACATACCACATTGTTGACTGTACCCATGTAGGGCCAGCATCAGGACATACCACATTGTTGACTGTACCCATGTAGGGCCAGCATCAGGACATACCACATTGTTGACTGTACCCATGTAGGGCCAGCATCAGGACATACCACATTGTTGACTGTACCCATGTAGGGCCAGCATCAGGACATACCACATTGTTGACTGTACTCATGTAGGGCCAGCATCAGGACATACCACATTGTTGACTGTACTCATGTAGGGCCAGCATCAGGACATACCACATTGTTGACTGTACCCATGTAGGGCCAGCATCAGGACCTGGAGACATTACATCAGGAAAGTACCAACCCAACCAGCAGATATTTTGGTAGAGAATCTGCTATGGCCTCCATTATGCATGGTAACAATTGACCAGGAGCAAGAACTCCAAAAGCAAACAGCTGAACTAAGCACGGGTCATTCGATGTCCTTATTTAGGTTAACGACCAAATTAGAGCGGTAAGAACCATCAACACAGTCAACATACTAGCGTGAGCGTGTTCATTTTGACGATAATTACTATTTTTTGTTTCAATGTCGAGAAATAGAGTAGTCGTTGATGTGCATTAGAAAATTTGGAGTCGTCTGGAAGACAAGCTTGGAGTCTTTTTGAGCTCATAGCAGCTGAAACCACCATTGGGTAGCAATAGGCTGATGATGTGAGTTTTAGCTGAGATATAAACATTGGTTGTTTTTTTCAGTCTGCGGTACTTTAAAAAGTGAGTCAATCCAATACAGGGAGGACGGTAAGGGAGTACTACTCCCTGATATAATCCAATACAAGGAGTATGGTAAGGGAATACTACTCCTGATATAAACATTGTAGATGTACACTACACATATACCCAACACATGCCGTGTCTTGTTGCTATTATTGACTGTACCCATGTATACCATGTTGTCCACTACACAAATATCAGTATATATCAATCATGTAGCTATTGTCAACTGCATCCAAGTACAGTCAGCAACAGCCTGGTAACAGTTCCACAGGAGAACTTCACAAACCAAACAGCAATGTTTTGGTAGAAGATAGGCTACAGCCTCCTGTGGACTTGGTGACGGTTTGCAAGGAGCAAGAAGTCTATAAAAACTGAACGGCAGAACTGATGGCGGATAATTGGTTCCGCTTACAATACATCAGGTGCGATCATCAACAGCACGTAAACTAGCATAATTGCATCACCGTGAGCTAACTTAACTGCATCACCGACAAGAAGCCTTATCCTTGCATCTTTTCCACAATCAAGAAACATATTAGTCGCTGCAATGCATCGGAACATCTGGAGGCATCGGAACATCTGGAGGCATTGGAAAATTTGGAATCTTCTGGTGCTAAATTTTCTATGAATGAACCCGTTATACGCAAATTGTGAGGAAAAAAACAGAAAAAGAATTTCAAGTTTATTTCACACCTTCTACTTTTTTTTTGGCATGGCCAGTTTATTACCTTACCGAAGGATTCACGGCACACTTGGAATCTTATGGAGCTAATGTCAGCTGAAAACATCATTTAGGCAACTGAGAAGCTGCAGATGTGTGTTTTAGCTGAAATATGAGCTTTGGCTTTGGGGGAATTTGCTGTACGTCATTTTAAAAACAGGGGCCAATCCAATGTAGGGATAGTACTCCCTGATACAATACACACACAGCGTATTTTCTTCAAAAAGAATTGCAATTGCCAATTATTTCAGTCTGGACTAATCAATACCTATAGGTTCCAGGTGAGGAGTTATATGACATTAAAAAATAGACAATTTCAACTACCATCTTTGACATTTTTCTCTCTGCCGATCCTTCAGTTTCTGGAAGCTCTTCTACTGAGGAAGGCTGCATGGGCCACTTTGACCTACCAGAAAACGGTCAGAATCCCTTCACCTTTGAGAAAGGTTACTCCTAGACGGACTTCTGATTTCCTTGTTGTTTGTTTCGTTGTAGACCTAGTAAGACATAGCTTTTGTTAGCCTTCTTAAATGGAACCGATTCTCCTAGACAGACTCATTTCTAGACCTAGTAAGAAATAGCTTTTGTTAGCCTTCCTAAATGAGCCGATTCTCCTAGACGGACTTCTGATTTCCTCGTTTGTTTCATTGTAGATCTAGCAAGACATAGCTTTTGTTAGCTTTCTTAAATGAGCCTATTCTAATACCAAACTGCAGTTTACTGTATTTGCATTTGAATGATGCTAATTTTGAACAAAAAAAATCTATACAACAGGAAACAGAAGGGCAGTTACAATTAGCAATTCCTATACATGAATTGAGACCGAGCTACCGGTTACAATTGAAAGGGAGGTTACACCTATAGGGGCAATATCTATTAAAGATATATGGTTATATATAATTCAAGAAATTACAAGCATGATAGACAGCTTTTAAGCTTAGGGCTAGGGTTCTCAACATAACTGAGCCTTATTGAGGGGCCATTTGAGACCGAGGATCATCATTCCAGCATTGACATCCCACCTCTTGCAACAGATCATGCATCCGCCCATTACAGAAGGTCATGCTCCAACTTACTTACCACCAGTATTGGCAGAAGTAGCAACTTGACCACTGAGTCCAAACTGGGTCATGAGAGGACCGAGCTGCCCAGACTGTAAGGCAGACCCAAAAGTGCCAAGAGCTTGCTGAAACTGTGGGGACGTGAGGATAGTCTCCATCCCCTCAGAGGTGGGAGGGAGGTGTGATTCCACCTGGGCATGCACGGCAGGGTCGCCTGAGAGAGGACGAAGGACATCAGATGTCACCACCTCAGTCAACTTCAAAGTGTCTTCCTGTGACCTAGACTCTAAATATGTGGCACAGCAAACTTTACAAAAGGAACCAACTCCACATTATCATCAATACTCACCAGTAGGCGGGATGTTCATGGCCGAGAGAATATTCTGTAGATCTCCAAGCTGAACCACATGATGAGGCGGCATACTAATGTGCGGAGGCATACTAATGTATAAGCACACACAACACACACACACACACAAACAACCATCACTAAGTTATGTCCACTCTTGCAAACACTTAAGTGGGAATTACGTATGTAAGTGGTGCTGAGACTGCAGTGGATGGGAACTTCTGGAAGTTGCCTGCTGTCGAGTCGTGCTACTACCCGATTCTCTTTCACTAGCCCCTCCTGAACCGCTTCCTCCACTCCTTGCCCTCACACCACTCGTCTCACGCGTACCACCACTTTGTCTGAGGAACAGAAAGATAACAAGACTACAGATGATAACCTCTCTTATAACAAGACAACAGGTAATAACCCCTCTTATAACAAGACAACAGATAATAACCCCTCCTATAACAAGACAACAGGTGATCACCCCTCTTATAACAAGACAACAGGTGATAACCCCTCATATAACAAGACAACAGGTGATAACCCCTCTTATAACAAGACAACAGGTGATAACCCCTCTTATAACAAGACAACAGATGATAACCCCTCTTATAACAAGACAACAGGTGGTAACCCCTCTTATAACAAGACCACCGACGATAACCCCTCTTATAACAAGACAACAGATGATAACCCCTCTTATAACAAGACAACAGATGATAACCTCTCTTATAACAAGACAACAGGTGATCAACCCTCTTATAACAAGACCACCGACGATAACCCCTCTTATAACAAGACAACAGATGATAACCTCTCTTATAACAAGACAACAGGTGATAACCCCTCTTATAACAAGACAACAGGTGATAACCCCTCTTATAACAAGACAACAGGTGATAACCCCTCTTATAACAATACAACAGGCGATAACCCCTCTTATAACAAGACAACGGGTGATAACCCTTCTTATAACAAGACAACAGGTGATCACCCTTCTTATAACAAGACAACAGATGATAACCCCTCTTATAACAAGACAACAGATGATAACCCCTCTTATAACAAGACAACAGGTGATAACCCCTCTTATAACAATACAACAGGCGATAACCCCTCTTATAACAAGACAACGGGTGATAACCCTTCTTATAACAAGACAACGGGTGATAACCCTTCTTATAACAAGACAACAGGTGATAACCCCTCTTATAACAAGACAACAGATGATAACCTCTCTTATAACAAGACAACAGGTGATAACCCCTCTTATAACAAGACAACAGATAATAACCCCTCCTATAACAAGACAACAGGTGATCACCCCTCTTATAACAAGACAACAGGTGATAACCCCTCATATAACAAGACAACAGGTGATAACCCCTCTTATAACAAGACAACAGGTGATAACCCCTCTTATAACAAGACAACAGATGATAACCCCTCTTATAACAAGACAACAGGTGGTAACCCCTCTTATAACAAGACCACCGACGATAACCCCTCTTATAACAAGACAACAGATGATAACCCCTCTTATAACAAGACAACAGATGATAACCTCTCTTATAACAAGACAACAGGTGATCAACCCTCTTATAACAAGACCACCGACGATAACCCCTCTTATAACAAGACAACAGATGATAACCTCTCTTATAACAAGACAACAGGTGATAACCCCTCTTATAACAAGACAACAGGTGATAACCCCTCTTATAACAAGACAACAGGTGATAACCCCTCTTATAACAATACAACAGGCGATAACCCCTCTTATAACAAGACAACGGGTGATAACCCTTCTTATAACAAGACAACAGGTGATCACCCTTCTTATAACAAGACAACAGATGATAACCCCTCTTATAACAAGACAACAGATGATAACCCCTCTTATAACAAGACAACAGGTGATAACCCCTCTTATAACAATACAACAGGCGATAACCCCTCTTATAACAAGACAACGGGTGATAACCCTTCTTATAACAAGACAACGGGTGATAACCCTTCTTATAACAAGACAACAGGTGATAACCCCTCTTATAACAAGACAACAGATGATAACCTCTCTTATAACAAGACAACAGGTGATAACCCCTCTTATAACAAGACAACAGATGATAACCCCTCTTATAACAAGACAACAGGTGATAACCCCTCTTATAACAATACAACAGGCGATAACCCCTCTTATAACAAGACAACGGGTGATAACCCTTCTTATAACAAGACAACGGGTGATAACCCTTCTTATAACAAGACAACAGGTGATCACCCTTCTTATAACAAGACAACAGATGATAACCCCTCTTATAACAAGACAACAGATGATAACCCCTCTTATAACAAGACAACAGGCGATAACCCCTCTTATAACAAGACAACGGGTGATAACCCCTCTTATAACAAGACAACAGGTGATCACCCTTCTTATAACAAGACAACAGGTGATCACCCTTCTTATAACAAGACAACAGATGATAACCTCTCTTATAACAAGACAACAGATGATAACCCCTCTTATAACAAGACAACAGGCGATAACCCCTCTTATAACAAGACAACGGGTGATAACCCCTCTTATAACAAGACAACAGGTGATCACCCTTCTTATAACAAGACAACAGGTGGTAACCCCTCTTATAACAAGACAACAGATGATAACCCCTCTTATAACAAGACAACAGGTGATCACCCTTCTTATAACAAGACAACAGATGATAACCCCTCTTATGACAAGACAACAGGTGATCACCCCTCTTATAACAAGACAACGGGTGATAACCCCTCTTATAACAAGACAACAGGTGATAACATATCACTCTTATAACAAGACAACAGGTGATCACCCTTCTTATAACAAGACAACAGATGATAACCTCTCTTATAACAAGACAACAGATGATAACCCCTCTTATAACAAGACAAGACAACAGATGATAACCTCTCTTATAACAAGACAACAGATGATAACCTCTCTTATAACAAGACAACAGATGATAACCACTCTTATAACAAGACAACAGATGATAACCTCTCTTATAACAAGACAACAGATGATAACCTCTCTTATAACAAGACAACAGATGATAACCACTCTTATAACAAGACAACAGGTGATATCACCCCTCTTATAACAAGACAACAGGCGATAACCTCTCTTATAACAAGACAACAGGTGATAACCTCTCTTATAACAAGACAACAGGTGATAACACCCTTCTCTTATAACAAGACAACAGGTGGTAACCCCTCTTATAACAAGACAACAGATGATAACCCCTCTTATAACAAGACAACAGATGATGATCACCCTTCTTATAACAAGACAACAGATGATAACCCCTCTTATGACAAGACAACAGATGATGATCACCCCTCTTATAACAAGACAACAGATGATAACCCCTCTTATAACAAGACAACAGGTGAGGGGATCACCCTTCTTATAACAAGACAACAGGTGATAACCCCTCTTATAACAAGACAACAGATGATAACCCCTCTTATAACAAGACAACAGATGATAACCCTCTCTTGTTTATAACAAGACAACAGATGATAACCCCTCTTATAACAAGACAACAGATGATAACCCCTCTTATAACAAGACAACAGGTGATCACCGCTCTCTATATAACAAGAGGGGTTATCACAACAGATGATAACCCCTCTTATGACAAGACAACAGGTGATCACCCCTCTTATAACAAGACAACAGATGATAACCCCTCTTATAACAAGACAACAGGTGATCACCCTTCTTATAACAAGACAACAGATGATAACCCCTCTTATAACAAGACAACAGATGATAACCGCTCTTATAACAAGACAACAGATGATAACCCCTCTTATAACAAGACAACAGATGATAACCCCTCTTATAACAAGACAACAGATGATAACCGCTCTTATAACAAGACAACAGATGATAACCGCTCTTATAACAAGACAACAGATGATAACCCCTCTTATAACAAGACAACAGATGATAACCCCTCTTATAACAAGACAACAGATGATAACCGCTCTTATAACAAGACAACAGATGATAACCCCTCTTATAACAAGACAACAGATGATAACCCCTCTTATAACAAGACAACAGATGATAACCGCTCTTATAACAAGACAACAGATGATAACCCCTCTTATAACAAGACAACAGATGATAACCCCTCTTATAACAAGACAACAGGTGATCACCCTTCTTATAACAAGACAACAGGTGATAACCCCTCTTATAACAAGACAACAGATGATAACCCCTCTTATAACAAGACAACAGATGATAACCTCTCTTATAACAAGACAACAGATGATAACCTCTCTTATAACAAGACAACAGGCGATAACCCCTCTTATAACAAGACAACGGGTGATAACCCTTCTTATAACAAGACAACAGGTGATCACCCTTCTTATAACAAGACAACAGATGATAACCCCTCTTATAACAAGACAACAGATGATAACCCCTCTTATAACAAGACAACAGATGATAACCTCTCTTATAACAAGACAACAGGTGATCACCCCTCTTATAACAAGACAACAGATGATAACCCCTCTTATAACAAGACAACAGATGATAACCCCTCTTATAACAAGACAACAGATGATAACCCCTCTTATAACAAGACAACAGGTGATCACCCTTCTTATAACAAGACAACAGATGATAACCCCTCTTATAACAAGACAACAGGTGATCACCCTTCTTATAACAAGACAACAGATGATAACCCCTCTTATGACAAGACAACAGGTGATCACCCCTCTTATAACAAGACAACAGATGATAACCCCTCTTATAACAAGACAACAGGTGATCACCCTTCTTATAACAAGACAACAGATGATAACCCCTCTTATAACAAGACAACAGATGATAACCCCTCTTATAACAAGACAACAGGTGATCACCCTTCTTATAACAAGACAACAGATGATAACCGCTCTTATAACAAGACAACAGATGATAACCCCTCTTATAACAAGACAACAGATGATAACCCCTCTTATAACAAGACAACAGATGATAACCCCTCTTATAACAAGACAACAGACGATAACCCCTCTTATAACAAGACAACAGATGATAACCGCTCTTATAACAAGACAACAGATGATAACCCCTCTTATAACAAGACAACAGGTGATCACCCTTCTTATAACAAGACAACAGATGATAACCGCTCTTATAACAAGACAACAGATGATAACCCCTCTTATAACAAGACAACAGGTGATAACCCCTCTTATAACAAGACAACAGGTGATCACCCTTCTTATAACAAGACAACAGGTGATAACCCCTCTTATAACAAGACAACAGATGATAACCTCTCTTATAACAAGACAACAGGTGATCACCCTTCTTATAACAAGACAACAGGTGATAACCCCTCTTATAACAAGACAACAGATGATAACCCCTCTTATAACAAGACAACAGATGATAACCTCTCTTATAACAAGACAACAGGTGATCACCCTTCTTATAACAAGACAACAGATGATAACCTCTCTTATAACAAGACAACAGGTGATAACCCCTCTTATAACAAGACAACAGATGATAACCCCTCTTATAACAAGACAACAGGTGGTAACCCCTCTTATAACAAGACAACAGATGATAACCCCTCTTATAACAAGACAACAGGTGATCACCCTTCTTATAACAAGACAACAGGTGATCACCCTTCTTATAACAAGACAACAGATGATAACCCCTCTTATAACAAGACAACAGGTGATCACCCTTCTTATAACAAGACAACAGGTGATCACCCCTCTTATAACAAGACAACAGATGGTAATCCCTCTTATAACAAGACAACAGATGATAACCCCTCTTATAACAAGACAACAGGTGGTAACCCCTCTTATAACAAGACAACAGATGATAACCCCTCTTATAACAAGACAACAGGTGATCACCCCTCTTATAACAAGACAACAGGTGATCACCCCTCTTATAACAAGACAACAGGTGATAACCTCTCTTATAACAAGACAACAGGTGATCACCCCTCTTATAACAAGACAACAGGTGATAACCTCTCTTATAACAAGACAACAGATGATAACCGCTCTTATAACAAGACAACAGATGATAACCCCTCTTATAACAAGACAACAGGTGATCACCCTTCTTATAACAAGACAACAGATGATAACCTCTCTTATAACAAGACAACAGGTGATAACCCCTCTTATAACAAGACAACAGGTGATAACCCCTCTTATAACAAGACAACAGATGATAACCTCTCTTATAACAAGACAACAGATGATAACCCCTCTTATAACAAGACAACAGGTGATCACCCTTCTTATAACAAGACAACAGATGATAACCGCTCTTATAACAAGACAACAGATGATAACCCCTCTTATAACAAGACAACAGGTGATAACCCCTCTTATAACAAGACAACAGGTGATCACCCTTCTTATAACAAGACAACAGGTGATAACCCCTCTTATAACAAGACAACAGATGATAACCTCTCTTATAACAAGACAACAGGTGATCACCCTTCTTATAACAAGACAACAGGTGATAACCCCTCTTATAACAAGACAACAGATGATAACCCCTCTTATAACAAGACAACAGATGATAACCCCTCTTATAACAAGACAACAGGTGATCACCCTTCTTATAACAAGACAACAGGTGATAACCACTCTTATAACAAGACAACAGATGATAACCCCTCTTATAACAAGACAACAGATGATAACCTCTCTTATAACAAGACAACAGGTGATCACCCTTCTTATAACAAGACAACAGATGATAACCTCTCTTATAACAAGACAACAGGTGATAACCCCTCTTATAACAAGACAACAGATGATAACCCCTCTTATAACAAGACAACAGGTGATCACCCCTCTTATAACAAGACAACAGGTGATCACCCTTCTTATAACAAGACAACAGGTGATCACCCTTCTTATAACAAGACAACAGATGATAACCCCTCTTATAACAAGACAACAGGTGATCACCCTTCTTATAACAAGACAACAGGTGATCACCCCTCTTATAACAAGACAACAGGTGATCACCCTTCTTATAACAAGACAACAGATGATAACCCCTCTTATAACAAGACAACAGGCGATAACCCCTCTTATAACAAGACAACAGGTGGTAACCCCTCTTATAACAAGACAACAGATGATAACCCCTCTTATAACAAGACAACAGGTGATCACCCCTCTTATAACAAGACAACAGGTGATCACCCTTCTTATAACAAGACAACAGATGATAACCCCTCTTATAACAAGACAACAGGCGATAACCTCTCTTATAACAAGACAACAGATGATAACCCCTCTTATAACAAGACAACAGATGATAACCTCTCTTATAACAAGACAACAGGTGATCACCCTTCTTATAACAAGACAACAGATGATAACCTCTCTTATAACAAGACAACAGGTGATAACCCCTCTTATAACAAGACAACAGATGATAACCCCTCTTATAACAAGACAACAGGTGGTAACCCCTCTTATAACAAGACAACAGATGATAACCGCTCTTATAACAAGACAACAGATGATAACCCCTCTTATAACAAGACAACAGGTGATCACCCTTCTTATAACAAGACAACAGATGATAACCCCTCTTATAACAAGACAACAGGCGATAACCCCTCTTATAACAAGACAACGGGTGATAACCCTTCTTATAACAAGACAACAGGTGATCACCCCTCTTATAACAAGACAACAGATGGTAATCCCTCTTATAACAAGACAACAGATGATAACCCCTCTTATAACAAGACAACAGGTGGTAACCCCTCTTATAACAAGACAACAGATGATAACCCCTCTTATAACAAGACAACAGGTGATCACCCCTCTTATAACAAGACTACAGGTGATCACCCCTCTTATAACAAGACAACAGGTGATAACCTCTCTTATAACAAGACAACAGGTGATCACCCCTCTTATAACAAGACAACAGGTGATAACCTCTCTTATAACAAGACAACAGATGATAACCGCTCTTATAACAAGACAACAGATGATAACCCCTCTTATAACAAGACAACAGGTGATCACCCTTCTTATAACAAGACAACAGATGATAACCTCTCTTATAACAAGACAACAGGTGATAACCCCTCTTATAACAAGACAACAGGTGATAACCCCTCTTATAACAAGACAACAGATGATAACCGCTCTTATAACAAGACAACAGGTGATCACCCCTCTTATAACAAGACAACAGGTGATCACCCTTCTTATAACAAGACAACAGGTGATAACCCCTCTTATAACAAGACAACAGGTGATCACCCCTCTTATAACAAGACAACAGGTGATCACCCTTCTTATAACAAGACAACAGGTGATCACCCTTCTTATAACAAGACAACAGGTGATAACCTCTCTTATAACAAGACAACAGGTGATCACCCTTCTTATAACAAGACAACAGATGATAACCCCTCTTATAACAAGACAACAGGTGATCACCCCTCTTATAACAAGACAACAGGTGATCACCCTTCTTATAACAAGACAACAGGTGATAACCCCTCTTATAACAAGACAACAGGTGATCACCCCTCTTATAACAAGACAACAGGTGATCACCCTTCTTATAACAAGACAACAGGTGATCACCCTTCTTATAACAAGACAACAGGTGATCACCCTTCTTATAACAAGACAACAGATGATAACCGCTCTTATAACAAGACAACAGATGATAACCCCTCTTATAACAAGACAACAGGTGATCACCCCTCTTATAACAAGACAACAGATGATAACCTCTCTTATAACAAGACAACAGATGATAACCCCTCTTATAACAAGACAACAGATGATAACCACTCTTATAACAAGACAACAGGTGATCACCCTTCTTATAACAAGACAACAGATGATATCGCCTCTTTTCTCCTCCACAGACAAATTCCAATACTTCAAGCTGAGGAGGAGAATATCTAGAGATCAGAGGCAATTGTCGCCATGTGAGACTGGAGTTTGGCTCACTAAGCCACTACACAAATGCAATCGAGGATATCTACCCAGGAATCATCATCAACCACCAGTTAGCTGCTCTTAAGCTTTATGAATGCGAGGATCCACAAAGCATGGTTCTCCAACTACTTTCCTTCACCCCCTTGAACTCTCAGTTCTCCCCCTCCCACTGTTTTTTTTTGTTACTATTTGATCACTATATAGCTACTCTTGCCAAGTCTCTGCATCATAATCCAATTTGTCAATAGGGTCTCTTGAGCATCATAACTCAATTGAGTCCGAGGTTGCACATGAATGCATTGCAGAGGTGGCGGTGATACTCAAGCCTTGGTAGAACCACTTTTTATGGTCAACAAAGATGTTCAAATGCACTTTTCCTACAACTCAGACAGTCAAGTCTCGACTATGACATGGTTCAAGCTTCGATGTAGCGTCTGAAGTGATTCTGAAGTTCCCTTCCAAATTCCAGAACCCTTCGCCTTCCTGAAGAGAGCTGCAGGGGAAAAAGAAGATAAATCGTAGTCTCATGTGGCCAGACCCTTTACCTATTTCTACGTGATTATTGCATAGCTATGCAATACCAGAGATATTATACAAGCAAACTGGTTCCGCTCCTAGTCGTGGCTTTGTTGTAGTGAAAGAGACTGCACCTATGCTGCAGAGCTGTTAAACTAAGCATATAAAAGTGAGGCCAAGAGATACTGATGCTGCTTTCTGCGGGTTTTGTCACTTACTTTCCTTAGCTGGCTGCTGATATATTTTGTAGCTAGCCAATATAAATGTAAAACACTGCAAAATAAAGACATGTTTTGATCACACCCAAAACCACCCTCTTTCCAGGCCAGACCTATTCAAAACTGGCGGAGCAACCCCTGCATTGTTGTGGATGAATACATTTCACTCTCACCAATCTCTAGCAAGAGCAGACTCCTTCACAATAAGATTCAAACTTGCATATCACAATATCCAATTTATATTTTATCCCACCCAAACCCTTATCGAGGCTTGCAAATTTTAATCAGATATTATACTAATTAATCCAAATATCCTATTAACTCCTTAAGGTCTAATGCATTTTTTACGTTCCCGACCAATAGCATGTATATCAGCATAAAGAATGTAACTTCACAGCCATTGCTAAAAAGCTATCCTTGAGTTTGCACAGTAAAATCCAACTCAAGCTGTTCGCTGGAGAGGTACATCTAATCCCACTCTAAAAACACAACAGTTGCTGAGAGATGGCGAGTTTTAAATTACAAGCATCAACACCATCGCCTTTGACAAAAAAGAAAAAGAAAAAAAATTAAGTATCTATATAGTTACTACCTATTTTCCTGCACACTAGAGCTTACTCTATAGAGGTACTGGCCAGACAAAAGCTAAAATAATTGCTATGGTCTTTGGCTGAATTGCTAGCAAGCTGAAGTACTCAAAGTGCTTCATTCACTTTTATTGCCGCTGGGCAAGCTAGCACATCAATAGCGCTTACCTGATAGATAGAGCCCTCAAGTGAAGAAGAAACACTCATGACTCTTGCTGTTATTCATCACATGACATTAAAAAATAATTCAGGCAAACACAGGTGGCAAATCATTTAATTTTAGGCCCTAAAGAAGTTAAAGTTAAAGAACAACTTACTTTAACAATATTCAAATACATCTCTACTAGCGATAATCAGAGCGAATGCACCGAGTATTGCCTCATGTACAGAGGGATCGTGACTGTGACTGTGTAACGTATGTATGATGTTAAAAAAAAATTTTAAATTAAAAATTACCCCATTTCTTCAAACATTCGAGGTTGTAGTGGCGAAAGCGCTCCCGAGCCTATCAGCTGCTCCAAGAGCTGTGGGTTGCTATGGGCACCAGCAAGAAGACTCTGCAGACTGTTATGTCCGCTCATAATAGATTGCAGACCCCCTCCTAGCCCCTCCGTGAGTGCCTGCGAAGGATCTGGTGGGTTAGTAATGAGGTCATTAACCTGTTGTTAATAAAAATTGTAATGATTACACTGTAAGTTGTTATTGTTCAAACAAGGAGAAAGGCCAGGCTCAACTTTTGTACCTTCTTTTGCAGATCTTCGTCAAGACTTTCTTTAGGTTCTTGCATCCAGTAGAAATACTTCCTGACAGGACGGTTACGAAACTTCAGCAAATATACACGACCAGTTTTGCACTGAGCTATACGCTTGAACTCTACTTCACCAGGAAAAATAATCAAGTCCTGAATAGGATTAAACATAATCACTTGATATTCCAAGGTCTACCATGTTCACACTTAGCCTAAATATAGTCTAACTTACGTCCACAACATCACCACTCTTCCTGTCCTTCCAGCAGAAGTGCATGAGTCTTTCTTCTTGCTTCATGTAGACAAGTCCTTTGCGTAAATCTGCAGTCACTGTACTACCAGATAGTTTCATCTTCCCAGCTCGAAATTCTACCAAACTCTTTGGCTCTCTACGTCCATCATTGTCATTCCCAAAAAGTGCTGCCATTTTCAAAAGTGAGGAATATGACTTTGTTCGCGTG
>CBDHDV010000099.1:0-21649 GCA_965261175.1 Rubritalea sp. | reverse complement strand
TCCATTTCATGTGTGGACATCTGATCCTGAATCATTTGAGTACAGGTTTATTTGAGGCTACTGTTCGCCCCTCCTTCCTAGCACCTACGATTCCTATGTAAACCCTTATCAACATTACCTCCCTTGTCAGTACTGAGTTTCCCTGACCTTGGTGATGTTGATAAGGTAGACCGGCAGGTTTGACTTTTGGCACGCCCTAATCTGTTGTATCTTTGGCTGATCTTGAGTGTTAGTTTAGCACCACATTCCTAAATATCCTGGGGGGGATATTTGCTCTCCTAGCTGTCCATCAATGGTCTTTCCTTTTGACCATGTTTTCAGAAGAACCCTTATTACATACCCCCCCTGGGTCCCTAAAAATGCTATGACCAACTATTTGCATACCCTTACTTTTGGGCATACTACACCACCCCCACACCAGTCATTACCAGGCTGTATCCCCTGTTCAATTCCTAGCCCCCTTCATCCTTTCTTTATCATATATATATATATGTGTTTTTTTTTTTGTTTTTTTTTGTTTTTTAAAAATGGGGGTAGGCAGTTTACCCCCTACTTGCATCTTGTTGTATTATGATTTTTATGTTCCCTTAAATTTAAAATGCACGCTTAATCATGTCCAGTGTGCCCTATTAAATTTACATGTACAATTAAACATTTCCAGTGTGTTTCCTTAAAATTAAAATGCACAATTAAACAATTTCCAATGTGTTTCCTTCGACTTAACAACTTAACAATACACTTCCTTTGTTTGAACTGTTTTGTTTTCTAATCCGTCATCATCATGCTTAAGCCTTTCAACCCATCAGTTCCTTTGCATTAATTATATGTAGATCCATAAATGTTTCCTTTCTAGTTTTACATTGACATTGAAGTAAAAAATAATAACTGCGTCCATCTATTTATATCAAACTATAAATGTATCATAAATGTATTATAAATGTATTTTAAATGTATCTTGTTAGTATCCAGTCTTTTACATTTTGTCTCAGTCTAGACAGCTGACCTGAAGGAAAAATTGTAGCATTCAATCTCAAGTGGAGTGCTTAGCCAGTCAACCTAGCATTGAATGCTCCCAGCACATTTGAAGGGTTCATCTTGGTTTGCCCTCCATATGAACCATTCAAAAGACATGAGACTGGTGTATGTCTTCAAGGGCAATGTCTCAGTTGATGGTATCCAATATGCATCCAATGGCGGGGCTGATGCATACTAGATAATCCAAGACACTGTCCTCACTACAACTGTAATGTCCAGCATACCTCAGTCCTCATGATTTTTCTCATCTTATTATACGGTCAATTTGAAAGGAGGGATGAAATATTTTTTATCTTTGGTTTTTCTATTTTTTCTTACTGGCTTTTTAAGCAGTATTTTTAATCCCTCCCTTTACTTTATGTGTACATTTCTTTTGTTTTTGGGATTTTATTTCTGTTATATCGAGGCTCAAATGAATGCCCCTTTTAGGTGCAGCAGAAACAACCACCTCTGATCACGACATCCAACCACTCTACCAGTTACATTCCAGACCAATTCCTCTTATGTCCTGAGGTTGAAACTGTTAACAATATTGGGCCTCGTCTGCCGAGTTCCAGCTGAGATCCGGTACAAGGACGGTCTCAACAGGACCATGGCCGGCTCTCCCTCATCGCTTAATGTTAATAGTTCCCACCACAGGTTTCACAACAGGTCTGACCCGTCTATAACTTTTTTTTATTCATTGTCCAAAATCGACATATGAATTCCTGGTCGGCACTCATGACCTCTAGATTTTTTCTGCTGCAAAGTGATGCATTTTCTTTTGGTAAAGCCTATTTCCTATATCTCCACTCTATCAAATTTGGAAAAGAGGTCATCCAGACATCCCCTTACATTATATTTTAGACATTTGGTTAGCTTCACCAAACCCGTTCAAAATTGTAAATTTGTTTTAGCCCCCTCCCCTTAATAAGAAGAACACCTCTTTTCTAACTTTGTATATAACAACAATTAGAACCCCCACCCCCCTTCTTTGGTCAAAGTTGGTGAGGGTGTTCTGCCTTATAAAAAATCGGACCACCTCTGATTACCCTCATTATTTACCCCTTTTAACATTTGTCACCTAACCTTACATTTTGAACTCTCAACCAATCTAAACCCTTTCCTGAGGATGGCTCATTTAGTTTGGACTCTGTCCTAATTGTGACAATGTCCGATACTTTTGATACCTTCCCTCTCTACCCTGGTTTTATCATTATATTCCTTTAATATAGACTAGTCTGGCTGACCCAGGTGTGTCTTGATTAAAGAAGCATAATTTAGTTTCTATAGTTTCTATACGTGCAAGGTGTGGCGAACTCATGTGTTTGATCCTATCTTCACCTCATTGACTTTCCTCGGGGAACTGCAGGATCGAGACGACGAGGGGGCAGTTCGACTGACTTGATCCTCACGTCACATTCGACTTCTTCGATTCCTTCCTCTACCCACGTTCGCAGGAGACTCTGTACTCCACTGATGGAAGTTGCGGAATTTCTAATTCTAACGGTTGCAACACCAATCTGAGATCCAGGGTATTGGTTCTCTTCAGTTTCCTCAACATCCTCTCCTTCCTTTGTTGCTCCAGCATTTCCCCTTGGCTCTTCTCCTGCTCTTGATCTCTTTTGAGCTGAGTTTGTTGTTGTTGTTTCCTTTTCAGGTGCATCTTCTTTTTCGGCACCTTCGCCTTCTCTTCTGTCAACATCTTCTTCTTGTTGTGGGCCTGACTTCTCTTCAGTATCCTTTCCCACAACCACTTGAGGGTCGGCACCGAAGGCGCCCTGCACAATCCCTCTTCCTTCCATGTCACCTTCTTGACGATCTTCTTGTCCTTCTTTGGTCTGAGAATCGACTTCCAATCTTTTTGTTCCATTCAGACGACCTCCTCCTAGTTCGGACTCCCACCTTCCACTGTCGAAGTCTCGGAACCTATATGGCCGGCCTGCCGATGACCGGCCCGCTCCTGGCACGGCGATCACGAAACCTTCGTACCTTTCCTGCTCTTCTTCTCTTCTTCGCCTCTTCTGTTTCTCTCTTCCTTCTCTCTTCTTCTTCTTCGGCACGGCCTGGTAGAAGGTGATGATTTCGTCCTGGATTTTAAAGTTTGTTCCCTTCCAAACTCGTTTGAGTCTGGCTTGACGATTTCCTCTTGACTCGGTTGTTTCTTCGTCTTCAGATATGGGTCTAGTTCTTATCAACTTTATCTTGGGAGTTATCTTCACCTTCCTTCGCCTCGGTGGTCTCCAGTCACGGTCTCTTTCACACGTCCACTTCTGATCTTTCTTCTTTCTGGAGGTTTTCTTTCTGTTTTTCAGTTTCTTGATTCTCAGTCTTCTCAATGACACGTAGGCGTTTTTGAATGTGCCAACTCCGTCCTCTGTACTCGTTTCTCTGGTACTTTCTCTACCTTCTCCTTCAGAGTCTTTTTCAACTGACAGGGCGAGTTCTTTGTCCGAGATAATCTCATCATTTAATTCCTCCACCCTGTCTTCTCTTGTTGGAGTCTCAGTCTCCAATTCACAGCCATAACTGATTGTTTGATGTATGTCTAGATTTGGGACCACGTCTAGCCATACTGACCCCACGATCACCTCCACTGGTGAGGGTGGGTTAACAGGTGGAACCTCTCCGTCTTCAAGCTCTCCGTGGTGACTGACCAGATGATGAGGCCACCTGGGAATCATCACACTATCATTTGGAGGATCTTTGAACAGCGCCTCTAACATGGCCTTTTCATCGACCGATTCCACATATTCGCCCTCACCAAGGGAGAGTACAGGTACTGGACCGGCTCCTTCATCATCAGGCATTGCTGGGTCAACATATTCGCCCAGAGACAGCGCAGGTCCAGGCATGAGGCTTGGTATTTCTTCGACACTCACTGGTTCTGGCCCTACTACATCTATCTCTTCCTCTTCGCTGTCCATTACACCAGGTTGAACCTGGACATCTTCTCTCCCAGCCTCTGGGACTTCTTCTGGGGAGCATGTAGCTCTTCTGACATAACCGTCAACATTGTCTCCTGAGATCCCAAGGTTCAGGTCACCTTCCACTTCTTGTTGGTTGGCAGATTCACTTCCTTTCCTTCCAACCCAGCTGGCCACCCGAATTACCACTCTTGAGGTAGAGGTTGATGTTGGGGTCGTGGAGAAAGTTGTTGATGACCTTGGCTTTGTGACAGCTTTTGGGGTAGAAGTCCCCATGGTTGAGGTTAGGGTCGTGGAACAGTTGGTTGATGTTCCTGGCTCTGTTACTGGTGGTGGATCCAGGTCAATCACCAATCCTGGAATGTCAATCCACCTCTCAAGACTTTCTGGAGACAAAACCTCCTTTCCAGTTGGAACAGTTTCTGTTCCTATGTCCTTCTCGCTGTCTTCAATGATAGGCATGTTCATCACCTCCTCTTCATCTCTGTCTCCCATCATTGAGTCTTGATCAGCCAACCTGGCTTTCTCGATGATGACAGCTGCTTGCAGGATCTGAGCAATGCCGTGTGTTGAAAGCTCTTCTTCCCTGATCTGAGAGTTCGAAGACAAATGACATGTCGACCTTCCTTCAAGGGAAACCAATGGAGGTGGACTGGAAGGCAACTGACTTGTTGACTCTCCTTCGATGGAAATCAATGGAGGCGGGCTGATGGTCCCCAAGTCCTCCCTGGATGTCTCCCGTACTATAGGGACTTTGTGGGACAGATCCATGGGCAATATATTCTCTTCTGGTTCTCCTGTTTCACCCAGAGTTTTAACAGGGATCTGGAGTGTAGTGGGTCTGCGTAATCTATTCCTCAGAATTTCACATTTGTTTGGAGTCCGACTGACTGGAATTATTCTTTGCAAGGTAGATGCTCCCACTTGTACTTTTCTGCCTACTGGCTTAGCTATCCAGCTCCTGTCTGAGAAAGGCGGACTACTGGACATCCTTGGTGTAGGATGTGAAACAATTGGAATGGGCTTTTCAACCGTTCCGCCCCATACCACCCGGATTTCCACACCGTCTTCCTGCTCACCAGCTACTCCACCCCCGACACTCGCCCTGTTTGTCTCTCCACCACTGAGTCTCGTTACTGGTTGGCTATCACGAGTCTCTCCACCCCTAAGTCTCGCTACAATTTCTCTTAGTCTGGCTATCTCGTTTCCCCCCTCAGGCAACTGACTTCTGTCCTGAGCTGGATGAGGAGGCGTGCCTGGCCACGGGCAGTTCCCTCTGACTTCTATGACCTGCAGTTCATCCCTCCTCCTTTCGCCTTCTTCTTGCCCGCCTAGGTCTTGAGGGCGAGCAGACTGACCTCCATGGGTATTTGGGACAACTCTGATTTCTGGTCGTCCTTCAATCCTCGGTGCTTGGGGCCTAGTATCCGTATCTCGGCCTGCCATGAACGCAGCCACTGTCCATCGCAGAGAAATATTTTCAAACTGGAGTGCACGCATCTGGTCGACTGCCCCTTTGAGGATGTCATCCTTGGGAAGACGTCCTATCTGTGGCAGTGTCTGACAACTTTCCCTCAGGTATTGGAAGCTCTCAATGATCCGCCCAGCTGCTGTCCGTCTCGACTCTCTGGTTTGTGGCGTAGACCTCGCTCTTCTCCTGGCACCTCCTCTCCTTCCTTCTTCAGGTGGTTCTCGTCTGTGGCTCGGCATTTGTCTAGGAGGAACAGTTTATACTCGATCCTTTTAGTTCAGTGGCGGTCTGTTCTTCTCCTTCTATTCTTCTGATGGAATTACTAAGATCTCTAACTAAACTAATTTCTTTCAAAATTTGTTGTCTCATGTTGGTACAGAAACGAGGGTTTCATCTAAAAGAAATAAACCTGAAGTTCGTCCTCTTTCCCTCCACTCGCAGGAAATGAAATATGAAGGATGGCTGTTGACAGGACTTCAATTCCCAGTTGATCTCAGAATTTCCTTTGTCCCCAAGGCTCACCTTTCTCTTATGGAGAAGCCTGCTGTTATTTATTTAAACAGTCTCTGTACTGATGGTACTTTTGCTGAGCTCTTCTAAGTGGTATAGATGAACTCATATGTCTCTTGAGATGTTTGGGGATGTGATATTTACACCTTAGGATTACCCTTACATCCCTAAGGTTCACTCTGTTATTATAGACCCCTCTATCCTTCCTTCATTTAGGCTAGTGTTGATGCTACTTCGTTATTTAGCTAACACACACATCTCCTATCTTTTCCTACAGAGCACCTAATTAGACGAGTAGTGGTAATCTCCTATCCTTCTCTGGGCTCCTCCTAAATTAAATTAGCACCACTAACCTCCTAATTAGACTAGCATTACTAATCTCCTAATTAGACTAGCATTACTAATCTCCTAATTAGACTAGTCCTCCTAGGCTCCTACTCTTCTCTATACATCTCCTAATTTCGACTAATACCATTAGTGTCTTGACTAGACCGTTACTATCAATTTCTTAACTAGACTAGTACTACTACTTTCCTAATTAGACTAGCACTACTGATCTCCTAATTAGACTAGTCCTCCTAGGCTCCTACTCTTCTCTATATATCTCCTAATTTAGACTAATATCATTAGTTTCCTGACTAGACCGTTACTATCAATTTTCTAACTAGACTAGTACTACTACTTTCCTAATTAGACTAGTTCTTAGTTCCTAGTTCCCAATACCTAGGTCTCTACTGATCTAGTCCTTGATATCTAGTTACCTACGGAGCTAGTCCCCAGTACCTAAATACCTACAGACCTAGCTCTGATACCTAGATACCTACAGACTAGTTCCTGGTACCTAAATACCTACAGACCTAGTTTCTGATACCTAGATACCTACAGACTAGTTCCTGGTACCTAAATACCTACAGACCTAGTTTCTGATACCTAGATACCTACAGACTAGTTCCTGGTACCTAAATACCTACAGACCTAGTTTCTGATACCTAGATACCTACCGACTAGTTCCTGGTACCTAAATACCTACAGACCTAGTTTCTGATACCTAGATACCTACAGACTAGTTCCTGGTACCTAAATATCTACTATCAATTAGACTCACCCAATTGAAGTTTGCACTAATTATGCTAAAAGGCCTATTTCTAGAATTTAAAGTTTTCGGACTCTTGTGGTATACCCTAATAATAGTCACGTTATATAATGTAATAACCAGATTAAAGACCTTTGAGTAATCACTTGATGATATGATGATTGCCCTCATAATGATCCTAACTGATTATCCATGATCATCCCATGCTTGATCCCAAGTAATCCAATGACCTGCTAATGATCAAGTAATCATAGTAAACCAATGTATTACCAGTGATCACCCAGATGGTAGATGGATGATTACTTATTGCCCTTATCCCTTATAATGATAACTAATGATGTATTAAGGGTAATATGCTATATAACCACAAGTCATATGAAGGTTCCTATGGACTTGTTAGGTATATACCATGTAACCCACTATACTTTATCATGGGCCTTATTTAGCATGATATCAATTGGATGTTAACATCATTGACACCTTACTATAACACTAGGGTCCAACCAAAGGTGTTAATGTGAATTACGTGAACATCCTATGGTTGGGATTACCTTAATGATATGATCACCAAATACTTGTTATGTCACCCTGATTAAAGTCATGGTGAATTACAATGAAATGACTGATCACTAGTTTGTTATCATTGTCCTTCTCATCCCATGGGATTACCCACGGGATTCATATCTCTGCTTGGTTTGTGTTACACGTCCAGGAGTAGATTCCCAGCTAGTCCATTCTCCTTCCCAGGTCGAAGCTCTGGGAGGGCATGTAGTCCCAGCTTCTAAGGAAGTGGACTCTGGAGTCGTTCTTCGTGTTGGCCATCCTCCTGCCTCTCTAGAGTCGGACTCTGAGGTATAACCTCTCCTTGGACAACCCATGGTTGTCTGCCTCCGGAATGAAGGAGGAGTCCCTGGCCTGTGCCTCTTCCATGTGGACCCACCTTCTCCTTGTCTGTCCAGCTGGTCATACCACCCAGTGGAGGCTGGGTGGTTGTCTGATGTCAGCCTGTATCCAGTACCTCCAGACACTGGGGTTTCCTGGGACCAGTCTTGAGGGGAAGCCTGGGTTTGGAGAGGTGGAGGTGTGTACACCCAAGGTATAATTATAGCCTTGTATGCTGGCCTTCCCATGATCCTCCTGGTCGGCCTTGACAAGACCATTGACCTGTCCACACTTCTGTCCCTGAGTGCAGGGACTGGATGATGACCAGATTGTTCCATGTCCTGGGTGAGTTCCTCTCCAGCTTCCAGTTCTCCTTCTGTAGTGTCTTCAGGTCTAGGGATCCAAGTCCCTTGTAGATGGTGGTGATGATCAAGGGGATTGTCCTGTACTGATGTAGATGATCCCCACCCCAACCTGGGTTGAGGTCTAGGACTTCGAGGTCTCATAGGTCGGTCTTCACCCAGAAGCCATCCCACATCCCAGGGGTTCCTGACAGGGTTGTCAGGTTTCTGATACCCCTCCTCAGGGTCCCTGACTGGATCCCAAACTTCCTGGGGGTGAGACGCTAGGAGTCTAGGTCTCGCCATCTAGTCTCACCCACTTAGGATGATACCCAATGGATGACTGGCTCGAGCTTCTATGTGCAATCTCTATTCCCACTCCACAATTGTGTTTCTATTGTGTTACAACTCTTCTAGGATACTTTGACTTATCTATTGGTGGAGACTTGTTAAACTCTCAACCAAAGCTCTTCTTACAGTTTTGTTTGGCAACCATATATCCCACAGAACTGGGCTATAAGAGTTTATTGGAAGGGTCCAGCACTTTGACCACCTGGTGAGGTCCAAATGGCAATGTCTTTTAATATGGACCTGTTCCCCACTTGTATGGTTGTATACCACCTTCTATCGATAGGTACTCAAAGGGCGGATACTCTGTATTGTAGGTCCCTGAATATCTACTGAGTATTCAAGTTTCCTACTCAGATGGAGCGTAATAAACAGAGTCTTGGTAATGCTTGTGTATTGTCTTTATTGTTAGTCACAAAGCATATGATCACTATTTTCTTAGGATGAGTTGACTAGGAAAACAATAGCTAGGATGGATTGTCTTTAGGATTGATAGTATTCAATATTGTTTCTTAATTGCAAGGAAGTAACTGTTTATGTCGTGAAGTGTGTGAACACATTCAAGACTAAACAGAAACTAACCTAGAATCGAGAACTCACAAATCTATTTGTAACCGACTGGAGGACCGAAACGGGACACTTGACAATTTACATTAATGTCTCTATTTACACGAATGTTGATAGTGAATGTTGGAATGTTGACATTTTAATGTCAAGTGTTGACACCTGTTTTTATATTGTATCAAATATCTCAGATGGGATTCCTCCAGAGGTGGGAAAAGCATCTGAGCATATTTGTACATGATGACCATCTAATCTGACTAGATTGACTAGATACCTTATGAGACCATAAGACCATGGATGACCATGTATCATGGTCTCTAAGACCATGGGACATGGACCATGATTATTCTGAGCTCTGTCATTCTCAACAATTAGCAACACTAGACACCCTATATGTTGATATCAATTTCTTGATAAAATTCATCAGAATACGAGACTTTATGTCATTTGTTTGTCAGGCAAATATAGATATTTTCACTGAACCTGAAACCTTCTGTCATTCACATGTCAGGAGGAAATACGACCCAATTTATTCAATACAATTTAGTTTGTTATTTAATGATTAAATTATCTTATCATTTCCTTTCTTTCTCCTTTACACAATTGATCCAGGTCACATAACCATGCATTTCATGTGTGGACATCTGATCCTGAATCATTTGAGTACAGGTTTATTTGAGGCTACTGTTCGCCCCTCCTTCCTAGCACCTACGATTCCTATGTAAACCCTTATCAACATTACCTCCCTTGTCAGTACTGAGTTTCCCTGACCTTGGTGATGTTGATAAGGTAGACTGGCAGGTTTGGCTTTTGGCACGCCCTAATCTGCTGTATCTTTGGCTGATCTTGAGTGTTAGTTTAGCACCACATTCCTAAATATCCTGGGGGGGATATTTGCTCTCCTAGCTGTCCATCAATGGTCTTTCTTTGACCATGTTTTCAGAAGAACCCTTATTACATACCCCCCCTGGGTCCCTAAAAATGCTATGACCAACTATTTGCATACCCTTACTTTTGGGCATACTACACCACCCCCACACCAGTTATTACCAGGCTGTATCCCCTGTTCAATTCCTAGCCCCCTTCATCCTTTCTTTATCATATATATATATATGTGTTTTTTTTTTTTTTTTTTTTTTTTTTTTTTTTTTTAAATGGGGGTAGGCAGTTTACCCCCTACTTGCATCTTGTTGTATTTGATTTTTATGTTCCCTTAAATTTAAAATGCACGCTTAATCATGTCCAGTGTGTCCTATTAAATTTAAATGTACAATTAAACATTTCCAGTGTGTTTCCTTAAAATTAAAATGCACAATTAAACAATTTCCAGTGTGTTTCCTTCGACTTAACAACTTAACAATACACTTCCTTTGTTTGAACTGTTTTGTTTTCTAATCCGTCATCATCATGCTTAAGCCTTTCAACCCATCAGTTCCTTTGCATTAATTATATGTAGATCCATAAATGTTTCCTTTCTAGTTTTACATTGACATTGAAGTAAAAAATAATAACTGCGTCCATCTATTTATATCAAACTATAAATGTATCATAAATGTATTATAAATGTATTTTAAATGTATCTTGTTAGTATCCAGTCTTTTACATTTTGTCTCAGTCTAGACAGCTGACCTGAAGGAAAAATTGTAGCATTCAATCTCAAGTGGAGTGCTTAGCCAGTCAACCTAGCATTGAATGCTCACAGCACATTTGAAGGGTTCATCTTGGTTTGCCCTCCATATGAACCATTCAAAGGACATGAGACTGGTGTATGTCTTTAAGGGCAATGTCTCAGTTGATGGTATCTAATATGCATCCAATGGCGGGGCTGATGCATACTAGATAATCCAAGATACTGTCCTCACTACAACTGTAATGTCTAGCATACCTCAGTCCTCATGATTTTTCTCATCTTATTAGACGGTCAATTTGAAGGGAGGGGTGAAATATTTTTTATCTTTGGTTTTTCTATTTTTCTTACTGGCTTTTTAAGCAGTATTTTTAATCCCTCCCTTTACTTTATGTGTACATTTCTTTTGTTTTTGGGATTTTATTTCTGTTATATCGAGGCTCAAATGAATGCCCCTTTTAGGTGCAGCAGAAACAACCACCTCTGATCACGACATCCAACCATTCTACCAGTTACATTCCAGACCAATTCCTCTTATGTCCTGAGGTTGAAACTGTTAACAATATTGGGCCTCGTCTGCCGAGTTCCAGCTGAGATCCGGTATAAGGACGGTCTCAACAGGACCATGGCCGGCTCTCCCTCATCGCTTGATGTTAATAGTTCCCACCACAGGTTTCACAACAGGTCTGACCCGTCTATAACTTTTTATTCATTGTCCAAAATCGACATATGAATTCCTGGTCGGCACTCATGACCTCTAGATTTTTTCTGCTGCAAAGTGATGCATTTTCTTTTGGTAAAGCCTATTTCCTATATCTCCACTCTATCAAATTTGGAAAAGAGGTCATCCAGACATCCCCTTACATTATATTTTAGACATTTGGTTAGCTTCACCAAACCCGTTCAAAATTGTAAATTTGTTTTAGCCCCCTCCCCTTAATAAGAAGAACACCTCTTTTCTAACTTTGTATATAACAACAATTAGAACCCCCACCCCCCTTCTTTGGTCAAAGTTGGTGAGGGTGTTCTGCCTTATAAAAAATCGGACCACCTCTGATTACCCTCATTATTTACCCCTTTTAACATTTGTCACCTAACCTTACATTTTGAACTCTCAACCAATCTAAACCCTTTCCTGAGGATGGCTCATTTAGTTTGGACTCTGTCCTAATTGTGACAATGTCCGATACTTTTGATACCTTCCCTCTCTACCCTGGTTTTATCATTATATTCCTTTAATATAGACTAGTCTGGCTGACCCAGGTGTGTCTTGATTAAAGAAGCATAATTTAGTTTCTATAGTTTCTATACGTGCAAGGTGTGGCGAACTCATGTGTTTGATCCTATCTTCACCTCATTGACTTTCCTCGGGGAACTGCAGGATCGAGACGACGAGGGGGCAGTTCGACTGACTTGATCCTCACGTCACATTCGACTTCTTCGATTCCTTCCTCTACCCACGTTCGCAGGAGACTCTGTACTCCACTGATGGAAGTTGCGGAATTTCTAATTCTAACGGTTGCAACATCAATCTGAGATCCAGGGTATTGGTTCTTTTCAGTTTCCTCAACATCCTCTCCTTCCTTTGTTGCTCCAGCATTTCCCCTTGGATCTTCTCCTGCTCTTGATCTCTTTTGAGCTGAGTTTGTTGTTGTTGTTTCCTTTTCAGGTGCATCTTCTTTTTCGGCACCTTCGCCTTCTCTTCTGTCAACATCTTCTTCTTGTTGTGGGCCTGACTTCTCTTCAGTATCCTTTCCCACAACCACTTGAGGGTCGGCACCGAAGGCGCCCTGCACAATCCCTCTTCCTTCCATGTCACCTTCTTGACGATCTTCTTGTCCTTCTTTGGTCTTAGAATCGACTTCCAATCTTTTTGTTCCATTCAGACGACCTCCTCCTAGTTCGGACTCCCACCTTCCACTGTCGAAGTCTCGGAACCTATATGGCCGGCCTGCCGATGACCGGCCCGCTCCTGGCACGGCGATCACGAAACCTTCGTACCTTTCCTGCTCTTCTTCTCTTCTTCGCCTCTTCTGTTTCTCTCTTCCTTCTCTCTTCTTCTTCTTCGGCACGGCCTGGTAGAAGGTGATGATTTCGTCCTGGATTTTAAAGTTTGTTCCCTTCCAAACTCGTTTGAGTCTGGCTTGACGATTTCCTCTTGACTCGGTTGTTTCTTCGTCTTCAGATATGGGTCTAGTTCTTATCAACTTTATCTTGGGAGTTATCTTCACCTTCCTTCGCCTCGGTGGTCTCCAGTCACGGTCTCTTTCACACGTCCACTTCTGATCTTTCTTCTTTCTGGAGGTTTTCTTTCTGTTTTTCAGTTTCTTGATTCTCAGTCTTCTCAATGACACGTAGGCGTTTTTGAATGTGCCAACTCCGTCCTCTGTACTCGTTTCTCTGGTACTTTCTCTACCTTCTCCTTCAGAGTCTTTTTCAACTGACAGGGCGAGTTCTTTGTCCGAGATAATCTCATCATTTAATTCCTCCACCCTGTCTTCTCTTGTTGGAGTCTCAGTCTCCAATTCACAGCCATAACTGATTGTTTGATGTATGTCTAGATTTGGGACCACGTCTAGCCATACTGACCCCACGATCACCTCCACTGGTGAGGGTGGGTTAACAGGTGGAACCTCTCCGTCTTCAAGCTCTCCGTGGTGACTGACCAGATGATGAGGCCACCTGGGAATCATCACACTATCATTTGGAGGATCTTCGAACAGCGCCTTTAACATGGCCTTTTCATCGACCGATTCCACATACTCGCCCTCACCAAGGGAGAGTACAGGTACTGGACCGGATCCTTCATCATCAGGCATTGCTGGGTCAACATATTCGCCCAGAGACAGCGCAGGTCCAGGCATGAGGCTTGGTATTTCTTCGACACTCATTGGTTCTGGCCCTACTACATCTATCTCTTCCTCTTCGCTGTCCATTACACCAGGTTGAACCTGGACATCTTCTCTCCCAGCCTCTGGGACTTCTTCTGGGGAGCATGTAGCTCTTCTGACATAACCGTCAACATTGTCTCCTGAGATCCCAAGGTTCAGGTCACCTTCCACTTCTTGTTGGTTGGCAGATTCACTTCCTTTCCTTCCAACCCAGCTGGCCACCCGAATTACCACTCTTGAGGTAGAGGTTGATGTTGGGGTCGTGGAGAAGGTTGTTGATGATCTTGGCTCTGTGACAGCTTTTGGGGTAGAAGTCCCCATGGTTGATGTTAGGGTCGTGGAGCAGATGGTTGATGTTCCTGGCTCTGTTACTGGTGGTGGATCCAGGTCAATCACCAACCCTGGAATGTCAATCCACCTCTCAAGACTTTCTGGAGACAAAACCTCCTCTCCAGTTGGAACAGTTTCTGTTCCTATGTCCTTCTCGCTGTCTTCAATGATAGGCATGTTCATCACCTCCTCGTCATCCCTGTCTCCCATCATTGGGTCCTGATCAGCCAACCTGGCTTTCTCGATGATGACAGCTGCTTGCAGGATCTGAGCAATGCCGTGTGTTGAAAGCTCTTCTTCCCTGATCTGAGAGTTCGAAGACAAATGACATGTCGACCTTCCTTCAAGGGAAACCAATGGAGGTGGACTGGAAGGCAACTGACTTGTCGACTCTCCTTCGATGGAAATCAATGGAGGCGGGCTGATGGTCCCCAAGTCCTCCCTGGATGTCTCCCGTACTATAGGGACTTTGTGGGACAGATCCATGGGCAATATATTCTCTTCTGGTTCTCCTGTTTCACCCAAAGTTTTAACAGGGATCTGGAGTGTAGTGGGTCTGCGTAATCTATTCCTCAGAATTTCACACTTGTTTGGAGTCCGACTGACTGGAATTATTCTTTGCAAGGTAGATGCTCCCACTTGTACTTTTCTGCCTACTGGCTTAGCTATCCAGCTCCTGTCTGAGAAAGGCGGACTACTGGACATCCTTGGTGTAGGATGTGAAACAATTGGAATGGGCTTTTCAACCGTTCCGCCCCATACCACCCGGATTTCCACACCGTCTTCCTGCTCACCAGCTACTCCACCCCCGACACTCGCCCTGTTCGTCTCTCCACCACTGAGTCTCGTTACTGGTTGGCTATCACGAGTCTCTCCACCCCTAAGTCTCGCTACAATTTCTCTTAGTCTGGCTATCTCGTTTCCCCCCTCAGGCAACTGACTTCTGTCCTGAGCTGGATGAGGAGGCGTGCCTGGCCACGGGCAGTTCCCTCTGACTTCTATGACCTGCAGTTCATCCCTCCTCCTTTCGCCTTCTTCTTGCCCGCCTAGGTCTTGAGGGCGAGCAGACTGACCTCCATGGGTATTTGGGACAACTCTGATTTCTGGTCGTCCTTCAATCCTCGGTGCTTGGGGCCTAGTATCCGTATCTCTGCCTGCCATGAACGCAGCCACTGTCCATCGCAGAGAAATATTTTCAAACTGGAGTGCACGCATCTGGTCGACTGCCCCTTTGAGGATGTCATCCTTGGGAAGACGTCCTATCTGTGGCAGTGTCTGACAACTTTCCCTCAGGTATTGGAAGCTCTCAATGATCCGCCCAGCTGCTGTCCGTCTCGACTCTCTGGTTTGTGGCGTAGACCTCACTCTTCTCCTGGCACCTCCTCTCCTTCCTTCTTCAGGTGGTTCTCGTCTGTGGCTCGGCATTTGTCTAGGAGGAACAGTTTATACTCGATCCTTTTAGTTCAGTGGCGGTCTGTTCTTCTCCTTCTATTCTTCTGATGGAATTACTAAGATCTCTAACTAAACTAATTTCTTTCAAAATTTGTTGTCTCATGTTGGTACAGAAACGAGGGTTTCATCTAAAAGAAATAAACCTGAAGTTCGTCCTCTTTCCCTCCACTCGCAGGAAATGAAATATGAAGGATGGCTGTTGACAGGACTTCAATTCCCAGTTGATCTCAGAATTTCCTTTGTCCCCAAGGCTCACCTTTCTCTTATGGAGAAGCCTGCTGTTATTTATTTAAACAGTCTCTGTACTGATGGTACTTTTGCTGAGCTCTTCTAAGTGGTATAGATGAACTCATATGTCTCTTGAGATGTTTGGGGATGTGATATTTACACCTTAGGATTACCCTTACATCCCTAAGGTTCACTCTGTTATTATAGACCCCTCTATCCTTCCTTCATTTAGGCTAGTGTTGATGCTACTTCGTTATTTAGCTAACACACACATCTCCTATCTTTTCCTACAGAGCACCTAATTAGACGAGTAGTGGTAATCTCCTATCCTTCTCTGGGCTCCTCCTAAATTAAATTAGCACCACTAACCTCCTAATTAGACTAGCATTACTTACTAATCTCCTAATTAGACTAGTCCTCCTAGGCTCCTACTCTTCTCTATACATCTCCTAATTTCGACTAATACCATTAGTGTCTTGACTAGACCGTTACTATCAATTTCTTAACTAGACTAGTACTACTACTTTCCTAATTAGACTAGCACTACTAATCTCCTAATTAGACTAGTCCTCCTAGGCTCCTACTCTTCTCTATACATCTCCTAATTTAGACTAATATCATTAGTTTCCTGACTAGACCGTTACTATCAATTTTCTAACTAGACTAGTACTACTACTTTCCTAATTAGACTAGTTCTTAGTTCCTAGTTCCCAATACCTAGGTCTCTACTGATCTAGTCCTTGATATCTAGTTACCTACGGAGCTAGTCCCCAGTACCTAAATACCTACAGACCTAGCTCTGATACCTAGATACCTACAGACTAGTTCCTGGTACCTAAATACCTACAGACCTAGTTTCTGATACCTAGATACCTACAGACTAGTTCCTGGTACCTAAATACCTACAGACCTAGTTTCTGATACCTAGATACCTATAGACCAGTTCCTGGTACCTAAATACCTACAGACCTAGCTGATACTGATACCTAGATACCTACCTAAATACCTACAGACTAGTTCCTAGTACCTAAATACCTACAGACCTAATATTAGACTCACCCAATTGAAGTTTGCACTGAGTCCTGGAACTTGTACCTTCCGACTCTGCTCGCCGAGTGGGTGAATGAGTCCGGATACGTACTGACGCCTAAGGGTCAGGGAGTGGGCTCTCTCTAAAACTAGTCTGGCCACTGTCTCATATTACACCTCTCACCTCTCAGGTCAAGTAAGCGTACATGTCTGGCCATTGTTTTAATACTGGGGGAGGGTTTAACAAGAATCCTTTCATTAAGTTGGGATATGCCTGGTAATTGCTGGTTTGTCTAAAAAGGCATTTTTCTCCGTAATCTAAAAAGGCATTTTTCCCATAACCTAAAAATTCATTTTTCCCTTTAATCTAAAAATGTATTTTTCCCATAATCTAAAAATTCATTTTTTCCCTTTTAATCTAAAAATGTATTTTCCCATAATCTAAAAATTGCGGAAGATTCGAAAGCTATGTTTTTGGATTATTTAATTATCCTTTTAGGATTATTTTACTTAGTCCTTTTTGGATTAATTACCTTTATCTTTTTATCCAAAATCCTTGCACCATGTGATAAATTATGCTAAAAGGCCTATTTCTAGAATTTAAAGTTTTCGGACTCTTGTGACATACCCTAATAATAGTCACGTTATATAATGTAATAACCAGATTAAAGACCTTTGAGTAATCACTTGATGATATGATGATTGCCCTCATAATGATCCTAACTGATTATCCATGATCATCCCATGCTTGATCCCAAGTAATCCAATGACCTGCTAATGATCAAGTGATCATAGTAAACCAATGTATTACCAGTGATCACCCAGATGGTAGATGGATGATTACTTATTGCCCTTATCCCTTATAATGATAACTAATGATGTATTAAGGGTAATATGCTATATAACCACAAGTCATATGAAGGTTCCTATGGACTTGTTAGGTATATACCATGTAACCCACTATACTTTATCATGGGCCTTATTTAGCATGATATCAATTGGATGTTAACATCATTGACACCTTACTATAACACTAGGGTCCAACCAAAGGTGTTAATGTGAATTACGTGAACATCCTATGGTTGGGATTACCTTAATGATATGATCACCAAATACTTGTTATGTCACCCTGATTAAAGTCATGGTGAATTACAATGAAATGACTGATCACTAGTTTGTTATCATTGTCCTTCTCATCCCATGGGATTACCCACGGGATTCATATCTCTGCTTGGTTTGTGTTACACGTCCAGGAGTAGATTCCCAGCTAGTCCATTCTCCTTCCCAGGTCGAAGCTCTGGGAGGGCATGTAGTCCCAGCTTCTAAGGAAGTGGACTCTGGAGTCGTTCTTCGTGTTGGCCATCCTCCTGCCTCTCTAGAGTCGGACTCTGAGGTATAACCTCTCCTTGGACAACCCATGGTTGTCTGCCTCCGGAATGAAGGAGGAGTCCCTGGCCTGTGCCTCTTCCATGTGGACCCACCTTCTCCTTGTCTGTCCAGCTGGTCATACCACCCAGTGGAGGCTGGGTGGTTGTCTGATGTCAGCCTGTATCCAGTACCTCCAGACACTGGGGTTTCCTGGGACCAGTCTTGAGGGGAAGCCTGGGTTTGGAGAGGTGGAGGTGTGTACACCCAAGGTATAATTATAGCCTTGTATGCTGGCCTTCCCATGATCCTCCTGGTCGGCCTTGACAAGACCATTGACCTGTCCACACTTCTGTCCCTGAGTGCAGGGACTGGATGATGACCAGATTGTTCCATGTCCTGGGTGAGTTCCTCTCCAGCTTCCAGTTCTCCTTCTGTAGTGTCTTCAGGTCTAGGGATCCAAGTCCCTTGTAGATGGTGGTGATGATCAAGGGGATTGTCCTGTACTGATGTAGATGATCCCCACCCCAACCTGGGTTGAGGTCTAGGACTTCGAGGTCTCATAGGTCGGTCTTCACCCAGAAGCCATCCCACATCCCAGGGGTTCCTGACAGGGTTGTCAGGTTTCTGATACCCCTCCTCAGGGTCCCTGACTGGATCCCAAACTTCCTGGGGGTGAGACGCTAGGAGTCTAGGTCTCGCCATCTAGTCTCACCCACTTAGGATGATACCCAATGGATGACTGGCTCGAGCTTCTATGTGCAATCTCTATTCCCACTCCACAATTGTGTTTCTATTGTGTTACAACTCTTCTAGGATACTTTGACTTATCTATTGGTGGAGACTTGTTAGACTCTCAACCAAAGCTCTTCTTACAGTTTTGTTTGGCAACCATATATCCCACAGAACTGGGCTATAAGAGTTTATTGGAAGGGTCCAGCACTTTGACCACCTGGTGAGGTCCAAATGGCAATGTCTTTTAATATGGACCTGTTCCCCACTTGTATGGTTGTATACCACCTTCTATCAATAGATACTCAAAGGGCGGATACTCTGTATTGTAGGCTCCCTGAATATCTACTGAGTATTCAAGTTTCCTACTCGGATGGAGAGTAATAAACAGAGTCTTGGTAATGCTTGTGTATTGTCTTTATTGTTAGTCACAAAGCATACGATCACTATTTTCTTAGGATGAGTTGACTAGGAAAACAATAGCTAGGATGTATTGTCTTTAGGATTGATAGTATTTAATATTGTTTCTTAATTGCAAGGAAGTAACTGTTTATGTCGTGAAGTGTGTGAACACATTCAAGACTAAACAGAAACTAACCTAGAATCGAGAACTCACAAATCTATTTGTAACCGACTGGAGGACCGAAACGGGACACTTGACAATTTACATTAATGTCTCTATTTACACGAATGTTGATAGTGAATGTTGGAATGTTGACATTTTAATGTCAAGTGTTGACACCTGTTTTTATATTGTATCAAATATCTTCAGATGGGATTCCTCCAGAGGTGGGAAAAGCATCTGAGCATATTTGTACATGATGACCATCTAATCTGACTAGATTGACTAGATACCTTATGAGACCATAAGACCATGGATGACCATGTATCATGGTCTCTAAGACCATGGGACATGGACCATGATTATTCTGAGCTCTGTCATTCTCGACAATTAGCAACACTAGACACCCTATATGTTGATATCAATTTCTTGATAAAATTCATCAGAATATGAAACTTTATGTCATTTGTTTGTCAGGCAAATATAGATATTTTCACTGAACCTGAAACCTTCTGTCATTCACATGTCAGGAGGAAATACGACCCAATTTATTCAATACAATTTAGTTTGTTATTTAATGATTAAATTATCTTATCATTTCCTTTCTTTCTCCTTTACACAATTGATCCAGGTCACATAACCATGCATTCCATGTGTGGACATCTGATCCTGAATCATTTGAGTACAGGTTTATTTGAGGCTACTGTTCGCCCCTCCTTCCTAGCACCTACGATTCCTATGTAAACCCTTATCAACATCACCTCCCTTGTCAGTACTGAGTTTCCCTGACCTTGGTGATGTTGATAAGGTAGACTGGCAGGTTTGGCTTTTGGCACGCCCTAATCTGCTGTATCTTTGGCTGATCTTGAGTGTTAGTTTAGCACCACATTCCTAAATATCCTGGGGGGGGATATTTGCTCTCCTAGCTGTCCATCAATGGTCTTTCTTTGACCATGTTTTCAGAAGAACCCTTATTACATACCCCCCCTGGGTCCCTAAAAATGCTATGACCAACTATTTGCATACCCTTACTTTTGGGCATACTACACCACCCCCACACCAGTTATTACCAGGCTGTATCCCCTGTTCAATTCCTAGCCCCCTTCATCCTTTCTTTATCATATATATATATATGTTTTTTTTTTTGTTTTTTTGTTTTTTTTTAAATGGGGGTAGGCAGTTTACCCCCTACTTGCATCTTGTTGTATTTGATTTTTATGTTCCCTTAAATTTAAAATGCACGCTTAATCATGTCCAGTGTGTCCTATTAAATTTAAATGTACAATTAAACATTTCCAGTGTGTTTCCTTAAAATTAAAATGCACAATTAAACAATTTCCAGTGTGTTTCCTTCGACTTAACAACTTAACAATACACTTCCTTTGTTTGAACTGTTTTGTTTTCTAATCCGTCATCATCATGCTTAAGCCTTTCAACCCATCAGTTCCTTTGCATTAATTATATGTAGATCCATAAATGTTTCCTTTCTAGTTTTACATTGACATTGAAGTAAAAAATAATAACTGCGTCCATCTATTTATATCAAACTATAAATGTATCATAAATGTATTATAAATGTATCTTGTTAGTATCCAGTCTTTTACATTTTGTCTCAGTCTAGACAGCTGACCTGAAGGAAAAATTGTAGCATTCAATCTCAAGTGGAGTGCTTAGCCAGTCAACCTAGCATTGAATGCTCACAGCACATTTGAAGGGTTCATCTTGGTTTGCCCTCCATATGAACCATTCAAAGGACATGAGACTGGTGTATGTCTTTAAGGGCAATGTCTCAGTTGATGGTATCTAATATGCATCCAATGGCGGGGCTGATGCATACTAGATAATCCAAGATACTGTCCTCACTACTACTGTAATGTCTAGCATACCTCAGTCCTCATGATTTTCCTCATCTTATTAGACGGTCAATTTGAAGGGAGGGGTGAAATATTTTTTATCTTTGGTTTTTCTATTTTTCTTACTGGCTTTTTAAGCAGTATTTTTAATCCCTCCCTTTACTTTATGTGTACATTTCTTTTGTTTTTGGGATTTTATTTCTGTTATATCGAGGCTCAAATGAATGCCCCTTTTAGGTGCAGCAGAAACAACCACCTCTGATCACGACATCCAACCATTCTACCAGTTACATTCCAGACCAATTCCTCTTATGTCCTGAGGCTGAAACTGTTAACAATATTGGGCCTCGTCTGCCGAGTTCCAGCTGAGATCCGGTATAAGGACGGTCTCAACAGGACCATGGCCGGCTCTCCCTCATCGCTTGATGTT
>CBDHDV010000098.1:0-14755 GCA_965261175.1 Rubritalea sp. | reverse complement strand
AGAATGAGGGTCCACGGGCTCATCCCGCACTCAGGCCTTTTCCCCTTTCCCTTCTTCTTCTTGTTCCGTTCCCCCTCCCCTCCATTCCCCCCCCTCCCCTCCCCGTTCTACTTTTTTTCCCCTATGGGAAAGGAAAAAAAATATGATAGAACTGAAGACATTCGTGTTACCAGCATGATGCAAGAGCCCACATGAGTACGTGTTCTCTGAGTGGCTATTCTACAGACCCCTTGAACAATTAAAAGTGCTATGGGGGAGGAGGGGGGGGGTTCATATCTCCCATATTAAATGGGCAGCAGCTATTGCTAATTCACGCTGGCTTTATGTCGTGGTTTGAGTGGATCGAGAAACTAAGACATGTTCGTGCATCGGATCATTTGTAATCTTCTGGAGCTAAAACAATGAGGAGTGGACTTAATGTACGCCTGCGAAGTGAACGGGAAAACAGAGACATGAAGATCCTTGAAGATGAATTGCAAGGTGGACCTAATGTACGCCTGTGAAGTGAAGGAGATAAACAGACATGAAGATCCTTGAAGATGAATTGCAAGGTGGACCTAATGTACGCCTGTGAAGTGAAGGGGATAAACAGACATGAAGATCCTTGAAGATGAATTGCAAGGTGGACCTAATGTACGCCTGTGAAGTGAAGGAGATAAACAGACATGAAGATCCTTGAAGATGAATTGCAAGGTGGACCTAATGTACGCCTGTGAAGTGAAGGGGATAAACAGACATGAAGATCCTTGAAGATGAATTGCAAGGTGGACCTAATGTACGCCTGTGAAGTGAAGGAGATAAACAGACATGAAGATCCTTGAAGATGAATTGCAAGGTGGACCTAATGTACGCCTGTGAAGTGAAGGGGATAAACAGACATGAAGATCCTTGAAGATGAATTGCAAGGTGGACCTAATGTACGCCTGCGAAGTGAACGGGAAAACAGAGACATGAAGATCCTTGAAGATGAATTGCAAGGTGGACCTAATGTACGCCTGTGAAGTGAAGGAGATAAACAGACATGAAGATCCTTGAAGATGAATTGCAAGGTGGACCTAATGTACGCCTGTGAAGTGAAGGGGATAAACAGACATGAAGATCCTTGAAGATGAATTGCAAGGTGGACCTAATGTACGCCTGCGAAGTGAACGGGAAAACAGAGACATGAAGATCCTTGAAGATGAATTGCAAGGTGGACCTAATGTACGCCTGTGAAGTGAAGGGGATAAACAGACATGAAGATCCTTGAAGATGAATTGCAAGGTGGACCTAATGTACACCTGTGAAGTGAAGGGGATAAACAGACATGAAGATCCTTGAAGATGAATTTCAAGGTTTTTTCAAACATTTTCAATGGTCTTTACACTGCAGGCTTAGTACCAGAGTGAAGAATTTAATTGGCTGAAACCACCACTTAGGTAGCTAAGATGCCGCCGATGCGAGTTCTAGATGAAATATAAGCTTTGGTTTTGCGTCCGCCATTTTCAAGAGGGTCAAACCAACATATGGGATACACTTATACTCTCTGATGCTTGGGAAGTGGATGACTGTGGAGGGAACAGTCACACAATGATAATAATAATAATAAGAAGAAGAACACCCTCACCTTTGGCTCCGGTCTATCTATCAGCCCAAACTGTATCTTCTCCTGTTTCTCTTTCTCTGCCTCTTTCCTCCTTTGCCTCCGCAGCTTCTTCCTCTCCTTGGCCGTGAGCATGACGGGAAGAGCAGCAACCTTGGCAAGCTCTCCAGGAGGCAGCACAATAATTGGGTGCTCTATCAGGTTAGAAATGTCCTGATACTTCTCATTAGCTGCTATTGATGGGTCGTCAAACTTAGCATAGCTGCATATGTCCAGTGGGAGGGAGTGGGGGGGAAGGGGTGGAGGGGGAGAGAGAAGTTAAACCACTATGACAGCCCATGTGAATATTACTAACCTAAAAGCTGGTTGTTAAGGGGACAGGCTACCATTTATATTTGAATATTCATGAGTGAATGTTTTCCCCGCATATTTTATTACGGTTTCAAAATAGGAGACCCAATTTGGGCACATAGAAGAACAGCATGAAGACTATTAACATATGTTTGTTTGAGGTACGTATAAATGATGGACATGGCATATGTGGTGGGGTAGTCTCTCTTGCAGCTACATATGTAGGTTGCGATTGGGGTTAGCTTACCAGCCTACATATAACTTCTGGGTCAACTTATGTGGCCTCCATAATCCTATATAAAGACATATTCTGTTTTTAAGAAGACTAAGGGAGTGTGGCATAAAGATTTTCACACATAAGACATGCCATTGGTCAGTTATGGAAGACAAGTAGGAGCTCGGTCGTACCAAATAGCCATCACCGGCACGTATATAGTTTTGCCTTATTATTCTCTGGGTTTTCATGGCTCTAAACAACACTTCCACATCACTGCACTTCAATCAGTTGATAAGAACCAACAGATCAGCAATCATCACAGGGTCTGTCCAAGATTAGATGCAGAAAAAAACAAAAGAATCCAACTATTCGCTGAATCATGCCCAAACAAGGAGTAACATTTAAACCTCCAGCAAACATAAGTCTAGTTATCTATCAAGCACCTCCTTTACTATAGGTTCTAGCCTCTATTAAACAACAGGTACGCATCTATCAAGCACCTCCTTTACTATAGGTTCTAGCCTCTATTAAACAACAGGTACGCATCTATCAAGCACCTCCTTTACTATAGGTTCTAGCCTCTGTTAAACAACAGGTACGCATCTATCAAGCACCTCCTTTACTATAGGTTCTAGCCTCTGTTAAACAACAGGTACGCATCTATCAAGCACCTCCTTTACTATAGGTTCTAGCCTCTATTAAACAACAGGTACGCATCCATCAAGCACCTCCTTTACTATAGGTTCTAGCCTCTATTAAACAACAGGTACGCATCTATCAAGCACCTCCTTTACTATAGGTTCTAGCCTCTATTAAACAACAGGTACGCATCTATCAAGCACCTCCTTTACTATAGGTTCTAGCCTCTATTTGCTAAACTTCAATTGTAATCATTCCTTTCTGCCTGAAAGTCATTATTTCTGCAAACCAAACAAATCTGAAGATTTAATTTGTCCAAATATGATGATACCCTCCCACACCTCAGACTCCGCTCTGCAGTAGTTCACCATCCACCATTCCTTCTAGCTAGCGTCTATATACACTCACTCACTACTCCATACCAAGAAGAGATTAATTACATCTTTGCAGAAGCATCACTGATTAACAGCTGCTCGGAGCTAAGCATCCAACAATGAGGTTGACTGATGCAATAAGCATCTTGCTTGACAACCAGCACACTCTACATCAGTGACCATGTATGTACATTACAAGTATACCACCACAAAAGATATGCACATGACACTTGTGCAAAATCAACATAAATTGGGGTACTTCCCCAGGGCATTACATCATCGTGATGATGTCTCAATGCTGTAGAGGTAGTTACTGGATGAGGGCTTCAGCAAGGGTTAGGGCAAGTACAGTGGCTAGGGCAAGGACAGGGCTAGGGCAAGGGTAGTAGCTAGGGCAAGGGCAGTAGCTAGGGCAAGGACAATGGGCAATCTAACTTGTAACATTCGGAGCAGTACTGTCCAGCGCTGCCACAACATTCCTAGAATATCCCGGAATTCCCAGGATACTTGGAACTAATCTGGTATAACCAAACCCTAGGCCTACAATAGCCCAGCCATGATGCCTGGATATACGATGTCTAGTCTGTCACCCTCAACTAGGGACATCCCGGATCCCCTAGGAAGAGTTGTGGTAGTACTGAGCATGTGTGGCAGATTATAATGTACCTCTTATGTGTCAAAATGGCGGCATCCCACCACTCAATGTTGACCGTCTCCTCCAACTGGTCCATGGACGGAGCAATGAGAGCCAACTTGGTGGCAGAGGAGATGCCCGTCCTACGTGCCACGGAGGCGATTTCAGATTGCAGCTGCTCCAATTGGGTCTTGGCTCGCACCATCTGAGCCTGCTTGATGTACTTCCCTGCAAATGCCAACAACCAGTTATGAAGAGAAACATCGCTCAAGTCTGGCTGGAAGTCATGCCACATCAAGTTACATCGAATATCAAGTTACATAGTCAGGGTTTCATTTAGAGGGGGGGGGGGGGGGGGGGGAGAGAGAGGCTGCGCCCCCCCCCCCCCCGCCCCCTCCCGGAAATTTCTTTGCCTCCCATTGGAAATTGTATTATAAAAATTCATTATTGATAAGTGCTGTGCATTAGTAGTGGGAGTATGCATACTGCATGTAATGAGATAAGAGTCTGAATGATAGTTTACACAGCAATCCGGCTACCTTTTCTATTCCACACGTCAACAATTTCTTCCAAATCACCATCAGTGAGTTTTTCGAGAGATTCAATAGCAATTTTCATTAAGTTGGTCAGGCTAAGTTCAGTTAAGCGGTTACCATGGCAATTATATATTAATTTTATGTCTGAGAAACTTCGTTCCGCTGATGCTGTAGAAATAGGAATAGAGAAGCATATGATTGCCAGTTTATGTAGATTGGGGAATATGCTATAAGCATGTCATTGGTGAGTAATTCCTTCAGTTGCATGTATATATCATCTTTTGGCTGCTTAATAAGGAGCTGAAGATACGTTTTCCACTCTGTGCTGAGGTCAGAAGAGACAATGGCTGTCTTCTCAAATTCTGTTCCTTCCAATGATTTAGCTGGTAAATCTCTCCCAAACTGTCCAATGAGAGTTTGAATTGAACCCTCCCCATATAAAGGTAGCTCATGAGTAGAGAGGCTGGGCACTTTCTTTAGATCAAAAATATTGAAGGCTGATAACACATCTTTTGAGGAGGATCTAAACCAGCTGGATATGTTATCTTTGATGAGTCTGATAAAAGGCTTGCCCACTCTTTCTTGAAAAGAGCATATATCTAAATGAGTGACTTAAATACCTGTTGCTGCTTTTAACTTTTATCTTGCATCTTGTAGCTGTAAAACCCAATTTGCTGAAGGCAGTATAGCATCATCAAGTGAATTAAGAGTAGCATCCACTACACTAGAAATATGGGAGAGGTCCAGGTGCTTGGTCTGTAAGGCAGGTTAAGCTTTGCTACTTGAGGAAGAATGTAGTCAAGTAGGTACATTGCTGCTGTTGTGGGAGTGACTAGAAAGGGCTTTACTTAGTCCAAGAGATCCTGGTTCATGTGATGTTTCATATATATTTTCAAAAGCAAGAACTATTGAGCTGTAACTAGCTTTTACTGCTTTGATACAACGCTCATGTGTAAGCCAGCGTGTGTCTGATAGTTTCACAATCTTGAGCTCTGGAAGATCTAGTACTTTCTGAATCTCCTTTAATGACTCTGCACGTTTTGGGGAGTAATGAAAGAACTTCCATAACGTCATTAGGGTAGTATAGACATGCTTGATACCTAGTGTAGCATTAGCAGCTTGCACAGAAGCCAGTTGAAGGACTTGACACCAACAATGGACAACAAATGCATGAGATGAGAGCTCTTTCGACCTTCTTTGAACTCCTGTTTTGTCACCAGAGAAAGTAGCAGCTCCATCAAATCCCATTCCTATAAACCTTCCCAACTGAATGTTCTTTTCCCTGCAGTATTCCACTAATGCAGAATAGATACCTTCAGCATTAGGGGGGAAGCCCTGGGATTTCCCCTAACCCTAAAGACCATTTTATCCCACCCCTTCACAATCCTAATAAAACTGAGTCTGGCTGTGTAGACTTCCATTTAGAACTGACTACTAGTATCCTAAGAATGCCCCAGAATCAATCTCAGCATTAATTTTTTTATATATATTTTTTTATTCTGGGGGAGCATGTCCCCAGACCCCCCTAGTTGTTATGAGCTATACACCCCCTCCATGTCAACACCGAACTATGGACTTTCCCCCCCCCCCCCCCCCCCCCTCCGAAAACTCAAAATCCTGTATAAAACGATGCACACACACACATCCAAGCATACCCCGACCCCCCAGATGGCGTTTGTAAAAGTTTGTCACATCTTACAATCATGCCACACACCCCCCTCCCCCTTAAAATACAGATTCCTCCAGTTGCACCCCCTTGGACAATTTTCTAAATGAAACCTGATAGTATTAGTCTGTGTACTTTCTTTTGGCACTAAGAGATTAAAAGTATAGATTGTAACCATACCGATGATACACATAACAAAAGCCGGGCCTAAATCTCACAAATATGTGAGGTCAAGAGGTTTAAACCATTCCAAGTGATCGTGAGGTGGTCATGGAGACTTGAAAACTATCTGTATGACAATGCATTGCCTTATTACGAACAATGGAAATTAGCTAATGATGAGTGTACAAAAAAATGGTTGGAATTTGAAATATAAACTTCCACAAAAAATGTGCGTTTGTCTCTGCCGGTGATGATGATGTTGACGCTGCTCAGAGATTTCCTGCCTGTTCCCTGCATGTGCACTGTCTCCACATTGTAATTCACAGCCCAAGGCCTTCACCTCGGTGTCATGGTGTTGTCTTACTCTCAGCCATAGCTCATGTTGGTTTGAGCTATACCTCTTCAATCCACTTTATCCTATATCTCTTTCGGCAGTTAAGCCATTTTGAGCAAGTGCACATGACACCGTAGTGGTTTCTCCAGCTTCAAGCTTTTCAGAGAGCTAGTAGTGGAGACTCATCCAGTGTCAAGCTTCTCAGTGAGCTAGTAGTGGAGACTCTTCTACTTCAAGCTTCTCAGTGAGCTAGTAGTGGAGACTTTTCCAGTGTCAAGCTTTTCAGAGAGCTAGTAGTGGAGACTCATCCAGCCTCAACCATCTCTATGAGCTAGTAGTATTGCCTCTTCTACTTCAAGCTTCTCAGTGAGCTAGTAGTGGAGACTTTTCCAGTGTCAAGCTTCTCAGTGAGCTAGTAGTGGAGACTCTTCCAGTGTCAAGCTTCTCAGTGAGCTAGTAGTGGAGACTCTTCCAGTGTCAAGCTTCTCAGTGAGCTAGTAGTGGAGACTCTTCCAGCCTGAAGCTTCTCAGTCAGCTAGTAGTGGAGACTCCTCCAGCCTCAACCGTCACTGTGAGCTAGTAGTATTGCCTCTTCTACTTCAAGCTTCTCAGTGAGCTAGTAGTGGAGACTCTTCCAGCCTCAAGCTTCTCAGTCAGCTAGTAGTGGAGACTCTTCCAGCCTCAAGCTTCTCAGTCAGCTAGTAGTGGAGACTCCTCCAGCCTCAACCGTCACTGTGAGCTAGTAGTATTGCCTCTTCTACTTCAAGCTTCTCAGTGAGCTAGTAGTGGAGACTCTTCCAGCCTCAAGCTTCTCAGTCAGCTAGTAGTGGAGACTCTTCCAGCTTCAAACTTCTCAGTGAGCTAGTAGTGGAGTCTCCACCAGCCTCAAGCTTCTCAGTGAGCTAGTAGTGGAGACTCCTCTAGCTTTAAACTTCTCAGTGAGCTAGTAGTGGAGACTCCACCAGCCTCAAGCTTCTCAGTGAGCTAGTAGTGGAGACTCCTCCAGCTTCAAGCTTCTCAGTAAGCTAGTAGTGAAGACTCTACCAGCCTCAAGCTTCTCAGTGAGCTAGTAGTGGAGACTCCTCCAGCTTCAAGCTTCTCAGTGAGCTAGTAGTGGAGACTCTTCCATCATCAATCTTCTCAGTGAGCTAGTAGTGGAGACTCCACCAGCGTCAAGCTTCCCAGTCAGCTAGTAGTGGAGACTCCTCCAGCTTCAAGCTTCTCAGTAAGCTAGTAGTGGAGACTCCACCAGCCTCAAGCTTCTCAGTGAGCTAGTAGTGGAGACTCTTCCAGCATCAATCTTCTCAGTGAGCTAGTAGTGGAGACTCCACCAGCGTCAAGCTTCCCAGTCAGCTAGTAGTGGAGACTCCTCCAGCTTCAAGCTTCTCAGTAAGCTAGTAGTGAAGACTCTACCAACCTCAAGCTTCTCAGTGAGCTAGTAGTGGAGACTCTTCCAGCATCAATCTTCTCAGTGAGCTAGTAGTGGAGACTCCACCAGCGTCAAGCTTCCCAGTCAGCTAGTAGTGTTAACTCCTCCAGCCTCGAGCTTCTAGGAGAGCTAGAGGAGTAAATAGTCCTCAATCACACGCATAGTGATCCTTTATGCTGCAGTAACATTGTGGGAGAAATGATCTTGAATTCCCCCGCCTTTGTTTGCACAATGCACAACAACATACAGATACATATATTATGCAAAAAAAATGCCTGAGTGCTCGATAAACAGAGCGGTTATTCCACAGGCAGTGTACAATAAGAAATCATATGTTACAACACACCCGATAGAACAACTATAATCCAATACTGATAACCTCCATAAGCGCCTATAGGCACAAACTCAGACATTGCTTACAAAAGAAAAGTTATTTAAAAGAAACTATTTAGTTCAACATCGTTTGAATGCTTTTACCAGCACCTACAGTACCTGCCAGGTGGACTACTAGACTGATTTAAAAGAGTTACATCTGGCTTGAAGGAGACAGTGAGTGAAATGAAGAAATATTGTTTAAAAGGCTTTTGATCACGAACAGTCTCTTTCTAGTCTTCACTGCTGCCTGGAAGCCTTTCTTCAGAGGAAAGCTGCATAGGCACCAATGGCTTCTGGGAATCGTGGATCCTTTTGCTCTTGAGAAAGGAGTCACTACCTGATAGATTTCTTTGCTGTGTTATAAACACAGAACAACGTAGTGATGTGTTTCTTTGCTGTGTTATAAACAGAGAACAACGTAGTGATGTGTTTCTTTGCTGTGTTATAAACAGAGAACAACGTAGTGATGTGTTTCTTTGCTGTGTTATAAACACAGAACAACGTAGTGATGTATAGCTTTGCTGTGTTATAAACACAGAACAACGTAGTGATGTGTTTCTTTGCTGTGTTATAAACACAGAACAACGTAGTGATGTGTTTCTTTGCTGTGTTATAAACACAGAACAACGTAGTGATGTGTTTCTTTGCTGTGTTATAAACACAGAACAACGTAGTGATGTATAGCTTTGCTGTGTTATAAACACAGAACAACGTAGTGATGTGTTTCTTTGCTGTGTTATAAACACAGAACAACGTAGTGATGTGTTTCTTTGCTGTGTTATAAACACAGAACAACGTAGTCATGTGTTTCTTTGCTGTGTTATAAACACAGAACAACGTAGTGATGTGTTTCTCTGCTGTGTTATAAACACAGAACAACGTAGTGATGTGTTTCTTTGCTGTGTTATAAACACAGAACAACGTAGTGATGTGTTTCTTTGCTCTGTTATAAACACAGAACAACGTAGTGATGTGTTTCTTTGCTGTGTTATAAACACAGAACAACGTAGTGATGTGTTTCTTTGCTGTGTTATAAACACAGAACAACGTAGTGATGTATAGCTTTGCTGTGTTATAAACACAGAACAACGTAGTGATGTGTTTCTTTGCTCTGTTATAAACACAGAACAACGTAGTGATGTGTTTCTTTGCTGTGTTATAAACACAGAACAACGTAGTGATGTGTTTCTTTGCTGTGTTATAAACACAGAACAACGTAGTGATGTGTTTCTTTGCTGTGTTATAAACACAGAACAACGTAGTGATGTGTAGCTATTGTTAGCTTTCCCCAACAGAGCAGTTAGAACAAACTACAGCATATTACACTTGCATTCTAGAGATGTGAACAGCTTGAAAACCTTCTTCTTGTCAAAATATATAACACAAATGAAATCAACTGCTACTATCTCCACACTAAAAATGTATACGTGATCCACTAGCCCACACAGTGTATCGTACTGAAGAAGGGGGAGAGCATTTGATATCAGCTCCCCCCCTTTCACTCCCCTTCCCCCTAAAAAAAAGCTCAGGTTTCACCCCCCTTTCCCAGAGTTCTCCTTCTCCCATCATAGACCAGGTTTCCCCCCTCCCAAGAATTTTGAGAAACCACAATGCTATAATGTTTTAAATATTCAGAATTACTAGATGGTTAGATGGCTATAAAGTAAACTGCTTGAAAAGGGGGAAAAAGAAGCTTCCTTATGCATGTCCATCTTCAAAACCATAACACAGTCAAGCAGTAGGTCTTCGTTCCTTCGGGGTTGCTATAATACACTAACAGCCAGGAAGAATATGACTCTAGATTTCTCACTCCTGACATCGGCACTGACACCACAAATACCCAGTACCAATACATGCCAGGTACCAATAGCCCCGGCAGGATCCTGTACTGCATGCAGTGCAGCTACGCGTCTACAATAAGGTGTTTCTGTTCAGCTTTTGGATAGATTTACTACCAACATTAACCTTGATAATTTTTGATCCAAATTTGAAATCTCAGAGTTTGTTGGGGGTTTTTTTTTTTTTAAGGAAGGACACACAGACCTTCCTCTATTCCTTTGAACCATGGAGTGCATTAACCGATTGCTTGCGATCAATGCCAATTAACGTCAAGCATGTGCACACATTGAACGGCATTTGATGCCAATTGGTCAATAAATATTATTGCGGGGATGGAGCAGCTTAAAGCTGTTTGAAAAGTGATTCAAAGGCTCGATTATACATCTAATTATGAGAGCACTGCTTCTAAGTGGCTACATGTGATTAAACCGTATTGCTGACTTGTTCCTACCGTAATTGCTAGTGCATGGTGTCATCTACACATCCAAGCACTTCCATAGGCTCAGGTAAAGCTGATACACTTCACCTGTCCATGTTTTAATATAGAAAAAACGACAGACACAACAGACAAACATTACATATTCATAGTGTTAGTCTTTAAGATTGATGTAAGAAGCTCAAAGTCCACACGGGTGATCGAGAAAAACAGACTAGATTGTTTTTAATAATCTGGCAGCCAAAGCGCCTCTCTCTGCAGTTCTATAGATGATACTCTATAGAACTGCAGTATACAGAGATGACTATATTGTATTGCATGCAACAGTGATACACAGACTGTTGAAATATGCAACCATATAAAAATGAAGATCCAACACTAATTACAATAGAGATACAGCAACATACAACTCAAAGGTTCAACTGAAATGCTCACTTTTACCCTCCTCTCCTCTCCCTGTCTCCTTCCCTACCGCCTCCACACACATATTAACCCTCCTTTCTTCTCCCTCTCTCCTTTCCTATCACCTCCCCACACACATTAACCTCCTCCTCTCCCTCTCTCCTTCCCTATCGCCTCCCCACACACATTAACCCTCCTTTCCTTCCCTATCGCCTCCCCACACACATTAACCCTCCTCTCCTCTCCCTCTTTCCTACTCTATCGCCTCCCCACACACATTAACCCTCCTCTCCTCTCCCTCGTTCCTACTCTATCGCCTCCCCACACACATTAACCCTCCTCTCCTCTCCCTCGTTTCTACTCTATCGCCTCCCCACACACATTAACCCTCCTCTCCTCTCCCTCGTTCCTACTCTATCGCCTCCCCACACACATTAACCCTCCTCTCCTCTCCCTCGTTCCTACTCTATCGCCTCCCCACACACATTAACCCTCCTTTCCTTCCCTATTGCCTCCCCACACACATTAACTCCATCCTAGTTATCCATACATTCCAATATGCACATCACCCTCACAATATCTTCCCATCCTCACATATAACAGCCCAGACTCCCACTTTTACCATCCACCACTCCCTCCTACACCATCCTCTACTCCCTCCTCCACCATCCTTTACTCCCTCCTTCACCATCCCCACTCACTCACTCACCATCCTCCAATACCTCCTCCTCCATCACCAACCCCACTCCCTCCTCTACTATCTTCTACTCCATCCTTCACCATCTTCTACTCCCTCCTTCACCATCCGCCTCTCCCTCCTTCACCATCCGCCTCTCCCTCCTTCACCATCCGCCTCTCCCTCCTTCACCATCCACCTCTCCCTCCTTCACCATCCACCTCTCCCTCCTTCACCATCCGCCTCTCCCTCCTTCACCATCCGCTTCTCCCTCCTTCACCATCCGCCTCTCCCTCCAACTTCACCATCCACCACTCCCTCCTTCACCATCCCCCACTCACTCCCTCACTATCCGCCACTACCTCCTCCTCCACCATCCACCTCTCCCTCCAACTTCACCATCCACCACTCCCTCCTTCACCATCCTCCACTCCTTCCTTCACCACCCTCCACATCTTCCTTCACCGTCCGCCACTCCTTCCTTCACCGTCCTCCACTCCTTCCATTACCGTCCTCCACTCCTTCCTTCACCATCCTCCACTCCTTCCTTCACCACCCTCCACTCCTTCCTTCACCGTCCTCCACTCCTTCCTTCACCGTCCTCCACTCCTTCCTTTACCGTCCTCCACTCCTTCCTTCACCGTCCTCCACTCCTTCCTTCACCGTCCTCCACTCCTTCCTTCACAAACCTCTACTCCTTCCTTCACCGTCCTCCACTCCTTCCTTCACCGTCCTCCACTCCTTCCTTCACCGTCCTCCACTCCTTCCTTCACCGTCCTCCACTCCTTCCTTTACCGTCCTCCACTCCTTCCTTCACCGTCCTCCACTCCTTCCTTCACCGTCCTCCACTCCTTCCTTCACCGTCCTCCACTCCTTCCTTCACCGTCCTCCACTCCTTCCTTTACCGTCCTCCACTCCTTCCTTCACCGTCCTCTACTCCTTCCTTCACCATCCTCCACCTTTCACTTCAAACATGACCCTCATGCCAGCCCAAGCTACCACACTTCCAAATAACCTCTAACAATATTCTACAAGGTCAATACCTGGCTCATTGAATTTGAAATGTCTACGGTTTCTCTGGATGCCCTGAACGGCAATGCGGCTGTCGTGATAGCTGCTCACAACAGCCTCTTTCTCCTCACGGGTTTCGTTCTTTTTCTCTGAAACTTGCTTAAAGGTGATTCTCTGCTTGGCTCGAAGGTTAACCTGCATTAACATAACACAGGCTGTGTGAGCAAGTGTAAATCACTTCACAATAACCTTACTATAGCAAAAGTGGCCAGTGTAAGCAAGTGTGGATCACTTCACAATAACCTTACAATAGCAACAGTGCCCACTGTAAGCAAGTGTGGATCACTTCACAATAACCTTACAATAGCAACAGTGGCCAGTGTAAGTAAGTGTGAATCACTTCACAATAACCTTACAATAGCAACAGTGGCCAGTGTAAGCAAGTGTGGATCACTTCACAATAACCTTACAATAGCAACAGTGGCCAGTGTAAGTAAGTGTGAATCACTTCACAATAACCTTACTACAGTAACAGTGGCCTGTATGAGCAAGTGTGAATCACTTCACAATAACCTTACTATAGCAACAGTGGCCTGTGTGAGCAAGTGTGAATCATATCATAATAACCTTACTATAGCAACAGTGGCCTGTGTGAGCAAGTGTGAATCATATCACAATAACCTTACTATAGCAACAGTGGCCTGTGTGAGCAAGTGTGAATCACTTCACAGTAACCTTACTATAGCAACAGTGGCCAGTGTAAGCAAGTGTGAATCACTTCACAATAACCTTACTACAGCAACAGTGGCCTGTGTAAGCAAGTGTGAATCATATCACAATAACCTTACTATAGCAACAGTGGCCTGTGTGAGCAAGTGTGAATCATATCACAATAACCTTACTATAGCAACAGTGGCCTGTGTGAGCAAGTGTGAATCACTTCACAGTAACCTTACTATAGCAACAGTGGCCAGTGTAAGCAAGTGTGAATCACTTCACAATAACCTTACTACAGCAACAGTGGCCAGTGTAAGCAAGTATGAATCACTTCACAATAACCTTACTATAGTAACAGTGGCCTGTATGAGCAGGTGTGAATCACTTCACAGTAACCTTACTATAGCAACAGTGGCCAGTGTAAGCAAGTGTGAATCACTTCACAATAACCTTACTACAGCAACAGTGGCCAGTGTAAGCAAGTGTGAATCACTTCACAATAACCTTACTATAGTAACAGTGGCCTGTATGAGCAGGTGTGAATCACTTCACAGTAACCTTACTATAGCAACAGTGGCCAGTGTAAGCAAGTGTGAATCACTTCACAATAACCTTACTACAGCAACAGTGGCCAGTGTAAGCAAGTGTGAATCACTTCACAATAACCTTACTATAGTAACAGTGGCCTGTATGAGCAGGTGTGAATCACTTCACAGTAACCTTACTATAGCAACAGTGGCCAGTGTAAGCAAGTGTGAATCACTTCACAATAACCGTACTACAGCAACAGTGGCCAGTGTAAGCAAGTGTGAATCACTTCACAATAACCTTACTATAGCAATACGGGTCACAGAGGGTAAATATAATATATATATATAAAGGGTGTGTCCCTAAACTTGTGCACTCTTTACAAGTAAACGATTTACAGTGTATTAATTTTTTTTTTAAAGGCTCTATCTGTGTTCTTCCATTTGAAACTAAAATTGTAGGTCAACTGTATGTACAACCATATCAAGTCACACACACCCAAAGTCAGTCAGCTAATTCTCAAAAATATGTATGGCTTGATCACTTAGGCACCGAAGTGATTAGAGGTGGTCACGAATGATTGGAACCAGTTGGGGAGCTGAGCGTTGCTACAAGCTCCAGTAGTTGACCGAAATCCACTAACGTTATGAGAATTATTTTTTAAATGCACGCATCATTACTGGAAGAAAGGCTGCAGACATGGATTGAGTACTCCAAGAACTGCAAGCATGGTCTATACAGTTGGGGTCACCACCCGAAATTCACTTCCAGAGTGTAACATATTTTGAGATACAAACCCACGGCCATGTTGGGTGGTCTTCTTTACTGTGAATGCTAAAATTTTTGG
>CBDHDV010000097.1:0-18775 GCA_965261175.1 Rubritalea sp. | reverse complement strand
CCCCTACAGCACTTGGTGTTGACATTGCTAGTCACACACACCAGAGTGCTACCAGGATCACCTGAACTAGCATTGCTTCCAATGTCAGTGATGAGCACAGAGCCTCCGGGCATGTGCATGACACCATTTAAACTGAAGTACAGGCCCATGGTAGGAGGAGTAGCTGGAGGAGACAAGACAGCAATATTGTTATTCACACACGAGCTCCGTGCACACTACAGAGCAATAGTGAATTTAAATATTCCCTTTCCATAATGTTCCATAACCACGAGAGTTCCACAGATGCTGTCACATCGCTGCTTACAAATAACAAAAAAAAAAAAAACGGGTACGTATCCCGCGTGGTTCACTAGAACGCCATTCATGCATGCACAGTACAAACAGTTGTTATAAATTTTCTTCTTCAATTTTAAGTCCAGCAGTTTCAGTATCAAACATCCATGTCTCCTTCTCAATTTCAACTCCTCCTCCCATGTCTCCTTCTCAATTCCAACTCCTCCACCCATGCATCCTTCTCAATTCCAACTCCTCCACCCACGTCTCCTTCTCAATTCCAACTCCTCCACCCACGTCTCCTTCACAAATCCAACTCCTCCACCCATGCATCCTTCTCAATTCCAACTCCTCCACACACGTCTCCTTCTCAATTCTAACTCCTCCTCCCACGTCTCCTTATCAATTCCAACTCCTCCACCCTCATCTCCTTCTTAATTCCAACACCTCCACCTACGTCTTCTTCTCAATTCCAACACCTCCACCCACGTCTCCTTCTCAATTCCAACTCCTCCAACCACGTCTCCTTCTCAATTCCAACTCCTCCACCCACGTCTCCTTCTCAATTCCAACTCCTCCACCCACGTCTCCTTCTCAATTCTAATTCCTCCACCCACGTCTTCTTCTCAATTCCAACTCCTCCACCCACGTCTCCTTCTCAATTCTAACTCCTCCACCCACGTCTCCTTCTCAATTCCAACACCTCCACCCACGTCTCCTTCTCAATTCCAACTCCTCCACCAACGTCTCCTTCTCAATTATAATTCCTCCACCCACGTCTCCTTCTCAATTCAAACTCCTCATGCTTCCAGTGAGTCTGAGCATCTGTCCCTATCGAGCTATATAGTCAGCAGTCAAGCAGTAAGTCAGCTGAGACATTTGAGTAGCCATGATTTCAAGAGTTATTCCAGTCTTGCTCAGACTCGGAGATTAACACTCAAATGGGGTAGCTCAGGACATCATAACAGTACAAGCATTGCCTCCACAGAATCTTCCTTTTAATTATGATTTTAGCATTAAACAAAAAAAGTGTTCACTTGTCAAGCCTTCAGACATGCAGGAAGACAACACAGCAAATATTAAAAAAAATTTATTCTCTGCCAATCTCAAAAATGGAAGTAAACCCTAAAATCTTAGTTCTTGCACTTCTAGGCACTGTATCCTATGTGGACGGCCTAACACTATCAACTACTCAGGCATTGTTTGTACATTATGTGGACGGCCTAACACTATCAACTACTCAGGCACTGTATATTATGTGGACGGCCTAACACTATCAACTACTCAGGCACTGTATATTATGTGGACGGCCTAACACTATCAACTACTCAGACACTGTATATTATGTGGACGGCCTAACACGATCAACTACTCAGGCACTGTACATTATGTGGACGGCCTAACACTATCAACTATTCAGGCACTGTAAATTATGTGGACGGCCTAACACTATCAACTACTCAGGCACTGTATATTATGTGGACGGCCTAACACTATCAACTACTCAGGCACTGTATATTATGTGGACGGCCTAACACTATCAACTTCTCAGGCACTGTATATTATCTGGACGGCCTAACACTATCAACTACTCAGGCACTGTATATTATGTGGACGGCTTAACACTATCAACTACTCAGACACTGTATATTATCTGGACGGCCTAACACTATCAACTACTCAGGCACTGTATATTATGTGGACGGCCTAACACTATCAACTACTCAGGCACTGTATATTATGTGGCCGGCCTAACATTATCAACTACTCAGGCACTGTACATTATGTTGACGGCCTAACACTATCAACTACTCAGGCACTGTATATTATGTGGACGACCTAACACTATCAACTACTCAGGCACTGTATATTATGTGGACGGCCTAACACTATCCACTACTCAGGCACTGTACATTATGTGGACGGCCTAAGACTATCAACTACTCAGGCACTGTATATTATGTGGACGGCCTAACACTATCAACTACTCAGGCACTGTATATTATGTGGACGGCCTAACACTATCAACTACTCAGGCACTGTACATTATGTGGACGGCCTAACACTATCAACTACTCAGGCACTGTATATTATGTGGACGGCCTAACACTATCAACTACACAGACACTGTATATTATGTGGACGACCTAACACTATCAACTACTCAGGCACTGTACATTATGTGGACGGCCTAACACTACCAACTACTCAGGCACTGTATATTATGTGGACGACCTAACACTATCAACTACTCAGGCACTGTATATTATGTGGACGGCCTAACACGACCAACTACTCAGGCACTGTATAGTATGTGGACGGCCTAACACTACCAACTACTCAGGCACTGTATATTATGTGGACGACCTAACACTATCAACTACTCAGGCACTGTACATTATGTGGACGGCCTAACACTATCAACTACTCAGGCACTGTATATTATGTGGACGGCCTAACACTATCAACTACTCAGGCACTGTATATTATGTGGACGGCCTAACACTATCAACTATTCAGGCACTGTAAATTATGTGGACGGCCTAACACTATCAACTACTCAGGCACTGTATATTATGTGGACGGCCTAACACTATCAACTACTCAGGCACTGTATATTATGTGGACGGCCTAACACTATCAACTACTCAGGTACTGTATATTATGTGGACGGCCTAACACTATCAACTACTCAGGCACTGTATATTATGTGGACAGCCTAACACTATCAACTACTCAGGCACTGTATATTATGTGGACAGTCTAACACTCTCAACTACTCAGGCACTGTATATTATGTGGACAGTCTAACACTCTCAACTACTCAGGCACTGTACTTTATGTGGACGACCTAACACAATCAACCACTCTAGTTCAGCTGTCTGGTTTGTGGTGTTCTCCTAGTTCAGCTATCAGGTTTGTGGAGTTCTCCTAGTTCAGCTGTCTGGTTTGTGGAGTTCTCCAAGTTCAGCTGTCTGGTATGTGGAGTTCTCCTAGTTCAGCTGCCTGGTTTGTTGAATTCTCCTAGTCCAGCTGGCTGTTTGAGGAGTTCTCCTAGTTCAGCTGTCTGGTTTGTGGAGTTCGTACTCCTGGTCAAATATTATCAAGTCTAAAGGAGGCCGTAGTAGATCCCTGGTAGGAAGTACTTTCCAGTGCATTCCTTGAAGGAGGCTGTAACTGATAATACTCAATAATAGCAACAAGATATGGTATTTTCTCATTTTCTTGTAGTGGACAACATTGTATCCATGGCCATAGACTTCAATATATAGTCTTGACATATACATACATATTTTTGGTTTAAAAATCAATGTAGTGTCTATACAACCAGAAATTAACAATTTATGGTTATTGTTTTATTATTGATATATACGATTTTAAATGGTAAAGGATGTCTATCTGGTTTAGCTCTATATGGCTGTAGTCTTGTTTCAGTTATTTTTTGAAAAGTCATCCAAATACAATAGTTTGTTTCTAAATTATTCTTGCTAAACTACAAGCCACCAACTTCTTTAGGTCCAGACATAAGCCTGCATATCAAGGGATTTCCTACTATTTAAATTACATTCTCTAGCCAAACTCTGACACCATCCTATATTATATGGAGCTAAGGTATCTGTATGTATGTGTGTATGTCCAGGAACACCCCCGACTTCTGAATGCTGCATCACCAAACTTAGCATTGATGGACACTCAGCGGATTACTGGGATGATAGTAAGGTATTTACTATTTTTATATTTGGTGGAAAAAAATAACACGAAGAGTTTTTTTTTCTGGCTAATCCATCAAAATGGCAATGAAAAACTTAGTGCTAGTCGCTGTTGAGCTCATTGCTGAATAAAAACACAGAAAAGGGCAACCCGGAGGCTACATTTTTTAGGCTAAGAGGCAAAATAGAATGGATATATGCTACAGCTGAGGCATTAGGAAACGCATAAGCTTTGGGCTCTTAGTATCCAAATTCTGTGACATAAGGCCTATTCTCTGAGGCTATGGGTGCAGATATATTCTAGCAGCAGTTTTGTAATGCTTCAAATGAATGCACTGCTACTAGTGTGGGAGGAGCATGTTGATGTTGAACGTGTGGTCTGAACCACAGCCATGCCCTCTTCATTAGTTAGCCGCTGAGCTAGCTCTTTGCTAGCAGCCATTTAATTTTCCAACAAACAACTAGCACCACTAAAAGAAGAAACCACTTAACTGTCAAATTCAACCCACTCAGTTATGCTAGGTTCACTTCCAGCAACCAGCTAGTATCCTATTTACTAAAGAAAAAATCCATCTCACTAGCAATTGTTGAATGGTGTAGCTAGTTACGGTTGCATATATATACTCTAAAAATAAGTTACACACTACAACCAATGGGACCTGAATTTACAGATCCCCAGCCACTTAGTAGTGCCCCCACTATGCTCAGGTTACCACAGACCAGGCCCTTTGTTGCTCTAAATACCAGAGGTCCCTGATCTTAGTGTCCATGTTCCATCCACCAAATAGGATGCAGCTAAGTGGTCCAACCTGACCAGCCATGGCCTGATAAATATAAAGAACTTTATACCTAAGTTCAAAGTTCATCCAACTGCGACGTCACTTCCACATGGCTAGAAGAAAAGGGTCCGGATATTTTGCCAAGAGTTTAGAGAAGTTTAACAGAGAGCAAGGATGGCTAGAATTAGTAGCTATACCACTAGGCTCAGTACTGCTACAAGCCAACCTTACTGATCAGCCATAGCCAGGGCCCGAGTTTAAGTTCCCCAATTGAAAAACATTGTTCATCATCATATTCATCACATGTGATAGGCTAATGGCAGTTTCTTCACATGTAGAAGCTAGCAATACAGCTATCTGCCATACTTGCATCAAAATGTTTATGGAGAAGACGTGAGACTACTACTATGACAGATTCTGCTTTTGAAAGTTATAATTCTGTTTCTGATATAGAATTAGACATTTAAGTGATAAGGCTATTCATGCATATTTAATTACAAAATTATATCGTATAATAATATTACATATATGTATGTGCATTGTCATAACATGCACATAGGTTTAAACAGAGTTATCATTGTAATGTTTCATCATATAATTATGTGCATAGGCTTGCCCTTATAAGAAATGAGGACATACCCACAGTGGGTAAGGTAGTTCTAATGAAGGTAGGTGTGGTTTACATACCTAGAACAATACAGAATTGCTTCCTTTGCTATAAGGGAGTATGAATGGGGGGAGGGGGGAGTGGGTGTGGGGGCACATGCCTTACCAATGTTTTTAAGAGGGCCTGGCCCATGCTAATGTTATTAGCGGACCTGGCTTCCACGATTGTGAAATTTATGGGCCAATGATGGTGATTAAATTTATGGGCCAGTAATGTTGATTAAATTTAGGGAGTGAGGATGACTGGCCAATATTTCCCCCTCATTTTCTTTATGCCACATCTCTGCACACATTCATGCTATGCTCCTGATATGTAAACTAAAATGTAGTCCATTCAATATGCTTTCTAATGGTGTGTTTTATCATTCTATACACACTTCCATTCAGGAACTGCAAGTTGAAATATATCTCTACTCACCAGCCAGATTCTCAAAATACAAATTACAGTTCAGCGGTGCTGGATTGAGTTATACTTATGTGGTTGCTGCATAGATGAACACATCCACCACACCCAATAACTGCTATTTTGAAATGAGTTTTTGTTTTTTCAATTGACTTCTGAACAGAAGCCATGCGTTCGATGCCATGTTTTCTACGCCCACGCTTGACAAATTCCAACCACCCAGGGGCTAATTGAATAAGGCATGAATTATAGAGTAACAAAAACAAAAAAAGATATTATTTAAAAACAGATATAGTATATGATAGACCAGCCAGAAATGAGCAGAAGCAAGTCTAATTCCATTTATATACACACTACTACCATTAGATACACTATTCCAATTAACATACACCTATGATTATACAACTTATTAAAAGCAGTAATACGATGTACATTAATTGGAATGGTGTCATTCATTCATGTATGTGGGATTCATTTTGACAGGTCAATCTAATATACTATCTTGGTCAATTTTTTTTAATAAGTTTTGTGGTTGAATCATGGAGAACAGCTCAGAGATCTATAGAATATACCCATATAGATCACAACCAGTTGTTATGTTAACATTTTAAATCATACACACCAAAGGTTACACATTAGGGAGCAATCAAAAGCTTCATATATATATAGTAGCCTTGTGGGAGAGGATGGGGGAGGGGTCTGTAGGAGTTGGGTGTAGCCTCATACAAGGGGGAGGCGGTGGGATCTGGTCAATTGGCTAAACCTAGGCTACAGGAGGACTGGCAGGGAGGATGAAGTTATTAGGGAGATAACAAAATATGGTAAAAGATGCATTGGTATTAACAATGGTCCCATACATCAGCACATGCCATGTTTTGTTGCTATTGAGGATCAGGTAGTAAGAACTGTGTTATTGCATGCACACCATTATACATGTGTGTGACATGACCACGCCTCCTCCATCCATGTCCATGCCAATACATATATTTGTTTCACTAGAAACATAATGGACAAGCAAAGAGAGCCACACTGGCAGTCCAGGCTTTACCAGTTTGTATGTCTTCTTCACTGCAAATTAAACAGCCCCAGGGCACTACGCAAGTGAGCGAGGGAGCAAGTGGACCAGGGCTGTATATGTCAACATGGCACTCATTACATCTAATGATTAATACCAATAAGCCTTTAATCCACTCTCTCTCTCTCTTAGTATCCCAGGGGTGCATACTTTGTAGCCAAGAACACATTTGATAAGTTATACTACGTAACAAAGGAGTGGACTCGCTTCACTTGACAACTGTGTTGCTAGTAAAATAAGGCTCCCTGTTGGAGCAGAAACCAACTAAAAGCAGCTACTATGGGATGCAAGCTCCAGCCAGCTGCAGTGACCAAACCCACCTCTAACTTGCACCATCATCAGACCTAATTAATCACCCAATTTACTCACAATCACTTAGGGGGGACTATACTATTTTTTCCCGAAATTTGATTATTTTTTTTGCACCAGTCATAACTTTTTTCCTCTTTCTTCTGTGCAAATAATTATTATACCAGCTTGTTGCTTATTGTGTGTGCTTTAAGATGATATGTAAAAAGTCTCTATAGGCACTTTTTCTTAGAAGATATAGCCAAACACGCAAGGGTCACTCAAAAAATGGCATGTCCTAATTTGGAAATGAGTTAATTGCCAGCCGCCTTGAGCTACAGACCCCAAACACCTGTTGTGGCTTCCCACAAGCCTAAGCTGTGATATGACTGAGTCAAAAAAAATTTACCGTGAAGGAATGTTGAGATATGATTATTAGAAGAGGCGGGGTCACAGATTTTCCGTGAACTTTGCCGCGGTTGGAAATAAAGTGTCTCATATCTATTCAACACTTCACCACGTTTCAAATATGGCGAAGTCTTATCACAGCTTAGGGTGTTAGCAATCCACACAGGAAGTTTGGGGTCTGTAGCTCAAGGCGGCTGGCAACTCATTTCCAAATTAGGACATGCCATTTTTTGAGTGACCCTTGCGTGATTGGCTATATCTTCTAAGAAAAAGTGCCTATAGAGACTTTTTACATATCATCTTATAGCACACACAATAAGCAACAAGCTGGTATAATAATTATTTGCACAGAAGAAAGAGGAAAAAAGTTATGATAGGGACAAAAATATATATCAAATTTCGGGAAAAATGGTATAGTCTCCCCTTAAAAACATTCCATCACCTCGCCATCACATGATACTAATCAACCCATTTTCCATATAGAGTCATCATTGCTCTCCTACTTTATTGGCCTCTTCTCATTGGTCAAACTATTCTACTCCTCCCATGAAACACACCTTCTCAACCTCTCTATAAAAAACCTCATCCCACTCTTCTTGTTTTCAGTCTTCACATTCTTCATTCTACCAATCTAATCATATATTGTACCATTCGACAGATCTGCCATCAGAACCACTGTTCTGTAAATTCTTTCAGTCAAGGGCAGTCAGAGGGCTCAGGAAGAGAGTTGGAGCGAGGTAGCGTTATAACTTCCTCTCATATACGCCTGACTCACCATACCCAGAGTAGCCTCACAGAGTTCCGGAGTTACGCCCAGGGACTAAGACGCCATAAGCAATTCTAGACTCCTGGCAGAAGGAGTCCAGCCCACTAAAGTGCTCGCTTGAGCCAACATATTGGTCCTTCGAGCCGGATACAAACATCAACCGGAAAATCACTCTCACTTGTAAGTCAAATCTCTAGACCATTATTCATTCCTTTCGTCTACTACAGAACTTATCAATCATTCTAACCATGGAGGCTCTTAAGAAGAGTCGATCCGCCTACTCTGGGGCCGTTACACGGATCTGGAACTGCTACGCTCGCCTTCTTGAGGAAGATCATTCCTCATTCGATCACGGACAGCTGGAACACAAGCTGGAATCTATTCGTAATACCGACCTTTCCTACCACAAAATACACGAAGAAATCTCCCTAGCTGGAGAAGGAACACTCTCACCTGAGGAGGAACAGGAGACACTTGAGACTTTCGAGGACTCCGTTGAAAGGACCCGTTCCTTACTCACACGGCTCATTGCCATCCAGACTTTGAGTAACCTATCTTCTGAAATCCAGTTTGACTTAGAAGAGCTGGACAGTAAGATGCAAGCCCATCCCGACCGGGACTATTCGGCCACCCTCTCTACCATTACTACCACCCTAAAAGAATTGAAACTTGCTCTAGGGAAATCTACTATCAACCGTGACCACCAACTTAGACGTGTCACTAAGTACCTTAACTCTCAACTGATTGACCTATCATCCGAAGAAAGGAAGCTACCAAGCTCTACTACTACCACTACCATCCGTGAGGTTGCAACACCTCGTCCAGTACAGCTACCAAAGATCGCTCTCCCAACATTTGAGGGAGACGTTATGAAGTGGGACACATTTTGGAAAAATTCCAAGCAGCTGTGGACAGTAACTCTCAACTTACCAATGTCAACAAGTTGGCCTACCTGAGGGATGCTATCCGGGATCCTCCCACTCGGTCACTCCTCTTCAGTGGCACGGAACACTCTGGCAACTATTCTGAAATAGTAGAACTACTCAAGCAAAGATTTGACAAACGTCGGATCATACATGCTACCTATTGTAGAACGCTGGCCGACGTTGGCCCAGTGAAAGCCACCTGTTCAGACCTCAACGCATTCACTGACAAACTCAGTCAAGCAGTATCAGGACTCGTCCACATTGGACAGTTTGACGGACCATCTATTATCACATCTCTCTGTGTATCGTCTCTCAATCGTACCTTACAAGTAGAATGGGAGCTACACACCATCACCAAGGAGCACAAGGATGTTCCTCCCATTCAAGAGCTGATCACCTTTGTAAGACAGAGGGCTGATGCTCTGGCTGGACAACTAGTCCAGACCACCTCTACCATCACCAAGCCGGAACTCAAACCTGACACTCCAAGGAGGACCAGGGCAGCAGTTCATACTACTCAACCTACAGCGGGTTTTAAATATGATTGTCTTATTTGCCCAGGAGAGAAGCATCCCCTTTACTTGTGTTCTAAATTTAACTCTATGTCTTTAGATCAGCGTGCAGCCCACACCCGGTCCAATCAGCGTGCAGCCCACATCCGGACCAATCAGCGTGCAGCCCACATCCGGACTAATCAGCGTGCAGCCCACACCCGGACCAACAATCTGTGTTACCACTGTCTGGCCTCTGGACACCGGACCAGAGAGTGTAGGAGCACAGTCAGATGCAAGCAGTGAGCAGGCAGCCATCATACCATGATACATCGTGAATCTTCCAATCATCCCAATCCTAGCAGTTCTCAAGTGACCGCCAATACAGTCACCGCCAGTCACTCTCCATCGGTCCCTCACAGTCTAATGATGACAAGCCAGGTGGTGCTGGAGGGACCCAAAGGCCACCGTCTGATTGCTAGAGCACTCCTCGACTCTGGAGCTTCCATGTCATTGGTGTCTGCTAGAGCAGCCCAGTGCCTGCACCTTCCACGTACTGCCACTCACATCACCTTTTCAGGAGTGCAAGCTACTCCAGCTAAGGCTACTAATGTCCTTGGTACTCTGACCATTTCCTCTTTGCAGCCTCAACAGCCTACTCTGCAGATCTCTGCAGCAGTTGCCCAGAAGGTCACCTGTGATCTACCCTTACAAGGTGCCATGGGAGTTCAAGACCTTCCTCATATCAGGACACTACAGTTAGCCGACCCTACTTTTGACAAGCCAGGAAGAGTTGACTTGTTACTGGGCTGTGATGTCTGGGCACAGATCATGTTGCCAGAGTCCCGACTGGGATCAGACAAGACTCCAAGTGCCTGGAAAACCATTTTTGGCTGGGCTATCTTCGGACAGTTCAGCCCTAAGGACCCATCCTCATCACCTACTGAATCTTCAGTCAACCACACAGCTATTGTAGAAACCACTGACCCTCTGCTCTCCAGGTTCTGGGAAGTAGAAGAAACACCCTCGTCACCAACCAACATCCTCACTCCAGAGGAGACAGAGGTGCAAAAGCATTTTCTTGTAACCCATCAATATCTCTCTTACTCCGGTCGCTATAGTGTGACCCTTCCTCGTCGACCAGGAGTGCCACAACTTGGAGAATCCAGATCCCAAGCGTTGCAGCGGTATCAAGCAAATGAGAAGGCCATCATCCGCAAGGGAAACTGGGAGGCATTCCAGGCAGTCGGCCAGGAATATCTTGACTTAGACCATGCCAGACTTGTGCCTACACCCTCACTCAATGTCTCAACTGAGATTTACTACCTCCCCATGCATGGGGTGGTGAAAGCAAGCAGTACTACTACCAAACTTTGTGTCGTTTTTGACGCAAGTGCTAAAACATCTAATGCATTATCGCTTAATGATACCCTCCTTACAGGACCTACTCTATATCCGAACCTGGACACTATTCTTCTCCGTTTCCGTATGTATCCAGTGGCAGTTACTGCAGATATATCCAAAATGTATCGGGCAGTGGAACTGGCAGAGGAGAATCGAGATCTTCATCGCTTCCTCTGGAGAGTTACTCCAGAGGAACCCATCAACAACTACCAAATGACCAGAGTGACTTTCGGAGTCTCATCATCACCTTACCTTGCTGTCAGGGCTCTCCAACAGACGGCCCTAGAATTTGGCCATGAGTTCCCTCTGGCCAAACCTCATATGACCACATCATTCTATGTAGACGACCTCCTTGCTGGGGCCAACACTCCGGAACAAGCATTTCTACTTCAACAAGAGCTCAGAGCCCTTCTGCTCAGAGGAGGCTTTGACTTAAGGAAATGGCAGAGCAGCTCTCCTCAAGTCCTCCAATCTCTCGACAGCTCACTGTTAGAGGAACTTCCTGTAAAGGACCTGACAGATGACCACTCTTCCCTTCACCCCAAAGCCTTGGGAGTCGAATGGGACTCACTCACGGACACCATGTCTACATCTATCAGCTTGACCTCCACCTTCACTCCAACCAAGCGGGGAATAATCTCAGATATAGCCAAGACCTTCGACGTCTTGGGTTGGATAGCTCCATCAATCATACTAATGAAAATCCTCTACCAACGTCTGTGGGAAATCAAGATTGCCTGGGACGAAGAGATTCCCATGACTTTCCAGAAACAACATCTCAAGGGGCGAAATCAGTTGTCACTATTGTCCACCATACGGCTGCCCAGATGCTACTACCTGGGAGACACCCCTCGAACCTCAGTTCAACTCCATGGCTTCTTGGATGCCTCTGAGAAGGCCTATGCAGCTGTGGTCTATGTAAGAACTACTTACTCTAACCATGTACCTATTGTTACCTTAGTTGCAGCTAAGACCAAGGTAGCCCCTCTCAAACAGCTGTCAATTCCAAGACTGGAACTCTGTGGGGCAAATCTACTGTCCAAACTACTCACCTCCATTCGACTTGCATTGGACATCCCTCTCAACGATATCCATGCCTGGTGCGACAGCACTATCGTTCTAACGTGGTTGGATGGCAACCCCAGACGTTACCGGACGTTTGTGGGGAATAGAATATCTACCATTCTTGAAGTATTACCTCCAGCAGCCTGGCATCATGTGCCAACTCAAGACAACCCTGCTGATTGTGCATCCAGAGGCATACTGCCTGGGGAACTACTCCAGCACTCTCTTTGGTGGAACGGTCCTCCATGGCTTACCACTGATCCCTTTCAGATGCCACCCCAACCTCTCCTGGCTTCCCTCAGCACACCGGAATTGAAGACCATCACCTGCAACGTTGCTGTTCCGGTCCCTCCTGAGTGGATAGAGGAGAGGTATGGGTCTTATCACAAGCTTTTATGTATCAATGCTTGGTGTTTCCGCTTTTTGTCCAACTTAAAGTGCAAATTGCAGAATCAACCTCTTCACCTCGATCCGTACCTCAACACTAGTGACCTCCAGACATCCGAGCATCACCTCTTCAGTCGTGCTCAAGCTCGATCATTCACTCATGAGCTCTCTCGAATCAGAGAGAACAAATCCATCAAGACATCCAGTACCCTATCATCTTTATCACTGTTTCTTGGGGATGGAGGCCTCCTACGTGTAGGAGGTCGACTGTCAAATTCTAACCTGAGCCATTCTCAGAAACACCCTCCCATCCTGTCTGGGAAAGACCACCTCACTTCACTTGTATTTGTAACTATGCATTTCGCTTTGGACCACTGTGGCCCTTCCCTTTTGTTGTCTGCTACAGTTAACAGAATGCAAGTGGTAGGCGCCAGACGACTCGCCCGTACTACTTGGAAGAGCTGTATCACCTGTAGGAAGGTAACAGCCCGCACCGAAGCCCAAATGATGGGCCAACTACCTCATCAACGTGTTCACCCCAGCCCAGCATTTACCATCACCGGAGTAGACTATGCTGGACCATTCACACTCAAGAAGGGACACACCCGCAAGCCTGTGCTTGTCAAGGCATATATTGCAATCTTTGACTACTTCAGCAGCAAAGCCACTCACATCGAAATCGTATCTGACCTTACCACTGAGGCATTCTTAGCATGTCTCCGATGCTTTGTGGCAAGGCGGAGCCTTCACAGGAAATTCATTCTGACAATGGCACGAATTTCCGAGGAGCAAAAAATGACCTCAACGATCTTTATCAATTTCTCAAGTCTAACACCACCCTCTCTGCAATCAATTCCTATCTCCTTTCACAAAGGATTCAGTGGCATTGCATCCCAGAGCGCGCTCCCCACTTCGGAGGCCTCTGGGAAGCTGCAGTCAAGTCAACTAAGCATCACCTTCGACGAATTGTTGGTACTCAACGCCTCACCTACGAGGAATCTTCCACTATCACCACCCAAGTTGAGTCTTGCCTCAACAGTCGACCACTTCTGTGTAGCCATTCCGTTGATGGCATTTCAGCTCTCACACCCGGCCACTTCCTGATCGGAAGAGAACTGAGAGCCTACCCTGAAACTTTAATCACCATGGAACCATCTCTTCTTAAGCGTTGGAACATGTGCCAAGCTATGGTACATCATTTCTGCCAACGTTGGTCTGCTGAGTATCTCCAACAACTGCAACGTCTACAGAAGTGGAAAAATCGCCAGCCAAACATTCAACTGGGAGACATCGTCATCATCCGAGACGACATACTCTTTACCAACCACTGGCCTCTAGCTCGAGTACCCGGGACTTTCCCGGGCAAAGACGGCATCGTCAGAGTTGCTACTGTGAAAACTTTAACCTCCACATTCAGGCGACCAGTCTCAAAGCTAGCAGTCATCCTCCATGAAGACGACCAATCACTGATCTCTTTCAAGGACCATCCGGCCTTGGGAGGGAAAATGTTGGAGCAGAAACCAACTAAAAGCAGCTACTATGGGATGCAAGCTCCAGCCAGCTGCAGTGACCAAACCCACCTCCAACTTGAACCATCATCAGACCTAATTAATCACCCAATTTACTCACAATCACTTAAAAACATTCCATCACTTCGCCATTACATGATACTAATCAACCCATTTTCCATATAGAGTCATCATTGCTCTCCTACTTTATTGGCCTCTTCTCATTGGTCAAACTATTCTACTCCTCCCATGAAACACACCTTCTCAACCTCTCTATAAAAAACCTCATCCCACTCTTCTTGTATTCAGTCTTCACATTCTTCATTCTACCAATCTAATCATATATTGTACCATTCGACAGATCTGCCATCAGAACCACTGTTCTGTAAATTCTTTCAGTCAAGGGCAGTCAGAGGGCTCAGGAAGAGAGTTGGAGCGAGGTAGCGTTATAACTTCCTCTCATATACGCCTGACTCACCATACCCAGAGTAGCCTCACACAGTTCCGGAGTTACGCCCAGGGACTAAGACGCCATAAGCAATTCTAGACTCCTGGCAGAAGGAGTCCAGCCCACTAAAGTGCTCGCTTGAGCCAACACTCCCAATAACTCTTTTTACTTTTGATTAGAAGGAGAATGGAGGAGGGGGTTACGTCCCTTGCATACAATTACAGGCATTCGCCATCCCTATTACCCGATGCCATTCTAATAGAGCAGGCTGTAATATTGCTCTATGATTATTATATTTACTCACCTTTTTCTTAGAAGAACAAGGTTGTCGGTATGGCCACTAACTGTTCACTACTTTGCTAGTAGACAAATGCAGCTGCTAGATTGCAGCATTGAGAATTGTACAGGAGGATCAAACAATGTAGAGCATTAGTGTCAGCCTATGTATATGGGTGTGTCCAGTTCCTGCTCCAGGAAAAAATTAGAGTCAAAATCTTCCAAGGTCAAAGATAAACATGCTGAATCAGCTCAGTAGCAATTATTGAGTGGCTTTAATGGATGATGACCTTCACCAATTTTGTGCTTTGCAGAATGGAGAAACAGGTTAATTGTTTGTATGCGTTGGACAATTTGGAGTTTTCTCCAAGTCAAATTATAACAAATGGACCTACCGTAAGCGAGTTAAGAATAGTAGACACACAAGAGTAAAGATTTGTAAGGCTGCTGGTTTACTAGCTTCGTGAAGAATATAAGGCACGCTCAAAGACCTTTTGTGTTGAAAGTGGCTCTGTTGTCATCAACAAACATATCAACTTATGTCTTAGATAGACTAACTAGCCAGACACATGCTGATGATGCCTTTAACAGTTTTCTCCATTTTTTTTTGGTTTTCAAAATACAAAATTTAAGTAATGACCCAAAAGTCTTATACACTAAGAACACACTGACTTTAAAAGGAATAAAATATTGATGTATCAACCCACACACTACCAACTTTGTAGAGGGAGTAGAAGAGTTACCCGCTATTGCCCGGGATCTACTGCAATGTAGTCACTTAATAACACATAACAGAGAGGAAGGGATAATAAATTAATGAGTCTTTCAAGAGCACACGTACTCCAAGCCCAGGCCCTGACCCCAGCCGTGCCCACATATTCCTGGACTTCACTCTGCCTGCCCTCTCTTTGCACTGGCCCTAACCATGGCCAAGCCAATCTATGTACTTCTAGTCCTAACCCTAGCCATGCCCACCCACTCCTGGTCCTAACCAGACCCATCCCCGACTACTAACCCAAGCTGACCCAACCTATTCCTAGCCATGGCCACAGCCATGCCCACTCCTGACCCCTAACCCGAGACATGCCCACCTACTACTAGTCCTGGCCCAAAACCTGGCCATACCCTCTGCCTCCTGGACCACACCCTGTAGCAATGCTTACCTCCAGTCCCTGACCCTAACCATGCCCACCAACATGTACTCCTAGTCCTAACCTTAGCCATGCCCACCACCTATCCTAGCCCTGGCCCAAACCCTACTCATACCCAACCACAGTAGTAGCCAAAAATAATATTCCGTTGCGTTCTAGTACAACGTACGTTGAAAGCTTGACCGGCTCAGCATAAACGCAAGAAGTAGAATTTAAAAATGCACGGACAACGGAACGCATGCGTACTACAGATGCACACCACGCACCGTTTATTTGAAATTGTTACGTGCACTGCATCTTTGAAATTGTTACGTGCTCCTGGAACGTCATCCATGCGCGCACTTAAAATGAGCGCACTTCAATGAACACGCTGTGTTGAGTGTCCTGGATTGAGTTCTGTTGAGCATTTCAAGATGACGTTCAGGAAGTCTCTGAAGGATTCCCTTGCACAAAAGAGTAAGCCCTTTTCCCAGCGTTTGCTCAGGGTGAGTACTTTAGTTATTTTTTTCTGGAGAGTTTAGGAGTTTAGTCTATGTTCTAGTTACAGTAGCTGAGTATTTCAAGTTTTAATTGCTGGTAAATCAATGTTGGTTAAGATTTTGTGGATATACTGTGTTAGTTTTGATGTGTTAGTTTTGATTTCTCAGATTTTGATTGTTGATTTTGTATACTGGAGGCTAATTTGTGTTAGTTTTGATATTGCTATATAATTACTACTAGTATAGCCAATGTAGCTACAGGTGACTGTCTTGATGTTGGAGCTTGATCAATAAGTGCGTGATCTAAGGGCAGTTTCTCATAAATGTCTTGAATTCAATGCAACACCAAGCATATACTATTTTATGTCAAGTGCAACACAAAGCTTGCATCAGTTGTAAAGAGGGCTCATGTAGTATGCAATCCTTACTTAAGATCTAGATAGTGCATATCTTTAATTCTGTGATATTGCAGGTTATTGTTTGGTATTTTAGCCGAATGAGAACTCTGTTACAGTTGTGCCATTGAGCCAATTGTTGGAAGGCTCTTCAGTAAGTGATGAGTGTTCCATCAAGGCAGGAAGACTCCATTATAGGGGGAAAATTGCTGCAATTGGTAATTCAATATTGTGTAGCTATTGACATTTGAGGTGATATCTGTGGTATTACCAAATGCAGGTACTAAAGCAGGAATGGATGAAATGCAGTATGGAGAGATAGATTTACTATCAATTGGCTGGAGTTGATCCTCCTCCTACTGATGTTCTTGCTGGTAAGTTCAAGTAATATAATGCCAAATCTAATTGGTGAAGTAATAGAAATACCGAATGATAAATATCCTTTCAGCATGCACCAATTCTCCTCGGCCATTGGTGGATACCGTCAACACAGTGACCAAGTCTATTAGTGTAAGCTATCATTTTGAAACTATGTGTATCGTTTAATTGAACAACTTATTTTATATAAGGCTAGAAAAAAGAGGATGGCAAAGGGAGATGGCAAATCTCCATATGGGAAGCAGCCAAGACACGTTCCTCCTACTGGTGAGTGAATACAATTTATTGGCATTGTTTTAAATTATTATTATTTTTAAGGTACAGTTATCCTAGTCACATCACCTTGCGGACTTTATCATCTGCCTGCTAGTCGTAATAGTGATCCTCTGGAAGACAGAACTCACCCAGCCACCCCCTGTGGATAAAACAGAAGTCTGACTCCTTCTCCTCCACCCTCCACAGCTGAGTCAACTACTGTAAGCATTCATTTTGAATGTTGTGATGTGCTATTGCTTTACAGTTTCAAATAAACTTCTAAAAAGGGAAAAGAGAACTTTGGGTCCAGCAGTGTCCTGGGCGAGCCAGACCAAGGGATGGAGGTAGATGATTCAATTTCAGAGACCGGTAAGTATGTTTTGTTCTATATGAATGTTATTATCCATACACATTGTACAAATTTGTTCCATATAGTATTTATATTCTAGACCCTTTGACGCTGGAGGTACCTATGATCGAAACAAGACTTGATATTATAGAGAAAACACAGAGAGAGATAGTTGATACATTATTGATATTACAGAAAAACTAGAAACAGATTCTGGCAAACCTGTCCCTGAAGACACAGGCTCCTCTTCTCCAGACCTCTCCTACTCCTCGGCCCCAGACCTCTCCTACTCCTCGGCCCCAGACCTCCTCCTCTACTCCTCGGCCCCAGACCTCCTCCTCTACTCCTCGGCCCCAGACCTCTCCTACTCCTCAGCCCCTGACCTCCTCCTCTACTCCTCGGCCCCAGACCTCCTCCTCTACTCCTCGGCCCCAGACTTCCTCCTCTACTCCTCGGCCCCAGACCTCTCCTACTCCTCAGCCCCTGACCTCCTCCTCTACTCCTCGGCCCCAGACCTCCTCCTCTACTCCTCGGCCCCAGACCTCTCCTACTACTCGCCCCCAGACCTCTCTTACTCCTCGGCCCCAGACCTCCTCTACTCCTGCCCCAGACCTCCTCTACTCCTCGGCCCCAGACCTCCTCCTCTACTCCTCGGCCCCAGACCTCCTCCTCTACTCCTAGGCCCCAGACCTCCTCCTCTACTCCTCGGACCCAGACCTCCTCCTCTACTCCTCGGCCCCAGACCTCCTCCTCTGCTCCTCAACCCAGACCTCCTCTTCTACTCCTCTGCCCCAGACCTCTTCTACTCCTCTGCACCAGATCTCTCCTACCCCTGGACCACCTATTTCCCCTTGCACACACCCCGCCAAACCTTCCCGTTGGTAAAATAATAGAT
>CBDHDV010000096.1:0-16443 GCA_965261175.1 Rubritalea sp. | reverse complement strand
AAGGAGAACTGGAAGCTGGAGAGGAACTCACCCAGGACATGGAACAATCTGGTCATCATCCAGTCCCTGCCCTCAGGGACAGAAGTGTGGACAGGTCAATGGTCTGGTCAAGGCCGACCAGGAGGATCATGGGAAGGCCAGCATACAAGGCTATAATTATACCTTGGGTGTACACTCCTCCATCTCTCCAAACCCAGGCTTCCCCTCAAGACTGGTCCCAGGAAACCCCAGTGTCGGGAGGTACTGGATACAGGCTGACATCAGACAACCACCCAGTCTCTACTGGGTGGTTTGACCAGCTGGACAGACAAGGAGAAGGTGGGTCCACATGGAAGAGGCACAGGCCAGGGACTCCTCCTTCATTCCGGAGGCAGACAACCATGGGTTGTCCCAGGAGAGGTTATACCTCAGAGTCAGACGCTAGAGAGGCAGGAGGATGGCCAACACGAAGAACGACTCCAGAGTCCACTTCCTTAGAAGCTGGGACTACATGCCCTCCCAGAGCTTCGACCTGGGAAGGAGAATGGACTAGCTGGGAATCTACTCCTGGACGTGTAACACAAACCAAGCAGAGATATGAATCCCGTGGGTAATCCCATGGGATGAGAAGGACAATGATAACAAACTAGTGATCAGTCATTTCATTGTAATTCACCATGACCTTAATCAGGGTGACATAACAAGTATTGGGTGATCATATCATTAAGGTAATCCCAAACATAGGATGTTCACGTAATTCACATTAACACCTTTGGTTGGACCCTAGTGTTATAGTAAGGTGTCAATGATGTTAACATCCAATTGATATCATGCTAAATAAGGCCCATGATAAAGTATAGTGGGTTACATGGTATATACCTAACAAGTCCATAGGAACCTTCATATGACTTGTGGTTATATAGCATATTACCCTTAATACATCATTAGTCATCATTATAAGGGATAAGGGCAATACGTAATCATCCATCTACCATCTGGGTGATCACTGGTAATACATTGGTTTACTATGATTACTTAATCATTAGCAGGTCATTGGATTACTTGGGATCAAGCATGGGATGATCATGGATAATCAGTTAGGATCATTATGAGGCCAATCATCATATCATCAAGTGATTACTCAAAGGTCTTAATCTGGTTATCACATTATATAACGTGACTATTATTAGGGTATACCACAAGAGTCCGAAAACTTTAAATTCTAGAAATAGGCCTTTTAGCATAATTTATCACATGGTGCAAGGATTTTGGATAAAAAGATAAAGGTAATTAATCCAAAAAGGACTAAGTAAAATAATCCTAAAAGGATAATTAAATAATCCAAAAACATAGCTTTCGAATCTTCCGCAATTTTTAGATTATGGGAAAATACATTTTTAGATTAAAAGGGAAAATGAATTTTTAGAATTTTTAGGTTATGGGAAAAATGCCTTTTTAGATTACGGAGAAAAATGCCTTTTTAGACAAACCAGCAATTACCAGGCATGTCCCAACTTAATGAAAGGATTCTTGTTAAACCCTCCCCCAGTATTAAAACAATGGCCAGACATGTACGCTTACTTGACCTGAGAGGTGAGAGGTGTAATATGAGACAGTGGCCAGACTAGTTTTAGAGAGAGCCCACTCCCTGACCCTTAGGCGTCAGTACGTATCCGGACTCATTCACCCACTCGGCGAGCAGAGTCGGAAGGTACAAGTTCCAGGACTCAGTGCAAACTTCAATTGGGTGAGTCTAATTGATAGTAGATATTTAGGTACCAGGAACTAGTCTGTAGGTATCTAGGTATCAGAAACTAGGTCTGTAGGTATTTAGGTACCAGGAACTAGTCGGTAGGTAGCTAGGTATCAGAGCTAGGTCTGTAGGTATTTAGGTACCAGGAACTAGTCTGTAGGTATCTAGGTATCAGAAACTAGGTCTGTAGGTATTTAGGTACCAGGAACTAGTCGGTAGGTATCTAGGTATCAGAGCTAGGTCTGTAGGTATTTAGGTACTAGGAACTAGTCTGTAGGTATCTAGGTATCAGAAACTAGGTATCAAGGACTAGATCAGTAGAGACCTAGGTATTGGGAACTAGGAACTAAGAACTAGTCTAATTAGGAGAGTAGTAATACTAGTCTAGTTAGAAAATGGATAGTAACGGTCTAGTCAGGAAACTAATGATATTAGTCTAAATTAGGAGATATATAGAGAAGAGTAGGAGCTTAGGAGGACTAGTCTAAATAGGAGATCAACAGTGCTAGTCTAATTAGGAAAGTAGTAGTACTAGTCTAGTTAAGAAATTGATAGTAACGGTCTAGTCAAGACACTAATGGTATTAGTCGAAATTAGGAGATGTATAGAGAAGAGTAGGAGCCTAGGAGGACTAGTCTAATTAGGAGATTAGTAATGCTAGTCTAATTAGGAGATTAGTAATGCTAGTCTAATTAGGAGGTTAGTGGTGCTAATTTAATTTAGGAGGTGCCCAGAGAAGGATAGGAGATTACCACTACTCGTCTAATTAGGTGCTCTGTAAGAAAAGATAGGAGATGTGTGTGTTAGCTAAATAACGAAGTAGCATCAACAATAACCTAAATGAAGGAAGGATAGAGGGGTCTATAATAACAGAGTGAACCTTAGGGATGTAAGGGTAATCCTAAGGTGTAAATATCACATCCCCAAACATCTCCAGAGACATATGAGTTCATCTATACCACTTAGAAGAGCTCAACAAAAATACCATCAGTACAGAGACTGTTTAAATAAATAACAGCAGGCTTCTCCATAAGAGAAAGGTGAGCCTTGGGGACAAAGGAAATTCTGAGATCAACTGGGAATTGAAGTTCTGTCAACAGCCATCCTTCATATTTCATTTCCTGCGAGTGGAGGGAAAGAGGACGAACTTCAGGTTTATTTCTTTTAGATGAAACCCTCGTTTCTGTACCAACATGAGACAACAAATTTTGAAAGAAATTAGTTTAGTTAGAGATCTTAGTAATTCCATCAGAAGAATAGAAGGAGAAGAACAGACCGCCACTGAACTAAAAGGATCGAGTATAAACTGTTCCTCCTAGACAAATGCCGAGCCACAGACGAGAACCACCTGAAGAAGGAAGGAGAGAAGGTGCCAGGAGAAGAGCGAGGTCTACGCCACAAACCAGAGAGTCGAGACGGACAGCAGCTGGGCGGATCATTGAGAGTTTCCAATACCTGAGGGAAAGTTGTCAGACACTGCCACAGATAGGACGTCTTCCCAAGGATGACATCCTCAAAGGGGCAGTCGACCAGATGCGTGCACTCCAGTTTGAAAATATTTCTCTGCGATGGACAGTGGCTGCGTTCATGGCAGGCAGAGATACGGATACTAGGCCACAAGCACCGAGGATTGAAGGACGACCAGAAATCAGAGTTGTCCCAAATACCTATGGAGGTCAGTCTGCTCGCCTTCAAGACCTAGGCGGGCAAGAAGAAGGCGAAAGGAGGAGGGATGAACTGCAGGTCATAGAAGTCACAGGGAACTGCCCGTGGCCAGGCACGCCTCCTCATCCAGCTCAGGACAGAAGTCAGTTGCCTGAGGGGGGAAACGAGATAGCCAGACTAAAAGAAATTGTAGCGAGACTTAGGGGTGGAGAGACTCGTGATAGCCAACCAGTAACGAGACTCAGTGGTGGAGAGACAGACAGGGCGAGTGTCGGGGGTGGAGTAGCTGGTGAGCAGGAAGACGGTGTGGAAATCCGGGTGGTATGGGGCGGAACGGTTGAAAAGCCCATTCCAATTGTTTCACATCCTACACCAAGGATGTCCAGTAGTCCGCCTTTCTCAGACAGAAGCTGGATAGCTAAGCCAGTAGGCAGAAAAATACAAGTGGGAGCATCTACCTTGCAAAGAATAATTCCAGTCAGTCGGACTCCAAACAAATGTGAAATTCTGAGGAATATATTACGCAGACCCACTACACTCCAGATCCCTGTCAAAACTCTGGATGAAACAGGAGAACCAGAAGAGAATATATTGCCCATGGATCTGTCCCACAAAGTCCCTATAGTACGGGAGACATCCAGGGAGGACTTGGGGACCATCAGCCCGCCTCCATTGATGTCCATCGAAGAAGAGTCAACAAGTCAGTTGCCTTCCAGTCCACCTCCATTGGTTTCCCTTGAAGGAAGATCGACATGTCATTTGTCTTCGAACTCTCAGATCAGGGAAGAAGAGCTTTCAACACACGGCATTGCTCAGATCTTGCAAGCAGCTGTCATCATCGAGAAGGCCAGGTTAGCTGACCAAGACTCAATGATGGGAGACAGAGATGAAGAGGAGGTGATGAACATGCCTATCATTGAAGACAGCGAGAAGGACATAGGAACAGAAACTGTTCCAACTGGAAAGGAGGTTTTGTCTCCAGAAAGTCTTGAGAGGTGGATTGACATTCCAGGATTGGTGATTGACCTGGATCCACCACCAGTAACAGAGCCAAGAACATCAACCAACTGTTCCACGACCCTAACCTCAACCATGGGGACTTCTACCCCAAAAGCTGTCACAAAGCCAAGGTCATCAACAACTTTCTCCACGACCCCAACATCAACCTCTACCTCAAGAGTGGTAATTCGGGTGGCCAGCTGGGTTGGAAGGAAAGGAAGTGAATCTGCCAATCAACAAGAAGTGGAAGGTGACCTGAACCTTGGGATCTCAGGAGACAATGTTGACGGTTATGTCAGAAGAGCTACATGCTCCCCAGAAGAAGTCCTAGAGGCTGGGAGAGAAGATGTCCAGGTTCAACCTGGTGTAATGGACAGCGAAGAGGAAGAGATAGATGTAGTAGGGCCAGAACCGATGAGTGTCAAAGAAATACCAAGCCTCATGCCTGGACCTGCGCTGTCTCTGGGTGAATATGTTGACCCAGCAATGCCTGATGATGAAGGATCCAGTCCAGTACCTGTGCTCTCCCTTGGTGAGGGCGAATATGTGGAATCGGTCGATGAAAAGGCCATGTTAGAGGCGCTGTTCAAAGATCCTCCAAATGACAGTGTGATGATTCCCAGGTGGCCTCATCATCTGGTCAGTCACCACGGAGAGCTTGAAGACGAAGAGGTTCCACCTGTTAACCCACCCTCACCAGTGGAGGTGATCGTGGGGTCAGTATGGCTAGACGTGGTCCCAAATCTAGACATACATCAAACAATCAGTTATGGCTGTGAATTGGAGACTGAGACTCCAACAAGAGAAGACAGGGTGGCGGAATTAAATGATGAGATTATCTCGGACAAAGAACTCGCCCTGTCAGTTGACAAAGAAAAAGACTCTGAAGGAGAAGGTAGAGAAAGTACCAAAGAAACGAGTACAGAGGACGGAGTTGGCACATCCAAAAACGCCTACGTGTCATTGAGAAGACTGAGAATCAAGAAACTGAAAAACAGAAAGAAAACCTCCAGAAAGAAGAAAGATCAGAAGTGGACGTGTGAAAGAGACCGTGACTGGAGACCACCGAGGCGAAGGAAGGTGAAGATAACTCCCAAGATAAAGTTGATAAGAACTAGACCCATATCTGAAGATGAAGAAACAGCCGAGTCAAGAGGAAATCGTCAAGCCAGACCCAAACGAGTTTGGAAGGGAACAAACTTTAAAATCCAGGACGAAATCATCACCTTCTACCAGGCCGTGCCGCAGAAGAAGAAGAGAGAAGGAAGAGAGAAACAGAAGAGGCGAAGAAGAGAAGAAGAGCAGGAAAGGTATGAAGGTTTCGTGATAGCCGTGCCAGGAGCGGGCCGGTCATCGGCAGGCCGGCCATATAGGTTCCGAGACTTCGACAGTGGAAGGTGGGAGTCCGAACTAGGAGGAGGTCGTCTGAATGGAACAAAAGGATTGGAAGTCGATTCTCAGACCAAAGAAGGACAAGAAGATTGTCAAGAAGGTGACATGGAAGGAAGAGGGATTGTGCAGGGCGCCTTCGGTGCCAACCCTCAAGTGGTTGTGGGAAAGGATACTGAAGAGAAGTCAGGCCCACAAAGAGAAGAAGATGTTGACAGAAGAGAAGGCGAAGGTGCTGGAGAAGAAGATGCACCTGAAAAGGAAACAACAACAACAAACTCAGCTCAAAAGAGATCAAGAGCAGGAGAAGAGCCAAGGGGAAATACTGGAGCAACAAAGGAAGGAGAGGATGTTGAGGAAACTGAAGAGAACCAACACCCTGGATCTCAGATTGGTGTTGCAACCGTTAGAATTAGAAATTCCGCAACTTCCATCAGTGGAGTACAGAGTCTCCTGCAAACGTGGGTAGAGGAAGGAATCGAAGAAGTCGAATGTGACGTGAGGATCAAGTCAGTCGAATTGCCCCCTCGTCGTCTCGATCCTGCAGTCCCCCGAGGAAAGTCAATGAGGTGAAGATAGGATCAAAACACATGAGTTCGCCACACCTTGCACGTATAGAAACTATAGAAACTAAATTATGCTTCTTTAATCAAGACACACCTGGGTCAGCCAGACTAGTCTATATTAAAGGAATATAATGATAAAACCAGGGTAGAGAGGGAAGGTATCAAAAGTATCGGACATTGTCACAATTAGGACAGAGTCCAAACTAAATGAGCCATCCTCAGGAAAGGGTTTAGATTGGTTGAGAGTTCAAAATGTAAGGTTAGGTGACAAATGTTAAAAGGGGTAAATAATGAGGGTAATCAGAGGTGGTCCGATTGTTTTTTTTTATATAAGGCAGAACACCCTCACCAACTTTGACCAAAGAAGGGGGGTGGGGGTTCTAATTGTTGTTATATACAAAGTTAGAAAAGAGGTGTTCTTCTTATTAAGGGGAGGGGGCTAAAACAAATTTACAATTTTGAACGGGTTTGGTGAAGCTAACCAAATGTCTAAAGTATAATGTAAGGGGATGTCTGGATGACCTCTTTTCCAAATTTGATAGAGTGGAGATATAGGAAATAGGCTTTACCAAAAGAAAATGCATCACTTTGCAGCAGAAAAAATCTAGAGGCCATGAGTGCCGACCAGGAATTAATTCATATGTCGATTTTGGACAATGAATAAAAAGTTATAGACGGGTCAGACCTGTTGTGAAACCTGTGGTGGGAACTATTAACATTAAGCGATGAGGGAGAGCCGGCCATGGTCCTGTTGAGACCGTCCTTGTACCGGATCTCAGCTGGAACTCGGCAGACGAGGCCCAATATTGTTAACAGTTTCAGCCTCAGGACATAGGAGGAATTGGTCTGGACTGTAACTGGTAGAGTGGTTGGATGTCGTGATCAGAGGTGGTTGTTTCTGCTGCACCTAAAAGGGGCATTCATTTGAGCCTCGATATAACAGAAATAAAATCCCAAAAACAAAAGAAATGTACACATAAAGTAAAAGGGAGGGATTAAAAATACTGCGTAAAAAGCCAGTAAGAAAAATAGAAAAACCAAAGATAAAAAATATTTCATCCCTCCTTTCAAATTGACCGTATAATAAGATGAGAAAAATCATGAGGACTGAGGTATGCTGGACATTACAGTTGTAGTGAGGACAGTGTCTTGGATTATCTAGTATGCATCAGCCCCGCCATTGGATGCATATTGGATACCATCAACTGAGACATTGCCCTTGAAGACATACACCAGTCTCATGTCTTTTGAATGGTTCATATGGAGGGCAACCCAAGATGAACCCTTCAAATGTGCTGGGAGCATTCAATGCTAGGTTGACTGGCTAAGCACTCCACTTGAGATTGAATGCTACAATTTTTCCTTCAGGTCAGCTGTCTAGACTGAGACAAAATGTAAAAGGCTGGATACTAACAAGATACATTTAAAATACATTTATAATACATTTATGATACATTTATAGTTTGATATAAATAGATGGACGCAGTTATTAATTTTTTACTTCAATGTCAATGTAAAACTAGAAAGGAAACATTTATGGATCTACATATAATTAATGCAAAGGAACTGATGGGTTGAAAGGCTTAAGCATGATGATGACGGATTAGAAAACAAAACAGTTCAAACAAAGGAAGTGCATTGTTAAGTTGTTAAGTCGAAGGAAACACACTGGAAATTGTTTAATTGTGCATTTTAATTTTAAGGAAACACACTGGAAATGTTTAATTGTACATGTAAATTTAATAGGACACACTGGACATGATTAAGCGTGCATTTTAAATTTAAGGGAACATAAAAATCAAATACAACAAGATGCAAGTAGGGGGTAAACTGCCTACCCCCATTTAAAAAAAAAAAAAAAAAAAAAAAAAAAAAAAAAAAAAAAACACATATATATATATATATGATAAAGAAAGGATGAAGGGGGCTAGGGATTGAACAGGGGATACAGCCTGGTAATAACTGGTGTGGGGGTGGTGTAGTATGCCCAAAATTAAGGGTATGCAAATAGTTGGTCATAGCATTTTTAGGGACCCAGGGGGGGTATGTAATAAGGATTCTTCTGAAAACATGGTCAAAGAAAGACCATTGATGGACAGCTAGGAGAGCAAATATCCCCCCAGGATATTTAGGAATGTGGTGCTAAACTAACACTCAAGATCAGCCAAAGATACAGCAGATTAGGGCGTGCCAGAAGTCAAACCTGCCAGTCTACCTTATCAACATCACCAAGGTCAGGGAAACTCAGTACTGACAAGGAAGGTAATGTTGATAAGGGTTTACATAGGAATCGTAGGTGCTAGGAAGGAGGGGCGAACAGTAGCCTCAAATAAACCTGTACTCAAATGATTCAGGATCAGATGTCCACACATGAAATGGATGGTTATATGACCTGGATCAATTGTGTAAGGGAGAAAGAAAGGAAATGATAAGATAATTTAATCATTAAATAACAAACTAAATTGTATTGAATAAATTGGGTCGTATTTCCTCCTGACATGTGAATGACAGAAGGTTTCAGGTTCAGTGAAAATATCTATATTTGCCTGATGAACAAATGACATAAAGTCTCGTATTCTGATGAATTTTATCAAGAAATTGATATCAACATATCAGGTGTCTAGTGTTGTTAATTGTTGAGAATGACAGAGCTCAGAATAATCATGGCCCATGCCCCATGGTCTTAGAGACCATGATACATGGTCGTCCATGGTCTTATGGTCTCATAAGGTATCTAGTCAATCTAGTCAGATTAGATGGTCATCATGTACAAATATGCTCAGATGCTTTTACCACCTCTGGAGGAATCCCATCTGAGATATTTGATACAATATAAAAACAGGTGTCAACACTTGACATTAAAATGTCAACATTCCAACATTCACTATCAACATTCGTGTAAATAGAGACATTAATGTAAATTGTCAAGTGTCCCGTTTCGGTCCTCCAGTCGGTTACAAATAGATTTGTGAGTTCTCGATTCTAGGTTAGTTTCTGTTTAGTCTTGAACGTGTTCATACACTTCACGACATAAACAGTTACTTCCTTGCAATTAAGAAACAATATTGAATACTATCAATCCTAAAGACAATCCATCCTAGCTATTGTTTTCCTAGTCAACTCATCCTAAGAAAATAGTGATTATATGCTTTGTGACTAACAATAAAGACAATACACAAGCATTACCAAGACTCTGTTTATTACGCTCCATCTGAGTAGGAAACTTGAATACTCAGTAGATATTCAGGGACCTACAATACAGAGTATCAGCCCTTTGAGTACCTATCGATAGAAGGTGGTATACAACCATACAAGTGTGGAAAAGGTCCATATTAAAAGACATTGCCATTTGGACCTCACCAGGTGGTCAAAGTGCTGGACCCTTCCAATAAACTCTTATAGCCCAGTTTTGTGGGATATATAGTTGCCAAACAAAACTGTAAGAAGAGCTTTGGTTGAGAGTGTAACAAGTCTCCACCAATAAATAAGTCAAAGTATCCTAGAAGAGTTGTAACACAATAGAAACACAAGTGTGGAGTGGGAATAGAGATTGCACATAGAAGCTCGAGCCAGTCATCCATTGGGTATCATCCTAAGTGGGTGAGACTAGATGGCGAGACCTAGACTCCTAGCGTCTCACCCCCAGGAAGATTGGGATCCAGTCAGGGACCCTGATGAGGGGTATCAGAGACCTGACAACCCTGTCAGGAACCCCTGGGATGTGGGATGGCTTCTTGATGAAGACCGACCTATGAGACCTCGAAGTCCTAGACCTCAACCCAGGTTGGGGTGGGGATCATCTACATCAGTACAGGACAATCCCCTTGATCATCACCATCATCTACAAGGGACTTGGATCCCTAGACCTGAAGACACTACAGAAGGAGAACTGGAAGCTGGAGAGGAACTCACCCAGGACATGGAACAATCTGGTCATCATCCAGTCCCTGCCCTCAGGGACAGAAGTGTGGACAGGTCAATGGTCTGGTCAAGGCCGACCAGGAGGATCATGGGAAGGCCAGCATACAAGGCTATAATCATACCTTGGGTGTACACTCCTCCATCTCTCCAAACCCAGGCTTCCCCTCAAGACTGGTCCCAGGAAACCCCAGTGTCGGGAGGTACTGGATACAGGCTGACATCAGACAACCACCCAGTCTCTACTGGGTGGTTTGACCAGCTGGACAGACAAGGAGAAGGTGGGTCCACATGGAAGAGGCACAGGCCAGGGACTCCTCCTTCATTCCGGAGGCAGACAACCATGGGTTGTCCCAGGAGAGGTTATACCTCAGAGTCAGACGCTAGAGAGGCAGGAGGATGGCCAACACGAAGAACGACTCCAGAGTCCACTTCCTTAGAAGCTGGGACTACATGCCCTCCCAGAGCTTCGACCTGGGAAGGAGAATGGACTAGCTGGGAATCTACTCCTGGACGTGTAACACAAACCAAGCAGAGATATGAATCCCGTGGGTAATCCCATGGGATGAGAAGGACAATGATAACAAACTAGTGATCAGTCATTTCATTGTAATTCACCATGACCTTAATCAGGGTGACATAACAAGTATTGGGTGATCATATCATTAAGGTAATCCCAAACATAGGATGTTCACGTAATTCACATTAACACCTTTGGTTGGACCCTAGTGTTATAGTAAGGTGTCAATGATGTTAACATCCAATTGATATCATGCTAAATAAGGCCCATGATAAAGTATAGTGGGTTACATGGTATATACCTAACAAGTCCATAGGAACCTTCATATGACTTGTGGTTATATAGCATATTACCCTTAATACATCATTAGTCATCATTATAAGGGATAAGGGCAATACGTAATCATCCATCTACCATCTGGGTGATCACTGGTAATACATTGGTTTACTATGATTACTTAATCATTAGCAGGTCATTGGATTACTTGGGATCAAGCATGGGATGATCATGGATAATCAGTTAGGATCATTATGAGGCCAATCATCATATCATCAAGTGATTACTCAAAGGTCTTAATCTGGTTATCACATTATATAACGTGACTATTATTAGGGTATACCACAAGAGTCCGAAAACTTTAAATTCTAGAAATAGGCCTTTTAGCATAATTTATCACATCCAGGACTCAGTGCAAACTTCAATTGGGTGAGTCTAATTGATAGTAGATATTTAGGTACCAGGAACTAGTCTGTAGGTATCTAGGTATCAGAAACTAGGTCTGTAGGTATTTAGGTACCAGGAACTAGTCGGTAGGTAGCTAGGTATCAGAGCTAGGTCTGTAGGTATTTAGGTACCAGGAACTCTGTAGGTATCTAGGTATCAGAAACTAGGTCTGTAGGTATTTAGGTACCAGGAACTAGGTAGGTATCTAGGTATCAGAGCTAGGTCTGTAGGTATTTAGGTACTAGGAACTGGTCTATAGGTATCTAGGTATCAGAAACTAGGTCTGTAGGTATTTAGGTACTGGGGACTAGCTCCGTAGGTAACTAGATATCAAGGACTAGATCAGTAGAGACCTAGGTATTGGGAACTAGGAACTAAGAACTAGTCTAATTAGGAAAGTAGTAGTACTAGTCTAGTTAGAAAATGGATAGTAACGGTCTAGTCAGGAAACTAATGATATTAGTCTAAATTAGGAGATATATAGAGAAGAGTAGGAGCCTAGGAGGACTAGTCTAATTAGGAGATTAGTAGTGCTAGTCTAATTAGGAAAGTAGTAGTACTAGTCTAGTTAAGAAATTGATAGTAACGGTCTAGTCAAGACACTAATGGTATTAGTCGAAATTAGGAGATGTATAGAGAAGAGTAGGAGCCTAGGAGGACTAGTCTAATTAGGAGATTAGTAATGCTAGTCTAATTAGGAGATTAGTAATGCTAGTCTAATTAGGAGGTTAGTGGTGCTAATTTAATTTAGGAGGTGCCCAGAGAAGGATAGGAGATTACCACTACTCGTCTAATTAGGTGCTCTGTAAGAAAAGATAGGAGATGTGTGTGTTAGCTAAATAACGAACTAGCATCAACAATAACCTAAATGAAGGAAGGATAGAGGGGTCTATAATAACAGAGTGAACCTTAGGGATGTAAGGGTAATCCTAAGGTGTAAATATCACATCCCCAAACATCTCCAGAGACATATGAGTTCATCTATACCACTTAGAAGAGCTCAACAAAAATACCATCAGTACAGAGACTGTTTAAATAAATAACAGCAGGCTTCTCCATAAGAGAAAGGTGAGCTTTGTGGACAAAGGAAATTCTGAGATCAACTGGGAATTGAAGTTCTGTCAACAGCCATCCTTCATATTTCATTTCCTGCGAGTGGAGGGAAAGAGGACGAACTTCAGGTTTATTTCTTTTAGATGAAACCCTCGTTTCTGTACCAACATGAGACAACAAATTTTGAAAGAAATTAGTTTAGTTAGAGATCTTAGTAATTCCATCAGAAGAATAGAAGGAGAAGAACAGACCGCCACTGAACTAAAAGGATCGAGTATAAACTGTTCCTCCTAGACAAATGCCGAGCCACAGACGAGAACCACCTGAAGAAGGAAGGAGAGAAGGTGACAGGAGAAGAGCGAGGTCTACGCCACAAACCAGAGAGTCGAGACGGAGAGCAGCTGAACGAGTCATTGAGAGCTACCGATACCTGAGGGAAAGTTGTCAGTTACTTCCACAGATAGGACGTCTCTCCAAGTATCACGTCCTAAGGGGGGCAGCCGACCAGATGCGTGCCCTCCGGGTGGAAAATAATTCTCTGCGGTGGACAGTGGATGTTTTCATGGCAGGCCGAGATACGGATACTAGGCCACAAGCACCGAGGATTGAAGGACGACCAGAAATCAGAGTTGTCCCAAATACCTATGTAGGTCAGTCTGCTCGCCTTCAAGACCTAGGCGGGCAAGAAGAAGGCGAAAGGAGGAGGGATGAACTGCAGGTCATAGAAGTCACAGGGAACTGCCCGTGGCCAGGCACGCCTCCTCATCCAGCTCAGGACAGAAGTCAGTTGCCTGAGGGGGGAAACGAGATAGCCAGACTAAAAGAAATTGTAGCGAGACTTAGGGGTGGAGAGACTCGTGATAGCCAACCAGTAACGAGACTCAGTGGTGGAGAGACAGACAGGGCGAGTGTCGGGGGTGGAGTAGCTGGTGAGCAGGAAGACGGTGTGGAAATCCGGGTGGTATGGGGCGGAACGGTTGAAAAGCCCATTCCAATTGTTTCACATCCTACACCAAGGATGTCCAGTAGTCCGCCTTTCTCAGACAGAAGCTGGATAGCTAAGCCAGTAGGCAGAAAAATACAAGTGGGAGCATCTACCTTGCAAAGAATAATTCCAGTCAGTCGGACTCCAAACAAATGTGAAATTCTGAGGAATATATTACGCAGACCCACTACACTCCAGATCCCTGTCAAAACTCTGGATGAAACAGGAGAACCAGAAGAGAATATATTGCCCATGGATCTGTCCCACAAAGTCCCTGTAGTACGGGAGACATCCAGGGAGGACTTGGGGACCATCAGCCCGCCTCCATTGATGTCCATCGAAGAAGAGTCAACAAGTCAGTTGCCTTCCAGTCCACCTCCATTGGTTTCCCTTGAAGGAAGATCGACATGTCATTTGTCTTCGAACTCTCAGATCAGGGAAGAAGAGCTTTCAACACACGGCATTGCTCAGATCTTGCAAGCAGCTGTCATCATCGAGAAGGCCAGGTTAGCTGACCAAGACTCAATGATGGGAGACAGAGATGAAGAGGAGGTGATGAACATGCCTATCATTGAAGACAGCGAGAAGGACATAGGAACAGAAACTGTTCCAACTGGAAAGGAGGTTTTGTCTCCAGAAAGTCTTGAGAGGTGGATTGACATTCCAGGATTGGTGATTGACCTGGATCCACCACCAGTAACAGAGCCAAGAACATCAACCAACTGTTCCACGACCCTAACCTCAACCATGGGGACTTCTACCCCAAAAGCTGTCACGCCAAGGTCATCAACAACTTTCCCCACGACCCCAACATCAACCTCTACCTCAAGAGTGGTAATTCGGGTGGCCAGCTGGGTTGGAAGGAAAGGAAGTGAATCTGCCAATCAACAAGAAGTGGAAGGTGACCTGAACCTTGGGATCTCAGGAGACAATGTTGACGGTTATGTCAGAAGAGCTACATGCTCCCCAGAAGAAGTCCTAGAGGCTGGGAGAGAAGATGTCCAGGTTCAACCTGGTGTAATGGACAGCGAAGAGGAAGAGATAGATGTAGTAGGGCCAGAACCGATGAGTGTCAAAGAAATACCAAGCCTCATGCCTGGACCTGCGCTGTCTCTGGGTGAATATGTTGACCCAGCAATGCCTGATGATGAAGGATCCAGTCCAGTACCTGTGCTCTCCCTTGGTGAGGGCGAATATGTGGAATCGGTCGATGAAAAGGCCATGTTAGAGGCGCTGTTCAAAGATCCTCCAAATGACAGTGTGATGATTCCCAGGTGGCCTCATCATCTGGTCAGTCACCACGGAGAGCTTGAAGACGAAGAGGTTCCACCTGTTAACCCACCCTCACCAGTGGAGGTGATCGTGGGGTCAGTATGGCTAGACGTGGTCCCAAATCTAGACATACATCAAACAATCAGTTATGGCTGTGAATTGGAGACTGAGACTCCAACAAGAGAAGACAGGGTGGCGGAATTAAATGATGAGATTATCTCGGACAAAGAACTCGCCCTGTCAGTTGACAAAGAAAAAGACTCTGAAGGAGAAGGTAGAGAAAGTACCAAAGAAACGAGTACAGAGGACGGAGTTGGCACATCCAAAAACGCCTACGTGTCATTGAGAAGACTGAGAATCAAGAAACTGAAAAACAGAAAGAAAACCTCCAGAAAGAAGAAAGATCAGAAGTGGACGTGTGAAAGAGACCGTGACTGGAGACCACCGAGGCGAAGGAAGGTGAAGATAACTCCCAAGATAAAGTTGATAAGAACTAGACCCATATCTGAAGATGAAGAAACAGCCGAGTCAAGAGGAAATCGTCAAGCCAGACCCAAACGAGTTTGGAAGGGAACAAACTTTAAAATCCAGGACGAAATCATCACCTTCTACCAGGCCGTGCCACAGAAGAAGAAGAGAGAAGGAAGAGAGAAACAGAAGAGGCGAAGAAGAGAAGAAGAGCAGGAAAGGTATGAAGGTTTCGTGATAGCCGTGCCAGGAGCGGGCCGGTCATCGGCAGGCCGGCCACATAGGTTCCGAGACTTCGACAGTGGAAGGTGGGAGTCCGAACTAGGAGGAGGTCGTCTGAATGGAACAAAAGGATTGGAAGTCGATTCTCAGACCAAAGAAGGACAAGAAGATTGTCAAGAAGGTGACATGGAAGGAAGAGGGATTGTGCAGGGCGCCTTCGGTGCCAACCCTCAAGTGGTTGTGGGAAAGGATACTGAAGAGAAGTCAGGCCCACAAAGAGAAGAAGATGTTGACAGAAGAGAAGGCGAAGGTGCTGGAGAAGAAGATGCACCTGAAAAGGAAACAACAACAACAAACTCAGCTCAAAAGAGATCAAGAGCAGGAGAAGAGCCAAGGGGAAATACTGGAGCAACAAAGGAAGGAGAGGATGTTGAGGAAACTGAAGAGAACCAACACCCTGGATCTCAGATTGATGTTGCAACCGTTAGAATTAGAAATTCCGCAACTTCCATCAGTGGAGTACAGAGTCTCCTGCAAACGTGGGTAGAGGAAGGAATCGAAGAAGTCGAATGTGACGTGAGGATCAAGTCAGTCGAATTGCCCCCTCGTCGTCTCGATCCTGCAGTCCCCCGAGGAAAGTCAATGAGGTGAAGATAGGATCAAAACACATGAGTTCGCCACACCTTGCACGTATAGAAACTATAGAGACTAAATTATGCTTCTTTAATCAAGACACACCTGGGTCAGCCAGACTAGTCTATATTAAAGGAATATAATGATAAAACCAGGGTAGAGAGGGAAGGTATCAAAAGTATCGGACATTGCCACAATTAGGACAGAGTCCAAACTAAATGAGCCATCCTCAGGAAAGGGTTTAGATTAGTTGAGAGTTCAAAATGTAAGGTTAGGTGACAAATGTTAAAAGGGGTAT
>CBDHDV010000095.1:0-4763 GCA_965261175.1 Rubritalea sp. | reverse complement strand
CGGGCAATTATGACATTTCCAAATTAGGACATGCCATTTTTTTAGTGATCCTTGCGTGTTTGGCTATATCTTCTAAGAAAAAGTGCCTATAGAGACTTTTTACATATCATCTTAAAGCACACACAATAAGCAACAAGCTGGTATAATAATTATTTGCACAGAAGAAAGAGGGAAAAAGTTATGACAGGGAGAAGAAAAAAAATCAAATTTTCGGAAAATATGGTATAGTCCCCCCTGACAAGTTAAAGTCATGTACATCAATCGATACATCGGTGCAAATGATATGGTAAAGGGTCATCTAACTGGCTGTGATCTACATGGGTAGAGTCTAGTTTCCTTTAAAAGGTCAAACAATATAGTTGAAGCATTCTTGTTCTTGTCGCAAGCTCTTGTGTGTTTGTCTGTTTGTTTGTGTTGATTCTGTATATTATAGTTGAGCAAAGGAGGATTACTAAGTCACGAGATACAAAGGAGGATTACCAAGTCACGAGATACAAAGTCTAAGTCAAGATCTTCTGGGTCTCTGGGACTTTTTAACACATCTTCAAACTTACCTATTGTTGTGTAAACTACATGCTGTGTCTTGTTGCTATTGTTGACTGCACCCATGTAAGGTCAGCTACAGCCTCCTTGAAGGACTTGCTAACAGCTGCACAGGAGGACACTACCAACCAGACATCAGATGTTTCGGTGGAGGATCAGCTACAGCCGCTATCAAGGACTTGGTGGAGGATCAGCTACAGCCGCTATCAAGGACTTGGTGGAGGATCAGCTACAGCCGCTATCAAGGACTTGGTGGAGGATCAGCTACAGCCGCTATCAAGGACTTGGTGGAGGATCAGCTACAGCCGCTATCAAGGACTTGGTGGAGGATCAGCTACAGCCGCTATCAAGGACTTGGTGGAGGATCAGCTACAGCCGCTATCAAGGACTTGGTGGAGGATCAGCTCCAGCCGCTATCAAGGACTTGGTGGAGGATCAGCTACAGCCGCTATCAAGGACTTGGTGGAGGATCAGCTACAGCCGCTATCAAGGACTTGGTGGAGGATCAGCTACAGCCGCTATCAAGGACTTGGTGGAGGATCAGCTACAGCCGCTATCAAGGACTTGGTGGAGGATCAGCTACAGCCGCTATCAAAGACTTGGTGGAGGATCAGCTACAGCCGCTATCAAGGACTTGGTGGAGGATCAGCTACAGCCGCTATCAAGGACTTGGTGGAGGATCAGCTACAGCCGCTATCAAGGACTTGGTGGAGGATCAGCTACAGCCGCTATCAAGGACTTGGTGGAGGATCAGCTACAGCCGCTATCAAGGACTTGGTGGAGGATCAGCTACAGCCGCTATCAAGGACTTGGTGGAGGATCAGCTACAGCCGCTATCAAGGACTTGGTGGAGGATCAGCTACAGCCGCTATCAAGGACTTGGTGGAGGATCAGCTACAGCCGCTATCAAGGACTTGGTGTTACTCACACAATGATCCATACCAACACCTTTATCCACAATCGAGAAACAGAGTGGTCTTGGATGTGCATTGGAACATTTTGTTTACTGGTACTATATAAAGATTTTAAGAATGGACCTATTGTATACAAGTTATACGAGGGGGAGGGGAAGGGGGAGGGGAAGGGGGAGGGGAAGGGGGAGGAGAAGGGGGAGGGGTAGACCAACATAGATGATCCTTGAAGTAAATTTCATATTTCTTTTCACAGTTGAGAAGCAGATTAGTTGTGGACGTGCATTGGAAGATTTGGAGTGGAATGGACCTATTGTATGCAAGTGAAGTGAGAGAAACAAACATCACAGAAGATGAATATGAAGCTGTTGTTCTTTTCCCTCACTTTCAATCAGGTACGCTTGGAGTCTTCTTGGAGCTATATCGGCTGAAACCACCGTGCATTTAGGCAGCTAAGAAGCTGCCGATGTGAGTTTTATCTGAGATATGAGCTTTGGTTTTTTGGAGGGTTTGCCATCTGCCTTTTTTAAATGAGGTTGTTTTAAGCGGCATATCAAGTACATCTGGAGAAGTATGGAAACCGCCTAGTCTAATACACGTTAACCTTTGGAAAACAAGAAAATATCTAGTTACATTTACAGCTCTCTTCCCCTCTCTCGATCACTCTCAACTCCTCTCTATGACTCTCACATCCTCTTGTACATCCTCTCCATTACTCTAACCCCCTCATCACTCTCACCTCCTCTCTATCACCATCAACCCCTCACTATCACCCTCACATCATCACTATCACCCTCACATCATCTCTATCACCTTCACTCCCTCTATCACCTCACCTCTGCCATTCTTTTCACCTACTCGAGGTCGTCTAGTGGTGTCTAACAAAATAATACACAGAAACCATGTTGCTAAATAACTATGTTAATCTACAAGAAGAAGTGGAGAAGAAGAGAGAGGAGGAGGAAGAGGAGGGGGAAGAGAAGGAGGGAGAAGAGGAAGAGGCGGAGGAGAAAGAAGAGGAGGAGGAAGAGAAAGAAGAGAAAGAGGTGGAAGAGGAGGAAGAGGAGGTGGAAGAGGAGGTGAAAGAGGTGGAAGAGGAGGAAGAAGAGAAGATGTCATACGTGAGATGCTGAAAGACAACTTGTCAGGATACTTGTCAAAGACTTTTTTGAGAAGAGTGCTCTTGCCACAGCCAGAGGGACCAGCTATGACCAGCACAGGGCATTTCTCACTGGCCAGTATGCTGGCCTTCCTAGCAGCTGCCACCTTACTCATGTCTGCAAGAAAACAAACGTGGCAGTGAGAGAGAGGGAGCACCATTGCTACTTCAGAGGGAAACTGATATATGGAACAAATGCACATTTATAGCATGACAGATCCAAGACATTGGAAGATGAACAAGTAAGTGTGCAATGGCTGACAAGACCAGTCATGAGAAGTCAAGAAGAAGGAAAAGAAGTTGGGAGGTCAAAAAAATGATCAAGAGTCACCCAGCAGAGCTTAAAGGTTCATTATCTTACAGAAGAAAGGGTTAGGTCATTATTCAACTCCCATTCATACTTAAGACGAATACCCATTCAACATTTATATACTTATATTTAGGACGGGTGACCTGTGCATATTTATATTTAGGACGGGTGACCTGTGTATATTATATTTAGGACGGGTGACCTGTGTATATTATATTTAGGACGGATGACCTGTGCATATTTATATTTAGGATGGGTGACCTGTGCATATTTATATTTAGGACGGGTGACCTGTGCATATTTATATTTAGGACGGGTGACCTGTGCATATTTATATTTAGGATGGGTGACCTGTGTATATTTATATTTAGGACGGGTGACCTGTGCATATATATATTTAGGACGGGTGACCTGTGCATATTTATATTTAGGATGGGTGACCTGTGTATATTTATATTAAGGACGGGTGACCTGTGTATATTTATATTTAGGACAGATGACCTGTGCATATTTATATTTAGGACGGGTGAACTGTGCATATTTATATTTAGGACGGGTGACCTGTGCATATTTATATTTAGGACAGATGGCCTGTGCATATTTATATTTAGGACAGATGACCTGTGCATATTTATATTTAGGACAGATGACCTGTGCATATTTATATTTAGGACAGGTGACCTGTGTATATTTATATTTAGGACAGATGACCTGTGCATATTTATATCTAGGACAGATGACCTGTGCATATTTATATTTAGGACGGGTGACCTGTATATATTTATGACCTGCAGTCCTAATTGGACACTGGGATTAAACTGGTGGAGCACTTAGATTTTCCTCTTAGGAGTTACTATGAACCTGTAATTTGAGAGGAGCAATTCAATTGGTAAGTTACACATTAAATTATATTACTTAGGACACCTGCGCTAGCAGTTGCTATGACTACAGTCTAAACCAGTTATATAACTCGACCAATGGGATCTATGCTATTTACAAACCCTCAGGCTCATCGTAGTGCCCTCACTGTTCTCTGCAGTTGCTACAGCAATAGCCCTTCAGGTTTCCAAATATATCATAGACACCTTGGTCTGGGAAGTACAACTAAAACTCAACTAATGCCAAGACCTTAGCCTAATTACTTTAATTAAGACTAACCTTGTGGAATAAAATGAGCGAGGTATAATTATTTTTAAAAATTATTTAAAGTGCTGTAATTATATTCATGGGCACAAATTTAAGACTGGTTAATGACTGGTTGGATTCAGCAGCTGCCAATTTTAGTTATTTTAGGAACAAATCATAAATTTGAATAAATCTGACAGTTTTTTACGTGTTTTTCTCGTTTACTTAGCAAAGGATTCAAGGCATGCTAGAGTGTGTTCTGGGAACTAATAGCAGCTGAAACCACCATTTAGGATGCTAGCTGTACGAAGCTGCCCAAACGAGCTTTAATTGGGTTGTGAGTCACGGGGGGGGGGGGGGGGGGGGGGGGGGGGAGGAACAATTGTGTTGGTGTTTTAGGCAACCACCCATTGTGAAATATGGCAATATAAGGAGTGGTTATCACAGTCCTGTGATAAACACGTAACAAGTGCAATATGTGTAGAGGGATATTTATGAGGGGTTAAATATTCGCAGTTGGTTGACTAACACAAGAATTCATGGGGGGAAATATTCGTGGATTAGGGATCCAAGCTTTGATGAAAGATGTTGCCATGATCTTAAAAGGGTGGATCTTCAGGATGAAGATGCTGGCCAGCCATTTCACTGCAAGCTTTTTTAAAAAAATGTAGTGAGACATGAGACATTAGCTTACTCACAAATCTCTCTCTCATAG
>CBDHDV010000094.1:0-19744 GCA_965261175.1 Rubritalea sp. | reverse complement strand
CCTGACCAAATTTTGTTCGTGCTTACAGCCCACCTAATACTACCCACACAAGACTCATAATCCACTCAATAATGACGCAGGAATTGTAATTTGGTGCATGACCTGCTAAGCCTGCCCGACTGTCAGTTGTAAACTTGTTTGTTGCTTTTGTTGTTAGGGAGAAGAATGATTTTGGGAGATGAATGACTTAGATAGATGAATAATAAGTAGCAGGAGGGGCAGGAAGGGGGAAAGGTTATTTGTATACAGCTAGGCTAGTAAATAACTTCTGAAGTCCGGGTGCTGTATAACAACATGACACTTGGACTTCCTGGTATAAGCAGACCACTATTCTTCACTTGATTCTAGTGCATGCTCCAATACCTTGGAAATTACAGAAGACAAAACAAAGCAGCAGAGGAAATCTCCCAGCTGTATTGGTGACCAGCCAGCTATCACGAACTAGGCCTACCTCAGCCCCACTTGAGGTCTGGGTGATAATATATTAAACTGGCCTGTAGGCTTCAGGTGGCAGGATTTCATTTAAGGGGGGTGGGGCGGGCTGCCCCCCTTGGAAAATTATTATTAAAATTTATTATTGATGTTGGTAAGTGTTTGACAAAGTGCATGAGCAGTGACAGTATGCACATGTAATGAGATAAGAGTCTGAATGAGTTTACACAGCAATCCATCTACCTTTTCTATTCCACATGTCAACAATTTCTTTCACAAGCATATGGTTGCCAGTTTATGCAGATTGGGAAATAATGCTATAAGCATGTCATTGGTGAGTAATTCCTTCAATTGCATGGATATATCATCTTTTGGCTGCTTAATAAGAAGCTGACAATACGTTTTCCACTCTGTACTGAAGTCAGAAGAGACAATGGCTGCCTTCTCAAATTCAGTTCCTTCCAATGATTTAGCTGGTAAATCTCTCCCGAACTGTCCAATGAGAGTTTGAATTGAACTATCTCCATATAAAGGTAGCTCATGAGTAGAGAGGCTGGGCACTTTCTTTGGATCAGAAATACTGAAGGGGGAACTAGAGGTGAAAAACCATAAAACGTTTATCAACTTTGTAAGCACCATAACTTTTTTCTCCTTTCCTGTGTGTAAGAAATTTTGGTTATCAAATTGTTGCTTGTTTTGAATTTCTTTATAGACACCTTTTCTTAGAAGATACATACAGTAACTTCAAGGTCACCCAAAAGGTGCATTCCATCACTGGGAACAGTTCTCCTACACTTTGTGGTGTAAACTAAGGGCTCTAATTTGGTCTGTGGGTGTCTAATGTATACAGCTGTGAACCTTGAGTGCAAGGGAATTGGATAGTAAGTGGTGTTCAATAGTTTTGGGCCTCAAAGGGAGCAGTACTAATTAAACTAAAGGATCAACTCTTCTAACCACCATAACATGGCCATGCTTGTAGCAAAAAGTATATTTAAACACTCATTTCATAACACACTAATAGAATTTGGCTGAAATGCAGCCAAGTTACAACTGTTCCCAGATCAGAAAACATCGTTCTGAGGAAAAACTGCTTAAAGTTTGGACAATGAAATGTTTGGGTTTGCAATGTAATAGCGGTCTCTCTTCAATTTTTGAATCAAGATAAGTAAATCTCATGGACATAAGCCACCATAACTTTGGAATGGAGCCTCCACTGCCTCTAAAACTTTGGAAATGGGTAGTAGATGTATACAACAACAGTTTCAAATGTTTTTGTTTGTTTGTTTGTTTTTGTATTTCCACCTCTAGTCCTCCCTGAAGGCTGATACATCTTTTGAGGAGGATCGAAACCGGCTAGATATTTATCTTTGATGAGTCTGATAAAAGGCTTGCCCGCTCTTTCTTGAAAAGAGCATATATCTAAATTAGTGACTTCAATACCTGTTGCTTCTTTTAACTCTTCTCTTGCATCTTGTAGCTGTAAAACCCAATTTGCTGAAAGCAGTATAGCATCAAGTGAATTAAGAGTAGCATCCACTAGACCAGAAATAAGGGAGAGGTCCAGGTGCTTGGTCTGTAAGGCACGGCAAAGCTTTGCCACTTGAAGAAGAATACAGTCAAGTAAGTACATTGCTGCTATTATGGAGTGACTAGAAGCCTTTACTTAGTCCAAGAGCTTCTGGTTCATGTGATGTTTCATATATATTTTCAAGAGCAAGAACTATTGTACTGTAACTAGCTTTTACCACTTGGACACAACGCTCATGTGCAAGCCAGCGTGTGTCTGACAGTTTCACAATCTTGAGCTCTGGAAGATGTAGTACTTTCTGAATCTCCTTTAAATGACACTGCACATTTTGGGGAGTAATGAAAGAACTTCCATAACGTCATCTGGGTATTGTAAACATGCTTGATACCTGGTGTAGCATTAGCAGCTTGCACAGAAGCCAGTTGAAGGACATGACAGCGACAGTGGACAAACAATGCATGAGGTGAGAGCTCTTTTAAACTTCTTTGAACTCCTGTTTTGTTACCAGAGAAAGTAGCAGCTCCACCAAATCCCATTCCTATAAGCCTTCCCAACTGAATGTTCTTTTCCCTGTAGTACTTCACTAATGCAGAATAGATACTTTCAGCATTAGCTTTCTTCAAGGGTAAAATTTAATGAAGTGTTCTTCCGGTACACCACTCTCCACCGAACGACAACAAAGTTAGCTCTTCTATGGTAGTAACATCAGTGCATTGATCAGCCATGATGCTAAAAAAAGGGTGCCTTATGAAGCCACTTGAGTAGAGTCTCATCCACTCATGTTCCAAGAGCATTCACAAACTCTACTGCAGCCATTTTTTGGTGTACTTGCATTTCTTCCAGCTCTGTCTAGGAAGGTTTGAAGAGTCTCTCCACCACAACTCACTACCAATTCAACTTGGTCAAAGTTAGTAGTGTGTGTAATGTGCTAATGAGCTAGGAAGTGAGTACATCGGATTAGAGCTTTAATCGCCTTCCTATTTTGTAATCTTTGCTGCTCTCCAACATTTTGAAGCTGGCTGATAATGAATCCTTCTTTTCTAGCTCTATCAGCTTCCACGTCCAATTGACATGATAGAAGGTGCACTTCACTTGAATGTGACTTCATTTTCATAGTCGCCTTCTTCCAGTTAGTGAATGGTTTGGTAATCCAAGCCCCACCAGTCCTCTGAAGAGATCTTCCATCCTTTTTGCATAATTTGCAGAATGCACCGTGTAAATTTTCATCAAACTCTAACCAGGGAAAAGTTTCTTCCAACTTTTTGTTGTATCTCCTGATTCAAGATCCTGACTTAGAAGGTGGTTTAGAAGTAGAACTTGTGCAATATTTCGGGAGGACTACACCTGAAACCACAGAAATTTGAACACATATTTGTAGCTATCATAACTCCCCCCCCCCCCCCCCCCCCCCCCCCCTTTCTTCTGTGCATATACTTTTGATACCAGCCTATTGCTTATTGTGTGTGCTTTAAGATGGTATGTAAAAACTCTCTATAGGCACCTTTTCTTTGAAGATACATGCAAAAAGGCAAGAGTCACTCAAGAAATTGCACTAACTAATCTGCCACAAACATAACTCCAAGGCGCCTTGAGTAACAGACCCCAAAATGGTTTGTGGGTTGCTAAAGCATGGTAGATGTGGCGCCCACGCAATATCTGTGACACGCCTCTTCTAATCACCATAACTCAGGAATGCTTCACGTAAAAATAAAAAAAATTATCCCGCATATCACAGCTATGTGCTTTAGCAACCCACAAACCATTTTGGGGTCTGTCGCTCAAGGCGCCTTGGATTTATGTTTGTGGCAGATTAGGTAGTGCAATTTCTTGAGTGACCCTTGCCTTTTTGCATGTATCTTCTAAGAAAAGGTGCCTATAGAGACTTTTTACATATCATCTTAAAGCACACACAATAAGCAACAAGCTGGTATCAAAAGTATCGGCACAGAAGAAGGGGGGGGGAAGTTATAGCAGCTACAAATTTGTGTTCAAATTTCGGTAGTTTCAGTGTAGTCTCCCCACTTGAGGATTGGGTTGTATATCAATCTCAGACTCATTACTATTAGAGCTAGAAACTACTGAAGACTTGGATGCACTCCTGAAATACGAACAAATATCCATTTTTATGTTTTGTTTCTCTGTGCTTCAATTTATATTCCACTCAATATGATGATGTAAGTGTTTAGTATTGTTCCCTTCTATAAATAGATCACATGGACAGCACTCTATATACCAGTTGACCTTCCTACAACCTTTGTCAACTGTTTGTTCCACACTAAAGGTGCTCTATCACAGATGCGCCTGGGTAAATTTCCGGTTTCTAACTTTATGAATCTTATTATATAGCGGACCAAAACATACTAGTAACTAGTGCAATTGTGAGGAAACTACAACTTTCTGAGTTTAAGGTAAGCAAGAGGGGGAGTATATGTAGCTTTTACTGAAAAGGCAGGCATTGATTTGCTCTGTATGTAAAACGCAGACGACAAATAAACAACTGGGCGTAGTCTTGCTAGGCTAGCGCTTTTCAAGTTTTGTAATACTATACGGAGAGTATACGGAAGATAGGCGCTTCTGTAACAGAGCACCTTTAAGTACTCAAGTACATCCAGACAGAAGCCACCTCAGCCACAAAAAAACAACAAAAAAAGAGAAAAAAAAAGAAGGAAAAAAGGGAGTCCACACACACACACACCCATTTCATTTGGGGGGAAGTCCTGGGATTTCCCCTTACCCAAAAGACCAGTTTATCCCCCATCCCCCCAGAAAATTTTTCTTTTCCTTTACAACTCTATATTAAAGAGTATTAATAAAGGAATATAGTGCACACAAAGTTAGTAAAACACACCAAGTAGTAAGAAACTTCCTCCCCCTTTCCTTCACAACCCAAATAAAACTGAGTCTGACTAGGTAGACTTCCCTTTTAGAACTGACTACTAGTACTCCCAGAATTCCTCAGAATCAATTTCAGAGCATCTTTTTTTTATCTTTTTTTTTTTTAATTCTGGGAGAGTGTGCCCTAAGACCACCTAGTTGTTATGTGCTACACTCCCCTTCCATGTCAACACTGAACTTTGGAGTTCCCCCCACCCCCCTCCCAAAACCCTGCATGAACCCCTGCACACACACATTCAAGCATACTACAACCCCCCAGATGGCGTTTGTAAAACTTAGTAACATCTATCTTCAACCATCATGTTCCCCCCCCCCCCCCCCCTAAAAATCCCGATTCCTCCAGTTTTCCCTCCATGGACAATTTTCCAAATGAAACCCTGGGTGATATGTAATTAATTAACTTGTTAATTAATTATTACAACACAATTATTATGTTAATCGCATACCACATAATTACATGACTCCAACATGTCTGTATCTACTCCAGCCAAGTAAGTATAACCTGCTATTTAAATGGGCACCTTTCTTTTGCATTCATTCCCCAACAACAAAAAAACAACCACCAACAACAGCAGAAAAAAATATAAATAGCCCGAAAATATCCCTAGCTTATCCCTAGCTCTAGACTTCCCTAACCCAATCCCTAGCTCTAGACTTCCCTAACCCAATCCCTAGCTCTAGACTTCCCTAACCCAATCCCTAGCTTATCCCTAGCTCTAGACTTCCCTAACCCAATCCCTAGCCTATCCCTAGCTCTAGACTTCCCTAACCCAATCCCTAGCCTATCCCTAGACTTCCCTAACCCAATCCCTAGTCTATCCCTACCTCTAGACTTCCCTAACCCAATCCCTAGCCTTTCCCTAGCTCTAGACTTCCCTAACCCAATCCCTAGCCTATCCCTAGCTCTAGACTTCCCTAACCCAATCCCTAGCTTCCCTAACCCAATCCTAGCTTATCCCTAGCTCAAGACTTCCCTACCCCAATCCCTAGCTTATCCCTAGACTTCCCTAACCCAATCCCTAGCTTATCCCTAGCTCTAGACTTCCCTAACCCAATTCCTGCTTATCCCTAGCTCTAAACTTCCCTGACCCAATCCCTAGCCTATCCCTAGCTCTAGACTTTCCTAACCCAATCCCTAGCCTATCCCTATCCCTAGACTTCCCTAACCCAATCCCTAGCTTATCCCTAGCTCTCGATCTCCCTAACTCAATTCCTAGCTTATCCCTAGCTCTAGACTTCCCTAACCCAAATCCTAGCTTATCCCTAGCTCTAGACTTCCCTAACCCAATCCCTAGCTTATCCCTAGCTCTCGATCTCCCTAACCCAATCCCTAGCCTATCCCTAGCTCTAGACTTCCCTAACCCAAATCCTAGCTTATCCCTAGCTCTAGACTTCTCTAACTCAATCCCTAGCTTATCCCTAGCTCTAGACTTCCCTAACCCATTTCCTAGCTTATCCCTAGCACTAGACTTCCCTAACCCAATCCCTAGCTTATCCCTAGCTCTCGATCTCCCTAACCCAATCCCTGGCCTATCCCTAGCTCTCGACCTCCATAACCCAATTCCTAGCTTATCCCTAGCTCTAGACTTCTCTAACTCAATTCCTAGCTTATCCCTAGACTTCCCTAACCTAATCCCTAGCCTATCCCTAGACTTCCCTAACCCAATCCCTAGAATATCATGAATTCTGGAATCCATGATGCCTCACTAAGGACATAGTCCCAAGCACACAGGGCCATCCCAGGATATCTTAGGAAAGGTTGTAGCAGTACTGGACATGCATGTGGCAATGGGCACTTGGAATTATGTACCTTCACCTCAGGCCTACCTAGTTAACAAACAAACACTTGACAAGCAAACGGGCTCGTGTCATGTATGAATATTCATGAGCAAATACCCACCCCGGCATATTTATCACAGGTTGAAGATACAGAGACACACTTATAAGAACTAAAGAATGAAACAAATATTGTTTGAATTATAAATGCTGAGAACGGCCTAAATAGGGTCAGAAATTTTGTGGTAACAACTAGGTTGCTGTACGGAGGTAACTTTACGGCCAATGACTCCGGCATCAACTTTTGCCACTGCATACAACGACATGCGATATAAATGAGTTTCACTCACAAGACTTGCTAATCAGCCATTTATGGAGACTTGTAGGAGCTTGGTCGTACTAAAAAGCCATTAATGGCAAGTGATACAGCCGTTTCACAAGGCTATAACAGACAGCTTCTCTAAGCAACACTCAAGTAAGTCAGTAAGAACTGGCAGATCTAGCAATATAAAATAAACCTGGGTATGGCCAAAGTCTGATGCAGAAGACTAGGATTCATCTCTTGTCCCAACCAATGCCCAACACTTACGCTTTAAAAAGGTCATTAGTTCTTCTTCGACGTCTCCAAAGTGTGTTTCAGTATCATGAGCTTACAATAAAATATGCAGGGGAAAATGTATATCCAATTGTCTGCCACCTTGACTGTCCTATAGAGCCAGAGCTGGCTACAGTAAATATTGTTTTGCTACAGTAGAAAATCGTGTTTTTTTAAATTTCTTCTGAACAAATTGAAGGGTTAGCACCACAAATCACTCTAGATCTTGATCTATTCCCAAAGTAAACATGGAGTATAAAAGCAACCGTGTTGATCTGCTATCTGTCATCTCCATACCCAATGGTGAAACTAATGCCACGGTTAGATGAGCCTCTGTGTTGCATGAGGTAAACTTATTCTCATGATAATTACACCTGTAAGCTTACTGTACAAACTGAAGGCACTTTTAACTTCAATCAAAGTGTGCAAATAAGGATCATGGAAAGGAAAAAAACACACTTTGTTTTCAGCTTAAATTTTAGCTCAAAAAAAAATGAGAGAGAAAAAGCATGCAGCTTCAACCGCTCGCACCTTAATGATTGATTAAGTAGCGTCTAATGAGTGAAGAGCAAATCCTGATCACGATCGATCATTTTCATAGGAGGTGCGCATGTCAAGATGATTGGGATTTCATTTTTAAAGGTTATATTTTTATCCCCATAATGCCTCGAGAAAGAATATTTGAAAATTTGGTCAGTTTAGGTTTTAGCATACAATAACAGGTAGTCAGAACGGAGCAATTTCGTTTTCAGTTAAAGGCTCACATATTTCACTTTGTCACCTACATGCAATTTGCTACCGCAGTTGCTACGACAACAGTCAAAATAAGTTAGATAATTCTACCAATGGGATCTATATACTTTAAAATCCTAGTCACTCAGGTTGCTTTAATTAACTCAGAGCCTCTAATCAAGGTAATTCTTCAATTTGCAAGCAGGTGTCTTAAAAAATTAAAAATCATATTGCAATTGTAAGCCTAATTCCCATTAGTTATCAGTCCTCGATCTACCACTGCTACAGGAGGAAGAAAGTTTGAAGGAAACTATTGTGTTAGCATTCACTATAGATCCCTACTTTTGAGACATAACAAACCAATTATATAGCTAAAGCTTTTTTAAAATCTATGCATGTGCTTATCTATCGTCACTTAAGTTAGGTAACTGACCTTGACAGTCCCTGACAGTATACTGACCTTGACAGTACCCTGACAGTATACTGACCTTGACAGTACCCTGACAGTATACTGACCTTGACAGTACCCTGACAGTATACTGACCTTGACAGTATACCTCGATAAATCTATATCTGGTGCTGGGATGGCTGCACTATGACAAACCTTTTAGCACACCAGAGATTACGCTACCTACAGACTCTGTATAGTGGTGGTTTTTCAAATGTGCTCTTAGTGCCGTGCAAAGGCTATAGCTAAGAGTAGCCTTGCAACTGGTCTAGGCTTTGTTCCAAATAATCACTCTACCTGGTAAAAAATTAGCAGATAGCTACTAAGCCACCGCAGCATAGGTTAGCTACAAGACTTACTTGTGTATATAAGCTATTGTTGTTTCAATTGAGTGCTCTGAGTGTAAAAGATATAGCTACAAACAACAACCGTGGTTAAAGAAGCTGCTACTGGTCTAGGCTTGGCTAGTCCAGAGACAAAACTAACCCTATTATCTGCTGTAGACTATACTCCTAAAAATGTAACAAATACGTATTGCTATAACTTTCTATTCTTCAACTTCCCTTCATGTCGGTATTTTGTTATCCGATGTTTCATTATGTGCCTTCAAAGTTTAAGTTAACTATCGCTATAGGCACACATTCTTAAAAGATTCATTTGGTAACATCAATGTCATTCAAAAACTGCACCGCCCTGTCTGCTATAGGAGTATCTCTACAGTAGAGTATATAAAAGGGCTTTAATTTCGTTTGTAGTTTCATAAAACACTTACCTGTGATATGAATGGAAGGAAATTGGCTAACGCACCGAGTTCATTAGTTGAAGGCCACCATGTGAGCTAAACTAAAACACCGAGGTCACCTCTCACCAAAACTTGGAAATGCTTGCAATATAGAAAAATCTGGAACACTCATATCACAAGAGCTCTAAAAAAAATTCAAATTATATCTAATGTAAGCATGACCATGTAATAGCCGTTTTGAATACAGGAAACATGAATTGCGGGCATAAGCTGTCAAAGTAAAGGCTTCCTTTCAAATTCTTGACATGAGATAAGTGAACACTGACAAAAAACATAATAATCTAAAATGGAGCATCCAATGACTCTGAAACCTAGGAAATGGCTAGTACATAGATATAGGAATATTTAAAAAAAAATTTTTTTTCCCAATTTTGACATAAGAGTCCTCCCACCTATTTAAATTAATATAACTTAGCTGTACTTGTAGCGTATTAAAATTTGGCATGCTCAGTTTACAAGCAATGGTATAGTTATCATCATATTGCTTGCAGCAAGCATTCCTCTTCAGATTCTGTTACTTTGTCTTCAAATTCTTGACTTGAGGTAAGTGAAATTGCATGGACTAGAACAGCCACAACTAGGAAAAGGAGCATGCAATATATCTCCAAAACTTAGAATAGGGCAACAAGGTAGATACAGCAACAGCTTCAACTTGAAAAAGCTTCTTTTTTTTCCTTAAAAGTTTCTGACATAAAGTCCCCCCCCAGAGTAGTCCGGAGACTGTACTCACCCTGGACAATTACAATTATGGAAAATGAGACAATAGTCATCAATCACAGCTAGAGGGTTAATCCATTCCTGAAGGCTAAATAAAAAACCAAACCACAAGAAGTTTCAAAGTAAAAGCACAGATTTCCAAGTGCTCAAAGCCCAGGTGTTTTGAGTGCAGTAGTGATACTGTGTTCTCATGTCTAACTAGATGTAGCAACTGCTAAGCACAAGCACTTACAAGTCTTTCCGACACATGAAAGAGTATATCACAATTACTTCTCTGCCCCCTGACATTACAATGGGTTGAGGTAAGTCCAAGTAGGTTGACAATAGCTCCATGAGCCACACAATGGATTAACACCACTCTGGGTTGAGATGGCTGACAATAGCTCTATGGATATCTCAACACCAATCTGGGTTGAGGTAGCTATAAGGGGGATATACAATTAGATCAACATTACACTGGGTTGAGGCAGTAGAAGTAGGTTGACAATAGCTCTAGGAAGACACACACTGGATCAACATAACACTGGGTTGAGGCAGTAGAAGTAGGTTGACAATAGCTCTAGGAAGACACACACTGGATCAACATAACACTAGGTTGAGGCAGTAGAAGTAGGTTGACAATAGCTCTAGGAAGACACACACTGGATCAACATAACACTAGGTTGAGGCAGTAGAAGTAGGTTGACAATAGCTCTAGGAAGACACACACTAGATCAACATAACACTGGGTTGAGGCAGTAGAAGTAGGTTGACAATAGCTCTAGGAAGACACACACTGGATCAACATAACACTAGGTTGAGGCAGTAGAAGTAGGTTGACAATAGCTCTAGGAAGACACACACTGGATCAACATAACACTAGGTTGAGGTATGTTAGTAATAGCTCTCTAAGGACACGTAAAGAACATCACACAAGGTTGAGGTATGTTGAAGTAGGTTGACAAGCACACTGGATCAACATCACAATGTGATTGCAGATAGCTCTATGGGGCCATACACTGGATCAATATCACACTAATAGGTTGAAGTAGTTCGACAATAGTTTACTATGGACACACACTAGATCAACATCACACTGGTAAGATAGCTCTCTGTGGACACACTGGATCAACATCATACAGGTAGGTTGAAGTAGGCCGACAACAACTCTCTGGAGGCACACATTGGATCAACAACACACAAGGTTCAAGCTGGCAATGGCTCTATGGAGATCAAGACTCCTGATGCAACGCTACACTACAAAAGGATATGTTGCCTGGGATTGTGGCAACATCTTGGCAACGATCAAAGAATTCTGTCGACGGGAGCGGAGAGTAGTCACGCTTCCTTCGCTTGGCCAATCCTAAACCACTCCCACTACAAAAGGCAAGAGAGAAAAGCATTTAAACAGACATTATTACATAGAGAAGGATAACACCACAATACTAATAAACACTTGTTATTTGAGTTACGTATACATTCAGATAAATTTCATTAAAAATTCAAAAATGATCACAAAAATGATCTCAGTATAGCAACAACCTTGTTGTGCTGGACCTTCACCATGGCACCCTGTTTCTTGGCATGCATGCACATTCTTGTCTGCACCGCTACTAATGTCCATAATAATTATTGTATGGGGCCAGTCAGATCGATGGTAGTAACTCTTGCTAATAGGTTAGAAATTTCCATACTAATACAATTGTCCATTCCAGTCAGGTAGACGTGATAATTCTTACTAATTAGTCAAGTCTGTGTTTTGGTTCTTACCAGTGAGTGAGCTAATTGAAACATGCTAACTACATTCCAAAGGTACATTGAAAATATCATATAGATACACTATATTTGTTTCCAGTTTTTGGAATAAAAGAATTATTCCAGCCAGTCATTTGGAATACCGTACAGTTTGGCATATAATTTCCTCTAAAATATTAATTCTATTTGTGCATTAGGCACTGTTCAATCTTATCTCCTGGTCCAGTGCTACTGATAGGATCGCTTCTAGAATGGGTCGAGCCCAATAGAAGAATATTTTCGTTAGGTGATTATTTTTTCACTACCAGCAACCAACCCCAATGGTAGGAATGACCAACTTCATACTCTTGAAGCTAAACAAAAGCTACTGCTGTATATATATATATCACTCACTATACTGCATAAGTAGTATACTGACTCAAGCTGTGAAATAACCTAAACACTCCCTAAACCGGTTTATGTCAAACCAGTTTAAACCAGTTGATTAGGAATGTGTTTTCTTGGTTGGTTAACAAACTGGCGGCTATGATTATCCACTGTTTATACACAACTAACTGAAGGTGTTGCAACCAAACCAAAGATATGGAAGATATGGCAGCCACAGAAATTTAATAGGACAGCAAGTAAGGCCACAGGGAGAGGATAGCATATAAGCCCACACTGGGGGAGACCTGAACAGGAGAGTGGTTTCGCACACAAGCACATGTACAACCAATCACTACATAGTTCCTTCATCACAAATACGAATAGCTCACTGAATATAAATCGAGCATCCAGTCTGCACACCTAATACTTAATGGTATAGCAAGACCGGCCTGAGCTAAATAAGCCGTATTGCCTGTAGTGTAGTATGTTAACTTAATGGGCATTTGAACTTTAGGAGTGGCAACTATTTTTAATCTTGTGCAGCTTCCAGCAACAAATCAACCATAGAATCTTCTACAGTAAAACAAAATAGGTGCTCTTTTTTCTCTCCTGGGCTTCCAATGAAGAGCCAAGACACTCACCGCACATTCTCCCTCCCGCCAATGTCTTGAATCATCATAGTATTATAATACAACAACAAATATTATAAAACAAAAACAATCAATTGTCATATTTCTATGTACAGAAACATACACACGTGTACACAGCACTAGCTATATGGGAGATGCTGCAGCAGCTCATGGCCTAGGTGCCACTCTAATTAAGAGCACACTACCTCTAATAGGTCATCTAGATCACTGTACATTACTAAGTAGCATTGTGTGTATGTGTGGTGTGTGTGAATGGGAGGCAAACTCTCTTCCTGGTGGTCTCACAGAGAAAATATTTCAGCTATGGCAACCACTTATAAAGAGGAAATACCAATATCGGTGTAAATGCCACTTTCACTCTAGGGGGGGAAGGGGGGATCTGGAAATATAATTATCCTCAAGAGAGAGGAAATAATAAGATTAGTATGACAATAAGCTTAGCACAAACACAAAACACACATGATAGCAACACACACACACACACACATGTACACACACTATGCGGGTCACATATATAAGTGGTATAGGCCATTTAAAGAAGTCGCGCAGGAAATGGTCGGCAGCCATACCATATAAGGCAACACATGTGTCCCTGGCATTGTGGACACTTAACTCTACTGCAAAGAAATACCTCAAGGGTCACAGAGGTGCTGACTCAACGGCCCATGTTTACCCATTCACAAAAGCACACACATATGCTTGGGGGTAGACCTATAGACACCACTCTAATTATAAAGCTTAAAATAGAGCCATAAAAAGGTTTTTAAAGCCTGCTTTGCGCATACATGGTGCGGCTAATTAAGTGGGAGTGGCTGGATATCAGTGGGAACACATGCTTATACATATCCCCTGAAGCTGCACATTCACAGACTGGAGTCACAGACAGAGAGGGAGGGGGGGACTCAAGGAGGCCTGAAGCTGCACATTCACAGACTGGAGTCACAGACAGAGAGGGAGGGGGGGAACTCAAGGAGGCCTGAAGCTGCACATTCACAGACTGGAGTCACAGACAGAGAGGGAGGGGGGAACTCAAGGAGGCCTGAAGCTGCACAGGGGGGAATCAAGGAGGCCTGAAGCTGCACATTCACAGACTGGAGTCACAGACAGAGAGGGAGGGGGGAACTCAAGGAGGCCTGAAGCTGCACATTCACAGACTGGAGTCACAGACAGAGAGGGAGGGGGAACTCAGGGAGTCACAGACAGAGAGGGAGGGGGGAACTCAAGGAGGCCTGAAGCTGCACATTCACAGACTGGAGTCACAGACAGAGAGGGAGGGGGGAACTCAAGGAGGCCTGAAGCTGCACATTCACAGACTGGAGTCACAGACAGAGAGGGAGGGGGGGAATCAAGGAGGCCTGAAGCTGCACATTCACAGACTGGAGTCACAGACAGAGAGGGAGGGGGGAACTCAAGGAGGCCTGAAGCTGCACATTCACAGACTGGAGTCACAGACAGAGAGGGAGGGGGGGACTCAAGGAGGCCTGAAGCTGCACATTCACAGACTGGAGTCACAGACAGAGAGGGAGGGGGGAACTCAAGGAGGCCTGAAGCTGCACATTCACAGACTGGAGTCACAGACAGAGAGGGAGGGGGAACTCAAGGAGGCCTGAAGCTGCACATTCACAGACTGGAGTCACAGACAGAGAGGGAGGGGGGGACTCAAGGAGGCCTGAAGCTGCACATTCACAGACTGGAGTCACAGACAGAGAGGGAGGGGGGAACTCAAGGAGGCCTGAAGCTGCACATTCACAGACTGGAGTCACAGACAGAGAGGGAGGGGGGGACTCAAGGAGGCCTGAAGCTGCACATTCACAGACTGGAGTCACAGACAGAGAGGGAGGGGGAACTCAAGGAGGCCTGAAGCTGCACATTCACAGACTGGAGTCACAGACAGAGAGGGAGGGGGAACTCAAGGAGGCCTGAAGCTGCACATTCACAGACTGGAGTCACAGACAGAGAGGGAGGGGGGAACTCAAGGAGGCCTGAAGCTGCACATTCACAGACTGGAGTCACAGACAGAGAGGGAGGGGGGAACTCAAGGAGGCCTGAAGCTGCACATTCACACACTGGAGTCACAGACAGAGAGGGAGGGGGACTCAAGGAGGCCTGAAGCTGCACATTCACAGACTGGAGTCACAGACAGAGAGGGAGGGGGAACTCAAGGAGGCCTGAAGCTGCACATTCACAGACTGGAGTCACAGACAGAGAGGGAGGGGGGGACTCAAGGAGGCCTGAAGCTGCACATTCACAGACTGGAGTCACAGACAGAGAGGGAGGGGGGAACTCAAGGAGGCCTGAAGCTGCACATTCACAGACTGGAGTCACAGACAGAGAGGGAGGGGGGAACTCAAGGAGGCCTGAAGCTGCACATTCACAGACTGGAGTCACAGACAGAGAGGGAGGGGGGAACTCAAGGAGGCCTGAAGCTGCACATTCACAGACTGGAGTCACAGACAGAGAGGGAGGGGGGAACTCAAGGAGGCCTGAAGCTGCACATTCACAGACTGGAGTCACAGACAGAGAGGGAGGGGGGAACTCAAGGAGGCCTGAAGCTGCACATTCACAGACTGGAGTCACAGACAGAGAGGGAGGGGGGAACTCAAGGAGGCCTGAAGCTGCACATTCACAGACTGGAGTCACAGACAGAGAGGGAGGGGGGAACTCAAGGAGGCCTGAAGCTGCACATTCACAGACTGGAGTCACAGACAGAGAGGGAGGGGGGAACTCAAGGAGGCCTGAAGCTGCACATTCACAGACTGGAGTCACAGACAGAGAGGGAGGGGGAACTCAAGGAGGCCTGAAGCTGCACATTCACAGACTGGAGTCACAGACAGAGAGGGAGGGGGGGAATCAAGGAGGCCTGAAGCTGCACATTCACAGACTGGAGTCACAGACAGAGAGGGAGGGGGAACTCAAGGAGGCCTGAAGCTGCACATTCACAGACTGGAGTCACAGACAGAGAGGGAGGGGGAACTCAAGGAGGCCTGAAGCTGCACATTCACAGACTGGAGTCACAGACAGAGAGGGAGGGGGGGACTCAAGGAGGCCTGAAGCTGCACATTCACAGACTGGAGTCACAGACAGAGAGGGAGGGGGGAACTCAAGGAGGCCTGAAGCTGCACATTCACAGACTGGAGTCACAGACAGAGAGGGAGGGGGAACTCAAGGAGGCCTGAAGCTGCACATTCACAGACTGGAGTCACAGACAGAGAGGGAGGGGGGGACTCAAGGAGGCCTGAAGCTGCACATTCACAGACTGGAGTCACAGACAGAGAGGGAGGGGGGAACTCAAGGAGGCCTGAAGCTGCACATTCACAGACTGGAGTCACAGACAGAGAGGGAGGGGGGGACGCAAGGAGGCCTGAAGCTGCACATTCACAGACTGGAGTCACAGACAGAGAGGGAGGGGGAACTCAAGGAGGCCTGAAGCTGCACATTCACAGACTGGAGTCACAGACAGAGAGGGAGGGGGAACTCAAGGAGGCCTGAAGCTGCACATTCACAGACTGGAGTCACAGACAGAGAGGGAGGGGGGAACTCAAGGAGGCCTGAAGCTGCACATTCACAGACTGGAGTCACAGACAGAGAGGGAGGGGGAACTCAAGGAGGCCTGAAGCTGCACATTCACAGACTGGAGTCACAGACAGAGAGGGAGGGGGGAACTCAAGGAGGCCTGAAGCTGCACATTCACAGACTGGAGTCACAGACAGAGAGGGAGGGGGGAACTCAAGGAGGCCTGAAGCTGCACATTCACAGACTGGAGTCACAGACAGAGAGGGAGGGGGGAACTCAAGGAGGCCTGAAGCTGCACATTCACAGACTGGAGTCACAGACAGAGAGGGAGGGGGACTCAAGGAGGCCTGAAGCTGCACATTCACAGACTGGAGTCACAGACAGAGAGGGAGGGGGAACTCAAGGAGGCCTGAAGCTGCACATTCACAGACTGGAGTCACAGACAGAGAGGGAGGGGGGGACTCAAGGAGGCCTGAAGCTGCACATTCACAGACTGGAGTCACAGACAGAGAGGGAGGGAGGAACTCAAGGAGGCCTGAAGCTGCACATTCACAGACTGGAGTCACAGACAGAGAGGGAGGGGGGAACTCAAGGAGGCCTGAAGCTGCACATTCACAGACTGGAGTCACAGACAGAGAGGGAGGGGGGAACTCAAGGAGGCCTGAAGCTGCACATTCACAGACTGGAGTCACAGACAGAGAGGGAGGGGGGAACTCAAGGAGGCCTGAAGCTGCACATTCACAGACTGGAGTCACAGACAGAGAGGGAGGGGGGAACTCAAGGAGGCCTGAAGCTGCACATTCACAGACTGGAGTCACAGACAGAGAGGGAGGGGGGAACTCAAGGAGGCCTGAAGCTGCACATTCACAGACTGGAGTCACAGACAGAGAGGGAGGGGGGAACTCAAGGAGGCCTGAAGCTGCACATTCACAGACTGGAGTCACAGACAGAGAGGGAGGGGGGAACTCAAGGAGGCCTGAAGCTGCACATTCACAGACTGGAGTCACAGACAGAGAGGGAGGGGGAACTCAAGGAGGCCTGAAGCTGCACATTCACAGACTGGAGTCACAGACAGAGAGGGAGGGGGGGAATCAAGGAGGCCTGAAGCTGCACATTCACAGACTGGAGTCACAGACAGAGAGGGAGGGGGAACTCAAGGAGGCCTGAAGCTGCACATTCACAGACTGGAGTCACAGACAGAGAGGGAGGGGGGAACTCAAGGAGGCCTGAAGCTGCACATTCACAGACTGGAGTCACAGACAGAGAGGGAGGGGGGAACTCAAGGAGGCCTGAAGCTGCACATTCACAGACTGGAGTCACAGACAGAGAGGGAGGGGGGAACTCAAGGAGGCCTGAAGCTGCACATTCACAGACTGGAGTCACAGACAGAGAGGGAGGGGGAACTCAAGGAGGCCTGAAGCTGCACATTCACAGACTGGAGTCACAGACAGAGAGGGAGGGGGGAACTCAAGGAGGCCTGAAGCTGCACATTCACAGACTGGAGTCACAGACAGAGAGGGAGGGGGGAACTCAAGGAGGCCTGAAGCTGCACATTCACAGACTGGAGTCACAGACAGAGAGGGAGGGGGGGGACTCAAGGAGGCCTGAAGCTGCACATTCACAGACTGGAGTCACAGACAGAGAGGGAGGGGGAAACTCAAGGAGGCCTCCCTAGTGCACTCTGAAGAAGATAAGTGGGAAGATGAAGAAGACGAGGGAGCAGAAAGGAAGCTTTCATTAATTAAGAACAAAATACAAAGTAACAGCCACGTTTTTGCAGATGTTATGGCTGAGGTGGAGAATTCCCTTTCTATCTGACAGTACACACTTGATCCGCACACAATGTGTCAATTGGTCGTAACTACAGTGGAAAGTTCAGTTCTCTAGACAGGAAGAAGGCACAACACTCACCAGCTAGCCGCCTCCCCTCCCTCCCACATGCCCCAGAGCTAGAGCAGCCATACTCTACATGCATGCATCAGTAAGTTTGGCTACTGCTATTAATGTATGTAGTAACACCACCTTAAAAAAGAGGGCACTTTTAACCCTTTAATTAAACATAATGGTGCACATGTTCAGTGCAGGGAGGGGGGGGGGGGGGGGGAGGAAGAGGGACTTGCTGTGATTCACAATTTAAAAATAATGAGGTGTTACTAGAACTAGAACTTTTGGGCTTCAGTAATCTGGCATCAGTTTTCTCGCTAATAAAGAGCTTTGAAATGTACTCGAGAAGTGTGTCATTAATGCCACACAAAGAGCACTGTTGTGCAGCTAATTGTCAGACCACCTGATATATTATTGACATTTCTCTAAGCCACTCCACTCCACTCCCAAGAAACACCTGACTGCCATTGATTCATTTAGACACCTTTGTGTAACACATAGAAGCATTCTAAAACCTTTGAGGTCTGCATAGTTCGTTAGAAACGGGAATAAAAGAGGGACTACAGGAAATACCTCTAGACCTATGATGGAATGGGATGACATCATCGGCTTGCTGTTGTCATCGACAGTTACTCTGAATGCACTCTTAAGTTATGAACAGCTCACTCCAGCAAAGAGTAAAAATATCCTTGTCAAAGTGCTGCATATTGTGCGTGGATGTATGTGTGTAAAAACGTAGAAAATCAACAAAAAAAACCCTTTGCACCTTGTTACTCCCGCTTGATTTAGTTAGATATAATCAACACGTTGGCAAGCACGACCAGTATCATAGGATAGTTCCGAGGCATGAGCACACGCAGGAAGCAGGCGTGAGACCTGCAATGACTATCCACCTGATTAAATCAGTGACAAAGAAATCCTGTCTGGCGAGCCCGGAGCCACAAGGACAGGTTGGTAGGCCTCACCAGCCAAGTTCTTGACATAAAAAAAGAGGAGTAGTTTTGTAAGGCTTCTCTTCAAAGAGAAGAGAGAGGTCTGGAGGAGCAAAGCCAGACAAAGTGCAGGTACCTAACAGGGAAACAACTGGCACCTCCAAGAGTGGCATTGGCATCGCACGTACAAGTCCAGTAAAAATGGTTTCGAAAATACTTTATTTCATTTTTTAAGTACAAGTGAGATCAAACGTTACCCCCCCCTAAAGCTGACGCCACTTCTTGACATGAGGTCAATTCCAGAGCCAAATGTGAGATTGGCACAATAAAATAATATACGCAGAGAGAGAGAGAGAGAGAGAGAGAGAGAGAGAGACCGCAATGGCTTGCTCATTTGTTGTGCAATAATAAATATTATATGGCACCATTGGTTTTGAAAAACAAACATGCATTCTGGAATATTTGTTTCAAATATCATGACAGAAAAGAACTATGGAATAAATAGACACTATAGCTGATGGTATCTGTGCTCTAGTGGTCCACCAATCTATCAACTTCTCCTGCACGGATCTCAATCAAACTGGACATGTCCAAAACAACAGTTGCCACCATCAGCCATCTTTTTTTGACAATGTATGCCAAGTTTGCTACCGCCCCCGCATGTGATCAAGTAAGGACACCAATGTTTCCTAGCAGCTGTCCTTCCACTTCAAGAAGCTGCAGTTTTCCGACCACTTCTA
>CBDHDV010000093.1:0-8342 GCA_965261175.1 Rubritalea sp. | reverse complement strand
GTACATTTCTTACTAAAAGTGAAACTGATGGGTGAAACAATCACCAATGACATTAAGCATTTTTTTTTAAAATAATAATAATAATAATGTTCACGCAATTTTTTTAACACCAAAATACAATTAATGTTTGTTATGTTTTTTTTAAAAACATGGTCCACTTTATTATTATTATTATATTTTTTTGTTGGGGGGGGGGGGGGTGGGTCCAGGCCAGGTTGGACCTTGCCCATCAAAAAAAAAAAAAAATTAACTTCCCTTTAAGACGTTTGGTCTGAAGATAATTATTTGTGTTTTATATGCGATGAGCGATCACTCAAACTATTCGCATTTATGGGGAAAGTTTCACAATGAGCGATAAACTAAAATCATGAAAAGTGGATAAATATAATGTAACAACAATCCCAGAATGTTTTTCATATTCTTGGAAAGAACACGTTTTTGTATACTAAAAACACGATTAGAGCACTCCTGTGTGGTCCGACTGTACAACTGGAACCACGGTGGTGCTCGATGGACGATGCTGTATCTGTAAATATGATATTATAGCATAAATTAAAACTTTTACTTTGCTCTTTGTACATTTTACGAATATTAACACATACCATGCTGAATTTTTACTCATGGTAGTTTCTCATCATTTCCGAGATCATATGCTGAACTCCTGCGTATCCCATTTGTTTTAGTTTTAAAGAAATTGAAATAAATTGAACCTTCTCTGAGGCGCGATTCCAAATTTGCCGCCTGAAGTGGGAGGACAGCTGTCTGCGGTGCCGACTGTATGTCGACAGTCTGTGGGTCAGCTGTCTGTTTGGAGTAGACTGTTTGTCTGTCGTTGAGTCTCGGCATGAGATTGTGAGTCTCAATAATGTCCTGTCTGTCATTGTTGAACTGTCTTCCAGACTTTCCCCAATGTTGCATTTCAATGTCAGAGTTCCCCCCTTTTGTCCTTTTGTCATCTTTGGTTTTACTCCCCTTTCTGCACATTTTGCAGACCCTGCACCAATTGTGTTGTATTGCCCATTTTGAGAGTAGGATGGCTAGGACTATGAAACCCACTGCCATGAGGGCTTTCCAGTTGACATGAAGATTTCCAGTGCAATCCAGGATGTGGATTCCACCCTGGACTGTCTTCTGTATGATGTTGTTATCCCCATTGCCACCCTTGCCACCCTTGCCTCCCTTGCCATCAATGTTGATATTGTTTCCCCCATTGTCTCCACTGCCCAGAGTGAAGTACAGGATGAGGACTACAATACCAATGATAGCAAGAATGGTTGAAATAACACAGCAAATGCACCCACCTTTTTCCATTTTTATCCCAAAGAAAGTGAAAGTTGCCTCAAAGTGAAAGTGAAAATTTGTTTGATTTTTACTTTATATACCCCTGTTTCCCCTGAAATGCTGCTCTTTATTTGCTGTCTGTCAGACAGTCTTTAATGTCTAGCAATGAAACTGTCGTTTTCAGTCTGTGAGTCAGATGTCAGTTCTGTCACTTGAGGTACAGACTCCTCGCATGCGTCTAGAAATATGACAGTCAGGGGTGCAGTGGATGCATCATCATGTGATGGTGAGTGTCACAGTGCAAATGATTGTTATGTTGTCATGGTGTCGCTGTGATGGTGTTATGCATGTGTGCATGTGATGGTGAGTGTCACAGTGCAAATGATTGTTATGTTGTCATGGTGTCGCTGTGATGGTGTTATGCATGTGTCACAGTGCAAGTGTGTCTTTATGGTGTCATTGTGATGGTGTTATGTGTGAGTGTCCCGCATCATTTACTTTTGATTGTCAAATCTTACTTTACTCCGAGTGCGCCTGGACACCGGGTCTGCCTCCTGCTCCCGCGGCCGCCTGTCAGTGTGTGTCGAGTCCAGTTCAGTCTGTCTGCTAGCTGTCATCGGCCCATCCTGCCGCGGCCCGAGGCAGGTGTCACGACAGTCAGCTGTCACAATGTCTGTATCCTGTGAGTCTTGACTGTTCGACTGTCTGTGTGAGTCCAAATGTCTGTCTGAGTCTGCAGTCTGTCTGGGAGTCATTGTAATGTCTTCCCCTGATGAAATGTCTTTTCTTATCATTGGCCTTCCCCTCAAAAAGCTGTCACCATCTTCTGTTTCAACCCAGTAGCTCCTGCCATTGTGTCTCTTTTCTACTACCACCCCTTTTGTGTCCCACAAATCACTTTTGGGGTCCTGAAGGACCACAGAGTCCCCCACCTCCAGTGGTTTCAGTGGCTTTCTGCTGCCAGACATCTGGTCCCTGTACTTCTGCTGGCCTTTGTCTCTGGCTCCCCCCCCCTTTTTGGAAATCAATTTGCCTTGGGATGCTTGGGAGCAGGCCCCTGAGGTGCCTTCTGAAGAATAGGTCAGAGGGTGAGTACCCATCCTCCCTGGGAGTCTGTAGCCACTGGGCCAGTGCCTTGTCAAAATTTGATCTCTCATACTTGCACTTTAGTAAGAGAGATTTCATATTTTTGACACTGGCCTCAGCAAGCCCATTACTCTCAGGGTGGTATGGGGCTGATGGTTCTGACCTGATCCCCATTGCCTTCAAGCCCTCAACAAACTTTTGCCTGTAGGCTGGGCCATTGTCATGCCTCAGAAACTGGCAATAACCAAAGACCCTGAACCATCCCTCCAGGGCTGTCAGGACAGACTCAGTGGTGTGTGATCTTCCCATGTTTCTGATCATGGGGTACCCAGAGTACCAGTCACACATGACCAGCCAGTCACACCCCCCAAAGTGGAAAATGTCAGTTCCCACTCTGTCCATTGGGGACATTGTTGTCCTGGGCACCAATGGCAGAGCTGGGTCCTGTGCCTGACTAGGCTGATAGACAAGACAGGTCCTGCAATTGTCACATGTGTTCTTCACCTCATTACTAAGCCCATACCAGTAGTATCTACTTCTGGCATTAGCCCTAGTTTTGGTGGTTCCACAGTGTGGCAAGTGCAGGGTTTTCAGGACATCCCTTCTGCATGCCAGTGGGACCAGAATTCTGGAGCCATCCACCAGCATGAGGGTGTTTTCCTTCCTGTCCAGCAGTGATATTCTGCTCCAAATATGTCTGTATTCCTCTGGGATGGCTTTCTTGTTCCCATCCTCCAGGTGGATTTTTACAGCCAATTTGTAGGAAGAGTCACATGCTACTGCCTCAAACATATTTGCCAGTAGGGGGTCAGATCTGATTCCTGCTGCCATCTGCTCATCCTCCATGAAAATGACCCTCTGACACAGGTGGGCTGTCTGTGGGCCCCACAGTGGCTGCCTGCTCAATAGGTCTGCTACCATGTTGAGTTTGCCAGCCAAGTACTGTGTTGTGAAGGTATAGATGGAAACCTTCTCTCTGAGGGTTTGTTGTCTCTCTGTGAGGTCCCTCAGGTCCTTCTTCATGAGACCCACCAGTGGTTTGTGGTCGGTTCTCAGGGTGAAGGACCTGATGCCCCTCAGATAGAAGGCACATGAAGTGATGCCCCATATTGCTGCTAGGAGTTCCAGCATTATGGGGGCATATCTGGTTTGGGCAGATGTCAGACTACAGCTGCCACACCAAATCAGGTGCCACTTCCCATTGTCATCCCTTTGAATGAGAACAAATCCCAGGCCAAGGTATGATGCATCAGTGATCAGTTCAGTCCACCAGTCCATGTGGAAGCTGGATAAATTGCATTGATCACTCATCATTGACTTGATCTTTTGGAAAGATTTCTCAGTGTCTGCAGTCCACTGAAAGGGGACATTTTGCTTGAGGAGAGTCCTCATTTCCAGTGTGGCTTGGCTCAGGTCAGGGTGCCAGGCTCCCATTTGTTGTGCTGCCCCCAAAAATGATCTCACTTCAGTGATGTTGGTGGGTTGTTTGAATGCCTTGAGGGCCTCAATTTTTGTGGGGTCAGGCCTGCACTCAGGTTTGTCAGTCCCCAGTGCAGAGATGATGTAGCCAGCAAATGACACAGTGTCCCCACACTGCATCTTTTTGACACTGAGGGTGATGTGGTGGAGCTGGCACCTTTGGAGGACCTCCTCCAGGCTCTTTGCCAGCTCCTCAACACTAGCCCCTTGTATCAGTATGTCATCCACCTCCTTGAGGGCTGGTGTTCCCCTCAGGGCTCTGTCTGTGGCCTGGCAAAATATATCACCTGATGGGGCAAAACCCATAGGGGTTGAGGTGTATCTAAACTTACCATCAGGTAAGATGAAAGTGAAAAGGTGTCTGGATCCCTTTTCTATCTCCACCTGGTGGTACCCACTGGTGCAGTCCAACTTAGCAAAAAATTTGCTAGTTGGCTGCACCTGTTGCCAGATTTGGGTCCCTGTCATGAATTTGTGGATGGGCCTGATGACCACATGGTTCAGTCTTGTGAGGTCACAGACTAACCTAAGCCTCAATGGTCCTGGGCCTGTCTTTTCCACAAAATGTGCAGGGCTCAGCCAGTCAGATGGGTCATCCCATCTCTCAATGATGCCAGCCTTGAGGGCTTCATCTATCACCCTTTTGGCCTCTGCCTGCCAGTGGATGGGTGTGTGCCTTGTGCCATGGCACCTGTATGGGGTTGCACCAGGTAGCACTTCAAAGGAATGTGCAGGACCTGCAATCCTTTTTCTGCCTTCCAGGCTGTCAGAGAATACATCACTGTATTTCTTTACAACCTCCCTGATAGGGGCTGGCCACTCCTGTGGTGGCCATGTGTCCCTCTGCAACATTTCAGCCAAGGTTTCAGCAATCTCAGGCCTGCCTTTGGTGTCTGCAGGTGGTGTAGGTGGATTGCTATCCTCCCTCACCATCCTCTCTACCTTCCTTTGCAGGCCCTGGATTTCAGCAGAAGTGCCTACAGTTGCCAAACCTGAGTCTGACATCTGTCTGGAAAGTTCTGGGCTGTTGGTTGACATCCAGCCCTCCTTGGCAATTCTGACCCAGTGGTCAGAACCTGGTGGGTAGGGCCAAGCATTGGGGAGGATCCCCAGGCTCTTCTGATCTCTCCAGCAAAGGAGGAAATTGTCTGCTAGGCTGCTTGAGACAAGTGCCTCAATTAGAACCTTTTTCCCCCCTCTGATGGAGACATAGACCCTGACTTTGCCCTCCACTTTCATGTAGACACCTTGAGCATCCCTTAAGCTGGCATCTCCTGAAGGTAGGAGTTGAAGCTTTTTGTCTCTGACAATACCTGCCCTGATGACTGACTTTGTTGCCCCAGTATCAGGACAGGAGTGTATAGAGAAGGATATCCTGCTGTTAGGCTTGGTACTGAAATCCATCTGCACAGTTGGTGTTTGGTTGTTGGAAGCTAACCGGTAACAGAAGTGATTTTCCCTTGCACCATTTGTTTTCCTTGCACCATGTGGGTCATTGTGAGAAATGTCAATTTGATTTCCCCTGGCAGACATTTCGTGTCTGGATTGACTGTCACATTTCTGTCTGTCGAAATAAACTGAGTCAGTCTGTGTCGCAATGTCTGATTCAGTGGGGAATAGCATTCCTGTGTCAGCTTCCCGTAACGGAAAATATTTCACAATCTCCTGACACGAGTGGCACAAACTGGGAAATATTTTCTCTCTCTGTCTTCTCGTTTCCGAGTCACTGAGAATTACCGACATGTCTTGTTTGTTTGTTGTCATCAGACTGATCATCAACTCACTGTCAGAGTCATCCGCACAATGATTCACAGTTTCATCATCATCATCATCGCTCCAGTAGTACTCGATGTCTGTGTCAGCCGTGTTAGGCTCCTCCGTCGAATGTTTGTTGTCAACAGCGAGTGCAACATCAGTTTCCATCTCGGACTCATCATTTTCATCTTTACTCGACAACTTTGGACATTCTTCAACAGTAAGATCCTTGTCCTTGTTTGATTTGTCCATGTCGACAGTCTCCACAGTTTCATCATCATCACTGTCATCAGACTCCCCCACGTAGTTTCCTTCCGTGAATTCGTCTGCTAGCGTAACGTCCGCGTCATTTTCCTCTGCACTATTGTCGGCATTGTCGTCGTTGGTTGCTGTTATTTGATAACAGTTGTCAGTGAAATGTCCTTCAGTGAATCCGTCCTCAGCTCCGTCATCTGCATCATTGTCGACACAGTCAGTCCCTGTTGTCGTAATCCTGTTGACAATTTCATGTCCCAGAGTCTCTGTGTGTTCAACAGAACGAGCTCTGTGTCTGTCATTTCGACTGTTGGAACGCTTTCTGCTGTCAGATCTGTCTCTGTGTCCAGGGGTTTGTCCTCGACTGTCTTTTCTGTAGTTTTTGCTGTCATTTCTGTTTCTGTCACGTCCGCGGGAAGCATTTCTACCTCTAGAATTGTCTCTCCCACGACTAGATGATCTGCCTCTTTCATTGTTTCTACAAGTGCTAGCGACATGAGATCCAGAACTTTTACATTTTGTGCAATAAACATCCTTTACCCGACAATCAAAACGCACATGCCCATTTTGACCACATTTCCAACAAGTTTGGCTAGAATCTGATCCCACTTTCTGTGCTCTGTGATCTGAAAATGCCTCCCCCAATTTCTCTGATGTGGCGATGTTTGCAGTGTAAGTGTGTCGCGCTGTATCTAGGTCTGCCAGAGTGGCTTCTGCTGGAAGTTCCAGGAGTTTTATTTGTAATTTGGAATCGCGTAAACCCGAGATAATTTTCAGCTTTTGCAATTGCACGGGAGTCATCCTGGCAATATCTGCATTCAGAAAAAGTTGTTTTTCCCTCAAGACAAATTGTTCATCGTCCTCAGATTGCATTTGTTTGTTTCTTAAATACTCAAGACGACGCACGACCACAGGATATTCAGCGATCCAAATTTGAGTTAAAGCTAATAATGCAGCGTCAATATTGGGTTGGTCCCAATTTAATTTCTGCTGAAGTGACAAGTCACAACATTTTTTTAACGTGAATAATTGTTCCTGTAGGCCGAGGGTGTCTATACACGAGATATTGAACCAGTTGCGGAAGGAGTCTTGGAAAAGCCTCAACTCTTCCGGTGATTGTGAAATTGTCAAAGTGTCAGGACGAAGAGATTGCACTTCCCTGTAACGACGCTGTAGTACACCGTGGTCGGCACCAGGGACGTGGGGATGTCGATCGTCTGCTGGGTTGTCCCTGGCTGCTGCTGCCGCTGCTGCTGCTGCTGCTGCTCTCTCTCGGACAATGTCGAGCTCTGTCTCCGCCAGCCTCAATTTTCTATCCACTCTGTTAGCTTCCAAGTCTTCCTTCGCCTTTACGGCCTCCACCTTCTCGTCCCTCTCCTTCTTCAACTCTGCTCTCTCCTCCTTCATCAACTGCACCTTCTCGTTCCTCGCCCCTCTGGTGCCTGTCTCTGAATAGTGTCAACAACCTCCCAAACTTCTTGTTGATTAGCTCATACTTGTCGTCATACTCTCCCATGACGTTGTCGTAGGCGTCTGTCACCACTCCGTAAGTGATTACGCCATAGATGGCTGCGTCCAGCCTCTTCTTCGCCTCCTTCATCGCTGCCTTGGCTTCCTCTGCCATCTCTTTGTTTGTGACAGACAGAGGCTCCGTCTGCCAGGTCTCCACAGCCGCCCCCCACGTCTTCTCCTTTTTGGTGAAGCTTCCTTGGAAACCAACAAGAGAAGCTTTTTCCCTTTGGTAAGCCTCCCTGTTCTCCTCCTCCATCGCCATCAACATGGCTGTCTCCTTCCCCGTCACGTCCGCGGAGAATGCCACGGGAGGCATGGTCCGCTGCGGAAGTCTCCCTCGGGATGACTGACCGGGAAAGTGTGGGGATCTGAGTGTGTGGATGTGTGGGGTCGGCCCGCGCACAATTGGGCGGGAACTTCAAGTAACGGTTGTTGCTATTCCTGTCCACCACACAGATGTGTGGGGTAATTAGCCGCTGAGGTTGAATGCACCCACGTGTGGGTCTTGTAACTGATCTGGGCGTAGCGTCGCTTGGGGACGCGCTCAAACTAATTAGTTACTGGTCACACTTATATGTATCGGTCCTTTTCTTAGCTTAAGAGACAAAACTCACTGGCCGCCTCTCGTGTCTGTGTTGGACTACAAAATTGCCTGTGAGTGCTGGAACCCGAGTGACTGTCGACTCCCTCACCCCCGTGACGATTCCTGCCCACCGTGGTCTCGCTATGGACAATTCCGGAAGCCTCCACCTCTCTCTTGTTTTCAGCTACTTATCCGGCTAATTTTCTCTGATGCTCGCAGCTCCTGCCCGGCCCTGGCTATTGAGAGCCTCAAGTCACTGGTGTCCGCAATCACAGTCAACTATAGTCACAACATCCAGACACAGGGCGGCCAGGAGCCAGATCGCTCTTAGCCGTGTCCGCGCCGCGCCATGGATGAAGCGTGACTAAGGTCTATATTGTACAAGCGAGCC
>CBDHDV010000092.1:0-17974 GCA_965261175.1 Rubritalea sp. | reverse complement strand
CTAGTCATGCAGCGAAAACTAGTGAGAGTATTTCTGACATTTGATGGTAGCAGTGGGATCTTCAAAGTGGAGATCCCGGACCAGCCTTTAGCTAGTGCAGAGGCTTTGGAAGAAGCTATGCCTGGGCATGGCCTTGAGAACCAAACCCTGAATAGTCAGGGTTGAGGATTGGCTGTTGGGTTGGCATCAAGTGGTTGGGTGAGGATGAATGAAGAGAGAAGATCGACACGAGATTCCAGGCTTCTTCATGGCATCACCCCTGACGCTACCCTGGGAGCTACCGACACCATGGACCTGTTTCTCACGCAAATGCTCCACATTGATCAAATGAGAACCGAGAGGGATGAGAAACATCAGGCAGCGGAACAAACCAGACGAGAAGAACAGGACGCAAGGATGCTCCAACAACAAGCAAGGATCAAAGGATGGCACAGATCATGGCAGAGATGAACGGACGTATGGCCTTCCTCCACGTCCAGCGGAAGGGCCACCTCATGGAGCCAACCTATCGTTCCAAAAGTTTCAAAAGGGCAGACAGTACCTTCCTAGACACCATCAAGGCAACAGCAACGGAAGGAAGGTGGCCCAGGGATCAATGCCACTCTTCCTGAGGGGACCGATGCCACTGTTCCTGAGGGGATCAATAACACTCTTACAGAGGGGATCAATATCACTCTTCCTGAGGGGATCAATGCCACTCTTCCTGAGGGGATCAATGCCACTCTTCCTGAGGGAATCAATAACACTCTTCCTGAGGGGATCAATGCCACTCTTCCTGAGGGGATCAATGCTACTCTTCCTGAGGGGATCAATGCCACTCTTCCTGAGGGGATCAATGCCACTCTTTCTGATGTGATCAATGCCACTCTTCTTGAGGGGATCAATGTCACTCTTCCTGAGGGGATCAATGCCACTCTTCCTGGGGGGATCATTGTAAGGAGCAGGCCTTACAGCCGTGGCCACACTGTCAGCCGCCAGGAAAGCTGATTATGATGTGGTCAAGGGTGAACTCCTGAGAGAGTACCACATCTCAACGAAGACATTCAAGAAGCGGGTCTTCGCCACCCCTTTTGACTCAACATACCCTGATGGCTGGCTATCGCACCATTGGCAGAGCTTTCAGCAGTGGATAGCCTCATCACCACTCAGAGTGGAAGCCACCAAACTGATGGAGATCATGCTGAAGCGCTTGGCCAAATGGTTAGAGGCTCAAATCAGGAACCTCAAGCCTATAGATCCTATGACGAGATGGCCAAGGCCATAGTTCAACATCTGGATAATAGAGACCCAATGTAAAGGAGAGACCCAGAGAGGAGACACCCTTCCGCCCCATACCTGTGGAGAGAGGCCCAAGGAAACAAGGAGAAAGTTCTCAATGGAGTAGCGGGCCAAGTGGTAGTCAACCGGTGGCCAAGAACCGTTCCCAGATTGAGTGCATCTGATGTGGTTGCCGAGGGCACATGCGGAAGGATTGCCACGTTAAAATGGAGAGCACCAATCCTGGATGGGTTATGCCAGGTACAGCCCCTCGACCAAAATAGACCAGAGAGGTATACATTGATGGCAGAGCAGTGCTGGCTCTGTTGGACACAGGGAGCACGAAATCGTTCACACACACACCCGATGCATGGATCGTAAGAACCGTCTAGGATGGAAGATTCCCTATAGAACTGCAAGTTCTAATAGAGTTTGGTATCCGGCTGCAAGGATCCTTCTGGAGATTGAGAACCAAACCCATGAGATGGCCGAGGGAGTGTTCCCCCACCTCATCAAGAGAGTGGATATGCTCCTTGGTCAGGAAGTCCCAAAATTTCATAGTTTACTGAAGGCAGCTCTGGCAGACAAATGTATCGCTGAGACAGAATGCCTTGAGGTCACCAACTCAGAACAGACTGAAATCAATGTAGGGAGATAGTGACTACACAGGCTACAAAGAGGAAGGAGGAGGAAGAATGTCTTGAGACGAAAAGTACCCAAGAAAGGGAGGAGTCGTAACCCATGGTCTACAAGACCAGGAACAAGGGCTAGGACAACTTTTTGATTTTGATGATAATATATTAGTGGTTCCTACACAGAATCAACCCAAATAGGGACCAGCAGAATAACAAACAGCCCTGGAACAGATTTCACCACACCAACTTCGCTCTCTTTAGCTGGCAGACCCAACACTTCAGAACTGAAGAAGTCAGGCTGACGGGGATGGTGGGGGAGAGTTCTGTTGGAAGGATGATGGGGTGTTGTACAGGAAAACATATGGGGGAGGGGGGGGGGGGGGGGAGAAAACTTACTTGTAGTTCCCAAATACTGTTAGGAGGAAGTTCTCCTCCGACTGATCCATTGTTCTCCGATGGCTGGTCAGTTGGGGAAACCAGAACCCTGGACACACTGAGAAGGAGGAGAGTCTGGCTTCGAATGACCATGGGCATGAAATAGGTGTGTCAGGCTTGCCCGACTTGTCAACTAGCTGCCCTTGTGACCGCCAAAAGAGCACCCTTGCACCCTCTGCCCATCATCTGTATACCCTTCAACCGAATTGTGATAGATACATTTGGTCCCCTCGAAGAAGAGATCTGGTAATAGGTACATGGCCTAAGGCATGCCCATTAGGTAATATTACATCTGAAACTATCATTAAGTGTTTGATAGAGGTCACACCCAGTCTGGGGGTCCCAAAAGAAGTGCTCTGACAATGAGACTAATTTTGCATTGACTATGACGAGACAGTTCTGTGATTGAACGGGAATACAACAGATCAAGACTTCCCCGTATCAACCCCAGGCTGATGGGATAGTTGAGGGATTTAATTCTACATTCAAACACCTTCTACGGAAACTGAGCCAGAAAGGGACTATGGAATGGGATAAGTGTTTACCGTTTATTCTATGGCCTTATAGAGGCTCAATTCACAAGTCCACCGGCTACTCACCAGATGAGCTGATGTTTGGCCGGACCATGAGAACACCTCTTGATGTGCTGGTCGAGATGTGGAGTGGAAAGAATGAAGATGAGGGACAAGTTGTAGCGGAGTACCTGCATCTGTGCTTCGGGAGAAGATGTCCCTCATCCGAGAATTGGCCAACCAGAAAGAGATGGAGAAAAGGCAAAACACAAACAGAACCACGATAAAGAGGAGACAGAGAGAAGGTTTGGGGTGGGTGATTATGTATTGGTGTTCCAACACAGGAAACTCAACAAGCTCCACAGTAAATGGCAGGGCCAAGTGACAGTCATGAAGAAGATCACGGACGTTACCTACGAGGTTGACATGGGGCACGGATAGAAAAGGCGTCGCACGCTCCATATTAATGGTATGAAGGAGTATTACGTCCCGACTGCAGCCGTATTTCATGCTATTGATGGCAACCCTAATGAGGAAAGCTAGGGAAGAAAAGGAAGATTGTCATATCAGCACAGTGTCTGACCGTCAAGAAAGGGAACTCCTGGAACTGAGGAAGGAGTTCTCCAATGTCATTAGAGATGAACCTGGAAAAACAGACGTGGTGAATCATGGTATTATCACTGTACTACCCCTATTCTTTTAGCCCCTACTAGCTCCCTCACACATCACATGAGTTTCTTCGTAAGGAGATAAAAGAATTGCTGGACATAGGCATCATCACTCCCTTGAGAAGTCTGTGGGTGGCCCCGGTGGTCTTGGTACCCAAAAAGGATGGTAGAAAATGACTCTGCATAGATCACCGGATACTCAACCTCATCACCAGGCCAACCCTTATCCCATTCCCCAAATCGAGGACATGATCGACGATATTGGACAAGTGAGTTATATCACTGCTTTGAACCACACTAAGGGTTACTGGCAGGAGTCTGTGGCAATGGCAAGCCAGGAAAAGACCGCCTTCGTCACACCCAGGGGCAAGTACCAGTTTGTAACCATGCACTTTGGTTTGGACCAACTATTCAATGGAACACAGATGTTTGCTGCAGCTCACCAGGATGATGTCATCATACATGTACATAGCAGATGTGGGAAGAACATCTGGAACAACTGAGGGAAATTACAGCAAGATTGAGAAAAGCTGGCCTCACAATTAAGGAATCGAAATGCAAGTTCCCACGAAACGAATGTGAATACCTTGGGCATACTGTGGGGAATGGGAATACCTTGGGCATGCTGTGGGGAATGGGAATACTTTGGGCATACTGTGGGGAATGGGAATACCTTGGGCATACAGTAGGGAATGGGAATACCTTGGGCACACTGTGGGGAATGGGAACACCTTGGGCATACTGTGGGGAATGGGAATACCTTGGGCATACTGTGGGGAATGGGAACACCTTGGGCATACTGTGGGGAATGGGAATACTTTGGGCATACTGTGGGGAATGGGAATACTTTGGGCATACAGTAGGGAATGGGAATACCTTGGGCATACTGTGGGGAATGGGAATACCTTGGGCACACAGTAGGGAATGGGAATACCTTGGGCATACTGTGGGAAATGGGAATACCTTGGGCATACAGTAGGGAATGGGAATACTTTGGGCATACTGTGGGGAATGGGAATACCTTGGGCAAACTGTGGGGAATGGGAATACCTTGGGCACACAGTAGGGAATGGGAATACCTTGGGCATACTGTGGGGAATGGGAATACTTTGGGCATACTGTGGGGAATGGGAATACCTTGGGCATACTGTGGGGAATGTGAATACCTTGGGCATACAGCAGGGAAAGGGAATACTTTGGGCATACTGTGGGGAATGGGAATACTTTGGGCATACTGTGGGGAATGTGGGGAATGGGAATACCTTGGGCACACTGTGGGGAATGGGAATACCTTGGGCACACTGTGGGGAATGGGAATACCTTGGGCATACTGTGGGGAATGGGAATACCTTGGGCATGGAGATTGGGAATACCTTGGGCATACTGTGAGGAATGGGAATACCTTGGGCATACTGTGGGGAATTGGAATACCTTGGGCATACTGTGGGGAATGGGAATACCTAGGGCATACTGTGGAGGATGGGAATACCATGGGCATACTGTGGGGAATGGGAATACCTTGGGCATACTGTGGGGAATGGGAATACCTTGGGCATACTGTGGGGAATGGGAATACCTTGGGCATACTGTGGCCAATGGGAATACCTTGGGCATACTGTGGGGAATGGGAATACCTTGGGCATACTGTGGGAATGGGAATACCTTGGGCATACTGTAGGGAATGGGAATACCTTGGGCATACTGTGGGGGATGTGAATACCTTGGGCATACTGTGGGGAATGGGAATACCTTGGGCACACTGTAGGGAATGGGAACACCTTGGGCATACTGTGGGGAATGGGAACACCTTGGGCATACTGTGGGGAATGGGAAGGTACACCCTCTGCAGGCCAAAGTACAAGATGTACATGTACAAGAATTTTATCCAGCCCATTAGGAAGAATAACGTCCCTGTGTTCTTGGGTTTATGTGGGATTATCACCCTTTCATTCCCGACTTTTCCACTATCGCAACCGCCCTGACAGAGCTGACTAGGAAGGATAAACCTAACATATTTGTTTGGGGTTAAGCAACACAACTGTCCTTTCAACGCTTGAAAGACTCTCTTACTCACTACCCTGAGTTAGCCACACCCCTATGGGAGAGCCCCTTCATATTGCAAACAGACGCTTCCGATTCTGGGAGAGCATATGTGCTCGCTCAGAGAAATGAAATAGACAAACAACATCCACTTGCCTATGGGTCAAGGAAGTTAATACCTAGAGAGAGGAAGTTCTCTACAATAAAGAAAGAGACTCTAGCGATCGTCGAGGGTACAAGGCACTTCCGGTATACCTCGAAGGAACAGAATTCCCAATCGAAACTGATCATGACCCATTGACACACCTTGCAAAGCCGAAGGATAGTCACAGGGAAATGGGAGGTTGGCGTTATCAATGCAACCTTACCACTACACTACCAACCACAAGCCCGGCTGACTGAATATGATGGATTGACTTTCCCGAGAATAGTTCTTTCCTGAATGGAAAGGAAATGTCTGAGAAAGAAGACATAATAGAGGACAAGGTTCATAAACACAATACATCCATATATGGGTCAGGCTAGTGTTCTCACCATGTCCAGCTATAGATCTATTAGTAACACAACCCCAAAGATATAGGTCAGGCTCATGTATGTCTGTGAACATAACCACTTGCAAGACCACAGTCATGTGCAAATTCCTGTGTAAATACTTAGCTAGAGAGTGAGAGAATGAGAGAGTGAGAAAGTGAAAGAGTGAGAGAGAGTGTGCAAGATTGTGTGAGAGAGAGAGAGAAGAGAGGAGAGAAGAGAGAGAGTAACAAAGTGAGAGCCAACATACAACAGACTGGACTAGCTAGAGGATACTGGGAATTGTATTTGTATATCTATGTACAATGCAATTGATGTTTTCACTATTTACCAGAGAAGGATAAGAAGGCTATAATAAAGCCTAGAGGTGATAGCATTGGGCTAGTCAGAGTAATGACTAGTCATGCAGCGAATACTTGGGAGAGTATTGCTGACAGGCCCTCAAAGCAACAACAATGGGGTAGATGGAATATTTGAGGAGAAGTTTAAGTACATGCACATTTATATTCTGTAGTGATACATTCTTGCAACCACATAATCAGGTTATATCAGCATACTGAGTTATAATGGAGACCTGATCAATGTCGGCAATAACTGAACACACACCATTGTTTAGAGCAGGGGTCACCAAACTTTTTTCACAGTGGGCTGGATAACTGAAAGAATGACGAGCACGGCCACATAATCATTGGTAAGAGCACCGTAAAAGGAGGTGAAGCAAGCCTCTATATAAAAGCTATCTTACAGTGCTCCAATGCCATATGGGTTCCATTAGCTTAGTTGGTAAGAGCACTAATCTAGAATACAGGATACCTTAGTTCAAATCCCAGTTGGAGCCTGGAAAACTTTTTTCCAGGTATTTTTCCAATATATCTTTCAGTCACTGCATAGTTGAAAACGGATGGAGTCCACCATGCAACCCATTTTAAGAGCAGGTGCTAGGAGCTGAGGATAATATTTGTGTAATAACACCGAGGCTTCTATGAACTGATGAACTGACATGGCTGTAGTTTGGTGACCCCTGGTTTAGAGGATCAACACGAAGGCATACCCCACTACTAGAGGCTATAAATGAGGGGCACACATTATTAGTGGGGATTACTGGGACAAAAAAATGGCCACCTGGTTGTCCTCTATAGTACAGGAAACTGTAAAGCATTGAGGCATTATCAACTCCTATTTGCATTACCAAAGTAATGTCTTGCATGGTTGTCAGTTCACTAAATATTCACTCTTTGTTCATTGCAATTAAAAAGGCAATCAAGATTGGATTGGCATTATTAGACATGACTAATACGTACTGCACAGAGCATAGAAAAATTACCATTAAATTAAAAAACTATCACTTTTTATCAACTTCAAATGTTTACCATACCAACATTTCAACAAAAACACTTTGGCCTTCTTCAGCGAGAAGAAAACTAAGGTATTTTGGCAGTAACATTGATCGGTAAGAAGGTACTAGCTATAAAGCAAAAAACCATCAAGATATTGATATACTGTGGTAACTTACGTGGTCCACAAAAGTAATCGCTAGTGTTGCTTAGTAACTGTAGGGTATATTCTTGAAGCAGCTTCTTCTTGCCACACGTTTGAAGTACGATTTTTTTTGCTTCCATAGACATGCACCATGAACTGATGAGTGGCCCGAACCTACATATGCACACAGAAGTAAGAAATAGATATTATCTACTAAACATTTCTCTTACAGGCACAATCAACACCAAATAATAAATTAAAAATATGCTAATTTATATCAATAAAATTTGGAGTGCAGTGTTTACTAGCAATGTAACAACCAGTGTGGTTAGATGTAGATGTAATGCAAGTAAACTGCACATATATCAATAATATCATGTAATTATTCTTAGAAGCTGGTACACACCAGCAAGAAACAGTCTCTCCCTGAGGAGTCCATGGGTAACTAGGTAACGGAGAGCTCCAAAAGGCCTGCCTGCCACCAGTGGCAAAAGTGGTCCCTTCCATTGCTCTACATCTATCCTTCCCCCCTTGATGTCCACCTGAAAGAAGAACAAGACTACCACCAGTACCACATCCGGGAGACTTAAAGTCTCTCCTGGTATGGTAATTTGTGTGCAGCAAAGCTCTGGTGGCTGCATCATCATCCTTGCCCCAATGACTGATGGCAGCACCTAGCATCTGGTGGCTGCATCATCATCCTTGCCTCAATGACTGATGGCAGCACCTAGCATCTGGTGGCAGCATTATCATGCTTGCCCCAATGACTGATGGCAGCACCTAGCATCTGGTGGCAGCATTATCATGCTTGCCCCAATGACTGATGGCAGCACCTAGCATCTGGTGGCAGCATTATCATTCTTGCCCCAATGACTGATGGCAGCACCTAGCATCTGGTGGCAGCATTATCATTCTTGCCCCAATGACTATGGCAGCACCTAGCATCTGGTGGCTGCATTATCATTCTTGCCCCAATGACTGATGGCAGCACCTAGCATCTGGTGGCTGCATTATCATTCTTGCCCCAATGACTGATGGCAGCACCTAGCATCTGGTGGCAGCATTATCATCCTTGCCCCAATGACTGATGGCAGCACCTAGCATCTGGTGGCAGCATTATCATCCTTGCCCCAATGACTGATGGCAGCACCTAGCATCTGGTGGCAGCATTATCATTCTTGCCCCAATGACTGGTGGCAGCACCTAGCATCTGGTGGCAGCATTATCATGCTTGCCCCAATGACTGATGGCAGCACCTAGCATCTGGTGGCAGCATTATCATTCTTGCCCCAATGACTGATGGCAGCACCTAGCATCTGGTGGCAGCATTATCATCCTTGCCCCAATGACTGGTGGCAGCACCTAGCATCTGGTGGCTGCATTATCATCCTTGCCCCAATGACTGATGGCAGCACCTAGCATCTGGTGGCAGCATTATCATCCTTGCCCCAATGACTGGTGGCAGCACCTAGCATCTGGTGGCAGCATTATCATCCTTGCCCCAATGACTGGTGGCAGCACCTAGCATCTGGTGGCTGCATTATCATTCTTGCCCCAATGACTGGTGGCAGCACCTAGCATCTGGTGGCTGCATTATCATTCTTGCCCCAATGACTGATGGCAGCACCTAGCATCTGGTGGCAGCATTATCATCCTTGCCCCAATGACTGATGGCAGCACCTAGCATCTGGTGGCAGCATTATCATCCTTGCCCCAATGACTGGTGGCAGCACCTAGCATCTGGTGGCAGCATTATCATTCTTGCCCCAATGACTGATGGCAGCACCTAGCATCTGGTGGCTGCATTATCATTCTTGCCCCAATGACTGGTGGCAGCACCTAGCATCTGGTGGCTGCATTATCATTCTTGCCCCAATGACTGATGGCAGCACCTAGCATCTGGTGGCAGCATTATCATTCTTGCCCCATTGACTGATGGCAGCACCTAGCATCTGGTGGCAGCATTATCATTCTTGCCCCAATGACTGATGGCAGCACCTAGCATCTGGTGGCAGCATTATCATCCTTGCCCCAATGACTGATGGCAGCACCTAGCATCTGGTGGCAGCATTATCATGCTTGCCCCAATGACTGATGGCAGCACCTAGCATCTGGTGGCAGCATTATCATGCTTGCCCCAATGACTGGTGGCAGCACCTAGCATCTGGTGGCAGCATTATCATGCTTGCCCCAATGACTGGTGGCAGCACCTAGCATCTGGTGGCAGCATTATCATGCTTGCCTCAATGACTGGTGGCAGCACCTAGCATCTGGTGGCAGCATTATCATTCTTGCCCCAATGACTGGTGGCAGCACCTAGCATCTGGTGGCAGCATTATCATGCTTGCCTCAATGACTGGTGGCAGCACCTAGCATCTGGTGGCAGCATTATCATGCTTGCCCCAATGACTGATGGCAGCACCTAGCATCTGGTGGCTGCATTATCATTCTTGCCCCAATGACTGATGGCAGCACCTAGCATCTGGTGGCAGCATTATCATCCTTGCCCCAATGACTGATGGCAGCACCTAGCATCTGGTGGCTGCATTATCATGCTTGCCCCAATGACTGATGGCAGCACCTAGCATCTGGTGGCAGCATTATCATGCTTGCCCCAATGACTGATGGCAGCACCTAGCATCTGGTGGCAGCATTATCATTCTTGCCCCAATGACTGATGGCAGCACCTAGCATCTGGTGGCAGCATTATCATCCTTGCCCCAATGACTGATGGCAGCACCTAGCATCTGGTGGCTGCATTATCATTCTTGCCCCAATGACTGATGGCAGCACCTAGCATCTGGTGGCTGCATTATCATTCTTGCCCCAATGACTGGTGGCAGCACCTAGCATCTGGTGGCAGCATTATCATCCTTGCCCCAATGACTGATGGCAGCACCTAGCATCTGGTGGCAGCATTATCATCCTTGCCCCAATGACTGATGGCAGCACCTAGCATCTGGTGGCAGCATTATCATTCTTGCCCCAATGACTGGTGGCAGCACCTAGCATCTGGTGGCAGCATTATCATGCTTGCCCCAATGACTGGTGGCAGCACCTAGCATCTGGTGGCAGCATTATCATTCTTGCCCCAATGACTGGTGGCAGCACCTAGCATCTGGTGGCAGCTGTGTAGCAATCTTCCGAGTAGGACAAACCAACCATCAAATGGATCGCTCTACTGTACCCATCCTCAGCCAAACTCTTATAGTGCGAATCCAAGTATTTCTTTTCTTCCCTATCTTTTCTTCTCTGCTTAACTCAGAAAGAATTGCTACAGTGAACACAGAATAACCATAGAGCTGAAGGTGACATGGCAGCTCTGATGTCTTCCTCACCACTATCTACAGGGCATACACCCGACACTGTTTTTGAAACCTTGCAGACATTACTGAATGGATTGTGAAGATGCAACATGAGATTACTGAGAGAGCAGGACAGACAAGAACATCTAGATCGGGAAGAGAGAGAACAATACGAGAGAGATGTCTAGGACAGATTGGTCAGACAAGCATTCAAAGAGTTCAAGTTTAAAAGCTCGGCAAGACCAGGAGAAGAGTCAGGCTCACACCAGGCAACACTTCACTTTGGCCAGGTATCATTACAGATGTGCACGAGTATTGTCATACATGCCCGTGTGCCAGCATACCGCTCCCCTAACTCACACCCGGGCCAAACTTCAACCCTTGCCTGTCATCACGACACCATAGTTGGACCTCTTCCCCACACAAAATCTGGTTAAAAATACTGGTTGACCCATATATAATATGCCAGCAAATATTCCAAGGCAATTCTGCTCGAGAGAATCACTGCTGCGGTTGTTGCTCAAGGTCTCCTCCAGAACCTGCCTTCCAGAAGAAATCCTAACGATCAAGGTTCAGTTTTTGTTGGTCATATTGTAACCCACCTTTGTTATTTCTTAGGTATTGACTACCAGATGGCATGTTGGAGAGATGACATGTTTCACTCAAAGCGATGCTTAAGAAAGCTACCACTGGCAAGCAGAATTGGGATCAATATACAATCAATTTTCTGCTGTTCTCCTACCGAGACATTCCCCAGAGCGGACAGTCGTTTGAGCTCATCTATGGCCGGAATGTCAAGTCCCTCTAGAAGTGCTCAAGTCACCCTGGCCGACTGGAGATGCCAATGAACCTACTGTGGAAGACAGGATCCAGATGCTCAACCACAGGTTGAAAAGCATGGCAGCCACTGTTGGTCCATGAGAACTGGCAGCCAAGACAGCTATGAAGTAGTCTTACAACAAGACGGACTACCATGCACTCTCATTTCACCACACCACAAAACACTGAATGTTCGACTTGCTGGTTGGCCATTGAGACTACAACACTACTCACCCATTCACCATAACCTACTGGACAGTAAGAGAGAATGCTAATGCAATACCCTCTCCTGTCAGGCCTGACCAGATGGCAGTGTTCCAGTAATAGTTGGCCTTCAGCATATAGAAAGAGAGGAGGAAGTTAGGACCTCAGCTTAACTATAACATTTGTATGCTTACAATAAAAACACAATCTGATTGGCAATCCACTTAATAATTATCCTCACACTTAGATTTTACATATCACGTTAATTTTCATCATTAGCTATTTCTTGTGAGCCAGCAGGATAGCCGATTATACGCGCCATAAAAAAAATTATATTGTACCGCGTGAGGCATGCTTCATTTGAAGTGATCTTTGGGTGTGGTGTGTACTGGAAAAATGCTTTATATCTTCGACCTAAGGGCAGAACAGTCTTAGCGATCTATTGGCCGAAGATAAATCGCTGTCCTGGCTACTCGATTACGAAAGAATACAGTCTTATAAGCTTAACCCTCTCACTGTCGACTCAGTTTTGAGATTTTGACCTGTTTTGCGTTAATTTTTGTATCTGATAATTGGTTCAGAAAAGTCCCCGGCAACCGCATATCACATAATTGCCAAAGAGTTGCTGATCAATTTGGTGACATCGACCAGCATCCAGCATATAATCTGAAAAACGTACATTTTGGCATAATTAATGAATATTGAATGCCCTCATTTTTCAGGATATAGCAACCAGCCATATTTGCCAGTCTATAACAGTATTGACTGTTGTCCATCAAGCACCACGAGGTCTGGCTGCATTGTTTGATAAAAAATAATAATTAAGGTTCAAGATGTTGCAGAAAGAGCAAAGACTCATCAATAAAACATACGTGTACTGCACATGTGTCTGCATGCAGAAATGCACATAATATTAAAGAAAAGAAGTCTACATGTACATGCCTAACACATGAACATACTACGAAAGTAATACAAAGAAAATCTCCACGAGGTTCAGCAGATTCAATATCAGTGGCAAAACATGTTGAGAAGATTATTATTATTATTATGAACGTTACACCCTGGTGATATAATTATAATATACATTCTGGCTTATCATCTTACTACATAGTCAAATTTGCTACCTAGAATTTTATATTCCATTCTATAGATATCTTCTCATACTTGCCAAGCAACTCATTTTCCTCATACTCCTCATCAGGAGTAACAAAAGCTCCATCTCCAACAGAGGTCCAACATCCTGTGTTGAACTTCAGTTCTGGACAAAGCTGCCGATTTCTCAGGGTCTAATACCTCATCCCCAAAGTAGGAAGACACTTGATTTTTATCATCTTCATCGCTGTCACAGTCGGAGAGGTCGAGACTGTCATCAAATAGGAGCTCTAGCACTCTAACACGATCTATTCTTTCAGCCACATTATGCTTGAATTCAAAATTGTTTGACGTCATAGTTACCTACGTGCTACGTTGTCTTGAATTTTTGAGGGGAATAGAACTGTCCTTTGCGCACGTATACGCTAAGTTTGAATGTACAGGATCAACGGTTTATTTTTAAGAATTGTTTCCGCGACGGTCATCAATCTCGCGCTTCTATGCGCTAGAGATAGTGAAGGGGTTAAGATCTCGCTGTCTACAAAAAAATTCTTCTGGTCATCCAGCGTTTGGCTTTTGACTTCGCTACGCTAAAAAAAAAAATTGGATAGCTGTACCCTGCCACATTTATTTGAACTTTGGACGACAACGCTACGCGCTAACAATCGAGAAAGTAAAGGTGAGATGAGCTATCTTTGTCAAATATTTTTTAACAAGAGTAATTTTGAACGTCTAGCTTATAGCTAGCTTGTTAAGCTAAGCAAATTCTAATGGTAGGCTAGGCATGATGCTGATATAGTGAGTGCATAAATAGGCTTTTTCTGTAATGTGTCTTGCTAACCTTCCAATCCCATGGTGGGCATGATATAGGATTCTCCCAAATGCCATACACAATGTTCTAATTAATCCTTTATCCTGGGACTATGGAAGCATCAGCATTACTTTATATGAATAAAACATAGTATGATAGGATAGTACAGTGGTACATAGCAGTAAGATGCATGGAATGTTATAATAACATGGCTATATTATGTTCTTATGCCATGATAGGAAGCAGTCTGCTCTCCATTCCCGTGTGGCACAGCCATACACCACATTCCTGGCAGTACCACTGGGTGTCTGATCTCTTCTGTTACCGATATCATTTAGTGCAGCGACCTCTGTGCTGCTGGTGAGATGTTGCAGATTTCTTTACTGGAAAGTGGGATAAAGGAAGAGGTTTGATGAGGGCACCATTATGCCCACCTCTACGTCGGCTACAGTACCCTCCAATAATTTCCTTGGCCAGCTCGATCTGGAATTCTTGATGGGAATTTCATTGCTGCTACCTATCCTTGGTAGGATGAAGATGTTGGTGATAGCCACATCAATGAGAAAGTAAAATATGTCCTTATAAAACATTCTGCTTTTCACCCTACACCGATAATATCCTTTTAGCTGGTCACCTCTATCTACTCCTCCCATGTACTTGTTGCAGGACTTGAGAGCAAGGGGACATTCAACTTCCTCTTTATTGTCATCACTCTGCTGCCTGAGGATGGAGGTGACAATCTGGGGATCGCTATTTGTGTATATCATCATGACGAACTTCCTGTCCACCCATGGATTGCACAAATTTTCCCAGTTTGTATAGTTAATGACTGACCCCTAAAAACGGTTAGAAAAAATTATAATGAGCACCCCAAAGTTGTAAATCCCCCAAATATTTTAATATTTGAGGCATAATTGTTACACTAACTTGTGTGCGCACCTACCTCTTTTTTAATTCGACTTTTTGGAGCTCTTTGGGGGGGGGGGGGGGGGGGGGGGGAGATCCACCAGTAGGTTGCGTGTGGTAATGAAATTATCAAAATAGGCATGGTGCCATTTTCCTTGTAGGTGAGGTCCTTCACCACTGGTTCCTAACTGGTGTTCAACAGCACCTTTTCTTTTACAGTGTACACCTCGAACTGCGAGAAGTAACCATTCTTACTATTATCCTGAACCCACACCTTTATAACTCTTTTGATTGGTTTCATGGGCATGTATTGATTTAGAGATGACCGTCCGTGAAACTTAATCGTAGCCTCATCAATAGCTATCTCGCAGTTTGGGTTGTATGCAGAAGAGAACTTCTGCTGAAAGTGATTGATCAGTGTGCGAATTTTCCTAGCTTGTCATAATTTGCTGAGCCTCTCTGGGAAAGAGTTGTATTGTCTATAAAATGTAGATATCTTGAAATATATCTAAATCTATCCATTGAGATACTCTGAGCTATTGCCTTGTAATTGTGAATGGGGTCCTTCTTCCAATAGTCATCCATTGATGACTGTTGGTTAATGCCCATCAGAATACTAAACCAATAAAGGCTCTGATGTCTTCTGAAATTGTCTTCCAAGATGCATAAGCTTAGCTCCTATGACCTCTTCAGCATACCTATTGATCCACTATCTGGGTGTAAAAAAAAAACAGTTCAAAGACCTCCAGTGATGACTCAGGAATAGGAATTGTAGGTCCTACAGAGGATGTTAGGAAAGAATAGTGTACGTCACTAAGTTGGTGGACCAAACTGGAGGCAATGTCTGTCTGGAAGAGACAGTGGATAGCATGGATGAATAGGTAGCAGTGGAATGAGAGAGAGTGAAAGAGTGCTGGTTGGATCTGTGGCTGTATGGGATTGAGTTGGGCCTAGGGTGTGGTTGATAGCCATGTGGCTAGCTTGTGGTTGATAGTGAAGTTGGCTGGGATGTGGTTGATAGCAATGTAGGTTGGGGCTGGAGTGTGATTGATAGTAATGTGGGTTGGAGCTGGGGTGTGTAGTTGACAGAGGTAGATAAAAACAGTGGTAAGAGTAATGTTTGATGCTAGTTGCTGTGGTATTATTGTGGAGAGAGGCATAGCAGGTGTGTTGGGGGATAAATGGCGGCTTCATATTCAAAATCTAAAATATACAATATTGTTATTGTTATCTTATTCAAGTATTTGTTCACTAAATTCCCCCTATCTTCCTGCAGGCATTCGGATTCTTCATCTCTTCCATCAACAAATGGCTCATCAAAGTCTCAATCTGCCTCCAAGGCCTTGAGGACATCCTCCACAGATAAACAATCTCTTTTAGCCATATTGCTAGTTAACCTATTTTGTTGATGTATAGGTCACAATTGCATATATTGTTTGCAATTTATTTATTTTTTTAATTGTTATAGTAAGTGTTGTATAATACAGAAGCTATCATGAACTTACAGTATTGTTGAGTCCCCATTAATCCTTGTTGCCAGTTGGGTAGCTTGCAGACTGCGCGCGCAGAAAATTGCTGCTATGACGCTAATTAGCGTCAACCTGGTTTCTACGTAAACATGCCCATGACGCATATTCGAGAGTGTACCGCGCATAATCGGCTGCTCCAGCTGGGCTACTTCACTTTACAATCTCTATTTTTATCCGTTAAATTACTTCGGGCCTAAACCCTGCATAGACATCCAGCAGCGTTACCCTTCTTGTTACAATGACTGGTGGTAGGACCCCACTATTACCTTAGCAAAATATTGATATCTTGTAAGAATGGCCGTAGCACACATTCCATATCATACTTCTTCAGGAAGTTGCAATGTGTATAATGGAACATTCTAGAGGAGCAAATGGTATATGTGTCGAGTTGATGTATATGATTATTTGGACAAAAATACATTAATGGCAATAAATACACAACTTAGCTTACAATAGATATATTCTCATTATATACACAAACAATGTAAGGTTTTGTCAATTTAGCTAACCAGAGAATGATCAGTAATGCTGCAAGAGAGGTATGGAACAGGGATTGTGTATTAAATAATGATCCATCACAGAAATCAGAAAGAAAAGCATCATTTGTTCATGTGAACAAGGAACCTATACTTATCATATTATGTTTATATAAATGCCTCGCTCAATAATCAACTTTAATTTTTTTCAAGTTGATAAACAGATATAGGAAGAATAATGACTTAACTGGGGAATCAATTTGATTGTCTATTCCACAAAGTCAATGAGAGTTTACAGAAAGTTTGTAATAACGAATGTGTACTTGCTAGGAATTTGTCTTGACCATGATAGTCATATGAATATTCTTCTCCGATTTTTAGTGGATGCTCTGAGTATCAATGTACTCAATCTTGTGTTCATTCTCAGCCAGGACTGTCCTCATGTGCTCCTGATGGGAAGAAAGCGATTCCAAAACTTTTTCAGGACTTGCCACACAGTGAGTCAACACCTTGGTCACTGGTGTAGCATTGTCCGCAGCACCTTTCCACTCCATTAGCTTGCTGGCCAAGCAAGCCTCCATTTGTGCATTCATATCGTCACATACTATGGGAGTGACTGCATGTGTGGTGGCTTGTAGCTGTGAGCTGAACTCGCTGTCCAATTTTGTCAGCTTCTTCAGGTCTACCGGAATGATATTCAGAGGAAGACAAGCCAATTGGACAACCTGGTAAAATTTTGGTTTGTCTGGTATAGGAATGACAGGAGCAGAAATAGGAAATAATGAGTTGCTGGAATTTGAACATGAAGAGTTTACTACTGTCACAGTAGAAGAGGAAGATACAAAACCATCCATCCGTTCTCCTCCTGCCATGGCCTTCTTCTGCGGTGTAATGATTCTAAGTTGTAAAGAGGCAGGGAGGTGATCCAATCCCACGGTCGTGGTAGAGACAGGTATGTGGAAAGGAGGGGAGTGGAAGTCAGAGACGGATTCTGCTGAAGAGGTTGTTGAAATTGGTTGTTTAGCTTGGGACATATTGATTGGTATTGCCTTCTGTGCTGAACTCACGTGTACTGAATTTATGGAATTTATGCCTGCAATGATGGAAGTAATCAAGCCATTATAGAATACCACCCTCGGTCCTATATAGCCTTAAACTGGGATTGATTGGCAAGCTTCTAAAGTGAGTTTGGAACTGATTTCCACCTACCTCCTTTTTATACCACATGTCAACCCAACAATATTTTTTTCATTTAGAAATAAATAGTGCACATGT
>CBDHDV010000091.1:0-7499 GCA_965261175.1 Rubritalea sp. | reverse complement strand
ACCCCTCAAAACCAAACCCATATTTAGAAGATACAAGATACAAGATACAAGATGTATATTTAGGGCCTCAGAAGCTACCCTGAGTGGGTTTTCTTCAGAAAAAGGCCACGAGCAAGTGCTCCTAAAAAGCATAAAACATATGCAAGTACACATAATACAATACAGGAATGCAGGAGACGACGAGATTGAGACTTTAGGATTACTATAACTAGCCACAGGTGGTCGTGGGTAAATATTTACAGGTATTTACAGGTGGACCCTGGGTCCAAAGATAAAAGGGGAGATCCGCTCTTGTTCTTGACCAGGTCGAAGTGTAAAAAGCCCCGCAGGGCTAGATAAAATAAGGGGACCGTTCGGGTCCCCTTTTCTGGTCGAAGAAACGAGCGACAGTTGTGTCGCCAGGTACTATGTACAATATGTACACAGCAGGTCTTGACCCAGTCGTAGGAGGAGTAATAAGCCCCGCAGGGCTGAGTAAAAAGGGACCGTTCGGGTCCCCTTTTTGGGTCGAAGAAAGGCGATGATGGTGTGTTGCCAGGTACTATGTACATATGTACATACAGCAGACACACAGGAGGAACACGTACATATAACTATGTACACAAGTACAGACATGGTGGAACTAGTGTCCACCTGCACTCTATTTAGAGGTGCGACACTATTTACATTTTTTGTGGACGAAATAGTGCTTTAATGTACACTATATACAGATTTTTTAGTCCAGGTTCCACCCGCCACTCCTCTCCACCTGTGGCCACACGTTAGGGGGGGAGTCGTCTCAACTGCATTCGGCCTACAGTTATACAGTCCTAGAAATAAAATAATAAAACAGTGAATCTAATTACTGGGTACTCAGTACCCTATACTAAACCTTGTCGTGATGTACGATTCATTACAATACAGTCCTATAGTGCAGGTCCACCAAGGCATTCCACTCCAAATGACCCAATTGAGCGGACCTCAATACCTTATGGTCAAGTCGAAATTACATAAGAAAATAAGTTAACGATAATAAAAGAGTGGTTGACTCGAGTGGTTTCCTTGGCAGACTACTGCTAAATTTAACCCTATCCGTACTATCAGCTATAGATAAAAGAGGGGTCCTAATTGTACTGACCCACCCTCGATTATTCAGGGAGGGATATCTACTAATGGCAGCGGACATACCACTGTAGAGAGCTCCCCCAATCCCCGAGGGCTGCCTATTTAACACACATAGTAAAGTTTTGATTTGCAGGTTCATAACCGTACATTATTATTGAACCTAAGGCCTTTTGAAGGAACATTGTGAGGACATCACAGAAAAATTAATAACTCAGCGTAGTAGCTTTCTGATCCCTAGGAGTCCTGTACCAGAATGTGGTGTATTATTGGGACCCCTGTTCCCACACCAAGAAATGACATGAAATACCAAATAATTTTTTTTTTTTATATAATTAAGAAATATGACTACTGGACAATAAAAACCGATTATCGATTCGGTTTACTTTATTATTTACAAATGTACAAATAATTCTATTGACATGACATTTTAATTAATTTCTCAGAGACGATCGGTAAAATCTTACCTAAAAGCACATTGACCTTCACTTAGACATGATGTACAGAGATTTGGCTCATGAAACCAGTGCAAACCACAATATCAGCTGTCTGGGAACTCAAGCTTCCGTCCACGGGATTTGGGAATTGTCGTCCAAACCAGGTAAGGCGCACCATGAGTTCCCAGAGGCCCAGTAGCACAAGAAATTTTAAATGGTGACATTATTTATGCCCACAATTAAAATGTGTACTACCGGGCTGTTGATGAAGCAGCGTACACTGGCTCCTGGCCCAAATCAGAGCAAATTTAAACATCTCCTATTGACAATCCTAGACAGAGGGGGGGGGGGTATATTTGGGGGGAGAGGGACCCTCGGGAGGGTGCTCTAGAGTAGAGCCATGGGGAAAATGTCACTGATGACATGGCTAAAAATCATGTGCAAAAGCACTGTGTACACTTGACCGGACGAGTCATTTAATGACTAGACAGACATGACCAAAATAATTGCATTATTACTATCCTAGATTTAATTAATTTATATTAGTTGCAGTCCCTACAGTGAGGGTTGTCACAAGACACCTCAGTATGATAAGTTGCTACCAGACTGGAATATAAAGCACTTTTGAAGGCATCAAGTTTTTTAATATTCCTCATTTCCAAGTCTTCCAGACTCCAAAGCTTGGGAATCCTAACTGTTGGGTAGTCAATTCCAAAAATAGAGCCATGCTGTGAGAGCTTAAAAAGTAAATTTCTATTGGGAAGTTCTGAAATGCAGAACAAATTAGCCAGGGGGGGGGGTAAGGGGCGGGAAGCGTAAAACGCTTGGTGCGCTAGAGTCAGTAATTTGTACTTGACTAGATCCTCGATTTTCAAAATCTTATTGCTGGCAAAAAGTGGATCTGTGTGGGCCCTATAGCCAGCCCCCGAAATGTGACGAACACACATTTTCTGTAATTTGAAAAAGACCTTCAGGTCGCTTGCTTTTGAGCACCCCCACACTTCAATACAATACTCAAAGTATGGTCGGACGAGGCTGTTGTAAATCATCAATCTGATTCTGTGCGGTACAGTCCTTTTGAGACGAGCTAGCATAAAAGTACCTGCCGCTGCCTTCTGGTACACATGGGCACGTTGACCCTCCCATGACAACTTGTCGTCAAGGCGCATCCCCAAAAATTTAAACCACTTGGTCTCACAGTTTAACCCTATTTGTTCAATAGCTACTCCATCCAGTGTTAAAGTCTCATCTATGAGCTCAGTGTGCTGACCCGCACTAAAAAAAATGTACTTAGTCTTAGATGGGTGCAAAGTCAGTTTGTTGGCTTTGAACCAATCAGAGGCCAAGGCCAAAGCATCATTCACCTTTCCAAACAAAGCATGAGCATCCTGGTCAGACATCTGCAAGGTAGTGTCATCTGCAAAAAGGATAGTTAATAAATCTCTGAAGCCTGTAGGGGCATCATTGATAAATATAAGAAAAAGTAATGGGCCTAATACACTGCCCTGGGGTACACCACATGACATGGTGGCCTCATTGGAGGCAACACCATTTATTACTACAGTTTGTCTCCTTCCTTGCAGGTAATGCCTGAACCAAGCCACCTCCTTGCACCCTGCCCCCAAGTTCTCCAACTTTCTCAGCAGGATCTCATGGTCAACTGTGTCAAAAGCCTTTTTGAGGTCAAGGAAGACTGCTATGGTGTGCCTAGGCACACCACTTAGGTCATACTTGCCCTCAAGTAGAAAATTGAGGAACAAAAGGACAGCATGCAAGCAACTGTGTCCTCCCCTAAACCCAAACTGGAGGGGATAGAGGAGGGCATGCTTATTTAAATACCCAGTTAGCTGGCGGGCAACTATGCGCTCTTGTAGCCGACACATACTACTTAACAGGGATATAGGCCTATAATTAGAGTAATCGTCTCTTTTCCCAGATTTATAAACCGGTATCACACGCGCAGAACGAAACTGGGTTGCAACAAAGGCTTGCTGAAAGCTAAGATTAAAACAGTGTGTCAGTGGGCTCAGAATGTGGGGGATGATAACTTTGAGGAGTTTTGTTGAAATACCATCGGGACCTTGGCTACATTTGCTTTGCATTCCCCCAAGAAATTTGAGCACCATTTCCCCAGTCACATTACAGAAAGTGAAGGTTTCTGCAGTGTGAGGGGGGGGCAGGTATTGCTCAAATGCCTTGGGATCGACGTCATCAAATTTCCTGGCAAGTTCAGGCCCAACCCTGGCAAAAAACTCATTAAACCCATTGGCAATATTAAAGTCCCCAACTACTTGCTCCCCATTGCTATTGAATGTTGACGGGATGGTATCTCTTACTTGGGATTTCCCCTGGCATTCCCTAACCAGCCCCCATGTCTTCCTCAGACTGCTGGCGTTGGCCTCGAACTGCTCGGCATAATAAGCCGTTTTTGCAGCTCTAACGGCCTTGCGGTAAACCCTATCATATTCCTTGTACTGACCAGTGTCCCCTTTTTGGCGTCTCTTTACATATAACCGTTCCTTAGTCCTTCGACTCACCAGCAGGGCCTTAGACATCCAGGGGTTAATTGCATTATAGCGTTTATTGAAGCTGGAATTACATAGTGGGAATGCTACATTGTAGCATTCTTCTAGGGTCGAATGGAGCTTATCGAAAGCATCTATAGGCTGCGAGGATGTAGTTACTTGGCTCCAATCAGCTGCACTCAAGAGCTCACAATAAGTCTGGCTTTTGGCATCGGTAATTTTTCGAGTGTAGACCTCACTCTTTGGCAATTTGGAATGACTAAGCTCTTGAGTTGAAAAACAAATATCATGGTCACTCATAGAATGCCTAATTACACCTGATTTGGGGGGCACTGGTCGTTTACTAGTTATATGATCTATTAGCGTGCGTGTGATACCTGACCGCCCATTCCTAGTAACCTCCGCGGTCCGGGTGGGAACAGTGATGAGGGGTAGGTGCCCTCCAGCCAACAGTGTATTGAAATAATCACCGTGCGTGGAAGTTGAAGAAATCTGAAACAAATCGATATTAGAGTCTAAACACAGCTGTACATCGTAGGCGCCAGAGTATTGTTCATGGATTTTTTCTAGGATAAAAGCCAAGGTGGTGTTGAAATCAGATATGCTGGCATTTGGTGGTCGGTAAATGTTCCCTACCACAATGAACTTCCTAGGGGTGACCTCGATTTTAACAAATACCGACTCGAACACATGAGGTTCAAAGATACTAAGGTCAGGAATCCGAGTACAGGCGAGATCCGAGTCACACCAGAGTGCAACTCCTCCTCCTGCATTCCTATTCCTTCCACTAGGATCTCGCTGCGAGTAAAAAATGGGGTGGTAGCCATCAAGGGCAAAGTCTTCATATGGGGGAATACACCAGATCTCCTGTAGACACAAAACAGAGAGTTTGGCAGTGCCACAGTTCAGTTCCTGCACTAATAACTTCAGGGCATCCCACTGGCTTGGCAAACTCCTAATATTAAGTGAAGCTATGGCAAAGGAGTTTTTGTTGCGTCTCCCAATATGGCTTAAATAGTCCTCCACTGTGTAATAAGTACACGAATCAGCTTCCGGTACGCTCGCATAGGGCGAGATGCCCGTACTTTCAGCATCATTTTCTTCAATAAAAGAGTCCCTGAATTTGCTAATGAAGGACTCGTCCCGGTCGTCAATGATGTTATTAGCCCTGATCATCAGAGATGATCAACCAACAGATTAAACCCCTGGGCACATACTCTAGAGCTAGGGAGGGATGAGGGAGGGGAGGGTTGTCTAAACCAGGCATCCTAATGATTCAGTAGTTGCCTGGGCCCTACACCATGAAAATGTTTGTGAACAGAACTGAGTAAACTTTAAAATCAAGACGCATCAGCTTACCAATACATAATTGCGCACATATCCTAGTACTCACTTCACTTGAGTAAATAACATAAACATAATTGCTGCATGTCCTAATACCTATGATGTACAAAGATCTGTCACCTCACCCCCCCCCCCCCCCCCACAAATTACACAATAGGGGGGAAGGGGGTAAATCGAACTACGGCAGGCAGGAATTGACATCCACCCCCCGCATGAACCACTGTGCCCCCCCCCCTGGGCCCACAGCACATTGAAACACAGAGGTGCATCAATTTAATGACACCCTTCCGGGCTTTGTACTGTAGGCCAGGTAATTTTAGCAAAGGGAAGAGAGATTGGCCAGATCAATAATTTAAACATCTCCTAACCTAAACTAGCAGCATAAAAAGCCTGTGTTCTACTATCTGTCACCAAACCCCTCAATTAATTATACAAATTGCACTAGGGGGGAAGGGGGTAAATCGAACTACGGCTAGCAGGGATTGACATCCACCACCCGCATGAACCACTGTGCCCCCCCCCCTTGGCCCACAGCACATTGAAACGCAAAAGTGCATCAATTTAATGACACCTTTCTGGGCTTTGTACTGCAGGCTGGTAATTTTAACAAAAAATTGAGGAAAATTTGGCCAGATCCTACATCCTAAACTCTGAAAAAAGTTTTATATTAAACACAGACAGGACGGTACAGAATCGAGTACTGGTGATAAAAAAGCTGATGCTGAGAGGCCATAAATTAGACTTTGGTTGCTACATATTTCACTATCTCTTCTTCTGAGAAGATGGTTACAGGACGGGTGGATTTCTTATCAGGTGAAAAATACGTCAACCTGATCTTCGGTCCATCCGCCCTGACCTTCACCGAGATCTGCCCTCTGTGATCTGTATAGAACGCGACGATTGGAGACTTAGAATCCTTCTTCAATCGCCGAACGCACCACAGAATATGATTCCTCGCCTTCGTGACATCGAATGTCACGTAAGTGGAGGGAGCAGACTCTGCAGTGCGCACAGGCTTGCGATACATCGCTTGACACGTCCTATGCCACGCAGAATCCTGGCCCGACATTCTCAGCTTAACGGAGATAGAGAAATCTGAAAGCTGGCGACTGTGCTCAATCTCATTGGGGTCGATATTTACACCGAGGTTGTCGCGTATGGCGTCGCATGCGATCTGGGCGTTGGACTGCCCTGGCTCCTTCCTCCGGACCTCTGCAGGTCGGATTGGGAGCCTTGACCGGTCGGTGACACTCCGGTTGTTAGAAATCACAAGGCAGCCGGACTTGGCGTCCTGCTGCACTTGATCAATCTCGACAGCCGGAGTGCCACACGAACCACCACACGCCACACGCCACCACTGGCTCGACCAACCTGGTCACACTACCGACCACCCCAACCAACTCACCTACCAAACCCTTAAAAGCTCTCAGAGCCGCGTGGATTGCGGGCATCTTGAGGCTCTTCTGGTCGTCTGGGATGACCAGCTTGTCCATCGTGCTGGAGAGGGTCTCCAGCATCTTCAAGACGCCGCTGGCTGTCACGGTGGGGTCGAGGGCCATCTTGACGATGCCACACGAGAGAACGACAGACAGTAGTACAGTACAGTTCACGACAGTAGTAGTGTAGGGCACAAGGCCAGGGGGAAGGAGGAGGGAGGACGAGGGGAGGATGGGGAAGTGTAGGGGGTGGGACGAGATCGTCCCAAGATTCACTGGCAATCGACTTTAAGTGTGAGTGTGAATGTGTGTGTGTGTGAATGGTTGTGTGTTGCCGCTGGACACTCGTGGTGTGTGAGGCCAGTTAGGCGATGCGTGTAGGTGCAGTGGACAGTGTGCACAAGGTAAGAATGAGGAGGGTGCAGGGTGTGTGGTGTGTGTAGGTGACAGTGCAGTACAGTGTGAGGTAGCACAAACGAGAGGCAGGCACTAAAACCTGCAGGCAGGCGACTCGAGATTGCCTCCAGGGCCGAAGGCCACTGCCAAAGACAGAGCAGACAGGATGTGAAGACACACTCTGAATGTCTGAAGTAAGGCAGTAGACAGTGGCGGGATGGCTTGTAGACTGGAGCGCAGAGGGGAGCTGTCGATGGTAC
>CBDHDV010000090.1:0-10707 GCA_965261175.1 Rubritalea sp. | reverse complement strand
ATCCATTGTGCTTCAAACCGTCAACATAAGTTGTTTTTTGTCGCCTTATCCATTTTTAATCGAGTTTTTTTAAAATGCTTCACAGGATGGACAGATGGAGTAGTCGTGGACGTGCACTGGAAGATTTAGAGTCTTCTGGCACCAAAATTATGATGAGTGGGCCAATTGTATATACGCTAGTGATGAGAATGAAGCAAGAAACTCAAGTTGTTGTTTTGTGCTACCTGCTTATCACCATAGCGAAGAATTCAAGGCGAGGGTTTGGAGTCTTTTTGGAGCTAATACACGCTGAAACCACTCTGCCAATGTGAGTTAGCAGAGATAAGCGTTAGTTATTGGGTGTTTTGGTCCACCATTTAAAAAAATGGGTCAAACCAATATAAGGAGTACACTTGTACTCCCTATATATTATGCCAGTCAATTAGAGGGACATACAATGGGGTAGTGCTGCCAGAGCTTTTATACGACACTGCTGCAGTAGGAACAGTCGACACTCTCGCATTCCATCTCAAGATCAATTAGTATTGAGACTGCAATTCCAACTCAAAATCCCATGGCGATGGCTAGATTGATTGAAGGTACAATGTGTGTGCTACAGACACTTTTTTCCAGTAACCATTCAACCTAAACTTCCTAGACACTTCATGTATAAGAGTAAAAAACAAAATTCAAACTAGAACGGTGATTTGTAGCTGACTGCATATTGAAGACCTGTTTTTCAAATTGGCTTATATGCCCTGATGAAGACCGAAGGAGTTCCATTGAAACGTTGGCATATAAACGAATCTGAGCTAAGGGGAGACTACACCTGAAACCACCGAAATTTGAACATATATTTGTAGCTGTCATAACTTTTTCCCCCCTTTCTTCTGTGCAGATACTTTTGATACCAGCTTGTTGTTTAATGTGTGTGCTTTAAGATGATATGTAAAAAGTCTCTATAGGCACCTTTTCTTAGAAGATATTTGCAAAAAGGCAAGGGTCACTCAAAAAATTGCACCTCCTAATCTGTGACAAAAATAATTCCAAGGCGCCTTGAGCGACAGCCCCCAAAATTGGTGTGTGGGTTGATAAAGCGTGTGTGATGAGGTGGTTTTATTTATTTTTTTAAGTGAAGCATTCCTGAGTTAGAAGAGGTCGGGTCACAGATATTGCGTGGGCGCCCACGCAATACCTGGGACCCGCCTCCGCCAGATCATTCGGGTATGATCTGGGTTTTCCAAATACTAACACAACTTGCACGGGTCTACACCTGAAACCACCGAAATTTGAACACATATTTGAGCTGTCATAACTCCCCCCCCCCCCCCTTTCTTCTGTGCAGATACTTTTGATACCAGCTTGTTGCTTATTGTGTGTGCTTTAAGACGATATGTAAAAAAGTCTCTATAGGCACCTTTTCTTAGAAGATATATCCAAACACGCAAGGGTCACTCATAAAATGGCACTTCCTAATTTGTGGCAGACATAAATCCAAAGCACCTTGAGCGACACACCCCAAAATTGGTGTGTGGGTTGCTAAAACACGTAGCTGTGATATGCCTGGTTTATTATTTTTTTAACGTGAACCCCCCCCCCCCCTCCCTGAGTTATGGTGATTAGAAGAGGTCGGGTCACAGAAATTGCATGCCAAAGGTGCCTATAGAGACTTTTTACATATCATCTTAAAGCACACACAATAAGCAACAAGCTGGTATCAAAAGTATCTGCACGGAAGAAAGGGGGGAAAAGTTATGACAGCTCAAATATGTGTTCAAATTTCGGTGGTTTCAGGTGTAGTCCCCCCCTATAGATACAAACACTAGTCATGTTACAAACATATTAGTTATTGATAAGCTTGTGGTATTTGTCAAAACACAGCAGTTGTTGTCCAAGTAGAGTGGGACAAGGCATGCACAGCACATCATACGTGTTTCCAGCCTATGTCCACTTTCTGGAAGCTTATTCCTTCACCTGATCCCCTCACACACCACACAGTACCTGAAGCAGTATGTCTCTCATCCTCTAGGGTACCTGAAGCTGTGTGTCTGTCATCCTCTAGGGTACCAGAAGCAGTGTGTCTCTCATCCTCTAGGGTACCTGAAGCAGTGTGTCCCTCATCCTCTATGGTACAAGAAGCAGTGTGTCTCTCATCCTCTAGAGTACCTGAAGCAGTGTGTCCCTCATCCTCTAGAGTACCTGAAGCAGTGTGTCTGTCATCCTCTAGGGTACCAGAAGCAGTGTGTCTCTCATCCTCTAGGGTACCAGAAGCCGTGTGTCTCTCATCCTCTAGGGTACCTGAAGCAGTATGTCTCTCATCCTCTAGGGTACCTGAAGCAGTGTGTCTCTCATCCTCTAGGGTACCAGAAGCAGTGTGTCTCTCATCCTCTAGGGTACCTGAAGCAGTATGTCTCTCATCCTCTAGGGTACCAGAAGCAGTGTGTCTCTCATCCTCTAGGGTACATGAAGCAGTATGTCTCTCATCCTCTAGGGTACCTGAAGCAGTGTGTCTCTCATCCTCTAGGGTACCTGAAGCAGTGTGTCTCTCATCCTCTAGGGTACCTGAAGCAGTGTGTCTCTCATCCTCTAGAGTACCTGAAGCAGTGTGTCTATCATCCTCTAGGGTACCTGAAGCAGTGTGTCTCTCATCCTCTAGGATACGAGAAGCAGTGTGTCTCTTCACTGAACATGCAGTAGCAGTTGGAGGCTCAGCTACACGCATGGCGGATAGAAAGTAAATTGTACGTTTATCCACCCAAACTGAAGCCAGAAGTAACTCATTGGAGCAACAGTCCATTAAACCACGATAATGTTTAGGACGTGCTGCCCCACAGGCATTGATGGCATGATCATATAGATGATGGTAGATGGCAGGGGTAAGTATACTAATTGTCAGTATAGAGGCAAAAACCACTATTCTCCAAGCCAGACGTGAGATCTAACATTACCCTTCTTCATAAACCTACACTATTATCACTATTCTCTATTACCTTGAAAAGTTTTGGGCTGCTTGACACACTTCTCGTAGTGTTTCCTCATCCTGCCTCTGTGGTTGGTCAAACAGGGCTTATATTGAGCAGTGACTTTAGGACCGTCCACCATGCGGTTGAACTTGGCCCAGATAACATCCATAGGCCTACCTCCTTTCTGCATGTTGACTAGAGCTTACACTGAGCAGTGACTTTAGAACCGTCCACATGTGGTTGAACTTGGTCCAGATAACGTCCATAGGTTACCTCCTTTCTGCATGTTGACTAGAGCTTACATTGAGCAGTGACTTTAGAACCGTCCACCATGTGGTTGAACTTGGCCCAGATAACATCCATAGGTCTACCTCCTTTCTGCATGTTGACTAGAGCTTACATTGAGCAGTGACTTTAGAACCGTCCACCATGTGGTTGAACTTGGTCCAGATAACGTCCATAGGTCTACCTCCTTTCTGCATGTTGACTAGAGCTTACATTGAGCAGTGACTTTAGAACCGTCCACCATGTGGTTGAACTTGGTCCAGATAACGTCCATAGGTCTACCTCCTTTCTGCATGTTGACTAGAGCTTACATTGAGCAGTGACTTTAGGACTGTCCACCATGTGGTTGAACTTGGCCCAGATAACATCCATAGGTCTACCTCCTTTCTGCATGTTGACTAGAGCTTACATTGAGCAGTGACTTTAGAACCATCCACCATGTGGTTGAACTTGGCCCAGATAACGTCCATAGGTCTACCTCCTTTCTGCATGTTGACTAGAGCTTACACTGAGCAGTGACTTTAGAACCGTCCACCATGTGGTTGAACTTGGTCCAGATAACGTCCATAGGTCTACCTCCTTTCTGCATGTTGACTAGAGCTTACACTGAGCAGTGACTTTAGAACCGTCCACCATGTGGTTGAACTTGGTCCAGATAACGTCCATAGGTCTACCTCCTTTCTGCATGTTGACTAGAGCTTACACTGAGCAGTGACTTTAGAACCGTCCACCATGTGGTTGAACTTGGTCCAGATAACGTCCATAGGTCTACCTCCTTTCTGCATGTTGACTAGTATGACTGATCACTGTTATCACTATGAGAGTCAGACAAGTTAAGAAATTATGGCTAAAATCACCTTGTATTTATACCACTATCTGCTCAACATCAAAGAAATTTGCTCTAAAATGTTGCAGTTCACTCTCAAAACCCTAGCATCACACCTCATTCCTATCTCTTTGAAGTTGTCGGGTAAGAGTCCAGACAGATCAGGTTGACGTTGTCCACACCTACTTCTAGTTCACACCTCTCAAAACCCTAGCATCACACCTCTTTCCTATCTCTTTGAAGCTGTCGGGTAAGAGTCCAGGCAGATCAGGTTGACGTTGTACACACCTACTTCAAGTTCACACCTCTCAAAGCCTTAGCATCACACCTCTTCCCTATCTCTTTGAAGTTGTCAGGTAAGAGTCCAGGCAGATCAGGTTGACGTTGTACACACCTACTTCAAGTTCACACCTCTCAAAGCCCTAGCACCACACCTCTTCCCTATCTCTTTGAAGCTGTCGGGTAAGAGTCCAGACAGATCAGGTTGACGTTGTACACACCTACTACAAGTTCACACCTCTCAAAGCCCTAGCATCACACCTCTTCCCTATCTCTTTGAAGCTGTCGGGTAAGAGTCCAGGCAGATCAGGTTGACGTTGTACACACCTACTTCAAGTTCACACCTCTCAAAGCCCTAGCATCACACCTCTTCCCTATCTCTTTGAAGCTGTCGGGTAAGAGTCCAGGCAGATCAGGTTGACGTTGTACACACCTACTTCAAGTGCACACCTCTCAAAGCCCTAGCATCACACCTCTTTCCTATCTCTTTGAAGCTGTCGGGTAAGAGTCCAGGCAGATCAGGTTGAGGTTGTACACACCTACTACAAGTGCACACCTCTCAAAGCCCTAGCATCACACCTCTTCCCTATCTCTTTGAAGCTGTCGGGTAAGAGTCCAGGCAGATCAGGTTGACGTTGTACACACCTACTACAAGTGCACACCTCTCAAAGCCCTAGCATCACACCTCTTCCCTATCTCTTTGAAGCTGTCGTGGGTAAGAGTCCAGACAGATCAGGTTGACGTTGTACACACCTACTTCAAGTTCACACCTCTCAAAGCCCTAGCATCACACCTCTTTCCTATCTCTTTGAGGTTGTCAGGTAAGAGTCCAGACAGATCAGGTTGACGTTGTACACACCTACTTCTAGTTCACACCTCTCAAAACCCTAGCATCACACCTCTTTCCTATCTCTTTGAAGCTGTCGGGTAAGAGTCCAGGCAGATCAGGTTGACGTTGTACACACCTACTTCAAGTTCACACCTCTCAAAGCCCTAGCATCACACCTCTTCCCTATCTCTTTGAAGTTGTCAGGTAAGAGTCCAGACAGATCAGGTTGACGTTGTACACACCTACTACAAGTGCACACCTCTCAAAGCCCTAGCATCACACCTCTTCCCTATCTCTTTGAAGCTGTCGGGTAAGAGTCCAGGCAGATCAGGTTGACGTTGTACACACCTACTACAAGTTCACACCTCTCAAAGCCCTAGCATCACACCTCTTCCCTATCTCTTTGAAGCTGTCGGGTAAGAGTCCAGGCAGATCAGGTTGACGTTGTACACACCTACTTGAAGTTCACACCTCTCAAAGCCCTCTTTCCTATCTCTTTGAAGTTGTAGATTTGAGAAGTCTGATAAAAGGCTTGCCCATTCTTCCTTGAAAAGAGCATATATCTAAATGAGTGACTTCAACCTGTTGCTGCTTTTAACTCTTCTCTTGCATCTTGAATCTATAAACCCCAATTTGCTGAAGGCAGTATAGCATCTTCAAGTGAATTAAGAGTAGCATCCACTAGACTAGAAATAAGGGAGAGGTCCAGGTGCTTGGTCTGTAAGGCACAGCTAAGCTTTGCCACTTGAGGAAGAATGCAGTCAAGTAGGTACATTGCTGCTATTGTGGAGTGACTAGAAAGGGCTTTACTTAGTCCAAGAGCTTCTGGTTCATGTGATGTTTCAAATATATTTTCAAGAGCAAGAACTATTGAGCTGTAACTAGTTTTACTGCTTTAACACAACGCTCATGTGCAAGCCAGCGTGTGTCTGACGGTTTCACAATCTTGAGCTCTGGAAGATCTAGTACTTTCTGAATCTCCTTTAATGACTCTGCACGTTGGAGTAATGAAAGAACTTCCATACCATCATCAGGGTAGTGTAGACAGGCTTGATACCTGGTGTAGTATTAGCAGCTTGCACAAAAGCCAGTTGAAGGACATGACAGCGACAGTGGACAAACAGTGCATGAGGTGAGGGCTCTTTCAACCTTCCTTGAATTCCTGTTTTGTCACAAGAGAAAGTAGCAGCTCCATCAAATCCCATTCCTATAAGCCTTCCCAACTGAATGTTCTTTTCCCTGCAGGACTTCACTAATGCAGAATAGATACTTTCAACAGTAGCTTTCTTCAAGGGTAAAATTTCAATGAAGTGTTCTTCTGGCACACCACTCTCCACCCAACGACAATAAATTGTCAGCTCCTCTATGGTAGTAACATCAGTCCATTCCTCAGCAATGATGCTAAAAAAAGAAGATGCCTTATGAAGCCGCTTGAGTAGAGACTCTTCCACCCATGTTCCAAGAGCATTCACAAACTCTGCTACAGCCATTCTTGAGGTGTACGTTGCATTTCCTCCAGCTCTGTCATGGAAGGTTTGAAGAGTTTCTTCACACAACTCACTAGCAATTCAACTAGTTTGTCAAAGTTAGTAGTATGTGTGATGTGCTGATGAGCTAGAAAGTGCGTACATTGGATTAGAGCTTTAATTGCCTTCCTATTTTGTAATCTTGGCTGCTCTCCAACATTTTGAAGCTAGCTGATAATGGATCCTTCTTTTCTAGCTCTATCAGCTTTCTAACTACATGAATCTCATTATATAGCTGACCAAAACAACTAGTAACCAGTGCAATTGTGAGGAAACTACAACTTTCTGAGTTTGAGGTAAGCAAGAGGGGGATTACATGTAGCTTGCACTGAAAAGGCAGGCGTTGGTTTGCTCTGTGTTTAAACTACAGTTGACAAATAAACAACTGGGCGGAGTCTCACTAGACTAGCTCTTTTTATGATTTATAATGGTATAAGGAGAGTATACAGAAGATTGGCACTTCTGTGAAGCCCCGGGATATTCCCTAACCTCCAAAACCACTTTATCCCCCCCCCCCCCCCCCCCCCCCTCCCTGAAAAAGTTTCTTTTCCTTAACAATTCTATATTAAGAGAATTAATAAAGGAATATAGTGCACACAAAGTAGTAAGAAATTCCGACCCCCACCCCCCTTCACAATATAAATAAAACTGAGTCTGGCTGTGTAGACTTCCCTTTTAGAACTGACTACTAGTACTCCTGGATGTCCCAGAATCAATCTCAGAGCATCAATTTAAAAAAAAATAATAATCTGGGGAGCAAGGCCCTAGACCCCCCTAGTTGTTGTGTTATACACCCCCTCCACGTCAACACCGAACTTTGGAGTGCCGCCCTGCCCAAAACTCAAAATCCTGTATGAAACCCTGCATATACACACATTCAAGTATACCCCCCCCAGATTTTTTTTCCCAAAATCGATGCCCTCAGATTGATTCTGACACAGTTGCATCTTGCCACAGAATCTAGTGACACAGTTGCATCTTGCCACAGAATCTACACTATTATAATTAGGAATGCTAACCACAGAATAATAGCACATGGAAGAACATTCTAGATTAACACATGATTGAACTGTGACACAGAATATTCTAGATCTATTCACAATGTTGTATATAAAGAGCAAATGCTTCAGCTAGTAGCATTCTGCAACTAAATAAGACCCAGAGAAATACAAACCTACACAAAATTGAAATGGACCTCAAGAACTTTTTCACCAGAAAATAAGTGCGTACTGGGTCTAGTAGAGATTCTGAGGACGACGAAGATGTAGTCCCAACTACGTCGACTAGTGATGCCTGACTTCCACCAATTCCGAAGCATCAGTAGGTAGATCAGTGTGTTCCAAAGTGCAGAAGAGGAAACTCTACAAAGCCAGGCTCTTCTACAAGAAGGAGTGGGAATAGAAATATCCTTGGGTGTACTGCGATGATCCTAAGCAGGGCATGTTCTGCAAGCTCTGCCAGAAGCGAGGAAATGCACCTTCTACAGCCAGGGATGCATGGACTACTCAGGGAATTCAGGATTGGAATCACGCTACTGAACAACTCAAGGAACATAGCCAGTCAAAATGTCACAGAGATGCTGTTATCCATGCTCGAATGGCAGAACAAGGAAAGGAGCAGAGTGTCCTACAACTGCAATGTTCAGCAGCTGCTAAGGAGGCTGAAGAAAGGAGAGCAAAGAACAGAAATATAGTGCTTTAAGCTTTTGAGATTGATATATTTTCTTGCCAAAAATCGCCTGCCCCTTACAACCACATTCGATCCTCTGGTCCAGTTGCAAATTGCAAATGGAGATGAACTTCTCCAACATGTCAAAGAGGGGCCACAAAATGCTCAGTACACATCCAAATTTTCTGCAGTGATGCTTTTAGAGGCCATCAATAGCTGGCTAGATAGGAAGCTAATTGAGAGCTTAAAATCAAGCCCATACTTCTCTGTGTTAGCTGATGAGTGTGTAGATATTAGTACTACAGAAGAGCTTGTCCATCTGTTGTCGGTGGATTGTAAATAGAAAACCAGAGGAGCACTTCCTTACAGTGCTCCACACATGTGCCCAAGATGCTGTTACAATTTCAGATGCAATCAGCTCCTTCCTTGAGTCGAAGGAACCTGGCCTATCGTAAACTAATAGGCCAAGGTTATGATGGAGCAGCCACCTTTGCCGGAGAACGCAATGGAGTTCAAAAAAGGATGCGAATTCTAGCTGCACATTCCTTTTACATCCACTGTGCCAGCCACAGGCTTCAACTAACAAGCATGCAAGCTGCTAACAGTGTTCCAGAGATCAAGAAGATGTTTGGAACTATGGGAAATCTATGGAAGCTCTTCTTCAACTCACCCAAGAAAGCAGAATCTCTCAAAGCAGTCCAGTCTGTCCTCAAGCTACCTGAGCTTAAGATTGTGAAGCCTAGTGATATCATGGCTCTCACACAAACGCTGTGTACGGGCTATTTACCGAGAGCTTCCTGCCCTTATCGTCACCCTACAACAGTTGTATGAGACATCAGGTGATGCTGAAGCATACGGTATTGGTGCTCTCCTTGCTACTTACACTGGAGTTGCTAGTATCGTGTTCCTGTCAGAAGTTCTGGATATCCTGGCAAGGATGAATGTTTCGATGCAAAGAAAAGCTACTCGATTTGAGCAGGTTACCGGTACTTCTGAAAATCACGACAGATCAACTCAAGCATCTAAAGGACGAAAGAAGTGAGTGGTTGGGTTCAGTCGAGTCTGAAATATCTCTGTTGAAGGAAAAAACACGATATAACAACTCGGCACACATGGATCTGCACAAAGCCGTTGGTCTTCTATCCCAACCACAGCTGAGTATCGAATTCTAGTTGCAATTTCATACGTCGATTCCCTTCTTCTAAATATTAAGAGTCGATTTACTGATAAAGCCGTGAAGATTGTTACTGCCATGTCCATATTCAGTCCCTCCCTACTACCCGCTGAAGCATCGTTGCCATCATACGGCAGCGAGCAAATCAAGATTCTTGCCGAGTTCTATGGAAAAGAAGCAGAGGTTGAGTATGCGTTGACGACTTACACCTCACCTCCATTGCTTGATGGCGATGAGCTTCTTTCAGAGGGGAAGATATTTAGACAGGCTTTGCTAGTGGAGAAAAAGGCAATAATGGAACGTAAAGAAGAGTCGGTATCTCCTAGCATGCAAGAAATCTTGGACGAGATGACCAAGTCACATACGTACAGAGGAATTTTCCCTGAGACATGGAACCTATTGAACATTGCAATGGCACTTCCTGTTGGCACAGCAACAGTAGAGCGTTCCTTTAGTCAAATGAAGTTGATTAAAACTGGCCTACGCAGTCGTCTATCTGACTCGAACCTAGAACATTTAATGAAAATTAGTATAGAGGGTCCTCCATTGACCAATGTGGACTTTAATGCATTTCCAAACATTTTTAAACAGAAAAATAGACGCATTTTGCTTTAATTTAGTACTACTGAACTCACTGTATAGTAATCTTCACCATACATTATTGTATATCTTCGCTTACATAATTAATTTTGTTAGTAAATTGTTCATGCATAATTATTATAATTTATTACTGTTGATCATCTTTGAATTTGCTATTGCTTCTACGTGCCCTTCTCTGTGCTGCTCTTTGTCTCCATTACTGTAATGTATTACATAAGAATTTTCATTTTTATTGTGAAAATTCTTTGGGGGAGGGGAAGAAATCGTTTTGGCGGGATATCCAAGGGCTTCCTCCCCTCCCCGTATGAGACCCTGCTGACTATAAACTCACACTCTCACACCATGTTCTCACTTACCCGCAGACATTCACACACTATACACTCAGACATCCTCACACCTAAACACTCATGACATTCTCACATTAAACACTCACATGGCCTCATGCTATACACTCTTCACCCTCATATTATACACACACTATTTACTCATAGATATTTGTACTCACACAGTGCCTAGCTTGGCTCCCACTATGAACAGAGCACAGACAATATTAAGTTCACGTGACAATAAGTCCTATA
>CBDHDV010000089.1:0-12868 GCA_965261175.1 Rubritalea sp. | reverse complement strand
CCATCAGCGATGATGAGGGGGAAGTGGGGCCTCAGTAGCCTCCCTCCCTTCCTCCCTCCCTCCCTACCAACCACCACCACTACATCCACTACTGCAGCCATCAAGTAAATATTTTATTAGTGTGTAATTATCTTATTTGTATGTGTACTACACATTTATTTCTGTGTACAATATAGAAGTGTTGTGTTGGGTCTTTAGTCAGCAACTGTGTGAGGATATTTGGGCCAGAAATGTACCGAAGGAACATAACCCCTATTTATATAATTGTGTCTATGGTAAAATCGGTTTCAATGTTTTTCAGTAAAAGTTGTGGCTTTCAGGAACTTAACCACAATGTTAATGGGGGAGTCGGTGTACATCATGTTGTCCACTACAAAATAATGAGAACACACCATATCTTGTTGCTATTGTTGACTGCACCCATGAAGGGTCAGCCATAGCTTCCTTCAAGAAATCGTTAACATTTTTCAGGAAAAAAACTACAACAGATATTTTGACAGAGAATCAGCTACATCCTCTATGGAACATGGTAGCAGTTGACCAGGAACAAGAAATACACAAACCAAATAGCTGATCTAAGTGCAAGGCATTCGTTGTGGTACGACTTGTCAATATAAACAGTGTCTTGGAGATTACTACCACCACCACCAGTTTATTCTCGGCTTCACTCGATCAATAAATGGAGTCGCCATGGATGTGTATTGGAACATTTGGAGTCTTCAGATACTAAAATTATGAAGAGAAGATCTATTCCAAGTCAGTTATGTGAATAAAGATAGAGAGAAACAAAGATACTAGAAGATAAATTATTCTTTTTTTCCCTTCACACATCACGTGTTTGTTTGTATTTAACACTGCCTGTGTACTACATTAGCGAAGTATTCAAGGCATACTGGAGTCCTTCTGGAGGTAATAGCGGCCGAGTCAAACTTTAGGCAGCTAAGAAGTTACACATGTGAGTTGCTAGGGTTTTTTTCCTCTATGGGGGGGAAGTTGTGTCCACCAATATAAAAAGTGGGCAATCTAATACTGCCTGATAGCCTTAACATTTTCTTTTAAAAACCAACTTTTTTTTTAAATTATTCATATCATTAGAATGTGAATACAATAAGCGAGTTGAGTACAAGAATGAGCTCCATTGAGGTTACTCACCAAAAGCTACACAACCACGAAATGTTCAACTACTGTCCATAATAATAATAATAATAATAATAATAATTAATAATAATAATAATAATCATAATCATAATCATAATCATAATAATAATAATAATAATAATAATAATATTTTATTGAATGTTTCACTTGACACATTTAGCTTCTTCAGCCAAACAATTTTATTTAGTGGACTTATGGTTATGTGACTGGAGGGTGGCGTTTGAAATGTTGAATAGTCTGTGTTGGACCATGACCCAGTTAAAAGATGGCTAATGTGGATGGCTTCCGCCTTCATCCCACATTCAAAATTTCTTGGTTCCTTCTCCAATTTTTTTTTCAGAATCAAAGTCCACGTGGTGACCCGATGACACAAAGTGAATATTTTTTGAGACCTTGGAAGTTCTAATCAAACTCGAACGGCAATTATTTTCAAACCTACAGGGAAACTCTGGCAGCACCTAGTGGCCCTTAATTAAGGATAAGACCACAAGGAAAGTCGTTGATGGTCCAGTGCAGGCAAACTCGGGAAACACCTTGTGGCACTTAAAGACAAGACCACAAGGAAAGTTGTTGCTGGCCCTGTGCAGGAGAAGTCAGGCGGCACCTAGTCATTGCTGGTCCAGTGCAGGAAAACTCCGGCAGCACCTTGTGGCCCTTAAAGACAAGACCACAAGGAAAGTTGTTGCTGGCCCTGTGCAGGAGAAGTCAGGCAGCACCTAGTCATTGCTGGTCCAGTGCAGGAATACTCCGGCAGCACCTTGTGGCCCTTAAGGATAAGACCACAAGGTCGTTGTTGGTCCAGTGCAGGAAAACTCAGGCAGCACCTTGTGGCCCTTAAGGACAAGACCACAAGGAAAGTTGTTGCTGGCTCTGTGCAGGAGAAGTCAGGCAGCACCTAGTCATTGCTGGTCCAGTGCAGGAAAACTCAGGCAGCATCTTGTGGCCCCAAAGGATAAGACCACAAGGAAGTCGTTGCTGCTCCGTGTATGCATTGCATTCCATGTCAAGGCAAAGGCCCTTGCACTGAGACATATATCAGGGACACAAAAAGAACTTTGAGAATCCGATCCCTGGAACATTGCTGTCCGAATCAAATTGGGACTTACGAGGACTCCCAACATATTCACACAGAGTCATATGGTCACCATTGGACTATGATTCTATGAAAATTTTGGAGAAGGAATCCAGATACTTTGAACGTGGGATGAAGGAAGATGCCATCCACATTAGTATCAACCAGACATTTGAACTGGAATGGGGACCAACACAATCTCACCAATGTTTGCATTGCCACCCTCTGGTCACATGACCATGAGTCGACTAATTAAGACTAGTGGGCTGAAGAAGCTTGCTGTGTCAACTGAAATACTTGGTATTCTTATAATTGCAAATTTGTAGCCCTTAGCAATATTTGCAACAGATAATGTTAAACAGACCACAAGCCATTCATTTATTAGAACCAACACACAAGACCATATGAGGATTCTAATTTGGTCCATGGTTGTCAAATCACCTAGCTGTGATATTGAGGGAAAGGAAATTGGTTACACACTTAGTAATAATTAGTTGTGTGTTTGTAGTGATCATTAGTTGTGTAGTTTGTAGTGATCATTAGTTGTGTGGTTTGTAGTGATCATTAGTTGTGTGGTTTGTAGTGATCATTAGTTGTGTAGTTTGTAGTGATCATTAGTTGTGTTTGTAGTGATCATTAGTTGTGTGTTTGTAGTGATCATTAGTTGTGTGGTTTATAGTGATCATTAGTTGTGGGGTTTGTAGTGATCATTAGTTGTGGGGTTTATAGTGATCATTAGTTGTGTGGTTTGTAGTGATCATAGTTGCGTGGTTTGAAGAGGTGACCAGTGGGTTATAATTAGTACAGCTAAATTTTTTAGCCAATTCCTTCCACCCATATCACAGAGTGGTTGGACAAACCACTGAGCCAATTAGAGCCCTTGTATATGCTCACTGGGGAGATTTTTCTTGCTGAAAATGTAATTTAAAAGCAGACAGAAATGTAACACTTAATATGGAAATTACTCTCAGAAGCAAAAGAAAGGTAGGGCAGTTCACAAATTAGCTACAAACTTTTGTATTTTTGACCTAACCCACAACAAGTGTTGGAGTTGTGTCTCCATGGCTACAACTAGCAGGTAGTGTAAGACCTACACCTCTAGCTCCATAGCTCCAAGCTGCAGCTTATGAAAAGAATGAAAATCAAGCGCAGGGAATCATTCTTCCGCTTGGATGTACCGTAGCTTCTTTGAGACCAGTGCTTCACAGCTAAGGCGATGTGTGATGAAACATATTAATAACGGATGCGACTTCGTATAAGGAAAGCTAAGATGGATGCAGTTCAGTGCTAAGTATATTAGGGCTGCAACTTACACCCCCAATCTAGGGCTGCTACTTAGACCCCCAATCTAGGGCTGCTACTTAGACCCCCAATCTAGGGCTGCAACTTACATCCCCAATCTAGGGCTGCTACTTAGACCCCCAATCTAGGGCTGCAACTTACACCTCCAATCTAGGGCTGCTACTTAGACCCCCAATCTAGGGCTGCAACTTACACCTCCAATCTAGGGCTGCTACTTAGACCCCCAATCTAGGGCTGCAACTTACACCTCCAATCTAGGGCTACTACTTAGACCCCCAATCTAGGACTGCAACTTAAACCCCTAGGTGCAACTTGTACCTTGGCAAATGTGGTATAGATAGATGTCACATGAACTTTCAGGAAGATCCGCCAAGAACCACAAAAGTGTGAGAATGTATCATTTAGCAGGAAATTTGTGTCGGAAGTACATGCCTATTTGCATGGGGTCAGAGTTCAGCCTATGTAGATCAACACTGTGTGGAGATTAGAGGAGTTCCACACAAATACATGTGACAGCTGCAGTGGGAGAAGACTTAAGTGGAAGTTGCCAACAATTCTGACCGCCACGTAGTAGTTCATTGCCGACCTTCTCTGGAAGGGAAAGGGTGGCAATGCTAGACTACAAAGAAATATGAACAGTTGTGAGCCACTTCCCTAAAAGATGAACAGTTGTAAGCCACCTTCCCTGAAAGATGAACAGTTGTGAGCCACCTTCCCTGAAAGATGAACAGTTATGAGCCACCTTCCCTGAAAGATGAACAGTTGTAAGTCACCTTCCCCGAAAGATGAACAGTTGTGAGCCACCTTCCCTGAAAGATGAACAGTTGTGAGCCACCTTCTCTGAAAGATGAACAGTTATGAGCCACCTTCCCTGAAAGATGAACAGTTGTGAGCCACCTTCCCTGAAGGATGAACAGTTGTGAGCCACCTTCCCTGAAAGATGAACAGTTATGAGCCACCTTCCCTGAAAGATGAAGAGTTGTAAGTCACCTTCCCCGAAAGATGAACAGTTGTGAGCCACCTTCCCTGAAAGATGAACAGTTGTGAGCCACCTTCTCTGAAAGATGAACAGTTATGAGCCACCTTCCCTGAAAGATGAACAGTTGTAAGTCACCTTCCCCGAAAGATGAACAGTTGTGAGCCACCTTCCCTGAAAGATGAACAGTTGTGAGCCACCTTACCTGAAATATGAACAGTTGTGAACCACCTTCCCTGAAAGATGAACAGTTGTGAGCCACCTTACCTGAAAGATGAACAGTTGTGAGCCACCTTTCCTGAAAGATGAACAGTTGTGAGCCAACTTCTATGAAAGATGAACAGTTGTGAGCCACCTTCCCTGAAAGATGAACAGTTGTGAGCCAACTTCCCTGAAAGATGAACAGTTATGATCCACCTTCCCTGAAAGATGAACAGTTGTGAGGCACCTTCTCACAAAGATGAACACTTGTGAGCCAAGATGAACAGTTGTGAGCCATTGTCAGCCACCCTCCCTGAAAGATGAACAGTTGTGAGCCACCTTCTCTGAAAGATGAACAGTTGTGAGCCACCTTCCCTGAAAGATGAACAGTTATGAGCCACCTTCCCTGAAAGATGAACAGTTGTAAGTCACTTTCCCTGAAAGATGAACAGTTGTGAGCCACCTTCCATGAAAGAGGAACAGTTGTAAGCCACCTTCCCTAAAAGATGAACAATTATGAGCCACCTTCCCCGAAAGAAGAACAGTTGTAAGCCACCTTCCCTGAAAGATGAACAGTTGTGAGCCACCTTACCTGAAAGATGAACAGTAGTGAGCCACCTTCCCTGAAAGATGAACAGTTGTGAGCCACCTTACCTGAAAGATGAACAGTTGTGAGCCACCTTCACTGAAAGATGAACAGTTGTGAGCCACCTTACCTGAAAGATGAACAGTTGTGAGCCACCTTCCCTGAAAGATGAACAGTTGTGAGGCACCTTCTCACAAAGATGAACACTTGTGAGCCAAGATGAACAGTTGTGAGCCATTGTCAGCCACCCTCCCTTAAAGATGAACAGTTGTAAGCCACCTTTCCTGAAAGATGAACAGTTGTGAGCCACCTTCCCTGAAAGATGAACAGTTGTGAGCCACCTTCCCTGAAAGATGAACAGTTGTGAGCCACCTTCCCTGAAAGATGAACAGTTGTGAGCCACCTTCCCTGAAAGAGGAACAGTTGTGAGCCACCTTCCCTGAAAGATGAACAGTTGTGAGCCACCTTCCCTGAAAGAGGCTGCCGATCACTTGTAGTGTTATTGATACGACTTCATTCAAGTCAGAGGTGGTAAATTCTAAGCTTGGGACATACAGTATATCAACATTTCCAACTAGTGTCCAGGCAAGAACCTGGACAAGGCCTTCTAGACAGCAGCCCTGCAGAAGCAGCAACTGCCTGATGTGCAAGATCAACACACAAGAATGTTCTAGACACACCTTCCTTCTCAATTCCCTCTTTAATCATAAGTATGAACTATCACCCACAATTATAATGATATTCATGCTCTACCCACCTTCACCTCATTGCTTATAAAAGCAGTCTCATTTCCCTCACAGTCTCTACAAAATCTACGAACTCAATGCTTCATGATTCAACAACTCTTCAAACTCTCTTCAAACTACTAACTTCACATCTCTACCAAGTATTCATTTGTGTTCAGTTTCTCTCAATTAGGGAGACACTGTTACAGGTTCACTATTTTGTCATCTTATCTCTTGTATCTTAGTCTTATGATTTATTAAATGTTTTATTGTGATTGTATATAATTTAAACCTCTTTTATCTGAGTACACAGTCTACTGCTCAGCTTACTCTGCTCTAAGAACAGCTTTACGACCTGTTCAAGTTTTCTGAGTGGTGGATTGTGTGTGTCAAATTATTGGTCCTTCGAGCCGGATTCTGGCTGGTACAGTCTCTGGTGCTCTGATCAACTTATTGTGCTATCATTTCAGTATTATCTACTCTGTTCACCTCTCATTTATTTCTACTCACCTCATTTTGTGCTGGTAACTTTCTCTGTGCTCAACCTAAATTCTCTACTCTACCAACTATGAGTTCCAGAAGAAGACCTCCAGCAGACATGGCAGCAGTGAAGAGGTCGAGATCTTCACTGGTTGGTGCTGTCACCAAGATCAACGACAAAGTCAAGGCCATGAAGTCGGATGAAGCCGCTGAAGTCAGGCTGATAAACCCTAAAGATCTGGCAAGATACCTCACCTCATTGGAGAAGACTGAAGCAGGATTCTCCCAGTCCCTAGATGATGCACAGGACTTTGCTCCAGAAGGAGAGGCTGAGGATGCCTTCCAAGATGAGGAGCAAATTGCCTCTGACAACTTCAACTCTACTCTATCCATCCTCCGGGACAAGATCGAACACCTCATCACTCTCAGAAACACCCTCACAAAGGTGGGGATTCTCTCTAAAGACCTCAAAACACTCGAAGACCTGCTTGCCACTAAACCAGATGGCAATCACACTGGATTCCGTCCTGCCATTGAAGACACCATTGATCAGCTAAGGAACAGCTGGGAGGAAGAAGGTATTCCCTCTGGACATCCAATCCAAGATGAACTAGAAGCCTGCAGCCAGAAGTTGGCCAACCTCAGGTCTGATGCAGCAGGAACCAGAGCCAGAATGGATCTTCTGCTCTGGATGCCTCAATCTCCTCCTTATCTCTCAGAACAGAGAGAGATCGAACGAAACTACCTTCCATTGACCTTCCAACCTTCAAGGGAGATGTACTACACTGGCCTACATTCTGGCAGCAATTCTCATCATCAGTCGATACCCAGGAAGACTTGCCAGATTCAACCAAGCTAGCTTACCTCAGAACTGCAGTGAAAGATCCTGAAGCTGCCCTACTCCTCCACCCTTCTATGGATGGTCCTCATACTTACAAGCGCCTGGTGAAGGAACTTCACCTGAGGTATGAAAGGACCAAGAAAATCCACAGAGAACTGGTGGACAAACTGATCAACCTCCCAGCAGCGAAGTACAACAGTCATGAACTGAGGAAATTGGTGGACGCTACCAACAGCTATGCAGACTGCCTCAGCACTACCGGACACTTCACTCTAGAAGCCTTCATTTCCTCTATAGTTTACAGCAAGCTCCCATACAAGTTGCAGATCGACTGGGACAATGACCAGCCAGATGACAATGTGGTGGTGCCTTACCCCAAGCTGCTGGAGTACGTCACAAAGAAAGTCTTCACCCTATCAGACCACAAGACATCTACTCCTGCTCCACTGGATCCTCCAGAGAAGAGACCTGCCCGAAAGCAGGAGAGGAAGCAGGAGCACCAACATAAACAGAAGAGTCATGTATACTCTGTCTCCTCTCCTACTCCAGCTTCCAGTTACAAGTGGGAATGTGTACTCTGCACACCAGACAAGCATCCACTCCATGTCTGCCCCAAGTGGAGCAACTATTCTGTGGCTCAACGACTAAGTCATGTGAAGGATAGGAAGCTCTGCTCCAATTGCCTGGCAGTAGGACATCTCACAGCCAACTGTAAAAGCACTTATCGCTGCAGGGACTGTGGGCAGGCACACCATACCAGCATTCATCAAAGCAGCCCTTCCTCTGTTCCAGTCAACTCCACTACCAGTCAGTCCCAGCAGGTGCCAGACGCCCTGCTGATGACTGCAGAAGTTCTCCTGAAAGGGCCAGGAGGTCATCAGATGAAAGCAAGAGCCTTCATAGATCCTGGTGCAGGAGTATCCTTAATCTCCAGCAGAGTGACCCAGATCTTGGACCTGCCACTGCAATACAACCTAATTAACTTCAAAGCTGTGCAGGGCACTGAATGTGAAGGATCCAAGCATCTGACTTCAGTTACTATTTCGCCACTCCACAACAAGAAGGATTTCCAGTGCAGGCCTGCAGTAGTTCCACTTGTCACTGAAGAACTCCCCAACAAGCAGCTGGCTCCAGTACATTCATATCATCATCTCACAGGACTCCAGCTGGCAGACCGCACTTTCAACACTCCAGGCCGAGTTGATATTCTGCTGGGAGCTGATGTCTGGCTGCAGATCCAAGGAGATGCTCCTCCAGTCAAGGCTTCATCTACAGAGCCAGGTGCACAAGACACAATCTTTGGCTGGGTACTCACTGGACCAGTCAAGCTTGCAGGACAAGCCTCCAAGGGGATTCCTACCTACCACATCCAATCAATCATGTCAAACGAAGAACTCTACAATATGGCCTATGACTTCTGGAAAGGGGAAGCTGTGGAAGAACCAGAGTCTCCTATATCTATCATCGAAGCACAAGTTGAGAAACATTATGACTCTCATATTTCTTATTCTCCCTCTAATTGCAGATACAAGGTGACTTTGCCAAGGAAGCCTGACTGTGAGCCCCTGGGAGAGAGCAGACCCCAAGCTGTACAAAGATTCTACTCCAATGAGAGGAGCACCACCATCAAGGGAGTGAACAAGGAAGTCCAGCTGCAGCTGCAAAGCTACTCGGATACCAACCATGCAGAGAAGGTGCCTCCAAATGAGGTCCTGCTTCCCAGCTTCTACTTGCCCTACCACACAGTCTACAAACAGAGTAGCACTTCAACAAAGATCCGTGTGGTATTTGATGGGAGTGCTATTTCATCCACCGGAATCTCTCTCAATCAGATCCTGCAAGTCGGGCCTACTATCCAACCTACCCTGGTCAACCTTCTGCTCAAGTTCAGGACCTATCCTGTAGCCCTATCAGCCGACGTTTCTAAAATGTATCGGGAAGTAGAGCTTGCCCCAGCAGACAGAGACCTCCACAGATACATCTGGAGGCATACCCCAGAGGAACCCATCCAGGATTATAGGATGACTCGGGTTACCTTTGGGGTAAGTGCTTCCCCATACCTGGCCATTCGAACACTGCACCAAACAGCCAGTGACCATGGAGCTGCTCACCCCTCTGCTGCTGACCACATAAGGAGTTCGTTTTATGTAGACGATTTCCTGGCTGGAGCAGAGACGGAAGAGCAGGCCCTGTAGTTGTACTCCAACATCAGAACCATCTTAGCAAAAGGTGGCTTCAACCTATGTAAAAGGAGGTCCAGCTCCTCAACCGTCCTTCAATCAATTCCTACAGACCTCCAGGAGAAGCTATCAGTGAAATCTACTACTACTCTTCAAACGTCCTCACAACCTAAGGCATTGGGGCTAGAATGGGACAGCAGAAACGACTCTATGTCTCCAGCCATCAACACTGTTACAACCTACAGGAAAACTAAGAGGGGCATCATCTCAGACATATCTCGAACTTTCGATGTGATGGGATGGATTGCTCCCACCATCCTTCCTATGAAGATCCTCTCTCAACAACTCTGGGAGAAGGGACAGGAGTGGGATGGTGCTGTGCCAAAGGAAGTAGAGGAGCTCCACTACAAATGGAAAGAAGCTCTGCCCTGCCTCTGCAAGATCCAGCTTCAAAGATGCTACACCCTCAACCAACACAAGCCCATCAGCAAAGAGCTCCATGGGTTTTCTGATGCTTCACAGAAAGCTTGTGGAGCTGTCATCTACCTCAGAACTTCCTACATCAATCATCCTCCAACAGTGGTCCTGGTCACAGCCAAGACTAAAGTGGCTAAGAAGAATCCACCAACAATCCCACGACTGGAACTGTGTGGAGCAGTGCTGCTCACAAAGTTGATGAACAATGTGGCAGCAGTCCTTAGCATCCCTCTTGAGAACATCCGAGCCTGGACGGATAGCAGTATCGTCCTTGCCTGGCTTGATGGGAGACCAAGAGAATTTAAGCAGTTTGTGGCCAATCGAGTGTCATTTGTGCTGGAACACACAACACCTCAGACCTGGAAGCATGTTCCCACTCTCATTAACCCTGCAGATTGCGCCTCCAGAGGGATGACACCAGAAGAGCTCCTTCATCATGAGCTGTGGTGGAGAGGACCTGGCTGGCTGCACCAGGACCCGGTCCTGGTGCCAGTCCAGCCACCTAGACGAACACTCCCAGCACTGGAGACCAGAACAGTCCATGCTACTTTGGTTCAGGCTGAGTTTGCTCTTAATTTTGAGAGCAGAACTAACAATTATTACCTTATCATTTCTCTCACTGCATGGTGGTTCAGGCTCTTCCACAGACTGAAGGACAAGAAGACTGACAACAGAAGCAAGCACCTCACTCCTCAAGAGCTGCAGCATGCTGAACACTGGCTCCTGAAGCAATGTCAGCACAGATGCTTTCCTAAAGAAGTCCAATCTCTCCTACGACATCACAGCACAGCCCCTGCAAGCAGACTGAAGGCCCTCACTCCCTTCATGGATCAAGAAGGTCTCATCAGAGTCGGAGGGAGATTATCTAAATCGTCCCTCACCCAGTCTCAGCAGCATCCCATCATCCTCGACCGAAAGGACAGCTTAGTCAAGAAGTTGTTCTACATAAGCATATTGCTCTAAGTCACTGTGGCCCTTCTCTCCTTCTCTGTAACACAGGAAACAAGATTCATGTGCTAGGAGCCAGACGACTGAGCCGGGACATCTGCAGTCAATGTGTTACCTGCAGAAGAGCTGCTCCATCTCCAGTCCCACAGAGGCTAGGAGAACTACCACCTGCTAGAAGCCAAGCCGATCAACCTGCCTTCTCTAATACTGGACTTGACTTTGCTGGTCCTTTCACCATCAAGCAAGGATACACAAGGAAGCCAGTCAAGATAGATGCCTTCATCTGCATTTTCGTCTGCCTAGCCACAAAGGCAGTACACCTGGAGGTAGTATCAGACCTCACCACTTCTGCCTTCACTGCCTGTCTCCACAGATTCGTGTCTAGGCGAAACTGCCCCAGGACCATCCAGTGCGATAATGGCCTCAACTTTGTTGGGGCCAGAAACGAGCTCTACAACCTCTACAAGTTCCTGGCAGAGGAAGACAACGACAGCCTCATCTGCCAGTACCTCCTCAGAAACCAGATCCAGTGGCTGCACATCCCAGCACACTCCCCTCATTTCGGTGGACTCTGGGAGAGAACAGTCAGATTATTGAAAAAACATCTAAGACGGATCATGGGCTCTCTACTCTTCACTTTTGAGGAGTTAACTACCATCAGTTGCCAGGTGGAGGCCTGCCTCAACTCCAGGCCTCTCACCCCAATGACAAGCCATAACCAAGATGGATTAGCAACATTGACTGCCAATCACTTCCTCACTCTCAGTTCTCCTCACTCCTACCCTGTTGACCCTAGACTGCCTGAAGAACCAAGACTCCTCAAGCGATGGAATCAATGCCAGTCAGTGATACAGCACTTCTGGCAAAGGTGGTCAAGGGAATACCTGAATACCTTACAATCCAGGACAAAGTGGCAGCAAACCCAACCTAACCTGAGGCCAGGGGACATAGTTATTGTCAAAGAGGACCGGGTCTTTGCCTGCCACTGGCCCTTGGCCAAGGTCATCGAGACCTATCCGGGAGAAGATGGCCTAGTCAGGGTGGCCAAAATCCAAGCTGCCACTGGGGGACCTAAAAAACGACCCGTCGTCAAGTTAGCTCTCTTGCACAGAGCTAAAGATCAAGCCTCATCAACAGAGCCGGCTTCCCCCGGGAGTATGTCCAGGCAAGAACCTGGACAAGGCCTTCTAGACAGCAGCCCTGCAGAAGCAGCAACTGCCTGATGTGCAAGATCAACACACAAGAATGTTCTAGACACACCTTCCTTCTCAATTCCCTCTTTAATCATAAGTATGAACTATCACCCACAATTATAATGATATTCATGCTCTACCCACCTTCACCTCATTGCTTATAAAAGCAGTCTCATTTCCCTCACTTAAAAAAGTCTCTACAAAATCTACGAACTCAATGCTTCATGATTCAACAACTCTTCAAACTCTCTTCAAACTACTAACTTCACATCTCTACCAAGTATTCATTTGTGTTCGGTTTCTCTCAATTAGGGAGACACTGTTACAGGCTCACTATTTTGTCATCTTATATCTTGTATCTTAGTCTTGTGATTTATTAAATGTTTTATTGTGATTGTATATAATTTAAACCTCTTTTATCTGAGTACACAGTCTACTGCTCAGCTTACTCTGCTCTAAGAACAGCTTTACGACCTGTTCAAGTTTTCTGAGTGGTGGATTGTGTGTGTCAAATTAACTAGTGATAGAGGATATAGCTAAACTTGCACAGATCGTAGCTGCATTCAATCCCTCAAACCAAGGTCCATTACCCTTTGAACAGTCTGGACTAAAGAACACATTTAAAAACATGTTTTGATCTACAATCCACAGTGCATAGCAACGCCGTTTTGTGGGTGTAGCCTTTAATGGGGCATGTAGCAGGACAAGGGTCAACCATGTAGGTGTGGT
>CBDHDV010000088.1:0-6959 GCA_965261175.1 Rubritalea sp. | reverse complement strand
CAGCATGCCCTCCATCTGCAGCCAGATCCAGCCTCCATTCGAAGACATGAAGCGAAATATGGGACTCACAGCATGTCCGGTATGCATCACTATACAAGGATGGGTGGAGAGAGAGAGTGGTTATGGTTAAAGATGTACCAGGTAGACACATTATTATAGCTCCAAATATTCACAAGACAATATTCTAATTAGAAAACTAGCTCTTCATGTGTTGGCATTGACTGAAAAATGAAAACAACTGAACTGCTAGCTATGGAACTAATACCATTAATAGACTTCTTATCCACTTTGGTTACTCCACTATAACATTTCAACTAATGTACTTTGACCTTGTTAATGGTGAATATGAAAATACACACAAGGTAAGATTTATATCTATATAATGGGTAACACATCTAAAGACGGTCACATAATGTGCAGGTGACTCACGTGTCTGAATGCTATAGTGTATAAGCACAGCAACATATCAGACAGATAATGATGGGAGTGGCATTACGTGCATAGTCTTGCGAGTAGCGAGTGACCCAGTAATGGGGTAGCTCTACTACATCCAGATTGAAGCACTTGCAGTGTCTCTTTCACAAGCAGTTCATTCAATTTGCTGGCTACCACAGATGTAGAGAGGTCTACTATTCATATATTATGTTGTCAGCTGATAATCACCATTCTAGTTTGAAATAAAAACTACTGAATAGCTGACGGGCTGGAAGTGGCTTGCTCTGTCCTATATATGTACATCCATCTTCATAGGTATTATTTCAGAAGTTTAAAAAAAAACCTTTTACAAACCATTCCAGTTGCAAATGCCAACTAATGGAAATGCAAGTTTTTGTGCAATACTCACACATGACTTCACAGGGAATCAGTTTTAAATAGTCGGCAGGATGAAAGTAGTCTCTCATGCGAGAGCCAATGAAGGTATCGACGGAGAAACCAGTTATATCCAGAACCCTGTGTGGAGAGAATTGTAGGATTATGAACATGTAGGGTGGTAGGGTGGGGGGAGGAATGGGTGGGATAAGGGAGCAATGAGTGTGGGATGTAGGAGGAGTGACGAGTAAAGGTGGGAGGAGTAAGAGTGAGAGAATAGATGGTAGGATGAGGGAGGAGGGAGAGTGGATGTGGGAGGAGGAAGATGGGATGAAGGAGGAGGGAGAGTGGAAGGAGGGAGAGTAGGAAGAGGAAAATTGGGATGAGGAAGGCTGGTAAGTAGGAGGAAGAAGATTGGGAGGAGGAAGGTGAGAGGAAGAAGGTGGGATGAGAAATGAGGGAGAGTGGGAGGAGAAAGATTGGGAGGAGGAAGGTGGGATGAGGAAGAGTGGGAGGAGAGTGGGATGAGGGAGAGTGGAAGGAGGGTGGGATGAGGAAGGAGTAGGAGGAAAGGTGGGAGGAAATAGGGTGAGATGAGAGAGAAGGGAGAGTGGGAGGAGGAAGGTTGGGTTAAGGGTGAGGGAAGGTTGGAGGAGGGCTGATGGAGGTGGGACGAGGGATGATAGGATGAGGAAAGGACAGAGGGTGGGTGGAGAGGGAAGGAAGGGGGAGATAAGGGAAGAGGGCAAGAACAATTGAAGTTAGAATATAAGACTTAAGTGCAATGGAAGAAAAGAAGAAAAAAACAACGGAACACAACAAAACAGCCAAAAAGACAAAAAGGTGAGAGCAAATGGAGGAAGAGATGAAGAAAGGAAAAGAGAGATAAGGAAGAAAGGTAAGAAGCCATGAAGTAAATGAAGATATGGCATAGAAAAAGAAAATGAGGAGGAATGCAAGGAGGTAGAGCTGATGGAGATAGAAGGGAAAGGAAGAACAGAAACCAAGATGTGAGAGGCGCATGTTCAAAAAAGTGGCATAGAGAATGACAATGGTATTCATAGTCGGTACTCACTGGCTCTCCACGGCAACAATCTTCATATTGAGACTGATGGTTGTGGTAAAGTGCGGCTGAGGCACAGTTATCTCAAGGATGGAAAAAGTGCACTCGATAAGCCGACACTCGCCCACAAATCCCATCACTTCCAATCCAGATGTTTCCATTCCAAATTTAGAATCCTTATCGACAGATTCAGTTTCGGAAGTCAGATCTTTACAAGAACCGACTTTCAAACTTCCAGTCACTTGTACTTTCTAAGAACAGAAAGGACGAAAATCATTTCGTCGATCATGTGATCATTATGAGCCTTATCTCTATATTTACCGTGTACGCCATGAAGCGAGAAAGTTGTACTCTCCCTGGGGACATGGTTGATTTCATCCGGAGATAAAATTGGCGAGGTTGGGTGTCTTCTCCTTTATTAATGATACCTATGGCATGAATATGTATGTACATACAACAGCACAATAGCTAACGTGAGTAAGATATGATGGACAAGCTGGGGAAAAATACACTCCCTTCTCAAGTCTTTTCCCTAGGATAGTGTAGTGATTGGCCATAAATTACAATATCTTCACTGTCATATCCAATGAAAAGTCAGAAGAATTGAAGATGGAGAAAATTTATCAGTGCTGATTTTTTAATACATTGGATCAAGAAAACGTTTTACTATATTTTTGACAAAAATTATAGAATTAGAGTAAAAAAGTCCTCTGGTCTCCACATCACAGATGCAGTGTTGCTTTACAGCCACTGCCAATAGGAGACATGCACTATCACATCACATGTCAACTATGCCTACTTATGATAATAATGATTCTATGTCCCATAGATGAATTATTATCGATTAATCTATGAGCACTGCTCGTGCCTTATAGGGCATATAGAAAAACAAATTCTATGGATGGAAAGCTAACAAAATGTTCTGCTATATGACACGTTCGATCAATGGTCGGAGAAATTACAAGCTTGCTACTCGGAACTCGTTGTCAGACGAAGTTTACTAGTTTGTCAAGTTAAGAAGATGTTCTGGGAGCATGGCTGAATGAACATAAGCCTAGATTACTCCATGTAGTGGAGCTCAAGCACTGGTTGAATGAAGTGCAGAGGTGCTACAATAGCTTAGAAGAATCTGCATCTCTGCAGCTATTGAAGCACCGCTGCAGCAACACCTCTGCAGCTATTGTAGCATCTCTGCAGCTGTTGAAGCATCTCTGCAGCTGTTGAAGCACCTCTGCAGCTGTTGTAGCATCTCTGCAGCTGTTGTAGCATCTCTGCAGCTGTTGAAGCACCGCTGCAGCTGTTATAGCACCTCTGCAGCTGTTGTAGCATCTCTGCAGCTGTTGTAACACCTCTAGGGCTGTTGAAGCACCTCTGCAGCTGTTGTAGCACCACTGCAGCAGTTGAAGCACCTCTGCAGCTGTTGTAGCACCTCTGCAGCTGTTGTAGCACCTCTGCAGCTATTGTAGCACCTCTGCAGCTGTTGTAGCACCTCTGCAGCTGTTGAAGCACCTTTGCAGCTGTTGTTGCACCTCTGCAGCTGTTGAAGCACCTCTGCAGCTGTTGTAGCACCTCTGCAGCTGTTGTAGCACCTCTGCAGCTGTTGAAGCACCTCTGGGGCTGTTGAAGCACCTCTGCAGCTGTTGTAGCACATCTGCAGCTGTTGTAGCACATCTGCAGCTGTTGTAGCACATCTGCAGCTGTTGTAGCACATCTGCAGCTGTTGTAGCACCTCTGCAGCTGTTGTAGCACCTCTGCAGCTGTTGTAGCACATCTGCAGCTGTTGTAGCACCTCTGCAGCTGTTGAAGCACCTCTGCAGCTGTTGTTCACCTATGCAGCTGTTGAAGCACCTCTGCAGCTGTTGTAGCACCTCAGGAGCTGTTGTAGCACCTCAGGAGCTGTTGAAGCACCTCTGGTGCTGTTAAAGCACCTCTGCACTTCAACCAGTACTTGAGCTCCACTAAATGAAGTAGTCTAGGCTTACGCTCATTCACTCATGCACCTGGAATATCATCTTACCTTAGACAAACCAGTCTTCTGTTGCCTGATAAGTCCTGAGCAGCAAGCTCGTAGTTAAGCTTAAAAAAAACAAACATTTAGAGCCCATATTTTGCCGACCATCGCTCAAACAAACACGAAAAAGATATCAGATTATAGAATTTATGTTTGCTTACCAGCCCTCTAATATGGTTCCTACACTCTATAAGGCACGGGTAGTGCTCATGAAGTCCTTGATAATCATGAACGATAATTCCTTACCCTATGGGACATAGAATCATTGATACCATAATTAGACATTGCTGAACATACGTGATGTACTTGTGCAAGTCTCTTATTACTGGAGACTTTTACTCCCCCAAAAGCATTGACGGTCCAGATCATAATCTACACTTCCTTTTTGAGTTCTAATGTCTTCACTGTCATGGTATTTGACCGATGGTATGTTTCGGGATAAAGAGAAGATTTTCGGGAAAAAGAGAAATGGCTTTAGTTTACAAGAGGAAGCACAAAACAGCCAATCTATTCAGAGAAATGTGACAAACTGATTGAGGAGGCAGCTGGAGAGCTCAGACCAAGCTATAGCTGGAGAACAACATTGTGTGATAACTATAACTCAAGATATTAACAGATTCCAGATAGTGGCAAAGAAAGATGTGAGGGTGAGCATTCGAGGAGGCATGAAGTTGCACTACCAACATCTGTGTAGACAGACAAGACTACAGCTGAAACTGAACAGGAACAACAACGAGGCAAAAGTATTGCTATACCTGCATGGAGAGAGCAAGAACACCCTCAGCAAGGACAATATTAAAGGTGTGTGGCAGTCTAGCAAGGTTAGCACAGGAAGGTAAAGAGGGAATGGAACACAGGTTGTGCTCAGGGCCATGCATGGGAGTCTAAGTTTTTTTGGGCGGTTTCTATTATCCAACACTGAACTTCACTTGGCCAGACAGGTGGCACCAGCAAGAAAAGGCCTCCAATAGCTCTAGAACTGGACAAAAGAGATGTCAAAGGTTTCTACAGTTGACCAAACCTCTACTCTATAAAAAAAAACTCTCCAACCGATGCAAGTTACTTTGCAAAAAAATGTTTTCTATACATAATCAGATGTGCCCTGCTTTAACTTGATACCTCAAGTAAATATGAAAAAAGAAGAAGCGTATATCCTAATGGGAAATAGATCACACGTATGAAAACACCATCAATTATCGAGTATTCAAACATGACAGCATTCCAATGGTTTCTTTCCCCGGTAGTCATGACCGAGAGCACCTTGATGCACTATATTTGTTTGGATAGGGTTAGTCCGCTTCTACATGTATGTAAACGTCATGTGACTTGTTAACTTCATTAAACAGACTGAATTTACAAGCTCTGCAATTTCCTACTTCAGAACCTTATTTGGCCACCACTAGGACAACATGTGACATATTAACACCACTTAGCAATCCAATCAACACCACTAAACTAATAATCTTTGTATTGCATAGCTGGACGTCTAGAAAACACCCACTAACACTTTGAAGTTGGTGAATTTTTTTTGTAGCTGAGTTACATCCCACACTAGAGTGGTTACCTTCGCACCAACAAATATTCCGTACACTTGCGCATGCCACTGACTACACCCACTTAATCCTTATGTCATTTAACACACAGCAACAGAGAGAAAGAGAGATCCAGCTTTTGAGCACAAAATCGCTTGCATGGAGGAGGGAGAAAGGGAACGGTTCAAAAGTTACGAGCCTTGAAAGAAGAAAGAGCAATTTGAACATAATTTAACATTTATGCCCCCCCCCCCCCCCCCTGTTAGACCTCTCTGTTAGGTCAGCCTGTTAGACCCCTCTGTTAGACCTCTCTGTTAGGCCCCTCTGTTATGTCACCCTGTTAGACCTCTCTGTTATGTCACCCTGTTAGACTTCTCTGTTAGACTTCTCTGTTACGCTCCCCCTGTTAGAACCCTCTGTTAGGTTCCCCTGTTAGCCCTTCTGTTAGACCTCTCTGTTAACGCCCCCCCCCCCCCCCCCCCCCCCCCCCATTCTGTTAGGTCGCCCTGTTAGACCCCACTGTGTTAGATCCCCCTTTTAAATGTAATACTTTGATGTTTGGAATCGTGTACTGGACATAAAAGGAAGGAGAAAAAAACGTTTAGCCACCATCTCCGTTTGTAGAGTTTGATATACAGCCGTGCCCACTCTTCACACAACCATACTTGAAGTTCTTTTTCCATACTTCCTGGAGAAGGATTATGTACGCAGGAATGTAGCAAGATTGACATGCACCAGAGGCTCCTGCTACTTCTGCACAAGAATCTGTGAAGTGGACGAACGCCATACTTGAGGAGGTTATTTTGATGAAGTTGATCAGGGATCACTGAATCTGGTGAGGACCTTACTCCTAGAAATGTATGTATTCAATGTATCGTGTGGTAAGCTGAAGTCCATGCTAAGGCAAATACATGTAGAGTGCAGCTTCTACACCGGCATGAAAAACAGTAGAAGGCTCGAGACTGAGCTGTATCTGGAACAACACACAACCAGTATTGCCTATCGAGAAAACAACAATCATTGAAAGAAACACTCCTGGAAGCTGACAAGGTAATTGTTGACTGTACAGCAAGTGTTTGAACAACTCCTATCCTAGCTGTCAGTTATATAGCTATTGGAAGATGGGAACCCGATCATCCTAGCTGGCCTCCTGCTTTGGCCACATGTCTTCTTTCAAATATGGAAATCTGAGCATCACAGCTAGCATCATACCTGCTAGCCTCAAAACTGTTTTGTGCACATCTTTGGTCATGAATATGACAATGACTATTCCATGTGTTCACAAAATCTTTATCCTGTTCTAACTGGTGTGTCTCTCAACATCAGCATGTTCAGACTCTAGATATACCATTGAGATATGCATGTAGGAGCAGTAGCGATGTCTGAATGTAAATACAGCATCTTTTCTCTGCCACCTATACTCACAATACAGCCAGTTCTCGCTCCATTGCAGCTAGTTCTCTCTCCACTACTCAAAATACAGCCAGTTCTCTCTCCACTACTCAAAATACAGCCAGTTCTCTCTCCACTACTTGCTTTGCAG
>CBDHDV010000087.1:0-24165 GCA_965261175.1 Rubritalea sp. | reverse complement strand
TATTACGACTATTGAAGAGCTCTCGGTATTCTGTCGACGGGTAGAAGATGGGGAACCTGTTGAGCATTTATTGAAATTTTACCTTTGAAGAAAGCAGATTCTCAATCAATTTATTCATCTCTAATTAATTGGTTGAAGCAGAGGAATATACAAATAAGCAAGCTTGTTGGCATGGGCTCTGATGGAGGGGCAACATTTTCAGGTAAAAAAATGGAGTTCAGGCAAGAATGAAAAAGAACTCACCACATACTATCTTTGTGCACTGTCACTTGCTTCAACTAGCTTGCCTTCAAGCTGCTAATCACACTGAAGGGATGCTTCAACTAGCTTGCCTTCAGGCTGCTAATCACACTGAAGGGATGCTTCAAATAGCTTGCGTTCGGGCTGCTAATCACACTGAAGGGATCAAACATGTTTACATAACTTTGATCACCCTGTGGAAGTTTTTTCATTACTCTCCAAAAAGATCCGAGAACCTTGACCCTTTCAGGGTCGGGTTATTTTTGTGAATTTTAGTGCCACTACTAAATTAACTGTATTGTCTGAAATATTTATCGAAGTCCTTAGCAATCATATATTTTTGGAATCACACATAGTTACTAAACATGTAGATGCAGTTTATGTTGCCTAGCAGCAAAGTATGTGGTTGTAATTGTGGTTTTAGTAATTATTTTTTGAATTTCAAAGCAATTATTGTTCTATTTTCAAGTATATCTTATAACATGTTTTATACATTTGCAGATACACAGATTTCAACTATGATGACTTCAGGCTGCAGCGTGGAATTACGAAAAACATATAATTGAAGAAATCTTTCATTTCAATAAATGAAAATTGCAAATTACAACCAAAAAATTAGATTATAATAGTGAAAGAAAAAAAAGTTCCTAAATTGTGACAAAAGAAAAAGGCTCCTAGAGATATGTATGAGATGAGCAATACTCTACTTCTACATGATACTTCTTGTAGCAGTTTCCACCTTTACTAAGACAGAGATGCATGTGACATGTACTACATTTGATGCAGCTCTCATGTCTGTATTCCTGTCTCAGAAGACCATTTTTTCTTTGTACGTCTGAGCAGACAATACAATCCCGTTTCAATGTACCACATTCTGGCAAATGACTTTGGGAATTGTCTAGTCTTAGAAGTTGACTGTGCTCAAAAGTTCGAGGTCGACCACCCTGAGATCTCCTGCTGGTACCCACAAGCTCTACCGCTAAACCCTGACAAAAATTCAGCGAGTCCTGTTCCTTCCCACACATGGTACTGGTCTTTTGAAAAATGTATACATTCAAAACAGAGACTTCTAAAAGGTATGCAAAAACATGTTTCTACCACTTCTTTGACCTTCTATCTACATTATAGTAACCCATTAGCTGATCTCCTCTGTCTATGCCTCTCATAAATGACCTTCTACCTACATTATAGTATAAATGACCCATTAGCTGATCTCCTCTGTCTATGCCTCTCATAAAATGACCTCCTACCTACATTATAGTAACCCATTAGCTGATCTCCTCTGTCTATGCCTCTCATAAATGACCTCCTACCTACTTTATAGTAACCCATTAGCTGATCTCTTCTGCCTCTATGCCTCTCATAAATGACCTTCTACCTACATTATAGTAACCCATTAGCTGATCTCCAGTCTATGCCTCTCACAAATGACCTTCTACCTACATTATAGTAACCCATTAGCTGATCTCCTCTGTCTATGCCTCTCATAAACGACTGTTAATCAGGAAGTAACGGCGGACATTCCACATTTCTTCTTGTGCCCTCCTTCTCATGCCTTTGTACTGTTACAGGTGAACTAGCTTGAGCCACATGTATAGTAGACAGGAAGTGAATAATTCTTTTGTCTTTCCAAACAGAAGCTAAGAGTGGACCACTAGATCTAAAATCACTATGTCCTACACGAACATTTTTATCTACTTTCAGTTCATTAGCATAATACTTCCTGTTGGATCTTGCAGTACCACACGCATTCACTTTCTTATTATACAATGCTAAAAATAGTTCAGGGGATGTATAATAGTTGTCCATATAGACTTTTGGACGCTGGTCTTCAAGAAAATCCAACAACTCCAGAACTACTCGTGAACACAATCCCAAATCACCACTTGACAAACTGGAATTTTTTCCAGCATAAATTTGAAGGCGAACAGTTTAGCCATTTCTGGAATCAGCGAGAACAAAAACTTTGATTCCCCACTTGGTGGGCTTATCTTTCATGTACTGCTTTATGCCAAGCCTACCCTTGAAAGGAATCATCGCTTCATCCACTGACAGTTCCTCATGTGTTTGGTACTGAGATAGAAAGCGAGGGGATAACAAATCTAAAAGATTCCTAACTTTGAATAGATAATCATATCCAGGTTGCCCTGCAACAACTTCATTACCAGAATCACAGAGGTGAAGAAACCGGTAAATCTGCTCAAACCTGGTGAGGGACATGATTTCACAGATTTTGGGGCAAATATATAAGTGCTTAGTTGTCCAATGGATCCTCAAGCGAGGCAGCCTACAAATACCCACAAGAATCAAAATTCCTATAAAGGCTTTCATCTCAATAACAGAGACATCATGCCACACCCTAACAGAGGCATGATGACTCTGTTCCTCAATCTGGCAGCATATCTATTGGACTGTGTGACAATCAGCTCCCATACCTCATCCGTGAAAAATCGAGAAAAAAAGTCCAAGGTGGACATGGAACTGTCAACAGGAAATGTAGGACCAGGCTCACCTGCTCTAAATCGATAATTCAAAGCAGTACTCTCTTTTCTTTGCCATGGGCCGTTAGAATGAGCTGATCCTGTGTGATTCCACTAGTAGCCCTCCCAAGCCCCTTCCTAATGCCCATTCCACACATTGCTTGACTGGAAGTCCCAGGCCCACCTCTGCCACACCCTCTTCCAGGTCTACGTCCACGACCCCTTCTCCTTAGTTGCATACACCCCCTTCCTCTAACACCACCACCTTGCTCTTAATCTTCCACCCGAGAACTACATATCTTCATTATCATCATTTGATCCAGCAAACTCTAACTCACTACCATCTGATGAGACCTCATCACTACTGCTGGGTATTAGAGCTCCGTGGGAGGTGGGGCTGCTGTGACTTTGTGTTGATCCAAATACTGTGGACATTGAAAAAGATATTTTTATATTCTATACCTTTTTGAACAGTAATACTTACCTAAAGGCTGAGTAACATCCATCACTTGAACTAGAGCTGTCATCAGAAACTAGACCGCCAAAGTCCATTAGTTCTTCATATTCCTACATTACTTCTGAGTTTTCCACATGACTAAGTTCGGGGTCTGCTTTAGGAAGGTAGCTCTCTACACTTTCGCCTTCAAAATTACTGTCATCCTCTTCAGACAGACCGAAATCATCGTCCTCCAATAGCTGAAGCACATCGCTAGTGTTCAAGCACTTAGCCATGATTTAAGTTTGAACGGTCTGAGTTCAAAGTCCTAAAGTCCTTAGCAACCATTATGCTGTCATTGTTTTATGAATATGACGCGATAGAGCAACGCTTTAGGCGTCATTTAATATGTTTTTATCACGGTAAGTTCGAGCGATCGATTATTTTAACAGAGATCCCTCCGTGGGCGCTTCAAAGCACCTGTGACCGTTAAAGGGTTAAGGAAGTACAGAGAGTATTGAATCTTCCCGAACTGAAGATAGTCAAGCCATCAGACACCCGTTGGTTGGCTCATGAAAGATGTGTCAAGGCAGTTAAGGCAAATTATGCAGCGATTGTGATAACTCTCGGGAATATATACGAGCAATCATATGAGCCAGAAGCACTGGGAATCAGTAAGGCTCTATCAAAGGAGTCTACTTTTAGTCCTTCTTGACTTTGTACTTCCTCTAGTCATCAAGTTGAGCAAGTGTCTTCAAACAGAGAAGCTTCATTTATCCATCACATCCAATCTGGTCCATGCCACACTTCATACTATAGCTGAAGCATTGTTGCCTGCTGCAAATTGGGTACTCGAATTGATGGATGCACGAGAAGAAATAGAGAGAGCTACAGGAGTAAAAGTCACCTCGGCTAATATTGCCTCCTTCCAGGAAAGAGTGGCTAAGCATTTCATTACAGACTTGAAGAATAACATTGTATGCCGATTTACTTCCCAAGATGTCGTGTCCTCATTTAGCATTTTTGATCCTGAAAATATGCCTTCTCTAGGCACAACTGATCTATCTTGTTATGGGGAAGATTGTATCGACACTATCCTGAAGCATTATGGGGAAAGATCTTACAGGCGTATCAGTGCTAGCAGAAGAGAGTGTTAGCCAGCTTTGGTTTCCTCTGATATCACTTCGAAATGGAAAACATATCGCGGATACATCACTCAACAGCCCAAGGAGGACATGAAGGCACAACTGAAGGAATTACCCACGAACAGCATGCTCATAGCAATGTTCCCTACCTTGAGCGTCATAGCAAACATTTGCTTGTCGATTCCTGTAGGAACTGTCTCCGTGGAACGAAACTTTTCTCAAATGAAAATGATCAAAACACGACTCAGCAATCACCTGGGAGAAATCAATGAAGATAGCCGAGTCTCCACAAAAAAATGTCTGATAGAGACTTGGAAGAGGTCATTGATGTCTGGAACAGAAAGCCACGACGGATTGTTGTGTAAAATTAGTCATCTACACTCTCTAAGGGGGGGGGGGAGAGGGGGGCAAAAAAAACACCAAAGGAGGAGGGCAAAAACAACAACCAAGGGAGCGCAAATGCCCCCCCCCCCCCCCCCCCCCCATAAAATAAAAATCTGAGCACCTAAGGCTACTCCCCTTATGAAACCTGCATCCCACCTCCTCTGATAAACCAGCCACACACACCTTCTACGAAACATCACCCACCCATGAATGAAACCCAAACATCCTCGTGTGAAACCCACCCCCTCCCCTGCTACCCATGACAACACAGTGTGTGAGTGTGTGTAACAATGTTGTAAAGACACGGTCTTACTCGAGCACTAGGCCGTTGTACTGGTCCGGAGAAGGCATGTTTTGCTGGTAAGACATGGACACAGTATTGGACAACTGCGGTTGAGGTCGAGCCAGCAGCGTGAACTTTCTCTGCTAAAAGACACACAAAAGAGCTCGTCAATAATTGCATTCATGATATGTGAAGTAAGTTTAACACGCTAAAGGCCCGTCCAACGGCTACGCATGAGGAACACACATTCAAATTGCATTGGGCGTGTCCACACTGAATCCGCACTGTATCTAATTAGCCTCATGAGGTGGACTGAACCGATTCAAAATGAAGACATTGAATTAATTAAGTGAATGTGAATTAAATAGAATTTCACCATCACTATGGCTGCGGGTTGGAGCATCAGGCATTACACGCCTCCTTGTAGGGTATAAGCCAGCTAGATCTAGACTAATTCATGCTGTAGCTACTGTTATGGCTAGCAAATACCCACTAATTTGCTTTGCCGTAGCAACTGTTGTTGCTAGTGTATTCCTCCTGATTTTATTCCCTTTTTCTTGTGGGATTCATATAGCCTTTCCCTCAGCTCTATCATATTTCTCAGCACAGGTCTCCTTTGGATGTGTAGGTAGCTCACCCACCATAGGAGAAAAACAACCGTCTTCTCTTTTTCTTTTGTGCATGTAGTTCATTGACATGCTAGATGCGACCTTTGCACATGGATTCAAATTAATCAAACAAACAGAGACTGGTCGCACAACCAGTGCAGTTTCAGGCTAGTGTGGACAGACCATAAGTGTCTTGCTTTTCTCAGATTGATATTGTTATAAACCTTCATAATAGATGTCTATATAGCGCGTCTTGCTGGCACTGTTTCACTGTTGCTATCCCTTAGAGGACAATTGACAACAACAACAACTACTTCTGTAAGACGAAGCTTGGAAAAGTGAACGCATCAAGTAAAAATTAGGCGCTCAGGACGATTTATCATTTTGAGGGAGGAAAAAAAGCAATTTTAGTTGAATGTTTTGTTTGCTAACCAACAAAGGTGTTGATATAGTGGCTAATCAGTTGCTAAGGCATCATCACTGGTTGTCCTGACAACCTCCCAAGACATCACTAATGGTGTGCTCCTATTAGAATAGCCATGAACAGTACTGCTAGTAGGGCTACTGCCATGTCTAAGATAACTAGGAAGCAACAGAGGGAGAACTCTCTGGATGGGAAAGCAAGATGTCCTCACACCCACTCTCGTTCTCTCAGACTGTCTCTTGCAGAGGCAAGTTTTAGTTCTCCTAGTACAGATCATGGTGGAGATGGCGTTTGTCCCCAAATGTTTTCCAGTACTTTCTCGTTACTTTCAAAGAGATGGTGCACACTGGAACTGAGTTCAAGAAGAGAAAGAAGAAATCCTGCATCCAAACGTCCAGAATCAGAATTCACACATTATCGTGATATTACAAGACAAAATGAATGGTTAAGACCGAATATGTCCGACAGTCTTGGGAACTATTTGTACTGCTTCAACTGTATCTTGGAATTTCAAAGACATGCTTTCTTATCAACGCAATATTAAGCGTCAGGAATCTAAAGAGCCAATCGTACAAATGACTAAATCTGATATTGAAGAGCAACGCTTGGGAAAGTTTGTCATCATGCCTGCACATTTTAAATTATCGTTCAAGAAGTGGTGGAGAACTAGGGCACCTTCGGACACTGTTGATTTCAGATATCCACACGAAAAGCATGGAACTAAGACAAGGGAGAAGTTCTTGGAGTTTGTTGATAGCAACACCCAGCCGAATGGCCGGTCAGCTGATTCAAAAGGGCCCACACACTACTTCCTGCCTAGTTTACTACAATCCAAGCACCCAAGATTTGATGTAACACATTATGAAGAAAGATTGGCAAGGTTGATTGTAGAGGAATTTAACCGTGTACAACTAGAATCTGGAGAGGATGAGTGTTCTAACAGCTCATCCCATAATTGGCTCAAGGCTCACAGACCGAAAGTTGGTAGCTGTCTACATCAGGAGGACTACTGTGACACATATTCTCGTAGAAAAGCCGAGATTCGTGCAAAGTAGATTACGATCAGCTGTTTGCTGCAGTCGAGTAATGCTGATCCTGATGAAGGCTGGACGATGAGGTGGTAGCTATAGAGCAAACCCGTGAAAATCATCGCCAAGAAGCTCAAGTGAGTCATAAGTAATATCACACTGAAGTAATATCATGTTGCAACAGTCAAAGGAGAGAGATGGAAAAGCTGAAGGAAGAGCTGAAGGAAAAGCCGACTTTGAGTGAAGAAGAAAAGGTACGATTAGGGACTTTGAAGAATAGTTTCACTCTAGTGTTGGCCGCTGAATATCAGATGTACAAGTTGGTACCTTACTGTGGATTATCAGCCCAACCAGGCAGTACGTATTACTTGCAGAAACTCAATCAAGATATCTTTAGCATGGTAAATCATGCCCAGAATTCATCAACAGTGTATCTGTTTGATGAGCGAGTCGGACCAAAGAACACTGACCACTCTATATCTTACCTTTGTGACTATTTCTCCAAGCTCCCTAGATGTTCACTTGTTTCTTGATAGCACCTCAAGTACCAACAAGAACTGCTACATGATGGCGTGCACCTCAAGTACCAACAAGAACTGCTACATGATGGCGTGCACCTCAAGTACCAACAAGAACTGCTACATGATGGCGTGCACCTCAAGTACCAACAAGAACTGTTACATGATGGCGTGCAAGTACCAACAAGAACTGCTACATGATGGCGTGCACCTCAAGTACCAACAAGAACTGCTACATGATGGCGTGCACCTTAAGTACCAACAAGAACTGCTACATGATGGCGTGCACCTCAAGTACCAACAAGAACTGCTACATGATGGCGTGCACCTCAAGTACCAACAAGAACTGCTACATGATGGCGTGCACCTCAAGTACCAACAAGAACTGCTACATGATGGCGTGCACCTTAAGTACAAACAAGAACTGCTACATGATGGCGTGCACCTCAAGTACCAACAAGAACTGCTACATGATGGCGTGCACCTCAAGTACCAACAAGAACTGCTACATGATGGCGTGCACCTTAAGTACCAACAAGAACTGCTACATGATGGCGTGCACCTCAAGTACCAACAAGAACTGCTACATGATGGCGTGCACCACAAGTACCAACAAGAACTGTTACATGATGGCGTGCAAGTACCAACAAGAACTGCTACATGATGGCGTGGGTTTATAAAATGATTCAGCAAAGTTTCCTCCCGATCTTGTTTTCAAAAATAGCTCAGACGTACAACAAGAGTGACGTTTTTACAACGGAAGAGCTGAAGGATATTATCGCTCTCTATGTTGATGTTGTCAATGGCAATGGTGGTATAGTTTGTGATTGGAGAAATACAATGACAAAGTATTGAAAGTTACCAGGGATCAGGAGGAGCTTACATGATTACATCTTCACCAAAAATCCTGTCACTAACACAGTAATTGTTAAGGTCAGAAAAAATGGTGCTAGGGAACGTTTGAGAATGCTACCATTCATGCAATGGATGGCCGAGATGTTCAGGAGTGTGTCATTCCCAGTCGGTCTAGGAAAACAGAGGACTCTGAGCGATTCCAAACAAAAAAAATTGTAGAAAATGTCGAAAGATTCTATTCCCAGTGATCGGCACCTTCCCTTTATCAACATTGCATAAGTAACAACAATTTGAACTGTGAAACAATCAAAGTCACGAGTCATTTAACACTGGGTTTCTTTCATGAGTAACTATACTTCCTTTGAGCCAACAACAGTTCTGAAAAACCTGACAACAAGCAAGGTCGATATTTACTTGAATTGTTTTATTCACTATACTGCACAACGGTTCAGATTTCTCTTGATTGCATTGAAGGTATATATTGTATTTGCATAATATATATATATATATATACACATATTATTATTATTATTATTATTTAATGCTAGTGCTGTGATGGTACTACCCAACTCACATCTAATTTGCTCTAAGGCTGGATTTGAGTTTCTAAGTCATCATTGTACTTCCATTGGTTACAAAGAACACAGCAAGACTTCTCTGGACAAGCTGCATCCTCGATCTTTTACCTACAGCACTTCGTGTCGGGTAGAGTATACCAGCGTTTTGGTCGGCCGAGCTGAAGAATTTCGTCACCAACTATTTTCTTCAGATCGAGGACTAGGCTTGCCGGCCAGACTACAAACTTTGTTTGGGGAACTGTCGAGTATGTAGTTAACCATTGGCCGAGTTTCAGCACGTGGTTTAGGTTGTAACCTCGTCTCACTGGCCATTGGCCAGACTATTTTCACGGCGAGAAAGGGGAGGGGAAAAAAGAGAAGAAAACCAGTCTGGTGACTTTGGACAGGTTTCCGTGGTTTGCTGTCGGAATGCTGACATTGCAATCTGATTGGTCTGGCTTAAGAAGATCACGAGACGATGGATTTATGGACATTTCCGAATCATTATCTTAGTGATGCAACGACTGCATATCTTAGTGATGCAACGACTGCATATCTTAGTGATGCAACGACTGCATATCTTAGTGATGCAATGACGGCATATCTTAGTGATGCAACGACTGCATATCTTAGTGATGCAATGATGGCATATCTTAGTGATGCAACGACTGCATATCTTAGTGATGCAATGATGGCATATCTTAGTGATGCAATGACTGCATATCTTAGTGATGCAACGACTGCATATCTTAGTGATGCAACGACTGCATATCTTAGTGATGCAATGACTGCATATCTTAGTGATGCAACGACTGCATATCTTAGTGATGCAATGACGGCATATCTTAGTGATGCAATGACTGCATATCTTAGTGATGCAACGACTGCATATCTTAGTGATGCAATGATGGCATATCTTAGTGATGCAATGACTGCATATCTTAGTGATGCAACGACTGCATATCTTAGTGATGCAATGACTGCATATCTTAGTGATGCAATGAATGCATATCTTAGTGATGCAACGACTGCATATCTCAGTGATGCAATGACTGCATATCTTAGTGATGCAATGACTGCATATCTTAGTGATGCAATGACTGCATAGGAAGAGCAATATATGAGGGAGACCAGGTGTGCAGGAAGAGCAATATATGAAGGAGACCAGGTGTGCAGGAAGAGCAATATATGAAGGAGACCAGGCGTGCACGAAGAGCAATATATGAAGGAGACCGGGAGTGCAGGAAGAGCAATATATGAAGGAGACAGGATGTGCAGGAAGAGCAATATATGAAGGAGACCAGGTGTGCAGGAAGAGCAATCTATGAAGGAGACCGGGCGTGCAGGAGGAGCAATATGTGAAGGAGATCAGGTGTGCAGGAAGAGCAATATATGAAGGAGACCAGGTGTGCAGGAAGAGCAATATATGAAGGAGACCAGGTGTGCAGGAAGAGCAATATATGAAGGAGACCGGGTGTGCAGGAAGAGCAATATATGAAGGAGACCAGGTGTGCAGGAAGAGCAATATATGAGGGAGACCAGGTGTGCAGGAAGAGCAATATATGAAGGAGACCAGGTGTGCAGGAAGAGCAATCTATGAAGGAGACCGGGTGTGCAGGAAGAGCAATATATGAAGGAGACCAGGCGTGCAGGAAGAGCAATATATGAAGGAGACCGGGCGTGCAGGAAGAGCAATATATGAAGGAGACCAGGTGTGCAGGAAGAGCAATATGTGAAGGAGACCGGGCGTGCAGGAAGAGCAATATGTGAAGGAAACCAGGTGTGCAGGAAGAGAAATATATGAAGGAGACCAGGTGTGCAGGAAGAGCAATATATGAAGGAATAGAAATATATGAAGGAGACCAGGTGTGCAGGAAGAGCAATATGTGCAGGAATAGAAATATATGAAGGAGACCAGGTGTGCAGGAAGAGATAGTCTTCCTTCTGTTGCTATTCTTCCTGTCGCTGACTTGCAAGCACACCAAACTGAAGATGAAGCATTATTATTAAAACATAAAGCAAACACGTTGGGGGCAAGAAGGACTCGCAGATCATTTAGATCAAAATGAAGAAGAAGAAAGAAATGCAGAACAAACCCTTGAAGTTGTGGCACGTGCAAATGTTGTGACACGTGCAAATGTTGTGACACGTGCAAATGTTGTGGCACGTGCAAATGTTGTGGCACGTGCAAATGTTGTGGCACGTGCAAATGTTGTGGCACGTGCAAATGTTGTGACATGTGTGAAATAATTTGTAATTGTTTGTTACGAAGCAAAAAATGGCAAGGACAATATACGTTACCTAGCAATTAATTATCATTATTACCTTTCTTTGTAATTGCTGTTCCAGCCGTTGGAAGGTTTGACATTGACCTATGTCTAATAGGATTAGACTGGACCTTCCGGAAATAGTCATGTGACTGGCCAGGAATGTATGTGAATACTTCGCCAACTTCTATCAGTCGCTTCAATACCACACTCATGGCTTTTTCAGTCGACTGCTTAGAGTGTCGGCTGGACGGCTCCTTGAGGCCATTGATTCTATCAAACCACTTCAGTAATGGAATAATAACACCATTGCTCTTTCCGATCCTAATTACAGCTGCATCAGAAATGTTGGTGCCCAAGGCAGCGACGCAGTTCGTTGCTTCTCTGTTCAAATATTTCATATGTAAATCGCAGGGGATATTTTTACCTAGATTGCCGGGAGTGTTTACTGTTCTGTTCCATGTCAGCTGCATTGCCATCCTTGGAGAAAGGACAGAGTGATATTGTGTCAGGAAGTTAAATGCCGTTATGGAGTATTTGGATCTTCTTGAGGACTTGAAGCGCAGAACGAAATATTTCCAGCAGTGAATGATGTGATACCTATCTCCTTCCATGAAAGAATCACAGAATTACATGTACAGTAAGCCAATGGACAGAGTCTCGCAAGCATAAGCAACAGAATCATTCTCATGTAAGAATTGGCGAGTCGTAGAAATTCTTGCCGAGTCGATAATTGAATTCTCTGCTCGTGACTTTCTCCAAACCCACACCTTTTGTGAACCATGAAAACCTGACGTAAGTTGCCAGACTATTATTTATCGTCCGGTTCACGAGACCAGTAGCTACTATAGTAGCACTAGTTGATTGTTCCCCCACCTTTTTTCCTTTCAGATTGCGATGTGTCTGCTGCGGAAGTAGAGGAGTATGTAGACAGATATATGGCCACCTGAGCAGATAATTAAAAGTTTAGTTCGGATTAAGTGTTTAGCAAACAGCTAGCTATTAACTTAGTTGCTAGCTATTTCTGGCTTTTAGAAAGAAGCCAGGGCTGTTTCTCGAGCTAGCTGTATTGTTGGTCTCCAGAACAACTAAACTCCATAGCAACACATCAAAGAAATTGTCTATCTTTCTAAGAATTTGCACACTTTCTTCAGGTCGAAGATGAGCCAGTTTGCCCATCACAGGAGCTGAAAGATGAATCTTGGACTTCATGGGCAACAGAGAAACTGGCAGCTCTGTTCCAAGTAAAGGCAGGTTCACAATGTGCTGCTCACACTAGCAGTGCGATGCGTTGTGGTGTGTTTGAACAGAAACTTTAATCTATCCTGTCACATCCGCAACATTTTCTCATATTGTGAATAAGGCTTAGGAATGAAATAGGCACTACATTATTGATGACCTCTCTCTCTCTCTCACCCCCCCCCCCCCCCCCAAAGGCCGCACTAACTCAATCACCACATCAGTATCCATCCCTGACATTGTCCTCAACGTTTCCCGGCACTGAATGCTTGCCTATAATAGTTTTTAGAAAAGGCTGCTTGCTGGAACAGGTAGATGGACGAGGTGGGGGCTAAGGCTCCCACCACAAGGAGCGGAGGACATGTTGGTTTTAGTAGTTTGATGCATGGTAAAGGGTCATCACAAAGAAAAAGCCTGACATGAACCTGCAACCATCATCTCCACTAAAGGTTTACTTATATAATGGATTCGAGATGATCATCCTCTAAAACAAACAAACAAACATTGGCTCTAAAATTGCACTGGCTCTGTATTGAAGTAGCATTAGCATCACCAAAGGCAGACATTTTAATAAAATAGTGAAAAATTAGAAGCTGCAAGGATCACTATTATAACCAAACTTATTATCATAGACACATTGTCCGTAGTTTCTCCACGGTGAGCTTCTTGCTGCTCATGAAATTATAGTCCCTGGGGCACATCCACTCCTTCTTCCAGTCTTCCTCTAGCACCGGGTGGTACTTCAAAGGTTTCACCACCTCCATGGAGTGTAAAAATCGATAATTAAGCTAAACAGAACCTTTTGCTGATGTAGGAGTCCAAACAGGATGTTCAAGGATCTCTTCACTGAGCAGGATTAGTCACCACAAGGCGTGCTTGATCGGCCACTGCTAGCGCATTCTTAGCCTGCCTAGGAAAGGCCGGCTTCTTCTCCTCCTACACAATTCAACAAATTCAAGATGTTAGTTGAATTTATGTAAAGAACCAACCAGTAATCGCCATTTAGTAACTACCCCGTTCCCTGTTAAAAGGCTGGACTTTTTGCTGAGTTGCTAGAAGCATGGGCACTAGAGAACCCATTTTTACATACACTATACCCAATATTATACTCACACTTCATAGCTACCGATTTTCCGGGATACTGGTTACACCCCTTAAATCTGCATGGCATTGTAGTCCATGGCTGATGTTCCGGCATTACATCTTGTTCCTCTTTATTAACTAAGAGAGTAATAGCTATTTGAAAAATGTTCAGACAGTGAGCAGTACATTGGTGGACTCGAAGAAACTACGGCACGATTGAACAGCAGAAAGACTCCATCCAGAGGGATTCCATCCAGATGGACTCCATGCAGAAGGATTCCAGGCAGAAGGACACCAGGCAGAAGGACACCATCCAAAAGGATTCGATGCAGAAGAACTCCATGCAGAAGAACTCCATGCAGAAGGACTCAATGCAGAAGGACTCCATGCAGAAGGACTCCATGCAGAAGGACTCCATGCAGAAGGACTCCATGCAGAAGGACTCCATGCAGAAGGACTCCATGCAGAAGGACACCATGCAGAAGGACACCATGCAGAAGGACACCATGCAGAAGGACACCATGCAGAAGGACACCATGTAGGAGGACACCATGCAGAAGGACACCATGCAGGACACCACGCAGAAGGACTCCATGCAGAAGGATTCCCGGCAGAAGGACTCCATCCAAAAGGATTCGATGCAGAAGAACTCCATCCAAAAGGATTCGATGCAGAAGAACTCCATGCAGAAGGACACCATGCAGAAGGACACCATGCAGAAGGACACCATGCAGAAGGACACCACGCAGAAGGACTCCATGCAGAAGGACACCATGCAGAAGGACACCATGCAGAAGGACACCATGCAGAAGGACACCATGCAGAAGGACTCCATGCAGAAGGACACCATGCAGAAGGACTCCATGCAGAAGGACACCATGCAGAAGGACTCCATGCAGAAGGACTCCATGCAGAAGGACTCCATGCAGAAGGACTCCATGCAGAAGGACTCCATGCAGAAGGACACCATGCAGAAGGACACCATGCAGAAGGACACCATGCAGGAGGACTCCATGCAGGAGGACACCATGCAGGATACCACGCAGAAGGACTCCATGCAGAAGGATTCCAGGCAGAAAGACACCATGCAGAAGGACACCGTGCAGAAGGACACCGTGCAGAAGGACACCATGCAGAAGGACACCATGCAGGAGGACTCCATGCAGGAGGACTCCATGCAGGAGGACTCCATGCACCATGCAGGACACCACGCAGAAGGACTCCATGCAGAAGGACTCCATGCAGAAAGACTCCATGCAGAAGGACTCCATGCAGAAGGACTCCATGCAGAAGGACTCCATGCAGAAGGACTCCATGCAGAAGGACTCCATGCAGAAGGACTCCATGCAGAAGGACTCCATGCAGAAGGACTCCATGCAGGAGGACTCCATGCAGAAGGACTCCATGCAGAAGGACTCCACGCAGAAGGACTCCACGCAGGAGGACTCCATGCAGGAGGACTCCATGCAGGAGGACTCCATGCAGGAGGACTCCATGCAGGAGGACTCCATGCAGGAGGACACCATGCAGAAGGACTCCATGCAGAAGGACTCCACGCAGAAGGACTCCACGCAGAAGGACTCCACGCAGAAGGACTCCATGCAGAAGGACTCCATGCAGAAGGACTCCATGCAGAAGGACTCCATGCAGAAGGACTCCATGCAGAAGGACTCCATGCAGGAGGACTCCATGCAGAAGGACTCCATGCAGGAGGACTCCATGCAGAAGGACTCCATGCAGGAGGACTCCATGCAGAAGGACTCCACGCAGAAGGACTCCATGCAGGAGGACTCCATGCAGGAGGACTCCATGCAGGAGGACTCCATGCAGGAGGACTCCACGCAGAAGGACTCCACGCAGAAGGACTCCACGCAGAAGGACTCCATGCAGGAGGACTCCATGCAGGAGGACTCCATGCAGGAGGACTCCATGCAGAAGGACACCATGCAGGACACCACGCAGAAGGACTCCACGCAGAAGGACTCCACGCAGAAGGACTCCATGCAGAAGGACTCCATGCAGAAGGACTCCATGCAGAAGGACTCCATGCAGAAGGACTCCATGCAGAAGGACTCCATGCAGAAGGACTCCATGCAGAAGGACTCCATGCAGAAGGACTCCATGCAGAAGGACTCCATGCAGAAGGACTCCATGCAGGAGGACTCCACGCAGAAGGACTCCACGCAGAAGGACTCCACGCAGAAGGACTCCACGCAGAAGGACTCCACGCAGAAGGACTCCACGCAGAAGGATTCCATGCAGAAGGACTCCATGCAGTTCAATTTCCATTTATTTTAGCGAAAGAATTAACCAGTAGTTTGAAGCTAGTGGAGTAGCTAAAACGCTTCTTGTTGGTTGTAGCCATAGATACACACAACTCAACAGCACAGCTTCATCATAATAATAGGATTTCTTTTTTTATCTGCTACCGCCAACTTAAAATTAAATTACAGCAAAAATGGTTATTGCATGCCATTTAAACCAAGACAGGTCCTTCAAACAGAGGCAAAGGAAAACATTTCTTCCCTTACATTTGGCAAGAACGAAAGTGATCACAATTCAACATCACACACACACACACACATAATGCAGAAAGACAACTGACTTGATTTCCCGAGAGGGTGAAATTTGATGTCCCCGATGCAGCGTCCATGTTGGAGGGAGGCGAGCAAGGCATGCTTAGGAGACTGCTGTCCAGGTGGTGGTGGTTAATGGCTGGTTGGCTCAGGGAGGATGGGAAGTGAGGCTGAGACATGACCTGTGCTACTAGAACTAGTAACAGCAACAACAAAACAACAAGAGAAATTGTGTGCTGTTATGCAGATAACAGAGCAGTGCTTCCTAATTGGAATACATCACTAGGTACAGATGAACATAACATGCACTATTTAAAACACTGGAGTTGGTGTGCTCTAACTGGAGTCAAATCAGCCATCTGTGACTCTCTCATGCACACACAAACAACAACAAACAAACAACTTACATTGATCAACCCATTATAAAAAAAGAAAGGAAGGAAATAACACTGTCCACATGTAACCAACCAGCAGTTACACGCCACATTACAATTTAAAATCATGCATGGCAATATTGTATGGCTTTATGTCCTTTTATATAAAACTTGGTGTATATAGACGGTCAGGAGAGAAACAATTATGAAAAAATCAATAACGGCTGACTCGTTCGCAACTCTGATAAAGAGGACCTTCACTGGCTGCGGTGGCAGTCTTGGTCTGCATGTGGGCAGTCTTGGTCTGCATGTGGGCAGTCTTGGTCTGCATGTGGGCAGTCTTGGTCTGCATGTGGACAGTCTTGGTCTACATGTGGGCAGTCTTGGTCTAGATGTGGGCAGTCTTGGTCTACATGTGGGCAGTCTTGGTCTAGATGTGGGCAGTCTTGGTCTGCATGTGGGCAGTCTTGGTCTAGATGTGGGCAGTCTTGGTCTGCATGTGGGCAGTCTTGGTCTGCATGTGGGCAGTCTTGGTCTACATGTGGGCAGTCTTGGTTCTGTTATATTCCTTTAACAAACTTTCAATATTTTATTTTCCAGTACTACTGCAGCTTCTGCTACTACGACTACCACTATACTACTACTACTACCACTATACTACTACCACCACTATACTACTAACACTATGCTACTACTACTACCACTATGCCACTACTACTACCACTATACTACTACCACTACTCCTTACTGTGGCTAGTAGTCGACTTCAGGCTGTGCTGCTGATGTAATGGCTGTAAGTTGTGATGCACGAAGCAAAATCAATGGATGTTGTGATCAGTGGTACGATCAGTGTTGTGATCAGTGTCAGTATCACTACGAAAATTGTCTGCTACCACTAGAAGAGGTGTCACAAATCAGTGCGAGAGGTGATGATTATGAGATGCGTCAACAAATGGCAGCGTCTGGCAGCTGAGAAGTGGTGAGGAGACTAGGAAAAATATTTCTAGTGTGTGAAAGAAAAAAAAACTTTAAGAGAAACTCGCGTCTGCTGAAGTAGCAGCTGCAGAAGGGGGGAAGGAGGGGAGAAGAAATGGAGGGGGAAGACATAATAATGTTAACACACACACACCTAAAGAATTACAGACACATGTGTATAAAAGAATTGCTATCTCGGGACTAACTAGTTTCACTCTGGCACTTGCAAGGTCCCACAGGGGGGAAAAGAAATTGTGACAGCAGATCAAAGCACGACAACTATGAGTGACTCCTTTCTCAAGGGTGTAGGGATTCAGGGTGTTTTCCAGTAAGCATTGGTGTCCATGCAGCCCTCCTCAGCAAAGGAGCCTCCAGAAACTGCCAGGAAGCCTGGAAGAGAGGCTTCTAGGCGGAGTTACGAACGAGTCTGCCAATGTTGATTTCTCCCCATTTTTTTTGGTGTTGTTGTTTGCTTGATCATCTAACCGGAAGCAAAGTTATTATTACGACTTTGAAATTGTCGATCTAAGCAAGACACAGTTTAATCAAGAACAAAAACTGCCTCAGGATCACGTGCATACGGATTTTATCACTCGGAGCAATAAACAGCCTCTGTATACGTCACTCTACGACAATTCTGGCATGTGGTTACTTGCACTGCTAAAAGATCAAGTGTAACAAGTGAATGAAAAAATGACGGCTGAGAAAGCATACAGCTGAAATTGAGAAAATGAGGAGAGCTATGCTAACTGTATGAGAAAGATAGAGAGAGCAAAGGTTTGCAGCAGTGGAGGAACAGAGGAGAGCAAGGTTCACTGAAAGTAATGAGAAGAATAAAGTGAGGAGAGCAACGCCCACACACTGCCACATGCCTTTGCCGACGCCCAATGTTGGAACATCTTCTAGTTACAGAGCAATCTACTGGGCATGTGCAGGTAATAAAAAATGGCATTTAGTGTGTATGGTTCATTATATATATATATACACATATACATACATATATACATATACATATATACCTATATATATACACATATACATGCATATATACATATATTCACATATATATATACACACACATATATATACCTATATATATATATACCTATATATACATACCTATATATATATATATATATACCTATATATACATACCTATATATATATATATACCTATATATACATATTTTTCGTAGCTGATTTCTGTGTTTACATTAAACTGTACTTTGTTTACTCGGTTAAGGAAGTCTCCACTGGAATGTGCATAACTCAAAGTCCATAAGTTCAACATGAACAAAAACCGTAAACAAACTAATTGGATTGACTTATAAAAGAAAGGAAATAAGACCTTACCGCCATGCAGACCACAACAGGATAGATGACCCCTTACCATTTCAACAAGATAGATGACCCCTTACCATTTCAACAAGATAGATGACCCCTTACCATTTAAAGTCATATATACCAATCATTACATCATTACACAGTAGGGATGAATACAGAATTTTTTTCTTAGGGGAGGTGGGGGGAGCGAATATATATAATGATGTGGAGCATTTTCGTGAGAAGCATGTTCTCCTAGGGAGTCTGGGTGCATGTTGCATGTTCTCTAGGGGGTCTGGGTGCATGTTCTCTAGGGGGTTTGGGAACATGTTGCATGTTCTCTAGGGGGTCTGGAAGCATGTTCTCTAGGGGGTCTAGGTACATGTTACATGTTCTCTATGGGGTCTGGGTTCATATTGCATGTTCTCTATGGGGTCTGGGTGCATGTTGTATGTTCTCTAGGGGGTCTGGAAGCATGTTCTCTAGGGGGTCTGGGTGCATGTTGCATGTTCTCTATGGGGTCTAGGTACATGTTGCATGTTCTCTATGGGGTCTGGATACATGTTGCATGTTCTCTATGGGGTCTGGGTGCATGTTGCATGTTCTCTATGGGGTCTGGGTACATGTTGCATGTTCTCTATGGGGTCTAGGTACATGTTGCATGTTCTCTATGGGGTCTGGGTACATGTTGCATGTTCTCTATGGGGTCTGGGTATATGTTGCATGTTCTCTATGGGGTCTGGGTACATGTTGCATGTTCTCCATGGGGTCTGGGTACATGTTGCATGTTCTCTATGGGGTCTGGGTGCATGTTCTCTATGGGGTCTGGGTGCATGTTCTCTATGGGGTCTGGGTGCATGTTGCATGTTCTCTATGGGGTCTGGGTACATGTTGCATGTTCTCTGGGGGGTCTGGGAGCATGTTGCATGTTCTCTAGGGGGTCTGGGTACATTTTGCATGTTCTCTAGGGGGTCTGGAAGCATGTTCTCTAGGGGGTCTGGGTGCATGTTGCATGTTCTCTATGGGGTCTAGGTACATGTTGCATGTTCTCTATGGGGTCTGGGTACATGTTGCATGTTCTCTATGGGGTCTAGGTACATGTTGCATGTTCTCTATGGGGTCTGGGTACATGTTGCATGTTCTCTATGGGGTCTGGGTATATGTTGCATGTTCTCTATGGGGTCTGGGTACATGTTGCATGTTCTCTATGGGGTCTGGGTACATGTTGCATGTTCTCTATGGGGTCTGGGTGCATGTTCTCTATGGGGTCTGGGTGCATGTTCTCTATGGGGTCTGGGTGCATGTTGCATGTTCTCTATGGGGTCTGGGTACATGTTGCATGTTCTCTAGGGGGTCTGGGAGCATGTTGCATGTTCTCTAGGGGGTCTGGGTACATTTTGCATGTTCTCTAGGGGGTCTGGAAGCATGTTCTCTAGGGGGTCTGGGTGCATGTTGCATGTTCTCTATGGGGTCTAGGTACATGTTGCATGTTCTCTATGGGGTCTGGGTACATGTTGCATGTTCTCTATGGGGTCTGGGTACATGTTGCATGTTCTCTATGGGGTCTGGGTACATGTTGCATGTTCTCTATGGGGTCTGGGTATATGTTGCATGTTCTCTATGGGGTCTGGGTACATGTTGCATGTTCTCTATGGGGTCTGGGTACATGTTGCATGTTCTCTATGGGGTCTGGGTACATGTTGCATGTTCTCTATGGGGTCTGGGTACATGTTGCATGTTCTCTATGGGGTCTGGGTGCATGTTGCATGTTCTCTATGGGGTCTGGGTACATGTTGCATGTTCTCTAGGGGTCTGGGAGCATGTTGCATGTTCTCTAGGGGGGCTGGGTGCATGTTCTCTAGGGGGTCTGGGTGCATGTTCTCTAGGGGGTCTGGGTGCATGTTCTCTAGGGGGTCTGGGTGCATGTTCTCCTAGGGGGGTTGGGGGCATGCAGTCCCAGGAAAATTTTAAAATTAGATAAGTATACGCAGGCTACTAACTAATTAAGATGGATATCAGAAATTATTTTTCGTATAAGAGGACGGCAGTGAGATAAGTAGTGAGAATGACTCACACACTGATCAAGATCATGAAGCTTCAGGAGATGCTAACCAACCATTGAGTCTTACCCACCCAACTGTTGTTGATGGAGAACACAAGAACCTCCAAAGAAAAAGCAGCATCTTACTCCAAGGGAGAAGAAGAGAAGCTACAAGGCAAAGCTCTCCTACAGGAAGGAATGGGAAAAGAAATTTACCTGGGTCACTTGCAAGCATTCTTGTGATGTAAGTTTTGAGACATGGCAGGAGTGGGAAAAACATCCAGTGGAATCAAGAGGTATATGGAAAACCAGAGGGATAACGGACTGGAACCAAGCTACTGAACTTCTGAAGCAGCATGCAGACTCCCAGTGGTACAGAGAAGCTGCAGCCACTGTGTTATGGCTCAGCAGGAGGGGAGTGGAAAGACTGTGCTTGCGCTCCATGGCTCAAGTGCTGCACAACAGGTTGCTGACGTTGACAGAAAAATCCAGACGTTCTACTGAAGATTTCGAGATGAGCATACTTCCTTGCCAAGAATAGAATCCCACACACAGCAGTTTATCCAAATTTAGTCAATCTCCTAGTTGCCAATGGTAACCATCTCCTAGAGCAGCACATCAAACGAAGTCCATAAAATGCTAATACACTTCTAAATTCAGTGTGACAATGCTGGTTGAAGCCATGGACACATGGCTGGAGAGAAAGTTGCTTGCCTAGTCTAATGTCCAGTTCATTCTTCTAATGACAAACAAGTATCATGATATCTGTACACAAGAAGAGCTATCAATCTGCTGTTGCTGGATTGTCAATGGATGTCCTTAAGAACACTTCCTGACAGTTATGCATGTCAAATACACAGATGTAGAAGCAATCACTGATACCTTCACATCATTTAGCAGTGAGAAGAAACTTGATTACAGGAAGTTTGTAGGTCAAAGTTACGATGAAGCAGGAACATTCCAGTAACATAACTTGAGTACAACCAGGATGAAGGTGCATGCAGCTCCTGCCACAGACGGCAGCGCATGCCCTTTACATCCACTGCTCCTACCACAGACTGCAGTTTATGCCCTTTACATCCACTGCTCCTACCACAGACTGCAGCTCATGCCCTTTACATCCACTGCTCCTACCACAGACTGCAGCTCATGCCCTTTACATCCACTGCTCCTACCACAGACTGCAGCTCATGCCCTTTACATCCACTGCTCCTACCACAGACTGCAGCTCATGCCCTTTACATCCACTGTTCCTGCCACAGACTGCAGCTCACATCCACTGTTCCTGCCACAGACTGCAAGTTCCTGCCACAGACTGCAGCTCACATCCACTGCTCCTGCCACAGACTGCAGCTCATGCCCCTTACATCTACTGCTCCTGCCACAGACTGCAGCTCATGCCCTTTACATCTACTGCTCCTGCCACAGACTGCAGCTCATGCCCCTTACATCTGCTGCTCCTGTCACATACTGCAGCTCATGCCCTTTACATCTGCTGCTCCTGCCACAGACTGCAGCTCATGCCCTTTACATCTGCTGCTCCTGTCACATACTGCAGCATGCTTCCATTCAAGCTGCTGATGTTGTGGGAATGATCAGAAGGACATTTGGTACCATGACTAACCTATGAAAGTTATTCTATTCCTCTCCCAAAAAAGACTCTAAGCTTTGAATAATGTCCAGTCAGTGTTGTGCCTGCTAGAGCTTAGTCTTGAAGCCAAGTGACACGCGATGGTTGTCAGATGAGGGATGTGTGCAAGCCATTCAAAAGGAGCGACCTGCCTTGATAATCACTCCCCACAAGCTCAATGATGATTCTGGTGATGCAGTAGCTTATGGATTAGCACTCCCGTTGAGCTCTTATAGTGGAGTGGCCACCATCAATTTGTTGTCAGTAGTTCTCCATCTTCTAGCTAAGCTCAATTGCTTCATGCAGCGAAAAACTACAGGCTTCAGCAGCTATCCAACATCCTTACCCATCATCCTCGAGAGTAATGTATCCGAGCTGGAACACTTGAAGGATGCTGGAGCTGAGTGATGTTCACTAGTCAAAACAATCATTGCCATGCTTGCATCTGAGCATGACATCATAGTGAGGAGTTAGGAAGTGACACTGCTACACCAAGTGTGTACCAAGATGCTGTAGCTATGCTGTATATTCATGCATTACTCTCCAACATCAACAGCCGTTTCTCAGATTCAGCAGTGAATCTCCTGGTCTCACCCTCCATCTTTAACCCAGAATCATTCCCAACAGACGAAGCAGCTCTTTCTGAGTTTGGCAACAACAAATTATAAAGATTTTTATGGAAAAGAAGCTTCAGCAGAGTTTGTATCAAAACATATATCTCTCCACCTGTCGTAGATAGTGAGGAAATCTTGTCTCTGAGTGGAGAGTTTTCAAGAGAGCATTCACTAAAGAAAAGAAAGCATTGATGGAGAAGAAGCAGCTATCTAAGCCACCTACCTATGTACCTTACAGGAAAGGGAAAAAAAATGGAGGTAGATTCTGGTGATGGACAAAGGGACATATTTCAAGAGATGTTGAAACTTTCGATTATTTTGCTTGTTCTCCCAGTCAGACAACTCAGTCGAACGCTCCTTTAGCCAAATGAAGCTTGTCAAGACAAGCCCAAGGAGCAGATTAAATGACTATGCAATGTAAGGATTGGAACTAATAAATGTCAATTTTAATGAAATTCTGGACATTTTTAAGGCACAGCATCATAGAATACAGCAGCTGCTGCTGAAGACCCCTATTATTATAATTTTTAAACATTTTTTCACTTTGTGTGCTATCCAATTAATTTGTTAAGCTGCTATTGCATCATAAATGACAATATACTTAAAAAAATAAAAATAAAAATTCTAGGGGGAAGGAGGAAATCCCCCCCCCATGTGAAACCCTGTACAGACTAGCTAAAAGAACCCTCCCTAAGGGTGTAAAAACATATGTTTTGGGGGGAGGAGGTTGTTATTTTTCAAATATGGGTGGGTTGTTTGAAGCCCTCCGTGTAGAAGCCTGCTCCATGTCTCTGCATTTCCACACTCCTTCATTCTTCTACTCTTCTTGTATTTGGGGCTGCCATTCTTAAACTTATTCGTTAATTTTTGTGTGGCATAGTCGGTGATGTTGCTCTCTTTCTGGTTGCTATGCTACCCATAGGGTGGGTACTTAGTCAGTAAAATGGCGATGGTCGCCGCGATGAACAAAACCAGCACAGTACCTATCATTTCTTCAATCTTCAATAATTGTAGGTATGGAGAACATACCTACAAATTTGGTGGTTAGGTTAAGGGGGGACTGGACCTGAAACCAACAAAATTGG
>CBDHDV010000086.1:0-5307 GCA_965261175.1 Rubritalea sp. | reverse complement strand
CCACAGTGTAAAAAATATATGTCTTTGTAATCTTTATTGTAGACTAGACAGTTGATGCAGATATGCATACCTCTTCAGTCCGGGTATGCTTGCTGGTTTCACCAATGAAATTAACTTAGTCAACCTCTGCTTCTCCTGCAGGAAAGCATTGAACTTTATAACTTGCTAATACATACCACAAGATTAAGTTAGGCAGATTGAGGGATGTCCAGTACTGCCACAACTTTTCCTACGTCAACCCAGAATTCCTGGGCTACCAGAAATTATCCTGATTCTGGGATCCCTGATGAACAGTCAGTCACCCTAACTAGGGACATCCTGGGATAGTCACAAGCATCCAGGAAAGTCCCAGGATATGTTAATTTTAAAAACAAACAACTATTGCAACCCATGTAGACCACAACCATTTATGTGATCCTTTAATTAACACTTAAAATCATATATACACATCATTAAAGCTTTTAAAAAGCAGTAACATTGGTATATGTGGTAAAGGATCATCAAACTGGTTGTGGTCTACGTGGTACCAAGCACGGTCATGTTTTCCCTTATGTTTATTTTAACAGGTCATAATTTTTAAATTAAAAATTTTTTTTTTCCTGTTTCAAATTTTATTTCTGTTTGCTTCTGTATCCCCCCCGATGACTCATTATCCCTCAAAGAACTGCATTACATTCCTACTGTCCCCAAGGGCATCATAGACGTATATCTTTCAACATAATTTTCTCACACGGGAAATGGATACCCTCTTGACGCACAAGTAGTCAACCATGATCAAGCTGGAGCTCAAGCAAATGTCACTCACATTATTGAGGTGGTGTAGTTGCTGCTTAAGAAGCAGTTTCTTGCCTCTATCTAAGTGTCCACCTACACTGGCCATGTACGCCTCCAGTGGGTCCACGCCCTCCTTCATACTACCGTCAACTACAACATAGAACATTTTGATAAGGACATGTGTGGCCATCGTGTTACATACACAATCACAGAACTCCATTAATTACAACACCATGCAATGCAACCAACAAGGGCTAAATAATAATAATAATAATAATAATAATAATATAATAATAACAATAACAATAATAACAATAACAACAACAACAACAACAATAATAATAATAATAATAATAAAATAATAATAATAATAATAGAAGAGTACAATTATTCATCAAATGAACTCTTCAAATCCCCAAGCTTTTTATAATAATAATAATAATAATAATAATAGTAATAATAATAATAATAATTATTATTATTATTATAATCATGTTCCTTTTATAATGGTACTCATTTTGAGAGGGGGGGGGGGGTACACCTAGTTTTTCGTCATCTTAGTCAATTAAAAAAAACACTTTTTTTTTGCCTATTCTATATTACTGTCTACCAACTACTTGTATTTCAGGTTGCAGAGCATTTCCATGCTCCATTATGAAGTTATACACTATTTTGTGCGTGCTATTCCTGTTATTAAGCTACTAAATGCTTACCCCAACGCTGATAAGACGGCCCAACTCAGAGTCAGTGTAGATCTCTTATATTACTAAATGCTTACCCCAACGCTGATAAGACGGCCCAACTCAGAGTCAGTGTAGATCTCTTATACTACAAAATGCTTACCCCAGCGCTGATAAGACGGACCAACTCAGTCAGTGTAGATCTCTTATACTACTAAATGCTTACCCCAGCGCTGATAAGACGGCCCAACTCAGAGTCAGTGTAGATCTCTTATACTACTAAATGCTTACCCCAGCGCTGACAAGACAGCCCAACTCAGAGTCAGTGTAGATCTCTTATACTACTAAATGCTTACCCCAACGCTGATAAGACGGCCCAACTCAGAGTCAGTGTAGATCTCTTATACTACTAAATGCTTAACCCTACACTGATAAGACGGCCCAACTCAGAGTCAGTGTAGATCTCTTATATTACTAAATGCTTACCCCAACGCTGATAAGACAGCCCAACTCAGAGTCAGTGTAGATCTCTTATATTACTAAATGCTTACCCCAACGCTGATAAGACGGCCCAACTCAGAGTCAGTGTAGATCTCTTATACTACTAAATGCTTACCCCAGCGCTGATAAGACAGCCCAACTCAGAGTCAGTGTAGATCTCTTATACTACTAAATGCTTACCCCAATGCTGATAAGACAGCCCAACTCAGAGTCAGTGTAGATCTCTTATACTACTAAATACTTACCCCAGCGCTGATAAGACGGCCCAACTCAGAGTCAGTGTAGATCTCTTATACTACTAAATGCTTACCCCAACGCTGATAAGACGGCCCAACTCAGAGTCAGTGTAGATCTCTTATACTACTAAATACTTACCCCAACACTGATAAGACAGCCCAACTCAGAGTCAGTGTAGATCTCTTATACTACTAAATGCTTACCCCAGCGCTGATAAGACAGCCCAACTCAGAGTCAGTGTAGATCTCTTATACTACTAAATGCTTACCCCAGCGCTGATAAGACGGCCCAACTCAGAGTCAGTGTAGATCTCTTATACTACTAAATGCTTACCCCAGCGCTGATAAGACGGCCCAACTCAGAGTCAGTGTAGATCTCTTATACTACTAAATACTTACCCCAACGCTGATAAGACGGCCCAACTCAGAGTCAGTATAGATCTCTTATACTTCAAGCTAGAGAGCTGAGGTAGGCCTTATTTGGAAGCTCTGGAAGTGCTGATTATTGCCATAATAACTGAGCAGCCCTAGAGTGCCATGTGGTCTACTGCACATCATGTCACCTGACCTTTGTCAGCAGATTTTGAATTTCTTGGAGATTGAGTCATGTCTCTCTTCAAGAAGCGTCCCAAGCGGTTCTTTGGCACTCAGCGTTGGAAGATAGCTTCTCCTACTCCAACTCCCGGTGCTACTGCTTCAGTTCCAATTGAGAGGCCTACCCCAATTGAACCTCCTGTGGCAAGAAGTTTGCTATTGTTAGGCTCAAGAGTTTGGACTACCCCCCCCCCCCCCCCAGCACATCTACAGCTAGTGAGTCTAATTCTCAGCAGCAGCATGGATACCATCTGAGGAGCTTGGACTGCCCCTCTGGCACCACAACTGGTGACCCTGATGAGTGTGGAGAGGTAGAGACTGGAGAGATAGAATCTGATGTGAGTTATGATGAGGCCTACCAGTATGTGGAGGCACTGCGAGGGTACTGCCTCATTGACTGCCAGCAGTACATGACAGAGTTGAAGAAGTGCATTACCTGCCATTCTCCTCTCACCCTCAGTGAGGATTTGACTGGTAGACGAAGCTTGGTATCACGGCTGATGACAGTGAGTATGAATGCTGAGTGTACTTACCAGATCATCATGTCCACCCCTCAGGAGTCTTAAGACCCTCAATGCCAGATCCGTGCTAGCAATGAGATCCATTGGCAGAGGACAAGCTAGCATGGAGTCCTTTTTTTTTTGCAATGATGGATATGCTCACTCCCGTCCAGCCAACTGCATTCCATCTCCACAACAAGGCTCTGGGTGCTGCTTCAGAGAAGGCTGCGCTGGATGACATGCTAGCTGCCTCGCATACCTCCATGCTTTGCATGGTGCTGAACCCATGGAGGTGGTTGACATTGCTGTGATGTGCGATGGGACGTGGTCCAAGAGAGGATTCACTGCTGCCTATGGTGTTGTCGTGGTCATCAGCTGGGACAGTAGGCAGGTGCTTGACTATGAAATCCTGTCAAAGCTGTGCAACGTGTGTCAGCGACAGAAGACCATTTGGGGGGAGGGTTCAGTGAGATATCTGGGGGGAGGGTTCAGTGAGATATTTGGGGGGAGGGTTCAGTGAGATATTTGGGGGGAGGGTTCAGTGAGATATCTGGAGTGGATGGAGGGTCACAGGAAGAGCTGTGAGCTGAACATTGAGGGTTCTTCTCCAGCGATGGAGTGCGAGGGGGTGTTGAGGATTTGGAACAGGTCTGTGGAGACACGTCATCTTCGGTACACCCAGATGATTTCAGATGGTGACTGCAAGTCTTTTGCCACCCTCAATGAGCACAAGCCCTATGGGAACGTCGAAGTAGTGAAGCATGAGTGTGTTGGGCACGTGCAGAAGAGAGTTATGCCTAAAGTGAAGCTAGCTAGGACCTCCTTCAAGAGTGACAAGGCTAGCACCGAAGGACAGGATGAAGAAGTGCCTGCTAGGATCCACACAGAATTGCAATGAGAGTTTCAACTCCCTTGTGTGGCTTCGTGCTCCGAAGACAGAGTTCTGCTCTCTCGTCACCATGAAGGGTGCAGTAGGTCAAGCCGTTATTGTCTTCAACAGCGGCAAGCAGGCCTTGGTGAAGCTGATGGACCAACTTCGCATCCCAGCAGGCCCACTCTGTTCCTCCTACTTGGGTTGTGCAGATCAGGACCGTGTGAAGAAAGCGCGGTCGAAGATGGAGGTGGTGATCAAGAAGAGAAGGCAGACGGCAGCACTCAGGGAGACTCGTGTGGAGCAGCAGCACATCAAGGAAGAAGGCACCACTTACCTTGCTGGAGGCATCGGAGGCACCCCCCCCCTAAACTGGCTTTTTTTTCAAAACCACCACATCTCAAAATATTCACCTGTGGTTCAGAATGCTTGTCTAGGTAGATATAGATGAAGAGAGAAGATGATGGTGCAAGATCAAGCTGAAGATGAAGAGAGAGAATGTAGAGAGTAGCAGGATCAAGATAGCACATTTCAAATCACGTTTCTAGGAATAGTGCTTTTTCAAATGATAAAATTCATAACTCATTCAATATTTTGCCTAGACCAACTTTTAATAAATCATCTGAAAGCTCTTTCATTTGAATTATGGAAAGTTGGTGAAGTCCACCTATGGTGGGGTTGTGAGTCTAGATGTCCTTACCTTGGTTGATCATTTCTTTAAAAAAATTTGTAACATATTAGGTAATTTCCATAACTCTGTTAAGGGGGGACGACACCTGAAACCAACGAAATTGTAACAAATATTTGTAGCTGTCATAACTTTTTTTCCCTTTCTTCTGTGCAAATAATTTTTATACCAGCTTGTTGCTTATTGTGTGTGCTTTAAAATGATATATAAAAAGTCTATATAGGCACATTTTCTTAGAAGATATATCCAAACACGCAAGGGTCATTAAAAAAAAAAAATTCCTAATCCCCAACATGTTTTACAGCCAGGCGCCTTGACCGCAGTGCACCAAACTCGGTACGAATGTAGCTAAAGGCATTATCTGTGATGTGGTGGTTTTTTTTTTTTTTTCCGGTGAACCCCCCCTGAGTTATAGTGTTGAGAAGAGGCGGGACCCCAAAAATTGCGCGCAATTTTTGGGGTC
>CBDHDV010000085.1:0-8999 GCA_965261175.1 Rubritalea sp. | reverse complement strand
TCGGGATCTCTCAGGCAAAGCATCTTAAGTCAGGATCTCACTGGCAAATGCACCTTAAGTCAGGATCTCTCTGGCAAATGCACCTTAAGTCGGAATCTCACTGGCAAATGCACCTCAAGTCGGGATCTCTCTGGCAAATGCACCTTAAGTCAGGATCTCTCTGGCAAATGCACCTTAAGTCAGGATCTCTCTGGCAAATGCACCTTAAGTCAGGATCTCTCTGGCAAATGCACCTTAAGTCAGGATCTCACTGGCAAATGCACCTTAAGTCAGGATCTCTCTGGCAAATGCACCTTAAGTCGGGATCTCTCTGGCAAATGCACCTTAAGTCAGGATCTCTCTGGCAAATGCACCTTAAGTCAGGATCTCTCTGGCAAATGCACCTTAAGTCAGGATCTCTCTGGCAAATGCACCTTAAGTCAGGATCTCTCTGGCAAATGCACCTTAAGTCAGGATCTCTCTGGCAAATGCACCTTAAGTCAGGATCTCTCTGGCAAATGCACCTTAAGTCAGGATCTCTCTGGCAAATGCACCTTAAGTCAGGATCTCTCTGGCAAATGCATCTTAAGTCAGGATCTCTCTGGCAAATGCACCTTAAGTCAGGATCTCTCTGGCAAATGCACCTTAAGTCAGGATCTCTCTGGCAAATGCACCTTAAGTCAGGATCTCGCTGGCAAATGCACCTTAAGTCAGGATCTCTCTGGCAAATGCAAATGCACCTTAAGTCAGGATCTCTGGCAAATGCACCTTAAGTCAGGATCTCTCTGGCAAATGCACCTTAAGTCAGGATCTCTCTGGCAAATGCACCTTAAGTCAGGATCTCTCTGGCAAATGCACCTTAAGTCAGGATCTCTCTGGCAAATGCACCTTAAGTCGGGATCTCTCTGGCAAATGCACCTTAAGTCAGGATCTCTCTGGCAAATGCACCTTAAGTCGGGATCTCTCTGGCAAATGCACCTTAAGTCAGGATCTCGCTGGCAAATGCACCTTAAATGTCAGGATCTCTCTGGCAAATGCACCTTAAGTCAGGATCTCTCTGGCAAATGCACCTTAAGTCGGGATCTCTCTGGCAAATGCACCTTAAGTCAGGATCTCTCTGGCAAATGCACCTTAAGTCAGGATCTCTCTGGCAAATGCACCTTAAGTCAGGATCTCGCTGGCAAATGCACCTTAAGTCAGGATCTCTCTGGCAAATGCACCTTAAGTCAGGATCTCGCTGGCAAATGCACCTTAAGTCAGGATCTCTCTGGCAAATGCACCTTAAGTCAGGATCTCGCTGGCAAATGCACCTTAAGTCAGGATCTCTCTGGCAAATGCACCTTAAGTCAGGATCTCTCTGGCAAATGCACCTTAAGTCAGGATCTCTCTGGCAAATGCACCTTAAGTCAGGATCTCTCTGGCAAATGCACCTTAAGTCGGGATCTCTCTGGCAAATGCACCTTAAGTCAGGATCTCTCTGGCAAATGCACCTTAAGTCAGGATCTCTCTGGCAAATGCACCTGGCAAATGCACCTTAAGTCAGGATCTCTCTGGCAAATGCACCTTAAGTCAGGATCTCGCTGGCAAATGCACCTTAAGTCAGGATCTCTCTGGCAAATGCACCTTAAGTCAGGATCTCTCTGGCAAATGCACCTTAAGTCAGGATCTCTCTGGCAAATGCACCTTAAGTCAGGATCTCTCTGGCAAATGCACCTTAAGTCAGGATCTCGCTGGCAAATGCACCTTAAGTCGGGATCTCACTGGCAAATGCACCTTAAGTCAGGATCTCTCTGGCAAATGCACCTTAAGTCAGGATCTCTCTGGCAAATGCACCTTAAGTCAGGATCTCTCTGGCAAATGCACCTTAAGTCAGGATCTCTCTGGCAAATGCACCTTAAGTCAGGATCTCTCTGGCAAATGCACCTTAAGTCAGGATCTCTCTGGCAAATGCACCTTAAGTCAGGATCTCTCTGGCAAATGCACCTTAAGTCAGGATCTCTCTGGCAAATGCACCTTAAGTCAGGATCTCTCTGGCAAATGCACCTTAAGTCAGGATCTCTCTGGCAAATGCACCTTAAGTCAGGATCTCTCTGGCAAATGCACCTTAAGTCAGGATCTCGCTGGCAAATGCACCTTAAGTCAGGATCTCTCTGGCAAATGCACCTTAAGTCGGGATCTCTCTGGCAAATGCACCTTAAGTCAGGATCTCTCTGGCAAATGCACCTTAAGTCAGGATCTCGCTGGCAAATGCACCTTAAGTCGGGATCTCTCTGGCAAATGCACCTTAAGTCAGGATCTCGCTGGCAAATGCACCTTAAGTCAGGGATCTCGCTGGCAAATGCACCTTAAGTCAGGATCTCGCTGGCAAATGCACCTTAAGTCAGGATCTCGCTGGCAAATGCACCTTAAGTCAGGATCTCTCTGGCAAATGCACCTTAAGTCAGGATCTCGCTGGCAAATGCACCTTAAGTCGGGATCTCACTGGCAAATGCACCTTAAGTCGGGACCTCTCTGGCAAATGCACCTTAAGTACAATTGACGTGCCTGACTTTGTGGGTGCAGTAACTTAGGTAAGGTCATAGGCCCTAAAGCACATAGATCAGGCTTTATTAAATATGTTGTAACTAAGAACCAAGTGGAAGTTAAGGAACTCTATTAAAGTAGGGACACAACTTTTTTCTATTGTTTTATCTAGAGTTTCTCCATAATCGATTAATCACCAAAAACTCGGACATCGTTTATAATATACATAAAAGAACCGTATGGAAAAAAAACACTGGATTTTTTTTAACCAGCAGATGCCCAGCGAATAGACTAATCTATCACTCTAAAATAGTCATAAAAATATACTTCTGGTTTGACATGACAAGTGAGAATTTTTCCTCTGGACGATCACAACTGCCATCATGAATGGCCTCTTCTTGGTCATTACTGCTGTTTCTGAAAGTCCATCTTCAGAGGAAAGCTGTATATACATCTATGCTTACCTGGAATTGCTCTGAGTACCTTCTCTTAAAAAAGGATGCACTTCAGAATGGATTTCTATGCTGTAAGTTTGTTTTTATTTAGACAGAGCAATGTAATGAGGCGTAGCTTTTGTTTGCCTACGTCAATCAAGCTGATTGTTATACCAAACTGTAGCTTATTGTATTCGCATTCATGTTTGAAAAGCGTATTCTTGAAAAAGTTATAGCTATAAATATAATTGCTGTTCAATTGGTTCAAGTTTTGCAAATGGAGACCATCTCGAGTCTCACTAGCCAACCCAAATCGCTATGCTTGAAAAGAGTGGGTACTAGTCTCCAGGGCAGTTTGTTCTGTGGCTATGGTAAAGGGACAGTACCATGTGACACAAGGACAAACCAAGAACATCAATTGGCATAATATAAGAACCAAAGAAAGTCCTAAGCAAAACTCATCAACATAGATGTGCAGTCCATTATTTACTTCAGAGAGAGAGAGAAGCCATAACAAACAGGTCCATGTCAATGGAAGAGTACCAGGCACTTTCTCGACATGGTTGTTTGATAAGATTCAATAGCAACCCTATATTTGAAGTTAGGGTGTCTTCAGGCACAGTTGAACCTTGGCATTAAATCATTGTGACGACATCGTCCTTTGCAAATCCATTGCATGGTTCATAACACTGTTGGAACTTTGACATTGATTCCGCCATTAATGGACATGATTGCATTTGTGTACTAGAAGTTAACTTGATGACTTAGCTATAGCTAGCTACATCAACTTCCAGAAAATTATCAATACAAGCTGAACAGCTACATCAGCTTCTAGAAAGTAACCATCATTAGCTCACTCTTTAGCTCACTCATTAGCTGACTAATTACATTGCTACTAGCTAGTATCACAGCACTAGAAACCAAACAACCACAGATAAAACCAGCACCCAAACTACAAGCAAGCTGTATCAGCTAACTACTAGATATCTATAGAACACAACTTGTCATCTGCCTCCAGGCATTCTTCTTTCCCCTGGTAACAATTGTACGACTTAGAAAAACCTGCCACAAGCAGGAGAAACTCCACAAGGCTCCTATGAGTTTCTCATCTACAAATGCCATGTTCACCAAAAGCTAAACAGCTGATGGTGCAGTTCATCACATGCTAGATTCTACCATTTTTGATTGGTTTGACATAGCGGAATGGATGCAAGAGTTGAATCAAATCCTTCTTGCATTTCACATCTATTCCATTGAATGAGCTTTGAAGTCAGACATTTCTGGTTTACTATATCACCCAACACAATGCACACAACACATTACCTTTAAGTCATAATTAGACCTTTAGACCCACAGCTACTGATAGGACTAGAGGATTAAGCCAGGGTGGTTAGGATTAGGCCAGGGTGGTTAGGATTAGGCCAGGGTGGTTAGATTAGGCCAGGGTGGTTAGGACTAGGGCAATGGCTAAGATTTGGCCAGAGTAATAGACAAAACCAATGTCTAGAGTAATCTAGAAATATAATCTGACAATGTCATCATGAAGACATAATGCTAGGATCGTTACTTAGTAATCAGCTAACTAGGTCAGGTAAGTCAAGTCAATCTGGGTCGAACCTTTGACACAGTCAGAACACCAGCTCTCTCCAGTACCTACGTCCACATCTCCACAAAACAAAATGAAGGTTCGTCCTTCCTTGCCTTTCCTACCCCCTACCTCGCGGAGCAATTCTTCCAAATTGTTCACTGAGACCTGTAGCATCATCTGAACACGCCAAAGTACTTGTAATTAAGCAAGCGAGGTGTATTGAGTTTAGGACACTCCCGATCTATGACATAACTTCCACAACTTAGTGCATCCACGCATGATGCTCCAAGTAGTGGAAGTTAATTTCAGGAGCTTGTAGTATGAATAGCGAAGTGTGATTTTTAAATTTATCTTCAGTACAAAAACATTTCTTTCTATTTTGAGCGAAAATCATTCATTTCATTCTCGCGCGAGCGAAGCGAGCCCTCAATTGTTGGGAGGTGGGTGGGAACCTTGTGGTAGTGCCGAACATTCATAACCCGGAGAGAACACGGAAGATTTTACGAACGCGACTTAAAAAGGAAATGGTCGTCTTGGGGAAAAACGCCATAGATCGACTAGATTCCGCCAACGAAGAAGAAAAACGGCAAGTGATTCCGAAGGCCGAAGGAAAGAAATCTAGATCTACACGCTGTCTGTGCCTGTTAAGACATTTCTTAACTGTCAGGGAAAGGATGTTAATGTTTTATTCAGTCTAAACTACTAAATTCATCAACACACTGGCCCTGGATGTGATACAGGTTCTTGGTAGGAACTATTTTTAATCTTGCTAAGGAAACCAACAGTTACATGTGTGCAGCCACTCTCTCTCTCTCTCTTTGGGACAGCAAGTAGACGACTGGATAGTTTAGCATACATAAAAAAAACATAACTGATGCATAATAATCAATACTTTGTTAATGAATGAAGCATATTGGAAACAAAATCATCACTTCTGCATGGTCTTCCCTTAGTTATCTGATAATTTCTGCAGAAAGAACTGCCTGATGACCTCACTCTTAATGTAGTGCTCTTCTTATCTTCAAGGAAAGCAGTTTTCAATTACTCGTAACAAAACAACTTAGTTCCACATGCACATTTCCATTTCTGAACTTCTCATCCCATTATGTTGTAGGTTATCAGTTTGTTCAATCTTGCACCTGCAAGGAATACACTAAAAACATACAATTCATGGATACTTCCCCATATTACAATCCAACAACTTACAACAGTTGTGAATCTCCAGGGAACATTTCTTGACTGCATCACATCTTACAATCATAAAGAAGGCAACTACAAATCACATCACAAATCGGTAGTGGGTTAGCTTTTCAGCTTGTCCTTACTAAGGCTATGACAAGAACAATAGCAATATTATTAGCCTAGGCAGTAGTTAAGGCTAGGAAAATATCTATAACAATAAAACAATAATCTTTGTAATTCTGGCTATAAATACTATCTTATGACATCACTCTCCTTATGACATCACTCTTAGTTGTTGTTTTTCGTGTAAGTCATGTAGCTACTCTCATACAAGTCAAAGCAATTTACTCTCAGCCATATTTCCATGTGTACATTTGTGTCTAACAACTGGTCAGAAACATTGGCATAGCAGTATTTACTGGCATATCAGTATTGCTCATCTTCAACGTTTGAACATCATGTGATACACAGACAAAATTTTTCTTCATGTGTTCTTTTACTTACATTTTAATACTAATTTAACTAGGGGGACTAGTAATCAAAACCATGAAAGACTCCAAAAAAAAGTTGTATAACATTTCTTATCACCATAACTTAAGGTCACTAAAAAAATCTACACGTGCAAAGCTCTTCAGTCAACTCATGCATTCATGGATATCAAAACACTAAAATTGGTGTGTGGGTTCCCAAAGCCCCTGTGATATCCATTCTGATTCAAGAGGAGCTGAGTTATAAGATGCCGTGTTTTGGACACTCCTCAAAATGTTGTTGTTTTTAGTGACTTTAGATATTGGTACATTTAAAGAAGATGTGCCTATTGAGACATTCAACATATCATTTGAAAGCACACAAAATAAGCAACAATATGGCACTAAAATTACCTGCACAGAGGTAAGAACACAAATTAGGTGATTAGAAGTGTGATACAACTTTTTGGGATGTTTCGTGGTTTTGACCTCAGACCGCTACTTGTGTTTGAAACACACCAAAACTGAATTAATTAAAAGTTTTCAGTTTAGTTTCTCTTTGTCCAGTATCTGCTGATCCCTTTAGTATATCTTGCTGATTTCGATGTTGCCCTTTCCATTACTGAAGCAACTGGAGAACGAACTAGTCCAATAACCACAGTATTACCGCAACCATAAATTTGCGAAGAGATTTAATTTCCAGTATGGCGGGCGGGTCCCACACAAAGTTGCGTCAATCAATGAAGATAAGTGGAGTTAGGAAGAAAATCTCTTTGTGAGTTTATAAGTGACTCTCTTAGAGAGTTTATAAGCGATTCCACTGGAGCCCTGTTGTGAGCTAACTCTGTGGAAAGCTTGGACAAACTCAATAATGGAGTTATATGAACTCAAACAGCTGGATTAACTCTGGAGTTGCTGAAGTGCCATTAACCATATGGTGTTGGCTTAACTGTTGTGCTGTATTCTTCAGTTACAAACTAGACATATCTGTAAATGTTGTTACTACATTCTAGTATGCCATAGATACATTCGGTTCGACAATGGTGGTTGTAGATTATATTAGCCAAGAATGTCCCCTGTGATAGGCGTGGCTATATTGGACAAACATGAAGTTGAATTATCTAATCTCAGAGATATTGTTGCTTGTCTTGTCAGTCAGTTGTCAAAAAGCTAAAATCTCTGTACCAATCTATGCTTCTATCACACCTCCGTCTCTGCGGTTTCACAGCCTGTCTCATCTTACATGGACTCACACAATCTTGATCTGACAACCAGCCAAGAACTGACGACCACATCAACCAAGCCTCTGTCAAAAATCCATTACTAAAGGTCAGTGATAGTGACAGATGATACAATCTGGTTCTGTCAGGCATTGATGAATGTCAAACGGCTTCCAACAGACGTGTTAGGCAGGCAAATGACCTACAAAAGGCCATTTGTATTATTTCAACCACCGAGGCCCCTATGGAGCCAAATTCCATCAAGGACCTTTATTATTTAGGAAAATACAACAGGGATCGCTAGCATCCAAGACCAATCTTGATTAACCAAAAAAAAAAACCTGCCCCATCCATGCTCCATCAAACCAGACAAGTCCCCCAAAGACTGCTCAAAGGACTTTGCATTGATGAAGGTTGGATGGTCAGTCATGCAAAATGGTACTGACCGCTCATCTAGTAAGGTACGAAATTCTAGTATCCTTATCAACAATGTGTTATGTGGAAGACTTGATTCTGAAAATTCTTTCAATAAATCAGTACCACAAGGCAATGACTGCCAATTTGAATTAGATCCATCTGGTTCAGTTGGTAAACAGAGTCACCAAGCAATAGCAGCTCAGACCAATTTGTCAAGTTGAAGTTTTGCCTGCCGATCACCATGTAGTTCCAGAAGCAGTCCTCTTCCAAATTTTCTATCCCTTTCTTTAAACCCTGCCTCTCATCAACCCTCCTCTGAAATTAGAAGCAATTTATGACTGTGTTCCTCAATACGCATTGCCTTAATTAATGCATGAAATGCTGCAAACAAACTATCTCATTTTTAATTTGTCTATCCTCTGAATACTCAATCTTCTATCCCCATGGTAGAAGCGTCCACGTCGCGGGGTTGGATAAGGTTTTTCCTGGACTAATTCTACCACCACCTCCATTTACACTTCATACGACTTCTACATAGCTATATCGCTTTCGCTTATTGCTTTGTCTCTACCCCTACATCTGCGAACATACTACAATGGTTTCCACGGATCATTGCCGATAGCATGCGTCCTTTTCAGGACGGACGGTGACCGTGATGTCCATTAATGCTGAAGGCTTTTCTTCAGTGAAAGGCCACCTGATAGGAAAAATTTGCCATGAGATTGACTGTGATATCCTGTGCCTTCAAGAGACACATAGAGGTCCGCAACAGTGTCGTCCCAAAGTCCCTGGAATGAAGCTTGTTGTAGAGAGGCCACACGAGAAATATGGCAGTGCTATCTTCACCAAACGTGATACAATCATCGACAAAACATCATTATCTGATAACGACAATGTGGAAATCCTGACAGTCAGCCTGGAGAAACTATCTGTGACATCCATGTACAAGCCTCCTGGCAGTACTTTCTCATTTCTTAAGCCTGAGACCTTTAACTACCAACAGGTCAATGTCATCATTGGGGATTTCAACAGTCATAGCACCAGCTGGGGTTACAACAACTCTAACGATGATGGTATCTTGTTAGAGGAGTGGGCAGAAGCTCACCAACTCCACTTAGTCCATGACGCGAAACTCCCTCCTTCTTTGAACAGCTGCTGCTGGAGAAGGGGCTACAACCCTGACCTAGTC
>CBDHDV010000084.1:0-9386 GCA_965261175.1 Rubritalea sp. | reverse complement strand
GCTACCAGGGCCTTGCAGCGGTCCAGGTTAGGAATTGTGGTGTGTTGTACTTACACGGATTCGGCATCGTGTTTTTACAAGTTTGCGTGTTGTTTGTTCTATGGGATTCTTCCCTAGGATGGCTAATATAATCGACTACCTGTCGGACGGGATTTATGGGGGGGAGGAGATGGACATGGGGCCCCCGCACCGCCGGGGCATTGTGGACATTCCTTCTTCCGAGTCCGAGGTTGGGGGTCATGGGGGTGATGTCGAGGACGATTCCTCTGTCCTCGACTCATCCAGCGACTCCAACCTCGAGCATAATGTTCCATCTGTTGGTCCTAGTGATGGGTACACGGCCGAACCGACTCCTATGGAGCACGACGGTTCGCATACCACCGCTAGTGTTAGCAATACGCACGTTAATGTCGGACAGGTCGCAGCTGTGGGTGTGCACATCAATGGGGATTCAGTGGAGACACCGTCTCTCCGTTGCTCTGTCCACACCAAATCCTGGCAGCCGGGATGCACAGTTTGCGATCAGGCATTGCTTCTTTCTTCTAAAGCAACCGCAGTTGACCCCCGAAAAATGGCAGTCGCTGATCGCTTGCTTGGACGAAAGAGCACAAAAACAACTCATGCTGTCGAGTTGGGTTTGGTCGGGCTCGAGGTGGCCCGGCATGTCTGCCACCAGCCGGAACCGATGACAGCTAAGCAGGCCAGTCAGCTTATGCAGACAAACCTGAAGTTGCCACCGGCTCAGGAGCTAGAGCTTAACTCTGACCTGCAGGCAGAAGCTTTCTTCCAAGATTTTGAGAAGCAAAGAGCATTCCAACAGCAGTTCGAGTACAAGCGTAAACTCTTAGGGCTGTTGAAAGGGATTCGGGCATCTATGATCCCCTTATTCAGTTTGACAGACGAGTTGGAGGGTTTCGAAGCCAAGCTTAAACTCTTTTGTGGAGAGCTGGGCATCACTCTTGCGGAGCTGGACGGAGACGCAAGTTTCCAGAAGGGCATCGGACCGGACCCACACCCTATCGTACTGCGTCCGATAGTGGCTGGTCCTGATGTTAGTGTCCCATTGGTCAATCCTGCGGACATGTTGGGGGGCCTCGGACTGAGCCCTGACCAGCTGGTCAAGGTGAGGGAAAAGGTCAACCAAGTCCATCAGGCGAACTCTGGGGCGGTCGACGCGGTGCTGGGTAGACAGAAGGACGCGTTCCGGCATGTCTATGATCTCAGTGCTAAGATGACCTTTGCTACTAGCGAGCGCCTGAACGTTTTCTTTGGATTGTCGGGCTTTCATGACGACGCCCTAAGGAGGCTCGTGAGGCACAAGTTGCTAACGCTCTTTAAGCCAAAGGTCAGAAAGGCTGTCATGAAGGGTGCAGGGCAGAACAAAGTCGGTTTGTTTGGTGGTGACGAGGCAGTCTCTAACAGGATTGTAGAGTCAAGGAAGAAGGATGGCATTATTCGTAGTGCTATCTTGACGCCTTCCACCGGCAAGCAGAAGTCTAAGTCTAAGAAAAAGTCTAAGACTAAGACTGGAACCAAGGGCGCATCCTCTAAAAAGGATGGTGAGGCAGGTAAAGCTGGAGCGGCTAAAAAGACTAAGAAGTCTAAGTCCGCGAAGGTGAAAGCCAAGAAGGCTAAGGCCGACAGTGCGGCTAAGACTGACGGAGCAGGTGCTGCTCCTCAGGGTTCTGGTGAGTCCAGTAATACAGCTGTACTGTGTAGCCTACATGATGATTCACTATTGGGAGATGAGATTAGTGATATCAGTCGTGGAGCCGATTGGCCGTCAAGTTTTCCTTTGAAATCTGCAGTAGATGCAGTCACTAAAGCCGGTTTCAAACCAGAATTCATCAGTTCTGCTTTGGCATCGCCTATTGGTGGCCGACTCTCACATGCTATAGATTCCTATAGGAACATCCAGAGTGATGACAGGGTTATGCAGATCATAAAGTCAGGATATGAGATCCCCTTTAAATCTAGGACCCCTGTTCAGGTGCGCAGTCAGAAGACTCCGCACCAGCAACTTCTGCTGCTAGAGATGTCTTGGATGAGGAAGTCAAGGGACTGATTGCCAAGAATGCAGTTAAAGTTGTTCAGCCAGTGCGCGGCCAGTATGTTAGTTCATACTTTGCTGTACCTAAATCAAAGAGATCTCCTGACAAGTGGAGACCCATTCTCAATCTGAAACGTTTCAACTCTTCTGTTAGAAAGATTTCTTTCAGAATGGAAGAAGTGGCTTGGATTCGACAATGGCTTCGGTCTGGTGGTTGGTTTTGTGGAATTGACATCAAAGATGCTTTTCTTCATGTCCCCATCCACAAGAAGTTCAGGAAATTTCTTAGATTTGAGTGGGGGGGTGACCTGCTGGAGTGGCAAGTTCTGCCTTTTGGTCTCACATGTTCTCCTAGGATATTGACCACCATGGTTAGGCCCATTGCAGGTTACCTTCGCGACAAGTTTGGCATCTTGCTTTCAACATACATGGATGATATGTTGACCCAAGCAAAAACCAGGGAGTTGGCAAGGTATGAGACTCATGTAGTCTGCCTGGTGTTCATGTGTTCTGGCTGGTCTCTAAACTGGACTAAGACCATCTTAGAGCCTACCCAAACTCCTGTGCATCTGGGGTTTTTGTTTGATTCATCAGACAAAACAATTGCCATTCCTGAGGACAAGATTCAGAGGTTGGTCACATGGACTAGGTCCTTGTTGGCAACCAAAGAAACTACGCAGACGGACCTTGAGAGTTTGATGGGGACTTTGGTGTCAGTCATGCCAGCCTGCCCATTGGCCCCCATGCACTATAGGTCTTTGCAGAGAGCTTTGATAAAGTCTCTTAGATCTGGTAGGAGGAGTTCTACAATAGTGTCTTTGTCTACTGTACAAGTTCGTTCCGACTTGCTCTGGTGGGCAAAGCGCTCAGGTTTCAGAGGAAATTCCTCCACATCCTGGACTCCCCCCAAATCAGATGTTTCTGTCTGGACTGATGCCTCTCCGTGGGGCGGTGGTGCTGTAAATTCTCATGGTGATTATTTTCAGCGATCCTGGTCCGAGACAGAAAGTTGTCAGCACATAAACTTATTGGAGATAAGAGCTGCACGGGAAGGAATTCGAGCTTTGGTCGACCCACACGAGACGGTCCGTCCTCATATCGACAACACGACGGCTTGCGCCTACATCAGGAAGATAGGGGGCACACGCTCTGTCTCCCTGTGTCAGGAGAGTCTGAAACTCTGGCGAGAAGTCGTGAGTCGCGATGTGAACGTACTGAGCCCGTTTTGGCTGTCGTCCGCGGACAATCTAGAGGCAGATTTTCTGTCTCGTCAAGCTCTGTTGGCTTGGGATTTCCAGCTCAGACGTCGAGAGTTTCGACGAATCTGTTGTCAGTTTCAGGTCAAACCGACGCTGGACGCTTTCGCGACCAGCAGGACGAACCACCTCCCTCGGTACATGACCTGGGAGCAGGACGAGTCCGCGGTAGGCCAGAATTGTCTCAATTACTATTGGGATCCGGTAACTTGGCTGTTTCCCCCGGTCCCACTGATCCCAGCTGTGCTGCGCGAAGTGGAGGAGCAGCAGATAGAGGCGATTCTCATCTGCCCGGGTTGGAAACGGGCTCTGTGGTGGCCTCATCTTTCCAAGATGTTGGTTCAGCCCATTCGGCGGCTTCCAGCTGCTCGTCTATGCCTGAGTTACCCAGAATCCACAACACCAGTGGCATTCAGTATGGACCCTCTAGTGGCAGCCCACATCAGGGGTTGCCTTTAATTGCGTCTGACGACAGTGTGGTGTTGAATCAGGACGATTTCGATTTTCTTGACCACCACATATCCACAAATACCAAACAAAAGTACAGTTCAGCTTGGCAGCAGTTCTGCACTTTTTGTTCTGGTCTGAATGTACAGCCAATCACTTGCTCGGTCGCGGTAATTGTAAAGTACATTCGCCACAGGTTTGAGGAAGGTGCCAGCTACAGTACAATGAATGTTGCCAAGTCTGCGATTAGCAAGTATCATTGTTTCTTACCTGGCAATACACCTGTTGGTACAGATCAGCTGGTAATTAAAGCTATGAAAAGTTTTTTCAAGCTAAGACCGCCTCTTCCTAAATATCGAAGTACATTCGATGTGACCATAGTCATGCGATACGTCATGGATATGGGTCCTGCTGCGGATCTAGATCTGAAGTGCTTGACGTACAAGACTTTGTTTCTGGTTGCGTTCTCGACTTTGTCCAGGTATTGGCACAGTGCACTTTTGCTGTCACTCGTGACGACAAGAAATCACCTGTTTCCAGTACAGTATTGCGTGTAATGTCTCGACACTGGATTGTTCACACAACAGGGTGAGCAGCCTTGCTAGCTTGGGACGGCATGTGGTCTTGGAAGAAGGGTTCGCGCAAGTCCCTCTCACAGGGTTGGAAAAGGTGAGAATGAGTACAAGTACGGACGTGTAAATATGTCTAGTTAGAGAGTATTGACTGAGGAATGTTGTTTCAGCAATCCAGCGAACGCAATGTCAGAGGATGGGTTTCGATTCGTTCGTTTCCCGACAATCCTCTTCTGTGTCCAGTCTTAGCAATTACTGCTTATCTCTCTAGGACAAAGCCTCTCTGTAGCAACGACCATTCCTTCTTTGTTTCCTTTGTCAAGCCTCATATGTCCGTGAAAGCACGCACATTGGCTCGCTGGTTAAAACAAGTAATGTCGGCTGCTGGGATTGACACTTCAATGTTTTCCCCGCATGCTACGAGAAGCGCCTCGGCTGCTTTTATGAGGGACCAACTGAACTACAGTGTCAAAGAAATTTGCGCTGTGGCTAATTGGTCCACTAAAAGTGGTGTTTTCCAAAAGTTCTACGACAGATATGTAGTTAAATAGTTAACACTATACTCTACAGGAAAACACCTGCACCGCCGGGCTTCGGCGGACCAACCCACTTTGTTGCCGGGGACCAGGACTATTTTACAGTCCAATAAATTGTTTGGTCTCTGTGATGAAATCTTTCATTTCGCAGCTTAGGGGGACAGGGTTTCAGCGAGCGTTTCTAGTCTGGCTAGGTAATATAGTATAATGCACTTGCATTTTTTGTCGGTAAAAATATTAAGCAGGTTTGAGTCCTGTATGAGCACAGTATTCACTCCACATTACCTAGGGTTTGCTTTGGGTTAGCCGAGTTGGCAAGGTTTTTTCCTGACCAAGTTTCTTTTATATTTCTTTAAATTTAAAATAAATAGGATATTCAGGTTTTTAATCCTAGCCTTGAAAAATAGGAGAGTGAGGATTTAGTACCCTCATTCCTTGGCCATTACACCCTAGCAGTCGCTTTGCCTGGTCATAATGACCTAAGCCCATCATTGTCCATGACTTTAGAAACCATGCTCCTGTAAAAACCCTGTTTATCCAGTCGATGTTTGTCTATAGATCAGGTGAGAAATTTCAAGATTTAGATACATCAAAAAAGCACGAATACACGTCTTCCTGGAGTACCCTGGCGAGGTTCCGTGAGTCCAGTAATGAAAGAATGCTACAGAAAACGAAGGTTTTCGTGATAGTATTATTTATTATTGGACGCACTAAGGAACCGAGCACAGGGTACTCCTCTGTTTGCCCACCCACCTCGGCCTGCTTTTCTTGGGACTTTCAGTCAAGTATCTAAATTTTGGGTGGAAATTTCTCTAGAACGGATGGAAGTATCCATGGTTCTTACTAGTCCCACTAGTGAGACCTAGCCAGTCACTTGACGTGTCTGGGGTTTGGTGAGGAGACCCCACCACTGGGTTCCTGCGAGTACATGAAATCAGAGCTGTGTAAACACTTCTCTGTTTCGCCTCTTCGCCCTCGCCTCGAGCCTCCAAGGTTCCCCCAGCTGTTGGACTACGTCAAGCGTGCATGTCTGCGCCCTCCAGTGGGGCTCTGGACTCTGGAGGATACTCATCAGGACCCGGTCGGTGGCCAACGTAGAACAGGTTGTATACACTCAGTCATTCCTGTTAAAATCTCGAGATTTTATGGGAAGGGTTAAAAAAATTGCATTATTTTTTCAACTTGAGCGTTACAATCCTTTGGCCACTTTCCTGTTTCGGCTGTATTTTAGATCCAAAAATGTTTGGTGCATTTTTCAAGTCTAAAAATCGCCATCAGCAGAAATATGGAATATTTCGCTTGACATGTACATGCCTTTCATGTCCAGAGAAAGAACTTAATTAAAATTAACTTCACATCTCTGCCACGTGTTAGCCAACTGCGCCTATTCTTATTAGATTAGGTCTGGTCCCGCCTCCAAGCTTGTTTCAAGTTTGGACTTCTTTGGAAATTATTTTTAATAATTTCAAGAAGCCTCCCCTTCATTTCAGAGAGCAGACCCACCCGACTTTGACAAGTCCACCACACCCACACCGCCACGATTTAAAATTTCAAGTCGAACTTCTCGACTTATTTTGCAATCGTTTCGCTGCTTTTCTGTTTTCTGTTCATGAAGATTGGCTGGTCCACGTGCATGGCCTGAGAATGATGTAGGAACGATCAGACTGGCTGATCTGGGTCTGTCCAAACTATTGGATAGTTTATTCAGTCCACCAACTTAGATTTAAGTCGCTGCCCGATCCAGTTTAATAGAAAAATTTATCATTGCATTCATAATTTCTCGACTAAACAGGATCTGGACTTAATCTTTGTTCGTCTTCCTACATTTCATTCCCAGGTGTCTTTTCTACTCGTAGAAATGACTGCGATCCTACGACATTGGGGTCTTGGTGGTGAGGCCGGCAAGAGTGGATGGAAGCCTGCGATTTTCATCAACGGTCCCCTCCTGCCTGAGGAAGAAATTGTAAGTTCCTTTCATTTCTTCCTGTGTCGCCTTGGGTACTTCAGTAAAGTGGGATAACTTCAATTCGGATTTCATCCTTATTATCGTTTTCCTATCATTTTCCTTCACCTGAAAGGAATTGCTGGCCATTGTACCCAGGTCCCTCTTTGGGGGTTCTCACCCAGGAGAGCGACACGTACGAGCCTCGGATTCTACGACTAAGAGCATGCATGGGCTCGGCGTCCGTCAGGACAGGCCTGAACTGGATCGAATGCACCACATCGATCCTGCGAACGCTCTAGAGACCAGTGGTTCCTTTGACTTCGATTTCATCGACGTCAAGATTGGTCTCGTCGAAGGGTCCTTCCTGATGGTGATCGAGGGACATGGCCTCCATTCTGCGGGCAGGATGAACGACCTGTTGCTTCTGGTCCCCGTCTGCCATTCGTTCAACAGATGAACCTGGGTCCCTGTTGGATTTACGATGTAAACCTTGCTGCGTCTGTTCAGAATAACCGGAATTCGGCATTCTTCCTGGAGTACCCTGTGCTCGGTTCCTTAGTGCGTCCAATAATAAATAATACATACTCAGCGAAGGACCCATGTGCCCCCCCCCCACATCGTTTGTTGTACCTAAGAGAAAAAAAATTGGAGGTGTGAAGAAGGAGAAGGAGAAATAGGAAGAGGAGGAGGAGGAGGAGAAGAAAAAGTCAGTCTGAAGACCCATGCTCCCACAAGGGCGCGTGGGTAAAAACAAGATCACATACTCAGCGAAGGACCCATGCCCCCTCCCATGGGGTTTCTGTACCTATGAGAAACACATAAATGTTATCTTGGCATCCAAAATGAGGTGTGAAGGAGGAGGAGAAGAAGGAGGAGGAGAAGAAACTTTCCATCTGAAGACCCATGCTATCACAAGGGGCGTGTGGGTAAAAACACATTAACATTGGACTCCAGTGGAAACCCCCACACCTTTTGGACTAAATCAATTGAAATGTTTTTTAGAGGTTTCCTGGCCAATGTATTGACTATAATCACAATATGTGCATTGGTAAAAAAAAATATGGCTATTTAGGCATGAAATTATGAGTTTTTTTCTTAATTTTTCTTGCCTCATAACCAACTGGGACAGGCCTAGGACAAATTGTGTTAATTATTTAGAGTAATGTCATATGTAGGGGTATTAGTAGTGAAAATTGAACAATTTAATTGGGGCAAATGATCTTTAAAATTTCTATGTTATGTCTAATTAGACACATAATTGGTGGATTTTCTATGTTGGAGGACTTAAAATTCAAAAAGACAAATTGTGCTGCACAATTTTATCATGTCAAGGGACATTAGTGGTGGTATTTATAAACCCTAATTAGCCAAGATTAACATGCATTGCATTATAATATGATTGATTAGGCCCAAACCCTTTAGCCACTGGGGTGGGTTAGATTGGCACTACCAAGAGACAACACTCATTAGCCGACACAAGTCATAGACACCAGCAATGGAGGACCCCTGACTGGGATATATGTGTGGTCCCATAGGCAATGCCTACTGATAGCCACCACAGTTCAGAGGCCAGCCACTGGCACCTTTGCCACTGATACCAGACTGGGTCCTAAGGTCCCAAGGAATAGCACCCTCAGGACTGATAGACCATTTGGAGGGGATCTGTTTCAACCCCATTCCACAAGGTCATGCACAATTTGAACCAGAACCTTTGTGCTTAACTTGAGAATGACCATCAAACAGTGATATAAATGCCATATGAGCTACAGACAGGCCCAATTTGGCCCTTCTTTGCTGCCATCTGTCATCTTCCTGATGTGACTTGGCTCAACATGATAGTCAAATGGTAGATGGCATTCTCATTACAGGCTTGGTCCATGCTGCCAGGGCTCCTTCTCACATTGGTCAATGGTTGTCCCAATCTGTTTCATGGGTGTATCTGCTGGAGGCACCCACAAAACTGATGGGGATGAACTTTGACTCAAGTATGGAATCACCCCCAGGCTTCCGATTCTTAGGGGGCAGAAATCAGACAAATTCGGACACACACACCCCCCCCCCCACTTTAAATATTTTTCTTTTAACCCTTCCCCAATCAATCCTGGGACAGAAATATTAAAACATGTTCCAAGAATTGTCAAAACTCCAGGTTCACCATTTTCAGAACCACCAGGGAATCCTGGAAGGTGATCAAGGACTCCTTATGCTTCTAATGTTCACCATTGTCATTAGTAATTTGTTACTGACCCATCCTAAATGCATCAACTGGTCCAGCCAGTCGAGTTTGAAACTTTTTACTTTGTGAGTCCTACTTGGCCTGCCTTCTCCCACCATTGTCCTACTGTTGAGTATTTCTGTAATGGTAAAGTTACATTAAATTCAAGTCAACATTTCATGGGAATGCTGGATTATGGACACTACTCAGCTCACAACTAGTCAGCATTGCCAACCCATTCACAACACATTATTTTGTTGTTGAAAAGATGAGGACAAAGTGAACATGTGTTGAACTTTTACAAAATATTTGCTGGGAACAATCACAAGTATATCTTCAAGTGCTGGCAGCTCAGGTGTACTCCA
>CBDHDV010000083.1:0-4688 GCA_965261175.1 Rubritalea sp. | reverse complement strand
GAGAGAGTTATCAATGCCACAGTGCATCTCACTTACACTATTGGAAAAGGGGGGGGGGGGGGGGGGGGGGGGGGGGTTTGGATCCCTGCAGGGGTGGGCAGATCCAGATGATTTGGAGGGGTGGGACCTGATTGAGGCAAAGGCTAACATTTATAATAAAAAAATTGAAATTCTTACACAGTGCTGTTAAAATCATAGAGTATGTACATCGAGTGATGCTGGCGTGTGTGTGTGTCAAGGAGTCGGGCTGACTGGGATTTGGCCTGACCGACTTTCATCTACTAATAGTTCAAGGATCATCGGTACAATAAAGGGGAACTATACCCGAAACTGGGAGAAAAACATCTGATGACTTTGATTGCTCAACTTTCTTTATAATTGCTCTGTGAAGATAATTTTATGCTCAAGTTGTTCCTTGATCTATGTATGTGCTTTACAAATGGTTTGAAAGTTAGTCTATAAGCATATTGTCGGAATATACAGGCAGAAACATCCAGGGCATTCAAAACCCTACGTAATTGACCCCAGCAGCTCTCACCCACACTCAATCAACAAAAACTGTAGTCTGTGGCTTGCCTAAGCTGCTATATGACCCCAGCAGCTCTCACCCACACTCAATCAACAAAGCTGTAGTCTGTGGCTTGCCTAGGTTAACAGCTGCTATATGACCCCAGCAGCTGTCACCCACACTCAATCAACAAAAGCTGTAGTCTGTGGCTTGCCTAAGTTAACAGCTGCTATATGACCCCAGCAGCTCTCACCCACACTCAATCAACAAAAGCTGTAGTCTGTGACTTGCCTAAGCTAACAGCTGCTATATGACCCCAGCAGCTCTCACCCACACTCAATCAACAAAAGCTGTAGTCTGTGGCTTGCCTAGGCAGCTGCTATATGACCCCAGCAGCTCTCACCCACACTCAATCAACAAAAGCTGTAGTCTGTGGCTTGCCTAGGTTAACAGCTGCTATATGACCAAGACCTATTTTTGTTCATTTGAAGCATGCCAAGTTATGGCAATTAGAAGAGGTGACCTCTGTAGATTTTGTTGATTAGTCTCCTATGCTCCATAAGGTAGCTTGCCTTTCATTAACAGTTTTAGTTATTGTAATTCTGTCTTGCTATCTTCTGACAAAATATGCCTTTAGACTAACTTTCTCTATTATTGTAAAGCACATAGATCAAGAAACGACTTGAGCAGAAAATTATCTTCACAGAGCAATTATAAAAAAAAGTTATGAGTACTCAAAGTCATCAGATGTTTTTTTCCCAGTTTCGGGTATAGTTCCCCCCGCTGGTGATCTCGAATAGTTTTAATGAACCAAGTGTGAAAAATGAAGGATTGGAGGGGGAAGGCCCTGTGATCCGAAGGACACCCCACCCCCAATGGATCCACCGAGTCCTGGGGATTCCCCACGGAATTTAAAAAGGTTGTTAAATAGTTTAAATTAGCCTACCACTGCACTTCCAGTGTCATACAAGTCCTCATGCATCACCAATCGTCCATGGATATCAGAAGATTTCTTAAAGAAACGTACACTGCCTGACTATCTGGATACTTCTGCTGTCATTAAAGCACCCTGGCTTCTCTGTGACCAATGGGAAGTTGTGTCCATACTGTTACCATATTTACAAGAAGGATAGGGAAGTTCTGAAGCACGCACAGGGAGCTTGGATCTCTTTCCCAGAAAGCACATGAAGCGTCAGCATGACACAAGATTTGCCAAAGTAGAGGCAGAGAAACAAAGCCAGGCTGAAGGAAGTTTAATCCTTCAGCTCAAGCAGGGGAAAGAGAGGTGTGATGAACAGAGAAGCTTCAGCATGGCACAAGATTTTCCAAAGTAGAGACAGAGAAACAAAGCCAAGCTGAAGGAAGTGTAATCCTTCAGCTCAAGCAGGGAAAAGAGAGGTGTGATGAAAAGAGAAGCTTCAGCATGGCACAAGATGGCAAAGGCCAAAGTAGAAGCAGAGAAACAAAGCCAAGCTGAAGGAAGTGTAATCCTTCAGCTCAAGCAGGGGAAAGAGAGGTGTGATGAACAGAGAAGCTTCAGCATGGCACAAGATGGCAAAGGCCAAAGTAGAAGCAGAGAAACAAAGCCAAGCTGAAGGAAGTGTAATCCTTCAGCTCAAGCAGGGGAAAGAGAGGTGTGATGAACAGAGAAGCTTCAGCATGGCACAAGATGGCAAAGGCCAAAGTAGAAGCAGAGAAACAAAGCCAAGCTGAAGGAAGTGTAATCCTTCAGCTCAAGCAGGGGAAAGAGAGGTGCGATGAACAGAGAAGCTTCAGCATGGCACAAGATGGCAAAGGCCAAAGTAGAGGCAGAGAAACAAAGCCAAGCTGAAGGAAGTGTAATCCTTCAGCTCAAGCAGGGGAAAGAGAGGTGTGATGAACAGAGAAGCTTCAGCATGGCACAAGATGGCAAAGGCCAAAGTAGAGGCAGAGAAACAAAGCCAAGCTGAAGGAAGTGTAATCCTTCAGCTCAAGCAGGGGAAAGAGAGATGCGATGAACAGAGAAGCTTCAGCAGGGCACAAGATGGCAAAGGCCAAGGTAGAGGCAGAGAAACAAAGCCAAGCTGAAGGAAGTGTAAACCTTCAGTTCAAGCAGGGGAAGGAGAGGTGCGATGAACAGACGAAGCAACAAAACTCGCATAGCGATCAAGAAGTTGTTGAGGATCATGTACTTTTTATATAAGCAGAATAGCACATTTTTCCAATTTTGATGACGTGGTTCAGCTTATGGTGGAGAATGGTGATGATGACGTGAGGAAACATTTGGATACAGCTCCAAGAAATGCCAACTACGGCTCTCATGTCACCATAAGTGAGTACCTTGATGCCATTAGCTTGTGGGTCCAACAAGGTATTCTCAGATCTCTTAAAGAGGCTGCATTGTATTCAATACTGGCTTATGAGTCAACAGATAGAGCAACAATTGAGGAGCTTTCAATCTGCTTCAGATGGTTGACAATTCTGGTTCACCAGTGGAACAGTTCCTGAGACATGTTAGCCTTTCTGCTTGTGATGCAGCTTCAATATTTGCTGCGCTGAAAGCTTTTCTAGCGGGCAGTGACATTGATGTTGGGAAACTGAGAGGACAGGAATATGACAGGGCTGCTACCTTCTCGGGCACAGGAGTTCAAATGCGTATCCGCACATTGGCACCACGAGCATTGTTTGTGCACTGTAGTGCACATGTCCTTTAGCTTTGCTGCGTTTCAGCTGCAAGATGTCTGCCTAGTCTGAAGAAAGTCTTTGCAACACTGATGTCTGTTTGGAAGATGTTCCACTACTCTCCTAAGAAGTTTTCTGCACTGAAGGAAATGCAGACCATCGTCAACCACCCCCAACTCAAGATGATCAAGCCAAGTGATACCCGCTGGCTGGCACACGACAGATCTGTAAAAGCAATCAGGTGCTCCATGAGGCCACTGATAGATACACTTGAGCACATCCACAAGGATACTGGAGAGCCAGAAGCACTTGGAATGCTGAGGACTATGAAGACATACAACTTTGTGGTGACCCTGATGATGCTACGTGATGTCCTTCCAGTATTGACTTGTCTTAGTAGAGCTCTGCAGGCCAAGACAGCAGACTGCACTCTTGTAGCCAGCCAACTGACCTATGTCCAGCACTCCCTACACCAGATCAAGGAACTTCCCAATGATCAGGAGTACCTTTCCACAGTCCATGATACAGTCACAGACCTTGCAATTGGTGTTGTAGATCTGGCGACAGCAAGAGAATATTTCAACAAGAATGTGCTGCAGCCTTACCTGGAAGAGGTCAGCAGGCATATCAGCTGTCGTTTCAAGGATACCTTAAGCCTCTTGACTGCTTTCAGCATCTTCCATCCGTAGAAATGCCCAGCAGATGTCCTGCAACTGCACAAATATATCACTGCAGAATTGGAGAAGCTCCTAAAATTCTATGGTGAGACAACTGAGATTGAGTTTGAGGGAAACGTCTTCTCAACTCCAGCAGATGTCGATAAGACAGAGACAAGACATGAGTGGAAAGCTTTCAAATTGGTTATCTTTGAGGAGAAGAGTTTGTCATTGAAGGAATTTGCAACACTGTTCCTGAGAAGTGAGGCAAAGTGTGTGACCTTCCCCAACATTAAGATTCTGCTCACCATTGCCATGGTGCTTCCTGTCTCTACTGCAACTGTTGAGCGCTCTTTTAGTGATATGAAGCAGATCAAAGATCGACTTCGTAACCGACTGCTTCCAGCATCAATGCTCAAGCTGATGATCATAGCCATCTAAGGACCTCCACTCCATGAAGTGGACTTTGATGCAGTGCTGGCTTTGTGGAAGGCAAAGGCTAAAAATCTTTGTTCTAATCTTTATAGAGCGAGTTATCACCATGGTTACTAAGGCCAGCCTTGATGGATTAAACTAGAGTTATCACCATAGTTACTAAGACCAGCCTTGATGGATTAAACTAGAGTTATCACCATAGTTACTAAGGCCAGCCTTGATGGATTAAACTAGAGTTATCACCATAGTTACTAAGGCCAGCCTTGATGGATTAAACTAGAGTGATCACCATAGTTACTAAGGCCAGCCTTGATGGATTAAACTAGAGTTATCACCATAGTTACTAAGGCCAGCCTTGATGGATTAAACTAGAGTTATCACCATAGTTACTAAGGCCAGCCTTGATGGATTAAACTAGAGTTATCACC
>CBDHDV010000082.1:0-56344 GCA_965261175.1 Rubritalea sp. | reverse complement strand
TTAGGATGTGGGAGGAGTAGTAAATCCAGGGGTTATGAAATTATAGGAGGGGAAAAATTGTAGGAATTTAACCATTATACTCTTAAAAGTCTCGCCAACAGAGGGGACGCCAGAACAAAGACACTCCAACTGAGGGCAGGCCAGAACAAAGACCCACCAACAGAGGGCAAGCCAGAACAAAGACCCTTCAACTGAGGCCAAGCCAGAACACAGACACTCCAACTGAAGGAACGCCAGAACAAAGACACTCCAACAGAGGGCACGCCAGAACGAACAAAGACCCTCTAACTGAGGGCAGACCAGAACAAAGACCCTCCAACTGAGGGCATAGCAGAAAAAAGGCCCTCCAACTGAGGGCAAGCCAGAACAAAGGCCCTCCAACTGAGGGCAGACCAGAACAAAGACCCTCCAACTGAGGGCATAGCAGAACAAAGGCCCTCCAACTGAGGCCAAGCCAGAACACAGACACTCCAACTGAAGGAACGCCAGAACACAGACACTCCAACTGAAGGAACGCCAGAACAAAGACACTCCAACAGAGGATAAGCCAGAACAAAGACACTCCAACAGAGGGCACGCCAGAACAAAGACCCTCCAACTGAGGGCACGCCAGAACAAAGGCCCTCCAACTGAGGCCAAGCCAGAACACAGACACTCCAACTGAAGGAACGCCAGAACACAGACACTCCAACTGAAGGAACGCCAGAACAAAGACACTCCAACAGAGGATAAGCCAGAACAAAGACCCTCCAACAGAGGGCACGCCAGAACAAAGACCCTCCAACTGAGGGCACGCCAGAACAAAGACCCTCCAACAGAGGGCATGCCAGAACAAAGACCCTTCAACTGAGGCCAAGCCAGAACACAGACACTCCAACTGAAGGAACGCCAGAACAAAGACACTCCAACAGAGGGCACGCCAGAACGAACAAAGACCCTCTAACTGAGGGCAGACCAGAACAAAGACCCTCCAACTGAGGGCATAGCAGAAAAAAGGCCCTCCAACTGAGGGCAAGCCAGAACAAAGGCCCTCCAACTGAGGGCAGACCAGAACAAAGACCCTCCAACTGAGGGCATAGCAGAACAAAGGCCCTCCAACTGAGGCCAAGCCAGAACACAGACACTCCAACTGAAGGAACGCCAGAACACAGACACTCCAACTGAAGGAACGCCAGAACAAAGACACTCCAACAGAGGATAAGCCAGAACAAAGACACTCCAACAGAGGGCACGCCAGAACAAAGACCCTCCAACTGAGGGCACGCCAGAACAAAGGCCCTCCAACTGAGGCCAAGCCAGAACACAGACACTCCAACTGAAGGAACGCCAGAACACAGCCACTCCAACTGAAGGAACGCCAGAACAAAGACACTCCAACAGAGGATAAGCCAGAACAAAGACCCTCCAACAGAGGGCACGCCAGAACAAAGACCCTCCAACTGAGGGCACGCCAGAACAAAGACCCTCCAACAGAGGGCATGCCAGAACAAAGACCCTCCAACAGAGGGCACACCAGAACAAATACCCTCCAACAGAGGGCACGCCAGAACAAAGACCCTCCAACTGAGGGCACACCAGAACAAAGACCCTCCAACTGAGGGCACGCAAGAACATAGACACTCCAACTGAAGGCACGCCAGAACAAGGACCCTCCAACAGAGGATACGCCAGAACAAAGACCCTCCAACTGAGGGCACGCCAGAACAAAGACCCTCCAACTGAGGGCACGCCAGAACAAAGACCCTCCAACTGAGGCCACGCCAGAACAAAGACCCTCCAACAGAGGGCACGCCAGAACAAAGACACTCCAACTGAAGGCACGCCAGAACAAAGACCCTCCAACAGAGGGCACGCCAGAACAAAGACACTCCAACTGAGGGCACGCCAGAACATAGACACTCCAACTGAAGGCACGCCAGAACAAAGACCCTCCAACAGAGGGCACGCCAGAACAAAGACACTCCAACTGAGGGCACGCCAGAACATAGACACTCCAACTGAAGGCACGCCAGAACAAAGACACTCCAACTGAGGGCATGCCAGAACAAAGACCCTCCAACAGAGGATACGCCAGAACAAAGACCCTCCAACTGAGGGCACGCCAGAACAAAGACACTCCAACTGAAGGCACGCCAGAACAAAGACCCTCCAACTGAGGGCACGCAAGAACATAGACACTCCAACTGAAGGCACGCCAGAACAAGGACCCTCCAACAGAGGATACGCCAGAACAAAGACCCTCCAACTGAGGGCACGCCAGAACAAAGACCCTCCAACTGAGGGCACGCCAGAACAAAGACCCTCCAACTGAGGCCACGCCAGAACAAAGACCCTCCAACAGAGGGCACGCCAGAACAAAGACACTCCAACTGAAGGCACGCCAGAACAAAGACCCTCCAACAGAGGGCACGCCAGAACAAAGACACTCCAACTGAGGGCACGCCAGAACATAGACACTCCAACTGAAGGCAGGCCAGAACAAAGACACTCCAACTGAGGGCATGCCAGAACAAAGACCCTCCAACAGAGGATACGCCAGAACAAAGACCCTCCAACTGAGGCCACGCCAGAACAAAGACCCTCCAACAGAGGGCACGCCAGAACAAAGACACTCCAACTGAAGGCACGCCAGAACAAAGACCCTCCAACAGAGGGCACGCCAGAACAAAGACACTCCAACTGAAGGCACGCCAGAACAAAGACCCTCCAACTGAGGGCACGCCAGAACAAAGACCCTCCAACTGAGGGCATGCCAGAACAAAGACCCTCCAACAGAGGATACGCCAGAACAAAGACCCTCCAACTGAGGGCACGCCAGAACAAAGACCCTCCAACTGAAGGCACGCCAGAACAAAGACCCTCCAACAGAGGGCACGCCAGAACATAGACACTCCAACTGAAGGCACGCCAGAACAAAGACCCTCCAACAGAGGGCACGCCAGAACAAAGACCCTCCAACTGAAGGCACGCCAGAACAAAGACCCTCCAACAGAGGGCACGCCAGAACAAAGACCCTCCAACTGAGGGCACGCCAGAACAAAGGCCCTCCAACTGAAGGCACACCAGAACAAAGACCTTCCAAGTGAGGCCAAGTCAGAACAAAGACCCTCTAACTGAGGGCACTCCAGAACAAACACCCCCAACTGAGGGCACTCCAGAACAAACACCCCCAACTGAGGGCACTCCAGAACAAAGGCCCCCAACTGAGGGCACTCCAGAACAAACACCCCCAACTGAGGGCAGACCAGAACAAACACCCCCAACTGAGGGCACTCCAGAACAAACACCCCCAACTGAGGGCAGACCAGAACAAACACCGCCAACTGAGGGCACTCCAGAACAAACACCCCCAACTGAGGGCAGACCAGAACAAACACCCCCAACTGAGGGCACTCCAGAACAAACACCCCCAACTGAGGGCAGACCAGAACAAAGACCCCCCAACTGAGGGCACGCCAGAACAAAGACCCCCTCAACTTAGGGCACGCCAGAACAAGGACCCCCAACTGAGGGCATGCCAGAACAAAGACCCCCACCATAAGAGAACATGCAAAGACATAGTTGACACACAAGAAACATTTTAAGAAACATGTACTCCACTCCATAGCCCATGCTTACGCCAATCAAATAGAAACATGTACTCCACCCCATAGCCCATGCTTAGGCCAATCAAATAGAAACATGTACTCCACCCCATAGCCCATGCTTAGGCCAATCAAATAGAAACATGTACTCCACCCCATAGCCCGTGCTTAGGCCAATCAAATAGAAACATGTACTCCACCCCATAGCCCATGCTTACGCCAATCAAATAGAAACATGTACTCCACCCCATAGCCCATGCTTAGGCCAATCAAATAGAAACATGTACTCCACCCCATAGCCCATGCTTACGCCAATCAAATAGAAACATGTACTCCACCCCATAGCCCATGCTTAGGCCAATCAAATAGAAACATGTACTCCACCCCATAGCCCATGCTTACGCCAATCAAATAGAAACATGTACTCCACCCCATAGCCCATGCTTAGGCCAATCAAATAGAAACATGTACTCCACCCCATAGCCCGTGCTTAGGCCAATCAAATAGAAACATGTACTCCACCCCATAGCCCATGCTTAGGCCAATCAAATAGAAACATGTACTCCACCCCATAGCCCATGCTTACGCCAATCAAATAGAAACATGTACTCCACCCCATAGCCCATGCTTAGGCCAATCAAATAGAAACATGTACTCCACCCCATAGCCCATGCTTACGCCAATCAAATAGAAACATGTACTCCACCCCATAGCCCATGCTTAGGCCAATCAAAGAGAAACATGTACTCCACCCCATAGCCCATGCTTAGGCCAATCAAATAGAAACATGTACTCCACCCCATAGCCCATGCTTAGGCCAATCAAATAGAAACATGTACTCCACCCCATAGCCCATGCTTAGGCCAATCAAAGAGAAACATGTACTCCACCCCATAGCCCATGCTTAGGCCAATCAAATAGAAACATGTACTCCACCCCATAGCCCATGCTTAGGCCAATCAAATAGAAACATGTACTCCACCCCATAGCCCGTGCTTAGGCCAATCAAATAGAAACATGTACTCCACCCCATAGCCCATGCTTAGGCCAATCAAATAGAAACATGTACTCCACCCCATAGCCCATGCTTAGGCCAATCAAAGAGAAACATGTACTCCACCCCATAGCCCATGCTTAGGCCAATCAAATAGAAACATGTACTCCACCCCATAGCCCATGCTTAGGCCAATCAAATAGAAACATGTACTCCACCCCATAGCCCATGCTTAGGCCAATCAAAGAGAAACATGTACTCCACCCCATAGCCCATGCTTAGGCCAATCAAATAGAAACATGTACTCCACCCCATAGCCCGTGCTTAGGCCAATCAAATAGAAACATGTACTCCACCCCATAGCCCATGCTTAGGCCAATCAAATAGAAACATGTACTCCACCCCATAGCCCATGCTTAGGCCAATCAAATAGAAACATGTACTCCACCCCATAGCCCATGCTTAGGCCAATCAAATAGAAACATGTACTCCACCCCATAGCCCATGCTTAGGCCAATCAAAGAGAAACATGTACTCCACCCCATAGCCCATGCTTAGGCCAATCAAATAGAAACATGTACTCCACCCCATAGCCCATGCTTAGGCCAATCAAATAGAAACATGTACTCCACCCCATAGCCCATGCTTACGCCAATCAAATAGAAACATGTACTCCACCCCATAGCCCATGCTTAGGCCAATCAAATAGAAACATGTACTCCACCCCATAGCCCATGCTTAGGCCAATCAAATAGAAACATGTACTCCACCCCATAGCCCATGCTTAGGCCAATCAAATAGAAACATGTACTCCACCCCATAGCCCGTGCTTAGGCCAATCAAATAGAAACATGTACTCCACCCCATAGCCCATGCTTAGGCCAATCAAAGAGAAACATGTACTCCACCCCATAGCCCATGCTTAGGCCAATCAAATAGAAACATGTACTCCACCCCATAGCCCATGCTTAGGCCAATCAAATAGAAACATGTACTCCACCCCATAGCCCATGCTTACGCCAATCAAATAGAAATATGTCCTCCACCCCATAGCCCATGCTTACGCCAATCAAATAGAAACATGTACTCCACCCCATAGCCCATGCTTAGGCCAATCAAAGAGAAACATGTACTCCACCCCATAGCCCATGCTTACGCCAATCAAATAGAAATATGTCCTCCACCCCATAGCCCATGCTTACGCCAATCAAATAGAAACATGTACTCCACCCCATAGCTCATGCTTAGGCCAATCAAATAGAAACATGTACTCCACCCCATAGCCCATGCTTAGGGCAATCAAATAGAAACATGTACTCCACCCCATAGCCCATGCTTAGGCCAATCAAATAGAAACATGTACTCCACCCCATAGCCCATGCTTACGCCAATCAAATAGAAACATGTACTCCACCCCATAGCCCATGCTTAGGCCAATCAAATAGAAACATTACTCCACCCCATAGCCCATGCTTAGGCCAATCAAATAGAAACATGTACTCCACCCCATAGCCCATGCTTAGGCCAATCAAATAGAAACATGTACTCCACCCCATAGCCCATGCTTAGGCCAATCAAATAGAAACATGTACTCCACCCCATAGCCCATGCTTACGCCAATCAAATAGAAACATGTACTCCACCCCATAGCCCATGCTTAGGCCAATCAAATAGAAACATGTACTCCACCCCATAGCCCATGCTTAGGCCAATCAAATAGAAACATGTACTCCACCCCATAGCCCATGCTTAGGGCAATCAAATAGAAACATGTACTCCACCCCATAGCCCATGCTTACGCCAATCAAATAGAAACATGTACTCCACTCCATAGCCCATGCTTAGGCCAATCAAATAGAAACATGTACTCCACCCCATAGCCCATGCTTACGCCAATCAAATAGAAATATGTACTCCACCCCATAGCCCATGCTTAGGCCAATCAAATAGAAACATGTACTCCACCCCATAGCCCATGCTTACGCCAATCAAATAGAAATATGTCCTCCACCCCATAGCCCATGCTTAGGCCAATCAAATAGAAACATGTACTCCACCCCATAGCCCATGCTTAGGCCAATCAAATAGAAACATGTACTCCACCCCATAGCCCATGCTTACGCCAATCAAATAGAAACATGTACTCCACCCCATAGCCCATGCTTACGCCAATCAAATAGAAACATGTACTCCACCCCATAGCCCATGCTTAGGCCAATCAAATAGAAACATGTACTCCACCCCATAGCCCATGCTTACGCCAATCAAATAGAAACATGTACTCCACCCCATAGCCCATGCTTAGGCCAATCAAATAGAAACATGTACTCCACCCCATAGCCCATGCTTAGGCCAATCAAATAGAAACATGTACTCCACCCCATGGCCCATGCTTAGGCCAATCAAATAGAAATATGTCCTCCACCCCATAGCCCATGCTTACGCCAATCAAATAGAAACATGTACTCCACCCCATAGCCCATGCTTAGGCCAATCAAATAGAAACATGTACTCCACCCCATAGCCCATGCTTAGGCCAATCAAATAGAAACATGTACTCCACCCCATAGCCCATGCTTAGGCCAATCAAATAGAAACATGTACTCCACCCCATAGCCCATGCTTAGGGCAATCAAATAGAAACATGTACTCCACCCCATAGCCCATGCTTAGGCCAATCAAATAGAAATATGTACTCCACCCCATAGCCCATGCTTAGGCCAATCAAATAGAAACATGTACTCCACCCCATAGCCCATGCTTACGCCAATCAAATAGAAACATGTACTCCACCCCATAGCCCATGCTTAGGCCAATCAAATAGAAACATGTACTCCACCCCATAGCCCATGCTTAGGCCAATCAAATAGAAACATGTACTCCACCCCATAGCCCATGCTTAGGCCAATCAAATAGAAACATGTACTCCACCCCATAGCCCATGCTTAGGGCAATCAAATAGAAACATGTACTCCACCCCATAGCCCATGCTTAGGCCAATCAAATAGAAACATGTACTCCACCCCATAGCCCATGCTTAGGCCAATCAAATAGAAATATGTCCTCCACCCCATAGCCCATGCTTAGGCCAATGAAATAGAAACATGTACTCCATGCTTACGCCAATCAAATAGGTCATAGATTGGGTGTGATACTATTCTTCTTCCAGGAGGAGACTTGTCAGGCCGACGGTCCAGGACCGATATATTCCATATTCAGGAAATATATATAGAACAAGACTAGCTACCCCTCCTTCAGTCATTCACGAACATTTCAAAATGATCGTCTTTAATATTATATACTACATTATTTTTTAAATATAAGCTTGCCATCTAGCACCTTATGTGGAGTTGTTGGTTTGAGCAAGACACGTGTCCAAGCTACATCCATTGAGTTAATGTGGTCCTGGCTCAATCCCCACCCCCCCAAACCCTCTGGATGATATATGCATGATAGCGGCCCTACTAGCCATGAGTAAATGGCTATTTTATAAGGCTCGACTATTCTACTTAGGCGCTATTGGGTTTGGGGGTTGGAAGAGAGGGAGGGAGCTGCCAAGGTTCTATCAGCAGATTTTGGGAGGTCAAGCCAGAGCTACTCTATGGGTGTGGTTTAATGGCACTCAATGACAGGGACTGACCCGGAACAAACGATATAAACAAATTAAGCAAAAATTGGATTTCTGTTTAAAAAAATAAGGAAACAAGACTGGACCCATGCAGACCTAAACCAGTTAGATGACCCTTTACCATATAAAACAATTATCTAACTGATTATAAAAGCATATATGGTTAATCCAACAGTAGTTAAAACATTGGTATACATGATTAATCCAACAGTAGTTATAACATTGGTATACATGGTTAATCTAACAGTAGTTAAAACATTGGTATACATGGTTAATCTAACAGTAGTTAAAACATTGGTATACATGGTTAATCCAACAGTAGTTAAAACATTGGTATACATGGTTAATCCAACAGTAGTTAAAACATTGGTATACATGGTTAATCTAACAGTAGTTAAAACATTGGTATATATGGTTAATCTAACAGTAGTTAAAACATTGGTATACATGGTTAATCTAACAGTAGTTAAAACATTGGTATACATGGTTAATCCAACAGTAGTTAAAACATTGGTATACATGGTTAATCTAACAGTAGTTAAAACATTGGTATACATGGTTAATCTAACAGTAGTTATAACATTTTTGTTCTAGTTTTTTTGTTATGTAGATTCTGAATATTGTATTAGAGGGTAGAGAAACAGACCAAAGTGCTAGCTTCAGTGTCTCCGGAGGAGGAAGGAGAGCTTTTAAACTCTCTTTTTAAAAATTGTATTTGTACACTACACATATCAACATAATTTGCCAAGACTGGTTGCTATAGTGACTGTAACCCTGTACACCACTGCTGTCCATTACACAAAATTCAGCACATGCTATGTCTTGTTGCTTTTGTTGACTGTACCCATGCAGGGTCAGCTACAGCCTCCTTCAAGGCCATGGTAACAGTTGCACAGAACTCCTCTAACCAAACAGCAATGTTTTGGTAGAGGATCAGCTACAACGTCCTTCAAGTACTTGGTAAGAGTGTCCAGGAGTGAGAACTCAACCAACCAAACAGCAGAACTGAGCGTGAGTCATTCATTCAGCTTATAATACACATGCAGTCTGTGAGCTATGTACTTCATAATGAACACTGCTACCTACGTATTTTTACTGCAATCAAGAAACAGAGAAGTTTGAACATGAATTGGAACAATAGTCTTCTTATTGTAAGCTAGGCGAGTGGGAAAAGAGGGAAACATAGGTCCTTCAGGAAACACAGGTCCTTCAGGAAACATAGGTCCGTCAGGAAACATAGGTCCTTCAGGAAACATAGGTCCTCCAGGAAACATAGGTCCTCCAGGAAACATAGATCCTTCAGGAAACATAGGTCCTCCAGGAAACATAGGTCCTTCAGGAAACATGTCCTCCAGGAAACATAGGTCCTTCAGGAAACATAGGTCCTTCAAGAAACATAGGTCCTTCAGGAAACATAGGAAACATAGGTCCTTCAGGAAACACAGGTCCTTCAGGAAACATAGGTCCTTCAGGAAACACAGGTCCTTCAGGAAACATAGGTCCTTCAGGAAACACAGGTCCTTCAGGAAACATAGGTCCTTCAGGAAACATACAGTAGGTCCTCCAGGAAACATAGGTCCGCCAGGAAACATAGGTCCTTCAGGAAACATAGGTCCTCCAGGAAACATAGGTCCACCAGGAAACATAGGTCTTTCAGGAAACATAGGAAACATAGGTCCTTCAGGAAACATAGGTCCTTCAGGAAACATAGGTCCTTCAGGAAACATAGGTCCTCCAGGAAACATAGGTCCTTCAGGAAACATAAGTCCTTCAGGAAACATAAGTCCTTCAGGAAACATAGATCCTTCTGGAAACATAGATCCTTCAGGAAACATAGGTCCTTCAGGAAACATAGGTCCTCCAGGAAACACAGGTCCTTCAGGAAACATAGGTCCTCCAGGAAACATAGGTCCTCCAGGAAACATAGGTCCTTCAGGAAACATAGGTCCTTCAGGAAACATAGGTCCTTCAGGAAACATAGGTCCTTCAGGAAGCATAGATCCTTCAGGAAACATAGGTCCTCTAGGAAACATAGGTCCTTCAGGAAACATAGGTCCTTCAGGAAACATAGATCCTTCAGGAAACACAGGTCCTCCAGAAAACATAGGTCCTTCAGGAAACATAGGTCCTTCAGGAAACATAGGTCCTTCAGGAAACATAGGTCCTCCAGAAAACATAGGTCCTTCAGGAAACATAGATCCTTCAGGAAGCATAGATCCTTCAGGAAACATAGGTCCTCTAGGAAACATAGGTCCTTCAGGAAACATAGGTCCTTCAGGAAACATAGATCCTTCAGGAAACACAGGTCCTCCAGAAAACATAGGTCCTTCAGGAAACATAGGTCCTTCAGGAAACATAGGTCCTTCAGGAAACATAGGTCCTCCAAAAAACATAGGTCCTTCAGGAAACATAGGTCCTTCAGGAAACATAGGTCCTTCAGGAAACATAGGTCCTCCAGGAAACATAGGTCATTCAGAAAACATAGGTCCTTCAGGAAACACAGGTCCTCCAGGAAACATAGGTCCTTCAGGAAACATAGATCCTTCAGGAAACATAGATCCTTCAGGAAACATAGGTCCTTCAGGAAACATAGGTCCTCCAGGAAACATAGGTCCTTCAGGAAACATAGGTCCTCCAGAAACATAGGTCCTTCACGAAACATAGGTCCTTCAGGAAACATAGGTCCTTCAGGAAGCATAGATCCTTCAGGAAACATAGGTCCTCTAGGAAACATAGGTCCTTCAGGAAACATAGGTCCTTCAGGAAACATAGATCCTTCAGGAAACACAGGTCCTCCAGGAAACACAGGTCCTTCAGGAAACATAGGTCCCCCAGGAAACATAGGTCCTCCAGGAAACATCTATTGGTTTACTAACTAGCGAAGGATTCAAGACACATATGGAGTCTTTGGAACAAATAGTATAGGCTGTAACCACGACTAAGGCAGTTAGTAGCTACTGATGTGAGTTTTAGCCAAGAAGTATAAGCTTTGGTTTTTTGGGGGGTGGGAGGGGGGTTGTCATCCACAATGGGTCTAACCAGTACTCCCTGATATTCACACACAGTGGCTACTTGTCCTTTCCCAATCACGTGTGTGTGTGTGAGCCAAATGTCATTAAACTTCCTCCTCCCCTAGGCATTGGATTAATTAATATTTTTACTTGTTGATAATTTAGTGAACTGAACCACTAAGCCACCAAGAACACATCCAATCAACCCACTTTTAAAGTATGGTATACTCACAGAAGCAGCTAGTATCTTAGCACGTCTGGTGCCATGGGAAACGGGCTTCGCACTGTTTGATGAATTGGAAAATGGCGAAGCAATTCCAACTTCATTCTCAGGAGTATCTGGGCTAGGGGTCATGCAAGCCATGCCCATTTTATTGCCAGTCTTGTGGCGATTTGTGACGAGATATTTGACTCCACGATGGAAGCACTTCTCAACAGTGGCACCTCTCTGGGTTAATTTGTTTGAAATAGCCTCCAAGCATTTGTGTCCTGGCAAATCCAGGAAGAACACCTTCCCACGCAAAGGTCGAAGGTCCCGAGATGCCAACCTGTCTAACTTCTTCTTGCCACCATTGGTGGATTGATTAACTAGAATATTAATTCATATTGACATCATATGGTATGCCTATTTTGGTATGCATATTTAATAGACATACCTGCTGGAAGACCACTAGATTTCGACATAGGTCAGAACTCAACTCACAACACGTCATGCAAAAGTGCGGTAGTTTTCGTCTAGGTCAAAGGTCATGTTTGTGCTAGCTGCTAGCAGACCCTCAACGCACAAGCACGCCTCTGGCAGCGCCGTGTTCGGTCCTCCTGTAAGAAAATGGCCGCGGTTGGTACCGACACAGTACAGCGAGAGCCACGCCACACTTTCGCAGTGTTGCCATAGTGTTGGATTTTATCCAACTGTTGGGTTTTTTTACCCTTAAATTTTCTGTTTGTGTTTTATCACTAAATGTTTGGATTTTCCATCATTAGAAAATTGTTTGACATTTCATGCATATCAGACCATGTGCAGCCTATTTCAAATCCACTTTCTGTGGTATTAGCTGAGTGTGGTCATTTTGTGTAATGAGCACGGGTCTTTGTAGTTTCCATAAACCAATACTTCCATCCACTTTTTCAATCAGTCCTCTTCCAACTCCTCTAATCTCTTACCCAAGACATAAACTTCAGCTCCTCTCCTCCAGCTTCCTCAACCTTAGATATCCCTGCACTGCCACTACTGTAACATTATATTACTTTACCGCACAATCTCCAACACACTCATTTGTGCTGACTCCAGCTTCGGCATGTGCTACTCCTGTCCACCACACTTCTGCTGCATATTCCATACTCGGTCTCACTAGAAGCTCCCATACCATCCTTCCTTTATCTATTTCCACTTGCCCATTTACTCTAGTTCATCCATGTCACCTTTCCAACCCCCTCTTCTGCCTTCTTTTTTTTTGCCATCTTCTGTAACTATAACCTCATAGCTTCTTATCAACCCACACCTCTAAGTATTTGAAATCCTCCACGACCTCCTCACCAATCTTCAAGCTCACTCCTACTTCCCTTTCCCACTACTTCTGCCTTGATCTTTGAACTGTTAAGCTTCATTTTTTATCTTGACATAGCTATGCCTCTTTCTCATCCAAAATAGCTTGCTGCTCTGCCCCCCCCCCCCCCACCCCCCGAATCCAACACCAACACCAGAAAAACATCGTCAGCATACATAAGTGACACGTACCAACACCAGAAGTGGTAACAAGGAGCATATTTGCCTAAAGTTCCCAATCTACTGCAAACCACCTAGACTTACTTCGATTCAACACCACCTCGTCTCTACCCCATCCTTCACACACCCTCACTAACTTCACCTCTACTGTTGCGCCACAGTTCCTCCCTCCATGCACTATCATAGCGATATAAGCTCACTATTATCCAGGAAGGCCAGTTATTAATTCTTCTTCCTCTTCCTCACCTAACATACACCTCGCAGCACCACCACTGGTTCAAACATCTTATACCACTCCAAAACCCTCCCTGCGCTTCTGTCAAAATGCCATCCTAAGCAAACAATTCCAACCTCCCCGCCAAGACTCTCACAAACATCTTCACTACAACACAACCTAACACAATGCCTCTATAATTTCCTACAGGTTCCACATAAGCATCTTTGTGAGGGGTACCAATAGACTTCTCTTCCAGTCTAACAGGCAGCACTCACTCTTTCATTACCATATTTATCATCTGTAACATCACCACCACCAATCCTCCATTCTCTCTACATCAACATCTCATTCATAATTCCATCAGGACCCGATCCATGCCATTCCTCTCTTCAATTAATATATTATCTCCACCACTTATTCTTACTTCCTCACACATAGCCAACTCCTGCCCACCCACATCTAACACTGTTTCTGGTTCAGTAGCAGCCTCTCGTTTCCTGCCAACCCAGCAAGGAAATCATACTAAGATATTACAAGATCGGAAACATCTTACTAAGAACAAGATAAGAGCTTGCAACCAAACCTACTTATGTGTTTAAGATTTAGCAAGATAAGATTATATAAGATATTGATTTTGTACTTGAGATTCAAAGTAAGATAAGATTTAATAAGATAATAATAATATCATATGATAAGATTGATCTTACTATGATTTTATATAGGTTGTAAGATTGTGTGTTCCGTAATCTTGCATGATTTGATAAGAATATTTAAGATTACACACGATTAGTTTAAAAAAAGATTATTTCCAGATTCAGTAAGATGTTGCAAGTCCTTTGTAAGATGCTTACAAGCCTCAGTAGGATGCTTGCAAGATCAGTAAGATACTTGCATATCAAGTATGATATTGTAGTTTGTAGAATGTGGCTTGCAAGATTTGGTATGATATTGCAAGTTCTTTGTATGATGCTTGCAAGATCTAGTAAGATGTTTAAGTTTTAGTTAGATTATTGCAAGATAGAGTAAGATTGTGTATGCTCTTTGTAGGATGCTTGCAAGATTATGAAAAATTGTAAGTTTGTGGAATGATGCTGGAAGATTCAGTAAACGTATTGCATAATTTTGTAGGATATTGTAAGTTCCTAGTTAGATGCTTACAAGATCAAGTAAGATATTGTAAGTTTGTAGAATGATATTTGCAAGATCAAGTAAGATATTCATTTAAGTATGTAGAATGATTGTTGTACTAATTTTGTGGATGTGTGCTTCATATAATGAACCTGGCTTTAGGCAACCATTGTTTCTTTGCTCACCCACCAATGTCCTAGTAAGGAAGGAACAATCACTAATATTGATAAATATATACATGTCAAATTCAATTAATTATGATGAGGTTGTAGGCTTTTTCGATTAGATTTTCTTCTTATCGACAGTCCATTCTTTAACATAGTTCTTTCCAAACTGTTCCTTGACAGCATCTACGGAATGAAATATACATGCACAAGTAACATTAATGATTTCACATATGTACTGTATGGAGCTGGAACTGAATATAAGACATTTATTAAAATTAGAGGAATCCATAAATCAAAATTTCACATTTTGTAACAACCAGCAAGCATAGAAGATGGCAATGACAACTTGTATCCCTGCATCCCAGATCTTTTTTCTTCTCTGACATCTCCAATATGGACACTTTTGATTGCACAATTCACATTAACATTCAGCTAATCCCAAGTGATAAGACTTGATGGGCATAAACTCGACTATATGTGATGAGTTACAGAGACACAAGCAAGAGCAGAGGAACTGGCTGCATAGTCAGTTTAGAGATACTAAATATATACATTGTAAGATTGTTTTGTTCAGTTTCCTTTCTTCTAACTAAATCAGGCAGGAAAAAGAGCACAGCACAAAGCATCAATGGATGCCCAACAACTAAGTTTACTAAATAAAGCACATCATCATTTCAAATGAATAAACCGTCTTAGAAATGACATGAGGTGGGTGCTATCAAAGTGTCTTTATACCAATAGCTAAACCAGTGTTCAAATTGAATGGGTGCTTAACAGCGGGAACGATAAGCGATTAAGTTTTATGGTACACCGTAAACTCTGATCTATAAGTCCTCTCGATCTTTAGCGTCCACCAAGCTGTTACCCACTGGTTTTGTTGCTGTTATAAAGCATCACTCTTTGGTGCCCGCCAATTGTGATAAATGACTCATGGTGTGCATGATTTATAAAATTAAATTTAGTTATTTACAGTTAAGTGTTGGTCTTCTTGCAGGTTTACCTATAAGCAGGGATACACAGAGATAAGCACTGGTCTTCTTGCAGGTTTACCTATAAGCAGGGATACACAGAGATAAGCACTGGTCTTCTCGCAGGTTTACCTATAAGCAGGGACACACACAGATAAGCGCTGGTCTTCTTGCAGGTTTACCTATAAGCAGGGACACACACAGATAAGCGCTGGTCTTCTTGCAGGTTTACCTATAAGCAGGGACACACACAGATAAGCGCCGGTCTTCTTGCAGGTTTGCCTACAAGTGGAGGCACAAACAGATAAGCGCTGTTTTTCTTGCAGGTTTGCCTATAAGCAGAGGCACACAGAGATAAGCGCTGGTTTTCTTGCTGGTTTGCCTATAAGCAGGAACACACACAGATAAGCGCTGGTCTTTTTGTAGGTTTACCTATAAGCAGGGACACACACATATAAGCGCTGGTTTTCTTGCAGGTTTGCCTATAAGGCACTCATAGATAAGCACTAGTTTTCTTGCTGCTTTGTCTATAAGCGGGGCATACAGATAAGCACTGGTTTTCTTGCAGGTTCACCTATAAGCGGAGGCACACTGAGATAAGTGCTGGTTTTCTTGCAGGTTTGCCTATAAGCGGAGGCACAAACAGATCAGCGCTGGTTTTCTTGCAGGTTTGCCTATAAGCAGAGGCACACAGAGATAAGCGCTGGTTTTCTTGCAGGTTTGTCTAAAAGTGGGAGCACCCACAAATAAGCGCGGGCTTTCTTGCAGACAAACTTGACCATCTTCATTTGCTTTAATAATAAGTAAACAACAAAGCTAAGACAGAAACTAGAGTCGTTGGCACACCATCTGAAGTACACTTATAATATTAACAAAATGTGCTGACTATATATATATATATGTATATATTCTCAGCACTGACCTAATGGTGCATTTTATTAGAGCTGTGCAGTGCTGCCATAATTTTTTGTGGATAATTTCCAAATTACTCGTCTGTGTTATCCAAATTTTTTGGCAACAGAAAATCCAAACAAAATCCAAACAGTAATTTCATGAGAAATAACATACAAAAGTGTGTTCATGGCATTTACACATGATGTCTTAATAGTTCAGGGTTCGGTTTAAATTCATAGCATTTTTGAGGAACATTGAATTGCACTGTTAAAAGTGAATTAATGTAGAAATTCCTAGTCGGTTTCTGTGCTTCGTTTTGTTGAGATCAATGTAACCACTAATAACACAGGACTGTGCAGGAATATTCCTGCACAGACCAAGCAACCACATGAATTCCTGCACAGAGTAGGTGACCACAAAATGACAACACTCAGCTAATACCACAGAGAGTGGTTTTGAAACTGGCTGCACATGGTCTGATATGCATGAAATGTCAAACATTTTCTAATGATGAAAAATCCAAACATTTATTGATTAAACCCACAGAAAATTTAAGGGTAAAAAATCAAAAAGTTTGGATAAAATCCAAAACTATGGTAACACTGGCTGTGTTACCTTGTATGCGAATATAGTGTGTTCAATTGATGGTTGTGAGCAAACCCTTACATGTCCCTGTTATAGAGCTATTCAGCTGTCTAGCAAGACCTTTTTAGATACTATTCACTAGATATTCTTACTCAACAAACACATTCAGTCCACACAGTCATAGAACAGGACATTGGTAATGCACACAGTCATTATCACAAGAGAGGCTCATGCACAACAAAGGAAGGCTCCCAAAACACGGAAGGTTGCCAAACACAACAGGATACAATAACAATAAGCCAATACACACTGAGTATCTCCCAGGTCCAATATAGCTACCACAGTCTCACTCTAAGATTTTAACATGATATGGGCTGGGCTTAATTGACATTTTTACCCCCAAAAATTTGTTCAGACAAGGTCAAAGGTCAAGGTTTGTAAAAATTGATTATGAAAAAAGTAACATCTGTAGCCAAATAGTTTTCATATGGTACAAATATCACGACCATAGGATAATTATGACACAAATTTACTAAATTTCGGGGGTCAGTGCCATGGTCACAAATATTAAAACTTTGCCGCGACATAATTTGTAAGCTATATGACTATTGAAAATTTTTTTTACATGATTGATGATGCTCTAAGATGAATCGTGTGCACAATCTGAATGAAATCTATCACAAGAGATTCAATTCTCCTTTTTTTGTAGTTGTTGTTTTGTTACATTAGGGTATGTCCTTATATGGACTCCTCTATGACAATACATCTTTTAGTTCTCTTTCAGAAATGAAGACAACCGTTTGTCGTAGGAGCGTGATATAGAGCTGGAGTGACACATGCATTTTAAAATACCTTTATTCTCCATTGGCAAGGCAGTCATCTCTTTCTGAAATTTTGACAACCATTTGTTGTAAGTTAGCAATATAATGCTGGAGTGACACATGCATTTTAAAATACCTTTTCTCCATTGCCAAGATAGTTTCTTGTTCCTTTTCATCACACATAGTAAGATGCTATCTCTTCATCTCTTCCTTGAATGCCAATGCATAATTTTACCGATTGACTGCTGTTAGATGAGCTGGTGTATACCATTTTCATGCATAACATAGAAAGATAAGTAAGAATATTGACCATCCATGAGTCAGCTATCACTGTTGGGAAGTACATTAAGCTTCTCACCATGAACTTCAATATCTCTACATTATACCGTACTCCCTTGTACTTCCATATATCATGACCTCCACAGGATCTGCCCAATCCTAACCCATCCTCTGATACCAACATATATTACTGAACGGTATTGCTAGTTATCAACTGTGCTCAACAAAGGGCACCTCTTGGTACAAATTATTACAAACTCTGTGATGTAAGCGTACTAGTTAAACACTAAGTGTCCCAAGACTAGAGCTACATGCTCCACCTACACACCAGCTAGCTGTCACAAAAATACTTCACTTACTTTCTGAATTAGTCCGGACTTTCAGCACTCACTTTCCTTCAGCTTTTGTGGAGTAATTTTTTTCTGCTTCTCCGTCATAACCATGGCAGAAAATAGAAGATAAATTGCCTGGCAAGTCAATAGCTGAATACGGAACATCAAAAAATGGGAGTCCTGAAAAAAAAGACATGTGTTTTCACATATTACAACTTTTGGTGAGAAAAATGTGTTTATTTTAGGAATTTCGACCCAGGAAAGATCATGGATTATTCACAAATTTAATGCACATGCTAAGACGCCATCTAAGTTTGTAATATGTGACCACAATAAGCTGTAGCTTTTTCAAAAGATCTTTATGCCTGCTCCTCAGTCTAGAAAAGTCCATCAGTCTGGAACATATCTTCTCCTATCTAACCCATGATATCTGTACTACTCCCACTTGCACATGTACCATGTGCATTACCAAAGGCAGCACTGGTGCTTATACTTTGATACCAAGCCTGAGCAAGTTATAAACATCTTACCACAGGCTTCTGCGAAGTGAAGCCTCACACCTCGGGTATAGAGCATGCCCTTACTTGCCAAGGCCTGGGGTTTTGGTGCCTTCCCCATTTTCATGACATTACAGTAGTGGCCCCTTTAGGTAATAGCTTAGTAGGTAATAAGTTTTTTTTATTGGGGGGAGGGGGGGAATTGCCACTTTGACCCCCTATCGAGCCTACCCTAATCAGGAGTAGATACACGGTTTTGGAAAGGAAAGTGCGGGGAGGGGGATCTCTGTGGCCAAATGGTCCAAAACAACCCACAAAATAAATTTATAGCTACTACCTCTTATTTCCTTTCTTGGAAATCGTGGTTTATGAGTGGTCCACTTGAACGGTTTGTCTTTAGAAATAACAATTTTCTCTTTGTTAACGTCAGCAGTGTGGTTCGCTATAGTTGTTCTCATGTAATTTGATCCAGATAACTTCACCAAGTGCAAGACATTAATCTGAAAGAAATCGTGAAGTATAATCTAATACCAGTCCATCCTGGACAATGCAGATATGAGGATTAGCTGCAATATCATAGTCAGTCCTGAAAAGCCAGCTACAGGTTCAGATATGTGTGCCTGATGCAATCACTGTTGATAGCTCTGCTATGTTGTGGGCATTGCAATGGCTGTCCAGCGGAACAGTTAGGAATTTTGTTTTGAGCCAACTTGTCTATAAGTAGGAGATATCATCATGACTTATTATATGTACAGCAAGTGCAAATAACGATTCCAGCCAGCAACATCAACTGTGCTCTAAATATTACACTTCTACCTCAGAAGGTTGTTCTGACTGTCATGGAGAACAATGTTCAGCTCATCAGAGTCATCTGCACTTACATCAAAGAGCATGCTAAACTTTTTCCTGGAATACATAAGTCTCTACAGGACTCGATCCAATGATACATTAGGGCACTGTCATGGAAAGGCTGATCTCAAAACCACAGATGAATGTAAGTGTTGTGCAGCAAATAATTTATTTAGCCCCAGAAGGAGTTCAAAGCATCTAGATTATTTTTTGATGGCACAGTTGTTTTTGGCCTTCACCACTTTTTGCGCTGGAGAATGTAACATGTAAAGTTATCATGGTAGAAAATTGCCATGGAAGGTCACCAATTGACATCGCGATGACAGCAAAGAATCATTCAGGATTTATTTCTGAGCAGCTGGTATCAAATGTTTTACCAGGCTGTGACAGAGTCAGCATGTTTACTTGTGATAGGCAAAGTTATAGTTGTGACAATTCCTAAGGAAGTGACAAGTTGAGTTTGCTCACAATGCACAGATAGCAGATGTTATCAAGAAGCTACTCTTACCTTCTTTTTTTGCTGCTTGCTATGGATCACGGGAGATACAAGACATATCTTCAGTTCATTTTTATGTAAGGTTGCTAAAATGACCAGTAAAACTTTCACCTTGCCTCAGAAAAAGGAATAGGTAGGAAGAAGGTTACAGATGTCAGAGGGATGGTGGTCGGAGGATGTGGAGAGGTTAATTGTTATTAGGAAGATGACATGCAGGAAGTTAAGGGAAGCAAGGAAGAGAAGAATGGGCATAGTTACACTGAGCCAACTGTAGGAGAACCACAGAAGGGCGAGAAAGGTAGTGAAAATGGATATCATGAAACAGAAGGAGGAATTGAGAAGTAATTGAGGAAGAAAACAGTGAGAAAGATCAGAGAGCAGGGTGGTAATTGTTGCAAACCTCTTTTACTGTCTTGAGAGGATAGAGGAAGAGAGAAGGGTGAGAAAAATGAAAGATAATGATAGAAGGATGGTAGAGGGGGAAAAGTGTTGAAGAGCTTGGTAGGAAAAAGATGATACAGAAGCAGAGATGGGAGATGTGGTTGGGCATGAGTTGGTTATGTGTGAGAAAGTAAGTTGGGAAGAAGTGGTGGAGGCAATGAAGTGCTTGAAGAGAGGAAAGGCAGCAATGGAATTATGAACGAGATGTTACTGTATGGGGGTGGACGGTTGGTGGAGGTGATGTTGCTGATGATGAGTGTGGTGATGAAGAGTGAGTGTTGTCCATTAGACTGGAAATGAAGTCTACTGGTATCCCTCCACAGAGATGGTGATGTGGAACTAGTAGGTAATTATAGAGGGACTGCATTAGGTTATAGTGTGGTGAAGGTGGTTGTGCGAGTATTGGTGAGGAAGTTGGGAAGGTTTTCTGAAGATAGGATTTTGACAGAAGCACAGGGAAGGTTTAGGAGTCAGGGATGTATTAAGAAATTTTTGTCAGGGGGGGAAAATTTATCGGTCTTTATTATGGTTTAACACAACACTTTTTCTAGTGCAGTGGGCCCAAGTACCACTGATCTTCTGTGAGAACCAACCCTGCCCCACGTGCACCACTGAATTGACCAAAATCCAATGGATTTTTTTCCCACCTGGAAGGAAGGAAGAGAACAGTCAAGTAAGATGATAGTGTTACGGATACCCCACCATATTTTGAGCAGAAGACTCAAACAAATCCCATGTCTAAGAGGAGAGCTGGCTGCTATCACGTTCATTGTTTGTACTTTCACCTTATCTTCTCCTTGACGTTGAGGCATAGGGGGTTGAATGATTGCTAAGGCACACTGAGGTAAGCAAAAGTTGTAATTTTCTCTTTGTTTTTGGAATTACTAGCACGGGAAAATTAGCATGGTGGGAGTGCATGTAGCGTCCCACTGAATTAATGTTTTTCTATTTGAGACATCTGTGTGTGCAGCATTCGTAGGAGTGTAAACTCACCCAATGTGTTACACATCACACAAAGCTACCATTTTTTTCCTACTTGTGATGTAACACTCGTCATCACCTCATCATACCTCATTAAAGAGCCTGATCTAGCAGGACAGCAATAGTCTAGTTTCAGAACAATAGGCATTGTTAGTTAGTAGTCATTGTTAGTTGTTTGTTTACATATAAGTGCACTGTAGTACCTGTAGTACCTGACTTTAGAGTTTCTTTTATTTTGTCATCATTACTAAACTGTCAGCTACTGAACCTACGCTTCCACCAATGAATCTTATGCTACTCTTTCTCAGCTAATTGTGAGCAGAATGTGAATAGCAGAAAGTATTTAGGAAAGAGAACTCAGTGGGAACAGTCAGATAAATATAGTGGTGAAGAATCTGATACAGAGGAATCACTCTATCGGGCAGACAAGAGCAAGACATTCATGACTTGTCCCGTCTCTAATAAATTATTTGCACAACAGAAGAAGAAATGTTACAAGAAAAAGCTAAGCTACAAGAAAGTTTGGGAGAAAGTTTATCCTTGGGTTCAGTGTGAAGATCCTAAAGTTGCCATGTTTTGTAGTCTTTGTAAGAAATGGGGAAGGCCACCTCCAAGTGCAAACGGTGGGTGGACGACAAGGGGAATAATTGACTGGAACCATGCCACAGAACTATTGAAACAGCATAGTAGATGTGAATGGCATCATGACTCATCAATCACTGTGAAAATGGCCAGGCATGTAGAGCAACAGAATGTCTTTGAAATTCAATGTGCAGGTGCTGCTAGACATGCTGAAGAGCAAAGGAAAAAGAATCGTGAGATTATTCTTAAATTGATGAGATCCATATACTTCTTGGCTGTGAATCGTATTCCCCACTCAACCACATACAAGGACTTAATTGAGCTCCAAGTGTTTCATGGCGATGAATTGCTAGAAAAGCATCTTAGTGAAGGGCCATCTAATGCTCAGTACATATCAAGATTCAGTGCTAGGATGTTGATTGGAGCGATTGATATTTGGATCGAAAAAAAACTTAAGGGGGGGGGGGGGGGCTATACCTGAAACCAACGAAATTGTAACAAATATTTGTAGCTGTCATAACTTTTTTCCCCTTTCTTCTGTGCAAATAATTATTATACCAGCTTGTTGCTTATTGTGTGTGCTTTAAGATGATATATAAAAAGTCTCTATAGGCATCTTTTCTTAGTAGATATATCCAATCACGCAAGGGTCACTCAAAAAATAGCGCCTCCTTGTTTGTGGCAAAGATAACTCAAAGGCGCCTTGACCGTCGCGCCCCCAAATTGGTCTGAGGGTTGCTAAAGCACTCGGCTGTACAATAAGCGAGTCGAAAAATTTTTCCGGTGAACCCCCCCCCCCCCCCCCCCCCCCTGAGTTATAGTGTTGAGAAGAGGCGGGACCCAAAAAAAATCGCGGTACAGCTGAGTGCTTTAGCAACCATCAGACCAATTTGGGGGCGCGTCGGTCAAGGCGCCTTTGAGTTATCTTTGCCACAAACTAGGAGGTGCTATTTTTTTGAGTGATCCTTGCGTGATTGAATATATCTACTAAGAAAAGATGCCTATAGAGACTTTTTATATATCATCTTAAAGCACACACAATAAGCAACAAGCTGGTATAATAATTATTTGCACAGAAGAAAGGGGGAAAAAGTTATGACAGGTACAAAAAAAAGTGCAAATTTTGGAGGAAAATGGTATAGCCCTCCCTTAAGTGCAGTCTCCAAGCGAGTTCCTACTTTTCCATCTTAGCAGATGAATCCCAAAACATCAGTACTCAGAATGGGCTATCCATCTGTAGCAGATGGTCAGTTAATGGAAAACCAGAGGAGCACTTCTTAATTGTACTTCATGTTTGTTCTACAGATGCCAGTACTATTGCAGAAGCTTTACAGTCCTTCTTCCAGCATAAGCAACTTGATCTAAGAAAGTTGACTGGCCAAGGATATGATGGTGCTGCAACATTTGCTGGGAAGAAAAGTGGAGTTCATAAGAGAATTCAGACCTCCTATGCTCATACAATCAACATGCACTGTTCTTGTTACAGGTTACAGCTCGCTTCAATTCAGGCAATCACATCAGTGAAGGAGATAAGGATGTTTTTTGGAACCATGACCAGCATTTGGAAGTTGGCATCCAGGCTGTTCTTGGTTTTCCTGAGCTGAAGATCGTGATGCCTACTGACACTGTGTGACTGTTGCATGAGCGTTGTATTAAGGCAATTTGCAAGGAACAGTCTCCATTCTTGCACAGTTATACGAGTCATTTGGCGATGCTGAGGCATATGGTATATACTTCCATTTGGCTAGTGTTGATGGTGTATCAAGCAAGAAGTTCTCAGTGCCCTTGCTTTTAAACATGTTCGTGCAAAAGAAGAGAGCTGACTCTCAGCAACTTCCTTTTATGCTCAAGAATACACTTGGACACTTGGATCATCTAAATTCCATTAGGGAGAGTGGTGCCAGTTGGTGTACTGCAGCTGAGACAGCTATATCAAACTTAGAAACCGAGCATGGAATAACAATCAAAGATATAGGGGACCAACAGTACGGAAATCACCTCTTTTGTCGGTTCAACAGTTTCGAGTACAAGTGGCTATTCCCTATCTTGATACACTGATAGCAAACATTAGCAGCCGCTTTCAGGTGAGGTAGTCGAGCTTGTTGTCTCAGCCTCAGTATTCAACCCAATGCTTCTTCCTGATGATAAGACACTTCTCAAAGCTTTTGGTATCTCTAATCTGTCAACCTTGGCTAACTTCTATGGAGAGTAAGCGGAGGTAAAGTTTGAAGGGATTCCATATTCTTTTTTTGCTATTAGCAATAAAGAAGAATTGCTAGGAGGATAGTAAGTTTTTAAGATAGCTATTTTCCAAGACAAGAAGGTTACGATGAAGAAAAAAACCCAGCCCTCCATCTTAGCAAGTCATAAAAGATACCATGGAAACAAGTTATGTTTGTATATTTCCAGAAATGTTTAAAATGATGAACATTTTCCTGGCTCTTCCAATAGGCACAGTCTCGGTGGAACGATCATTTAGTTATTTAAAAATGATAAAAACATGGCTATACAGTCACCTATTGGGCTATAGTGCAGCACAGTTCATGAGGATATCCATTGAAGGGCCTGAAATTGATGCAGAGGAATTTAAGGAAATGCTGGTGATTTGTAAAGAACATAATCATAGAATACTACTTTGACGTGTAGTTTAGTTAGGTAGCCATTGTTGCAAGCTTATGTGTTGACTTTATGACTGATGGCTGGTTAATTAAAAGATATTTGTTGTCTAATTTTAAAGATTTATTTTTTGCATAGCCTCTTGAAAATATCCAGAAGGGGAAACTCTGCCAAGGAGGGGGAAACTCATCCCAATGGGGGAAATCCCAGGACACTCCCCTCTGTATACATCCCTGGGAGTGGTAGGAGAGGTTTGGATCAGTGATTGGAGTTGAGAGATATATTTGAAGTGCGGAAGAGGGAGAAGAAAAATTCATATCTGGCCTTCCTGGGTAGGCTTATGACAGTGTGTGGCGAGAAGGACTGTGGCATAAAATGAAGCAATATGGAGTAAAGGAGAAGTTTGTGAGGGTATGCGAAGGACTATACAGTGGGATGATGATGAAGGTGATGCTGAATGGAGGTAAGTCTAGGTGGTTTGAGGTGGAACAGGGGCTTGGGCAAGCATCTCCTTGTCACCACTCCTATTTATCTACTTGATGAGAGTGGCAGAGAAGTTAGAGAGAGATCAGATAGGAGTTAAATTGGAAGGGTGTTGGTGCGGACCACTTATGTATGCTGATGATGTTGTTCCTGTAGCAGACTCAGAGGCAGAGCTGCAGGCCATGTTGGATGTAGTAGAGGCATATGTGTCAAGGAGGAAGATGAAGTTTAACAGTAGAAAGTGCAAGGTCATGGTTGTGGGAAGAGGGAAGCAGGAGTGAGTAGAATGGTAAAGAAATAGTGGAAGAGGTAAAAGAGTTCAAGAACTCAGGTGTGTCGGTTGTTAGGAAGCTACGAGGTAATGTTCAGTTAGAGAAGATGGAAAAAAAGGTAGTAGAGTGGATTGGAAGGGTGACTGGATGAGAAGAGTGAATGGGAAACTGAAAGTAGATTAAGGATAAATGGTGTGGGCGTTTCTAATGAGACCATGTATGGAGTATGCAGCAGAAGTGTGGTGGGCGAAGGATGTAGTACATGCAGGAGGTTTGAGTCATCAAAGATGAAGATGGGAAGGAGATTGTTGGGAGCAAGCAATACAGTATCAGGAGTGGCAGTGCAGGGAGATCTAGGGTGGAGGAAGATGGAGGAGAGGAGGGAAGAGATGAAGGTAGTGGTTGTTAAGAGATTGAGTTGTTGGAAGAGAACAGATAGGTTAAAAGAAGTGGCAAATAAACTAAGATAGGATGGAGGATTTGGCTGGTGGGAAGAGTGTGGGGTTTTGAAGAGGAAGTATGAGTTGGGTAGTGAGTACGGGTAAGTGCGTAGATGGAAGGAAAATATTAAGATGAGGAATGAGAAGGACTGGGTGGAGGAAGTAAGCAGAAAGAGTATGTTGCAGTGGTATAAGTTGGCAAAGAATTGTGCAGGGGTGGCGAGGCTGTGCAGACTGAGGACTGACTCATCCTGGTGGTTGGAGGAGAAGAAGAGATGTAAAATGATTATAGATGAGAGATGGGTAATGTGTGGGAGTGGTGCAGGAGAAGATGTGACATATTTGTTGGTAATGTGGGGAATTTGAGAGGGATCAGTGGGTACTGGCGGATGAGGTGAGCAGAATTGTAGTGGCTGGCGAGTGTCTGGAGGAATATGGAAGAGTGTACATTGGAAGGAAGATGGTGTAGTGGAACTTAGACAATCAACACTCATGTAATCATTAACACATCTTTTGTGGTCATCACACAGAGTCACATGATTGGTGTGGGATAATAAGAACTTCCTCATCTCACTTGCATTATAGATTTTTGCAAAGAGATATGTAGTGAGCCCGACTGGTTACTTTTGAAAGATGGCCCTCGAACAAGCATTATTCCTCATACATACTGGACCAACTAGCCACTCACCTGGATCAGCCAAACAGAAGCCCAGTTCAATGTAAGGAGGATAACAGCAGATGATACTATGTATTATTACGTGATAGATCCTTGGAACAAGAAACGGCCTCAAGATTGCTAGACCTCATAGCAACCCTCGTCGAGAAAATAAATAAGACATACTCAAACAGAGATTACTGGACACTTTTGGGTTGTCCGAACAAGAGCTAGCCTCATTCTCCTAAACATGAGAGGCTTGGGTGATTCTAAACCTTCCGCTCTGATATCAGATGCTATGACTTATGAATGACCAACCCCCTACCCCCCCCCCCCCCCCCACCCCCTGCTCTTTATTCAAGCAGTTGTTCTTGGAAAGGATGCCGGAAGACATTAGAATCCAACTCTCTAGTCACAAATGAAGATTGCAGGCAACAGGCCAAAAGTGCTATTGCCATATGGACAGTTAAAGACACTGCAACTACCAGTGCTGTAGAGAGCAAACTCAGTGTGCACTACCCTCAAGCCAGGAGGACAGCTAAAGACACTGCACCACCAGTGCTGTAGTGTGCAAACCCAGTGTGTACTACCCTCAAGCCAGGAGGACAGCTAAAGACACTGCAACTACCAGTGATGTATTGTGCAAACCCAGTGTCCACCACCCTCAAACTAGGAGGAGAGCAGCCTAGCCTAATTCGAACAAGGCAAACCTGTCTTTCTATCACTGGAAGTTTGGCGGAGCTGCTCAAAATGCCAAGGTCCTTGCGGATGGATGGGAAAAGGGTAGGCCGACCATCTGTAATGGTAATGGTGGCTGGCCTAAAGGACTGCCTACTGGACATCAGCGACAACAGGAGCGGAAGAAGGTTCCTAGCGGTCACGGGAACTGAAGTCAGCGTTGTTCCTCCACTGCTCTGAACACTCGCACATTAGCACCAAGCAAACCTCATCTAGCAGCCAATGGCAGCAGTATCAGGGCCTATGCCAAGCATATCCTCCACCTTCATCTCAGGGCAGGTACAATGGGAATTTGTAGTTGTGAGGTCACTAGGGCCTTTACTGGGTGCAGATGTTTTGAGGACGCAGTCACTGTGGGGTAGAACTCAATACCAAACTAGGGGACACAAATACCCTCACCTCAACACTCCTGGTACATACCAAGCAACTAGTGGATGCAAATACCCTCACCTCAACACCCCTGGTACATACCAAGCAACTAGTGGATGCAATTACCCTCACCTCAACACCCCTAGTCCATACCAAGCAACTAGTGGATGCATATACCCTCACCTCAACACCCCTGGTCCATACCAAGCAACTAGTGGATGCATATACCCTCACCTCAACACCCCTGGTCCATACCAAGCAACTAGTGGATGCAAATACCCTCACCTCAACGCCCCTGGTCCACCCCTACCAAGCAACTAGTGGATGCATATACCCTCACCTCAACACCCCTGGTCCATACCAAGCAACTAGTGGATGCAAACACCCTCACCTCAACACCCCTGGTGCATACCAAGCAACTAGTGGATGCAATTACCCTCACCTCAACACCCCTGGTCCATACCAAGCAACTAGTGGATGCATATACCCTCACCTCAACACCCCTGGTCCATACCAAGCAACTAGTGGATGCAAATACCCTCACCTCAACACCCCTGGTGCATACCAAGCAACTAGTGGATGCAATTACCCTCACCTCAACACCCCTAGTCCATACCAAGCAACTAGTGGATGCATATACCCTCACCTCAACACCCCTGGTACATACCAAGCAACTAGTGGATGCAAATACCCTCACCTCAACACCCCTGGTCCATACCAAGCAACTAGTGGATGCAAATACCCTCACCTCAACACCCCTGGTCCATACCAAGCAACTAGTGGAAGCAAATACCCTCACCTCAACACCCCTGGTGCATACCAAGCAACTAGTGGATGCAAATACCTTCACCTCAACACCCCTGGTCCATACCAAGCAACTAGTGGATGCAAATACCCTCACCTCAACACCCCTGGTAGATACCAAGCAACTAGTGGATGCATATACCCTCACCTCAACACCCCTGGTACATACCAAGCAACTAGTGGATGCAAATACCCTCACCTCAACACCCCTAGTCCATACCAAGCAACTAGTGGATGCATATACCCTCACCTCAACACCCCTGGTCCATACCAAGCAACTAGTGGATGCAAATACCCTCACCTCAACACCCCTGGTACATACCAAGCAACTAGTGGAAATACCCTCACCTCAACACCCCTGCAAACCAAGGCAACTAGTGGATGCAAATACCCTCACCTCAACACCCCTGGTATACCAAGCAACTAGTGGATGCAAACACCCTCACCTCAACACCCCTGGTACATACCAAGCAACTAGTGGATGCATATACCCTCACCTCAACACCCCTGGTGCATACCAAGCAACTAGTGGATGCAAATACCCTCACCTCAACACCCTGGCACATACCAAGCAACTAGTGGATGCATATACCCTCACCTCAACACCCCTGGTACATACCAAGCAACTAGTGGATGCAAATACCCTCACCTCAACACCCCTGGTCCATACCAAGCAACTAGTGGATGCATATACCCTCACCTCAACACCCCTGGTCCATACCAAGCAACTAGTGGATGCATATACCCTCACCTCAACACCCCTGGTGCATACCAAGCAACTAGTGGATGCATATACCTTCACCTCAACACCCCTGGTACATACCAAGCAACTAGTGGATGCAAATACCCTCACCTCAACACCCCTGGTGCATACCAAGCAACTAGTGGATGCATATACCCTCACCTCAACACCCCTGGTGCATACCAAGCAACTAGTGGAGGCAAACACCCTCACCTCAACACCCCTGGTCCATACCAAGCAACTAGTGGATGCATATACCCTCACCTCAACACCCCTGGTCCATACCAAGCAACTAGTGGATGCATATACCCTCACCTCAACACCCCTGGTGCATACCAAGCAACTAGTGGATGCATATACCTTCACCTCAACACCCCTGGTACATACCAAGCAACTAGTGGATGCAAATACCCTCACCTCAACACCCCTGGTCCATACCAAGCAACTAGTGGATGGATATACCCTCACCTCAACACTCCTGGTACATACCAAGCAACTAGTGGATGCATATACCCTCACCTCAACACCCCTGGTGCATACCAAGCAACTAGTGGATGCATATACCCTCACCTCAACACCCCTGGTGCATACCAAGCAACTAGTGGATGCAAATACCCTCACCTCAACACCCCTGGTACATACCAAGCAACTAGTGGATGCAACTACCCTCACCTCAACACCCCTGGCACATACCAAGCAACTAGTGGATGCAAAAACCCTCACCTCAACACCCCTGGTCCATACCAAGCAACTAGTGGATGCAAATACCCTCACCTCAACACCCCTGGTCCATACCAAGCAACTAGTGGATGCATATACCCTCACCTCAACACCCCTGGTCCATACCAAGCAACTAGTGGATGCATATACCCTCACCTCAACACCCCTGGTGCATACCAAGCAACTAGTGGATGCATATACCTTCACCTCAACACCCCTGGTACATACCAAGCAACTAGTGGATGCAAATACCCTCACCTCAACACCCCTGGTGCATACCAAGCAACTAGTGGATGCATATACCCTCACCTCAACACCCCTGGTGCATACCAAGCAACTAGTGGAGGCAAACACCCTCACCTCAACACCCCTGGTCCATACCAAGCAACTAGTGGATGCATATACCCTCACCTCAACACCCCTGGTCCATACCAAGCAACTAGTGGATGCATATACCCTCACCTCAACACCCCTGGTGCATACCAAGCAACTAGTGGATGCATATACCTTCACCTCAACACCCCTGGTACATACCAAGCAACTAGTGGATGCAAATACCCTCACCTCAACACCCCTGGTCCATACCAAGCAACTAGTGGATGGATATAACCTCACCTCAACACTCCTGGTACATACCAAGCAACTAGTGGATGCATATACCCTCACCTCAACACCCCTGGTGCATACCAAGCAACTAGTGGATGCATATACCCTCACCTCAACACCCCTGGTGCATACCAAGCAACTAGTGGATGCAAATACCCTCACCTCAACACCCCTGGTACATACCAAGCAACTAGTGGATGCAACTACCCTCACCTCAACACCCCTGGCACATACCAAGCAACTAGTGGATGCAAAAACCCTCACCTCAACACCCCTGGTACATACCAAGCAACTAGTGGAGGCAAATACCCTCACCTCAACACCCCTGGCACATACCAAGCAACTAGTGGATGGATATACCCTCACCTCAACACCCCTGGTACATACCAAGCAACTAGTGGATGCAAACACCCTCACCTCAACACCCCTGGCACATACCAAGCAACTAGTGGATGGATATACCCTCACCTCAACACCCCTGGTGCATACCAAGCAACTAGTGGATGCATATACCCTCACCTCAACACCCCTGGTACACACCAAGCAACTAGTGGATGCCCTCACCTCAACACCCCTGGTACATACCAAGCAAGTAGTGGATGCAAATACCCTCACCTAAACACCCCTGGTACATAGCTACATACCTCATTTGTTGACTCCTAATTTGGATTCTATCACTAACCCTACAGACAAGTATGCCTCCCTGATTGCTAAGTTTCCTACAATCACCACCCCTCAATTCACACAATTGGCCCCTGAACATGAGATTGGGTATTTCATTCTCACACAAGGCCTACCTGTCCTTGCCAAACCAGAAGGCTATCACCCGATACACTGATCATGGCCAAAGCAGAAGGCAATCACCCGATACACTGATAATGGCCATAGCAGAAGGCTATCACCCGATACACTGATCATGGCCAAAGCAGAAGGCTATCACCCGATACACTGATCATGGCCAAAGCAGAAGGCAATCACCCGATACACTGATAATGGCCATAGCAGAAGGCTATCACCCGATACACTGATCATGGCCAAAGCAAAGTTTGGCAATATGCAATCTTTAGGTATCATAAGACCGTCTTCCAGTCCTTGGGCCTCACCCTTGTACATGGTGCCCAAATCACCAGGGGGGTGGAGACCCTGTGGAGATGACAGGAGGCTAAATCAAGCAACCATTCCGGATAGATATCACCCTGTTCCCCACATATAAGATTTCTCCGCTCACCTGGCAAACAAGTCCATTTTATCTAAAATTGACTTCATCAGGGGCTATCATCAAATACCAATGGCTCCGGGTGCCACCCCTAAAACAGCCATTATTACACCCTTTGGGTTATTGAGTTCACCAGGATGCCGTTTGGGTTGAGAAATGCCGCCCAATCATTCCAGAGGTTAATGGACGAGACTTGTAGAGGGTGTCCTTTGTGTTTGCCTACATTGATGACCTTCTGGTAGCAAGTTCTGATGAACAGGAACATTTAGCACAATTGGAAAAAATCTTCCAAAGGCTTTAAGACAATGCCTGGTCATTAAATCAATCCCTCCAAGAGCAAATTTGTTTGCTCACAAATGGAATTCCTGGACCATGGCATCCATGTCCATGGTGCTTCTCCCTTAGCCAGCAAAGTTGGCCTGCCACAACCCACCATCATCAAGGTTTTTCAGGAATGTGTAGGTGTGGTCAATTTCTTCAATAGCACTAGGGATATCTAGGGGTAAAGCACGCCATTGGTAAGAAACCCAAGTCCATCAAAACACTGGTGTGGACACTTCTATGGCCGAGGCTTTTCAAGCAGCCAAACAAGCTTTGACCCAAGCAGCCATGCAATCCCACCCACATATGGTGGCCCCCACATCACTGGCAGTAGATACTTCATATTTAGCTGTAGGAGTACTACAACAATTGGTGAATGATCAATGGGAACCCCTTGTATTTTCCAGAAAGAAACAGAAACCTGCTGAAACTAAGTGCAGCATCTTTGATGGGGAACTCTTGGGATGTATCTAGGTATAAAGCACTTCAGGTCTTTGATAGGGAACTCTTGGGGATGTATCTAGAGGTAAAGCACTTCAGGTCTTTGATAGGGAACTCTTGGGGATGTATCTAGGGGTAAAGCACTTCAGGTCTTTGATAGGGAACTGTTGGGGATGTATCTAGGTGTGGAGCACTTCAGGCCTTTGATAGGGAACTCTTGGAGATGTATCTAAGGATAAAGCACTTCAGGTCTTTGATCAGGAACTCTTGGGGATGTATCTAGAGGTAAAGCACTTCAGGTCTTTGATGGGGAATTCTTGGGGTGTATCTAGGAATAAAGGACTTCAGGTCTTTGAAAGGGAACTCTTGGGGATGTATCTAGAGGTAAAGCACTTCAGGTCTTTGATAGGGAACTCTTGGGGATGTATCTAGGGGTAAAGCACTTCAGGTCTTTGATAGGGAACTGTTGGGGATGTATCTAGGTGTGGAGCACTTCAGGCCTTTGATAGGGAACTCTTGGAGATGTATCTATAGGGAACTCTTGGGGATGTATCTAGAGGTAAAACACTTCAGGTCTTTGATCAGGGAACTCTTGAGGGATGTATCTAGAGGTAAAGCACTTCAGGCCTTTGATAGGGAACTCTTGGAGATGTATCTAGGGGTAAAGCACTTCAGGTCTTTGATAGGGAACTCTTGGGGATGTATCTAGGGGTAAAGCACTTCAGGCCTTTGATAGGGAACTCTTGGAAATGTATCTAGGGGTAAAGCACTTCAGGTCTTTGATAGGGAACTCTTGGGATGTATCTAGGGATAAAGCACTTCAGGTCTTTGATAGAGAACTCTTGGGGATGTATCTAGGGATAAAGCACTTCAGGTCTTTGATAGGGAACTCTTGGGGATATATCTAGAGGTAAAGCAGGTCTTTGATAGGGAACTCTTGGAGATGTATCTAGAGGTAAAGCACTTCAGGTCTTTGATAGGGAACTCTTGGAGATGTATCTAGGGGTAAAGCACTTCAGGTCTTTGATAGGGAACTGTTGGGGATGTATCTAGGTGTGGAGCACTTCAGGCCTTTGATAGGGAACTCTTGGAGATGTATCTAGAGGTAAAGCACTTCAGGTCTTTGATAGGGAACTCTTGGGGATGTATCTAGGTGTGAAGCACTTCAGGTCATTGATAGGGAACTCTTGGGGATGTATCTAGGTGTGAAGCACTTCAGGTCTTTGATAGGGAACTCTTGGGGATGTATCTAGGGGTAAAGCACTTCATGTCTTTGATAGGGAACTCTTGGGGCTGTATCTAGGGGTAAAGCACTTCAGGCCTTTGATAGGGAACTCTTGGGGATGTATCTAGGTGTGAAGCACTTCAGGTCTTTGATAGGGAACTCTTGGGGATGTATCTAGAGGTAAAGCACTTCAGGTCTTTGATAGGGAACTCTTTGGATGTATCTAGGGATAAAGCACTTCAGGTCTTTGATAGAGAACTCTTGGGGATGTATCTAGGGATAAAGCACTTCAGGTCTTTGATAGGGAACTCTTGGGGATGTATCTAGGGATAAAGCACTTCAGGTCTTTGATAGGGAACTCTTGGGGATATATCTAGAGGTAAAGCACTTCAGGTCTTTGATAGGGAACTCTTGGAGATGTATCTAGAGGTAAAGCACTTCAGGTCTTTGATAGGGAACTCTTGGGATGTATCTAGGGATAAAGCACTTCAGGTCTTTGATAGAGAACTCTTGGGGATGTATCTAGGGATAAAGCACTTCAGGTCTTTGATAGGGAACTCTTGGGGATATATCTAGAGGTAAAGCACTTCAGGTCTTTGATAGGGAACTCTTGGAGATGTATCTAGAGGTAAAGCACTTCAGGTCTTTGATAGGGAACTCTTGGAGATGTATCTAGAGGTAAAGCACTTCAGGTCTTTGATAGGGAACTCTTGGAGATGTATCTAGGGATAAAGCACTTCAGGTCTTTGATAGGGAACTCTTGGGGATGTATCTAGGGTAAAGCACTTCAGGCCTTTGATAGGGAACTCTTGGGGATGTATCTAGGTGTGAAGCACTTCAGGTCTTTGATAGGGAACTCTTGGGGATGTATCTAGGTGTGAAGCACTTCAGGTCTTTGATAGGGAACTCTTGGGGATGTATCTAGGGGTAAAGCACTTCATGTCTTTGATAGGGAACTCTTGGGGATGTATCTAGGGGTAAAGCACTTCAGGTCTTTGATAGGGAACTCTTGGGGATGTATCTAGGTGTGAAGCACTTCAGGTCTTTGATAGGGAACTCTTGGGGATGTATCTAGGGGTAAAGCACTTCAGGTCTTTGATAGGGAACTCTTGGGGATGTATCTAGGGGTAAAGCACTTCATGTCTTTGATAGGGAACTCTTGGGGATGTATCTAGGGGTAAAGCACTTCAGGTCTTTGATAGGGAACTCTTGGGGATGTATCTAGGGGTAAAGCACTTCAGGTCTTTGATAGGGAACTCTTGGGGATGTATCTAGGGGTAAAGCACTTCAGGCCTTTGATAGGGAACTCTTGGGGATGTATCTAGAGGTAAAGCACTTCAGGCCTTTGATAGGGAACTCTTGGGGATGTATCTAGAGGTAAAGCACTTCAGGTCTTTGATAGGGAACTCTTGGGGATGTATCTAGGGGTAAAGCACTTCATGTCTTTGATAGGGAACTCTTGGGGATGTATCTAGAGGTAAAGCACTTCAGGTCTTTGATAGGGAACTCTTGGGGATGTATCTAGAGGTAAAGCACTTCAGGCCTTTGATAGGGAACTCTTGGGGATGTATCTAGAGGTAAAGCACTTCAGGTCTTTGATAGGGAACTCTTGGGGATGTATCTAGAGGTAAAGCACTTCAGGCCTTTGATAGGGAACTCTTGGGGATGTATCTAGAGGTAAAGCACTTCAGGTCTTTGATAGGGAACTCTTGGAGATGTATCTAGGTGTAAAGCACTTCAGGTCTTTGATAGGGAACTGTTGGGGATGTATCTAGGTGTAAGCACTTCAGCTAGAGGGACTTCTCTAGCACAGATCTAAGCCCCACACCTTGTATGCTGAAGACTGCTGAACTCTCAGCAAGGCAGCAGCAACACCTAGGCACCACAGACATCAGGCTCATAAAAGGAAAAGACTGTGGTAGCTGTGTTAGACATACTAGCACTTCAGGCCACATTTGATAGGGAACTGTTGGGGATGTATCTAGTTAGGCACATACTAGTAGCAAGCACTTCAGGCACATACTAGCCACACCCCTTGGAGTAGCTGACTAGTAGGGTAAAGCACATACTAGCCACACCCCTCAGGTGGAGTTTGTCTAGGCACATACTAACACACCCCTAGCTGTGGAGTAGCTGACGCAGTGGAGTAGCTGACACACTGTTAGGCACATACTAGCCACACCCCTCAGTGGAGTAGCTGACACACTGTTAGCCACATACTAGCCACACCCCTAGCAGTGGAAGCACTGTTAGGCACATTGTCACACCCCTAGCAGTGGAAGTTGCAGTGGAGTGCTGACACACTAGGCACATACTAGCACACTCAGCAGTGGAGTAGCTGACAGGGCACATCTAACACACCCCTATACACTGATAGGCACATAAGCCACACACCTAGCAGTGGAGTAGCTGAGCTGCTGACACACTGTTAGCCACACCCCTAGCAGTGGAGTACTAGCCATACACCCCCTAGCAGTGGAGTAGCTGACACACTGTTAGGCACATACTAGCCACACCCCTAGCAGTGGAGTAGCTGACACACTGTTAGGCACATACTAGCCACACCCCTAGCAGTGGAGTAGCTGACACCTGTTAGCCACATACTAACACATCCCTAGCAGTGGAGTAGCTGACACACTGTTAGGCACATACTAGCCACACCCCTAGCAGTGGAGTAGCTGACACCTGTTAGCACATACTAGCCACACCCCTAGCAGTGGAGTAGCCGACACTGTTAGGCACATACTAGCCACACCCCTAGCAGTGGAGTAGCTGACGCAGTGGAGTAGCTGGCACACTGTTAGGCACATACTAACACATCCCTAGCAGTGGAGTAGCTGACACACTGTTAGCCACATACTAACACATGCCTAGCAGTGGAGTAGCTGACACACTGTTAGGCACATACTAACACATCCCTAGCAGTGGAGTAGCTGACACACTGTTAGCCACATACTAACACATGCCTAGCAGTGGAGTAGCTGACACACTGTTAGGCACATACTAACACACCCCTAGCAGTGGAGTAGCTGACGCAGTGGAGTAGCTGACACACTGTTAGCCATATACTAGCCACACCCCAAGCAGTGGAGTAGCTGACACACTGTTAGGCACATACTAACACATCCCTAGCAGTGGAGTAGCTGACACACTGTTAGCCACATACTAACACATGCCTAGCAGTGGAGTAGCTGACACACTGTTAGGCACATACTAACACACCCCTAGCAGTGGAGTAGCTGACGCAGTGGAGTAGCTGACACGCTGTTAGCCATATACTAGCCACACCCCAAGCAGTGGAGTAGCTGACACACTGTTAGCCACATACTAGCCACATCCCTAGCAGTGGATTCTGCCATGTTAGAACAAGATCTGAAAACTGATCCGGATATCAAGCTGCTACTGGGGAGTGAAACAGGCTTAAGCTTCCAAGAGGTGGAGCTATGCTCCTAGTTAATAGTACTCTGCGACACCTCTAGAGGAGTGCCTAGACCCATAGTGCCCAACTTGTAGAAGAGAAAAATTTCGAGCTAGTACACAACCTATCACATCCCTCCATCAGGAATACCAAAAGGATGATGGCCAAAAGTTTGTTTGGAAAGGGCTAAAGGTTCATGTGGGTAAGTGGACAAAGAATTGCGAAGACTGCCATGCTGCCAAAATTACCAGACACAATAAAGCCTCCCTGCAGACCTTCCAGGGACTGCTACAAAAGTTTTAGAATAAATGTAGACCTGGTTGAACTCCTAACCCCTTCCCACGGTTACACTCACTGTAGTAGATAGGTTCTCCAGATGGACTGAAGCCTTTCCCTTAGTGGAGTCATCCGCATGAGCATGGGGAAGCCCTTATCCATGGTTGGGTATCCAGATTTGGGATCTCTTTACATCTCACCTGGGATGCATGGGCAATGGTTTAGGCACCACCCTACACCACACCACTGCCTGAATCCATCCAACGACCGAGTGGAATGTTTCCACCTGAACTTGAAAGAAGCCTTGAAGGCTAATCTATATAACCCTGATTGGTTTCAGACATTACCATACATCATCCTGGGAATCAGGACCACCCCCAAGGAAGACTTGAGTTGCTCCACGGCAGAAAGGGTCTATGGCACGCCATTATTCATACCCGGAGATTTCATCACTTCCCCTAACCAAGAGCCAAACCACAGGGCTATGGTGAGGGAAATAAGGAAATGGGCAGCTCAGTTGGCCCCAATCCCTACAACCAAACCTGGCAATAAATTTCACCCAAAGTGATGACAGCCATCTTTGTTTTTATCGGAAAAGATAAAACATTCCCCCCTCTCAGCAGGTCATATGAAGGTCCAGGAACCTAAGGTATTTAGAGACGTGTTGGGCTTGGGCTGTGGTGACCCTCAGGCCCTTTAGTGGTACCCTAGCATTGCAAGGGTACTACTAAAGGGCCTGAGGGTTTCTACATTAGGTGGTACCGTTGGTCGAAGTATCTAACTGAAGAGTATAGCAACCGTAACCTAGCTACATCATTCAGCAATAGCTAGCGAGATAGTTTGAAAAATAATTTCTAACGGGTTGCTGGAAAATAAACCTAGCGTCGACAGTCTTCTTTTAGCGAAACTAGCTAGTTGGTTATTGGAAAATGAACTGGGTGCTATATAGCGAAGAACTAGATCGGCTGCTAAAGTGGGCATGGCTAGGGTTCAGTACACAACTACCAACTGTCATTAAAAATACATAACATAACTAGTGCCTGAGGGCGTGGACACTAAGTGACAGAAGGGTTGCAGCAAAGTTGTGTAGTGGCACTATGTGATTTAGAAAACCTCACACTGACCACTCATTTGCTCTACTCTTGACAGCTCTACTCTAATACACGGATGTTTAACTTGGAAAAAAAACAAAAAAAAAAACCCCGAAATATTTTTCCCACCTCAAAATCACATAGCAGCAACCATGACAACTGGATAGAGGCTACGAAAATGCACAATTGCCTGCACGTGATAAATTAAGTGATTAGACAATATGGCCAAGTGGAACTCGGGTGTGGACCACAGCTGCAAAAAGAAGGGACTTATAGCGCTAATCTCAGCTGATATATCACGCTTGTAAGTTGCATTCTTTGCTCTACTGTTATGCTAGACAGCTGGCCTGCTAAAGTGCATTGACTGAGCTTCTAGCCACCTCACTATGTAGATGGATTGTCACAGCGCTTATGGTCTTCTAATTTTCTAGGGCAAATTATACTAGAATAACCACAACATGTTATTGCTGATGATGTATGCATGTACACATGGTGTAAGATCAGGAAAGGATATTTACACTGTTGTTAATTACTCAACTTTCTCTTTTTGTGTGCTACTATGTGAAGAAAGCTGTTTCTAAAGTATATTTCTTTAAAAATGTATCTGACCCTATCACATGACATCAGTAGGTATCCCCAGTAACTTTTCTCCAACCTATCACATGACATCAGTAGGTATCCCCAGTAACTTCTCTCCAGCCTATCACATGACACCAGTAGGTATCCCCAGTAACTTCTCTCCAGCCTATCACATGACATCAGTAGGTATCCCCAGTAACTTTCACATGACATCAGTAGGTATCCCCAGTAACTTCTCTCCAGCCTATCACATGACATCAGTAGGTATCCCCAGTAACTTCTCTCCAGCTTATCACATGACATCAGTAGGTATCCCCAGTAACTTCTCTCCAGCCTATCACATGACATCAGTAGGTATCCCCAGTAACTTCTCTCCAGCCTATCACATGACATCATTAGGTATCCCCAGTAACTTCTCTCCAGCCTATCACATGACATCAGTAGGTATCCCCAGTAACTTCTCTCCAGCTTGTTTATATGGACATGGTTAACCTCTGCCCCTTGATTCCCCATTATTCTAGCTTCGGTGCCACTTCTGGTGCCATAGAATGACATCCTCCATGATTTGCTTCCCCATTAATCCACCTCCTCTTTGCCACCTCTGGAGCCATAGAATGACATGATTCCCATGATGTCATTTTGGGGGTTATAATCTAGCTGGAATACATTGACTTGCCCATATGTTGAACCTTTGTTGACACTATCAGGGTTATTCGTTTGAGAATTCTCTCTGCTACATACTTCACAGATTGAGCGGATGCAATCTGTTGACTTATGAGGATATCCTTAGTTGTTGTTTTAGATGAGGGATTTTTTTAAAGATGAAAAGACTGTTGTAATTAGAGTCCCAGTTGATTGCTATAATTACCTGCTATCATGGTTATGCTGGACTTTCTTTTTTTTACAGTGCAGAAGGAGACCACTGAGAACACCCAAGATGATGATGCTAGGAGAACAAAAGTAATCATGACTGTTGAGGGGTGGTCATATGTAACAATAGGGGAAAGTTAGCTTTCCACTAATGGAAATCCATTGTGTGAGACACCTGACATATAAACATGCTAGCTCTATTGGATGATACAGAACTCCCATGCTGAGGCAGAATGTAACCTCTACTCCACAAGATGAGCAGATGCTTTATCATATTGAGGGGAAGGAGTTGGAATGAAGAATTATAGAAGGACAATCTTGCATTGTATATGACTGCAGTGAGTGTTTTCCAGACACTCTTCCTTTATTATGTTATTTGTTGTTGTTGTTGTTGCTGTTGTTGTTGTTGTTGTTGTTGTTGTTGTTGTTGTTGTTGTTGCTATTCAGCCCTTGCAAAACAAGGTGATTGAAAGTGGTGACATATTGGTTTTAAATTTCCTATTATTATTATTATTTTTTTACAATATGGTCTAATTAGCCAACCTACTGCACCATGTATTTCAGTTTGGTCCATTAAAAGTCATTGTGGTCTTTCTGTATAATATGCCACTCTTAAAAATTTTTTTTTTTTTTTATGAATTGTATTATACTATAGCAAAGATGGCAAAAGTTTGTTGGATGCACCATGAATTTGCCAGGCTTGTGTCTACATCAAATGATGTCATCAAGTATATACTGGGAGCTGCTGAACCTAAAAACATGTGATCTGGGAGCTGCTAAACCTGTGATCTGGGAGCTGCTGAACCTGAAAACATGTGATCTGGGAGCTGCTGAACCTGAAAACATGTGATCTGGGAGCTGCTAAACCTGAAAACATGTGATCTGGGAGCTGCTAAACCTGTGATCTGGGAGCGGCTGAACCTGAAAACATGTGATCTGGGAGCTGCTAAACCTGTGATTTGGAAGCTGCTGAACCTGAAATCATGTGATCTGGGAGCTGCTGAACCTGAAAACATGTGATCTGGGAGCTGCTGAACCTGAAAACATGTGATCTGGGAGCTGCTAAACCTGTGATCTGGGCGCTGCTGAACCTGAAAACATGTGATCTGGGAGCTGCTAAACCTGTGATCTGGGAGCGGCTGAACCTGAAAACATGTGATCTGGGAGCGGCTGAACCTGAAAACATGTGATCTGGGAGCTGCTAAACCTGTGATTTGGAAGCTGCTGAACCTGAAATCATGTGATCTGGGAGCTGCTGAACCTGAAAACATGTGATCTGGGAGCTGCTAAACCTGTGTTCTGGGAGCTGCTGAAACTGAAAACATGTGATCTGGGAGCTGCTAAACCTGTGATTTGGGAGCTGCTGAACCTGAAAACGTGATCTGGGAGCTGTTGAACCTGTGATCTGGGAGCTGTTGAACCTGAAAACATGTGATCTGGGAGCTGTTGAACCTGAAAACATATGATCTGGGAGTTGCTAAACCTGTTAACTGGGAGCTGTTGAACCTGAAAACGTGATCTGGGAGCTGTTGAACCTAAAAACATGTGATCTGGGAGCTATTGAACCTGAAAACATGTGATCTGGGAGCTATTGAACCTGAAAACATGTGATCTGGGAGCTGTTGAACCTGAAAACATGCGATCTGAGAGCTGCTAAACCTGTGATCTGGGAGCTGCTGAACCTGAAAACATGTGATCTGAGAGCTGCTAAACCTGTGATCAGGGAGCTGCTGAGCCTGAAAACATGTGATCTGGGAGCTGCTGAACCTGAAAACATGTGATCTGGGAGGTGCTAAACCTGTGATCTGGGAGCTGTTGAACCTGAAAACATGTGATCTGGGAGCTGCTAAACCTGTGATCTGGGAGCTGATGAACCTGAAAACATGTGATCTGGGAGCTGCTAAACCTGTGATCTGGGAGCTGCTGAACCTGAAAACGTGATCTGGGAGCTGTTGAACCTGAAAACGTGATCTGGGTGCTGTTGAACCTGACAACATGTGATCTGAGAGCTGTTGAACCTGAAAACATGTGATCTGGGAGCTGTTGAACCTGTGATCTGGGAGCTGTTGAACCTGAAAACGTGTGATCTGGGAACTGCTAAACCTGTGATCTGGGAGCTGTTGAACCTGAAAACATGTGATCTGGGGGCTACTAAACATGTGATCTGGGAGCTGTTGAACCTGAAAACATGTGATCTGGGAGCTGCTAAACCTGTGATCTGGGAGCTGTTGAACCTGAAAACATGAGATCTGGGAGTGCTAAACCTGAAAACGTGATCTGGGAGCTGCTGAACCTGAAAACATGTGATCGGGGAGCTGCTGAACCTGAAAACATGTGATCTGGGAGCTGCTAAACCTGTGATCTGGGAGCTGTTGAACCAGAAAACGTGATCTGGGAGCTGCTGAACCTGAAAATGTGATCTGGGAGCTGCTGAACCTGAAAACATGTGATCGGGGAGCTGCTGTACCTGAAAACATGTGATCTGGGAGCTGCTAAACCTGTGATCTGGGAGCTGTTGAACCTGAAAACGTGATCTAGGAGCTGCTAAACCTGTGATCTGGGAGCTGTTGAACCTGAAAACATGTGATCTGGGAGCTGCTAAATCTGTGATCTGGGAGCTGCTAAACCTGTGATCTGGGAGCTGCTGAACATGAAAACCTGTGATCTGGGAGCTGTTGAACCTGAAAACGTGATCTAGGAGCTGCTAAACCTGTGATCTGGGAGCTGTTGAACCTGAAAACATGTGATCTGGGAGCTGCTGAACATGTGATCTGGGAGCTGTTGAACCTGAAAACGTGATCTGGGAGCTGCTAAACCTGTGATCTGGGAGCTGCTGAACCTGAAAACCTGTGATCTGGGAGCTGCTGAACCTGAAAACCTGTGATCTGGGAGCTGCAGAACCTGAAAACCTGTGATCTGGGAGCTGATGAACCTAAAAACTTGTGATCTGGGAGCTGCTAAACCTGTGATCTGGGAGCTGCAAAACCTGTGATCTGGGAGCTGCTGAACATGAAAACCTGTGATCTGGGAGCTGCTGAACCTGAAAACCTGTGATCTGGGAGCTGCTGAACCTGAAAACCTGTGATCTGGGAGCTGCTGAACCTGAAAACCTGTGATCTGGGAGCTGCTGAACCTGAAAACATGTGATCTGAGAGCTGCTAAACTTGTGATCTGGGAGCTGTTGAACCTGAAAACATGTGATCTGGGAGCTGCTAAACTGTGATCTGGGAGCTGCTGAACCTGAAAACCTGTGATCTGGGAGCTGCTGAGCCTGAAAACCTGTGATCTGGGAGCTGCTGAACCTGAAAACCTGTGATCTGGGAGCTGCTGAACCTGAAAACCTGTGATCTGGAAGCTGCTGAACCTGAAAACCTGTGATCTGGGAGCTGTTGAACCTGAAAACTTGTGATCTGGGAGCTGCTAAACCTGTGATCTGGGAGCTGCTGAAAATGAAAAACTGTGATCTGGGAGCTGCTGAACCTGAAAACCTGTGATCTGGGAGCTGTTGAACCTAAAAACTTGTGATCTGGGAGCTGCTAAACCTGTGATCTGGGAGCTGCTAAACCTGTGTTCTGGGCGCTGCTGAACATGAAAACCTGTGATCTGGGAGCTGCTGAACCTGAAAACCTGTGATCTGGGAGCTGCTGAACCTGAAAACCTGTGATCTGGGAGCTGCTGAACCTGAAAACCTGTGATTTGGGAGCTGCTGAACCTGAAAACATGTGATCTGAGAGCTGCTAAACTTGTGATCTGGGAGCTGTTGAACCTGAAAACATGTGATCTGGGAGCTGCTAAACTGTGATCTGGGAGCTGCTGAACCTGAAAACCTGTGATCTGGGAGCTGCTGAGCCTGAAAACCTGTGATCTGGGAGCTGCTGAACCTGAAAACCTGTGATCTGGGAGCTGCTGAACCTGAAAACATGTGATCTGAGAGCTGCTAAACCTGTGATGTGGGAGCTGTTGAACCTGAAAACATGTGATCTGGGAGCTGCTAAACTGTGATCTGGGAGCTGCTGAAACTTAAAACCTGTGATCTGGGAGCTCCTGAGCCTGAAAACCTGTGATCTGGGAGCTGCTGAACCTGAAAACCTGTGATCTGGGAGCTACTGAACCTGAAAACCTGTGATCTGGGAGCTGCTAAACCTGTGATCTGGGAGCTGCTAAACCTGTGATCTGGGAGCTGCTGAAGCTGAAAACCTGTGATCTGGGAGCTGCTGAAGCTGAAAACCTAAGAACCCTTCTTACTCTCTTTAGCCTTTACAATTCTCAGACCCTGCAATGCTTAAACAGCAGTTCCCAGTTGATTGTTATTACCTGCTATCATAGTTATGCTGGACTTCACTGAGAACACCCAAGATGATGATGCTTATTACCTGGATTGAGAATTTTAAACTCTATATTACTCCAGAAAATTAGAAGATTTCTGATGTGATAATCATGTAATTACTTTCATGATAACAAATATCTGAAGTTGCATTTGGTCAAAGCACTTCCAGGCAGGTTCTGTGTGAGCCAATGAACGATGCAATAAGGAATGATTGGAAATCATTTTAAGGACCATTCGATCTAATGCGGCCTAGTTTGAATTGGAAGCAGCTGCTTGTGCGCAGTTGCTTCCAAGGCAACCAGGGGGCTATCTGAGTTGAGTATTTGTATGATTTTTTGATTTTTTATTTCAAAATACTATCCACAATCTTTACCGCACTAATCATGAATATACCTATCCTCAATTTGTTGATTCGCCCATTCATAATAGAGGAAATACTATAGATCTTGTTCTGTCAGATATGTCAGACATTATTCATGATATCTCAGTTAATCCAGATTTCTAGCTCATCTGTTTCGACCACTTTGTCATTTCTTTTGTTATAGTGTTTCTGGCGTAAGCTTCTAAAAGGAAAAAAAAAGAAAATAACATTTGTTTGTCTACGATTATCCCAAAGCAGATCTGGAGGGTTTGTGCTTTTTTTCCCTAGAAGCAGACTTCGGCTTCTGTCTAAAACTGTCAGTATTTAATCAATTTTGTCATTCATCTCTGAACCAGGGGGGGACTATACCATTTTTCCCGAAACTTGCATTTTTTTTTTGTACCTGTCATAACTTTTTTCCCCTTTCTTCTGTGCAAATAATTATTATACCAGCTTGTTGCTTATTGTGTGTGCTTTAAGATGATATGTAAAAAGTCTCTATAGGCACTTTTTCTTAGAAGATATAGCCAAACACGCAAGGGTCACTAAAAAAATGGAACCTCCCCATTGCTAAATCCTCTAATTTCCAGGCGCCTTGAGCTACAGACCCCAAACTTCCTGTGTGGCTTGCTAACACCCTAAGCTGTGATATGACTGCGCCATAATTAAAACGCGGTGAAGTGTTGACTAGATATGGGACACTTTATTTCAACCGCGGCAAAATCCACGGAACATCTGTGACCCCGCCTCTTCTAATCACCATAACTCAACATTGCTTCACGGTAAAATTTTTTTGACCCAGTCATATCACAGCTTAGGCTTGTGGGAAGCTACAACACAAGTTTGGGGTCTGTAGCTCAAGGCGCCTGCCAATTAGAGCACTTGGCAATGGGGAGGTGCCATTTTTTGAGTGACCCTTGCGTGTTTGGCTATATCTTCTAAGAAAAAGTGCCTATAGAGACTTTTTACATATCATCTTAAAGCACACACAATAAGCAACAAGCTGGTATAATAATTATTTGCACAGAAGAAAGGGGGAAAAAGTTATGACAGGTACAATTATTTTTTGCAAATTTCGGGAAAAATGGTATAGTACCCTGCTGGAGACCTATTTATCCCAAAAGTGTGACTAAGATGTAATCAACGTCCAAAATGGACGTCCTCTGAATTTAAGCATCAACAAAATTGTCTGCAGTCATCACCTAGGAAATGTAAGAAACATCATCTGTGTCCAACCAAGAGAAACTACCCAACTTTGAAGTTACCATGGAAACAGCCATGAAAACAATCTTATCTACGAAGCTGTCCGCTGGCAGCACATCGAATATCTACAAATATATCAATAACATTAGAGGCAACCATATCATACCAGAGACTCTTTTCCAAGGCAGCAAAGCTGTGACTTCAAACTTGAATAAGACAAATATGTGGGGGGACTTCACCTGAAACCACCGAAATTTGAACACATATTTATAGCTGTCATAATTTTTTTTCCCCTTTCTTCTGTGCAAATATTTTTGATACCAGCTTGTTGCTTATTGTGTGTGCTTTAAGATGATATGTAAAAAATCTCTATAGGCACCTTTTCTTAGAAGATACACCCAAACACGCAAGGGTCACTTAAAAAATGGCACGTGCCCACGTATTATCTGTGACCCGACCTCTTCTAATCACCATAACTCAGGGGGGATGGGGGGGGGGTTCCACGTTAAAAAAATAATAATTACTGTATCACAGCTACGTGCTTTAGCAACCCATACACCAATTTTGGAGAGCGTCGCTCAAGGCACCTTGGAGTTATGTTTGCCACAAATTGGGAAGTGCCATTTTTTGAGTGACCCTTGCGAGTTTGGATGTATCTTCTAAGAAAAGGTGCCTATAGAGACTTTTTACATTTCATCTTAAAGCACACACAATAAGCAACAAGATGGTATCAAAAGTATTTGTACAGAAGAAAGGGGGAAAAAGTTAAGACAGCTACAAATATGTGTTAAAATTTCGGTGGTTTCAGGTGTAGTCCCACCTTCCAGTTTTTTTTACTCTATATTTACTCTAGTGACTTGAGCTCCCTGCTACTAACACTATCTCAGCTAAGAGTCCTACCCTTAGTTGCATCACTATCTAGGAAGAAGATGTATACCTCACCTTCTGTTCACTGGAGTCATCAAAAGCCACTGGGACAGATAGCATTGGCCCAAATATACTAAAGTCCCTGTGCACTGGCTCTCTATTTGCTACTTCACCATCTGCTTATACTGAATCTTAAACAAGATTGATGTGTCCTCAAAATTACACTAATATTAAAATCTGGTAATATGACATTTGTTGAAAATTATATGCCTATTTCTTTAGTTAGCAACTGTCACTAGTTTTTTAACGTACAATCCATAAAAATAACTCTGACTTTGTTGAGAAGTCAATCATGACTTCTCAGTTTGGTTGTCAGGAGTCATTCAACTCTCCAACAATTACTTCTATTCCTTCAAGATATCCATAATAAAACTCAAACTGATGTAATTATCTGGATTTCAGTAAGTTTTTGACAGTAACTGCTAGTTAAATTATTGTCAATTGGAATCACTGATGGGTTGTGTCTGTGGGGGTATCTGACTTCAAAGTTCCAAATGGTTTCTCTGGGTCTTTGTCACACAAACCTTCTTCCTGTTGCTTCTAGAGTTCCGCAAGGGATAATTTTAGGGTTGCTTTTTCTTATCTATGTTAATGACAGGCATACTTCAAAGTTATCGAAGATACTATTGTTTGCTGATGATGCGAAAATTACAAGGAAGTTAGATTTTCCAGTGACTTTTTAAAGCTTATATAATCTATCTTGGCAAATTATTTTATCAGTGGAATCTTGGTTTCAACATGTCAAAATGCCATGTCACTTTTTCGAAGGAGCAAAACACCAAAATCTAGCCAGTATCAGCTAATGGGTTCACTTATCAGCAGAGACGTAAAAACTAGGGACTTAGGAGTGATGTTTACTGGCAACCTATCATTGAGTGACCACTATTCACCTATTTTGAGTAGAGCCTATAGGATTCTGGGGCTACTGCATAGAACGATTTCTAAGTCAACATCAATTAATGCTAACAAAATCTTATACCCCTTACTAGAGAGATCTCACCTTGTTTATTGCTCTTCTCTCTGGTGCCACTCCTTACTTAAAGACATCAGAGCCTTGGAAGCAGTGCAGCAACATTCCACAAAAATTGTTCTTCAAGACGACGAGTATAGTTTTAAGATCCTTATGATGTGACTACATATTCTTCCACTGATGATGATCTATGAGTTAATTGATGTTATCAAGTCTACCAAACCACCTATGGATCGTTTTGATTATTAATAAGTTTATCTCCTTCTCAACGAACACGAGGTACTCATCAAATTCTAAATCGACCCACTTCTGCTCCACTTCAAATCATGCAAAATAGACTACCAAGGCTGTGGAATTCACTTCCAGTATTTTATCTCTCTCAGTCACCATAATCAAACAAAAATGACTGAAATTCTTATTTGATCACTTTGTTATACATTTTGATCCAAATAATGTCTGCACTTATCAATACTTCTGTGGTTGTAGTAAACGCTCTGTTCACCCTCCCACCCACCCCCTGTTTCAAGTTTCATTAATAGTGTATAACTAGGCTGTCAGAGTCATCCAGGCAAGCCCTCACAACTGAACACTCACCTACGGTAATATTACCATTACTCAAGTTCTGGTAAAGTATTTATTTATTATGAGCAAACCGGAAATAGTGGAAAAACACTAATTAAGCGTATGTCCATCCTGAACAGTGTGACGATTCCGCTTGACTATCCTCAAATATTATATTTAGCAACGGGGTTTTGTATCTATGGCGAGACTAATAGAGATGTTGCCGTTACTAAGTAGTCTCTGATAGACCTGCTGGAAGGTTCAAATTTGCCTTGTTTTGAAAGTTATGCTGGTATCGCTGTGTCTTTAAAGATGTAATTTTGGCTCGCCAAGCACATGCTGTGTTGCAAGGTAACGACGAGAAATACCTTCTAACAAAATTGCATTTTAACAGCATTGATAACAACGCTTGAAGGAAAATGCCAGTTTCAAGAAAAGCCTTTTTATTTTTCATGTTTGGTGTTATTCTCGGAGTAGTTATTTCTCCGGTGATGTGGATGGCGTTTCACGAACCTGATTCCGTCAACCATCTTTGCAATGGCTGGGTCTTGAATAAGGATATGTTTGAAGTATCTGTTGAAGATAGAGGTGAGGAAGAGATTGGGGACCCTTACCTTGGAGCCAGAGAGTTCAATCTCACATGGGAGAAGGGTGTGTTGGCACCCAATAACCCACTGCAAAGATATAGGATGCTATCTCATGAGCTAGCTCCAAGGAAGACATTATTTATAGGTGTCGTCACAGCCAAGAAATACCTTGACACCCGTGCACGTGGGATTTGGAACACCTGGGCTCAAGCATCTGGGTCATATGATCTATCATACTTTTCTGCTCCCTCTGATGATCCTAAGAACGACCTTCCCATTATCACATTACCAAATGTGAACGATTCAGTTTATCCTCCCCAAAAGAAAGTGTTCCACATGTTGAAATATATGTACAACCACCTTCTCGATAAATATGACTTTTTCATGCGTGCCGATGATGATCTGTATGTAAAAATGGATCATCTTCTTGAGCTGATGTCCATGATGAATCCAGCGCAGGAAATTTACATGGGATCTCCTGGGTTTGGACGGCCTGATGATCGGTCTCGAATCAAGTTACGTAAGGATGAGCACTATTGTATGGGTGGACCTGGAGTGTTTTTCAGTCGGAGTGCACTCAGGAAACTTGGGCCTCATTTGGAGACCTGTCTTGAGGTTAATAGTGATGTATACTCAATCTCTGTGGATTCTTCCTCCTCTCTTCTCTCTTTCTCTTCATGCCACCCTCCCTCCCCCCCCCACCCCCCCACTTTCTTCTTTTTGTTCATCCAGTCTCCCTTTTCTTCCCTCGTCTCTACCTCATCCTTCCTCTATTTGTCTCACTTCTCTCATCCTCGCTCCTTTCACAGGGTTATCTGTCTTTACCTCTCTACTACTTCCTCCTCCCATTCCTCTTTCCTTCTTCCTTTTCCCTCCTACTCCACTCCTGCCCCCACCCCTCCTCCCCTCCTTCCTCTCTCCTCTCCTCTCTCTCCTCTCTCTCCTCTCTCTCCTCTCTCTCCTCTCTCTCCTCTCTCTCCTCTCCTCTCTCTCCTCTCTCTCCTCTCTCTCCTCTCTCTCTCTCCTCTCCTCTCCTCTCCTCTCTCTCTCTCCTCTCCTCTCCTCTCCTCTCTCTCTCCTCTCTCTCCCCTCTCTCCTCTCTCTCCTCTCTCTACTCTCCTCTCTCTCCTCTCTCTCCTCTCTCTCCTCTCTCTCTCTCTCTCTCCTCTCTCTCCTCTCTCTCCTCTCCTCTCTCTCCTCTCTCTCCTCTCCTCTCTCTCCTCTCTCTCCTCTCTCTCTCCCCTCTCTCCTCCCTTCACTGGCATGTGTTGTGTACACAGCAACAAAATGCTGTTGTTTTAATCCAGCCAGAACACTAGGTGTGGGAAGATTGTTGCATGTATGAAGTGGCATATGTAGCAAATACATATCTTTCCAATTCTGCAGGACAAAATTTACCATGTCTAAACCTTACAGTGTCCTTGTTTTTCACGGTTTGTTGCACTGCCATTTAACAATCAGCCTCATGATAGAGGGAGAGACCAACGCCTACCAACCCCCTTTATTTAATATTTTCAAGGAAATTGTTTTGCTACCCAGATATCAACCTCCGCTTCACCGTCATGAGCGCATAGAAGCGCGAGATTGATGACCGTCGCGGAAATAATTTTTAAAAATCAACCGTTGATCCTATACATTCAAAACTTAGCGTATACATGCGCAAAGGACAGTTCTATTTCCCCCAAAAATTCAATATACGTGGCACCTAGGTAACTATGACGTCAAACAATTTTGAATTCAATCAAAAATGGCTGAAAGAATAGATCGTGATCGAGTATTAGAGGTCCTATTTGATGACGGTTTAGACCTCTCCGACTGTGACAGCGATGAAGATGATGAAGATCAAGTGTCTTCCTACCTTGGGGATGAGCTATTTGACCCTGAGGAATTGGCAGCTTTGTCCAGAGCTGTAAGTTCAACTCAGGATGTTGGACGCTCTGTTGGAGATGGAGCTTTTGTGACTCCTGATGAGGAGAATGAGTATGAGAAGGATGAGTTGCTTGGTAAGTATGAGTAGATATCTATAGAATGAAATATAAAATTTTAGCTAAAATTTTAGCTAGCAAACTTGACTATATAATGAGACATAATAAGCCAGAATGTATATTATAATTATATCACAAGGGTGAAGTTCATAATAATAATAATAATCTTTTCAATATGTTTCGCCACAAATATTGACTCTGCTGAACCTCTGAGTGAGGTGTGTAGTGTGTACCGTCAGAGACATAAGACCTTTTGTCACCTTTTGTCACTGTTCTCATTGTGGTGTTAGCCTTTGTGCTGTGCGTGGGAAGGCATGCTTCAGGGAATTCCACACTCTCTGACTACTCGAACTAACTTCGTTTTCTCTTCAAGATTTTCTTTGTATTACTTTTGTAGTATGTACTTTTGTTAGGCATGTACATGTAGACTTATTTTCTTTATTATTATGTGCATTTCTGCATGCAGATACATGTGCAGTACACATATGTTTTGTTGATGAGTATTTGCTCTTTCTGCAACATCTTGAACTTCATAATTTTTTTTATATCAAACAATACAGCCAGACTCCATGGTGCTTGATGGCAACAGTCAATACTGTTATAGACTGGCAAACATGGCTGGTTACTATATCCTGCAAAATAGAAAAATGAGGGCATTCAATATTCATAAATTATGCCAAAAAATGTACATTTTTCAGATTATATGATAGTTGCAGGTCGATAAGCAACCATATTTTAGTATTTGATCTGAACAACCATAAAATGTACTTGTAATAGTCGATTAACGCCGAGAAAAAAAGTATTATAATTATAAAATTGTTTGTGGTTTGGTTGCTAGGCAACATATTTATTGCCAAATTGATCAGCAACTCTTTGGCAATCATGTGATATGTGGTTGCCGGGGATTTTTCTGAACCAATCATCATATACAAAAATTAAAGTAAAAATAGGTCAAAATCTCAAAATTAAGTCGACGGTGAAAGGGTTAAAGTGCTCTCTATTTTCCTCTGCATTTTCCTCTGTATTTTCCTCTGTATTTTCCTCTGTATTTTCCTCTGTATTGTTCTCAGTATTTTCCTCTGTATTTTCCTATGTATTTTCCTCTGTAATTTCCTCTGTATTTTCCTCTGTATTTTCCTCTGTATTTTCCTCTGTATTTTCCTCTGTATTTTCCTCTGTATTTTCCTCTGTATTTTCCTCTGTATTTTCCTCTGTATTTTCCTCTGTATTTTCCTCTGTATTTTCCTCTGTATTTTCCTCTGTATTTTCCTCTGTATTTTCCTCTGTATTTTCCTCTGTATTTTCCTCTGTATTTTCCTCTGTATTTTCCTCTGTATTTTCCTCTGTATTTTCCTCTGTATTTTCCTCTGTATTTTCCTCTGTATTTTCCTCTGTATTTTCCTCTGTATTTTCCTCTGTATTTTCCTCTGTATTTTCCTCTGTATTTTCCTCTGTATTTTCCTCTGTATTTTCCTCTGTATTTTCCTCTGTATTTTCCTCTGTATTTTCCTCAGTATTTTCCTCAGTATTTTCCTCAGTATTTTCCTCAGTATTTTCCTCTGTATATTCCTCAGTATTTTCCTCTCTATTTTGGTTTACAGAACTACAGAATATTTTCCTCAGTATTTTTCCAAGTTACAGAACTACTGAATACCACCATTTTCATCCAAGAATTGTGTGTGTAGTCAAAGCCTCTTATGAGTAACTCCTTGGTTCCCTGTAATAAGCAGTAGATGCTAATAAACAGAAACTCCCAAACCATTATCATGGATTACTGAGTCTATCATGGATTACTGAGTCTATCATGGATTACTGAGTCTATCATGGATTACTGTGGGTCATCTAGTGTTTTTTTTAAATTTTTTTAAAGAGTTTATTATCTTAATGTGTGCCTGTTCATACTTTGAGAGCAGCATGGATGATTTCTTTAGTCAAATAATTTCTCTTGGATTTATCAGCCATTTTTTTAAGATGTGCTGCTGAATATTGAACATGAGATGTGGATAGCATGACATGTGCATATGCTATACACATGAGCAATCATGTTTTAGCAAGTCAGCTAATTTCAGTGTATATACTGTCCATTTGATTGCACATTTTTAGCTAATTTGTGTACTTGTGACTTCACTAAGGTGGTTGCTAGTGAACAATGCTGATTGCTAATAATAAGCAAACAATTGAACTGCAAAAATGTCTTCCTGGAAGTGATGTCAATTAGAGGAAGTTGCTATTGTCTGAGTTGCTAATAAGTGGATTTGACAAAGAAGGATATAAAACTAAATTTTTTTTTTTTACTAGAAGCATTAATAACAAAAGCAATTACACACACTCCAAAATATAACTATTATATAATACGTACATATAAGAATAGTTGACTTTATTGCATCCTCTAGTACCTGTCACTGATAGCATTCAGAGTGTAGGAGAGGGTGTCCCTTAGTTAGAGCAACTGCACCAGCTTCACAGGTAGCATTCAGAGTGTAGGAGAGGGTGTCCCTTAGTTAGAGCAACTGCACCAGCTTCACAGGTAGCATTCAGAGTGTAGGAGAGGGTGTCCCTTAGTTAGAGCAACTGCACCAGCTTCACAGGTAGCATTCAGAGTGTAGGAGAGGGTGTCCCTTAGTTAGAGCAACTGCACTAGCTTCACAGGTAGCATTCAAAGTGTAAGAGAGGGTCTCCCTTAGAGCAACTGCACTAGCTTCACAGGTAGCATTCAGAGTGTAGGAGAGGGTCCCCCTTAGTTAGAGCAACTGCACTAGCTTCACAGGTAGCATTCAGAGTGTAGGAGAGGGTCTCCCTTAGTTAGAGCAACTGCACTAGCTTCACAGGTAGCATTCAGAGTGTAGGAGAGGGTGTCCCTTAGTTAGAGCAACTGCACTAGCTTCACTGATAGCATTCAGAGTGTAGGAGAGGGTCTCCCTTAGTTAGAGCAACTGCACTAGCTTCACAGGTAGCATTCAGAGTGTAGGAGAGGGTCTCCCTTAGTTAGAGCAACTGCACTAGCTTCACAGGTAGCATTCAGAGTGTAAGAGAGGGTCTCCCTTAGTTAGAGCAACTGCACTAGCTTCACAGGTAGCATTCAGAGTGTAGGAGAGGGTCTCCCTTAGTTAGAGCAACTGCACCAGCTTCACAGGTAGCATTCAGAGTGTAGGAGAGGGTGTCCCTTAGTTAGAGCAACTGCACCAGCTTCACAGGTAGCATTCAGAGTGTAGGAGAGGGTGTCCCTTAGTTAGAGCAACTGCACTAGCTTCACAGGTAGCATTCAAAGTGTAAGAGAGGGTCTCCCTTAGTTAGAGCAACTGCACTAGCTTCACAGGTAGCATTCAGAGTGCAGGAGAGGGTCCCCCTTAGTTAGAGCAACTGCACTAGCTTCACAGGTAGCATTCAGAGTGTAGGAGAGGGTCTCCCTTAGTTAGAGCAACTGCACTAGCTTCACAGGTAGCATTCAGAGTGTAGGAGAGGGTCTCCCTTAGTTAGTGCAACTGCACTAGCTTCACAGGTAGCATTCAGAGTGTAGGAGAGGGTCTCCCTTAGTTAGTGCAACTGCACTAGCTTCACAGGTAGCATTCAGAGTGTAGGAGCGGGTATCCCTTAGCTAGTACAACTGCACCAGCCTCCCGTCCTTTTCGTCAATCCAGAAAGGGTCTGAGACTTACCCATACAATTCTTTAGCTGGAAGTCAATCTCTGGTGAAGTCACATGTAAAACCACACCACATGTGCACTCGTGCTATATTACACCCAATACGACACCCTTCTCATAATAATTGCAATAGTATGGTCACTACGGACCATTAACTGGTTTATTTAACCAAGTCTTCTAGTCGTTATGCATCACAATAGGCCTGGACCAGAGCCAGGCTCAGATGCAATGCAGTATTCTAGTCGTTGTGCATCACAATAGGCCGGAGCAGAGCCAGGCTCAGATGAAATGCAGTATTCTAGTCATTATGCATCACAATAGGCCTGGACCAGAGCCAGGCTCAGATGCAGTGCAGTATTCTAGTCGTTATGCATCACAAAAGGCCGGAGCAGTGCCAGGCTCAGATGAAATGCAGTATTCTAGTCATTATGCATCACAATAGGCCGGAGCAGAGCCAGGCTCAGATGAAATGCAGTATTCTAGTCATTATGCATCACAATAGGCCTGGACCAGAGGCAGGCTCAGATGCAATGCAGTCTTCTAGTCATTATGCATCACAATAGGCCTGGAGCAGAGGCAGGCTCAGATGCAGTGCAGTATTCTAGTCATTATGCATCACAATAGGCCTGGAGCAGAGGCAGGCTCAGATGCAATGCAGTCTTCTAGTCATTATGCATCACAATAGGCCTGGACCAGAACCAGGCTCAGATGCAATGCAGTCTTCTAGTCATTATGCATCACAATAGGCCTGGAGCAGAGGCAGGCTCAGATGCAGTGCAGTATTCTAGTCATTATGCATCACAATAGGCCTGGAGCAGAGGCAGGCTCAGAAGCAATGCAGTCTTCTAGTTATTATGCATCACAATAGGCCTGGACCAGAACCAGGCTCAGATGCAATGCAGTCTTCTAGTCATTATGCATCACAATAGGCCGGAGCAGAGCTAGGCTCAGATGCAGTGCAGTATTCTAGTCATTATGCATCACAATAGGCCTGGACCAGAACCAGGCTCAGATGCAATGCAGTCTTCTAGTCATTATGCATCACAATAGGCCCGGAGCAGAGCCAGGCTCAGATGCAATGCAGTCTTCTAGTCATTAAGCATCACAATAGGCCTGGAACAGAGCCAGGCTCAGATGCAGTGCAATCTTCTAGTCATTATGCATCACAATAGGCCTGGACCAGAGCCAGGCTCAGATACAGTGCAGTATTCTAGTCATTATGCATCACAATAGGCCTCTCTCCAAATTCAAGTATAATCCTGATTTCGACCTTGTGATGATGGACTACATTGAGGCCACCTTTGCTGAACAAGAACTCATTTGGCTCGAAACAACTGGCATTGCTTTTCTGGAGGAAGGAGCTCTCCTTTGTTAAAGACATCACATCACGTTCAGATGAGAATGATTCACTGCTACTAGACGATGTCACTAACTGAAGGTGCGGATCTTGTATTAACTCGCCGATGAGGAAGAACGCTGCACATGGTGTAATACTAGGAAACACCGAAAACAGTTCGAAATGGGCCCTAACTTCACTGAGTGGGCCGAACACTGCTCAGCTAAGAATCCATCTTCTCCTGTTCACCTAATCTTTTGAAAAGCCATGATGCCGAGCTTGTGTGTGTGTGGCTTAGTTTGTGTCAGAGACTGGAGAAGGAAGCAGGACAGTCCAATATGCTCGTTCTACATACTTGGTGTTGTTTATTGATTAGTGTTAAC
>CBDHDV010000081.1:0-9698 GCA_965261175.1 Rubritalea sp. | reverse complement strand
AATTGCAGTTTTAGCTAAGTTTACCAAGAACCAACATCCCGGAGGCCTGTTTAGACACTGCTAAGCACTTGATAGCAGATGTGTGGTAGTGACCTAGAGAGCCAATCTCTAATATTCAATAGCAAAAGGATAGCCCTCTTCTTCCAGGTCTGAAATAAGGTGCAGTTGTGATAGCTGGCTGGTTTTCAGCTGTTTGGTCACCATGACAACTTTGCTAGTATTAGTTGATACAGTACATTAATGTACACTAAAATGAAGAAGAGGTCATGTTTTGCTGTGGCTGTGGAGATACTCCTAGAGGGAATAGTAGCTTGGGATGAAGAAGAGGTCAGGTTTTGCTGTGGCTGTGGAGATACTCCTAGAGGGAATAGTAGCTTGGGATGAAGAAGAGGTCAGGTTTTGCTGTGGCTGTGGAGATACTCCTAGAGGGAATAGTAGCTTGGGATGAAGAAGAGGTCAGGTTTTGCTGTGGCTGTGGAGATACTCCAAGAGGGAATAGTAGCTTGGGATGAAGAAGAGGTCAGGTTTTGCTGTGGCTGTGGAGATACTCCTAGAGGGAATAGTAGCTTGGGATGAAGAAGAGGTCAGGTTTTGCTGTGGCTGTGGAGATACTCCTAGAGGGAATAGTAGCTTGGGATGAAGAAGAGGTCAGGTTTTGCTGTGGCTGTGGAGATACTCCTAGAGGGAATAGTAGCTTGGGATGAAGAAGAGGTCAGGTTTTGCTGTGGTTGTGGAGATACTCCTAGAGGGAATAGTAGCTTGGGATGAAGAAGAGGTCAGGTTTTGCTGTGGTTGTGGAGATACTCCTAGAGGGAATAGTAGCTTGGGATGAAGAAGAGGTCAGGTTTTGCTGTGGCTGTGGAGATACTCCTAGAGGGAATAGTAGCTTGGGATGAAGAAGAGGTCAGATTTTGCTGTGGCTGTGGAGATACTCCTAGAGGGAATAGTAGCTTGGGATGAAGAAGAGGTCAGGTTTTGCTGTGGCTGTGGAGATACTCCTAGAGGGAATAGTAGCTTGGGATGAAGAAGAGGTCAGGTTTTGCTGTGGCTGTGGAGATACTCCTAGAGGGAATAGTAGCTTGGGATGAAGAAGAGGTCAGATTTTGCTGTGGCTGTGGAGATACTCCTAGAGGGAATAGTAGCTTGGGATGAAGAAGAGGTCAGGTTTTGCTGTGGCTGTGGAGATACTCCTAGAGGGAATAGTAGCTTGGGATGAAGAAGAGGTCAGGTTTTGCTGTGGTTGTGGAGATACTCCAAGAGGGAATAGTAGCTTGGGATGAAGAAGAGGTCAGGTTTTGCTGTGGCTGTGGAGATACTCCTAGAGGGAATAGTAGCTTGGGATAAAGAAGAGGTCAGGTTTTGCTGTGGCTGTGGAGATACTCCTAAAGGGAATAGTAGCTTGGGATGAAGAAGAGGTCAGGTTTTGCTGTGGCTGTGGAGATACTCCTAGAGGGAATAGTAGCTTGGGATGAAGAAGAGGTCAGATTTTGCTGTGGCTGTGGAGATACTCCTAGAGGGAATAGTAGCTTGGGATGAAGAAGAGGTCAGGTTTTGCTGTGGCTGTGGAGATATAGAGGGAATAGTAGCTTGGGATGAAGAAGAGGTCAGGTTTTGCTGTGGCTGTGGAGATACTCCTAGAGGGAATAGTAGCTTGGGATGAAGAAGAGGTCAGGTTTTGCTGTGGCTGTGGAGATACTCCTAGAGGGAATAGTAGCTTGGGATGAAGAAGAGGTCAGGTTTTGCTGTGGCTGTGGAGATACTCCTAGAGGGAATAGTAGCTTGGGATAAAGAAGAGGTCAGGTTTTGCTGTGGCTGTGGAGATACTCCTAAAGGGAATAGTAGCTTGGGATGAAGAAGAGGTCAGGTTTTGCTGTGGCTGTGGAGATACTCCTAGAGGGAATAGTAGCTTACGAGGTTGCTAATTGGTAACGTCGATGTACAGATCTGATGGCTGAATGACTTCTTTATACTTGATGCAGAAGGCATGACAATTTAAAACTGAAGTGTGCCTCCAACTGAAGTGTGCCTCCAACTGAAGTGTGCCTCCAACTGAAGTGTGCCTCCAACTGAAGTGTGCCTCCAACTGAAGTGTGCCTCCAACTGAAGTGTGCCTCCAACTGAAGTGTGCCTCCAACTGAAGTGTGCCTCCAACTGAAGTGTGCCTCCAACTGAAGTGTGCCTCCAACTGAATTGTGCCTCCAACTGAATTGTGCCTCCAACTGAAGTGTCCTTGAGAGTTTCTGGGGATCCGTTTAGTATGTGAGCAGTAGTAGGATTGGATGGATTACAGACGGAGCAAGGACTAGCAACTCGATAGACCCAGCATCGGAGATTGATCAAGGTCGGTAAACAGTCAAACCCTGGTCTCAGGATGAAGGACAGTTGACTGACAGGTAGTCTAGTCAATAGATACTTCCAGACTCATGATGAAGGACAGTTGACTGACAGGTAGTCCAGTCAAGAGACACTTCCAGACTCATGATGAAGGACAGTTGACTGACAGGTAGTCCTGTCAAGAGACACTTCCAGACTCGTGATTAAGGACAGTTGACTGACAGGTAGTCCAGTCAAGAGACACTTCTAGACTCATGATGAAGGTCAGTTGACTCACAGGTAGTCCAGTCAAGAGACACTTCCAGACTCATGATGAAGGACAGTTGACTGACAGGTAGTCCAGTCAAGAGACACTTCCAGACTCATGATGAAGGACAGTTGACTGATAGGTAGTCCAGTCAAGAGACACTTCCAGACTCATGATGAAGGACAGTTGACTGACAGGTAGTCCTGTCAAGAGACACTTCCAGACTCATGATGAAGGACAGTTGACTGATAGGTAGTCCAGTCAAGAGACACTTCCAGACTCGTCATTAAGGACAGTTGACTGACAGGTAGTCCAGTCAAGAGACACTTCCAGACTCATGATGAAGGACAGTTGACTGACAGGTAGTCCAGTCAAGAGACACTTCCAGACTCATGATGAAGGACAGTTGACTGACAGGTAGTCCAGTCAAGAGACACTTCCAGACTCATGATGAAGGACAGTTGACTGACAGGTAGTCCAGTCAAGAGACACTTCCAGACTCATGATGAAGGACAGTTGACTGACAGGTAGTCCAGTCAAGAGACACTTCCAGACTCATGATGAAGGTCAGTTGACTGACAGGTAGTCCAGTCAAGAGACACTTCCAGACTCATGATGAAGGACAGTTGACTGACAGGTAGTCCAGTCAAGAGACACTTCCAGACTCATGATGAAGGACAGTTGACTGACAGGTAGTCCAGTCAAGAGACACTTCCAGGCTCATGACAGGAAGAGAACAGCCTTAAATTTTTATCTAACTTTCAAAAGGTCCAGTGTAGCTGATCAGGTCTCTGCTTGTGCTAAGAAGGAAAGATATCACTCTGTGGACAACTGCAGCTTTCGTTAAGGAAGAGATCGAACTCTTAGCTGCTATATGGAGTGAAGATGTATTTATTTGCATATTTAACCTCTGGAGAAATGCTGGGTCTTGCAGTAATGTATGTTCTCATTCCAAATTTCTAACCAACCGACAAACTTAATGAGCTGCTCAGTCACAGCAAAAATCTACCTAGGATTGACTTGTCAAAAAAGGGGGGAAAAAGAGTATGGGACCTTTTCCTTTCAAAATAATGAACACCAATACAATGCAATACAGGGCTACAGACTACAGGGCTACAGAGATACAGGGGTACAGAGATACAAGGCTACAGGGCTACAGACTACAGGGCTACAGGACTATAGGCTACAGGACTACAGGGCTACAGGACTACAGGGCTACAGAGATACAGGGCTACAGGACTACAGGGCTACAGGGCTACAGGACTACAGGGCTGGTTGTCCAACTCTTGCTCTTTTATCCCAAGATACAGCGCCAGAATGTCTGAAAATTCTGGAGGGGAGGGGGACATGCCTCCAGACCCCGAGAGTGAGTATGTCGCCTGACCCAGCCAATGATTGCTTTCTATGGGACTATAATATAAAGCACAGAATTGACCTGTCAAGAAGGGAACAGGAAGGCAGGCCCATACGCAGGATTTTTTAAAGGGGGGTGACAAAATTAGTCATGAACACATATTTTACTTTAATTATGGTCAAAAATCATATTATAACAAATTAAGAAAAAAGTAAACTTGCCTTTTCCATTTTACGTGGGCGGATATTTTAGAACAAAAAGCTTACATACATGATCAATATTAATGTCATCTTCAAAATTCATGTGAATTAGAGCTAAAGCACTTAGCCGCTCTTCTGACTGTGTGCATCGCATATAATTGTTAAGTCTCCTGAGTGCAGATGCCGATCTTTCACATGAGCATGAGCTTAATGGAATTGTTCTAAAAAGCTTGAGTAATGTAAAAATGTTGGGAAGTGAAGTAGAGCAGCATTGCTTCAGTGTGTCACTAATTGTTTCTGGACGATCTTGCAGTTTAACTGCTAGCCATTTGGTCTTCCAGCGACAAAGTTCTTCATCGAGGATGTTGGGGTTTGGAAGATCATCAGAATAGAACACTATGGCCTCATTCAAGTCAACAATTGAAGTGTTAACTGTAATATTCACAGGTAGTAGTCCCTGAAGTGAAGCTGCCTGTTTACTGTCAGTGGAGAATCTTGAAGAGATGTCGCTAATAAGATGGTCTAAGAATGGAATTGCAACACTTTTTTTCATGTGATCTGCAACCGAAGAGCTTTCAAGGTTCGAACGATGCTGCTGACACATAACTGTTCGAGGTATTGATACAAATATGCCTGATTTCTCAGCAATTCTACAGCTATGCAGATAAATACGCTGGGAATAAGCCTCAATATCCTCTCACTTTTTTTAGGTCTTCACAGCACTGCATGACAGTGGATATACCAGATACTATGTCCTTATTTTTACCTTGTAAGTTTACAACAGCTTGTTTAAGGTATAATAAAGACGGAGAAAGGGTTACCATTGAATAGACAAATTCAAAAGATTCCAGTTTCTTCATATAAGCAAGTGCATTTTGTTTATCCTCTGATGACCATCCATCATTGAATAATGGAAAATCACTACTTCCATAAAGTATCACTTCAAACATCTTCACCAAGAATGGATGAGCCAAGGAAAAGCGCTCCCAGCCATCTATACTCTCAACCCAACGAGTAATACAGATATTAAGTAGAGTTTGTCTACTTGCTGGATATGTACACTCACCTGCAATTGCTTTAAGGAGAGCTTCTCGTTTAGGAGAGTATTTAAACCAAATGGTTATACTTTTAATACTATCAATGCAATTCCTAATTTCTGGAACAGAGCATGACTTTACAATCACAAGATTAAGTGAATGGACAGCACAGTGAGTGTATACTGCTTTGGGTTGCTTTTCTTGAATTCTTGCCTGACCATCTGATTTATGTCCACTCATTGTAGATGCACCATCATAACCTTGAGCACATGATATATGATATATGTCCACTCATTGTAGATGCACCATCATAACCTTGAGCACATGATATATGATATATGTCCACTCATTGTAGATGCACCATCATAACCTTGAGCACATGATATATGATATATGTCCACTCATTGTAGATGCACCATCATAACCTTGAGCACATGATATATGATATATGTCCACTCATTGTAGATGCACCATCATAACCTTGAGCACATGATATATGATATATGTCCACTCATTGTAGATGCACCATCATAACCTTGAGCACATGATATATGATATATGTCCACTCATTGTAGATGCACCATCATAACCTTGAGCACATGATATATGATATATGTCCACTCATTGTAGATGCACCATCATAACCTTGAGCACATGATATATGATATATGTCCACTCATTGTAGATGCACCATCATAACCTTGAGCACATGATATATGATATATGTCCACTCATTGTAGATGCACCATCATAACCTTGAGCACATCATATATGATTTATGTCCACTCATTGTAGATGATATATGATATATGTCCACTCATTGTAGATGCACCATCATAACCTTGAACACATGATATATGATTTATGTCCACGCATTGTAGATGCACCATCATAACCTTGAGCACATGATATATGATTTATGTCCACGCATTGTAGATGCACCATCATAACCTTGAGCACATGATATATGATATATGTCCACTCATTGTAGATGCACCATCATAACCTTGAGCACATGATATATGATATATGTCCACTCATTGTAGATGCACCATCATAACCTTGAGCACATGATATATGATATATGTCCACTCATTGTAGATGCACCATCATAACCTTGAGCACATCATATATGATTTATGTCCACTCATTGTAGATGCACCATCATAACCTTGAGCACATGATATATGATTTATGTCCACTCATTGTAGATGCACCATCATAACCTTGAGCACATGATATATGATATATGTCCACTCATTGTAGATGCACCATCATAACCTTGAGCACATGATATATGATTTATGTCCACTCATTGTAGATGCACCATCATAACCTTGAACACATGATATATGATTTATGTCCACGCATTGTAGATGCACCATCATAACCTTGGACACATGATATATGATATATGTCCCCTCATTGTAGATGCACCATCATAACCTTGAGCACATGATATATGATTTATGTCCACTCATTGTAGATGCACCATCATAACCTTGAGCACATGATATATGATATATGTCCACTCATTGTAGATGCACCATCATAACCTTGAGCACATCATATATGATTTATGTCCACTCATTGTAGATGCACCATCATAACCTTGAGCACATGATATATGATATATGTCCACTCATTGTAGATGCACCATCATAACCTTGAGCACATCATATATGATTTATGTCCACTCATTGTAGATGCACCATCATAACCTTGAGCACATGATATATGATATATGTCCACTCATTGTAGATGCACCATCATAACCTTGGCCACGTAACTCACTCAAGGATAAGCCAAGATTCTCCAAACATTTAACTAGAGCATCAGCAATGTCAACTGCTCTAACTCTGTTTAACTTCAAGAAAGCTACGAATTCTTCACGAATGCTGCCTTTACTGTCCACAAATCCAAGACAAACAGGTAATTGCTCAACGTTGTGGCAGCTAACTTCATCAGCAAGAACTGAATAAAATTTACTTTGTTTAACCTCTGCTCCTATATTAGCTAAGATTATGTCATGGCCAATAACATTGATGATCTCATTCTGAGATCTTGGGGAAATATAAGTGGCATTCTTGGCCCTTGGTTTATTGAGGTGATCAAAAAGAATAGAATCACTCTCAGAAAAACACTTTAAGTAAAGCCAAAAAGTTTCCAGGATTTAGTAATGTTGAGATCTTCGTTATCACCACGAAATGGAAGTACCTGCTTTCCCAAGAAAAGAATGGCACGATCTATTTAGCGAATAATGTGCCTATTCTCATCCATTTGCATTTGGATATCACTATTGGCCATAACATCAATACGCGAGGATGGATTGTCAATACTACTTTTCAAGATATCAGTGTATTGCACACAATCCTGATGATATAGAAGGGAGGAGTGGTTACTCAAAGCATTCCCTATTTTTGACCAATTGGAGAAAGACCTATTTACAAGTAATCCTTTATCTTTTCTCTTGTCACTAGAAAGGAAGAGTGAGCATGGTCCACAGAAGACACCATCTAACTTGGGGCTATAGAGAAGAAAGGGATACTTTGTAAGCCAAGTGGTATTAAATTTCCGATTGCAACCACGAGAATATGTGCTGGGTAAAATATTTGGTGGTGCTATATGATGGCATAGTAAAGAATGCTTTGCCTCATTGGAAAGGTTACTCACCGACTGGCATATGGTGTCAATAGATTTTGTTGGTTCTAACAAATTTCCAATGTCTTGGAGTGGTGGTGGTTCAGAAAGCAAAGCATTAGATTGTTGGTTTATCATTGGAGTTGCTGGAATGACAGGCTGGTCAAGATCCTCATCATCACTACTAATAGAGTGCAATTGTGTGACGGGGACACGGACTGTAATCTCAGGGTCAGAATTTGATGGCCCTAAAATATGGATGAAAAGAGCATAGATTTTGTACCCTAAGTAAATAGAGATCTAAGCTAGTGCCTGGCTTACCACTGTCTTCCTGAGCAGTTTTTTTATTGAAGAAAGTCTTATATCACTTGATTGACATTGTCTCTTCATGGTCACTAACCTTTTTGTGTGCTCTATTGCTATACTGTCACAAGCTATCAAGGATGTGATATGAGAGCTTAGACAGCAATCACATGACACTGACACTATTGGTGTAAATTATTTTCAAAGCTTGTCAGCTGTAGGTACCTTGTTTGAAGCCAGAGGCTTCTTTAATTAATATTAATTACTAAAAGTGATTAGAAAAGTGAAGATGTGCATTAAAAATTTCAATGAAGGGATGTTTTTAAGTGGGCCAATTGAATATCATTAATTTGAAAGGGGGGTGCAAGTGCACCCCTTTGCACCCCCCCCCCCCCCTTCCCCCCTGTGTACAGGCCAGGAATGTAGCAATGTTAAGCATGTGACCCTTTACCTATTTATATAATGAACAGCAAGTTTAATAGGTAAAGTATTAGTAGGTGAAGGGAAAGGGTCACATGATCTACATTGGTAAATATCTACATTGGTAAATATCGGTAAATATCTACATTGGTAAATTCTTGACAAGTTAATCCGATGTAATTATCTTATAGTGAAGTTAGCTCCTACAGGAAGTTCTCCTGGATAACTCCAGTGCTAGATGTCATCCTTGTATACACATGTCTATGTTATACAGACACATACTGGTTTTCTTGAAGGTCTGTGCTGTTCTGTTGTCACAAGAGTGAGCTTCTCTGCCAAATGATCACTTCTTGGCAGTAAAAACTTACAGCAGCTGCTGAATCAGCTCAGCTAGGCCCAGTATTGTGCGCACACGAGCGTGTTTATTTTATTGGTTATATTTGACTAATTCTTGTTTGAGAAACAGATTAGTTACCTCATACATTACACAATTTGCACTTTCTGGTAGTGAAGATATACGGAATTGGACCTATTGCACACGGGGGGGGTTAGATAGAAGGAAGGTTCATAGTATAAGATCTTAAAAATGAATTTCGTACTTTATAACATTTTTGGGAGCTACTGGTTTGCTACTTGGTTGCAAAGGCATGGTACCCTGTCGCCAAGGATTCAAGGCATCCCGTACCCCGTCGCCAAGGATTCAAGGCATGGTACCCCGTCACCAAGGATTCAAGGCATGGTACCCCGTCACCAAGGATTCAAGGCATGGTACCCCGTCACCAAGGATTCAAGGCATGGTACCCCGTTGCCAAGGATTCAAGGCATGGTACCCCGTCGCCAAGGATTCAAGGCATGGTACCCCGTCGCCAAGGATTCAAGGCATGGTACCCCGTCACCAAGGATTCAAGGCATGGTACCCCATCGCCAAGGATTCAAGGCATGGTACCCCGTTGCCAAGGATTCAAGGCATGGTACCCTGTCACCAAGGATTCAAGGCATGGTACCCCGTCGCCAAGGATTCAAGGCACGGTACACCATTGCCAAGGATTCAAGGCATGGTACCCCGTCGCCAAGGATTCAAGGCATGGTACCCCGTCGCCAAAGTATTCAAGGCATGCTGCATGTCTCTCTGCAGTTAAAATCAACATTTAGGATATCCATGG
>CBDHDV010000080.1:0-5488 GCA_965261175.1 Rubritalea sp. | reverse complement strand
ATGACAGTCAAATTAGACCATTCACCACTGTGGATCAAATTGGGAGGTGGTGGATCCATAGAGTGGCATTACCCCTCCACAAGTGACCAATCTTTGAAACAGATGCCAGGTAGCTTCGGAAATAAGGGATTCCCAAACAATCTCCCCGAAGGTGTCCCATGTCCCAAATGGTCAGGGCTGCATCATCGCTCTACCCACCAAGTGTCTCAACAACCACGGGGATGAAATTGAAGGTGTCCTATGCCTCAAATAGTCAGGGATACATCATCACTCCACCCATCAAGGGTATCACCCCCAACAACCAAGGAGATGAATGTGACACACGCAGCCCAACATGGCTTAGAGGGCAGCCATCTTCCTTTCAATGCCCACAGAGAGGGCATGGCCTTGAGTGACAGCGGCCACGTTCAGAACCTGGCACGGGAAAGTGGAAATAACATGGATATTCTAGGCTGCTGGTTAACCCCCCTTCCAGTTGAGAAAGAAGACATCGGCAGGACTGACTGTAGTCTCATGAACCAGACGTAATTTAAGTGGGTAGTGACCCAATTCTCATTAATTATTCATGAGAAACTACAATCACATAACTCTTGAATGCTTTATATTTTTAGCCTCCAAAGAAAACTTATTACAATGGCTTTCTTATGATATATATTATGACCACTTCCCATCAAGTGCCTGGCAGTACTCATCTCACCTAGCCAGCAAAAAAAAAATCCCAACAAAATTGACAAGCAATCAGTACTTCCATTTATAGGCAGAGTAACCACAGAGTTGTGTTTTGAGTGTGACACTTTCCCAAATCCACTCTATGGCTGACTAATAAGGTCACCCCAAGGCAGGTCAAAAGAAATATGAATTACGTGTCCCATGAGCATCTGAAGTCAAATATGATACACTCATCACACAGAGCAGAGAATAAGCTTTAGAATGATATATTTTTTGCATCAAAACAGTAATTTTTCAGTGAGATTTTTTTTTTTTTAACAGTTAAAAAAGACAGGTTTTGGGAATCGCTTTGGGAAGATAATACATTACCACAACAACATACCTTGATCGGTTTGCACTTATCAGAACTTACAGTTCTCCAGTGTTTTATACTATCCATGGATCAAGAGAAATCTTTTGTAAATGTGGTGGCTCTGAAAAGAGCCGGTTAATTAAATAATAAGAATAAAGATGTGGCATGAAATCATACATTGTGTGCAATCTGGGAGGGTGCATGCCTGGGTCTCGGGAGGGTGCATGCCTGGGTCTCGGGAGGGTGCATGCCTGGGTCTCGGGAGGGTGCATGCCTGGGTCTCAGGAGGGTGCATGTCTGGGTCTCGACAGGCGCATGTACACAGAAAAGAACAAGGAGAAGAAGGTCAAAAGGCCCCAGAACTGAATGTTACCCCCTCAGTTGGGACGTGCTCCTCGTCAAGATCACCCTGTCCAACCGCATCTGTCTCCTGCACTTCTTGACTAGCTCCTTCTGCTTCTACTCCGCCATCCACACACTGAGCTCATCCTTGGAGTCAAGAAACTTAACGAAGGGTTGGATCCAGACCATACTTGAGCCGTTCCAACAAGCCCCTCCATGCCCCATGATCAGAATTGAATGTTATCACTGCCATGTCGACAGCGATTTCCACAACTATGGGGGAAGCAAATTCAGTCTTCGGGCACCGAGTCAAGATCATGCTGTTGAATGACTCGTTCTGGTTCTGGGTCGCACCGTTCCATCAAAGCTGGGTCAGACAGCTTTCAAATTCAGGCTTCACAAAAGGAGCAATTTCAGGGTGGATGGTTGTGTGGTGTGGAGAAGAAGTTTCACCTGTGGCCTCCCAGCGCTTGAACTTGCACCACAAAGTGCGACCAGGAGGACAGAGAAATGTTGGGGGTTGCTGTCAGTGGATGAAAAGTGGTAATAGATGGCCATCACAGCATCTTGCATGCTCTTTGTATCACTTATATTAGATCATATTGCCTTGGCCATAGAATTTCTGAAGCTTCTTCATCACCACATCTGTCAATCTCCCCTTTTCTCCCATTCTCACGACCTTTCCATCCGCACCTTTGTTCTGCCTGCTCTTTCAGGTGAGCATACATTCTTTTCTGCACATATCCTACACACTCCATCTTCTTCACAACGTGGTTGGGTCCGTAGGGCTTCTCAGCAGCAATGGTAGGGTATGTAGATGAGTCTCCATCTGAAATCATGGAAGTGTATCTGAGTTTGTGCACCGCCACAGAATACCTCCAAATCCTCATGCTCCCTCCACTTCCATTGCATCAGATGATCCAGAGTAGTTGACGGTGCATATGCCCTGGTGCTCTTCCCACCAATCTAGGAACTCAGTGGATGTGGGATCCAAGTGTCGCTTGGCATGGCAGTCCTTGCACCACTTGCTCAGAACTTCAATGTCAAGGACCTGGCCAGTCTCCCATGATGCCACCACCATCACACCATAGAGAGACTGTTGGCCTCGTTTCTGCTAGGTCGCATCACATGTCACAGTCATTTTCAAGATTTCATCAGGAACAGCATCTTTCCTCAAGTTAGTAGCAGCAGCAGACAAGTTTGACTTCTTCTCCTCTTCCGTTGCCTTCCTTATCTGCTCAGTGTGTGCCTGAGAGATGGGAGGAAGCATGCCCATGAACCCGGTGAAGGTAGCAAAGTCCACTTCTCCCTCTTCCTATGGCTCTTGCAGCTAGGACTGACCTCTGGTTTACTTCAAGATCTTCCTCAGAGTAGGGGTTAGTCAGCTTTGTACTCCAAGTAAAGACAGTAGTGTACTGTGTAATGCTTGAAACTAAACACCTCCTCAGGATCTGTCTTGTTTGACTCACTGGAGAGCCACAGGCACAACAAAGAAAACTCTCTTCACTATGTTGCTTATTTTCACCAGATGATAGTCATCAGAGTAGTCTGGCTGAGAAGTGGACTGAGGCTGAAAGTGGACTGGGGCTGAGAAGTGGACTGAGGCTGAAAGGAAGCCATGAGCAAGGCAAGTTTCTTCCTAGAAGCTGAAGGAACAGCCACAGGTATGTCTGCAGAGCTTTAAGCAGGAGTAGGAACAGGAGTAGGAGCAGGAGGTAGAGTAGGAGCAAAGGAGGAAGTAGGCTGAGCAGGAGCAAGGGTGAGTAGGAGCAGAAGAAGAGCTATTGCTGCAGTAGCTGGGATTTCTAGCTGCTTCTTTTGATGGCCAAAAAGAGTCTGGCACGCTTCTTATAATATGCAGATCTTGTTTTCTTGGATCTAGGCTCAGACACCTTGAAACACAAAATTCAAATAATGCTGACTGCAGTAGTTCAATTTTACTCAATGTTATGCCTATTTAGAATACCATAAATCTACAGGAAGTGGGTTTTATTTTGATACAAAAACAGCTCTCAAGTCTAACAGTTGCCAAGATATGTAGCCACGAAAAATTGGTGAACCGCGCTAGTCTTCTTCTTCAAAGTGAACCTCGCTACAAGTGAAATGGTTAGCTACAATTCATCATAACTCTGGAATGGATATTCTGAAGGCTTCAAATTTGAAACTCAGCTAGTTCTAGTGCTTTAGAATAGCAAGAGTTACAAAACAGAAAAAACATATTTTCAAAAACTGCGAAATATATGGGTTATTACCCCCCCCCCCCCCCCCCCCCCCCAGTATATATATATATACGCGCAAAAAACGTCAGAGACAAGAAGATGACGGCTGGTTTTGGTGACTGAGAACATCCCAGAGGGGATTGATAGTTAGGGATGACAAACGGTATAAAATATAAAATAAGTTTAGAATTATATGACCTAAGTTTGATGGACAGTTTCTGCATCAAGTGCTTCAAGGCGGTAGACATTCACAAATCATTTCACCACAGTTCATCCTGCAATATCTTACAAAGTTTTCCTTACAAAAGGTGACCAAACCAAAAGAGGCCCCACAACAAAGGAATTGCGGTCTAGAAGGCCCAAGTGCATGCACTTGAATTATTTAGGCGGAAAACTCGCGCGCACAGCTTGCACCACATGGCTCTAGATAATTTGCAGCTGCTTTTAATTATAATATGGTAAAAAAAAAGAGAGTCTTATTTTGTTCTCCCGCTAGGTGAAGTGGTAAGTGGACCTACTGAACTTTGTATGTATATTTATGTATCGCTGTCGTTCTTCCATAGGAGGTTTCAGTTTTGTTTTGTTGAGGAATTACGAGTGACTGTATCCACCAAATTACCGTAGTTACCCTCAGAAAGGCTTCTCCGCCATGAGTGTGGATGGGTTGCGAAAATACATCATTAGTACCCCTTCTACGCGGGAAAGGATTCAGCTACGAGAGTTTGCCTTTGCACGCAAGGAAAAGACTGGAAAGGAACCAGAGCTTCTCTGTGACTTTTTGCCTGTGGTTAGCTGGGTTTTATCTGCTTTTGAGTACTCCCTCATTGAAACTGGCAAGCAGTCTCCCTATTCTCTGCTCTATGGTAGTAATATGAAAAGCTATGGAGCGAGACTGCTCAGTTTTGTTAAAGCTATTCGGAGTATTGGTTTGAAACTCGTCTTCTTTATAGAAGGTTGTACCATATGTCAACTAAGTGATGATATTCTCTTCGAGACCTATTTGGTCAATTGGAGGAAAAAGTTGTTGGAGTGTGCAAACATCCTTCAGGTGTGTAGTGGCAACTGTGAGCTTTCAGAAATTTGCTGGAGTTTGAGAGAAGGCATGGTTGATTCCATGGCCTCGTTGCTAGAGTTGACTGATGGTGTCAAAGTGATTTGCTGTGCTGGCAAGGTTTTGAACGATGCTATCCCTTACTTGCAGTCCAACAAAAATGCCTGTGGCATCTTGACCTTGGATACAAGTTATGCTGTTGCTCCTTCATGTGGTCTCTTCTTGCTTGACCTGTTTGGCTTAGACATGCATCATCCTGCTATCTTGCCTTTTGAACCTGATCAAGACCTAAACTGTGAAGTAGTGTGCAGCTCTCTGTTGGCAAGTTCGTTGGACTTGGAAATTGAACAGCTTGCTGATTTAGCCATTTTGTGTGGCAACGATTTTTCGTCCTTGCTTAACTCAAAGCTACGGCTCTGGAATACCTTGGGTATTGCCGACCCCAGCATTACCACCATTGCCAATTGGATTTCAAGTCAGATGACTTCTCTCAGTAGCAACAAAGACATGAAAGGATTTCTCATGCAGAATCCATGCTACGAATTGGCCATGAAGCAATCATATCAAGTCTATCAGCAAAGTAATCTTGAAGTGATGTTAGGAGAGGGTCTGCTGGCATGTAAGAGTAAAGGCATGTTATCAGCAAAGATGATTTCCCTTGTCAAATACTGTATTTATCTGAGACCAGTCTTGCTTGAGCCTGAAACTATCCACCAGCCTAGATTTTGTGATGCAACTCTCTCCATCAGGAAGTTTATTTATGCTTTAAAGGGCCTTTCCCAAGTCACAGAGGTCGGTCTAGTAACTTCTACCACCAATGTCATCCACAGAAGGGAGCCTATTCATATTCCAGTA
>CBDHDV010000079.1:0-9878 GCA_965261175.1 Rubritalea sp. | reverse complement strand
CAAAGGAAGGAGAGAACGTTGAGGAAACTGAAAAGAACCAATACCCTGGATCTCAGATTGATGTTGCAACCGTTAGAGTTAGAAATTCCGCAACTTCCATCAGTGGAGTACAGAATCTCCTGCGAACGTGGGTAGAGGAAGGAATCCAAGAAGTCGAATGCGACGTGAGGATCAAGTCAGTCGAACTGCCCCCTCGTCGTCTCGATCCTGCAGTTCCCCGAGGAAAGTCAATGAGGTGAAGATAGGATCAAACACATGAGTTCGCCACACCTTGCACGTATAGAAACTATAGAAACTAAATTATGCTTCTTTAATCAAGACACACCTGGGTCAGCCAGACTAGTCTATGTTAAAGGAATATAATGATAAAACCAGGGTAGAGAGGGAAGGTATCAAAAGTATCGGACATTGTCACAATTAGAACAGAGTCCAAACTAAATGAGCCATCCTCAGGAAAGGGTTTAGATTGGTTGAGAGTTCAAAATGTAAGGTTAGGTGACAAATGTTAAAAGAGGTAAAAAGGGGTAAATAATGAGGGTAATCAGAGGTGGTCCGATTTTTATAAGACAGAACACCCTCACCAACTTTGACCAAAGAAGGGGGGTGGGGGTTCTAATTGTTGTTATATACAAAGTTAGAAAAGAGGTGTTCTTCTTATTAAGGGGAGGGGGCTAAAACAAATTTACAATTTTGAACGGGTTTGGTGAAGCGAACCAAATGTCTAAAATATAATGTAAGGGGATGTCTGGATGACCTCTTTTCCAAATTTGATAGAGTGGAGAGATAGGAAATAGGCTTTACCAAAAGAAAATGCATCACTTTGCAGCAAGAAAAAATCTAGAGGTCATGAGTGCCGACCAGGAATTCATATGTCGATTTTGGACAATGAATAAAAAAGTTATAGACGGGTCAGACCTGTTGTGAAACCTGTGGTGGGAACTATTAACATCAAGCGATGAGGGAGAGCCGGCCATGGTCCTGTTGAGACCGTCCTTATACCGGATCTCAGCTGGAACTCGGCAGACGAGGCCCAATATTGTTAACAGTTTCAACCTCAGGACATAAGAGGAATTGGTCTGGAGTGTAACTGGTAGAATGGTCGGATGTCGTGATCAGAGGTGATTGTTTCTGCTGCACCTAAAAGGGGCATTCATTTGAGCCTCAATATAACAGAAATAAAATCCCAAAAACAAAAGAAATGTACACATAAAGTAAAGGGAGGGATTAAAAAATACTGCTTAAAAAGCCAGTAAAAAATAGAAAAACCAAAGATAAAAAATATTTCACCCCTCCCTTCAATTGACCGTCTAATAAGATGAGAAAAATCATGAGGACTGAGGTATGCTAGACATTACATTTGTAGTGAGGACAGTATCTTGGATTATCTAGTATGCATCAGCCCCGCCATTGGATGCATATTAGATACCATCAACTGAGACATTGCCCTTAAGACATACACCAGTCTCATGTCCTTTGAGTGGTTCATATGGAGGGCAAACCAAGATGGACCCTTCAAATGTGTTGTGAGCATTCAATGCTAGGTTGACTGGCTAAGCACTCCACTTGAGATTGAATGCTACAATTTTTCCTTCAGGTCAGCTATCTAGACTGAGACAAAATGTAAAAGACTGGATACTAACAAGATACATTTAAAATACATTTACAATACACTTATGATACATTTATAGTTTGATATAAATAGATGGACGCAGTTATTATTTTTTACTTCAATGTCAATGTAAAACTAGAAAGGAAACATTTATGGTGTAGTATGCCCAAAAGTAAGGGTATGCAAATAGTTGGTCATAGCATTTTTAGGGACCCAGGGGGGTATGTAATAAGGGTTCTTCTGAAAACATGGTCAAAAGAATGATCAGATAGGTAGGAGGGGGTCAGTAAGGAAAGACCATTGATGGACAGCTAGGAGAGCAAATATCCCCCCCCCCAGGATATTTAGGAATGTGGTGCTAAACTAACACCCAAGATCAGCCAAAGATACAGCAGATTAGGGCGTGCCAAAAGCCAAACCTGCCAGTCTACCTTATCAACATCACCAAGGTCAGGGAAACTCAGTACTGACAAGGGAGGTGATGTTGATAAGGGTTTACATAGGAATCGTAGGTGCTAGGAAGGAGGGGCGAACAGTAGCCTCAAATAAACCTGTACTCAAATGATTCAGGATCAGATGTCCACACATGGAATGCATGGTTATGTGACCTGGATCAATTGTGTAAAGGAGAAAGAAAGGAAATGATAAGATAATTTAATCATTAAATAACAAACTAAATTGTATTGAATAAATTGGGTCGTATTTCCTCCTGACATGTGAATGACAGAAGGTATCAGGTTCAGTGAAAATATCTATATTTGCCTGACAAACAAATGACATAAAGTTTCATATTCTGATGAATTTTATCAAGAAATTGATATCAACATATAGGGTGTCTAGTGTTGCTAATTGTCGAGAATGACAGAGCTCAGAATAATCATGGTCCATGTCCCATGGTCTTAGAGACCATGATACATGGTCATCCATGGTCTTATGGTCTCATAAGGTATCTAGTCAATCTAGTCAGATTAGATGGTCATCATGTACAAATATGCTCAGATGCTTTTCCCACCTCTGGAGGAATCCCATCTGAAGATATTTGATACAATATAAAAACAGGTGTCAACACTTGACATTAAAATGTCAACATTCCAACATTCACTATCAACATTCGTGTAAATAGAGACATTAATGTAAATTGTCAAGTGTCCCGTTTCGGTCCTCCAGTCGGTTACAAATAGATTTGTGAGTTCTCGATTCCAGGTTAGTTTCTGTTTAGTCTTGAATGTGTTCACACACTTCACGACATAAACAGTTACTTCCTTGCAATTAAGAAACAATATTAAATACTATCAATCCTAAAACAATACATCCTAGCTATTGTTTTCCTAGTCAACTCATCCTAAGAAAATAGTGATCGTATGCTTTGTGACTAACAATAAAGACAATACACAAGCATTACCAAGACTCTGTTTATTACTCTCCATCCGAGTAGGAAACTTGAATACTCAGTAGATATTCAGGGAGCCTACAATACAGAGTATCCGCCCTTTGAGTATCTATTGATAGAAGGTGGTATACAACCATACAAGTGGGGAACAGGTCCATATTAAAAGACATTGCCATTTGGACCTCACACAGGTGGTCAAAGTGCTGGACCCTTCCAATAAGCTCTTATAGCCCAGTTCTGTGGGATATATGGTTGCCAAACAAAACTGTAAGAAGAGCTTTGGTTGAGAGTCTAACAAGCCTCCACCAATAGATAAGTCAAAGTACCCTAGAAGAGTTGTAACACAATAGAAACACAATTGTGGAGTGGGAATAGAGATTGCACATAGAAGCTCGATCCAGTCATCCATTTGGTATCATCCTAAGTGGGTGAGGCTAGATGGCGAGACCTAGACTCCTAGCATCTCACCCCCAGGAAGTTTGGGATCCAGTCAAGGATCCTGAGGAGGGGTATCTGGAACCTGACAACCCTGCCAGGAACCCCTGGGATGTGGGGTGGCTTCTGGGTGAAGGCCGACCTATGAGACCTCGAAGTCCTAGACCTCAACCCAGGTTGGGGTGGGGATCATCTACATCAGTACAGGACAATCCCCTCGATCATCACCACCATCTACAAGGGACTTGGATCCCTAGACCTGAAGACACTACAGAAGGAGAACTGGAAGCTGGAGAGGAACTCACCCAGGACATGGAACAATCTGGTCATCATCCAGTCCCTGCACTCAGGGACAGAAGTGTGGACAGGTCAATGGTCTTGTCAAGGCCGACCAGGAGGATCATGGGAAGGCCAGCATACAAGGCTATAATTATACCTTGGTTGTACACACCTCCACCTCTCCAAACCCAGGCTTCCCCTCAAGACTGGTCCCAGGAAACCCCAGTGTCTGGAGGTACTGGATACAGGCTGACATCAGACAACTACCCAGCCTCCACTGGGTGGTATGACCAGCTAGACAAGCAAGGAGAAGGTGGGTCCACATGGAAGAGGCACAGGCCAGGGACTCCGCCTTCATTCCGAAGGCAGACAACCATGGGTTGTCCAAGGAGAGGTTATACCTCAGAGTCCGACTCTAGAGAGGCAGGAGGATGGCCAACACGAAGAACGACTCCAGAGTCCACTTCCTTAGAAGCTGGGACTACATGCCCTCCCAGAGCTTCTACCTGGGAAGGAGAATGGACTAGCTGGGAGTCTACTCCTGGACGTGTAACACAAACCAAGCAGAGATATGAATCCCGTGGGTAATCCCATGGGATGAGAAGGACAATGATAACAAACTAGTGATCAGTCATTTCATTGTAATTCACCATGACTTTAGTCAGGGTGACATAACAAGTGTTTGGTGATCATATCATCAAGGTAACCCCAACCATAGGATGTTCATGTAATCACATTAACACCTTTGGTTGGACCCTAGTGTTATAGCAAGGTGTCAATGATGTTAACATCCAATTGATATCATGCTAAATAAGGCCCATGATAAAGTATAGTGGGTTACATGGTATATCCCTAACAAGTCCATAGGAACCTTCATATGACTTGTGGTTATATAGCATATTACCCTTAATACATCATTAGTTATCATTATAAGGGATAAGGGCAATAAGTAATCATCCATCTACCATCTGGGTGATCACTGGTAATACATTGGTTTACTATGATCACTTGATCATTAGCAGGTCATTGGATTACTTGGGATCAAGCATGGGATGATCATGGATAATCAGTTAGGATCATTATGAGGGCAATCATCATATCATCAAGTGATTACTCAAAGGTCTTTAATCTGGTTACTACATTATATAACGTGACTATTATTAGGGTGTGTCACAAGAGTCCGAAAATTTTGAATTCTAGAAATAGGCCTTTTAGCATAATTTATCACATGGTGCAAGGATTTTGGATAAAAAGATAAAGGTAATTAATCCAAAAAGGACTAAGTAAAATAATCCTAAAAGGATAATTAAATAATCCAAAAACATAGCTTTCGAATCTTCCGCAATTTTTAGATTATGGGAAAAATACATTTTTAGATTAAAGGGAAAAATGAATTTTTAGATTATGGGAAAAATACATTTTTAGATTAAAGGGAAAAATGAATTTTTAGATTATGGGAAAAATGCCTTTTTAGATTACGGAGAAAAATGCCTTTTTAGACAAACCAGCAATTACCAGGCATATCCCAACTTAATGAAAGGATTCTTGTTAAACCCTCCCCCAGTATTAAAACAATGGCCAGACATGTACGCTTACTTGACCTGAGAGGTGAGAGGTGTAATATGAGACAGTGGCCAGACTAGTTTTAGAGAGAGCCCACTCTCTGACCCCTTAGGCGTCAGTACGTATCCGGACTCATTCACCCACTCGGCGAGCAGAGTCGGAAGGTACAAGTGCCAGGACTCAGTGCAAACTTCAATTGGGTGAGTCTAATTTATAGTAGGTACCAGGAACTAGTCTGTAGGTATCTAGGTATCAGAAACTAGGTCTGTAGGTATTTAGGTACCAGGAACTAGGTCTGTAGGTATTTAGGTACCAGGAACTAGTCTGTAGGTATCTAGGTATCAGAAACTAGGTCTGTAGGTATTTAGGTACCAGGAACTAGTCTGTAGGTATCTAGGTATCAGAAACTAGGTCTGTAGGTATTTAGGTACCAGGAACTAGTCTGTAGGTATCTAGGTATCAGAGCTAGGTCTGTAGGTATTTAGGTACTGGGGACTAGCTCCGTAGGTAGCTAGATATCAAGGACTAGATCAGCAGAGACCTAGGTATTGGGAACTAGGAACTAAGAACTAGTCTAATTAGGAAAGTAGTAGTACTAGTCTAGTTAGAAAATTGATAGTAACGGTCTAGTCAGGAAACTAATGATATTAGTCTAAATTAGGAGATGTATAGAGAAGAGTAGGAGCCTAGGAGGACTAGTCTAATTAGGAGATTAGTAGTGCTAGTCTAATTAGGAAAGTAGTAGTACTAGTCTAGTTAAGAAATTGATAGTAACGGTCTAGTCAAGAAACTAATGATATTAGTCGAAATTAGGAGATGTATAGAGAAGAGTAGGAGCCTAGGAGGACTAGTCTAATTAGGAGATTAGTAATGCTAGTCTAATTAGGAGGTTAGTGGTGCTAATTTAATTTAGGAGGAGCCCAGAGAAGGATAGGAGATTACCACTACTCGTCTAATTAGGTGCTCTGTAGGAAAAGATAGGAGATGTGTGTGTTAGCTAAATAACGAAGTAGCATCAACACTAGCCTAAATGAAGGAAGGATAGAGGGGTCCATAAGAACAGAGTGAACCTTAGGGATGTAAGGGTAATCCTAAGGTGTAAATATCACATCCCCAAACATCTCAAGAGACATATGAGTTCATCTATACCACTTAGAAGAGCTCAGCAAAAGTACCATCAGTACAGAGACTGTTTAAACAAATAACAGCAGGCTTCTCCATAAGAGAAAGGTGAGCCTTGGGGACAAAGGAAATTCTGAGATCAACTGGGAATTGAAGTCCTGTCAACAGCCATCCTTCATATTTCATTTCCTGCGAGTGGAGGGAAAGAGGACGAACATCAGGTTTATTTCTTTTAGATAAAACCCTCGTTTCTGTACCAACATGAGACAACAAATTTTGAAAGAAATTAGTTTAGTTAGAGATCTTAGTAATTCCATCAGAAGAATAGAAGGAGAAGAACAGACCGCCACTGAACTAAAAGGACCGAGTATAAACTGTTCCTCCTAGACAAATGCCGAGCCACAGGCGAGAACCACCTGAAGAAGGAAGGAGAGGAGGTGCCAGGAGAAGAGCGAGGTCTACGCCACAAACCAGAGAGTCGAGACGGAGAGCAGCTGAACGAGTCATTGAGAGCTACCAATACCTGAGGGAAAGTTGTCAGTTACTTCCACAGACAGGACGTCTCTCCAAGTATGACGTCCTCAGAGGGGCAGCCGACCAGATGCGTGCCCTCCAGTTGGAAAATAATTCTCTGCGATGGACAGTGGCTGTTTTCATGGCAGGCCGAGATACGGATACTAGGCCACAAGCACCGAGGATTGAAGGACGACCAGAAATCCGAGTTGTCCCAAATACCCATGGAGGTCAGTCTGCTCGCCCTCAAGACCTAGGCAGGCAAGAAGAAGGCGAGAGGAGGAGGGATGAACTGCAGGTCATAGAAGTCAGAGGGAACTGCCCGTGGCCAGGCACGCCTCCTCATCCAGCTCAGGACAGAAGTCAGTTGCCTGAGGGGGGAAATGAGATAGCCAGACTGAGAGAAGTTGTAGCGAGACTTAGGGGTGGAGAGACTCGTGATAGCCAACCAGTAGCGAGACTCAGTGGTGGAGAGACGAACAGGGCGAGTGTCGGGGGTGGAGGAGTTGGTGAGCAGGAAGACGGTGTGGAAATCCGTGTGGTATGGGGCGGAACGGTTGAGAAGCCCATTCCAATTGTTTCACATCCTACACCAAGGATGTCCAGTAGTCCACCGTTCTCAGACAGGAGCTGGATAGCTAAGCCAGTAGGCAGAAAAGTACAAGTGGGAGCGTCTACCTTGCAAAGAATAATTCCAGTCAGTCGGACTCCAAACAAGTGTGAAATTCTGAGGAATAGATTACGCAGGCCTACCACACGCAGACCCACCACACTCCAGATCCCTGTTAAAACTTTGGGTGAAACAGGAGAACCAGAAGAGAACATATTGCCCATGGATCTGTCCCACAAAGTCCCAACAGTACGGGAGACATCCAGGGAGGACTTGAGGACCATCAGCCCGCCTCCATTGGTTTCCATCGAAGGAGAGTCGACAGGTCATTTGCCTTCCAGTCCTCCTCCATTGGTTTCCATTGAAGGAAGGTCGACATGTCATTTGTCTTCGAACTCTCAGATCAGGGAAGAAGAGCTTTCAACACACGGCATTGCTCAGATCCTGCAAGCAGCTGTCATCATCGAGAGAGCCAGGTTGGCTGATCAGGACCCAATGATGGGAGACAGGGATGACGAGGAGGTGATGAACATGCCTATCATTGAAGACAGCGAGAAGGACATAGGAACAGAAACTGTTCCAACTGGAGCGGAGGTTTTGTCTCCAGAAAGTCTTGAGAGGTGGATTGACATTCCAGGGTTGGTGATTGACCTGGATCCACCACCAGTAACAGAGCCAGGAACATCAACGACCTGCTCCACGACCCTAACATCAACCACGGGGACTTCTACCCCAAAAGCTGTCACAGAGCCAAGATCATCAACAACCTTCTCCACGACCCCAACATCAACCTCTACCTCAAGAGTGGTAATTCGGGTGGCCAGCTGGGTTGGAAGGAAAGGAAGTGAATCTGCCAACCAACAAGAAGTGGAAGGTGACCTGAACCTCGGGGTCTCAGGAGACAGGGTTGACGGTTGTGTCAGAAGAGCTACATGCTCCACAGAAGAAGTCCCAGAGGCTGGGAGAGAAGATGTCCAGGCTCAACCTGGTGTAATGGACAGCGAAGAGGAAGAGATAGATGTAGGAGGGCCAGAACCAATGAGTGTCGAAGAAATACCAAGCCTCATGCCTGGACCTGCGCTGTCTCTGGGCGAATATGTTGACCCAGCAATGCCTGATGATGAAGGATCCGGTCCAGTACCTGTACTCTCCCTTGGTGAGGGCGAGTATGTGGAATCGGTCGATGAAAAGGCCATGTTAAAGGCGCTGTTCGAGGATCCTCCAAATGATAGTGTGATGATTCCCAGGTGGCCTCATCATCTGGTCAGTCACCACGGAGAGCTTGAAGACGGAGAGGTTCCACCTGTTAACCCACCCTCACCAGTGGAGGTGATCGTGGGGTCAGTATGGCTAGACGTGGTCCCAAATTTAGAAATACATCAAACAATCAGTTATGGCTGTGAATTGGAGAATGAGACTCCAACAAGAGAAGACAGGGTGGAGGAATTAAATGATGAGATTATCTCGGACAAAGAACTCGCCCTGTCAGTTGAAAAAGACTCTGAAGGAGAAGGTAGAGAAAGTACCAGAGAAACGAGTACAGAGGACGGAATTGGCACATTCAAAAACGCCTACGTGTCATTGAGAAGACTGAAAATCAAGAAACTGAAAAACAGAAAGAAAACCTCCAGAAAGAAGAAAGATCAGAAGTGGACGTGTGAGAGAGACCGTGACTGGAGACCACCGAGGCGAAGGAAGGTGAAGATAACTCCCAAGATAAAGTTGGTAAGAACAAGACCCATATCTGAAGACGAAGAAACAACCGAATCAAGAGGAAATCGTCAATCCAGACTCAAACGAGTTTGGAAGGGAACAAACTTTAAAATCCAGGACGAAATCATCACCTTCTACCAGGCCGTGCCGAAGAAGAAGAAGAGAGAAGGAAGAGAGAAACAGAAGAGGCGAAGAAGAGAAGAAGAGCAGGAAAGGTACGAAGGTTTCGTGATCGCCGTGCCAGGATCGGGCCGGTCATCGGCAGGCCGGCCATATAGGTTCCGAGACTTCGACAGTGGAAGGTGGGAGTCCGAGCTAGGAGGAGGTCGTCTGAATGGAACAAAAAGATTGGAAGTCGATTCTAAGACCAAAGAAGGACAAGAAGATCGTCAAGAAGGTGACATGGAAGGAAGAGGAATTGTGCAGGGCGCCTTCGGTGCCGACCCTCAAGTGGTTGTGGGAAAGGATACTGAAGAGAAGTCAGGCCCACAACAAGAAGAAGATGTTGACAGTAGAGAAGGCGAAGGTGCCGAAAAAGAAGATGCACCTGAAAAGGAAACAACAACAACAAACTCAGCTCAAAAGAGACCAAGAGCAGGAGAGGATCCAAGGGGAAATGCTGGAGCAACAAAGGAAGGAGAGAA
>CBDHDV010000078.1:0-19117 GCA_965261175.1 Rubritalea sp. | reverse complement strand
GGTGGCTGTCATGGAGGACCAGAGTTTAGAGAAGTGGAGGGTAAATGCAGTTCAGAGTGTAAATGGATTTAAGTGGGATCAAGGGTTGTTAAAGAAGTTGGTAGAGGATGTAATCAGGGGGAACAGAGAAGGTTTGGTTGCAGCTGTTGGTTTCAGGCACAGGATGCTACAGCTAGTACATGATCAGCTAGGGCATGTTGGGACAGGGAAGATGTTGCGGGCTTTGAAGAGGCAGTGTACTTGGCCAGGGATGAATGGAACTGTTTAAGGTATATGTGAAGGGTTGCTTGGAGTGTCAGAGAATGAGGAAAGGTAGTGCAGGGAAGATACCCATGGGAGAGATGCCCATTCATGACAGTCCTTTCAACAATGTTGCAATAGACATTGTCGGTCCATTTCCCAGGGCTAAGGGTTTTACGTTCTTGCTTACATACATCTGCCTTGCCTCCAGATACCCTGAGGCCATACCCATGAAAAGTGCTACAGCTGCAGAGTGCCTGATGGAGATCTTCTCCAGGAATGGTATACCCAGGACAATCCTGAGTGACCAGGGGTCACAATTCATGGGCATACTTGTGAAGGGCTTGTGCAAGAGGTTAGGAATAAGTCAGATCAGGACCACACCCTACCACCCTGAATCTAATGGCAGTGTGGAAAGGTTTCATGGTACCATAGTTCCAATCCTCAGTAAAGTCAGCTCGAAACACTTACCATGGCCTGACCAAGTTAAGTTTGCTCTTTATGCAGTTAGGTCCACACCTAACAGGTCCACTGGTTATGCACCATTCGAAATAGTCCATGGCAGAAACTTGAGGTCTCCACTGGAGGTGGTGTTGGAGGATATTGAACCTGCCAGTACCAAGAATGCTAGGGCTATTGAATGGCTGCATCAGTTGCAGGAGAGAACCAAGTCAGAGAGGAAGTTAGGAAGAATTTGAGCATAGCTCAAGGAGTAAGGAAAGAACAGCATGACAAGAAGTGTGTGTCTAGGAGTTTTAAGGTGGGAGACATGGTGCTTGTTAGAATTCCAGGCTTGCAGAGCAAGCTGGAAGGATGCTGGGAGGGACCATTTGAGGTTTTGGCGGTTCCCTCAGAGTTTCATGTGGTAATTGGTGATGTGGATAAAACCAGGAGGAAGAAACAGGGGAAGAGAGTGCATGTAAACACCTGTAAGTCATTCTCTCAAGTGCAGATCAACCGAGTTGCAGTGTGGGCTCGAGAGAAAGACAACATGGAGCCTGCTGGCAAGCTGGATACACCTTTGCAGCTTTCTGAGACCACGAAACAGAGGCTGGATGAGTGTGTAGAAAGGTGGTCTGGATCTGTGCTGAAGGCAGAACCTGGACTCACAGGTGGTAAGCCATTGCATTAACACTGGGGATGCACCACCTGTGAGGTCCATGGCTTATCAGATTCCGAGTAAGTGGAAGGAGAAGGTCTGGGAGAAAATTGAAGAGTTGAAGCAGATGGCTATACTTGTACTGAGTTACAGTACATGGAGCTCACCCATAGTGCCGGTGGCAAAGCCGGATGGCAACGTGAGAGTCTGTGTTGACTTCCGCAGAGTGAACAAGCTTACAGTACAAGACCAGTATCACATTCCTTTGGTAGCGGAGATTGTAGACAAGGTGGGGAATGCAGGCTTCTGTCAAAGCTGGATTTGAACAAAGGGTTCTACCAGGTGAAAATGAGTGAGGAAGACAGAGCCAAAACAGCTATAGTGACAGCCTTTGGGAAATATGAATTCTCACGCATGCCTTTTGGTCTAGTTAATGCTACCAGCACATCCAGAGACTTATGGATAGGGTCTTGGAGGGTATGCATGACTTTTGTGCTGCCTATGTCGATGATATACTCATCTTCAGTAAGGATTTTGAGGAGCATCTATCTCACATAGATCAGGTGATGCAGAAGCTGAAAGGGACAGACTTAACAGCCAAACCGAGTAAGTGTGAATGGGCTAAGGAGGAGTTGGTGTACCTAGGTCACAAGATTGGCAAGGGGAGGCTAAGTGTTCCTAAGGACAGGGCACAGGCTATAGCTGAGTACCGGAGACCAGTCAGAAAGAAGGATGCTAGAGCTATTCTAGGGACAGCCAGCTACTATGGGAAGTTTATTCCGAGTTTTGGACAGGTTGCAAAGCCTTTAACTTTGCTTACAAGAAAGAGTAAGCCGGACAAGGTGGAGTGGACGGCTGGAGCTGAACAGGCCTTAACCAAGTTGTGTAAGTGTATTTGTGATCTGTGTGTGTTGACCATACTTCTGTCAAGCGATACCTACAGGTTGCAGACTGATGCAAGTGGAGCAGGTGTGGGGGCGGTGCTCAGTGTCGTGCGAAAAGGGGAGGAGCTGCGGTTGCACATTTTTCTAGGCAACTCCATGGAGCTGAAGTGAACTATTCTTCCACGGAACTGGAATGTCTGGTGGCAGTAGCAGCTCTCAAACACTTCGAAGTCTATCTCGCAGGACGAAAGTTTGTACTGATGACAGACCACCAAGCTCTGACTGGGATGAGCACATCTACAAACCATAACAGAAGACTAACCAGGTGGGCTTTATACTTACAAAATTTCGATTTCTCCATGCAGTACAGGCCAGGTCCCAAGAATGGCAATGCTGATGGGCTATCACACAGTGCTGGGGAGAAGAGGTGACAACCTTAAACAGAGAAGAGTGTTCCAGTCCAAGCAAAGCAAGGAACAGTCAAGAAGCTGCACAGAATTTACAGAATCCATCAACACTTGGAGGGGCAGCAAGAACCTTAGAAGAGGGAGATGTGGCGACCAGGCCACAAGGCATAGAAGAACAGAACTTCTAACTCTTCATCATTAATCAGATTCATGTTTATCATATGCACATGGTTAGATTATTACACACGGAAGGAACATGGGCACTTAGGATTATGTTGGCAGAATCTGATTGGTCGGAATTGACCAATCAGGATAATTTCTAATACATAAATGTACATGTTCACGCAGACAAGTTTTAGTTCTCTTATACCTGTATTTCAGACACAGCTGTGTTGTACTCAGTTCATGCTTGTTAAATTAAGGGCTTTAAGTCTAGACAACTTGAGCAGGATATGTAGCCAGCTGAAAGAGAGCTATAGTGGCAGCAAACCAGTGAGGCTCTGAGAGACTACGCAAGTTAGTCATTTCGAAACCCTCACAACACAGTTTTAAGACAAGCCTACTTCAAGAAATCTTTCCGTCAGCTCCTAGAAGTCGCTACAGGCATAAATAGACAAAGAGCAGTGGAGGAGTCGATTTCTCAACTAGAATCTTGGGGCAAAGCTACAATGTCTCAACATCTATCAAATGAGTCCAGTGACATGCTTCTTCTTCTTCTTCTTTCGTTTGCTGTCTTTGTCTCTTCGTCATACCTGCAGCTCGGTGGAGGAAAGCCACGTCCTTGTATCTGTTCGAGGACGTCTAGCTTGGCGATGGTGAGCCCTTCGACGTTGATTTGCAGGATTGCGAGACTTTCGGCGGATGAGTCCGTCCGTCCTGATAAGGACGCGTGCTGAGTGACATGCTGCATCAACTAGATACCCCATCCTTTCCTGGATTCCTCATGTCCTTGTGGTTCTATCACCGACCCACCGGAGACCACATTCTCAGTTGTGGTCATGGCCTCGAGGATACGCAGGCATGGTGCACTCTAGGATACCCTCTACCAAGCAATGTTCCTGGGTAATTCCAGGAGCAGCGGGTGTCTGGTCCCACTAAAAGGCCAGGAGATATATATCCCCCAGACTACACTGATAGTCGCCAAACATTCTTTGATGTTTCAATTTTCAACCCCCGTAACCCTGGCAATATCAATTGTAACTCACCCACGGGCCGAGAAGAACAGCAGAGTGAGATGTCTGAGGATGACAAAACACACGCTGAAAGAGGTTGAAGCTTGAGATGCATTTTATCCCCCTTCATGGAGGAGGAGACCAATGGCCTATGAACACCATTTGCTAAATATACTACGGCAAGTTGCCAGTGGGAGTACCATCGACAGTGGAGTGTCAGTTGTTCAATGCTAAGATGTTGAGCAGACAGTCATTATCACCATTACCCTCTTCTCTATGGATCACCCGCTCCCATGTTCTCGGCCATTTAAAAATAGAAAGAAAGAACAAGTCAGTTATTTGTAACTAGTAAAAGCTTATGACTCTCTCTACATATCACTTCTGCTGAAGAAAACGGTTTCTTCATAACGGTAGGGAACAAATTACTCAAGTAACTCACCTTGGACAATTTATTCTCATTGTGAGGTTCTATGTCCCTTCAGGCAACCAACTACTGCTGACCTTCCACCAACTGTATGTACCCTTCCAACTACACCACGCTGCTCATCTATCAAACAGAAATCTGTTGCTGTAAGTTTTCAGGATTGCCCACAAGATTTTTTTCTTGGGTAGGGGAGGGGAAGATGTGCACGCCCACCCACTACTTAATTGTGCCAGTATAACTGTCAGGATTAGAATTTCCTGTTGAAGGGGAAGGGAAGGGGTTATAGTCTGCCACCATGTGCAGTCCTTTACTAATTGTTTTACTGTTATTTTAAAGACTGGGAAAGAGTGAGTGAGGGCACCTCATCTACCACAGAGAGCAAGTTGATGGTTTTATAAAATATTCAACACTACACACATTGGAAAAGAGCAAGGATAGCAGAGCAAGGATAGCGGAGCAAGGATAGCGGAGCAAGGATAGCGGAGCAAAGATAGCGGAGCAAGGATAGCAGAACAAGGATACTGGAGCAAGGATACTGGAGCAAGGATAGAGGAGCAAGGATAGCGGAGCAAGGATAGCGGAGCAAGGATAGCGGAGCAAGGATAGCGGAGCAAGGATAGCGGAGCAAGGATAGCGGAGCAAGGATAGCGGAGCAAAGATAGCGGAGCAAAGATAGCGGAGCAAAGATAGAGGAGCAAGGATAGAGGAGCAAGGATAGAGGAGCAAGGATAGCGGAGCAAGGATAGCGGAGCAAGGATAGCGGAGCAAGGATAGCGGAGCAAGGATAGCGGAGCAAGGATAGCGGAGCAAGGATAGCGGAGCAAGGATAGCGGAGCAAGGATAGAGGAGCAAGGATAGAGGAGCAAGGATAGAGGAGCAAGGATAGAGGAGCAAGGATAGAGGAGCAAGGATAGCGGAGCAAGGATAGCGGAGCAAGGATAGCGGAGCAAGGATAGCGGAGCAAGGATAGCGGAGCAATGATAGCGGAGCAAGGATAGCGGAGCAAGGATAGCGGAGCAAGGATAGCGGAGCAAGGATAGAGGAGCAAGGATAGAGGAGCAAGGATAGAGGAGCAAGGATAGAGGAGCAAGGATAGCGGAGCAAGGATAGCGGAGCAAGGATAGAGGAGCAAGGATAGAGGAGCAAGGATAGAGGAGCAAGGATAGCGGAGCAAGGATAGAGGAGCAAGGATAGCGGAGCAAAGATAGTGGAGCAAGGATATTTCCAACAGGTAGGATTATAGATGTGACTCCAGAGAGTAATATACTTTCTTTTCTAGTGCTGAGCCCATCTCCTCCACCAGCTAGTAACAACCATAGCCCTACCCAGCCAGCCATACTATCATCTCTACCTTCTCTTCCTACCGGCACATCACCTCCTCCACCTGCCAGCTAAACCCTGCAGCACACCGTGGAATAGAGGATGCGTGACGTGTCCAACAAGGTCACAGACATGGGTGAGACAGGTGAGCGTGCACTATATAACCATCCATGCAAATGATAGCTATTCAGATGTCAGTCACATTCCAATCCACAGCCAACAAGATCAGTATGGAGCTGAAAGAGGAAAGAAGGGAGGAAGACTCCAAGCGCCATTTCTGAGACAAGCGATTCTACACAGTATTCTTCAGATATACAAGAAGTGTGTCACTTTATATCATGCACAAGAATGATGCCAACAATGGGTAGATCCTTTTCCCCTTGAAACAGAAGTTATGGAGAATTCCTAGAAGTAAGGCAGAACGAAACTGATGAAGAATCAACACGAGATACAAGAGAAGCTATCAACACAAGATACAAGAGAAGCTATCAACACGAGATACAAGAGAAGCTATCAACACGAGATACAAGAGAAGCTATCGACACGAGATACAAGAGAAGCTATCAACACGAGATACAAGAGAAGCTATCAACACAAGATACAAGAGAAGCTATCAACACGAGATACAAGAGAAGCTATCAACACGAGATACAAGAGAAGCTATCAACACGAGATACAAGAGAAGCTATCGACACAAGATACAAGAGAAGCTATCAACACGAGATACAAGAGAAGCTATCAACACGAGACACAAGAGAAGCTATCAACACGAGATACAAGAGAAGCTATCAACACAAGATACAAGAGAAGCTATCAACACAAGATACAAGAGAAGCTATCAACACGAGATACAAGAGACGCTATCAACACGAGATACAAGAGAAGCTATCAACACAAGATACAAGAGACGCTATCAACACGAGATACAAGAGACGCTATCAACACGAGATACAAGAGAAGCTATCAACATGACATACAAGAGAAGCTATCAACACGAGATACAAGAGAAGCTATCAACACATCACACAACCAAATCCTACATGCCACGGATGTCTCCAGCCTGGATGTCACCACAGGCACACCAACCAAGCCATTGTAGCCTCCACCAGCAACTGGGACATCACCTCCAGCATCACATCACTGTTGCCGCCACCAGCAAGCTGCGGTATCACCTCCAGCACCATCACCACTGCCACCTCCACCACCAACCGGGACATCACCTCCGGCACCACCACCACTGTTGCCTCCACCAGCAACAGGGATATCACCACTGGCACCATCACCAAAGTCTGCACCCTGAGCACACTTAGGGATGGAGATGATGAAGAAATGTATTCCCATGGAAACTAGGGAGCATCTGGGCCTCACTACAAAGGAGCTTAACAAATGGAAGAGGGCCATCTTCATGAAGCATTCTCAACTTTGGAGAAATCCCATCGATCTCAAGCTACATGGAAAAAGTGCTAGGAGAGGCATTCAAAGGAATGAGGCTTCACCCAATCTTTTACCCTTATCGACCAATAGCAACAACAATCACAATAAAATAAAATAAATTATAATAAAAAAGCATCCCATGAATACATACTTAGATTACTAACAATAAAAAATAAAAAAATAAATAAAAAATAATATTAACAATATATTAAACCGAACAGAGAGAAAGTTTCCCTGGGTGTGAAAGTGCATGTTTTTCACGAGCTAGTGGCTCATAGTGAAAATAAATACCCGGGTAAAATTCTTCACAACGTAAAATTGTCCCGTCTCAACGTCACATGGACGCTTTTCTCAGTCACTGGTAATGCCTCAATATAACTATTTCAAGAAGAAATTCCAGTTGACGACCGCCTCACTAATCCTATAGGCACCACTTTCAGCTAAACTTAGCACCACCACCACCAAAGAGGCTAACAAAGTGGTTAGGTCCCTCTAGGAAGGTTCCTTGGCACGTACTAAGAGAGAGAGAGGGCCTTATTCCAAGATATCAACAGAACAGCGTGGGAGAAGAAGACAGCCTCTATGCGGACTCCTCCACAAGTAACAGCTTCGTGCCGCGAAACTAATGTCATCAATCCGCTAAATGCCTCCGCCGCAAACCCGACAGCAAGCGCCCTTCTCAGGGCGGGCATCCTTCGATGACGAAAGTAAAAACCTCGCGATTCTCCAGCTCAATATCGAGGGTCTAACGCTCCCAAAGCTCGATGTCCTGGAACGCCTTACCCCCGCCACGAAGGCCAATGTGGTACTGCTCCAAGAGACACACAAGGAGAACAACACCACCTTGAAACTCCCAGGCTTCACACACGCCGGCCACACTAAAAGACTCAACTGAGAGAGAATGTGGTCACCCAGAGCAGACCGTGCACCACATTATCGAGGACTGTCCACTGTACCGACCACCTAACGATGAACAAGGCTTGACGACCCTGGACGACACGAGAATCGTGGCTATCATCGATCGAGCTGGAGATCTGAGCCGGGCAGCAAGCACAAGGAAGAAGAACAGAACAGCATACTAAGATCACTCACCGTGCCATTTTAAATGGAAACCAAACAGCTGTTTGTCACTTTTCGAAAGAGATGGGGAAACGGAGATCAAGGGGCAAGTGTTCAAGTATGCAAAGGCAAGTTCCCTCTGAAGTCAGCTGCTGAGACAGACCTCACAGCTGAAACCTTGCCAGTGAAGAAGCTTGGCAGACCATCATAACTTCTCGGAGAGAAACTGGACAACAAGTTTAAGATGTGTCTATGAGGAAAGAGGAGTCACTTCAGCCATACTGGATTTTTTCCCTTTCCCCTCAGAGCATGGTAGCCCAATATCAATAAGAACTGTCTTGTACATAATGGGATTTGTTCAACATTGAAGATGTCAGCTGATCACTTTACAAGACCAAGGAAACTTCCTTTTCAATGTTAAAACTATACATAAGATGTAAGACATCACATTCCACTTTAATATTCAGCTGGAACCAGACAGCTCTAAGTATTGTTCCGGGATCTTGTTGGAGCATGGAGTTGAAGTGAATGAAAGGAGTGGTGGTTCCAGTGGCAAACAACAATCTACTGCTGTGCATGACTGTGCAGCAGACGGAGTGTTCCTAAGTTTCAAACTATCAGGCCAAGACTTTCACTTCTCTTCCTTGCTTCAAATTTCCGGATAATTGGCAAATAACATGCACACCGAATCACTGGTCAACCGAGGAAAAATGAAGGAGTATCTTCTTAAAGCCATTCTAGTGCCGTACATGAAGCTGAAGTATTGGAACCAGATTTCCTGATAACCACACCATGCACTTACCATCTTTGAGGTCAGAAAAATGAGGCTGTTACCAATATTAAAACAACAACATGTGCTATTGTTGCAGTACCTCTAAACTGTATGGCCGGTTACAACCGCTTTACCTCACAACAACATATCTGCATCACATGACAAAATCTCATCAATTAGCACGCTACTTAGTGAAGCAACTGGAGGCTGGATTAGGACAAGTCACACCAGTGGACTTGCAATGTCCAGCATGAATCCACTTGGGGTCCAATGGTTCATCATCATTGGTTTTAGACCTGCTAGAGGTGATTACAGTAGAACATCGAACACACCAGTTGGCTGTGGGATCCACGCCGATTGTGCACGATCCATGGGTGTGGCCACTCAGCTAGAATCGAGAGTAGATTCATATTCATGAAAATAAGAACAGAGAAACACTTTAAAGCCTATGCCGACTCCATCATGAAAATATGTACCCATGAAACTTTCCCCTCACATATAAAATTAAAATTGGAACTTTAACGATAAGCATTAGACCATATTTATGAAAGGTCATTCAGGTGGTGGAAGGTGATTAAAATGATGACATCATAACAGTACATCATGCTCAGCTAGGGCATTCTAATCCCATGCTCCCTCATGGTGATGCATGCAAGGATTCAAATTTGAACTGCACTTCCCCCAACACACACACACATCATTATCACTCATAACATGGAGCAGTCCAACAGTAGATGACTCCTATTTTCTTCCAATTTGCTGATTTGATGTTGAGTGGAATTTGGTGCCAGATGATGAATTAGAATTAATTAGAACACACAGAAATGAGGTAAAGAATATATAAAATGTCCTATGAACTTCCTACACATTTTCCACATCCACAAGCAGTTGGCCAAAACCTTCATATCCCTGCCACGAACTATTCCTTATTCTCTGCTCCAACTCTCCATATATGTCATTCATTCTTTAAGCTCATGCCAAAGATTTTCAATAGAGTTCACGTCTGAAGAGTCCGGCGGAGTCTTCACCAGCTTATGGAATTGTATCGAAAGAATGCCTGCGCCAAGCTCGAGGTACGTTTCGAGTCATTGTCCAGCAAAGTGATGCTCAGGGAAAACCAAGCTGATGTACATAGAGCAGCAAAGCTCATTCCAAAATTTTGAAGTATAGAGGTGCTCTCATGATGCCATCAGAGATACACATTCCCCCGTCTACACTGATGCATGCCCACACATGGACTTGGGCAGGATGCTTGACTCTATAATTTGAAGACACAGTTTACTTCATAGTAACGGTAATCACACTCTATAAAGATTTTGCTACCCTAGCTAAAAGAACTTAGCTAGGGTATCTATTATATTATCAGCAGTGGTGCAATGAAGAAATACCACACAACTCTACACCCAATGCAAACCAGTAGAACACAGAGCAAAGTTGTAGTTTGACCATGGCTATTGAGACATGCCACCAGTGAACTGAGCAGTGAAGTGAGCAGGCTGGTGAAAGGGAGTGCATGCAACTTCTCTTAGTGCAAAGAAAAAAGTTTGGACGATGCCGCCAATATGTTCCTTGGAGAGGAGGTTGAACACATCGGGGCTGTCCATAAGAAGACACTGGATGACTATGAGGACTTGGTGGGTCAAGTCTGGTGTGGTCAGCTGCTCCGGAAACACACACATCATGGTAATCAAGCAGCAGTTTTCCAAGGAGGAGCCAAGCACGAAAGCCAGCGATTGGTACAGCTTCATAGGCCAGACAGAGGAAGGCTAATTCCCAGCAACTAGCTTTCAAGTTACCTTAAAAGCATGTGTGCATTTTTGGTCACCTGCACAAAAGGTCATAACTTTTATTTTGTTCATGAACCTATGAGGCTGACATGGTTGTAGAAATCCTGCTCACTTGGAGGGACTACACCTGAAAAAACCTGGAAAAAAAAAATTTTTTTTAACACAATTTGTAGCTGCCATAACTCCCCCCCCCCCCCCCCCCCCCCCCCTTCTTCTGTGCAAATAATTATTATACCAGCTTGTTGCTTATTGTGTGTGCTTTAAGATAATATATAAAAAGTCTCTATAGGCATCTTTTCTTAGTAGATATATCCAAACACGCAAGGGTCACTCAAAAAAATGGCACTTCCTAATTTGTGGCAAAGATAACTCAAAGGTGCCTTGACCGACGCGCCCCCAAATTGGTCTGAGGGTAGCTAAAGCACTAAGCTGTGATACTGACGAGTCAAAAAAAAAATTCCGGTGAACCCCCCCTGAGTTATAGTGTTGAGAAGAGGCGGACCACGGAAATTTGCGTGGGCGGACGGCAAATTTCCGTGGTCCCGCCTCTTCTCAACACTATAGAGACTTTTTTTATATATCATCTTAAAGCACACACAATAAGCAACAAGCTGGTATAATAATTATTTGCACAGAAGAAAGGGGGAAAAAGTTATGGCAGCTACAAATTGTGTTAAAAAAATTTCCCCCAGGTTTTTTCAGGTGTAGTCAGCTTTTCAATGGTTTACTTGGCTTTGATCTAGCTACTATCCAGTGGAAGTTATATAAATCCAGGTTTGCATCATTACCCAGCAATTAGGGGTCACAAATGTGGACTATAAAAGAGTGGCTCTACTCATGCCCTTTCATTTGAATATATAATTGCTCTAAAAGTCTCGGGAGTTGGGAGGCAGTGGATATAGGTCAAAAGTTCAGGCAAAGCGATGTTTGGCCATTCTTAAAAAATCATTATCAAAAATTCAGACTTTTCCCTATTGAAATCGCACGCCTGCCTTTGTCTGAGTTGTGCTAAATTTGTAATCATGTATACACCAGGTTGCTAAGTAATGTTGCAATATGTAGAATATCCTGGATTAGTATAACTTCCACCTGATAGTTGTGAAGCCCAATAGGATGGACCAAAAGTTAATATCGCTTATAACAGGTGACAAAAATGTACCATCTCCTTAAACAGGGGCAGAACTCCGTATGGGTAACTTGACTTGCCCTGGTTTGTTCTTTGGAGGTTGACCCAAAATTCTGACTCGTCAGTATCACAGCTAAGTGCTTTAGCTACCCTCAGACCAATTTGGGGGCGCGTCGGTCAAGGCGCCTTTGAGTTATCTTTGCCACAAATTAAGAAGTGAGTGACCCTTGCGTGTTTGGATATATCTACTAAGAAAAGATGCCTATAGAGACTTTTTTTTATATCATCTTAAAGCACACACAATAAGCAACAAGCTGGTATAAAAATTATTTGCACAGAAGAAAGGGGGGAAAAGTTATGACAGGTACAAAAAAAAATGAAAGTTTCGGGAAAAATGGTGTAGTCCCCCCTTGCTGATCCCGGCACCCCACACAGCAAGCTGTGAGCCCATGAAGTTAGCTAGCATTATGACCTAACAAACAAGCTGATCCCGGCACCCCACACAGCAAGCTGAGAGCCCATGAAGTTAGCTAGCATTATGACCTAGCCTCTCCCAGCTAAATCAAGAGCCTTAGCTTCCCTAGCATCAAGACAGCACCAGCAGACCCAAGCTACTGTAACAAGACTAAGACAAACATTGTTCGTATCTCATTACTAACCAATTGGCACGCCCCCAAAAGTCCATCCTAGTGACGATTGACAACAAAGAATAGTCTGCAGCGATAGCAGGTAGCCATTGCTGATGAGGCGCTGGTGTAGCTGGTATGCAGTTGCTTCATCGTCAGCTAGCATTATCTCATCCAGTGTTCTCCCCGGGTAGTTCAAGCAGAGCACACGGCTACATCATCGAAATTATAAGTGTAGAGGCCATTACACTCCACATTATTATTATTTTATTTCCATTTTATTATTATTCTGTTTTACTCCACAGCACCGGGATTAGAACTGCCATTTTGCTGTGTTTGCTATACGCATAGTAAACATACAATTCCAATTCCCACGCCTCCTTATCTAGAAACAACGGGATTCGACCGATCCCGTGTTCGTAATGCGGGTAATTTTCCCCGCTGAGCTAATAGAGAGAATCAACACAAATACGGATATGGTCACTACTGTAGTTTACAAGTACTACAATTTGGTATGAGGCAAACAAGCCAATGAGTGTTATCCCTTACCAAATTCCTGGGGAAACACACATCCACAATATTTCCGATGGCTTCTGTTACCATAAGAGGTCTCCTTCTACCGGGCCACCTAGCTATAGCGTGTGTTTTAAGACAATGACAGAGGAAGTAGCCGATTCCTAGCCCTCGATGCCGACATACTCTACGCCTCCTCCTCCTCCAACAACAGACAATAGAAGGCACCTTGAATCCCTTGAATTGCAAAATGTAGTTATAGAATCCGTAGCTTCTGGTAAGACAAGCAGACCAACTTCTTGTTTCCAGCCTCCAACTGCATTCATTGCCACATGCAAATCACTAGCGATTCGTACTGGGCAATGATCGAACCAGTAACATTTCGAACGTCTGCTTTTTAAGCAATAAAGGATTCAAATGTAGAATGCCCAATTGTTTGGGACGGATGAACAATGCAAAATAATCGCAACAGCATGTGTTTTTTTTTAGGGTGGTTGAGGGGGACATTTCTCCCCCCCCTGAAAATGTTTCCCCCCCCCCCCCCCCCCCCGAGCTTTAGCCAATTTTCACTTGATTTTTTTTAATTGTTTAAAAAATTAGTCATAATCAACACATGTAAATGGTTTGTTGTCAAACAGCAACTCTTCTAGGCTTTCTAGTCCAAACAGTCACAATCTGTTCAAGTTCTTCATCTGACAAGGCCTCAGGGGATTCCAATGCAATTTTCATTAGATATGAAAGATTGGCTTCTCCAAGTCGATTTCTCAGACGAGACTTTACCATTTTCATATGGGAAAAAGAGCATTCAACAGAGGCAGTTCCAACAGGAATGGTTAGGCAAACATTAGCTAGGATGCTCAAGTTTGGAAACATGGTTTGCATTACAGAATTAGTAGACAACTCCTTTAACTGCTCCTTGATATCTTCCCTTGGTTGATTGGTGATATATCACCGAAAGGTTTTCCACTCTGTGGGTAAGTCTGAACTTGAAATGATGACTGCTGGCATTAGAAATTCATCCCTACAACTGTTTCAGCTGGAAGCTCAGACCCATAATGTTCAAGGAGTACTTTAACTTGGTCTTCTCCATACGTACAGTTTTCCAAAGAATTTGGAGTCTTCTTGGGATCAAAAATGCTGAAACAAGAGACATCTAGTGAAACGAAGCGGTTTGCGATATTTTCTTTCAATTTGGTGTAAAATGGCTCTGTTACTCGGCTCTGAAATGATGCTACATCATCACTGTTGAAGTTAATGCCTACAGTAATATCCATCTCCTCTTTAACTTCTTGCAAATCTTGCACCCACTTAGCTGCAGGTTGAAGTACATCTTCCAGAGTGTGCAGGGTAGCATCCACAAGGCTTGAGATGATGGACAAATCCAACTTCTCTGTTTGGAGACTTTTACTCAACTTGGATACCTCAGGGAGAATGTAGTCAAGGAGATATATGGCAAACAATGTAGAGGGCTTAGATAAGATCTTGCTAATACCGAGTGCCTCCGGCTCGTGGGATTCCTGATAAATAGTTTCAAGTGCAGACACAATTGCTCCATAACATTTCTTCACAGTAGAAACACATTCTCATGGGAGAGCCACCTGGTGTCAGATGGTTTGACAATCTTCAGGTCAGGAATGTCTAGTACTTTCTGTATCTCTTTCAGATTCTGGCATCGCTTCGGCGAATAGTGAAAAAATTTCTACAGTGTTGTATAAACGTGTTTGATTCCCTCAGTGCTGTTTGCAGATTGAACACAAGCCAGTTGAAGCTTATGGCAGTGGCAGTGGACGGAGACTGAATGAGGTGCATGCTTCTTCAGACGTGCTTGCACACCGATTTCTTCCCAGAAAATGTTGCAGCTCCATCAAAGCCCATACCTATAAGCTTACTGCACTGCAAATCCTTCTTCTTTAGCCAATCCAGCAACGCGGAATAGATCGATTGAGCATTCGTTTTCTTCAGTGGGAGAATTTCCATGAAATGCTCTACTGGTACTCCATTTTCTACCCATCTACAGTAAACAGATAGCTCCTCAATGTTAGCTACATCGACACACTCATCAGCCATCAAGCTGAAAAATGGAGCATTGCGGACCCTGTCAACTTGTAATTCGTCAACCCATACTCCTATTGCTTCAACAAAATCAGTGACAGCATCTGTTGAAGTGTAAGATGCATTCTTTGCTGCCTTACAGACAAATTCTTCAAGATCTTTCCCACCACAAGAAACAATAAGATCAATCAACTTGCTGAAGTTGGTAGTATGAGGAATGTGCTGTTTGCATAAGTAGTGAGTGCAGCCAAGAAGTGCTTTGATGGCTTTCCGGTTCTTGCTTCTCTCAGAATCTCCAAAACGTTACAGCTGATGTACAACTGTTTCTCCTCTACTCACTATCAGCTCTGCTTCAATTTGTCTCAAGTGGATTCACTGCTGGCATGTTCTTTCATCTTTTGAACTGCCTTTTCCCAATTCTGGAAAGGCTTTGTGACCCACACACCTCCACTTCCTTGTGAAGACTGACCCCTGGCTTCAACCTTTCTGCATATTTTGCAAAATGCACCTTGGAAGTTGCCATTATATTCTAGCCATGGGAAATCTTTTGCCCACTTCTTGTTGTATTTCCGAGAAGTTGCAGCAGATGATGGTACTGCACATGGTCTCTTGGAAGGTGGTGCTTCATTTGTTGAATCTTCTTCACTCTCTGACCCTTCTCTTAGGCTAGAAGTAGCTGACTTGGAAGAGCTTGAACCAAAGAAATTGCGAATATCCATCTTTATCACGGGGGAACTAAAACACTGAACTTGAAAATTCTCTGAGCTTGGAAAAAAACTCTGGGCCTGGCTTTTATACATGCCAACTCTTCAAAGCCCAAGCTTGACACACTTGGCTGCAAAAGAGATGGGGAATGGCCTGGGAACTATTTTTTCAATTAGTAGTACTACCAAGTTTGTTTAAAGCTAGCTTACTGAGAAACCCACTCAAAGAATATTCCATTTTCCGTCCACATCCCATAGTTTGAGACTTGGAAAACTCAATGCAGCTAATTTAGATCTATGCCAGTGGCTTTTGTAGCAGGACTTCTGGGAAAATCCATTGTGGTTGGTCTTCCTTAGCAAATGGTGGCCTATCTAATCACTGTGGTGGTGGGGATTATTAGAATGGGGAATTATTCAGTTAAAATACACCATTACTAATTTATGAACAAGAAAATGGCATATAATATTATTTGCAGCAAAAAAAAACCTGGGCCAGGTTTATGAATAATGCTGACTCTTCCAACAGGGTTTGATAGAGAGAGGGTGGGACCTGGAATTTCCTCCCCCTTCAAGCAAAAGTTTTGCCTCCAAGAATTCATGAAAAATATTATATAAATAATACATCACTATTCAGAGTTAAATCCTATGATTCTTCTTTTTAAAAATGTTAGGGGGGGGGGGGGGGTGGACCTGGGATCTCACCCCCATCCTTGGATTTTTAAAAATGATGATGTGATTGTTTTAGTTGCTGTTAATTCATGAACAGTGACAGAGTAAAGTTAATAGTAGACAGCATTCAATATGACCTGGGTTTCATACAGGGGAGGGAAGACCTGGGATATCCCATCTCAAAGCTAGAATACTTCTCCCCCAAACCCCACAATAGTAACATAATAGCAACAGCATTCCCAGCTTGGAATTATTGCAAGGGTATTTTTGCTCCCACTTCTTCTGGTAACTGAATCTGGCTTTCACTCGTGTTTGTTGGCTGAGTTTTAGACAAACTGACTCACCTAATGCTTGGGAATTGGTAGTTAAAAAATCACTGCTAGGGGAAGTTTGGACTACATCTTCCTCGTTATCACATTCTCCACATGCACTTTCCATCTGGGGAAAAAGTTCCTGAGGTCCATATCTATGCTCAGTTGTACATTGCTACTACCCCACCAGTTTGTTCTGAATTGTGACTACTAGAATGTGCTGTCCCAATTGTTCTGAGCATGTGCTAGAACAGAATGGCTATAAGTACCTCCAAAACGCATCAGATCAATCTCAGAGTATCTATTTTTCAAAAAAAATTCTCCCCCCCCCCCCCCCCCCCCTCCCTTAGCAAGTACATGAAAGTTCTCCCCTTCTCCTAACTTAAAATCCTGTATGAATCCCTGACAATGGGACAATGATTTTTTTAAATTGTGGTATGGACATTTCCCAGGATCGACACGTTTCTTCCTACCCACCCACCCCCAACAAAAAATCCCGTATGAAACCCTGTCAAATTGCAAGCTTATGACTGGCTGCAAGTTTGCAGCTGACTAATTAGCACAAACTGAATGTAAAATAAGGCAGCTACTATATGCTAAAGAGGCACTTGCAACAAAGTACATTATGTATTTTAGTTCCAACCTATGCCCCCCCCCCCCTATTTCTGGAAACATTGGTTTGCCCCCCCAGCATTTTTTTCCTAAAAAAAACCCTGGCAACAGTGCATGTACGTTGGAATGCACTGCAAATATTTTGACTTGTACTGAATGTGATACTTCCTATTTTTCTGCCACATGGACTCAGTAGAACAAAAACTATTATTGGGTCACAGACATATGAGAATTATTTTCCTCATATATATATTATTATCATCATTACTATTTTATTACTCATGGCTTACTGGCTGATCAATGATGAGGGAAGCCTTCAGATTGTAGTTGAAGATCCTCAGTCTGTCAACGATAGACATACCTAGAAGCACATGGGAAGAAAGGGGAGTGACTAGCTGCTAATGCTGTGCAGTTAACCCATGTGCACTACCTCAGGACAATCCAGCACAAGCTCTAGCAACACTTGTATCCAAGTCCTAGACTTAGCTAAATCAGTTGTCCTATACATGTACAAGCCCAAATCATATTCCTAGCTCATGCAACACCTGTAGCCCTAGCCACAGCCCTATCCCTAGCCCATGCAACACCTGTAGCCCTAGCCACAGCCCTATCCTGAGCCCATGCAACACCTGTAGCCCTAGCCACACACCTACCCCTAGCCCATGCAACACCTGTAGCCCTAGCCACAGCCCTATCCCTAGCCCATGCAACACCTGTAGCCCTAGCCCATGCAACACCTGTAGCCCTAGCCCATGCAACACCTGTAGCCCTAGCCCATGCAACATCTGTAGCCCTATCCCTATCCCATGCAACACCTGTGGCCCTAGCCAGAGCCCTATCCCATGCAACACCTGTAGCCCTAGCCACAGCCCTATCCCATGTAACACCTGTAGCCCTAGCCATAGCCCTATCCCATGCAACACCTGTAGCCCTAGCCATAGCCCTATCCCTAGCCCATGCAACACCTGTAGCCCTAGCCACAGCCCTATCCCATGCAACACCTGTAGCCCTAGCCATAGCCCTATCCCATGCAACACCTGTAGCCCTAGTCATAGACCTATCCCTAGCCCATGCAACACCTGTAGCCCTATCCCTAGCCAATGCAACACCTGTAGCCCTAGCCACAGCCCTATCCCTAGCCCATGCAACACCTGTAGCCCTAGCCACAGCCCTATCCCATGCAACACCTGTAGCCCTAGTCATAGACCTATCCCTAGCCCATGCAACACCTGTAGCCCTATCCCTAGCCAATGCAATACCTGTAGCCTAATAGCCCTATCCTTATTCCAAGCAACACCTGTAGCCCTAGCCTTACCCGTAGCCCTATCGTCAGCCAAAGCAACACCTGTAGCCATGTCCTTAGCCCTATCCACATATTTAGCCCAAACCATACCTGTAGCTACCCTTAGCCCTAGCAACACCTGTAGCCATGTCCTTAGCCCTATCCACATATTTAGCCCAAACCATACCTGTAGCTACCCTTAGCCCTAGCAACACCTGTAGCCTATCCTAACCCTACCCCAACGCTAGGCAGAATTAGGTGAGTAATACCTTGGGATTTTGGACTTCCAAGGACCCAATCATGGCAATATCTATGATACAACTGGACACATTATAAGTATACACCTTCCATGTAGCAAGCTCCCACTAGACTCTTTGCAGTAATCTAGAATTAACAGGGTACGTGTAGCAAGCTCCCAATATGCTCTATTCAGTAGTCTAAGATTAGACAGGGCACATGTAGCAAGCTCCCACTATGCTCTTTTCAGTAATCTAGGATTAGACAGGGTACATGTAGCAAGCTCCCACTATGCTCTTTTCAGTACTCTAGGATTAGACAGGGCACATGTAGCAAGCTCCCACTATGCTCTTTTCAGTAATCTAGGATTAGACAGGGTACGTGTAG
>CBDHDV010000077.1:0-17354 GCA_965261175.1 Rubritalea sp. | reverse complement strand
ATTCAGACAATTTTCATGATTCAGATCGAACGGAAAGAACTCAAATACTGGCATCTCAAGAAGCAGCTGGCACTGAGTGATCTAATTATAAGCTCCGTACATATATCAGTACGTACTCATTGCATAGTCCATGTGGTGTCAATGTTGTTATCAGGACCAAAGACAAGGTAATCAACACATACAGAGTGACACACAAAGTTATTTTTTCAGCCGGAGAACAGTGAACCACAACAGTACAGAGAGTGGTTAGCTTGGAGACTAATTAGTCCTTTGGGTACTGGGAGAAAAGAGCTGTCATTATATTGAGACCCACTCCAAATGTTTGGGACTGTTTACACCTATGACTGTTAGTTTACACCTATGACTGTTAGTTTACACCTATGACTGTTAGTTTACACCTATGACTGTTAGTTTACACCTATGACTGTTAGTTTACACTTAAGACTGTTAGTTTACATCTATAACTGTTAGTTTACACCTATGACTGTTAGTTTACACCTATAACTGTTAGTTTACACCTATGACTGTTAGTTTACACCTATGACTGTTAGTTTACACCTATGACTGTTAGTTTACACTTAAGACTGTTAGTTTACACCTATAACTGTTAGTTTACACCTATGACTGTTAGTTTACACCTATGACTTAGTTTACACCTATGACTGTTAGTTTACACCTATGACTGTTAGTTTACACCTATGACTGTTAGTTTACACTTAAGACTGTTAGTTTACACCTATGACTGTTAGTTTACACTTAAGACTGTTAGTTTACACCTATGACTGTTAGTTTACACCTATGACTGTTAGTTTACACCTATGACTGTTAGTTTACACCTATGACTGTTAGTTTACACCTATGACTGTTAGTTTACACCTATGGCTGTTTCTGTATATTAAAGCTAAGCAGAGGAAGACTACACTAAGTGTGAAGCGAGTGGTGGACGGTCTCCAAGGCTTTTAAACACTTTCTAACTGTTGTCGCTGTACACTATACACATCACGCTATGTATTGTTGCTATGGTTGCCTGCACCCATGTACACCATGTTGTCCCCTACAAAATATCAGAACATACCATATCTGGTTACTATTGTTGACTGCACCCACGTAGGGTCAGCTAGAGCCTCCTTCAGGGACTTGGTAACATTGCACAGAACACTACCAACCAAACAGCAGATGTAGGATCAGCTATGGCCTCCAGGAGTGAGAACTCCACACAAACCAAATAGCTGAACAAAGTGTGGGGAATTCTTCATGCTTATTATAATTATTATATAGCTTGATTAGGATGACCACCCAATTATCAAGAGGTAAGAATCATCAACATAATAAACACACTGTGACAGAGTCAAGACTGATATAGAGAGTATATTGCATGCAGTAAAGCATTAGTTTGCTGTGGGCATAATGTATTATGTCTGAACCTTGTATTTACCTGTAGTCTAAGTGCATGTACAACAAGGGGAGTCTTGGTGGTAGAGAGAGTTTACTGTTGTTTGATGTTGTTGGATGTGGCCTTTGCTGTGTCTTATTCTATTGCATTTATTCTTGTCTCATAATATTATCTATCTAAACTCTGGACCCCTAGCTAGTTAGCTACTATTTAATAGAATATAGCTGTGATAGCGTTGTACTGGGTTGGTTGCTAAGTTGAATAGCTGGACATTGTTTGAATAGTAGAACTCGGTTGATTACACACACTAGCACGTGCATGCTCACTATTGTTTCATTGGATTGAGAAACAGAGAAATCCCAGCAATTGGAGTCTTCAGGTACTCCATTTTATTTTAGGAATGGACCTACACACACGTTATGCGAGAGGGACAACAGAGAAACAGATCCTTGAAGATGAATTTCATCTTTCTCCACTCCAACTGTTCTATGCACTGCTGGTTTACTACCTTACTGAAGGATTCAAAGGCACACTTGGAGTCTTTTGGAGCAAATACTGGCTGAAACCACCATTTAGGAAGCAAAGAAGCTGCAGGTGTTAGTTTTAGCTGGTATATAGCTCTTGTTATATTTGTGGTTGCTGAGGGAACTCTGATTTTAAAACCAGCCCATTATTAGTGCATATGGTAAAGGGTAGAACTGGAGGTGGTCTAGATGGATACAGTTTTGTCTTTCTTCCTTTTTTAACAAGTTAATCCAATAATAACAATAATAATAAATAATAATAATAATAATAATAATAATAATAATAATAATAATAATAATTAATAATAATAATATAATAACAATAATATAATAATATAACATAATAATAATAATAATATAATAATAATAATAATAATAAAACAATAAAAATAATAGTAATAATACTAGTAATAATAGTAATAACAAATAATAATAAAATAATAATAATAATAATTAATAATAATATAATAACAATAATATAATAATATAACATAATAATAATAATAATAATATAATAATAATAATAATAATAAATAATAATAATAATAATAACAACAATAATAATTATATAATAATAATAATAATAATCAATAATAATAATAATAAAATAACAATAATATAATAATATAACTTAATAATAATAATAATAATATAATAATAAAATAATATAATAATAATAATAGTGGCAGTAATAATAATAAACAATAATAATAATAATAATAATAATAATAAAGCAATAATAATAATAGTAGTAATAACAAAAAATAATAATAATCATAATAATAACAACAACAACAATAATGATAAACAATAATAATAATAATAATAATAATAATAATAATAATAATATTAACAATAATAATAATAGTAATACTAATAATAATAATAATAATAATAATAATAATAATAATAATAATAATAATTAATAATAATATAATAATAATAGTAATAATAATATTAATAATAATAATAACAATAATAATAATAGTAATAATAGTAATAATAATAATTAATAATAATATTAATTACACATACCAACACATGCTATTACTGTTGACTGTACCCAGGTTCACCATGATGTCCATCACAAAAAAATCCGGACCATGCCATATCTTGTTGCACTTGATGCTGCATCCATGTAGGTCAACTACAGCCACTTGGAAACCAAGCACAGGAGAGCACTACAGCAGATATTTTGGTAGACGACCAGCTATGGGCCTACTTTAGACATGGCAACAGTTGACCAGGAAAGAGAACTCCACAAACTACACAGTTGAAGATGAATTCATGGCTGTTTCACACCTTGACATTTTCTTTGTGCTACTGGTTTACCACCTTAGCGAAGGATTTAAGGCACGCTTGGAGTCTTTTAGGAGGCATACAATAGCGGCTGAAACCACCATTAGGCAGCTAAGAAGCTACCGATGTGAGTTATAGCCGAGATACAAGCATTATCTGGAAGGGGGTGGGGCATCAGTCTGCTATTTTGAATATAACACCTCAAGGAGGAAAAAAAGTGGAAAAAGATGATTCTAATAAGCTCTGAAGGTTGAAATCACGCCTTCAACAATAGCAGCATGGAGTCAGGTTTTCTAGGTCATCACTCACTCACTCACCGGGTTGTCGATATAGAGCATGTGATAAATAGAATTCCAAGTGACATTCCTAGGATGAGGGAGACCCTTGCGGTCAATGACCAGAGGGCCTTGTTCATTAAACAACCCGAAGAGAGAGGAGCCTCCAGGTCCTCCTTGCAACCACAGCAACACTGGGGCAGACATGTTGCCATTCTGAGAAACAAACAAACAAACAAACAATATATAAATATACACATAGAACCAATGCACATATGGTAAAGGGTGAATTTACAAAGGTTTATAATGATGACAGGTGGTGAGAGAAGTGGGCAACTCTAGTTATTGGCATCAGGTCAAAGAAAACAAAATTGCCCACAATATGGAGTTGTTTCCATTGCAAACAAAAGATATAGACCTGTCCACACTGTGACAAAAGGAAGCCCATCAGAAGTCCACCCAGTCCCAAACCACCTGAATTCAATGGTCACAATCACACTAAACATGTCAATAGCAACAACGAAAACCTTTCCCCCTCTTGTGGATGAGCTACCCACAGACCCAAGGAGACATGCTGCACAACAGAAAGAGGATAGAGCTAAGGTCAAGGAGTGTATCCTCGAAGGATGAAGCCAACAAACACTACAAGGGGGAAACTCACTAGGAATACGCTAGCTACAGTTCTACCAGTAGCAACAGCGAAAAGAACACACTGGAGCTATTTGCAAGCTACAGCAGTGGCTGACGCATACAACTGTTAGTTATGTAGCTTATGCCATACAAACCGTTCTGATTAGTGCGTTAGTCACCTTCAAACTCCGACCTGTGGCTATAGCGAGAAAAAATTCTATTTAATGTGCACCTGCATTTTAAACTCGTATATTTACTGCTCTGAATCACTATTAAAGCACTTTCAATTGCTCTGAATCACTATTAAAGCACTTTCAGTTGATTCAAACCACCGCCCAAGGCACACTGGTTCTGATGCACACAGGAAGGACTTTCCTAATGCAAATTCAGTCTTGATGCGACCAATGTATATGAAATGCACATTGAGTGTGCAGCGTGGACAGGCATATAACTTGGAAGTCTTTTTTTCATAGATTTTAAAATTTTAAGTGCCATCGACGGCTACTAATTCTAGATCACGTCACATTTTTTACATTTTTTTTATTTTATAGCTTCCATAAAATCACGTGGAATTACGCAATACATGACATCCTTAAGCATCTGTGAAGTCAGACTCGATCTTACTCACCAACCTAGACAGACCAGACACGTGCAATACACTGAAACAATATATTATTACTAGGACACTTCTGGCAAGTGCAAGACAGAGTCACTTGGATGTGCATAAATTCATGATAGGTAAAGGGTCACATAAAATCTTGCATCTGAGTTTGTAAGTCATGGGTTTGTAATTAGCCATCAGCCTTGTCTCAAGAACTCCATTAGACCCCAGAACTCCATTAGACTAAGGTTACATACTTCATTTTCTCTTTAATGGCACAATTAATGATGTGAGATCTCCATGAACAATGCTGCAAGCATCTGTGTTGAAAGCCTACAAATTGTATTCATACACAATCCTCTAAAACCCACTGGGAAATTTCAAAGTACTTTAGTATAAAAATAGTATGCCAATAATTGTCAAGTATCGCTTCTCGGCCTTTTGGCTAAGATCAAGTAGAAATAACTGTTCTTTAGAGTGTAACGACTCTCCATTTTCTGCTACAAATTCGAAACCTGAAGTGTTCATCTCCATCTCACCTACCTGTAACAGATCCAATTTGTTCTGCTCGAGGCTAGGAAGCTACCATACAATCTGAAGTCAAGATATCAATCCACCACCACCACCACCACTTTGAATCTGAGAAGCTCAACAAGTCTGCCCGTGATGACCACGCCCAAGTGCCAAGATGTGCAATCGGAAGCTACGTCCACCACCCAAATGACTATGCCCTATCCAGAGATTATCGGCAAGCCGTTCGGCTGTCCAGTGTGCAGCATAAGCTTTAGGCTCTTCACATCCTTTACCAGGCACGCGGCCAATAAACATCCCGGACAAGTCCAATTCCTGTTTGAGTGTGCACTGTGCAAGCAGAGCTATGCAACGAAACGCTCGGTGAGCATCCACCATGCAAAGATGCACTCGGCACAGCGCGAGACCATCGACCGGATATGCTCCAGGAATCAAACCAGCTCTCCCAACTCTAGTTTTGAAGGCCTCCGCTGCCCATACTGCGAGGATGTGGTACCATCTAAACGCTCTCTCGGCCAGCACATCCGAAACCAGCACGCAGCAGAAGCCAGCTACGACCGTGACCATGACGCCCAGACAATCCGCCCCACAAGAGAGTGGTCCCTTGACGAGCACGCTCGCTTTATGGACGCTCTGGAAAAGTTTGGTCCTTCCTCCAACATCGCCATCTCCAACGCTGTGCAAACCAAGACCTGCAAGCAGGTGGGAGTGCACAAGAGAATCTTCCTCAGGAACAATCCAGACTGGATCAGCAACCATCCCCCTCCTACCACTAAGCCCCAGTCTAATGCCCTGACAGAAGTTGTCACACCTCCACCTGTCCCTGCAGAGGAAGTCAGCACAGAAACAGCCAACCCATCAGCAGAGGCAGTGAATTCTCCACCAACACCACTGCCAGAACAAGCCTCACCACCCTGCCATACCTCTGTTGGTGTGGGTGAACCGTCTGTAAGCTGTAGTATGTCTGTATGTCCTGTTTCCCCTCCCCACTCCCCATGTACTCCCTCCCCCCCAAAGCATGTTCACCTCACCCCTCATTCCTGTGCTCATAACCACCTGATACCCCTCTCAGATCTCTCAGTTGCTGCAGGTTCCTCCAATCCCACTGTCACCTCTCCTTCACTACCTGAACTTACCATCCCTTCTGCCTTGACCATGCCCAAAGATCTCCCGATTGATCCAACATCACCACCTACTGCCATCCCACTCACCCAGTCTGATGCTGTCACCACACCTCTCCAGCAGAATTCCAACAACACAGGCCCTCCTGCAGACCAGTCTGGGACGCAAGAGGTAGCAGGAGAAAAGTTGAAACAACTTAGGACAGTGAGAATGGATCAGTTTGTGCAGACCTTTGGTCACCTCCTGGAGAGACAGCTCTCAGGAGACCAGTGGGACCAGTTTGTCACTGCAACAGACACCCTTGTGGAAGACCTGGAGAAGATCAAAGTGTGGGCTCCCGCAAGACACCCAACCAGCCACTGGAAGAGAAGACAACAAGGAAAGAGCAAGCAATGCTCAGGCAACCTCACACCACCACAAGGTTGCCATGCCCTCTCTTCCAATACCACCACTACCACCACTACCGCCACTACCGCCACTACCGCCACTACCACCACCACTACCACCACCGCGGAAGATAAAGACCAGACACGACCAACCACCATCACCACAGCCCCTGGCAACAAAACCAGGACGCGCAGCCATCGGCGACGAGAGGCAGCCAAGGCAAAGAAAGTACAGGCGTGGTACAGAGCCAACAAGAAGCGCTGCATGCGATCACTGCTGGACGAGGAGTCAGAGACCTGCAGGATCGATACAAAGACCCTGGAGGAATACTTTGATGTTCCATCAGTCGGTCTCACTGGCGACACCCCCAGCTGGCTGCCACCAGAGCATGCACCTTCCAGCACCAATCTCACCCATCAGTTCCATCCTGCTGAGATAGAGGCCCAGCTCAAGAGGCTGCCTTGGCAGTCTTCCCCTGGCCCGGACAAAGTGCCTTACCGCCTTTGGAAATCAATACCAGCCAGTGCCGACCTCCTCTCCAAACTATACAACACCTGCCTGCTCAGCAACAGACTCCCCCCTTCATGGAAGAGAAGTACTACCATCCTCATCTACAAGAAGGGAGACGAGTCGTTGCCTGGGAACTGGCGCCCTATCTCACTCCAAACGGCTATTTACAAAATCTTTGCGGCAGCCATGGCCAAACGCCTGGCCTCGTGGGCACTAGCCGGAAAGAAGTTATCCAGCTGTCAAAAGGGCTTCCTGCCCATGGAAGGATGTGCAGAACACTGCTTCCTCATGGAGAGTCTGCTCTGTGATGCGAAGAGGAGGAAGAAAGATCTGCGCATCATGTGGCTGGACTTGAAGAACGCTTTCGGCTCGGTGTCCCATGAGCTGCTGTGGCTTATGATGCAGAGGCTAGGAGTTCCCACTCCCTTCATTCACATATGTCAAGAAATCTATGCAGGAAGCTCACAACAGATCCGTTGTGCGGCAGGATTCACTCGAGACCTCCCACTCAGGGTCGGAATAAAGCAAGGTTGCCCCCTGAGTCCACTCCTCTTCAACATCGCCCTGGAGGCACTTCTTCCAGCCCTAGACAAGGTTGGCTTGGGCTACTCATTTGCCAATGGCTCCACCATCAAGCAACTGGCATATGCGGATGACCTGTGCCTGACTGAGACATCAAAGAAAGCCGTCTCCACGTCTCTGCAGCTGGTTCACGAGTTTTCCGTCTGGTCTGGCCTGCATCTCAATGTGAGTAAATGTGGTTGCCTGTCCATGATCAACAGCAGCAGCAGAGGCAGATATGTTGAGTCATTCTCCCCCGCCTACGGCACAGACAGCATCCCGGCCCTGAAGTGGGAAGACACCTACCGGTACCTAGGCGTTGAGATTGGCAGACCCAGAAAAGGCACAGTGGACCCAGTGATGGCCAAGGTCGTGGAGACTGTTGAAAGAATTGTGAAGTCGAAGCTCACCGACTGGCAGAAGGTGGATGCCATCAACACCTTTGCCATGTCCAAGTTGACGTACCACCTCAACTCTTCTTGCTTGAACCGATCCTGGGCTGCGAAATTGGATGCCACCATTCGTAGGCAGGTGAAGAAGGCAGTGAAGCTCCCCGTCAGGACCACCTCCTCCTTTCTGCACCTCCCGAGTCACAGTGGGGGGATGGGTCTGTGCTCAGCGGAAGATAGACTGGAGTCTGCCATGGTTACCAGAAGTCTGAAGTGCCTGGTCTCCAAGGACAGGCTTGTCTCTGACCTGGCCTGGGATCAGCTTGCGGCCACCATCACCAAAAGAACAGGCAGCCCCCCTCGAGATGTCACGGAAGTGCTCTCCTTCCTCCACTCACCTGCTCCAAAAGGAGAGTATGCCAAAGGCGACGTTCGCTCCATGTGGTCGATGGTCAGAAAATCCCTCAAGCACCTCAGCTGCACCATCTCTCACATTGAGGGAGAGTACTGGATCAGCTTTGCAGACCACACGGCCAAGGCGGGGAAGTGGAAGGAAGTCGGAGCTGTATTGAAGACTGCACGGGATGACAGGCGCCTGAAGATGCTCCTGGAGTGCACGGACCAAGGCCGCTCCTTCCACCTGCTCGCCAAATCAGATGCATCCAACCACTGGATAACCACCGGAAAATACACATCATTTGCAGCCTACAGATTTGCCACCAAGGCTCGCCTCAACCTCCTCCCTGTGAAGACTGTGGTCAGGCGGGCGGGAAAGGCCCTGGACACCACCTGTCCCAGGTGCAGAGCTCAACCCGAATCACTTGGCCACGTCCTCAATGCCTGCACACCTAATGCCGGCCTCATGCGAGAACGGCACAATACCATCCTCCAGCGCCTGGTGAAGGCAGCCAACAAAGAGGACAAGGACCTGTTTGTGGAGCAGAGTTTCTCTCCCGATGCCCTGCGTCCAGACATTGTCCTCCATAACCGTCTCACCAAGGATGCTTTCATAGTCGATGTAACAGTCCCCTACGAGTCTGGCCCCGACGCTTTTTCCAAGGCTCGCTCTGAGAAGGAGCAGAAATATGCTGGACTCAAGGCGTGGATGGAAGCACAAGGCAACTACAACCTCGTCCAGGTCCATGCTTTCATTGTGGGATCTCTTGGAGCCTGGGACAGCAACAACAGTCCTGCCCTCAGGGCCCTGGGCATTGGCCATAACTACTCAAAACTATTTTCCAAGCTGTGCTCCGCAGATGCCATCCATGGGTCGCTGGCCATCTGGATATCATCAAGGAGGTGACATGGGAAAGGAGGAAACCCTAAGCATGCTGTCTAAACTCTCACTACTCTCACCAATTTCTCACCTGTCTATATATTATTGTGCATATATGTATTGTTGTCAACCCCCCACCTGAACATTTAAATCATTTCACCCCTCTCCTGACGAAAGTCAGAGAGGTACTTGGATGGCGACATCCACTCATCACTGAGAATGTACCTTGTCTTTTGTTTAAATGAAAGAATGTTTGGAACTGTTCTTTAGAGTGTAACAACTCTAACCTAGGCAATGCCTAGATGTTGTTACTTCAATTTTTGTAAGTAGGGGTGTGGATAAAAGCTTGCTTTGCCCTCTCCATGGGTTGCCTTAGTATTGCACTACTTCTAAGTGTGGCCTATCCCCTTTCAGGGGAATTCTTGATTATAACAAAATCAATTTTATCACAAAGAAGAATGGTTTTGGCTTCAGTGTCTGTTATGATGCAGAGTCTGCAATGGTCACCAGAAGTCTCAAGTGCCTGGTCTCCAAAGACAGGCTTGTCTCTGACCCGGCCTGGAATCCGGCTCCAAAGACAGGCTTGTCTCTCTGACCTGGCCTGGAATCCGCTTGCGGCCACCATCAGCAGAGCTTCTCTCCCAATGCGTGCCCGGAGGATATTGACCGTCTTACCAAGAACACTTTCATAGTTGACGTGACAGTCCCTATGAGTCTGGCCCAGACTATTCAAAACTGTTGTGAGCTTCCAGGTGAATCCTGTCTCACAACAGATATGATTCACCCTGAGACCTCAGAGTCACTTCTTCCAGCCCCGCTTCCAAGACTTCAGTGTCTTGGAGGCACTTCTTCCAGCCCCGCTTCCAAGACTTCAGTGTCTTGGAGGCACTTCTTCCAGCCCTGGACAAGGTTGGCTTGGGCTACCCAGCAACGACCTGTGCCTGACTGCACGTCTCTGCAGCTGGTCCATGAGTTTCCTTCTGGTCAGGCCTGCATCTCAATGTGAGAAAATGTGGTTGCCTGTCTATGATTAGCAGCAGAGGAGTCCTTCTGCCACGCCTATGGCATCCCGGCCCTGAAGTGGGAAGACACCTACTAGTTCCTAGGCGTAGAGATTGGCAGACCGAGAAAAGGCACAGTGGACCCAGTGATGGCCAAGGTTGTGGAGACAGTGGAGAGCATTGTCAAGTTAAAGCTCACTGACTGGCAGAAGGTGGATGCCATCAACACCTTTGCCATGTCCAAGCTGACGTAACACCTCAACTCTTCCAGCAACTAGTGTACGCGGATGACCTGTGCACGTCTCTGCAGCTGGTCCATGAGTTTCCTTCTGAATCCTGTCTCACAACAGATATGATTCACCCTGAGACCTCAGAGTCACTTCTTCCAGCCCCGCTTCCAAGACTTCAGTGTCTTGGAGGCACTTCTTCCAGCCCTGGACAAGGTCGGCTTGGGCTACCCAGCAACGACCTGTGCCTGACTGCACGTCTCTGCAGCTGGTCCATGAGTTTCCTTCTGGTCAGGCCTGCATCTCAATGTGAGAAAATGTGGTTGCCTGTCTATGATTAGCAGCAGAGGAGTCCTTCTGCCACGCCTATGGCATCCCGGCCCTGAAGTGGGAAGACACCTACTGGTTCCTAGGCGTGGAGATTGGCAGACCGAGAAAAGGCACAGTGGACCCAGTGATGGCCAAGGTTGTGGAGACAGTGGAGAGCATTGTCAAGTTAAAGCTCACTGACTGGCAGAAGGTGGCTGCCATCAACACCTTTGCCATGTCCAAGCTGACGTAACACCTCAACTCTTCCAGCAACTAGTGTACGCAGATGACCTGTGCCTGACTGCACGTCTCTGCAGCTGGTCCATGAGTTTCCTTCTGAATCCTGTCTCACAACAGATATGATTCACCCTGAGACCTCAGAGTCACTTCTTCCAGCCCCGCTTCCAAGACTTCAGTGTCTTGGAGGCACTTCTTCCAGCCCTGGACAAGGTCGGCTTGGGCTACCCAGCAACGACCTGTGCCTGACTGCACGTCTCTGCAGCTGGTCCATGAGTTTCCTTCTGGTCAGGCCTGCATCTCAATGTGAGAAAATGTGGTTGCCTGTCTATGATTAGCAGCAGAGGAGTCCTTCTGCCACGCCTATGGCATCCCGGCCCTGAAGTGGGAAGACACCTACTGGTTCCTAGGCGTGGAGATTGGCAGACCGAGAAAAGGCACAGTGGACCCAGTGATGGCCAAGGTTGTGGAGACAGTGGAGAGCATTGTCAAGTTAAAGCTCACTGACTGGCAGAAGGTGGATGCCATCAACACCTTTGCCATGTCCAAGCTGACGTAACACCTCAACTCTTCCAGCAACTAGTGTACGCGGATGACCTGTGCCTGACTGCACGTCTCTGCAGCTGGTCCATGAGTTTCCTTCTGGTCAGGCCTGCATCTCAATGTGAGAAAATGTGGTTGCCTGTCTATGATTAGCAGCAGAGGAGTCCTTCTGCCACGCCTATGGCATCCCGGCCCTGAAGTGGGAAGACACCTACTGGTTCCTAGGCGTGGAGATTGGCAGACCGAGAAAAGGCACAGTGGACCCAGTGATGGCCAAGGTTGTGGAGACAGTGGAGAGCATTGTCAAGTTAAAGCTCACTGACTGGCAGAAGGTGGATGCCATCAACACCTTTGCCATGTCCAAGCTGACGTAACACCTCAACTCTTCTTGCCTGAACCGATCCTGGGCTGCGAAATTGGACGCCACCACTCATAGGCAGGTGAAGAAGGCAGTGAAGCTCCCTGTCAGGACTACCTCCTCCTTTCTGCACCTACCGAGTCACAGTGGGGGGATGGGTCTGTGCTCGGTGGAAGATCGACCTGAGTCTGCAATGGTCACCAGAAGTCTCAAGTGCCTGGTCTCCAAAGACAGGCTTGTCTCTGACCTGGCCTGGAATCCGCTTGCGGCCACCATCAGCAGAGCTTCTCTCCCGATGCCCTGTGCCCGGACATTGACCGTCTTACCAAGAACACTTTCATAGTTGACGTGACAGTCCCCTACGAGTCTGGCCCCGACGCTTTTTCCAAGGCTCGCTCCGAGAAGGAGCAGAAATATGCCGGACTCAAGACATGGATGGAGGTTCAAGACAACTACAACCTGGTCCAGGTCCACACCTTCATTGTGGGCTCCCTTGGAGCCTGGGACAGCAACAACAGTTCTGCCCTCAGGGGCCTGGGCATTGGCCACAACTATTCAAAACTTTTTGCCAAGCCCCACCTGTACTTTAATCATTTCACCCCTCTCCTGATGAAAGTCACAGAGAGGTGCTTGGATGGCGACATCCACTCGTAACTGGGAATGTACCTTGTCTTTTGTTTGAAAGAATGTTAGGAAGTGTTCTTTAGAGTGTAACAACTCTAACCTAGGCATTGCCTCGATGTTGTTGCTTCACTCTTTGTAAGTAGGAGTGTGGATAAAAGCTTGCTTTGCCCTCTCCATGGGTTGCCTTAGTATTGCACTACTTCTAAGTGAGGCCCATCCCCTTTAAGGGGGATTCATGATTATAACAAATCAACATTGGACTATTGGTACTGGGTAAAATCAATGAGCTTGGATGGAGGATACCTTGCCTGTGGGCGGTTTCAATCTTTCTGCTCCAAGAGACTATGAGATAAAAAAGATGGTCAGTTGCGATTATTGTTCATCTGAAGAGTGATTTTTCTGAGGTTATAGTGACAAGGAATGATTGCACTGTTTAAAAAAAAAGTTCAGGACAAAGATGTCTAGAGACTGTTTTTTTTCCAAACTTTACTGAATGGATAAAAAATGCTTAGGCCGTAGATTTACTCTCCTAAGATTTCTTTGTGCTGCTTTTTTGACTGATGAATTTTCTTGAGTTCTCTAAAGAGAAAAATTGGAAAGAAGAGTCTCTAGAGCTCCAAAGGTTCATCATCAAATATGGTTTTCAAATTCAGTGCCAAACTTGACGATATTACTGAGAGTATTTTTTTAACAAAGACTGTCAGTGTAGCTAGCTGCGAGCGGAGTTTTTCTAAGTTGAAATAAAGAAAGGATATCTTCTCTCAACTATGAGCAATCATAGACTCACTAACTTAGCGATTCTTTCTATTGAAAGAGAACATACCGAATCACTTGATTTTGAGGAGATCATAAAGGACATCGCAATTCGAAAAGTTTGAAGGATAAACACCTAGTTGCTCAGTGTTGCTCATATTTACCTTAAGAATAAATACCTCAGTCCAATGTTCCTTCATATGTTTAGGTGGGAAGGGAGAGGTGGGGGGATAAATATCTAAGTGGTTCAGTGTTTTTATTACATTCTACTTTACCCATTTTAGACCTTATTATTGTATTATTGTTTTCTGTTTTAATTCAATTGCTAATTTTTTTCTTCCTCTTATTGTCGTCTCCACAGGTTTAACTTTCTCTCATTATTACATTCTTCATCAATCAATAAATCAAATGTGAATCTTTCATATACGTGGTGGTTTTGTAGCGAGATGACCATGCCTAGATACCACGTGACCCAACAGGAGGCCACACCCAGCCAAATGACGATGCCTTACCCAGAGATTGTCGGCAAGCCGTTCCGCTGCCCATTGTGCGACACCAGCTTCAAGCTAGTCACCTCGTTTACCAGACACGTGTCCAAAAAACACCCAGGACAACTTCACCTTCGAGTGTGCGCTGTGCATGCAGAGCTTTGCTACCAAATGCTCTGTGAGCATCCACCACGCAAAGTTACACTCTGCTCAGCGCAAGACCATCGACAGGATCTGCTCCTGAACACAAACCAGTCCCATCAACTCGAGTTTCGAAGGTCTCCGCTGCCCCTACTATGAGGATGTGCTGCCGTCCAAACGCTCTCTCGGCCAGCACATCCAAAACAAGCATGCAGCAGAGGTCAGCTACGATCGCGACTAGGACGGAGCAGTAAGCCACCCCACCAGGGAGTGAGTGGACCACTGATGAGCACGCACACTTCATGGATGCCCTGCAAAAGTTTGGCCCCTCCTCAAACGTCACCATCTCGAAGGTGGTAAGGACCAAGACCTGCTAGCAGGTAGGAGTCCACAAGTGTCCTCAGGAACAACCCGGACTAGAGCAACCAGCCTCCTCCTAGTACCACTACTGAGCCCCAGTCAGATGACCCAACAGAAGTTGCCACCCCCCCAACCGCCTCTGCAGCCGAGCCATCAGCAGAGGTCGCGACATCCCCATCGCCACCACCTCCAGAACAGAGCTCAGCCGAGTCCGAGAACGGCGTCACAGCTTCCTCCCCCGCCGTGGGGAGCACGCCGGCGAGACCGAGACCCACTAGCCACCACGCACCATCACACCCCAGCTGGTGAGAGTGAACAATCTGTGTGTGGTATGCCAGTGTGTTCAGTCTCTCCTGCTCCCCATCCCTCGTCTTGTGCTCATAACCACTCAATACCCCTGCCAGATCTCTCAGTTGTTGCATGTCCCTCCACTCCCACCATTTCAAAGCCCATCCGCACCATCTCACCCGACCCTCCACCAGCTCTGCTGTGGAGTCAACAGAGCCCCCAAGGGCTCAGGACTGCAGCAACGACTGGCCCAGTGGCCACACCCACAGAGTTCTTAAAAGCTCCACCATCACAACGACAGGAGATGCCACAGTCTCATACAGATGGTAACACACCCCTCTCTTCACACCCAGTAAGAGTATCATTCACCTGCAGCTTCATCGTCAGATCAACACTAACCTGGATCTACACAACCCCGCCTATAAGTCATCACTACAACCGAAGGAATAGATCAGATTAGGCCAGGAAGATCCAGAGGGAGTGCCGAGCTAATCGCAAAAGATGCATGAGGAATATTCTAGGAGAGAAGTCTGACTTCTGTGCCATTGCACCTGACATTCTCAGCAACTTCTTCAACCAACCAGCCTTAGAGCTGGGCCCAATGTGCCTGAATGGCTTCAACACACTCCTTACACTGATCCTACACTCCATGAAGATGCGGAGGAAGAGTTCCGTGTTAACTGAAACGTCTTCCGTGGCAGTCTAGCCCTGGTCTGGATGAGGTAGCACATCAAGTTTGGAAGTCGCTGCCATCAGCAGTGCCAGGTTGTTACCTAGTGTGTTCCATACATGCCTGAGCAATGGGAAGATTCCATAGGAATGGGAAAAAAAGCAACACAAATCTGCCTCCGAAACATGGGGCCAGATCTCCTCCTCGTAACTGGCGACCAATATCACTTCAGCCAACAATCTACAAGATGTTTGCAGCTGTGCTAGCAAGACGGGTTGCCACATGGGCCCTGGAGGAAGGAAAGATTTCACCAACGCAAAAGAGATGTCTTCCAATGGAGGGATGTGTGGAGCACAGCTTCACAGTGCAAGAGCTTGTTGGAAGACCACATGAGAAGGAGAAAGAATGTGAGGTTACTATGGTTAGACCTCATATGCTTTTGGTTCAGTTCCCCATTTGGAAGATGCTGCAGTTTTCTGGAGTCCCTAGTGGGTTCCTACCTCCCTGTACACAGAGTAAGGAGGCCTTGCAGAGGCAACTGGATGCAGTGACCTAATTCACATCATGGGCTAGTGTCGAGTCACTGACAGGCTATCTCTTCTGAGCGTGCTCGGCAGGTACTGCTGCCACCAGAGTTCTACAGAGCTTGACAGTGATTAGTCAAAGATTGAGCTACAAAGTATCATATAGCAAAATAAGAAGTAGAACTAATCAGGCCTATTGGCCGAACAGCTTTTATAGTAAAACATGTGATAAAAGTGTAGGGATCAGGTCTACCCGACCACTCTGTGGTGTATGCAATGACCCTATGCTAAAGGTGTTTATATCAACAAAGAGGTGTTGATGAAGTTCATCTATAGGTGTTGATGAAGTTCATCTTATGTCTGGTCAGCAGCCTTGGAGTTGGGCCCGACATCCCCCCCTCGCATGAGTGAAGCCGTCCCTGGCGTAGACGTAGAGGTAGACGTCTCCCACGACTGGCGAGACATCCCATCAGCATTCGCATTGTCTCGACCAGGCCTGTACTTGATGGTGAATGAGAATCCCTGGAGTTGTAAGGCCCATCTGGTGAGACGTCGGTTATTTAGGTGGGCCGTCTGGAGATATTCCAAGGCTTTGTGGTCTGTCTGAATCATAAACGTCGGTCCATCCAAATTAGTCTCAAAGTGTCTCACACTTGCAACAACAGCCAAGCACTCCAGTTCAGTCACCGTATAATTGGCCTCAGCAGGAGATAGTTGTCTGCTGAAAAAGGCAATAGCCAACTCTTTTCCTTCTCTGACTGCGCTCAGGCATCCTCAAATACCAGCATAAGAGGCATCTGTCTGGAGGAGAATCTCGTCTGATTCTTTGAGAATATTGAGTGTGCACATCGTGCTGAGAGTCTCCCTTAGATGGTGAAAACAGTCAAGACGTTCTTGGGTCCATTCAACGAGGTTGGGCATGGTCTGTCTTGTCGCATCATTGAGCTTTGTGGAATACGATGCAAAGTGGTGGATATACTTTCTATAATATCCAGCCAATCCCAGAAATGACTTCAGCTTGGCCTTGGTTTCTGGGCGGCGATACTCTTTGAGAGAGAGAACCTTCATTTCTGGCACGGAGACTTCATTGTTGCCTACAATGTGGCCTAGATGTTCGAGAGACCGCTGTGCCCAGGCGCATTTCCCTAACTTGACAGTTAGCCCGGCATCTTGAATGCGGTCCAGAACGAGAGATAGATGTTGAAGGTGAAGGTCCCATGTAGTTGAGAACACCAGAATGTCATCGATGTGGGGCGCTGCCTAGCCCTCCATTCCATCCAATACACGGTCCATCAACCTCTGGAAGGTAGTGGGAGCATTCCGGAGCCCGTGT
>CBDHDV010000076.1:0-7075 GCA_965261175.1 Rubritalea sp. | reverse complement strand
GCAACATTGTTATAAGAAAGCCAACCCCAATGATTAGACCGATAGTCACCACCACAGAAACCGCAATCCCAGCCCACTTCATCTTGACCAATCACACTGATTCACACTGATTCACTCTGTACTGTATTGTACTGTATTGTTCTCTGTATTGTATTGTAACCTGTACACCCCTCCTACTCCTCCTCGCTCGACTGGCCCAAGCTAAAGCTGACTCGCAGCTGTGGTCCATGCCTCCTCCTTCTCTGTCCAGCCCATTCATTGCCTCCAGCCTTCTTCAAAGCTGACTTGGCAGGCTTGTCCGTGCTCGCTGCATGCACTGAGTAAACAATGACCGTGTTGACACTGTCATCATTTTCCTCCTCCTCCTCGTCTTCATCCTCCTCCTCGATCGTATCCTTCTTTAGAAAAATCCTATTCCTCAGATACAATCGATTTGAGCCCGAGCACTTTACATAGGCGCTCCTCCCGCTCTCTCTCACTTCCGAGATAACACCGCAGCGATCCCACAGACCACTCTTCTGACTCTGCATCCGCACTCTGTCTCCTGCTCTCAGTTCCAGTGATGCTCTCCTCGAAATCCTCTCATTGGCTGCCTGCTTCTTCCACTCCCTGTCCTCAATCTTTCTCCCTGCCTCCATAGACTCCTCTAGACCGTCCTCTAGAAGTGTCAACCTCGGGTTCCTCAGAGGCCGTCCAAAGAACAGGCGAGCTGCAGACATGCCGGCATCAGTGATCGGAGCGGAGTTCATCAGATTTACCGCTTCTTCTAATCCTGTTTCTCCTCCCAGCTTCCTCTTCTTCATCAAAATCTTCAAAGATTTCAGAGATCTCTCCACCGCGCCATTACTGCTGGCAAAATAAGCAGATGACACTCTGTGGTCTATTCCAAGACCTGACGCCCAGCTTGAGAAAGTCGCTCTCATCTGTGGGCCCGAGTCACTGTAAAGAACCTCCGGGAATCCAAAGGCCTCGAAGATCCCCTCCATTGTCTTGATGACCATCTCAGTGCTCGGTGTAGCTCTCATTTTCCTGGTAAAAATGAAGTTTGAGTAAACGTCCATAATATGAAGATACTGGGAGTTGCCATAAAAGAATAAATCGAAGGCGAGTTGGGACATGGGTCTTGTAGCAAAGTCCCCATGTTGCAGTTGTTCCTCCCTCGGTTTCGAAGGGCTATACACCTGACAAGCCTCACATCCCTGCACCACCCGCTCCACGTCTCGTCTGAGATGAGGCCAATAGAACAGGTTCCGTGCAGCTGCGCACATCTTGGCTACTCCTAGATGTGTTATATGCAATGTCTCCAAAACTTCATCTCTCGCCTTGACCGGAATGTAGAGTCTTGTTGAATCCACAACCACCATCTCCTTTCCATCCGGCATCTTCACCCTGCCCAGGCTGTCCCACACCTGTTTGAGGGCCTGGGCTGGGTGGTCTCGTGGAAGCTGTCGTAATCCTCTCTTGCTTCGTACTCCTACCTCCTCCAGTATCCTCTGATAGACCATGTCCTCATTCACAGCGACCATCATGGACCGAGTAATTTGAAGTCCCAACTGTTGATCCAAATGCGTCACATTGTTCACAGACTGGTGCACTCCATAGTGTCCTCCCTGCTCCCAGTCTGTCTCATCACTGTCAGATAACGGATCCCAATCCCTAAATGACTCCAGTTTCGGCACCCTTCCCAATGCATCGACCACCTGGTGTGACTTTCCAGGTGTCCACACCACTGTGTAGTTGTAGTCGAGCATCTCTGTCACACACCGGAAAAGTTTCGGAGAGAGATTTTCCAAATCGCCCGTTAGAACCTTCACGAGTGGCTGGTGATCTGTGACAATTGTGAACATTGGGGCTCCCTTCAAATAATGTCGTGCATGATTCGTCGACCATGAAATCCCAGCAGCCTCCACCTCAATAGCGGAAAGTGAATGCCAAGCTTTAGGCACACTGCAGGATCCACATCTGATCACACTCACTTTCCCCTCCGGGCATATCTGAATCAACAGATACGCCACGCCGTATTTTATCGAAGAATCTACTAAAAGTCTCGTCTCATACTTTTGGTTGAAACTTGATAAAACTATTTTACTACACAGCACACGCTTCATATCTTGAAACTCTCTTGACAATTCCTCATGCCAAACAAACTGGACATCTTTCTTCAACAACTGTCTCATCTTGAAAGATGCTTGGTTCACTTCAGGAAACCAGCTCGAACACTGTGCAGCCAATCCTACCCAGGCTGCCAATTCTCTCCTATTGGTTGGCTCTGGGTAGGATCGTAACTTGTCTGCCCTCTCGTCTGACATCTCGGCTCCTGCACCCGAGATCTTCATCCCTGCATACCGGACATGCTCTCCAGGTCCGGCATACACTGTTTTCTTTGGAGAGAGAGTTATTTTTGACTCTCGACAGGTTCGCAATAACTCACAAAACTGCTCCTCCACCTCTTCCTGACTTTTCCCGAATACTAACACATCATCCATTTCACGTACGATATTCTTCAATTTCGGATTCTTTGAAAAAGCAATTGCTACTTCACGATTGAAAACGTCAGGAGCACAATTTAAGCCCATAGGCAAACGTGTCCAGGACAAGACGCCGAAACTCGACATAAAGCTCGTCAAACCCTGGCTTTCTTCTGATAATGGCAACTGCCAATAAGCCGATTTTAAATCACAGGCGATAAAATACTTGCTGTCCGGTTTCACTTTAGCCCAAACATTCATTGGGCTGGGCAGGGGATGGGGAACCCTGAGCAGGATCTTGTTCAGCGTATTCTTGTAATCCAAAACAAGTCTCGGGTCCCCAGATCCATCCCCCTTCTTCACGAAGAAACTAGGTGACACACAGGGGACCGGCTCTGTCACCCTCTGCACCATCCCGGTCTGCAATAAATCCGTCAAGATCTTCTCCGCTTGGGACTGCCAATGCAATGGCACATTCCTCATCGTCATCACCTTTGGAGGCAACGGTACCGTCTCGTCGATGATCAACTTGACTGGTGTGCAGTCCATTGGCCGGTCTCCAATCGAATCCGAAAACACATCTTTGTGTTCCCGGATGATGTTCTGCAAAGTTTCAGGTAGTTTTTGAAACCCCGGTATCTTCGAAATATCACCTGTGTTGCTCCAGAGAGCGTCGCGAAGTGCTGACAAATCAACCTCCCGTCCTCCTCGTTCTCCACCGTCTCCTCCTTCTTCTTCTCTGGCTCTGTAGCCTCTGTCTTCACTGTGTTCGCCATGTACCTCTTGCTGTACTGCTTGGCGTCTTCTCCTCCATGGTTGGGCCAATTTCTCGGTAAAAGTCCCAAAGATTCACAATCATCAGCAGACAAAAGTAAATCATGAGCGAGGTCATTGCACACATACACGTGTACCAGCTTTCTCTTTCCGCTTTTTGTGCTTAACCAAATCTCAGACTGCCCAGACACATCTAGGGCAGCCCCATTGGCAGTTGTTATCACAATTCCCTCGGCATCTCGCTCATTACAACTCAACTCGTCCGCTCTCTCCTTGCTGAGCAGACTGGCTGTGGCTCCAGGATCACAAACAGCTCCAATGTCTGTTCTCCTTCCTCCCTTCTCTTTCCTCTCGATGGCACAGGCTAATCTCCTGAGCCTCCCTTTCCCAGTCTCGGCTTCATTGCATAGTTCGTAACTCGATAAAGCCGACTTGTGGTGAACATTTTCCTGATCCAAGTAATGTACTGTGACGAGGTTTGCTGCTCCTCGAGGCCGAGAAAAGTCTCGGCCTCCCGCAGGAGGCGTCAGCTCGCGTTTCCCCTCCTTCGGCTTCTCACCCTTCTCCTTGTCCTCTGGTTTCTTCTCCTCAGACACATTGGCTGTCTCCCTCTTCTTCTTCAAACAGACCTTGTCCACGTGCCCTGTCTGCTCGCAAGTCTTGCAGTAGCAGTCAGAGGGCATGACCTCACATTGGTCCCGGAAATGATTGGGATCGCCACATCGAAAACAACCTAACTTCGTGTAATCGATGTAGGTACTGGACTGACCACCACCTCGGCCACCAGCACCTCTACCTCGTCCTCCTCCTCGCCCACGGTTTCCTCCACCGCCCCCTCGGTCTCTGCCTCGAGTGTCCTCGGAAGCCACGTTAACTGTGAGCGACTTCTTCTTTTTCCCCTTCTCCGGTGGGAGGGGAAATTTTGTATTTCCCAACTGTCTCATTTGCTGTTCCACCACTTCCAGTGTTGCCAAAACATCCTCCAATGTAGGGTTAATGGTGGCTGATGTAATCTGTTTGAAAACATTTACCGGCAAACTTGCCATAAGATTGTGCATATTCCAATCTTTTTCTTCCATCGTATTTATGTCCGCCATGTCTGAACATCGTCTCAATCTATGGTAGAAAGATGTGTAGGATTCATCCTCCTGCCGTGTTATCTCAATGTATTCGTTCCTCCTGAGGAATATGCTGACCCTCTTCAGATAGACCAGCTTGGACTCCTCCATGTAGTGGTCAAAGGTCCTGCAGGTCCCTCCTAAATTGCAATTTTCTGCAAATTCTTTTTCGCATATTTGCTCAAAATACATCTTCTGCACCAGTGTCGGTCGAGTTTCATGCATTGACGCTAAGCCCCATGCCTTCCCAGTCTCCATCCATTTGTTGAACTCACTGAGCGAGAGGGAGTACGAACATTTGTAGTCCGGGCGTAGCGATTCATCCACGCGAGGAGGGGCTCCAGTCCGAGTGCCCCCTCCCCCTCCCCCAGCTCCTCCACCAGCTGCTGCTGCTGTGGCTTCTCTGTCCAGTCTCTCTGTCTCCATGGTATTGTACAGCTCACTTGTTGCTGCTCCTGCATTCTTGATTGCTCCATAGTAAGCCTTCTTGTATTGGTCCTGTGCTTTGCTCATCAAAGCTCTTTGATCCTCTCTTTGTTCCGTAGCCAATGCTGTCGTGAAGTCTCTGGTGACCTTCTCCCATCGCTTTGAGAGGTCTGCCATCTTCAGTCTCAAGGCATTGCACATTGCTTTGTCCGAGCCTCCTGTGTCCGTGAACAGCTCCATGTCCAGCTGTAGAGTGCTGACCATTCCCTCCATTTCCGCCCTGTCCTTCATTATCCTCGCGTCGTTCATCCTGAGGCCCTCCTGGCCTGGCATGAAGAAACCGCTACTGTCCCATCGTTGCGAACAGGTCTCGGCCTCTGTCTGCAGACATCAGCTGTGTTGCGTACTCAGCTGTACTCGTCTTCGGTGTACGCATACTGCTCAGTTTGCCGCGCACTCAATCCTCCTCCTGCAGCTGTCTCCGGCTCCGACACCACATGTGCTTCCTGGCCCCCAGCTGCTCTTCCCGCGCTCCGACCGGCCGTTGCTGTCGTCTCCTGTTACTCCTGCCTGGCCTGTCCTGGAGCGGGAAATTACCGGGCCGCCTTGTTCTCCATCTTGAAACTCTGGAAATAGGAAATTTCGGCAGAAAAATCCTTAATTACTGCACTTAGGCGTCACTAATTGACCCCAAATAATCACAGTCCTCCCCTGCGTGCTTTGCTCCTCCTCACACCTCATCACTTTGTCTTTCCCCTCACTATTTGGTCCTTTCCTAGTCCGAAATCCTAGCCCCAAAACACTAACCCAAAAATAACTGTAATGACCTGAGAAATAAATAGGTCCATTAGTAGGGTAAAATAGCTATTTTGAGTAGTCCATTAGCAGCTAATGTGTAGCAGTTTTTCAGCTAATGGGTTGGTAGTGGCCTGCACATCTTTTGGTGACATCACAGTCCAGAGGAGTGCACAAAGTGGCCAGTCCAAAATTCCCCACATACAAGCTTAAGGTGAAAATTACACACAAAAAAGCTGAAATATAAATTTTTGAGGGGACACTAGCAGCTAATGGGTAAGTGTTTTGGGGCTAATGGCTTGGTGGTAGCCTGCACATATAGTGAGGACATCTCAGTCCAGAGGAGTGCACACAATGGCCAGTCCATAGGTCCCTACAGCTAGACTTCTGACAGAATATACAAAAAAGGATTCCTCTTACAAAAGGAACCTCTTGTTTGTAATATCACTTTGAAATTTAAACAGACACAACTGTTTGTTTCTGTGTCTGTTTTCTATGTTTCTGTATATGTTTCTGTACCTTCCTTTCCACTACACAGACAAAAAGACAGAACCTTTTACCATAGGCCCAGCAGAGATTATATCCAAACTTGTTTAAATTTCCTTTAGGTGTGCTTAATTCTATAACCATTAGTGTAAAAAAACTTAGTGTATAAATAAAATACTGTATGTGTTTTAACCCTTAACAGGGCAAGTGTGGGCATATATGCTCACACTGAACTGTACTGTACTGTACAGTACTGTACTGTACTGTACTGTACTGTACATTCATTGTATTTTCCCCAAATACCAATACCAATACTAACACCAAATACAAAGGTCCAAATATGAAATACCAAAGGTTCAAAATTTGAAGTCTGCTCACCTCATTACTAATTTACTGTAATTTGCCGGCCGTCCGGAGATCCGTACGTCAGGATAATTTTTTTCAAAACATCTGAAAAGTGAAAGTTTATGAAACTTTCTAATTTTTTTGTTGGAGGAATGGCTGAGTGATGCATCCCAAAATCACGTCAGTGGCCACTGGGCCTCCCTTGGATGTGGTGCAGGCCTGTGGAGGCCACAGACATATATGGCCACTGCCGCCCGGTTTAGTTATTCTGAGATCCCACCAAAATTAGGGTTAACAGAATATTAGGTGGGTAAAGGAGGGTTATTTTGTCTGGAAACATAAGGTTCTTCATGAAGCAGAATGTCCCCCCTGTATCTTTGCTTGAAAACATACAGAAGGTTCCTTTAGCTGTATATATTTATTTATTTATTAAGCAGAAACAAACTGTTTGTATGCTGTATGCATTACACTTCCTTTGCATTTTTACATTTCTGTCAGAACTCTACCTACAGCTAAGATTAAGGAGTGCACAAAGTGGCCAGACCAAAGTTCCCTACAGCCAAGATTAAGTCAAAAATGACCCAAATAAGCTGAAATATCTATTTTTGTTGATCCATTATCAGCTAATGGGTAAGAGTTTTGGTTTGCACCTCTGATGATGAC
>CBDHDV010000075.1:0-13212 GCA_965261175.1 Rubritalea sp. | reverse complement strand
ACGCAACATACTCACCAGAGAAACCATTCACTGATACCATTCACTCTTAAATACCATAATAATAATAATAATAATAATAATAATAATAATAATAATAATAATAATAATAATAATAATAATAATAATAATAATAATAGAGGTATTTCAACACGGAACAACAGTTATTTTTCTTAGCATTCACAGACATTCTCAGTCTAAAATTGTAGCACTCGTGCAGGTATTTGCAGCTACAACACACATAGTGTACTAGGAGGGAGAGCTAGTCTTAGTTATGACAACTTGGACACACACATAGTGTACTAGGAGGGAGAGCTAGTCTTAGTTATGACAACTTGGACACACACATAGTGTACTAGGAGGGAGAGCTAGTCTTAGTTATGACAACATGGACACACACATAGTGTACTAGGAGGGAGAGCTAGTCTTAGTTATGACAACTTGGACCACAAAGAATACAGTTTTTATTGCCACTGACCCAATTCCTCAAATGCACTTTTAAGTGAAGTATTCAGAGACCCCTGCACTGCAAGGTACAAGGAGCCAGTTATTAAGTGAAGTACTCAGAGACCCCTGCACTGCAAGGTACAAGGAGTCAGTTATTAAGTGAAGTATTCAGAGACCCCTGCACTGCAAGGTACAAGGAGCCAGTTATTAAGTGAAGTATTCAGAGACACCTGCACTACAAGGTACAAGGAGCCAGTTATTAAGTGAAGTACTCAGAGACACCTGCACTGCAAGGTACAAGGAGCCAGTTATTAAGTGAAGTACTCAGAGACACCTGCACTGCAAGGTACAAGGAGCCAGTTATTAAGTGAAGTACTCAGAGACACCTGCACTGCAAGGTACAAGGAGCCAGTTATTAAGTGAAGTACTCAGAGACCCCTGCACTGCAAGGTACAAGGAACCATTTTAAGTGAAGTACTCGAGACCCCTGCACGGCAAGGAACCAGTTATGTGGCCTTGAACTTTAACCTTCAGGTCCTTCTTAATTGAGTAAGATGGAGAGCTGGCAGGTATGTTAATTAATATGAATATTGACCTGCCAGTGTGGGCCAAACACCCACGGGTCAGTTAGTGCTAAGAGATGCTAAGCGGTCACACAATTTATACTTCACCTGCCATGGGGCTGGGACCAATTAGAGAAGTTGACAGAGCACATAATTGCGTGCCCACATGCATACCCCATAGTAACACTCCCACTGCTGAGGGTCAGGCATGTGTAGCAGAAGTAGCAGGCCCTGAAGGGATATGCTCTCACTTGATGCCACCTAGCAGATTTACATGCTTGCTGTTCATATTAATGGGGGTGGTGAAAATCCCATGATTTTTTATTGTTATTTTATTATTATTTTTTTATTTTAATTATTAGTGTTATTATTATTATTATTATTATTATTATTATTATTATTTATAATTACTATTATTTATTGACCACCATAAGCCCCTTCAGATACACATCTGGGCATACTCACATATTTTAAAAATGAACCATTAGAGGCTATCTGGATATATTTCCCTTACCAGCATATGTTCAGAAGAAAACTTGTGAATTAGTCTATTTCTGGTGTGATGGGAGGAGCGAGGAAAATTAATGATTGTAACTGCCATCATGGGGAGTCTCCTTCCATCATGGGGAGTTTCTTTCCATCATGGTGAGTCTCTTTCCATCATGGGGAGTTTCTTTCCATCATGGGGAGTCTCTTTCCATCATGGGGAGTCTCTTTCCATCATGGGGAGTTTCTTTCCATCGTGGTGAGTCTCTTTCCATCATGGGGAGTTTCTTTCCATCATGGGGAGTTTCTTTCCATCATGGGGAGTTTCTTTTCGTCATGGGGAGTTTCTTACCGTCATGGGGAGTTTCTTACCGTCATGGGGAGTTTCTTTCCGTCATGGGGAGTTTCTTTCCGTCATGGGGAGTCTCTTTCCATCATGGGGAGTTTCTTTCCATCATGGGGAGTCTCTTTCCATCATGGGGAGTTTCTTTCCGTCATGGGGAGTTTCTTTCCATCATGGGGAGTTTCTTTCCATCATGGGGAGTTTCTTTCCATCATGGGGAGTTTCTTTTCGTCATGAGGAGTTTCTTACCGTCATGGGGAGTTTCTTTCCGTCATGGGGAGTTTCTTTCCATCATGGGGAGTTTCTTTCCATCATGGGAAGTTTCTTTCCATCATGGGGAGTCTCTTTCCATCATGGGGAGTTTCTTTCCATCATGGGGAGTTTCTTTCCATCATGGGGAGTCTTTTTCCATCATGGGGAGTCTCTTTCCATCATGGGGAGTCTCTTTCCATCATGGGGAGTTTCTTTCCATCATGGGGAGTTTCTTTCCATCATGGAGAGTCTCTTTCAAGCCTATTGCTACTGTTTCTGGGTGGCTAAGGAAAACCACACAGGCACCTAAGCATACCAGCGGATTCCCTTCAATTTTGAGAAAGAAGGCATGGATGTTGTTTTTTTGTTTTTTTTTGGGGGGGGAAGGATGTTTTGTTTTAGACCAAGCATTTTTTTTTTGTTTGCTCACCCCAATGGAGCCCATTCAATGTACGGAACTGCTGCCTATTGAATTTGCATTCTAATGACATAAATAACTTGAAAGCTTACTCTTGAAAACAAAAATTAATAAACTATAAATATTATGGTTATAAAAAAAATAAAATTAAATATCCTGTCAATCAAAGGTCCCTTAGCTGTTTCCCTAGATCCCCCATGCAAATTAAGTATCCAGTCAATCAAGGCTCCCCTTAGCTGTTTCCCTAGATCCCCCATGCAAATTAAGTATCCGGTCAATCAAGGGTCCCTTAGCTGTTTCCCTAGATCCCCCATGCAAATCAAGTATCCAGTCAATCAAGGGTCCCTCAGCTGTTTCCCTAGATCCCCCATGCAAATTAAGTATCCAGTTAATCAAGGGTGCCTTAGCTGTTTCCCTAGATCTCCCATGCAAATCAAGTATCCAGTCAATCAAGGGTCCCTCAGCTGTTTCCCTAGATCCCCCATGCAAATTAAGTATCCAGTCAATCAAGGGTCCCTTAGCTGTTTCCCTAGATCCCCCATGCAAATTAAGTATCCAGTCAATCAAGGGTCCCTTAGCTGTTTCCGTAGATCCCCCATGCAAATTAAGTATCCGGTCAATCAAGGGTCCCTCAGCTGTTTCCCTAGATCCCCCATGCAAATTAAGTATCCAGTCAATCAAGGGTCCCTTAGCTGTTTCCCTAGATCCCCCATGCAAATTAAGTATCCAGTCAATCAAGGGTCCCTCAGCTGTTTCCCTAGATCCCCCATGCAAATTAAGTATCCAGTCAATCAAGGGTCCCTTAGCTGTTTCCCTAGATCCCCCATGCAAATTAAGTACCCAGTCAATCAAGGGTCCCTTAGCTGTTTCCCTAGATCCCCCATGCAAATTAAGTATCTGGTCAATCAAGGGTCCCTTAGCTGTTTCCCTAGATCCCCCATGCAAATTAAGTATCCAGTCAATCAAGGATCCCTTAGCTGTTTCCCTAGATCTCCCATGCAAATTAAGTATCCGGTCAATCAAGGGTCCCTTAGCTGTTTCCCTAGATCCCCCATGCAAATTAAGTATCCAGTCAATCAAGGGTCCCTCAGCTGTTTCCCTAGTTCCCCCATGCAAATTAAGTATCCAGTCAATCAAGGGTCCCTTAGCTGTTTCCCTAGATCCCCCATGCAAATTAAGTATCCAGTCAATCAAGGGTCCCTCAGCTGTTTCCCTTCCCCCATGCAAATTAAGTATCCGGTCAATCAAGGGTCCCTTAGCTGTTTCCCTAGATCTCCCATGCAAATTAAGTATCCAGTCAATCAAGGGTCCCTTAGCTGTTTCCCTAGATCTCCCATGCAAATTAAGTATCCAGTCAATCAAGGGTCCCTTAGCTGTTTCCCTGGATCCCCCATGCAAATTAAGTATCCAGTCAATCAAGGGTCCCTTAGCTGTTTCCCTAGATCCCCCATGCAAATCAAGTATCCAGTCAATCAAGGGTCCCTTAGCTGTTTCCCTGGATCCCCCATGCAAATTAAGTATCCAGTCAATCAAGGGTCCCTTAGCTGTTTCCCTAGATCTCCCATGCAAATTAAGTATCCAGTCAATCAAGGGTCCCTTAGCTGTTTCCCTGGATCCCCCATGCAAATTAAGTATCCGGTCAATCAAGGGTCCCTTAGCTGTTTCCCTAGATCCCCCATGCAAATTAAGTATCCAGTCAATCAAGGGTCCCTCAGCTGTTTCCCTAGATCCCCCATGCAAATTAAGTATCCAGTCAATCAAGGGTCCCTTAGCTGTTTCCCTAGATCCCCCATGCAAATTAAGTATCCAGTCAATCAAGGGTCCCTTAGCTGTTTCCCTGGATCCCCCATGCAAATTAAGTATCCGGTCAATCAAGGGTCCCTTAGCTGTTTCCCTAGATCCACCATGCAAATTATTTTGTTTGGTTTCCGGATTTAAAAAGTATATATCATCTCGGCAGTAAACATGGCTGGCTACGTTACATATACATTCAAATAAAAGTGACTACATAAGATTGACCAGTTAAAAAAGAAAGGAACAGTGTAGACCACAACCAGTTAGATTCCACTAGACCACTTACAAAGCTATTCAGCAGGAGTTGTGGTCCACATGGGTACACTGCTATGCAGCAGGAGTTGTGGTCCACATGGGTACACTGCTATGCAGCAGGAGTTGTGGTCCACATGGGTACACTGCTATGCAGCAGGAGTTGTGGTCCACATGGGTACACTGCTATGCAGCAGGAGTTGTGGTCCACATGGGTACACTGCTATGCAGCAGGAGTTGTGGTCCACATGGGTACACTGCTATGCAGCAGGAGTTGTGGTCCACATGGGTACACTGCTATGCAGCAGGAGTTGTGGTCCACATGGGTACACTGCTATGCAGCAGGAGTTGTGGTCCACATGGGTACACTGCTATGCAGCAGGAGTTGTGGTCCACATGGTACCGTCTTGTTTCCTTTCCTTTTTGACAGGTCAATCTGATATAATTGCTTGCTTCCATTTTGTTCTCGTTTGAAGTCTGTTTTTGTTTCTGTACATTATAGTTGAGCAGAGGAGGACTACACCAAGTGTGAGCAGAGCGGTGGAGGACTACACCAAGTGTGAGCAGAGCGGAGGAGGACTACACCAAGTGTGAGCAGAGCGGTGGAGGACAACACCAAGTGTGAGCAGAACGGTGGCGGACTACACCAAGAGTGAGCATAGCAGTGGAGGACTACACCAAAAGTGTGAGCAGAGCGGTGGAGGACTACACCAAGTGTGAGCAGAGCGGTGGAGGACTACACCAAGTGTGAGCAGAGCGGTGGAGGACTACACCAAGTGTGAGCATAGCACTACACCAAGTGTGAGCAGAGCGGTGGAGGACTACACCAAGTGTGAGCATAGCACTACACCAAGTGTGAGCATAGCACTACACCAAGTGTGAGCATAGAGCGGTGGAGGACTACACCAAGTGTGAGCAGAGCGGTGGAGGACTACACCAAGTGTGAGCAGAGCGGTGGAGGACTACACCAAGTGTGAGCAGAGCGGTGGAGGACTACACCAAGTGTGAGCAGAGCGGTGGAGGACTACACCAAGTGTGAGCAGAGCGGTGGAGGCCTACACCAAGTGTGAGCAGAGCGGTGGAGGACTACACCAAGTGCGAGCAGAGCGGTGTAGGGTTTCCTAGGCTTTAAAATACTCTTTCTAACTTGTTCATTGTTGCTAACCACTATATCAACACATGCTATGTATTGTTGCTATTGCTGCCAGTATCCATGTACACCATTTTGTCACTATAAAATAATCGTATCTTGTTGCTCTTGTTGACCACACTCATGTAGGGTCAGCTACAGCCTCCTCCAAGGACTTGGTAACAGTTTCTCAGGAGTGAGAACCCTACAAACCAAAAAGCAGAAATAAGCGCAGGTCATTCATTGTGATTAGATAAATGACTAAATTATCAAGTGGTAAGATTCGTCAACGTAATAAGCACGCTAATATGAGCGTGATCCGTTACAACATTACTTATCACTTTTGTCCTGGTAGTTATTATTGCTTCAATGAATCGAGAAACGGAGTAAGTATTTATGGACATGCATTGGAATCCTCTGGTACTAGAATAGACAAATTGTATGCAAGCTATGCGATGGGAAAACAGAGACAGAAACAAAGATGATCTTGATGCTGAATTTCAAAGTTTTTTTTTCGAACTTTCAATTTCTTTTCGTGTGTGTGCTGCTGGTTTACTACCTTAGCAAAGGATTCAAGGCACGCTTGGAGTTGTTGTTGCAGCTAAGAAGCTGCTGATGTGAGTTTTAGCTGAGATCGAACTTTGGTGGGTTTGCAGTCTGCCATTTTAAAAGTGGGTCAATCCAATGTAGGGAGTACACTACTCTCTCCTATCAGCTCACCTGGTCTCTGCCTCCTGTGTTCACAAATACATCTACCAACAATACACTTTTCCATAATAAAGCATAAGTAATGGTAAGAATGATCATGGAAGTCTACAGGGATACAGCAATGGACATTCAGCACTCCATAATAAATTAACGTCACAGTCTGTGTCGATGTTGTTGATGCTGCTCAGGGATTTTCTGCTTTCTCCTTTCGTGTTTGAACATCTCTGGCAGCTAGACATTAGTTCTTCACTTCTCAGGGCTTTGATTTCTCACCCGGTTGTCACAGTACAGGAGTTTCCCGCTCTATATTTTCTATGCAAATCTAGACAGTGCTATTGTTTTTCTCTCAGCCTTTGCTCCTGCTGGTTTGGCTCCTTCCTTAATCCATATCTCACATGTCTCTTAGTAGTTTAGCTGTCTCCTCCAGCTTCTCAACAAGAAGATGAATAGTGACTCTTTATCCTCCATTTTTGGGCAAATGATAATGATTTTCACTGCTATCATTTGTGCATACATACTTGAGGACCAATGATGTATAGAATGACATCAGAAGCTTCCTAACCATATCTCAGCACTTTGGTACCCAGAGACAAAAAGTTAAAATCGACTTCAAATCTGTGATGAGAGTAGCTCAAGTATATCCTTCTACACAAATATTGTGATAGCTAAGTGGTGCTGGCATGTACTAAGTGAGTGAACAAATATGCTAGCTAGCCACATGCACCAACAGTTATTTATTTTATTTAAAAAAATTAAAAAAGCTAATATTAGCTCCTACCTAACTCACAATATTTTATTTTTTTAAAGCACACAGAGAAATCTATCTTTTGGCATGAAAACTACGTGCATGGCGGCTATGAGGATATACGTCCCTTGAAAGAAAAGAGACTTTTTTGTCTAGCATGCCACAAGGTTACACTTTCAACAGTGGTGCTATAGCTACGCATTCTCTCCCTCTGACACACACACACAACCCAATCTTCTCCCACACACACCCTCTCCTTTCAATTAACACACACATGCATCCACATACACAAACACCTTCTCTCTCTCCCACTGTTACACACATACACCTTTTCTCTCACTCGCTCTCTTACACACGCACATACACCACACTTACCAATGCTGCCTGAATTGTTCCTGCTGCCTCTCCTATTCCGATTGCTCTTTATCATCTTAGAAAAAATGGTTCCCTTCTTGCGAGATTTCCTGGACTCTCGACAGCCAAGTGCCTGAGAGTTAGCTATAAGTTGACCAGGTGTGGGCGTGATATCTCTTGTATTCTCTGTGAAACTGATGGAGTCCATGTATCCTTCTCTATCCCCCTCTCTCTCAGAACAATCCAGAGAATCGGTTGATTGGAAGTTGACTGACTGCTCCAATGTACTGTCGTGTCCCTGGCTCAACTCTTTGGTATAAGCCATCATCATGCCTTGGTTACGTTGCAGCGATCCACCAATCAGATCCACTTGTACTGCCACGTCCGAGCATGCTCTGGATGCCCGGAGGTTGGCAAGCAGTGCCCTAAGGCTAGTATTGGCAGACTTGACGGAAACCAGCTCATCTCTTGTGCGTTCCAACTCACCCTGCATACTCCGGAGCATTCCCTCATTCACGTCAAGCTGAGTCCGGAGATGCAACGATCGTTCGGCTCCATCTCTTGCTCGCTTCAGTAGCTCCCATTTAGTTCTCTCCACCTTCTTGGCCTCTCTTGATAGCTTCTTAATGCATTCATCTTTCTCCTTGTTCTCTTGCTCTCTCTGGTGGCAGACACAGAGCAGTTCTTCCTCCCTCTCCTTCACCTGTCTCTGTAAATCTTCCACCAAAGCCTGCATGGACCCACTCACTCCAACGGGAACTTCCAATTCCACTGCCAATGGTTGCAATTTGGTTCCAGATCTAGGTGGTTCGGACTGCATCCTCGGCCTGCTCGCAACTTTCATACTCAGTAGAGGTGTCATTATGGGAGGCTCGGATGCCCTCCTCACATCGGGCTGTGTTGAAGTCTGGACATGCTTGAGGGGTCCACTACGTACCTTGAAGTGCTTGCCCCCTTGCCTGGCACTGCGTGACCGAATAGAAATGCTCTTAACCTCAGGCTCATACGTGTCTGTCAAAATTAGATTCGTCTCCGGAAAAAAGTCTTCTCTTTTCTCAGCTCTTTGGTTGGAAGGTTCCATGGAGATCTTTGACTCTATGCCTGCTGACATCTCTTGCTTGATGTATAGCGATGAGGATGATCGTAATGGTGATGGGAGCGATGATAGAATGGAGACAGTATTTCCAGAAGTTTCTGTTGCCATAGTTATACTTCTTTGTTGCACAGGAGAGGAAGCCGAGACAATACTAATGCTGTCTTCCTTGGCAGCAGCTCCAGTACAAAACCCAGTCTTTTCCTCTGATATTTCTGGTTTGAGCTCTGTGCCTGCCTTGGTCTCACCTTCAACCTTCCTTTCCTCCATATCTTCCAAGATGTCCTGTTCTCTGTTCTGAGATGACTCTGGTGGGTTCTTAAAGTTCCCATCTCCTCCCTTATCCCACTTTTCCTCATCTTTATCTCCTTTAGTTACCTGGTCATCCACAACTCTACCAAGTCCCTTTACTTTTGGAGGCTGATCCTTAAGATGTGCTTCAAGTTCTTTTTCACATTTTGTATTGACACTCCTTGACTGATCGATGTTCAACGCCTCACTAGGGGTGGTCTCTACAACATATGCTTTGCTGTTCACTTCATCTTGATTCAGTCGGACATCTTGCTTCTCTTCATTGCCGACATCCACCGATAATTTAGGCCCATTGTTGGCTACACACTTGAGAAGAACTTTTTCTTCCTTTTCACTCTTGACAACAATGGGATAGTGAGGAGTTTGTTTCATTTCTAGACCATACAAATTCATGTCACCAAGGCTCAAGTATTTAACATCCCTCAATTTAGCCTCAGCCGTTGAATTATTCGGTGGCAAGATGCCAGGAGTGCTATAGGCAGGGGTGGGGCTGGTAATACCAGGCGAGACTGATCGCACCCTGAGTGTTTCACGGAAACATTTCTTATCCACTGAGCTCTCCACCTCATTCCCACACAGGCCAGAGCTACAGATACTGAGTGCAGATTTGGCCTTTATAACTACCTCGGGAAAATTCTGCAAGTCTAAATCAGCAGAAGGGAATTGCAGCTCCTTTAAGTTGTCTTTATTGTTTGTTGCTGCAGCAAGCTCAGTGGGAGGAAGAGGATCCACAGGATCTCTACTGTGATATGAGCTAACTTCCATCTTGTGCAGGACCTGGTGAGAGCAATGCAGGGAAGCAGGAGACTGCGACTTGGCACATCGGGACCTGGTCGTGTCCAATTTTGGAGGAACTGGTGGTGGACTGGAACTTGAGTATGATGACTTTCGAAAATAGGAATGAGAAGCGACTGCTCCTATGGGTGTTCTCCCTTGCGGGGACTGCAGTGGAGTGAGAGAGTTGTCACGACTGCTAGCCCCACTGCCAGAACAAATGCAAGGTAAGGCATCTGGAGGTGCAGAATTGCCTCTGGAATAGCTACCACCACCACCACCACCACTACTACTACCAGGACTGTGATCTTCTTGCAGCTGCAGAAATTGCCCAGACTGGACCTCCTCAAGGCCATTGCTGAACCTGAAGATAGAGTTCCCACTGCTCTTGTTAGGAGACTTATGAGGGCTCTCTATCCCTGGAGGAAGAATTCTAGGACTCAGGACAATTCTACCCTCTTGGTCAGCAGCGGAGGACCTGCACGAACGAGGTAGGATGCTCCTGTAGCTAACGTTACGAGAGCCCACGTTGGAGTCAGAGGACTGCAAGCTAGGGGTAGCTACTGAAGTGGAAGGCGGTAGTCCTAGGGAAAAGCCGTTAGCTTTCCTTCCTATGGTGGATCTGTACGACTTCCAGTTCTGTCTCCTCTCCAAGTGCTCAGCGCATTTCCTTACTTCTTCTTCCATACTTTCGATGAAGTTTGTTTTCTTCCCGCCACCAGATACTACAGCGTTGCTAGAAGTTTGCTGAACCGCTGCCATGGAATGCAATATATGTATATGTATATATATATATATATACTATGCTAGGTAACTGGTTTGCGTCTTGCATCAAGAACTAGACTTCCTGCTTTTTGTCAGCTGCTTATTGCACAGTCTCTTGAGAAAAAACCTTTGTACTAATTCTATTTGCTTGCTGAACTGGCACGAATACGCATGTGGGAGAAATTATTAATTGGGCATGAATACACTTACTCGGTTTAGTGAGCCTTATTTTGAACCCTAGATGGAGGAGCAATGCAGTTTAAATTTATACGACCTCTCCACACTTCTGAGCACGTTTCTGAATGTTTTGGCGTGCGTGGTAGTTGCCTTTTCACTGGTTATCGTCCTTTATTTCGTACACTTCAACAGACGTTGGAGAGAAGGGAGGATGTCCGGGAACATTAGTATGAGGTTGCAAAACAATGGAGCCCCTAATACTTCTACAAGCAAGGTAACTAGCCAGCTATCTTTTCTGGAGCAATCTACACACACAGGAAATTAGGTCCTCCACACAACTGGGAGACAATTAATTAGTCAACCAGGAAGTACAATTTGTACTTGAGTTCCATATTTTATCCCAAGGGAAATTGTTGTTAATGACATGGACTACTTCCAATGCTAGCCTTGTCAGACATGTGATGCTTTGTTGTAGGATCCAGCTGCTCTAGTCGAGGCACTGGGGATCCAAGACTCCATGCTGCAGATGAATATAGGGCACTCCTGTAAGTTCAAGAGACTGAGCATGTTTTTCAAATCAGGATGGAAGTTGCTCCTAGTTGTCAGGGCTAGGTAAACAGGGTTACGTTGGGGGGGGGGGGGGGGGGGGGGGGAGAGACGATTATGTATGCATGTTGCCGTAATGATATTACTGCTCTTAAGGTTGGTACTACTTGATGGGTATTAATTATAGCAGTTTTAATTAAGTAAATTTAGCTATTTTGACTGAATAAGCTATTTTGACTGAATGAGTACTACATATTAGAGTTCATCTTAGTAGTTGGCTGGCCGGTTGTGACTGCAATGTTAACCCCTCCCCCTCCAACTTTTATTAACGTGTTGATAATTTAGCGAAAATAATAGTACCTAATCACTAAGTTGAGTACCTTATGGCTGGTAGCTAGTGGAGGGAGAGGGATTATACTGGTGTTTGAAATTTCATGGCCAACTACCATACTGTTTGATGGTTATAGTAGGTATGTGTTTATATGGCCATTCCATGATATTTCTTATTTTACATCATATTGATGCGCTGCTGAAAGCACCTAGTAAAGTCTTTGTGTACTTCATTACTATTATAGTAGTTATCCTCTTTGTAAGTTGAACTTAAAGGTTTGGCCTCACTGATCTGGTCTCACTGGCACCTGCTTGAAGTCTGCTTAGTAGTTATCCTCTTTGTAAGTTGAACTTAAAGACTTGGCCTCACTGATCTGGTATCACTGGCACCTGCTTGAAGTCTGCTTAGTAGTTATCCTCTTTGTAAGTTGAACTTAAAGACTTGGCCTCACTGATCTGGTCTCACTGGCACCTGCTTGAAGTCTGCTTAGTAGTTATCCTCTTTGTAAGTTGAACTTAAAGACTTGGCCTCACTGATCTGGTATCACTGGCACCTGCTTGAAGTCTGCTTAGTAGTTATCCTCTTTGTAAGTTGAACTTAAAGACTTGGCCTCACTGATCTGGTATCACTGGCACCTGCTTGAAGTCTGCTTGTCCTCTTTTTGGACTTTCCACTCTAAAAAATGGCATTGTTGAGGTATGAAACTAATTGTCATGGACATGCTATCTAGTTGGAGCAGGTTCTTGTGTGCCACTGTGGACAGGCTATCTAGTTGGAGCAGGTTCTTGTGTGCCACTGTGGACAGGCCATATAGTTGGAGCAGGTTCTTGTGTGCCACTGTGGACAGGCTATCTAGTTGGAGCAGGTTCTTGTGTGCCACTGTGGACAGGCCATCTAGTTGGAGCAGGTTCTTGTGTGCCACTGTGGACAGGCCATCTAGTTGGAGCAGGTTCTTGTGTGCCACTGTGGACATACTATCTAGTTGCAGCAGGTTCTTGTGTGCCACTATGGACAGGCCATCTAGTTGGAGCAGGTTCTTGTGTGCCACTGTGGACCGGCAATCTTGTTGGAGCAGGTTCCTGTGTGCCTCTGTGGACAGGCTATCTAGTTGGAGCAGATTCTTGTGTGCCACTGTGGACAGGCCATCTAGTTGGAGCAGATTCTCATGTGCTACTGTAGACAGGCCATCTAGTTGGAGCAGATTCTTGTGTGCCACTATGGACAGGCCATCTAGTTGGAGCAGATTCTTGTGTGCCACTGTGGACAGGCCATCTAGTTGGAGCAGATTCTTGTGTGCCATTGTGGACAGGCCATCTAGTTGGAGCAGATTCTTGTGTGCCACTGTGGACAGGCCATCTAGTTGGAGCAGATTTTCATGTGCTACTGTGGACAGGCCATCTAGTTGGAGCAGATTCTTGTGTGCCATTGTGGACAGGTCTTTAAACTCTGAATGCATTGAAAATGAAGATTGTAGGTCAATCCATAGGTCGAGTCATTGGGTAGTTTGATGTACCCACAAGGAATAAATGGGTTTTGACGATGTCTACCACAAGAATAGTCTTCTCACCTGTCTATCAGCAACTATCAAGGGTACAAGGTTGTCAGTGAAGGCTAATGTTTTGTTGCACAGAGGCAGTTCAGCGTCAGCACGAAGCACACATGTGATGGGTAAAGGTCACTGAACTTGAAGCCGCGACTTATATACCAATAGGAAAAAGCAAGTAGA
>CBDHDV010000074.1:0-9574 GCA_965261175.1 Rubritalea sp. | reverse complement strand
ATACTCCAGGAAGAATGCCGAATTTCCGGTATTCTGCACAGACGCAGCAAGGTTTACATCGTAAATCCAACAGTGGACACAGGTTCATCTGTTGAACGAATGGCAGACGGGGACCAGAAGCAACAGGTCGTTCATCCTGCCCGCAGAATGGAGGCCATGTCCCTCGATCACCATCAGGAAGGACCCTTCGACGAGACCACTCTTGACGTCGATGAAATCGAAGTCAAAGGAACCACTGGTCTCTAGAGCGTTCGCAGGATCGATGTGGTGCATTCGATCCAATTCAGGCTTGTCCTGACGGACGCCGAGCCCATGCATGCTCTTAGTCGTAGAATCCGAGGCTCGTACGTGTCGCTCTCCTGGGTGAGAACCCCCAAAGAGGGACCTGGGTACAATGGCCAGCAATTCCTTTCAGGTGAAGGAAAATGATAGGAAAACGATAATAAGGATGAAATCCGAATTGAAGTTATCCCACTTTACTGAAGTACCCAAGGCGACACAGGAAGAAATGAAAGGAACTTACAATTTCTTCCTCTGGCAGGAGGGGACCGTTGATGAAAATCGCAGGCTTCCATCCACTCTTGCCGGCCTCACCACCAAGACCCCAATGTCGTAGGATCGCAGTCATTTCTACGAGTAGAAAAGACACCTGGGAATGAAATGTAGGAAGACGAACAAAGATTAAAGTCCAGATCCTGTTTAGTCGAGAAATTATGAATGCAATGATAAATTTTTCTATTAAACTGGATCGGGCAGCGACTTGAATCTAAGTTGGTGGACTGAATAAACTATCCAATAGTTTGGACAGACCCAGATCAGCCAGTCTGATCGTTCCTACATCATTCTCAGGCCATGCACGTGGTCCAGCCAATCTTCATGAACAGAAAACAGAAAAGCAGCGAAACGATTGAAAATAAGTCGAGCAGTTCGACTTGAGATTTTAAATCGTGGCGGTGTGGGTGTGGAGGACTTGTCAAAGTCGGGTGGGTCTGCTCTCTGAAATGAAGGGGAGGCTTCTTGAAATTATTAAAAATAATTTCCAAAGAAGTCCAAACTTGAAACAAGCTTGGAGGCGGGACCAGACCTAATCTAATAAGAATAGGCGCAGTTGGCTAACACGTGGCAGAGATGTGAAGTTAATTTTAATTAAGTTCTTTCTCTGGACATGAAAGGCATGTACATGTCAAGCGAAATATTCCATATTTCTGCTGATGGCGATTTTTAGACTTGAAAAATGCACCAAAACATTTTTGGATCTAAAATACAGCCGAAACAGGAAAGTGGCCAAAGGATTGTAACGCTCAAGTTGAAAAAATAATGCAATTTTTTTAACCCTTCCCATAAAATCTCGAGATTTTAACAGGAATGACTGAGTGTATACAACCTGTTCTACGTTGGCCACCGACCGGGTCCTGGTGAGTATCCTCCAGAGTCCAGAGCCCCACTGGAGGGCGCAGACATGCACGCTTGACGTAGTCCAACAGCTGGGGGAACCTCGGAGGCTCGAGGCGAGGGCGAAGGTGCGAACAAGAGAAGTGTTTACACATCTCGATGTTCATGTACTCGCAAGAACCCAGTGGTGGGGTCTCCTCACCAAACCCCAGACACGTCAAGTGACTGGCTAGGTCTCACTAGTGAGACTAGTAAGAACCATGGATACTTCCATCCGTTCTAGAGAAATTTCCACCCAGAATTTAGATACTTGACTGAAAGTCCCAAGAAAAGCAGGCCGAGGTGGGTGGGCAAACAGAGGAGTATCCTGTGCTCGGTTCCTTAGTGCGTCCAATAATAAATAATACTATCACGAAAACCTTCGTTTTCTGTAGCATTCTTTCATTACTGGACTCACGGAACCTCGCCAGGATACTCCAGGAAGACGTGTATTCGTGCTTTTTTGATGTATCTAAATCTTGAAATTTCTCCCCTGATCTATAGACAAACATCGACTGGATAAACAGGGTTTTTACAGGAGCATGGTTTCTAAAGTCATGGACAATGATGGGCTTAGGTCATTATGACCAGGCAAAGCGACTGCTAGGGTATAATGGCCAAGGAATGAGGGTACTAAATCCACACTCTCCTATTTTTCAAGGCTAGGATTAAAAACCTGAATATCCTATTTATTTTAAATTTAAAGAAATATAAAAGAAACTTGGTCAGGAAAAAACCTTGCCAACTTGGCTAACCCAAAGCAAACCCTAGGTAATGTGGAGTAGAAATACTGTGCTCATACAGGACTCAAACCTGCCTCATATTTTTACCGACAAAGAATGCAAGTGCATTATCTATATTACCTAGCCAGACTAGAAACGCTCGCTGAAACCCTGTCCCCCTAAGCTGCGAAATGAAAGATTTCATCACAGGAACCAAACAATTTATTGGACTGTAAAATAGTCCTGGCCCTGGCAACAAAGTGGGTTGGTCCGCCGAAGCCCGGCGGTGCAGGTGTTTTCCTGTAGAGGATAGTGTTAACTATTTAACTACATATCTGTCGTAGAACTTTTGGAAAACACCACTTTTAGTGGACCAATTAGCCACAGCGCAAATTTCTTTGACACTGTAGTTCAGTTGGTCCCTCATAAAAGCAGCCGAGGCGCTTCTCGTAGCATGTGGGGAAAACATTGAAGTGTCAATCCCAGCAGCCGACATTACTTGTTTTAACCAGCGAGCCAATGTGCGTGCTTTCACGGACATGTGAGGCTTGACAAAGGAAACAAAGAAGGAATGGTCGTTGCTACAGAGAGGCTTTGTCCTAGAGAGATAAGCAGTAATTGCTAAGACTGGACACAGAAGAGGATTGTCGGGAAACGAACGAATCGAAACCCATCCTCTGACATTGCGTTCGCTGGATTGCTGAAACAACATTCCTCAGTCAATTACTCTCTAACTAGACATATTTACACGTCCGTACTTGTACTCATTCTCACCTTTTCCAACCCTGTGAGAGGGACTTGCGCGAACCCTTCTTCCAAGACCACATGCCGTCCCAAGCTAGCAAGGCTGCTCACCCTGTTGTGTGAACAATCCAGTGTCGAGACATTACACGCAATACAGTACTGGATACAGGTGATTTCTTGTCGTCACGAGTGACAGCAAAAGTGCACTGTGCCAATACCTGGACAAAGTCGAGAACGCAACCAGAAACAAAGTCTTGTACGTCAAGCACTTCAGATCTAGATCCGCAACAGGACCCATGTCCATGACATATCGCATGACAATGGTCACATCGAATGTACTTCGATATTTAGGAAGAGGCGGTCTTAGCTTGAAAAAACTTTTCATAGCTTTTTGTACCAGCTGATCTGTACCAACAGGTGTATTGCCAGGTAAGAAACAATGATACTTGCTAATCGCAGACTTGGCAACATTCATTGTACTGTAGCTGGCACCTTCCTCAAACCTGTGGCGAATGTACTTTACAATTACCGCGACCGAGCAAGTGATTGGTTGTACATTCAGACCAGAACAAAAAGTGCAGAACTGCTGCCAAGCAGAACCGTACTTTTGTTTGGTATTTGTGGATATGTGGTGGTCAAGAAAATCGAAATCGTCCTGATTCAACACCACACTGTCATCAGACTCAATCAAAGGCAACCCCTGATGTGGGCCGCCACTAGAGGGTCCATACTGAATTCCACTGGTGTTGTGGATTCTGGGTAACTCAGGCATAAACGAGCGGCTGGAAGCCGCCGAATGGGCTGAACCAGCATCTTGGAAAGATGAGGCCACCACAGAGCCCGTTTCCAACCCGGGCAGATGAGAATCGCCTCTATCTGCTGCTCCTCCACTTCGCGCAGCACAGCTGGGATCAGTGGGACCGGGGGAAACAGCCAAGTTACCGGATCCCAATAGTAATCGAGACAATTCTGGCCTACCGCGGACTCGTCCTGCTCCCAGGTCATGTACCGAGGGAGGTGGTTCGTCCTGCTGGTCGCAAAAGCGTCCAGCGTCGGTTTGACCTGAAACTGACGACAGATTCGTCGAAACTCTCGACGTCTGAGCTGGAAATCCCAAGCCACTAGAGCTTGACGAGACAGAAAATCTGCCTCTAGATTGTCCGCGGACGACAGCCAAAACGGGCTCAGTACGTTCACATCGCGACTCACGACTTCTCGCCAGAGTTTCAGACTCTCCTGACACAGGGAGACAGAGCGTGTGCCCCCTATCTTCCTGATGTAGGCGCAAGCCGTCGTGTTGTCGATATGAGGACGGACCGTCTCGTGTGGGTCGACCAAAGCTCGAATTCCTTCCCGTGCAGCTCTTATCTCCAATAAGTTTATGTGCCGACAAGTTTCTGTCTCGGACCAGGATCGCTGAAAATAATCACCATGAGAATTTACAGCACCACCGCCCCACGGAGAGGCATCAGTCCAGACAGAAACGTCTGATTCGGGAGGAGTCCAGGATGTGGAGGAATTTCCTCTGAAACCTGAGCGCTTTGCCCACCAGAGCAAGTCGGAACGAACTTGTACAGTAGACAAAGACACTATTGTAGAACTCCTCCTACCAGACCGAAGAGACTTTATCAAAGTTCTCTGCAAAGACCTGTAGTGCATGGGGGCCAATGGGCAGGCTGGCATGACTGACACCAAAGTCCCCATCAAACTCTCAAGGTCCGTCTGCGTAGTTTCTTTGGTTGCCAACAAGGACCTAGTCCATGTGACCAACCTCTGAATTTTGTCCTCAGGAATGGCAATTGTTTTGTTTGAAGAATCAAACAAAAACCCCAGATGCACAGGAGTTTGGGTAGGCTCTAAGATGGTCTTAGTCCAGTTTAGAGACCAGCCAGAACACATGAACACCAGGCAGACTACATGAGTCTCATACCTCGCCAACTCCCTGGATTTTGCTTGGGTCAACATATCATCCATGTATGTTGAAAGCAAGATGCCAAACTTGTCGCGAAGGTAACCTGCAATGGGCCTAACCATGGTGGTCAATATCCTGGGAGAACATGTGAGACCAAAAGGCAGAACTTGCCACTCCAGCAGATCACCCCCCCACTCAAATCGAAGAAATTTCCTGAACTTCCTGTGGATGGGGACATGAAGAAAAGCATCTTTGATGTCAATTCCACAAAACCAACCACCAGACCGAAGCCATTGTCGAATCCAAGCCACTTCTTCCATTCTGAAAGAAATCTTTCTAACAGAAGAGTTGAAACGTTTCAGATTGAGAATGGGTCTCCATTTGTCAGGGGATCTCTTTGATTTAGGTACAGCAAAGTATGAACTAACATACTGGCCGCGCACTGGCTGAACAACTTTAACTGCATTCTTGGCAATCAGTCCCTTGACTTCCTCATCCAAGACATCTCTAGCAGCAGAAGTTGCTGGTGCCGGAGTCTTCTGACTGCGCACCTGAACAGGGGTCCTAGATTTAAAGGGGATTTCATATCCTGACTTTATGATCTGTATAACCCTGTCATCACTCTGGATGTTCCTATAGGAATCTATAGCATGTGAGAGTCGGCCACCAATAGGCGATGCCAAAGCAGAACTGATGAGTTCTGGTTTGAAACCGGCTTTAGTGACTGCATCTACTGCAGATTTCAAAGGAAAACTAGACGGCCAATCGGCTCCACGACTGATATCACTAATATCATCTCCCAATAGTGAATCATCATGTAGGCTACACAGTACAGCTGTATTACTGGACTCACCAGAACCCTGAGGAGCAGCACCTGCTCCGTCAGTCTTAGCCGCACTGTCGGCCTTAGCCTTCTTGGCTTTCACCTTCGCGGACTTAGACTTTTTAGTCTTTTTAGCCGCTCCAGCTTTACCTGCCTCACCATCCTTTTTAGAGGATGCGCCCTTAGCTCCAGTCTTAGTCTTAGACTTTTTCTTAGACTTAGACTTCTGCTTGCCGGCGGAAGGCGTCAAGATAGCACTACGAATAATGCCATCCTTCTTCCTTGACTCTACAATCCTGTTAGAGACTGCCTCGTCACCACCAAACAAACCGACTTTGTTCTGCCCTGCACCCTTCATGACAGCCTTTCTGACCTTTGGCTTAAAGAGCGTTAGCAACTTATGCCTCACGAGCCTCCTTAGGGCATCGTCATGAAAGCCCGACAATCCAAAGAAAACGTTCAGGCGCTCGCTAGTAGCAAAGGTCATCTTAGCACTGAGATCATAGACATGGCGGAACGCGTCCACCTGCCTACCCAGCACCGCGTCGACCGCCCCAGAGTTCGCCTGATGGACTTGGTCGACCCTTTCCCTCACCTTGACCAGCTGGTCAGGGCTCAGTCCGAGGTCTCCCAACATGTCCGCAGGATTGACCAATGGGACACTAACATCAGGGCCGGCCACTATCGGACTAAGTACGATAGGGTGTGGCTCCGGTCCGATGCCCTTCTGGAGACTTGCGTCCCCTTCCAGCTCCGCAAGAGTGATGCCCAGCTCTCCACAAAAGAGTTTAAGCTTGGCTTCGAAACCCTCCAACTCGTCTGTCAAAGTGAATAAGGGGATCATAGATGCCCGAATCCCCTTCAACAGCCCTAAGAGTTTACGCTTGTACTCGAACTGCTGTTGGAATGCCCTTTGCTTCTCAAAGTCTTGGAAGAAAGCTTCCGCCTGCAGGTCAGAGTTAAGCTCTAGCTCCTGAGCCGGTGGCAACTTCAGGTTTGTCTGCATGAGCTGACTGGCCTGCTTAGCTGTCATCGGTTCCGGCTGGTGGCAGACATGCCGGGCCACCTCGAGCCCGACCAAACCCAACTCGACAGCATGAGTTGTTTTTGTGCTCTTTCGTCCAAGCAAGCGATCAGCGACTGCCATCTTTCGGGGGTCAACTGCGGTTGCTTTAGAAGAAAGAAGCAATGCCTGATCACAAACTGTGCATCCCGGCTGCCAGGATTTGGTGTGGACAGAGCAACGAAGAGACGGTGTCTCCACTGAATCCCCATTGGTGTGCACACCCACAGCTGCGACCTGTCCGACATTAACGTGCGTATTGCTAACACTAGCGGTGGTATGCGAACCGTCGAGCTCCATAGGAGTCGGATCGGCCGTGTACCCACCACTAGGACCAACAGATGGAACATTATGCTCGAGGTTGGAGTCGCTGGATGAGTCGAGGACAGAGGAATCGTCCTCGACATCACCCCCATGACCCCCAACCTCGGACTCGGAAGAAGGAATGTCCACGATGCTCCGGCGATGCCGGGGCTCCATGTCCGTGTCCTCCCCCCCGTAGATCCCATCCGACAAATAGTCGATTACATTGTTCATCCTAGGGAAAAATCCCATAGAAACAACACGCAAACTTGTAAAAACACGATGCCGAATCCGTGTAAGTACAACACACCACAATTCCTAACCTGGACCGCTGCGTGGTCCTGGTAGCTGGAGTCGGTGATGTCGAGCTCGTCCTGGGAGTAGGGCGGGCTCTACGTGGTGTGCTGGGGGCTGAGCCCCTGGTGTAAGTAACGTAACGTAACTTTCTGAAACGAAAAGATCACTTTCCATACTCACAAGGTGTAAATATAAACATGTTTTCACTGTCGGAGCACAAGATTAACGAATGCGCAGCACTGCCGCGCAGAGTTAAAACTATTGTCACTCCAGGGTGACGATTGAGACAAAATTTATAAATTTTTACTGAAAGTAAAAGTTTTGAAATTTCTCAATTGTAAGAAGTTTAAAAGTTTAAACTTATGTCACACGACTTAAAATCCCAAAATTTTGAGAAAAGGCCCCTTGCAAACAAGGCGAGTTCGGGGGAACTCAGATTTTTAAAGTTTGAAAATCGGCAAAACTGATTGTGTAGAAGAAATCACAAGTTTCTGAAACAAGAATGTTGCTAGAAAGTTCTTCTAGTCCCAAACATTGCAATCCATACCCAAAAACCCAATGAAGGTTCTGAAAGAACAACAAACGGACTAGTGAGCACTCACCGAGATTACTGGGACAAACCAAAGCCGAGGCAACTCGGCAGAGGAAACGACAAAGCTGACCGACCCGAATGACAGACGTTCAACAGATGAACCTGTGTCCACTGTTGGATTTACGATGTAAACCTTGCTGCGTCTGTGCAGAATACCGGAAATTCGGCATTCTTCCTGGAGTATCCTCTTAGGGACCCCCTAAACCCCCTGTTTTTAGTTCAGAAAAAATTTATGTGTATCTACAAAATATTATTTGTGCCAAATGACCACCATTCAATATTTAAGATGTTTAAATTGAGTTTCTGTTGATCTGCTAAAAAATTCCATTTTTTTTAACCCCCTTTTGGGCACTTTCAAAAATCTTGAGTGAATCCAAAAGTATGTGCAGATTCGTCATGGCTTCTAATTTTCAAAAATGGTCTTAAAAACATTCTAGCTTAATAATTGACCGAGTTATTGATGCTTGAAGTTGATGTAGTAGTGTGAGCACATGCATTTGCTTATATCCAAGTTGTCATGTTTGTTTGTTTGTTTGTATATTTCCTCTATAAGTATCAGCATCTTAGTTAAAACAATAGAGGACTATTGACTAGTCTGCTGTTATTTCAGCCTACATAGTGTACTAGTCTGGGTCAAGCATAGGGGTGTAGTACATAGTCATATTGCATCAAAAACTATCTGTCAAGGTCCATCCTTAAGGCAGCTTGTGGTCTAGTGTCCATCCTTCAGGCTCCTTTTACATCAAGAGGTATTGAGCTTTCCTGACATAGTTTTCAGAGTTGCCACCCCAAAGTCCAATCAGATAGTACATCTTTGAAATAATGAGACCTTTTGCTAGTGTATTCCTGCAGCCTCTAGGCAGCTTCTTCTTCTTGTCTTGTGTCTGTGTTCTGTTGGGGGGGTGGGGGGGCACAATGCAGCAGCAAGCATACATCAAGCAGATTTTTTTATTTTTTTTTAAATTACAAGTGTTAGAGGTGAGGCAATTGCACCTGCAGTGCGGCCGTCATGCGGCCGATATGGGGGATTGCTTTATAGTATAGAATATTTCAAAAAAAAATCTGCTAAAAATTAGCTTTCAGCAGAATTTCGAATTTTCAAAATCGGTTGAACGGGTAAAAAGTTACAATGTTTTCCCTTCTGTATACAAAAAGTTCAAGAATGATCAGGATGTATGTTGGCTAGTAGAAGACTAAATGGAGATGAAGAACATTGTCAGAGACCAGTCCAAGAATTATTTCCACCTGACCCCTAAAATTGACTCACTGTGGGGGGGTGTGGGTCTTTGGCAGTGTATGTCATCTTGTTTTTTAAAGTTATGTTTTACTAAAAATAAACAAAAGATTCATCAATGATGTTTGTGTCATTTGAACAAGAGCATCTGTTCTAATCAGGACCCACGGTCCATTGTATAGTTGCCTGAGTTATTGCTGTATTACCTCCATCTACTGTTTTCAGAAGGAGAAGAAGTTATAGGAGAAAAATATTAATTGCAATCCCATAGTCCCATATTCAGGGACTGTGGGTAAAACATTCTTTTGTAGTCAGTCCTTGTCATTATGTCAAGAATATTGAAATTGTCATTAGTGAGAGTTTGTCAGTAGGTCTGCTCTACTGAGTGCAGAGTGCAGGGACAGTGACGTGACCATGTCATAGATCTGCCTCAGCAAGTCCAATCTATTGACT
>CBDHDV010000073.1:0-29305 GCA_965261175.1 Rubritalea sp. | reverse complement strand
GTATTATCTGGATCATCGCTGCTGTCACCATCCTTTCCATCAATGTACTCCCGCAAAAACCGCACACACATTTGCTAGTTTTCCATTTCAATGAGTAACACCTTCTGGTCTGACCTGCATTAGGCTGTGGAAGAGTTGGCCAACATCCAACATCCTGGAAACAAGAACACCTCTGGATGTAGTCATGTGTAACATAATGATTCAGTGGAATATGGAGGATCATTTGTCTTGAATCCCTATTTTGAACACCTCGTTAGAGAAATAGATTCCTACTTGAATGTGTCAGAACCCACAAAGTTTGAGGGTTTATGTCCACATCTGTCTAGAGCAGACGAAAGACACTCTGATTGTCTGAATGCTAAGTCTCATGAACAATGATCAGGTAATTGACATGATTACAGAGATACTTTGGGTTGGGATGGAGTATGCAGTTGAGGGCTGAAATAATGCTGATAGTACAATTTCTTTTAAGACCTAATAATAGTCAATCCTGATTTTTTAATTTGAGATGTGGCCACACTGCAAATGCCATATTTTTTTAATACCTGATTTGTTGTGTAAATGTACAAGTTGATTATACGCTGTTGTCAGATGTTGTGAATGACCACCAATCTTTGTTCAAGAAATCCGACCCATCGAAAGTAGATTTAACGCAATTGTACAACAAGGAATTATGGACACTCTTTCTATTTCGTTTATGATATCAGGGCACACAAAGTTTGCTCCTGGCCAATTGTTTTCCATAACTGCAAGAGATTTTTATTCTTCTGATGTGTAAGGAAAGTGAGTTGATTGCTGTGATGGAAAAGCATGCTACACTAGTTTTTGATAAAGGTAGCCTTGTGTGGGGACTGGAGGAAAACGGTTGCAAACAAGTTTAGCAACCTACCTGGTACTAGAGAACTACATGATTTCCTGGCATTGAGAAATCAAGGTCAAGATGCTGCCATGAAAGTCAGAGGTAATTGCTACCCCTGTCCATTAAAAAACACCCCAATGAAGGTAGCGAAGGGAATGAATGCTAGTGACATGGCATTACCATGTGTTGGACAGATGTACTATGCTCTAGGAATGGTCAAGGAATTAGCACAAAGCAATAAACCCATTTAAATCAAATGTGTGCTAACTTCATTCCACCTAGATGGCATACACTTCAACAAATTCACGATAATATTCAAACATTTCAGTTATGTTAAATGCCTTTAACTTTATAAATTTTGCTGAAAGTTTGTCCAGAAAATTAATGTGTAGAATATTGTAGAATAACGGTGTAAACATCTCATTTTTGTGTGTGTGGGAATAATCTTCCATTTCCATTTAGGACACACACATGTTCATTTCAGAATGTCTCTTATTTCCGGTTGTTCTATGGGATTGTCTGAATTTAACCTACATGAACAGAAATAATGGCAGTAAATATGTACATATATATATATTTATATATATGAGCAGCATTCAGAATGTTCCAAATTCAGTTTATAAGTTTTACATGTTTGAAATAAACCCATATTAACTGATGATATGTTAATATTCGGAACTATGAATTTTTGCACACCTTTTGCGGACAACATAATAATTTCCATAACATTCTGAATTAATGATCTCCATTAAAAAATTGTTACTCACAGACAGAAAATGTATATCCCATCCCATCACACCTACCTTATATCTAATGCTAGAGACCAGTCTGAATTGTCAACACTTGATGCACAAAGTAATTAATTCCCATCTCACTTTCTTTCGAAATGCAGAGGAAAGCATTATTTATTATTTTTTTGTTAAATATACCATTTAATTGGGTTTACACAAAAGGGTGTATTATTGTTTTGGAACCTTGTGGAATACGAGTGTGAGGATATTGGGTATATTGATGTTGAATGCAGATGACAACACAAAATTCAGGAATCTTGTTGGAATAGACTTGGTGAGGACATATCATTATTCATTTTCGGTTTTACACAAAATTATTGATTTTTTCAGTCACTTTTTAGTGCGGTTTCTCTCTCCCGCAGTATAAACATTGTTCATAATCAACCATAAGCCTCTTTGAATCGTAACGTATTTGGGAATATCGTTGTTGTAGACCATGCATTCACTGTGACATTGACATTGTCGAGGAAAAGGTGTAAACTGACCTTCTTCAAAACAAGTCTTTACATTCTTACTCACAACATCCTGTGACCAGAGGCACTGCTGTGGTGTGAGGTATAAAACAATAAAGTGACAACCATGTTAGCCACCAGGTCGCAATCCGAGCCAAAGGCCTGTTTTAGGAGATCTATCCTATGGAATTTTAGTTTAGTATCTCAGTCAACCAAAACAGCTGTGTTTAAAAAGTTTTTTTTTTACATTTGGAGGGGAGTTCAATAGGGAATAATACAATATCACAGTGTCTTTCATGCAGTTTATATTGCTGTCTCCGGCCCAGTGATTACTTGACATGTTAAGAATTTGTGTGAAACATCCCTCAGGTTTCCCCACCAAATGACATCCCTAAGGATGGAAGACACAGTTTGGTTAGATGACACTAATCTTAGAAAATTGTAGGCCACAATTGGCTGTGCATAGTTCAAGCTTTCATCACTCAGCTATCTGTATTTTTTTCATGGAACTTTTCAATCAGATAACTTCATGGTTACTTATGACTCGCTAGGTGATGGGGATATACATCCATCGTGATTTTGTTGACATCTTTGACACAAAAGAATCTTCTACATCAGCCTTCTTCTTTGTTCCACAGGTTGGTGCAGGTGTTTTGTCTTGTAACGGAATAGCTAATGCAGCGGTAGTTGTGTGAGCGGTTTGCTGCAATAAATCCTGCCATTACAACCGATGCTGTATTTTTGTTGGAGTGTATTGTTAGACAGTTTCATCATTGAATAGATTTAGTTGGATTTCTACGTGCAAATTAGAGCTTACATTTTTAGAAAAGGTTGTCAAGTTACGTTCTTGGTGTTTGCTATGCTCGGGAATATAAGAATTTGATTTGCTTGTCGGCCCAAAAGAGATTAAAAAATATTATTATGTACCTCATTACCAGCATTGGAGTTCCTGGGTTCAATCCAAACATCAAGAACAAGGATGTGTATTTGGTTGAGGCCAGCTTTTGTGTCCAAATGGAGAATATAGTCCTCAAAGTAAATATCCCAAATGATCTGGTGATCATTGACAAGTTTGGAAAAAAAAACTTTCAGAGTTTGGTAGGTTCTCCCAACTAGGCCTTCGGTTTGGGTAAGGTACAACAAGGTAACTTATCGTCTGATGTCAAACTTCAGACAGACTTCATTGATCTGGACTAACTCCCCCCCGCCCCCAATAAATTAGGGACCTAGTAAAAATTATTGGTCACTCCATGGTAGGACATTACGCGCTGGGAAAATCAACTCTCTGCCAATTAAGTTGTCAAGTCCCCACATCCGGATACATGTTCAAATCCACACAATTAACATCATACAAATGTTAATCACAGCTGTATGTCAGGAGACCAGCATAGTAAGATCATTTGTTACCCGCAACAATCTGAAAGAAATTCAACTTCCCTGTCGAGGGTACCTCCTCGACAATGGCCATGACAGGCCTTCGGACTGACTCATTAGATAGTTAAGCATAAGCAAGCACTAATTGCTGGCATGGCCATGTAGGTCCGAAGTTCATTGACACCTTGTATTTATGTTAGCTTATGTGGACCAACCTGTTATGTGTACATTTAAGTTCTGTTTAAGTATTGTAGCGAGGCAGGATATCCTGCTTCCTGTATTGTGAAGACCATCAGGGTATTTAAACTCTGATGGCCCATTTTAGGATTAGTCTTGTTCTGAGATGCCCATGTGATCCTTGGCTATGTGATCTTCCTAAATTACTCTGGAATAAGTAAGGGGGCGCTAAACTGCAAGAACATTACTCTGGTGGCAGTATTTGTTACCAAGTTGAGGGATCTAAGCAGTTGAACCCCAACATATGGTGGCAGCGGTGTTTGAAGCAGAAAAAACAACCAGCCATCACCAACCGCTATAACTTGTCATGGCAAACGTCCCTAGGACAAGGAATCACGTAGACAAGGGCCTACCTACGCAGGATAACGACAAACCATTCGCATTCAGATCTCCAGCCATAAATTCACCAGCCCCTGACGCAGAACAGTCTCCAGCAGACCCCCTAACACTGCTACAACAAGCGTTGACAGCTCTCATCACCAGCCAGACCCGGGCACAGATGAGAGAACAGGATCGAACAGAGAGCGAAAGAGAACGCGTACAGGCAGAAAAAGATCGTCTAACGGCTGAGAATGACCGCTGAGCTTTCGAAAGAGCACAGATGAAGAAGTGGGAGGTCGAAAAGAAAGATCGTCAGGCCAGACTAATCAAGCTAGAAGCAGACAGCAAAGGGAAACGGAATCTCTAAGCAGGGACCTCAACAAGAAACAAGCAACCGTCCTACAGTCCTTGCAGAAGTTAGACAACTCCACAGACCCGTAGGCTTACTTATTGAATTTCGAATTATCCATGACAGAGGGTAATCTTCCAGCAGACGATTGGACAACCATTCTCCGGAAGTCCGTCACCGGAAGATCATTGGAGCCCTATCAAGAGCTGGATGCAACGATCCCGTGCCAGGATTTCGAACGGCAATTCTTGGAACGACTGGGATGCACCGAAGCTAAGGCAAGACAGGCTGTGTGGAGGAACCTGCCTACGGAACAGCAGTCGCCTAGGGCTCACCTTTCCCCAATCATAAGAGGAATAAACAGACTAGCCATGAAAGTGAAGGACCACATCATGGAAATGTTTAACGGAGTTTTGACACTATATTAATCTTCAGAAGTTTGTCACTCTCTACGCGGGAAAGAGTATTCCAGCATTCACCAGATGGTCGACGAGATGGAGGCTGCTTGGGAATCGAGATCTCCGATGGAGCGTGCCAGTATGCACAGGACTTCAGCAAACAGCACTGCCCATCCCAGAAGACATCAGTGGAGCAGACATCAGGACCAGACATCTTCAGAAAGAGCAGGTGGGTACCCAGATAAAAGTAAGGGTGCGGGCAGGCCTGCTGGGCTGAGTCTGTGAGGTGGCCAAAGGGGTGTCTGGTCAGGTGACCAGGGTGCTCGCATACCTTTTAACAAATCTATCAAGTGTTTTGGTTGTGGTAATATAGGTCATATAAAGAAGGAATGCCCAGAGGCAAAGCTGAGAATGATATACTCTGATCTCGAACTAGAGGAGTTAGCTGAGCTTGTTGGTGTAGGTAACATTAATGGGATACCTTGCAAATGCCTTATTGATACTGGGGCAAACCGTACAACAGTCCCAGCTAGCTTAATCCAAACCCATCAGTATACGGGGAAAACAGAAAAGGCTATGCTTGCCAACAGAGACATGACCTTCTCAAAAGGGCCAAGGTCGAATTGCAAGGAGATTGCATTACCAAGTCAATGGTTGTTTTTGTTATAGCAGAGGATGCTCCTTATATTTTGTTATGCAGGGACCACCCTTGCGTTAGGAGCTGGATTTGTAGAAACCCCACAGCTAGGCCACAAGCTGATCCTTTACATACCCCTCTAGCGGCCATTACAAGGGTCCAGAGCCAAGTGCTGGCGGAGGGGGGAATTGCGAACGCATTTGCCCATCAGAGGAATGGGGCCGAGGCTAAGCCAATAGAACTACCCAAGCCTAAGAGAAAGGAATCAGAGAGGCCCAAACCTGGCCCAGTGGTGGCCGACACCCAGTTGCCTGATTTAAAGGTAGAATTAGCTGACTTACCTGAGGAGGCAAGTCCCAGTACTTGTATTCCTGGGGAGGAAGTGACAAGCGCAGAAGATAGCGCAAGCGGCGAGGGAGATGAAGATGATGATTCAGCCTTAGAAGAGGAAGGTAGACTTTCAGGGGGGTTAGAGGGAGAATGTAGTAATGACCACCCATTACTTACCCTTGGTAAGGGGAAGGAGAAAGTGAATATGATGATAGCACAGCAGAAGGCCGATGATAGCTTGTTGGAAGTGAGGAAGAATGCTGAGAGTTGTAGGGACGGGTATCTTTATGAAGAAGGTGTGTTGACACACATTAAACTAGCAGAGCCTGGGAGAGAATGGACTAGGGTAGTTGTTCCTTTTTGCATGAGAAGGGATGTGTTGGATGTAGGCCACAGAGGGCTGATAGGTGGTCATTTCTCCCACAACAAAATGGCTGACAGTTTGTCTCAACATTTTACATGGCCTGGGATTAGGAAGGACATAAGGGCTTATCGTAGTGCATGTGCCGAGTGTCAGAAGGCAGGAAGGCTGCTGAAACCAAAAGTACCAATGGTGCAAACACCCACTATATCAGTACCTTACCAAAGAATGGCTTGGGATTTAGTGGGTCCTCTAAATAGAACTGTAAAAGGTTACCGTTACATCTCAACTGTTATGTGCCTCGGAACGAGATACCCTTATGCTGTTGCCCTAAAGAAAATCGACGCTCTATCTGTAGCAGAAGGGCTAATGGAGGTAATTCAACATACTGGTATTCCCAACGAACTGTTATCAGACCAGGGCTCTCTGTTGATGGGAAGGGTCGTTAACAAAACATACGAGCTGTTAAACATTAAGAAGCTGAAAACAACGGCTTACCATCCCCAGACAAACGGGGCATTAGAGAGATGGCATGCCACGTTGAAAGGCATGTTAAGGAAGTTTGATGATAGCTCAGAAACTTGGGACAAGTTGCTGAAGTATTGCCTCTTAGTTTGCATGGCTATGCCCCATGCAGCTTCAGGTTTTTCCCCATACGAGCTAGTCCACGGGCGGAGCATGCGTGACCCCCTCGAAGCTATGAAATTGGGATGGGTAAAGGGTGACCTATGTTATGCTACCTCGTCCCAGTGGGTAACTGAGCTCAGAGAAACCCTCGCTAAGTTACACAAAGTGGCCCAAGCCAGTGAGGAGGCTTACAAGTTGAAATCCAAGGCTGCCTACGATATGAGTACTAAGCCTAGGAGTTTTGAGTGAGGTGACATGGTTTTGTGTCACAACCCAGGCCTGACGGGGAAGTTGCACTCTATTTGGGAAGGACCATATGAAGTTATAGCTAAAACTTCTGGTTGCAATTACAAGATAGCTGTACCTGGGAAGAAGTCCAAAAACACAACTGTTCACATCAATAGGCTTAAGGAATGGAAGACTCCTGTAGCTTACCTGTTTTGGGTGGTGGTCTCAGAGGAGAGTGAGAGAACAACTGAGCCCATTGGTAAGGTCAAGATGAGTGACCCTCTTTTGTCAATAGCGCAAAAGGCACAGCTACAAGCCATCCTTGACGAGTTCAGTGATGTAGTCACAATTGAATTGGGTTCGGTAAAGGGAGAAGCCCATGTTATCCTCACTGATGGCTCCCCACCTGTGCGCTCTGTTCCTTATAGGATAGCGCCGGGTTGGAGGCAAGACGTAAAGGAGGAAATCCAACAGTTAGTAAGGGAAGGTATCCTTGTACCCAGTAAAAGTGCATGGTCTTCACCCATGGTGCCTCTCCGCAAAAGAGGGACAAATGCCATCAGATTATGTATTGACTATAGGAGATTAAATAGCATAACCCGGCCAGATCCATTTCAGATGCCCATGATTCATGATCTCTTAGATAACGTCGCAGGAGCAACATGGCCGACAAAAGTAGACATGAACAATGGGTTCTATCAGGTTCCCCTGGTTAGGGATAGCCAGGACATGACAGCATTTTGTTCCCCATGGGGAAAATTCGCATTCACTAGAATGCCATTTGGACTTATGAATGCCCCGGCTACCTTCCAAAGGTGTATGCAAAACACCCTTTCCCAACAATTAGAATTCAGCTCAATTTACATTGACGATGTTTTAATCTATTCATCTACTTGGATGGAACATCTGGGAACACATCAGAGGTGTGTTAGAGGCCCTGAGAGAAGCCGGGTTAACAGCTAAGCCCAATAAATGTGTTTGGAGTGCTAGATCCTTAGAGTACCTGGGACACGAGATTGGAAATGGGTTGGTTAGCATTCCCGAGGGACGAGTGAAGGCGTTGAGTGACTATCACAAGCCTAAGAAACAAAAGCGGTTGAGAGCATACCTGGGAACCGCCGGATATTACCGGAGGTTCATCCCTGATTTTGCTAGGTGGGCAGGGCCCCTGTTCGACGCTTTGAAAAAGGGTCCTCCCTGTGTCTTAGAATAGTATGTTAGACAATGTACATCGTTTAACCATCCTATTCATGTGTTATGTGACGAGCATACACTCACACTACCCAGGTCTGGAGACAAGCTCATCCTGCACACAGATGCGTCAATGCTGGGACTTGGAGCAGTCCTATCAGTGGAAAGGAAAGGAGAAGAACTCCCAGTCGCCTATTTTTCCAAGCGCTTAACAGCTGCCGAGAAAAACTACATTGCAAGTGAGCTAGAATATCTTGCGGTCGTCAAAGCAGTGGACCACTATGCCATCCACCTACTGGGACAGGAATTCACGGTCATCACAGACCACCGGGCGTTAACGGCTCTCAGAGACTCTCACAAACTTAACGGTCGTCTTATGACATGGGCATTGGCCTTACAGGCATACCAGTATGCCATAAAGGACCGTCCAGGAAGTCATCATCAGAACGCAGATGGTTTATCGCGGCAGAGTTGGGCCGAGGATGATGACAGCCTACTCGGAGAGACAGGTACACCATCAACGACATCATAGAACAAGGAATGCCGAGGACATCAACAAAGTAAAGATTCAGAACTCAATGGACTCTCATGGGGTGTTCAACGGAAGGGGAGATGTCGAGGGTACCTCCTCGACAATTGCCATGACAGGCCTCGGACTGACTCATTAGATAGTTAAGCATAAGCAGGCACTAATTGCTGGCATGCCCATGTAGGTCCGAAGTTCATTGACACCTTGTATTTATGTTAGCTTATGTGGACCTACCTGTTATATGTACATTTAAGTTCTGTTTAGGTATTGTAGCGAGGCAGGATATCCTGCTTCCTGTATTGTTAGGACCATCAAGATATTTAAACTCTGATGGCCCATTTTAGGATCAGTCTTGTTCTGAGATGCCTATGTGATCCTTGGCTTTGTTATCTTCCTAAATTACTCTGGAATAAGTAAAGGGGCGCTAAACGGGAAGAACATTACTCTAGTGGCAGTATTTGTTACCCATTTGAGCGATCTAAGCAGTTGAAACCCCACATTCCCTTACAAGGGAAGTCTATCTATAGGGAGTGCATTCCATTGATATCAAAGGTTTGCAAATTTTTGATTGACAAAAGTTGGAGTTATTAAATGTAATTGTTGCCAAAAAAATTATCCTCTCGTCATCTCTCTCCTCATCTCATCTCTCTCCTCACCACATCAGTCTAATCAACTCAAACAAATAAATTCGCGGTGTCATCGGTTAAAAGTAATAAAAACATTTTACGTAATGTATGATACAATATTGTTATTACGTAAATATAAAGTCTGGCATTTTGATATATCACATTAAAGTGGAATTCTAACAAGGGAAACATCCCTGATCAGAGAGAAGTCTCTCTGGAGCACCCCACCTAAAAAATGAACAACTATTTTCTTTTGATATGGTACAAAAATTCTATTGCAAGAGGCAATTCATGCTTGGACACTAATATAGGATACTGATACAAAGATATATATATATTTACCTGAATGTGAGGATAAGACATGGCATCAGTAGATTAAGTAATACTCAGTGTGCACAGGTATGCCTGAAAAAATGGCTTCACCTATAGATTGCAAACAGGACTGGTTGATATAGCTTTTTTTTTCCAATTTTTTATTTAAATATAGTATTTCTGCTGATATGCAGGAATTACCAGTAGAATTTTATGAAAATATGTGATTGTCCCAATGGATTACAAAACAAAACAAAAAGAACAAAAACCAGAAAAGTACAAAGTATAAGAAAGTTCATTAAAAAATCTCTCAAAGTCCATGAAGATACGGCAAGAATAGATGTCATCAGGAAAAGAAAGGAACCCAGAGCAGAGGAACAACCTGGATGAAAGACCGAGCAGAGAGACTGCAATCCTTCTCCACCAGGACGAGATCAACCAAGCAGATCTCCCTCTCATCCTGTTAACTGGTGCCATGTCTCTCAGCATAGCAGCATCCAAGATAGCAGAACCGTGTTGAGATGAAAAGGCCACAAACATCCTGACTGCCCTGGAAATGTCCAGAGGATAACACTCCCTTACCGTAGACATTGCTCTACCTAGCAGGAAGGATTGGTAATTTTTAATAAGAAACTTTTTTTTAAATCCAGTTCTGTTAATGCAGTGCATCCAAGATACGTCCAAACTGTCAAATACACAGGAGAGATTTCCAGACTGTCAGGCTTCAGCATCACTGCACAAGAAAGTATCTGGCAAGAAATCGACTTCAGGTCGGCAAACATGAGGACTTCTACTCTTTTGCTGTCTCAGACTGGGTCAAACAGCGCGATGCATACATTGGGATAAACCTACATTTTTCGAACTACCTGCCGTATGTCGAGGAGCAGCAACAAGCTTAAGCTGACCTGGTGTGAGTGATCAGAACACAGACAGCCAAGGCCAAGCTTACAAACAGCTGGATGAACAAGCAATAGTCAGAAGAAGCCCCCATTGCTCTTGGTGACATAACAACCGGATGATTTGGATAGACCTAGTCGTCGCTGTACCAGTGCAGGCTGAGCCTGAAGCCAACTGGCTAACACTGAGCCACACCCACACCAAAACCTACTATCGTGGATTGAGTGAACTTCATTGAGCAGCAGACGAGGATGTACCACTAGCTACTCAAGTTCTCTATCAAATGAGAAGAGAAAGTCTTTTGAAGGGAGGATAACTTTTTTGTCCAATGTGACATGGATTAGCCTGGGAACAACTGGGCCGGGATTGCGATGCCAGAATCTAGACACAATATTGTTTAGAATTGCACACTCGGCTCGCACTGGAGTCCACAACGGAACGAAGAAGACACAAGCATGAATTAGACAGCACTTTACTAGGCCTGGAGTTACCATATGTATAGGGGAGTATTGGCGTACCTGCCATGAATGCCAACTTGCTGCTCCATACAAGCTCAGCCATACCCCTTTCCATCAATTTTCAGTCTTCATAAGAGCAATTTCCAATTCCCTATATCCTAGACCAAATCTGGCTAATACTATCAGCTGACCAGTATGTGCTATGTGAGCATAAATCCAAAGGTGATCCCACTTAATAGAGTAAATTCTGAAGTAATAGTCAAGGCTATGATGGAGGTATTTATTTGAATTGGCTGCCCAGAAGAAATTCTAACCAACCAAGGTTCCGTTTTTTTTTGTCATATTGCAACCCATCTCTGTAACCTGTTTAGTATTGACCACCTGGAGACATCTCCCTACTGTCCCCAATCTGATGGCATGCTGAGCATAGGAAAGCCTCATTCAAGAATATGCTTTGGAAGGCCACATTGGATATAAATAATTGGAACTTTCAAATTCTTGTTGTTAACCGAGATACACTCCACACCATGATGGGACTTACCCAATTTGAGCAACTCTGTGGCTGGAATGTCAGATACCCTATGGAAGTGCTCAAGGTCACCTGAATGAATGGAATACTAGTAAAACTACCGTGGTAGACTGAATCAAGAGTCGTAAGCACAGAATGGAAAGCATGGCATACATTGTTGGCCAACGAGAGCAGGCAGCCAAGGCAGTCATGAAGAAGTCTTATGAAAAGACAACATCTTGCAAGGAGTACCCACCAGGATCCATGGTCTTGATCCATGTGACTCAGCTCATGGGGCAGTGGGGGACAGCTGGGAATGTTCATATGAAGTTACACAAAAGGCCTCCCAACACTTCTACCAGATCGCTATTCCGGGGAGAACCAACATTCTTGAACTCTACACATTTACATGTTGATGCTTTGGCAGATGATCGACAACCAATTCATGAGAATTGTTGTTGCAACAGAGGAAGAACAGGAAAAACATCTTAACAACCTGACCTCTCTCTCATCTACACTGATCGAGCAGAAAGCATAGTAACTGCAGGCTCTCCTACACAGTTTTCTACAAGCTCTCACTATCTCATCAAGTCTTGTTACCATTGTCGAGCATGGAATCAGCACCAGTTATGCTCTAACTTTAAGGACTCAATACATATGACTGGCCCTTGTCTGAAAGGACCAGATAAGAGAGGAGAAACATGCCCTTAGAGAGGCTGGCATCCTAGAAACTACACTACATACTAAGTCATCTCCTCACCTACCATTACAGAATAGATGGTGTAAATCGACAATGTGTGGACATAATCATTAACATCACAGATCTGGACCAGTATTTGATTTCAAGGATATAAGGATACTCTAGCATGGAGTCTCTAATAAACAGTGCAGGATGGATGCCCCACTGGAGACTCTAACATGTAGTCTCTAATAAACAGTGCAGGATGCATGCCTCACTGAAGAATCTAGCAAGGCATCTCTAGTGCGGACGATCCCTGGATCAAGCATTTGCCCCAAACCTAGCCCTAGCATTATAGTCCGAACCATAGCCTTAGCCCTATTCCTACCCCTAGCATTAAACCCCAACCAACTCTACCCTCATAGCTCCAACTCTAGCCCTAACCCTAACCCTAGCTAGTGCATTCAGGCGGGAACGTCTGCACTCTGGGTATTGCTCGACGATTCCAAGATTAACCAGACATTGCTGGATATTATGTAAGAGATATTTGGAGAGAAGTTGGCAAAACCAGTAACATATTTTTACTGCCTTTTTTATGACACATACAAAAGTGGGTTTAACTGTATATTTCAAGTAATTAACCTGGTAATTATAGGGATTTACCCCAGATTGACAAGGCATTATGGTATCAAAGTCAAAGAACTTGCAGAGAACGCCAACAGTGAAGAGAGATTGCAGCAGAGACTGGCGGTTGAGGACTGGTCATGTTCTGAGTCTTCAGGGCTCGCATCTGCTCCAGACAGTCTGCACAATCCAACAAAACAAACAAAATCTTGGATTAGAACAAAACAGCAGATGACTTGTTAGACATCAGAGACTAGCATTCAAGGCAGTGTCATACCGTTACCAATTTCACAGGCCATGTTCCATGTGTAAATATGTATGTTACGAGAACACAAATGTTTTTTTTAAAAACACGCAGCTATATTGGATTGACCTATCAAAAATGAACGTAACTGGACTGTACCAATGTAGGCCACAACCAGTTAGACTGCAGTGCTGAGATCTGGTGAAATTACTAGCTTCCAGCAGATAATGGAATGCCTGTTACTATGTTACATGCATTAATTGTGTTCATGTAGTTCAAATTCAGACAATCCCCGAGTAATAACTGAGATTGGAAACATTCTGACATACATATACACGGAATGGCAAGGCATAAACTGAAAACAAGACCAATGAACAAAAAGATATTGGAGACAATCAATATCATGTTGTAGCAATATATCCAAGGAAAAGTAAAATCAGTAATATAGTTAAGGAATAAGTAAATTGGTTAGGCAAAGATACAAACTGACTCTGAGGACATTTTGAGACTGAATCTACGCGGTCCCAGTTTAGCCCAGACTGTTGTCGCAAGGGACGTTAGGAATGGGACAAAATCAGACTGGGGATAACCTGAGACTGTTTCACCGGAATCAACCAAGATATTAGCAGTAAACCTGGACTACTCTAGCGCAGCCAACCAAGAACTAATATCTTTACTTCCTCTAGGAAGATACGTAAGATAACTAGTTTTGACATCCGGCTAGAGCCGTTGATACCGTTTTCCTCCGGAAATATTTAATGTCGGGTTCCCCTTGACCTCTACCACTTGTGATTATAAAAAAGAGCAGTAGCACATCAAGATGCCAGAAAGCAAACACGAAACAAAAAGATCCAATTAAAATAAAAAATAATAGCTCGCAAAGAAAAATATTCTGTTCCTTCGTGGCTAAAGAGCGACCAAATTTACAAGACACACATTCAACTATGGAATCTCCAAGAAATACATTCGGTTCTGTCGTTATAGCGGCTTCTCTGCTGATACTCGTAACAGCTGCACCTCTGCATCGGAGGGAAACTCGCCAAGTTGTTGGAGATGGCAGTGACCAGTTGTTGGTTCAAGTCAACACGGAGCTGGTTCTTCTGTTCCAAAATTCCGTAAGCACAAAGCAACCACAAAATTATTCCACCAATTGTGACTAAGCTATCCTACAGTTATGTGTCCTAAATAATTAGGCGTAGCTAACTATTTATCTGGCTTTGTTTTATGGCATGATGTTCACATTTTTCTTCAGGTTCACAATTTGATGAGCAAATTGAACATCTCCGGATTTAACCTTAGCTATGAAAATGCAACTGATGTTACTGGTGTCCTCTTTCCAGCTCTAGATATCACTTGTGACCTTTACCAAGCAAGCATTATTCTCATTCCTACAATCGTAAACTTGACACAAGGAGCATCTCCGAGTACATTGGTCTTGAGTAAACTTGGAGTGGCTGGTGCAAACAATTCTTGCATTTGGCTCAGAAATGAAGTGATCGGTCAAGGTGGAGCCATGGATTGTGGTAATCTGTCGGGGATCTGCAAGAGCCGAAGTAGTATAAAAGAGTACGAGGAAGCAAAGTCAAACATCCACATCTATACGACAGCTCGATAAGCTGATTGCACAGAGAACTATGTGTTTTCCAGGCCAGTAATGCAGATCAAAATAGAATCCTTCACTGCTCAATTAGGCTCTAGCCACTTCGATAAGAGGAAATCAAATTATTTATTTATCACCAACCTAATCTACATCTTATAATTACAGACAGGTCATTATATTCAACAAAACAAGATCACCTTCTCATTGTTTTGTTCTCTTCTTCATATTCAGGTTATGAATTATATATTATTTCCAAAGCAAACTGAAGTTAACAAATTCCATACAGGGCTTGTAAATAAAAATAAATATGAGTGGGAAAGGGATATAAGAGAATAACATTACGGAAATATGCTTTCCAATCATATGGGGCAAAAGGGAAATGGAGAAAAAGAAAGTTAATTTCTGAAAGAGAGACTTGCACTGGAACACGCGGATTCAGTAACAAGCAACCATGATCATCAGCAGATATTAATATTATCTCTGAATGTGCCGAAAGATATCTAAAGGTTAGTATAAGATTCCAGTTGAAGATACAAAGGGAAAGTATTATCTGGATCATCGCTGCTGTCACCATCCTTTCCATCAATGTACTCCCGCAAAAACCGCACACACATTTGCTAGTTTTCCATTTCCATGAGTAACACCTTCCGGTCTGACTTGCATTAGGCTGTGGAAGAGTTGGCCAACATCCAACATCCTGGAAACAAGAACACCTCTGGATGGAGTCATGTGTAACAAAATGATTCAGTGGAATATGGAGGATCATTTGTATAGAATCCCTATTTTGAACATCTCGTTAGAGAAATAAATTCCTACTTGAATGTGTCAGAGCCCACAAAGTTTGAGGGTTTATGTCCACATCTGTCTAGAGCAGACGAAAGACACTCTGATCGTCTGAATGCTAAGTCTCATGCACAATGATCAGGTAATTGACATGATTACTGAGATAATTTGGGTTGGGATGGAGTATGCAGTTGAGGGCTGAAATAATGCTGATAGTACAATTTCTTTTAAGACCTTATAATAGTCAATCCTGATTTTTTTAATTTGAGATGTGGCCATACTGCAAATGCCATATTTTTTAAATACCTGATTTGCTGTGTAAATGTACAAGTAGATTATAGGCTGTTGTCAGATGTTGTGAATGACCACCAATCTTTGTTCAAGAAATCCGACCCATCGAAAGTAGATTTAACGCAATTGTTCAACAAGGAATTATGGAGTATCTTCTTATTTCGTTTATGATATCAGGGCACACAAAGTTTGCCCCTGGCCAATTGTTTTCCATAACTGCAAGAGATTTTTATCCTTCTGATGTGTAAGCAGCGTGAGTAGATTGCTGTGATGGAAAAGCATGCTACTATCGTTTTTGATAAAGGTAGCATTGTGTGGGGCCTGGAGGAAAACTGTTGCAAACAAGTATAGCAACCTACCTGGTATTAGAGAACTACATGATTTCCTGGCATTGAGAAATCATGGTCAAGATGCTGCCACGAAAGTCAGAGATAATTGCTACACCTGTCCATTAAAAAACACCCCAATGAAGGAAGCAAAGGGAATGAAAGCTAGTGACATGGCATTACCTGGTGTTGGACAGATGGACTATGCTCTAGAAATGGTCAAGGAATTGGCACAAAGCAAGTAAACCCATTTAAATCAAATGTGTGCTAACTTCAGTCCACCTAGATAGCATACACTTCAACAAATTCACGATAATATTCAAACATTTCAGTCTTGTTCAATGCCTTTAACTTTATAAATTTTTCTGAAAGTTTGTCCAGAAAATTAATGTGTAGAGTAATGTAGAATAACGGTGTAAACATATCATTTTTGTGTGTGTGGGAGAAATCTTCCATTTCCATTTAGGGCACACACATATTCATCTCAGAATATCTCTTATTTCAGGTTGTTCTATGAGATTGTCTGAATTTAACCCACATGAACAAAAATAATGGCATTAAATATGTACACATATATGTATATATATATATGTGCAGCATTCAGAATGTTCCAAATTTAGTTTATAAGTTTTACATGTTTGAAATTAACCCATGTTAACTGAAGATATGTGAATATTCGGAACTATGAATTTTCCACACCTCTTGCGGACAATATAATAATTTCCATAACATTCTGAATTAATGATCTCCATTATTAAAATTGTTACTTACAGACAGAAAATATTTATCCCATTCCATCACACCTACCTTATATCTAATGCTGGAGACAAGTCTGAATTGTCAACGCTTGATGCACAAAGTAATTATTTCCCCATCTCACTTTCTTTCGAAATGCAGAGGAAAACATTATTTATTATTTTTTTGTTAAATATACCATTTAATTCGGTTTAAGCACAGGGGTGTATTATTGTTTTGGAACCATGTGGAATACGACTGTGAGGATATTGGGTATATTGATCTTGAATGTAGATGAGAACACAGAATTCAGGAATCTTGTTGGAATAGGCTTGGTGAGGACATTTCATTATTCATTTTCGCTTTTACACAAAATTATTGATTTTTTCAGTCATTTTTAGTGCGGTTTCTCTCTCCCGTAATATAAACATCACTCATAATAAACCATAAGCCTCTTTGAATCGTAACGTATTTGGGAATAACGTTGTTGTAGACCATGCATTCACTGTGACATTGACATTGTCTAGGAAAATGTGTTAACTGTCCTTCTTCGAAACAAGTCTTGACATTCTTACTCACAACATCCTGTGACCAGAGGCACTGCTGTGGTGTGAGGTATAAAACAATAAAATGACAACCAAGATAGCCACCAGGTCGCAATCCGAGCCACAAGCCTGTTTTAGTAGATCTATCCTCTGGAATTTTTGTTTAGTATCTCAGTCAACCAAAACAGCTGTGTTTAAAAAGTTGTTTTTTTTATATTTGGAGGCGAGTTCAATAGGGAATAATACAAAACCACAGTGTCTTTCGTGCAGTTTATATTGCTGTCTCTGGCCCAGTGATTACTAGATATGTTAAGAATATGTCTGAAACATCCCTCAGGTTTCCCCACCAGCTGACATCCCTAAGGATGGAAGACACAGTTAGGTTGGATGACACTAATCTGAGAAAATTGTAGGCCACAATTGGCTGTGCATCGAAGCTTTCATCACTCAGCTAGCTGTGTTGTTTTCATGGAAATTTTCAATCACATAACTTCATGGTTACTTATGGCTCGCTAAGTGATGGGGATATATATCGATCGTGATTTTGTTGATATCTCTGACACTAAAGAATCTTCTACATTAGCTTTATTCTTTGTTCCACAGGTTGGTGCAGGTGTTTTGTCATGTAACGGAATGGCTAATGCAGCGATTGTTGTAGTGAGCGGTTTGCTGCTATAAATCCAGCCATTTCAACCAATGCTGTATTTTTCTTGAAGTGTATGGTTCGACAGCCTCACCATTGAATAGCTTTAGTAGGATTTCTACGTGCAAAATGGAGCTTAGGTTTTTAGAAAAGGTTGTCAAGTTACGTTCTTTGTGTTTGCTATGTTCGGGAATATAAAAAATTGATTTGCTTGTCGGCTCTAAAGAGTTTTTTTTTTTATTATGTGCCTAATTACCAGCATTGGAGTTCCTGGGTTCGATCCAAACATCAAGAACATGGATGTGTATTTGGTTGAGGCCAGCTTTTGTGTCCAAATGGAGAATACAGTCCTCAAAGTAAATATCCCAAATGATCTGGTGATCATTGACAAGTTTGGAAAGACAAACTTTCAGAGTTTGGTGGGTTCTCCCAACTAGGCCGTCGGTTTGGGTAAGGCAGGCCAAAGTAACTTATCGCCTGATTTGATCTGGACTAACCCCCCCCCCCCTCCCCCATTAAACTAGGGACCTAGTAAAAAAAATCATTGGTCACCCCATAGTAGGACATTACGCGCTGGGAAAATCAACTGTGTGCCAATTAAGTTGTCAATTCCCACATCCGGATACATGTTCAAAGCCACACAATTAACATCATTCAAATGTTAATCACAATTGTATGTCAGGAGACCAGCATAGTAAGATCATTTGTTACCCTCAACAATCTGAAAGAAATTCAACTTCCCCGTCGTGGGTACCTCCTCAACAATGGCCATGTCAGGCCTCGGACTGACTCATATATTAGTTAAGCATAAGCAGGCACTAATTGCTGGCATGCCCATGTAGGTCCGAAGTTCATTGACACCTTATATTTATGTTAGCTTATGTGGACCTACCTGTTATATGTGCATTTAAGTTCTGCGTAGGTATTGTAGCGAGGCAGGTTATCCTGCTTCCTGTATTGTGAGGACCATCAGGGTATGTAAACTCAGATGGCCCATTTTAGGATTAGTCTTGTTCTGAGATGCCTATGTGATCCTTGGCTTTGTGATCTTCCTAAATTACTCTGGAATAAGTAAAGGGGCGCTAAACGGCAAGAACATTACTCTGGTGGCAGTATTTGTTACCCAGTTGAGGGATCTAAGCAGTTGAACCTCAACATATGGTGGCAGCGGTGTTTGAAGCAGAAGAAACAACCTGCCATCACCAACGGCTATAACTTGTCATGGCAAACGGTCCATAGGACAAGGAGTCAAGAAGACAAGGGCCTACCTACGCAGGATAACGACAAACCATTCGCCTTCAGATCTCCAGCAACAAATTCCCCAGCCCCTGACGCAGAACAGTCTCCAGCAGACCCCCTAACACTTGTACAACAAGCGTTGACAGCTCTGATCAACAGCCAGACCCGGCACAGATGAGAGAACAGGATCGAACGGAGGTCGAAAGAGAACGCGCACAGGCAGAAAAAGATTGTCTAAAGGCTGAGAATGACCACAGAGCTTTCGAAAGTGCACGGATGAAGAAGTGGGAGGTCGAAGAGAAAGATCGTCAGGCCAGATTAATCAAGTTAGAAGCAGACAGTGCTGAGCGACAGCGCCTATCGGAAGAGCAAAGGGAAACGGAATATCTAAGCAGGGACCTCAACAAGAAACAAGCTACCGTCCTACAGTCCTTGCAGAAGTTCGACAACTCCACAGACCCGGAGGCTTACTTATTGAATTTCGAATTATCCATGACAGAAGGTAATTTTCCAGCAGACGATTGGACAACCATCTTCCGGAAATCCGTCACCGGAAGATCATTGGAGGCCTATCAAGAGTGGATGCAACGATCCCGTACCAGGATTTCAAACGACAATTCTTAGAACGACTGGGATGCACCGAAGCTAAGGCAAGACAGGTTGTGTGGAGGAACCTGCCTACGGAACAGCAGTCGCCTAGGGCTCACCTTTCCCTAATCATAAGAGGAATTAACAGACTGGCCGTGAAAGTGAAGGATCAGAAGGACCAAATCATGGAAATATTTAACGGAGTTTTGGCACTATATTACTCATCAGAATTTGTCACACTCTACGCGGGAAGGAGTATTCCAGCATTCACCAGATGGTCGACGAGATGGAGGCTGCTTGGGAATCAAGATCTCCGATGGAGCATGCCAGGATGCACAGAACTTCAGCAAACAGCACTGCCCATCCCAGAATTCATCAGTGGAGCAGACATCTGGACCAGACATCTTCGGAAAGAGCAGGTGGGTACCCAGATAAAAATAAGGGTGGGGGCAGGCCTGCTGGGCTGAGTCAAGGAGGTGGCCAAAGGGGTGTCTGGTCAGGTGACCAGGGTGCTCGCATACCTTTTAACAAATCTATCAAGTGTTTTGGTTGTGGTAATATAGGCCATATAAAGAAGGAATGCCCAGAGGCAAAGCTGAGAATGATATACTCTGATCTCGAACTAGAGGAGTTAGTTGAGCTTGTTCGTGTAGGTAACATTAATGGGATACCTTGCAAGTGCCTTATTGATACTGGAGCAAACCGTACAATAGTCCCAGCTAGCTCCAAACCCATCAGTATACGGGGAAAACAGCCATCTGATTTATTACTTCGTCCTTTCCGGCTCCTCCCTCTCTTGCGAGGTTTGTTTCTATCGTCCCCTCCGTCTCACCGGAGCTCGTATACACGGTAGACCTTGTCTCATAGTGTAGTACTGTCTCTTTAGACATCGTATTTTGAGTTGATAGAATTAGATGATGGCTGAGTGTCAGGACCACTGCCACCAATTGTCGGGGTGCAGTCTGGTCTAAGAGGGATTTCTCCAATAACAGCAGTTAAACCAGATTGTTTGCCCGAATAAGGTATGCTGCCACCAGAGTCTGCAGTCTCGTTAGCAATCAGAGAAATTTAGATTGATATTCCACATGCAAGGTAAATGACTTTAAGCACAGACTGTATAACTGAGGCCAGGCTGAGGCTTAAATACCTCTTGCCGGCCCCCTGACATGAATTCCATAAAAGGTAATGTTCGATGCTATTACATAATAATAATGAACCAATCAAATACTTGCAACAGTTCAACAGTTCGATCAAATTAATCAACACCATTCCAATGATACAGTAGGCGCCAAAAAAAACTTTCCGTTTTGCCAAAACGCAACGTACGTTGTACGTTTGGCCGGCTCAACATAAAACGCAAGAAGTACGATTTAGAAATGCACGGACAACGGAACGCATGCGTTCTACAGGATGCATACTACGCACCGTTTAGTTGAAATATTTACGTGCAACTGCATCATTTGAAATTGTTACGTGAACCTTTTTGCAGGACAAGGTAGGTGTTGGATGTAGACCACAGAGGGCTGATAGGTGGTCATTTCTCCCACAACCAAATGGCTGACAGTTTGTCTCAACATTTTACATGGCCTGGGATTAGGAAGGACATAAGGGCTTATTGTAGTGCATGTGCCGAGTGTCAGAGGGCAGGAAGGCTGCTGAAACCAAAAGTACCAATGGTGCAAACACCCACTATATCAGTACCTCACCAAAGAATGGTTTGGGATTTAGTGGGTCCTCTAAATAGAACTGTAAGAGGTTACCGTTACATCTCAACTGTTATGTGCCTCGGAACGAGATACCCTTATGCTGTTGCCCTAAAGAAAATCGATGCTGTATCTGTAGCAGAAGGGCTAATGGAGGTAATTCAACACACTGGTATTCCCAATGAACTGTTATCAGACCAGGACTCTCGGTTTATGGGAAGGGTCATTACCAAACCATGCGAGCTGTTAAACATTAAGAAGCTGAAAACAACGGCTTACCATCCCCAGACAAACGGGGCATTAGAGAGATGACATGCCATGTTGAAAGGCATGTTAAGGAAGTTTGATGATAGCCAGAAACTTGGGACAAATTGCTGAAGTATTGCCTCTTAGTTTGCAGGGCTATGCCCCATGCAGCTACAGGTTTTTCCTCATACGAGCTAGTCCACGGGCGGAGCATGCGTGACCCCCTCGAAGCTATGAAATTGGGATGGATAAAGGGTGACCTAAGTTATGGTACCTCGACCCAGTGGGTAGCTGAACTCAGAGAAACCCTCGCTAAGTTACACAAGGTGGCCCATGCCAATGAGGAGGCTTACAAGTTGAAATCCAAGGCTGCCTACGATATGAGTACTAAGCCTAGGAGTTTTGAGTTAGGTGACATGGTTTTGTGTCACAACCCAGGCCTGACGGGGAAGTTGCACTCTATTTGGGAAGGACCATATGAGGTCATAGCTAAAACTTCTGGTTGCAATTACAAGATAGCTGTACCTGGGAAGAAGTCCAAAAACACAACTGTTCACTCCAATAGGCTTAAGGAATGGAAGACTCCTGTAGCTAACCTGTTTCGGGTGGTGGTCGCAGAGGAGAGCGAGGGAACCACTGAGCCCATAGGTAAGGTCAAGATGAGTGGCCCTGTTTTGTCAATAGTGCAGAAGGCTCAGCTACAAGCCATCCTTGACGAGTTTAGTGATGTAGTCACAATTGAATTGGATTCGGTAATGGAAGAAGCCCATGTTATCCTCAATGATGGCTCCCCACCTGTGCGCTCTGTTCCTTATAGGATAGCGCCGGGTTGGAGGCAAGACGTAAAGGAGGAAATCCAACAGTTAGTAAGGGAAGGTATCCTTGTACCCTGTAAAAGTGCATTGTCTTCACCCAAAGTGCCTCTCCGCAAAAGAGGGACAAATGCCATCTGATTATGTATTGACTATAGGAGATTAAATAGCATAACCCGGCCAGATCCATTTCAGATGCCCATGATTCATGATCTCTTAGATAACGTCGCAGGAACAACATGGCTGACAAAAGTAGACATGAACAAGGGGTTCTATCAGGTTCCCCTAGATAAGGATAGCCAGGACATGACAGCATTTTGTTCCCCATTGGGAAAATTCGCATTCACTAGAATGCCATTTGGACTTATGAATGCCCCGGCTACCTTCCAAAGGTGTATGCAAAACACCCTTTCCCAACAATTAGAATTCAGCTCAATTTACATTGACGATGTTTTAATCTATTCATCTACTTGGAAGGAACATCTGGATCACATCAGAGGTTTATTAGAGGCCCTGAATGAAGCCGGGTTAACAGCTAAGCCCAATAAATGTGTTTGGGGTGCTAGATCCTTAGAGTACCTGGGACACGGGATTGGAAATGGGTTGGTTAGCATTCCCTAGGCACGAGTGAAGGCGTTGAGTGACTATCACAAGCCTAAGAAACAAAAGGGATTGAGAGCATTCCTGGGAACCGCCGGATATTACCGGAGGTTCATCCCTGATTTTGCTAGGTGGGCTGGGCCCCTCTTCGACGCTTTGAAAAAGGGTCCCCCCTGTGTCTTTGAATAGTATGTTAGACAATGTACATCGTTTAACCATCTTATTCATGTGTTATGTGACGAGCATACACTCACACTACCCAGGTCTGGAGACAAGCTCATCCTGCACACAGATGCGTCAATGCTGGGACTTGGAGCTGTCCTATCAGTGGAAAGAAAAGGAGAAGAACTCCCAGTCGCCTATTTTTCCAAGCGCTTAACAGCTGCCGAGAAAAACTACAGTGCAAGTGAGCTAGAATGTCTTGCGGTCCTCAAAGCAGTGGACCACTATGCCATCCACCTACTGGGGCAGGAATTCACGGTCAGCACAGACCACTGGGCGTTAACGGCTCTTAGAGACTCTCACAAACTTAACAGTCGTCTCATGAGTGGGCATTGGTCTTACAGGCATACCAGTTGCCATAAAGGACCGTCCAGGAAGTCGTCATCAGAACGCACATGGTTTATCGCGGCAGAGTTGGCCCGAGGATGATGACAGCCTACTCGGAGAGACAGGTACACCATCAACGACATCAAAGAATGCGGAATGCCGAGGACATCAACAAAGTAAAGATTCAGAACTCAGCGGACTCTCATCTGAAGGAGGGTGTGTTCAACTTAAAGAAGGGGAGATGTCGAGGGTACCTCCTCGACAATGGCCATGATAGGCCTCGGACTGACTCATGCAGGCACTAATTGCTGGCATGCCCATGTAGGTCCGAAGTTCATTGACAACTTGTATTTATGTTAGCTTATGTGGACCTACCTGTTATATGTACATTTAAGTTCTGTGTAGGTATTGTAACGAGGCAGGATATCCTGCTTCCTGTATTGTGAGGAACATCAGGGTAGGTAAACTCTGATGGCCCATTTTAGGATTAGTCTTGTTCTGAGATGCCTATGTGATCCTTGGCTTTGTGATCTTCCTAAATTACTCTGGAATAAGTAAAGGGGCGCTAAATGGCAAGAACATTACTCTGGTGGCAGTATTTGTTACCCAGTTGAGGGATCTAAGCAGTTGAACCCCAACATTCCCTTACAAGGGAGGTCTATCAACAGGGAGTGCATTCCATTGATATAAAGGGTTTGCAAATTTTTTCTTGACAAAGTTAGAGTTATTAAATGTAATTGTTGCAAAAAACTTAATCCTCTCGTCATCTCTCTCCTCATCTCATCTCTCTCCTCACCACATCAGTCTCATCAACTCAAACAAATAAATTCGCGGTGTCATCGGTTAAAAGTAATAAAAACATTTTACATAATCTATGATACAATATTGTAATTACGTAAATATAAAGTCTGGCATTTTGATATATCATGTTAAAGTGGAATTCTAACCAGGGAAACATCCCTGATCAGAGTGAAGTCTCTCTGGAGCGTCCCATATACAAAATGAAGAACTATTTTATTTTGATATGGTACAAAAATTCTATTGCAAGAGGCAATTCATGCTTGGACACTAATATAGGTTACTGATACAAAGATATATATATATTTACCTGAATGTGAGGATAAGACATGGCATTAGTAGATTAAGTAATACTCAGTGTGCACAGGTATGCCTGAAAAAATGGCTTCACCTATAGATTGCAAAGAGGACTGGTTGATATAGGTTTTTTTTCCAATTTTAATTTTAAATTTAGTATTTCTGCTGATATGCTGGAATCACAAGTAGAATTTTATGAATATATGAGATTGTCCCAAAGGATTACAAAACAAAACAAAAAGAACAAAAACCAGAAAAGGTACAAAGTATGAGAAAGTTCATTCAAAAATCTCTCAAAGTCCATGAAGATACGGCAAGAATAGATGTCATCAGGAAAAGAAAGGAACCAAGAGCAGAGGAACAACCTGGATGAAAGACCGAGTAGAGAGACTGCAATCCTTCGCCACCAGGACGAGATCAACCAAGCAGACCTCCCTCTCATCCTGTCAACTAGTGCCATGTCTCTCAGCATAGCAGCATCCAAGATAGCAGAACCGTGTTGAGATGAAAAGGGCAACAAACATCCTGACTGCCCTGGAAATGTCCAGAGGATAACATCTCCCTTACCACAGACATTGCTCTACCTAGCAGGAAGGATTGGTAATTTTTAATAAGAAACTCCTTTTTAAATCCAGTTCTGTTAATGCAGTGCATCCAAGATACGTCCAAACAGACAAATACACAGGAGAGATTTCCAGACTGTCAGGCTTCAGCAGCACTGCACAAGAAAGTATCTGTCAAGAAATCGACTTCATGTCGGCAAACATGAGGACTTCTACTCTGTTGCTGTCTCTGACTGGGTCAAACAGGGCGGTGCATACATTGGGATGAACCTACATCTTTCCAAATACCTGCTCTATGTCGAGGAGCCGCAACAAGCTCAAGCTGACCTGGTGTGAGTGATCAGAGCACAGACAGCCAAGGCCAAGCTGACAAACAGCTGGATGAACAAGCAATAGTCAGAAGAAGCCCCCATTGCTCTTGTTGACATAACAACAGGATGATTGGATAGACCTAGTCGTCGCTGTTCCAGTGCAGGCTGAGCCTGAAGCCAACTGGCTAACACTGAGTCACACCCAGACCAAAACCTGCTATCGCGGATTGAGTGAACTTCATTGAGCAGCAGACAAGGATGTACCACTAGCTACTCAAGTTCTCTATCAAACGAGCAAGAGAAAGTCTTATTGAAGGGAGGATAACTTTCTTGTCCAACGTGACATGGATTAGCATGGGAACAACTCTACTGGGATTGCGATGCCAGAATCTAGACACAATATTGGTTAGAAAATTGCACACTCGGCTCGCACTGGAGGCCACAACGGAACGAAGAAGACACAAGCATGAATTAGACAGCACTTTACTAGGCCTGGACTCACCATATGTATAGGGAAGTATTGGCGAACCTGCCATGAATGCCAACGTGCTGATCCATACAAGCTCAGCTATACCCCTTTCTATCCATTTTCTGTCTTCATAACAGCAATTTCCAATTACCCACATCCCAGACCAAATCTGGCTACTACTATCAGTTGACCAGTATGTGCTATGTGAGCATAAATCCAAAGGTGAACCCACTTAATAGAGTAAATGCTGAAGTCATAGTCAAGGCTATGATGGAGGTATTTTCTTGAATTGGCTGCCCAGAAGAAATTCTAACCAACCACGGTTCTGTTTTTGCTTGTCATATTGCAACCCATCTCTGTAACCTGTTTAGTATTGACCACCTGGAGACATCTCCCTACCTTCCTCAATCTGATGACAAGCTGAGCATAGGAAAGCCTCATTCAAGGATATGCTTTAGAAGGCACATTGGATAAACAGAATTGGAACTTTCAAATTCTTGTTGTTAACCGAGATACTCTCCACACCATGATGGGACATACCCAATTTGAGCAACTCTGTGGCTGGAATGTCAGAAACCCTAAGGAAGTGCTCAAGGTCACCTGAATGAATGGAGTACCAGTAAAACCACCGTGGTAGACTGAATCAAGAGTCGTAAGCACAGAATGGAAAGCATGGCATCCATTGTTGGCCAACGAGAGCAGGCAGCCAAGGCAGCCATGAAGAAGTCTAATGAAAAGACAACATCTTGCAAGGAGTACCCACCAGGATCCATGGTCTTGATCCATGTGACTCAGCTCATGGGGCAGCGGGAGGAGTGCTGGGAATGTTCATATGAAGTTACACAAAAGGCCCCCCAACATTTCTACCAGATCGCTACTCCGGGGAGAACCAACATTCATGAATTCTACACATTTACATGTTGATGCCTTGGCAGATGATCGACAACCAATTCATGAGAATTGTTGTTGCAACAGAGGAAGAACAGGAAAAACATCTTAACAACCTGACCTCTCTCTCATCTATAGTGATCGAGCAGAAAGCATAGTAACTGCGGGCTCTCCTACACAGTTTTCTACTAGATCTCACCATCTCATCAAGTCTTGTTACCATTGTCGAGCATGGAATCATCAACAGTTATGCTCTACAATTAAGGACTCCATACATATGACTGGCCCCTCTCTGAAAGGACCAGATAAGAGAGGAGACACATGCCCTTAGAGAGGCTGGCATCCTAGAAACTACACTACATCCTAAGTCATCTCCTCTCCTACCAGTACAGAATGGACGGTGGAAATCGACAATGTGTAGACATAATCAATAACATTACGGTTCTGGACCCGTATTTGATTCCAAGGATATAAGGATACCCTAGCATGGAGTCTCTAATAAACAGTTCAGGATGCATGTCACATTAGGAGACCCTAACATGGCCTCTCTAATAAACTGTGCAGGATGCATGCCCCACTGGAGAATCTAACATGTAGTCTCTGATAAACCGTGCAGGATGCATGCCACACTGAAGAATCTAGCATGGCATGCCTAATAATGGACGATCCCTGGATCAACCATTTGCTCCAATCCTAGCCCTAGCATTATAGTCCGAACCATAGCCTTAGCCCAATAGCCCTAATCCTACCCCTAGCGTTTAGCCCCAACCAACTCTACCCTCATAGCTCCAACTCTAGTCCTAACCCTTACCCTAGCTAGTGCATGCAGGTGGGAACGTCTGCACCTTGGGTATTGCTCGATAATTCCAGGATTAACCTGACATTACTGGACATTATGTAAGAGATATTTGGAGAGAAGTTGGCAAAACCACTAATATATTTTTACTGACTTTTATACGACACATACAAAAGTGGGTTGAACTGAATATTTCGAGTAATTAACCTGGTAATTATAGGGATTTACCCCAGATTGACATGGCATTATGGTATCAAAGTCAAATAACTTGCAGAGAACGCCAACAGTGAAGAGAGATCGCAGCAGAGACTGGCGGTTTGTCTTAAAATTTGAGGACTGGTCATGTTCTGCGTCTCCAGGGTGCGGAGCTGCTCCAGACAGTCTGCACAATAAAAAATAATAATTAAAAAAATTGGATTAGAACAAAACAGCAGATGACTTGTTAGACATCAGAGACTAGCATTCAAGGCAGTGTCTTACCGTTACCAATTTCACAGGCCATGTTCCATGTGTAAATATGTATGTTACGAGAACAAAAATCTTTTGTTTAAAAACAAGCAGCTATATTGGATTGACCTGTCAAAAATGAACGTAACAGGACTGTACCAATGTAGGCCCACAACCAGTTAGACTGCAGCACTGAGATCTGACGGAATTACTAGCTTCCAGCAGATAATGGAATGCCTGTTATTATGTTATATGTATTATTTGTGTTCATCTAGCTCAAATTCAGACAATCCCAGAGAACTAACTGAGATTGGAGACATTCTGAGATACATATACACGGAATGGCAAGGCATAAACTGCATACAAGGCAAATAACCAAAAGATATTGGAGACAATCAATATCATGTTGTAGCAATATATCCAAGGCAAATTAAAATCAGTAATATAGTTAAGGAATAGGTAAATTGGTTAGGCAAAGATAGAAACTGACTCTGAGAACATTTTGAGACTGAATCTACGCGGTCCCAGTTTAGCCCAGACTGTACACGCAAGGGATGTTAGGAATGGGACAAAATCAGACTGGGGATAACCTGACACTGTTTCACCGGAATCAACCAAGATATTAGCAGTAAACCTGGACTACTCTAGCGCAGCCAACCAAGAACTAATATCTTTACTTCCTCTAGGAAGATACGTAAGATAACTAGTTTTGACATCCGGCTAGAGCCGTTGATACCGTTTTCCTCCGGAAATATTTAATGTCGGGGTCCCCTTGACGTCTTCCACCTGTGATTATAAAAAAGAGCAGTAGCACATCAAGATGCCAGAAAGCAAACACGAAACAAAAAAGATCCAATTAAAATAAAAAGAATAGCTCGCAAAGAAAAATATTCTGTTCCTTCGTGGCTAAAGAGCGACCAAATTTACAAGACACACATTCAACTATGGAATCTCCAAGAAATACATTCGATTCTGTCGTTATAGCGGCTTCTCTGCTAATACTCGTAACAGCTGCACCTCTGCATCGGAGGGAAACTCGACAAG
>CBDHDV010000072.1:0-16242 GCA_965261175.1 Rubritalea sp. | reverse complement strand
ATATTGTCCTATCACTCTTTCAGAGTGTCTTGACTATATATTGGTAGGGGCTTGTTGTTCTGGCAACCAAGGTCCTTCTTAAAGGTTTGTTCTGGCAACCATATATCCCATATAACTGGGCTATAGGTCTGACCAGCACTTTGACCACTTGTATGAAATCTAAGCTGGCAGTGTCTTTGATTTTGATCTGTTCTAAACCTTATGGTTATGTGTCACCTTCTTCCAGAGGTACCCACGGATGGTTACCTCTATACTGTAGGCCCCTGAATATTTACTGAGTATTCAGGTTGGACTGCTCGAAGGAGTAAGAAACAAAGTCTTTCAGTTTATGCTTGTATATTGTCTTTCTGGTTAGTTACAAAGCACAATCACTTGTTTCTTAGGATGAGGTGACTAGGTACAATTGCTAGGATGGATTGTTTAGGAATTGATATTGTTGATACTGTTTCTTAATTGCAAAGAAGTATCTGTTCAGGTTGCGAAGTGTTACCACATTCGAAACTAAACAGAAACTACCCCGAATTAGGATCTTACAATTCTATTTATCACGAACTGGAGGACTAGAACGGACGACCTTGATAATTTACATTAATGTCCTATTTACTCTGTAAATACCAAATGTTGATAGTAAATGTTGGATGTTGACAGCTAATGTCGAATGTTGACATCCTCTTTTTCTGAACCCAATATGCTGGATCAAATATCTTCAGATGGGACTCCTCCAGAGATAGGAAAAGTATCTGAATATATTTATCTTTATTTATTCATGATGGACATTCGACCTGACTAGATTGATTAGACATTGTCTGAGACCATAGGACCATGGATGACCATGGACCCAGGACCATGAGACCATGGACCATGGTTTTTTTCCGAGCTCTGCCTTCCTTACAATTAGGGAGGGCTCTGACACTAGACACCATATTAATCTGATACTCCATGTCATTGGTCTATCAGGCAAATATGAATATTTGCACTTGAATCTGAAACCTCCTGTCATTTATTGTCAGGTGGAGATATGAGTCAATTTATTCTGATATTTAATGATTAAATCCTCCATCTTTTCTTTTCTCTTCTACCCAATTGATCCAGGTTACATAGCCATGTATTCCATACATAGACATCCAACCCTGAATCACTTGAGTAGAGATTTATTCGAGGTCAGGTCATTGTTCAACCTCATTTCTGGCACCTGATTTATTCGAGGTCATTGTTCAACCTCATTCCTGACACCTGATATTTTTTGTGTAAACCTTATCAACTCCATCTTCCTTGCTAGTACTGGGTTTGTCTGACCTTGGCCTGTTGATAAGGTAGACTGGCATGTCCTGCTACGTTTGGCTAATATCATTGTTTGACACGCCCTAGGCTTGGCTAGTATCATTGTTTGGCACGCCCTAGGTTTGGCTAATCTCATTGTTTGGCCTGCCCTAATGTCCTACGGACATTTGCCAAATCATCACCCTCCTATCTGTCCATCCATGGCCTTTCCTTACTGTCCTCCTATTTCTAGGTCTGACCCATCTTTTGACCATGTTCCCAGGAGAACACCCATACTCAATTCATACCCCTCTGGGTCCCTAAAAATGCCATTGCCAACTAATTGCGTACCCCTATTTTTGGGAATCTTACACCACCCCCCACACCAGTTCTTACCAGGCATACTTTTTTTTTTTTAATTCCTAGCCCCCCTCATCCTTTCTTTATCAGTTTATACATATGTTTTTTTTTTTTTTTTTTTTAATTTTTGGGGGAGGGGTAGTTGACCCCCTCCTTGATTGTATTTTTATTGTATTTTATTGTATGTTCCCTTAAACTTAAAAATGCACAATTAAAACTTTTCCAGTGTGTATCCATTTCTTTGAGCTGTTTTTCTCTAGTCCATTTCTTTGAGCTTTCGTTTCTCTAATCTGTCGTCACATGCTTCACCATTTGACCCATCAGTTTCCGCATTAAGTACATATATATAAGATCAATAAATGTTTCCTTTCTATTTATGTTGACATCGAGGTATGAATGTACTAAATGTGTCCTTCTATTTTATAAATGTATTTTAAAGGTATTATAAATGTATTTTGCTTCTATCTTCTTTTAAATGTATTTTTAAATGTATTTGTTAGTCTTTTACAGTTTGTCTCAGTTTTTTACAGTTGACCTGAAGGAAAAAATTGTAACATTCAATGTTAGGTGGAGTGCTTAGTCAGTCAACCTAATACTGATTGTTCAACACACATCAGAATGGTCCATACAGGTTTGCCTTCCATATGAACTAAACTCAAAGGACATGAGACTGATATATGACTAAGGGCAATGTTTTAGTTGATGGTATATAGTATGCATCACGTGGCAGTATGATGCATATTATATAAACCAAGACACTGCTCTAACTACAGATGTAATGTACAGCATACCTCAGTCCTCATGATTTTTTCTTGTCTCATTAGAAGGTCAATTTAAGGGAGGGGTGAATTATTTTTTATCTTTGTTTTTTCTATTTACTGACTTTTTAAGCAGTATTTTTTGGTCCCCTCCCTTTACTTTATATATGTACATATTTTTTTTTTTTTTGGGTTTTTTCCATCTGTTATCGTGAGGCCAATAAATGCCCCTAAATGCAGCAAAAACAATCACCTCTGACCACAAATTTCGACCATTCTACCAGCTACATCTCAGGTCAGTCCCTCCTTTGTCCTGAGGCTGGAACTCTCAACAATATTGGGTATCGTCAGCCGAGTTCCGGCTGGGATCCGGTATAAGACCGGTCCCCAACAGGCCCATGGCCGTCTCTCCCTCATCGCTTGATGTTAAAAGTTCCCACCCCAGGTTCTACATTGGGACCCACCTACATGTAACTTTTATTCATTGCCCAAAATTGACATATGATTTTCCTGGTCGGCACTCGTGACCCCTCGATTCTTTATTGCTGCATGGTGATGCATTTTCTTTTGTTAAGCCTATTTCCTACGTCCCCTCTATACCAAATTTGGAAAAAGAGGTCATACAACCACCCCCCTGAATTATATTTTTAGACTTTTGGTTAGCTTCACCAAACCCGTTCAAAAGTGTAACTTTGTTTTTTAGCCCCCCTCCTTCTCAAATAAAAAGCACACCCATTTTTATGATCAAGGTTGATGGGAATGTTTTGTCTTATAAAAATCTGACCACATAAAAATCTGACCACCTCTTGATTACTCTGATTATTTACCCCTCTAACATTTGTCACCTAGCCTTGCATTTTGAACTCTCAATCAGTCTAAACCCCTTCTGAGGATGGCTCACTCAGTTCGGACCCTGTCCCAATTGTGACAGTGTCCAATACTTTTTGATACCTTCCCCCTTTACCCTGGTTTAACCATTATCTTTCTTTAACATAGACTAGTCTGGACTGCCCAGGTGTGTCTTAGCTAAAGAAGCATAATTTTCTAGTTTCTGTATGTGCAAGGTGTGGCGAACTCATGTTTTGATCATATCTCTCCCTCTCATCACCTCATCGACTTCCCTCGCTGCACGGCAGGATCTGGAAGGCGAGGGGGCAGCTCGACCGACTTGATCCTGACCTCGCAGTCGATGCCCTGAACTCCTGCTGCTACCCACGTTCGCAGGAGGTCCTGTACTCCACCGATGGGGGCTGTGGTATTGCTAACTCTAATGGTGGTAGTAGAAGTCGTAGATCCAGGGCATTGGTTCGCTTTAGTTTTCTCAGCGTCCTTTCCCTCCGTTGTTGCTCGGTTATCTCTCCTTGGATCTTCTTCTGCTCTTGATCCCTTTTGATCTGAGTCTGCTGTTGTTGTTTCCTGTTCAGGAACATTTTCTTTGGCGCCTTCATCAAGGCCAATCTCTTTCTCTGGACTTGGACTTCGCTTTGATCTCGACTTTTCTTCAGTATCTTCTCCCATAGCCATCTTAGGGTCGGTACCGACGGTGCTCTGACCAAGTCCTCCTTCTTCCATGTTACCGTCTTGACGGTCTTCTGGTTCTTCGTCTTCTTTTGTCTTAAGATCGATTTCCAATCTTTCTGATCCATTCAACTGGCCACCTCCTAGTTCGGATTCCCAGACGCCACTGTCCAAGTCCCTCCTCCGGTATTGTCGGCCTGATACCGATGACCGGCCCGCTCCTGGTAGGGTGATCACGAAACCTCCGCACCTTTCCTGCTCTTCTTCTCTTCTCCGCCTTCTCCGTTTCTTCCTCCCTTCTCTCATCTTCTTCTTTGGCACTGTCTGGTAGAAGGTGATAATCTCGTCTTGAATTTTGAAGTTTGTCCCCTTCCAAACTCGTTTGAGTCTAGATTGACGATCTCTGGGTTCGGTTGATTCTTCGTCTTCAGAGATTGGTCTTGTTCTTATCAATTTGATCTTGGGAGTTATTTTCACCTTCTTTCTTCTGGGTGGCCTCCAGTCACTATCTCTTTCAAACCTCCACTTTTTCTCCTTCTTCTTTCCAGAGTGAATTTTTCGTTTCCTGATCTTCAATCTTCTCAGTGACACGTAGGCATTTCTGATTCCAACCTCTGTACCTGTTTCTCTGACATTTTCTCCACCTTCTCCTTGAGAGTCTTTTTCAAATGACATGGCGAGCTCTTCGTCCGAGATAATCTCATCATTCAACTCATCTCCACCATCTCCTTCAGAATCTCTCTCGAGTGACATGGCCATCTCTTCATCCGAGGCAATCTCATCATTCAATTCTTTTACCAGATCTTCGCTAGTTGAGGTCTCAACCTCTGATTCAACATCATTGCTGATCGTTTGATGTCTTCTTTCGATATTTGGGACCACCTCGATACAGACTGACTCCACGATCGCCTCCACTGGAGAAGGTGGGTTGACAGCTGGATTGAGATCATCTTCACCGAGAACTTCTCCATGGTGGCTGACCGGATGACGGGGCCACCTAGGGACCACGCTCTCATTTGGTGGTTCCTCAAACAAAGAGCGTAGCATCTCCTTTTCGTCAACTGATTCCACATACTCGCCTAGAGAGAGTATAGATACCATACTTGGTTCTCCATCATCGCTCAGAGAAAGTACAGGTACCAGACTCGGTTCTTCGTCATCAGTCCTTACTGGTTCGACATGTTCGCCCAGAGAAAGTACAGGTACCAGACCTGGTATCTCTTCACCAGACATTGTTTCTGGCCCTCCTACATCTATTTCCTCTTCCACCTCCATTTCTTCGCTGCCCAGTATGTCATGTTGAGTCTGGACATCTTCTCTACAGACGCCCATCTCCACCAGGAAGTCTCTCACAAGTCCTCCCAGTCTCGGAGTGCTGTGCTCGAGGTCTGTGGAGAACCTCGGGTCCTCCTTCTGTGGAGCTTGTATTTCCTCTGACAGAACCATCGACCTTGTCTCCTCGAACCTCGAGGTTCACGTCACCTTCCATCTCTTGTTGGTTAGCAGAAGTACCTCCTGTGTTTCCAACCCACCTTGCCACTCGGAGGACAGCTCCCGAGGTAGAGGTTCCTGTGGTTGATGCTGAGGTCGTGGTGAAGGGTGTTGGCGGTCCTGGCTTTGTTACTGGTGGTGCTGCCAGATCGATCACCAATGTTGGTGTATCGACCCACATCACATTACTTTCTGGAGACTCAGCTTCATCCCTAGTTGGAGTTGTCTCTACTCCTGTGTCTTTCTCATTCTCTTCGAGGATAGGCATGTTCCTCACCTCCCCAGCCTCCATGTCAGCCAACCTGGTTCTCTCAATGATGACTGCTGCCTTCAAGATCTGGGCAATGCCATGTGTTGGAGGCTCATCCTCCCTGGTCTGGGAGCTCGAGGGTAGAGAGCATGTCGGCCACTTCTCGATAGGAACTAATGGAGGAGGTCCTGTTGTCCTCACGTCCTCCCTGGACATCTCCAGTACGGTTGGGATTCTGTTGGACAAATCTATGGGCAACATATCATCTCCTTCTGTTTCATCCAAGGTTCTGATAGGGATCTGGAGTGTGGTGGACCTGTCTGATGTCTGGCTGGCTGGAGTCGTTCTAACTATTCTTTGTAATGTTGACGACCCCACCTGTATTTTTCTGCCCACTGGCCTGGCCATCCAACTCCGAGTTGGGAATGGGGGACTACGTGGCATCCTTGGCGTAGGATGGGGGACTACTGGGATGGGATTCTCAACCGTCCCACCCCACACAACACGGACTTCCATGCCCTCGTCTTCATGTTCAATGCCACCAATTCCTCCACCCCCGGTACTTGCTCTGGTTGCCTCTGGTTGGTGAACACGAGTCTCTGGTTGGTGACCACGAGTCTCTGGTTGGTGACCACGAGTCTCTCCACCCCTGAGTCTAGCTACAACTTCTCTCAGCTTAGCAATTTCATCTCCTATCTCAGGTAACTGTCTCCTGTCCTCAACATGATGGGGAAGCGTAGCTGGCCACTGGCAGTTCCCTCGGACCTCTATGATCTGCAGATCATCTCCCCTTCTCTCGCCTTCTTCTCGCCTGACTTGATCTTGAGGCAGAGCTTGATCTTGAGGCAGAGCTTGATCTTGAGGCAGAGCTTGATCTTGAGGCAGAGCTTGATCTTGAGGCAGAGCTTGATCTTGAGGCAGAGCAGACTGACCTCCAGGTCTCGCTTGTGGACCAGCTGCTCTCTCTCGGTCTTTCATGCAAGCAGTTACTGTCCATCGGAGGGAAATATTTTCAAACCGAAGTGCTTGCATCTGGTCAGCAGCTCCCCTTAAGATGTGGTATTTAGGCAGACGACCGAACTGTGGGAGTAACGGACAGTTTTCCCTCAGGTATGAGTAGCTCTCTATGACCTGGGCAGCTGCTGCTCGTCTCGCCTCCCTGGATCGCGGTGTAGATGGCCCCCTCCTCCTGCTACCTCCTTCTCTTCTTTCTCCTGGTGTTTCTCGTCTGTGGCTCGGCATTTCTAGAATGGACGGTTTATATTTGGTTCTTTAGTTCAGTGGAGACCTGTTTTCCTTCCTCCTTTTCTTCTGATCGACTTACTAAGATTTCTAACTAAACTAATTTCTTTTAAATCTGTTGTCTCGTGTTGGTACAGAAATGGGAGTTCCATCTAAAAGAAAGAAACCCGATGTTCGTCCTCCTTTCCTCACTCGCAGGAAATGAAATATGAAGGATGGCTGCCTACCCCCCAATTGGTCTCAGGATTTCCCTTGTCCTCAAGGCTCACCCTTTTATGGAGGAGACCTCTTTTATTTGTTTGAACAGACTCTATACTGATGGTATTTTTCTGAACTCTTGGGATGAGCCACTCACCTCTCAAAATTTCCTTTGTCCTCAAGGCTCACCCTTTTATGGAGGAACCCTTCTTACATGAACCCATATATTTATTGAGCTGTTGGGGATGTGACAGTTAAACTTCAGGATTACCCTTTCATCCCTAGGGTTCACCCTTTACAGATGAAACCCTTCTATCCTTCCTCTATTTAGACTAGCGTTAATGCTTCTATTGTTATTTAGCTAGCACATTCAACTCCTATCCTTTTCTAGAGTTCACCTAATTAGACGAGTATTGTTAATCTCCTATTCTTCTCTAGGCTCCTCCTAATTAGACTAGCACTCCTAATCTCCTAATTAGCTAGTACCACTAATCCTCCTATTTATACTTTAGGTCCTGGTACCGAGCTTCTAATTTCCAATACCAATACCTGCAGACCTAATCCTTGATACCTGGGTCCTTACAAACTAGTCCTTGATACCTAGTTACCTACAGACCTAGTCCTTGATACCTGGATACCTACAGACCTAGTCCTCGATACCTAGTTACCTACAGTCCTAGTTCTTGATACCTAGATACCTACAGACCTAGTCCTTGATACCTAGTTACCTACAGACCCTAGTTCTAGTCCTCGATACCTAGATACCTACAGACCTAGTCCTTGATACCTAGATACCTACAGACCTAGTCCTCGATACCTAGTTACCTACAGACCTAGTTCTTGATACCTAGTTACCCTAGTCATACCTAGTTACCTACAGTTTACTCGATACCTAGATACCTACAGACCTAGTCCTTGATACCTAGATACCTACTGTCCTAGTCACTGATACCTAGTTACCTACAGACCTAGTCTCTGATACCTAGATACCTTCACCCCTAGTTTTCAATATCTGTACCTAGGCCTTGATACCTGCTAGAAATTACACTCACCCCCATTGAAGTCTGCACTGAGTCCTGGGACTTGTACCTCCTGACTCTTGCTCGTAGGGCGGGTGAATAGGTTCAGATCCGTTACTGACGCCTAAAGGTTCAGAGAGTGGACTCTCTCAAAACTGGTCAGACCACTATCTCAGGTTACTCCTTTTAGGCCAAGCAAGCGTACATGTCTGGCCTCTGTTTAATACTAGGGGAAGGGTTAACATGAATTTCTCGGATTAAATTGGTATATGCCTGGTAATTGCTGGTTGGTCTAAAAAGGCATTTTTTCCCATAATCTAAAAAATTGCGGAAGATTCGAAAGCTATGTTTTTGGATTATTTAATTATCCCTTTGGATTATTTTACTTTATCCTTTTTGGATTAATTGTATTTATCTTTTCTTTGATCCAAAATCCTTGCACCATGTGATAAATTATGCTAATATGCTAAACAGGCCTTGTTTTAGAATTTGAAATTTTTGGACTCTTCTGACCTCCCCTAATAATGGTCACGATATAATGGGATGATCAGATTAATGAGCTTTGGGTAACCACTTGATGATATGATGATTGTCCTCAATATGCTCCAACTGATTATCCATGATCATCCCATGGTTGATCCCCAGTAAGCCAATGACCTACTAATGATCCAGGGATCTTAGCAGACCAATGACTTCCCAGTAATCACCCAGGTGGTATATGGGTAATGACCTATCTCCCTTATAATGATAGCCAATGATGAATGAAGGGTAATATGATATATAACCACAAGTCATATGATAGTTCTTATGGACTTGATAGAAATATACCATGTAACCCACCACACTCTTATCATAGGCTTTTAGTATGATACCAACTAGATGTCATCATAAGTAATACCTTACTATATCATTAGGCCCTAACCACAGGGTGTTAATATGATTACATGAACATCCTATGGTTGAGGATACCTGTGATGATCTGATCAACACACATTGATTATGTCACCCTGACTATTGCCATGGCGAGTTACAAATGATATGACTGATCACTTATTGGTTACATTAGTCCTTTACATCTACACTGGATCACCAGTGAGATTCAGACCGTTGCTTGGTGTGTGTTACAAGTCCAGGTGAAGTCCTCCAGCTGGTCCATTCCCCTTCCCAGATGGAAGTCGATCCTTTGGAGGTGCAGGTAACCCCTGCCTCCCTGGACCTGGGCTCTGAAGTCGATCCTCTTCTTGGGCAGTCTCCTGCTTCTGTGGATCTGGACTCCGAAGTCGATCCTGCCCTTGGGCAGCCTATGGCTGTACGTCTCCGGAATGCTGGTGGAGTTCCCTGCCTCCAACTTGCTGCTGCAGGCTCACCTTCTCCTCGCTGATCAAGTTGGTCATACCAACCAGTTGAGGCCAGTGGGTAATCTGGTGCCCGCCTTAACCCAGTCCCCCCTGACACTGGGATCTGCTGTGCCCACTCTTGTGGGGAGAAGGGGACCTGGTACAGTACAGGTGTGTACATCCAAGGTATAAGTGCAGCCTTGTATCCTGGCCTTCCTCTGATCTTTCTGGTGGGCCTTGGTGGATCCACTGACCTACACAAACTTCTGTCCCTGAGTGCCAGGGCTGTATGTTGACCAGGCTGTTCCGCCTCCTGGCCTGGTTCTCCTCCAGCACCTAAGTCTTCTCCGTCAGTATCTACAGGTTCCTCAGACCAAGTCCCCTGCTGATGGTGGTGGTAGTCAAGGGGATTGTCTTGAGCTACAGTAGGTGACCCCCAACCTACATGGGGTTGGACTCTAGGACCTTGTGGCCTCCCAGGTCGTTTCTCCTCTAGAAGCCATCCGACATCCCATGGATCCCTGGCAGGGTCTCCAGGTTCTCTATGTACTTCTTCAGGATCCCTATCTGGATCCCAAGCTTCTTGGGGGACGACTGATAAGATTCTAGGTCTAGACATCCTTCATTGCCCTCTTAGGATGATCCAAGTTAAATAGACTGAGCCGAGCTTCTATGTGGATTTTCTATCCCCACTCTATAAGTGCTCTATATTGTCCTATCACTCTTTCAGAGTGTCTTGACTATATATTGGTAGGGGCTTGTTGTTCTGGCAACCAAGGTCCTTCTTAAAGGTTTGTTCTGGCAACCATATATCCCATATAACTGGGCTATAGGTCTGACCAGCACTTTGACCACTTGTATGAAATCTAAGCTGGCAGTGTCTTTGATTTTGATCTGTTCTAAACCTTATGGTTATGTGTCACCTTCTTCCAGAGGTACCCACGGATGGTTACCTCTATACTGTAGGCCCCTGAATATTTACTGAGTATTCAGGTTGGACTGCTCGAAGGAGTAAGAAACAAAGTCTTTCAGTTTATGCTTGTATATTGTCTTTCTGGTTAGTTACAAAGCACAATCACTTGTTTCTTAGGATGAGGTGACTAGGTACAATTGCTAGGATGGATTGTTTAGGAATTGATATTGTTGATACTGTTTCTTAATTGCAAAGAAGTATCTGTTCAGGTTGCGAAGTGTTACCACATTCGAAACTAAACAGAAACTACCCCGAATTAGGATCTTACAATTCTATTTATCACGAACTGGAGGACTAGAACGGACGACCTTGATAATTTACATTAATGTCCTATTTACTCTGTAAATACCAAATGTTGATAGTAAATGTTGGATGTTGACAGCTAATGTCGAATGTTGACATCCTCTTTTTCTGAACCCAATATGCTGGATCAAATATCTTCAGATGGGACTCCTCCAGAGATAGGAAAAGTATCTGAATATATTTATCTTTATTTATTCATGATGGACATTCGACCTGACTAGATTGATTAGACATTGTCTGAGACCATAGGACCATGGATGACCATGGACCCAGGACCATGAGACCATGGACCATGGTTTTTTCCGAGCTCTGCCTTCCTTACAATTAGGGAGGGCTCTGACACTAGACACCATATTAATCTGATACTCCATGTCATTGGTCTATCAGGCAAATATGAATATTTGCACTTGAATCTGAAACCTCCTGTCATTTATTGTCAGGTGGAGATATGAGTCAATTTATTCTGATATTTAATGATTAAATCCTCCATCTTTTCTTTTCTCTTCTACCCAATTGATCCAGGTTACATAGCCATGTATTCCATACATAGACATCCAACCCTGAATCACTTGAGTAGAGATTTATTCGAGGTCATTGTTCAACCTCATTTCTGGCACCTGATTTATTCGAGGTCATTGTTCAACCTCATTCCTGACACCTGATATTTTTTGTGTAAACCTTATCAACTCCATCTTCCTTGCTAGTACTGGGTTTGTCTGACCTTGGCCTGTTGATAAGGTAGACTGGCATGTCCTGCTACGTTTGGCTAATATCATTGTTTGACACGCCCTAGGCTTGGCTAGTATCATTGTTTGGCACGCCCTAGGTTTGGCTAATCTCATTGTTTGGCCTGCCCTAATGTCCTACGGACATTTGCCAAATCATCACCCTCCTATCTGTCCATCCATGGCCTTTCCTTACTGTCCTCCTATTTCTAGGTCTGACCCATCTTTTGACCATGTTCCCAGGAGAACACCCATACTCAATTCATACCCCTCTGGGTCCCTAAAAATGCCATTGCCAACTAATTGCGTACCCCTATTTTTGGGAATCTTACACCACCCCCCACACCAGTTCTTACCAGGCATACTTTTTTTAATTCCTAGCCCCCCTCATCCTTTCTTTATCAGTTTATACATATGTTTTTTTTTTTTTTTTTAATTTTTGGGGGAGGGGTAGTTGACCCCCTCCTTGATTGTATTTTTATTGTATTTTATTGTATGTTCCCTTAAACTTAAAAATGCACAATTAAAACTTTTCCAGTGTGTATCCATTTCTTTGAGCTGTTTTTCTCTAGTCCATTTCTTTGAGCTGTTTCGTTTCTCTAATCTGTCGTCACATGCTTCACCATTTGACCCATCAGTTTCCGCATTAAGTACATATATATAAGATCAATAAATGTTTCCTTTCTATTTATGTTGACATCGAGGTATGAATGTACTAAATGTGTCCTTCTATTTTATAAATGTATTTTAAAGGTATTATAAATGTATTTTGCTTCTATCTTCTTTTAAATGTATTTTTAAATGTATTTGTTAGTCTTTTACAGTTTGTCTCAGTTTTTTACAGTTGACCTGAAGGAAAAAATTGTAACATTCAATGTTAGGTGGAGTGCTTAGTCAGTCAACCTAATACTGATTGTTCAACACACATCAGAATGGTCCATACAGGTTTGCCTTCCATATGAACTAAACTCAAAGGACATGAGACTGATATATGACTAAGGGCAATGTTTTAGTTGATGGTATATAATGTGCATCACGTGGCAGTATGATGCATATTATATAAACCAAGACACTGCTCTAACTACAGATGTAATGTACAGCATACCTCAGTCCTCATGATTTTTTCTTGTCTCATTAGAAGGTCAATTTAAGGGAGGGGTGAATTATTTTTTATCTTTGTTTTTTCTATTTACTGACTTTTTAAGCAGTATTTTTTGGTCCCCTCCCTTTACTTTATATATGTACATATTTTTTGTTTTTGGGTTTTTTCCATCTGTTATCGTGAGGCCAATAAATGCCCCTAAATGCAGCAAAAACAATCACCTCTGACCACAAATTTCGACCATTCTACCAGCTACATCTCAGGTCAGTCCCTCCTTTGTCCTGAGGCTGGAACTCTCAACAATATTGGGTATCGTCAGCCGAGTTCCGGCTGGGATCCGGTATAAGACCGGTCCCCAACAGGCCCATGGCCGTCTCTCCCTCATCGCTTGATGTTAAAAGTTCCCACCCCAGGTTCTACATTGGGACCCACCTACATGTAACTTTTATTCATTGCCCAAAATTGACATATGATTTTCCTGGTCGGCACTCGTGACCCCTCGATTCTTTATTGCTGCATGGTGATGCATTTTCTTTTGTTAAGCCTATTTCCTACGTCCCCTCTATACCAAATTTGGAAAAAGAGGTCATACAACCACCCCCCTGAATTATATTTTTAGACTTTTGGTTAGCTTCACCAAACCCGTTCAAAAGTGTAACTTTGTTTTTTAGCCCCCCTCCTTCTCAAATAAAAAGCACACCCATTTTTATGATCAAGGTTGATGGGAATGTTTTGTCTTATAAAAATCTGACCACATAAAAATCTGACCACCTCTTGATTACTCTGATTATTTACCCCTCTAACATTTGTCACCTAGCCTTGCATTTTGAACTCTCAATCAGTCTAAACCCCTTCTGAGGATGGCTCACTCAGTTCGGACCCTGTCCCAATTGTGACAGTGTCCAATACTTTTTGATACCTTCCCCCTTTACCCTGGTTTAACCATTATCTTTCTTTAACATAGACTAGTCTGGACTGCCCAGGTGTGTCTTAGCTAAAGAAGCATAATTTTCTAGTTTCTGTATGTGCAAGGTGTGGCGAACTCATGTTTTGATCATATCTCTCCCTCTCATCACCTCATCGACTTCCCTCGCTGCACGGCAGGATCTGGAAGGCGAGGGGGCAGCTCGACCGACTTGATCCTGACCTCGCAGTCGATGCCCTGAACTCCTGCTGCTACCCACGTTCGCAGGAGGTCCTGTACTCCACCGATGGGGGCTGTGGTATTGCTAACTCTAATGGTGGTAGTAGAAGTCGTAGATCCAGGGCATTGGTTCGCTTTAGTTTTCTCAGCGTCCTTTCCCTCCGTTGTTGCTCGGTTATCTCTCCTTGGATCTTCTTCTGCTCTTGATCCCTTTTGATCTGAGTCTGCTGTTGTTGTTTCCTGTTCAGGAACATTTTCTTTGGCGCCTTCATCAAGGCCAATCTCTTTCTCTGGACTTGGACTTCGCTTTGATCTCGACTTTTCTTCAGTATCTTCTCCCATAGCCATCTTAGGGTCGGTACCGACGGTGCTCTGACCAAGTCCTCCTTCTTCCATGTTACCGTCTTGACGGTCTTCTGGTTCTTCGTCTTCTTTTGTCTTAAGATCGATTTCCAATCTTTCTGATCCATTCAACTGGCCACCTCCTAGTTCGGATTCCCAGACGCCACTGTCCAAGTCCCTCCTCCGGTATTGTCGGCCTGATACCGATGACCGGCCCGCTCCTGGTAGGGTGATCACGAAACCTCCGCACCTTTCCTGCTCTTCTTCTCTTCTCCGCCTTCTCCGTTTCTTCCTCCCTTCTCTCATCTTCTTCTTTGGCACTGTCTGGTAGAAGGTGATAATCTCGTCTTGAATTTTGAAGTTTGTCCCCTTCCAAACTCGTTTGAGTCTAGATTGACGATCTCTGGGTTCGGTTGATTCTTCGTCTTCAGAGATTGGTCTTGTTCTTATCAATTTGATCTTGGGAGTTATTTTCACCTTCTTTCTTCTGGGTGGCCTCCAGTCACTATCTCTTTCAAACCTCCACTTTTTCTCCTTCTTCTTTCCAGAGTGAATTTTTCGTTTCCTGATCTTCAATCTTCTCAGTGACACGTAGGCATTTCTGATTCCAACCTCTGTACTTGTTTCTCTGACATTTTCTCCACCTTCTCCTTGAGAGTCTTTTTCAAATGACATGGCGAGCTCTTCATCCGAGATAATCTCATCATTCAACTCATCTCCACCATCTCCTTCAGAATCTCTCTCGAGTGACATGGCAATCTCTTCATCCGAGGCAATCTCATCATTCAATTCTTTTACCAGATCTTCGCTAGTTGAGGTCTCAACCTCTGATTCAACATCATTGCTGATCGTTTGATGTCTTCTTTCGATATTTGGGACCACCTCGATACAGACTGACTCCACGATCGCCTCCACTGGAGAAGGTGGGTTGACAGCTGGATTGAGATCATCTTCACCGAGAACTTCTCCATGGTGGCTGACCGGATGACGGGGCCACCTAGGAACCACGCTCTCATTTGGTGGTTCCTCAAACAAAGAGCGTAGCATCTCCTTTTCGTCAACTGATTCCACATACTCGCCTAGAGAGAGTACAGATACCAGACTTGGTTCTCCATCATCGCCAGAGAAAGTACAGGTACCAGACTCGGTTCTTCGTCATCAGTCCTTACTGGTTCGACATGTTCGCCCAGAGAAAGTACAGGTACCAGACCTGGTATCTCTTCACCAGACATTGTTTCTGGCCCTCCTACATCTATTTCCTCTTCCACCTCCATTTCTTCGCTGCCCAGTATGTCATGTTGAGTCTGGACATCTTCTCTACAGACGCCCATCTCCACCAGGAAGTCTCTCCAAGTCCTCCCAGTCTCGGAGTGCTGTGCTCGAGGTCTGTGGAGAACCTCGGGTCCTCCTTCTGTGGAGCTTGTATTTCCTCTGACAGAACCATCGACCTTGTCTCCTCGAACCTCGAGGTTCACGTCACCTTCCATCTCTTGTTGGTTAGCAGAAGTACCTCCTGTGTTTCCAACCCACCTTGCCACTCGGAGGACAGCTCCCGAGGTAGAGGTTCCTGTGGTTGATGCTGAGGTCGTGGTGAAGGGTGTTGGCGGTCCTGGCTTTGTTACTGGTGGTGCTGCCAGATCGATCACCAATGTTGGTGTATCGACCCACATCACATTACTTTCTGGAGACTCAGCTTCATCCCTAGTTGGAGTTGTCTCTACTCCTGTGTCTTTCTCATTCTCTTCGAGGATAGGCATGTTCCTCACCTCCCCAGCCTCCATGTCAGCCAACCTGGTTCTCTCAATGATGACTGCTGCCTTCAAGATCTGGGCAATGCCATGTGTTGGAGGCTCATCCTCCCTGGTCTGGGAGCTCGAGGGTAGAGAGCATGTCGGCCACTTCTCGATAGGAACTAATGGAGGAGGTCCTGTTGTCCTCACGTCCTCCCTGGACATCTCCAGTACGGTTGGGATTCTGTTGGACAAATCTATGGGCAACATATCATCTCCTTCTGTTTCATCCAAGGTTCTGACAGGGATCTGGAGTGTGGTGGACCTGTCTGATGTCTGGCTGGCTGGAGTCGTTCTAACTATTCTTTGTAATGTTGACGACCCCACCTGTATTTTTCTGCCCACTGGCCTGGCCATCCAACTCCGAGGTGGGAATGGGGGACTACGTGGCATCCTTGGCGTAGGATGGGGGACTACTGGGATGGGATTC
>CBDHDV010000071.1:0-20324 GCA_965261175.1 Rubritalea sp. | reverse complement strand
AAATAGGCCAGACCCCCTCCCCAACAAATGGGCAATATGTGACACTTTTTACCCATTCCCCTTGTAGAGTGTTGGTCTTCAGACTGACTTTTTTCTCCTTCTCCTCCTTCTTCTTCTTCTTCTTCTTCTTCTTCTCCACACCAGTAACTTCATGGCAATTTCTCTTTGATTCAGAAATGCTGTGGGGAGGGGCATGGGCCCATCGCTGAGTATGCAATCTTGTTTTCTGAAAGCCACTAGCCCTCTGCAAGTGGTGGAATTTAGCCCATAGGAGAAGCTTACTCCTAGTAAAATCCAACTAAAACTTTGTTCCATCTCCTGCAAAGGGCTTGGGGAGCCCTTTGGGCCACCTATCAATTACTATGGATTTGTTGACATAATGCTCAGAATGCCATGATTCAGCAAGAAGAAAAAAAATTCTTCAGAAATGTTCATCAAAGCATGAACTTTTTTAAATTGCTGCCACCCAATTTTGTATCTGAGTCACCTATACACAGATAATTGTGAGCCAGACAAATATCATTGACTGGTCTACCTACCTATGGTCAACCAAAAGAGTCAAATGATTTTTTGAAGTTTTTAGGTACCCCTAGTAATTTAGGGAAAAGTGATCTACTATAGATTTAATAATTTTAGGATGTTTTTCCCCAGAAAAAATCCAATAAAATATTACTGATCTATGTTTCCTCCCCCCTCCCCAAAATCTGACCTTAGGGACCCCCTAAACCCCATTTTTTTAGTGAAGAGAAAAATTCTGCATTTATGGGGAACTACACAAAACATATGATGGGCAGGATCTGACCACCATGTGCAAATTTATCATGGTTTCCAGTTCTCAAAAATGAGTTTTAAAAAGTGGATCTAGATTAGACCCCACTGACTTGAGTAAAAAATGTTGCAGTTGATATAAACTATTTTATAGAAGAACGGAACTTTTGTATGCACTTGGTCAAACATCTGTAGACAGTGGTAATCCATTTCAGGAGTATATGCAGATTTGGTCATGAGACTATCAAGGCCCTTCTCAAAAACTGGCCTTTGGTAAGTATTTGTAGTGCCCTCCCCCCCCCCATATTTCACAATGAGTGAGATAATCTTATGTTTGAAATTGCAAAAAAGCTGTGACATTTGTTTATTGGTAACTATCAATAACATTATGGACAAACAAACAAATGAACAAGCTTTGGTTGGATCTCAAGTTTCCGACTGGAACTGCAGTCTCTGTGGAGTGTCTGGATCTAGTGGAAGAGTCCGAAGCCTAAATGCCCATGCAGGAGCTAGAATAAGGAGAGCAAGTACCTGTCACAATTGATCTATTTCTCTAGTACATTGTTGGGCCATTCCAAGTGAACACTTAGATCTGAGGACCAGATGTTTGAACTAGCATTCATGTCTACATTACAGGTGTTTCGCCTCTCCGACATTCAATCTAGTATCCTCCAGCATGTCTATTCACAGCATTTTTCTGAGGGTTCAATATTATCCGGCGGTCCATGAATGGGGTAAGGCATGATATGCCAATTTTGGAAAATTGAAATTTTGGGGTCATATATGAATCACCCTACTTTGGCCGATTACCTTTGTGTAATGGTTAGATTGCCGAGTTTTAGGTTACCATGGCCAATTCATAACTATAGTGCCCTTTATGGTATAATAAGTCTTTTACCATATGTCAGGTGCTAACTATCTCCTGGTCAACTCTCCACTATTGGTTTCCCTTATATGTCGATATATTGATAACACCCTTGATTAGTATCCAGGCCTGGTGATGGGTCACTTATTTACCATGACATATTATTATTATTACACCACCATGGAATGATTATCTATGGGTGCCTAATTCACTTAATGGTTGATCTCAGGAATGGAATGACATATCATCACAGGTCACTTTGCATATCATGCAGACCTCTTATGCTGACATATCATCTCCTCCCAATGATATCTGTTAAGTGTATTATTCACCCCTCTTTACTTATGATAATATAACTATTCTCGTCTAGGCATAGTAATATTCATTACTAAGCTATCCTCCTATTTTGTTGACTAACCAAGTAGTCAACTCATATTGTCCATATTGTTCTGATTGTTCTTTAACTAGTAAGGATGACCAATGCTGGCTCTCAGTGTCAGCTTGATCCCGGATTCAGTTGTCCAGGTCACCTCCTCTGTTCTGTAGCTGGATTGAGCTTGGTGTCTACGCAGTCCTCCTTCTCCTAGTCCTTCTTGTCCAGGGAGTCCTCGATGCCCCTCAAGTACTGGGACCAGAGTCCCACCTGACTTTCTCTGTTTAGACAGCACCACCCCTCCTGAGTCCCTACAGAGGTCTTCCTCTTGGGGGAACCCAACTAGGCTATCCTCTTCTGGTTGTGGAGCAGTCTTGTCGATCCCACCACCTGGAGCTATCATCAACAATCCTGTCGACCCAGAGACAGGCGTATGTGGTGGCGTCTGTGATGGCCAGCCCAGCCGTGGACCTGACTGACCCCAGGTCCTACTGTGATTACAGATTGTTGACCGACTGCTGGTCTCTCCTGGAGAAGCTGTATTCCCTATAGGCGGTAATGCAGGATGCCGAGGCGTGATAGGCCTTGAGATGATTCTAGCTTCGCTAGTCAGCCCTGGGAGCAAGTCCAGGGCTTCCTGGTCCTTCCTCTTCTCGTGATGGTCGTGATCAAAGGCGTTACTTCCTTCTAGGTCAGCTAAGCAACTGTAGGACGACCCCCTTAAAGGTGGTCTATAGTTTGATTGCTCCCACGTGTTATTGAGACGATGAAGACGATCCAACGGTGCACCTGGTACCGTTCTAGGCGACCCCCACGTGACCTGTTCTAGGCTCCACGGGCTGATAGCTTCCCAGCCTCTCGGTGATGGTAAGCTGGCCCGCCTCCCCAGGTCTATGAAACTGTCGTGAAGTCTGAGAGGAATCATGGCTATCTTACATCTCTATCCGACTGTTAGGAACCTGTTGTTCGTACTTCCTCTGAATGGTCCAAACACTTGGTATACTCTTCCAAGCAGTGTGCTGTGATAACCTCTATCTGGGCCAACCTTGCCCTTGGCTGAATGGCTCTGCTTTAAGGAGATCCCAATGTATTGGACTCTTGACACCAGTCAGTCAGTGATTGCCCACAGTGTTCTTGTGCTTGACAAGTGGTAGTTGATTATCCACTAGATATGTTGGACAGGCAATCCACAGTCTGATGTGGGAGACCCTTAATGATGGCAAGCCCTCCCTTGGCTTTACAATGATGTGTCTGTATCAGACTGATGTGTGAGGTGTCGACCTCTATCAGTCTGTTGTTTGTGATTGGTATCAATCACTCCAATGTCTGAGGAGTATTCCACTTTGGTCAGGAATGAAGCAGCAGATGTTCTTTATCTTATGTGTATTTTGTACAGTTCACAATATAGTAGCGGGGCCACAGCAGGAGCGAATTGGTAGTATAACTGGTGTCAACTGGTCACTTCCAGTGAACTGGGAATGGTTACTGAGGAATCGAACTGAGGTATTGTCTCTGTTAGATTCACTAGGTAACTCCTCTCCCTGGTCAATGTAGCAGGCTTTTATAGATACGACGAGATATGACGAGGTGCACAATTTTAACTAAGAATTTGCATTTAACATTTAATGTGACATACTTGTGAATTTATAGTCAGGCAAGATGCTAATCTCGTGAGGGGGCCTCTCACCAGTGCATTACATCTTGGCCTGACTGTTAGCTTCTGTTACATTACATAGAACAAACTCTACAGTACATGTCTTTTTATACACATTCACACGTCCATTAAATATCCCGGCCTTTTTACAAAACTGTTCCTGCTCCTTCCCATCTCAGTCAGGGTTAGCTATATTGTTGGTGTTTTTTCAATGACCTTGATAATAACCCTTTGTTTATCATATCTCCCAAATGTATTGGGAGAGATGGTAAAGTCATCCTGGTCTGACCATGATTTCTTGTTTAACATATTACACCCATTATGTCCAGGAAACCCTTTTCAGACCAATGACTCAGTCCTCAGTGTCTCTGTACTAGAATATGATAATGTTTATCCTTCATCTCACTCCTGAAGATTTATAGCTTGTTTTCTTTATACACATTAAATATTCCAGTCTACACTGCTTCTTGACTCACAGAATTACAATTGTTTCAAGTCTTGGTTTATTGTTTTTGTTGAAACCTTCCCTTATATTTCCTGACCTGAGTGTACGCAGCTCTTACTTCTCTGACTGAAACCTGAGTGTAGGCTGGCTTCTTATCAATAAGTCTGATTGTCCCACAGTTCCAACTTGGCCCAGTCAGAACTGTCAGTCCAGACCTAATTATAATTAAGCCTCTTTCACTTGGTTAAGACCACTTCCCCTTTATAGATCAAAGATGCCTACATACCAAAACCCCTGAGTGTAGTTATTCCTATTTTGCTATGTACCATACCACCCCTCGGATCCAACCCTGCACCAGACCTCCTATCTGCCTTTTCTCTCTATTTTAAAACATCATTTTTTTTTTCGGGCTGTGAAGGGGGGTGGAGTTATGCCCCCCTCTCATATTTTACATACAGTATTTGTTTTTTACAGTGTTCCTTAAACCTACAAAGTCTTTTCACTTGAATTTTTTTTTTTTCAAGATTCCCTTACTTCTAAACATACAAAACCAAAATTCAGTAACTGTACTTATTCCGTTAAACTGTGTATTGTCTGCATTTATTTTCATCATTAAACATAAGCCATTCCACCCATAGTGTCTTAAATTCCCAAAGTTGGATAGAAATCTCAAAGTTAGATAATTCCATTATTTAGTACGGTAAATCGTTGCCTAGTTCATTGTGTATCATTTTATCATCTGTATTTTTTCATTTTGGCAAATAAAACATAAACATTTCCTTTCTAGCTCTTTTTCCCCAGGCCTTTGATTCCTGTTCTAAGCATAAATTAATTGTATGTGTAATTGGAAGTAAATGTATAATAAAGTATTGATAAGAGTCTTTGTTTTCATAAGGTATTAAAATGAAGCTAGATTTTACTTTATTCCTCTAAGTATTTGTAATTTATTCCACTAAATATTTGTATTTTATTCCACTAAATATTTGTATTCCTATTTACATTTTATTTGTCCAATATCTAGTGTGGCCAATTTTCGAATCAAACATTTCATTTCAAGAATTGAGCTCAAAATTAGGGGAAGGGTTCAAAAAAATTCCCGTGTCAGTTTTCTAGAGGATTTTCTAATGTTCCCCCAATTTTCAACCCCTCGTTGTTTTTATAAGTTTTGGTCATAACCAACTGTGCCTAAATCCATTGTTAATGACCAAGACAAGTAAACTTCATATTTCTACATTTATTAAAATTCAGTGATGAGACATTTCTGTATAGACCTTTGCGAATACCTTTGTTCCTAATTATTCTGAAAAATATATTGGGCCCTATTCCCCTAGGTGGATATGGGGGGAGGGTAAGGTGATCTACTTTTTTTAGACCCTTCTCTTACGGTAGTCAGTAATTTGTTTCTTTTATTTTTTTTTTTTTTTATTCCAGTGTTGTTTTCTATTTTTCTTTTCTGTTTTGGAGGGTTAAAAACCTATGTTTACATAAAAATGCAGCACCTCAAATCTGAATGTCATAATCCTTGTAATATAAATTGTCATAATTTTCCTTTATACCAAATGTTTGCTTTACCTGAGGTTTCAAACCTTTTCAACTTGGCTCAATGATAAAACTGGCTGACAGTGGACTCCACTTCCATCATTGAGGACACAATTCCCTTCACCTCGGGTAATGCTAACTTATGGGTTCTAAGTTTTTAGAAGGGACACATGTCAAAGTGACATGAAGTTTTTTAGTTTGGAGCATTAATGACTTCTACAATGTTTTGATTTGCCGTCTATGTAACATACCTGATTGAATTTTCCTATGTACACATCAAATTTTGAAAAACCCTTTTACTTTGTTATCCAGTGGTTATGAATATCTCCCCCCCCCCCAGACCTGATAAGAATATTTTTTTTTTTTTTTTTTTTTTTAATAAACTTTCTTTAATATTCATACAAAACATTTGGCCCTTGGATATGGGTTGTGAGTTGATTTCCAATCTTCATTTACCAAATTTTTTCTTATCCTTAAATGTTCACCCAAAGATTTTAAATTTTCACCCTCTTAGTTTGAAATCCCCCCCCCCGTTCTTCCTTTTAATCTATTCTAAGCATTTTTTATGGCCTTCCCTTTTTTTAGCACCTTCCCTTAAGACTCAATTACTCCTTCCAAATTGACCTGAATGTTTGGATATCAATCAAGTCAGATTTAGAGGAGGTAATGTGTCTTTTGATTTTAGTAGAGTGTAAGGTGTGTACCCCGCTGCCTAGTTCAGACTACGGAATGATTGTCCTAGTCCTTCCTCGGCCGTCTTCGGTTCTCCCTCTCCGGATTCCTGGGGTTGAGACCCAACACCTGTTGTTGGACTGTCTGCTCCTCCTTGGGGACGCCTGGGCTTATGACAGCTCCGACAGATCCACTGGCCAGGGGCTGCTTGAGGCTCCTCTGGAGTTGGTGGAGTTGGTGGTAGTTGTCCGACTTGTCCACCTTCTTGGCGGCCTTCACCTTGAACTTGATGATGGAAGGGTTGAGTTCCCACCTCGAGAGTAGCCGGCCTACAGACTTCCCCTCCATTCTCAAAGCCTTTGTTGAAGCCTCTTGCTCCCAATCCCTTTGTCCATCCTGGATCGCCTCCCTGTTCTCTCTCCTCACTCTCTGCTTGGCTTTCAGGATGTTCTCCAAGTTGTCCTTCTTCGATTTCTGCTTTGTTTCCACCAGAGATCGAATCCAGCTTCTCAACGTCCTGGTAGTCTGTGTTCCCTCTATCCATGATAGAGATCTGGTTGAAGTCGTTGGAGACTTCCTGGCAATCGAAGTGAGAATTTCCAACTTCGCCTTCTTCTTCTTCTTCATTGACTTGGTGACTGTTGGGACTGACTAAGTCCCAGAGTTGTGCAGTAGGCCACTTTGTACGTCTACCTTCAGTGGCTGCTGGAATCAGACTGAGCGATGTAGAGTCAGACTTCCCTGCCTTCACCTCGCTTGAGTTCATCACAAGGTCAGGTGATCTGCACTCGTCTTCCTTCCCAACTATCATCACGGGACCTGTTTCCTTTCTTTCGACAGCTACACTCCTGGCTTCTTGAAGCTGGTGATAGAAGTTCAGATATTGTGTTTGGGTCTGCACACTCGTTCCGTACCAATCTTCATCCTCACTATCTCTCGTTTTCGGTCTCCTCCTTGTTAGCTTGATTACTGTACTCTTTTGGTTTTTTCTCGTTGACGGAGGAAACCAATCGATGTCTTCCTCCTGGCTTTCCTCACAGTCTTCAGGTAGATTCTCCCTCGTCTTCGACCTTCTCAACTTTCTTCGCTTGTTAGTCGTCTGTCCTGGTGTGGAGGTTTTCGTCAGGTTCAGTTTCGTCAAGGACACATAGGACTGCCTTATCGACTTCTCAGGTTCTGGGCTTTTCTCCTTGTCCTTCTCCTTCTCCTCCTCATCTGGATTATTCTCCTTGTCCTTCTCCTTCTCCTCCTCATCTGGATTATTCTCCTTCTCCTCTTCCTCCTCCTCTTCTGTGTTTGATCCAAATAATTCATCCAATAGTTTTCCTTCTCCTCTGATTCTTCTGTTACGAAGAACGTCGATCCAGCCAGCTGGGTAACCTGGAGATCCTGGTGATGAGTGTTGAGAAGGACTTGATTGAGGCTGAGGTGAACTTGATGTAGTTATGTCAAACTCCTCGATGTCTATCTTGCCCTCATCTACGTTCTCTTCCTTGATGTCGGCTGTATCTGCCAGTAATCCAGTTTCTTCTACTACTTCGTCTGTGACTTCCTCTGGCATCGTCCTCACTTCTCCTCCCAGTGTTGGGTCCGTGTGTTTAGTGGAGACAACTCTGGTCACTTCTGCAGCTTCTTCTGTGGCGTTTCCTGACGAGAGCCCGGCTTCTTCTCCCAGGGCTGGGTAACCTCCCAGGGCTGGGTAACCTGGAGATCCAGCTGAGGTGACGCCGGTATCTGCTACCACTCTGTCTTCATCTCCCTGCTCTCTGATCACATTGATTTCCCATCCCGTCTGCTCGACCATGCTTATTGAAAGGTCTAACAAAGCCTGGGCTCCTTCTCGATCTTTAGTGACCATACTGGGAGGCTCAGGGTTGATCATCTCTGGAACATTTTCAACATCAATAATATAGTTGGTCAGCTTGGTGGGGACTGGTCTCCTGACTATGTGGACAGGAATCTCCCCTTCCTCTGATCCAGTAGATCTCGTCTGTGCAGTCAGCTCTCTCGCTGGCGACCAGATTGTAGGTTTGTTGATCGTGACACAGTCGTTACTTTGGTTCCTGGTTAAGGACAGGTCCAGTGGTACCACTTCCTGGTTACTGACTAGGTTCGTAGTGGTACCCAAGGGAGATGTCTGCGTCACTGTGGGACTCATCGCCGTTGATCCCTGCGCCCCCATTCTCTCTAAGGTCGAGGAGTAGATTTGTATTTTATCCACTCGTCTTTCCCATGGAGACCTTACGTCAGGATTCGCTCCTGGTGTCCAACCTCTACTTCTCCTATATGTCGTGGAAATGGGCGCTCTACAGCCAAACCTCTGTGGCTGTTGGCTGCTTGAGAGATCTCTCATACCTTGCCAAACGACCTTGACCTCGTCTGAGTTGTCCACAATGGGTCCTGGGGCAGTTGACAGGTGATCCTTCCTTCCTGACACTCCACCCCACTCATCAGCTCTGTGATGGCTGCCAGGATGTTGATCCTGTTTCCAGTTGTGACAGAGGTCTTGTTTTACACTGATGATCCTTAGTTTGTCAGGCTGACCTCCATTCTGAAGTCTGAATGGTAAGAGCTGTTTTCCACCCAGGACTTCGATGACAGGTCCTGGTTCTTGTCCGTCAGCTCGTCCTTGGGCGGCTGGGAGGCATTCTCTCCGGTGAGTCTCTCCACCCCGGCTACTGGGATCATGACCCACACCACCTCCCCCAGCCCCACCCCAGCCCTGAGCACCCTGGTAAGCCTCAGGGTGCCGGTGTCTGTATGACCCATAGATGTCGGCCAGACGGATTGGTTGTTGGTCTACTCTGACTACTGCAGGTATCTGTTGGATACTTTGACTGGGAGGCTCCGGCTGGACGCTCTGCTCGAGCAAGGGTGCACCTCTGCCTCCTCGTTTCCTCCTTCTCCTGGCACGCAGCTGTGGGCCTCCTGGTGAGAAGATCTGGTCCTCCCTGCCCACGTTAGTGGGCAGGACAGGTACTTCGATTCCTGCTTGATGGAGTCTCATTTTCAAGCACAGGACTATTTTCTGTTGTAATCTCAGCTGCGCGACTCCCCCTTCCAGGATATGTAGTCGGCTGATATCACCTGACGTGAGTTTGGCCAGCTGTGACAACTCTCTCATCTCCTCGTATTTGCCCCTGAGCCTGTCCCTCGAGACCTGTCTGACAGCAGCCGTGGAGTCAGACAACTGTCTCCTGGCTTGTTGGCCATCTTCACCTTCGACTTCATTCTCCTGTGATTGATATGGGACATCAGACATAACTTTGCCAGGTGACTTAATATCGGGGTATTTCTTCCTATTGGTCGTTTTGACTAGAGCTTTCATTTTTTCTATATCTTGGTTATTCTAGAGCTGTTTGTTCCGATTGTAATTCTAGCTCTTGTTCTTAGTTCTAGTCCTAGTTCTAGTTCTAGCTCTGGTTCTAGTTCTAGCTCTGGTTCTTAGTTCTAGTCCTAGTTCTAATTCTAACTCTGGTTCTTAGTTCTAGTCCTAGTTCTAATTCTAACTCTGGTTCTAGTTCTAGTTCTAGTTCTAGTCCTAGTTTTAATTCTAACTCTGGTTCTAATTCTAGCTTTGGTTCTTAGTTCTAGTCCTAACTCTAGTCCTAGTTCTGAGTTCTCTAGCTATTCTTAGTTCTAGCTCTGAGATAGTCGCTTTCAGCTTTTAGCTGGTTTGGTTCTAGTGACTAGTTCTTAGTTCTAACTCTAGTCCTGGTTCTGAGTTCTCTAGCTAGTCTTAGTTCTAGCTCTGAGATAGTCACTTTCAGCTTTTAGCTGGTTTGGTTCTAGCCTTCACTATGGCTAATTTCTTTTGTTGATCTTAATTTCTTTTAATTACCTATTTTACTCAATAATTTTATTTTCTCTTATCTCATTTAGGTAAATTGCCTTGATTGAACTTATATAATTTTATTCTCTCTACTTAATTATTTTGTTTTACTAAGTGGAATGTCTACATTGGCTTTATTTAATTATTTCATTAAATAAATTACCTACTAAATTACCTTATCCTTACTAAGTATTAATTACTTTCTTTTACTAAGTAACTATCTCTTAAATTACCTTATCTTACTAAGTATTAATTACTTTCTTTTACTAAGTAAACTATCTCTAAGTTGCCTTATCCTACTAAGTATTAATTACTTTCTGTTACTAAGTAAACTATCTCTAAGTTGCCTTATCTTACTAAGTATTAATTACTTTCTGTTACTAAGTAAACTATCTCTAAGTTGCCTTATCCTACTAAGTATTAATTACTTTATTCCACTCAGTACACTATCTTCTAAGTTGCCTTATCCTACTAAGTATTAATTACTTTCTTTTACTAAGTAACTATCTCTTAAATTACCTTATCTTACTAAGTATTAATTACTTTCTTTTACTAAGTAAACTATCTCTAAGTTGCCTTATCCTACTAAGTATTAATTACTTTCTGTTACTAAGTAAACTATCTCTAAGTTGCCTTATCCTACTAAGTATTAATTACTTTCTGTTACTAAGTAAACTATCTCTAAGTTGCCTTATCCTACTAAGTATTAATTACTTTCTTTATTTCACTTATCACGAGCCTTGGTTTGGTGAACTGTACTTTGTGTTACCTGCAACTTTGAAGACTTTCCTGACAACTTTGACAACCCTTTCTTCCTCATGACCCGTCCTCACCACTTTCTCTGCTTCCGAGTGAGAGAACACTGCCGCTTGTATGTTATGAATGGGTCTAGACCTGTTTCTTGACGCTATTGACGCAGAGAGCAATACTACAGCCGCGGGTCAGTGGCCCAGCCCTCGGTCTACAGTCTGTGAGGAAGGGTTGTAAATGAAATGTTGGATCTCTTTGGATTTTTTTTTTTTCGATACCTCTTGTCACAGTGATCAAAATAATAAACCCACCTCCAGTGTATGAAGAAGGATTATAAATGAACTTTAAGTTGTGTTTGGATCTGTCCCAATACCTCTTGGCGTAGTGGGGGCAGGGCTGTGGATGGACTTTAAGTTCTTTGGATCTATATCAATACTTCTTGTCTTAGTGATGTATAGATAGTAAGACGCCAGACAGGTCTGTGTCTCCCCCTCTGCTTTGACAAGGAAGGTTTCAACAGAAACACTCTGTGTTTGGTTTGTACTAGTCCTGATGGCAAGCCCTCACCGAATCCTTTAATTTAATATTGGTCTTGTCCAACAGGGAGGCTGTCACACATATTTTTAGGTTCAGATTGGACTTATTTTTGACGGTGGGGTCTTTACACAACTATTTTTTCAACAGGGGACATTTTACACAAACATACACCTATCTTTCAACAGGGGACCTTTTACACACACATTCTCAAACAGGGGACCTCTACCCAAATATTCCTTGAGTTCAGATTATACTTATTTTTTGAAAGGGGAAGCTTTTATGCAAATATGTTTTAGATTTGGATTAAACCTATTTTTTTTTTTTTTCAAAGGGGACCTTTTAGGTAAATGTGTTTTAGATTAGGGGTGTCTTGGTGGAGGGTTGGACTTCGATTAAAAAGGCATTTTTTGATCTAGCTCTCATAATCCAAAATTGCGGAAGGGACGGTAGCTTTTTTGGATCCATGCACCATATAAAAAATGTAAGGCATGATATGCCAATTTTGGAAAATTGAAATTTTGGGGTCATATATGAATCACCCTACTTTGGCCGATTACCTTTGTGTAATGGTTAGATTGCCGAGTTTTAGGTTACCATGGCCAATTCATAACTATAGTGCCCTTTATGGTATAATAAGTCTTTTACCATATGTCAGGTGCTAACTATCTCCTGGTCAACTCTCCACTATTGGTTTCCCTTATATGTCGATATATTGATAACACCCTTGATTAGTATCCAGGCCTGGTGATGGGTCACTTATTTACCATGACATATTATTATTATTACACCACCATGGAATGATTATCTATGGGTGCCTAATTCACTTAATGGTTGATCTCAGGAATGGAATGACATATCATCACAGGTCACTTTGCATATCATGCAGACCTCTTATGCTGACATATCATCTCCTCCCAATGATATCTGTTAAGTGTATTATTCACCCCTCTTTACTTATGATAATATAACTATTCTCGTCTAGGCATAGTAATATTCATTACTAAGCTATCCTCCTATTTTGTTGACTAACCAAGTAGTCAACTCATATTGTCCATATTGTTCTGATTGTTCTTTAACTAGTAAGGATGACCAATGCTGGCTCTCAGTGTCAGCTTGATCCCGGATTCAGTTGTCCAGGTCACCTCCTCTGTTCTGTAGCTGGATTGAGCTTGGTGTCTACGCAGTCCTCCTTCTCCTAGTCCTTCTTGTCCAGGGAGTCCTCGATGCCCCTCAAGTACTGGGACCAGAGTCCCACCTGACTTTCTCTGTTTAGACAGCACCACCCCTCCTGAGTCCCTACAGAGGTCTTCCTCTTGGGGGAACCCAACTAGGCTATCCTCTTCTGGTTGTGGAGCAGTCTTGTCGATCCCACCACCTGGAGCTATCATCAACAATCCTGTCGACCCAGAGACAGGCGTATGTGGTGGCGTCTGTGATGGCCAGCCCAGCCGTGGACCTGACTGACCCCAGGTCCTACTGTGATTACAGATTGTTGACCGACTGCTGGTCTCTCCTGGAGAAGCTGTATTCCCTATAGGCGGTAATGCAGGATGCCGAGGCGTGATAGGCCTTGAGATGATTCTAGCTTCGCTAGTCAGCCCTGGGAGCAAGTCCAGGGCTTCCTGGTCCTTCCTCTTCTCGTGATGGTCGTGATCAAAGGCGTTACTTCCTTCTAGGTCAGCTAAGCAACTGTAGGACGACCCCCTTAAAGGTGGTCTATAGTTTGATTGCTCCCACGTGTTATTGAGACGATGAAGACGATCCAACGGTGCACCTGGTACCGTTCTAGGCGACCCCCACGTGACCTGTTCTAGGCTCCACGGGCTGATAGCTTCCCAGCCTCTCGGTGATGGTAAGCTGGCCCGCCTCCCCAGGTCTATGAAACTGTCGTGAAGTCTGAGAGGAATCATGGCTATCTTACATCTCTATCCGACTGTTAGGAACCTGTTGTTCGTACTTCCTCTGAATGGTCCAAACACTTGGTATACTCTTCCAAGCAGTGTGCTGTGATAACCTCTATCTGGGCCAACCTTGCCCTTGGCTGAATGGCTCTGCTTTAAGGAGATCCCAATGTATTGGACTCTTGACACCAGTCAGTCAGTGATTGCCCACAGTGTTCTTGTGCTTGACAAGTGGTAGTTGATTATCCACTAGATATGTTGGACAGGCAATCCACAGTCTGATGTGGGAGACCCTTAATGATGGCAAGCCCTCCCTTGGCTTTACAATGATGTGTCTGTATCAGACTGATGTGTGAGGTGTCGACCTCTATCAGTCTGTTGTTTGTGATTGGTATCAATCACTCCAATGTCTGAGGAGTATTCCACTTTGGTCAGGAATGAAGCAGCAGATGTTCTTTATCTTATGTGTATTTTGTACAGTTCACAATATAGTAGCAGGGCCACAGCAGGAGCGAATTGGTAGTATAACTGGTGTCAACTGGTCACTTCCAGTGAACTGGGAATGGTTACTGAGGAATCGAACTGAGGTATTGTCTCTGTTAGATTCGCTAGGTAACTCCTCTCCCTGGTCAATGTAGCAGGCTTTTATAGATACGACGAGATATGACGAGGTGCACAATTTTAACTAAGAATTTGCATTTAACATTTAATGTGACATACTTGTGAATTTATAGTCAGGCAAGATGCTAATCTCGTGAGGGGGCCTCTCACCAGTGCATTACATCTTGGCCTGACTGTTAGCTTCTGTTACATTACATAGAACAAACTCTACAGTACATGTTTTTTATACACATTCACACGTCCATTAAATATCCCGGCCTTTTTACAAAACTGTTCCTGCTCCTTCCCATCTCAGTCAGGGTTAGCTATATTGTTGGTGTTTTTTCAATGACCTTGATAATAACCCTTTGTTTATCATATCTCCCAAATGTATTGGGAGACATGGTAAAGTCATCCTGGTCTGACCATGATTTCTTGTTTAACATATTACACCCATTATGTCCAGGAAACCCTTTTCAGACCAATGACTCAGTCCTCAGTGTCTCTGTACTAGAATATGATAATGTTTATCCTTCATCTCACTCCTGAAGATTTATAGCTTGTTTTCTTTATACACATTAAATATTCCAGTCTACACTGCTTCTTGACTCACAGAATTACAATTGTTTCAAGTCTTGGTTTATTGTTTTTGTTGAAACCCTCCCTTATATTTCCTGACCTGAGTGTACGCAGCTCTTACTTCTCTGACTGAAACCTGAGTGTAGGCTGGCTTCTTATCAATAAGTCTGATTGTCCCACAGTTCCAACTTGGCCCAGTCAGAACTGTCAGTCCAGACCTAATTATAATTAAGCCTCTTTCACTTGGTTAAGACCACTTCCCCTTTATAGATCAAAGATGCCTACATACCAAAACCCCTGAGTGTAGTTATTCCTATTTTGCTATGTACCATACCAACAGTATTTGTTTTTTACAGTGTTCCTTAAACCTACAAAGTCTTTTCACTTGAAATTTTTTTTTTCAAGATTCCCTTACTTCTAAACATACAAAACCAAAATTCAGTAACTGTACTTATTCCGTTAAACTGTGTATTGTCTGCATTTATTTTCATCATTAAACATAAGCCATTCCACCCATAGTGTCTTAAATTCCCAAAGTTGGATAGAAATCTCAAAGTTAGATAATTCCATTATTTAGTACGGTAAATCGTTGCCTAGTTCATTGTGTATCATTTTATCATCTGTATTTTTCCATTTTGGCAAATAAAACATAAACATTTCCTTTCTAGCTCTTTTTCCCCAGGCCTTTGATTCCTGTTCTAAGCATAAATTAATTGTATGTGTAATTGGAAGTAAATGTATAATAAAGTATTGATAAGAGTCTTTGTTTTCATAAGGTATTAAAATGAAGCTAGATTTTACTTTATTCCTCTAAGTATTTGTAATTTATTCCACTAAATATTTGTATTTTATTCCACTAAATATTTGTATTCCTATTTACATTTTATTTGTCCAATATCTAGTGTGGCCAATTTTCGAATCAAACATTTCATTTCAAGAATTGGGCTCAAAATTAGGGGAAGGGTTCAAAAAAATTCCCGTGTCAGTTTTCTAGAGGATTTTCTAATGTTCCCCCAATTTTCAACCCCTCGTTGTTTTTATAAGTTTTGGTCATAACCAACTGTGCCTAAATCCATTGTTAATGACCAAGACAAGTAAACTTCATATTTCTACATTTATTAAAATTCAGTGATGAGACATTTCTGTATAGACCTTTGCGAATACCTTTGTTCCTAATTATTCTGAAAAATATATTGGGCCCTATTCCCCTAGGTGGATATGGGGGAGGGTAAGATGATCTACTTTTTTTAGACCCTTCTCTTACGATAGTGATAGTCAGTAATTTGTTTCTTTTATTTTTTTTTTTTTTTTTTTTTTTTTTTATTCCAGTGTTGTTTATATTTTTAGTTTCTGTTTTGGAGGGTTAAAAACCTATGTTTACATAAAAATGCAGCACCTCAAATCTGAATGTCATAATCCTTGTAATATAAATTGTCATAATTTTCCTTTATACCAAATGTTTGCTTTACCTGAGGTTTCAAACCTTTTCAACTTGACTCAATGATAAAACTGGCTGACAGTGGACTCCACTTCCATCATTGAGGACACAATTCCCTTCACCTCGGGTAATGCTAACTTATGGGTTCTAAGTTTTTAGAAGGGACACATGTCAAAGTGACATGAAGTTTTTTAGTTTGGAGCATTAATGACTTCTACAATGTTTGATTTGCCGTCTATGTAACATACCTGATTGAATTTTCCTATGTACACATCAAATTTTGAAAAACCCTTTTACTTTGTTATCCAGTGGTTATGAATATCTCCCCCCCCCCAGACCTGATAAGAATATTTTTTTTTTTTTTTTTTTTTTTTTTTAATTAAACTTTCTTTAATATTCATACAAAACATTTGGCCCTTGGATATGGGTTGTGAGTTGATTTCCAATCTTCATTTACCAAATTTTTTCTTATCCTTAAATGTTCACCCAAAGATTTTAAATTTTCACCCTCTTAGTTTGAAATCCCCCCCCCCGTTCTTCCTTTTAATCTATTCTAAGCATTTTTTATGGCCTTCCCTTTTTTTAGCACCTTCCCTTAAGACTCAATTACTCCTTCCAAATTGACCTGAATGTTTGGATATCAATCAAGTCAGATTTAGAGGAGGTAATGTGTCTTTTGATTTTAGTAGAGTGTAAGGTGTGTACCCCGCTGCCTAGTTCAGACTACGGAATGATTGTCCTAGTCCTTCCTCGGCCGTCTTCGGTTCTCCCTCTCCGGATTCCTGGGGTTGAGACCCAACACCTGTTGTTGGACTGTCTGCTCCTCCTTGGGGACGCCTGGGCTTATGACAGCTCCGACAGATCCACTGGCCAGGGGCTGCTTGAGGCTCCTCTGGAGTTGGTGGTAGTTGTCCGACTTGTCCACCTTCTTGGCGGCCTTCACCTTGAACTTGATGATGGAAGGGTTGAGTTCCCACCTCGAGAGTAGCCGGCCTACAGACTTCCCCTCCATTCTCAAAGCCTTTGTTGAAGCCTCTTGCTCCCAATCCCTTTGTCCATCCTGGATCGCCTCCCTGTTCTCTCTCCTCACTCTCTGCTTGGCTTTCAGGATCTTCTCCAAGTTGTCCTTCTTCGATTTCTGCTTTGTTTCCACCAGAGATCGAATCCAGCTTCTCAACGTCCTGGTAGTCTGTGTTCCCTCTATCCATGATAGAGATCTGGTTGAAGTCGTTGGAGACTTCCTGGCAATCGAAGTGAGAATTTCCAACTTCGCCTTCTTCTTCTTCTTCATTGACTTGGTGACTGTTGGGACTGACTAAGTCCCAGAGTTGTGCAGTAGGCCACTTTGTACGTCTACCTTCAGTGGCTGCTGGAATCAGACTGAGCGATGTAGAGTCAGACTTCCCTGCCTTCACCTCGCTTGAGTTCATCACAAGGTCAGGTGATCTGCACTCGTCTTCCTTCCCAACTATCATCACGGGACCTGTTTCCTTTCTTTCGACAGCTACACTCCTGGCTTCTTGAAGCTGGTGATAGAAGTTCAGATATTGTGTTTGGGTCTGCACACTCGTTCCGTACCAGTCTTCATCCTCACTATCTCTCGTTTTCGGTCTCCTCCTTGTTAGCTTGATTACTGTACTCTTTTGGTTTTTTCTCGTTGAAGGAGGAAACCAATCGATGTCTTCCTCCTGGCTTTCCTCACAGTCTTCAGGTAGATTCTCCCTCGTCTTCGACCTTCTCAACTTTCTTCGCTTGTTAGTCGTCTGTCCTGGTGTGGAGGTTTTCGTCAGGTTCAGTTTCGTCAAGGACACATAGGACTGCCTTATCGACTTCTCAGGTTCTGGGCTTTTCTCCTTGTCCTTCTCCTTCTCCTCCTCATCTGGATTATTCTCCTTCTCCTCTTCCTCCTCCTCTTCTGTGTTTGATCCAAATAATTCATCCAATAGTTTTCCTTCTCCTCTGATTCTTCTGTTACGAAGAACGTCGATCCAGCCAGCTGGGTAACCTGGAGATCCTGGTGATGAGTGTTGAGAAGGACTTGATTGAGGCTGAGGTGAACTTGATGTAGTTATGTCAAACTCCTCGATGTCTATCTTGCCCTCATCTACGTTCTCTTCCTTGATGTCGGCTGTATCTGCCAGTAATCCAGTTTCTTCTACTACTTCGTCTGTGACTTCCTCTGGCATCGTCCTCACTTCTCCTCCCAGTGTTGGGTCCGTGTGTTTAGTGGAGACAACTCTGGTCACTTCTGCAGCTTCTTCTGTGGCGTTTCCTGACGAGAGCCCGGCTTCTTCTCCCAGGGCTGGGTAACCTCCCAGGGCTGGGTAACCTGGAGATCCAGCTGAGGTGACGCCGGTATCTGCTACCACTCTGTCTGCATCTCCCTGCTCTCTGATCACATTGATTTCCCATCCCGTCTGCTCGACCATGCTTATTGAAAGGTCTAACAAAGCCTGGGCTCCTTCTCGATCTTTAGTGACCATACTGGGAGGCTCAGGGTTGATCATCTCTGGAACATTTTCAACATCAATAATCACGGCGACACCAGGATCCATTGGGTCCATCCAGTTGGTCAGCTTGGTGGGGACTGGTCTCCTGACTATGTGGACAGGAATCTCCCCTTCCTCTGATCCAGTAGATCTCGTCTGTGCAGTCAGCTCTCTCGCTGGCGACCAGATTGTAGGTTTGTTGATCGTGACACAGTCGTTACTTTGGTTCCTGGTTAAGGACAGGTCCAGTGGTACCACTTCCTGGTTACTGACTAGGTTCGTAGTGGTAACCAAGGGAGATGTCTGCGTCACTGTGGGACTCATCGCCGTTGATCCCTGCGCCCCCATTCTCTCTAAGGTCGAGGAGTAGATTTGTATTTTATCCACTCGTCTTTCCCATGGAGACCTTACGTCAGGATTCGCTCCTGGTGTCCAACCTCTACTTCTCCTATATGTCGTGGAAATGGGCGCTCTACAGCCAAACCTCTGTGGCTGTTGGCTGCTTGAGAGATCTCTCATACCTTGCCAAACGACCTTGACCTCGTCTGAGTTGTCCACAATGGGTCCTGGGGCAGTTGACAGGTGATCCTTCCTTCCTGACACTCCACCCCACTCATCAGCTCTGTGATGGCTGCCAGGATGTTGATCCTGTTTCCAGTTGTGACAGAGGTCTTGTTTTACACTGATGATCCTTAGTTTGTCAGGCTGACCTCCATTCTGAAGTCTGAATGGTAAGAGCTGTTTTCCACCCAGGACTTCGATGACAGGTCCTGGTTCTTGTCCGTCAGCTCGTCCTTGGGCGGCTGGGAGGCATTCTCTCCGGTGAGTCTCTCCACCCCGGCTACTGGGATCATGACCCACACCACCTCCCCCAGCCCCACCCCAGCCTTGAGCACCCTGGTAAACCTCAGGGTGCCGGTGTCTGTATGACCCATAGATGTCGGCCAGTCGGATTGGTTGTTGGTCTACTCTGACTACTGCAGGTATCTGTTGGATACTTTGACTTGGAGGCTCCGGCTGGACGCTCTGCTCGAGCAAGGGTGCACCTCTGCCTCCTCGTTTCCTCCTTCTCCTGGCACGCAGCTGTGGGCCTCCTGGTGAGAAGATCTGGTCCTCCCTGCCCACGTTAGTGGGCAGTACAGGTAACTCGATGCCTGCTTGATAGAGTCTCATTTTCAAGCAAAGGACTATTTTCTGCTGTAATCTCAGCTGCGCGACTCCCCCTTCCAGGATATGTAGTCGGCTGATATCACCTGACGTGAGTTTGGCCAGCTTTGACAACTCTCTCATCTCCTCGTATTTGCCCCTGAGCCTGTCCCTCGAGACCTGTCTGACAGCAGCCGTGGATTCAGACAACTGTCTCCTGGCTTGTTGGCCATCTTCACCTTCGACTTCATTCTCCTGTGATTGATATGGGACATCAGACATAACTTTGCCAGGTGACTTAATATCGGGGTATTTCTTCCTATTGGTCGTTTTGACTAGAGCTTTCATTTTTTCTATATCTTGGTTATTCTAGAGCTGTTTGTTCCGATTGTAATTCTAGCTCTTGTTCTTAGTTCTAGTCCTAGTTCTAGTTCTAGCTCTGGTTCTAGTTCTAGCTCTGGTTCTTAGTTCTAGTCCTAGTTCTAATTCTAACTCTGGTTCTTAGTTCTAGTCCTAGTTCTAATTCTAACTCTGGTTCTAGTTCTAGTTCTGGTTCTTAGTTCTAGTCCTAGTTTTAATTCTAACTCTGGTTCTAATTCTAGCTTTGGTTCTTAGTTCTAGTCCTAACTCTAGTCCTAGTTCTGAGTCCTCTAGCTATTCTTAGTTCTAGCTCTGAGATAGTCGCTTTCAGCTTTTAGCTGGTTGGGTTCTAGTGACTAGTTCTTAGTTCTAACTC
>CBDHDV010000070.1:0-6334 GCA_965261175.1 Rubritalea sp. | reverse complement strand
GCAAAGACAACATTTATTTGTTTCTCTTAGGTACAGAAAACACAGTGGGGGGAGGGGGGCATGGGTCCTTTGCAATCTTGTTTTTAAACTTTAGTAATCCTTTTTCAGTTTGGTTTGAGTTTTGAAAATATCTAAAATGGTTTTGGAATCAGAATACAAACATTTGGATGAGGAGGTCTGCCTTCTAAATCTTGTATACCAATTTCATTCAGCTTTTGAGCAGTAAATAAATATAAAAAAAATAAGAGTGCATTGTCAGTGCAGAACCCACTGTTCCATCTCTGGGGACCATGGGTAAAAAAATAAAACCCCTTTAGGGGCCATTTCCAAAATTTGTGTGGCTATTCACAATCAATTAAGTGGTTTGGCTGCTAGAGATATCTGAAGTAGCAGGAACCCTTTCCTATGGAGTGAATGGATTTACCATAACTTTTTTATGTCAAATTGATGGTGATCAATTGCCCATGAGGAGTTTGCAGTTTGTATGAGGAGCTGGAGCCAAGTTGTTGCTGTTTAATTTAAGTGTTGTTTGGGTTGTCATTGGATTGGCTTGGTATGTCTGAAAGTGTGATTACATGTTTGTTTGTTTGTTTGTGTATTTGTATGTTGAATCTCAATCCCTAAAAATGCAAAATTGATAGATTGAGCCATTTTATTTCTAAAACACAATTGTCATTACGACATACTCTCAGATCAAAGTCAGAAGTTTGGTCCACTCTGAGAAGATTCTGAACAGAGTCAGAATTCTATACTTACTAACAGCTGACAATAGCGAAACCCCAGGTTTCCCGCCCAACTCCTTGTTAAAATTTTACTCTCTCGTGATTGGTCGCCGCCCGGGCCGGTACCAGCGCGAGGCCAAGTTGTAATTCAAAATGGCTGCTACTAGATTCTTCCACTCCTTGTATTTTGCTCCTAATTTTCTATGATTAGGTGGTGCAGAGGGAGGTGGCTGGGCGACAAAACTTGTCAGCTGTTAGTAAGTATAGAATTCTGACTCTGTTCAGAATCTTCTAATTCTAACTTACTGAACAGCTGACAATAGCGGAACGACTGTAGCATAGAAAACTAGGGGCCAGAGTAAAATTTTCTTCCCTAATTATCCTATAGTCAGTCCTGACTATCATGCATGCTCTATGCTATGCACAACCATATTATGGTTTTAAGTTATTCTCGGGCACAGAAAACATTTATATACCCCTGGCAAACTACTGAGGTGCTGTGAGCACCGCATCGCCAAATATTCTCAAATTTATATGTGAGAAATATTCCCCTCTGGTAATATAGTACAATACTTGAAAATAAAGCAAGTCTTTGTACCTGTCTAATGAGGTGTTGGCGTGCTGCTAGCACCGCCCTACCAAAGGGCCAGTCCTACGTCTGGACTGAGACATTGCTGGACCTGGTCCAGCCAGGTACTTCTGCAATGCAGAAACCATTTTGTGGTCTCAAATTTATATGCGAGAAAAATTCTCAAATTTATATGTGGGAAATATTCTCCCTGATAACAGTACAATGAATTGAATAAAAACATTGTCTCTGTTCATTCAGATGCACCTCACCAGAGAAAACGGTTAGTTCTGCTGGCTTGGTTTACAATGGAAATACAAATTAATGTACTTGTCCAGTATATTATCGTTTTGTCACAATTTCTTTAAATTGTCAAAACTTCCTTTCCCCTAAATTATCCTGCTCTATCATTAAGCATATAGTGGGGACCTTTTGTATAAACCACTGGTGAAAAACTGCTATCGCAGTAACCCAGTTGATTACATTGACCAGATTTTGACAAACTGGAATAATGCACTACAGACAGCCCATAAGTGCCTGTCTAGAGCCTTTATGGCCTGGCAATATTTTTTAAAACAGTACAAATAATTTTGGATAATAATTTGTATCTCTGCTGACAAACTGAGGCCAGCAAACTGTAAAGCTTTCTGCCACCTCTGTCTGTATTTAGAATGATACATTGACCAGATTTAGACAAACTGGGGTAATGTACAATGGACAGCACACAAGTGCCTGTATATAGCCTTGATGGCCCAGTGCCATTGGCCAAGTAATGAGTCTGCCTATCTTTTTTGGCTAGATCATTTTTTATTCTAGTGCTCCAACTGGAGTCCTCTACTAAAAGTACCAGTTTTTTCTAGTTACTTTGTAGGTATTAGTTTTGTGACAGGGACCAGCACTCTGCTGTCCCTCACATTGGGTGTTCCGATAAATGTCCGAGACATTTTAGGCTTGCCTCTATGGCTACCCTCGGATTGTCCTTGTGAAAAAAGAACTCTGCATAGTACCGTACAGTACAGTACTGTACAGTACAGTACTGTACAGTACAGTACCGCATCGTACAGACCATGTCTGAGAGCTAATTCCTGTAAGTAGCGGTCAGCCAACCAAGTGGATTTTGCACACTGTAGAGACTAGAAAACCACTGTCACAGTATGTATTGCCCAGTTTGAGAAACTGATGACATATAAACCGACAGTCGCCAAATGCCCTTCTAGAGGCCTCATGGCTTGGCGCCATTGGTCTAACAAGGGCCTGTTAGAACAACTAATCAGTTGCTTGCCGTGTCAGGCTAGGAAACTATAAGTCCCCTCCTTTCACTCGGGTAATTGTTATTGAAAACAACTGTTCCTCGAGGTTAATATCTAAAATGATGGAAAGAAATTCAGTCCATCCAATCATTGGACGGCCCAGCCGGACCAAGACAGGCAAATGTCTGTCGTCGGCGTCTGTCTGTCGTCAGCAGTTTCTAAAACTGCAGACAATATGACTCTCAGTGTTTCATTTAGGTATGGACAATGGGTAGTGCCACTAACCACACACGAGGGCCGTCCACCAACAACGATAGTTGTCTAGTTTCTGATTGTTTGTAAAACTGGGTTTTATCGATCAATCAATCAAACCTTGCTTTTGTTTCACCTTACTCCATAGGATTTGTGAAACTTGTTAATCAGACAGCCTACCAAGCGGCACTGCCCGACGCGAGAGGGAGGGAGGCCGGTCGCCATATCCCTCAGGAGGTTGCTGGACACTCGGAACCTCCTCGCTTCCAACATCATGGATATCAGCGTGGGGAACCAGGTCTTGCTCGGGTACCACGGTACCACCAGGATCATCCTCGGAACTCGATCTGGATCGTCCTGGCCAACCCTGCACCAACGAGCGCGAAGGGAGGAAGCAGTATTGCAGTCTCCAGCTCCCTACCATTTGAGAACTCTCGATCCAGTCTGCAAACTCAAAGTTTTAAACTTCTGGATCGGTCTCAGTCACTCCTTCTGACTGGCAAACAAAATTCTAGGACAACTAGTGGCGCAGATGCTTGGCCTCTGCCTCTTTTCCTCTTAGTTGCTCCATTTTGTCTCGGCTATCATGCCTTCACCTGCCCCCCCCCCCCTTCTTTCCTCCTTGGAAATTTTAGGGACGAATAGGACGACTGAGCCTTGGCTGTCTGTTCTCCTCTTGGGAGTGTCCTTGAGGCCTTTCTGCTGGTTGTCAATGATCTCGAGAATTGGGTTCCTTCTGGCCAATCTGACCTTATTGAAAACCATTGCTGCGAGTGTGCTCCAATGCACCCGAGGTCAATCTGGACATCCATGAGCACCTTGAGTGTCATCCCTGTCCATCGCCTCCTGCGGCTCTGTGTAGCCCTGCTGGACCTTCTGTAGGTTAGCTGCGAGCTTCTCCACCGTCACCAGGGTGGAGGCCACGGCTCCTACCAGGCTCTCCTGCACCTTCAGTGCAGACTCGGCCTGCTCCTGGGACCATACTGCCGTGCCAGGCTGTTAGCGTCCTTCTCATAGGATCTGAACTCCTGGCCAGCCGGCAAACTGGTGTACTTGGTGACCATCCTGGTCGCCTTCACCGTCTTCCACGCCTGCTCATCATACCGCTCAGCCATCTGTAGGTACACTGACCACTTGACCAGCTGGCAGGACTTTGAGCTTCCTCTGACTTCTCGAACTTATCGTCCTTCTCGTCAGGGAGCTCCTCCTCCTTTCCTCGTCATTTCTGACCTTAGGACGGAGTAACAGCGTCATCTGCTGGTTAGTCGAGCTCTGCTCCTTGAGCTGGTTCGACCGCTTTTTTCCCCGAGCAAGGCAATGGAATTCTCCACTCCCCGCGAGGTGGGAGCCTTGGGAACCTCCGCAGCTGCCCTGGGAACCTCCCTGGCTGCTGCTGCCTTGGGCATCACCGCCTTGGACTGCTTGGAGGAGCCCTGCTCCTGCTGCTGAGCTCAAGGGCATCCCTGGCCACCTCCTTAGTGAGGAACTTCTCTCGCCGTGGTCTGGCTCGCTGAGACACCGTAACTTCAGCAATAATGTGAAATTATTGTCGAGACGATTTCAACTTCCAGATTATTTCTGTCCTGTCTATAGAGACTGTACAGAAAAGTTGCGATTCTAGCCATCCTGCTCTCTGTAATAATCAATTTATTAGAGAACGTGTGTGGCTGATGCTACATTACCGAGGAACAATTTTGTTAAACAAAACGTTTTCCCCCCGAGATCACCGGAAACATTCCAGTAAGCAAGCATCTTCCTTCAATATTTTGAGAAGCGGTTCTTTGCTAGCAGGACTTAACCTCAGTAAAGAGGGTACCGAAACTGCCTAACTTCTGCCTTGTCTCTCTCTGCTCATTAATAAGCAACTATTGAGTCTGCACTGAATATCGTTGCGACTCTAGCCATCCTGCTCTCTGTAATAATCAAATTATCAGAGAACCTATGTGGCAGCTGCTACCTCTCTAAGGGAACAATTTTGTTGAACAAAACGTTCTCCCTCAGAGATTATGACTGATCCAGCTCGCTGAGACATCGTAATCTCTGCAATAATTGGTAACGGTCATGTTGAGACAAGATGATTTGAACTCCCAGATTATCTCTGTTATGTCTCTCTGCTTTCCTTTAAGCACTATCGAGACTCCTCAGAGAATAGCGACTCTGGCCATCCTGTTCTCTGTAATAATTAGATTACTCAAGAACATGTTTGGCAGCTGCTTTGTTTTTGAGGAAAACAGTTTTGTTAGACAAAACGTTTCTTCCCAAAATACTAGAAACATTCCAGTAAGCGAGCCCTTTTTTATTTTTTGGGGAGGTTCTTTAGCTAGCAGAGCATTAACCTCAATGAAGAGGTATATTGAACTGCCTAACTTCTTGATTTTAAAACGATCGCTTTTTTCGTTTCCATTTTAGGACTAGAAAACAGCTGATCTGACCTGTCGTAATGATTCAGGATTAATTAGATCAAGTTTTGTTCTAATTAGCAGAAACATTCGCCTCCAAAAGAGGTTATCGAGACTGTCTAATTTTTTGAAAATTAGCAGGAACATTCGCCTCCAGAGGAGGTTACCGAAACTGTCTAACTTTTAGTTAGAAGGATCTTGCCTCAGTAAAGAGGTTATCGAAACTGTCCAACTTTTCGATTTGAGAAAACGATCGCTTTTTCGAGTCCCTATTGGGTCTAGAAATCAGCTGATCTGTCTTCTAGACTTTTTTAACGTCAGTCCAAGACGCCACCTAATTACTAGTAGCATCACCTCAGCTAAGAGGCTACCGAAACTGTATAGTGATGCCAGCAGACACTCGCCTCAGTTAAGAGGTTACCGGGTCTGTCTAGCTAGTGTCATTATTAGACACCTCACTCTGCTATCAGTAGCAGTTGACAATGTTATCAGAGACATTCACCTCAGCGAAGAGGCTACCGAGTCTGCATAACTAATGTCGTTTTTTAGAAACTTCACTTCATGAAGAAGTTACCGAAACTAAATCACATATCGTTTCATTCGTGTCCCATTTGGGCTTAGAAATCCACTGATATATTAACTGTCAGATACTCGAGACAAAGTCATCGAGATCGACGTTTTCCTTTTCTTTCATCGAAACTATTTCTAGCGACGATTTCAGATTCTCTTTCATCGACACTATTTCTAGAGTCGACTTCAGATATGTTGCCATGGATAGGCACCATGGCAGCCAGACACTTTATCGTCAGTCCACGACGTCACGATAACTTTTCACTAAACTTGTTTAGATCTAATCTAAACTTCTCGACGAGTAAAACACAACATTTCTCCTTCAGGAGAAATATTCACTGTGATTAACAAAGTTGGTTTACTTCCTGGTATTTGTTGGGATCTGACCACGGAAAAACTCTCGTGCGAATAGAGAGGACCGTCGGCCAGGCCCAACAAATTTTAAGTGGAAGAATCTAGTAGCAGCCATTTTGAATTACAACTTGGCCTCGCGCTGGTACCGGCCCGGGCGGCGACCAATCACGAGAGGGTAAAATTTTAACAAGGAGTTGGGCGGGAAACCTGGGGTTTCGC
>CBDHDV010000069.1:0-6211 GCA_965261175.1 Rubritalea sp. | reverse complement strand
TGGAGCTTCAGAGCAGTCTCAGCATGTCTACAGTTGGGTGGGAGATCTAGGGATAAGTTGCACATAGTATATTGCTATGCTCCAACTAGAGCTACTAGCAAGCAAGAGAAAGATACTTTCTTGGTGACTTCAATGCATGTGTTTGGTCTAGGCAAGTTGTAGGTGACTAGTGGAGTAAAGTGAGGGATCCGCATGGCTGTAGAGTCACCAACAATGCAGGGAAGGAGCTACTTGGCTTTCTCTCTACCCAGCAGGCAACTATATGTATTACATGGTTCCTGAAGAAGGAGATACCCAGAGTGACATGGCAACATTCCAAGCCAAAGCAGTGGAGTTGTATAGATGTAATTACGAGAGAGAGTGATAAGAGGATATGCTCAGACGTTACTGTGAAGAGAGGTGCCGAATTTAACACTGATCATCAATTTCTGCGTGCTAGTGTAAGAATGGCATGGAGGGTCTCAAGAAGAGAGCAGGAATGGATGAAGGCAAGAGGTATAATGTGTCAGGGTTGGTTAGCTGCAAGGGTAGTAATGACATGAGTACTGGCAGGCCGTTGCAGCAAGAGTACATTGAGGAAGTGCTGGAGAGAGCCACATCTGCATAGCCATAGGAAGGGGCAGTGGAAGAGAGATGGGAAGTGAGGCGTTCTGCCGTACTTGAATCAGCAGATGAATTGCTTGGTTATGAGAAAAGTAGACAACCAGACTGGTTCCAGGAGTCAGCGGATGAGCTTAAGCCTCAGCTACAGCAGAGGAATAATGCATATGACAGATGGCTGGCTTCAGGAAAGGAAGATCTGACGAGATTTAAAGTAGCCAGAAATGAAGCAAGGTAGTTCATCAGAGAAGCAAAGAATAGCTGGTTCAGAGCCAAGGCACAGGAGGCAGAAGGAGAGCGTTTTAGAGGGAAGAAAGTGTGGAAGTGCATAAGAGATATGCAGTTTGGAAGAAGAGGTGAAGGTCCCACTAGAGTGGTTGCCATCTGTGATGAGAGTGGAGAATCTTGCAGCACACCAACTGAACAGCACTAGCGCTGGAGAGATACTTCACCAAGGTGCTGAATGTGACAGGAGTTGAGATACCACTTTCGAAGTGGGGGGGTGACATTTTTTTGGTGCATAACACAGTGTCTGGATATGGGAGGGGGATGTTCCCCCTTCCACGCTAGAGCTGGAAGCAAAAAATAATAATAAAAATATATGTTCCTAATCGGCCTAGACAAGCTGTATTTTGTTGAAATGAACATTGAAAAATAAGTTTATTCATAGTTTCCAAAATACTTTCTATGTACATCTTATGCTGACACAAATTCCTTAGCTACAGATATCAAATTTAATTAGTCTCTTAAGTCATGAAGTATTATATAGTTATTCAATCATTTTTCAGTCATGCTTGAATGCAAGTAAGTGAAGAGAGGTCTGAGGGTGGAAGATATACTTTCAGCTGTAGCATATGTGATAGGTATGGTCTCTGCAGATCTACTGAATGTTAGCTATTTTTGCCAGGCAGCATTGACAATAATAGCCAGATACCTTCTTACAAGATGTCCACAGACTAGGCCTTGGAAATTGTGCATACCAATATACAAGACTGGAAGTTTCTGTTTTTCATACTGAATGATTTCAGTGTAATCTTATCATTAGGATGAAAGGCTTTCCCTTCACTGGCACTGTGCTGAACATCCTACTTCTAGGGTGGTGTTCCCAGTCCAACCTTCTGATAAGCTTATGGCATTGCTTTCGAATGGGGTGTCCTCTTGCTCAGCTACAATCACTGGAACTGTGTCTAACTAATGATGTTAATTGTCATGAAGGTCCTGGAATTGTATCCAATGCTGTTTCTGATGTGCCTATCTCATTCTCATCTTCAACTCTCAAATCTTCTAGTTCAGATACTGATGGATCATTGGTAGCATCAAAAGTAACTTCTTCAGATACTGATGGTCCTTCCTCACTTTCTCTTCCGCTCTTGAGCTTAGGGGCTGACATAACACTAAATAAACCTACTTGTCTTTTTGCCATTGTAAAGTCTGGCTATTGTATGCTTGGTTCAAAGTGCAGCAGCTGTAGGCTTTCAGAATTACATCATGTGTACTGTAATCTGGCTGGTAGTGTACACTGGAAGTGTTTATGATTTTACTAAACCACAGAACATGGGTGCTAATGTTGTTAAATAATTTCATGGAATGAATCATTGCTATCCGAAGTGGAGGGGCTCAAGCCCCCCCCTGCCCCCCCCCCCCCCCCCCCCCCAGGTTCTCTGCCACTGTGTGAGGAGCCAATTTGATGGTGCAGAGCTGGCTGAAGTGAGACAGAGGGAAACAGATGCAGACCTTGGTCCTGTGCCAACATCAGCTGAAGTGGCCAAGGCTTTTGGAAAGTTTAAGAACAGGAAGGCTTCTGGCAGCTCCAACATTTTACCACATATGCTGAAGGCTGGTGGTAGAGTTGACGAGTTCACTGGAATGATTGCTGATCTTCTTCAGAGAATCTGGGAAGAGAGAAGAATCCCCCAATGAATGGGCAATTCCATCCTCATACCCATCCCTAAGAAAGGCAATTTGAGGAGCTGTGATAATTGGTGTGGCATCTCTCTGCTGGAAGTCTTGGGGAAGATAGTTGCCAGAATCATCCAAGGCAGATTGCAGAAGTTGGCAGAGAGAGATATACTGGAGTCTCAGTGTGGCTTTAGGAAAGGACGCGGCTGTACGGACATGGTTTTCACTATCAGGAAGCTCACTGAGAAGGCTAGTGAACATCAAGCTAAGCAGTTCTTCATACTGAACATCAAGCTAAGCAGTTCTTCATATTGAACATCAAGCTAAGCAGTTCTTCAGATTGAACATCAAGCTAAGCAGTTCTTCATATTGAACATCAAGCTAAGCAGTTCTTCAGATTGAACATCAAGCTAAGCAGTTCTTCATATTGAACATCAAGCTAAGCAGTTCTTCATATTGAACATGAAGCTAAGTAGTTCTTCATCTTTGTCGATCTGAAAAAAGCTTATGGCTCATTATCACAAGAGCCCTGTGGCTGGTTCTGAGAAAACTGGGTGTGCCAGACATGCTAATTAACATCATTAGGTCATTCCATGACAACATGAATGCAGCATAAGAGTGGCTGGGGAGCTGTTAGAAGAGATTGAAGTTAACAATGGCCTCAGACAGAGAAGCAACATGGCCTCAACTCTGTTCAACTTGTATGCATGTGTGGTTGGTGAGAGATGGCTCTCCAGAGTGGCTGAAATGGAAGATGTAGAGAGATATCTTACGTACAAGTTTGATCAGCAACTCTTTAGGAGGTACACCAGAAATGCCAGTGAAGATACCATCAAAGAGTGTAAGTTTGCAGACAATGTAGCCTTGTTGGCCACCACGGGAAGGAGCTGAAACAACAGTCAGAGCTTACTCTTGTGTAGCGAAGTCTTTGGAGCTTACAGCGAACATTATCAAGACCAAGTTCATGGTAGTAAGTTATGATATAGCAGAGGAGGACACACAGCCAATCAGCTTAGAGGGAGGAGAGATAGAGCATGTGAGTGAGTTTCCATATTTGGGATCTAGCATAGCAGCCAATGGTAGAATTGATGAGGAGATTGACAGGTGAATAGCCAATGCCTCTAAAGCATTTGGCGGACTACGCCAAGCTGTCTTTAAGGATGCTAACTTGTCCATTACCACCAAAAGGTTGGTATATCAAGCCTGTGTGTTGTCGGTGCTGCTCTATGGAGGCGAGTGTTGGGATTTCTTTGCAAAACCACCAAAAAAGGCTGAACACCTTCCACCATTGCTGCATCCGCACCATCTTAGGTATTACTTGCACACAACAATGGGAGGAGCACATTTCCTCCAGGATGATGAGAGAGCAGTGGGGAGATGAGGAAACCATAACCTCTAAACTCATGAGAAAACAACTAGAGTGGCTTGGCCATCTAGCCAGAATGACCCCTGAGAGAATCCCAAAGATCACCCTGTTTAGCTGGCTTCCTCAAATATATTCCCAAGGAGGCCCAAGAGATGGAAAGATCTGGTAAATAGTGACTTGAAGGCTGTAGAGATCCAGAAGAGAGGCTGGTATGAGGAGGCACAGCATAGAAAACAGTGGTATGTGACAACAATGAAGGGCTTTCAAGACACCAACATGACCAACAGAGAAGGGGAGAGATGATGCCATGTGATGTAAAGTGTAGTGTGTGTGGCAAGTGCTTCAGGAGGGAGTCAGACAAAGCAAGGCACAGGTGCACTGCAGAGTGCCAAAAGCCAGTACAAGTGCAGGAAGGTGCAGTAGAATGCTTGATGTGTGGTCGTTGGTTAAGGAGTAGGGGAGGATTAGCTGTGCACCGACGTGCTAGACAGGAGGAGGGGGGACAGACCTTTAGATTCACCTTGGAAGATCAAACCACAGAGAGCCTGGCAGTGAGATCACCAGCAAGAGAGACTACCCGGATGAGAGGATCATCTATGCAGGTAGAGAATGTGACTGTGGAGTGCAAGGAGTATGGTAGACCTTTCCGTAGGACCAGAGACAGGAAGAATAAATGCTTGGCTGAGAGAGCAAAGCCAGTAAAAGAACAGAGAGGTGCTTTGCAGTATAGCAAGTGCCAGAAGTGGTTCTGTAGCAGTGGGGGACTAGCTATGCACAAGTGCAGAGAAAGCAGAGAACCACTAACCAAGACAACAGCAAAAGATGATGATTCAGCTTTACTGCTCCCTCCAGTCTAAGGAGGGCCACGTGACCAGATTTGGCAGTGGACAGCCAGGACAGGTGTGTTTATGTGTGTGTGGAGGGGGGGGGGGGGGGGGGTTAGATTGGTTGGCCTCACCCTGAAGTAATAAATGGAAAGATCTGATAACATCCTAGCAGCATTTGTGCTATTCCACTACCAGAATCTGGTAAAGATCTACCAGAGCACAGTGTGGTTATGCACATGTAACAGATCTGTATGTACAAATGCACATAAATCTTACCTCAGCTACAGAATTTAGATGCTCTTCATAGTTTAGGTGTCAGAAATCTGTAGCTTATGCAAGACCTCACTATCTTCTATCCAAGCCAAAAAGGGGGAAAGGCTTTATGGATCTATGTGCATCCTCTCAATAACAGCAATAAAGTGACATTGTTCCATTCTCGAGTCGGAGTCCCACAAATATTCTTTTCGTGCATATAATTTTAGCATGTGGTCATGTTAAGAAACTCTCTCATGGGTGTCCACAGATTCCGTAAACTTCCATGCTATGAATGGATTACTTACCTGGAATTCGAAATCTTAAGTTAATTAGTTCAGAAAGAGCACACTACTCCTGCGGATTTCTCTAACAACATTCTGGCGGCTGAGCAAATGTCTGAGCACAAAGGAGCTGTAGAGACTCGACCTGGAGCTGGTCGGGAAAAAAAAGTTGCAAGAGTGTGTTGAAAAGATATCCATCTTGTATAGGTATATGCAAATGCCTGCTTCTCATAATGTCAAGATGATGCGGATGTGATTTCCCTGGTATTTGTGCTACATATTGCTTGTTATCTTAGACTGTAGCAAAACAAGAGGTGCTACAATAATATACACATTGAACATACGCTTCACTTGCATTACATATGCATATGCATCCAATTGAAGGCATGTCAAATTATGTAGCAGAGCTGTGACACTTGGCTACTCATTGCAACCTTGGGACATATCTAAGCGCTCAATGAGATAGGCTAGTTTGTGGACGTCGCTCTGAAAGTGCACAGAGATGGTTACTACCCACTCAAGATAATAAAAAAAATATATATATATATATATATTTTTTTTTAACAAACAATTGAACTCTCTAGACAAAGATAATTATGAGCAATATATGGTGGCTCAAATGAATCGTCTGAAGGAAGACAAGGAATAAGATGATCTAATGAGATTTGAGTTCCAAAGTGAAGTAACGGAGGAAACAAAAGGAAAGTGTGTAGTTGAAGTACAGGAGAAAGGAATTGCTCCTGTTCAATGGATGATAGTGGTGGGTGGGCATGTGAGGAGTTGGGGCCAATTTGAATAGATCTTTGGGTAGAAGTAGACAGACCTTGGCATGGGCGTGTCTATTAGAGAGTGTAGGGAGTTAAAGTGTGGAGAGGAGGTAGGCATAGTCTGAAGTCCATTGATAAGTGCATTGCTTAAGTGCGAAGTGCTGAATTTTTTCCAGAGATTTGGAGTTAATAGAACTGGGAAGAAAGGTCCACATA
>CBDHDV010000068.1:0-74820 GCA_965261175.1 Rubritalea sp. | reverse complement strand
AAGTGAATTTCATCATCAAGTGTTGTGCACCTGGGAAGTTACAAAGTCATCAGAAGGAAGCTCTAGTTGACCCTATATCAAGAATAGCAATACGGTATGTATGTTCTGATATTTTAGAGTGGTATACAATGGGTACAGCAACAATAGCAACATTATGTGATAATAATAATATAATAATAATAACAATAATAATACAGGTGTGAATGTATTGTCTTTAATTATTATTATTATTATTATGATATTAGTCATTATTATTAATACCATGACATTATTTATTTAAAAATGTGTATATTTGGATTACTTTATACAATCTCTTGATATTACTTTCTTGATACTATAATTGCGAAGGGGGGGGGGGGGGGAAGAACACAACTTTTTTTTTCCACTTATGGGGGACTACAGCTGAAACCACAAAAATTTGAACACATATTTGAGCAGTCATAACTTTCCCCCCCTTTCTTTTGTGCAGATACTTTTAATACCAGCTTGTTGCTTATTGTGTGTGCTTTTAGATGATATGTAAAAAGTCTCTATAGGCACCTTTTCTTAGAACATATATCCAAACATGCAAGGATCACTAAAAAATGGCACTTCCTAATTTGTGGCAAGCTTTATACCCAGGCGCCTTGACCGACGCGCCCCAAAATCGGTGTGCGGGTTGCTAAAGCACTTAGCTTTGATGGGATGGATTCACTTTTTTTTTTCGGTAAACCCCCCCCCCCCCCTCCCCCCCCCCCCCCCCCCCCCCCCCCCCAGAGTTATGGTGGTTAGAAGAGGCGGGATCACAGAAATTGCGCGTCCGCCCACGCAATTTCTGTGATCCCGCCTCTTCTAACCATCATAACTCTGGGAGGGAGGGGGGTGGGGTACACCAGACCACACCCATATGCACATACACCTACACACATCCACGCTTAAACAATCGCTCACTCACCTATCTGGCAGTCCTGGAGGGACCTGCTCCAGGCCTTTATCCCAAGCACAATGAAAACATCCCTGATAATTAGACCTAGTAAAAAACAACAACAAAAAAAAACAGTCCTGGAGAGAGTGGCTGCAGGTCTCCATAGCAATATGTAAACAGATGAATGAAAAACAACAACACAGACCTTCTTTATTGTTTGTTAACTGTCTCACCTTTGCTACTCTAGAGGATCGGCCTTGAACTATGACATCTTGTGTTCTGTCTTTGTGCCATATGGTCTGGTGAGTATTCTATCAGATCCAGCTTGTTTGGTCCAACTTAAGAACCAGAGAGGTGTCCTTCCAACTTTCTTATAGAACCAGAGAGATCTGCAAACTCAATACAAGGATACTGTGATCCTGGGGGTCACTGTATTTTTGTATACACCGACCTACCGTGGGACGGAGTGATGTCACATGCTCATCTTAGGATCAGTAGTATATTTGGTTCAGGCAACATCTGAGGATTGCATTTTATAGTAGCTAGGCCAGGATACTAGATGCGACACACTGAATGCAGTGCAATTTATAATAAAACAACTTCCAAATGCTGGTCATGGTTCCAAAAACATCCTTATCTCCTTCACTGATGCAGCAGCCTGAATTGAAGCAAGCTGTAAGCTGTAACCTGTGACAAGAACAGTGGATGTAGATTGCATGAGCAGAGAAGGTCTGAATTGTCTTATGAACTCTCTTATCCATTTCACTTTCCATTTGATCTCCTTTTTGGTTCTATTGCTGTCACCCGGTAGAGGGCCTTTCTTCAAAGAAATACTCTGAAAAATATATTGCCCCTAACTATTTAGCTTAACAGACCTTTCTTATGTCATCTCAAATGGTGTAGACTTCTGCTTAGATGTTGTATAGGGAACAGAATAGGATCCAGGAAGTTATCTCAATCATTTTTCTGGTTGATCACCTTCAAAAGGCATCTTAGAGTGGTATGGTTACATTTTCTCCACCAGTATATTTGTTTGTGGGTGGTAACGAAGATGTCATCCTATGTTCAGTTCCAAGGAATGTTTGTAGATGGGAATTAATCACTGACAAATTCTCGACTCTGATCTGAAATTAGCCTTGTATCACAGCCAAACCTACGTAATTAATTAGGCTAGCATAAAATTGTTCTAAATTAAACCTCTTCACTGGCAGATTACTGGCAGAAATCACTGAATATGGAATAAGCCTATCTTCCTAGCATGGGATGGCGTCACCGTTATTGATAAACATGACCATTACATGATTACACAATATGAATATGAATGGGTATTTATCAGCATAATTCTGAATATTTGTGACAAACATTTGGTGACTGCTATTTGGTATTATGACTGCAGCGTTAGTTATTAGCACTAGTAACATGATCTGTGCAGCCATCTACACATAAAACAAGTCTTATTACTATAGTTATTTGTGTCTACAACATAATAAGCAGCTGCAATGGAAGTTCCTAAAGCAAATGGGCAGGGAATTTCTAGAGCAGCTGGAGAGGTTGCTATAGCAGATGAAGAGTGCACCTTCCAAAATAAACTCTGGTTACAGTAACTCTCCTTTTATAGCATAAAAATTAGGAAAGTGACACTGACTACTGCAATCCACACTTGGAATTGTAATCGCAATTGTAATCGCAGAAAAATAGGATATAATTATTGAGAATGTCTTGTGTCTATAGACAGTTATATATATATACTGTCAATAAATTCAGCATCAAAATTCTGACAGAGGCCCACAAACATCTGAGTCCACATTATTTTTTCGATGCCTGGCATTAATCTTCATCCAAGCATATAGCTGTAAAGTCCTATAATCAGTAAGAAAGTATATGAGTTATATCATTTTAACATTACAGTAGCTTTCATACTGCTAGTGGTTTGATGTATAAATAAGGCAACTCTTTCAGTACATTTGTTTGGTAGTGCTTGAGCTTCAGGCCATTTTGTGAAATAGTCTATATCACACATTACTTATTTACAGCCTCTGTTTGAGGCAGTGGTCAAATGAGATCAACACCAACCAATAATGATTATTTTGATTCTGAATTTTTGCTGGAATTCTTGCTGTGTAATATGGATACCGTTTCCAAACTTCAGGTTTCTTGGGTATTGGATGAAGCTATGCATGGATTTGGTAAACTTGTCATTTCTCTCTGACTTTTGTCACAAGTCTCTATGTATTGTTTAATATTGCTGGTTATGTCGGGTTTCCAATAAAATCTTGAGCAAATCTTGTGCAATGTTTTGTCTCGGCCTAAATTACTACCTGTAGTTAATATTTATCTGTTGTAACTCACTCTAACTGAGGTATGACATGCATGCATCACTCGCTCTTACATCAACACACCATTTTTTTGGAAGCTGTCAAGTGTCAGTTGCGAGGAGGTAGAATGGGGTGGGGGTCTGGGAAGAGGGCACTTTAGAATCTAAGTAACGTCAGCTATGTATATATATTCTATTATCCCTATCAAGCTAGAGATTTTCACTCTCATAGTACTTTGGACTCTACAATCACTAAACGGGTGCAAGGGGGTGTGGCATAGAATATTGTTCATCTAGTATTTATTACATTTCTGATACTACTGCTAATTATGCTGTTAGTAAGTGGCTATGAGATATGGCTACGCGAAACTATATGTAAAACTTCTCCCTCCCCACCTTTTCCTGTGATTCAGCTACCTATGCATACAGTTTATGAATATATGATGTGATGTGATATTCTTGCATCATTGATTGGCTGCACACATAGTGTATTGGGTTAAACATTGCCTGGTACTAAAACGAGCTGTGTGGAAGAGTACTAGATTCTTTCTCATTGGTAAGGGTAGACTAGCTAGGCTATAGCTCTCAAGAAAATTGTTCTAACTTACTTTTGGCCAAAGTTTTTGTTGTTTTTGTGTTAAGTCACCTGGGTAGACACTCTGGGTCATATTTACATAAAAAGGCCAAATTTGTAAATTTGTCTCCATAATGTTCAGCCCAGAGTATTGAGAAAAAATCCTCTTGCTCCTAAGTCTCACACTGATAATCAGCCAGTGATCTTCTGATCTTCGGGGGGGGGGGGGGGGGAAGCAGGGATTTTTTGTACCTACTAAGTACTATACTCAGTGTAATTTCATATAGAATATTACCCTCAGCTGGTGGTTTATAGAGTAGTTCTTACTTCAGATGTTTGAGACGTTTACCATCTGAACTAAGAAACCAGTACTGTAGTCACCATAGTTCATAATATTTGTTGGTGATTCACAATCGTGGCCATTTTCAATTTCTGCATGGATGTTATGTAAAAAAATTCAACTGAAAATTTAGTGCTGAACACAAAAGACCTTGTGGTTTTGATTTGCACACTCAATCTTTTATGCTGGAAGTAGATTGTGTGCAGATGATTCTTTGTACACTTCTAGTCAGTGAGTATTAACCAGATTGATTAGAATAGTGCCAACCTTGAGGTTACATAACTGTTCTCCTATCACATGCTATTGGATACCTTTTATTGAATAATCGAAGTAAAGCATCAAGTGACCTCTGGCTGATCTTGCCAAATGTACAGGATTGTAATTTATGAATCTCATTTCTCATTACAGCACTTCCTATAGTGTATACTGGATACCCCATGGTATTAGGCCCAGTCAGATTATGCTAGCTTTTTTGAGAATTTTGGTGTGCTGTAGCAATTGAGAATTATTCCAAAATTATGGGAAAGAAAAAGAATTTTATTTGTATAGCATTCATTTGGATTGCTTTGGTGACACATTTATTATAACACTATCACATACACATGATGAACATGCAGTCATATATGTGTAAAGTACATGCATGCTCTAGTATTGTTCTGTCTTGTGCTTCAACCAGCTGCTCTGTATCAGAATCTGGATTGACTTACCAATGGCAAGCCTTGTGGGATATATCTCTGAATTGATGAACTGAAGGTATATATTACTACCACAAAAGAATCAGAGATTTGTGGTCTTGTTAGCACTGCTGTGTCTTCTAGAAAGGAGAAAAAAATCCAGATTATCTGTCTTGGCAAGACAAAGAAGAATACAAATTAATCCTCCTATTGGTGAAAGGTAAAGGAAAAGTTGCTAGTAAGTCACACTCTATTTTTCCATCAGCAAAGAATCGCAGAATATCCTGAGTCTTTCCGCATTTTTTCAGGAAAGCTCTTTTGCATGGGTTGTGGGGAAAATCTCTTAAGTCGTGTTTTATTGTACATAGTCTGGAAAGCATAAAACTGGCAAGAAATGCGGAAAAAAGGGAAAGGAATATAATGAATATACTTAAAACTTTTGAAGTCCATCTATTATGTGAAACAACGCCTGACGATATTCGTGTCCATCATGCAAAAGTTGTTACAGCTTCGTATTTAGAGAAATGTTGTGTTGAATACGGGTACTTTTAGGCCTTCCTCCATTGGCCTGCAAGAACAAGCTTGCAAAAACTGGCAGACTCAAAATATTCCACAGCTTGAGATAGAACAATAGATCAATAGAAGTTTATATGTTTAGTTACTTACCACGCACACGCTCATATTGTCTATCATCCCCACACAATCTCTCTTTCCTTACAAGGTCATATAAGTTGCCTGGCTGGCGACTATTTAAAGTCCCAGTCAAGCACAGGTTTGCAGTTCTACTCTTCCTTCTACCACAACCAACTAAGATATTTGAGGCCTAAGAACTTTATGTCTTGGGATGAAAGGGGTTATTGTAGTACTCTGGTGGCAGCTTATCAATACCCGGCTCCTAACATGTGGTGCTTCAACTTTTTCTCCTTCGAATGATAAGCTACAAGAATAAACACGCGAATGACTTGACAGAATGAGGGTGACCAGGCTTCTACTCTTTCAGAGGATGGCACCATCTCAGCTCCAGTTTCAGTATACTTGCAAACATAGGCAACTACATGAGAGCAGCAGAGGCTACAAGATGACCCAGCGGGAGCAGGAAATGGCTCAGTTGGTGTGTCACAAACAGTTCAACGAGCATAAACTGCAGATACAGCTCGATATTGATAAAACACGGATGGCACAAGATAAGTTACTGGCCAAAGAAAGAATGGCTAGAGAAGATGCCTGAACTAGCTGACCTGATGCCTGAAGTAGCAGACAAGATCTAAATCAAATTGCCAACAATATTGCACAGAGGCAGGATAAAGACAAGCCTGCAGCATTTGTACAAAAATTCGAAGATGCAAAGACGGCTGCAGAAATTCAAAGAATTCTCTGGCCCAAAATGACTTATTCCAATACTCACCAAAATGCAGTACTGGCATACTGCTCAAATGTACATGTAGAATCCAAGGACGATTATGAAAACTTGAAAGAAACCACGCTTACAATACTAGGCAAGTCCAAGGATGCTTGCCGTTGCCACTTCTGAACTTATAAGAGGAAGTATGGTGATTCACTCACTCATTCAATCTGAGAGTTTCAATGGATGTCCACAAGACTGCTCAAGGGCTGCTCCACCATGGAAGAGGCAGCTGCATCCAACCACCACTCTTGATTCTGCAAACTCTATGGACGAACACTTGATGGCTCAAGCTCCAGATCGGCAAGCGCATAGATGTGTACATGGTGGCAATCTCAAAATGGATTGGAAATGTGATGCATATTTTGGTATGGACTTCGAGATGTTGGACTACTAACTGTTTGTCGAAAAACAGCAGAGGAAAGAGACCAACCTCATCAGAGCGACACAGGCTCAAGTTGCAAGTGACTTAGATCAACAACAGAAAGACCACAAGGACACACTCAATTCTGACACCACCCCGCTCTCTCTTGGCGATATTTACCAATTTGCCATGTTTCATTCTCACCCTGTCGAGCTTCATTCTCTCCTTGTCGAGCCCCCTCAAATACAGTCAGTTCCAAATAATAGTTCAGTAGAAGACGAACCACTGCCAGATCTCTCTCATGTGCACAACAGAATGATGACCCTACTCTGGCTCCCATATGGGCACTGGCCCTCAAATACAGTCAGTTCCAGATACTAGTCCAGTAGAAGATGAACCACTGCCAGATCTCTATCGTGTGCAGCAACCGAAGGATGACCCTACTCTGGCTCCCATGCGGACACTGGCAGGGACAAGGGAGCACAGCTAAGGATAAAAAAATGACTTGCTGATTCATCAGAGACAGAAGAATTTGGTTCTGGCTACACCAAGATCGTCTTGGCCACTGCAAGGAGACAGACAGTTCTCAAGTTGGCACACTCCACCCTGACAGGCGGCCACTTTGGCAAGAAGAAGAAGACCAAAGTGAAGATAGGATGCCTCTTTACTTGGCCAGGGCTTGATATGGATATACAGCAGTTTTTCAGAATATACACAGAGTACCAGAAGGCAGCCCCCATTGCCAGAACCGTACCCAACTTCAACCGCTCACAGTTATTACCATCCCATTCGGCAAGCTTACCTTTGACATTGTTGGTCCTCTCCCCTGGACCAAATCAAGATTTAAGGTTATCCTTACTTTTATGTGCTATGCCATCCTGAGGCCATTCCCCTCAGAAAAGTTGCTGCTGAGCTCGTGGCTGAATCAATGGTTGAGGTCTTCTCTCAAACTGGCCTCCCTTCGAAAATTCTCATGGACCAGGGGTCTGTTTTTTTTGGCAGAATAACCACTCATCTTCTCGAGATATACACCTTGAGGCATCTCCATACCACCCTCAATCAGAGAGCATGCTGGAGAGGTGGCATGCCTCGCTAAAGGCCATGCTAAGGAAAGCTACAGGAGATAAATAACAATGGGACAGATACTTAAGTTGTTGTTTTTCTCCAGGAACACCCCCATGCTGTGATGAGACATGCTCCTTTTGAGTTGATATACAGCCGCAATGTAAGAGGCCCACTGGAGGTACTACACTCTACCTGGAAGACTGACAATTCCACCATGACCACTATGACTGACTGGATCTCTGCATTCAAGCTTCAATTGTTGGACCAAAGGAAATGGCTGCAAAGTAGACCATGAAGAACTACGATAAGACTGCTTGACCTATGGAGTTTCCTCTCAGCTCCTTGGTTCTCATTAGAATTCCACAGCTCATTGTCAAGCTGGATGACAAGTGGGAAGGTCCATACGAAGTTTTGGAAAAAATTTATCCCCTATTATCGACTTGCCATCCCAGGGAAGGCCAACCGTTCTATGAACCTGCATGTCAACAAGCTAAAGTTGTGGCAGAATGCAGACAACAAAGTACTTCGAGTTTTTTTAGTGACAGACAATAGGCAGGATAACCCTAATCAAGACCCTGCTGTCCTCATGTCTGCTGTACTTACCTCTGATTAGGCAGGACAACTCTCAACTTCTAGCCTCGTACAGTGACGTCTTCACCGACACACCAGGACTTACCAACCTCATCGAACATGCCATTAACACCAAAGATGCTGCACCACTGAGGACAGTACAGTATCGCCTGACTCCGGCCTGGAAGGACCAGCTCAGGGAGGAGGTTTATGCTCTTTGAGTGGTGGCAGCCTGGAGTTATCAAGGAGACCTTGGTCTTATCTGATCTTACCCATCCACAGGAAAGATGGCGGAATAGGACTCTGCACCAACTTTAGAAGAATAAATCAGATAGCCACACCGGATCCCTACCTTATTCCTCGCATAGGCAAGATCATCAACATGCTGGCAGACGCAAAGTTCCTGTCGACACTAGACCTAAACAAAGGCTTTCATCAGGTACCTCTGTGACAGGAAGACAAACCAAAGACAGCTTTTTGCACCCCTTGGGGAAAATTTCTGTATTCAAGAATGCCCTTCAGTTTGAAAGTTGCCCCTGCGACATTGGCAACACCATCTCAGTCACCTTGACACAATTCTCAAAACAATTCAAGGAGGTTGAACCCAAAGTGCACCTGGCTATTGCATCTTGTTCCTTCCTGGGACACACAATTGGTGAAGGAGAATTTAGCCCAATGCAATGTAACAATATGCTCGACCACAGATTAAATTGGCTATTCGTTCATTTCTTGGTCTCTCCGGCTGTTATCGGAAATTTATTCCCAATTCACCCAGCACTCTGTGGAGGTGACAGCTGCAACAAAGACATCATAGGGCACTGGACAAAGTCCAATGGACACCACTGATGGAAAAACAATTTTGTGATTTAAAAGACTCCTTGTGTTCTTTCCCCGCTCTTACCATATACGCCATTCTCCTTGCAGAAGGACACTCCTACCCGTGGTATTGGAGCTGTACTTACAGTTATCCAGGATGGAGCAGCTACCTGCTTCCTTCTATTCCAGCCAGCCACTACCGCAGAGAAGAGATAGCCGCTAGATACTCCGCTACGGAATTGGAGGCTCTTGCAGTGATCAATATGGTGGAACACTTTGGCTACCACCTACTCTGCTACAGAATTGGAGGTTCTTGCGGTGGTCAACATGGTGGAGCACTTTGACTGCTACCTAGCCTGCAGGCGCTTTACTGTGATAACGGATCACCGTGCCCTAACTTTCATGAACCAGTCAAAACACCTCAAAGGACACATTGCTGGCTGTGCTCCCAGACTTCAACTCCATTCATTTACCATTCTCTACCTCCCGGCAAATGTTAATGCAGCTCTCCCCCACCAGGCTAGGGCTGATGCCTGTTCTTCTTTCAATTGGCCTTCTGCCTTCAGAAGAAGGGGAGGATGGCCTGCAAGAACAAGCTTGTATGAACGGGCAGACTCAAGACATTCCACAGCTTGAGAAAGAACAATAGATCAACTGAAGTGTATACTGTTTAATCACTTGATACTCCATTCTCTCATCTTTAATAGATGGCCTGGCTGGAGACAGTCCCAGTCGAGTGCAGACTTGCAGTTCTACTCAATACGCGGCTCCCAACAGGTAAAATTGAAAAGAATTGTGGCGACTTGGTTGAGAATCAGAAAATAGATATTGAGAGGAAATTTTGAGATTATCTGATGAGCCTACATGAGATAGCTCCTTTAATTTCATACAGACCCCTCAATTTAGGAAACATCTCATCTCCTTTTCTTGGAATTACTGGTTACTGGGAGTCCAGGGACATTTCAAACAAAATTTATTACAATTATGACCAAGCACTGAATGCAGGCCCCTCCACAAGCAAATTTGAGTGGTTAATCTTGCATAGGGAGCTAGAACATTAATACTATGAATTATGTATATTAGCAGACAACATACTTAGCACAATTACTTTCTCTGTCATATTGCATTTCCATGTAGCTATGGGAAAGAGTACATGGGAGAAACAAGGAGGCTGGAGACCTGAATTAAAGAAAACAAGGATGCATGCAGGCAGGGAGAACTGAAGAAGTCTGCCATCGCTGAACATCACCACTCTAATCTTGTGTGAGATTTCACTGATAGGCAAATGATGGGCATTGCTTGTGAAGAAACCTCTACACATTCATTTCACTCTGAAAATCAGCACTTCAAAAATAGAGATGTAGGGCTTGACTACCAGTTAGCTGGATACTCAACTCCCAGGACTATGCATGTGAAACCATGACCATATTAATCATTGTTACCATGTCTTTAGTAAACAATGGAACATGTGCACCTCTGGACTTGTTTTTAAATGTGTCATTTCACCACCCACCCCACCCCCAAAAGCATCGTCGGATGAAACATTGGACAAAAAAATCCTTATGAGAAATCAGTAATAATACTTGGGTCAAAACAACCAAGGAATGAACTATGGTATGTGTGAATACTGCGTACAAAAATAAGACATGTGTTAAACTTGTTTATACTGTCATTAATTTATTAACTACATCATATGAAGTGCCAAAAAGCAGTGGACTTCAGCCTAGAAGAGCAAGAACTCGTTTTGGTGATCACTGACCATTGATCAATCCACTATTTCATGGTGCTAGTGATTGAGCTTCTAGCCAATGCTCAATAATGCAAGAATATAATTGTGTGCTTCAGTAATCTAATAGAGATCGACACATTTTGATAATAAATTGGGAATGTAAAATTCCAGTTAGTTTGATGGAGCTGTAGTAAACTTAGCTACCTGGCATCCTCTCGTCCTGAACCTTATGCCGAGGCGTATATTGTAGAGCACAACCATCTCTTGCAAGAATATAATTGTTTGCTTCAGTGATCCAAACAAGTGGACACAGCTGATGGGTCTCCTCATCTCTGACCATGTTGAGGTCTCCTTCCTCATGCTCACTACCTCTCTAGATACCTAGCTCAAGGAGGATCGCCGGAAAGGGGGGAAGGGGGGAAGGGGGGTCACAAAATCCTGAAGGGTCACTGAATCCTAAGATATGGCGAAAGGAGGTCACCAGATCCTCCGACACCTGAGTATAAGTAACATGGAGGACCATGCACTAAACAGGCCTCTCAAATTCAAAGCCCAGTTGGTCATGTAAATGACGTCCGGATTTTCCACTCCTCGGTTTATACCTATTTCGCTAATTAACAATACTTAATAATTTAATCATCACAAGTTTAGTCTGTTAGGATCATCACCTATATTCCACCTATCACTATCAATTTAACATTTAGGGCTCAGTTTCACTGCCACCCATCTCAACACTTTCAAACTTTCAAATCAAAAATATAAATTTCTGGGATCGCATCCACCTTTCTGTACATTACCAAGCTTCTTCATTTATCATTCACATTCCCACAACTCTCACTCTCCTCACACTCCTAGTACTCTTCTTCCTCCTCCTTCTCACAACTGGGGTCCAACCCACCTCTCCATCCTTTACATATTTCACACCCATCTCCCCATTCCTCATCTCCACCTCCACAGAACCACAGTCCTCCAGCTTAGCATCTTCCCGTATATCTTCATACTCCTCAAGCTCTCTAGCACTACATGCAGATTCTCCCTCGATAGGGGCAGCCCTCGGGATGACCATGGCATTGGTGTACACTAAAAGGGACACCTGCCTTATGGACATCAGAAAAATGCTTCTTGCATAGTGACGATCTTAGGACACTGGTGATCCACCATCTTTTAAATTTATTATTATTATTTTGGATTAATTTTTAATTAATTATAATTACTACCCATTTCACAATTTATTCTCATATTCTCCTAGTGGCAGTCAGTGAAACAATGGAATAGTAGCCTAATGCCTGGCACTGCTATAAAACCATTTTGATATAGTATTGCTGAACTTCACTCCAACTAACACAGAAGCTGTGGTCTTGGCAAGCTCAGATTCTGAGTGTGAGACTGGTCTTGTGAAATGAATAAGCAGTCTGTGTGAGTGTGATGGTTGACCAAATCCTGTGAGTTAGGTCGGACTAAATAAAGCGCCCATCATTACCAGCACAGCTGGAGAAGAAGGCCAAGCCTAGCCTGTCCTGAGCGATTTTTTTTATATTCCACACCCACTTTCAGCTCTTGTTTCCAGAATTTTCAGCAATGCATGAGCTTAAAATCTCTAGGATTGCTCTTCCTCTTTACTCCAGACATTTCGTTCATAAAATAGCGCGACTTGTATTCCAGCAAAATCGCACACCTGAAATTTGGAAGAATTTGGACATAACGATGTTTTGTGACGTTTAGTAACGTTGTGCTATCTGTCTGGATCGCCAGGATCCTGTTTTGAAAAAAAAATTAAATAGGCAGTTGTCCAGACCCTTTATTCTCGGCATTAACGGTTCAGTTGTCAAAGGGTCTGTTCATCTGACCATCAACTTGTGGAGCTAAGTATGCCCTACTTGTTTTTGTAGTAGTCGAGACCCTTTACCAATCCGCAACAGTAGATTGTTAAAGATTCCTCGTATTGTTAATGGGTCTAGGTGTGCATAACTAGTCTGCAGGCTAAACTTCTCTATAATGTGTCTCTTAAGTTCCCAGTACAAAGTGCCAGTTTGAATACGCAGAAACAGTTTCTCCCAGCCTGACAAAGCTGAAAAGGTAAGTTCCGTGCATGTTACGTTATTGTAAGGCTAGCTAGCTGCTTGATGTTCACTAACTCTGCACACAAAAACTATAGCGATAGCTATTTTGTCTAACTTCATACACTCGTTTATAGGTATGTAATTTTTTTTGTAGGTGATTTTTTATGCCTAAAAGTAGTAGCAATTGATTCCCATCACCAGATATTAGTCCCATTACAGGTGGGGAAGCCTAGCATGGGATATGTGTTGGCTGTATATGTTTTCTAAACTATAAAAGTTTACCTAAAGGGGGGGACTGGACCATATTTCCCGAAAATTGTATATATTTTTTGTGACCAGTCATAACTTTTTTTCCCTTTCTTCTGTGCAAATAATTATTATACCAGCTTGTTGCTTATTGTGTGTGCTTTAAGATGATATGTAAAAAGTCTCTATAGGCACTTTTTCTTAGAAGATATAGCCAAACACGCAAGGGTCACTAAAAAAAAAAAAAATTCCCAATTGCTAAGTGCTCTAATTGCCAGGCGCCGTGAGCTACCGCCCCCAAACATGTGTTGTGGCTTCCTACAAGCCTAAGCTGTGATATGGCAGAGACAAAAAAAATTTCCCGTGAAGCAATTATGAGTTATGGTGATTAGAAGGAGGCGGGGTCACAGATGTTCCGAGGTTTTTGGCGCGGTTGGAAATAAAGTGTCCCATATCTATTCAACACTTCACGCGTTGTAATTATGGTTTCAGCCATATCACAGCTTAGGGTGTTAGCAAGCCACAGGAGGAAGTTTGGTGTTTGTAGCTCAAGGCGCCTGGAAATTAGAGCACTTGGCAATGGGGAGGTGCCATTGTTTTCCCCTTCTTGCGTGTTTGGCTATATCTTCTAAGAAAAAGTGCCTATAGAGACTTTTTACATATCATCTTAAAGCGCACACAATAAGCAACAAGCTGGTATAATAATTATTTGCACAGAAGAAAGGGAAAAAAAGTTATGACTGGTCACAAAAAATATATACAATTTTCGGGAAATATGGTCCAGTCCCCCCAGAATGATAAGAGGTACATTTTTGACATATGCCTCTTATATAAATACAAGAGTCTAAGCTTAATTAAAGTTAATCTTGGTACTGTAAAAATCTGGTAGATTGTTCCACATGTAAATAGAACTGCAAGTGTAGGAGTTAATAACATGATTACAACGAGAGTATGTTCTGTATCTGGGAGAACTTTGTTTCTCCTTAGAGACTAATTTTTACTTGAAAATACCCTCTGGAATGTAGAATTCGTTGTTTAATATATCCCTAATGGTTGTAAGCTTTAGATAATTTCTGTGTAGAAAGTTTTGGTAGATCAGGTAAAGTATGACCTTGCAGGGATTTTTCTAAGTCAGGGGGGGGGGGGGGGGGGGGGGTTGGTACTTATGAAAATAGAGAAGGCAGTGGATCCAGAGAGTGGTTTCAAGAAACTATTACCCTGGAAATACTAAAATATTTCTTTAGTAGATTAAATTGATTATAAATGAATTAACTTTGCTGGGTGTAAGATTTGTGTGTGCAAGAGTTGTGTGTGCAAGAGTTGTGTGTGCAAGAGTTGTGTGTGCAAGAGTTGTGTGTGCACGAGTTGTGTGTACACGAGTTATGTGTGCAAGAGTTATGTGTGCTGTTGTGTAAATGGCTGATAGCAGCAAAATGCTGAAAGTCAATGTGGTTGGTGGTCCATTGCCTGTTCCAGGAAATCACTCCAAAGTTAGCTTAGAGTCAGATTCACAAGAAGTCAAAGCTACTGTTCCTCTTTGTAATCAATAGTAAAGCTGTTAATATGCTTGCACTGTCAGTAGCTATGGTTAGATATGAAGGACCAATACTGTACTTGTTATCTCTGAAGTCAGTGAGCTTAAGAGAAGGTGTTGCTGTAGCTGTTACATGGATATTTGCAGTTAATGTTGTCCAAGTTCTTCAACTTCTGCTCCTACAGTTGGTAGTGACAGTGAGGAGGATTCAAGTAGGGTAAGCCTATGCCCTCGCTCTCCTGAGAGACAATGTTCCAAACCATTTACTACCCTACAAAAATACGACAGAAAATGGGAGAAAGATTTTCCATGGCTAGAATACGACAGAAATTATCAAGGTGTGTTTTGTAAAGTATATAGAAAGTCAGAGAGCCAGAGCCAAACCTCACAAAGAAATAGTGGTGTAGGGGGCACAAAGCAATTTCAGAACTGGAAAAAGATGATTCAAACGATGAAGGTGCATGTAGGTAGTGAAACCCACACCAGATACGTTGAAGCTGAGATGTTAAGAAAGAAGGAGATTTAGTTACACATCAGTTACAGTGTGATGGCGATCATGAGAGAAGTAAGACCTGAATGCTGTTAAGTCATTTCTTCACTGGACTCATTTCCTATGCAGACAGAACATTCCTTGCATGACAAACTTCGTTAAGCTGCCTTGTCATTTCTCGTCATGGAGAAGATCTAGAAGAGTTTGTTCGAAGAGCTGTATAAAAACACATCATACACCTCATCAGATGCTATCTCTGATTTCTTCGAGGCAATTGGAGCATGGGTTGATGAGTTGCAAGTAAATCAGCTTCTTGATGCTCCATTTTTCAGTCTAATAGCTGATGTGTGTACTGCTTTTGCAACTGTAGAGGCGCTCTCACTTTATTGTCGTTGGATGGAAAATGGATCCATCACATGTTGAACATTTCATGGGAAGTCTCCCTTTGAAGAAAGGCAATGCAGAATCTATACATTCTTCATTGATTGACTGGCTCAGGAAGAGGACTGCACTATGTCGCAAGCTTGCTGGCATCGGCTTTGATGGTGCAGTAACGCTTGCGGGAGAGAAATCTGGATTTCGAGCACGACTGAAGAGGAACTCACCACACGCTATCTTCATCTACTGCCATTGTTATAGGCTTCAGCTGGCAAGCAATTGTTCAAGCTGCAAGTAGTGCTCAGAGGATCAAACATGTCTACATTATGCTGACCACTTTGTGGAAGTTCTTCTTTACTCCCAAAAGGGATGTGAAAACCTCAACGAGGTGCAGAAAACACTAGACCACCCCAGAGTTGAAAATTGCCAAAACTTCTGACCCAAGTGGTTTGTCCGTGAAAACATGTGGTACAATGTGAAAAGATGCTGTGATGTAATTCTTACCACTTTTGAAGAAAGTAAATCTCATGAGCCTGAAGCCCTTGGGATCAGCAGAATCTTAACAAGCAGTCATCTTAGTTGGCCAACTTAGTTCTTCCACAGGTCTCAAAGTTATGCAAGTATCTTCAGTCTGAAAAGTTTGATTTTACTATCATCTCAAGTCTTGTGGATGCCCCTGCATACTCTAGATGATGCACTCCAGCATGCAGAGAACTGTGTGTTGAAATTACAAGACGCTAAAGATGAAGTGAAAACAACAATTGACATCAACTTTACCTCTGCAGACATCACAAATTTTCTGAGTCGAGTAGCTAAGCCGTTTCACCTCATTGAAGGATAATATTCAAGACCGGTTCAATTCTCAAGATGTCATCTTTCAGCATATTTGAACCGGTAAAATATCAAACCCACCAACAGGTCATAGTACATGTGGTGAGGAAAGCTTCAGAACCCTCCTTCAGCACTGTGGTAGTGAGCTTCCAGCAGAGTCAATAGTTGGTGCTGAGTTTGCAAGGCCACCTTTCATCTCCTCTGATATGTAAACAGAGTGGAAATGTTTACGATGATACATAACAAATCAGCCGAAGGAGGATATGAATGAGCAGTTGAAAGAATTGTCCACAAGTTCAATGTTACACACTATGTGTCCAAGCTTGAATACCCTTGTGCAAGTATGTCTTACCCTTCCAGAAGGAACTGCTTCGGTGAATTGCTCCTTCTCAAAAATGAAAATTATAAAAATCCGATTGAAGAATCACCTGGGAGAAGTTAATCTTTCTCATCTCATGAAGATTGCCATAGAATAGCCACTGACTCTATATCAGATGAGCTAGAACAACTTGTAGGTGTTTGGAAGAGAAAGCCAAGAAGAAGAGAATTGTTGTCTAATGTTAGTTTCTATTGTATTGACCTGCTAAAGATATGTCATTGAATTCTTCCAAATCACATGTAAATTAAATCCAATGATTGAAGGCCTAGTCTGGGGGGCAGGGGCGGGGGCGGGGGGCAGCAATTTGTTTGTATACTTTATATTCCTGAATTTTTTTTTGTCAATGTGTTCCATATCTGACACACATATTCAAGGTGCAGCCTTATACTTGTGTGGAACAGCCTCAGAGTGTTCTTATCTTCCCATCTGAAGAATTGTACAGCAGCCCCCCTCCCCCCCCCCCCCCCCCCCCCCCCCCAAATTGTGGAATGACTCTTTAACCCCTTTGCCATTTAGAAGGACCCTTTACCATTTAAGGACCCTTTTATATACTCAGTGCATGGCAGAGTCAATGAAATTTGCACATCCAAGTGTCTTGAGCTGCACACTTCCTTAAGCTCTTGATGACTGAGAAATAGGCCTTCAGGATCTTACTTCATAGCGATCGGAACTGCCAAATCCAGGTAGATCCGTCGGATCGTGATTGGATCTTGCCAAGAAAAATTTGAGTGTAGTGCGGACAAGACATATATAGATTGGATATGGATCGTTGCTATAGTGCGGATAGGCCCCAAGTACTCTTACATTTCCTAGCATTGAGTGTCAAAAGATGTCTCAATGGATACTCTTTGTTTTGTTGATGTCTGCCTGTAAATCTATGCAATCATTGCTGCATTTTATTAATCTGTTGGGGAGTATGTCATCTGCAAGAACAGTGATGAAAGGCTTCTCTGTAAGGGAAAGCAAGTGACTTCATTGATATCTGTATTGTGAATGTGTCCCAACTGGCCCCTGAGGCACTCCAGAGACAGTGGGTGTCAATTTAGAGAGAACACCATCAAACACGACTAACTGGTACCTGGAGTACTGGTACGAGGCTATCTACTGCCGAACATACATCCTGCAAGGGGAGGGAGGAACACTATCAAATGAGATCGAAAATACCGTCACTATATCATATACAGATTCCGTAGGTTGTCAACCATTATGCAGAGAACTTACTAGTGCTGTATTTTGTGTCCCTTCCTACTGTTCTGGTGACAATAGATTATTAACGATGACATGATCAAGGATGTGTTTCTCAATCAGCTTGTTAACCATCGAATGTAATCAGCTGGTGATTTGCTTGGTTGACCTTTTTATTAGGTTTTTGGGGGGTATGGAATGAGAGAGGATAATTTCCAGGGGGCAAGAAACCTTCCTGTTGAAGGAGATCTATTATAGAGACTTGTGTGTGGAGTTACTATAGAGTAGGTAACTTCCTTGAGCATTTTGTTTGTTACAGATATCCCATCTGCAGGACATGCTGCTTTTGCTGTCTCGAGAGCACATGTGTGTTCAAGGATTTACTCCTTGCTTCAGAGGATGAATGTAGGGAGAGGCGTGACAGGACAGGATAATCACTGAAATGGTCCACTTCTTCCTCTGTTGGTGCCATAATTGTGGTATTGTTATTCAGCTCCTTCAGTAACTGCTTTTTCTGATCTCTTTGGAGCAACAATGGACTCACTTTTTGTCCTGGTATTTGACCTATGGACCTCTTCTGCCCTCCAATACGTCTTATTTTAATATAAAAGCAGCTGCCTATAACTTTTCAACACAACATCTCGTGAAACTGATCACACATATCACCGCTAGGGGCTTTGGGAACTCTCACGCTAATGTAATTTGGTGTTTTGTTTTCCAAGCATGGGTGGGTTCTGAATGTTGGGGGTACGGTTTAAAAAATATATATATTTTAGGGATCTTGATGTTGGTGCATGTATCCTCTAATAAAATCTGCCCATACAGACATTCAACATATTTGACAGCACACAGACTAAGCAATGATATGGTAGTCAACTTACCTGCTCAGACGGAAGAGATAAGGGGGGAAAGTTATGATGAATATATATTTTTTGCGTTTTTTGGGGGGTTGACAGCTCGCCCCCCTTTTAAATTATTGCTATCTGGGATCGCCTTTAGTTATTGGGAAGTTGTTTTAAGTGTTGAAGTAACTTTTGTGGATGTAGAGGAGTGCTATATGGAGGAGTTGGAAGTGGCGGTGTTGGATATTGCTGGGGTGTTGATTGCGATCGTTCTGATCGTGATCGCCACCAAGTCATTATGTTTTGACTCGAGGGCTAATTCATGGCTATATATTGGGGAGGATTTGAAATAGATATTTATTGATCGATGTCGTTATGTGCTGACTCATAGGTTGACTCCTGTCCTGATTATATGTTTTGGGTTGAGCAGCAGTGCACCATTGGAAAAGTGAATTAACTTTGCCTTACTTTAATTCATTCCCAACCCGAAGGTTGCCTCTGATTTAATGCAGCTTCTCTCATTTATAGTGAGCCTCTCCTTGAGTAGCCGGAACTCTGTTTCATTCTTACCTTGGTTTGGTCAGACTTGATAGCATTTCCAGGCAGTGTAGTTAACTTTGACTTGTTGGGTAGAATGGAAGCAACCTCTGAAGCCTTGGGTAGCCATTGAAGCCTGTGGACCTTCTGAGCATATACATGTCTAGTCTAGGCATTACCTTTCTAATCCAAGGATGATGATGTTGAGTTTCCCTATAAGGTATATATCAAGCAGCCTGTTTCTTTCTAATCCAAGGATGATGATGTTGAGTTTCCCTATAAGATATATATCAAGCAGCCTGTTTCTCTCTAATCCAAGGATGATGATGTTGAGTTTCCCTATAAGCAGCCTGTTTCTTTCTAATCCAAGGATGGTGATGTTGAGTTTCCCTATAGATATATATCAAGCAGCTGTTTCTTTCTAATCCAAGGATGATGATGTTGAGTTTCCCTATAAGATATATATCAAGCAGCCTGTTTCTTTCTAATCCAAGGATGATGATGTTGAGTTTCCCTATAAGATATATATCAAGCAGCCTGTTTCTTTCTAATCCAAGGATGATGATGTTGAGTTTCCCTATAAGATATATATCAAGTAGCCTGTTTCTTCCTAATCCAAGGATGGTGATGTTGAGTTTCCCTATAAGATATATATCAAGCAGCCTGTTTCTTTCTAATCCAAGGATGATGATGTTGAGTTTCCCTATAAGATATATATCAAGCAGCCTGTTTCTCTCTAATCCAAGGATGATAATGTTGAGTTTCCCTATAAGATATATATCAAGCAGCCTGTTTCTCTCTAATCCAAGGATGATGATGTTGAGTTTCCCTATAAGATTTATATCAAGCAGCCTGTTTCTTTCTAATCCAAGGATGATGTTGAGTTTCCCTATAAGATATATATCAAGAGCCTGTTTCTTTCTAATCCAAGGATGGTGATGTTGAGTTTCCCTATAAGATATATATCAAGCAGCCTGTTTCTTTCTAATCCAAGGATGATGATGTTGAGTTTCCCTATAAGATATATATCAAGCAGCCTGTTTCTTTCTAATCCAAGGATGATGATGTTGAGTTTCCCTATAAGATATATATCAAGCAGCCTGTTTCTTTCTAATCCAAGGATGATGATGTTGAGTTTCCCTATAAGATATATATCAAGCAGCCTGTTTCTCTCTAATCCAAGGATGATGATGTTGAGTTTCCCTATAATATATATATCAAGCAGCCTGTTTCTTTCTAATCCAAGGATGATGATGTTGAGTTTCCCTATAAGTTTCCCTATATATATCAAGCAGCCTGTTTCTTTCTAATCCAAGGATGATGATGATGTTGAGTTTCCCTATAAGATATATATCAAGCAGCCTGTTTCTTTCTAATCCAAGGATGATGATGTTGAGTTTCCCTATAAGATATATATCAAGCAGCCTGTTTCTTTCTAATCCAAGGATGGTGATGTTGAGTTTCCCTATAAGATATATATCAAGCAGCCTGTTTCTTTCTAATCCAAGGATGATGATGTTGAGTTTCCCTATAAGATATATATCAAGCAGCCTGTTTCTCTCTAATCCAAGGATGGTGATGTTGAGTTTCCCTATAAGATATATATCAAGCAGCCTGTTTCTTTCTAATCCAAGGATGGTGATGTTGAGTTTCCCTATAAGATATATATCAAGCAGCCTGTTTCTTTCTAATCCAAGGATGATGATGTTGAGTTTCCCTATAAGATATATATCAAGCAGCCTTTCTAATCCAAGGATGGTGATGTTGAGTTTCCCTATAAGATATATATCAAGCAGCCTGTTTCTAATCCAAGGATGATGATGTTGAGTTTCCCTATAAGATATATATCAAGCAGCCTGTTTCTTTCTAATCCAAGGATGGTGATGTTGAGTTTCCCTATAAGATATATATCAAGCAGCCTGTTTCTTTCTAATCCAAGGATGGTGATGTTGAGTTTCCCTATAAGATATATATCAAGCAGCTTGTTTCTTTCTAATCCAAGGATGATGATGTTGAGTTTCCCTATAAGATATATATCAAGCAGCCTGTTTCTTTCTAATCCAAGGATGATGATGTTGAGTTTCCCTATAAGATATATATCAAGCAGCCTGTTTCTTTCTAATCCAAGGATGATGATGTTGAGTTTCCCTATAAGATATATATCAAGCAGCCTGTTTCTCTCTAATCCAAGGATGGTGATGTTGAGTGACCCTATAAGATATATATCAAGCAGCCTGTTTCTCTCTAATCCAAGGATGATGATGTTGAGTTTCCCTATAAGATATATATCAAGCAGCCTGTTTCTTCTAATCCAAGGATGATGATGTTGAGTTTCCCTATAGGATATATATCAAGCAGCCTGTTTCTTTCTAATCCAAGGATGGTGATGTTGAGTTTCCCTATAAGATATATATCAAGCAGCCTGTTTCTTTCTAATCCAAGGATGATGATGTTGAGTTTCCCTATAAGATATATATCAAGCAGCCTGTTTCTCTCTAATCCAAGGATGGTGATGTTGAGTTTCCCTATATGATATATATCCCTATAAGATATATATCAAGCAGCCTGTTTCTTTCTAATCCAAGGATGATGATGTTGAGTTTCCCTATAAGATATATATCAAGCAGCCTGTTTCTTTCTAATCCAAGGATGATGATGTTGAGTTTCCCTATAAGATATATATCAAGCAGCCTGTTTCTTTCTAATCCAAGGATGATGATGTTGAGTTTCCCTATAAGATATATATCAAGCAGCCTGTTTCTTTCTAATCCAAGGATGATGATGTTGAGTTTCCCTATAAGATATATATCAAGCAGCCTGTTTCTTTCTAATCCAAGGATGGTGATGTTGGGTTTCCCTATACGATATATATCAAGCAGCCTGTTTCTTTCTAATCCAAGGATGATGATGTTGAGTTTCCCTATAAGATATATATCAAGCAGCCTGTTTCTTTCTAATCCAAGGATGATGATGTTGAGTTTCCCTATAAGATATATATCAAGCAGCCTGTTTCTTTCTAATCCAAGGATGGTGATGTTGAGTTTCCCTATAAGATATATATCAAGCAGCCTGTTTCTTTCTAATCCAAGGATGATGATGTTGAGTTTCCCTATAAGATATATATCAAGCAGCCTGTTTCTCTCTAATCCAAGGATGATGTTGAGTTTCCCTATAAGATATATATCAAGCAGCCTGTTTCTTTCTAATCCAAGGATGGTGATGTTGAGTTTCCCTATAAGATATATATCAAGCAGCCTGTTTCTTTCTAATCCAAGGATGGTGATGTTGAGTTTCCCTATAAGATATATATCAAGCAGCCTGTTTCTTTCTAATCCAAGGATGGTGATGTTGAGTTTCCCTATAAGATATATATCAAGCAGCCTGTTTCTTTCTAATCCAAGGATGATGATGTTGAGTTTCCCTATAAGATATATATCAAGCAGCCTGTTTCTTTCTAATCCAAGGATGATGATGTTGAGTTTCCCTATAAGATATATATCAAGCAGCCTGTTTCTTTCTAATCCAAGGATGGTGATGTTGAGTTTCCATATAAGATATATATCAAGCAGTTTCCCTATAAGATATATATCAAGCAGCCTGTTTCTTTCTAATCCAAGGATGATGATGTTGAGTTTCCCTATAAGATATATATCAAGCAGCCTGTTTCTTTCTAATCCAAGGATGATGATGTTGAGTTTCCCTATAATATATATATCAAGCAGCCTGTTTCTCTCTAATCCAAGGATGATGATGTTGAGTTTCCCTATAAGATATATATCAAGCAGCCTGTTTCTTTCTAATCCAAGGATGGTGATGTTGAGTTTCCCTATAAGATATATATCAAGCAGCCTGTTTCTTTCTAATCCAAGGATGATGATGTTGAGTTTCCCTATAAGATATATATCAAGCAGCCTGTTTCTTTCTAATCCAAGGATGATGATGTTGAGTTTCCCTATAAGATATATATCAAGCAGCTTGTTTCTTTCTAATCCAAGGATGATGATGTTGAGTTTCCCTATAAGATATATATCAAGCCACTGTCGAAGAGTGATCTAGTTGCATTGGATTTAGAGAGGGTGTGTTAGCTTTTCTGAAAATCTGAATTGATTTTCATGGCCTCGGTCATGTGATGCTCAGGTGGAGTATTTCCTCTTAGTTCGTATCAGAACCTCCATTTCCTTGTGTTCATCGCACACTCTGTTAATTTCTTGGGCATGTACAAGCTCAGTAGGAAGGAATGCTGCTCACCAACTCCCGTAGTGAATCTAATTCCATCTGCTGTTAGTCTGATCATATTGAGGACAGTAGGAAGGGCTCGTTGAATCAGTGGTGGCAATGAAAGATGGCTTGCTCAGCCCTACACATTATTAACATGTGTGTATCCAACTTGAGCACCTGCCTTCACATTTCACTGCATCATCACCTAATCGCTTTTCTTGGGCATCTTGAATAATTGTATCACAAATCCGACAACGGAATGTCTCTTAAGTCTCTTACTAAGCTTGACATTTAGCTGTACTGGATCTTAACATTTCTTTACAAGGATTGTTCTTGCTGACCTACTTCAGTTTTGATTTTATGCCTAAGGGCAAGTGCACAGAGGTGCATGTTTGATTGAGGGAGGCCGAAAAGTAACCATCTAGTTACTCTCCATTAGAGGTGGGCACCGAAGGTGATTTTTTACACCTATTGAAAATCAAGCTAGATAGGTGTCCTATCTTACTGTGGTTGCTGACATCCTGCTCTACATTAGTTGAGTCAGCTTCAGGCTTTGGACACGACCTCACAGTCTCTCTACCAGACTCTCTAACTGGACTCTCTAACCGGACTCTCTAACCAGACTCTCGAACCAAACTCTCTAACCAGACTCTCTAACCAGACTCTCTAACCAGACTCTCTAACCAGACTCTCTAACCAGACTCTCTAACCAGACTCTCTAACCAGACTCTCTAACCAGACTCTCTAACCTGACTCTCTAACAAGACTCTCTAACCAGACTCTCTAACCAGACTCTCTAACCAGACTCTCTAACCTGACTCTCTAACTAGACTCTCTAACCAGACTCTCTAACCAGACTCTCTAACCAGACTCTCTAACCAGACTCTCTAACCAGACTCTCTAACCAGACTCTCTAACCAGACTCTCTAACCAGACTCTCTAACGTGACTCTCTAACCAGACTCTCTAACCAGACTCTCTAACCAGACTCTCTAACAAGACTCTCTAACCAGACTCTCTAACCAGACTCTCTAACCAGACTCTCTAACCAGACTCTCTAACCGGACTCTCTAACCGGACTCTCTAACCTGACTCTCTAACCAGACTCTCTAACCGGACTCTCTAACCGGACTCTCTAACCGGACTCTCTAACGTGACTCTCTAACCAGACTCTCTAACCAGACTCTCTAACCAGACTCTCTAACAAGACTCTCTAACCAGACTCTCTAACCAGACTCTCTAACCAGACTCTCTAACCAGACTCTCTAACCGGACTCTCTAACCGGACTCTCTAACCTGACTCTCTAACCAGACTCTCTAACCGGACTCTCTAACCGGACTCTCTAACCGGACTCTCTAACCAGACTCTCTAACCGGACTCTCTAACCAGACTCTCTAACCAGACTCTCTAACCAGACTCTCTAACCAGACTCTCTAACCGGATTCTCTAACCGGACTCTCTAACCAGACTCTCTAACCAGACTCTCTAACCTGACTCTCTAACCAGACTCTCTAACCAGACTCTCTAACCAGACTCTCTAACCAGACTCTCTAACCAGACTCTCTAACCAGACTCTCTAACCAGACTCTCTAACCAGACTCTATAACCAAACTCTCTAACCAGACTCTCTAACCAGACTCTCTAACCAGACTCTATAACCAAACTCTCTAACCGGACTCTCTAACCTGACTCTCTAACCAGACTCTCTAACCAGACTCTCTAACCAGACTGTCTAACCAGACTCTATAACCAAACTCTCTAACCAGACTCTCTAACCAGACTCTCTAACCAGACTCTATAACCAAACTCTCTAACCGGACTCTCTAACCTGACTCTCTAACCAGACTCTCTAACAAGACTCTCTAACCTGACTCTCTAACCAGACTCTCTAACCAGACTCTCTAACCAGACTCTCTAACCTGACTCTCTAACCAGACTCTCTAACCTGACTCTCTAACTAGACCCTCTAACCTGACTCTCTAACCTGACTCTCTAACCAGACTCTCTAACCAGACTCTCTAACCAAACTCTCTAACCTGACTCTCTAACCTGACTCTCTAACCAGACTCTCTAACCAGACTCTCTAACCAGACTCTCTAACCAGACTCTCTAACCTGACTCTCTAACCAGACTCTCTAACCAGACTCTCTAACCAGACTCTCTAACCGGACTCTCTAACCAGACTCTCTAACCAGACTCTCTAACCAGACTCTCTAACCGGACTCTCTAACCGGACTCTCTAACCGGACTCTCAAACCAGACTCTCTAACCAGACTCTCTAACCAGACTCTCTAACCGGACTCTCAAACCAGACTCTCTAACCTGACTCTCTAACCAGACTCTCTAACTAGACTCGGGAAAAAAAACAGTTCGTGTTCCTGTCTCCTTTTAATTTTGTTTGTTTGTTCGTATGTTACATCTGCCTCCTCCTCTCTGTGACATGTCACATCTCCCTCCTCCTCTCTGTAAAATGTTACATCTCCCTCCTCCTCTCTGTGAAATGTCACATCTGCCTCCTCTCTGTGAAATGTCACATCTGCCTCCTCCTCTCTGTAAAATGTCACATCTGCCTCCTCCTCTCTGTAAAATGTCACATCTGCCTCCTCCTCTCTGTAAAATGTCACATCTGCCTCCTCTCTGTGAAATGTCACATCTGCCTCCTCCTCTCTGTGAAATGTCATATCTGCCTCCTCTCTGTAAAATATACAAAAATAAAATTTGGACGATGTTTAAGATGGATATTTTCCTCCCGTTAACTAAGCCGAATATGTGCACTAACTTTCGGGCCAGTTGAATCAAATGTAGCATCTTGCTCAGATCCTTGCGAGAATGTGAATTACATTAACTATAAAATCCTGTCTAAGTTCTCTGATCTAACATGGATGATGCTGGTACATACAGGTTGTTCATTCACTCCAACTTTGTCATTAACCCTGGTTTGGTTATCCCTAATCTTTGCACACTTGCAGAAGTAAACATCCTGTGATTTTATACAACAACAATCACAACCACATGAATTAACCCAATTCCTAAGTCCCAGACGCTGAGGCAGCGTTCTTCCTCTGCGCAGCAAGTGCAATGTGGTGCAGGGGGTATTGAGTTGGGGGCGGGGACTTTGGTGTTATTTTAAGAATAGTACAAATGAAATACGAGTCATAAAATTAATTAATAAATTATTATTTATATTTATATTTTGTGTGACTTCCATCATGTTAGGTGCCAGATGAAGTCTTCGTGAGGAGTATGAATGGTCAGTTTGATGCGATATAGTTTTTCAGTATGGATCGTACACGTCTCTGTTGTCACACACCGGTGAGAGATATATATATATGGCCTGGGTATTTATCATACTGTATGTGATGTTTGTGTAAGGAGCTCTTTGCTAAAAATAAGTGGCCCTTTTCCATTCTCAAGCTGCCGGTTGTGCCACTCTGGTTGGGATTACTTGGTTTCCAGCTTGGCTCCTCCTTAGACTTGTAAAAAATTGTTCATTTGTTGCTGCTGTTTGATCAGCATAAGCTTCCATCGCTATACCAGCGGAAAGCTGCACTCCACTCCCACTAGCGTGACCCAGAGTGGCCCATCTTATATGCTGTAGGTGAACTGCAAATTTTGCTTGTATGTATGCAACGATGGTTTCCATTGAGTACCCTAGCCCTAGCCCTAGCCTCTGGCCTGCATATAGCACTGATTCCGCTTTCCGTGCTGTATGGTCATCCTCACTACCTAGCATCCAGGGAGTTCTGGGATGTCTTCGGAATAGAAATGTTGGTAGCAGTATAGAACTGAATCACTTTCCATGCACACACTGGATGGTCACAATATTTCTTTGTCTCTATGGCATTTTAGCATATGCGTGTACTCAACAGACAATCCACTTATGTGGCTTCTTTGCGGGATTCAATTTTTGTGAAATTGCTCATAAGGGGAAATGTACGATGTATTTGTGATTTTATATTTTGCTATTTCATCAAAGAATGAAGGATGACAAAATTAATAGGTATACATATACATCAATCATATTCACTATCTCTGTCACTGCTACTCTCTCACTGTTACTCTGATCTCTATCACTCTGATCAGTGTCACTCTGATCAGTGTCACTCTGATCAGTGTCACTCTGATCAGTTACTTGGATCACTGTCGCTCTGATCACTGTCGCTCTGATCACTGTCACTCTGATCATTGTTATTCTGGATCACTGATGTCTCATACACTTGACTTTTAAGGCTGTCCATGTGGGGCACCATGTATGGATAGGCTGTCCATCCAGGGCACCATGTATGGATAGGCTGTCCATCCCGGCACCATGTGTAGGCTGTCCATGCGAGGCACTGTGTGTAGGCTGTCCATCCCAGGACACCATGTATAGGCTGCTCCATCCCGGCACTATTTATAGGCTGTCCATGCGGGGCACCGTGTATCCCTGCTCCATTCACAACAATCTACTTTTCTATTTTGCTAGAATCTGACTAGCCACTGAGCACTGAGTTCCTTGACTATCAGTACAGCCATTAGGAACCTTCACCACCTAGATTTGGTTGGTCTAATAATTCATGAAAAGCTTCGCTATTGTGTCCAGAAAATGCATAAAAAATGGCCAAGGCTGGTTGTCGTGGAATGCTCTTCTCTTACCCGATCCTCTTCACATACTGTAGGAGATAGTCACTTTTTCCGCTAATCGAACTGTTAGTTCTGCATTGGACATTGGACGAATGATTTGGTGAATAGCAGACATCAAAGCTATGAGGTCAGTAGCTTAGCAGACATCAAAGCTATGAGGTCAGTAGCTTAGCAGACATCAAAGCTATGAGGTCAGTAGCTTAGCAGACATCAAAGCTATGAGGTCAGTAGCTTAGCAGACATCAAAGCTATGAGGTACAGTAGCTTAGCAGACATCAAAGCTATGAGGTACAGTAGCTTAGCAGACATCAAAGCTATGAGGTACAGTAGCTTAGCAGACATCAAAGCTATGAGGTACAGTAGCTTAGCAGACATCAAAGCTATGAGGTACAGTAGCTTAGCAGACATCAAAGCTATGAGGTACAGTAGCTTAGCAGACATCAAAGCTATGAGGTACAGTAGCTTAGCAGACATCAAAGCTATGAGGTACAGTAGCTTAGCAGACATCAAAGCTATGAGGTACAGTAGCTTAGCAGACATCAAAGCTATGAGGTACAGTAGCTTAGCAGACATCAAAGCTATGAGGTACAGTAGCTTAGCAGACATCAAAGCTATGAGGTACAGTAGCTTAGCAGACATCAAAGCTATGAGGTACAGTAGCTTAGCAGACATCAAAGCTTTGAGGTACAGTAGCTTAGCAGACATCAAAGCTATGAGGTACAGTAGCTTAGCAGACATCAAAGCTATGAGGTACAGTAGCTTAGCAGACATCAAAGCTATGAGGTACAGTAGCTTAGCAGACATCAAAGCTATGAGGTCAGTAGCTTAGCAGACATCAAAGCTATGAGGTACAGTAGCTTAGCAGACATCAAAGCTATGAGGTCAGTAGCTTAGCAGACATCAAAGCTATGAGGTACAGTAGCTTAGCAGACATCAAAGCTATGAGGTACAGTAGCTTAGCAGACATCAAAGCTATGAGGTACAATAGCTTAGCAGACATCAAAGCTATGAGGTACAGTAGCTTAGCAGACATCAAAGCTATGAGGTACAGTAGCTTAGCAGACATCAAAGCTATGAGGTACAGTAGCTTAGCAGACATCAAAGCTATGAGGTACAGTAGCTTAGCAGACATCAAAGCTATGAGGTACAGTAGCTTAGCAGACATCAAAGCTATGAGGTACAGTAGCTTAGCAGACATCAAAGCTATGAGGTACAGTAGCTTAGCAGACATCAAAGCTATGAGGTACAGTAGCTTAGCAGACATCAAAGCTATGAGGTACAATAGCTTAGCTTAGCAGACATCAAAGCTATGAGGTACAGTAGCTTAGCAGACAGAGGTAGACATCAAAGCTATGAGTAGCTTAGCAGACATCAAAGCAGCTTAGCAGACATCAAAGCTATGACATCAAAGCATCAAAGCTATGAGATACAGTAGCTTAGCAGACATCAAAGCTATGAGGTACAGTAGCTTAGCAGACATCAAAGCTATGAGGTACAGTAGCTTAGCAGACATCAAAGCTATGAGGTACAGACATCAAAGCTATGAGTGAGGTACAGTAGCAGACATCAAAGCTATGAGGTACAGTAGCTTAGCAGACATCAAAGCTATGAGGTACAGTAGCTTAGCAGACATCAAAGCTATGAGGTACAGTAGCTTAGCAGACATCAAAGCTATGAGGTACAGTAGCTTAGCAGACATCAAAGCTATATGAGGTACAGTAGCTTAGCAGACATCAAAGCTATGAGGTACAGTAGCTTAGCAGACATCAAAGCTATGAGGTACAGTAGCTTAGCAGACATCAAAGCTATGAGGTACAGTAGCTTAGAGGGAGACATCAAAGCTATGAGTACAGTAGCTACAGTAGCTTAGCAGACATCAAAGCTATGAGGTACAGTAGCTTAGTAGACATCAAAGCTATGAGGTACAGTAGCTTAGCAGACATCAAAGCTATGAGGTACAGTAGCTTAGCAGACATCAAAGCTATGAGTACAGTAGCTTAGTAGACAAAGCTATGAGATACAGTAGCTTAGCAGACATCAAAGCTATGAGCAGACATCAAAGCAGTAGCTTATGAGGTACAGTAGCTTAGCAGACATCAAAGCTATGAGGTACAGTAGCTTAGCAGACATCAAAGCTATGAGGTACAGTAGCTTAGCAGACATCAAAGCTAGCTAGCAGACATCAAAGCTATGAGGTACAGTAGCTTAGCAGACATCAAAGCTATGAGGTACAGTAGCTTAGCAGACATCAAAGCTATGAGGTACAATAGCTTAGCAGACATCAAAGCTATGAGGTCAAAGCAGTAGCTTAGCAGACATCAAAGCTATGAGGTACATAGCTTAGCAGCTCAAAGCTATGAGGTACAGTAGCTTAGCAGACATCAAAGCTAGAGGTACAATAGCTTAGCAGACATCAAAGCTATGAGGTACAGTAGCTTAGCAGACATCAAAGCTATGAGGTACAGTAGCTTAGCAGACATCAAAGCTATGAGGTACAGTAGCTTAGCAGACATCAAAGCTATGAGGTACAGTAGCTTAGCAGACATCAAAGCTATGAGGTACAGTAGCTTAGCAGACATCAAAGCTATGAGGTACAGTAGCTTAGCAGACATCAAAGCTATGAGGTACAGCTTAGCAGACATCAAAGCTATGAGGTACAGTAGCTTAGCAGACATCAAAGCTATGAGGTACAGTAGCTTAGCAGACATCAAAGCTATGAGGTACAGTAGCTTAGCAGACATCAAAGCTATGAGGTCAGTAGCTTAGCAGACATCAAAGCTATGAGGTACAGTAGCTTAGCAGACATCAAAGCTATGAGGTACAGTAGCTTAGCAGACATCAAAGCTATGAGGTACAATAGCTTAGCAGACATCAAAGCTATGAGGTACAGTAGCTTAGCAGACATCAAAGCTATGAGGTACAATAGCTTAGCAGACATCAAAGCTATGAGGTACAGTAGCTTAGCAGACATCAAAGCTATGAGGTACAGTAGCTTAGCAGACATCAAAGCTATGAGGTACAGTAGCTTAGCAGACATCAAAGCTATGAGGTACAGTAGCTTAGCAGACATCAAAGCTATGAGGTACAGGAGCTTAGCAGACATCAAAGCTATGAGATACAGTAGCTTAGCAGACATCAAAGCTATGAGGTACAGTAGCTTAGCAGACATCAAAGCCATGAGGTACAGTAGCTTAGCAGACATCAAAGCTATGAGGTACAGTAGCTTAGCAGACATCAAAGCTATGAGGTACAGTAGCTTAGCAGACATCAAAGCTATGAGGTACAGTAGCTTAGCAGACATCAAAGCTATGAGGTACAGTAGCTTAGCAGACATCAAAGCTATGAGGTACAATAGCTTAGCAGACATCAAAGCTATGAGGTACAATAGCTTAGCAGACATCAAAGCTTTGAGGTACAGTAGCTTAGCAGACATCAAAGCTATGAGGTACAGTAGCTTAGCAGACATCAAAGCTATGAGGTACAGTAGCTTAGCAGACATCAAAGCTATGAGGTACAGTAGCTTAGCAGACATCAAAGCTATGAGGTACAGTAGCTTAGCAGACATCAAAGCTATGAGGTACAGTAGCTTAGCAGACATCAAAGCTATGAGGTACAGTAGCTTAGCAGACATCAAAGCTATGAGGTACAGTAGCTTAGCAGACATCAAAGCTATGAGGTACAGTAGCTTAGCAGACATCAAAGCTATGAGGTACAGTAGCTTAGCAGACATCAAAGCTATGAGGAACAGTAGCTTAGCAGACATCAAAGCTATGAGGTACAGTAGCTTAGCAGACATCAAAGCTATGAGGTACAGTAGCTTAGCAGACATCAAAGCTATGAGGTACAGTAGCTTAGCAGACATCAAAGCTATGAGGTCAGTAGCTTAGCAGACATCAAAGCTATGAGGTACAGTAGCTTAGCAGACATCAAAGCTATGAGGTCAGTAGCTTAGCAGACATCAAAGCTATGAGGTACAGTAGCTTAGCAGACATCAAAGCTATGAGGTCAGTAGCTTAGCAGACATCAAAGCTATGAGGTACAGTAGCTTAGCAGACATCAAAGCTATCGAGGTACAGTAGCTTAGCAGACATCAAAGCTATGAGGTACAGTAGCTTAGCAGACATCAAAGCTATGAGGTACAGTAGCTTAGCAGACATCAAAGCTATGAGGTACAGTAGCTTAGCAGACATCAAAGCTATGAGGTACAGTAGCTTAGCAGACATCAAAGCTATGAGGTACAGTAGCTTAGCAGACATCAAAGCTATGAGGTACAGTAGCTTAGCAGACATCAAAGCTATGAGGTACAGTAGCTTAGCAGACATCAAAGCTATGAGGTACAGTTGCTTAGCAGACATCAAAGCTATGAGGTCAGTAGCTTAGCAGACATCAAAGCTATGAGGTACAGTTGCTTAGCAGACATCAAAGCTATGAGGTACAGTAGCTTAGCAGACATCAAAGCTATGAGGTACAGTAGCTTGAAGTTTGGATGGACGTTTTCTGATTTCCCTCGTACAATATTTCCTTAGGCTGTTTTTTTCTAGGGTTGGGGGAAAGGGGGGTGGGGTTTTGGCTGTAATTTTTTTTAATAGAGATATCCCCGTCAGATTTTTTTCTAGGTGGGAGGGGAGACAAGGAGGCAATTTCCCCTTGCGAATGGTTCTGCGTCCCTCCCCCAGATTTTTTTCTCCTGTCATAAAAGCTACAAAAGATGGGTGTGACTTGATGCTATCTCCAATTCCATGAACTACAACTCTCTGTTCACCTTTCCGCATGCACCGTATAATCTGACGGTGGGACAAACTTAATTCTAGTTTGGGCTAGTTCAACACTAGTTCTACTGGAATAGCATATGACTTTATGATCCTCCCAACAGTTGAATAGATATATTAATGCTTTTGAGCTTCAGATTCTGTAGGAGAGAGTTAGACTTTCTTCTTGTTGTTTTTCTATGAACCACATTCGCGAAGAAGAGAGCTACTTCATGCTGTGGTTAAATGAATGTGGTCTCCATTTTCAGCTAGGAGTGACCATTCCTTTGCACTAATGGTCTCCTTGGTGGTGGCTATTATTAGTGGTGGACTGACTGGAGCTCCTTGCTTTTCCCAATGTTCTAATATATTGCTAAAACACAGAATCAAAATCTAAGGAGAGCGGCTTGCCGTGTTTATTTGGCTGGAGGAAAGTAACAAGTGTGAAGCCCTCCATGCCTTTGGTTTTCCTTGATACAGATGCCAATTACTTAATTTTAAACGATCTCACTTTACTCTCCCCCTACTCTTGAAAATCTACTCTGAAGTGCTTCAATGCTGGAGCATTGCCTTCATTGCTGGAGCATTGCCTTCAAAGCTGGAGCATTGCCTTCAATGCTGGAGCATTGCCTTCAAAGCTGGAGCATCGCCTTCAAAGCTGGAGCATTGCCTTCAATGCTGGAGCATTGCCTTCAATGCTGGAGTGTTATAAGCAACCCTGCTGTTGGCTGTCCACAACCTACTGATACTGACTGACTTAGTTTCAAAGAACCTTAATTAAGATAATAATTATATAAAATACAGGCTGGTGGGAACTAAACAATAAGTTGGGAAGTCCCTTTTATAGGGTTTCCCTAGCAACATGACCATAAGGTAACACAATGACCAATAAGATGTTGCCACCGCAACATCTGTAAGCGATACATAACCACATGACCACAGGAATGTCATACATAATTACTGTGTAGGTGATACATAAACAATGTCCATATAAGGAAATGCTCAGACTCAGTCTAGGAAGCTTGCATGAGGGTGGGGCTGCTCCCTAACATTCCTCCCTCCTTAAGTTCCTGCTCTACCACTTCTGACTGCCTGCTTAGTCCATCAGCATTGCCATTGTTGGCACCTGGTCTATGTACAACAGTGAACTTAAAGGGTTGGAGAAGCAGTGACCATCTCATTAGGCGTCCATTTTCATCTCTCCACTTATGCAGATACTGCAAACAGCGGTGGTCTGTTTCCACTACAAAGTGCACACCTGTCAGGTACACTCTAAAGTGACGACTACTAGAGATGACTGCTAAGCACTCCTGATCTACCACTGCATATCGTGTTTCCCTATCCAGCAGTCGTCTGCTGAAATATGTGATTGGGCGGTCGTGTCCATCTTCTCCGTTCTGGCTGAGCACACCCGAGATGCCTGTCTTGGATGCATCTGTCTGTAGGTAGAACATTTTGCTGTAGTCTGGTCCCATCAAAATTGGGTCAGCACACAGGCTGTCCTTCAGCTTCTGAAACGATTCTTTGTGTTCCTGTGACCAAACGATTCTGTCTGGCTCTGTCTTGCACGTGAGGTTGGTAAGTGGTACTGCTATTTCTGCAAACTTCGGAATAAACCTGTGGTAGTAACTTGCGAGTCACATGAAGGCTCTCACATCTTTCTTTGTTGTTGGTCGAGGTTGGTCTCTGACTGCTTTTACCTTGGCCTCCTCTGGTCGGATGCCTGCTGCTCCTACGGTGTGGCCGAGGTAGGTTACAGAAGTTCGGCCCAGTCTACACTTTTTGAGGTTAACTGTCAGTCCTGCATCTTCCAAGAGTTGGAAGATCTTCCTCAGGTGCTTCAGTGTTCTGTCCAGGATGCACTGAAGATACAAATGTCGTCCATGTATGCGATGGCAAACTCTCTCACTGGCGATAATATTTCATTCATGAGTCGCTGGAATGTTGCTGGCGCTCCAACTAACCCAAAAGGCATTACCTTAAACTCATATTTTCCAAATGGAGTTACAAATGCTGTTTTTGGCTGGGAGGACTCGCTGACTGGCACCTGCCAATATCCTTTCAGTGAATCCAAGGTGGACAGGTACTTGGCATGCACTAACTCTTCCAAGAGGTCATCCACTCGGGGTATTGGAAAAGGGTCTGCTTCGGTCACTGCATTTAGTTTCTGGTAATTAACGCAGAAACGCCTTGATCCGTCTTTCTTAGGAACAAGAACGATGGGAGAAGCCCATGGACTAGTCGATGGCCGTATCAGATCTGCTTCTAACATCTTCTTTATTTCTGTTCGTACACATTCATGCCTAGCTCTGGGCATGCGGTAAGGTGGGAGGTGAATCGGTTGCGCATCCTTGGTCCGGATCTGGAGCTCGGTGAATGGTGTCTGTTTGGTTGTGCCTGAGCAGACCGACCTCCTAAATTCATCTACGAGGTCCTTTAGCTCGGCAGCCTGTTCAAGGTTGGTCCCCGGCTCGAGCACTATTTCTCCCTCAGTATGAAGCTGCTTCCATGTCTCCAACATAGCTTCTTCGTCTTCCTTTTCATCGGAGTGCTCAGTCGTGTCCTGGTGTTCACCAATGACTTCATCTACACTTGCCAAGAGGCACACAGCTGGTGGTGTGATCCAAGAGGCACACAGCTGGTGGTGTGATCCAAGAGGCACACAGCTGGTGGTGTGATCCAAGAGGCACGTAGCTGGTGGTGTGATCCAAGAGGCACGCAGCTGGTGGTGTGATCCAAGAGGCACGCAGCTGGTGGTGTGATCCAAGAGGCACGCAGCTGGTGGTGTGATCCAAGAGGCACACAGCTGGTGGTGTGATCCAAGAGGCACGCAGCTGGTGGTGTGATCCAAGAGGCACACAGCTGGTGGTGTGATCCAAGAGGCACACAGCTGGTGGCGTGATCCAAGAGGCACACAGCTGGTGGCGTGATCCAAGAGGCACGCAGCTGGTGGTGTGATCCAAGAGGCACGCAGCTGGTGGTGTGATCCAAGAGGCACGCAGCTGGTGGTGTGATCCAAGAGGCACACAGCTGGTGGTGTGATCCAAGAGGCACGCAGCTGGTGGTGTGATCCAAGAGGCACACAGCTGGTGGTGTGATCCAAGAGGCACACAGCTGGTGGCGTGATCCAAGAGGCACACAGCTGGTGGCGTGATCCAAGAGGCACGCAGCTGGTGGTGTGATCCAAGAGGCACGCAGCTGGTGGTGTGATCCAAGAGGCACGCAGCTGGTGGTGTGATCCAAGAGGCACGCAGCTGGTGGTGTGATCCAAGAGGCACGCAGCTGGTGGTGTGATCCAAGAGGCACGCAGCTGGTGGTGTGATCCAAGAGGCACGCAGCTGGTGGTGTGATCCAAGAGGCACGCAGCTGGTGGTGTGATCCAAGAGGCACACAGCTGGTGGTGTGATCCAAGAGGCACACAGCTGGTGGTGTGATCCAAGAGGCACGCAGCTGGTGGTGTGATCCAAGAGGCACACAGCTGGTGGTGTGATCCAAGAGGCACACAGCTGGTGGCGTGATCCAAGAGGCACACAGCTGGTGGCGTGATCCAAGAGGCACGCAGCTGGTGGTGTGATCCAAGAGGCACGCAGCTGGTGGTGTGATCCAAGAGGCACGCAGCTGGTGGTGTGATCCAAGAGGCACGCAGCTGGTGGTGTGATCCAAGAGGCACGCAGCTGGTGGTGTGATCCAAGAGGCACGCAGCTGGTGGTGTGATCCAAGAGGCACGCAGCTGGTGGTGTGATCCAAGAGGCACGCAGCTGGTGGTGTGATCCAAGAGGCACGCAGCTGGTGGTGTGATCCAAGAGGCACACAGCTGGTGGTGTGATCCAAGAGGCACACAGCTGGTGGTGTGATCCAAGAGGCACACAGCTGGTGGCGTGATCCAAGAGGCACACAGCTGGTGGCGTGATCCAAGAGGCACACAGCTGGTGGCGTGATCCAAGAGGCACACAGCTGGTGGCGTGATCCAAGAGGCACACAGCTGGTGGCGTGATCCAAGAGGCACACAGCTGGTGGCGTGATCCAAGAGGCACACAGCTGGTGGCGTGATCCAAGAGGCATGCAGCTGGTGGTGTGATCCAAGAGGCACGCAGCTGGTGGTGTGATCCAAGAGGCACACAGCTGGTGGTGTGATCCAAGAGGCACGCAGTTGGTGGTGTGATCCAAGAGGCACACAGCTGGTGGTGTGATCCAAGGCTTTAACATGTTCACATGATAAATGCGATGGCTCTTCCTTTTATCCGTTCTTATAATTTGGTAGGTTTCTTTCGTCACCTGCTTTTCAATGGTGAATGGCCTTCCCATTCGGTCTGTAACTTTGGCCTTCTGCCTGGCGTCAATACCAGCACCTGGTCTCCGACTTGGAAGGTGCGAGATCGGGATATTCGATTATACCAGATTTTGGCCTTCCGTTTTGCTTCCGCCTCTATTTCTCTTGAAGCATCCTGAATACTCTTTAACCGGTTGTGAACCTCATAGACATAAGTGACCACATCAGTAGGTGGTGGCCCTTCTTCTGTCCATGTTTCTGTTAGGAACTGTAGAGGACCTCGTACAATGCGGCCGTACAGCAGCTCAGAGGAACTGAAACCTGTCGACTCACAGGGCACCTCCCTATATGCGAAAAGCACATATGGGAGCGCTTGGTCCCATTGCCCATTGAACTTGTGTAGCGTCTTTCGAATCCTTGCCTTTAAGGTGGCATGAATTCTTTCTAACATGCCATCGGTTTGGGGGTGGGATGGAGATGTTTTGAGCTGTTTAATGTCCATCAGTCGGCATAAATCCGACATCAATTTCCCCGTGAGATTAGCACCGCAGTCCGTGAGTATTTCCCGTGGAATGCCAACTCTGCTGAATAACCGTATCAGGGCTTGTGCAATTGTCTTGCTGTCTGTTTGTGTGATTGGGATAGCTTCCGGGTAGCGAGAGCCATAATCCATCAGTGTCAATATATAACGATTTCCAGCCTTTGTCCTGGGCAGGGGTCCGATAATATCCATGGCAATTCTCTCAAATGGAATGTCAATGATGGGAATCGGCACCAGTGGAGCCTTTGGTTTGAGACCTGTAACTGATCTTTGGCAGTTGGGACATGCTCGACACATCTTCTGCACATCTACAAACATCCCTGGCCAATAAACACACTGTCTGAGTCTCTGAAGCGTCTTCTTTTGTCCCAGATGTGCTGCCATTGGTCCTTGGTGGGCTGTCCTTAGGGCCTGTTCTTGGAAGCTCGATGGGAGTACTAGTTGCCTGCTTTCTGTGTCAAATTTTGGCTGACATTTTGTTTTGAAAATAAGGCCGTCCTCTTGTACAAACTGTGGGTCACTCGTCCTCAATCTGATTCGAACTTCCTCCTGTGTCGGGTCCTGCTGTTGCTCTGATACCAGCTGATCTCAGTCCGGTTGTTTCTTCCTACTTAGTGCTTCCTTTCTAACCTCTCTTCTGGAGTTAGGACAGATTTGTCAGTTCTTTTCTGATGAAGCCAGTACTCATCAAGCTCCAATTGAGTTGGGTCATCAGAGTCTGACTCCGTTGTCGGCAACAATGTTTCGTCAGACTCGTGACACTCTGTAGCTGCTGCAATGATTTGGTTCGGTATTTCTGCTTCTCTCCATTCCTCTGCTTCCCCATCTTCTTGGAGGGTGTTGGCTTCTTTCTCTCTTGCTTGTTGCCCGTGTTTGCGCTTGAAACACTTCAGCAGGGGCTGATGGTCGGTATAACAGTGTCCTAATCACTGGGATATCCAGTGCCCTAATCACTGGGATATCCAGTCCCAGGATGGCATCATAGGCAATAGTGTTCGATACTGTAACTTCTCGGAAAGCTCTCCAGTTGTCAACCTCAACTTCTATAAATGCTGTGGGATACCATCTGGGTTCTGCATCTAAAGGTTTGATCGCCACTTGTCAACCGGTCAACTCTTCATCGGAAATGAGCTTCCTGTGAACAACTGAAATAGTAGCTCCTGTGTCAATACGCAGGGCTGTTGTCTCATGTTTGCCAATTCTTCCTGGCCACTGTCCAATACTGCTGCGTTCTTCTGCCAGATTAACTTGATGCACTTTGTCTGTACATGCAGCAGCCATATGTCCGAACCGGTTGCAATGGAAGCAACGGGGTCCTTTCACCGGGTCAAATCTGGGGAGTCGCTTGTTGGTCTCTTCAGATTCCTTCTTTGATTCTGACTTGCCTCTCTTTTCTGGCGCTGAGAATGAGCGGTTACTTGTTTCCTGTCTGCTATGTTCATCACGTCGTTGATGTGATGTTTTCTCTTGATAGTTGTCTGATCTTCGCCCTGCTGGCAACCGTGACTGGTCTCGACTTGCCGTCCTTGCATCTATATGCACATCTGCTAATGTAGTTGCCTTATCCAGTGATTCTGGCTGCTGTTCCCGCACCCAGCTGGATACCCACGCAGGCATTGCAGCCAAGGCGATCTCCATATTGTATAGGCTTCTAGTTTGGTCTGCGTTGCAGCCTTCTGTCCAACGTCTACTCCAGTGGTCTAATCTCTTTCTATAGGAGGTCCATTTCTCTCCAGGTTGTTTTAAGGCTGTATCCATCTTCTCTCTGTATGTGCTCTGTTTCACACAATAGTACTCCAAAAGAAGTTTCCGGAGGGAGGCATAGTCCTGGGCCTCCTCCCCTTCTAAGCCTGATACTGCTCTTTGTGAGTCATCATTCAGAGCCCCATACAAATAGGGAGCCCACTTCTGCTGTGGCACCTCAAATCCTACCATGTGATTGTCAAATGCTTTAAGAAAGGTTGTTATGTCCTGGTCATCCCGTGCTTGTCGAGCGAAGGTGCTGAACCTCCCTGCGTTGCTCCTTTCTACGCTCCTCATCCTCCCTGCGTTGCTCCTTTCTACGCTCCTCATCCCCCCTGCATTGCTCCTTTCTACACTCCTCATCCTCCCTGTGTTGCTCCTTTCTACGCTCCTCATCCTCCCTGTGTTGCTCCTTTCTATGCTCTCATCCTCCCTGCGTTGCTCCTTTCTACGCTCCTCATCCTCCCTGTGTTGCTCCTTTCTACACTCCTCATCCTCCCTGTGTTGCTCCTTTCTACGCTCTCATCCTCCCTGCGTTGCTCCTTTCTACACTCCTCATCCTCCCTGCGTTGCTCCTTTCTACACTCCTCATCCTCCCTGCGTTGCTCCTTTCTACGCTCCTCATCCTCCCTGCGTTGCTCCTTTCTACGCTCCTCATCCTCCCTGCGTTGCTCCTTTATACGCTCTCATCCTCCCTGCGTTGCTCCTTTCTACGCTCCTCATCCTCCCTGCGTTGCTCCTTTCTACGCTCCTCATCCTCCCTGCGTTGCTCCTTTCTATACTCTCATCCTCCCTGCGTTGCTCCTTTCTACACTCCTCATCCTCCCTGCGTTGCTCCTTTCTACGCTCCTCATCCTCCCTGCGTTGCTCCTTTCTACGCTCCTCATCCTCCCTGCGTTGCTCCTTTATACGCTCTCATCCTCCCTGTGTTGCTCCTTTCTACGCTCCTCATCCTCCCTGTGTTGCTCCTTTCTACGCTCTCATCCTCCCTGTGTTGCTCCTTTCTACGCTCCTCATCCTCCCTGTGTTGCTCCTTTCTACGCTCTCATCCTCCCTGCGTTGCTCCTTTCTACGCTCCTCATCCTCCCTGCGTTGCTCCTTTATACGCTCTCATCCTCCCTGCGTTGCTCCTTTCTACGCTCCTCATCCTCCCTGCGTTGCTCCTTTCTACACTCCTCATCCTCCCTGCGTTGCTCCTTTCTACGCTCCTCATCCTCCCTGCGTTGCTCCTTTCTACACTCCTCATCCTCCCTGCGTTGCTCCTTTCTACACTCCTCATCCTCCCTGCGTTGCTCCTTTCTACACTCCTCATCCTCCCTGCGTTGCTCCTTTCTACACTCCTCATCCTCCCTGTGTTGCTCCTTTCTACGCTCTCATCCTCCCTGCGTTGCTCCTTTATACGCTCTCATCCTCCCTGCGTTGCTCCTTTCTTCGCTCCTCATCCTCACTGCGTTGCTCCTTTATACGCTCCTCATCCTCCCTGTGTTGCTCCTTTCTACGCTCCTCATCCTCCCTGCGTTGCTCCTTTATACGCTCTCATCCTCCCTGCGTTGCTCCTTTCTACGCTCCTCATCCTCCCTGCGTTGCTCCTTTATACGCTCTCATCCTCCCTGCGTTGCTCCTTTCTACGCTCCTCATCCTCCCTGTGTTGCTCCTTTCTACGCTCCTCATCCTCCCTGCGTTGCTCCTTTCTACGCTCCTCATCCTCCCTGCGTTGCTCCTTTCTACGCTCCTCATCCTCCCTGTGTTGCTCCTTTCTACACTCCTCATCCTCCCTGCGTTGCTCCTTTCTACGCTCCTCATCCTCCCTGCGTTGCTCCTTTATACGCTCCTCATCCTCCCTGCGTTGCTCCTTTATACGCTCTCATCCTCCCTGCGTTGCTCCTTTATACGCTCTCATCCTCCCTGCGCTGCTCCTTTCTACGCTCCTCATCCTCCCTGTGTTGCTCCTTTCTACGCTCCTCATCCCCCCTGCGCTGCTCCTTTATACGCTCTCATCCTCCCTGTGTTGCTCCTTTCTACGCTCTCATCCTCCCTGCGTTGCTCCTTTATACGCTCTCATCCTCCCTGCGTTGCTCCTTTATACGCTCCTCATCCTCCCTGCGCTGCTCCTTTCTACGCTCCTCATCCTCCCTGTGTTGCTCCTTTCTACGCTCTCATCCTCCCTGCGTTGCTCCTTTCTACGCTCCTCATCCTCCCTGCATTGCTCCTTTCTATGCTCCTCATCCTCCCTGCATTGCTCCTTTCTATGCTCCTCATCCTCCCTGTGTTGCTCCTTTCTACGCTCCTCATCCTCCCTGCATTGCTCCTTTCTACGCTCCTCATCCTCCCTGCGTTGCTCCTTTCTACGCTCTCATCCTCCCTGCGTTGCTCCTTTATACGCTCTCATTCTCCCTGCGTTGCTCCTTTCTACGCTCCTCATCCTCCCTGTGTTGCTCCTTTCTACGCTCTCATCCTCCCTGCGTTGCTCCTTTCTACGCTCTCATCCTCCCTGCGTTGCTCCTTTCTACGCTCCTCATCCTCCCTGCGCTGCTCCTTTCTACGCTCCTCATCCTCCCTGCATTGCTCCTTTCTATGCTCCTCATCCTCCCTGTGTTGCTCCTTTCTATGCTCCTCATCCTCCCTGCGTTGCTCCTTTCTACGCTCTCATCCTCCCTGCGTTGCTCCTTTCTACGCTCTCATCCTCCCTGCGTTGCTCCTTTCTACGCTCTCATCCTCCCTGTGTTGCTCCTTTCTACGCTCCTCATCCTCCCTGCGTTGCTCCTTTCTACGCTCTCATCCTCCCTGCGTTGCTCCTTTCTACGCTCTCATCCTCCCTGCGTTGCTCCTTTCTACGCTCTCATCCTCCCTGCGTTGCTCCTTTCTACGCTCTCATCCTCCCTGTGTTGCTCCTTTATACGCTCTCATCCTCCCTGCGTTGCTCCTTTATACGCTCTCATCCTCCCTGCGTTGCTCCTTTCTACGCTCTCATCCTCCCTGTGTTGCTCCTTTCTACGCTCCTCATCCTCCCTGCGTTGCTCCTTTCTACGCTCTCATCCTCCCTGCGTTGCTCCTTTCTACGCTCTCATCCTCCCTGTGTTGCTCCTTTCTACGCTCCTCATCCTCCCTGCGTTGCTCCTTTCTACGCTCCTCATCCTCCCTGCGTTGCTCCTTTATACGCTCCTCATCCTCCCTGCGTTGCTCCTTTCTACGCTCTCATCCTCCCTGCATTGCTCCTTTATACGCTCTCATCCTCCCTGCGTTGCTCCTTTCTACGCTCCTCATCCTCCCTGCGTTGCTCCTTTCTACGCTCCTCATCCTCCCTGTGTTGCTCCTTTCTACGCTCCTCATCCTCCCTGCATTGCTCCTTTCTACGCTCCTCATCCTCCCTGTGTTGCTCCTTTCTACGCTCCTCATCCTCCCTGCATTGCTCCTTTCTACGCTCCTCATCCTCCCTGCGTTGCTCCTTTCTACGCTCTCATCCTCCCTGCGTTGCTCCTTTATACGCTCTCATCCTCCCTGCGTTGCTCCTTTATACGCTCTCATCCTCCCTGCGTTGCTCCTTTCTACGCTCCTCATCTTCCCTGCGTTGCTCCTTTCTACGCTCTCATCCTCCCTGCGTTGCTCCTTTATACGCTCTCATCCTCCCTGCGTTGCTCCTTTATACGCTCTCATCCTCCCTGCGTTGCTCCTTTCTACACTCCTCATCCTCCCTGTGTTGCTCCTTTATAAGCTCTCATCCTCCCTGCGTTGCTCCTTTCTACGCCTCCTCATCCTCCCTGCATTGCTCCTTTATACGCTCCTCATCCTCCCTGCGTTGCTCCTTTCTACACTCCTCATCCTCCCTGCGTTGCTCCTTTCTACGCTCTCATCCTCCCTGCGTTGCTCCTTTATACGCTCTCATCCTCCCTGCGTTGCTCCTTTCTACGCTCCTCATCCTCCCTGCGCTGCTCCTTTCTACGCTCCTCATCCTCCCTGCGTTGCTCCTTTATACGCTCTCATCCTCCCTGCGTTGCTCCTTTCTACACTCCTCATCCTCCCTGCGTTGCTCCTTTCTACGCTCCTCATCCTCCCTGTGTTGCTCCTTTCTACGCTCCTCATCCTCCCTGCGTTGCTCCTTTATACGCTCTCATCCTCATCCTCCCTGCATTGCTCCTTTCTACGCTCCTCATCCTCCCTGCGCTGCTCCTTTCTACGCTCTCATCCTCCCTGCGTTGCTCCTTTCTATGCTCCTCATCCTCCCTGTGTTGCTCCTTTATACGCTCTCATCCTCCCTGCGTTGCTCCTTTCTACGCTCTCATCCTCCCTGTGTTGCTCCTTTCTACGCTCCTCATCCTCCCTGCGTTGCTCCTTTCTAGCTCTTCATCCTCCCTGCGTTGCTCCTTTCTACGCTCTCATCCTCCCTGCGTTGCTCGTTGCTCCTTTCTACGCTCTCATCCTCCCTGCGTTGCTCCTTTCTACGCTCTCATCCTCCCTGTGTTGCTCCTTTCTATGCTCCTCATCCTCCCTGCGTTGCTCCTTTCTATGCTTTATACGCTCCTCTCATCCTCCCTGCGTTGCTCCTTTCTACGCTCTCATCCTCCCTGCGTTGCTCCTTTATACGCTCTCATCCTCCCTGCGTTGCTCCTTTCTACGATCCTCATCCTCCCTGTGTTGCTCCTTTATAAGCTCTCATCCTCCCTGTGTTGCTCCTTTATACGCTCTCATCCTCCCTGCGTTGCTCCTTTCTACGCTCTCATCCTCCCTGCATTGCTCCTTTCTACACTCCTCATCCTCCCTGCATTGCTCCTTTATAAGCTCTCATCCTCCCTGCGTTGCTCCTTTCTACACTCCTCATCCTCCCTGTGTTGCTCCTTTATATGCTCTCATCCTCCCTGCGTTGCTCCTTTCTACACTCCTCATCCTCCCTGTGTTGCTCCTTTATAAGCTCTCATCCTCCCTGCGTTGCTCCTTTCTACGATCCTCATCCTCCCTGTGTTGCTCCTTTCTACGCTCTCATCCTCCCTGTGTTGCTCCTTTATACGCTCTCATCCTCCCTGCGTTGCTCCTTTCTACGCTCTCATCCTCCCTGCGTTGCTCCTTTCTACACTCCTCATCCTCCCTGCATTGCTCCTTTATAAGCTCTCATCCTCCCTGCGTTGCTCCTTTCTACACTCCTCATCCTCCCTGCATTGCTCCTTTATAAGCTCTCATCCTCCCTGCGTTGCTCCTTTCTACACTCCTCATCCTCCCTGCATTGCTCCTTTATAAGCTCTCATCCTCCCTGCGTTGCTCCTTTCTACACTCCTCATCCTCCCTGTGTTGCTCCTTTATATGCTCTCATCCTCCCTGTGTTGCTCCTTTCTACACTCCTCATCCTCCCTGTGTTGCTCCTTTATAAGCTCTCATCCTCCCTGCGTTGCTCCTTTCTACGATCCTCATCCTCCCTGTGTTGCTCCTTTCTACGCTCTCATCCTCCCTGTGTTGCTCCTTTATACGCTCTCATCCTCCCTGCGTTGCTCCTTTCTACGCTCTCATCCTCCCTGCGTTGCTCCTTTCTACACTCCTCATCCTCCCTGCATTGCTCCTTTATAAGCTCTCATCCTCCCTGCGTTGCTCCTTTCTACACTCCTCATCCTCCCTGCATTGCTCCTTTATAAGCTCTCATCCTCCCTGCGTTGCTCCTTTCTACACTCCTCATCCTCCCTGCATTGCTCCTTTATAAGCTCTCATCTTCCCTGCGTTGCTCCTTTCTACGCTCCTCATCCTCCCTGCGCTGCTCGAATTAATTGAGGAACTGTAAGAACATTGACTGCATCATTGATGATTCAGAAGGAACAGAGTTGACAGATTGAGCTGGACCACCTGATTCTGTTGTCCCAGAGGATTGTTGTACCTCTTCTAGGTCATCCATTATTGTCCGCCTTGATAGTGTTATTGACATAGGTGGTGATTCACTTCGGCGGTATAAACACTAGTCACTTATGCACAAACGCTGATACTTCTACAGCACACTTGACACGTCTGCACATTCACACAAATACACGCAGCCACAAACTGCAGTGATAAAAATAGTTGTCACTGACAGATATTGTTCAATACGGTTTCCCGAAATAGAATTGTGGAACAAATAGCCTTCACTGATTGGCTAACCGACTGTCTCACTTCTGTAAGGGAAATGGTAGCTACCAGATTGCTCCTAGCAAACAAATAGTCTCTACTGCTTGACTAACTGAATGCTTCACTTCTGATGACTGGCTGAGTTCCCACAGATAAGCTGCCACCAAATGTTATGAACAACCCTGCTGTTGGCTGTCCACAACCTACTGATACTGACCGACTTAGTTTCAAAGAACCTTAATTAAGATAACAATAATTATATTCAATACAGGCTGGTGGGAACTCAACAATAAGTTGGGAAGTCCCTTTTATAGGGTTTCCCTAGCAACATGACCATAAGGTAACACAATGACCAATGAGATGTTGCCACTGCAACATCTGTAAGTGATACATAAACTACATGACCACAGGAATGTCATATATATATATATATATATATAATTACTGTGTAAGTGATACATAAACAATGTCCATATAAGGAAATGCTCAGAATCTGTCTAGGGAGCTTGCATGGTGCAGAGGGTGGGGCTGCTCCCTGACATGGAGCATTGCCTTCAAGGCTAGAGCATTGCCTTTTCCGGTAGCGTATTTGCTTATTTTCGCTCTCTCTTCATCCATGTGGGAAGCATCGATTCCTTTTGTGACTTCCTCGCTGTGATCGAGCACTTCTTCAACTTGATGGCATTACTTGTTGCTCATTCTCCAATACATGTCTGTTCTTCCGTAGGGCGAGACTTCTCCTTACGTACCTCCACAAAGTCGTCTTCACTCTCTCTAGAACTTTTCTTATGGCCAAGTCATGCAAGCCAACAACTGCACGCACATGAAGGCAGTTTTTTTACATACTTTATTTATGGAGCATGTGCACAAAATTTCAAAAATATAATTTCTTTTAAAATGAACTACTTCTGTTTCTCTCTCATGCTGGTGTGCAGAACTTAAAGTCTGTTCTGACTGGCGGCCACTTATACCAGCACTATTAGGGCAGGGTTTTGTACATGACCTTTTGGTGGGGTGGGTAAGGGATGGGTAAGGGGTGTTTGGCTTTCGAGCTATCTGGGTCAAGCACCCCATATATAGAACTTTAGCTTGTACAGCATGCGCCCATAACATTGCCATAAAACTATTACGAGAGAGAGAGAGGGGGAGTTTTTTTTGTTTTTTTTGTATAACTTTTTCAAATATTCTCTTCAAACTATTTGTCACTAGAATATAATCCGCAGTTAGGTATAAGAATTGGTTTTGTTGAGGTAAGCAAACAAAAGTTATGCATTGCTACCCTGAGCTTACAGCAAAGAAATCATCCAACAGCACCGTCTTCTCAAAAGCAAAGAGATTCAGAGTGGTTCCTGGCAAGCAAGAGTGTCTATTGTAATTTTTCTCTGCATTTGGACTTCTCTAAACAGCAATATAAGCCTGGAAGAGACCATCCATGGTGGAAGTTACATTCAGCCATTTTGGGAAAGTTCACTCTCCTCCTTTAAGCAGCGTGCGCCTGGATGTGTACATTATTTGATTTCTAACTTAGCAAGTGCCAATGCACGGGTCAAGCGCTCACCACACTCTCATCACATGATTTTGAAAGCAAATCTTTAGCCTCCGTGGATGCTTAGACTGTGCTATATGATATAACATCTGTATTACATACCTAGTCTATGGGGAAAGTTCTGTTGGGAGGGGTATTCCCTCTATCACCCTATCAAACCTTCTGTATGAGACTTATGAGATAGCTGAACCCGAATGCAAGTGCCGTGGTTAAGTTTATAAGAGGTATGGGCCTCCTGACTTCTGGTTCACAATACATACAATGCTAGTTGTCTAGAGACAAGATTTATTTATCCTTTTTTGATGTCAAAAAAAAGATTATGCAATATACCATATCAAAGAGTTGTCATTACGACTTTGGAGCTCCAATTCTGCACACTTGACTCTATGGACTTGATTTATAGCTTTAAAAATAGACCTCTTTGCATGCTCTCTTCTGACATTAAAAAGTGTTGCATAGATATAGCCGTACCAAAGTCACATGGAACCAAGAGTTAGCTACTTCAATATCTGGGTACTGACTCTTGGAAACGGCAGAGTAATGCTTTACCTGACCACGTGATTAGGTGAAGCATCACTCTACAATGCGAGAGAGCCAATTAGACCCAGGTGGATGTTGAAGTTGTCAAGCTTGGGCTTATAGAAACATCCGTGCTGGGCAGCTGGTGACTTTGTTCATTGAACAAACCATTTAATTAATAAATAAATTTTAAAAAAACACTTTGTACCTGTCATAACTTTTCCCCCCTTTCTTTTGTGCAAATAAGTATTAAACTTGCTTGTTGCTTATTAACAGGCTCCTCTAGAGTGTCTTGGATGTAGCAGCTACTGAAAGTATCACCATGCTGGATTAATACAGGCTGGTGCGTAGAGGTACGTTTCAACTTGCTGTTTCAGAAGCAATAGCGTATGTGGCAAGATGAAACATACCTTTAGAAAGCATATTGAACGGGCTACGTTTTGGGATCTAAATACAGATCGTAGCATGAATCTGTGCAAAGATATGGAAAAAATAAAATAGTAAAAGATGAGAAAATGGTGGCTCCTTGACGCCAATTATTGTGTAAGTTTCGGCCTAAAGCGTTTCAGAAAAATTTGCCTCATTGTTTAAAAAGTATGTATTAAAAAAAAAATTTTTTTAAATTGTATTTGGTATGAACCTCATGCATTCTGACATCTTTGCAGAACTAGAGATCTTAACCCTTTAAAAATACTTTAAAAAACTTTTTAAAAACTTTTTATGTGCTAAACTAACTTTTATCTAGTCTGTAGCAGTATATATACACACATATATACACACACACATATATACTTATATTATATGTCTTGATTACATGTATTCATATATATATAAAATATTATATAAGGTTCAGGACACTAATGACAGTAGTACAGTGAGCAAGGTGTCGGCCAGCAGGAAGGGTTACTTTGTGGATCCCTTTATTGAAAAACTCTGTCCGGTTCGTGCTAATCGCTCTCCATTAATTAACAGGTATGTAATTTGTATATATTTGATGTAATTTTGGTGGGTAGACTCTTTACAATTTCCTGGACTAATATAAACATTACTTTAATTATCAATATTCCATGGACTAATATAAACATTACTTTAATTATCAATATTCCATGCACTAATATAAACATTACTTTAATTATCAATATTTCATGCACTAATATAAACATTACTTTAATTATCAATATTTCATGCACTAATATAAACATTACTTTAATTATCAATATTTCATGCTAATATAAACATTACTTTAATTATCAATATTTCATGGACTAATATAAACATTACTTTAATTATCAATATTTCATGCACTAATATAAACATTACTTTAATTATCAATATTTCATGGACTAATATAAACAATACTTTAATTATCAATATTTCATGCACTAATATAAACATTACTTTAATTATCAATATTTCATGCACTAATATAAACATTACTTTAATTATCAATATTTCATGCACTAATATAAACATTACTTTAATTATCAATATTTCATGGACTAATATAAACATTACTTTAATTATCAATATTTCATGCACTAATATAAACCTTACTTTAATTATCAATATTTCATGCACTAATATAAACATTACTTTAATTATCAATATTTCATGCACTAATATAAACATTACTTTAATTATCAATATTTCATGCACTAATATAAACATTACTTTAATTATCAATATTTCATGCACTAATATAAACATTACTTTAATTATCAATATTCCATGGACTAATATAAACATTACTTTAATTATCAATATTTCATGCACTAATATAAACATTACTTTAATTATCAATATTCCATGCACTAATATAAACATTACTTTAATTATCAATATTTCATGCACTAATATAAACATTACTTTAATTATCAATATTTCATGGACTAATATAAACATTACTTTAATTATCAATATTTCATGCACTAATATAAACATTACTTTAATTATCAATATTCCATGCACTTATATAAACATTACTTTAATTATCAATATTCCATGGACTAATATAAACATTACTTTAATTATCAATATTTCATGCACTAATATAAACATTACTTTAATTATCAATATTCCATGGACTAATATAAACATTACTTTAATTATCAATATTTCATGCACTAATATAAACATTATTTAATTATCAATATTTCATGCACTAATATAAACAATATTATCAATGCACTAATATAAACATTACTTTAATTATCAATATTTCATGGACTAATATAAACATTACTTTAATTATCAATATTTCATGGACTAATATAAACATTACTTTAATTATCAATATTTCATGCACTAATATAAACATTAATTTAATTATCAATATTCCATGGACTCCTATTTTATCAATGTTTAATGGGTTGCAACAGTCATTTAATTATCAATATTCCAGAGGGTATTACATTCGTTCTAAAGCAGTGCATCAGAAGCTGGTGACTTTCCTTCAAGAGACAAAAGATGATAATGCTCGGCAAGTACTCTCTTTGGGAGCAGGGTTTGATACATCATACTTTAGACTCTGTCATGCTGGATTGACACGCTCTCTTAAATATGTGGAGGTAGGTTTATTATGCTACTCATTTTGCACTTTGCAACATTAACCCTCTTCCCCCTGTAATTTTCACTTTTTCGAGATTATAATATCGACATGTTATTGACTGATTTATGTTATCACAAGGTTTTGTTGAGGGGGTAGGTGTGGGATCCAATCTAGCATACTTCCTGGTATAGTTACAGGACAGGGTTTTATACTGAATTTATTGGAAGGGGGTAAGTATTTGTGTCCATTTTTGGGGGTTCCTCTCCATGGCATTTCAATTTGATCTAAGCTAAGTGAGGGGGGGGGGGGGGATGAAACTTGGATTATGGGAAATTCCCTTTCCCTCTCCCCTGTATGAAACCCAGGGTTTCCACCCTTCAATAGTATTCACCTCGAATACCACATGATGTCCGAATGATGTGTGAAAACTCGAATTGTTCGCAGTGCGTGTTCGCATCACGCATGCGCAGCGGCGGCAGGTAGTAAAGGTGGTGACATTTACTGCTAAAGCTGGTGTGGAAGTGGAAGCTGAAGCGGCACCGGGAATTGCATGGCTTACCTCTAATCCACAAAGTCTAGAGAATTCTATTGTCCCTTTCCCCGACCTCGACTACTAACGGAGTCGTATTAGAGAAGCATTTTGCTCGGCACTAGCCCTTGTGTTTTAACTTCGTTCGATCTTTTTTAAGCTTGCACTGTGAACAATGATAGAGAGAAGATGTTACACCAACGCATGGTAGCTTGGGTTCAAGCACGTGCCTAATCCGAGCCAGATTGATTGCGTATGCCCTCCAGTTGTGTTCACCCGTTTTAGTTCTCGCTCCTTTTTTTTTTTTTTTTGGACACCTGAAGTTTAAAATATCACTGGTAACCATTTGAGGAAAGAAATGCGCTACCTCAAGTCAGGAAGTCAAGAATTCTTTGTTGTTGCTAAATCACTGCAGTCTCACTTATCAGCAAAAAGGAAATTGAATAATAATATATGTTGACAGTGAAAAGAAGGTAAGGTGACCTCTTATTTTATGAAATTATATTCCTTAAGGTACTCAACTCAACGTTGATGTGATGGGTATGGTTTCCAATCTCTCTTTTAGAAGGTGCCAAGCAAATATTGGAGACACCTCAAGGTAGGACTGTTGGTCGTTTTTAAAAATTATTATTATTATTATTATTATTATTATTTTAGGTGCCATATTTTTTTTACCATCAACCATGCATGGAAACTTTATGTCTAAAGACGCTGTATCTGTGCTTAATACATGCTTAAATATTAGTGAGATATGTATTGCCTTGAGTCTGGGGCATGCAAAATAGTGGCGGTCCTATATTTCTCCTTGCTGAGGAATCTCTGACCGTACAACAATCCTGTAAACTTCACAAACTTTTGTGGGTGATTGTTGACATCTCTCCTCAGTAGAACTCAGCCACTGGAAACCCAATCATCTGTAATAAGAAGAAAAAAATTAAAAGATGGTGATATCCAATTGTGGAACATTTGATATAAAATGAATCCCACTTAGTAATCGTGAATCTGGAGTTTTATTGCGAAAAACTGTTAACAGGCAACACCCACAAAAGTTAGTAACGTTCATTGAGGTGTTGTATTGTCAGAAAATTATGCAGCAAGGCAAGATGTAGGGCCTCATCTATTTTGTGTGCCCTAGACTGCACATATCCCCTAATATTTTAACCATCTATTATGCACAGATAGAGCTACACTTTGTGACATACAATTCTCTTGCATGAGGTACGATAAAAAAGAAAAAATTATGGCACCTTGAGAGGAAAAAAAGGAAGAAAACATCTTTTGTCAGCTAGTCCTCCCTACATGGCTCAGAGTCCGCTAGTCCTCCCTACATGGCTCTGAGTCCGCTAGTCCTCCCTACATGGCTCAGAGTCCGCTAGTCCTCCCTACATGGCTCAGAGTCCGCTAGTCCTCCCTACATGGCTCAGAGTCCGCTAGTCCTCCCTACATGGCTTAGAGTCCGCTAGTCCTCCCTACATGGCTCAGAGACACCTCTTTCATGTAAGCAATAGAGCAGGATGAAGTTTACAATTTGTCTGAGAGAAAACCTTTAAACTTATCGTTCATATATGCAACGACTTTTCACTGTTCTCTGCCTCAAATCTTCCCATGTATCAACCACAGTCAAGGCTATCTGTTCTCTGCTTCAAATCTTCCCATGTATCAGCCTATAGTCAAGGCTATCTGTTCTCTGCCTCAAATCTTCCCATGTATCAGCCCATAGTCAAGGCTATCTGTTCTCTGCCTCAAATCTTCCCACGTATCAGCCTATAGTCAAGGCTATCTGTTCTCTGCCTCAAATCTTCCCATGTATCAACCACAGTCAAGGCTATCTGTTCTCTGCTTCAAATCTTCCCATGTATCAGCCTATAGTCAAGGCTATCTGTTCTCTGCTTCAAATCTTGCCTTGTATCAGCCACAGTCAAGGCTATCTGTTCTCTGCTTCAAATCTTCCCATGTATCAGCCTATAGTCAAGGCTATCTGTTCTCTGCCTCAAATCTTGCCTTGTATCAGCCACAGTCAAGGCTATCTGTTCTCTGCTTCAAATCTTCCCATGTATCAGCCTACAGTCAAGGCTATCTGTTCTCTGCTTCAAATCTTCCCATGTATCAGCCTACAGTCAAGGCTATCTGTTCTCTGCTTCAAATCTTCCCATGTATCAGCCTATAGTCAAGGCTATCTGTTCTCTGCCTCAAATCTTCCCATGTATCAGCCTATAGTCAAGGCTATCTGTTCTCTGCTTCAAATCTTCCCATGTATCAGCCTATAGTCAAGGCTATCTGTTCTCTGCTTCAAATCTTTCCATGTATCAGCCACAGTCAGGCCTATCTGTTCTCTGCTTCAAATCTTTCCATGTATCAGCCTACAGTCAAGGCTATCTGTTCTCTGCTTCAAATCTTCCCATGTATCAGCCTACAGTCAGGCCTATCTGTTCTCTGCTTCAAATCTTCCCATGTATCAGCCTACAGTCAAGGCTATCTGTTCTCTGCTTCAAATCTTCCCATATATCAGCCTACAGTCAGGGTTATCTGTTATCTGCTTCAAATCTTGCCTTGTATCAGCCTACAGTCAGGGTTATCTGTTATCTGCTTCAAATCTTGCCTTGTATCAGCCACAGTCAAGGCTATCTGTTCTCTGCTTCAAATCTTCCCATGTATCAGCCTACAGTCAAGGCTATCTGTTCTCTGCTTCAAATCTTCCCATGTATCAGCCTATAGTCAAGGCTATCTGTTCTCTGCTTCAAATCTTCCCATGTATCAGTCTACAGTCAAGGCTATCTGTTCTCTGCTTCAAATCTTCCCATGTATCAGCCTATAGTCAAGGCTATCTGTTCTCTGCTTCAAATCTTCCCATGTATCAGCCTATAGTCAAGGCTATCTGTTCTCTGCTTCAAATCTTCCCATGTATCAGCCTATAGTCAAGGCTATCTGTTCTCTGCTTCAAATCTTCCCATGTATCAGCCTATAGTCAAGGCTATCTATTCTCTGCTTCAAATCTTCCCATGTATCAGCCTACAGTCAAGGCTATCTGTTCTCTGCTTCAAATCTTCCCATATATCAGCCTATAGTCAAGGCTGTCTATTCTCTGCTTCAAATCTTCCCATGTATCAGCCTATAGTCAAGGCTATCTGTTCTCTGCTTCAAATCTTCCCATGTATCAGCCTACAGTCAAGGCTATCTGTTATCTGCTTCAAATCTTGCCTTGTATCAGCCACAGTCAAGGCTATCTGTTCTCTGCTTCAAATCTTCCCATATATCAGCCTACAGTCAAGGCTATCTGATTACACTTACGAAGTTAAAGTGTTGAGATAGTTCATAGTCCCAAAATATAAGTGGCTGAAGACCATCTGGAGGCAACAAAGTTGTGATTGATATAACCATGTTAAAGGCATATGCTGGTGGTAGCCTTAGAGAAGCGATTCAAACTCTGAAAGAGGTGAAGTAGAGTGGAATTTGATGGAGAATTGATGCAAAGTCTTTCCTTTGATGTTCTTGGATGAATGACAGGTTTTGTCAGACATTTTGTTGCTTCATCCTGTTCTTCTAATTGTTTTTAAAGAGATCTCTCTCTGAGCTCCATAGTCACACCATGTTTAGCAGCTGCTTCATTACCATTGGCACATTATAATAGTGGTATATAGTATGTGTAGTGCATTCATAATTACATATATACCCCCATAACTAACTCTGTAGGGGCAATTAATTTGATGCTTGCATGTGCCTAATTTTTAAAAAAAAATTATCATGTCACATAAACACTGCAAGAGGTTTGGTTTGTCATCATCATTTCAGGGGCTAATGCTGTTGATATGCTTGGTTGCCTAGTGACAATAAAATTAAACAAAGTACTGTACTTGAAGTGCTTGATTTTATTCTGGCAGGCTAGCATTTACGCCAAAACCATAGCAGTCATTTTCGTTATGTTTCTCACTGTTCTCCTCTTTTTATTATTTTATTACAAGTCATTCGCTGCCTCAGCTATATATAGCTTTGTTGTTATGGTTACTCACTTTGTTTGTTTTTGTTGAGGCTATTTATGATGAAGCTTCCCACAGTTAATCTCACTAGTTCAGCAACTGTTGTGTTTTTCTAATGTACAGTTAGATGCAGCCTCACTACAAAAAGCTTGCTTAAAGTTCACCACGTGGAGCTACAAGTATGGAGCTTTTGAGTAATGGTTGCCAGGATACATTGTTATGTGTGGGTATCCACAATCTTTGAAGATGTAAAAAAAACCACATGCATGGATATATCTTCTACTAGCCCTAAAGAGTTAACAGGTTTTCACGTGACAGTAAGAAATGTTCATTAATCATGAATTATTACTGTTCAGGTTGACTTCCCTCGAGTAGTTCAGAGGAAAGCAGAACGACTCCATGCTTGTGATTACTTTGAGCCATTTTTGACAGAGTCGTCCTTTCGGGATGGGATATTCTCTTCCAGTGACTACTTTATTATCGGATGTGACATAACAGACCTACGCACGCTGCAAGAAAAGCTAGTTCGATGCAAATTTGATTGTGCAGTGCCAACATTAATCCTTGCTGAATGCGTGCTGACCTACATAGCACCCCAAAAGTAAGTTTATACTGTTGCCATGATGATGTGTGTATGTGTACATGTGTGTGTATGTGTACATGTGTGTGTATGTGTACATGTGTGTGTGTGTGTACATGTGTGTGTGTGTACATGTGTGTTATGTGTACATGTGTGTATGTGTACATGTGTGTATCTGTACATGTATGTGTGTGTATGTATACATGTGTGTGTATGTGTATGTACATGTGTGTGTATATGTGTACATGTGTGTGTATGTGTACATGTGTGTATGTGTACATGTGTGTGTGTGTACATGTGTGTGTATGTGTGTATGTGTGTGTACATGTGTGTGTATGTGTACATGCATGTGTATGTATACATTGTGTGTATGTGTACATGTGTGTGTATGTATACACGTGTGTGTGTATCTGTACATGTGTGTGTGTATGTGTACATGTGTGTGTACATGTGTGTGTGTATGTGTACATGTGTGTGTACATGTGTGTGTACATGTGTGTATGTGTACATGTGTGTACATGTGTGTGTACATGTGTGTGTACATGTGTGTGTGTATGTGTACATGTGTGTGTACATGTGTGTGTACATGTGTGTGTACATGTGTGTGTGTATGTGTACATGTGTGTGTACCTTTTTGTTAGAGTACAGATCACAATGGCTGCAAGTCTTCCTCTCCATTTCAGAAGTTTTCTTAAACAGATTAAATGCCAGAAGCTTAATTTGCTGTAAACACGGACATCGGTTGCAAATTGGGGAAAAAATGTCTAGATCTCTTTGCTCTTGAGAATGGAGTCACTCCTGAATGGATTCCTTACTGCAGGTAATGTTGTAGACATAGAGCGACATAGAGATGTGTAGCTTTTCTCTGCTTACCTCAATGGAGCTGACTCTTATACCAAACTGCGGCTTATTGTATTTTCCTTCTTGTGTAATGAACAGTTCAAAAAGTTTATTCTTGAAAATAGAAAGTTATAGCCATGTTATAAAACCCCACAACTAAAGTACAGTGTGAGCTGTTAAGCACCAAGTGTGTGGAGTATTATATATTGCATGGGCTCATGGAGATCGCTATGGGAGTCACAAGTGGAGCAAGACGTGACCTTGTACTGTAGCTATGTGGCTGCACTGTTTTCATTTGATTAGTATTTTGTATAGCATGTGTTGCTAAGTTTCAAGCTGTTGCTGGATTAACACAGCCGTTAATGTAAGTTTCTGGCGGTGATCTCTCCTCCGTACTATGTGCAGATGGAAACTAATTTCTGTGTCTTTCTAACACATTTGCAGGTCATGATTCTTTTCTGAGGAGTTGCCCTATTTTTCTCTCACATGTCATACCTGGCCAATTCTTAACCTTTTTTTTAGCTTCTACTGAGCAACTCAATAAGTCTCTATGTCTGTATGTCAGTTGGTGGTTTGGTTGGCTAAAGATTTGGAATGAGAACAATGTATTTTAGTGTATGAGCATCGCAGGTTCAAATCCACACTCAGGTATTTTTTTCCTTCCTCCCCCCTTTCTTCTTCTTTCTTCTCCCCCCTTTTTTCCCCTCTTTGGGGAAAAGAAGGGGGAAATGTCTCATTAGAGGGTCGAACTCTAGACCTGTATATATGGGTCGCAGCTAGTGCAAACTCATACTAGTTCTAAGAGTGTCAGAGTTTTTTTTCCTCCCAATATTCCGATATGAATTTAAAAAATACATTCCATCAGTCATGAAGGTCACTCGTGCATATGCTCTAATTCACTACCTCCAGCATTATGGCTTGTTCTCAATTTGCTGCTCGCACTAGCTGTACGAGATGCTCCGGTGTATCAAAGAGTATTATTATGAAGCATCTGCAACACGACATTATCCATTTTCTCATATTGTGAACCAGGCAATATAGTAGTCACAGTTTAATCTGCTGAACAACTTGATTGTGCTAGTGTTCCCATGGCAATTTATGATTTAAGGCAAACCCTGATCCCAGGGTGCCTGATAAGGGAGGTTCCACTGTAAATTGGATAGGAGAGTTGATCAGCAAATCTCAGTTTTCAAGTCCATGTATGGAATTTGGTATCCCCTTGGCTGTGTTCTGGGTCAATAGATCCCCCGGACTCAATGCAGAACTTATATCGTAATATTTGCCAGACAAAACTGTGCCGTTCGTTCTCACCTCGAGCAGTTCAGACATGCACACACTGCTTCTTCTAGTTTGTTCTCACCTAGAGCAGTTTAGACATGCACATACTGCTTCTTCTAGTTTGCTCTCACCTAGAGCAGTTCAGACATGCACACACTGCTTCTTCTAGTTTGTTCTCCCCTAGAGCAGTTCAGACATGCACACACTACTTCTTCTAGTTTGTTCTCACCTAGAGCAGTTCAGACATGCACACACTGCTTCTTTTAGTTTGTTCTCACCTAGAGCAGTTCAAACATGCACACACTGCTTCTTTTAGTTTGTTCTCACCTAGAGCAGTTCAGACATCCACACACTGCTTCTTCTAGTTTGTGCTCACCTAGAGCAGTTCAGACATGCACACACTGCTTCTTTTAGTTTGTTCTCACCTAGAGCAGTTCAGACATGCACACACTGCTTCTTTTAGTTTGTTCTCACCTAGAGCAGTTCAAACATGTACACACTGCTTCTTCTAGTTTGTTCTCACCTAGAGCAGTTCAAACAGGCACACACTGCTTCTTTTAGTTTGTTCTCACCTAGAGCAGTTCAGACATGCACACACTGCTTCTTCTAGTTTGTTCTCACCTAGAGCAGTTCAAACATGCACACACTTCTTCTTTTAGTTTGTTCTCACCTAGAGCAGTTCAGACATGCACATACTGCTTCTTTTAGTTTGTTCTCACCTAGAGCAGTTCAAACATGCACACACTGCTTCTTTTAGTTTGTTCTCACCTAGAGCAGTTCAAACATGTACACACTGCTTCTTCTAGTTTGTTCTCACCTAGAGCAGTTCAAACATGCACACACTGCTTCTTTTAGTTTGTTCTCACCTAGAGCAGTTCAGACATGCACACACTGCTTCTTTTAGTTTGCTCTCACCTAGAGCAGTTCAGACATGCACACACTGCTTCTTTTAGTTTGCTCTCACCTAGAGCAGTTCAGACATGCACACACTGCTTCTTCTAGTTTGCTCTCACCTAGAGCAGTTCAGACATGTACACACTGCTTCTTCTAGTTTGTTCTCACCTAGAGCAGTTCAGACATGCACACACTGCTTCTTCTAGTTTTCTTTTGGATGAGCTCAAGCTTTGACGCTTGTCCAAAGTGTGTGTCATTGTAGCTAATCCTCATCAGATTCATGAGAGCCAAGCAATCACCTGTCCTAATCCACTGATTTTATGCTACACTATATTGTGCTGGTTTGGGTGAGGAGATGAGGGGAGATCCCCCTCCCCCCACCCTCCCCTGGTCAATACCTATGATATTTACGTGTATGTATAATAAATTTTCCAGTAACATCATACAACCCCCTTCTCCCCCACCCCTTATTTAACCCATGAAATCCTGTTATATGTCTGATTCTTTCCTTCTCTATTCGCAGGGTTGATGCTATTATCCAGTGGTTTTCATCTTATCTCCTGAAGTCTGTGATATGTGCATATGAACAGGTGTGTACATATCACCAGGTGTGTACATATCAACAGGTGTGTACATATCAACAGGTGTGTACATATCAACAGGTGTGTACATATGAGCAGGATGCACATGTGTGTACATATCAACAGGTGTGCACATATCAACAGGTGTGCACATATCAACAGATGTGCACATATCAACAGGTGTGTACATATCAACAGGTGTGTACATATCAACAGGTGTGTACATATCAACAGGTGTGCACATATCAACAGGTGTGTACATATCAACAGGTGTGTACATATCAACAGGTGTGTACATATCAACAGGTGTGTACATATCAACAGCTGTGTACATATCAACAGGTGTGTACATATCAACAGGTGTGTACATATCAACAGCTGTGTACATATCAACAGGTGTGTACATATGAGCAGGATGCACATGTGTGTACATATCAACAGGTGTGTACATATCAACAGATGTGTACATATCAACAGGTGTGCACATATCAACAGGTGTGTACATATCAACAGGTGTGTACATATCAACATGTTACTTTGCCTTCTATATATTCCTGTATATCTCCTCTATATGTGCTCTGTGTGCAATTTCCCACTATTCATTGTAAGCAATTCCTCAATCTATGTGAGTAAGCATTTCCTCTGTCAGCTGAGTAAGCAATTCCTCTATCTCTGAGTAAGCAATTCCTTTATTTGCCGAGTATGCAACTCCTGATCTCTGTTCTAAGCAATTCCTATCTCTGCTGAGTGGATATGCAATCCTTTACCTGCTATTTTAAAAAAAATATGAATAGCAATTTCGCTATTTAAAAAAAAATATGAATAGCAATTTCTCTATCTGCTAAATTTTAAATAGGAATTATTTGATCTGAAATTCCTTTTTTTCTGCTGAGTAGCCATTACTTCTCTCAGTGCTTTTGTGTACAGTGCCTGCTATATGAGAATGGCTGTGTTCTTTTTGTGAAGCAATTCAATAGATATTAGCATTTTTTGTCTATCTGATTTTTTTAAACTAATATATATATATATTATTAATGTGTGCGGGTGACTATATATTTTCCTGCCACTTTCTTCGTATGAATAATTTATATATATAATTTTTTTGTTTTTCTCTTGTCAATCACAACTTAATAGTAGATGATTTCCTAGTTTGATTTCCACTAACCACTTTCTCTCCTTTATTTAATTTTTGTTAATAATATCTTGCTGCTCACAATAAAGCATCTGAGAACCATGTTTTAATAATATTTAGGTATTTCCAGATGATGGATTTGGACTCATTATGTAAGCAAAATTGTGTGTGGTATGTGTGTGTGTGGTGTGTGTGTGTGCCTTGTGTGCGTGTTATCGCAAGACCATTAGAGTTGCTGGTAGGAAGGACAATTATTTGCAGTTTTATTCCAAAAGTCTATTTAGTCCACAAACATTAATTGCTCACACCTCATGAGGCTTGTTCGGCGAGCGAAACGAGCCCTCAGTGGGGATATGGATAGAAAACTTCGTATTGCCGTGCATGTCCATATGTGGTATGTATATCTATATATATGCCATACATTCATAAACTGGGAGTGCACGGAAGATTTTACAGACGCGACTTAAAAGGAAAGGGTTGTCTTGGAAAACACGCCATAGATACGATAGATTTGTCAATGATAAAGAAAATGGCTGCAAATTTGAAGGCCAATGGAAAGTAACATGGGTCTACACACGGTCTGCTTGGTTAATAGCCGTCTGGAAAAGGGTGCTCGAGTTTTATTCAGACTAAACTACTCAATTAATCAACACACTGGCATTATATGTGATACAAGTTGTTAAGAGTAGGAACTATTTTCAATTTTGTAAGTTAAACACTGTTCCTTGCATGTTTACTGCCTCTCTCTCTCTCGGGACAGCAAGTAGATGACTGGATAGTGTAGCATATATGGAAAGCATAACTGATGCATATAGTCAATAGCTGTGCTAATGATATACAGCATACTGAAAACAATAAACAGTGTCAAAAGTGGGAACTATCACTTGAACAAATTCTTCTGTTAGTTCTCTGATAATTCTTCAGAAAGCACTGCCTGCTATTTCACTCTTAATGTGTTGCTATTCTCACCTTCATGGAAACCAGTTTCCAAATATTCTTAACTTACGTCCACATGCACATTTACATTTCAGAATTTGTCATCTCATTATGTTGTATGTACCAGGTTGTTCTATCCTGCACCTGTAAGGAATACAGTGAAGAAATGCAATTCTTGGCTATTTCCCCTTATTACAATCGACCACTTATTGCCAGTTGTGAATCTCTAAGGAACGTATAATTCTCGACTGCATTACATCTCACAATCATGAAGAAGACATCTACAAATCACATCCCAAATCAGTATTGGGTTAGCTCTTCAGTTTGTCCTTACCAAGGTTAATTTGACACACACAATCCACCACTCAGAAAACTTGAACAGGTCGTAAAGCTGTTCTTAGAGCAGAGTCAGCTGAGCAGTAGACTGTGTACTCAGATAAAAGAGGTTTAAATTATATACAATCACAATAAAACATTTAATAAATCATAAGACTAAGATACAAGAAATAAGATGACAAAATAGTGAACAGGTAACAGTGTCTCCCTAATTGAGAGAAACTGAACACAAATGAATACTTGGTAGAGATGTGAAGTTAGTAGTTTGAAGAGAGTTTGAAGAGTTGTTGAAGCATTGAGTTCAGTAGAGACTTGTAGAGATTTGTAGAGATTTTTAAGTGAGGGAAATGAGACTGCTTTTATAAGCAATGAGATGAATGATGTGAAGGTGGGTAGAGCATGAATATCATTATAATTGTGGGTAATAGTTCATACTTATGATTAAAGAGGGAATTGAGAAGGAAGGTGTGTCTAGAACATTCTTGCACATCAGGCAGTTGCTGCTTCTGCAGGGCTGCTGTCTAGAAGGCCTTGTCCAGGTTCTTGCCTGGACATACTCCCGGGGGAAGCCGGCTCTGGTGATGAGGCTTGATCTTTAGCTCTGTGCAAGAGAGCTAACTTGGCGACGGGTCGTTTTTTAGGTCCCCCAGTGGCAGCTTGGATTTTGGCCACCCTGACCAGGCCATCTTCTCCCGGATAGGTCTCGATGACCTTGGCCAAGGGCCAGTGGCAGGCAAAGACCCGGTCCTCTTTGACAATAACTATGTCCCCTGGCCTCAGGTTAGGTTGGGTTTGCTGCCACTTTGTCCTGGATTGTAAGGTATTCAGATATTCCCTTGACCACCTTCGCCAGAAGTGCTGTATCACTGACTGGCATTGATTCCATCGCTTGAGGAGTCTTGGTTCTTCAGGCAGTCTAGGGTCAACAGGGTAGGAATGAGGAGAACTGAGAGTGAGGAAGTGATTGGCAGTCAATGTTGCTAATCCATCTTGGTTATGGCTTGTCATTGGGGTGAGAGGCCTGGAGTTGAGGCAGGCTTCCACCTGGCAACTGATGGTAGTTAACTCCTCAAAAGTGAAGAGTAGAGAGCCCATGATCCGTCTTAGATGTTTTTTCATTGATCTGACTGCACTCTCCCAGAGTCCACCGAAATGAGGGGAGTGTGCTGGGATGTGCAGCCACTGGATCTGGTTTCTGAGGAGGTACTGGCAGATGAGGCTGTCATTGTCTTCCTCTGCCAGGAACTTGTAGAGGTTGTAGAGCTCGTTTCTGGCCCCAACAAAGTTGAGGCCATTATCGCACTGGATGGTCCTGGGGCAGTTTCGCCTAGACACGAATCTGTGGAGACAGGCAGTGAAGGCAGAAGTGGTGAGGTCTGATACTACCTCCAGGTGTACTGCCTTTGTGGCTAGGCAGACGAAAATGCAGATGAAGGCATCTATCTTGACTGGCTTCCTTGTGTATCCTTGCTTGATGGTGAAAGGACCAGCAAAGTCAAGTCCAGTATTAGAGAAGGCAGGTTGATCGGCTTGGCTTCTAGCAGGTGGTAGTTCTCCTAGCCTCTGTGGGACTGGAGATGGAGCAGCTCTTCTGCAGGTAACACATTGACTGCAGATGTCCCGGCTCAGTCGTCTGGCTCCTAGCACATGAATCTTGTTTCCTGTGTTACACAGAAGGAGAGAAGGGCCACAGTGACTTAGAGCAATATGCTTATGTAGGAACAACTTCTTGACTAAGCTGTCCTTTCGGTCGAGGATGATGGGATGCTGCTGAGACTGGGTGAGAGACGATTTAGATAATCTCCCTCCGACTCTGATGAGACCTTCTTGATCCATGAAGGGAGTGAGGGCCTTCAGTCTGCTTGCAGGGGCTGTGCTGTGATGGCGTTGGAGAGATTGGACTTCTTTAGGAAAGCATCTGTGCTGACATTGCTTCAGGAGCCAGTGTTCAGCATGCTGCAGCTCTTGAGGAGTTAGGTGCTTGCTTCTGTTGTCAGTCTTCTTGTCCTTCAGTCTGTGGAAGAGCCTGAACCACCATGCAGTGAGAGAAATGATAAGGTAATAATTGTTAGTTCTGCTCTCAAAATTAAGAGCAAACTCAGCCTGAACCAAAATAGCATGGACTGTTCTGGTCTCCAGTGCTGGGAGTGTTCGTCTAGGTGGCTGGACTGGCACCAGGACCGGGTCCTGGTGCAGCCAGCCAGGTCCTCTCCACCACAGCTCATGATGAAGGAGCTCTTCTGGTGTCATCCCTCTGGAGGCGCAATCTGCAGGGTTAATGAGAGTGGGAACATGCTTCCAGGTCTGAGGTCTTGTGTGTTCCAGCACAAATGACACTCGATTGGCCACAAACTGCTTAAATTCTCTTGGTCTCCCATCAAGCCAGGCAAGGACGATACTGCTATCCGTCCAGGCTCGGATGTTCTCAAGAGGGATGCTAAGGACTGCTGCCACATTGTTCATCAACTTTGTGAGCAGCACTGCTCCACACAGTTCCAGTCGTGGGATTGTTGGTGGATTCTTCTTAGCCAGTTTAGTCTTGGCTGTGACCAGGACCACTGTTGGAGGATGATTGATGTAGGAAGTTCTGAGGTAGATGACAGCTCCGCAAGCTTTCTGTGAAGCATCAGAAAACCCATGGAGCTCTTTGCTGATGGGCTTGTGTTGGTTGAGGGTGTAGCATCTTTGAAGCTGGATCTTGCAGAGGCAGGGCAGAGCTTCTTTCCATTTGTAGTGGAGCTCCTCTACTTCCTTTGGCACAGCACCATCCCACTCCTGTCCCTTCTCCCAGAGTTGTTGAGAGAGGATCTTCATAGGAAGGATGGTGGGAGCAATCCATCCCATCACATCGAAAGTTCGAGATATGTCTGAGATGATGCCCCTCTTAGTTTTCCTGTAGGTTGTAACAGTGTTGATGGCTGGAGACATGCAGTCGTTTCTGCTGTCCCATTTTAGCCCCAATGCCTTAGGTTGTGAGGACGTTTGAAGAGTAGTGGTAGATTTCACTGGTAGCTTCTCCTGGAGGTCTGTAGGGATTGATTGAAGGACGGTTGAGGAGCTGGACCTCCATTTACATAGGTTGAAGCCACCTTTTGCTAAGATGGTTCTGATGTTGGAGTACAACTCCAGGGCCTGCTCTTCCGTCTCTGCTCCAGCCAGGAAATAGTCTACATAAAACGAACTCCTTATGTGGTCAGCAGCAGAGGGGTGAGCAGCTCCATGGTCACTGGCTGTTTGGTGCAGTGTTCGAATGGCCAGGTATGGGGAAGCACTTACCCCAAAGGTAACCCGAGTCATCCTATAATCCTGGATGGGTTCCTCTGGGGTATGCCTCCAGATGTATCTGTGGAGGTCTCTGTCTGCTGGGGCAAGCTCTACTTCCCGATACATTTTAGAAACGTCGGCTGATAGGGCTACAGGATAGGTCCTGAACTTGAGCAGAAGGTTGACCAGGGTAGGTTGGATAGTAGGCCCGACTTGCAGGATCTGATTGAGAGAGATTCCGGTGGATGAAATAGCACTCCCATCAAATACCACACGGATCTTTGTTGAAGTGCTACTCTGTTTGTAGACTGTGTGGTAGGGCAAGTAGAAGCTGGGAAGCAGGAGCTCATTCGGAGGCACCTTCTCTGCATGGTTGGCATCCAAGTAGCTTTGCAGCTGCAGCTGGACTTCCTTGTTCACTCCCTTGATGGCGGTGCTCCTCTCATTGGAGTAGAATCTTTGTACAGCTTGGGGTCTGCTCTCTCCCAGGGGCTCACAGTCAGGCTTCCTTGGCAAAGTCACCTGGTATCTGGAATTAGAGGGAGAATAAGAAATATGAGAGTCATAATGTTTCTCAACTTGTGCTTCGATGATAGATATAGGAGACTCTGGTTCTTCCACAGCTTCCCCTTTCCAGAAGTCATAGGCCATATTGTAGAGTTCTTCGTTTGACATGATTGATTGGATGTGGTAGGTAGGAATCCCCTTGGAGGCTTGTCCTGCAAGCTTGACTGGTCCAGTGAGTGCCCAGCCAAAGATTGTGTCTTGTGCACCTGGCTCTGTAGATGAAGCCTTGACTGGAGGAGCATCTCCTTGGATCTGCAGCCAGACATCAGCTCCCAGCAGAATATCAACTCGACCTGGAGTGTTGAAAGTGGGGTCTGCCAGCTGGAGTCCTGTGAGATGATGATATGAATGTACTGGAGCCAGCTGCTTGTTGGGGAGTTCTTCAGTGACAAGTGGAACTACTGCAGGCCTGCACTGGAAATCCTTCTTGTTGTGGAGTGGCGAAATAGTAACTGAAGTCAGATGCTTGGATCCTTCACATTCAGTGCCCTGCACAGCTTTGAAGTTAATTGGGTTGTATTGCAGTGGCAGGTCCAAGATCTGGGTCACTCTGCTGGAGATTAAGGATACTCCTGCACCAGGATCTATGAAGGCTCTTGCTTTCATCTGATGACCTCCTGGCCCTTTCAGGAGAACTTCTGCAGTCATCAGCAGGGCGTCTGGCACCTGCTGGGACTGACTGGTAGTGGAGTTGACTGGAACAGAGGAAGGGCTGCTTTGATGAATGCTGGTATGGTGTGCCTGCCCACAGTCCCTGCAGCGATAAGTGCTTTTACAGTTGGCTGTGAGATGTCCTACTGCCAGGCAATTGGAGCAGAGCTTCCTATCCTTCACATGACTTAGTCGTTGAGCCACAGAATAGTTGCTCCACTTGGGGCAGACATGGAGTGGATGCTTGTCTGGTGTGCAGAGTACACATTCCCACTTGTAACTGGAAGCTGGAGTAGGAGAGGAGACAGAGTATACATGACTCTTCTGTTTGTGCTCCTGCTTCCTCTCCTGCTTTCGGGCAGGTCTCTTCTCTGGAGGATCCAGTGGAGCAGGAGTAAATGTCTTTTGGTCTGATAGGGTGAAGACTTTCTTTGTGATGTACTCCAGCAGCTTGGGGTAAGGCACCACCACATTGTCATCTGGCTGGTCATTGTCCCAGTCGATCTGCAACTTGTATGGGAGCTTGCTGTAAACTATAGAGGAAATGAAGGCTTCTAGAGTGAAGTGTCCGGTAGTGCTGAGGCAGTCTGCATAGCTGTTGGTAGCGTCCACCAATTTTCTCAGTTCATGACTGTTGTACTTCGCTGCTGGGAGGTTGATCAGTTTGTCCACCAGTTCTCTGTGGATTTTCTTGGTCCTTTCATACCTCAGGTGAAGTTCCTTCACCAGGCGCTTGTAAGTATGAGGACCATCCATAGAAGGGTGGAGGAGTAGGGCAGCTTCAGGATCTTTCACTGCAGTTCTGAGGTAAGCTAGCTTGGTTGAATCTGGCAAGTCTTCCCGGGTATCGACTGATGATGAGAATTGCTGCCAGAATGTAGGCCAGTGTATTACATCTCCCTTGAAGGTTGGAAGGTCAATGGAAGGTAGTTTCGTTCGATCTCTCTCTGTTCTGAGAGATAAGGAGGAGATTGAGGCATCCAGAGCAGAAGAATCCATTCTGGCTCTGGTTCCTGCTGCATCAGACCTGAGGTTGGCCAACTTCTGGCTGCAGGCTTCTAGTTCATCTTGGATTGGATGTCCAGAGGGAAGACCTTCTTCCTCCCAGCTGTTCCTTAGCTGATCAATGGTGTCTTCAATGGCAGGACGGAATCCAGTGTGATTGCCATCTGGTTTAGTGGCAAGCAGGTCTTCGAGTGTTTTGAGGTCTTTAGAGAGAATCCCCACCTTTGTGAGGGTGTTTCTGAGAGTGATGAGGTGTTCGATCTTGTCCCGGAGGATGGATAGAGTAGAGTTGAAGTTGTCAGAGGCAATTTGCTCCTCATCTTGGAAGGCATCCTCAGCCTCTCCTTCTGGAGCAAAGTCCTGTGCATCATCTAGGGACTGGGAGAATCCTGCTTCAGTCTTCTCCAATGAGGTGAGGTATCTTGCCAGATCTTTAGGGTTTATCAGCCTGACTTCAGCGGCTTCATCCGACTTCATGGCCTTGACTTTGTCGTTGATCTTGGTGACAGCACCAACCAGTGAAGATCTCGACCCCTTCACTGCTGCCATGTCTGCTGGAGGTCTTCTTCTGGAACTCATAGTTGGTAGAGTAGAGAATTTAGGTTGAGCACAGAGAAAGTTACCAGCACAAAATGAGGTGAGTAGAAATAAATGAGAGGTGAACAGATTAGATAATACTGAAATGATAGCACAATAAGTTGATCAGAGCACCAGACTGTACCAGCCAGGATCCGGCTCGAAGGACCAATAATTTGACACACACAATCCACCACTCAGAAAACTTGAACAAGTCGTAAAGCTGTTCTTAGAGCAGAGTCAGCTGAGCAGTAGACTGTGTACTCAGATAAAAGAGGTTTAAATTATATACAATCACAATAAAACATTTAATAAATCATAAGACTAAGATACAAGAAATAAGATGACAAAATAGTGAACAGGTAACAGTGTCTCCCTAATTTAGAGAAACTGAACACAAATGAATACTTGGTAGAGATGTGAAGTTAGTAGTTTGAAGAGTTGTTGAAGCATTGAGTTCAGTAGATTTTGTAGAGACTTGTGGAGATTTGTAGAGATTTGTAGAGATTTTTAAGTGAGGGAAATGAGACTGCTTTTATAAGCAATGAGATGAATGATGTGAAGGTGGGTAGAGCATGAATATCATTATAATTGTGGGTGATAGTTCATACTTATGATTAAAGAGGGAATTGAGAAGGAAGGTGTGTCTAGAACATTCTTGCACATCAGGCAGTTGCTGCTTCTGCAGGGCTGCTGTCTAGAAGGCCTTGTCCAGGTTCTTGCCTGGACAAAGGTTATGGTCAGAGTAATGTCTATGTATTTTTTGCTTGGGTAGTAGTTAAGACTTGGCAAACATCTAGAACAATAAAATAAACATCTTGAATAACACTGATAACATGTACTGCCTTATGACATCACTCTTATTATGCTTGCTAAGCTACTCTTACACAAAGTACTCTTATACAAAGTAATTCACTCTCAGCCATATTTCCATATGTGCATATCTGTCTCAGAACTGATCAGGAACATTGGTATAGCAGTATTCGCTGGCAATAGCAATATTTGCTTGCATAGCAATATTCGCTCGCCTTCTACGTTTGAACATCATCTCTACAGTAGAAGAAAAAAAATATGCCGGTTGCATTTTGTTTCAACGCCGTAGACGCTCACAGTTTTCCACCATAATGCATCCAACGTATATATATAATATTAAAAAAAACTCACGCAGATCAAAGGTAGCCGTTAAGAATATTGCATTTTTTTTGCAGCGACGCCGACCTTTCGAGGCCGTCGCGATCTTCCAAAGGCCTACAATGCGCGCACTGATTTGTTCACGACATATGGCAAGCTTTATTTGGGGATTTTTCTCTGATCAACAGTGATCTATGTTCTACAAGCTTCTGTTCTACCAGCTCGAGTTCTACCAGCACAAGTTTTTGAAGAGTAATTTATGGAAGAAGTAGCTAAGTAGATTCTGTGTCTGTCACGGATACAACTTCCTCGGACCTCTCCTCATTGGTGTGGCTTTCACTTTGTAAGCCATAGCTTTTGTGCTAGCTATCATTGGCAAGCCTTTGGTCTAAGAAATGTGTGACATATAAGAAAGGTTTGCCCCAGAAAATAACTAGCATTGCCCCCAAAATCTTTAGCAAGCAAGCAAGCCTTTGCCTTTGGCTTAGCTGAGTAAGAAGCTAGAGGTCTGAACTTGCTATAAAATGAACTTTTATTAAGTTTAATGTGTTTGATCTAGACCAGTCACTAGCTTGTGTATCAGTACTCATAACTCGGGAGATGTTATTACTGAATACGGTTTGATCTTTGGGCCTGAAGAAAATTCTATCTCTTGTTGCTTGGAACAGATTATTGCATTCTGCTTTGGATGTTGATGAAATTTGACTGTGGAAACATGAGCATCTTGGACTGCAATTGGTAATATACTTGTGGCATGGTGTGGTCTCCCTTCTCAGTTGGTGTAAAACTGTGGGTATGCGACAAACCACAAAATAAAATCAACACCATTTTACACTTTGCCTTCTTACAATTTTGGACTCGATTCCAAAAGGTTATGTCCTAGAAGAGAAGCCGAGGAGGGAAAGAACAAGAAGCTACTCTTCTGTCAAGTTCCACACCATACCCTCTGCTTCCTACTGCTTCATACTATAAGTAGGCAATATTTGAATTGATAATAGTGATTTGTGAAGTGAATTTTTTTTATGTTTGTATATGTTCCAAGAAGAGAAGCAGAGGAAAGGAGAAAGAGCATAACGGACATATTTTGTGTAGTGATGAATAATTATATTTTATGTTGCCCAAATATGTGGTTATCCAAGATCTAACAACTTTATGTAACATCTTGAGGGGTATAAGTCTAAACCTTTTGTGAAAATCATCCTGCCAAAAATGCCTCGAGTAAATACCCATTACAGGGTAGCTATTTACCATACGACCTTCCTCTTACCATACAACCTTCCTCTAGCGAGAGAGATCACCCAGAAAAGTACCCAATACTGACCAAATCAACACATCTATTTTGTACAGAACTTGTACCTGGAAGTGGATCTAGTTGCATATATGAAGTAGTTGTGGGTAGTTAGCCATTCTTTATGCTCAAAGAGATTTGAGGTTTTAAAGAGTGGCAAGCCATTTATCATACAATGAATCAAGTACAGTCTTGCAATAACGTTACTTATGTACTCGGTACACAGCCAAAAAAAAATAGAACTGCTTCTGTACAGGAGATTGACATTCGGCTGCTATACTTCTCGACAAGAGAGCTAGCTTCGACTACTTCAGGAAAGGAACTGACACCCGACTGCACTGCTCCTCGACAAGAGCTGACGCCCGACTGCACAGCTTCTCGATTGGGGACCATCGCTTGACTGGAGTACAAAACGCCAATAGAGAAGACTGACGACTGGAAACCAACGCTCAAATGCAGTGCTTCACGGGGGAAGAATTAGAAATGCTCGATTGCTGGAAAGGTTATCGCGTGCTAGACAAGTGCGCTTTTTGCAAGGTGCATGCGCGAAAGCATGGATCGCGATGTGGATAGACATTACGTTTCCTGCCGTTTACGCTGTGGGCGTCCGCTGGTTATGCAGGTATGCCTTCCGTTTCATACCGTTTGTTTCCGTTGTGGGTGTTGCGTTGTTAGCCGTTTAATGCTTGCGTTAACGTTCTATGCATCGCAACTGGCATGTTGTTGTCTTTGCCTTCTACTGCGGTTAGAAAATTGAGGCTAATCATGTTCGATCTGTCCACATGAGCCTGAAAAAGGACGCACATTCAATGCGCATCCAGTCCTGTTTTTCCTGAATTTGAATTGATGCATTGGTGGCATCCACACTAGCATTTCAGTAAACTACAAGCAGATAAAAAGATTGAAAAAGTATAGTTTTTCTTCTCTGGTGGATGAGCTACCTTCAGATCTGAAGGTGACCCCTACTGAGAAGGACAGTAGAGCTAAGGGAAAGGCAGTATAGATGCTTCACGAATCCCATGAGGAAAAACTGAATACGCTAGCAATAGCAGGAAAAAACAACAACTGTAGGTATTCACTAGCTAATCAGGAGCTACAGCTTTTAAATGTGCCTTGATCTAGCTACAGCTTATGCCTCAGAAACAGTTTCAAGCTAATGGTATCAGATTAGCACTGTAGTCTCTTCCAAGCTTTTGACCTGCTGTTAACTTTGTGGATGCGACCAATGCATCAATTCACTTATTAAATTTTTTGACGGTTCCGACCATCGCGTGTTTACACGCAAGAAGAACGCAACTTGACAACCATTGCTAAAAAGCTATGCTCTAGTTCACACGGTGGAATCCAACTCTAACACTATTCGATGGTGAGGCTCTACTGGACCTTACTGTACTAGAAGAACATTCCAGTTGATAAAATGGAGAATTTTTAAGAGGCAAGCATCGACATCATTGGCTTTGAAAAATAGGGGGGAAAAGGTATCAAATATAGCAAATGATAGAATACAAGGAAGTACAAAATACATTTCCTGAAATACTTCAGCTATACTAGGGCTTAGTTGATTGCTGTGCTAGCTAGCTAATGGCTAAAAGCTAAAATGACTGCTACTGTCTTTGGCCGAATTGCTAGCATACTTGAGAAACAAACAAACAAAAAGAGGTATTCGAAGTGCTATGTTTATTATTATTGTCGCTAGGCAAGCTAGCTTACCAATAGGCTTACCTGAGATAGCCCTCAAGCGAAGAAGAAAATACCCATAACTCTTGCTGTTATGTTATTAGTCATATGACATTAAAATAATTCAAGTGTACAGGTGCTTCGAATATTTGAAAATTGGCCCTGAAGAGTTAAAAGTTAGCCATAATTCTAGAACCAGACTTCTTCTTTTTTTTCCCCTCCAGGAAAGCCCTTGGAATTTCCTGGGGTTAGGTTGTGCTATCGAGTATTAAGTTTATCTACATGTACAAATAATTTCTCCAGCCTACAGTATGACTCTGGTGAGTGAGTGATACAGGTAACTCTGCTCATCGTGGGATAGTCAAGGATGCAGTCGAGCTATTCTCCTACTGGTGACTCTGTTCCTGGTATGTAGAAAGAAGTGACAATACATTCAGTGTAGAAATGGACTAGCAGTGTATATATTTCTTTTAGAGACCTCACTTCTTAGCTTTCTTTGACTCAATCTCCTAGCGTATATAACCAGGCTTGCTGAAGCAATAGCTCCAGACATATAGCTGACATTGAACCAGGATCAGGAAGTCCACTCTAGGTTTGAAGTCCTGGCAAGCTGACAAGCAAAATGGTTTCTTTAAAAATCTAATTTAAGTAAATTTTTAATGCTTGACAACAAACTTGGCAGTGAAAAATGGGAAATTCCGGTAAGTAGTCGTCAGTATTGTATTTTACTGAACTAGATAGGTGGGTGGGGGGGGGGGGTTTGTGGTTAATTTCTGCTGGGGGGTGGGATTGTATTCTCCCTTCCCCCTCCTGTATGAGACACTGCATGTTCATCTCCTTCTACATGTTAAATTTTTATTTCTGGATATTTAGAATTCCTGTCATTTGAATTCTATTGTTAGGCAATCACATTTTATGAAGCTGTCTTCTCCATTACTAAACTTGCAAGAGTATGGCACTCCAGAGAAAATGAAGCAGAGATACATTAATTTAGTAAGTTCTACATTCATTTGGTGAATTTTTGTTATACACGACATGCTTTGTATTCTGGTAGGCGAGTTGAAAGGGAACCACAACATCAGAAACATACCTTCTTTTTGTTATACATGACATGCTTTGTATTCTGGTAGGCGAGTTGAAAGGGAACCACAACATCAGAAACATACCTTCTTTTTGTTTTTGCATTTTTCCTGGTTGGGGAAATGAGTGGTGCAAGCATTCCACAATGCTTCTGGGCTGCATGGAAGATTTGGTTCAAGCGGGGTTGGGGAAGAAGCTCCAATGGTGTGCCTATATCACACTTCAGTCTAGCTGTGTCTGGCGGGCACGTTCCCCCAGCATAGATCACTTCTGGTAGACTAGAAATTATCCCAGACAATTGCTGAGTCAGCATAAATGTACAAAATAATAATAAAAAAATATTTATTTTTTTAATGATTGTGGTCCGAATTCTATCCACTTGAAAATCCAGTAAGCTGGCCAGCTTCTCCCTTCTCTCACCCTCTACTTTTGACCCAACCAGTGCACAACACACATCAACTTCATCAACATGGCTTAGACTCGATTCCTGGTCTTTCACACTTGGCCCAGGGCCCATCAATGCTAGGGGTATCACTACATTCGTGCCCTGCTGACATGGTTCACTCACCAGTACTTACTGAGGGACACAGATGCTGTTGTCTTGTTACCTTGCCACCTAAAATTCCAGGTCCACAACTGTGAAGATCAAGCTGGGCCTCCTGCTGTAGTCATTTAGCGTGACATCTGGCAGCCGCAGTGCGTCTCGTGGGACCCGGCTGCTTGTCCTACCTTCCTGAACAGGTCAAAATAGATAGTCGTGTCGGATGACCCAGTGTTCACAAGTGCCTCCATGGGTGTTCCCGAGACTGATGGCCCAGTATTCACAAGTGCCTCCATGGATGTTCCTGAGACTGATGACCCAGTGTTCACAAGTGCCTCCATGGGTGTTCCTGAGACTGATGGCCCAGTGTTCACAAGTGCCTCCACGGGTGTTCCCGAGACTGATGACCCAGTGTTCACAAGTGCCTCCACGGGTGTTCCCGAGACAGATGACCCAGTGTTCACAAGTGCCTCCATGGGTGTTCCCGAGACTGATGACCCAGTCTTCACAAGTGCCTCCACGGGTGTTCCCGAGACTGATGACCCAGAGTTTACAAGTGCCTCCATGGGTGTTCCCGAGACTGATGACCCAGTGTTCACAAGTGCCTCCATGGGTGTTCCCGAGACTGATGACCCAGAGTTTACAAGTGCCTCCACGGGTGTTCCCGAGACTGATGACCCAGAGTTTACAAGTGCCTCCACGGGTGTTCCCGAGACTGATGACCCAGTGTTCACAAGTGCCTCCACGGGTGTTCCCGAGACTGATGACCCAGTATTCACAAGTGCCTCCACGGGTGTTCCTGATACTGATGACCCAGAGTTTACAAGTGCCCCCATGGTGGTATCCAAGCTCTCCATGTGAGCTCTGACTTCTGCTATGGTTCTGTCATTCTCCTCAACTCCCGCATGTTCTGCTGGAGTGTCTCATGAGTTGCTAAGCTTGAGATTGTGGGCTCCTCTTCCCAGCTTTCGTTCAGCCTTCACTCCACCACTGCCTCTGCATTCCGAGCATCCAATTCCACCTTCACCCTGAGCTCGACTATTGTCTGCTCCAACTGGATCACGTACTCCTCGGCATTCACAGTGGCATCTCTCCCCGCTTTCTGCAGTTCGGCTTCCAGATCCTCGATTTGGTGTCAGCTCTCTGCTCTTGTCGCAATCGACTACACAATCACTGGTTGATGGGAATCCAAAAGAAGCAATAATACTTTAAATCTCGGCCGTATCTCCAAACTTAATGGGATTGTCTGCCCCATTGGTTGTGGGTATAAACAACAGCAGCACTCACAATTTAATTACTGCATACATAGGTTGTTACACTTTAATAATCCTTTAATATTCTGTTCCTCTTTACTGGCATGCTTTTATACACACCATAAGAACAAATTGGGTGGGTGGGTGGGGGTTAATGAGGGTGGGTGGGGGGGGGGGGGGTTAATGAGGGTGGGTGGGGGGGGTGGGGGGTTAATGAGGGTGGGTGGGGGGTTAATGAGGGTGGGTGGATGAAATCTGGAAAACTTTCTTTCGGTTTTGGACTTGGATACGGGACTAACTCTCAACATCCCTATAGCTGTGGCTCCGTTGCAGCTGACCAAACCAGGGGTTTTCATTTGGGAGAGGTATGAATGGCTGCATCTATTTTTTTCTCTTCTTTTTTGGAGTATGGAAATTTTGCCAACAAGCTACATTTACGCCACATTGGTGGGCCTTGCTACCATATAAGCAGTGGTGAGCACAGTCAACTCACTGTAGGCTACAAATCCGTTGATTGATGGAAATCTGTAGACCTGGCAACACTAACTTATTATGTTTATGATACAATGTTCCTCCTCAGCAATAAGTTTCAGTGGTACATCTAATGGAGGTTCCATGGGCTCTATGGAACCTCACTTT
>CBDHDV010000067.1:5000-31360 GCA_965261175.1 Rubritalea sp. | reverse complement strand
GGAAAAGGTCAATTCAGGTATCATCACTGTGTCCAGTCGAGAGGCACAACAGTTGAGAAGCAGGTCAGCTGTGTCGGTACCAAGAGATAGCACAGTCTCAGTCGAGCATCCCATGAGTTGTGACGCTGTCCAAAGCTGCTGCATTTGAGTGTCGGTCAGCTGTGGCAATGTTAGTGATGTCGCGAACTGCTACATTGGAGTGGCTAATGAGCTAAGCTTCTCCGTCAGCTGTACAGCGTTGTCAAGAGCTGGTTCAGACAGCTGTCAATCAGCAGAGGCAATAACCGACCATCAAGCTGTGGCATTGTCGAGAGCAGTCGATTATACAGTCAGATGTTTCGTTACTGTCGATCATACGGTCAGATGTTTCATTACTGTTGATCATACGGTCAGATGTTTCGTTACTGTCGATCATACGGTCAGATGTTTCGTTGCAGTTGATCATACGATCAGATGTTTCGTTACAGTTGATCATACAGTCAGATGTTTCGTTACTGTCAATCATACAGTCAGATGTTTCGTTACTGTCGATCATACGGTCAGATGTTTCATTACTGTTGATCATACGGTCAGATGTTTCGTTACTGTCGATCATACGGTCAGATGTTTCGTTGCAGTTGATCATATGGTCAGATGTTTCGTTGCAGTTGATCATACAGTCAGATGTTTCGTTACTGTCAATCATACAGTCAGATGTTTCGTTACTGTCGATCATACGGTCAGATGTTTCATTACTGTTGATCATACGGTCAGATGTTTCGTTACTGTCGATCATACGGTCAGATGTTTCGTTGCAGTTGATCATACGGTCAGATGTTTTGTTGCAGTTGATCATACGGTCAGATGTTTCGTTACTGTCGATCATACGGTCAGATGTTTCGTTACTGTCAATCATACGGTCAGATGTTTCGTTACTGTCGATCATACGGTCTGATGTTTCGTTGCAGTTGATCATACGGTCAGATGTTTCGTTGCAGTTAATCATACGGTCAGATGTTTCGTTGCAGTTGATCATACGGTCAGATGTTTCGTTGTCTACTACTGCTCCAATTGATCCTCAGTAGCTGTGATGTCGAGGGCTACTCCTTCCGACATCGTCTCTCGCACGGGGGGGGGGGGGGGGGGGGGGGGGGGCTACAGTTTTTTTCTCGGTTGTTTTCGTACATTTTGAGGAGGTATGGCAGAGGGCATTGAATTGCTGTGCTTAATAACGGAAATGTCAAGTTAATTTGAGTTAAGTGTATGTGTTATATATGTATATATGTATATATATGTGTATAATGTATACATATGTATTATATGTATATATATATGTATTATATATGTATTATATATGTGTATAGATGTATATATAAGTGTGTGTACCTCAGAGGTCTTACCTGCCACAGTTACCGGTTATATGGAGCTGGTGAAGTTGACTATCAAAAATATTTGACGATTCAGATATTTGACAGTTTTAAAACTTGGCATTGAAGATCGTTATGGATACAGTCAGTGTGTGTGCTTTGCATTGGCGGCTATTTTATATGGCGGGTATGAACCTTGATGCATGTCTATTTCTCTGTCACCATTTCTATCCACAGTTGGTTTTTATGGTAGGATTATGTAGGATGTGTCCTATGTAGGGTGTGTCCTATGTAGGGTGTGTCCTATGTAGGGTGTGCTATATATATGGTGTGTCCTGAATACAATGCCTTCCAAATTGGGTATGTCCTATATAATTGGGTGTGTCTTAAACTGTGTATCCTAAATAAGGGTAGGTGTGACCTAAACATTGTATGTCCTAAGCTGGTGTGTCCTATAAATTCAGTGTAGCCCAAACAAGGTGTTTGCTATAAATACAGTGTTTCTAACTGGTTGCGTCCTATGGTGTGTCCTAAACAGAGATTGTCCTGAATAGGGTATGTCCTAAACAGTGTGTGTCCACTTTCGCCCTAGAGCTACGATTAGGGCTAGGATTAGGTGGGCAACAGATAGGAGCCTTGGGATATCTTGAGTTGATCATGGTCTTACTAGGGGGACCTACCAATCACCATGCCAATACAGTTCAGGGCTGCTCCACGAATGTTTTCTCTGAGATTGTTTGACCTTAACTAGTGCACACCCCAGCTTAGCATGGCAGTATGAACGGCCGTGGCAGTACAGTTATACTTATACTATGGATAGATCTTCCATTGGGAACCTTTCCCCATCCAAGCATGGCTAGAGTAAGTACAGCTGATTTATCCTCCCCCTTTCCCTGTGTATGAAGGCCTTCTGGGATTGTCCACAGCACGGCTCCACTGAACAATCATGACCTCCATTATAGTGGTAAAGGATCTTTCTGTATTAGACAGAATTACCAAGTGGTTCATTAGATTAGCCATGATGTAGATTAGCCATGGTGTAGATTAGCCATGATGTAGATTAGCCATGATGTAGATTAGCCATGATGTAGATTAGCCATGATGTAGATTAGCCATGATGTAGATTAGCCATGATGTAGATTAGCCATGATGTAGATTAGCCATGATGTAGATTAGCCACAGTGTAGATTAGCCATGATGTAGATTAGCCATGATGTAGATTAGCCATGATGTGGATTAGCCATGATGTAGATTAGCCATGATGTAATGAACTATATTATAACTACAGCAAATTTAACTTTCTTGACAATCAACTAAAATTTGCTTTTTGACGTTTCTCATAAATACTTGACCTTTATCGGGAATAGCTTGACCTTTATCGGGAATAACTTGACCTTCATCGGGAATAGCTTGACCTTCATCGGGGATAGCTTGACCTTCATCAGGGAATAACTTGACCTTCATCGGCGGATAGCATGACCTTCATCGGCGGATAGCATGACCTTCATCAGGGGATAGCATGACCTTCATCGGGAATAGCTTGACCTTCATCGGGAATAGCTTGACCTTCATCGGGAATAGTTTGACCTTCATCGGGAATAGCTTGACCTTCATCAGGAATAGCTTGACCTTCATCAGGAATAGCTTGACCTTCATCGGGGATAGCTTGACCTTCATCGGGAATAGCTTGACCTTCATCGGGGAATAACTTGACCTTCATCAGGGAATAGCCTGACCTTCATCGGGAATAGCTTGACCTTCATCGAGGAATAACTTGACCTTCATCAGGGGATAGCTTGACCTTCATCAGGGAATAACTTGACCTTCATCGGGGATAGCTTGACCTTCATCGGGAATAGCTTGACCTTCATCACGGGATAGCTTGACCTTCATCAGGGGATAGCTTGCCCTTCATCAGGGAATAGCATGACCTTCATCAGGGGATAGCATGAACTTCATCGGGAATAGCTTGACCTTCATCGGGAATAGCTTGACCTTCATCACGGGATAGCTTGACCTTCATCAGGGGATAGCTTGCCCTTCATCAGGGAATAGCATGACCTTCATCAGGGGATAGCATGAACTTCATCGGGAATAGCTTGACCTTCATCGGGAATAGCTTGACCTTCATCAGGGGATAGCTTGACCTTCATCGGGGATAGCTTGACCTTCATTAGGGAATAGCATGACCTTCATCAGGGGATAGCTTGACCTTCATCGGCGGATAGCTTGACCTTCATCGGGGGATGGCTTGACCTTCATCGGGGGATAGCTTGACCTTCATCGGGGGATGGCTTGACTTTCATCGGGGGATAGCTTGACCTTCATCAGCGGATAGCTTGACCTTCATCGGGGGATGGCTTGACCTTCATCGGGGGATGGCTTGACCATCATCGGGGGATAGCTTGACCTTCATCGGGGATAGCTTGACCTTCATCGGGGATAGCTGGTGAAGGCTAGCTGGTTTTTTTTTTAGGAAAAAATTTCAGGGGGGGGCAAACTTATGTCTCAAGAAATAGAGGGGGGGGGGGGCATAGGTTGGAACTAAAATACATAATGTACTTTGTTTGCAGCCAGTCATAAGCTTGCAATTTGACAGGGTTTCATACGGGATTTTTTGTTGGGGGTGGGTGGGTAGGAAGAAACGTGCCGATCCTGGAAAATTTCCATACCAAATTTTAAAAAATCATTGTCCCATTGTCAGGGATTCATACAGGATTTTGAGTTAGGAGAAAGGGGGGACTTTCATGTACTTGCTAAGGGAGGGGGGGGGAGAAATTTTTTGAAAAATAGATACTCTGAGATTGATCTGATGCATTTTGGAGGTACTTATAGCCATTCTGTTCTAGCACATGCTCAGAACAATTGGGACAGCACATTCTAGTAGTCACAATTCAGAACAAACTGGTGGGGTAGTAGCAATGTACAACTGAGCATAGATATGGACCTCAGGAACTTTTTCCCCAGATGGAAAGTGCATGTGGAGAATGTGATAACGAGGAAGATGTAGTCCAAACTTCCCCTAGCAGTGATTTTCTAACCACCAATTCCCAAGCATTAGGTGGGTCAGTTTGTCTAAAGCTCAGCCAACAAACACGAGTGAAAGCCAGACTCAGTTACCAGAAGAAGTGGGAGCAAAAATACCCTTGCAATAATTCAAAGCTGGGAATGCTGTTGCTATTATGTTACTATTGCGGGGTTTGGGGGAGAAGTATTCTAGCTTTGAGATGGGATATCCCAGGTCTTCCCTCCCCTGTATGAAACCCAGGTCATATTGAATGCTGTCTACTATTAACTTTACTCTGTCACTGTTCATGAATTAACAGCAACTAAAACAATCACATCATCATTTAAAAAAATCCAAGGATGGGGGTGAGATCCCAGGTCCAGCCCCCCTTACATTTTCAAAAAGAAGAATCATAGGATTTAACTCTGAATAGTGATATATTATTTATATAATAATTTTCAAGAATTCTTGGAGGCAAAACTTTTGCTTGAAGGGGGAGGAAATTCCAGGTCCCACCCTCTCTGTATCAAACCCTGTTTGAAGAGTCAGCATTATTCATAAGCCTGGCCCAGAGTTGTTTTTTTGCTGCACATAATATTATATGCCATTTTCTTGTTCATAAATTAGTAATGGTGTATTTTAACTGAATAATTCTCCATTCTAATAATCCCCACCACCACAGTGATTAGATAGGCCACATTTGCTAAGGAAGACCAACCACAATGGATTTTCCCAGAAGTCCTGCTACAAAAGCCACTGGCATAGATTTAAATTAGCTGCATTGAGTTTTCCAAGTCTCAAACTATGGGATGTGGACAAAAAATGGAATATTCTTTGAGTGGGTTTCTCAGTAAGCTAGCTTTAAACAAACTTGGTAGTACTACTAATTGAAAAAATAATTCCCAGGCCATTCCCCATCTCTTTTGCAGCCAAGTGTGTCAAGCTTGGGCTTTGAAGAGTCGGCATATATAAAAGCCAGGCCCAGAGTTTTTTTCCAAGTTCAGTGTTTTAGTTCCCCGTGATAAAGATGGATATTCACAATTTCTTTGGTTCAAGCTCTTCCAAGTCAGCTACTTCTAGCCTAAGAGAAGGATTAGAGAGTGAAGAAGATTCAACAAATGAAGCACCACCTTCCAAGAGACCATGTGCAGTACCATCATCTGCTGCAACCTCACGGAAATACAACAAGAAGTGGGCAAAAGATTTTCCATAGCTAGAATATGATGGCAACTTCCAAGGTGCATTTTGCAAAATATGCAGAAAGGTTGAAACCAGGGGTCAGTCTTTACAAGGAAGTGGAGGCGTGTGGGTCACAAAGCCTTTCCAGAATTGGAAAAAGGCAGTTCAAAAGTTGAAAGAATATGCCAGCAGTGAATATCACTTGAGACAAGTTGAAGCAGAGCTGATAGTGAGTAGAGGAGAAACAGTTGTACATCAGCTGCAATGTTTTGGAGATTCTGAGAGAAGCAAGAACCGGAAAGCCATCAAAGCACTTCTTGGCTGCACTCACTACTTATGCAAACAGCACATTCCTCATACTACCAACTTCAGCAAGTTGATTGATCTTATTGTTTCTTGTGGTGGGAAAGATCTTGAAGAATGTGTCCATAAGGCAGCAAAGAATGCATCTTACACTTCAACAGATGCTGTCACTGATTTTGTTGAAGCAATAGAAGTATGGGTTGACGAATTACAAGTTAACAGGGTCCGCAATGTTCCATTTTTCAGCTTGATGGCTGATGAGAGTGTCGATGTAGCTAACATTGAGGAGCTATCTGTTTACTGTAGATGGGTAGAAAATGGAGCACCAGTAGAGCATTTCATGGAAATTCTCCCACTGAAGAAAACAAATGCTCAATCGATCTATTCCGTGTTGCTGGATTGGCTAAAGAAGAAGGATTTGCAGTGCAGCAAGCTTATAGGTATGGGCTTTGATGGAGCTGCAACATTTGCTGGGAAGAAATCGGGTGTGCAAGCTCGTCTGAAGAAGCATCACCTCATTCAGTCTTCATCCACTGCCACTGCCATAAGCTTCAACTGGCTTGTGTTCAATCTGCAAACAGCACTGAGGGAATCAAACATGTTTGTACAACACTGACTACATTGTGGACATTTTTTCACTATTCGCCGAAGAGATGCCAGAATCTGAAAGAGATACAGAAAGTACTAGACATTCCTGAGCTGAAGATTGTCAAACCATCTGACATCAGATGGCTCTCCCATGAGAAATGTGTTTCTACTGTGAAGAAATATTATGGAGCAATTGTGTCTGCACTTGAAACTATTTATCAGGAATTCCACGAGCCGGAGGCACTCGGTATTAGCAAGATCTTATCGAAGCCCTCTACATTGTTTGCCATATATCTCCTTGACTACATTCTCCCTGAGGTATCCAAGTTGAGTAAAAGTCTCCAAACAGAGAAGTTGGATTTGTCCATCACCTCAAGCCTTGTGGATGCTACCCTGCACACTCTGGAAGATGTACTTCAACCTGCAGCTAAGTGGGTGCTAGATTTGCAAGAAGTTAAAGAGGAGATGGATATTACTGTAGGCATTAACTTCAACAGTGATGATGTAGCATCATTTCAGAGTCGAGTAACAGAGCCATTTTACACCAAATTGAATGAAAATATCGCAAACCGCTTCGTTTCACAAGATGTTGTCTCCTGTTTCAGTATTTTTGATCCCAAGAAGACTCCAAATTCCTTGGAAAACTGTACGTATGGAGAAGACCAAGTTAAAGTACTTCTTGAACACTATGGGTCTGAGCTTCCAGCTGAAACAGTTGTAGGGGATTAATTTCTAATGCCAGCAGTCATCACTTCGAGTTCAGACCTACCCACAGAGTGGAAAATCTTTCGGCGATATATCACCAATCAACCAAGGGAAGATATCAAGGAGCAGTTAAAGGAGTTGTCTACTAATTCCATGATGCAAACCATGTTTCCAAACTTGAGCATCCTAGCTAATGTTTGCCTAACCATTCCTGTTGGAACTGCCTCTGTTGAACGCTCTTTTTCCCATATGAAAATGGTAAAGTCTCGTCTGAGAAATCGACTTGGAGAAGCCAATCGTTCGTATCTAATGAAAATTGCATTGGAATCCCTGAGGCCTTGTCAGATAAAGAACTTGAACAGATTGTGACTGTTTGGACTAGAAAGCCTAGAAGAATTGCTGTTTGACAACAAACCATTTACATGTGTTGATTATGACAAATTTCTTAAGGGGGTATTAGGGGTAAGATCTTATTATATATATATATATATATATATATATATTATGTGCTCATGTTGTGTGTATATGTATCAAGAACAAGATTCCCAAGTTCTAGAGCAATTAAAGATGTCTATCTCGAGATATACCTATTTTTATATCATGTATTTATGCCACTCAATTTTATTTCACTTTGCCTCGAGGAGGTTCTTCTCCGCCTTTAGTCCATTTGGAGGAGATGATCCCTACTTCCCAGTACCTTTATATTATATCAAAATGTAGCTCTTTTCAAGACCTTTACCTTACCAGCTAAAAAATCTATTAAAACATGAGGGAGTAGAGTTTGCCCTGTCACGAGAGAACCAAAAGAAATTTTGTTATGCCTGGAAAGAAGCCTAGAAGCCGATATTCCAAGAAAAGGAGAGTTTCCTCTGCAGGAAGAAATGATAAAAATCTACTGGAGTTAAAATAAGCCAGGTAAGAAATGAGTTTTATAGAACAACAACTAGCAACTACAACGATTGTTGCATTTTTAGGTGATACCAAGCCCCCTTCTGCCTCCATGAAGAAGCTGATCAAGTCTCCTTTCTTTGACTTATTTGGCCACAATTTGACATGAGGAAGAGGATGTGTCAACTAAGGCTCTGGAGGCTCCAACCATGTTATTGGAAGAGGGTGCAGTCACTAATGCGTTATGCACAGCATTTGTTTGTAAACATTGCAATTCTGGAAAAAATAGTTCAACACCCTGAGCTGCGCAAGGGTTTGTGCACGTATCCCACTCTGGTTTGTGAGGACTGTAAAGCCTCAACGCCGATTGTTTCTTCATATGCTGGTGAAATTCATAGGCATGCTGTTAACCTTAGATCTTCTCTTGCTAAAGTAGCTATTGGAGAGTCTCATTCATCTTTTGAGACATTTTGCTGCTTAAAGGGGGGGGGGGAAGAGAAACCATTTTTGTAAAAAAAAATTTATATATATATATATATATATATATATCATTTTGCACCTCCATGCCTGTTTTAGCTAACTTTCAAATTTGGATGCTCCATTCTGAAGATATAAATATTTTTATCCATGCACTTCACCTAAACCTTTCATATGGATCAGCCTGATAACTTAGCGGGTTTGTCTCCAAACTCGCCATCTGTTGCTCTGTGTGTCTGTGTGTGGCAAGTCTTCTGCCATCACAGATCCATGTCAGAAGAGAGATTTGGTGACCTAACACCAAGTCTGTGCTAGTCATGAGAGCCATAGGCAAGGGGAGACTTTTTGTGGCATGATGGGCATGTTGCCTCCGGTCTCCCAAAGAGCATACACCACTCACAACCAGAAGTTGTTTGTTGCCTCAGGTGACGTGAGAGAGGCCTCCTTTGTGATGATGCTGCCGAGCTAAGGAAGAATGTGCCTGAGGACCAAGTTCTTGACATTACTGTGACTTGTGATGGTACCTTGGCCAGGCGAGGATTCCAGTCTCTTTATGACATTGTAGTGGTGGTGTCATGGAAGTCTGGAAAAGTGCTGGATGTGGAAGTACTGAGCAAGCACTACCAGGCTTGTGCCACACACCATGAAATGAATACTTCCTCTGAAGAAATTTTGGATTGGTGGGAAGGTCACCAGGCTTCATGCGAGGTAAACTACTGTGGTTCATCCTCCGTGATGGAGTCAACTGGAGCCCTTGCAATCTGGAAACGGTGTGAGCAAGAATATGCTCAGGTATACACAGATGATATCAGATGGTGATGCCAAGACATTCAAACTTCTCAGTGATCAGCTACCCATGGTGCGTCCAAACCTGGTGAGCAAGCATGAATGTGTGGGGCATGTGTAAAAAAAGAATGGGTACGGCATTAAGAGAGAAGGCAAAGGAGAAGTTTGTGAATGAGAGGGGAGAGCGCGTGAGGATGAGGTGGAAGGGGCGGATCACAGACAAGACGATAAAACTGTTGACTCGTTATTATGGCAAAGCCATCAGATCCAGCACCAGTGTCTGTGCGGCAATGCAGGATGCTGCCTGGGAGGTTTTTTTTTACCATTTCCAGTACTCAGTACCAGTATTGCCCCAGTGGCCAGCGGTCTTGGTGCAAGTTCAACTGGGCACTTGCCAATTCCGAGCCATCCCCACCCCACTCACCCACCATCCATCCAGACATTGTTCCTCTTCTCAAAAAGGTCTTTGAGCGACTCTTTCACCCTACACTAATGGAGAGTTGCTTACTTGGAGCGACTTAGAATTTGAACGAGTCATTCAATAGCACGATCTGGCAGCATTGTCCGAAGACAGAGAGTTCTGCTCTGCAACCACGGTGGAGATTGTTGTCAATTTAGCAGTAATCTCCTTCAACTCGGGCCAGGTTCCCTTCGCCAAATTCCAGGAATGGTTGGAGGTCAGTTTCTCCTCCCATGAGGCAGTACCTTTCTGACAAGGACCATCACAGGGTGTCTGCATCAGTGATGAAGGCAGAGGCGCAGGTGAAGAGGAGGAGGCAGGCTCAACACCTGGATAGGGTGGCACTGGCTGAGCAGCAAGTGGCAGAGGAGGGAGAGACCTATGGCTCTGGGAGGTTTAGTCATCACAGGACAGGCAGGACACACCTTAGAAGTTGAACCACCACCACCACCTCCTCCAAACAATTTTTTTTGACCGGCTTTTTTCAAAGCCACTGCTTACTGAAGGGTTTCACTAACTGTGTGTGTGTGTGTATATGCATGCATTTGAATTAGTCCCAAGGCAAATTAGGTTTGCATTGAATTCCGGAAGTGATTAGAGCAAAACATAGTATAGTAGTACAAACTTACTATACCACAACTTCCATCTTGATTTTCTCAAAGCCCGTCTTTTTTCAGTTTCAGAATGATATATCAATAGTCATGCATTCAATTCCAACTTTGTATATACCATTTTAAAGCTATTTCTTTGCTCTACAATCTGAATGGATTTTTTTTTTTTTTTCCAAGTATCAGTCACTTTTTATGGGTGGATGTTTGATCCATACTTGGGACTTTTTTTTTTAAATTTCAGCCGATCACCACAGAGGTACTCATGAACTTTTTGCTTCCATTCAGGTCATAGATCTGTGTAAACTACAACCACTCTCTAAGTGGCTAGTGTTAATTCAATACCATTGATTTTATAAAATTCTGGAAGTGGGTTGAGAGGGTAGTATGTTATACATCTATGAGGTCATGAAATTAGTTGAGTATTTAATAATGAAATATGTCATTAAAAAGCACAAAGAATATTCTACAACGTGATACCAAAATTGCCTGCACATGATGAAAAATAAAAACAGTTATGAGGTCACAAAGTTACAAGGCAAAAATGTTATATCCCCCCCCCCCCCCTCCCTTAATGAATCTTCCTCCTTCTGGTAAGAGTATCCTTGTTGAATATCACCAGCTTATAGTAGAGAAAAGTCAGCTTCATGTTGAAGACAGTCTTAAACGTGCTAGGGAAGAGCAAGATAGTTTTATGGAGCAGTTTCTGTATCTGAAATAGTGGATTGTTTAGTTAGCATTGATGGCACATGGCAGAAGCGGGGTCACCAATCTCTACTTGGTGCAGTGTATGCGATTGAATATCAGACGGGAAAGGTATTCGATTATAATATAGTCTTTTGCAAATTTTGTCACAATTGCAACTTGCATTAGATTGGAACAAAGATATTGCAGATTTCCTGGCGTGGAAGGAATCTCACGAAAGCAAATGTGAAAGTAATTATGATGGTAGCTCAGGTTCTATGGAGCCCGTGGGACTTGTTAAGATCTTCAAATGTTCTCTGACTATAAGCTTCGCTATAAACACTTTGTTTCTGATGGAGATAACAGTACTCTAGCATCTTTGATGAAGGAAAAGCCTTATGGAGAAGACTGTGAGATGGTAAAAGAAGACTGCATTGGGCATATACAGAAATGAATGGGTTCTGCACTTCGTAGACTAGTGGTGGAATATAAAGGCAAGTTTCTTTCAGATAGTAAGAAGATCAGTGGCACTGGTAGGCATACTAAAAAGGTCATAGATAAGTTACAAGATTATTATGGGATGGCTATCCGTTCAAATGTTGGTGATTTGCGTGTAATGATGATGGCAGTGCAAGCAGCCCTACATCATATGACATCAACTGATGACCGGCCAGTCCATCACATGTGCCATGAAGGTGAGAATTCCTAGTGCTCATACAATAAAGCAAAGGCAGGTAATAAGTTAGATGAGTACAAGCATGGCTTTGATCCAATTCCACAGGCTATTGTTCAGCTTCTCAAACTTATCTATAATCGACTGGGTAGTCGACTCCTTTTGTCTCTATGCTTGCTCGGACACACTCAGAATGCAAACGAATCTCTGCACTCCACAAAGTGTAGAGGTTCTGTCCCAAACACCTGTTTTTGTGGACCTAGGTTAGTTAAAATTGGGTGTGTTCTAGCCGTTTGCACATGGAATGATGGTTGCTCTTCACTTCATGGCTTAGTGCAGAGGTTAGAACTTCAGCCTACTCTGAGCTCTTTGAATGTTCTGCAAGCCCAAGATTTAGAGCGATTGAGCAGAAGTATGTACAAGGAGAGTTCTTCAGCTAAGCTTTTGAAGAAAGCATGCAGAACGAAACGTAAAGGCAATGAAGATAACAATGAGGCACAAGAAGGTGGTAAAATGTATGCTGCGGGAGAATTTGGTGAGCATGGACCAGATGTAACCATTTGTCCTCCATGCAAAAAGCGCAGAATGTAAGCTGCCTCTCCAGATAGGTGTAACTTGGACCAGGCTATTATGTACATATATGGTGTGTGAGCTTTATAAGTCTATATCTGTAGATATATTGTTATAATATGATTATTTGCATATATTATAATACAACTTCAATTTCCCAACAATCACTTTTGGGGGTATGAGAAAGGATATCTGGTCAATGTTCAATATAATTGCATGTTGTTATATATTTTTAGAATCCTTTCAATGAACTCTTTGATATGAGCGAGTCAATTTTGACCTTATTTCAAGTGCTTCATATGTATATCCTTATGAAAGCGTAAAAATTGCAAAGTGGTGTTTCAAGTAGACCTCAAGATTATAAATATATCTAAGTCACTTAAATCAATCTACATGTATGGGTGTATATTGAGCCTAAATATCTTGAGCAAGCTAAAACAAGCATAAGGGGCTGGAATTTCTTGAAGGAAAATCTTCTTTCTCCAGACATTTTCTGGTAAACGCCCACCTTCATTTCTCTGACCACAAACCACACCCAGATATATTCTGGAATCATCCACCTATCACCTCAACAAATTTGAGAGGAAGTCTTCAAAGGATAAAATTTATATGAATTTAAATAACAAAACCAGCAAGTTCCATGTTTTTACCTCTAATACCCCCTTAAATAATTAAAAAAAAATTCAAGTGAAAATTGGCTCAAGCTCAGGGGGGCAAAACATTTTCAGGGGGGGGGGGAGAGAAATGCCCCCCCCCTCAACCACCATAAAAAAAAACATGGCTAGTGTGTTTATGACCTTCATCGGGGATAGCTTGACCTTCATCGGGGATAGCTGGTGAAGGCTAGTGTGTTTATGACCTTCATTGGGGATAGCTGGACCTTCATCGGGGATAGCTGGTGAAGGCTAGTGTGTTTATGACCTTCATCGGGGGATAGCTTGACCTTCATCAGGGGATAGCTTGACCTTCATCGGGGATAGCTGGTTAAGGCTAGTGTGTTTATGACCTTCATCGGGGGATAGCTTGACCTTCATCAGGGGATAGCTTGACCTTCATCGGGGATAGCTGGTGAAGGCTAGTGTGTTTGTGACCTTCATCGGGGGATAGCTTGACCTTCATCAGGGATAGCTGGTGAAGGCTAGTGTGTTTGTGACCTTCATCGGGGGATAGCTTGACCTTCATCAGGGATAGCTGGTGAAGGCTAGTGTGTTTGTTACCTTCATCAGGGGATAGCTTGACCTTCATCGGGGATAGCTGGTGAAGGCTAGTGTGTTTATGACCTTCATCGGGGATAGCTGGTGAAGGCTAGTGTGTTTGTGACCTTCATCGGGGATAGCTGGACCTTCATCGGGGATAGCTTGACCTTCATTGGAGATAGCTGGTGAAGGTTAGTGTGTTTAGCTGTAACACTGAACGCAAATTTCAAATCGATTATGAAAAAGTTATTTAATATGCGAGTATGTGCATGAGAGTTTGTCGAGTTTATAATTTTCTTTATCAAATTCCAAAAGATTGGTTCCGTTAATGACTGTAGTTTAATTCTGGTTCTAGTGTGTTGCAGGAGTTGATGACGAGTGAGGTAGAGACTACTTGTACGTCCACTTACGATGATGAGAGGATCAAGGGTGCTCTGCATATAGGGATGCTAGCTCTCCTGGCAGCCACCTGGGAACATTACGGACACAGGTGTGGTCATCCATCTCCGAGTGGATGTGGTTTACTTATATAGTGGGTGTGTTCTTATTATTGATGCATGAACTAAGAAATGGGTGTTTTTAAATATTTGTATAGTGTTTGGAGGAGTAGTGATCCAGGAGGAGTAGCTGTGTTATGTTAATTGTTACAATACAGGAAGGAGAAATCTTACAAAAAAAAATATATATTTTTTAAATCATTATTATTTTTTTACCGCTTGCCAAAATGGATGGATACATCCATAACTTTGGTGCATACTCCGCCCCTTTAGGTTGCTAGCGCTCTACTATGCTCAGCTGATATGTCACATGACCAGTAATCTCTCCTCACCGAACCTGGACGAGCGTGAGGGTATGGCACTAGCTGTGGTCATTGTCGCCAAACACTTCAATTCTGTTCTGGTAACTTTTTAAGACTTTAAAAAATTTTTTTTTAATGTAAAGCAATATTCCTTCTTCCCAGTGTGGTATTAGTCCAGTGTGTGATCCCCTGCCTCAACCCAGTGTGGTGTTAGTCCAGTGTGTGGCCCCCTGCCTCAACCCAGTGTGGTGTTAGTCCAGTGTGTGGCCCCCTGCCTCAACTCAGTGTGGTGTTAGTCCAGTGTGTGGTCCCCTGCCTCAACTCAGTGTGGTGTTAGTCCAGTGTGTGGCCCCTGCCTCAACTCAGTGTAATGTTAGTCCAGTGTGTGGCCCCCTGCCACAACCCAGTGTGGTGTTAGTCCAGTGTGTGGCCCCCTGTCTCAACTCAGTGTGGTGTTAGTCCAGTGTGTGGGCCCCTGCCTCAACCCAGTGTGGTGTTAGTCCAGTGTGTGTCCCCCTGTCTCAACCCAGTGTGGTGTTAGTCCAGTGTGTGGCCCCCTGCCTCAACCCAGTGTGGTGTTAGTCCAGTGTGTGGCCCCCTGCCTCAACTCAGTGTGGTGTTAGTCCAGTGTGTGGTCCCCTGCCTCAACCCAGTGTGGTGTTAGTCCAGTGTGTGGCCCCCTGCCTCAACCCAGTGTGGTGTTAGTCCAGTGTGTGGCCCACTGCCTCAACCCAGTGTGGTGTTAGTCCAGTGTGTGGCCCCCTGCCTCAACTCAGTGTGGTGTTAGTCCAGTGTGTGGCCCCCTGCCTCAACTCAGTGTGGTGTTAGTCCAGTGTGTGGCCCCCTGTCTCAACCCAGTGTGGTGTTGATCCTGTGTGTGGCCCCCTGCCTCAACCCAGTGTGGTGTTAGTCCAGTGTGTGGGCCCCTGCCTCAACCCAGTGTGGTGTTAGTCCAGTGTGTGGCCCCCTGCCTCAACCCAGTGTGGTGTTAGTCCAGTGTGTGGCCCCCTGCCTCAACCCAGTGTGGTGTTAGTCCAGTGTGTGGCCCCCTGCCTCAACCCAGTGTGGTGTTAGTCCAGTGTGTGGCCCCCTGCCTCAACCCAGTGTGGTGTTAGTCCAGTGTGTGGCCCCCTGTCTCAACCCAGTGTGGTGTTAGTCCAGTGTGTGGCCCCCTGCCTCAACCCAGTGTGGTGTTAGTCCAGTGTGTGGCCCCCTGCCTCAACCCAGTGTGGTGTTAATCCAGTGTGTGGCTCCCTGCCTCAACTCAGTGTGGTGTTAGTCCAGTGTGTGGCCCCCTGCCTCAACCCAGTGTGGTGTTAGTCCAGTGTGTGGCCCCCTGCCTCAACTCAGTGTGGTGTTAGTCCAGTGTGTGGCCCCCTGCCTCAACCCAGTGTGGTGTTAGTCCAGTGTGTGGCCCCCTGCCTCAACCCAGTGTGGTGTTAGTCCAATGTGTGGCCCCCTGCCTCAACTCAGTGTGGTGTTAGTCCAGTGTGTGGCCCCCTGCCTCAACCCAGTGTGGTGTTAGTCCAGTGTTTGGCCCCCTGCCTCAACTCAGTGTGGTGTTAGTCCAGTGTGTGGTCCCCTGCCTCAACTCAGTGTGGTGTTAGTCCAGTGTGTGGCCCCCTGCCTCAACTCAGTGTGGTGTTAGTCCAGTGTGTGGCCTCCTGCCTCAACCCAGTGTGGTGTTAGTCCAGTGTGTGGCCCCCTGCCTCAACCCAGTGTAGTGTTAGTCCAGTGTGTGGGCCCCTGCCTCAACCTAGTGTGGTGTTAGTCCAGTGTGTGGCCCCCTGCCTCAACCCAGTGTGATGTTAGTCCAGTGTGTGGCCCCCTGCCTCAACCCAGTGTGGTGTTAGTCCAGTGTGTGGCCCCCTGCCTCAACCCAGTGTGGTGTTAGTCCAGTGTGTGGCCCCCTGCCTCAACTCAGTGTGGTGTTAGTCCAGTGTGTGGCCCCCTGCCTCAACTCAGTGTGGTGTTAGTCCAGTGTGTGGCCCCCTGCCTCAACCCAGTTTGGTGTTAGTCCAGTGTGTGGCCCCCTGCCTCAACCCAGTGTGGTGTTAGTCCAGTGTGTGGCCCCCTGCCTCAACTCAGTGTGGTGTTAGTCCAGTGTGTGGTCCCCTGCCTCAGTCCAGTGTGGTGTTAGTCCAGTGTGTGGCCCCTGCCTCAACCCAGTGTGGTGTTAGTCCAGTGTGTGGCCCCCTGCCTCAACCCAGTGTGGTATTAGTCCAGTGTGTGGCCCCCTGCCTCACTCAGTGTGGTGTTAGTCCAGTGTGTGGCCCCCTGCCTCAACCCAGTGTGGTGTTAGTCCAGTGTGTGTCCCCCTGCCTCAACCCAGTGTGGTGTTAGTCCAGTGTGTGGCCCCTGCCTCAACCCAGTGTGGTGTTAGTCCAGTGTGTGGCCCCTGCCTCAACCCAGTGTGGTGTTAGTCCAGTGTGTGGCCCCCTGCCTCAACCCAGTGTAGTATTAGTCCAGTGTGTGGTCCCCTGCCTCAACTCAGTGTGGTGTTAGTCCAGTGTGTGGCCCCCTGCCTCAACCCAGTGTGGTGTTAGTCCAGTTTGTGGCCCCCTGTCTCAACCCAGTGTGGTGTTAGTCCAGTGTGTGGCCCCCTGCCTCAACCCAGTGTGGTGTTAGTCCAGTGTGTGGCCTCCTGCCTCAACCCAGTGTGGTGTTGATCCAGTGTGTGGTGCCATAGAGCTATTGTCGACCTGCCTCAGCCCAGTGTGGTGTTGGTCCAGTATATGGCCCCCTGCCTCAACCCAGTGTGGTGATAGTCCACGGGTGGCCCCTGCCTCAACCCAGTGTGGTGTTAGTCCAGTGTGTGGCCCCCTGCCTCAACCCAGTGTGGTGTTAGTCCACTGTGTGGCCCCCTGCCTCAACCCAGTGTGGTGTTAATCCAGTGTGTGGCCCCCTGCCTCAACCCAGTGTAGTGTTAGTCCAGTGTGTGGCTCCCTGCCTCAACCCAGTGTGGTGTTAGTCCAGTGTGTGGCGCCCTGCCTCAACCCAGTGTGGTGTTAGTCCAGTGTGTGGCCCCCTGCCTCAACCCAGTGTGGTGTTAGTCCACTGTGTGGCCCCCTGCCTCAACCCAGTGTGGTGTTAGTCCAGTGTGTGGCCCCCTGCCTCAACCCAGTGTGGTGTTAGTCCAGTGTGTGGTCCCCTGCCTCAACCCAGTGTGGTGTTAGTCCAGTGTGTAACCCCCTGCCTCAACTCAGTGTGGTGTTAGTCCATGGGTGTTCCCTGCCTCAACCCAGTGTGGTGTTAGTCCATGGGTGGCCCCTGCCTCAACCCAGTGTGGTGTTAGTCCAGTGGGTGCCCCCATAGAGCTATTGTCAACCTGCCTCAACCCAGTGTGGTGTTAGTCCAGTGGGTACACCCATAGAGCTATTGTCAACTTGCCTCAAACCAGTGTGATGCTGGTCCAGTGTGTGTCCCCATAGAGCTATTGTCAACCTGCCTCAACCCAGTGTGGTCTTAGTCCAGTGTGTGCCCCCATAGAGCTATTGTCAACCTGCCTCAACCTAGTGTGGTGTTAATCCAGTGTGTGCCCCCATAGAGCTATTGTCAACCTGCCTCAACCCAGTGTGGTGTTAATCCAGTGTGTGCCCCCATAGAGCTATTGTCAACCTGCCTCAACCCAGTGTGGTGTTAATCCAGTGTGTGCCCCCATAGAGCTATTGTCAACCTGCCTCAACCCAGTGTGGTCTTAGTCCAGTGTGTGCCCCCATAGAGCTATTGTCAACCTGCCTCAACCTAGTGTGGTGTTAATCCAGTGTGTGCCCCCATAGAGCTATTGTCAACCTGCCTCAACCCAGTGTGGTGTTAATCCAGTGTGTGCCCCCATAGAGCTATTGTCAACCTGCCTCAACCCAGTGTGGTGTTGATCCAGTGTGTGGCCCCATAGAGCTATTGTCAACCTGCCTCAATCAGTGTGGTGTTAATCCAGTGTGTGCCCCCATAGAGATATTATCAACCTTCCTCAACCTAGTGTGGTGTTGATCCCGAGTGTGTTCTCATACAGTTGTTGTCAACTTACCTCACCCTCAAGCCAGTGTGATTGTGTGAGTGTTTCGTAAATTAGTCTGCCCTTTGATGGCTGACACTACTGAAGCCATGCATGAAGTAGCTAGAGGCTCTGTCTCTCCTGTTGCCACTTTCTCTTCAATGTACACACAATATATATATATATTAAGATTGCAACAAAATAACACGAGAACACTTTTATAGAACACATGCACTGCCATTGTGTTAGATGAACTTATTGAACGCCTTAGGCGTAGTTTGACGTAAACGACCATGTCTGTCACAATTTTTTTAATTAATTTATTTATTTTAGTAAACCCTGTGAGATAAATCCTATATATATTTTTACTTGCACATGCCCAGTAGATTGCTCTGTTATAAAATAGTAATAAAAACTTTATTTCCGGTTTGACGGTCCACAAACAAAAATGAAGGGAAAAAATTAACAATGGCTGACCCATTTGCACTCAGTCCGGAAACATCTCTTCCAGGTCTTTACTGCTGTTTCTTGAAGCTCTTCTGCTGGGAAGGCTACATGCAAACACCAGTGGTTTATGAAAAAAAATTCCGAATCCCTTCCCTGGAATAAATTCCCTTCTGTAAGTTTAGTTGTAGACATGGCACGATGTAGAGATGCATAGCTTTTGTTTGCTTACCTCAATGGAGCTGATTCTTATACCAAACTGCAGCTTATTGTATTTGCATTCTAATGATATGAACAGTTTAAAAAGTGTATTCTTGATGGAAAAAGATTATAGCTAAAAATATAATTGTTATAAAAACCAACAAGTCGGTGTGTAATAGGTTAACTTGTCTGGCATTTTACTTCCTGTGGTTCAATGGTGCACCAGAAGTCTTATTAACATGTCGTGACAGAGAAGTCTTTGCTCAATGGTGCACCAGAAGTCTTATTAACATGTCGTGACAGAGAAGTCTTTGCTCAATGGTGCACCAGAAGTCTTATTAACATGTCGTGACAGAGAAGTCTTTGCTCAATGGTGCACCAGAAGTCTTATTTACATGTCGTGACAGAGAAGTTGTTGCTCAATGATGCACCAGAAGTCTTATTAACATGTCGTGACAGAGAAGTCGTTGCTCAATGGTGCACCAGGAGTCTTATTAACATGTCGTGACAGAGAAGTCTTTCCTCAATGGTGCACCAGGAGTCTTATTAACATGTCGTGACAGAGAAGTCTTTGCTCAATGGTGCACCAGAAGTCTTATTTACATGTCGTGACAGAGAAGTCTTTGCTCAATGGTGCACCAGGAGTCTTATTAACATGTAGTGACAGAGAAGTCGTTGCTCAATGATGCACCAGAAGTCTTATTAACATGTCGTGACAGAGAAGTCGTTGCTCAATGGTGCACCAGAAGTCTTATTAACATGTCGTGACAGAGAAGTCTTTGCTCAATGATGCACCAGGAGTCTTATTAACATGTCATGACAGAGAAGTCATTGCTCAATGGTGCACCAGAAGTCTTATTAACATGTCGTGACAGAGAAGTTGTTGCTCAATGGTGCACCAGAAGTCTTATTAACATGTCGTGACAGAGAAGTTGTTGCTCAATGGTGCACCAGAAGTCTTATTAACATGTCGTGACAGAGAAGTCATTGCTCAATGGTGCACCAGGAGTCTTATTAACATGTCGTGACAGAGAAGTCGTTGCTCAATGGTGCACCAGAAGTCTTATTAACATGTCGTGACAGAGAAGTCTTTGCTCAATGGTGCACTAGGAGTCTTATTAACATGTCGTGACAGAGAAGTCGTTGCTCAATGATGCACCAGGAGTCTTATTAACATGTCATGACAGAGAAGTCATTGCTCAATGGTGCACCAGAAGTCTTATTAACATGTCGTGACAGAGAAGTCGTTGCTCAATGGTGCACCAGAAGTCTTATTAACATGTCGTGACAGAGAAGTCGTTGCTCAATGGTGCACCAGGAGTCTTATTAACATGTCGTGACAGAGAAGTCGTTGCTCAATGATGCACCAGGAGTCTTATTAACATGTCATGACAGAGAAGTCATTGCTCAATGGTGCACCAGAAGTCTTATTAACATGTCGTGACAGAGAAGTTGTTGCTCAATGGTGCACCAGAAGTCTTATTAACATGTCGTGACAGAGAAGTTGTTGCTCAATGGTGCACCAGAAGTCTTATTAACATGTCGTGACAGAGAAGTCTTTGCTCAATAGTACACCAGGAGTCTTATTAACATGTCGTGACAGAGAAGTCGTTGCTCAATGGTGCACCAGAAGTCTTATTAACATGTCGTGACAGAGAAGTCTTTGCTCAATGGTGCACCAGGAGTCTTATTAACATGTTGTGACAGAGAAGTCGTTGCTCAATGATGCACCAGGAGTCTTATTAACATGTCATGACAGAGAAGTCATTGCTAAATGGTGCACCAGAAGTCTTATTAGCATGTCGTGACAGAGAAGTCGTTGCTCAATGGTGCACCAGAAGTCTTATTAACATGTCGTGACAGAGAAGTTGTTGCTCAGTGGTGCACCAGAAGTCTTATTAACATGTCGTGACAGAGAAGTCGTTGCTCAATGGTGTACCAGAAGTCTTATTGACATGTCGTGACAGAGAAGTTGTTGCTCAATGATGCACCAGAAGTCTTATTAACATGTCGTGACAGAGAAGTCGTTGCTCAATGGTGCACCAGAAGTCTTATTTACATGTCGTGACAGAGAAGTTGTTGCTCAATGATGCACCAGAAGTCTTATTAACATGTCGTGACAGAGAAGTCGTTGCTCAATGGTGCACCAGGAGTCTTATTTACATGTCGTGACAGAGAAGCCGTTGCTCAAAAGAGCACCAGAAGTCTTATTAACATGTCGTGACAGAGAAATCATTGCTCAATGGTGCAACAGAAGTCTTATTAACATGTCGTAACAGAGAAGTCGTTGCTCAATGATGCACCAGAAGTCTTATTAACATGTCGTGACAGAGAAATTGTTGCTCAATGGTGCACCAGAAGTCTTATTAACATGTCGTAACAGAGAAGTCGTTGCTCAATGATGCACCAGAAGTCTTATTAACATGTCATGACAGAGAAGTCGTTGCTCAATGGTGCACCAGAAGTCTTATTAACATGTCGTGACAGAGAAATTGTTGCTCAATGGTGCACCAGAAGTCTTATTAACATGTCGTGACAGAGAAGTCGTTGCTCAATGATGCACCAGGAGTCTTATTAACATGTCATGACAGAGAAGTCATTGCTCAATGGTGCACCAGAAGTCTTATTAACATGTCGTGACAGAGAAGTCGTTGCTCAATGATGCACCAGAAGTCTTATTAACATGTCGTGACAGAGAAGTCGTTGCTCAATGGTGCACCAGAAGTCTTATTGACATGTCGTGACAGAGAAGTTGTTGCTCAATGATGCACCAGAAGTCTTATTAACATGTCGTGACAGAGAAGTCGTTGCTCAATGGTGCACCAGGAGTCTTATTTACATGTCGTGACAGAGAAGCCGTTGCTCAAATGAGCACCAGAAGTCTTATTAACATGTCGTGACAGAGAAATCATTGCTCAATGGTGCAACAGAAGTCTTATTAACATGTCGTAACAGAGAAGTCGTTGCTCAATGATGCACCAGAAGTCTTATTAACATGTCGTGACAGAGAAATTGTTGCTCAATGGTGCACCAGAAGTCTTATTAACATGTCGTAACAGAGAAGTCGTTGCTCAATGATGCACCAGAAGTCTTATTAACATGTCATGACAGAGAAGTCGTTGCTCAATGGTGCACCAGAAGTCTTATTAACATGTCGTGACAGACAAATTGTTGCTCAATGGTGCACCAGAAGTCTTATTAACATGTCGTGACAGAGAAGTCGTTGCTCAATGATGCACCAGGAGTCTTATTAACATGTCATGACAGAGAAGTCATTGCTCAATGGTGCACCAGAAGTCTTATTAACATGTCGTGACAGAGAAGTCGTTGCTCAATGATGCACCAGAAGTCTTATTAACATGTCGTGACAGAGAAGTCGTTGCTCAATGGTGCACCAGAAGTCTTATTGACATATCGTGACAGAGAAGTCTTTGCTCAATGGTGCACCAGAAGTCTTATTAACATGTCGTGACAGAGAAGTCTTTGCTCAATGGTGCACCAGAAGTCTTATTAACATGTCATGACAGAGAAGTCGTTGCTCAATGGTGCACCAGATGTCTTATTAACATGTCGTGACAGACAAATTGTTGCTCAATGGTGCACCAGAAGTCTTATTAACATGTCGTGACAGAGAAGTCGTTGCTCAATGATGCACCAGGAGTCTTATTAACATGTCATGACAGAGAAGTCATTGCTCAATGGTGCACCAGAAGTCTTATTAACATGTCGTGACAGAGAAGTCGTTGCTCAATGATGCACCAGAAGTCTTATTAACATGTCGTGACAGAGAAGTCGTTGCTCAATGGTGCACCAGAAGTCTTATTGACATATCGTGACAGAGAAGTCTTTGCTCAATGGTGCACCAGAAGTCTTATTAACATGTCGTGACAGAGAAGTCTTTGCTCAATGGTGCACCAGAAGTCTTATTAACATGTCGTGACAGAGAAGTCGTTGCTCAATGATGCACCAGAAGTCTTATTAACATGTCGTGACAGAGAAGTCGTTGCTCAATGGTGCACCAGAAGTCTTATTGACATATCGTGACAGAGAAGTCGTTGCTCAATGGTGCACCAGAAGTCTTATTTACATATCGTGACAGAGAAGTCTTTGCTCAATGGTGCACCAGAAGTCTTATTTACATGTCGTGACAGAGAAGTCTTTGCTCAATGGTGCACCAGAAGTCTTATTTACATGTCGTGACAGAGAAGTCGTTGCTCAATGGTGCACCAGAAGTCTTATTGACATGTCGTGACAGAGAAGTCGTTGCTCAATGGTGCACCAGAAGTCTTATTTACATGTCGTGACAGAGAAGTCGTTGCTCAATGATGCACCAGAAGTCTTATTAACATGCCGTGACAGAGAAGTTGTTGCTCAATGGTGCACCAGAAGTCTTATTGACATGTTGTGACAAAGAAAAAACGGACATCGGTCAACTATATCTGCTCAGTTTGTTCAGAGTCACACGAAGCATATGTACCTGAGGTAGGAGTGGTGCTAAGGTTGCCTATAACTAGAGAACTGTTATTATTGATCGAGCGAGCCTGTTGGATTGAGTTGCTAAATGACTTTTCAGCTGTTGTGGCTGCTTCTAGATTTCCAAAGAATGTTCTCTATGGCTGCATAGAGTGGTCAGAAGTCATGACTCTAATTTATTTTGATTAGACAAACAACAGTATCCATTACTGTACTTAATTAGACAAACAACAGTATTCATTACCGTACTTGATTAGACAAACAACAGTGTCCATTACTGTATTTGATTAGACAAACAACAGTATCAATTACTGTACTTGATTAGACAAACAACAGTATTCATTACCGTACTTGATTAGATAAACAACAGTATTCATTACTGTACTTGATTGGACAAACAACAGTATTCATTACTGTACTTGATTAGACAAACAACAGTATCAATTACTGTACTTGATTAGACAAACAACAGTATTCATTACCGTACTTGATTAGACAAACTTCAGTTTCCATTACTGTACTTGATTAGACAAACAACAATATCAATTACTGTACTTGATTAGACAAACAACAGTATTCATTACCGTACTTGATTAGATAAACAACAGTATTCATTACCGTACTTGATTAGACAAACTTCAGTGTCCATTACTGTATTTGATTAGACAAACAACAGTATCCATTACTGTACTTGATTAGACAAACAACAGTATCCATTACTGTACTTGATTTGTATGTGTTCTAAGCTGATTAGCCTATTGAACCCTGACTTTATTTGTGGTTTGTTATAGCAATTATGTTTATAACTCTAACTTTTTTCAGGAATAAACTTTTCAAACTGTTCGTGTCATTAGAATGCAAATACAATAGGCTGCAGTTTGGTACAAGAATCAGCTCCATTGAGGTAAGCAAATAAAAGCTACGCATCATCTACGCCGTGCCATGTCTACAACAAAACTTACAGCAAGAAATCCATCCATGAGCACCTCCTTTCTCAAGAGCGATGGGGTTTAGAGGGATTACAGGTAAGCATAGGTACCTGTGCAGCCTTCCTCCGAAGAAAGGCTCCCAGAAACAGTAGTCAAGCCCAGGAAGAGACCGTTTATGAAGGCTGATATGATTGTCAGTCATTTTATTATCTTGCTCACATGCCCCGTCAAACCTGAAGTAAAGTTTATGACTATCTTATAGCAATAGAGCAGTCTACTTGGCATGTGATAGAGCAGTCTACTAGGCATGTGATAGAGCAGTCTACTAGGCATGTGATAGAGCAGTCTACTAGGCATGTGATAGAGCAGTCTACTAGGCATGTGATAGAGCAGTCTACTAGGCATGTGATAGAGCAGTCTACTAGGCATGTGATAGAGCAGTCTACTGGGCATGTGATAGAGCAGTCTACTAGGCATGTGATAGAGCAGTCTACTAGGCATGTGATAGAGCAGTCTACTAGGCATGTGATAGAGCAGTCTACTGGGCATGTGATAGAGCAGTCTACTAGGCATGTGATAGAGCAGTCTACTAGGCATGTGATAGAGCAGTCTACTAGGCATGTGATAGAGCAGTCTACTAGGCATGTGATAGAGCAGTCTACTAGGCATGTGATAGAGCAGTCTACTAGGCATGTGATAGAGCAGTCTACTAGGCATGTGATAGAGCAGTCTACTAGGCATGTGATAGAGCAGTCTACTAGACATGTGATAGAGCAGTCTACTAGGCATGTGATAGAGCAGTCTACTAGGCATGTGATAGAGCAGTCTACTAGGCATGTGATAGAGCAGTCTACTAGGCATGTGATAGAGCAGTCTACTAGGCATGTGATAGAGCAGTCTACTAGGCATGTGATAGAGCAGTCTACTAGGCATGTGATAGAGCAGTCTACTAGGCATGTGATAGAGCAGTCTACTAGGCATGTGATAGAGCAGTCTACTAGGCATGTGATAGAGCAGTCTACTCGGCATGTGATAGAGCAGTCTACTAGGCATGTGATAGAGCAGTCTACTAGGCATGTGATAGAGCAGTCTACTAGGCATGTGATAGAGCAGTCTACTAGGCATGTGATAGAGCAGTCTACTTGGCATGTGATAGAGCAGTCTACTGGGCATGTGATAGAGCAGTCTACTAGGCATGTGATAGAGCAGTCTACTAGGCATGTGATAGAGCAGTCTACTAGGCATGTGATAGAGCAGTCTACTAGGCATGTGATAGAGCAGTCTACTGGGCATGTGCCAGCAAACAATTCCAGTGTTTAGCACGTAGAGCTCAAAAAAAAGTTTGTGAATGATGTCGGAGTTTGCAGATAAATCCGCCAACTAGTAAAATGGGCTAGTAAAAACATTAATCAGGAGATTTCTGCATGCAGTTGCACAGCAGAAACAGGCGGACTACACAACAGTATCATGTGTGTCGCCATTTTTAGGTGCTGGATGATTTTAGTTGTTGTTTGTGCAGGGAGACAGTGGGACAGCTAATGTCTTATTGAGCCACTACATTGACTTGCATAAAGGCACTGGACTGCCATTCAGGGTAAGTAAATATATATGTTCAATTCGTTTTCCTCTGAAGGTTTTTCTTGCTAAGTTACACTTGATAATTATGCTGGGAGCACTCAACACTCAAACCAGAGTTTAATGTACAACGTTGGTTGAATTCTGTGCCCCCTCCCCCTCTCCCCCCTCCATCTAGTAGTAACAGTGGCACAGTCCCTATAGAGACACTTATTTGTCATGCGTAACTTAAATATATATATCTTGTCTTTAAGAATATCTTTAGAGATAAACTTGATTGAATGCTGTAATTCTGTACGGTATTTTGGTTGACTGCTTTTGCTGCTGGTTTGTTGTAGGCTGACAAAATGTCTTCCTAGTCGAGAGTTGAACAAGTATGGCTCAAAGGAACACTTGTGGATTAGGCAATCTTTTGGGCTACTCAATGGCTCAGTTTTATGCATTCTCTCTTACTCACCGTTGTCCAACTTGGCTC
>CBDHDV010000066.1:0-20126 GCA_965261175.1 Rubritalea sp. | reverse complement strand
TATTTGGAGTCTTCTGGTAGTAAACGTACAAGGAATGGCCGTACTGTAGACACCCAAACCGCTGGACCAAATGGGCTGAAATTTGGCATGGGGGGTGGGACGGTTTGTGGGTGGGTGTGGCAGTATAACGCACAAAAATGCCGATTTCAGGCAGAAGGAGGCCGAGTTCGGGGTTAAGTCATAAAATAAAAAATGTCGGGCGACTCTTATCCACGACCCTCAGTGACCGAGTTATCCACGACCCTCAGTGACCGAGTTATCCACGACCCTCAGTGACCGAGTTATCCACGACCCTCAGTGACAGAGTTATCCACGACCCTCAGTGACCGAGTTATCCACGACCCTCAGTGACCGAGTTATCCACGACCCTCAGTGACCGAGTTATCCACGACCCTCAGTGACCGAGTTATCCACGACCCTCAGTGACCGAGTTATCCACGACCCTCAGTGACCAAGTTATCCACGACCCTCAGTGACCGAGTTATCCACGACCCTCAGTGACCGAGTTATCCACGACCCTCAGTGACCTAGTTATCCACGACCCTAAGTGACCGAGTTATCCACGACCCTCAGTGACCGAGTTATCCACGACCCTCAGTGACCGAGTTATCCACGACCCTCAGTGACCGAGTTATCCACGACCCTCAGTGACCGAGTTATCCACGACCCTCAGTGACCGAGTTATCCACGACCCTCAGTGACCGAGTTATCCACGACCCTCAGTGACCGAGTTATCCACGACCCCCAGTGACCGAGTTATGGGTTCGAACCATTATTACATCATCTTTTGGCATATTGCATCATCTTTATGTAAAGGCTTGGTCGGTGCTTCAGCTCCCCACACAATCAATGCCTTGCATTAGTTACTAGTTAGTTTTTTAGTTGTTCTCTCTTGTTTATGGAATAGTCATGTCCACTGCTGACTGAAGAGTCAGTGTTCCCTCAGGATATTCTAAATGAAGCACAAAGTTCTTTTCCAATAGGAACTTCAATCCCACTCCACGTTATTACATCTGGGTGAAATGAACTCTGCACGTAACAAAGGGTGTGCACCTAAGGCTTATATGTGGATGCACACGTCTGCAATCACTTAACTGTAGTTGCTGGTTGGTGAGTCTTGTGGAACTGGCTAGCTAGAAGATCAGTTTGATGAGTCTTGTGGAAGATCAGGTTGACGAGTCTTGTGGAACTGGCTAGCTAGAAGATCAGTTTGATGAGTCTTGTGGAAGATCAGGTTGACGAGTCTTGTGGACCGGGCTGGCTAGAAGATCAGGTAGATGAGTCTTGTGGGCCAGGCTAGCTAGAAGATCAGGTTGATGAGTCTTGTGGGCCGGGCTAGCTAGAAGATCAGGTTGATGAGTCTTGTGGGCCGGGCTAGCTAGAAGATCAGGTTGATGAGTCTTGTGGGCCGGGCTAGCTAGAAGATCAGGTTGATGAGTCTTGTGGACCTGGCTAGCTAGAAGATCAGGTTGATGAGTCTTGTGGACCGGGCTAGCTAGAAGATCAGGTTGATGAGTCTTGTGGACCTGGCTAGCTAGAAGAGCAGGTTGATGAGTCTTGTGGACCTGGCTAGCTAGAAGATCAGGTTGATGAGTCTTGTGGGCCGGGCTAGCTAGAAGATCAGGTTGATGAGTCTTGTGGACCTGGCTAGCTAGAAGATCAGGTTGATGAGTCTTGTGGACCGGGCTAGCTAGAAGATCAGGTTGATGAGTCTTGTGGACCTGGCTAGCTAGAAGAGCAGGTTGATGAGTCTTGTGGACCTGGCTAGCTAGAAGATCAGGTTGATGAGTCTTGTGGGCCGGGCTAGCTAGAAGATCAGGTTGATGAGTCTTGTGGACCGGGCTAGCTAGAAGATCAAACTCTTGCAGCACCTACCAAGCCTAGCAACAAGGAGCTCTATGCTTAATAATCAGCTTTTATGAATGGTCATTTTTAGAATTGTTCTGTATTAGATTTCGAGACTAAGGGATCTATGGCAACCTTAGTAGTACCATAGGCAGAGGAACCAAGGGCACTATGCCCCCTCTTCTCTCTTCCCCCCCCCCCCCCCCCCCCCCCAGATTTTTTAAATAGTCAATAGAGGAAAGTTGTGATGGAGAACATGCTAATACTTTAACAAGTTCTTGTCAGCTTCTACATGGTCTTCCCTTTAGTGCTCAGATATTTCTGCAGAAGCACTGCCTGATGACCTCACCTCCCATCTTCAAGGGAAGCAGCTTCCAAGTTCTCTTAACAAAACTCCTAACTTCCACTTGCACAGTTCCCTTTCAGAATTTGTCATCCCATTATGTTGTTGGGTAAGGAATATATAAATGTATTATTCTTGGCTAATTCCCCATATCACAACCAAACCAATACAACTTCATGATGACATCAATACATACAGATCAGCACTGTATCAGGCCTTCAGCTATGCTAGGACTTGGACAATTGGTAGAGCAATGCAATCTAGCAATGCTATATAGCATTTTAAGTCTTGTCCAATAGGACACCAGGCTAAAATAATATATATTGTTTCTCTCTTGCCCTCTTCTCTCTCACACCCCTTCGCTCGCCACACAATGCCTTGGATTCATTACTAGTAGTTATCATCTTTTACTGTAGGGGAGAGTCCTTCAAGGTCATGGTGAGGTGGAGGGCATGCAGCTGCTTCTACTGCAGTCCTCTGATCTTGCTGAATTAAAAACATCTATTAAAGATGGAAAGTACCTTTCTCGTGAGATATTAACGAATTAGTTTCCTTATGGGAATTCATAGTAAGTTTCCGAAATAAGCTCCGATTGCAGATATTTATAGATGGGTGGATGTGTAGTGACTTTAACATTCATGAGACGAACCCCATGGATCTAGTTCACGTTCCCAAGACTCATTCTAACACTATTGCCACACTGATAAAATACAAAATTAGTTTTTGATTGGCATTTGCCAGTGTTGTGTGGTCGGTAGGCGTATGATAATACTGCCGACTTGAGTGGACATGATAGTGGCGTAGAAAGATGAGATTCAACAAGAGGAACAAACCTGCTTCTATTTCTATGCATTGCCTAGCACATTGCAGTGTTTCATACAGAGGGGGGGGACGTCCTGGGATTTCACCTCTCCCCCCCCCCCCCCAGAAATTTTGAAAAAAGTATGACATGTAACAGCAGATAGAAATAGCAAACAAAGTAGAAATTAAAGCTCTATTCTATAATTTTTTGCCTAAAAATGTCCAGAATTTCATTAAAATCAACATCAACATGTACTAGTTCTGGTCCTTTTGTTGCAATTCGCATCAACCTGGCAAGGTTGCGGTCATTTATTCTGCTCCTTAGCCTCGTCTTCACAAGCTTCATCTGGCTAAAGGAGCATTCGACTGAGGTTGTTCCGACTGGGGGAACAAGCAAAATATTCAACAGCTTGTTGATCTCAGGAAATATGTCTGCATATCCGTCACAAGATTCCATCTCCATCTTGATCTCCTGTAATGTTGGTGGTTTAGAGAGCTGATTCTTCTTCATCAGTGCTTTCATTTGTTTAGCAAAGGCTCTCTTGAATACTCTCCATTCAGACAAGATTTCCTCACTATCTACAAGAGGTGGAGAGGTATATGTTTTGCCACCATGCTTGAGCTTCCTTCCCATAAAAATTAAGCAAAACCTTCAATTCATTGTTGCCAAACTCAGGAAGAGCTGCTTTGTCTGTTGGGAATGATACTGGGTTAAGGATAGATGACAAGACCAGGAGATTCACAGCTGAATCTGAGAAATGGCTGTTGATGTTGGAGACTAATGATGTTGGAGACATCAATATACGGGATAGCTACAGCATCTCTGTACACACATCAATATACGGGATAGCTACAGCATCTCTGTACACACATCAATATACGGGATAGCTACAGCATCTCTGTACACACATCAATATACGGGATAGCTACAGCATCTCTGTACACACATCAATATACGGGATAGCTACAGCATCTCGGTACATACTCATTGTTGTAGCACTGTCACTTTGAGTTGAACTTCTTCTCATTGTGATGTCATGATCAGTTGCAAGCATGGTAATGCTTGTTTCGACTAGTGAACACCACTCAGCTCCAGCATCCTTCAAGTGTTTCAGCTCAGATACAATGCTCTTGAGAATGATGGGTAGCCTGCTGAGGTCAGTTGTTTTTTGCTGCATGAAGCAATTGAGCTTAGCTAAAAGATCAAGAACTATTGATAACAAATTGATAGTGGCCACCCCACTGTAAGAGCTCAAAGCAAGTGCTAGTCCATACGCTTCTGCATCACCAGAATCGTCATAGAGCTTGTGGAGAGTAACTATCAAGGCAGGTAGCTCCTTTCGAATGGCTTTCACACATCGCTCATGTGACCACCATCGTGTGTCACTTGGCTTCACGACTTTAAGCTCGGGCATGCACAACACAGACTGGACATTCTTCAAAGCTTCTGCCTTTTTGGGGGAATAATAGAATAACTTCCACAGGTTGGTCATAGTACCAAACATCCTTCTGACCATTCCCACAGCATCAGCAGCTTGAATGGAAGCAAGCTGCAGTCTGTGGCAGGAACAGTGGATGTAGAGGGCATGAGCTGCATGCACCTTCATCCTGGTCTGCACTCCAGTCCTATTGCCTGAAGATGTTGCTGCTCCATCGTACCCTTGGCCTACCAACTTCCTGTAGTCAAGATTCTTCTCACTGATAAATGATGTGAGGGTATCAGTGATTGCTTCTGCATCCGTGGATTTGACGTGCAGAACTGTCAAGAAGTGTTCCTCAGGGCATTCATTGACAATCCAGCGGCAGCAGATAGACAGCTCTTCCTGTGTACAGATATCTTGGCACTCATCTGCCAATATTGAAAAGAATGGACTGGACATTAGACTTGTCAGTAGCTTTCTCTCCAGCCATGTGTCAATGGCTTCAATCAGCAATGTCACACTGAACATGGAGGTGTACTGAGCATTTGATGGATTTTGTTTGATATGCTGCTCTAGGAGATTGTCACCATTTGCAACTTGGAGATTAACTAAATGCGGATAAACTGTTGTGTGTGGGATTCTATTCTTGGCAAGAAAGTATGCTAATCTCAACAGCTTAAGTAGAACAGCTTAAGTAGAACTGCTTGATTTCTCTGCTTACATTCAGCAGCCTGTTGTGCAGCACTTGAACATTGGAGCTCAAGTACCGACTTCCCACTCTCCGCCTGCCTTGCCATTGGCTGCAGCATCTCTGTGCCACTGGGAGTCAGCATGCTGCTTCAGAAGTTCAGTACCATGGTTCCAGTCAGTTATTCCCCTGGTTTTCCATGCACCTCTTCATCCCGCTGGAGCGTTTCCCCACTTCAGGCATGTCTCACAAAACATACCATCACTAGGATCCTTACAAGTGACCCAGGGATATTTCTTTTCCCATTCTTGTTTGTAGGGAAGTTTTGCCTTGTAGATGCTCTTCTTTTCACGTGGAGTAAGATGCTGCTTTTTCTTTTGAGGTTGCTGGTGTTCTTCATCATCAACAGTTGTGTGGGTAAGACTCTGAGCATCTCCTGAAGCTGCTTGATATCTGTGTGAGTCAGTCTCCTCACTGCTGGTCCTCTTGCGTGAAAAATAATCTCTGATATCCATCTGTAGTTAGCTAGTGTAGCTTGCATATACCTAGGAGAGCGTGCTTCGCATGAAAATGCTCCATATCAAAATTAATTTATTTCCCCCCCCCCCCCCGACCCCCCAGCTAAAATGTTAAGTTTGTGTGGAAGAAGCTTGAGATTTAGTCGTGGGACAAAGTCAATTAATTCATTTGCACCAAAATGATCACGCTTATTTGAAACACTAGACATATTATCACTTCCTGGTCCAACATTAACGCCCTTATTAGGACTCTGTGCACCAAAGCTATCGATGCCATTCTGCTGGAAATTGTTGAGCTGAGTCTGCCTTGAAGGCTCATGTTTTTCTTGATAAAAAACTTTTTTTCCTATTGTATGTTTCTGCTTCTTCCTTCATTTGTTCAGTAACTGCAAGGGAAAGAATATCATTACAAGAAGCAGTGACAGTATATTGATTGTGGCTGTGAAATTCCTCGAAAGGCAAGAGATCCAGTAAAGCTTTTGACAGTTTTTACAGTGTAGTGATATCTGATTCCGAGAACCTTACTGAGGAACTTGTGCTGCCTTATCAAAGATGTCCACCTAGAAGAATAGATGATGGTGAGATGCCACTTTCAATCCTGAATCCCTTTCAGACAGGCATTACTTTGAGACAATTGCTGTTGAAGAATTGAAGCGTAGGTTTCATCAAACCAGGAAGGGTATATCTCAACAGCAGCTTTGGAAAGATCATTTTCAGATGCTGAAAATGGCTCTCATGATTTAGACATGATCTTCCAGATGAATTGAAGATTTGTGATAAAAGATATAATGGATCGCCTGTTTATTCAACTACAAATTGCTTCCAGATATGATCATCAAAACCATTCAAACACTAAGATCAAAGAAGTCACTTGTATCAGTACTATATGCATGACAGTTCAGCTAGTAAGAGCATGTTGAGTGAAGTTCATAAGTACTTACTTTGTATCTTGCTCACTACCTGTAACTACGGCCACAATTGAAAGAACGTCTTCTACTTGATGGAGATTAAAGAAGTACTTGTGGTCGACCATGAGTCAGCCTCGGTTAAATAAGATGATGCTGCTGCATATCCATAAGAGTAGCAGACAAAAGAGATGTATCCCTGATTGCTCAAGAATTGCCAAATATTAATGAAAGAAGAGTATTTTTTTAAATTGTGGGCATTAATTATCCTGTGTCGTGTAAATACGATATTTTATTCAGTTATTTTATATAATTTATTAGTTAGTTGATGATTGTGCCCCTTCCCTCCCTCAATTTATGCTCCCTCTGCCTAGGAGTACCCCTGCTATGATTGGCTAGCTATAGCCCATGGCCCTCTGATTTATAAATGTCATGGATTTTGTTGCTCGTGGCTCCTAAGCTGAGGAGTGACCAGGATTTTGCTTAGGTGTGCTTAAGATAGAGGTGCAGTGAGGATGTAATGCATGTATGTAAGGCCATGACGAGGGGGCAGATAAAGTGTGAGGGGGCAGGTAAAGGGTGAGAGGGCAGGTAAAGGGTGAGGGGGAAGGTAAAGGGTGAGGGGGAAGGTAAAGGGTGCAAGAGCGGGATATGCCCCTCCTGGAAGTGCGGTGGAAACACTTGGATTGGTCTGGCCCAGTAAGACAACTCCCAGACAATGATAATAATGATGATGACATGTTATAGTGGCACGGCTACTCAAAAAAGATAAGTTTTGCAGCGTTCAATATCCAGCTATTACTCCATAAGATGAACTATTAGCTTCTGCAGCTGCTGCATAGAAGCTAGAGAATATTTATTAAGGAGTTTATTATTAGAGTAATTACTCCAATAAATAACTATTCTCTATATAAGCTTCTGAAATAAGAAGCTTGAGTAGTTTATTAAAATTAAAATGTAGTAGCAGGATCATTGATATGATGATGATGATGATCGTAAAGATTCTGTGCCTGGTTTCACTAGTTGTAAAAGGGTTACAAGAGGTAGCTTTCTCTGGGAGCTGATTAAGGTTCATTGACAAGTGCCGAAGATTCTGTGCCTGATTTCACTATTACTTGCAAATAATTTACATGCTATTGAAATTAAATCTAGCGTGTCAGTAAACTTGTGCACATGTAGAACCATCAATTCTTGTGGCAACTCTAACATCAGGAGTGATTGGGTCAAAGTCACTGGCTTTCCTCAAAGATCTACAAAATCACAGGTTTCGACAGTACCTAGGGAGATGAGGGCACTTATCCTATATTCTAGCAAGGTTGGTGGCTATATTGAAATACTGCTTCTGTTCTGAGAGGTGGGCCAGATGGACTAGGTATAAATTTTGCGTGAGCACCTAGAGCCCCCCTCCCTGGCTATGCCCTGCTAAGCATAGCTCACTAGCAACTAATCATCCTAGAATGGATTAAGCAACTTATACTCTTCTCTGAGTGACGGTCCTTTTTTTAAACATCTATTTTTATTATTTTTTATTCTATCAAAACACTGCACGCTGGTAGAATCCTGTGTCTTTCTAATACTAGCAATCAATCATTAGCTGGTAAATTGAATTGTTATTGTTTCTGCCTACTAATAAACCAATTTGTAGTAGCCATCTCACCATGTATAGATGAGCCAATAGTAGTAGTTCTTTTGCCAGGTGCATCACTCCCTAGCATTGTAGCTGAGAGTTTGGTGAGGTGCTTGAAGTCTGGTGCTGGAGACTTGTGTGGTAGCAACTTACTGTTGCTAGACTCCTATCTGAGGATGTAATGGGTTCTTACTGTTGCCAGACTCCTATCTGAGGATGTAATGGGTTCTTACTGTTGCCAGACTCCTATCTGAGGATGTAATGGGTTCTTACTGTTGCCAGACTCCTATCTGAGGATGTAATGGGTTCTTACTGATGCCAGACTCCTATCTGAGGATGTAATGGGTTCTTACTGTTGCCAGACTCCTATCTGAGGATGTAATGGGTTCTTACTGTTGCCAGACTCCTATCTGAGGATGTAATGGGTTCTTACTGTTGCCAGACTCCTATCTGAGGATGTAATGGGTTCTTACTGTTGCCAGACTCCTATCTGAGGATGTAATGGGTTCTTACTGTTGCCAGACTCCTATCTGAGGATGTAATGGGTTCTTACTGTTGCAAGACTCCTATCTGAGGATGTAATGGGTTCTTACTGTTGCCAGACTCCTATCTGAGGATGTAATGGGTTCTTACTGTTGCCAGACTCCTATCTGAGGATGTAATGGGTTCTTACTGTTGCCAGACTCCTATCTGAGGATGTAATGGGTTCTTACTGTTGCCAGACTCCTATCTGAGGATGTAATGGGTTCTTACTGTTGCAAGACTCCTATCTGAGGATGTAATGGGTTCTTACTGTTGCCAGACTCCTATCTGAGGATGTAATGGGTTCTTACTGTTGCCAGACTCCTATCTGAGGATGTAATGGGTTCTTACTGTTGCCAGACTCCTATCTGAGGATGTAATGGGTTCTTACTGTTGCCAGACTCCTATCTGAGGATGTAATGGGTTCTTACTGTTGCCAGACTCCTATCTGAGGATGTAATGGGTTCTTACTGTTGCCAGACTCCTATCTGAGGATGTAATGGGTTCTTACTGTTGCAAGACTCCTATCTGAGGATGTAATGGGTTCTTACTGTTGCCAGACTCCTATCTGAGGATGTAATGGGTTCTTACTGTTGCCAGACTCCTATCTGAGGATGTAATGGGTTCTTACTGTTGCCAGACTCCTATCTGAGGATGTAATGGGTTCTTACTGTTGCCAGACTCCTATCTGAGGATGTAATGGGTTGCTGCTAATAGCCCACACAATGCAAGCAGTCAGAAACTTCAAAAAGGTCAATTTATTGCCAAAAAAATGTATGCTTTCTGAGACCTTTAAATATAACAGTACCAACCTTCCTTAAACTTCCATGTCTTTCATGGAAACTTCCATAAACTTCCATGACCCTTCCTTAAACTTTATGGCTCTTTCTATAAATTTTCATGGTCCATCAAACTTCCGTGGTCCATCAAACTTCCGTGGTCCATCAAACTTCCGTGGTCCATCAAACTTCCGTGGTCCATCAAACTTCCGTGGTCCATCAAACTTCCATGGTCCATCAAACTTCCGTGGTCCATCAAACTTCCGTGGTCCATCAAACTTCCGTGGTCCATCAAACTTCCGTGGTCCATCAAACTTCCATGGTCCATCAAACTTCTGTGGTCCATCAAACTTCCGTGGTCCATCAAACTTCCATGGTCCATCAAACTTCCATGGTCCATCAAACTTCCATGGACCATCAAACTTCCGTGGTCCATCAAACTTCCGTGGTCCATCAAACTTCCGTGGTCCATCAAACTTCCATGGTCCATCAAACTTCCGTGGTCCATCAAACTTCCATGGTCCATCAAACTTCCGTGGTCCATCAAACTTCCGTGGTCCATCAAACTTCCGTGGTCCATCAAACTTCCGTGGTCCATCAAACTTCCATGGTCCATCAAACTTCCATGGTCCATCAAACTTTGTGGTCCATCAAACTTCTGTGGTCCATCAAACTTCCGTGGTCCATCAAATTTCCGTGGACCATCAAACTTCTGTGGTCCATCAAACTTCTGTGGTCCATCAAACTTCCGTGGTCCATCAAACTTCCGTGGTCCATCAAACTTCCGTGGTCCATCAAACTTCCGTGGTCCATCAAACTTCCATGGTCCATCAAACTTCCATGGTCCATCAAACTTCCGTGGTCCATCAAACTTCCTTGGTCCATCAAACTTCCATGGTCCGTCAAACTTCCGTGGTCCATCAAACTTCCATGGTCCATCAAACTTCCGTGGTCCATCAAACTTCCATGGTCCATCAAACTTCCGTGGTCCATCAAACTTCCGTGGTCCATCAAACTTCCGTGGTCCATCAAACTTCCATGGTCCATCAAACTTCCATGGTCCATCAAACTTTGTGGTCCATCAAACTTCTGTGGTCCATCAAACTTCCATGGTCCATCAAACTTCCATGGTCATCAAACTTCCGTGGTCCATCAAATTTCCGTGGACCATCAAACTTCTGTGGTCCATCAAACTTCCGTGGTCCATCAAACTTCCATGGTCCATCAAACTTCCGTGGTCCATCAAACTTCCATGGTCCATCAAACTTCCGTGGTCCATCAAACTTCCATGGTCCATCAAACTTCCATGGTCCATCAAACTTCCATGGTCCATCAAACTTCCGTGGTCCATCAAACTTCCTTGGTCCATCAAACTTCCATGGTCCGTCAAACTTCCGTGGTCCATCAAACTTCCATGGTCCATCAAACTTCCATGGTCCATCAAACTTCTGTGGTCCATCAAACTTCCTTGGTCCATCAAACTTCCGTGGTCCATCAAACTTCCGTGGTCCCTCAAACTTCCGTGGTCCATCAAACTTCCGTGGTCCATCAAACTTCCGTGGTCCATCAAACTTCCGTGGTCCATCAAACTTCCGTGGTCCATCAAACTTCCATGGTCCATCAAACTTCCGTGGTCCATCAAACTTCCGTGGTCCATCAAACTTCCGTGGTCCATCAAACTTCCGTGGTCCATCAAACTTCCATGGTCCATCAAACTTCCGTGGTCCATCAAACTTCCATGGTCCATCAAACTTCCGTGGTCATCAAACTTATGTGGCTCTTCTTACAAAGTCCACTTCTTTCTACAAACGAATGTCACGGAGCTACAACTGGCTGCACAGGAGTGAGAACAAGATGCATAGAACAAGATGCATAGTAGAACAAGATGCCTAGTAGAACAAGATGCATAGTAGAACAAGATGCATAGTAGAACAAGATGCCTAGTAGAACAAGATGCATAGTAGAACAAGATGCCTAGTAGAACAAGATGCCTAGTAGAACAAGATGCATAGTAGAACAAGATGCCTAGTAGAACAAGATGCATAGTAGAACAAGATGCCTAGTAGAACAAGATGCATAGTAGAACAAGATGCATAGTAGAACAAGATGCATAGTAGAACAAGATGCCTAGTAGAACAAGATGCATAGTAGAACAAGATGCATAGTAGAACAAGATGCATAGTAGAACAAGATGCATAGTAGAACAAGATGCATAGTAGAACAAGATGCCTAGTAGAACAAGATGCCTAGTAGAACAAGATGCATAGTAGAACAAGATGCATAGTAGAACAAGATGCCTAGTAGAACAAGATGCATAGTAGAACAAGATGCATAGTAGAACAAGATGCCTAGTAGAACAAGATGCATAGTAGAACAAGATGCATAGTAGAACAAGATGCCTAGTAGAACAAGATGCCTAGTAGATCAAGATGCATAGTAGATCAAGATGCATAGTAGAACAAGATGCATAGTAGAACAAGATGCATAGTAGATCAAGATGCATAGTAGAACAAGATGCATAGTAGAACAAGATGCATAGTAGAACAAGATGCATAGTAGAACAAGATGCATAGTAGAACAAGATGCATAGTAGAACAAGATGCCTAGTAGAACAAGATGCCTAGTAGAACAAGATGCCTAGTAGAACAAGATGCCTAGTAGAACAAGATGCATAGTAGATCAAGATGCATAGTAGAACAAGATGCATAGTAGAACAAGATGCCTAGAAGAACAAGATGCATAGAAGAACAAGATGCATAGAAGAACAAGATGCATAGTAGAACAAGATGCATAGTAGAACAAGATGCATAGTAGAACAAGATGCATAGTAGAACAAGATGCATAGTAGAACAAGATGCATAGTAGAACAAGATGCCTAGTAGAACAAGATGCATAGTAGAACAAGATGCATAGTAGAACAAGATGCATAGTAGAACAAGATGCATAGTAGAACAAGATGCATAGTAGATCAAGATGCATAGTAGAACAAGATGCATAGTAGAACAAGATGCATAGTAGAACAAGATGCCTAGTAGAACAAGATGCATAGTAGAACAAGATGCATAGTAGAACAAGATGCATAGTAGAACAAGATGCATAGTAGAACAAGATGCATAGTAGAACAAGATGCCTAGTAGAACAAGATGCATAGTAGAACAAGATGCATAGTAGAACAAGATGCATAGTAGAACAAGATGCATAGTAGAACAAGATGCCTAGTAGAACAAGATGCATAGTAGAACAAGATGCATAGTAGAACAAGATGCATAGTAGAACAAGATGCCTAGTAGAACAAGATGCATAGTAGAACAAGATGCATAGTAGAACAAGATGCCTAGTAGAACAAGATGCATAGTAGAACAAGATGCCTAGTAGAACAAGATGCATAGTAGAACAAGATGCCTAGAAGAACAAGATGCATAGAAGAACAAGATGCATAGTAGAACAAGATGCATAGTAGAACAAGATGCATAGTAGAACAAGATGCATAGTAGAACAAGATGCATAGTAGAACAAGATGCATAGTAGAACAAGATGCCTAGTAGAACAAGATGCCTAGTAGAACAAGATGCATAGTAGATCAAGATGCATAGTAGAACAAGATGCATAGTAGAACAAGATGCATAGTAGAACAAGATGCATAGTAGAACAAGATGCATAGTAGATCAAGATGCATAGTAGAACAAGATGCATAGTAGAACAAGATGCCTAGTAGAACAAGATGCATAGTAGAACAAGATGCATAGTAGAACAAGATGCATAGTAGATCAAGATGCATAGTAGAACAAGATGCCTAGTAGAACAAGATGCATAGTAGAACAAGATGCATAGTAGAACAAGATGCATAGTAGAACAAGATGCATAGTAGAACAAGATGCATGGTGAACTGTCAGGGCAATGATGATGTGTTTCCTTGTGTCAGCCAGCTACTCAATTTCTCAACATAGAGAGGTAGATAGACCATTTGTCATGAAGGTATAGCTATCAAGCTTGGAAAGCAATTCCTTACATGTACTCCCACTCATGGCTGCTGCTCTCTTGGACAGCGAGTACAAGAGAAGTAACTACAAATTGGTACAGAGAAACTGCCAGCATGTAGTCACAGTAAAGGAGAAATATTCTTATGATGAGAGCACATTGAACACATCAACAGTATCACCTCTTTAACAAGATGTCTGGAGTTCTTCTGTTGTCTTCTCTTCAGTCTGTCAGTCAGCAAGCACTTGCTGATGACCTCACTCTTAGTGTGCTTGCCATCTTCACAGGAAGCTACTTCCAAGTCTTCTTACAAACCCTTCTTTGTCAGTCAGACTTTCACTGCCAGTCCATTTTGCTGCAAGGCTTCATGTTCTGCAACTTTGCACTAATCTGGAATCTATTAATTAACAACTACTTCCCATTATTTTGATAACATAATCCATGATGTATATACATATTAATACTGGATAGGTCGGGACAGTAGCTAGGGCTAGAGTTAGGGTTGGGACAGTCGCTAGGGCTAGAGTTAGGATAGGGACAGTAGTTAGTGCTAGGGTTAGGGTCGGGACAGTAGTTAGTGCTAGGGTTAGGATTGGGACAGTAGCTAGGGATAGAGTTAGGGTTGGGACAGTAGCTAGGGCTAGAGTTAGGGTTGGGACAGTAGCTAGGACTAGAGTTAGGGTAGGGACAGTAGTTAGTGCTAGGGTTAGGGTCGGGACAGTAGCTAAGGCTCGAAATAGGGGCGGGACAGTAGTTAGGGTTAGGGTCGGGACAGTAGTTAGGGCTAAGTTAGGGTTAGAGTAGTAGCTAGGGCTAGAGATAGGGTCGGAACAGTAGTTAGTGCTAGGGCTAGGGTCGGGACAGTAGTTAGTGCTAGGATTAGGGTCAGGACAGTAGTTAGGGCTAAGCTAGAGTTAGGGTCGGGACAGTAGTTAGTGCTAGGATTAGGGCCGGGACAGTAGTTAGTGCTAGAGTTAGGGTCGGGACAGTAGCTAAGGCTAGAAATAGGGTCGGGACAGTAGTTAGTGCTAGGGTTAGGGTCGGGACAGTAGCTAGGGCTAGAGTTAGGGTTGGGACAGTAGCTAGGGCTAGAGTTAGGGTAGGGACAGTAGTTAGTGCTAGGGTTAGGGTCGGGACAGTAGCTAAGGCTCGAAATAGGGGCGGGACAGTAGTTAGGGTTAGGGTCGGGACAGTAGTTAGGGCTAAGTTAGGGTTAGAGTAGTAGCTAGGGCTAGAGATAGGGTCGGAACAGTAGTTAGTGCTAGGGCTAGGGTCGGGACAGTAGTTAGTGCTAGGATTAGGGTCAGGACAGTAGTTAGGGCTAAGCTAGAGTTAGGGTCGGGACAGTAGTTAGTGCTAGGATTAGGGCCGGGACAGTAGTTAGTGCTAGGGTTAGGATCGGGACACTAGTTAGGCTAGGGTTTAGGTTGGGGCTAAGAGTAGCTGGGGAAGGGTTAGACAGTAGCTAGGGTTAGTGTCTGGCAGAAGCTAGGGTTAGTGTCTGGCAGAAGCTAGGGTTAGTGTCTGGCAGAAGCTAGGGTTAGTGTCTGGCAGAAGCTAGGGTTAGTGTCTGGCAGAAGCTAGGGTTAGTGTCTGGCAGAAGCTAGGGTTAGTGTCTGGCAGAAGCTAGGGTTAGTGTCTGGCAGAAGCTAGGGTTAGTGTCTGGCAGAAGCTAGGGTTAGTGTCTGGCAGAAGCTAGGGTTAGTCTCTGGCAGAAGCTAGGGTTAGTGTCTGGCAGAAGCTAGGGTTAGTGTCTGGCAGAAGCTAGGGTTAGTGTCTGGCAGAAGCTAGGGTTAGTGTGTGGCAGAAGCTAGGGTTAGTGTGTGGCAGAAGCTAGGGTTAGTGTCTGGCAGAAGCTAGGGTTAGTGTCTGGCAGAAGCTAGGGTTAGTGTCTGGCAGAAGCTAGGGTTAGTGTCTGGCAGAAGCTAGGGTTAGTGTCTGGCAGAAGCTAGGGTTAGTGTCTGGCAGAAGCTAGGGTTAGTGTCTGGAAGAAGCTAGGGTTAGTGTCGGGCAGAAGCTAGGGTTAGTGTCTGGCAGAAGCTAGGGTTAGTGTCTGGCAGAAGCTAGGGTTAGTGTCTGGAAGAAGCTAGGGTTAGTGTCGGGCAGAAGCTAGGGTTAGTGTCTGGCAGAAAGGGCTAAGTTAGGGTTAGGGTAGTAGCTAGGGCTAGAGATAGGGTCGGAACAGTAGTTAGTGCTAGGGTTAGGGTCAGGACAGTAGTAAGGGCTAGGGTTAGGGTCGGGACAGTAGTTAGTGCTAGAGTTAGGGTTGGGACAGTAGCTAGGGCTAGAGTTAGGGTTGGGACAGTAGCTAGGGCTAAGCTAGAGTTAGGGTCAGGACAGTAGTTAGTGCTAGGGTAAGGGTCGGGACAGTAGTTAGAGCTAGGGTTAGGGTCAGGACACTAGTTAGGCTAGGGTTTAGGTTGGGGCTAGGAGTAGCTGGGGAAGGGTTGGACAGTAGCTAGGGTTAGTGTCTGGCAGAAGCTAGGATTAGTGTCTGGCAGAAGCTAGGGTTAGTGTCTGGAAGAAGCTAGGGTTAGTGTCTGGCAGAAGCTAGGGTGTCTGGCAGAAGCTAGGGTTAGTGTCTGGCAGAAGCTAGGGTTAGTGTCTGGCAGAAGCTAGGGTTAGTGTCGGGCAGAAGTTAGGGTTAGTGTCTGGCAGAAGCTAGGGTTAGTGTCGGGCAGAAGCTAGGGTTAGTGTCTGGCAGAAGCTAGGGTTAGTGTCTGGCAGAAGCTAGGGTTAGTGTCGGGCAGAAGCTAGGATTAGTGTCTGGCAGAAGCTAGGGATAGGGTCGGGCAGAAGCTAGGGTTAGGGTCAGGATGGCTAGAGTATCTAACAATGATTGCATTTCATATACATGACACGTCCTAACAATGCCAACATTAAATAAGCAGATTCAGGAAAATGTTTTAATGTTCTGAGCTCTGTCCAGCCGGCACGTACGTACTCTGCAATAGCTCAACTATTTATTCATGCAGGTATTGATGGGAGTAAGGCGTTTATAACTGGAGAGTTTAACGAAGAGGGGCTGACTGATGATGTGTCCGACCTGACCCCACTACAACTGGATGAGTTGGAGAAGTGGGTCCAGTTCTATGCCACAGATTACACCTATGTAGGCAAGCTAATTGGTCGCTATTACACTCAAGATGGGAGGCCAACTAAGGAGTGGTACAAGTATCAGAAGAGACTAGGGGAGAAGGACCTGATCAAGGCGGAGATGAAAAAAATGGAGATGAGATATCCTGGCTGTAACTCGGAATGGACACAGGTCACTCAAGGACGTGTGTATTGCACAGAGAAGAGGTCAGTATTATAAACCATTCCTCTTCTTGTTTCAAGTGCTTCCTCTAACCAGTCCAATATTTCCTCCTCCTCGTCCCTTTGTAGACCACGAGAAATGTTATCATTGCATGCCTTCCTCCATAGAGGTTAATGCATTTTTATACCTACATGCTCTCTTGGTTACAAAAACTGGAGCTAGTGGCAAGTATAACTGTGAGGTCACCGGGTTTATTTATCATTTGCAGTCTGAGGTCCAGAACAGCTTATAAGCTGTGTGAAAGCCATGAAGCTCCAAAGGCAATGACACATCCCTTTTAATGCCTCCATGATACTGTTCATCTCCCCCTTCCCTCCACCTCCCTTCCCCCCACCTCCCTCCCCTCCACCTCCCTCCACCTCCCTCCCCTCCACCTCCCTTCCCTCCACCTCCCTCCCCTCCACCTCCCTCCCCTCCACCTCCCTCCCCTCCACCTCCTTTCCCTCCACCTCCCTCCCCTCCACCTCCCTTCCCTCCACCTCCCTTCCCTCCACCTCCCTTCCCTCCACCTCCCTTCCCTCCACCTCCCTTCCCTCCACCTCCCTTCCCTCCACCTCCCTTCACTTCCCTCCACCTCCCTTCACCTCCCTTCACCTCCCTTCCCTCCCCTCCACCTCCCTTCCCTCCACCTCCCTTCACTTCCCTTCATCTCCCTTCACTTCCCTTCATCTCCCTTCACTTCCCTTCTCTCCATTTCTCAGTGGGGGTGTGACTAGGGCTTGGGCAGGTTACCCACGCCGTTTCTTTGCCCCGGGTACAACAAACTGGCGATGTGCTTGTGTGAATAATGAAGACTTGAATAGCCCCAACATGAGGCTATATCCAGACTGTGATCCCAAATCCTTTGAGTGCAAGATTGACCCGGAGAAGATCAAGGAACTGAGGAAGAAGGGAGAGTAGCTGATCTCAAGTTTTTATTTACGATGAAACTATTTGGGTTTCGACTTTTTAGTCTATCTGCTTTATATAGTAGTGCTGGTGTTTTAAATATCACATATGACATACACCTACCACATACATGTGTATATATACCTAGCCTCTCCTACATGTGTAAATATACCTAGCCTCTCCTACAGTTTTAACAATTCATGTATATGTGTGAGTATATATATCATCTCAAAGGTGTATATATTTTATTATATGAAGCATTAGTTATATCTGGGTGTTGTGTTATGGAGCCACAGAGGCAGCAGAGTGCTCTAGAATGGGGATGCAGGCACGAAGCCACAAGTAGATGAGCTTGGTTGGCAGAGAGCTGTGCTTGTACAGGGAACCCACAGGCAAGTCTGCAGGTAGTGCATGAAACATCACAATGTATATTGACAGTCCTATAACTACACTACAATGAAACTAAACTAGGGAGTGCTATTGCACTACCTATATTGGGTTGACCCCTGTTTCAAAATGGTGGTGCACAAAAATCCTACTTTATATCTCAACAAAAACTCTGACAGCTTCTTAGTATCCTAACGTGGTTTCGGCCGATTTTAAACCGAAAATACTTCGCGTGTGCCAATCTTTCCCAAAGGTAGTAAACCAGCAGCCGAAAAATACGTTAGAAATTTGAAATTTGGTCTTGCAGATCTCTTATCTACCTACTTTTCTTGGCCTAGCAACTTCGTACAGGTAGTCATTATTTTTAATTTTACTACCAGTAAACTCCAAATTGTCTAATCTGTTTCTCGATTTCAGTAAGAAAGATTTGGCAGTGGTTTAGTTGATGCAATCAAACTAGCTCTAAGCAGGGAATTGAGTTACAGACTGAGTGTGTTGCAAGCATGACGATGACCTGTACTCAGTGTACTGTTAGGTTTGTTGAAGTCTTGCTCCTGGAAAACAGTTCCTTGTTCTAAGAAAGAGATAAGTAAAATAATACTGTAGAGGAGATGCTGTACAGTGAGAAAAATTTGGTTTGGACGAACATTTAAACCGAAGGATAAAAAAGTTTGAAGTTCATTAAAACTTGTGATCGGTAGCACACCCAGTCAGCCATGCCTCTATGCATGTTTTTCAAACAACCTCTAGCTGAGGCTATAGAGTCCAGCTACCATCACTACGAATGCACCAGCACAAGTAACAATTTATGTGCACCACTCTACCATGCAGTATGTATATGCACTTTAAAATGATTCCAGGCCAAAAATATGATTAAAAAATCCTAAATTTCATTCTAACGTATTTCTTACTTTAGAACCAAATCTCCCACTATACGGTACCAGTCTGGCATAACAAATTAACCTATACTGACTGTCATATATACTTGTAGTAGCAAACAGTAAATGCTACAGAGTCTGAACTAGGTGTGGACAAAATGCATTTATTCTGTAGATATCTGATTAGTTTCCATCACTCAACTACAAAGCAAAACATATAGCAACTTGAAACACAAACTTAAACTGTTTGTTTCGACGATACTATGTTATGCCGACGGCGTCAAAAAGTAACGGAAACATGACAATCCATTTATACCACAACCGTTAGATGACACTTAACATTCCAACTAATACAAGATAAGATTTATTTATTTCATTTCAAAACAACCAGCCAGCCATATTGGATTGACTTGTTAAAAAGAACGGAAACAAGACTGTACCCATGTAGACCACAACCAGTTTTAAGTTTCCGACCACGTGCAAAGGATACAACTTGACAGCCATTGCTAAAAAGCTATGCTGGAGTTCTCACGCTGAAATTAAACGCAAGCTATTTGCTGGTGAGGCTGTTCAGAACCGTGAGGCTGTTCAGAACCCTTCACCAAGAAAAACACTGCAGTTCCTGAAATGGCGATTTTTAAAGAGGCAAGCATTGACATCATCGGCTTAAAAGAAAATAAGGTAAGTATCCATACAACAGCTAGAGCAGAAAGCAGCAAATGATTTAGAATATACAAGGAAGAACAAAATTCATTGCCTACCATACTAGAGCTAAACTAGAGCATAGTTTGGAGTTACTAGCTAGCTAAAAGATAAAATGGTCACTGGCAGGATCGCCAGCATGTTAGAGAAACAAAAGGCACTCCAAGTACAGTGTTTACTTTTATTGTTGTTAGGCAAGCTAGCATATAAATAGCGTTTACCTGATATAGCTCTCAAGTGAAGAAGAAAAACCCCAAGACTCTCGCTATCATTAGTCACATGACATTAAAAGAAATAATTCAGGCGTGTGTCGAAGCCCTAAAGAGTAAATGGTAAAGGGTCTCTAACTGGTTGTGGCCTACATGGATACAGTCTTGTTTCCATTCTTTTCAAAAGGTCAATCCAGTATAGCTGGCTGGTTGTTTTAAAATAAAACATGTTTGCTTGTTTCAAGTGTAGTTCTCCTGTAAATTATAGCTAGAGGAGAACTACATCAAGTGTGAGCTGTTTAGTCGAAGATCTCCT
>CBDHDV010000065.1:0-7306 GCA_965261175.1 Rubritalea sp. | reverse complement strand
TCGACCCTAAAGAGGTTAAGTCGGATGGAAAACGTGGACACAATCTTCGCTCCACTTTGAACCTTTATACTATTTTCTTGTGCTGAGCAATTGTCTACTAATCTGCAGGCAAAGGATACTGCTGTCCAGGAGGCTGTGATACTGCTGTCCAGGAGGCTGTTCATGATACTGCTGTCCAGGAGGCTGTTCATGATACTGCTGTCCAGGAGGCTGTTCATGATACTGCTGTCCAGGAGGCTGTTCATGATACTGCTGTCCAGGAGGCTGTTCATGATACTGCTGTCCAGGAGGCTGTAATACTGCTGTCCAGGAGGCTGTTCATGATACTGCTGTCCAGGAGGCTGTTCATGATACTGCTGTCCAGGAGGCTGTTCATGATACTGCTGTCCAGGAGGCTGTTCATGATACTGCTGTCCAGGAGGCTGTTCATGATACTGCTGTCCAGGAGGCTGTTCATGATACTGCTGTCCAGGAGGCTGTTCATGATACTGCTGTCCAGGAGGCTGTTCATGATACTGCTGTCCAGGAGGCTGTTCATGATACTGCTGTCCAGGAGGCTGTTCATGATACTGCTGTCCAGGAGGCTGTTCATGATACTGCTGTCCAGGAGGCTGTTCATGATACTGCTGTCCAGGAGGCTGTTCATGATACTGCTGTCCAGGAGGCTGTTCATGATACTGCTGTCCAGGAGGCTGTTCATGATACTGCTGTCCAGGAGGCTGTTCATGATACTGCTGTCCAGGAGGCTGTTCATGATACTGCTGTCCAGGAGGCTGTTCATGATACTGCTGTCCAGGAGGCTGTTCATGATACTGCTGTCCAGGAGGCTGTTCATGATACTGCTGTCCAGGAGGCTGTTCATGATACTGCTGTCCAGGAGGCTGTTCATGATACTGCTGTCCAGGAGGCTGTTCATGATACTGCTGTCCAGGAGGCTGTTCATGATACTGCTGTCCAGGAGGCTGTTCATGATACTGCTGTCCAGGAGGCTGTTCATGATACTGCTGTCCAGGAGGCTGTTCATGATACTGCTGTCCAGGAGGCTGTTCATGATACTGCTGTCCAGGAGGCTGTGATACTGCTATCCAGGAGGCTGTTCAAGGTGCCAAACTTTATGTGGTGTATTTAAAATCTCTTAGAACTGATACCACATTTAAAGGCATCAATGGCAAAGTACTTCATGACTCTAGCTCACTGACAGAGGAACCAACAGACACTACCATGCCAAAGAATCTTCCCAAGACGACTGGATGGTGGAGAAGCACCTTCTCACCAACACCAAATACTTAAAGATGGTTTCAGCATGCATATTTGAGACACAAGATTTAGTAGTCAGAGAAGTGAAACGAGAAGTTGATTTTGGAAAATTGAAGAAGTTATGTTGAGGTCACGTACATAATGATGAAACTAAAAGTATTCCAGAGGATGTACAAATTTATTTAGTAAGGATGAAGTTGACTCAGATAGCTTGAAGATTCATCTTCCTCATCTTCTTGATCTTCTTGAGACGGCTTTTGTGCTCAAAAAGAAAAAAAATGTTCACACGATTGCAAATGCTTTGGAGAAGATTGAAACATACAAACAAATTTTCAGCAAAATAGACTGGATTCAAACTTTCTTTCCCATTTCCTGAGACTATAGCTACAACAGAAAGATCATTTTTTCACTTCTCTGCAGGATAAGGACATTTCTACATTGCAAAACACTTTGCACATTGAATAAATATTAAATTAATACTTCTACTCCTGACTCTCATTTAATAGCATTGCAACGAGCAAGAGTTGGTTAACTCGTGTAGAGTGCGCTATTCCTCATTAACCTTGTAACATGTTTAACCTTGTATCATGTTTAACCTTGTGTCATGTTTAACCTTGTATCATGTTTAACCTTGTGTCATGTTTAACCTTGTATCATGTTTAACCTTGTGTCATGCTTAACCTTGTGTCATGTTTAACCTTGTGTCATGTTTAACCTTGTATCATGTTTAACCTTGTGTCATGTTTAACCTTGTATCATGTTTAACCTTGTATCATGTTTAACCTTGTGTCATGTTTAACCTTGTATCATGTTTAACCTTGTGTCATGTTTAACCTTGTGTCATGTTTAACCTTGTATCATGCTTAACCTTGTGTCATGTTTAACCTTGTATCATGTTTAACCTTGTATCATGCTTAACCTTGTCATGTTTAACCTTGTATCATGCTTAACCTTGTGTCATGCTTAACCTTGTGTCATGCTTAACCTTGTGTCATGCTTAACCTTGTGTCATGCTTAACCTTGTGTCATGTTTAACCTTGTATCATGCACCTTGTGTCATGTTTAACCTTGTGTCATGTTTAACCTTGTGTCATGTTTAACCTTGTGTCATGTTTAACCTTGTGTCATGTTTAACCTTGTGTCATGTTTAACCTTGTATCATGTTTAACCTTGTATCATGTTTAACCTTGTATCATGTTTAACCTTGTATCATGCTTAACCTTGTATCATGTTTAACCTTGTGTCATGTTTAACCTTGTGTCATGTTTAACCTTGTGTCATGTTTAACCTTGTGTCATGTTTAACCTTGTGTCATGCTTAACCTTGTGTCATGTTTAACCTTGTATCATGTTTAACCTTGTGTCATGTTTAACCTTGTATCATGCTTAACCTTGTATCATGTTTAACCTTGTATCATGTTTAACCTTGTATCATGCTTAACCTTGTATCATGTTTAACCTTGTGTCATGTTTAACCTTGTATCATGCTTAACCTTGTATCATGTTTAACCTTGTGTCATGTTTAACCTTGTATCAAGCTTAACCTTGTGTCATGTTTAACCTTGTATCAAGCTTAACCTTGTATCATGTTTAACCTTGTGTCATGCTTAACCTTGTATCATGTTTAACCTTGTATCATGTTTAACCTTGTGTCATGTTTAACCTTGTATCATGCTTAACCTTGTGTCATGTTTAACCTTGTATCATGTTTAACCTTGTGTCACGTTTAACCTTGTGTCACGTTTAACCTTGTGTCATGTTTAACCTTGTGTCATGTTTAACCTTGTGTCATGTTTAACCTTGTATCATGTTATGTAAATGACTAAATTTCGTGAGCATTCATTTCACAAACAGACCTACTCATCCCACAGCTACAGGGAAGAGGTTCAAATTGAGGGGGGTTCAAATTGAGAGGGGGGGGGGTTCAGATGGAAAGATCCCATGTCTGATTGAGTGTGCAGTTAAATCATTGAACATTGCCATAAAGGGACAGCTGATTTAACTAGTATGCATTGCATTAAAACGGGGATATCTCTCTCCCTTTGCCATGTCAACCGCTCATGCATTGGAGCCCCCATAAGAAATTCCCAGCCACAATGTATACCGTGTAATTGTAACAAGGAGAAATAAAGAGCTAGATAACCATAGGACACGCTAGCAGAAATCAATATTTATTTAGTTTACTAATTACTTGTATAACGATGTTCTTTCTTTGAAGATCTTGCACCTCATGGCCACTTCGATATCCTAGATCATCCAAAGAAACAGAGATAGAAAACACCAAACTAACAACACCAACAAATCAACAAATTGGCGCGCTGGGCCAGGTCTGGTTAGTCTTGAAATAGTAAACATCAGCATGTACGCGAGCCGGCGGCCCTCGGGCGCATGGGCAAGGGGACATTCTCGTTACCTTGGAGATGTATTGGCGTATATACAGAAGATGGCTACAGCTTCTAATGGCAGAAAAGCAACAGCTATTTCCCTGGAGGGATATACTTCGAAGGAATACGACGTTCATCCATCGCAGGTAGCATTCCAGTGCTAGCTGTTGCCATTACCTATTTTATGGTGTCAGTTGTCCACATTAGCTAACACGGTCAGACAAAACCGATTTCCTGACCATCATCCTAATTAATCAGGAAGAAATCCAAGATTTGGTATCGAGTCTTCCTCTGCTCCATTTCCTGAGTGGCTGATGCATTTAATAATGTCTATAATTATTAATAATTGTATTAGGTGGTAGTGTTGGATGTGAGTGAGTGGAACAGGATGAAGGGAAAGTTGTCCTCGTGGAAGAATCCAGCTCCAAGTAAAGCTTCGCTACTGCAGCAACACAAGCAGCTGCTGCACAAGCACTCACAGAAGATTGTACATAACTGGCAGAACACTATTGAGGGCCAGAGACTCAAGAAACTGCAAGCACGTAGGCTCAAGGATGAACAGGAGGAGGTCAGCCTCCTCTCATACTGCTCTATATACATGTGTGTCTGTAGTATATACATTATTCGTCATATCCTAATCCCTGTTGTCTGAACTAGAAATATCAGAGCTATTGAGTTGTCCAATATTTTAAAGTAATCGATCTCCCACTAAAGCACACTTGGAAGCTTCTTAGCAACAATGCCTGCTTTGGCTATTTTTAGTTTCCAAGATATTCCCACATACCGTGGAAATGTATTGAACTAGGAGGCTACAAATAAACGAGCTCCATATAGAAATAAACAAAACACTTGGAATATATATTTTTTGTTTCTCTAGCTCACTAGCATTTAGGCCAAAGATGATAGCAGTCATTTTAGCTTTTAGCTAGCTATCTATATTCTAAGTTTTAGGATGGCAGGCAATGAATGCCTCTCTGAGTATTTTTCTCTCTGAATATTTTCATGCTAAGTCTAAATCAGTTGCAGCCTTCAGCTATACATAGTCCTTTTAAGGTGATTCACTTTTTTGCCTTTTAATTGTTTTCGTCTAAAGCTGATGATCGTGACAGAGCTTGCTGCTATAAAACCTCGCTATTTCAGCAAGTCTTGTCGCTATTTGTCTAGTGGAGTAGTTAGATGCAACCTCACTAGCCTCCAGCTTCAGTTTTATTTCACACATCAGCTCTAGCATAGCTTTTTGATATTTTCAACCAAGTTGCTTTCCCTGTGTGGATATATCCACCATCAGAAACTTGCATGCACAAATATATCTGCTATCGGCCCTAAAGAGTTTCAGATAGTAAACTGGCAGACTTTTAAAGCGTCAAAACTGCAAAACTGATAGTCATGGTCCCTGCACTGCACATGCAGCACTTTCCCACCCTAGATCTAGTTCTAGCCATCTTTGTACCAAATGGTTCCAAATTTCATATGTTGTACGACTTCTGTTTTTGACTATGAAAGTGTGAAAAAATGTAGTCTCTATCTTATGAAATAGCAACTTTACATACTGAGTCAGCAGTTGTGTATCACAACAGAATAAGTTGTTGACAGGAAAGCCTAATTGCCTTGAAATCAACTAACAAATACAAGCAACCTGTAGAGATCTCCACGTTGAGATGGCATGGATGATGATGGTGGCAATAGTTAGAGTAGAGATCTCCACGTTGAGATGACATGGATGATGATGGTGGCAATAGTTAGAGTAGAGATCTCCACGTTGAGATGGCATGGATGATGATGGTGGCAATAGTTAGAGTAGAGATCTCCACGTTGAGATGGCATGGATGATGATGGTGGCAATAGTTAGAGTAGAGATCTCCACGTTGAGATGGCAAGGATGATGATGGTGGCAATAGTTAGAGTAGAGATCTCCACGTTGAGATGGCATGGATGATGATGGTGGCAATAGTTAGAGTAGAGATCTCCACATTGAGATGGCATGGATGATGATGGTGGCAATAGTTAGAGTAGAGATCTCCACGTTGAGATGACATGGATGATGATGGTGGCAATAGTTAGAGTAGAGATCTCCACGTTGAGATGGCATGGATGATGATGGTGGCAATAGTTAGAGTAGAGATCTCCACGTTGAGATGGCATGGATGATGATGGTGGCGATAGTTAGAGTAGAGATCTCCACGTTGAGATGACATGGATGATGATGGTGGCAATAGTTAGAGTAGAGATCTCCACGTTGAGATGGCATGGATGATGATGATGGCAATAGTTAGAGTAGAGATCTCCACGTTGAGATGGCATGGATGATGATGGTGGCAATAGTTAGAGTAGAGATCTCCACGTTGAGATGGCATGGATGATGATGGTGGCAATAGTTAGAGTAGAGATCTCCACGTTGAGATGGCATGGATGATGATGGTGGCAATAGTTAGAGTAGAGATCTCCACGTTGAGATGACATGGATGATGATGGTGGCAATAGTTAGAGTAGAGATCTCCACGTTGAGATGGCATGGATGATGATGGTGGCAATAGTTTGAGTAGAGATCTCCACGTTGAGATGGCATGGATGATGATGGTGGCAATAGTTTGAGTAGAGATCTCCACGTTGAGATGGCATGGATGATGATGGTGGCAATAGTTAGAGTAGAGATCTCCACGTTGAGATGGCATGGATGATGATGGTGGCAATAGTTAGAGTAGAGATCTCCACGTTGAGATGGCATGGATGATGATGGTGGCAATAGTTAGAGTAGAGATCTCCACGTTGAGATGGCATGGATGATGATGGTGGCAATAGTTAGAGTAGAGATCTCCACGTTGAGATGGCATGGATGATGATGGTGGCAATAGTTAGAGTAGAGATCTCCACGTTGAGATGGCATGGATGATGATGGTGGCAATAGTTAGAGTAGAGATCTCCACGTTGAGATGGCATGGATGATGATGGTGGCAATAGTTAGAGTAGAGATCTCCACGTTAAGATGGCATGGATGATGATGGAGGCAATAGTTAGGGTAGAGATCTCCACGTTGAGATGATCATGGATGAATCCGTCATCTTCACAAAGAGAGAGCTTTCAGGAAAATGAAGATTGTCGAGCACTCGTGCCAAGCCAAGTGTTCTGCTCCTGGTCTTAGCTTCATTGGTGAAGCCATGGACTCTGCCTCTGCAGCATAGCTGTTAAGGCTGAGCATAGCTGTAACAGCTATAACAGTAGCACCCGAGAGCCACTGATGCTACAGTTTGTAGGTTTTATGACTTGGTCTTAGATATATTAATTGTACTTTTACGTAACTTAGTTGGCAGCTCTGCGCTGCTTAATTTGCTAGCTAGTTATAAATGCAATTTTTTAATGGGGGAATACACCTGAAACCTCTGAAATTTGAACACATGTTTGAGATGTCATAACTTTTTTTCCCTTTCTTTTGTGCAGATACTTTTAATATCAGCTTGTTGCTTAATGTGTGTGCTTTAAAATGATATGTAAAAAGTCTCTATAGGCACCTTTTCTTAGAAGATATATCCAAACACGCAAGGGTCACTAAAAAATGGCACTTCCTAATTCTTAACACGGTTTATACCCAGGCGCCATTACCGACGCGCCCCAAACTCGGTGTGTGGGTTTCTAAAACCCTTAGCTGTGATCGTATGGATTCACTTTTTT
>CBDHDV010000064.1:0-43571 GCA_965261175.1 Rubritalea sp. | reverse complement strand
ATTTTTATTACTTGTGTGCAATTTTTGTGACAATGCTTCAGACATGGTAGGAAAGTAAGTTCTGCATGTCTCATTGGATTCTCCATGGATGCAGGAATGCTACAAGATCTCTTCAACCTCTTCGAAGAAGTAGCATTCTCCAATCCATTGATTGGAGCGCTTAGAGTTGAGCTAACTTACTATTGCTTCAAATTTATTTTTATCCTACTTCTATGCTTAGATTGTAAACCTAGTTTGCTAGCTTGGCATCTATGAGACTGCTAGCATTGTTCTGGTAGCTAGCAGCTATTTACTGATTCAGCAATAAGCTAGCAAAAAAATTTCTGATCTTGTTTTTGTGAGCCACAGTTAAGCAAATAAGCTTTTCCAAGTATCATCTTGGTTCAGTTACTCTTAACTTTTATCCTTCCCTTGTGTAGAAATGCGAACATCCTGTCCAGAACCTGTTTAAATCGAGCTTTGTCACGGATCGTAACACTTGTCCTTATGACGATTAATGCGCACGTCATGAAACCATGACGCTCGTCCTATTGGACTTATTAACTGTGTCACAGTATCGTGGCGCACATCCTGTAAGGATTAAATAAAATATTTTGTTCTGTTTAGAATTTGTTTGTTTTGTTGTTTCTGTATGTACAGTTGAGCAGTGGATGACTACACTATGTGTGAGCTGAGCAGTGGAGGATCACGTAAGCATTTAATACTTTTTCTAACTTTAAAAATGTATTTATTGTTGTAGTCCACTACACATATCAACACTGTTGCTATTCTTGATTGTACGCATGTAGGGTCAGCTACAGCAACTACAGAAGAACACTACCTACCAAGGATCAGCCATGGCCTCCTTTGGACTTTGTAACAGCTTACCAGGGTGAGAACTCCAAAAACCAAACAGATGAACTAACCACACCGATCAGATGAATGACCAAATTGTTAAGTGGTAAGAGTTGTTAACATAGTAAACACGCTAGTATGCACATCTTAAGTTTTGGTGATCACTAACATGCTTTTTCCATTTTTTGTGTTTGTTTTGCTGGATTGAGAAATGAAGTAGTCGAGGACGTGCATTGGAAAATTTGAGACTAAAATTAAGATGAGTAGATCTATTGTACACCAGTTATGTGAACGAAGATATAGAGAAAAAACAAACAAACAAACAATGACCTTAAAAATGATTTTCATTTTTAAAAATCAAATTTGATGTGATTTTTTTTTAGCAATGCGGTTTCTACCTTAGTGAAGGATTCAAGAAACGTTTGGAGTCTTTTTGGAGCTAATATCGGCTGAAAACACCATTTATGCAGCAAGAAGCTTGCGATGTGAGTTTAAGCCAATATATAAGCATTGGTTTTGGGGATTTTTTAGTCCCTATTTATTAAAAAAGTGTGTCAATCCAGTGAGGGAGAACTAGCATTCTCCCTGATATGTTCATTATTTCATGGAAAGACAAAGCATCACTGAACACGGGACACCCAATGGCAAGTGAATAAATTGCACACAGCTGCTGTGTGTAAGTGTTTGTTCTATGAAAACAATACAGTACTTGTGGCACTGCTAAGCACTACTGGGATTTATAATATTTTTTAACTTGCACACTATTGGATAAATGGTATATTTACCCTCCAACATTTTGGCGCTGTTTGTCAACCATTGTCTCCATTTCCCTGATAGCTGCATCAAGATCATCTATCACCTTCTCATCATCGCTTATAGCAGCATTGTATAGCTCTGAACAAAGCAAGGAGGAACAACATCCGCACACAATAAATTTATCACACATTACATCATTTATAATATAAATGACATCATACTTTACACTAGTCATTAAATATTACACACACATGACATCTCTCACATAATTCTTCATTCACATAATTGCTCCATTATCATTCAAACATATACTTCACACATTACATCATACATAATACATCATTCACATATGATGTCATTTACACATTACATCACTCACACATACATATTACATCATCTACAATGTCATTCAAACATTGCACCATTCACACATTACATCATCCAGACATTAGTGCATTAATAGATCACTCACACATTACATCATTAAAGAATTACATCATCCCCGATGACTTCATCAATACATCACTCACACATTACAACATTAAAACATTGCATCATTCATATATCACATCGTTCACACACACACACACACACACACACACTTGTGTAGTTCATCCACAACAGCTGTTAGCCTCATGAGCAAGATGTATAAAGTATGAGTGAAAGGTTTGACAAGCATCTGGAAGACCTCGTATATTAGGGTGACCAGATTTCTGAAAACAAATCTGGGGACATTTACAAGCGGTAGCTGTGCATCAGAAGACATCTTTTATGTGTAAAATATCATTTATTGGCCACTACTACAAATTAAATTTGGAAAGGCAAAAGAACATATAGGTTACTATATATAAGACAGAATGAGGTGTCTAACAAATAGGATGCCAGGTGAGTGGTCTGGCTGGCTGGAGTCTGGCTGGATACAGGTGGTGGTGGCTGGATGGAAGTCTAGCTGGATGGCTTGAAGTCTGGCTGGATACAGGTGGTGGTAGCTGGTTGGCTAGAAGTCTGGCTGGATACAGTGGTGATGGCTGGCTGGAAGTCTGGCTGGATACAGATGGTGGTGTCTGGCTGGCTGGAAGTTTGGCTGGATACAGATGGTGGTCGCTGGTTGGCTGGAAGTCTGGCTGGATATAGGTGTTGGTGGCTGGCTGGCTGGAAGTCTGGCTGGATACATTGGTGGTGGCTGGCTGGCTGGAAGTTTGGCTGGATACAGTGGTGATGGCTGGCTGGCTGTAAGTCTGGTTGGATACAGTGGTGGCTTGCTGGCTGGAAGTCTGGATGGATACAGTGGTGATGGCTGGCTGGAAGTCTGGCTGGATACAGTGGTGATGGCTGGCTGGCTGGAAGTCTGGCTGGATACAGTGGTGGCTTGCTGGCTGGAAGTCTGGCTGGATACAGTGGTGGTGGCTGGCTGGAAGTCTGGCTGGAAGTCAGGTTGGATACAGATGGTGGTGGCTGGCTTGAAGTCTGGCTGGATACAGATGGTGGTGGCTGGCTGGAATAGAGGAAGGGGACAAATTAGTTAACATGATCATTAATGTATGACATATAGTCAGACTAAATAAAAATAAAAGTAAGTGACTTCCAAAACGTAATGAATATATATATTTTTTTCAGATAAGAGGGTTTGATTTAGGGTCACAGTGCTGCTGGACAGCTTTTCCACTCAGAGAATGAACTCTTGAAGTTTTTCTTCACACTTAGGATTGCCTTCACCATTTCAATTAAGAATCTCCTCATTTCTGCTGTCCAGACATCATTCATCAATGAGAATACTCTCTCCACAAATACATTGCTTCCAGGAAAAAAGCCCTTGTACAAAAGTAGCCTCATCAAGCCGGGTATCATTTGATGGTCACGTTTGGACACTTAGCTAGCAATGTCTCAACTGCCTTCTCCATATCTGATTGAGTGGGTGTGCTTTTCAGGTCGTGCAGATCATCTGCGGGTTTGCCTCATGCCTGAATATAATTCATGGCTGTGCTGAAAAATTCTTGTGTAGTGTTCATGATGAATCTTGCATCAATTTCCCAGACCCATTCAGCTATCTCAAAAGATTTCAGTAAGAAATTCTGTTTTCTTCTGATTTTTCTCCTTTCAGTATCACAAAATCCAATAATTTGGTCTCTTACAGATGTGTTTCCATTGTACAGTTTGCAGTAGCTGACCAAGAAAGGCTACAACCATACATGACCTTGGTTCGAAGTATCGACCAACAGGGACGCAAAACTAACAAATCATGTTTCAGTTTGTCACTTGCCCAAGGTGCAAAGATATTGGCTACAATGCTATCAGACTTGGTTCTTGCTCAAGTGAATTTGGGCTCAAACATTGTTTTTGTTCAGGTTAACTGTACAATTCATAGACATCAAACTGTGATTGTGTCGAATGGTGTGATACGCAAAGATCTCTCGTGTACGGGAAGCCAAGGCAGACTTGTGTTTGCTTTATGATCATGTTTTTCTTCCTCTGGCGATAGAAAATGTTGCACGTGCTGTAAAACACTGATGAGTTATCATTCACACATGGTAGCAAGAAGGAAAAGTCTTTCTGCACTTTCTCATTATAATGACACTGGCGTTTCTTTGGCAGTGCCATGCTTGCAGTCCTTTCCTCTCCACTCTTTTTCTCTGTATCAAATAAAGATTGCTAATGGTGTGATACACTAGCATCAGTGATGAGGAACAAGAAACTATATACATTGCATTGTTCTACGTTTTCCTTTATCAAATCCTTCATTCAATCCAAAAGACCAATTCTCTCGAATAGTGAGATTGGTTTCTATTCAAAGCAGATAGCATATTTTCGCGGTGTTTACTTTCTCAAGCTAATGCTTTAATTAAGTTAATATTACCTAATTAGCTGTTTGGCCTAATGCAGCTATTAGGCTACAAACTGTTAGCTGGTATAATGTTGTTAATGTTAGGTATTGGGAAAACAATTATCATCCGTTTGAAAAAGGCTAAACTCACGAACACCGACTATATACTGCTAGTTAACTTTGTGTAGCGATCAATAAAGAAACTTTTGTGCATTAACCTATCTGCCAATAAACTGCTGCAGGCTTATGTAGCTGAGGGGATGAGGAGCAGGAAGATTTGCAAATGTTAGTGAAGTGATGGAATGTTGATGCCAAGAACAGACACACTCACTTATTCACTTTGGCAAATCTACCAACAACACTCCAAGAGTCAATTTGATTGGTCCAATGAGCGTGAACTGCAGTAAAATTACAAGCACTGGATGGCCAATGGTTTGACTAAACTGGAGTGTTTTATCATTTGGAGAAATGGGGTCATTTCCGGAGACATTGTGCCAGGTAAAAAAATCACCAAAAATGGGAAAATCCCCATAAAAAGGGGACATCTGGTCATTGTATTATACATGTTCCACAAATGACTGGAATTTGATATGAAGAAAGCTGTTTCACATGAACTCTACAGAAGAGTGTATAGCTACACATTCACATGTATTATCAACTGTGCTCAGTTCTCCTGTACTAGTCAAGCTGATCAAAGGGAAACGATTCTACACCTTACCTAATCAGCTGCAGCAGACACTCCCGGTTAATGTTTCATGCTAATCATGTATTTGGTAAACTTTTCCCCTTTTCTTGGATCAATGATGAAACAAATAAAGATGTTTCTCCAGGTTCTTGGATCAGTGATGAAACAAATAAAGATGTTTCTCCAGGTTCTTGGATCAGTGATAAAACAAATAAAGATGTTTCTCCAGGTTCTTGGACCAGTGCTAAAACAAATAAAGATGTTTCTCCAGGTTCTTGGTTCAGTGCTAAAACAAATAAAGATGCTTCTCCAGGTTCTTGGATCAGTGCTAAAACAAATAAAGATGCTTCTCCAGGTTCTTGGATCAGTGCTAAAACAAATAAAGATGTTTCTCCAGGTTCTTAGTTCAGTGATAAAACAAATAAAGATGCTTCTCCAGGTTCTTGGATAAGTGATAAAACAAATAAAGATACTTCTCCAGGTTCTTGGATCAGTGATAAAACAAATAAAGATGTTTCTCCAGGTTCTTGGATCAGCGATAAAACAAATAAAGATGCTTCTCCAGGTTCAAGGACAACATTTGTATTCCTGACCTGAACAAGTAGGTAAAGATTTCAGTTAAACATGCACCAAGATCACTAAAATAAAAATGGTAATTTCTAGTTGAGGACATAACACGTGAATAGTTCTGATCGGATTACTCGTCACTGGCAAGTACGCTGATGGAAACATTGGATAAAAAGAAAGAGAAGACTTCTATTCACACAAATTTATTGTTCTATTGTTATTGCCTGATACTTATGGTAGGGGTCGAGGACCGAGTTTTTGGCCTATCCCCTGCCCTGCCGTATCATGTCCTCATAACCAGCCCCAACACTCATCACTCTGCTATATAAATATATATAAATATAAATATATATATATATAAATGTATATATAAATATATATATAAATATATATAAATATATATACATCATTTTAATAAAATAAACATAAAAAAGGAAAGAAAGAAGATGTTAACTGAAACACATTGTGAGATAAAATGGTAAGTGAATTTGAAATAGTGAATAAGTGAAAATAAATATGCATGCACATACACAGGGGGGAAAAAAGATTAAAGGAAGTCTCATGGTATGCAGGGTCCTGGTAAATCCCCTGGATGCCCCCCTGCCATTATATATATATATATATATATAATACATATATATATATTATACAAACAAACTGAGTTACAGAAAGGACATAAAATAGTTTGATGAGAGATAAATAAAGAAAGAAATATATATTATGGTACAAATGTGCACCTGTGTAAATGTTATTAATAAGACGGGAAAATCAGAGGGTTAAGGTACGCATGCATATCCATGCAAGTCTTAGAAGTTCAAAATTGCTTCAATACATGTATGAATATTTCCTGCCAAGAATTGTCCTTGAGCAAAGCTTCAGGACACATGACGACAACCTAGTATACTGCCATCATAAATATCATTCTCTACTTCAACAACTTTCCAGCAAGTACAACAATTACGAACAGCCATATTTGATGGTACACAGAGTTGTTAAAGAATTGTTTCAGATAATTCCTTCTCTAGAATATCAGAATGAAAAGTGCTAATTAATTATTTTTTTAACAGCAACACTCAACTACATAACTTGGGGCTTCCTCAAACCCACAGAGTAAAACAAACTTTGAGGTCCCCAATTTAGCTATATGTATTTTTTAAATCAAGAGAGCACACATAGAGTTTGATTTTTTTGCACTATAATCAAATTCACACAGTAAAGTATGCAAAATTCTATGGAGCTCCAAAGTCGTAAACACTATTTAAAAAAAGAAAGTGTATAGTCCCCACATGTGGAGTCATTTGTGAATGATTTATGGTCCGGCATGGACTCATATAACCCTGTAATAAAAGAAAACTGAAATACATAGCTAGCTGCAGAGAGAAACACAAAGCCAAGCAAACAAAAAACAACATCCCATCCTCACAGAAAATACTTTTTGATCAGTGCATAGCTCCTTTTGTATCCCAGTTGAGCAAAGCTCTTGAAATAGCAGAGTTGTCATGACTACTACCCCCTTGCAAAGATATGGGATGGGATCCTGAGAACACTTGAAATGTCATGTGATTTCAACATTTCACATTCAGATTGGTTCTGGCAACAACCCTGGACTATGTAGCTGTTTAACCCGACACATCATATCTCTGTTCCACACATACCTTTATGCCTAGTTCTCGGGTCAAATCAGCAGTGTCATCATCAATTAGTTAAGATTAGGCGTACCTTGCTTTAGGAGCAATTCCTCAAGCTTTGAAGTGATGCGCCGGTCCTTTATTTCGTTCTGCTTGCTGCCCGCAAGATGAAGGTTTTTCACCAAGTCAGCATTCTCTGCCTTTAAAACATCTATCATGTCCCTACAATAGAAGACAGTTTCACATGGAACAGTTTCTACAACACTCGCTCTCTTCACACTCCAACTTCAAAGAAGGTTGCATTGTAGATAGTAGTAGTGGGGATGGGGGTGGACAGAAAGGAAGGGGGGAGGGTTGGGAGAAGCTCTGAAGGTATATAGTGGCTTTCACTTTTTGCTACACCACTAGCAAGAATAGCAGGCTATCACTACCTGCTTTAGCGCTATGTTCACCCTGTGGTCTGACAAACCATTGGTAGTACTGAATAAAAAAGGCCACAAAAATAAGGCCAATGATTCCACGCCTCCTGGTTTCATTAACAATCTCATGCACATAATAGAAACCCTCAGAGAGGTCAGATATACACCCAGTTTCTCGACAAAGCTGGTCAGTTGTTGATCAGTTTTTGCAATCATCAAAACTGGAAAACGGTTGGTGGCTATTATTAGGAGAGAATGTGGCTTTGCCCTCCCTCAAATCCCTACTAGGGTTCCTACGACTATAGTTTGGCTAATGGTATCAACCAATAAGGATTTATTAAATGACGGATCTGATCCATTGTGGGAAAACTTCCTGCTACAGTCTATATTTTCTATCAGCCAGGACAGTTCCACGTTACTTAGCCCTATTTGCAGTCTCCCTACTACAAATCCTAGGCCAAGCCCAATAACAGTCTACAGCTTCGCCTGTAGCTGTTATTCCTTTCGAGGCACAAATGAGGTGTGCCGCCCGGTGAAACGGAATAAGTTCTTGATACTCAATATATTATATACATACAATACTATCATACTTCTAATAATTCCACTCTCACTCTGCAACTAGCTAACTCCATAACTAACTCCATAACTAACTCAGTTCAAATATATCTATACTTTTGTCCTCCGGCTCTATCCAATCAAATCGTTCAATTGTTCTTATCCTTTGGGCACCCGGTAGTCATGGTTGGGATTCCTGACACTCCCCCAACCTTAGTCAGAGACCACTGGTCTCTTGACAACCCATCAGCATTGGCGTTCTTGCTTCCATTTCGGTGTACAATTGTAAAATCATATTGCTGTAATGATAGACCCCACCTTGCCAACCTGCCATGACTGTCCTTGAGGTTGCCAAGCTGAGTTAATAGGTTGTGGTCTGTTTCGATTGTAAACTTTGATCCCTGCAGATAGGTATGGAAGTGTTTAACTCCTTGAACAATTGCAAGAGCCTCACGCTCTATGGCAGAGTAATTTCTTTCACTCTGTAATACTTTTTTTGAGGCGAAAGCGATTGGATGCTCTTCCCCTGTTCCATCTATCTGACTAAGGATATAACCCAATCCAAATGCTGATGCATCTGTTTGTAAAATAAATGGTTTGGTCCAATCTGGCGTGACTAATATGCACAGGTGAGTACTTCTTTTAGCTCAATGAAAGCTTTGTCGCATATCTCATTCCATTAAACCTGCTTAGGCATACTTTTCCTTGTAAGGTCGGAGAGGGTTGTGGCAATAGATGAAAAGTTAGGAATAAATTTCCGGTAGTAACTGCAAAGACCTAAGAAGGAACGGACATCCTTTTTAGTCTCGGGCTGCTTAAACGTCTTCACTGCCTCCACCTTACATTCCATAGGCTGTACCAAGCCATTCCCAACTACGTGTCCCAGATATATACAACTGCCACTTCCGAAAGTGCATTTCCTCTCTTTTATTTTTAACCCAGCTTCTCTTAGCTTGTCAAAAACAATTTCCATATGATTTAGATGGTTCTCCCAGGTATCACTGTGGATAATAATATCATCCAGGTATGCAACCATGAAGTCAAGCAACCCATTCAATAATCCATCCATTAACCTTTGGAAGGTAGATGGTGCTGAAATTAACCCAAAGGGCATCATCAAAAACTCATATTTTCCGTATGGAGTCACAAATGCTTTCTTTTCTCTGTCTTGAGGGTTTACAGGGACCTGGTAATAACCTTTCGTTAAATTCAGGGTGGTTATAAACTTTGATGAGCCAATGTTAGCTATCAGGTCTTCAATATTTGGGAGTGGGTATGGGTCATTAATGGTCACCTTGTTCAGTTTCCTGTAATCTACACACATACATTGTGTGCCATCCTTTTTCTTTACTAATACAATGGGCGTTGCCCAAGGGCTTTTGGATGGTCGAATTATTTCCTGGTCAAGGAGTGTTCTTATCTCCTCTCTCAGTACTTCTTGAGAGTGGTGGGCCAACCGGTAAGGGGGTTATCATATAGGTACAGCATCGCCTGTGCGTATGTCATGCTGCACAATTTGTGTCTTTCCCGGTACATCTTGTATTACATCTTTGTATTTTTCCTTGAACTTTTCAATGTCTAATTGATGAGTGTCTAGCATGTTTGAGCTATGCACAACCGCAACATTCTCCAGGTCTTCCTCGTCGTTGTCGTAGGCTAAGAATGCTGCTGACTCAGGAGGAGTCCACAACTTCATGCAATTGACATGGAAGGTATGATACTGTTTTAACTGGGTTCCCAAATCTACTTGGTAAGTTACTTTAGTGATTATTTTCACAATGGGAAAAGGTCCTTGCCATTGATTGTGTAATTTGTTAATTTTTCCCGGTATAACTACTAACACGAAGTCGCCTACAGTAAAGGTTCTCTCCTTAGCCTTCTGGTCATGGTAAAATTTCTGTTTCACTTCTTCATCTCTCTCTTTATCATAGGCCAAGTCTCGGACTACTTGCATATTTGCTTTGAGTGTAGCTATATATTCACTCACACTACTTTCATCATTCTCCTCTTTGCCTTGCCAGTATCTGGCCATTTGATCTAACGGCATTCTCATCTGTTTACCAAATAGCAATTGGTATGGGGAGAATCCTGTGGTTTTATGGATAGTTCCACGATAAGACCACAGTGCATAAGGCAAGCATAGGTCCCATTCAACCTCAGAGTTCTGTGTTAATTTTCGCAATAACCTTTTCAGGGTGGCATTAAAGCGCTCCACCATACCATCTATCTGAGGATGGCATGGGGAGGTTCTGATCTGCTTAATACCAGTCATGCTACAATACTTCTTCATAACCTTAGATATAAAGTTAGATCCATTGTCAGTTAACAATCCTTGTGGTACCCCAATTCTTGCTGTTACTTCAATTAGACAGTTTACAATGGTTTCTGCAGTAACATTTCTTAATGCAAAGGCCTCCGGCCACTTGGTGGCATAATCCATCAAGACTAAGATATATTTATTACCGGCCTTGGTTCTGTTCAATGGCCCGAACACATCTATGGCAATCCTGGTAAAGGGTTCCTTTATAACTTGTAGAGGGTTCAAGAGTGCTTTCTGGCAGGGCCAGCCTTCTGGCAGTTAGGGCACGATGCACAAAGATCCTTGACATCTTTAGCTACACCAGGCCAGTCCATACGAGTCCTTATGGTACTTAGGGTTCTCTCACTGGCGTAGTGACCAGCTATGGGGGAGTTATGGGCCATTCTCAAAATTCGGCTTCTGGCTACTTTAGGCACCATGATTAAATATTTTCCCAAGGTATTATAAGGCTTTCTCATTAATACCCCTTTGTGCCAAACCCCCCCGAGTAAGGTTCTTTATTAATACCTGCTTTGTCCCTTATATGTTTTAGTGTGTCATTATTCAAAAGTAAGGTTCTTTATTAATACCTGCTTTGTCCCTTATATGTTTTAGTGCGTCATCATTCCTCTGAGATTCGCTCAACTCCTCTCTGGTGATGACACCGTCTACACCTTGTCAGACTCTACTTCTCCATCATGCTCGTCGGTGGGAGGGACTGTCTCGTTCACCTCATCAGATTCCAATTCCTCCGCCTCACTTCCCTCAGCGACAGGGTAGGGAGCAGACATGATGGGCCTGTCCCTCTCCTGCCGTAGATGCTCCTCCTCCTCGTGGTTGTCCTGCTGCAGTTGCTGGGCACGGGTAACCACCATGCCCGACTCAGTGCTGACGAAAGTAGATGGGATGTTCTTCTCTTCAATTTCTGGCTCCTCACTCAGAGCTTTTTTCAGACACTGCCTGAAATGGGGAATGTCCCTTCCATCAGCATATCTTTGGTTATATGCTTTGATACTCCTACAGCAATGCAAGTAGACTTCCCTTCTACCTCCAGCATGACACTTGTTGCTGGGAAGTATGTTTTCCTTTCTGAAGCCGTACTATAGGGAATAGGCCATCCTAAGAAATCTTTCTCGGCTACACATCGAGGATGCACAATGGTCTTCGTGCATCCAGTATCGAGTAATGGTGTTATTTCATGACCGTTAATCCTAACTGTCTTGGTCCAGTTGGGCATCTTGGGTTTCCTTTTAGGAATAACAAGCCTGCATTTTGCGTTTTCGACTTTAACCCGACAATCTCGCTGGTAATGGCCTTTCTTGCCACATTTAAAGCACTCAATAGTTCGCAGGTCATGGGAAGGAGGAGGTCCATCTCCACTCCTCAGTCAAGGTCCATCGTTCTTTCGAGTGTCTTGACTTGCCACACGGTTGTGTGTTCCTTTTGAAAATGGTTGATACTCTTTTTCGTTTTTAAATGGTAATCTCTCAGTTTTTGTCCGTTGATTTCCCAGATGTCTCACAATGGATTCTGTCAGCTCAGTATAACTTTGGCAGTTTAAGTTCCGCAATTGGGCTTCGAGCCACGGTGGTAATTTAGCCAGGACTAATTCCATCATTACTACCTCTCTGATAGGTACTTTTGTAGAATCCAACCATTGCTAAAATTTTTGCTTGAAGTCCCGCAACCACTGATCGGGTTTGTTAGAATTAAAACTCTGCTCAAACACTTTCTTACGATGTGTTTCAGTAGATACTTGATATACTGCCAAAAGTGTGCTCTTCACTACCTGGTAGTCGGCCTTTGGACCGCCGGAAGTGCAGACACGGCCAACATCCCGGCTCCAGACAGTGATCTTCTCAGATGGATTGACCATAATTCTACTGACCATTCACTGGCATGAGCAATGGCTTCAAACGTATCCAGATACGCTGACATGTTGTCTGTTTCCTCAATAAATTTTTGAAGGTGCAGACGTGGTGCTGGTAGAGGTGGTGGAGTTCTTGCATGGGCTCCCTGTACTCCTTCCAACAGTCTCATGAAATGGTCCTGCTGGTCTGCCATTGCCTGACGGTCTAGTTCCCGCCGTTCAGCTGCTTATGCCTTCTCCTTCTTACGGACACTAGCCTCTTTATCCAGACGTGTGGCTTCTCTGTCAACATGGCTCTGTTCGATAGCCAACATTTGTTGCATAAAGTTTTCCATAGTATCTTCTTCTTGCAGTTCGGTTGATAGGTAACTTCTTAAGGTTCTCAAACGTCGTTCGTGGGACATACAACTATTACAACTCAACAACAACTGAAATATTAGTGAACAACTTAGCCTAGGCTCAGGGTTGGTTTGCAAGTTCCCTGGTTTACACCTGAACTGTGTCCCTGACTTAGCTAGCTAACAATTCACAACTTAATCACAACTGAAACACTTAGCTAATTCACTTGGCTAGTTCTGGTAGTTCTGGAATACACCAATTCGTATCCCACAGCTGCCACCAATGTGGGAAAACTTCCTGCTACAGTCTATATTTTCTGTCAGCCAGGACAGTTCCATGCCACTTAGCCCTATTTGCAGTCTCCCTACTACAAATCCTAGGCCAAGCCCAATAACAGTCTACAGCTTCGCCTGTAGCTGTTATTCCTTTCGAGGCACAAATGAGGTGTGCCGCCCCGTGAAATGGAATAAGTTCTTGATACTCAATATATTATATACATACAATACTATCGTACTTCTAATAATTCCACTCTCACTCTGTAACTAGCTAACTCCCTAACTAATTCAGTTCAAATATATCTATACTTTTGTCCTCCGGCTCTATCCAATCAAATCGTTTAATCGTTCTTATCCTTTGGGCATCTATAGTCAGGAATGGGATCCCTGACACTGGGCACTCTGTAGTCAGGGTTGGGATCCCTGACATCAAGCATGCCCAAAGCATATAGCTATCACATTACTATCAGCTGCACATTACCAGATGAATCCAGCTTCTTGCTAGTCCAACCAAGACCACTCTGCAAACCAAAACTTTCCCTTTCCACCAAATGGTAGCAAAGGAAAAGATATTTCTAGGCTGGTAAGGGCAGAGATAATCTCTTCAGATACACACTAGACATTAGGTATATACAATGATAGTAGCCGGCTCTATAGTTCTGCTTTAACAAATGTATCTTAGAGATCACAATACACCCTTATCACTACCTTTCTTCCCATTTTTATTGCTGCAGTGAGTGCTGCGGAGCCACACCTTGTCCTACACATTTTTATATGATACTGGTTGGTACCTAGCTAGCCAGTGGACCTTATTTATCATATAGACAGGCCATCACCCACACTGCCAGACATTTGGTATACCAACTCCTCATGCACATATATAATATTGCTAATGCCCTACTCTAGTTGGAGATTACCATTTGCTGCATGGGGAAGGATTCAGCCAACTGATATCAAGTTCATTGTGATGGATGTACTTGCAAATGGGCAGGTGACAGTTGTTTGTGGGTTGTCTTGCTAACCCTATACCCTACACCTTTCAAAGTTGCCTGCATGGGACTTTGGGAATAGCAAATGTGCATAGGAGACAGGCTGCCAATCTAGATAAGAAGCCTCAAGCCAATCGTCACCCACCATTTAGCTGGTACATTCATCAGGATAGGTTCCATGGTAGTTAGCCAGAATAACCCATTCCTGGAAGCAATTAGTAAAGTAGAGACTAAGAAATGGGTAGAACATAGGAGGTAGTGCAGCAGCTCTGGCCAGACTACTTTTTTTGTTGAAAGATTAGCCACACATATGGTTTTGACATATGATACTAGGGCATTGACCAGTGAAAGCAGACGATTATTGACCCTCGACTGCATACCAAGGCTGGCAATAGTTTGCACTGTGCTTCTTGTACTTTTATAAGTGAAATTTGTTTTCCAGAAGAGGCCGAAATAAAACAGAACAAAACATGACCAAACAAAACAAATATATATAGCCAGGCATTAGTGTTCGGATCATTCCATGGTTCTCTTCATTGGAGTTGGGGTGGCTTGTGCATTGCCATATTGGCTTGAGAACAGTGACAGAAGAAAAGATTACAAAGAATAGAACCCTGATCCTCATTTTGTAAATAGCGAACTAACTTTTCAATTGAGCAACTTCATGAAAGCTACCATAATTATGTCATAGTATGATATCTACACTTCTATGTACACATATAGCTATCCACTGGCTGAAAGATGGGACAGTTACTTTCCCAGCAGCATGAGAAGATCCATTGCCACAGATATTCAGTGCAATTTCTACTCACTATACCAGCAAGCCATATGTAACATTGTCACGGAAGTCGCCTCTATCTGAACAGACATTTGAATTGCCATCATAAAAGACACTCTCTTCTATATTAATCTCACAACAGTACATGTAGGTAATTTATTAGTGTTAATCATATTCATACTATAATGGCTAGACCACTCAAAATTTGCTGGTGTCTCCAAAAATAAAAGGTTCTACTTACTGTTGTCTCTTGAGACAATGAGAAGTATGATCATAATATTGCTTTCTGTTTTCCTCTCTGATCCTATATGCTCTCTTCAGCTTTACGAGATCCTCACGAGCTGCAATGTCTATGTCCTGCTCACTGTCCCCAGAAATAGGGCGCTCAAGGGCCCTTAACATCATCGCCGATTTTTCTATACACTATCCAATCTATTATACAATTTCTCGTACAGTGTGTTTGCAACTAAACGGTTGCTAGGGCAATCATTCATCACGCGCTGGGCACGTGCCTTGCGGTGTACACGTGGATACGGCTCTATCACGTCTCTCTGCAGCTGTCTAGGAGTTGTTTGGTTGATTTTTTTTGTGATGATGTCTGACCCCAAGAGTTTGTTACTCAGCCAGGAAACCACGGATCAGCTCCTAAGTGCAGTAGGAATCATGTCAGCAAATGGCGATATGTTAGTACCTACTAGTACAAGAAGTTCCAACGTAATCTGTCTAAAGTGTAGTCATAGATGTTCAAGGGGTTGGTCTAGCGATTTACTCAGAATAGCTAATATACATATGATTACACCCTTGGTTTTGAAGATTCTGGGTACAACTATTGGTGTAGTAAAAGTGGTGCAGTGTTTATTCAGACCATCATCCTTTCCTCACAGATGCTTGCCTTGTGCCAGTAGCTAGGACACAGTGTTTGACCTTGTAGCATGTTATCTAATATTGCTACAGCTTTTCAGACTGTTACACCTACCATGACCAGGATGTTACAGAGGAACCATTTATGGGTAAGTACCTTACCTGGCTAGTGCATGGCCTCTTTACAGAACAAATGGCTAATTAGAATAAGTGGGTAATTGGTGGTTAATTGGTAATTGAAACAAGTGTGTTATTCGAGTTAGTGGGTAGTTGAGAACAAGTGGGTAGTTAGCAAGTGGGTCATGCCAACCACCCAGATATAGTTGAGAACAAGTGGATAGTTAGCAAGTGGGTCATGCCAACCATCCAGATATAGTTGAGAACAAGTGGGTAGTTAGCAAGTAGGTCATGCCAACCATCCAGATATAGTTGAGAACAAGTGGGTAGTTAGCAAGTGAGTCATGCCAACCATCCTGATATAGTTGAGAACAAGTGGGTAGTTAGCAAGTGGGTCATGCCAACCACCCAGATATAGTTGAAAACAAGTGGGTAGTTAGCAAGTGGGTCATGCCAACCATCCAGATATAGTTGAGAACAAGTGGGTAGTTAGCAAGTGGGTCATGCCAACCACCCAGATATAGTTGAAAACAAGTGGGTAGTTAGCAAGTGGGTCATGCCAACCATCCAGATATAGTTGAGAACAAGTGGGTAGTTAGCAAGTGGGTCATGCCAACCACCCAGATATAGTTGAGAACAAGTGGGTAGTTAGCAAGTGAGTCATGCCAACCATCCTGATATAGTTGAGAACAAGTGGGTAGTTAGCAAGTGAGTCATGCCAACCATCCAGATATATATTTTTTCATAATTTTTTAGATAATTTGTTGTATGGATGTTTGCAGAATATTGTGTATACACTAACACTGTATTCGGACCATTTCAAAAGTGACCATTTAGGCCATTTGGTATGTTTTTCCCACTTTAGTCGAAAATGAGGAAAAAAGCTTCAAACCCTGATTTCGTGAATATGTAGGAACTTGACAGGTTGCTGATTCATGAACATCAAGTGCTTTTTAAAGACAATGTTTTTATGAGCACCTTTATGGTAAGTTACAAATGCAACTGCCTGCTCAGCTCAGCATATCGAAGATGCATGTGCAGGAGTGAGGGAGATCAGATGGTGTGTGTCCAGGGAACTGAGCAAAGATTCAAGGAAAATTTTGATGTGTTCGGGGATTCGACCAACCTAGGCTGTAATGTGTGGCCAGTGGGTAATTATTACCCTGTGCCACACGTGCAAATTAGGATGTAATAGTTGAATTGTCGGTCAGTATACTCCCTATATTGGATTGACTCATTTTTAAAATGGCAGACCGAAAACCCTCAAAAACCAAAGCTTATATCTCGGCTAAAACTCATGTCAACTGATTCTTGCTACCTAAATGGTGGCTTCTGCCGATATTAACTCCAAAATTACTCCAAGTGTGCCATGAATCCTTTGCTAAGGTGGCAGCGCTAAAAAAATTTCGGGGTGTAAAATCCCCCGTGAAATTCAAGGTTTCCCCCCCTGTTTCTTCATTTGCATAACGGGCGTACAATAGGTTCTCTTATTACGCTTTTAGTACCAGAAGAACCCAAAGTTTCCAATCACGACCACAACTACAGTGGAACCCTTTTAATCCAAACCCCTGAAATGAGGACACTTCTTTAATTAGGACACTTTTCTAAGTACGGATTATGTTATTATTAACAGATACTTTTGGCTTGCTAACCCCTGATATAAGGAGACCCTGTTAATCAGGACAATTTCATTTTCCCCAAGGTGTCCGGAATAGAGAGGTTCTACTGTTCTCTGTTTCTCGATCTAGCAAAGCAAATATAAGCCTGGAGGAAGGTGGTAAGTATCGTTAAAATCAAATGGACTCACAGCTTGTTTGTTCTGGCATGTCCACTCCATAATTTGGTCATTAGCACTTAGTTGTTCATTTGTGGAGGGAGTTCTTGCTCCTGGTCAACTGCTCCTCTACCGAAACAGCTTTGGCAGTGTTCTCTAGTGCATTCTTTGAATGAGGCTGTAGCTGATCCTACCTGGGCACAGTCAACATTAGAAGCAAGATATGGTTGTTTTGTAGTGGACAGCATGGTGTCCATTGGTACATTCAACAGTACATTGCATGTGTTGATAAGTGTGTAGTGTACAGCAACAATAAATTAGTGAAAATAGTATTGAAGCCTAGGACACTCTAAATCACTCTGCTCCCACACTGTGTATCCTCCACCCTCAATTATAATATGCAGAAACAAAAAACAACCAAAAGGGAACTTGAAACAAGAGCCATTGTCAGCATTAGATTGACCTTGTTAAGAGAAAGGAAACATGAGCGCGCCCATGTCGACAACAACCAATTAGATGACCTTTGTATTCCTTTATCCTCATGTACACAATAATTCTTATACACTAATATTGCGGTGCTGTGTTATGACTATGGTAAAGGTTCATCTAACTGGTTGTGGTCTATGGCCACACTAGTTTACTTTTCTAATGGGTCAATCCAATATAGGAACCGGGTCAATCCAATATAGGAACCAAAGTCTGTTAGCAAGTATCTCATTAATTATTTGTAATATAATTGATGGTCATAATGATTATTTAGCGATTTCCGAATTGACAGGCACATATAATTGCTCATAGCTCAAGAACTATCAGAGTGGTATCACAAAACTTCATGGAAGCTTGTAGATATATTTAACTCTGGCCAGAATTTGAAGGATATATATTTGCGGAGTTCATATTGTATGTTTACAATTTGTAATTACTTTTTTCCTGGTTAATTTGAGGAGAAAGGTCGTAGAGACAAATATATTGGGTTTAAATTTAGGGGGACGTAGGCATTAAATTTTTTTTTTTTTTTTTTAATCGTTATTACGACTTACGAGCTCCATAGATTGTGAAAACGTTGCTCTATGAACTTAACATGTAGCTCAGGGGATATATCTCTCTGTGTGCTCTCTTTTGATATATATATATAATGTAGCCTTGGGTGTAACCATGACCAAGTTACACCAGCTAAAGTCTGGGGATCTTGTAATATTGGAGGCCTGAAACTCGCACAGTCATAGCTCCTTATTGGGACTTGAAATCTGTTTTGTGCATGAGAAGACACTTCGCTACACATTGATTTTTTTCATTAGTACTAATGACTTGTAAAAATCCAAGAGGACTTGGTTGAAAATTTTTTGACTATAAAATTTTTCGTTATGAGGCTATGGAGGCTTGTACTTGCCATTAACAAATTGTTAACACATTGAAAGCACAACTCGTTGTATAGCTTGTGGCTTTCCCTAACCCTCACTGTAAAAACCAACAGCCTAGCACTTCATTAGGGAGCTAGGACTTGTTGAACCTTTGTTATACAAACCTTTTGAGATCCCGGACTGTAACTGCAAGGAACTTGTTATGATTATACCTAGGGAGCATTTTTTTTTTTTTTTTTTTTTTGTTATCAAGGGAGCACACAGAGAGATCTATCTTTTGAACTACACGGAGCAAAGTGGGAAAATCTATGGAGCTCCGAAGTCGTAACCACTAGCTTTTTAAATTTTTTTTTTTTTTTGTAATGCTTGGTTCCCCCCTTGACACCAGAACCAGGGAGTTAGTGCTAATTAATTCAAAGTTCATTAGCATATATCGCAATAATTAAGGGGGGGGACTGTGTCATTTACTACCGAAATTTGAACACACTTGTAGCTGCCATAACTCCCCCCCCCCCCCCCCCCCCCCCCACTTTCTTCTGTGCAGATACTTTTGATACCAGCTTGTTGCTTATTGTGTGTGCTTTAAGATGATATGTGAAATGTCTCTAAAAGCACCTTTTCTTAGAAGATCATCCCACAAGAGTCACTCAAAAATTTTACCTCCCAAATTGGAGCACATATAATTCAAAGGTGCCTTGAGCTACAGACTCCCAAATTTTGTGGCTTTCCTAAACAATTAGCTGTGATATGACGGAGCCATATTATAAACACGGTAAAGTGTTGATTAGATATGAGACACTTCATTTCCAACCGTGCAAAAACCCAGGCATCTGTGACCCCACCTCTTCTAATCACCATAACTCAGCAATGCTTCACGTAAAAAAAATGATTTAAACCGTCATATCACAGCTAAGCATTTAGGCAAGCCACAAAACAATTTTGGGTTTATAGCTCAAGGTGCCTTTGAATTATACGTGTTCCAATTTGGGAGGTGCAATTTTTTTGAGTGATACTTGCGTTTTTGGATGTATCTTCTAAGAAAAGGTGCCTATAGAGACATTTCACATATCATCTTAAAGCACACACAATAAGCAACAAACTGGTATCAAAAGTATCTGCACAGAAAAAAGTGGAAAAAAGTTATGACAGCTACAAATATGTGTTCGAATTTCGGTGGTAAATGGGATAGTCCCCCCGTAGTCACACGCTGTGTTTGTAGTCAACACGCTGAGTTTGTAGTCAGCATGCTGAGTTGTAGTCAACACGCTGAGTTTGTAGTCAACACACTGCATTTGTAGTCAACAAGCTGAGTTTGTAGTCAACACGCTGAGTTTGTAGTCAGCATGGTGAGTTTGTAGTCAACACGCTGTGTTTGTAGTCAACACGCTGAGTTTGTAGTCAACACGCTGAGTTTGTAGTCAACATGCCGAGTTTGTAGTCAACACGCCGAGTTTGTAGTCAACACACTGTGTTTGTAGTCAACAAGCTGAGTTTGTAGTCAACACTCTGTGTTTGTAGCCAACACGCTGTGTTTGTAGCCAACACGCTGCATTTGTAGCCAACACACTGAGTTTGTAGTCAGCAAGCTGAGTTTGTAGTCAGCACGCTGTGTTTGTAGTCAACACGCTGTCTTTGTAGCCAACATGCTGTGTTTGTAGCCAACACGCTGTCTTTGTAGCCAACATGCTGCATTTGTAGTCAACACGCTGAGTTTGTAGTCAACACGCTGAGTTTGTACTTTTCTTATTGCTTTTGAGATTGGGGAGGCGTACAGGTTAGTGTGGAGTGAAGCTTTCTGTTGGTGCTAAGATGGAAGCTTATGGTGATCAAGCAGCAGCTGCAAGTAAACCAGTTTTGTTGCAAGTCTAGTGAGGGGCCAAGCAGGAAGCCGGCTATCACCATCGTGATTGGTACAAGTGGCAAGGTCAGACAGAGGTCACTTTAATTTAAGCAAACTGACCAAGTGTACTGACAATTTTGTAATCGAGCTTGAACATGAGAGCTCTGAAAATTCCTCAACTCCTCACGTGCAGTAAGGAATCTCAACTCCTCACGTGCAGTAAGGAATCTCAACTCCTCACGTGCAGTAAGGAATCTCAACTCCTCACGTGCAGTAAGGAATCTCAACTCCTCACGTGCAGTAAGGAATCTCAACTCCTCACGTGCAGTAAGGAATCTCAACTCCTCACGTGCAGTAAGGAATCTCAACTCCTCACGTGCAGTAAGGAATCTCAACTCCTCACGTGCAGTAAGGAATCTCAACTCCTCACGTGCAGTAAGGAATCTCAACTCCTCACGTGCAAAGGAATCTCAACTCCTCACGTGCAGTAAGGAATCTCAACTCCTCACATGCAGTAAGGAATCTCAACTCCTCACGTGCAGTAAGGAATCGGCTTTTTTATTTTTATTTTTTGTTTAATATGCGTGTTCATGGTGAACTCTGGGTTGGTAAATCGGGGTGGTAAACTCCGGTTGGTAAACTCCGGTTGGTATACTCCGGTTGGTATACTCCGGTTGGTATACTCCGGTTGGTATACTCCGGTTGGTATACTCCGGTTGGTATACTCCAGTTGGTATACTCCGGTTGGTAAACTCCGGTTGGTAAACTCCGGTTGGTAAACTCTGGTTGGTAAACTCCGGTTGGTAAACTCCGGTTGGTAAACTCCGGTTGGTAAACTCCGGTTGGTAAACTCCGGTTGGTATACTCCGGTTGGTATACTCCGGTTGGTATACTCCGTTTGGTATACTCCAGTTGGTATACTCCAGTTGGTATACTTCGGTTGGTATACTTCGGTTGGTAAACTCCGGTTGGTAAACTCTGGTTGGTGTACTCCGGTTGGTGTACTCCGGTTGGTGTACTCCGGTTGGTGTACTCCGGTTGGTGTACTCCGGTTGGTGTACTCCGGTTGGTGTACTCCGGTTGGTGTACTCCGGTTGGTAACTCCAGTTGGCACAGTCAGGTTATAGAAGCTGCAGCTGTTATAAAAATGTGTCTTCATATTTTGAAGTTAGTAAATGGAGTTTGTTTCATATAAGCTGGGTCTATAGGTATGTTGTGTGTTATCATATTACTTGATGGACAGCTGGTGTGGATAAATGCAAATCTCTCCCCTCCCCCCCCTCTTCTCTCTCTCTCTCTCTCTCTCTCTCTCTCTCTCTCTCTCTCTCTCTCTCTCTCTCTCTCTCTCTCTCTCTCTCTCTCTCTCTCTCTCTCTCTCTCTCTCTCTCTCTCTCTCTCTCTCTCTCTCTCTCTCTCTCTCTCTCTCTCTCTCTCTCTCTCTCTCTCTCTCTCTCTCCTCTCTCTCTCTCTCTCTCTCTCCTCTCTCTCTCTCTCTCTCTCTCTCTCTCTCTCTCTCTCTCTCTCTCTCTCTCTCTCTCTCTCTCTCTCTCTCTCTCTCTCTCTCTCTCTCTCTCTCTCTCTCTCTCTCTCTCTCTCTTTTTGTAGAATCTTCCATAGCTGTAAGAAGAGCTATCTTCAGCAGAGGAACAATCCCAGTAGTTCCATCATGATGTAGCTGTGATATGTTCATCTCTCTTCCCAGGGGTGTTATTTTTTCCCGCCACTTTCTTTCCTTTTCCCCTCCATTTTCCCTCCCTTTCCCCTCCATTTTCCCTCCCTTTCCCCTCCATTTTCCCCTCTGTTCCCCTATCAACTTCTGTCCACTGACCATCCTTTCCTGCCTGTCTCATTTGTCATTTCATTTATTCCACTTTTCTATCTCGCTTCCTTTGATGCCGCCTTCTCCTCCATCCATCCACCTTTTCTCTCTCCTCCCTCCTTCCCCTCTTGCAGGAAGTATCTAGTCAGCAGTCCAGTAATTCTGATGTCCAGCTACTTTCTTCAGGGCCAGTCTCCTCCAGTGTAGCATGTATTCCTACTCTCTCTACCATCTCACTGTTGCCTCAGTCTTCGGCCTCTACTAGCTCGTACAGTGTAAGAGGAATTTATTTATTTGCGGTAAACGTTAAAATAACACCACGGGTGCTGCTCCGTATGTTCATTAATTACCAATATGAAAATTAATGGGAGGCACTTTGGTCTAATTAACACTTACTGAGCTGGTTATTTTGATTTTTTTAAATTGACATGCCATGTATAATTGTTCATAGCTCAGAAAGTGTCGGAGTGTCCTTCACACAACTTACAGGGAAGCTTGTTTACATCATAAAGTACCTCTGGCAAGAATTTGAGCAAATTTGTGGGATATGATTTTCAGGGGTTGATGTTAAAGTTTATAATTTGTATTGACTTTTTTCCTGGTTGATTTGAGGCAAAAGGTTATCCTGACAATTTTATAGGGCTTGAAAAGGGCTTCAAAATGGCACCAGAACCAGCTCTGTAGCTGCTACACTTTTCAAAGCTACGGTCATTTGAAGTCACGAGGTAGCCGCTAATTAGTCCAAAGTTAATTAGCTTGTATCTCACTAATTACGAGGCTGTGTAGAGATCTGGGAGCATGCTAGTCCCTCCCTATATTGGATTGACCCACTTTTTAAAATGGAGGACTGAAACACCCAAAACCCAAAGCTTATATCTCGGCTAAAACTCACATTGGCAGCTTCTTGTCAGCAAAACTTACATCAGCAGCTTATTCGCTGCCTAAGAGGTGGTTTCAGCCGATATTAGCTCCAAAATGACCCCAAGCGTGCCCTGAATCCTTCGTTAACCGATTATATGCGTCATAAAATCAATTGTACTGCATGAGGCTGGATCATTTGAAGTGATCTTTGGGTGTGGTGTGTACTGGAAAAAATGCCTGGATCTTGACCTGAGGGCAGAACAGTCTTAGTGATCTATTGCCCGAAGATAAAGCACTGTCCTGGCTACTCCATTATGAAAGAATACAGTCTTATAAGCTTATGCTCCCGCTGTCTACAAAAAAAAAATCTACTTCTCATCCAGCGTTCAGCTTTAAGATCGACTTCTTTGACCCTGCTACGCTAAAAGAAACTTGGATAGCCGGGGCATACCACATTTATCTGAACCTTGGAAGCTACTAGTCGGTGGACGACGGCGCTATGCGCTAACAAAGTCTCCATCTGTCTCAAAGGCCTTGGACCTCCTCCACAGATAAACATCCTCTTTTAGTCATATTGCTAATTAGCCCATTTTCTCAAAAAATGTTATAGTAAGTGTTGTATAATAGGGAAGCTATCATGAACTTGCGGTTTCTTTGAGTAGTCGCCCCACAATGCAGTTGGTTATCTTGCAGATCGCTGCAAAAAAAAAAGCTAGTTTCTAGTTTCCACGTAAGCATGTCCATGATGCTAATTAGCGCAACCTTTCCCCCCCCCCCCCCCCCCCCCCCAACAAAGTTGAGGTGTGAAAACACGTGAAATTTATCACAATCTTTGTTGTCTGCTCAACTATAATATACAGAAACAACAAAACAAACAACAAAACTCGCGAAACTGAACAAGTTTTATTTATAAGTGACCAGCCATATTGGATTGCCCTGGAGACAGGAGATTAGACAAGACTTTTACCCATGTCGACCACGGCCATTAGACCCCCTTTATCATATATATCAATATTGTGCTGGTCTTAAAATCACGGAGTGCCTGTCCAGCCCCATATCCACCCTTTATCATATATACCAATATTGTGCTGGTGTTAACCCTCTCACTGTCGACTTAATTTTGAGATTTTGACCTATTTTTACTTTAATTTTTTTGTATCTGATAGATGATTGGTTCAGAAAAGTCCCCGGCAACCACATATCACATGATTGCCAACGAGTTGCTAATCAATTTGGTGATAAATATGTTGCCTAGCAAGCAAACCACAAAACATCAAAAAAATTAGAATACATTTTATCTCTGCGTTTATCGACTATTACAAGTATATTTTATGGTTGTTCAGATCAAATACTAAAATATGGTTGCTTATCGACCTGCAACCAGCATATAATATGGTTGCTTATCCACCTGCAACCAGCATATAATATGGTTGCTTATCCACCTGCAACCAGCATATAATATGGTTGCTTATCGACCTGCAACCAGCATATAATATGGTTGCTTATCCACCTGCAACCAGCATATAATATGGTTGCTTATCCACCTGCAACCAGCATATAATATGGTTGCTTATCGACCTGCAACCAGCATATAATATGGTTGCTTATCGACCTGCAACCAGCATATAATATGGTTGCTTATCGACCTGCAACCAGCATATAATCTGAAAAATGTACATTTTTGGCATAATTTATGAATATTGAATGCCCTCATTTTTCTAATTTGCAGGATGTAGTAACCAGCCATGTTTGCCAGTCTATAACAGTATTGACTATGCCCATCAAGCGCTACCGTCTGGCTGTAATGCTTGATATAAAAAGTTGTGAAGTTCAAGATGTTGCAGAAAGAGCAAAGACTCATCAACAAAACATACGTGTACTGCACATGTGTCTGCATGTAGAAATGAACGTAATAATAAAGAAAATAAGTCTACATGTACATGCCTAACACATGTACATACTACAAAAGCAATACAAAGAAAATCTCGAAGAAGTTCGGCAGATTCAAGATCGGTGGCGAAACCTATTGAGAAGATTATTATTACTATGAACTTTACACTCTGGTGATAATTATAATTTGCATTCTGGCTTATGCCTCACTACATAGTCAAGTTTGCTAGCTAAAATTTTATATTCCATTCTATAGATATTTACTCATACTTACCAAGCAAATCATTCTCCTCATGCTCCTCATCAGGAGTCACAAAAGTTCCATCTCCAACAGAGCGCCCAACATCCTGAGTTGAACTTAGAGCTCTGGACAAAGCTGCCAATTCCTCAGGGTCTAATACCTCATCCCCAAGGTAGGAAAACACTTGATCTTCATCATCTTCATCGCTGTCACAGTCGGAGAGGTTGAAACCGTCATCAAATAGGAGCTCTAACACTCAAGCACGATCTATTCTTTCTGCTAAATTTTGCTTGAAAAATCAAAATTGTTTGACGTCATAGTTACCTACTGCTACGTGTCTTCAATTTTTTGGGGAAATATAACTCACCTTTGCGCATGCATATGCTAAGTTTTTGAGTGTATAGGATCAACGGTTGATTTTTAAGAATTACTTCCGTGACGGTCATCAATCTCGTGCTTCTATGCGCTTATGACGGTGAAGTGATTAAAAATCACAGCGTGCCTGTGCAGCCCCACACCCTTTATCATGTATACCAATATTGTGCTGGTCTTAAAATCACTGAGTGCCTGTGTAGCCCCATATCCACCCTTTATCATATATACCAATATTGTGCTGGTCTTAAATCACTGAGTGCCTGTGTAGCCCCATATCCACCCTTTATCATATATACCAATATTGTGCTGGTCTTAAAATCACTGAGTGCCTGTGTAGCTCCAAATCCACAGTATGGCTGTATATGAGTAAGGGAATCTAATAGTTGTAGCCAACATGGGTACAGTCAAGTTTTGTTTCTTCTTTACTTTTTGAATAGGTCGTTCCAATAATAGTTGTTTATTTTTTTAATAAAACTTTTTTCTTTCCTCTTAGTGTCTTGTATAAGTCATTGTTTGGTCCACACGGGTCGTAGGTCATAGGATTTGCCCCTCCCTTATTTATTTCATATCATTTATTATCAAACTAACTTGACTTCAGTAGCAACTTCTTGTACCTTCAGGCAACGTCGTGCTGACTGACATTTCTAGAACCTTTGGGTGAGCAACATGGGTGAACGCACATGGGTGAGCAACATGGGTGAGCAACATGGGTGAACGCACATGGGTGAGCAACATGGGTGAGCAGCATGGGTGAGCAGCATGGGTGAACGCACATGGGTGAGCAACATGATGAGCAGCATGGGTGAACGCACATGGGTGAGCAACATGGGTGAGCAACATGGGTGAGCAACATGGTGAGCAAAATGGGTGAGCAACATGGGTGAGCAGCATGGGTGAACGCACATGGGTGAGCAACATGGGTGAGCAACATGGGTGAGCAACATGGGTGAACGCACATGGGTGAGCAACATGGGTGAGCAACATGGGTGAGCAACATGGGTGAGCAACAGGGGTGAGCAACAGGGGTGAGCAACATGGGTGAGAAACAGGGGTGAGCAACATGGGTGAGCAACATGAGTTAGCGCTTATGGGTGAGCAACAGGGGTGAGCAACATGGGTGAACGCACATGGGTGAGCAACATGGGTGAGCAACATGGGTGAACGCACATGGGTGAGCAACATGATGAGCAAAATGGGTGAGCAACATGGGTGAGCAGCATGGGTGAACGCACATGGGTGAGCAACATGGGTGAGCAACATGGGTGAGCAACATGGGTGAACGCACATGGGTGAACGCACATGGGTGAGCAACATGGGTGAGCAACATGGGGGAGCAACATGGGTGAGCAACAGGGGTGAGCAACAGGGGTGAGCAACATGGGTGAGAAACAGGGGTGAGCAACATGGGTGAGCAACATGAGTTAGCGCTTATGGGTGAGCAACAGGGGTGAGCAACATGAGTTAGCGCTCATGGGTGAGCAACATGGGTTAGCGCTTATGGGTGAGCAGCAGGGGTGAGCAACATGGGTGAGCAACAGGGGTGAGCAACATGAGTTAGCGACATGAGTTAGCGACATGAGTTAGCGCTCATGGGTGAACGCACATGGGTGGGCAACATGGGTGAGCAACATGGTGAGCGCTCGTGTGGTCGCAGGAACTGTTTGCATTTGGTTTGTTCTGTTCACTTGACTGCAATCTTCCTATTCCTGTACTGGCCACCTGACCACCGAGTGGTGTCTTCCTATTCCTGTACTGGCCACCTGACCACCGAGTGGTGTCTTCCTATTCCTGTACTGGCCACCTGACCACCGAGTGGTGTCTTCCTATTCCTGTACTGGCCAACTGACCACCGAGTGGTGTCTTCCTATTCCTGTATTGACCACCGAGTGGTGTCTTCCTATTCCTGTACTGGCCACCTGACCACCGAGTGGTGTCTTCCTATTCCTATACTGGCCACCTGACCACTGAGTGGTGTCTTCCTATTCCTGTACTGGCCACCTGACCACCAGTGGTGTCTTCCTATTCCTGTACTGGCCACCTGACCACCGAGTGGTGTCTTCCTATTCCTGTACTGGCCACCTGACCACCGAGTGGTGTCTTCCTATTCCTGTACTGGCCACCTGACCACCGAGTGGTGTCTTCCTATTCCTGTACTGGCCACCTGACCACCGAGTGGTGTCTTGCTATTCCTGTACTGGCCACCTGACCACCGAGTGGTGTCTTCCTATTCCTGTACTGGCCACCTGACCACCGAGTGGTGTCTTCCTATTCCTATACTGGCCACCTGACCACTGAGTGGTGTCTTCCTATTCCTGTACTGGCCACCTGACCACCGAGTGGTGTCTTCCTATTACTGTACTGGCCACCTGACCACCGAGTGGTGTCTTCCTATTCCTGTACTGGCCACCTGACCACTGAGTGGTGTCTTCCTATTCCTGTACTGGCCACCTGACCACCGAGTGGTGTCTTCCTATTCCTGTACTGGCCAACTGACCACCGAGTGGTGTCTTCCTATTCCTGTATTGACCACAGAGTGGGTCTTCCTATTCCTATACTGGCCACCTGACCACCAGTGGTGTCTTCCTATTCCTGTACTGGCCACCTGACCACCGAGTGGTGTCTTCCTATTCCTGTACTGGCCACCTGACCACCGAGTGGTGTCTTCCTATTCCTGTACTGGCCACCTGACCACCGAGTGGTGTCTTCCTATTCCTGTACTGGCCACCTGACCACCGAGTGGTGTCTTGCTATTCCTGTACTGGCCACCTGACCACCGAGTGGTGTCTTCCTATTCCTATACTGGCCACCTGACCACTGAGTGGTGTCTTCCTATTCCTGTACTGGCCACCTGACCACCGAGTGGTGTCTTCCTATTCCTGTACTGGCCACCTGACCACCGAGTGGTGTCTTGCTATTCCTGTACTGGCCACCTGACCACCGAGTGGTGTCTTCCTATTCCTATACTGGCCACCTGACCACAGAGTTGTGCTTAAAAGTAACTAAACAATCAACTCTTACTAGCATCTAGCTCGCTAGTGTTCAAAGTTTCCTGCCACCAACTATAACAGGCCAAGCAAACGAGACTTCATTGTAGTAAGACTAGGAAAGCCATCTGCGTAGTTTGCCATGAACCAGGACGTCGGTTGCCAAAAATAAATATAGAAAATGAAGTTGTTAACCCCCATTTTTTTTATCTGCACATGCCCAATAGATTGTTCTATTGCAATAAAACTTTACTTCCAGTTAGACGGTCACACGAGCAGAAGGGGGGGAAAATCCCAACAATGGCTGACACGATCGCAACTCCCTTAAGAAGTGTCTCCTCCAGCCAGGCCTTTACTGCTGTTTCTGACGCTCTTCGGCTGAGGATGGACTGTACAGACATCAATGCTTTCTGGAAAACAATCTGAATTCCTTCGCTCTTGAGAAAGGAGTCGCTCATGGATGGATTTCCTTGCTGTAAGTTTTGTTGTAGATATGGCACGATGTAGAGATGCGTAGCTTTTGTTAGCTGGCTTCAATGGAGCTGATTCTTACACAAACTGCAGCTTGTTGTATTTGCATTCTAATGATATGAACAGTTCCAGAAGTGTATTCTTGAAAGAAAAATATGGCAAATATAAAAACCCACAAATAAACTTGTTGTGTCGATGGTTAAGCTTTATTATGTCAGCTCTAACCAAACCTGAGGCAGTCTAAGCTTTATTATGTCAGCTCTAACCAGACCTGAGGCAGTTTAAGCTTTATTATGTCAGCTCTAACCAAACCTGAGGCAGTCTAAGCTTTATATGTCAGCTCTAACCAAACCTGAGGCAGTCTAAGCTTTATTATGTCAGCTCTAACCAGACATGAGGCAGTCTAAGCTTTATTATGTCAGCTCTAACCAGACCTGAGGCAGTTTAAGCTTTATTATGTCAGCTCTAACCAAACCTGAGGAAGTCTAAGCTTTATTATGTCAGCTCTAATCAGACCTGAGGCAGTCTAAGCTTTATTATGTCAGCTCTAACCAGACCTGAGGCAGTCTAAGCTTTATTATGTCAGCTCTAACCAGACATGAGGCAGTCTAAGCTTTATTATATCAGCTCTAACCAGACCTGAGGCAGTTTAAGCTTTATTATGTCAGCTCTAACCAGACCTGAGGCAGTCTAAGCTTTATTATGTCAGCTCTAACCAGACATGAGGCAGTCTAAGCTTTATTATGTCAGCTCTAACCAGACCTGAGGCAGTCTAAGCTTTATTATGTCAGCTCTAATCAGACCTGAGGCAGTCTAAGCTTTATTATGTCAGCTCTAACCAGACCTGAGGCAGTCTAAGCTTTATTATGTCAGCTCTAACCAGACCTGAGGCAGTCTAAGCTTTATTATGGCAGCTCTAACCAGACCTGAGGCAGCCTAAGCTTTATTATGTCAGCTCTAACCAGACCTGAGGCAGTCTAAGCTTTATTATGGCAGCTCTAACCAGACCTGAGGCAGCCTAAGCTTTATTATGTCAGCTCTAACCAGACCTGAGGCAGTCTAAGCTTTATTATGGCAGCTCTAACCAGATCTGAGGCAGCCTAAGCTTTATTATGTCAGCTCTAATCAGACCTGAGGCAGTCTAAGCTTTACTATATCAGCTATAACCAGACCTGAGGCAGTATATCTCACAAAATCAAAAGCCCGTGCCACTAATAACATTCTAGAATAATTTGTAACTGATATATAATTAGTATCTAATCACTGCATTTCAGCCATAATGATCACTACACAAATATAACCAGTTCTTTTCCTCCTAGTTAGGGACTTAATGGAGTTATGATAGCTGGCTGGCTGGAGGAGAGATGGCTGGCTGGCTGTGGGAGAGATGGCTGACTGGCTGGCTGTGGGAGAGTTGGCTGTTGGAGAGCTGGCAGGCTCTAGTTCCACGAGCCACATCCACACCAAGAAAGAGAGGGTCTGATGACTATGGTACAACATTTTTGGAGGCATTCAAGCAATTTTGAATTAAAACTTCCTCTTGTTTTCCATTTGACATGTGACATATAATGATATGATGATTACACATGAGCCAAATCAGTATATGATGATCATTACACATGAGCCAAGTTAGTATATGATGATCATTACACATGAGCCAAGTCAGTATATGATGATCATTACACATGAGCCAAGTCAGTATATGATGATCATTACACATAAGCCAAGTCAGTATATGATGATCATTACACATGAGCCAAGTCAGTATATGATGATTATTACACATGAGCCAAGTCAGTATATGATGATTATTACACATGAGCCAAGTCAGTATATTATGAGTATTACACATAGCCAAGGCAGTATATGATGATCATTACACATAAGCCAAGTCAGTATATGATGATTATTACACATGAGCCAAGTCGGTAGATTTTGTGATGGACAGTGTCTGGTTTGCCGATCTCTTGTGCTACATTGATTAAAGCTAAAGGTCATGTTGTGCCGTTGCTGAAGGAATGGTCAGAGGAACCTGATTCCACCCTTTTTGCTGGAAGTGTTTTGGGATGCTTGGTGTGAAACTGATAATAGCTTATTCTTTCTTGGGGTGTAGATTATCGTAGTCCAGCAAACTGGCTGCTTTCTCGATCAGCTCCAGATAATCCTCCACTGCATAGCATGCGAAATATGGCTGTGGTCTTGCGAGGGATGTGGGAGTGCAGCTATGAATATGCAAACAGAGTGCTGGATGTATAATCATGACGTAGAGCTATGTGACAAGATGTATCTGATTGGACTGTAAAATCCTGAAGTGTGCAATGCCCCAAAAAAAGAGTTGTACCTTAGTCACCAGACTCCCTCTCTCGCTCTCTTGATGTGAGGGTGTGGCTCACATGACTAGGATGACTGGCTGTGTGTGGTATGCGAGGGTGTGTGTGTGTGTGCATGTATTCAAGATGGTAATAGTATGTAGTTATTTCATTGTTTTTGAGATGTGGTAGCTGATGTGCTTGAGGCCTCTAGAAAACATCCTACTCCCATTTGCCTGGAGTGTTGAATAGTTTTGTAGTTGATATTTTGAGAGAAGGACAATTCTCCCGTGATTCTCCAATAAATTATGTGGTTCTGGTGGAACCTACCAACTTCCAATTTGCATATTATATACGGCAACTTCAGAACTATCAATTGTGCCAATTCTGTGGACACTGATTACCGACAGTTTCCTTCTCCCTCCTTGTGTCTCCTCTCTCCCTTTCTCTCTCCCTTTCTCTCTCCCTTTCTCTCTTTCTCTCTCTCTTTCTCTCTCTCTCTTTCTCTCTCTCTCTCTCCCTTTCTCTCTCCTTTTCTCTCCCTTTCTCTCTCCCTTTCTCTCTCCCTTTCTCTCTCCCTTTCTCTCTCCCTTTCTCTCTCCCTTTCTCTCTCTCTTTCTCCCTCTCTACCCCTTCTCTCTTCCCCTTCTCTCTCTCTCCTTCTTTCTCCCCCCATCTCTCAGCCTTCTTTATCTTCTGTACTGATGCAAGACTCCTCCCACATAGTCGGTGCCATAACAAGTCCCACAGGAAATGGATGCATCTCTGCAATGTGTGCTGTACCCATTAAGTAAGACCACGCCATATTGTTCCTTACTTTCGGCTTTCTACTCCCCTTTCCCCCTTATGGCTGGAATATTATACTGGTGCCATGCAACAGGTATAATAATATCAGATTTATAAATTGGCGAATTTCTATTTTTGAGCTCTGTTGCAGTTTTATGGGAGGGAGGAGGGAGGGCTGGTACCGTTCGTCACTGCAAAAAACAGAAAAAGGATACCTCCTTTGATGAAGCATTGCTGGTAAAGGAGGAGCATTGCTGGTAAAGGAGGAGCATTGCTGGTAAAGGGGAAAGCATTGCTGGTAAAGGGGGAAGCATTGCTGGTAAAGGGGGAAGCATTGCTGGTAAAGGGGGAAGCATTGCTGGTAAAGGGGGAAGCATTGCTGGTAAAGGGGGAAGCATTGCTGGTAAAGGGGGAAGCATTGCTGGTAAAGGGGGAAGCATTGCTGGTAAAGGGAAAACCCTGACACGGCTCAAGCTGTTATCATGAAGCTTTTACCCTTTGACCTTGGTCTCTTTCTTGAGAAATTGAAGATGCAAGTGTTCTGCTGTTGTCTGTTACATGAACAAAACTGTGTAGACTGGTCTGAAAGAAAGGCATAAGAGTGTACCTATGTACACCGTACCAATTGTAGACCACAGTGAGGTGGGTCCTTTTACCATTTAAAATCGTATATAACAATTATTATACAGATTTTAAGGGGGACTAGAGGTCAGGCCCAAAACCCCCCATTTTTCCCCTTAATTTTCTAATCACCGTATTCCCCTCCCCTTTTCTTCTTACCTCTGTGCAGGTAGTTTTAGCACCATCTTCTTGCTTATTCTATGAGCTTTCAAATGATAAGTTGAATGTCTCTATAGGCACAATTTGTTAGAAGATACATGCACCAACATCAAGGTCATTTTGAGGCATTTCCAAAATACAGTGCTATAACTTTTCAACAACTAAACATCTAATGAATCTGGTTCACACATGTCACACATGTAAGGTCTTGGGGAGGCCACACTCCAAGTGTTTTGTTATCCACGCATGGATGAGTTATGACTGTCTGTGGAGCTTGAGAGGTGCTGATTTTTTTTTTGAGTGACCTTGATGTTGGCGCATGTATCTTCTATGAAAATATGCCTATAGAGACATTCAACATATCATTTGAAAGCACACAGAATAAGCAACAATATGGCGAGGCAAGGGGGAAAAAATTGTTGTGATTAGAAATTTGATTAAAAATTGGGGGCTTAGAGAGCTCTGACCTCTAGACCCCCCTTATTAAGACGACTATCCCATTTTCCTCCGAAATTCAAAAACATATTTGTGGTTGTCATAACTTTTCCCCCCTTTCTTCTGTGCAAATAATTATTATACCAGCTTGTTGCTTATTGTGTGTGCTTTAAGATGATATGTAAAAAAGTCTCTATAGGCACTTTTTCTTAGAAGATATAGCCAAACACGCAAGGGTCACTCAGAAAATGGCACCTCCTAATTTCCCAGGATTCTAATTCCAAGGCACCTTGAGCTACAGACCCCAAACTTGTTTTGTGGCTTGCTAACACCCTAAGTTGTGATATGTCTGAGCCATAATTAAAACGCGGTGAAGTGTTGAATAGCTATGAGACACTTTATTTCAAGCCACGCCAAAAACCACGGAATATCTGTGACCCCGCCTCTTCTAATAATCTTATCTCAGGAATGCTTCATGGTAAAAAAATTATGGCTCGCTTATATCACAGCTTAGGGTGTTAGCAAGCCACACAGGAAGTTTGAGGTCTGTAGCTCAAGGCGTCTGGCAATTAGAATCCTGGGAAATTAGGAGGTGCCATTTTCTGAGTGACCCTTGCGTATATGGCTATATCTTCTAAGAAAAAGTGCCTATAGAGACTTTTTACATATCATCTTAAAGCACACACAATAAGCAACAAGCTGGTATAATAATTATTTGCACAGAAGAAAGGGGAAAAAAGTTATGACAACCACAAATATGTTTTTAAATTTCGGAGGAAAATGGGATAGTCCCCCCTTGTATAAAGTTGCTGTGTGTCATTTTTAATGGTGAAGGGTTGTCTAACTGGTTGTGGTGTATGGTACACTCATGCTCCCTTCCCCCCCCCTCTTTTTTTTTGTCCAGTGAATCTAATGCAGTCATGTTTCTTAGTTCTTACTTATAGTGTGTTTTTAAAAAAAAAATTTTCTTTGTTTGTTTGTTTTTCGTGTTGTTTGAGTGTTCAACATTGTGGCTGACCAAACGACAGCAAACCAGCGAGCAGAAATGAACCACTCATATTAAACACTTTATTTGACTAAATTTTAATTGTTTCACACCACCCAAGTCAGCACATACCTTACCTTGTTGCTTTGCTATTTAGAGTCAGCTACAGCCTTCTTCAAGGACATGTCCAGAGATGCAGAGGAGAGTTCCAGATCCTTCAACTAGGCTCAAGTTGCACAGGAGAACTCTAGATCCTTTAAGGCTTGTCCAGAGTTGCAGAGGAGAGCTCCAAGATCCTTCAAGGACTTGGCAAAGGTTGCAGAGGAGAAGTCCAGAACTAACCAAACATAGCAGATGTTATTCTATACCATGTTTATTGATAAAGTACACACACATACATATATTGTTGGATAGTTGGTTGCTTTTTCTTAACGACCAAGATTGTGTAGTGTGGCTAGTGAATACATGGTAGGACACACTCTCTGAAAGCATCATGGACGTCAAGCCTTTTCCATACTTCTTTTCCATAATTGAGAAACATGTCGCTGCAAGGCATTTGAACACTTTGAGTCTTCTGGTATTCCAGTTTTTTTTTATGAGTGGACCTTGAGTGTACCAGTTATGCAAGAAAAAAACAAAGACGGAAGCAAATAGATCTTTGGCGATGAATTTCAGGGTTTTCCCCACACTTTCTATGTGTGTTTTTTGTTTTGTCTGCTGGTTTACTACCTTCGCGAAGACTTCACGGCGGCAAATTGGGCGTCTGTGTTTTTTTTTGGGGTTTTTTTTTTAGCTCTTAGCAGCCCAAGCCATGCTTTGGCTGAGATATGAACTTTTGCTGTCCGCCATTTTAAAAAGAGGGGCTAACCAATATAGGCAGTACTATTTGCCAGCACTTATTGTGGACCATCTGTCCTGGAGTATGTTTTCTGTGCTATTACCCACTGTGATTGGCAAGATAAACATGGGTTTTCTAGCCTAGCCATGGTTACAAACAAAACGTTTATATAAATAAATAAAGTTGACTTGTCAAAAGATTATTAATGACCCTTTACCAATGCTGATCATGTACATTAATCATTATGCGGATTTTTTTATTTTAAAAAGCTGTATAATATTGGTGTACATGATGAGTTCCTCGTGGGACACGCACACGCTATTTGATGTGTGGATGGCATTTCTTGATGGTTTCTTTCTTGCTTATGCCAGTATTCCAATGGAGGGAGAATATGGTTTCCAACTTCTGCTACAGGTGGGACTGATATTTGTAATACAATTAGGTGCTGACTATGAACTCTGTCCTTGCTTATTTATGTAGCCAAAGGAAAAGGAGAACCGAAACTTTCGAGTGAGTGATGTATATTCATGCCTGAATGTTGCTATGGGATACCTCAGGGTTGCCGAGGGATGCCTTGTGTTGGCCAAGGGATGTCTTGGTATTATAGAGGGATGCCTCAGTTTTTCCATAGGATACCTGGATGTTGCCATGGGAAGCCTTGGTGTTGCCATGCACTAACCTGGAATTTCTATGGATGTCATAATCCAGAGTGCCTACCCAATCCAGCCCGCAGTATTAGGAAGTAATTGTGCTTTCCTACAAGACTTTGTGTGGTGTGTGAGTGAGTAGGTTTGGGAGCGGGTTGGCGCTTGGTGTACCTTAAATTATTTTATTATCATTTGTACATGCTAATAATATTATCATCTGTATTCTGGTATAGTCTATGGGAGGACAGGGGAGAGGGTGGTGGATGTGACCTAGGCGTTAAGATCATGGCATGTTTCCATAGCTTCCCCCCGCCCCCTCCCACCACGCAGGATTGTCCACTGCATCACTGGATATATATGGGAATATTTGGAGACATGAACACCTAGCCACGCCATTTTTCTCTGTACTTGTACCTTCACCCCTAGAGCGAGGTGGTGGTTATTCCAACACGATAGAGTACCAAAAATGTTTGAAGCGACGACAGCATTCATATAGTCGGGGGTAAGAATCATGATCCAGTGTTCTCTATAGGCAGGCTGTTTAATCATGATCCAGTGTTCTCTCTAGGCAGGCTGTTTAATCATGATCCAGTGTTCTCTATAGGCAGGCTGTTTAATCATGATCCAGTGTTCTCTATAGGCAGGCTGTTTAATCATGATCCAGTGTTCTCCCTAGGCAGGCTGTTTAATCATGATCCAGTGTTCTCTATAGGCAGGCTGTTTAATCATGATCCAGTGTTCTCTATAGGCAGGCTGTTTAATCATGATCCAGTGTTCTCTCTAGGCAGGCTGTTTAATCATGATCCAGTGTTCTCCCTAGGCAGGCTGTTTAATCATGATCCAGTGTTCTCTCTAGGCAGGCTGTTTAATCATGATCCAGTGTTCTCTCTAGGCAGGCTGTTTAATCATGATCCAGTGTTCTCTCTAGGCAGGCTGTTTAATCATGATCCAGTGTTCTCTCTAGGCAGGCTGTTTAATCATGATCCAGTGTTCTCCCTAGGCAGGCTGTTTAATCATGATCCAGTGTTCTCCCTAGGCAGGCTGTTTAATCATGATCCAGTGTTCTCTTTAGGCAGGCTGTTTAATCATGATCCAGTGTTCTCTATAGGCAGGCTGTTTAATCATGATCCAGTGTTCTCTCTAGGCAGGCTGTTTAATCATGATCCAGTGTTCTCTATAGGCAGGCTGTTTAATCATGATCCAGTGTTCTCTATAGGCAGGCTGTTTAATCATGATCCAGTGTTCTCTCTAGGCAGGCTGTTTAATCATGATCCAGTGTTCTCCCTAGGCAGGCTGTTTAATCATGATCCAGTGTTCTCTCTAGGCAGGCTGTTTAATCATGATCCAGTGTTCTCTCTAGGCAGGCTGTTTAATCATGATCCAGTGTTCTCTCTAGGCAGGCTGTTTAATCATGATCCAGTGTTCTCTCTAGGCAGGCTGTTTAATCATGATCCAGTGTTCTCCCTAGGCAGGCTGTTTAATCATGATCCAGTGTTCTCCCTAGGCAGGCTGTTTAATCATGATCCAGTGTTCTCTTTAGGCAGGCTGTTTAATCATGATCCAGTGTTCTCTTTAGGCAGGCTGTTTAATCATGATCCAGTGTTCTCCCTAGGCAGGCTGTTTAATCATGATCCAGTGTTCTCCCTAGGCAGGCTGTTTAATCATGATCCAGTGTTCTCCCTAGGCAGGCTGTTTAATCATGATCTAGTATTCTCTCTAGGCAGGCTGTTTAATCATGATCCAGTGTTCTCTCTAGGCAGGCTGTTTAATCATGATCCAGTGTTCTCCCTAGGCAGGCTGTTTAATCATGATCCAGTGTTCTCTATAGGCAGGCTGTTTAATCATGATCCAGTATTCTCCCTAGGCAGGCTGTTTAATCATGATCCAGTGTTCTCTATAGGCAGGCTGTTTAATCATGATCCAGTGTTCTCTCTAGGCAGGCTGTTTAATCATGATCCAGTGTTCTCTCTAGGCAGGCTGTTTAATCATGATCCAGTGTTCTCTCTAAGCAGGCTGTTTAATCATGATCCAGTATTCTCTCTAGGCAGGCTGTTTAATCATGATCCAGTGTTCTCCCTAGGCAGGCTGTTTAATCATGATCCAGTGTTCTCTCTAGGCAGGCTGTTTAATCATGATCCAGTGTTCTCCCTAGGCAGGCTGTTTAATCATGATCCAGTGTTCTCTCTAGGCAGGCTGTTTAATCATGATCCAGTGTTCTCCCTAGGCTGGCTGTTTAATCATGATCCAGTGTTCTCTTTAGGCAGGCTGTTTAATCATGATCCAGTGTTCTCTATAGGCAGGCTGTTTAATCATGATCCAGTGTTCTCTCTAGGCAGGCTGTTTAATCTTGATCCAGTGTTCTCTATAGGCAGGCTGTTTAATCATGATCCAGTGTTCTCTCTAGGCAGGCTGTTTAATCATGATCCAGTGTTCTCTCTAGGCTGGCTGTTTAATCATGATCCAGTGTTCTCTCTAGGCAGGCTGTTTAATCATGATCCAGTGTTCTCCCTAGGCAGGCTGTTTAATCATGATCCAGTGTTCTCTATAGGCAGGCTGTTTAATCATGATCCAGTGTTCTCCCTAGGCAGGCTGTTTAATCATGATCCAGTGTTCTCTCTAGGCAGGCTGTTTAATCATGATCCAGTGTTCTCCCTAGGCAGGCTGTTTAATCATGATCCAGTGTTCTCTCTAGGCAGGCTGTTTAATCATGATCCAGTGTTCTCTCTAGGCAGGCTGTTTAATCATGATCCAGTGTTCTCTCTAGGCAGGCTGTTTAATCATGATCCAGTGTTCTCCCTAGGCAGGCTGTTTAATCATGATCCAGTGTTCTCCCTAGGCAGGCTGTTTAATCATGATCCAGTGTTCTCTTTAGGCAGGCTGTTTAATCATGATCCAGTGTTCTCTTTAGGCAGGCTGTTTAATCATGATCCAGTGTTCTCCCTAGGCAGGCTGTTTAATCATGATCCAGTGTTCTCCCTAGGCAGGCTGTTTAATCATGATCCAGTGTTCTCCCTAGGCAGGCTGTTTAATCATGATCTAGTATTCTCTCTAGGCAGGCTGTTTAATCATGATCCAGTGTTCTCTCTAGGCAGGCTGTTTAATCATGATCCAGTGTTCTCCCTAGGCAGGCTGTTTAATCATGATCCAGTGTTCTCTATAGGCAGGCTGTTTAATCATGATCCAGTATTCTCCCTAGGCAGGCTGTTTAATCATGATCCAGTGTTCTCTATAGGCAGGCTGTTTAATCATGATCCAGTGTTCTCTCTAGGCAGGCTGTTTAATCATGATCCAGTGTTCTCTCTAGGCAGGCTGTTTAATCATGATCCAGTGTTCTCTCTAAGCAGGCTGTTTAATCATGATCCAGTATTCTCTCTAGGCAGGCTGTTTAATCATGATCCAGTGTTCTCCCTAGGCAGGCTGTTTAATCATGATCCAGTGTTCTCTCTAGGCAGGCTGTTTAATCATGATCCAGTGTTCTCCCTAGGCAGGCTGTTTAATCATGATCCAGTGTTCTCTCTAGGCAGGCTGTTTAATCATGATCCAGTGTTCTCCCTAGGCTGGCTGTTTAATCATGATCCAGTGTTCTCTTTAGGCAGGCTGTTTAATCATGATCCAGTGTTCTCTATAGGCAGGCTGTTTAATCATGATCCAGTGTTCTCTCTAGGCAGGCTGTTTAATCTTGATCCAGTGTTCTCTATAGGCAGGCTGTTTAATCATGATCCAGTGTTCTCTCTAGGCAGGCTGTTTAATCATGATCCAGTGTTCTCTCTAGGCTGGCTGTTTAATCATGATCCAGTGTTCTCTATAGGCAGGCTGTTTAATCATGATCCAGTGTTCTCTCTAGGCAGGCTGTTTAATCATGATCCAGTGTTCTCTCTAGGCAGGCTGTTTAATCATGATCCAGTGTTCTCCCTAGGCAGGCTGTTTAATCATGATCCAGTGTTCTCTATAGGCAGGCTGTTTAATTGATCCAGTGTTCTCTCTAGGCAGGCTGTTTAATCATGATCCAGTGTTCTCTCTAGGCAGGCTGTTTAATCATGATCCAGTGTTCTCCCTAGGCAGGCTGTTTAATCATGATCCAGTGTTCTCTATAGGCAGGCTGTTTAATCATGATCCAGTGTTCTCTATAGGCAGGCTGTTTAATCATGATCCAGTGTTCTCTATAGGCAGGCTGTTTAATCATGATCCAGTGTTCTCCCTAGGCAGGCTGTTTAATCATGATCCAGTGTTCTCCCTAGGCAGGCTATTTAATCATGATCCAGTGTTCTCTATAGGCAGGCTGTTTAATCATGATCCAGTGTTCTCCCTAGGCAGGCTGTTTAATCATGATCCAGTTTTCTCTCTAGGCAAGTTCTTTAATCATGATCCAGTGTTCTCCCTAGGCAGACTGTTTAATCATGATCCAGTGTTCTCTATAGGCAGGCTGTTTAATCATGATCCAGTGTTCTCTCTAGGCAGGCTGTTTAATCATGATCCAGTATTCTCCCTAGGCAGGCTGTTTAATCATGATCTAGTATTCTCTCTAGGCAGGCTGTTTAATCATGATCCAGTGTTCTCTCTAGGCAGGCTGTTTAATCATGATCCAGTGTTCTCTATAGGCAGGCTGTTTAATCATGATCCAGTGTTCTCTATAGGCAGGCTGTTTAATCATGATCCAGTGTTCTCCCTAGGCAGGCTGTTTAATCATGATCCAGTGTTCTCTCTAGGCAGGCTGTTTAATCATGATCCAGTATTCTCTCTAGGCAGGCTGTTTAATCATGATCCAGTGTTCTCCCTATGCAGGCTGTTTAATCATGATCCAGTGTTCTCTTTAGGCAGGCTGTTTAATCATGATCTAGTATTCTCTCTAGGCAGGCTGTTTAATCATGATCCAGTGTTCTCCCTAGGCAGGCTGTTTAATCATGATCTAGTATTCTCTCTAGGCAGGCTGTTTAATCATGATCCAGTGTTCTCTCTAGGCAGGCTGTTTAATCATGATCCAGTGTTCTCTATAGGCAGGCTGTTTAATCATGATCCAGTGTTCTCTTTAGGCAGGCTGTTTAATCATGATCCAGTGTTCTCCCTAGGCAGGCTGTTTAATCATGATCCAGTATTCTCTCTAGGCAGGCTGTTTAATCATGATCCAGTGTTCTCCCTAGGCAGGCTGTTTAATCATGATCCAGTGTTCTCTTTAGGCAGGCTGTTTAATCATGATCCAGTGTTCTCTTTAGGCAGGCTGTTTAATCATGATCCAGTATTCTCCCTAGGCAGGCTGTTTAATCATGATCCAGTGTTCTCTCTAGGCAGGCTGTTTAATCATGATCCAGTGTTCTCCCTAGGCAGGCTGTTTAATCATGATCCAGTGTTCTCTCTAGGCTGGCTGTTTTATCATGATCCAGTGTTCTCTATAGGCAGGCTGTTTAATCATGATCCAGTGTTCTCCCTAGGCAGGCTGTTTAATCATGATCCAGTGTTCTCTATAGGCAGGCTGTTTAATCATGATCCAGTGTTCTCCCTAGGCAGGCTGTTTAATCATGATCCAGTGTTCTCTCTAGGCAGGCTGTTTAATCATGATCCAGTGTTCTCTCTAGGCAGGCTGTTTAATCATGATCCAGTGTTCTCTATAGGCAGGCTGTTTAATCATGATCCAGTGTTCTCCCTAGGCAGGCTGTTTAATCATGAACCAGTGTTCTCTCTAGGCAGGCTGTTTAATCATGATCCAGTGTTCTCTTTAGGCAGGCTGTTTAATCATGATCCAGTGTTCTCTATAGGCAGGCTGTTTAATCATGATCCAGTGTTCTCTTTAGGCAGGCTGTTTAATCATGATCCAGTGTTCTCTATAGGCAGGCTGTTTAATCATGATCCAATGTTCTCTCTAGGCAGGCTGTTTAATCATGATCCAGTGTTCTCCCTAGGCAGGCTGTTTAATCATGAACCAGTGTTCTCTCTAGGCAGGCTGTTTAATCATGATCCAGTGTTCTCTTAGGCAGGCTGTTTAATCATGATCCAGTGTTCTCTCTAGGCAGGCTGTTTAATCATGATCCAGTGTTCTCTATAGGCAGGCTGTTTAATCATGATCCAGTGTTCTCTATAGGCAGACTGTTTAATCATGATCCAGTGTTCTCTATAGGCAGGCTGTTTAATCATGATCCAGTATTCTCTCTAGGCAGGCTGTTTAATCATGATCCAGTGTTCTCTTTAGGCAGGCTGTTTAATCATGATCCAGTGTTCTCTATAGGCAGACTGTTTAATCATGATCCAGTGTTCTCTATAGGCAGGCTGTTTAATCATGATCCAGTGTTCTCCCTAGGCAGGCTGTTTAATCATGATCCAGTGTTCTCTCTAGGCAGGCTGTTTAATCATGATCCAGTGTTCTCTCTAGGCAGGCTGTTTAATCATGATCCAGTGTTCTCTTTAGGCAGGCTGTTTAATCATGATCCAGTGTTCTCTTTGGGCAGGCTGTTTAATCATGATCCAGTGTTCTCCCTAGGCAGGCTGTTTAATCATGATCCAGTGTTCTCCCTAGGCAGGCTGTTTAATCATGATCCAGTGTTCTCTCTAGGCAGGATATTTAATCATGATCCAGTGTTCTCTCTAGGCAGGCTGTTTAATCATGATCCAGTGTTCTCTCTAGGCAAGCTGTTTAATCATGATCCAGTGTTCTCTTTAGGCAGGCTGTTTAATCATGATCCAGTGTTCTCCCTAGGCAGGCTGTTTAATCATGATCCAGTGTTCTCCCTAGGCAGGCTGTTTAATCATGATCCAGTGTTCTCCCTAGGCAGGCTGTTTAATCATGATCCAGTGTTCTCCCTAGGCAGGCTGTTTAATCATGATCCAGTGTTCTCTCTAGGCAGGCTGTTTAATCATGATCCAGTGTTCTCTCTAGGCAGGCTGTTTAATCATGATCCAGTGTTCTCCCTATGCAGGCTGTTTAATCATGATCCAGTGTTCTCCCCTACAGGCTGTTTAATCATGATCCAGTGTTCTCTATAGGCTGGCTGTTTAATCATGATCCAGTGTTCTCCCTAGGCAGGCTGTTTAATCATGATCCAGTGTTCTCCCCTACAGGCTGTTTAATCATGATCCATTGTTCTCTATAGGCTGGCTGTTTAATCATGATCCAGTGTTCTCTCTAGGCAGGCTGTTTAATCATGATCCAGTTTTCTCTATAGGCAGGCTGTTTAATCATGATCCAGTGTTCTCTATAGGCAGGCTGTTTAATCATGATCCAGTGTTCTCCCTAGGCAGGCTGTTTAATCATGATCCAGTGTTCTCTCTAGGCAGGCTGTTTAATCATGATCCAGTGTTCTCTCTAGGCAGGCTGTTTAATCATGATCCAGTGTTCTGCCTAGGCAGGCTGTTTAATCATGATCCAGTGTTCTCCCCTACAGGCTGTTTAATCA
>CBDHDV010000063.1:0-14979 GCA_965261175.1 Rubritalea sp. | reverse complement strand
ACCTTCTTCAAAACAAATCTAGACATTCTTACTCACAACATCCTGTGACCAGAGGCACTGCTGTGGTGTGAGGTATAAAACAATAAAGTGACAACCATGTTAGCCACCAGGTCGCAATCCGAGCCACAGGCCTGTGTTAGGAGATCTATCCTATGGAATTTTAGTTTAGTATCTCAGTCAACCAAAACAGCTGTGTTTAAAAAAAAATTTTTTTACATTTGGAGGGGAGTTCAATAGGGAATAATACAATACCACAGTGTCTTTCATGCAGTTTATATTGCTGTCTCCGGCCCAGCGATAACTTGACATGTTAAGAATTTGTGTGAAACATCCCTCAGGTTTCCCCACCAAATGACATCCCTAAGGATGGAAGACACAGTTTGATTAGATGACACTAATCTTTGAAAATTGTAGGCCACAATTGGCTGTGCATAGTTCAAGCTTTCATCACTCAGCTATCTCTATTTTTTTCATGGAACTTTTCAATCAGATAACTTCATGGTTACTTATGACTCGCTAGGTGATGGGGATATACATCCATCGTGATTTTGTTGACATCTTTGACACAAAAGAATCTTCTACATCAGCTTTCTTCTTTGTTCCACAGGTTGGTGCAGGTGTTTTGTCTTGTAACGGAATAGCTAATGCAGCGGTAGTTGTGTGAGCGGTTTGCTGCAGTAAATCCTGCCATTACAACCGATGCTGTATTTTTGTTGGAGTGTATGGTTAGACAGTCTCATCATTGAATAGATTTAGTTGGATTTCTACGTGCAAATTAGAGCTTAGGTTTTTAGAAAAGGTTGTCAAGTTACGTTCTTGGTGTTTGCTATGCTCGGGAATATAAGAATTTGATTTGCTTGTCGGCCCAAAAGAGATTAAAAAAAATTATTATGTACCTCATTACCAGCATTGGAGTTCCTGGGTTCAATCCAAACATCAAGAACAAGGATGTGTATTTGGTTGAGGCCAGCTTTTGTGTCCAAATGGAGAATATAGTCCTCAAAGTAAATATCCCAAATGATCTGGTGATCATTGACAAGTTTGGAAAGACAAACTTTCAGAGTTTGGTAGGTTCTCCCAACTAGGCCTTCAGTTTGGGTAAGGTACAACAAGGTAGCTTATCGTCTGATGTCAAACTTCAGACAGACTTCATTGATCTGGACTAACTCCCTCCCCCCCCCCCCCCCCCCCCCCCCCCGCCCCCAATAAATTAGGGACCTAGTAAAAATTATTGGTCACTCCATGGTAGGACATTACACGCTGGGAAAATCAACTCTATGCCAATTAAGTTGTCAAGTCCCACATTCGGATACATGTTCAAATCCACACAATTAACATCATACAAATGTTAATCACAGCTGTATGTCAGGAGACCAGCATAGTAAGATCATTTGTTACCCGCAACAATCTGAACGAAATTCAACTTCCCTGTCGAGGGTACCTCCTCGACAATGGCCATGACAGGCCTCGGACTGACTCATTAGATAGTTAAGCATAAGCAAGCACTAATTGCTGGCATGGCCATGTAGGTCCGAAGTTCATTGACACCTTGTATTTATGTTAGCTTATGTGGACCAACCTGTTATGTGTACATTTAAGTTCGGTTTAGGTATTGTAGCGAGGCAGGATATCCTGCTTCCTGTATTGTGAAGACCATCAGGGTATTTAAACTCTGATGGCCCATTTTAGGATTAGTCTTGTTCTGAGATGCCCATGTGATCCTTGGCTATGTGATCTTCCTAAATTACTCTGGAATAAGAAAGGGGGCGATAAACTGCAAGAACATTACTCTGGTGGCAGTATTTGTTACCAAGTTGAGGGATCTAAGCAGTTGAACCCCAACATATGGTGGCAGCGGTGTTTGAAGCAGAAAAAACAACCAGCCATCACCAACCGCTATAACTTGTCATGGCAAACGTCCCTAGGACAAGGAATCACGTAGACAAGGGCCTACCTACGCAGGATAACGACAAACCATTCGCCTTCAGATCTCCAGCCATAAATTCACCAGCCCCTGACGCAGAACAATCTCCAGCAGACCCCCTAACACTGCTACAACAAGCGTTGACAGCTCTCATTACCAGCCAGACCCGGGCACAGATGAGAGAACAGGATCGAACAGAGAGCGAAAGAGAACGCGTACAGGCAGAAAAAGATCGTCTAAAGGCTGAGAATGACCGCTGAGCTTTCGAAAGAGCACGGATGAAGAAGTGGGAGGTCGAAAAGAAAGATCGTCAGGCCAGACTAATCAAGCTAGAAGCAGACAGCAAAGGGAAACGGAATCTCTAAGCAGGGACCTCAACAAGAAACAAGCAACCGTCCTACAGTCCTTGCAGAAGTTAGACAACTCCACAGACCCGTAGGCTTACTTATTGAATTTCGAATTATCCATGACAGAGGGTAATCTTCCAGCAGACGATTGGACAACCATTCTCCGGAAGTCCATCACCGGAAGATCATTGGAGGCCTATCAAGAGCTGGATGCAACGATCCCGTGCCAGGATTTCGAACGGCAATTCTTGGAGCGACTGGGATGCACCGAAGCTAAGGCAAGACAGGCTGTGTGGAGGAACCTGCCTACGGAACAACAGCCGCCTAGGGCTCACCTTTCCCCAATCATAAGAGGAATAAACAGACTAGCCATGAAAGTGAAGGACCACATCATGGAAATGTTTAACGGAGTTTTGACACTATTAATCTTCAGAAGTTTGTCACTCTCTACGCGGGAAGGAGTATTCCAGCATTCACCAGATGGTCGACGAGATGGAGGCTGCTTGGGAATCGAGATCTCCGATGGAGCGTGCCAGTATGCACAGGAATTCAGCAAACAGCACTGCCCATCCCAGAAGACATCAGTGGAGCAGACATCAGGACCAGACATCTTCAGAAAGAGCAGGTGGGTACCCAGATAAGAGTAAGGGTGCGGGCAGGCCTGCTGGGCTGAGTCTGTGAGGTGGTCAAAGGGGTGTCTGGTCAGGTGACCAGGGTGCTTGCATACCTTTTAACAAATCTATCAAGTGTTTTGGTTGTGGTAATATAGGTCATATAAAGAAGGAATGCCCAGAGGCAAAGCTGAGAATGATATACTCTGATCTCGAACTAGAGGAGTTAGCTGAGCTTGTTGGTGTAGGTAACATTAATGGGATACCTTGCAAATGCCTTATTGATACTGGGGCAAACCGTACAACAGTCCCAGCTAGCTTAATCCAAACCCATCAGTATACGGGGAAAACAGAAAAGGCTATGCTTGCCAACAGAGACATGACCTTCTCAAAAGGGCCAAGGTCGAATTGCAAGGAGATTGCATTACCAAGTCAATGGTTGTTTTTGTTATAGCAGAGGATGCTCCTTATATTTTGTTATGCAGGGACCACCCTTGCGTTAGGAGCTGGATTTGTAGAAACCCCACAGCTAGGCCACAAGCTGATCCTTTACATACCCCTCTAGCGGCCATTACAAGGGTCCAGAGCCAAGTGCTGGCGGAGGGGGGAATTGCGAACGCATTTGCCCATCAGAGGAATGGGGCCGAGGCTAAGCCAATAGAACTACCCAAGCCTAAGAGAGAGGAATCAGAGAGGCCCAAACCTGGCCCAGTGGTGGCCGACACCCAGTTGCCTGATTTAGAGGTAGAATTAGCTGACTTACCTGAGGAGGCAAGTCCCAGTACTTGTACTCCTGGGGAGGAAGTGACAAGCGCAGAAGATAGCGCAAGCGGCGAGGGAGAGGAAGATGATGATTCAGCCTTAGAAGAGGAAGGTAGATTTTCAGGGGGGTTAGAGGGAGAATGTAGTAATGACCACCCATTACTTACCCTTGGTAAGGGGAAGGAGAAAGTGAATATGATGATAGCACAGCAGAAGGCCGATGATAGCTTGTTGGAAGTGAGGAAGAATGCTGAGAGTTGTAGGGACGGGTATCTTTATGAAGAAGGTGTGTTGACACACATTAAACTAGCAGAGCCTGGGAGAGAATGGACTAGGGTAGTTGTTCCTTTTTGCAGGATAAGGGAGGTGTTGGATGTAGGCCACAGAGGGCTGATAGGTGGTCATTTCTCCCACAACAAAATGGCTGACAGTTTGTCTCAACATTTTACATGGCCTGGGATTAGGAAGGACATAAGGGCTTATCGTAGTGCATGTGCCGAGCGTCAGAAGGCAGGAAGGCTGCTGAAACCAAAAGTACCAATGGTGCAAACACCCACTATATCAGTACCTTACCAAAGAATGGCTTGGGATTTAGTGGGTCCTCTAAATAGCACTGTAAAAGGTTACCGTTACATCTCAACTGTTATGTGCCTCGGAACGAGATACCCTTATGCTGTTGCCCTAAAGAAAATCGACGCTCTATCTGTAGCAGAAGGGCTAATGGAGGTAATTCAACATACTGGTATTCCCAACGAACTGTTATCAGACCAGGGCTCTCTGTTGATGGGAAGGGTCGTTAACAAAACTTGCGAGCTGTTAAACATTAAGAAGCTGAAAACAACGGCTTACCATCCCCAGACAAACGGGGCATTAGAGAGATGGCATGCCACGTTGAAAGGCATGTTAAGGAAGTTTGATGATAGCTCAGAAACTTGGGACAAATTGCTGAAGTATTGCCTCTTAGTTTGCAGGGCTATGCCCCATGCAGCTTCAGGTTTTTCCCCATACGAGCTAGTCCACGGGCGGAGCATGCGTGACCCCCTCGAAGCTATGAAATTGGGATGGGTAAAGGGTGACCTATGTTATGCTACCTCGTCCCAGTGGGTAACTGAGCTCAGAGAAACCCTCGCTAAGTTACACAAAGTGGCCCAAGCCAATGAGGAGGCTTACAAGTTGAAATCCAAGGCTGCCTACGATATGAGTACTAAGCCTAGGAGTTTTGAGTGAGGTGACATGGTTTTGTGTCACAACCCAGGCCTGACGGGGAAGTTGCACTCTATTTGGAAGGACCATATGAAGTTATAGCTAAAACTTCTGGTTGCAATTACAAGATAGCTGTACCTGGGAAGAAGTCCAAAAACACAACTGTTCACATCAATAGGCTTAAGGAATGGAAGACTCCTGTAGCTTACCTGTTTTGGGTGGTGGTCTCAGAGGAGAGTGAGAGAACAACTGAGCCCATTGGTAAGGTCAAGATGAGTGACCCTCTTTTGTCAATAGCGCAAAAGGCACAGCTACAAGCCATCCTTGACGAGTTCAGTGATGTAGTCACAATTGAATTGGGTTCGGTAAAGGGAGAAGCCCATGTTATCCTCACTGATGGCTCCCCACCTGTGCGCTCTGTTCCTTATAGGATAGCGCCGGGTTGGAGGCAAGACGTAAAGGAGGAAATCCAACAGTTAGTAAGGGAAGGTATCCTTGTACCCAGTAAAAGTGCATGGTCTTCACCCATGGTGCCTCTCCGCAAAAGAGGGACAAATGCCATCAGATTATGTATTGACTATAGGAGATTAAATAGCATAACCCGGCCAGATCCATTTCAGATGCCCATGATTCATGATCTCTTAGATAACGTCGCAGGAGCAACATGGCCGACAAAAGTAGACATGAACAATGGGTTCTATCAGGTTCCCCTGGTTAGGGATAGCCAGGACATGACAGCATTTTGTTCCCCATGGGGAAAATTCGCATTCACTAGAATGCCATTTGGACTTATGAATGCCCCGGCTACCTTCCAAAGGTGTATGAAAAACACTCTTTCCCAACAATCAGAATTCAGCTCAATTTACATTGACGATGTTTTAATCTATTCATCTACTTGGATGGAACATCTGGAACACATCAGAGGTGTGTTAGAGGCCCTGAGAGAAGCCGGGTTAACAGCTAAGCCCAATAAATGTGTTTGGAGTGCTAGATCCTTAGAGTACCTGGGACACGAGATTGGAAATGGGTTGGTTAGCATTCCCGAGGGACGAGTGAAGGCGTTGAGTGACTATCACAAGCCTAAGAAACAAAAGCGGTTGAGAGCATACCTGGGAACCGCCGGATGTTACCGGAGGTTCATCCCTGATTTTGCTAGGTGGGCAGGGCCCCTCTTCGACGCTTTGAAAAAGGGTCCTCCCTGTGTCTTAGAATAGTATGTTAGACAATGTACATCGTTTAACCATCCTATTCATGTGTTATGTGACGAGCATACACTCACACTACCCAGGTCTGGAGACAAGCTCATCCTGCACACAGATGTGTCAATGCTGGGACTTGGAGCAGTCCTATCAGTGGAAAGGAAAGGAGAAGAACTCCCAGTCGCCTATTTTTCCAAGCGCTTAACAGCTGCCGAGAAAAACTACATTGCAAGTGAGCTAGAATATCTTGCGGTCGTCAAAGCAGTGGACCACTATGCCATCCACCTACTGGGGCAGGAATTCACGGTCATCACAGACCACCGGGCGTTAACGGCTCTCAGAGACTCTCACAAACTTAACGGTCGTCTTATGACAAGGGCATTGGCCTTACAGGCTTACCAGTATGCCATAAAGGACCGTCCAGGAAGTCATCATCAGAACGCAGATGGTTTATCGCGGCAGAGTTGGGCCGAGGATGATGACAGCCTACTCGGAGAGACAGGTACACCATCAACGACATCAAAGAACAAGGAATGCCGAGGACATCAACAAAGTAAAGATTCAGAACTCAATGGACTCTCATGGGGTGTTCAACGGAAGGGGAGATGTTGAGGGTACCTCCTCGACAATTGCCAAGTCAGGCCTCGGACTGACTCATTAGATAGTTAAGCATAAGCAGGCACTAATTGCTGGCATGCCCATGTAGGTCCGAAGTTCATTGACACCTTGTATTTATGTTAGGTTATGTGGACCTACCTGTTATATGTACATTTAAGTTCTGTGTAGGTATTGTAGCGAGGCAGGATATCCTGCTTCCTGTATTGTTAGGACCATCAAGATATTTAAACTCTGATGGCCCATTTCAGGATCAGTCTTGTTCTGAGATGCCTATGTGATCCTTGGCTTTGTGATCTTCCTAAATTACTCTGGAATAAGTAAAGGGGCGCTAAACGGGAAGAACATTACTCTAGTGGCAGTATTTGTTACCCATTTGAGGGATCTAAGGAGTTGAAACCCCACATTCCCTTACAAGGGAGGTCTATCAATAGGGAGTGCATTCCATTGATATCAAAGGTTTGCAAATTTTTGATTGACAAAAGTTGGAGTTATTAAATGTAATTGTTGCAAAAAACTTAATCCTCTCGTCATCTCTCTCCTCATCTCATCTCTCTCCTCACCACATCAGTCTCATCAACTCAAACAAATAAATTCGCGGTGTCATCGGTTACAAGTAATAAAAACATTTTACATAATGTATGATACAATATTGTAATTACGTAAATATAAAGTCTGGCATTTTGATATGTCACATTAAAGTGGAATTCTAACAAGGGAAACATCCCTGATCAGAGAGAAGTCTCTCTGGAGCACCCCACCTAAAAAATGAACAATTATTTTCTTTTGATATGGTACAAAAATTCTATTGCAAGAGGCAATTCATGCTTGGACACTAATATAGGATACTGATACAAAGATATATATATATTTACCTGAATGTGAGGATAAGACATGGCATCAGTAGATTAAGTAATACTCAGTGTGCACAGGTATGCCTTAAAAAATGGCTTCACCTATAGATTGCAAACAGGACTGGTTGATATAGCTTTTTTTTTCCAATTTTTTTTTTAAATATAGTATTTCTGCTGATATGCAGGAATCACCAGTAGAATTTTATGAAAATATGCGATTGTCCCAATGGATTACAAAACAAAACAAAAAGAACAAAAACCAGAAAAGTACGAAGTATAAGAAAGTTCATTAAAAAATCTCTCAAAGTCCATGAAGATACGGCAAGAATAGATGTCATCAGGAAAAGAAAGGAACCCAGAGCAGAGGAACAACCTGGATGAAAGACCGAGCAGAGAGACTGCAATCCTTCTCCACCAGGATGAGATCAACCAAGCAGATCTCCTTCTCATCCTGTTAACTGGTACCATGTCTCTCAGCATAGCAGCATCCAAGATAGCAGAACCGTGTTGAGATGAAAAGGCCACAAACATCCTGACTGCCCTGGAAATGTCCAGAGGATAACACTCCCTTACCGTAGACATTGCTCTACCTAGCAGGAAGGATTGGTAATTTTTAATAAGAAACTTTTTTTTAAATCCAGTTCTGTTAATGCAGTGCATCCAAGATACGTCCAAACTGTCAAATACACAGGAGAGATTTCCAGACTGTCAGGCTTCAGCATCACTGCACAAGAAAGTATCTGGCAAGAAATCGACTTCAGGTCGGCAAACATGAGGACTTCTACTCTTTTGCTCTCTCAGACTGGGTCAAACAGCGCGATGCATACATTGGGATAAACCTACATTTTTCGAACTACCTGCCGTATGTCGAGGAGCAGCAACAAGCTCAAGCTGACCTGGTGTGAGTGATCAGAACACAGACAGCCAAGGCCAAGCTGACAAACAGCTGGATGAACAAGTAATAGTCAGAAGAAGCCCCCATTGCTCTTGGTGACATAACAACAGGATGATTGGATAGACCTAGTCGTCGCTGTACCAGTGCAGGCTGAGCCTGAAGCCAACTGGCTAACACTGAGCCACACCCACACCAAAACCTACTATCGTGGATTGAGTGAACTTCATTGAGCAGCAGACGAGAATGTACCACTAGCTACTCAAGTTCTCTATCAAATGAGAAGAGAAAGTCTTTTGAAGGGAGGATAACTTTTTTGTCCAATGTGACATGGATTAGCCTGGGAACAACTGTACCGGGATTGCGATGCCAGAATCTAGACACAATATTGTTTAGAATTGCACACTCGGCTCGCACTGGAGTCCACAACGGAACGAAGAAGACACAAGCATGAATTAGACAGCACTTTACTAGGCCTGGAGTTACCATATGTATAGGGGAGTATTGGCGTACCTGCCATGAATGCCAACTTGCTGATCCATACAAGCTCAGCCATACCCCTTTCCATCAATTTTCAGTCTTCATAAGAGCAATTTCCAATTCCCTATATCCTAGACCAAATCTGGCTAATACTATCAGCTGACCAGTATGTGCTATGTGAGCATAAATCCAAAGGTGATCCCACTTAATAGAGTAAATTCTGAAGTAATAGTCAAGGCTATGATGGAGGTATTTATTTGAATTGGCTGCCCAGAATATATTCTAACCAACCAAGGTTCTGTTTTTTTTTGTCATATTGCAACCCATCTCTGTAACCTGTTTAGTATTGACCACCTGGAGACATCTCCCTACTGTCCCCAATCTGATGGCATGCTGAGCATAGGAAAGCCTCATTCAAGGATATGCTTTGGAAGGCCACATTGGATATAAAGAATTGGAACTTTCAAATTCTTGTTGTTAACCGAGATACACTCCACACCATGATGTGACATACCCAATTTGAGCAACTCTGTGGCTGGAATGTCAGATACCCTATGGAAGTGCTCAAGGTCACCTGAATGAATGGAATACTAGTAAAACTACCGTGGTAGACTGAATCAAGAGTCGTAAGCACAGAATGGAAAGCATGGCATACATGGTTGGCCAACGAGAGCAGGCAGCCAAGGCAGTCATGAAGAAGTCTTATGAAAAGACAACATCTTGCAAGGAGTACCCACCAGGATCCATGGTCTTGATCCATGTGACTCAGCTCATGGGGCATTGGGGGACAGCTGGGAATGTTCATATGAAGTTACACAAAAGGCCTCCCAACACTTCTACCAGATCGCTATTCCGGAGAGAACCAACATTCTTGAACTCTACACATTTACATGTTGATGCTTTGGCAGATGATCGACAACCAATTCATGAGAATTGTTGTTGCAACAGAGGAAGAACAGGAAAAACATCTTAACAACCTGACCTCTCTCTCATCTACACTGATCGAGCAGAAAGCATAGTAACTGCAGGCTCTCCTACACAGTTTTCTACAAGTTCTCACTATCTCATCAAGTCTTGTTACCATTGTCGAGCATGGAATCAGCACCAGTTATGCTCTAACTTTAAGGACTCAATACATATGACTGGCCCTTGTCTGAAAGGACCAGATAAGAGAGGAGAAACATGCCCTTAGAGAGGCTGGCATCCTAGAAACTACACTACATCCTAAGTCATCTCCTCTCCTACCATTACAGAATAGATGGTGTAAATCGACAATGTGTGGACATAATCATTAACATCACAGTTATGGACCAGTATTTGATTTCAAGGATATAAGGATACTCTAGCATGGAGTCTCTAATAAACAGTGCAGGATGGATGCCCCACTGGAGACTCTAACATGTAGTCTCTAATAAACAGTGCAGGATGCATGCCTCACTGAAGAATCTAGCAAGGCATCTCTAGTGCGGACGATCCCTGGATCAAGCATTTTCCCCTAACCTAGCCCTAGCATTATAGTCCGAACCATAGCCTTAGCCCTATTCCTACCCCTAGCATTAAACCCCAACCAACTCTACCCTCATAGCTCCAACTCTAGCCCTTACCCTAACCCTAGCTAGTGCATTCAGGCGGGAACGTCTGCACTCTGGGTATTGCTCGACGATTCCAAGATTAACCAGATATTGCTGGATATTATGTAAGAGATATTTGGAGAGAAGTTGGCAAAACCAGTAACATATTTTTACTGCCTTTTTTATGACACATACAAAAGTGGGTTTAACTGTATCTTTCAAGTCATTAACCTGGTAATTATAGGGATTTACCCCAGATTGACAAGGCATTATGGTATCAAAGTCAAAGAACTTGCAGAGAACGCCAACAGTGAAGAGAGATTGCAGCAGAGACTGGCGGTTGAGGACTGGTCATGTTCTGAGTCTGCAGGGCTCGCATCTGCTCCAGACAGTCTGCACAATCCAACAAAACAAACAAAATCTTGGATTAGAACAAAACAGCAGATGACTTGTTAGACATCAGAGACTAGCATTCTAGGCAGTGTCATACCGTTACCAATTTCACAGGCCATGTTCCATGTGTAAATATGTATGTTACGAGAACACAAATGTTTTGTTTAAAAACACGCAGCTATATTGGATTGACCTATCAAAAATGAACGTAACTGGACTGTACCAATGTAGGCCACAACCAGTTAGACTGCAGTACTGAGATCTGGTGAAATTACTAGCTTCCAGCAGATAATGGAATGCCTGTTACTATGTTATATGCATTAATTGTGTTCATGTAGTTCAAATTCAGACAATCCCCGAGTAATAACTGAGATTGGAAACTTTCTGACATACATATACACGGAATGGCAAGGCATAAACTGAAAACAAGACAAATGAACAAAAAGATATTGGTGACAATCAATATCATGTTGTAGCAATATATCCAAGGAAAAGTAAAATCAGTAATATAGTTAAGGAATAGGTAAATTGGTTAGGCAAAGATACAAACTGACTCTGAGGACATTTTGAGACTGAATCTACGCGGTCCCAGTTTAGCCCAGACTGTTGTCGCAAGGGACGTTAGGAATGGGACAAAATCAGACTGGGGATAACCTGACACTGTTTCACCGGAATCAACCAAGATATTAGCAGTAAACCTGGACTACTCTAGCGCAGCCAACCAAGAACTAATATCTTTACTTTCTCTAGGAAGATACGTAAGATAACTAGTTTTGACATCCGGCTAGAGCCGTTGATACCGTTTTCCTCCGGAAATATTTAATGTCGGGGTCCCCTTGACCTCTACCACCTGTGATTATAAAAAAGAGCACTAGCACATCAAGATGCCAGAAAGCAAACACGAAACAAATAGATCCAATTAAAATAAAAAAGAATAGCTCGCAAAGAAAAATATTCTGTTCTTTCGTGGCTAAAGAGCGACCAAATTTACAAAACACACATTCACCTATGGAATCTCCAAGAAATACATTAGGTTCTGTCGTTATAGCAGCTTCTCTGCTGATACTCGTAACAGCTGCACCTCTGCATCGGAGGGAAACTCGCCAAATTGTTGGAGATGGCAGTGACCAGTTGTTGGTTCAAGTCAACACTGAGCTGGTTCTTCTGTTCCAAAATTCTGTAAGCACAAAGCAGCCACAAAATTATTCCACCAATTGTGACTAAGCTATCCTACAGTTATGTGTCCTAAATAATTAGGCGTAGCTAACTATTTATCTGGCTTTGTTTTATGGCATGATGTTCACATTTTTCTTCAGGTTCACAATTTGATGAGAAAATTGAACATCTCCGGATTTAACCTTAGCTATGAAAATGCAACTGATGTTACTGGTGTCCTCTTTCCAGCTCTAGATATAACTTGTGACCTTTACCAAGCAAGCATTATTCTCATTCCTACAATCGTAAACTTGACACACGGAGCATCTCCGAGTACATTGGTCTTGAGTAAACTTGGAGTGGCTGGTGCAAACAATTCTTGCATTTGGCTCAGAAATGAAGTGATCGGTCAAGGTGGAGCCATGGATTGTGGTAATCTGTCAGGGATCTGCAAGAGCCGAAGTAGTATAAAAGAGTACGAGGAAGCAAAGTCAAACATCCACATCTATACGACAGCTCGATATGCTGAATGCACCGAGAACTATGTGTTTTCCAGGCCAGTAATGCAGATCAAAATAGAATCCCTCACTGCTCAATTAGGCTCTAGCCACTTCGATAAGAGGAAATCAAATTATTTATTTATCACCAACCTAATCTACATCTTATAATTTCAGACAGGTCATTATATTCAACAAAACAAGATCACCTTCTCATTGTTTTATTCACTTCTTCATATTCAGGTTATGAATTATATATTAGTTAAAAGCAAACTGATGTTAACAAAAAATTCCACACAGGGCTTGTAAATAAAAATAAATATGAGTGGGAAAGGGATGTGAGAGAATTACATTACGGAAATATGCTTTCCAATCATATGGGGCAAAAGGGAAATGGAGAAAAAGAAAGTTAATTTCTGAAAGAGAGACTTGCACTGGAACACGTGGATTCAGTAACAAGCAACCATGATCATCAACAGATATTAATATTATCTCTGAATGTGCCGAAAGATATTTAAGGTTAGTATAAGATTCCAGTTGAAATTACAAAGGGAAAGTATTATCTGGATCATCGCTGCTGTCACCATCCTTTCCATCAATATACTCCCGCAAACACCGCACACACATTTGCTAGTTTTCCATTTCCATGAGTAACACCTTCTGGTCTGACCTGCATTAGGCTGTGGAAGAGTTGGCCAACATCCAACATCCTGGAAACAAGAACACCTCTGGATGTAGTCATGTGTAACATAATGATTCAGTGGAATATGGAGGATCATTTGTCTAGAATCCCTATTTTGAACATCTCGTTAGAGAAATAAATTCCTACTTGAATGTGTCAGAGCCCACAAGGTTTGAGGGTTTATGTCCACATCTGTCTAGAGCAGACGAAAGACACTCTGATCGTCAGAATGCTAAGTCTCATGCACAATGATCAGGTAATTGACATGATTACAGAGATAATTTGGGTTGGGATGGAGTATGCAGTTGAGGGCTGAAATAATGCTGATAGTACAATTTCTTTTAAGACCTTATAATAGTCAATCCTGATTTTTTAATTTGAGATGTGGCCATACTGCAAATGCCATATTTTTTAAATACCTGATTTGCTGTGTAAATGTACAAGTAGATTATAGGCTGTTGTCAGATGTTGTGAATGACCACCAATCTTTGTTCAAGAAATCCGACCCATCGAAAGTAGATTTAACGCAATTGTTCAACAAGGAATTATGGAGTATCTTCTTATTTCATTTATGATATCAGGGCACACAAAGTTTGCACCTGGCCAATTGTTTTCCATAACTGCAAGAGATTTTTATCCTTCTGATGTGTAAGCAGCGTGAGTAGATTGCTGTGATGGAAAAGCATGCTACTGTCGTTTTTGATAAAGGTAGCATTGTGTGGGGCCTGGAGGAAAACTGTTGCAAACAAGTATAGCAACCTACCTGGTATTAGAGAACTACATGATTTCCTGGCATTGAGAAATCATGGTCAAGATGCTGCCACGAAAGTCAGAGATAATTGCTACACCGTCCATTAAAAAACACCCCAATGAAGGAAGCGAAGGGAATCAAAGCTAGTGACATGGCATTACCTGGTGTTGGACAGATGGACTATGCTCTAGAAATGGTCAAGGAATTGGCACAAAGCAAGTAAACCCATTTATATCAAATGTGTGCTAACTTCAGTCCACCTAGATAGCATACACTTCAACAAATTCACGATAATATTCAAACATTTCAGTCTTGTTCAATGCCTTTAACTTTATAAATTTTTCTGAAAGTTTGTCCAGAAAATTAATGTGTAGAATAATGTAGAATAACGGTGTAAACATATCATTTTTGAGTGCGTGAGAAAAATCTTCCATTTCCATTTAGGGCACACACATATTCATCTCAGAATATCTCTTATTTCAGGTTGTTCTATGTGATTGTCTGAATTTAACCCACATGAACAGAAATAATGGCATTAAATATGTACATATATATGTATATATATATATATATGCAGCATTCAGAATGTTCCAAATTCAGTTTATAAGTTTTACATGTTTGAAATTAACCCATGTTAACTGGAGATATGTGAATATTCGGAACTATGAATTTTCCACATCTCATGCGGACAACATAATAATTTCCATAACATTCTGAATTAATGATCTCGATTAATAAAATTGTTACTTACAGACAGAAAATATTTATCCCATTCCATCACACCTACCTTATATCTAATGCTGGAGACAAGTCTGAATTGTCAACGCTTGATGCACAAAGTAATTATTTCCCCATCTCACTTTCTTTCGAAATGCAGAGGAAAACATTATTTATTATTTTTTGGTTAAATATACCATTTAATTCGGTATAAGCACAGGGGTGTATTATTGTTTTGGAACCATGTGGAATACGACTCTGAGGATATTGGGTATATTGATCTTGAATGCAGATGAGAACACAGAATTCAGGAATCTTGTTGGAAT
>CBDHDV010000062.1:0-18639 GCA_965261175.1 Rubritalea sp. | reverse complement strand
CTATGTAGGGGAAGGTTACACTTTATAAGGCGGCATTAATGAAATATACATATGCTGATATGAAATAAACATACTCTTAAGGTGTGTCTTCGAGTTGTGGTTCAACTTGTGAACTCTTGTCAAAACCGTCAGTAGTAACCATGCCAAATATATAGTGCATTTGCATGAAGTCACGTACAAAGATACCTTATGCAATCACCACAAGTTGGCCTGACAATGTCTAAGCTCATTAGAAAGCATGTTTGTACATGGTAAATGTCTAGCATCAACATCTGGGAAATAGGCTAATTAAATATGCCAAGCTTATGCACGTTTCCTAATAAGGAGACAACTACAAACGAGAGGTTCCATTGCAGCCGGACTTCATCTACGTGAACATTGGAGGGACGAGGTAGCTAGAAATGTCAAACCACAACACTTATTAGCATATTCATCATCTGTTAGGTTAGTTATGTCATAACTTCTGGATTTTTGGAATCCCCCAAAAGGAGATGACCACAACTACTTCACAGTTTGAGTAAAACATTTCACTCATTCATATATAGTCTATGTGCATTTATTATACGTGCATACATTTGTATTGTAAGTAATAAAGAGGCTCCAATTTTCATGATTTAGCGTGAAATCTCCCAATTGCTCAACATTTCCAGATCCTCCCGTTCTCCCGCTATGCATTGGTAATCCAGCATGTGTGCATTGTTTTAGTGAATACGGAAGAGCCATCTATCTAAAGTGCATAAATACACGTGCATGGCACAAGTCTAAAGTGGGAGGGATTTTTTTTTGCTCTTGAGGATCAGGTAACAAGATCTCAAGTATTTTGTTTGCACAATTAATGACAACTAGTGGAAGGTTGTTCATGCACATGGTTGAAGTCATCACGATCATGTTTAACTCGAAACATGGCCAGCATTGTGTGGATTCTTCAGCAGTGAACAACTCGTGTAAAAAGCCCACAAGTACAAATCCAAGTGCCAGAATCCTGGGGGAAAATGTCGTGTTGCAAAAAAAAAAAAAAAAAAAAAAAAAAAAAAAAGTGAGAAAAGTGATAGTTGTTTTATGCAATGAGAGCTTTTCCACCAGTCATGGTTGGGGGTTGAGAGCTTTTTCCATCAGTCATGGTAGGGGGGTGAGAGCTTTTCCATCAGTCATGGTTGGGGGTTGAGAGCTTTTTCCATCAGTCATGGTAGGGGGGTGAGATTCCATCAGTCATGGTTGGGGGTTGAGAGCTTTTTCAATCAGTCATGGTAGGGGGGTGAGAGCTTTTCCACCAGTCATGGTTGGGGGTTGAGAGCTTTTTCCATCAGTCATGGTAGGGGGGTGAGAGCTTTTCCATCAGTCATGGTTGGGGGTTGAGAGCTTTTTCCATCAGTCATGGTAGGGGGGTGAGATTCCATCAGTCATGGTTGGGGGTTGAGAGCTTTTTCAATCAGTAATGGTTTGGGGGTGAGAGCTTTTCAACCAGTCATGGTTGGGGGTTGAGAGCTTTTCAATCAGTCATGGTTGGGGGTTGAGAGCTTTTCAGTCAGTCATGGTTGGGGGTTGAGAGCTTTTCAATCAGTCATGGTAGGGGTGAGAGCTTTTCAATCAGTAATGGTTGGGGGGTGAGAGCTTTTCAATCAGTCATGATTGGGGATCGAAAGATTTTTAGTCAGTCATGGTTGGGGGTCGAGAGCTTTTCAATCCGCCATGATTGGGGGTTGAGAGCTTTTCAATTAGTCATGGTAGGGGGAGAGCTTTCCAATCAGTCATGGTTGGGGGGTGATAGCTTTTCAATCCGCCATGATTGGGGGTTGAGAGCTTTTCAATTAGTCATGGTAGAGGGAGAGCTTTTCAATCAGTCATGGTTGGGGGTTGAGAGCTTTTCAATCAGTCATGGTTGGGGGTTGAGAGCTTTTCAATCAGTCATGGTTGGGGGTTGAGAGCTTTTCAATCAGTCATGGTTGGGAGGGAAAGTCAAACAACACTTCCGAGAAACAAAAGCAATGGATAATGTTCTTCTAGCCAAGTTAAGTGGATGGTATCCACATGCTCATCACCAAGTAACAAATGAAACAATATGCACACATAACAACCACCAACCAACCTTGAAGCTGGCGATGGAGGACGATTTCTCGGCATGACTCAGCATCTCATTGACCCAATTAACAATCTCCTGGTCAGTGATAGGACTATCGCTGTTTGCCAACTTCTGAAGCAAAGAGATGGTATAGGCTCGCATCAGCTGCCACACAACAGCTACACAAGGAAAATAAAATAAAAGATTGACATTCATTGTATTTTCGTTTTTTTTTTTTTTTACAAGACCAATGGTTGAAAGGAGCCAGTGCACACTGTCTCTGTACTTAGTCGAGTCTTGAAAGATAGTTGCTAAAAATCAAGTGACCTCTGTCTGACTTTGCCAATTGCACCACTCCATGTGGGCAATCAGAGGAGGGTGTCCTGCTTGGCTCCTCCCTAGACTTGCAGCTGTTGCTTGAGCATAAAGCTCTTATCAGTGAAAGCTTCACTCCACTCACACCAACATGCTCCATCTCCAAAGCAATAGGAAAACCACAAATTACTGGTGGACTATGAACTAGAACTTGAGGTGTGAATCATATTACAGCACTTCCTGTAGCACACTACCATTATGCCTAGTGCAATTGATCCTTAAAAATTAATTAATTCAGGTATGGCAAATATGATATCATACAACACAAACATACCAGATAAAGGTTTAAATATGCGTGTGTGCGTGTAACAAATACCTATTTATTATAAACCACCACACACATACTCACTCATTCACATACGTACCAAGAGTTAGAGTCTTGTTGCCACTGTTAATGTCGTTGCCCGCAATACCCACGACTGAAAACTTCATATCCCGAGCAAGTGAGATGGCGTAGTTGCAGTTTTCAAGCTTCTTCATCTTTCCGCTCGTTATCTTGAAGGGGGACTTATTCACTTTGTCCCATTTAACAATGCCAGGATTCACCTTGTCAAACAACTGTGCGTGCATGCAACAAACACTGGCAATAATCATTTTCAAAACCACATAAGTTCTCTTCATGCCTATATATATATATACACAGCTATCTATATATATAGCAGGACAAAAATGTTTGTTATTTAAAATGATTATTATTTAACTTATTGGACAAAAAATAATAGAAGGGAACAGCAATATTAGCAATATTACAAGAACCTTTTAAAGAGACTGTATCCATGTGGATCACAATCAGATAGATGACCCTTTACCAGTTAAATCATATAAATGTACTGATAAAATAAATGATTATAAATGGTAAAGGTCAACATGAGTACAGGTTGTGGTCTACATGGGTACAGTCTTGGTTCCTTTATTTTTTTTGTCAAGCCACCATTTTAAAGCCACCATTTTAAAGCCACCATTTTAAATAAACCATTTATGTTCTTTCATGTTTTGTTGTTTGTTTTGTGATCCAGCAGTGGAGGACTACACCAAGTTAAGCTGCACTGACGCCACAACTTTTAATCAAACATTTTTCAAGTTGTCTATTGCTATTGTACACTAACATTACATGCCATGACTGGTTGCTACTGTTGACTATATCCACATATGTAGGGTCAGCTAACTCCACCAACCAAACACCAGACGCTTCGGTAGAGGATCAGCTACATCCTCTCTTTGACTTTGAAAACTCTACAAATCAAACAGCAGAACTGGCCATGGCTCATTAATTCAGCTTATTTGACACAATTCTAATTATAAAGCAGCATGTGAGCTAGCGTGATGGCGTCATTGACAAGAAACCTCACCCAAGCTTTTTTTTTTGTGTTTTGTAACCGAGTAATAGAGTAGTAACTGCAATGCATTGGAACATTTGAAGTCTGCTGGCACTAATTTATTTTTATTTTTTATGAATGGACAGCCCAAGTTGAGTATGAAAGACCAACAAACATGGATCCTTGAAGATGAATTTCAAGTGGTTTTCACACTTTCATTGTGTCCATTTTTGTTGTTGTTGTTGCAGATTCAAGGTACGCCTTTTGGAGCTAATCTTATTAGAGCTAATATCAGCTGAAATCACCATTTAGGCAGCTAAGAACCTGTCAATATAGGTCTTACCAGAGCTATGAACTATGTTTTGTGTGTGTGTGGTGTGTGTGTGATTGGCCATCCACCACTTCAAAAAGTTGGTCAATCCAATGTTAGAGTACTATCTGTTACACACTTGAAAAGCGTACCTAAAAAGTAATATATACATATACCACTTTATATTGGTGCTCACTACACTGAAAGTTGAAGGGTCTTCTTACTGTTGATGGTCGACATTGATAAATTCTTGTTTCCTTATTTTTAGGCTAGACAATCCAATAGAATGTATCGAAACATTTTTTCTGTTTTCTTTGTTTGTTTCCGCTCATAGTCAGGTGGGCTCCTTCAAGAACTTGTAACAGTTACTATTACTCCAGAACCAAACAATCATAACAGATGTTATTCTTTATCATGCTCACTACTAAAGTACACATGCACTTACTATCTAGTTCTGTTGTTGAAGTTCCATGCAGCCAACTATTGTCACAAGAGTTCGTCAATACTGTCACAAGAGTCCGTCAATACTGTCACAAGAGTCAAGCTTCTCAGTAAACCTATAAACCATTCACTTCTTTGCAGTAAAAATGTGCGGCTGCTGCTGAATCAGTCAGCTAGGCTCAATACTGCACAGACACGAGCGCAATTACCGTGATATGATAATCTTTCTCGACTAATTTTGTACAAAAATAATAATAATAATAAAAACTAGTAGCAAAATTTCGCCAAGAAACAAACATTAGTTGCTGGTGGGCATTATTTGGAGTCTTTGGTTAGTACTATTGTTACGAAGGCAGGCAAGTTGTGTGTTGGGATGGGGAAAATATAGATTGTAAGTCTTAAAGATGAATCTCGAGGTTATATTTTAGGTCAACTGGTTTCTACCACAAGAATTTTTGGAACTGAACCATGCAGGGTGCAAAGAAGCTACCAAAGGGAGTTTTATTTGAGAATTTTTTTTTGAGTTTTTTTGGCATCGGCCATCTTCAAGCAGATATCAAACCAATATAGGATGTGCAGTAGATATAATAATTATATACATGTGTGTGTGTGTGTGTGTGTGTGCATGTATAACAAACCTGTAAGAGAACAAGTCCATCATTTAAATCTTGGTAAAGATTGTTGACAAAGGGACTGACACCCAGAGAGTTCATCCAGTTCCTGAAAGCTATCAAAGCACAAAAGATATAATAGGGACATTGGAATGTATATATATGTTTATGTGTGTGTATGTATACTTACAAAACTAACACACACATACTCACTCTTCTCCTCTCTGGTCTCTCCGTAATCCCCGAGGTCAAAGTCTGGAAGACCACTGTCGTCCTTGAGGGCGGGGTAACTGTTGAAGAGGTTAGCAACATATGCGAGATTCAGACGTTGGTTGCCTTTGACAACATCTTTGGGGCGCACGAACTTCCGGCAGCCAATCTTGGCTGCTTGCTGAAGCATGGCCTCAGCACGTCCTTCAGGGTCTTTCTGTGAGGAAGGAAGGAGGAGGCGAGTGGGTGGGCGAGGAGAGTTGGATAGCGGAGGAGGGAGGAATGGGGGAGGCAAAGAGGAGTGGGGTGTGGATAAATGATCAGGGAGGAGGGGAATGATGGATGGATGGGGGGAGAGAGATGGATGGGGGGAGAGAGATGGATTGAGGAGGGGAGAGAGATGAGTGGGGAGAGCAAAAAAATAATGAAAAAAAGAGAAAGAGTGGAGAAAGAAAGAAACACTGAAAAAGGGAAAGTGATATCGCCATAATATTTAAAAGGAGAGGAAGGAGCAAATTCAAAATGTTAAGTACAATATATGCCCCTCCCCCCACCAGATTTTCGTGTTCTTGAACTTTTGGACTTACCTTTCTTTCTTCCTCCCTTGCATCAGGAAAAGGCAAAACTGTCAATTAGGGCGTGGTCATAAAACATGACCAGCTAGCGCAAGAAAGCCAATGCAGCGAGCAATTGTCTTAATTCATTCTTCAGTCGCCGCCAATGACTTGAACCGCTGAAAATAATCCTTCTGGTTGTCACGACGATGTAGGAACAACAAAGGGTGTTAAAAGATAAATAATAAAACACAAAGTGTTCAGAAAACTTACATCCAGTGCTGTGTCCTCATTATTGCAGAGTCAGCATTAACCATATGTACATAAAGTTGGTGAAGAGACAACTGCCCCTATAATTAGAGTGGCCTCTTTTTCAGACCAAGCCCGCTGGATTGAGAAGGCTAAATGACCATCAGGTAGTAGGGTGGCTGCTAAACTCAATCTGGATGTCCCATACTTTCTTTGTGGTGTTTATTTGTGCGAGAGAAAGAAGCCCTAATGGTTGCAAAAAGTGGAAATTTATCAATACTTTTGTTGATCGGACAACTTGATCCCACTACCTTGCTTCATGCATGTGCGGCTACCACACCATAAGTTATTTTCCTCTTCACTACGCCCCCCTTCCCTTCCCCTTTCCTCAATCATGCACACTTACAATTTTCAAAGGCGACTTATCCACACCCGAGTCCTCTGGAGCAATCTGGTTGAGAAGTAGGGTATAGCACTCAGAGTCCGCGATATCTCCACTGAAGTTTTTCACACGCTTTTCAGTGCCATCCTTCTCCAAATGGTAGTTGAACCAGCGAAGCAAGATCTCCTCCGGGGACAGAGCCATAAGGTCAGCCAGAGTCTCACCTGCAAGAGGGAGGAACCAGTCACATTGTTGTTTTCATGTATATGTTTGCATTACATGAGGGAGTAGCCACATTCCCCCTCCCACCTCCCCTCCCAAAGCAAAGACTACAAACCATTTCCTACCTTCTCTCAGCAGAGCAGTCAAGTTAGGACAGTTCTGAAGAGAAATCTTCGCAAAAAGACCAATCTGCATACACACACACATATACACACAAAAGAGTGCTGTAAATGGCCTGTCCGTTGCTAAATAAATTTTGCTTGTGAATTGTACGAAATTAAAATTGTTTCACAATGATTTTTTTTCCCTTCTCCTTTCATTCAAAAAGATGCGAGTCCAATTCTGAGGTCTTGGCCCTCGCCTTCACAAGGTACTTCAAAAGTGTAGGGATGGACATCCTGATCCGAGGGACAAATTTTTTCCAGCAAAACAGACAGAGAGAGGAATTTAAGTACAAGAAATCTGAGAGGCAAGCCCCATACATTATCACCGCTAACCAGTACATACCCATCTCTATCACTGGTGCTATCTCGTGTACTAAATTAGGGGGTGAAAAAAAACTTTTTTTAAAATTATAAAAAAATAAAATAATTTTTTTTTTTTTTAATAGATTAAAATTTAGAAAATGTGTTCATGAAATGAGACAAATATATGGTGCCAAGAATCCTTTCCCCCTTTTGGGGTGTGTGTGTGGGGGTGGGGGGTGATAAGTTTCATCTTGTGGCGACATTGGAGAGTAAGCAAGAGCTTTCATCTTGAGTTAGCTAGAGAGAGCCGATTGAAGTTTTGTGATGAAGCCTCACATTGGAGAGTAAGCAAGAGCTTTCATCTTGAGTTAGCTAGAGAGAGCCAATTGAAGTTTTGTGATGAAGCCTCACATTGGAGAGTAAGCAGTGGTGAGGATGGGAGGAGTAGTGAGGATGGGAGGAGTGGTGAGGATGGGAGGAGTGGTGAGAATGGGAGGAGTGGTGAGATTAGGAGGAATGGTGAGAATGGGAGGAGTGGTAAGATTGGGAGGAGTGGTGAAGATAGGAGGAGTGGTGAGGATAGGAGGAGTGGTGAGGATAGGAGGAGTGGTGAGGATAGGAGTGGTGAGGATAGGAGGAGTGGTGAGAATGGGAGGAGTGGTGAGATTAGGAGGAGTGGTGAGAATGGGAGGAGTGGTGAGATTGGGAGGAGTGGTGAGGATAGGAGTGGTGAGAATGGGAGGAGTAGTGAGGATAGGAGGAGTGGTGAGGATAGGAGGAGTGGTGAGAATGGGAGGAGTGGTGAGAATGGGAGGAGTGGTGAGGATAGGAGGAGTGGTGAGGATAGGAGGAGTGGTGAGGATAGGAGTGGTGAGGATAGGAGTGGTGAGGATAGGAGTGGTGAGGATAGGAGGAGTGGTGAGGATAGAATGGGAGGAGTGGTGAGAATGGGAGGAGTGGTGAGAATAGGAGTGGTGAGGATAGGAGTAGTGGTAAGATTGGGAGGAGTGGTGAGGATGGGAGGAGTGGTGAGGATGGGAGGAGTGGTGAGGATAGGAGTGGTGAGGATAGGAGGAGTGGTGAGGATAGGAGTGGTGAGGATAGGAGGAGTGGTAGGAATGGGAGGAGTGGTGAGGATAGGAGGAGTGGTGAGGATAGGAGTGGTGAGGATAGGAGGAGTGGTGAGGATAGGAGGAGTGGTGAGAATGGGAGGAGTGGTGAGGATGGGAGGAGTGGTGAGGATGGGAGGAGTGGTGAGGATGGGAGGAGTGGTGAGGATGGGAGGAGTGGTGAGGATGGGAGGAGTGGTGAGGATGGGAGGAGTGGTGAGGATGGGAGGAGTGGTGAGGATGGGAGGAGTGGTGAGGATGGGAGGAGTGGTGAGGATGGGAGGAGTGGTGAGGATAGGAGGAGTGGTGAGGATAGGAGGAGTGGTGAGGATAGGAGGAGTGGTGAGAATAGGAGGAGTGGTGAGGATGGGAGGAGTGGTGAGGATGGGAGGAGTGGTGAGGATGGGAGGAGTGGTGAGGATAGGAGGAGTGGTGAGGATAGGAGGAGTGGTGAGGATAGGAGGAGTGGTGAGGATAGGAGGAGTGGTGAGGATAGGAGGAGTGGTGAGGATGGGAGGAGTGAGGATGGGAGGAGTGGTGAGGATGGGAGGAGTGGTGAGGATGGGAGGAGTGGTGAGAATGGGAGGAGTGGTGAGGATGGGAGGAGTGGTGAGGATGGGAGGAGTGGTGAGGATGGGAGGAGTGGTGAGGATAGGAGGAGTGGTGAGGATAGGAGGAGTGGTGAGGATAGGAGGAGTGGTGAGGATAGGAGGAGTGGTGAGGATAGGAGGAGTGGTGAGGATAGGAGGAGGAGTGAGGATGGGAGGAGTGGTGAGGATGGGAGGAGTGGTGAGAATGGGAGGAGTGGTGAGGATAGGAGGAGTGGTGAGGATAGGAGGAGTAGTGAGGATGGGAGGAGTGGTGAGGATGGGAGGAGTGGTGAGAATGGGAGGAGTGGTGAGGATAGGAGGAGTGGTGAGAATGGGAGGAGTGGTGAGGATGGGAGGAGTGGTGAGGATAGGAGGAGTGGTGAGGATAGGAGGAGTGGTGAGGATAGGAGGAGTGGTGAGGATAGGAGGAGTGGTGAGGATGGGAGGAGTGGTGAGGGTAGGAGGAGTGGTGAGGATAGGAGGAGTGGTGAGGATAGGAGGAGTGGTGAGGATAGGAGGAGTGGTGAGGATAGGAGGAGTGGTGAGGATAGGAGGAGTGGTGAGGATAGGAGGAGGAGTGAGGATGGGAGGAGTGGTGAGGATAGGAGTGGTGAGAATAGGAGTGTTGAGAATGGTAGGAATGGTGAGAATGGGAGGAGTGACGAGAGAAAAATATTTGTATGAAAAGAGATTTCTAACCCTCCTCACACTATATAGCACTGACTGGTCAAACAAGAAAGGAAACAGAGTGTACCTATCATGTACAGTCTATCCACCAACAGAGATGATCAAGTGAATCTATTGTTTCAATGACGTCACATCGTTGCAAAAACCTTCGTCTTTGGCGTTTGGCAGAGGAGCATGTTTAAGGACTCACAGAGCCTCCACGGGTAAAAATTATGATAGTCCGAAGTTATGGATTTTAGTGATGTTAATAGCACTCTCCAGAACCCCCTCCTCCAGAACCACCCTAGGGCCTTGAGAGATTTTTTTTGCTTGTTTTAAATCAGGGCTAATAGCAGCAAAAAGTTTGGACACACACACACACACGTAAAAATTTCCTGAGAACATCTATGTATTATTGTAGCCATGGAAATCTTGATGCATCTGACTAAAACCTCCACATGTATATATATACAAGTTACAAGTTAGAGACACCATATCTTTAATGCAAGACTTTGTTCTAGTTGGGACACAAACAGACCACTCCACTGTATCATTATCACCTCCGCAAACGGAGGTCATGCTTTCACCCATGTTTGTCTGTTTGTTTGTCGTTAGTAGGATCACTCAAAAAGTTAAGGATGGATTTGGACAAAAACTTTCATGAACAATTTACTAAGTGACAATAAACTGATGATTAGATTTTGGTGAAGAAACACTGTTTGAATCTCAACAGTGCTTGAGTCTCCTCCAGGCACCAGCCTCAGCCATAAGCGAGAGATGCATTCTATTTAATGCACACTCGCATTATTTGCTGCACAGGAACCAACCAATTTGACTTTGATGGGCAACTTTTCGCACATCGGAGGTTTGCATTCTACCGAGTTCCACTCTGTTTCAATTTGTAACCTGCCTTACCTAGACCACCACATTAAAACCTGTGTTGGGTACATTGTGTTGAACTATCTAGACCAGCCATATATTTATGTCCTATGCTGTGTGAGGTCCATGTTTGGATGTGTTTCTTCAAAAGTTCCCATAAAGCTTGTTGTAATGGAGATGTAAGGTCTCATGTTGGGATATGCCTGTCAATTGTATGTTTGCACCGACAAAGTTCCCATAAAGCTTGTTGTAATGGAGATGTAAGGTCTCATGTTGGGATATGCCTGTCAATTGTATGTTTGCACCGACAAAGTTCCCATAAAGCTTGTTATAATGGAGATATGAGGTCAGTGTTTGGCCTATATACAAGAACAGTGCCATAATTCCAGACCTTGCAGGAATACTGAATATGCTGGTGACTGCTGCTCTAGCAAGTTCCGGAAAAAAAAAACTTGTAGTGACTGGTGCACTATTTACATCATCAACTGAGCAAAGTTCTGTCAGCAATTCATTACACGAATATATCCCATGCAGTGTTGGTTAAGAATAGTTCCCGACTATGCAACAATGTATAGTCCTGTCCACAACTCAAGCTGCCAATCTGCAGTAGTGTAGAAACACCATCACCTCCACTACTTTGAAGAGCTGAATCCGATGTGCCCGCAACCTAGCCAGCATTAGCTCTCACAAAATAGTCTTTGCTACACTTCACCTGATGCAACAACGTGCCGTCTCTCAGCCAATACCTGAGCTCACCATTGTTCGTAGCCATACCCAACCTACTCTCCGCTGAAGAGACAAGAAAAGAGTGAAGATCAACGTATTTGTTATTATTTCCTTGTTGACACATTATTTCCTTGTTGACATATGATAGGGACATAACTGGGCGCAGATGGTGGCACAACAGCTAGCAACAATGAACTCTATGTGTTCAAAAGGGACTACAGTCAAGGTACAAGGTACACACATCCTATCAGTCCAACCTTGATTATCTGCCAAAGGAGTCCTAGGATGAGGTGCGGGCTTCCATCCATCATGTCACCGGGTCCAATGTTGATGATGCTGCAGCCAATAGAGCTGGCAGAGTTGAGAGCCAGAGTCTGGTTCTCCTGGATGGTGAAGACATTGAGCTTACCCTTGTTCATGGCTCTCTCATCAACCGTGTTGGCCACGGAGGTGTTGATCAGTTTACTGAAAGAAGAAGGGGTGGAAGGATTGACGATGGTCAAGGAGAGGGAGACAGGATGAGAGGGAGGGGAAAAATAAGATTAAGAAGAGTGACAAGAGGCAATGAGGAAGAGATGGAGCAAGGAAAGATTGAGAAACCAGTGAAGGTGAGGGAGGGAGTGTGTGGGAGGGAAAGTGAGGTTGGAGGGAGGGAGTGTGTGGGAGGGAAAGTGAGGTTGGAGGGAGGGAAAGTGAGGTTGGAGGGAGGGAGTGTGGTGGGAGGGAAAGTGAGGTTGGTGGGAGGGAAAGTGAGGTTGGAGGGAGGGAGTGTGGTGGGAGGGAAAGTGAGGTGGGAGGGAGTGTGGTGGGAGGGAAAGTGAGGTTGGAGGGAGGGAGTGTGGTGGGAGGGAAAGTGAGGTTGGAGGGAGGGAGTGTGGTGGGAGGGAAAGTGAGGTTGGAGGGAGGGAGTGTGGTGGGAGGGAAAGTGAGGTTGGAGGGAGGGAGTGTGGTGGAAGGGAAAGTGAGGTTGGAGGGAGGGAGTGTGGTTGGAGGGAAAGTGAGGTTGGAGGGAGTGAGGGTCAGTGAGGTGGGAAGAATGAGTTGGGAGAGAGGTGGAGTGAGGAATGGATGGAAGGTGGTTATGAGTGAGGAATGATGTTGTATAATTAACCGATTAAACGCCATAAGCGTAGTTCGATGTAGACACGGACAACAGTCGCAAAAAAATATTTCTTTAAATGAACTACACACACAAACACAACATGTATATTTATTTACCTGCACATGCCCAGTACATTGCTCTAATGTTAATTAAACAGTAATTAAAACTTTACTTCCTGTTAGACGGCCATGCGAGCAAACTCGTTCGCAACTTAGTCAAGAATCGTCTCTTCCAGACCTTCACGACATTTTCTGGAAGCACTTCTGGTCAGGAAGGCTGCACAGACACCAATGTTTACTGGAAAACATTCTGAATCCTTTATCACTGAGACACCAATGCTTACTGGAAAACACTCTGAATCCTTTATCACTGAGACACCAATGCTTACTGGAAAACACTCTGAATCCTCTACCACTGAGACACCAATGCTTACTGGAAAACACTCTGAATCCTCTACCACTGAGACACCAATGCTTACTGGAAAACACTCTGAATCCTTTATCACTGAGACACCAATGCTTACTGGAAAACACTCTGAATCCTTTATCACTGAGACACCAATGCTTACTGGAAAACACTCTGAATCCTCTATCACTGAGACACCAATGCTTACTGGAAAACACTCTGAATCCTCTATCACTGAGACACCAATGCTTACTGGAAAACACTCTGAATCCTCTATCACTGAGACACCAATGCTTACTGGAAAACACTCTGAATCCTTTATCACTGAAGAAAGCAGGCGTCCCTCAATGGATTTCGGTGTGTAAGTTTTGTTGAAGACACGGCATGATGTAGAGCTATGTAGCGGTTGCTTGCTTATACTATGTCCAGAGCTGATTCCTATACCATATCGTATATGCATTTAATAATATGAACAGTTTGAAAATTTATTCTTGGAAGAAAAAGAAGCTTTAGCTATAATGTAATAAAAACCTACAAATAAAATGTGTGTGTATAATGAGGACTAGACAATATTTATTAGCACACTCACAGCGACTGCAGTAATCACTCATGGAACACACACATGCACACAAACATACGGACACACACACACTCACCACAGGACCAAGCCGTTGTACACTGACTTAAAAAGACCATCACCAGTCTCCTCAATGGGCACGATGCCAGACAGGTCGGCATCATTTTCCAGCTGGAAGTTGATCCAGTCCACAAAGGCCAACTTCTCCTCCTCAGGGAAAGAATGTTGGGTGCCCTCTGCCGAGCCTTCAGACACACCCCCAACCACTACCAACTTCTTGGCCTTATCTGCTTGATCAGCGAGAGCAAACTTCTTCTTCTTATCCCTGACATTCGTGTACATCTGAGGAGATATGTAGCGCAAGTGAATAGGTGAGGGACACATGGAGCATTGCACCAGATATACAGTCCCAACATAGCATAGGTGAATAGGTGAGGGACACATGGAGCATTGCACCAGATATACAGTCCCAACATAGCATAGGTGAATAGGTGAGGGTCACATGGAGCATTGCACCAGATATACAGTCCCAGCATAGCATAGGTGAATAGGTGAGGGACACATGGAGCATTGCACCAGATATAGAGTCCCAACATAGCATAAGTTAATAGGTGAGGGACACATGGAGCATTGCACCAGATATAGAGTCCCAACATAGCATAGGTGAATAGGTGAGGGTCACATGGAGCATTGCACCAGATATAGAGTCCCAACATAGCATAAGTTAATAGGTGAGGGTCACATGGAGCATTGCACCAGATATAGAGTCCCAACATAGCATAGGTGAATAGGTGAGGGTCACATGGAGCATTGCACCAGATATACAGTCCCAACATAGCATAGGTGAATAGGTGAGGGACACATGGAGCATTGCACCAGATATAGAGTCCCAACATAGGTTAAGGTACAGGGTATAAGGTACAGGGTGTAAGGTACAGGGTGTAAGGGACAGGGTGCAAGAGACAGGCTGTAAAGGGTAGGGTGGTCCTAAGTATCTAATGTCCAAAGTTGCTACACAACCAGAAGTTGCTACTCAACCAGTACTGGCCCAAACGAAGTGGCTACCCATCCAATGCTAGCCCTATCACAGTTGCTACCCATCCAGTGCCAGCCTTACCACAGTTGTTACCCCATCCAGTGCCAGCCTTACCAAAGTTGCTACCCCATCCAGTGCCAGCCTTCCCAAAGTTGCTACCCATCCAGTGCCAGCCTTACCAAAGTTGCTACCCATCCAGTGCCAGCCTTACCAAAGTTGCTACCCATCCAGTGCCAGCCTTTCCAAAGTTGCTACCCATCCAGTGCCAGCCTTACCAAAGTTGCTACCCATCCAGTGCCAGCCTTACCACAGTTGCTACCCATCCAGTGCCAGCCTTACCCAAGTTGCTACCCATCCAGTGCCAGCCTTTCCAAAGTTGCTACCCATCCAGTGCCAGCCTTACCAAAGTTGCTACCCCATCCAGTGCCAGCCTTTCCAAAGTTGCTACCCATCCAGTGCCTGCCTTACCAAAGTTGCTACCCATCCAGTGCCAGCCTTTCCAAAGTTGCTACCCATCCAGTGCCAGCCTTTCCAAAGTTGCTACCCCATCCAGTGCCAGCCTTCCCAAAGTTGCTATCCATCCAGTGCCAGCCTTCCCAAAGTTGCTATCCATCCAGTGCCAGCCTTACCACACTTGCTACCCATCCAGTGCCAGCCTTACCACAGTTGCTACCCATCCAGTGCCAGCCTTACCACAGTTGCTACCCATCCAGTGCCAGCCTTACCAAAGTTGCTACCCATCCAGTGCCAACCTTCCCAAAGTTGCTACCCCATCCAGTGCCAGCCTTTCCAAAGTTGCTACCCATCCAGTGCCAGCCTTTCCAAAGTTACTACCCATCCAGTGCCAGCCTTTCCAAAGTTGCTACCCATCCAGTGCCAGCCTTTCCAAAGTTGCTACCCCATCCAGTGCCAGCCTTTCCAAAGTTGCTACCCCATCCAGTGCCAGCCTTTCCAAAGTTGCTACCCATCCAGTGCCAGCCTTACCACAGTAGCTACCCATCCAGTGCCAGCCTTGCCACAGTAGCTACCCATCCAGTGCCAGCCTTACCAAAGTTGCTACCCATCCAGTGCCAGCCTTTCCAAAGTTGCTACCCATCCAGTGCCAGCCTTTCCAAAGTTGCTACCCATCCAGTGCCAGCCTTTCCAAAGTTGCTACCCATCCAGTGCCAGCCTTTCCAAAGTTGCTACCCCATCCAGTGCCAGCCTTTCCAAAGTTGCTACCCCATCCAGTGCCAGCCTTTCCAAAGTTGCTATCCATCCAGTGCCAGCCTAACCACACTTGCTACCCATCCAGTGCCAGCCTTACCAAAGTTGCTACCCATCCAGTGCCAGCCTTTCCAAAGTTGCTACCCATCCAGTGCCAGCCTTCCCAAAGTTGCTACCCATCCAGTGCCAGCCTTACCACACTTGCTACCCATCCAGTGCCAGCCTTACCAAAGTTGCTACCCATCCAGTGCCAGCCTTACCAAAGTTGCTACCCATCCAGTGCCAGCCTTTCCAAAGTTGCTACCCATCCAGTGCCAGCCTTACCACAGTTGCTACCCATCCAGTGCCAGCCTTACCAAAGTTGCTACCCATCCAGTGCCAGCCTTTCCAAAGTTGCTACCCATCCAGTGCCAGCCTTTCCAAAGTTGCTACCCATCCAGTGCCAGCCTTTCCAAAGTTGCTACCCATCCAGTGCCAACCTTCCCAAAGTTGCTACCCATCCAGTGCCACCCTTTCCAAAGTTGCTACCCATCCAGTGCCAGCCTTTCCAAAGTTGCTACCCATCCAGTGCCAGCCTTACCAAAGTTGCTACCCATCCAGTGCCAGCCTTTCCAAAGTTGCTACCCCATCCAGTGCCAGCCTTTCCAAAGTTGCTACCCATCCAGTGCCAGCCTTACCAAAGTTGCTATCCATCCAGTGCAGCCTTACCAAAGTTGCTACCCATCCAGTGCCAGCCTTACCACAGTAGCTACCCATCCAGTGCCAGCCTTACCAAAGTTGCTACCCATCCAGTGCCAGCCTTACCAAAGTTGCTACCCATCCAGTGCCAGCCTTACCACAGTTGTTACCCATCCAGTGCCAGCCTTACCAAAGTTGCTACCCATCCAGTGCCAGCCTTACCAAAGTTGCTACCCATCCAGTGCCAGCCTTACCACAGTTGCTACCCATCCAGTGCAAGCCTTACCACACTTGCTACCCATCCAGTGCCAGCCTTACCACACTTGCTACCCATCCAGTGCCAGCCTTACCAAAGTTGCTACCCATCCAGTGCCAGCCTTACCACAGTTGCTACCCATCCAGTGCCAGCCTTACCACAGTTGCTACCCATCCAGTGCCAGCCTTACCACACTTGCTACCCATCCAGTGCCAGCCTTACCACAGTTGCTACCCATCCAGTGCCAGCCTTACCACACTTGCTACCCATCCAGTGCCAGCCTTACCAAAGTTGCTACCCATTGCCAGCCTAGACACTATTACATTGTTGGAAGTGGGAAAGAACATGCAAGGGACACCATTGATGATCACGAGATCGTTCACAACATCCACTAGAGGAAGGGAAGAAATGGGTGGCACACAATCACACACACTACCTTAATAATCTTCTCCATTATAATTACCAAACTACAAATGAATGTACATCAAAGGGTTTTTCCCTTATTTTTAAAACTTTAAAATCCTAGCATTATACAATGTTGTTGACGTGTCGATTTTCAAAGAAAAACTAATTATTCCATCGTACTGAGCATGAAGCAATGGCTACTGACTACAACTGCTGCACCATGCTTGAAGTGGGCATGGCCATACATTTATCCTAGCCAGACACACACTGAATGGTGTCCTAGTTATTGTGCCAGTAGTGAAAGGCCACAAGACTTCTTGAAGTATAATGGAATAATAGTCCCAACAATGTCCAGGACAACATTGACACTTTAAATAAACAAATTTTCGTCACAATGAAATTTATGCTCCATTGTAGCGGAGTAGATAGCTTTGAGTGACACCATTGTAATTATACAAACGTTCGCAAGTAATTAATACTTGTCCTATCCATATTACAAGCAAAAAAATTGTACATGGTTATTATATTATATTCATTATTAGCTGATACATGTACAGTCTATATCGTACAGGGAGAGGGGGGGGGCACAAAAAAATTATAATGTAATATGTGTACATGCATGTCAGTTTATTATTATTATTATTATTATTTTTTTTTTAATTCTTCAAAGCCCGGGCATACTTATATTTATGATGATATACAGACTTCATTTGAGAGGTTTTATAACAATTACATTTATACAGCTCTAACCAGAATAAACTTTTCAAACAGCTCAATGCAAACACCACAAGTGCAGTTTGGTATAAGAATCAGCTCCATTGAGGTAAGCAAAGAAAAAAAGAAAAGCTATTTGTCTCTCTATGCCTACAACAAAGACATCCATCCAGGAGCAACTCCATTCTCAGGAGGGAAAGGATTCAGAGTGTTTCCCAGTAAGCATCGGAGTCTGTGCAGCCTTCCTCAGCAGAAGAGCTTCCAGAAACCGACGTGAAGACCTGGAAGAGACGCTTCTTGATGAAGTTGAAAACGAATAAGCCTGCAACGAATAAGCCATTGTTGTCCCCCCCCCCCCCCCCCCCCCTTTTTTTTTTGCTCAAGTGACCATCTAACCGGAAATAAAGTTTTACTACCATATAAGGATATCTTCTGGGCATGTGCAGGTAAAATATGGCCTTCAGCATGTATGGTTAATACACATATAATATACATACATGTCCATGTACACTATGTTTATGGCGTTTAATCAGTTGGCAAGAGGGAGGGAGAGAGAATGGCAGTCTTGATTACTTAATCCAGCTCTGGAGTGGTAGATAACACACATAACAAAAATACCTGTGTGTTTCCTAGTAACAACAACAGCAGTGTCCTAGTAACAACAACAAAGGCAAGATCCTAGTAACAATAAAGGCTGTGTCCTAGTAACAATGTCATGAATAACATGTCAGTGGCTTGTACTTGTACAGATGTGTTGCTTAATGTATGTGGTTTGTCATTTGCACTATCAACTAGGGGATTGCCAGCTCTCACTGAACATTCTAGAACCTTGAACATGTGACCACATACAGGACCATATATGGTCTTTTGGTGTGCTTTTGTTAGGACTCGGGCTCCTGAATGTCTGGTCAAGTTTTGTTATCTTGTAACTATTTTATGGTTAGCCAACTCTGTTTTAAAACTCAAGCTTCTTGACAAGCAACAGGGAAAGGAAGCTGTTACACACACTTCACATAGACACAGTTCTGGTCAGTTCTGGTATGCGTCAACACATGAACCTAGATTACTTTCCTCCACAAGAAGGAACGTAGCTG
>CBDHDV010000061.1:0-27050 GCA_965261175.1 Rubritalea sp. | reverse complement strand
TTTCGGCTGCCGTACCTCACTCCCTACAGGTCGGGTTGCTCCCATCCCTCAGCACGGAGTGGCGGTATACCGCAGTGTGTATCACTCCGTCCTGGGCTGCCACTATGAGACCTTCCGTTGCTGCTTGAAAGTTTCCGCTCGACAGCCACGCACTTTTCGCCACCCTGTCGCACCCTTTCTTATTCACTTCGGTCGCGAAAATTCCATGAATAACTTTCCCCATTCGTACTTCCTTCAGCCCTTGTTTCTGCCTAAGCCTAATTTCTTTTACGGCGTCCCCAGGACCCCGAGGGCTCTCCGCCGTAGCTTCTGCCTGGAACAGGTTGGACATCCCGTATTTCGTCCCGATCTCAAAGGCTTGACTAATCATTCCCTTCTTCCCCGCCTTTTTCCTTTGCACCATGTATCTCATAGCCTTGCAGACCTGGGGATCGTGGTTCTCGTGGAGGTAGAGAGCAGTGGCCATCGTGTCCGTCTCCCACGCCTGCTCTAAACTCACGAGTCCCCTTCCTCCTTCTGCCCTGGTACAGTCTGGCGACCGATGCCCCATACTGGTGGGCCCCGTTCTGTCGCATTATTTTTCTCGTTGTCCTGTCCAGTTCGCTCGCTTCGCTACGGCTCCAACACACAGTGCCCAGGGAGTATCTGAGGACTGCCGTCGCCCATGTATTTTGCGCCAACACCTTTCTCCCTGCACAGATCCCCGATTCCCACACGCTCCTGGTCCTGCCCACATACTCCCTCTCGACCCCTTGCTTTGTCCTTCTTAAGTCAGCCCCGAACCTCTGCTGAATGCCCAGATACCGGTAGGCCTCCCCCTTCTCCAATTCACGAACCTCTCTTCCTGCCTTGAGTGCCACTCCCCCTTTCACCGCCTCTTTTCCACCGACCATGTGGGCCACTGCACACTTCTTAAGGCCCAGCTCCACCCCCATCGCCCCAGACACGTTCTCCACCACTCCGATTGCAGCTTCTAGCATCATTCCACTTTCCGCGTAGACCTTCAAATCGTCCACAAACATCAGGTGGGTTATTGGGCCGTTTTGGTGGGTGGAGTGGAATCCGTCTGTTTCTCTCACCGCCTCTGACAGCGGGGCTATGCAGAGACAGAAGAGCAGCGGGGATAACGAATCCCCTTGAAATATGCCCCTCTTCACTGCTATGGGGGTGTGCCTGGGTCCCTCCTCCGTCCATATACACAGGTCAGTGGCCCACTGTCTCATTGCCTCTCTCACCAGGGCCCTGATTGGTTTTGGCGCCCTTATCGCTCTCAGTACTGCGTTTACCCATCGGTGGGGGACTAGGTCATACGCCTTCCTGTAGTCCACCCATGCCACCGACAGGTTCCGCTTTTCTTTACAGGCTTCCTCCATTACCGCTGCATCTATGGTCAGGACGTCCAGGCATCCTCTCGCCCCTTTGCGGAGGGCCTTCTGCTCGTTGGGCAGGACCCCGACCCGATGGCGTACTCCGTTAGTATAGCGGCCAGGGCCCCCGTGAGAAGTTTATAGGACGTATTGAGGCAGGTTATCGGCCTGAACTGGTCCGCTCGCCCAGTGCAGCCATCTTTGGGGATCAGGACAGTCTTTCCCCTAACCAACCAGGGGGCAGTGTCCCTGATTTGTCCATTATCTCCCACATCATTTCTTTAAGGAGCGTATTCATCCTGGGGAAGGCCTTGTGGTTCCATCCATGAATTTTGTCCGGGCCCGGCGCCTTCCAACCAGCCATTTTCCTCACTGTTGCTCTCCATCCGGCCTCCCCCCCCCCCCGGCCACATCCCACGACATTCCAGTGGCCCGATCCCTGATTCCGGTGCTCCATTTCGCCACAGCCGCATTTCCTGGCTCATACCTTCCACACACTCCCCATATTCCCCCCCAGAAGTTTTCCACCTCTGCCACATCCACATGGTTCATTTCCTCCAGTTTGGGCCTTAGACTTCTTGGTCCCCGGGCAACAAACTCTTCTTGTGCTCTCTTCCGGGCTTCTCTGGTCTTTCTCACTTTTGCCCTTGCCAGCTTTACCCTTAGCGTGCCCCGCAGTTTCTCTTTGATGTTATGGAGAGACTTGCGCTCCAGGTTTCCCCTGCTCCCCCGTCCCAACCTTCTGAGGAGTGCTACTCTTCTTCGTCGCCTCCTCACGCTCCACTTAGCTCCCCTTTTTAGGTCCTCCATCTCCTTTGCGGCCCAGGATAGGTCCCTCCTTAGTTCCTTCAACGTGTGTCGTTGAGTCAGTGGGGTAACTTTACTTTCTTCCTTGGCCGCATGGTCACTCTCTCTGGCGGCCAACCAGTGGTCCCAGGACTCGGCAGCCGCATCATCCTGGGGACCCTTTTCTGGACACGTCTGATCATCGATCTCCAGGTCTTTGCTCCTGCCGGGACTGTCCTCCGATCTGGGCCGGCCTTTGTTCTTAGATCGGTTCTGGGGTGGGACACACAACGACACACATATAAGGACCCTCCTAGGCCGCTTGGGGGCAGGTTAGTGTGAGCCCTTGCAAGCATCTTGTTGGTGGGGGGGGAGGAGGAGGGGGGGGGAGGGGGGGGGGTTTGTCTGGTCTGGGTTAATTGTCTCACCTTTCTAGCCATCCATTCACCCAGTGACTCCACGGCCTTCCCCCCCGCGTAGGTTAGGCAGTTCAGGGCCCATAGTGATTGCTGGCCTGCTACGTCATTCTCCCAAACCTCCATCATTGCTACATCCATAGCCTTGACCAGGGCTGGCTCTCTTGAGCCGACATTCTTCCTGGCCACTGGGGATCGGAGCCTAAAAGGCCGGGTTCCAGGACCACTCAGGTCCATGTCTGATATGACCGAGAGGAGCGCAGTCCGGGCTTCAGCAGCTGTGGGGCCATGGTCTTTTTCTGTGGGTCTCTTCAAGGGCTTTGAGGATTGGGCGTTGCATGGTCTGCTCCATGCGACTTTCTGTGTTTTGGATCTAGATTGCACATGGGGGAGGGTGGGGACACAACATTTGCATGGGTGACACTTGTCCCTCCAGACTTAAGCTCAACACGGGCCAGTCACAATGGAAGTAGTTTCATGGCACACTGAACTCCTATTGCAAACAACACCAAGACCATGCTAGACATACTGGACTCTCTCTACTCACCTCAACTTTTCCGGGTCGGGGCCATTCCCAGTGTGTTGGCTCGGGAGCCTGCCTTTTTTCTTTAGGCGAGTCAGCCTCTGCGTTAGAGCAGAAGCTGTCGACGGGGTGTTGGGGTGCTCAGAGTTCCATCTCTCCTCTAGACGGGCTGGGAAACCTCTTGTAAGTGGTACACATTCCCATGCTGCGTACAGGAGCGATTGTGTGAGGTGTGGGACCCACCTCACACGCTTGGTTCTACTGTTGGCACATTCCATCTCTGCCCTTCTTAATCTCGATGGTTCTTGCGAACGTTTGTTAGCCGAATTGAAGGAGCAGTTGTGGCGGTTGCCAGCCCGGCTTGGCTTTATACCCGAGGCGCACGAGCCGGTTGATCGGTTGACCACTTTTGGCGGTTCGCGGTTGGGGGCGCCGCTCATGCTCGCCAATTGGACGCCCACCCGGTTGGACGCCACTTAACACGATGCTGACACACGGTAATTAACTGCCTTTGTTCCCTTGGATCTCATGTGCCACTCTGACCCCTAGCTCCATTGGCTCCTGTGGGTCTCCTTTGTGGGTTTCATTAGGATAGGGTGGTGTGTTCCCTGTTCCTTTGATCCCATCATTACCCTTCTTTTCCTTTGTTTCCGCACCTCTACCTCTCTACCTCTCAGCCCAGTGGGCACGTCAGGGGGGGGGGGAAGTGATTTTCTCAGGTCAGCTGGTTTTATTCGCCTCCCATCCAGACCCCCCAGCCCGACAGCCCACCAGACTCTACACCTTTCTACCGGGGGCCCCCACTTGGCGAGCAATGGACAAATCCAAACCCTGCTGAATCATTAGTCCCTAGCACAAAGGGCACCAGGCTTACGTCGGGGACCTCGTGGAGGTTAAAGAGCATACCCCGACAACGACTTTTACTGTTCTACTATGAACCTCTCAGATTTTTGCACATGGCGACAGCCACAACGGGTCGTAAGCCTTAGTTTGTGCAAGGTGCCACCTGCAGTTAGCGCTTGTCCTTTCTCCAGAGCGTTGGCCCCTTTCTCCTCGGTTCCCACCCATCCGGCTTTGGCTGTGCTATGTTGCCCACCTTTTGTTTGCACCTTTTGGGGCATGGACTCGGGGTATACTCATATTTTCTCGTTGACATTCAAGTTGGAACATTCATAATTATTCATACACGCAATTGGACAATGAGATTGTTTCTTACACTAGTAGGTGGTCATGTGCCTTTTAATAATTTTAACCGTTGCACAGAGTGTTTCTCTTTGCATTGTAGGGACTACTGCTTCTGTCTCACTTTTGCTAAGCAGGCCATTCTTCGTTAGGTGCCTTTTTAATCCTTTTATGGTGCCCAGATCGTCCAAAACCACTGGGACTACTGTCACTTTATAGCCGGGACACTGCTTTGCTAAATCATCTGCTAACTCCTGATATTTTGCCTTCTTCTCATCCTCTCTTTCCTTTACCAAAGGGTCCCACGCACATGCCACCTCATATATAACCACTCTCTTCTCCTTGCCCACTCGCACTACCAGGTCTGGTCTTCGGTGTTTTATTGCTCTGTCCGTAGGGATCTCTTGGTCAATGAGTATTTTCGTCTCCCCTGTCCCTGCCACTCCTGGTTTGGCCACTCCTCCTTTTTCCTTGAGGTCATTGGGCACGGGCATTCCCAGGTTGCTGAGCACAGCTTTTGCTAGCTGGAACAACTCTGTCGTGCCTCTCCTTGTAGAGGTTCCACTGATGGGCTGGGCAGGCTGACAGGATGTGTCCCAAAGTCTCCTCTCCCCCTCCGCATGCTCTGCATTGGGGTGAGATTTTTTCCTTTAGGACTCTCCTCCTATAAGCCCTCGTATATGTGACTCCGTCCTGGGCAGCTACTATTATTGCCTCTGTTTCCGCCTGCAGTCTCCCCTCCGTTAGCCACTTGTTCGTAGCCTTCTTATCAGTGTCCTTCTTCCCCACTTCTCTGTAGTGCACTCCATGTATTTTCTTTCCTGCTATTCTTTGTTTCTTTTTTTTCCGTTGGGCTTTCTTCAGCCACTCAGCAGGTTTGTCGTGTTCCAGCAGGCCCTCCCGGTTTATACTTGCCTCTTCCTGAGCCACCCCCATGAAACTGTACTTATTTTCTTTATGCAGCTCCTCCTGCATTTTTAGTACTCCTTTGATTTGGTCATCTGTTCTATCTTTCAAGTACTTAGCCACAGCAACGACTTCCCTCTCCCATAAGTGCTCCAGGCATGCAAGGCCCCGGCCATCCATGTCTCGGGGGAGATACAGCCGCTCTATTGCTGATCCACGGTGATGGCTCTTGTATTGCGAAAGGATCAGCCTCGTTTGCCGGTCTGCTCTCCTGGTATCGCTTCGGGTCCACCTGATTGCACCGAAAAAGTATCTGAACACCCCTGCGCACTCACTGTTGTGTGCTTCGACCTTTGCCCGGGCGCTAAGGTGTGGATTGCCCCATGTTTTTCTTATTCTCTTCAGATACTCTTTCATCACCCTTTCCTTTGTCCTCTTTCGGCTCGTCCGCAGCAGCTGTGTTAATCCCAGGTATCGGTAGGCGTTCCCACTCTCTGCCTCCGCTATCACCCTCTCTTCGTCCAATCTCACTCCCCCTCCCCCGCATCTCCTCCCCCTTTTGGCATAGGCCACAGCACACTTTGGCAGCCCCAGCGACATACCCAGTGCTCTTGATGCTTCCTCAACCTTGCATACTGTCCTGGTAAGGGTTTCCTTGTCTGCCTCATATATTTTTAGATTGTCCATGTAGAGCAAGTGGGTAACTGGGGCCTTTTGGTGCTTGCTTACGAACCCCTCTTCTTTCCTCAATGCCGATGATAGTGGCGCTATTCCCAGGCCAAAGAGTAGCTGGGATAGGGAGTCCCCTTGGAAAAGGCCTCTCTCCAGGGAGATGGGAATTTTCTCCCATCCTCCTTCTGCTTTCCTTATGGAAATGTCCGTCTTCCAAAGCGGGATTAATCGACGGATGGCCCTTTGGATGAGGACTGGCGCTTGGACTGTTTTGAGGGCGGACTTAATCCATCTGTGTGGTGTCATATCATAGGCCTTTCGATAATCGATCCATGCCACAGCCAGGTTCTTTTTGTCCTCCTAGGTGCACAGAATACAATACAGGGGTTTTAAAACTGTTATCTCCCCCCCCCCCCCCCCCCCCCCCTGCTGACCTACCTTGGTTTCCCTCGCCACCGCTTCATCTATCACGATTGCGTCTAGGCAGCCTCTTGTGCCTTTCCTCAAGGCTTTCTGCTCCATAGGCAATATTCCCCTTTTCTCCATGTGGTCGGCTAGGGTATTTGTTAGTGTCCCTGTATACGCTTTGTACATCGTATTTAGACAGGTAATTGGCCTGCAGAGGGGTTCAGGGGTTATTACACACTACACACTACACTTCCCCCCTTGTACTCTCATTACTCCCTCACCTGTATTTGTCCGCCCTCCATTCTCCGTTCGGGACCTTGGGGATAAGTACCGTTCTTCCCCTTACCAGCCAGTCCGGCATCCTGTCCCGTCCCTCCATCACCCTGAAGAGCAGGCCCTTGAGTAGGGTTGTGGGCCCCCGGAATGCTTTTAGCCAGAAGCTGTTAATGCCATCCGGCCCTGGCACCCTCCAACTTGCCTGTTTCTTTAGGTTTTGTTCCCAGGCAGTATACCTACACAGCCGCTCGGCCTCGCTCTCCTCCTCCTCTCCCCCTCCCGTCCCCAGCAATCCAGCCATTTCCCTCTTCCCCATTTTCAGGGCCGGATGGGATGCGTCATATGTAGCTCTCTCCTCCCATATTCCCTTCCAAAATTTTCCAACACTTGCCCTCTGCTCTTTGTTGAGACCTTTTGCCCACGTCCTTTTTGGCTTCCCACCTTCTGTGAATCAGGCGTTGCCGTCTTTGTTGCAGAGATCTTATCCTTAGTAGGGATTTTTGCCTCTCTCTCAGGGTTTTGAGTCGTTTTACTGTAAGGGTCTTTTTCTCCCACATCCGCTGGATCTTCCTTAGTCGGCTACTTTGCTTTTTGGATAGACCCTTGTTCCCTGAGGCTTGCTTTCGGCTTAGCTCCGCCTCCAGCCACCCGATTCCTCTGCGGATTTCTCTCATTCTGTTTTTGATTGTTGGGCTTGTTTGGAGTTTCGATTTTGCCCTCCTATCCTGCACATGGGCTTCTGGGCCATCTTCTTTGGTCTCTTGTTGGGGCTCATTCATTTCGGATATTGCTGTTGCCGCTCCTGCATAGAAAAGAGAGTTCAACTCCCAGAGAGAGCCCAGTCCTCGGTCTTCCCATACCCCCATCATGCAGGTCTCCACCTCGCTGATGATCAGGTTGGTTTCCTCATTTCTATTGATCGTGGGAAGTTTTGGTCTTTCTCCCACCCTGCTGGGGTTTCTGCGCAGTTCTCTCTCCAGGGCTCTCTCTAGGTGCCCCCTCCTTGCGAGCTTTTTCTGGGAAAGAGAGGGAGAGGAAAAGAAAGAGAAAAGAAAGAGAAACAAACAGGGGACACATGGGGACACATGCATGGGGTCCAGCAATCAGGCACACCTCTGCAATACTCACTGTCATACTCACTGTCATACTCACTGTCATACTCACTGTCATACTCAATCTTTTTACCTGGTGGGCCTGCTGGTCTCTGGACTGGCCTGCTACAGGGGGGCTCTTAATAGGGAGACCTGCAGGCTTCTTTATTCTTAAGCTTCTTAGCTTCTGCACCAAGGCAGTGCCTCGTGAGGGAATCGTGGGATGCTGTTCTCGCCATTTTGCCTCCAGTCTCATGGTGAAACCTTTAACTTGACGCTTAGCATCATCTGCCAGACGCTCCAGGGACCGTTCCAGTGGCTGAGACCACTGGATACGCCTGTACATACTTAGATGTCCAACACTGCAGCTTCCCTCCTGCCCCCTCAGCTATTCCTTAACTCGTTGGCGAGCTTTTTGGGTTTGGAACTGGAGCTTTGCTTCTAAAGACTTCGACCGATTATCCCGCTCTTTTCGGGCTTTTGCGGTTAGCGGTTGCACCCCGCCTCTCTTTTGGCGCATCGGTGTCTGTCTCTAATCAGCGCAGCTCGAACTTAGCCCTCCGTGCTAGTGCGCTGGGCTGTGGACAAAGTGCTCAGAGGGGGTTTGTTTGGCCTCCCTATGTGAGAAGGATCCTGAACCCTCTAGCTGCCACTACACTTAAAGGCTAAGCCGCTGACCCTTAGCTACCTGTTTCTGGTACTGTGATAGGTACCTACAGATACTACCGTCTGGGACCACGAGGAGGTGGGGACAGCTTTCCCAGACAACGACTTTTACGACTTTTACACACACCCCGTGGGGCTTTCACACTCCATGGTTTAGCTCGCTCCTATGACCTCGTAGGGCCATTTATGGATTAATCGAGCCTGGAAGGTCCCAGTATCCCCAATATCTCTCCCTCGGTTTGCCCCACCTGTGCCCTCTGCTGACGGTAAGCCCAAACCACCCAGAATATCAACGTCAAAATTATTATACACGATAAGATATATACAGGGGTGTATTCATAACATGGGGGGGTTATTGTCCAATACACTAAGGGATCCAGACAATGTTCAATACAGCAGGAAAGCAGAGCGTCAGGTGCCAGTGTTTATCTTTCTCTTCTCTTTTTCCATTATGGTCCTTAGTTCACTTTGAGATGCCTTCTCAATATTCGTGCTGCAGAGCACAGTGCACTTGTCTGCAGATCTTGTACCAACTTCCTCACTTCCTTCTCTTCCCCACAGACGTGTGCCTAGGAGCGCCTTCCTTGCTCCCGTCACTAGGCCCAGGGTCCCCATTACCACCGGTGTGTTCCGGATAGTATAACCTGGCCATTGGTTCGCCAGGTCGGCCGCAAGTTCTCCATATTTTGCCTTTTCCTGGGCTTCCCTTCTCTTCACAATGGGCTCCCAGGCACACGCCACTTCCATGATGATAATAGTCTTTTCCTTTATCATCCTTATCACTAGGTCGGGTCTTCGGGCCTTGATTCTTTCTTTCGTGGGAATGCATTGGTCAACCAGGATTGTGATTTCTTTCTCACCGTACACCACACTCCTGACACTCTACTTACCCCCCCATCGGTTCTTCGGCACTCGAACCCCTAGCACCTTTGCAGCCGCTCCGACCAGCACATTGAGGAGTCCATCATGCCTCGTCTTGTAGAGGCTCCACTTGTATTGCCCGCATGCTGCAAGGATGTGGCCAATTGTCTCTGCTTCCTCTCCACATTCTCTACATGTTTAGTCACATCCTTCTTTAAGTATTCTGTGGCGGTACGCTGCAGTATGGGTCACCCCATCCTGTGCCGCCACAAGCAGGCCTTCTGTTTCTGCCCTGAATCTGCCGTTCCTCAGCCAGGCGTGTGTTGCAGCCCTATCACATTCTGGTCTGCTTGTTTCTATCGCAAAAGCACCATGTATGGTTTTTCCTGCTCTTTCCTCCCTCAGGCCTTGTTTTTGACTGGCCCTGACGATGTTCGATATCTTCTTGAGGGTCAGAAGTTCTCCCTCGGCCCCCTCTCCAGGGAGTAGGTTGGTCAGGTGGTATCTTTTGCCTATCCCAAGGGCATGGGCGACTAGACCGTTTGGGTCAGTGTCAGCCAGTTGCTCTCTGTACCGCATAGCAAGTCTGACCTGCTGGTCGGGGTTTGAGTGTAGGTAGGCTGCCGCCGTTAACGTCTCCACCTCCCACATGTGCTCCATGTTTATAAGCCCTCTTCCTCCTTCGTTTCTTGGTAGGTATAACCTCGCGACCGAGGCGCCGTACTGATGAGCTCGGTTCTGCCTCATAATCCTCCTTGTTGTTCTGTCCAATTCTTTCATGGCACTCCTTGGCCAGTCTATGGTCCCCAAGGAGTACCGCATCACCCCTGCCCCCCACATGTTCTGGGCTTCCACCTTTCCCCGCATATCCAGCTTTGCCCCCCAGACTTCTCTAGTTCTGGCAATGTATTCTTTCTCCACCCCCTGTCTCGTCTTTCTTGGGTTGGGGCCAAATCTCTGGGCGACTCCCAGATACTTATAGACTTCTCCCTCCTCCAGTTCACGGATCTCCTTCTCCTTATCCAGCGGGATCCCCCCGGCCATCACGCCACCCCATGCACCATGTGGGCCACCGCACACTTCCTTAGGCCCAGTTCCATCCCTATTGCCCACGACACCTCTTCCACCAACCTCACTACCTCTTCTAGGCTCTCTCTGTTCTCTGCATATACCTTTAGATCGTCCATGTACATGAGGTGCGTTATTGGATCGACCTGGTGAACCGCTTGGAAACCCCTTGTTTTTCCCACTGCCTCTGAAAGGGGGGCCACACATATGCAGAATAGAAGTGGGGACAGGGAGTCCCCCTGAAAAATCCCCCTCTTCACATCCACGGGTATCTTCTCTGGGCCGTTTGGGGTCCAAACGCACAAGTCAGTGGCCCACATGGTCATGAGTTTCTTCACCAGCACTCTGACGGGTCTGGGGGCTGAGGTTGCTTTCAGGGCCCTGGTGATCCACCGGTGGGGGACCAGGTCATAAGCCTTTCTGTAATCGACCCAGGCCACCGATAGGTCTCGTTTCTCTTTCTTCGCCTCCTCGGCTATGGTCCCGTCGATGACCAGTGCATCAAGGCATCTTCTCATGCCTTTTCTGAGCGCTTTTTGCTCAATCGGTATGGCTCCGTTTTCCAGAACGTGGTCCATAATAATACCCGCCAGAGTTGCCGTGACTAGCTTATATGTTGTGTTTAGGCATGTGATGGGCCGATACTGATCCGCTCGTCCAGAGAACCCTTCCTTGGGGATCAATACTGTCCTTCCCCTGATCAGCCATTTCGGCATTTCATCTACTCCATCCATTATGCCCCACATTTTTTGTTTGAGGAGGGTGTTGGTCTTGGGGAAAGCCTTGAGCCAGAATGCGTAGATTTTGTCCGGGCCTGGGGCTTTCCAGCTGGACATGCTTTTCGCCGCAAGGCTCCACCTGTCATCTCTGTTTGTTGGTGGGTTGTTTGTGAGCCGGTCCACCCCCCTTCCTTCTCTGAGCTTTTGCTCCCAATCTCTCAGTGCAGGGTGTTCGGGGTCATAGTGGCCTTTCTCCCCCCCCCCAGATTCCTCCCCAGAAGTCTGCTATTTCTCGCACTCCGGCTTGATCTCCATCGCCGTCTACTGGTTTATCTCTGTGGGTTCTGAGGCTTCTGGGCCCTCGCACCCTGAATTCAGCCCGGGCTTTTATTTCTGCCTCTCTAATCTTCCTCTTTCTGTCTTTTGACAGTTTAACTTGGAGCCTGGCCCGCAGATTCTCTTTGATCTGTTTCAGCTCCCCTCTCTCCATTCCCCGTCCGCCCCGTCTCCTCTTCCGTTTTCCCAGTCTCAGGGCTAGTACCCTTTGCCTGTGGCCCCTTCGTTTAGTCATCCCCTTTCCTCTTCTCACACTGTCCATTTCACACGCCACCCAGGCCAGCTCCTTCCTCATGGCTCTTATTGAGTTCCACTCCGACGTGGGCTCCTCCTCTTCCTTCGTGGGCTCCCCCCTCCTGGCTTCCATCCACCTATCCCACATCTCAACCATCTCCTCGTTGTCCCCACCACACTCCATCTCAGACTCATGATTTTGTCCCTTGGTTTCTTCTTCTGCCTGGTGGTCTTGTTGGTCCTTGAATCCCTGCATAGGGAAGGGGGTTGATGGGGGGGTGGATCGTAACCAAGGGGGGGGGGAGGCGGAGAGCGGCTCGGGGGTTTAATACTACAACCGGTGTGCATCGGGGGGGAGGGGTGGGGGGGGGGTTTCAGGAAGGTTTTGCACCTTTTCTTTCTTACTCACTTTTTCCTTTATGCCTGCTTCCATTGTCACTACCACCTTCCCTCCAGCTTATACGAGGCAGTTCAGGCTCCATAGGGATTGCTGGCCTCTCTCCAGCAACCTGGTCTCCCAGGTTTCGGACATTATTCCATCAACCAACTCTGTATATTCTGAGTTCCCAGATCCCTGGCCTTTCCCGTTGTCCCCTACACTGCGATGCTGGAAGGGGCGGGGTCCCGGCTCACCCAGTTCCATTTCGTCTAGGAACCCATGTAGTAGGTTCAGGGCTTTGGGCCTTCCGGCTCCTTCATTGGGCAGAGTGGGGGGTTTGGGTTGAGGGAGGGGCCCTCTGCTCGTTTCTGCTGGTTCAGAGCTATATTCCACACACAACAAGGGAGGAAACGTTGCAGTCATTTCCCGCACTACACACCCTGCTTATACCTACTTTTGGTGAGGGCTTTTAGGGGTTCTGGGCTTGGAAGGGGCTTGGCTTATTCCTGTTGGTCCAACACTATATTCAACACAAGCAGAGGGAGGAAAAGTACTCACACCACACCTTAGGGCCATACACTGAGGCATCACACCAAACCAGACCAGACCAGACCAGATTATTATTTTGACTCACCTCAACATTCCCGGGTCAGAGCTTAAAGCTGCCTGTCGGCTAGGGGTCAGGCCTTTCCTTTTGATTCTTGTCAGCCTCTGCGCTAAGGCAGAGGCTGTGGACTGCGTGTTCGGGTGTAGAGCGTTCCATCTCTCTTCCAGTCTAGCTGGAAAACCTCTAGATTTGGGCGTACATTCCCATGCAACTCCAATGAGAGACTGTGTGAGATGTGGAGTCCATCTCACACGTTTGGATCCTCTGCTAGCACCTTCCATCCCTACCTTTCTGTAGCTTTGAAAGGGTAGTGTGGCAGTAACCCGCCTAGCCTTGTCCTTTTATACCCGAGGTACCATGCCCGGCCAAAAAATCGCCTGATTTGCGGTTGCTGGCACCGCGCGCATTACCTCGCGCTTATCAATAGGCAACCTTCAAAGCCTTTTCCAAAGCTTTCTTGTGGCTTGACCTCTCTACCTGGACTCATTTCAGAGTTCAGCCTGGCGGCTGTTCGTCTCCTAATGGTCTGCTCCGTCGGTCAATAAGCCCTCAAGCCCACATCACTCTATGTCAATCAGTGTCTCATTATAGGGATGGGCAGGGGGAAAGAAGTGATTATCTCAGGTCTGCTGTTTTATTCACATCCCGTTCCTCCAATCCAGCCTGCCCCTTTCCCTTTTCTTTCCTTCAGGAAGGTTGCTCCCGGCAAGCTGGTATATCAGACAAGGCTTGCTGTGTTTAATTAGCCCCGATGCAGCAAGGGCATCGAGCGTACCATCGGAGACCACGAGGAGGTTCCACAGCATACTCCGACAACGACTTTTACAACTTGCCCCGTGGGGCTCTGGTACTCCAGGGTTTAGCTCGCTCCTACAGCCATGAAGGACCGTTTAAGGAATAATCGAGCATGGATGGTTCCAATATCCCCAATATCTCTCCCATTGGGTCTCTTATAGCCCAGCACCCCCAGTCAACAGAGCTTTATTCTTTTATTCAAACATTGTAAATTACATTACTCATACGGATCATATTATGGTTACAACTAGGCATGGTTCTATATACAAAACACTCAGTCCATTGGGGCCATCAAGTGTCAAGTGGGTGTGGGGTCTTGTTCTTCTTCTTGGGCTGGGCTTCATGGTTGGCTTTCATGTGTCTCCTTATTATTCTTGTTGCTGCCTTTAGGACATTCACTTGCATGGTCTGTACCAGTTGCCTCACTTCGGCTTCCTCCCATATGCCTGTCTTGAGGATTTTCCTTCTTGTCCCTGCCACCAGGCCTAGGGTCCCAATCACCACTGCCACGTTTTGGACCCTGTACCTCGGCCACTGGTTTGCGATATCGGCCGCCAATTCTCTCTACTTGGCCTTTTTCTGGGCCTCCCGCTCCTTCACCAGAGGCTCCCAGGCACACGCCACCTCTAGGATGGTGATCTTTCTTTCCCCGGGCATCCTGATTACGAGGTCAGGTCTTCTCGCCTCTATTTGACCCTTGGTTGGGATATACTGGTCTACTCCCTTTCTTCTTTTTCTTGTCACGCTCTGCACCAAGGCAGAGGCTGTCGACGGTGTGCCCGGGTGCTTGGCGTTCCATCTATCCTCTAGTCTCGCTGGGAAGCTCCTAGTTCTAGGGGTACATTCCCATTCGATCCCTAGGAGAGATTGTGTGAGGTGTGGAGTCCACCTCACACGTTTGGGTCCTTTATTTTCACCTTCCATCTCTGCCCTTCTTTGTCTCGTTCATTTTAAGACTTTGGTTGATGAATTGAAGGCGCAGTGTGGCAGTTTCCCACCGGGACTTGTCTTTTATAACCGAGGTGCGCCAGCAGGCTTTATCACCCGATTCGTGGTGGACGGGGTTAGCCGGCGCCTCGCGCGCAACCTCGTGCTTATCATTAGGCGGCCTTCTACTCTTTTAATCTTATCCCTTGTGGTTTGGACCTTCAACTCTCCATCACATCTTAGTCCTGGCAGACAGCCAACAGTCTCCTTAGTGGTCTGGGGTCCCAAACCTTCCTAACCACCTCATGTCATCATGTCATCATTCCTGTTGAGGGTGGGCAGAGGGGGTGAAGTGATTATCTCAGGTATGCAGTTTTATTCACATCCAATTCCTCCATCCCAGCCTGCCCACTTCTCTTTTCTAGAGGGTCACTCCCGGGAAGCTGTTACATCAGACAAGCCTTGCTGTGTTAATTAGCCCCGATGTGGCATGAGCATCGGGCGTACCATCGGAGACCACGAGGAGGTTTCACAGCATACTCCGACACGACTTTTACAACGGCCCGAAGGGCTTCCTTGCTCCATGGTTTCGCTCGCTCCTATGACCTCGTAGGGCCATTTATGGGTTGATCGAGCTTGGAGAGTCCCAGTATCCCCAATGTTTCCCCCCCCCCCCCCCCCCCCCCTGTCGTCACCCTTGTGCCCTCTGGTAGTGGTAAACCATCCCACCTCGAACAGCAAAATCTTTATTCTTTATTACACACAATATTATATATATACATATACACGGGGTTTTGTTGAGAACAGGGGGGGTTATTGTCCATCACTCTAAGGGGGTTTAGGCAATATTCAATACATCAGGCAGGCAGAGCATCATGTGCTTGTGTTTGTCTTTCTCTTCTCTTTTCCCTCATGGATCTCGATTCACTTTGAGATGTCTTCTCAATATTCTCGCTGCAGAGCATAGCGCCCTGGTCTGCAGGTCTTGTACCAGCTTCCTCACATCCTTTTCTTCCCATAGGCGTGCGCCTAGGAGCGCCTTCCTGGCTCCAGCCACTAGGCCAAGTGTCCCAATTACTACCGGTATGTTCCGGATAGAATAGCCTGGCCATTGGTTTGCCAGGTCGGCTGTGAGCTCTCCATATTTTGCCTTTTTTTTGGGCCTCCCTTCTTTTCACTATGGGCTCCCAGGCGCACGCCACTTCCATGATGATAATAGTCCTTTTCCCAGGCATCCTAACCACTAGGTCGGGTCTCCGGGCCCCAATTTCCTCTTTCGTGGGGATGCATTGGTCCACCAGGATGGTGGTGTCTTTCTCCCCATAAACTGCAATTCTGATGCTCCGCCTACCTCCCCACCGGTTCTTCGGCACCCGCACCCCCAGCACTTCTGCAACCGCTCCCACCAGCACATTGAGGAGTCCATCATGCCTCGTCTTGTAGAGGCTCCACTTATATTGTCCGCACGCTGCAAGAATGTGGCTGATTGTTTCCGCTTCCTTTCCGCATTCCCGACATGCTTGGTCACACCTTTCTTTGAGGATTCTCTGGCAGATTGCAGCAGTGTGGATCACTCCGTCCTGTGCTGCTACAAGCAGGCCTTCTGTTTCTGCTCTGAAACCGCCTCTTTTTAGCCAGGCATGTGTCGCCACCTTATCACAATCTGGCCCATTTGTCTCAGCGGCAAAAACTCCGTGTATGGTCCTCCCGGATCTTTCCTCCCTCAGTTTCTGTTTCTGGCTGGCCCTAACGGTGCTCGCCATCTTTTTGGGGGTCAGGTGTCCACCCTTGTCCCCCTCTCCAGGGAGCAGGTTAGTCAGGTGGTACTTTTCGCCTATTCCAAGAGCGTGGGCCACAAGGCCGTTTGGGTTCGTGTCAACCAGCTGCTTCCTGTAGTGCATTGCAAGCCTAACCTGCTGGTCAGGGTTTGAGTGCAGATAGGCCGTTGCCATTAATGTCTCAATTTCCCACATGTGCTCAATGTTTATCAGCTCTCTTCCCCCCTCGTTTCTTGGTAGGTATATTCTCGTGACTGAGGCGCCATATTGGTGGCCTGGTTCTGCCTCAAGATCCGCCTTGTGGACCTATCCAACTCCTTCATGGTGCTCCTTGGCCAGTCTATGGTCCCAAGGGAATACCGGATCACTCCTGACCCCCACATGTTTTGGGCTTCCACCTTTCCCCTCATATCCAGCCCCGACCCCCAGACTTTTCGGGTTCTGGCAATATATTCTTTCTCCACCCCTTGTCTTGTCCTCCTCAAGTCGGGGCCAAATCTCTGGGCCACTCCCCGATATTTGTATACTCCTCCCTCCTCTAGTTCACTTATCTCCTTTTCCTTCTCCTTCTCCAGCGGAACCCCTCCGGCCATCACCGCCACCCCGTGTACCATGTGGGCCACCGCACACTTCCTCAGGCCCAGTTCCATACCCATTGCCCCAGATACCTCTTCCACCAGCCTCACTACCTCTTCTAGGTTCTCTCTATCTTCTGCATATACTTTTAGGTCATCCATGTACATGAGGTGCGTTATTGGCTTGACTTGGTGGTCTGCCTGGAACACCTTTGTTTTCCTCAGCGCCTCTGAGAGGGGGGCCACGCATATGCAGAAAAGAAGTGGGGATAGGGAATCGCCCTGGAAGATTCCCCTCTTCATTTCCACGGGTATTTTCTCTGGGCCATTCGGGGTCCACACGCACAAGTCAGTAGCCCGCATGGGGGTCAAGAAATATCGCGAGAACGGTAATGATCCTTCCGCAGCTACGGAAACCTTGTTACGACTTTTACAACTTGCCCCGTGGGGCTCTGGTACTCCAGGGTTTAGCTCGCTCCTACAGCCACGAAGGACCGTTTAAGGAATAATCGAGCATGGATGGTTCCAATATCCCCAATATCTCTCCCATTGGGTCTCTTATAGCCCAGCACCCCCAGTCAACAGAGCTTTATTCTTTTAATCAAACATTGTACTTTACAGTTACTCATACGGATCATATTATGGTTACAATTAGGCATGGTTCTATATACAAAACACTCAGTCCATTGGGGCCATCAAGTGTCAAGTGGGTGTGGGGTCTTGTTCTTCTTCTTGGGCTGGGCTTCATGGTTGGCTTTCATGTTTCTCCTTGTTATTCTTGTTGCTGCCTTTAGGACATTCACTTGCATGGTCTGTACCAGTTGCCTCACTTCAGCTTCCACCCATATGCCTGTCTTGAGGATTTCCCTTCTTGTCCCTGCCACCAGGCCCAGGGTCCCAATCACCACTGCCACGTTTTGGACCCTGTACCTCGGCCGCCAATTCTCTGTACTTGGCCTTTTTCTGGGCCTCCTGCTCCTTCACCAGTGGCTTCCAGGCACACGCCACCTCTAGGATGGTGATCTTTCTTTCTCCGGGCATCCTGATTAGGAGGTCAGGTCTCCTCGCCTCTATTTGGCCCTTGGTTGGGATACACTGGTCTACAAGAATAGTCGCCCTTTCGCCCCCATACACCGCACTCTTGACTACTTGGTTGGCATCCCATCTATTCGCTGGTATTCGTACCCCCAGCTTTCTTGCAGCGACCCCGACCAGTACATTTAGTATTCCGTCATGTGTAGCTTTGTAGAGGCTCCATTTGAACCCCTCACACGCTGCCAAGATGTGCCCCAGCGTTTCCACTGCTTTTCGACATTCCCCGCACATCGGGTTGCCGGTCTCCCCGAGCATGCGATGGCGGTAGGCCGCAGTATGGATCACTCCATCCTGTGCTGCTATTATTAGTCCTTCGGTCTCCGCTCTGAAACTTCCATTTTTAAGCCAGGCGTGGGTCGCAACCCTATCGCATTCTGGCCTGCTGGTCTCGATTGCGAAGACTCCGTGGATGGTCTTCCCCCTCCTCTCCTCCCTCAGCCTTCGTTTCTGTTCATTTCTCACCTTGTTTGCGATCTTGGTCGGGTTTATCTGGTCTCCTTGTGTGGGGAGCAGGGTTTCGAGGTCATATTTCTCGCATATTCGTTTGGCATGGGATACTAGGCCGTTTGGGTTATTGTCGGCCTCTTCCTCCATGTGGCCCATCGCTTGCCTGACCTGCGGGTCTGCGTTGTTGTGCAGGTAGTTTACTGCTGCTAGTGTTTCTGTTTCCCATGCTTGCTCTAGGCAGACCAGCCCTCTTCCTCCTTCCTCCCTTGGGAGATACAGCCTCGCAACCGAAGCTCCATATTGGTGGGCTCCATTCTGCCTTAGGATCCGCCTGGTGATCCGGTCCATCTCTCTCATGTCGCTCCTCGTCCAGTCTGAGGTCCCCAGGGAGTACCTCATGACTCCCACTCCCCACACATTTTGCGCCTCGACCTTCTTTCTTACCCCGATCTCCGATCTCCATACCTCTCGGGTTCTGGTGATATACTCCCTTTCCACCCGTCTTTTTGTTTTGGTCGGATCCGCACCAAACCTTTGAGCAACCCCCAGATAGCAGTAGACTTCTCCCTCCTCAAGCTCCTCCATCTCCTTGCCTGACTCCATCTTTATCCCACCTTCCATCACCTTTCTTCCCCGCACCATGTGGGCCACCGCACACTTTCTCAACCCCAGCTCCATCCCCATTGCACCGGAGACCTCCTCAACCATGCTCACCACCTCCGTCAGCCTTCCTTTGTCTCCCGTGTGTACTTTCAGATCGTCTACAAACATCAGGTGTGTTATCGGCTCGCCTGATGTCTCGCCTCGAACCCTTCTGTCTTTCTCAGTGCCTCGGAGAGCGGTGCTACACATAGGCAGAATAGGAGTGGAGATAGAGAGTCGCCTTGGAATATGCCTCTCTTCATCTTTATTGGTATTTCATGTGGGCCATTCTCAGTCCACAGGCACAGATTTGTGGCCCACTTGGAGATCAATTGCTTCACCGTCTCCCTGACAGGTTTTGGAACCGCTACTGCCCTAAGGACCTGGTTAATCCACCGGTGGGGGACGAGGTCATACGCCTTGCGGTAATCCACCCATGCCACCGATAGATCCCGCCTGTCCTTCTTTGCCTCGTCTGCTACAGCTTGGTCGATTGTTAGGGCATCGAGGCATCCCCTTGTGCCTTTACGGAGTGCTTTCTGCTCCCGGGGCAGGGCCTCACACTTGCTGGCGTGTTCCAATATTATACCTGCCAGGGTCGCTGTCATCAGTTTATATGATATGTTTAGGCAGGTGATGGGTCTATACTGGTCGGCTCGACCTATGAAACCGTCCTTGGGGATCATTACGGTTCGTCCCCTGACGACCCAGTCCGGCATCTCGTTTATACCATCCATTATCTTCCACATACAGTCCCTGAGGAGGGAGTTAATTCGTGGGAAGGCCTTGTGCCAAAATCCATGGATTTTGTCCAGCCCCGGGGCCTTCCAGCACGCCATTCCCTTGACTGCTGCATGCCATCTGCTGTTCCTGTCTACTTGCGGGTCCTCGGACCGGTTCTCGACCCCCCCTTTCCTTCACTTTTCCCTTCCAATCCTCCAGAGCAGGGTGTCCAAGGTCATACTGTCCCCTCTAGAACCTACCTATCTCATCCACTCCTGCTATGTCCATGTACCCTTGCTTTTCACCCCGTCGGGGTCTGAGGCTCCTTGGGCCCTGTTTCCTAAATCTCTCTAGGGCTTTCTGCCGGGCTGCCGACTCTCTTCTCTTTCTCTCCTTTAACAGTCCGATCTGGAGCAGGCCTCTCAAATTCTCTTTGATCTGGTATAGCAGGGTTCTCCCCATTCCCCGCCTTTTTCTTCTCCTCCTTCTCTTCCCCAACCTCCGTGCTAGAGCCCTTTGTCTTCTGGTTTTTCTCCTTGTCATCGCTTTTCCCCTCCCCTCATCTTCCAGCTCACAGGCGACCCAGCCCAGCTCTTTTCTGATTGTCTTTATCGAGTTCCAGCCTGGCTTGGGGCTCTTAAACTCTACTTCGGTGGGTTTATGTTTCCTTGAGTCTACCCATTTGTCCCATCCATCAGCCGCTTCGTCGCTCTTTTCTCCGAGGTCCGTTAGGGTCGCCTGGTTCGGCTCTGTGTCCGGCTTTGGGCCTTGATGCTTGGGGTCTTTGGGCTCCTGCACGGGGGGGGGGGGGGGGGGGGGGGGTTGGACATATGAGGGGGCAGGTAGGGTCTTAACATCCTTTCACAGGCAAGGGGTCTGGGAGGGGGGGGGGGGGGGGGGGGGGGGGGGGCTGGTGCGGGAGGAGGGGTTTTTTCACTCACCTTGTCTTTATCTCCACTGCCAATGGCTGTGACCACTCTCCCCCCGGCATACATCAGGCAGTTGAGGCCCCACAAGGTTTGTTGGTCCTTGGCCTCCATTGTGGTCTCCCATATTGCTACCATCTCATCTTCTACAAACGCCGTAAGTTCTGGGCACCCTGCTCCTAGGCTCCTTTGGCTCACTGGGGTTCTGTGTTGGAAAGGGTGGGAGCCTGGCCGGTCCAGTTCCGTTTCATTCAGTATCTCTTCTAGGAGGGCGTGGGCCTTGGGTCGCATTGTGTCCCAGGAGCCCTTGGTTTGGCTTTTTCCCTGGGGGTTTTGGCTCTCATTCTCTGGCTCAGTGCTGTATTCAACGACATTCAGGGGGGGGGGGGTGGGCAGGGGGTTCTCAACTTTTTGTTGGGGCATCAAACACACTCATAGGTCACTCTCTCTCTAGACATTCTGGGGCTGGCTAGGGTGCCACTTACTCACTTTACTCACCTTAGTGGTACTGGGTCGGGGGCCAAAGCTGCCTGTCGGCTGGGTACCATGCCCTTTCTTCTCATTCTTGTCACCCTCTGCGCCAAGGCAGAAGCTGTCGACGGTGTGCTCGGGTGCTTGGTGTTCCATCTATCCTCTAGTCTCGCTGGGAAGCCCCTAGTTCTAGGGGTACATTCCCATGCAATCCCTAGGAGAGATTGTGTGAGGTGTGGAGTCCACCTCACACGCTTGGGTCCTTTATTTTCACCTTCCATCTCTGCCCTTCTTTGTCTCGTTCGTCTTACGACTTTGGTTGATGAATTGAAGGCGCAGTGTGGCAGTTTCCCACCGGGACTTGTCTTTTATAACCGAGGTGCGCCAGCAGGCTTTATCACCCGATTCGCGGTGGACGCTGTTAGCCGGCGCCTCACGCGCGACCTCGTGCTTATTATTAGGCGGCCCTCTACTCTTTTAATCTTATCCCTTGTGGTTTGGACCTTCAACTCTCCACCACATCTTAGTCCTGGCAGACAGCCAACAGTCTCCTTAGTGGTCTGGGGTCCCAAACCTTCCTAACCACTTCATGTCATCATTCCTGTTGAGGGTGGGCAGAGGGGGTGAAGTGATTATCTCAGGTATGCAGTTTTATTCACATCCAATTCCTCCATCCCAGCCTGCCCACTTCTCTTTTCTAGAGGGCCACTCCCGGGAAGCTGTTACATCAGACAAGCCTTGCTGTGTTAATTAGTCCCGATGTGGCATGGGCATCGGGCGTACCATCGGAGACCACGAGGAGGTTTCACAGCATACTCCGACACGACTTTTACTTCCTCTAAATTGCACAGTTTGGTCAGCTTCTCGCCGCGTGACTGGGAGCGTCGCCGCTCCCTGCGCTGCCGATCCAGAGACCTCACTAAACCATTCAATCGGTAGTAGCGACGGGCGGTGTGTACAAAGGGCAGGGACGTAATCAACGCAAGCTGCTGACTTGCGCTTACTAGGAATTCCTCGTTGATGATCAAGAATTTCAAAAATCAATCCCCAGCACGACAGAGTTTCACAAGATTCCCCGCACCTATAAGCGTAGGACATGCTCGCTGACTCTGTCAGTGTAGCGCGCGTGCGGCCCAGAACATCTAAGGGCATCACAGACCTGTTATTGCCTCAAACTTCCACTGGCTTCGGAGCCAGTTGTCCCTCTAAGAAGTGGGCTACCGTTCGGGAACGGCAGGACTAGTTAGCAGGTTAAGGTCTCGTTCGTTAACGGAATTAACCAGACAAATCACTCCACCAACTAAGAACGGCCATGCACCACCACCCATAGAATCAAGAAAGAGCTCTCAATCTGTCAATCCTTACCATGTCTGGACCTGGTGAGTTTCTCCGTGTTGAGTCAAATTAAGCTGCAGGCTCCACTCCTGGTGGTGCCCTTCCGTCAATTCCTTTAAGTTTCAGCCTTGCGACCATACTCCCCCCGGAACCCAAAGACTCTTTGAGACAAGCATATGACTACTGGCAGGATCAACCAGGTAACCGCGCCAACGTCGAGGGCGACGACACCCACCAGACTCGCCCCTCCCTGCGGAGCGGTCGAGCCCGTCTTTTTTGTCTTTCCGAAAGCGTGACGCGAACAAACGACGACCCCCGTCCCGAGGGACAGAAATCGAAGGCCGCCCGTCAAATCATTCATTCATTCATTGCAAGTCCTGCACGGCTTTTACCACGTCGAGACGGACCCGACACCGTCGGTGCCGGCAAACCTTCTCGAGTTCGGCCTCGCGGCCGATGGACGGTGCTCGCGCTGCGGCTCACGACCGCCACTTTCTTTTTGCCCTGCTGCGGGAAAAGGATGCAACCTCCAAAAACACTGCGCACGGCCAGAGAGCTGAAAAGAGAGAGTGGCAGGAGGCGTCGCCACCGCAACCCCCTCTTCTTCTCCGCCGCCGCGCAACGATGCAAACCGGTCAGGTCGGGCAATGCACTGCAGTCGAAGACTCGCTGCACCCCAACGAAGCAACCGGCACGCCACCGTCTTGGAGGGGAAAAGGGCCTTTGAGTGAGTGAACACCGCAGGACCCCCTCCCTCACAGTTGCCAGCTCGGACCGTGTGCAAGGCGTGCCAACATGGGCCTGTACATGAACACCACTGCGTGCACTCTGGAGACTGCCCAATTTTAGGGGCCTAAAGCTCCGAGGGCCTGCCTAAACCGTCTAGGAAGGAACGCCCACCGCGGAAAACCGTCCAGTGCGTGAAATGTAACCAACAACAACAATGATGACTGACTGATAGGTGATCACAGACAGACAGACAGACAGACAAGTCGTCTGCAGCTAAAACTGCACATGTGAGTGAGTGAGTGAGTGAGTGAGTGAGTGAGTGAATGAGTGAGTGAGTGAGTGAGTGATGAAGGGAGCGCAGAGGTGATCCAGACAGGGAGGGGAGAAGAGGGGAGGGATGGAGAGGGTGGGAGGGGAGGGAGGGAGGGAGGAAAGGAGGGTGGGAGGAAAGGAGGGAGGGAGGAAAGGAGGGAGGGAGGGAGGGAGGGAGGGAGGCCGGTGTGGCGAAACCATCATTTGCTCTCACTGCCTTCTCTCAGCCATCCAAAAGCCTGGCAGCTTTACTGCCAAGAGAGAGCATATCTTCCCAAAGCAGTCACTTTACGCGGCATTCGTATCCCCAGTTTCTTGGCCACAGCCCCGACCAAGGTGTCAAGTGCCCCATCGTGCCTGTTCTTGTAGAGGGACCAAAAGTATCCCGGGCATGCTGACAGAATGTGCCCCACAGATTCAATGGCCGATCCACATTCCCTGCAGGTTGGGTCTGAGCCATCCTTTATTACAGAATGACGGAAGGCCGCGGTGTGCAATGTCCCATCTTGAGCCGCAACCATCAATCCTTCAGTTTCGGCCCGGAACTTGCCACTCACCAACCACGCACATGTTGCAGCTCTGTCGCACCCCTTTTTGTCAATCTCTGCCGCAAAGACCCTGTGGATGACTTTCCCCATCCTCTCGTCTCGTAGTCCTGTTCTCTGCCTCGACCGTATACTTTTTATGATGTTTTTGGTGCAGCGGGGCTGGCCTGTCTCGTCTGTCTCCTGGAGCAGGTTTGTTACTTCATATTTCTCCCCAATCGACATTGCACGCCTCACCAGACCCTTCTTCACCGAAGCCGCATATTGTCCTAGGTACCGTATTGCACCGCGGACTGGGGGTCTTGGTTACACTGCAAATATAGCACACTGGCCACCGTTTCAGTTTCCCATGCCTGCTCCAGGCTGACCAGGCCCCTTCCTCCGGTCGCTCTCGGCTGGTAGAGTCTGGCGACTGATGCGACATATTGGTGGGCTTTGTTTTGCCGCATTATCTTCCTTGTCGCCCTGTCCATTTCCCGGGCGTCACTCCGGCACCAGCCGATCGTTCCCAGGGAATACCTCATGGTAGCCGTTGCCCACGAGTTCTGCGCCTGTGTCTTCATCCCCATGTTCAGCCCAGATTCCCAAACTCTCCTCGTCCTCCCTATGTATTCTTTCATCACGCCTTGTTTAGTCCTGTTGAGGTCCGCCCCAAACCTCTGCTGCGTCCCCAGGTATCGGTAAGTCCCTCCCTCCTCCAGTTCTCGGATCTCCTCGCCAGATTTCAAACCTTTTCCCCCCCTCTTCACTTCTGTGCCTTGTACCATGTGGGCCACAGCGCATTTCCTGAGGCCCATTTCCATCCCCAGTGCTCTTGATACCCCCTCCACCACTTCGATCGCGACGTCCAGATCAATCTTCCCCTCCGCGTACACTTTCAAATCGTCCACAAACATGATGTGAGTTAGTGGTTCGGGCTGGTGGGTGGAGCAAAAAAACCCACGTCTCTCTCAGTGCCTCCGAGAGTTGTGCCACGCAGAGGCAAAAGAGCAGCGGCGACAGGGAGTCCCCTTGAAATATGCCCCTCTTCATTATTATGGGGATGTGTTTGGGTCCTTCCGCGGTCAGGAGGCACAAGTCTGTGGCCCACAGTTTGGTCAGCTCTTTCACAATGGCCCTGATGGCTTTTGGCGTCCCAATTGCCCGCAGCATTGAGTTTACCCACCGGTGGGGGACCAGGTCGAACGCTTTGCGGTAATCAACCCATGCCACTGAGAGACTGCGCTTGTCTCTCTTTGCTTCCTCCGCAATGGCCCCGTCCCACCGTTAGAGCATCTAGGCACCCCCTTGTCTCCTTGCGGAGGGCTTTTTGCTCTGCGGGCATGATCCCAAATTTGCTGACATGTTCCGTCAACATGTTGGCGAGGGCCCCTGTTAGCAGTTTGTAAGAAGTATTGAGGCAGGCTATCGGTCTGTACTGGTCCGCTTTGCCCGTGCATCCTTCCTTGGGGATTAGCACCGTTTTGCCCCGGACCATCCAATCTGGCATTGAGACCCGTTCATCCATCACCTCCCACATTTTGTCTCGGAGGAGGGAGTTCATTTTTGGGAATGCCCTATGCCACCACCCGTGAATCTTGTCCGGGCCTGGGGCTTTCCAGCCTGGCATTCTCTTCGCAGCATAGCTCCAACTGGCATCTCGGCTCTCTGACATGTTCTCTGGTTCGACGGCCCCCAGCCTCCTGACCCTCTCGCTCCATCTCGCCACCGCCTCATGCTCTGCCTCGTGCCTGCCTCTGACTCCCCATATCCTCCCCCAGAATTCCTCCACCTCGTCGGCATCCACATATATCTCTCCTGTCTCCTTTGTCCTTAGACTTTTTGGGCCCCTCTTGGCGAATTCGGTCTGGGCTTTCTTTCGAGCCTCTCTAGCCCTGGTCGCCCTCTCCCTTGCCAGCTTTATGCGAAGCAGGCCTTGCAGTTTCTCCTTTAGGGAGTAGAGGGAGGTCCGTCTCAGGTCCCCCTGTTCCTCCTGCTCCCCTTTCCCATCCTTTTGAGCAGTGCCCTGCGCCTCTTTTGTCGGCCCGCACCAACTTTCAGCCCTTTTTCCTGGTCGCTTATTTCTCTAGCAACCCAGGACATGTCCCCCCTCAGATTTCTTATCGTTCTGTGCCATGTGATCGGTGCCTCCACACACTCGGTCCTTGGGTTGTCTTTCCGTGCGGCCATCCACTGGTCCCATGCTTCCGCTGTTGCGTCTTCCTGGGTTGTCTCTTCCAGGGTGGTTGGCACATTGACTGCGTCCGCTCTCATTCCACTGGGGTTACTGTCCGTTCCTGGACCCCTCTTGCACCTTTCCTGCATTGGGCACAGACAAATGCACAGACACACAGGCACATGTCATTATGAGGGCTCACACCTCCGCCCCTGCCTGGGCTGAGTTGGGCGGGTACCAAGGTGGTGGGGAAGAGGAAGGGAGGGGGGGGGGGGACGACCTTCTGCTGGTTGTACCTTGTTCTGCAGTCTTTCTCCCAGGGTCTCCACCGCCTTTCCTCCCGCATATGTCAGGCAGTTCAGGATCCAGAGCGATTGTGTCTCTTGACTGCTGTGGCCAGTCTCACTCTCCCATATCTCCACCAGCAGGTCATCTATGGTTCCCGTCAGTGCTGTGTTCTTGGAGCCAGCATTCTTCAGTGTCACCGGGGTAAGGTCTGGGACCAGGGTGATGTAGGTCCATGTCAGAGATGATGGAGCATAGCAAAGACCGGGCCTCGTCGGGTGGGACAGTGCGGGCCACTTCTGGGGTCACTGTTGTAGGCTCCGGGGACAGAGACCTGCTGGTCTCCAGTCTTTGTACCTTGGGTCTGTACAATATGTAGAATACATAGAATAAATAGAGACATGGGCTCGCAGGGGTACTGGGGCTCTAGGCACATCATTATATTTATTCAACAGAGAAAGTCACTCACCGGTCTGGTCTCCTACGTACAGCACTACTGGCACTCGACACTGACCTCAACACTTCTGGGCTCACTGGGGTACTGGGGCACTGGGTCACATCATCTTGTTTACTCGGCAGGGAAATTCACTCAAGGGTCTGGTGTCGTACACCCAACACTACAGGCACTCAAAACTGACCTTAATACATCAAAGCCGGGGCTGTCTCCAGCCTGTTGGCTTGGGGCCCTTCCTTTCTTCCTCAAGCGGGTCAGCCTCTGCGCTAGGGCCGAGGCTGTCGACGGGGTGTAGGGGTGTGCCGCATTCCACCGCTCCTCCAGCCGGGCTGGGAACCCACGGGAGCGCGGGATACATT
>CBDHDV010000060.1:0-14686 GCA_965261175.1 Rubritalea sp. | reverse complement strand
TGATATGATTGAACCATAATTACAACCCGGTGAAGTGTTGAATAGATACGAGACACTTTATTTCCAACCGCGTCAAAAACCACGGAACATCTGTGACCCCGCCTCTTCTAATCACCATAACTCGGGATTGCTTCGCGGTAAAAATAATTTCTCTCGCTTATATCACAGCTTAGTGTTGTAGGAAGCCACAACACAAGTTTGGGGGCGGTAGCTCACGGCGCCTTGGAATTAGACAATTTGCAAATTATGAAGTGCCATTTTTTGAGTGACCCTTGCGTGATTGGCTACATCTTCTAAGAAAAAGTGCCTATAGAGCACACAATAAGCAACAAGCTGATAATAAAAGTATCTGCCCAGAAGAAAGGGGGGGAAAGTTATGACAGCTATAAATATGTGTTCAAATTTCGGTGGTAAATGCTCAAGTCCCCCCTGAAGTGACATGAATATGTAGCAAAAAAGATATATATATAAATAACTCTGGTGCAGAAACCTGGAGTCAGTAGGATACCCTCAACTCTGCATGCCATTTCCCAAAGTCCCTACCAGCCAGTTAACATCAAATACCCTAAAACCAAAGTGGATCATCCACGAGCATTCCAACCAGCCTGGTACTTACAATTATCATGCCTGCATTACCTTCCAATTTCAGATTCTGTAATTTGCCACATGTGTGCCATAGCAATTTGAAGGGACTGCTTCATTTTGATACAAGATCTGAAAGCTCGTTCTTGTCTGATGGGTTTAGAAATTGGAAAAAAGCTCTGTACAAAACCAAGGATTTCCATAAACATGAGAGCTCACTATGTTACAAACATGCTCAACCAGGTCATGTTGATGAGCAGCTGAAGGAGTGGCTCAAGAGTCAAAAGGAAGAAAAGAGGAACTGCCTCCTAAAAATTGTCCATAGTATATCCTATCTTTTTCCCAAGCCTTGCTCTTCATAAGGGCAGCCAAGATGATGAGTCAATTTCAAGCAACTCCTCCTCCGAGCTGAAGATGATGAAGTGCTTTGAAAGTAGATTGAAAAGTCGTATGACAAGAATATGAGTCTGAATGCTCAGAATGAATAGAGTGAAATACTTCAAATGATGGCTCTATTGCATGGTATAGCTAGTGACATAGCTGAATCTGGATATTACAGTATCATGGCTGATGAGAGCACTGATGTGAGCAACATTGAACAGTTTATAATTTACTTACATTGGGTTGACAAGGAGATGACAGTAAGCGAGGAATATATTGGTCGGTCTGATGCCAGTTACTCAGACAAATGGAGTTGCTGCACAAGTCAGGAAACTGAATAAAAAATGTCTGCTGATGCACTGCTACTGCCACTCATTCAATCTTGCTGTCAGGGATACCATAAAAAATATTGCATTGCTGAAAGACACATTTGATATGACTTATGAAATCATTAAACTGATAAAAAAGGGTCCTAAAAGAGAGGCAGAATTCCATAGAAAACAAGCCAGAATTTCTGGGACAAATGAAGTGATTTCCATGTATATGATATGGACTCACCAACTCTGAAAATCCTCTCCCATTAAGGTGGACTGTTTAGCTGCATCTTTGAGTGCTATTCTAAAGAACTATGGAACTTTATGAAGCTATGGAGATAGACACAAGACAATGTCAGTGACTGACATAAAGGCAAGAATAATTGGAGAGCCGACTAAAATGCAAACTTTTCGTTTCTTCTATGGACTTCAGCTTTCCATTGTAGTACTTTCCCATCCAGGTACCTCAGCTCTAGCCTAAGAATTCCAAGTTTTCTGTCCCTGTTCTTTGAGACATACGATCTGACAAGGGTGCAAGCCTCCATTGGAACAAGGTCACTCAAGCCGCTGTGAAGTTGGAATTACAAGCACCTTCACTTCCACGTCTCCATAAGATGCCACCAAGATATTTTGAGGGTAATGCTCAACCTGAGCACATCTCCAATATAGAGGACTTTTGCCGCCAGATCTACTTTGAAACTGTGGACACTGCAGCTAACTGCATTATAGAGTGCTTCAATCAAAAGGATTACACCAAGTATGCAAACTGTGAGCACGTTCATCTGAAAGGAACTTATTTGAGGGAACTTGTCTCACAAAATGTTGACCAACTGGTGATATCTCATGGAGTTTGACTCTGATACCTTATGAATTCACCTATCTATATTGGCGGAGTCTTATCACAGTTTCAGGCAAGCTGAAGGGAGTGATACATTGCATAATGTTGATGATTTCCTCAAAATGAACAAAAAGATCTGGTCCCTCATACCAGAGGTCATGTCCATGGTCAAGACTATTCTGGTTATGCCAACAACAAGTGCCAGCTCTGAATGCACCTTCAGTGCACTGAGAAGGGTGAAGTCGTATCTCCTTACAACTATGTTGAACAACCGCCTCAATCATTCATGACATGCACAGTTCATAAGGAGCTGGTGAAGGAACTAAACCTCAAGCAAGTCACCAATGACTTTGTGGATAGAGTAGAGAAGCGCTCATCCATCGTTGGCCACTTTTCCACAAGGCAGTAATAGATATGGATGAATACCTCTGACTCTCTCATTAAATATTAAGTCTTGTGCTAGTCATATCAGATCAAAACTGTTATATTTTCGGAGAACAATTGTGACCTTAAAAAAAAAATACTAGGAGATTACCACAGCCTCCAGTACAGTAGCTATAAGGTGACCAGGATTGCCACTGCATTTGCCCCCCTCCCCCCCCTCCCCCCCAACTTTCAGATGGCCCTCTCAAGGACTTGGTAACATTGAACTGGAGAAGACAACAGCAGATCTTTACATAGAGGATCAGCTACAGCCTCCTGGAGAGTCATTCGTTACGGTACTAGATTATGTTTTGACAATTTAACACTACCACTTGTTTTTCTTTTTTTGCTACGCAGGATCTAGAAACGGAGTGATCTTGGACACTTATAGTCTTCTGCACTAAATTGTAATAAGAGGACTCATTCGTAAACGATCACGGAATGTGCACCGTCAGCATTATGGCTGAGCTATCGCCAGCGCTGATTCATATCTATATATAGCATAGCGTTTGGTAACACTAGCCCAAGCTGTAACCAATGGCCTCCCCAAGAGTCAACCATATCGTGCTGACTATATTGCCTGATATGTGGGCATGTCCTGCTTCATCCAGCTATGCCCACTTACGTCCCACGCCAGTTGTATATATCCCGTTCCAGATTGGTTGAAGTGGAATGGATTCAGATTGCTACAGATCTGTTCCGGTTAAGGTGGAAGAAGAGAACAGCAGAACTCTTGGATCTGAGGTTGATATTTTTCTCTCTCTCCCTCCCTATAGTTTATGATCTCAATATCATCTCCCCACCCAGCATGTGACAGTGAGCAGATCTGCAGTGAAGAAGGAGATTCAGTTACTAATTATGGAGCATGTGCATCAACGTAAAGAAGACGTTGTAAATAATCTAGTTCATCGGAGACTATTGCTGAATCCTTCTTACAAGCACCCCAAGCAACCTCCTTCTCACACATTTCCAAGAGGCTTTCAAATAAAGCAAAGAAGAAATTGGGTCTTCTCCCTGTTGCATCAGGGGGAAATAGTTTCACTGATTTTCTTTTCCTGCATGAGCTGTGGTTGGGCTATGTTAAGCAACTACTTCAGATAAGATCTGATGGGTAAGTATATAATATATAGAAGGAAAATTCTATTCAGCCAGTCTTCATATCTGAATGCTTCTACTGAGAGTGTTTCAGTGTTGTAGTGGGGATTAGCAATCTCATGGTTTTGTGTGGGTGTATGATAAGTATTGATATTATTATTTTGGCTTTACAACAACTGAGAAGTGATTTAGAATAAACAAGAAAAGTTTATGACAAAATGAGTTCAGTGTTAACAGCTTGGGACTGACTTCATAGCTGAGGAAATAAAAATTAACATGTGATAAATAAATAATTAAATATGATCAACAACAGAATATTTAGAATGCGACAAGAGTAGGATTTGATAAGTGACATTGTGAGCAGGGATCTAAATAGTGGAAGGTCGGTGTATGTGATGTTTGAGTCAAAGTGGTCCAAGAACTGCTACTAATGGTAGTCAGTAATCTCCGTGTAAATATTTGCTTAGACAAGGGAAGGTCAATAGGATACATCAAGGGTAGCATATTTAAAGGTATCAGTCTATTCTTGTGAGTGGCTTCGTAATCTCCTGTGATGAGTTTCGTCTCTCTATGCTGCACTTTTTCTAGTAGTTCAGTGTATTTTGTTAACATAGGTATCCCAAGCTGGGTGCATGTGATAGATGAGAACGTACCAGTGAGTAGCACAGCCTTTTCTATTTGATATACTAGAGATGTGAGCATTCCTGTGAACCAAGTGTAATGCTCTATAGCCTTCATACAAATTTTATTTTAATATTTGATCTTTGACAAGTTCTGATTCTCAGATCTGTATGATATTGATTGGTAGATATATGGATCCTATTTAGTGTATAATTGGCTTGTTTCTGTGGGGATAATGAGAAGTCCATAGCTACACACTGGTCTATGTTTGAAAGTTAACTTTAAGTGTCACTCACTGCTCCATTACTCCAAGGCCCTAGAGGTCCTTTTAAAGAAGTATCTGATTGTTAAAGCATGAGATACACTCAGCTAGGTGTCATCGTCAGCAAACATAAAAAATATTTGAGGGGATTAACCTGTCTGGGATGTCATTTATAAAAATGATAAAACGTAATGAAACCAATATTCTACTCCTTATTCTGCCCTGAGATACTCCTTATTCTGTCCTGAGGCATTCCAGGAAGAACTGGAAGCAATTTGGAGCTCTTGCCACAGGTTGCATGTAGTGCTGCCGATTTGACAGGTAAGCCTTGAACCACTGCCATAGTGGACCAGTGATCACCAATCTCCACAGCTTGAAGAGAAGCTCTCCATGTGGCACAGAGTCGAAGGCCTTTTGAAAGTCTAAGTAGACAGAGCGCTTCACGAGCATTTGTGAATATTAGCATCCATAACTTCAGAAAACGACAGGATCAACAGAGTGAGACATAATGATTCTGGGATCAAGCATGATGATATTAACTTGACAAGAGGTAAGTAATTGGATCTACTTGGCACATAGCACAGAATTTCAGCAAGTGCAGAGACACCCCATCACAGCCAATAGTGTTGGTTGGGTCAAGATTTGTAAGCATCTGAAAAACAGCAGAGGAGTCAAGGCAATATGGTTCAGTTGTGAGTTGGAGGCAGACAGATCTTCAGTTTTGGTAGAGTATAACTGCTGGTGTTGAAAATATTAGTTATGACTCCTGGGTCGTGAATAGGAAGACCTTTGTCAATGATAAGCCATGGTGATGACTTAGAGCTTGATATGTCTGAGAGGGTACAACTTGGAAGGGTTGGAAGAGAAAGTGTTGACCAAGTGTATAAGTTATACTTTGCTCTTGTTGAAACAATCGTTTCGAACATCTTCTCAAGACTTTCCAGCTTGGATACCAATGCTCGTGATGAACTCCTTTTCATCCAACTCCTTGCAGTATGCACATGGTTTAAGGTATGCTTAACCTCTGCATTTGACCAGCGTGGACATATACTTTTCCTCCTTTTGTAGAGTGGAACAAACTGAAAACATTCATCAGTGATCATATCTTTTAACTTCGACAATATTGAGTCGACATTATAGGACGTGAACACGGAAGTGAGATCTTGATCTACAAAATAGCGCTCATTCACCTCGTTCGTATCTGCCACATAAAAGTTTAAACTCGTTCTAATATCCAGCACCTTAATGGGGAAACTATGAGGAAGTAATATGTGCCTACACCACAGGTGGTCAGAAGCAAACCTGATGCTTGTTTGGTCAGTTAATACCTTGAACCCTCTCCTGTGGATTTGACAAAATTATGTCAGGACATTTACCTCGGATGTATGTAATGGTAGGTACGACCTGGACCAAGTTGTACGAGAAAACTAGACCACATAATATGTTTGACGAGGGTGAGGAGGTCGACAGAGATTGCCTATAAATGTCATGGCAGTTGAAATCTCCACAAAATTACATCACAAGTAGAGATTACTTTGAGAAAACGGCATTAGAAGTGGTCTCATTTGGTTGAAAATAATCACATTCCGTAAATTACCAGATAACAAAAGGGTGTGGCACAAACCATGGAAATACCTTAAAGGAAAGATGGTTTGAAGGGAGATTGTGTAGGCTACAAAGCAGATAAAATCTGAATTGTTCAAAGAAGTTATCCACATTTGCTTTTTGAGCTATAATCTAGAATCATTTTTTCTGGTATAAGGTCCCTTTTCTCAAATCTGCTCGCATATATGATCCAACCTTTCTGTGAATCTGACAATTGACCCGTCCAATCTGTAAATTTCCGGATTGGTCAGTTCCCCAATTGTGAATCATAACTTCTAATCTATTGGCTTCTAATCTGTAAATCATGCTGTGAAGACTACTGCAGATCTACAGAAGCTATAATCTAGAACATCAGGTACAGAGCTTCATCTGAGAGTCTGAAAAATGGCCTCTATGGAACAGCAGCAGATGATTCTGCTTCTATTCTAATGATTGCTATGGAGGATTTAGTAGTGATGCTGATGGTTGTGCAAGGAGCAAGATAGTCACTATGAAAAAGGGAGAAAAGAGAGTGAGAATTATCCAAGGAAATTATAGAGATTCAGACTCGGCTCAATTTAAGCATATAATTATAGGAAAGTACTTGATGAAGGAAGGTGGGTTATCTGACAGACATACCAATGGCGCAAGGAGTTTTTGCAAAAGCAGTTTCCTATTACCAAAAGACTACAGAATAGTCATTCGGACAAGGGAGGATGGATTATACTTTAATTCCAAGTATTAATGAAAGTAATAATCATTGGCTCTGTGTCAACTATAGAAGGCCTGTCTAATTCTATTTGTCTGTTATTACTGAGTTTACAAAAAGAAATTATTCCATCAGATTTCTTTGCTACTGGATGCAGATTCTGATGCCATCAAAATCAGTGCAATGGCCCCACAGCTTCAGGAAGGTGCAGCAGATTGTGGGTTGTTTGCCATTGCAATAGCAACTGCACTTTGCCCTGGCATCTCTCCATTTAAATGTTTGTGAAAGCAATCATTGGTGCGATCACAACTTTAAATTATGCTTTGAAAGAGGGAGAATGACCCCATTTCCATAAAAATGGAACTCTGCAAACCCATGCTGATTTTTTTTGCTTTTGATATTGTTGGCTTCTATATTTTCTTTGCCATGACAACACATTTGGCATTGTGTAATATATATTTATTATTTTGCTCAGTGATTCTTTTTCTTATCATTTAGCAACATCTTCCTTTATCTGCTCCACTAGATCAATTCATTCTGCTCTGTTTTTATATGCACAAATTGTGCGAATTTATAGAATGGCCTACACAAGCCGAGTACTGTCCACTGAAGGTTGCCAGCCAATCTGAAGAAATTTATAGATGGCCTACACAAGCTGAGTACTGTCCATCTGAAGGTTGGCAGCCAATCTGCAGAAAGGTGCCCATTCTGTAAATTTATGGATTAGGAGGGTTAATTTGGAGATGAGTCAGATCCATAGAAAGGTTGGAACACATTATATCATACTCACTCAATCTCCACATCATATCACATGTCATGAACATGACCATCGTCTCTGCACAATGTTTTAATTATGTCACGGATTCATGTCAGTCGTCCTCTAAGGGTTAAGACAAACATGCACACATTACAGCCCTTATTGTGGCCTGGTTGTCAAGCTGCTTAAGCTGAATATAAGTGCGCCCCAGAGCATGAAATGGAACAAAAAGAGCTAATCAACCAGCTTGATTCCTCAGTGTGAAGTGACATGAATGCTGGGAAGAAGAAATCAGCAACATCAACTTCTGCCACTCAAGTTGCAAAGGATAGTCCATAATAAACCACCTTACCAGCCAGAGTTGCCAACAAAGCCATCCCAGTGTCTGCCAACTTGGTAGCTTCAGTCCTCATTGCTAACAAAGCCTTCCCCATGTCTGCCAACTTGGTGGCTTCAGTCCTCATTGCTAACAAAGCCATGCCCGTGTCTGCCAACTTGATAGCTTCAGTCCTCATTGCTAACATAGCCATGCCCGTGTTTGCCAACTTGATAGCTTCAGTCCTCATTGCTAACAAAGCCATCCCCATGTCTGCCAACTTGATAGCTCCAGTCCTCATTGCTAACAAAGCCATGCCCGTAACTGCCAACTTGATAGCTTCAGTCCTCATTGCTAACAAAGCCATGCCCGTGTCTGCCAACTTTATAGCTTCAGTCCTCATTGCTAACAAAGCCATCCCCATGTCTGCCAACTTGATAGCTTCAGTCCTCATTGCTAACAAAGCCATGCCCGTAACTGCCAACTTGATAGCTTCAGTCCTCTTTGCTAATTGTTCCTGGAGTGATCATGATAACTGGACTAATGAACATGCTTGACAAGTCAACAAGAAAATCAAGCACTTAACCTCAACATTTCCCTCCTTCAAGTGACTTGTCCTCACCGTTTACCGCACAATAGCTAATAGAAGCTCTCACCTGATCAAGAATGACAAATTGCCAGGCATTGATAAGAGCCACACTGAGTAAACATGTCACTTTCACTGTTTTGCTTGTCCAGGACCGAACATTTGTTCTGGAAATATGCTCTGGAATGGGCTACCTCAAGGTTCCATACTTGTTCCAGTGCTCTTCAACATCTATAATACTCTGGAATGGGCCACCTCAAGGTTCCATACTTGTTCCAGTGCTCTTCAACATCTATAATACTCTGGAATGGGGTACCTCAAGGTTCCATACTTGTTCCAGTGCTCTTCAACATCTATAATACTCTGGAATGGGCCACCTCAAGGTTCCATACTTGTTCCAGTGCTCTTCAACATCTATAACACTCTGGAATGGGGTACTTCAAGGTTCCATACTTGTTCCAGTGCTCTACAACATATATAATACTTCAGACAGACCAGTGATAACCTCCTCCAGGTACATTTATCCAGATGACACTGCCATAGGGTGCACTGACAAGGCATTTCAACCAGTTGAAAGAACCTTGAAATGTGACACAGACTTGCACAAAAAAATGTGAGAACTCACTATCTCTCAAGCGTTCAAACCTGAAGTTTGGTTCACTCCAACCTAACTTAGGTTCACCCTTGGTAGAAGTTTCACCTTCTCTCACCATGCCAAGTTTGTTGTTGCAAAAATGGATCCCTTGTCAATCTATCGGAAATTTGGTGGTATAGGATGAGGGGCTACATTCCAAACACTCTGAAAGTCTGCCTTAGCCTACCCTGCTGCAGAATATGCTCTACCTGCCTGAGGCCACAGTATCCACACCAAACCAGTAGACATTGGCAATAAATGTGGCAATGAGATTGATCTTTGGATCAATTGCCTCAACCTTGACAGAAGCACTTTCTGTTCTCTCTGGACTCACAACTCCACATCTTCATCATCACTCTGTAATTGACTGATAACCAAACAACTTGATTCCTCCGATCCCAGGCAGTGATGAAGGCCAAATAATTACCCGAAACCTTTTTACCACCCAAGCCAAGCTGATCTTGATCAGCACCCACTCTCAACATCATGAGCATCAGAGGGATGGGCTTAGGAGTGGGAGGGATCCTCTTCCATTCACTGCAATTACATCAATTACATCAAGCCTCCAACAGCCTAATCACTCGTCTAGAAAAGCATGGGTCCATCTGAACTGTCTTTGTTCCATATTTCTGAAGAATATTGGAGCTGAGCTCTCTGATCCGATCAATGTTGTGTCCTTCAAACTATTGAACACATCGTCATCTCATGTCCGCACACCTTAAGTCCAGTCTTCCAGTCCCCATTCCTCATGTCCAGTCTTCCAGTCCCCACACCTCATGTCCAGTCTTCCAGTCCCCACACCTCATGTCCAGTCTTCCAGTCCCCACACCTTAAGTCCAGTCTTCCAGTCCCCATTCCTCATGTCCAGTCTTCCAGTCCCCACACCTCATGTCCAGTCTTCCAGTCCCCACACCTCATGTCCAGTTTTCCAGTCCCCACACCTCATGTCCAGTCTTCCAGTTCCCACACCTAATGTCTAGTCTTCCAGTCCCCACACCTCATGTCCAGTCTTCCAGTCCCCATTCCTCATGTCCAGTCTTCCAGACCCCATTCCTCATGTCCAGTCTTCCAGTCCCCACACCTCATGTCCAGTCTTCCAATCTCCACACCTCATGTCCAGTCTTCCAGTCCCCACACCTCATGTCCAGTCTTCCAGTCCCCATTCCTCATATCCAGTCTTCCAGTCCCCATTCCTCATGTCCAGTCTTCCAGTCCCCACACCTCATGTCCATTCTTCCAGTCTCCACACCTCATGTCCTGTCTTCCAGTCCCACACCTCATGTCCAGTCTTCCAGTCCCCACACCTCATGTCCAGTCTTCCAGTCCCCATTCCTCATATCCAGTCTTCCAGTCCCCATTCCTCATGTCCAGTCTTCCAGTCCCCACACCTCATGTCCATTCTTCCAGTCTCCACACCTCATGTCCAGTCTTCCAGTCCCACACCTCATGTCCAGTCTTCCAGCCCCCACACCTCATGTCCAGTCTTCCAGTCCCCACACCTCATGTCTAGTCTTCCAGCCCCCACACCTCATGTCTAGTCTTCCTGTCCCCAGTTTGCCTATATATTCAGTAAGACTATGTTGCCTAGTAACAATACCCATATTCAGTACGACTATGTTGCATAGTAACAGTACCCCTATTTTCATGGTTCCATCTGTGTCGCTGTAAAATGTGTGCCATGATGCATGTGACGTGACACATGTTGCACACAGAATTAGGGTCATGATTGTTTCTTAGAGTTTAGTCAAAATTAATACATATATATATATACATGTAAATATATATATATATATATGGAACCAAATGATCTCAAGCATCAGCACATTAGAGAATATCTTATGTCTGACTCAGCAGATCACAAGGGCAGTGGAAGCACTTTTTGATTGGTCAGTGAAACAGCATAAACTTCCAGACATTGATAGTCATGATGACGGCATGTTGTTCTTATAGTGATAATCAAACAAAAGCAATGATCCACTCCTCCAAAAAGATGAATGACTATTCTATACTAAGTTTTCTACAGCAGCTGCTGTAGGAAGCTATAGTATATACTATACTATAGCTGCTTCTGTAGGAAGCTAGAGTATATACTATACTACAATAGCTGTTGTAGGAAGCTGAGTGTATACTATACTACAGCTGCTGCTGCAGGAAGCTAGAGTATATACTATACTACAGCTGCTGCTGCAGGAAGCTAGAGTATATACTGTACTACAGCAGCTGCTGTAGGAAGCTAGAGTCTATATTATACTACAGCAGCTGCTGTAGGAAGCTAGAGTTAATATTATACTACAGCTGCTGCTATGGGAAGCTAGAGTATACAGTGCATTCCTGATAATTGGACCACATCCGTCCCAAACAACAGTGGTCCGTTTATCGAGATGGCTAATATATCAGACTTTAATGCAAATTGTTTACTATGTACAATATTGCACATGATACATGTACATACATGTATGTATAACAATTAGTTCATGTAATTGAGTAGAGTGGTTTGTTTAATGGCTGTGGTCCCCCCTAAGATGAACTAAATCAGTACCCTTGTCTAGCAAAGAATGTGCTGCATGGCTAAATTCCTGTTCGGTAAAATAGCATTGCAGTCTCAAGTATTTGAAGCTTTGCTTCTGCATGCGTAATCAGAAGAACAGGATCAACCTCATCGTTATCGTCATTATCACTTTCCTCAAGGCAAGGCCTTTTGGCAATAATTGTCGCCACAATTTCATCATCTGGGACATTGGTTTCTCTGTAACAAGGTAACTCAGCGTCTATGTTATTGTATTCTTCCCCATTGTTAATCTCTGCTAAACTAAACTCCTCAGCATTTTCATCTATCATACATGGTGATAAAGTAAAGAAGCCAGCTTTTCCAAAAGAGTTGGTAATTGTAGCTTCCTTTACAGCCTGCCAACTTTTGCAACAAAACTCACTGCTTGAAGGATTGAAATCTTAGAGCTGACATCAATTGCAGTGGAGGATGGATTGAGAATGTTTTCTTCTATGTATGCCAGGGTCATATGCACAGGTTCTTTATGATTCCCTGATCCCTTGGTTGGATAAGTGAAGTGGTAATGGGTGGCAAAAACTCTAGTTGAATGTTCTTTAGTGTGCTTACATGAGGGTGTGCAGTACAATTGTCAGCAAGCAAAAGGATCTTCTGATTTACTTTGGTAAGGTATGAGTCCCAAGCTGCAAGCCATTCAGTAAAGATTTGAGAGGTCATCCAAGCCTTCTTGTTAGCACGATATGTGACAGGTAGATTCTCCACCTTAACATTCTTGAAACAACGTGGCCTAATACTCTTTCCTATGACAAGGAGTTTACATTTATCAGTTCCTGTCAGATTTGAACAGCAAAGAACTGTGATCCTTTCCATTGCTTTCTTAGAACCACTTAATTTTTCATGACAATAGCAAAGTGAGCCTTCAGGAGTGGCTCGGTAATACAGCCCAGTTTCATCTGTATTTTAGACCTCATTAGGCCTATATTCTTCTGGTAATCCTGATAGAATAGGTGCTTGTCCACTGTTCAGCACTTGTCTGCACTTCCCTTTCTCCATGTGCCCGTTTGTACCTAATTTGATGCCTTGCCTTCCAGCATGAAAGCCAGCCTTCTGTGGCAACAAAATTAGTGTGCCCTAACTTTTTGGCTAAATCCTCTGCCCTCTGAATAGGTCCACTCAATTTCTGTCCCTTTGTCACAGTACCAAACCACTGATTAAGAGCAGTGTCTACCTCAGGTGCTTTACCTTTATGAAGGCGTTTCAACTTCTTTGCAGGCTTGTGACCATGACAGAGGACCTCACACCAACATGACCTAAGTTCTTCTTCCTTATTGATTAGTCTAGTAAGAGTGCATCTTGGGATTTTAAACATTTCAGCAAGCTCCCTCTGACTTGAATTAGGAGGTGTTTTTTTTTTTACTTTGTCCAACACTCAATCTTCTCTTATAGAGAAAGTTCCTATCTCTTGGCCATGAGCTAAGCAGCTTCTAGCAATTAAAATCTAAGCAGCTTCAACATTAGCCAGGTGTAGAGGTCATGTAGAGTATGTGTAAATGAAGGTGTAAATGATCACTAGCCAAAGTGTAAATGAATACATGTAACAATGTACATCAAAAGTGGCCCATATATCAGGAATTCTTGACCCATTTAGCAGATTATTTTGTATGTGTATATATACAAATGTTCTGTCCAGGGCCAAAATGGCTCAGTTATCAGGAATGTTCATTTATCCAGTGGTCCATTTAATTAAGTGGAGTGCACTGTACTATACTACAGCAGCTGCTGTAGGAAGCTAGAATATATACTATACTACAGCTGCAGCTGTGGGAAGCTAGAGTATATACTATACTAAAGCTGCTGCTGTGGGAAGCTAGAGTATATACTATACAACAGCAGCTGCTGTAGGAAGCTAGAGTATATATACTATACTACAGCTGCTACTGTGGGAAGCTAGAGTATATATTATACTACAGCTGCTGCTGTAGTAAGCTAGAGTATATACTATACTACAGCTGCTGCTGTGGGAAGCTACGAGTATATATTATACTACAGCTGCTGCTGTGGGAAGCTAGAGTATATACTATACTACAGCTGCTGCTCTGGGAAGCTAGAGTATATAATACACTACAGCAGCTGCTGCGGGAAGCTAGAGTTTGTTTATTAAATCTTTTTTTGAGCAACGAATCATTGCTATTATGATGATGATTGTTAGGTGCCAAAGATAAAGATCTGTGGCTGTTACACTAGTTATAAAATAAGGGCAACTGTAAGATAAACCGCTGATCCCCCCCCCCCCCCCCCCCCAAAAAGAAGGATGAAAGGGGGGGGGGGGGGGGGGGGGTGGAGTCCATGTAAACAAGATGTGAACCACTGGTATTCTGCTGGCGCTCTTACCACTGAGCCATGAAAAGTAAACATCAAAATACTGACATAGGACAGTCAAACGGACATGACCTTTGTTTTGTAATCCTTAGTAGTTCAACTAATAAGAGCTAGGTAAAGTTCACATGAAGAGCTAGCTTGCTCTGGGAGCTGATTATGTTCACAGGAAGAGCTAGCTTGATTATTGTTCACAAGAAGAGCTAGCTTGCTCTGGGAGTGATTATTGTTCACAAGAAGTGCTAGTTTGCTTGGGAGTGATTATTGTTCACAAGAAAAGTTAACTTGCTCTGGGAGTGATTATTGTGCATTGAAATATGCCAAAGATTCTGTGACTGCATTTCACTTGCAAATAATAACACTGCATGGGCTCTTTGGTGTACTGAAATTGCTTTGCTGCTATGCTATTGCTTACAGTAACATAACAATGTGTGCAGAGGCATGTCATACTGAACAGGGGGGTCTGGACCATTTCCCTCCGAAATTTGAACACATATTTGTAGCTGTCATAACTTTTCTCCCCTTTCTTCTGTGCCGATACTTTTATTACCAGCTTGTTGTTTATTGTGTGTGCTTTAAGATGATATGTAAAAAGTCCCTATAAGCACCTTTTCTTAGAACATATATCCAAACATGCAAGGGTCACTAAAAAAATGGCACTTCCTAATTTGTAATAAGTCTAATTCCAAGGGGCCGTGAGCT
>CBDHDV010000059.1:0-6076 GCA_965261175.1 Rubritalea sp. | reverse complement strand
TGGACCTGAAACCACAAAAATTTGAACACATATTTGTAGCTGTCATAACTTCCCCCCCCTTTCTTCTGTGCAAATACTTTTGATACCAGCTTGTTGCTTATTAGTCTCTATAGGCACATTTTCTTAGAAGATATATCCAAACACGCAAGGGTCACTAAAAAAAATGGACTTCCTAATTCTTAACATTGGTATACCCAGGCGCCTTGACCGACGCGCGCCAAACTCGGTGTGTGGGTAGCTAAAGCCCTTAGCTGTGATCGTATGGATTCACATTTCCCCCCCGGTAAACCCCCCCTGAGTTATAGTGTTGAGAAGAGGCGGGATCACAGAAATTTACGCGATTTCTGCGATCCCGCCTCTTCTCAACACTATAACTCAGGGGGGGTTTACCGGGGGGAAAAAGTGAATCCATACGATCACAGCTAAGGGCTTTAGCTACCCACACACCGAATTTGGCGCACGTCGATCAAGGCGCCTGGGTATACCAATGTTAAGAATTAGGAAGTCCATTTTTTTAGTGACCCTTGCGTGTTTGGATATATCTTCTAAGAAAATGTGCCTATAGAGACTTTTTACATATCATTTTAAAGCACACACAATGAGCAACAAGCTGGTATCAAAAGTATTTGCACAGAAGAAAGGTGGAAAAAGTTATGACAGCTACAAATATGTGTTCAAATTTTTGTGGTTTCAGGTCCAGTCCCCCCCTGCTCCTTGATATCTTCCCTTGGTTAATTGGTGATATATCGCCGAAAAGTTTTCCACTCTGTAAGTAGCTCTGAACTTGAAGTGATGACTGCTGGCATTAGAAATTCACCCCCTACAACTGTTTCAGCTGGAAGCTCAGACCCATAGTCTTCAAGGAGTACTTTAACTTGGTCTTCTCCATGTGCACAGTTTTCCAAAGAATTTGGAGTCTTCTTGGTATCAAAAATGCTGAAACAGGAGACAGGTTCTTGTGAAACGAAACGGTTTGCGATATTTTCTTTCAATTTGGTGTAAAATGGCTCTGTTACACAGCCCTGAAATGATGTTTCATCATCACTGTTGAAGTTAATGCCTACAGTAATATCCATCTCCTCTTTAACTTCTTGCAAATCTAGCAGCCACTTAGCTGCAGGTTGAAGTACATCTTCCAGAGTGTGCAGGGTAGCATCGGCTTGAGGTGATGGACAAATCCAACTTCTCTGTTTGGAGACTTTTACTCAACTTGGATACCTCAGGAAGAATGTAGTCAAGGAGATATATGGCAAACAATGTAGAGGGCTTCGATAAGATCTTGTTAATACCGAGTGCCTCCGGCTCGTGGGATTCCTGATAAATAGTTTCAAGTGCAGACACAATTGCTCCATAACATTTCTTCACAGTAGAAACACATTTCTCATGGGAGAGCCACCTGGTGTCAGATGGTTTGACAATCTTCAGCTCAGGAATGTCTAGTACTTTCTGTATCTCTTTCAGATTCTGGTATCTATTCGGCGAATAGTGAAAAAATTTCCACAATGTAGTCAGTGTTGTATAAACGTGTTTGATTCCCCCAGTGCTGTTTGCAGATTGTACACAAGCCAGTTGAAGCTTATGGCAGTGGCAGTGGATGAAGACTGAATGAGGTGCATGCTTCTTCAGACGTGCTTGCACATCCGATTTCTTCCCAGCAAATGTTGCAGCTCCATCAAAGCCCATACCTATAAGCTTACTGCACTGCAAATCCTTCTTCTTTAGTCAATCCAGCAACACGGAATAGATCGATTGAGCATTCGTTTTCTTCAGTGGGTGAATTTCCATGAAATGCTCTACTCGTACTCCATTTTCTACCCATCTACAGTAAAGAGTTAGCTCCTCAATGTTAGCTACATCGACACAGTCATCAGCCATCAAGCTGAAAAATGGAGCATTGCAGACCCTGTTAACTTGTAATTCGTCAACCCATACTCCTATTGCTTCAACAAAATCAGTAACAGCATCTGTTGAAGTGTAAGATGCATTCTTTGCTGCCTTACGAACAAATTCTTCAAGATCTTTCCCACCACAAGAAACAATAAGATCAATCAACTTGCTGAAGTTGGTAGTATGAGGAATGTACTGTTTGCATAAGTAGTGAGTGCAGCCAAGAAGTGCTTTGATGGCTTTCCGGTTCTTGCTTCTCTCAGAATCTCCAAAACGTTGCAGCGGATATACAACTGTTTCTCCTCTACTCACTATCAGCTCTACTTCAACTTGTCTCAAGTGGGATTCATTGCTGGCATGTTCTTTCAACCTTTGCACTGCCTTTTTCCAATTCTGGAAAGGTTTTGTGACCCACACACCTCCACTTCCTTGTGAAGACTGACCCCTGTTTTCAACCTTTCTGCATATTTTGCAAAATGCACCTTGGAAGTTGCCATCATATTCTAGCCAGGGAAAATCTTTTGCCCACTTCTTGTTGTATTTCCGAGAGGTTGCAGCAGATGATGGTACTGCACATGGTCTCTTGGAATGTGGTGCTTTATTTGTTGAATCTTCTTCACTCTCTGACCCTTCTCTTAGGCTAGAAGTAGCTGACTTGGAAGAGCTTGAACCAAAGAAATTGTGAATATCCTTCTTTATCACGGGGAAGTAAAACACTGAACTTGGAAATTCACTGAGCTTGGAAAAAAACTCTGGGCCTGGCTTTTATACATGCCGACTCTTCAAAGCCCAAGCTTGACACACTTGGCTGCAAAAGAGATGGGGAATGGCCTGGGCATTATTTTTTCAATTTGTAGTACTACCAAGTTTGTTTAAAGCTAGCTTGCTGAGAAACCCACTCAAAGAATATTCCATTTTCTGTCCACATCCCATAGTTTGAGACTTGGAAAACTCAATGCAGCTAATTTAGATCTATGCCAGTGGCTTTTGTAGCAGGACTTCTGGGAAAATCATTGTGGTTGGTCTTCCTTAGCAAATGGTGGCCTATCTAATCACTGTGGTGGTGGGGATTGTTAGAATGGGGAATTATTCAGTTAAAATACACCATTACTAATTTATGAACAAGAAAATGGCATATAATATTATTTGCAGCAAAAACAACAACTCTGGGCCAGGCTTATGAATAATGCTGACTCTTCAAACAGGGTTTGATACAGAGAGGGTGGGACCTGGAATTTCCTCCCCCTTCAAGCAAAAGTTTTGCCTCCAAGAATTCTTGAAAAATATTATATAAATAATATATCACTATTCAGAGTTAAATCCTATGATTCTTCTTTTTAAAAATGTTAGGGGGGGGGGGGGGGGCTGGACCTGGGACCTCACCCCCATCCTTGGATTTTTAAAAATGATGATGTGACCTGGGTTTCATACCGGGGAGGGAAGACCTGGGATATCCCATCTCAAAGCTAGAATACTTCTCCCCCAAACCCCACAATAGTAACATAATAGCAACAGCATTCCCAGCTTTGAATTATTGCAAGGGTATTTTTGCTCCCACTTCTTCTGGTAACTGAGTCTGACTTTCACTCGTGTTTGTTGGCTGAGCTTTAGACAAACTGACCCACCTAATGCTTGGGAATTGGTGGTTAGAAAATTACTACTAGGGGAAGTTTGGACTACATCTTCCTCATTATCACATTCTCCACATGCACTTTCCATCTGGGGAATAAGTTCTTGAGGTCCATATCTATGCTCAGTTGTACATTGCTACTACCCCACCAGTTTGTTCTGAATTGTGACTACTAGAATGTGCTGTCCCAATTGTTCTGAGCATGTGCTAGAACAGAATGGCTATAAGTACCTCCAAAATGCATCAGATCAATCTCAAGAGTTTCTATTTTTCAAAAAATTTCTCCCCCCCCCCCCCCCCCCTCCCCTCAGCAAGTACATGAAAGTTCCCCCCTTCTCCTAACCAAAAATCCTGTATGAATCCCTGACAATGGGACAATAATTTTTTTAAATTTGGTATGGAAATTTTCCAGGATCGACACGTTTCTTCCTACCCACCCACCCCCAACAAAAAATATTGTGTGAAACCCTGTCAAATTGCAAGCTTATGACTGGCTGCAAGTTTGCAGCTGACTAATTAGCACAGACTGAATGTAAAATGAGGCAGCTACTATATGCTAAAGAGGCACTTGCAACAAAGTACATTATGTATTTTAGTTCCAACCTATGCCCCCCCCCTCTATTTCTTGAAACATTGGTTTTCCCCCCTGAAATTTTTTCCTAAAAAAACCCCCTGACTTATATAAAGTCCAGTGACCACAGAAGTTCAGTTTAGTGTTCAGAATGTCCAGCTCACTCTAATAGTCCAGCTCTTTGGGTCCTCTCAATAACCTGTAGATGAACACCAACTTTGCAGCTTTCTTGAGTCCGCGCTTGTTGTGGAGCTTGGTGAGTACCAGCCCAAAGCTACAGAAGGCTCACCAGATGATGCCATTGCAGAGTGTAGCGCCACCATGAAGTCGATGAAGTGCCATTGCAGAGTGTAGCGCCACCATGAAGTCGATGAAGCCATCTGGGAGACCTGTTGATGATGAGCCCAAGTCGTTCCACCATACTGGGTTGCTGGCCCGGCCTCTGCAGGTGAAGAAGGAAGCTGGAAAAGGGGGTTGCTTCTGCTTGGAAAGCAATGGCTGCTGGGAGGAAAGCTTCATCTTTACAGATTAGCCACTCCTTCACTGATTTCGATCTGCTCAAGGATTAGCCCGGTGAAACATGTAGGCAATCAGGTGGCAGGGTGTGATGACGAAGTCGAACCTCTTCTGGACTTTGTCACGGTGATCTAGCAGGACTGACTCACTGAGGAGGATCATGAAGATGTTGCAGGCATCACAATGGTGGTCTGGTCACTCTGCCCCAGGTCTAAGGCAATGGTGACTGGTGCAGCATGTTGGCCAAGTCGCTGGTTATGTCCATGATCTTCTGAACGATGGTACGGTCTCCCTCATCTGGATGGTCTTGGATGAACTTGATTTAATAAGTCCTACTAGTCAGGTAAGAGTCCAGGCAGATCAGCTGGTCCTTCCAGCGAGTTTCACTTGGTAGCTGAGGACGAGTGCATCCTAGTTGATCCTTCAGCCAGGTTGATGGCACATGGTGGTTCCTGAAGAACTTGTTGATCTCCACAATGTGCTTCATGATGAGGGCTGGTGTCAGGTCTTGTCCCAGCAGGTTGATGACATGAGAGAGGCAGCCATAGGGAATCAGGTTCTCCACCTACTCCTCCAGCTCTCTGCGCATCTTGACCTTGTTCTCAGCATTGTCTGTGACAAAAGACCATATCTTACACCCATAGGTAGTCTCAGCACGAGACTTAGTCCTCGAACATAGTCTTACCTATACCTGTGTCCTTGGCATCCACTAAGTAGCCTTTCCTGTTACTGACTACTGATGTGGCAATGACTGGGTCGTTCTGGGCTGAGCTCCAGCCATCTTGCTGCATGATGACTTTCTTGTTGTTGAGAAGTTGCTTCATGACGGGCTGGTACTTGTCATGGCACTTGTCGAGAAGTTTGTTGCTCACTGCTTGTCTGGATGGTGGCTGATAACCTGGATGAAGATTGGACACCAAGGACTTGAAGAGGGGATGTTCAACGATGCTGAATGGCAGGCTACACCCATACTGGAACTCAGCAATCTGGTCATCCAGGTCATCTTTTGTAGCCGCTAGAGTCTGCACCACATGACTATTTATTGAGGTCAGCTTGACGCTGGGCTTGCTGAGCTGGTGTGGGTTGGAAAACAGGGACTGGAGCTGGGTCACACACTGCGTCCTACTGAGGCTCACTGGATCTGGGCTGCTTGACACATTTCTCGTGTTGTTTCTTCATCCTGCCAATGTGGTTACTCTGTGCATTTAAACAGAGCTTACACCAAGCAGTGACTTTAGAACTGTCCACCATGCAGTTGAACTTGGTCCAGATAACATCGATAGGTCTACCACCTTTCTGCATGTTGACTAGTATGACTGATCACTGTTATCACTGTGAGAGTCAGACTACTTATAAAATTATGGCTAAAATCACTCTCTCTGTATTTATACCACTATCTGCTCAACATCAAAGAAATTTGTGCTCTAAAATCTAAAATGCTCAGCTCGCTCTCAAAACCCTAGTTTCTCACC
>CBDHDV010000058.1:0-25615 GCA_965261175.1 Rubritalea sp. | reverse complement strand
TGAACCACTTGAAAAAAGTGCTATCACTTTTCTAATCACCATAACTTTTTTCCCCTTAACTCTGTGCTGGTGACTTTAGTATCATATTGTTGCTTATTCTGTGTGCTTTCAAACAATTTGCCGAATGTCTCTACAGGCACATTTTCTTAGAAGATACATGTTAAAAAAAATCTGCACCCAAGTTTGAAGCCATCATGGTATTGTGGTGTGTCCAAAATATGCCGCTCTCTAACTTTTCAAAACCACAACACCTGCCAGCAGGAAATTATAGGAGGCTGCCTGGTTGTTGCATGGCGAAGGTATTTATGAGACTGCAGGCGAGGAGGTTGGGAAGGTTTGCTGAGGATAGGATTTTGACTGAAGCACAGGGAGGATTTGGAGTCATAGGAGATGTTCGGATCAGTGGTTGGAGTTTAGGGATGTGTGTAAGTTAAGGAAGAGGGAGAAGAAATCATACTTGGCCTTCTTGGATGTTAGCAAGACATATGACAGTGTGTGGAGAGAGGGATTGTGGTGTAAGATGGAGCATTATGGTGTAGAGAAGTTTGTTAGGGGTGTGAAGGGTTGTATAGTGGACTGGAGATGAGGGTTGTGATGAACAGAGAGAAGTATAGGTGGTTTGGTGTTGAGAGGGGTCTTGGCAAGGATGCCCTTATCTCCACCTTTGTTTAATATTTACACAATGGAAATGGTGGAAGAATTGGAAGAGCTCAGCTAGGGGTTAAGTTGGAGGAGTGTTAATGTGGAGCTCTTATGTATGCGGACTGCTAGGGGTTAAGTTGGAGGAGTGTTAATGTGGAGCTCTTATGTATGCGGACTGCTAGGGGTTAAGTTGGAGGAGTGTTAATGTGGAGCTCTTATGTATGCGGACTGCTAGGGGTTAAGTTGGAGGAGTGTTAATGTGGAGCTCTTATGTATGCGGACTGCTAGGGGTTAAGTTGAAGGAGAGTTAGAGTAGGACTCTTATGTATGTGGAGGACATTGTGCTGGTGGCGGACTCAGGGATGGAGCTGCGGACTATGTTGGAGGTTATTCAAGCGTATGTGATGAGGTGGTGGATGAAGTTCAACAGTAGGAAGAGCAAGATTATGGTAGTTGGGAAGAGGGAAGGTGAACGAGTTGGAAAATTGGTGAGGAGATAATGGAGGAGGCATACGAATTTAAGTACTTAGGGGTGTGGTTTGATAGGAAACTACGAGGTAATGAGGTAATGTCCACTTTGAGAAGATGGTGAATAAGGCAGAAGGGTAAGTGATGTGGATGTCCAGAGTGAATGGACAAGTGGAAGTTGATGAGGAAGGATGGTGTGGAACCATGCAGCAGAAGTGTGATGGTCAGGAGGACGTAGATTGTGCAGGAAGCTGGAGTCAGCACAGATGAGAGTGGGTAAGAGATTGTTGGGGGCAAGCAATACAGTAGCAGGAGTGCCAGGGAGATCTAGGATGGAGGATGTGGGAGAGTGCTAGTGTATTGGTTGGGTAGATGGTGGCAGTGAATGAAGCAAGTTGTATGGTTAGGTTGTTGTTGGATATTGGTCCTCCTCACTCTTGTCACCTTTCTTCCTCTTTGAACAGTTGGACACAGTACACAGCACTTAATTAGTGGATTATTATTACGTATTACTATTTCAGACATTTTAGAACTAGGTGCTAATTATTGCTATAGGTGTGTATGTGGTGGTCCTGACAGGCTCAGCAAGATCAAGATCAAGTCACCGATTCATACATATCACAGCTATTGGGAAGCCACACACACCCAACTTTGGTGTTTTGAATATCCATGCATGTGTGGGTTTTGCCGGTTTCAAACTTGGGGTGCAGATTTTTTTAGTGACCTTGATGTTGCTGGATGTATCTTCCAAGAAAATGTGCCTATAGAGACATTCAACATCTCATTTTTTTCAGCCATGATAATTAAAATAAAAATAGATCGAGAACAGCAAATATTTAACATGCCAAACAATAATAAAGTGTCAACTTAGAAGAGAAGGCTGTGGGAGGAGTGGCAGCAAGGAGGCAAAGGGCATTTCCTCGAAGGATGGCTATCCCTAACCTTTGCTTGAGCCACAGGGTCTCGCGTGGCTCACCTGTCTCTGCATTTAATCTTCTTCCCAAATGATCTTCAAGGTGGAAGGGCTGAAGACTCCTGTGGTCTCAAACACGAACGGCTCAAAGTGGTGGCACTGAGTGATGTTCCTGTACTTACATCTCTTTCCCATTAGTCAAGGTTGCATGCATCACGTATAGCACAGGCAAATAATTAGTGATGAACAAAATTCATGGTAGAGAAATGGTCAACACTTTTTTTTGCGGATAAATTATCACTGTGAGAAATTCTCTTCTTCTTCTTCTCCTCATCTTCAGCTGCACTTCACAGAGAAGACAACTAGATTGTAAGTCAGACGTTTTGACCACGTCGGTTGCAGATTCAATGCTTGCATCGTATATGGATTTAATATCAAGTTGAGTAATTGCTTCTGACATATTTATGCTGGACTCATGAAAATCTGGAAGCAGTCACCAGACGTTCCATTCCCTACGAACATATGTCCGTGCGACTAGTGGCATTAGAAGTGGGTGGGTCAAGGTGGGGGGAACACATAGATCCTGCCTTGCAAGGCACCTCGTCAGTTGGTGGGTTGAACTCAAATGACATATTAAATGGGAAGTAGCTGCTAGGATCTAATTCCCTTCCCATATATTGCTCACCATGATCTTATCTTTACCACACTATTGACACTAGGTCAAGACCAGACTAGATGACAAGTCTCCTCTTCTTCATCAGTTGTTGAGTTCCTGGAAGCATGAGTTGAGCTGATTCAGAAGCAGCTACATACTTTCACTGCAAATAAGTGATCAGTTGTCTTATCGAGAAGCTTACTCTTGTGACAATAGTTACCAGCACAGCTAATGCTCCATGCACATATATATATATATATATATATATATATATATATATATATATATATATAAGGCATGTGTGCACAATGCAGTAATGAACATGGTTCACAGACTTTTATCCTGGGCTACTTTTGAAGGAAGCTGCTTGACAAGAATTTTTTTTTTTTTAATGAAACAACAAGCAACCAATGAATACACCACAAGTATTTATAGGACCCTTTACCCATTAATATAATGAAGTGCATCAAAACAAGGATTGACTCCGAACTCCCAGCTAACATAATAGATTCATCGATAATCTACTTTGAAATTTATTTCTCAACATTTCAGCTAGAGCATCGAGTCTTATGAAAATTAGAGCATCTAGTCTTGTGAAAGTTAGAGCATGCCTTATGAAAGTTGAGCATCTAGTCTGTTGAAAGTTAGAGCATCTAGTCTTATGAAAGTTAGAGCATCAAGCCTTATGAAAGTTAGAGCATCTAGTCTTATAAAAGTTAGAGCATCTAGTCTTAAGAAAGTTAGAGCATTTATTCTTATAAAAGTTAGAGCATCTAGTTATATGAAAGTTAGAGCATCTAGTCTTATGAAAGTTAGAGCATTTATTCTTATGAAAGTTAGAGCATCTAGTTATATGAAAGTTAGAGCATCTAGTCTTATGAATGTTAGAGCATCCAGCCTTATAAAGTTAGAGCATCCTGCCTTATAAAGTTAGAGCATCCAGCCTTATAAAGTTAGAGCATCCAGCCTTATAGAGTTAGAGCATCCTGCCTTATAAAGTTAGAGCTTTATGAAAGTTAGAGCATCCAGCCTTATAAAGTTAGAGCATCCTAGCCTTATGAAAGTTAGAGCATCTAGTCTTATAAAGTTAGAGCATCCTGCCTTATAAAGTTAGAGCATCTAGCCTTATGAAAGTTAGAGCATCCTGCCTTATAGAGTTAGAGCATCCTGCCTTATAAAGTTAGAGCATCCAGCCTTATAAAGTTAATAGAGTTAGAGTTAGAGCATCTAGTCTTATGAAAGTTAGAGCAGTCATCTAGCCTTATGAAAGTTAGAGCATCCTGCCTTATAAAGTTAGAGCATCCTGCCTTATAAAGTTAGAGCATCTAGTCTGTTGAAATTTAGAGCATCTAGTCTAAGATCATCTAGTCTTCATAAGGCTAGAATATCTAGCTGAAACATTGAGAAATAAAAGTTGAAAGTTCTCTATCCAATGGATTGAGTGGTCAAAAAGAAAAGGAAACGAATATGCCATGTAGACCACAACCAATTAGATGACCCTTTACCACATTTAAAATCATTGACATTATACATAAAAAGACAGAATATGATTTTAGATGGTAGTCATCTAACTGGCTGTATTCAACACTTGCTTCCTAATATACGTAATAAAAAACATGTTTGTTTTTGTTTTCTTGTTGTTTTACAGAATCTTACAACATTGTGGCAAACAACACCAGCAATCCAACCAGCAGAGACGAAACACTCCTATTAAACACTTTTCCATAATTTTTGTACACTACTGTCAGTATAGCACATAGCATACCGTGTTTTGCTATTAGAGTTAGCCAGGGATCAGCTGCACCCTCCTTCAAGGATGGCAGGAGTTGCACGGGAGAATCCCAGAACTAACCAAACATAGCATACACTAGGTTTTCTTGATAAATCACACATTGTCAAGAGGATTCGCATAAAGATTATGCAAAGACAGGAGAAAGTGCCAAATTTGGCATAGGGTTAAGTTTTGGTGTATAGAAAGGTACTCTGGGTGGACCCAAGTGGACCCCATACTAGCAGTCATTTTAAGAAAATTCAACAAATGTCCGCTTCCCAACACTAAGCATTGTTTTGTCATCATGTATTCATTTAACATTCTGAAAGACCAGCTGAAACATTTATGTCACCAGGAGGCAAACTATTATGATTTAGTCACGTCTGCCCCACCCATCTGCAAATATTCTGTACAGCTTTTCCATTTCCCACCATAGAGCATACTTAAATTATTTAAAACCTATTCAAAATGATCAGAAACTGTGAAAATAACCTCTAGAGTCTAGACCATCAGAATTGGCATAGTTCCTCAGTATGCTCATTTCTCCCCGAGAGGTCAGAATGATCTTTGACCTCAAATGCCAAGACCTTGATCACTGATCATCAAAATGACCGCAGAAATGGATTCCTATTCTCAAAAACCCTTTAAAACTAAATTATACATCATTCTTGGGAAAATGGTTTAAAAGTTTGATTTTTCACTCATTGGCAGGACATGGCCTTATTGGATTTTTCCAAAATGGCCACTAGAGTGGCAGATTCACTTGGGGCCACCCAGAGTTCCTTTCTAAACCCTATGCCAAATATGGCATTTTCACCCGGCTTTGCGTAACCTTAGTGAAAGTGTCAGCTAATCCTCAAGACTAACACACACCATGACCATGTCTATTGCTGTAGCAAATGTTGCGCCTTTCTACTTATTCTTTTTTCTTTGTTGAAGATTATTCGTTGGTAAATCAACTGACTGCTCACTTCAAATTCAGCGGCATAGAGCATAGCCCGAGGCATGTCTTGTAGATTGACAATCCTTATTCAATTTCATTTGGTGAGCGAAGCAAGCCCTTGTACATTCACTCGTACAAACAAATGCAAAGCGTTCAGTGAAGAGCAAAGGTGCAATGGAAAGAGACAGGGGGAAAAAAGAAAAAAACATCAATTACTGATGCCCTGTGGAAATCCTAGTATTTATGTTGCATTGCTCTACCCATTGCCCCAGCCCTAGCATAGTCCAAGGCCTAATATAGTACTGATCTGTACATTAATTGATGCCATAATGATGTAATCCAGCTCTTTTAAACATTATTCATACACACTACAAAAATCAGTACAGGCCACATTTGTTGCTAATGTTTACTACACCTAGAACACCATATGCAATCACTCATAGATACTAGCTACTAGTACAAACAATATTGCCTATAGTTATTTTTACTCACCTTTTTTCATAGGAGAACTGTAATATCGGAGGCCCTATCCGCTCACTTCCTTGCTAGTACACAAAAATAGCTGCTGATGATTCCAGCTGCTATTAATGCGCTAGCTCTTTTTTTAAACTTGGCGATCTTTCTAAAGCAGTGAAAACTTGTGTCGTCTAAAACCATCCACCGGCCTCCACCGATCATCCTAACAGCTCCACTGGGCATTCTCCACCGGCCTCTATCACGCATTGAACGACGTACACGGCTTCTAACTCGCCTCCACTAGCTACTACCGCCCCTCCACCGTCCTCACCTTGCCTCCACCGTCCTCTACCTTGCCTCCACTGACCTCTACCTCGCCTCCACCAGCCATCACCTGCCTCCACGAAGCATCCAACGGCCTCCACCAACGTTCCAAAGACCTCCACCAGCCTCTATCCTACATCTAACGACCTCCAAGGCTTCTTTCTACCTTGCTTGCCCTTGCACTGAATAGCTAATTCACATGATGAAATGTGAGAAACAGATCGAGAAAGGACTCCAGAAGCGGGAGCAAAGGCTTGAGAGAAAGGCAAAAGAATCTGCATGATTTGGGTAGAAAAAGAATTAGAGAGCAGGAAACTCTAGAACATCAGGAACGGAACAAGGAGAGTTTAAGGCCCTGAGAAGCTGACAAGTTACAGACATTTGAAAATGGAAGAAGGGAATAGGAAATCCCTGAGCAGCACAGTTTGAGACAAAGTGGACATTGCAGGAGAGCGTGGAAAAGCTGAGCAGCAATATCCAGATGGGCTGTTGAGTCGAGATGCCAGGATAGAGCATAATTATATAGCTATACTAGCCATATTTTAAAGGCTACTTGTTAAAGTAGTCTGCATAATGAGATCATAGTCACATGACAAAATCATAAGTCTAATTGAATCTGCAAAAGTATCATTGTCTATCAGCCTCCAGTGGCTTAAAAGCTTCTTTAGGTCTTGGAGGAGGTGGTGGTTTTGGCTGTTCTTTTCCGTTTTACTTGTTTCTGCTTCTTCCTGCCATTATTGGGAGGAACTATTGCTCTGATACCATCCGATGAAAGCACAGTTCATGCTCTGGCTGGCTTCAGGTGCCGTAGAAATCTCTGGAAGTGACCCTGGTGCCCTAGTTTCTAGTAGATCACACCGTCTCCAATACTGAAAACTGCCAATAGCCCTCACATAGTTGGAAGTCCCCAAGTCCAATTAAGCTACTCAAGCTCCTTGTACTGGTCATGTACAACACTGTAGATTGTTTACCATTTCTACCAAAGCTCACGGTTGCCAGTCGATGGCCATCTTCAAGACATGGTTAAGTGACTTGTAATTATTGTTAGTCCACATCTGGAGGGCAGGAAAGCCAGGAACTTTGTCAGTCTGGTAGTTCTCCCACAGCAAAGGTGCGATAAGGTGATCCAGGTGGGCAGCAAAGCCAGGTGCTGTCTCTGTCGCGATCATCTTGGTCTGGTCCATATGAAAATCAAAGATCACAGAGTCATCAGCAGTAGCCGTGCCACTGGATCCAAAGAGACTGTCCACAATGGCTGTCCTCTGCTTGACGTCACTACCAACCTTGTCTCTGAGATAGTCAGACACATTACTCTGGAGGTGTCACACACAGCTGATCCTTGAACCGTGGGGAAAAGCATCTGCCACTGCATTAGTCATTGCATGTTCATTGATCTAACGATATGCTGGGATGGAGTCCTTCTTAGCTCGTCACGGAGATGGGAGAAGAACCTGCTATATGTTGGATAATCTCATTTCATGAATAAACATGGACCCAGCGAAGATGGGGTGGTCTCCAGTGTCTTGCCGGGTGACAGCCAAGTGCTTGAAGGTGCTGGCCGTGACATGTACTTGTTCCAAGAACTGTGCTGTCAGTAGTTGGTCCTGAACAGCAAGAGCGTTTAATGTCAGCGATCTGTTCCTTGGTGTAGAGGATGACGGAGGGAACATCAGCTGGCCCTGTAATGACATGTTGCACAAAGTGGTCACCATTCTTGGTACGGTATTCTAGGTGGACTACATTGTCAGTGTAAGTTTCAGCTTTGCATCAGACTGCTGCTCCTTCTTCCTGGCGAGGTAGCATGCATTCCGAACTTGTTTGCTGTCACGTGGGGCATTGGCCATGTCAGAGCTAGCAGTGCATAGATCCCCGTAGACTTGTTGTGGTTCAGTTGTCTCACAGACTGGTTGATCTTTGCTGCAATATCAGGCTGAGTTCAGACATAGTCGCGCATTGAAGTCTTTGTCAGCATGTGGGGAGCTGCTCCTGGGAAAGGCTAAGGTATTCAACACAGGCAACCTGTGGCATATCATCCCTGTTGCTAATCCACGTGATGCGTTTCTCATATGCCGAAGACTTAATGTTTGTGTTAGTAGCGCTGAATCATGAGCAGCGAGTCTGGCTCTGGCTGTGGGTCGACAGGGATGATATAGTTTTTCTTGTTCCTTTGCCACTCCAGGCAATACTTGCGTTCTTTTTGTCAGAGTCTTCTCAGGATAGCACACAAATGTAGTCTTCTGCCCCCTGGAGTTACTTTCCCAGGCACCACAGTCATCCCAGTATTGTCCTTGTTTGCCCTGCTGTTGCCTGTTCATGTTGTCAGTGTTATCCACAAGGAAGTACTGGTCCTCCTTCACACCATGTGGCACAAATTGCAGAGGCTCACTCACTTCTGACAACTCATGAACCACAATCTCAATGTCTAGAAACATCTTCTTGGGTCCAGGCAGGTCATGGCCACGAATAGCACACACAGGTCCATCACAGATTATCCTGATGTCAGGCGAGAGAGAGTCCTTGGGTGTATAACCAGTGGTATCAGATCTGTTGGCAGGTGCGAGAGTAGCAGAATCTGGAGCTGCAGGTGGCAGGGTGGAGACAGTGACATCAAAGCCAGGAGTGCTGAGAGCTGCAGTTGGAGCTGGCACATAGTGATGATGCTGGTATTGCCTGTACTGTCCAGGTTCATGAGGTCCATGACAGTGCAATAGGAGCCATTCCTAGTTACTGGTATAGGTGGAGAATGTGGAGAGCTGCAGGTGCAGTGTATGGTCATCTCCTGGGACACCTATGGTGAACATTATCCAGGCAAGGCAGGATAGATAGGTGACGGTAGATCTTGGTAATCCTCCTGGCCAAAGACTGTAGAAGTCTTCTTGAGGGCCGACTTCTTGGAGTCGAGATGGTCAGATCAATGTACACAAGCTCATCATGATGTGGTGCTGATGCCAATACCAACTCCTGGCCGAAGATTGTAGGGAACTACTTGGGGGGCGAGGTGGTCAGGTCGATGAGCACAGACTTAGCATGCTCCTCATGGATGAAGAGTTTGGGTGTCATCTTGGGTGTTGAGGTGGTCAGGTCGATGAGCACAGACTTAGCATGCTCCTCATGGCTGAAGAGTTTGGGTGTCAAGAGTTTGGGTGTCATCTTGGGTGTTGAGGTGGTCAGGTCGATGAGCACAGACTTAGCATGCTCCTCATGGCTGAAGAGTTTGGGTGTCATCTTGGGTGTTGAGGTGGTCAGGTCGATGAGCACAGACTTAGCATGCTCCTCATGGCTGAAGAGTTTGGGTGTCATCTTGGGTGTTGAGGTGGTCAGGTCGATGAGCACAGACTTAGCATGCTCCTCATGGCTGAAGAGTTTGGGTGTCATCTTGGGTGTTGAGGTGGTCAGGTCGATGAGCACAGACTTAGCATGCTCCTCATGGCTGAAGAGTTTGGGTGCCATCTTGGGTGTTGAGGTGGTCAGGTCGATGAGCACAGACTTAGCATGCTCCTCATGGCTGAAGAGTTTGGGTGTCATCTTGGGTGTTGAGGTGGTCAGGTCGATGAGCACAGACTTAGCATGCTCCTCATGGCTGAAGAGTTTGGGTGTCATCTTGGGTGTTGAGGTGGTCAGGTCGATGAGCACAGACTTAGCATGCTCCTCACGGCTGAAGAGTTTGGGTGTCATCTTGGGTGTTGAGGTGGTCAGGTCGATGAGCACAGACTTAGCATGCTCCTCATGGCTGAAGAGTTTGGGTGTCATCTTGGGTGTCGAGGTGGTCAGGTCGATGAGCACAGACTTAGCATGCTCCTCATGGCTGAAGAGTTTGGGTGCCATCTTGGGTGTTGAGGTGGTCAGGTCGATGAGCACAGACTTAGCATGCTCCTCATGGCTGAAGAGTTTGGGTGTCATCTTGGGTGTTGAGGTGGTCAGGTCGATGAGCACAGACTTAGCATGCTCCTCATGGCTGAAGAGTTTGGGTGTCATCTTGGGTGTTGAGGTGGTCAGGTCGATGAGCACAGACTTAGCATGCTCCTCATGGCTGAAGAGTTTGGGTGTCATCTTGGGTGTTGATGTGGTCAGGTCGATGAGCACAGACTTAGCATGCTCCGCATGGCTGAAGAGTTTGGGTGTCATCTTGGGTGTTGATGTGGTCAGGTCGATGAGCACAGACTTAGCATGCTCCTCATGGCTGAAGAGTTTGGGTGTCATCTTGGGTGTTGAGGTGGTCACTTAGCATGCTCCTCATGGCTGAAGAGTTTGGGTGTCATCTTGGGTGTTGAGGTGGTCAGGTCGATGAGCACAGACTTAGCATGCTCCTCATGGCTGAAGAGTTTGGGTGTCATCTTGGGTGTTGAGGTGGTCAGGTCGATGAGCACAGACTTAGCATGCTCCTCATGGCTGAAGAGTTTGGGTGTCATCTTGGGTGTTGAGGTGGTCAGGTCGATGAGCACAGACTTAGCATGCTCCTCATGGCTGAAGAGTTTGGGTGTCATCTTAGGTGTTGAGGTGGTCAGGTCGATGAGCACAGACTTAGCATGCTCCTCATGGCTGAAGAGTTTGGGTGTCATCTTGGGTGTTGAGGTGGTCAGGTCGATGAGCACAGACTTAGCATGCTCCTCATGGATGAAGAGTTTGGGTGTCATCTTGGGTGTTGAGGTGGTCAGGTCGATGAGCACAGACTTAGCATGCTCCTCATGGCTGAAGAGTTTGGGTGTCATCTTGGGTGTTGAGGTGGTCAGGTCGATGAGCACAGACTTAGCATGCTCCTCATGGCTGAAGAGTTTGGGTGTCATCTTGGGTGTTGAGGTGGTCAGGTCGATGAGCACAGACTTAGCATGCTCCTCATGGCTGAAGAGTTTGGGTGTCATCTTGGGTGTTGAGGTGGTCAGGTCGATGAGCACAGACTTAGCATGCTCCTCATGGCTGAAGAGTTTGGGTGTCATCTTGGGTGTTGAGGTGGTCAGGTCGATGAGCACAGACTTAGCATGCTCCTCATGGCTGAAGAGTTTGGGTGTCATCTTGGGTGTTGAGGTGGTCAGGTCGATGAGCACAGACTTAGCATGCTCCTCATGGCTGAAGAGTTTGGGTGTCATCTTGGGGGGCGAGGTGGTCAGGTCGATGAGCACAGACTTAGCATGCTCCTCATGGCTGAAGAGTTTGGGTGTCATCTTGGGTGTTGAGGTGGTCAGGTCGATGAGCACAGACTTAGCATGCTCCTCATGGCTGAAGAGTTTGGGTGTCATCTTGGGTGTTGAGGTGGTCAGGTCGATGTGCACAGACTTAGCATGCTCCTCATGGCTGAAGAGTTTGGGTGTCATCTTGGGGGGCGAGGTGGTCAGGTCGATGAGCACAGACTTAGCATGCTCCTCATGGCTGAAGAGTTTGGGTGTCATCTTGGGGGGCGAGGTGGTCAGGTCGATGAGCACAGACTTAGCATGCTCCTCATGGCTGAAGAGTTTGGGTGTCATCTTGGGGGGCGAGGTGGTCAGGTCGATGAGCACAGACTTAGCATGCTCCTCATGGCTGAAGAGTTTGGGTGTCATCTTGGGTGTTGAGGTGGTCAGGTCGATGAGCACAGACTTAGCATGCTCCTCATGGCTGAAGAGTTTGGGTGTCATCTTGGGTGTTGAGGTGGTCAGGTCGATGAGCACAGACTTAGCATGCTCCTCATGGCTGAAGAGTTTGGGTGTCATCTTGGGTGTTGAGGTGGTCAGGTCGATGAGCACAGACTTAGCATGCTCCTCATGGCTGAAGAGTTTGGGTGTCATCTTGGGTGTTGAGGTGGTCAGGTCGATGAGCACAGACTTAGCATGCTCCTCATGGCTGAAGAGTTTGGGTGTCATCTTGGGTGTTGAGGTGGTCAGGTCGATGTGCACAGCACAGACTTAGCATGCTCCTCATGGCTGAAGAGTTTGGGTGTCATCTTGGGTGTTGAGGTGGTCAGGTCGATGTGCACAGACTTAGCATGCTCCTCATGGCTGAAGAGTTTGGGTGTCATCTTGGGTGTTGAGGTGGTCAGGTCGATGAGCACAGACTTAGCATGCTCCTCATGGCTGAAGAGTTTGGGTGTCATCTTGGGTGTCAGGTCGAGGTGGTCAGGTCATCTTGGGGGGCGATGAGCACAGACTTAGCATGCTCCTCATGGCTGAAGAGTTTGGGTGTCATCTTGGGTGTTGAGGTGGTCAGGTCGATGAGCACAGACTTAGCATGCTCCTCATGGCTGAAGAGTTTGGGTGTCATCTTGGGTGTTGAGGTGGTCAGGTCGATGAGCACAGACTTAGCATGCTCCTCATGGCTGAAGAGTTTGGGTGTCATCTTGGGTGTTGAGGTGGTCAGGTCGATGAGCACAGACTTAGCATGCTCCTCATGGCTGAAGAGTTTGGGTGTCATCTTGGGTGTTGAGGTGGTCAGGTCGATGAGCACAGACTTAGCATGCTCCTCATGGCTGAAGAGTTCGGGTGTCATCTTGGGTGTTGAGGTGGTCAGGGTTAATCCACACAGGCTCAGTGTGATGTGGTGCTGGTGCCAGGACCATGAAGTGGTTGGGTTTGAACTCAGCTGCACTCTTTGGTATCACTCCTTGTGATCACATTACAGTCATGACGGGTGCCACAAAGTGTGACACACCATGGCCACACACCTTCCTGTTGAGTGGGTCTGTGACAAACTCTATGTGGACACCAGTCAGAGGGCAGAAGACTCAGATGGCAAATCCAAGGGCAGTATAGATGTGAAGAACCTCTGAGTAGTGTCCACTCATGGCCGCATCCAGGAGAAGTTGGGGGTAGCTGTCACTGATGACACAATTGTCCTTGATCATATCCTGTAATTGAGGGCAGAAGTGTCATAGTATGGTTGGGTTGTACACCATCTCCAGTGCTCTCTTCAGTCTGATGAGGAGGTGGCAATCCTCGTGGCCATAGAGTCCACGCAAGATGGCCCTGTACAGACAATTTCCATCTCCATAGACACGCAAAGTTATGTGGTCAGCCAGGACAAATTGGATGCAAGTGACTCAGGATGTCAGTGACACCTAGTCCACAGGTATATGTCAGTGGGACCTGTGGGACCTAGTCCACAGGTATATGTCAGTGGGACCTGGTTCATAGGTCTATTGGCTGGCATCTCTGAACAGTGAGACAGCACAGCCTTGTATGTCTACAGTAACATCAGCTCGGTCCTAGCATGGGCACGTAAGATGTCACATGGTCCGTTAACAGCAGCAGCCAGCCTGCAAAGTTGCAGAAATTGGTTAACCTTCATACCATTTGATTTACATGACTCCACAAACTAAACAATTATGAAAAGAATGCAAGATATTGCGGTGATTTAAAGACATAGCAGTATCATAGGCATAACAGTATTTGCCTGACTTCAACATGCAACGTTTGGATTTACTCATCAATCATACATCTTATACTGTTGTTATACCTAGTCAGGGAAGCCGGCACATTGTAGATCATATGCTTGTCCCTAGGTGCTATAGTGAAAGAACATGCACGACAAAGGAAATCCAGTCCTTTCACTCGGCCAGTTGTCCAGGTAACAGAGGCATACAGAATCTTCATAAAAAAATTATAGAACATTAATATAAAGCATGATAGATGACAGCTACCCATTACAGCAATGTTGATTGCTAGTTGCCAGTTAAAATTTTCTACCTGTGAAGCCATTTAAGGCAGCTGACATTCAACTGCATTCACGACCTCAGACCCACAAGTCCCACACGAGTACTCCAGCGCCATGACAATATGCCAAGTATGAACAAGATTCAGATGCAAAAAGAAGCGGACCATTTGGATGCAAGTGGGGCAGCTGGAGGATGTAGAAAGAACGCGTGGTACAGGTCGGTGAATCATGGGGACGCCCGGGAGATTCTGTTGAATGCCTGCCTGGTCGAGGTCGGTTGAGGCCATTGGATGCTTGGTGGGGCAGTTGGATACTTGGTGGGGGTCGTTAGATGCTTGGTGGGGTCGCTGGATGCTTGTCGTGTAAGTTGGGATGTCCTAGGATGCTCGGTGGAGGCCGGTGGAGGGTTCTAGGTAGACCGGTGAAAACTTGCTGAAACAGCTTGGTTGCAACACGACAATATTTCAGGTGCTTGAATGAAGAGAGAAACACATTAGTCGTTGCAATGCATATACAATTTGGAGTAAGTGGCTAGTGGGATAGTTTTGCTAGTCAGTATTTTCAAATATAATTGCACATGCACACTGGGATCTCACCGATACAGACACTTCCTATGTTTCTCGTCAAAGAACTACTTCCCAAGATTTTTACCACATATTAAGGCTGTTGCAAATGTAATAGAAACCACTCCATAGTCTGAACTTCCACATTGCCTTTACACACATCAAATCTACTTTAATGCTTGTCAATGGAGTTGCCAGGATGCCAGTTTAGCTAGAGTGGGGGTACAGAGCACACACAAATAAAACGTTGGTATCCAAAAATCTCGTCTCGTCATATTATTGAACACAAATAATACTTCAGATAGAAGGACATTATTCACTAGTTAATAGTATCCAGCCTGTGGGTGGAGGGAACATTACTCCCTCCAACACTGAGAAAGGATCGCTTATTTTCTAGGCATAAAGATAAATAAAAAGGATAAACAAGCGGGGAGACTACAACTGAAACCACCGAAATTTGAACACATATTTGAGCTGTCATAACTTTTTTCCCCTTTCTTCTGTGAAAATACTTTTGATACTAGCTAGTTGCTTATTGTGTGTGCTTTAAGATGATATGTAAAACGTCTCTATAGGCACCTTTTCTTAGAAGATACATCCAATCACGTACGGGTCACACAAAAATGGCACTTCCTAATTTGTGGCAAACATTACTCCAAGGCGCCTTGAGCGACGCGCCCCAAAATTGGTGTGTGGGTTGCTAAAGCACGTAGCTGTGCTTTGACGGTGTAAAAAAAATTTACGGGAACCCCCCCTGAGTTATGGTAATTAGAAGAGGCCGGTCACAGAAATTGCGTGTGCGCCCACGCAATTTCTGTGACCCGACCTCTTCTACTCACCATAACCCTCGCGAGTGATTCACGTAAAAAAAAATTTACACCGTCAAATCACAGCTCCGTGCTTTAGCAACCCACACACCAATTTTGGGGCGCGTCGCTCAAGGCACCTTGGAGTTCTGTTTGTCACAAATTAGGAAGTGCCATTTTTGAGTGACCCTTGCGTGTTTGGATGTATCTTCTAAGAAAAGGTGCCTATAGAGATTTTTTTACATATCATCTTAAAGTACACACAATAAGCAACAAGCTGGTATCAAAAATATTTGCACAGAAGAAAGGGAAAAAAAGTTATGACAGCTCAAATATGTGTTCAAATTTCGGTGGTTTCAGGTGTAGTCTCCCCGAACTTCCACATTGCCTTTACACACATCAAATCTACTTTAATGCTTGTCAATGGAGTTGCCAGGATGCCAGTTTAGCTAGAGTGGGGGCACAGAGTACACACAAATAAAACGTTGGTATTCAAAAATCTCGTCATAATTGAACACACATAATAATTCAGATAGAAGGACATTATTCACTAGTTAATAGTATCCAGCCTGTGGGTGGTGGAGGGAACATTACTCCCTCCAACACTGAGAAAGGATAGCTTATTTTCTAGGCATAAAGATAAGTAAAAAGGAGAAACAAGTTGAACATGGTTCCTTACAACTTTGGCCATGCCACTGCAGGTGGCCCAGGAAAAGCTGGAATGACCACATACTAAATTAATCTTTTGCCTCACACACAAATAAGATAGTCCCTACAGGGAGATAATAGGATAGCTGTGATGCAGACTATTGTTGTCTCTGCTTCATTCTCCCACCAAATGCACAGGAGTGCTAAATTTAGAGATGGTCATGCACTCAAATCTAGCACACTCTCTGTATATCATTGATCTGATGATCTCAGAATCTAAACTCTCAGATATATTAATATTTAACCAGAATTTCATATCTTGTCTTCAGGAAGTTGATGAAAAGTTGGAATAATCAGACAGCAAGGCTTTAATGTCATAAGAGCATTGTAGTGAGAGATCTGAGAACTGCTCATACACTGAGCAAGCATACAAATCCTAAGCTACATCAACACTATATACAATAGGTGAACATATCTTGTGTGATTTTTTCCTTAGATACAAAATAACCATATTAATATAGATGCTACATCCACAAGAATCCCCCCCCCCCCCCTCTCCCTAAGTACTATGGCTTGTTTCTGTGTATCTATGAGCTATTTCATTCTTGAAAAAAAAGTTAAAAGATAGTCTGGCTCATGATACTGCTGCATCATTGGTTAGCCCAAAAAGGGGGGTGGTGAGGGTGGGGAAGGAATGAGTTGTGGAAAAAAAAGCGAGATATGGATTTACAATAAACACATCTGATTATGCACAGGAAACAACATTGTAGTGAGTGTGGTATAAAAGGAAGGCTAGAACAAAGAACTCTATGATAGAGAAGTTATAAAGACAGTCAGTCTAGTGTGTGGGTATGTGTGTGCGAGTGTATATAGGCTGCAAAGTGGGTTTTAGCCAAGATATGAATTGCCACCATTTTTTTCCAGCATTTACCAATCAGTACACTGATATTTGCTGCTATTCTTGTAGCTGGGTGTGAAGTCCTAGTGCAACGAGATTAGGAGAGAAGAAAACATTCTTGTATATAATGTGATAGTAGCATTGGAGCTTAGATCAACCACTTAAAGTTCTTGTGTAAGTAGTAGAGTAAAGGTGTGTAGTAGCAGAAACTAGCATCGACCACTTGTAATATAAGAAATATCTTTGTAAAAAACATCAATTACAAAGCAGTCTTGAAAAGAGTTTGATGTAATTTTAGTAACAGAAGGTGCAACCAAGACCTTCCATCAACCACTTACATTATTCAGTAACACATATGTCAACCATTTGGGGTTCACTGGCCAGTCCAATTTTATCAACAATTTTTTCCAGAGCAGTACTGATTTGTCAGTGATAGCATTTGCAGCATATTGATCCAAATAGTCAACCTGCAGACATTATAACCATGTAGCTTGCTCATTACTAACCAAATTCTGCAGTGGACCCCTATTTTAAATGGCGGATACCAAAAACACAATGCTTCTATAACTAACCTTAGCTCCCTCTTAGCATCAAAAATGGTGGTTTCAGCCGATTCAGATGACTCAGCTTAGCTAATAGCTACTGTTTCTGAGACAGAGTTCCCTCCACCCACATACACACACTGTTATCGATGTATGTGACTGTACCTGCTTTTTCCCCCTCTGAGAATGAGTTAGGACAAAACATGCACTGATGAAGGTTGGTCATAGATGCTACAGTCAACACTCTCGGCATACCTCAAATCCTTCGCGAAGTTAGTAAACATGCAGCCAAAACAACTGTCAAAAACCTTGAAATTCAGACTTCAAGGCTCTAGCCTAGCTAGCTATGTTTTCTTCCATCCCCATAACTTGACCATCACGTCCCTTCTTAACAATTATGTACCAGAAGATTCCAAATCTTCCAATAACATACAATAACTAATTTGTTTCTCGATCCAACATACTAAACATGCTCGAGAGTACATGTGTAAATCAGGAGAACAAATGCAGGAAACCAAGTTGGTTTATGGTTCTCGGTTTGTGGAGTTCTCACTCCTGTACCTTCTAAAACATCTATAGTTATGTCGAATTTCCCTCTGCAATTGTTACTGAGTCCTTGAAGGAAGCTGACTCTACATGGGTATAGTTGTGGATAGTGCTATAAATCAATGGGTATATTCAACAACAAGGTATGGTGTGCTGCCGTGTACAATGTGGTCAGCACGAGTAGTCACCAATAGCAACAGGATTGGCATATGTTGAGTTGTGTAGGGTACAAGACAAAGCAACAAGTGCCGTAGTCCCAGAAGGCAGTTACACAGCAATGTAGTTTTTCACCGCTCAACTATATTGCAACTACAAAAACAAAAATTGAATGCAACCAAACTGTAGGTGGTCCCATTTTTTTTAGAGAGATACCTCTCGAAGACCATCTCCAATATACGACCAGAATTACAGATGCATCAATGCACTTACCATACGTGGCTATAGACCAAGCCACCGGCTAGCTCAACTTGCTGCTACCTGTACATTATTCTCTATAACCAGAACCACTGCTAGCAGCTTCTAGTAAAGGGTAGTCTTGTTTCAATTCTCTCAATCCAATGACTTCAATATCAGCGTACAGACCACCTTCAAAGTGAACCATAACAATAGCATGCTCAGCTCAGCTGCATCAAAGATGAAGGAGAGGGAATTGGATAATGCAACTGAGCAACAATTCCAGTGTGTCCACGAATTTGACTCATCTAAGTTAGAACTGTGGTAATAGAAAGAGCCAGTTAGAGCAAATACAAGAGAGCATGAACATTCTTGTAATCAGTTTTAATGATGGAAGCTAGCAATAATCACTTTTGTAAATAATAGGGTAGAAATTTACTAATTAGATAGCTAGGGCTTCAGCAACCATTTATAAGTATTCTTGTAAATAATGGAATATTAAGAAGTAAGTTAACAGTGGGCTAGAGCATCATCAGTCACCGTAACAAAGCATCCTTACCAGACAAAATATTGGTGAATTCAGACATAATACTCTTCCAGGTATATGGGCATCATATAATTGTAATAAAAGAGGTATTCATATTATGTACAGACAGATTGTTTATACAAGTGAGTCTCAAGTACAGTACTTGTATGCCATGAATGTTGTTTTACATAACAGTAACTGTCTTGAATACAGTACCAGTATGCTGTATAATAGCCAGTCACAAGGGATTGCAGAGTGATTGTCTTGCCTTTGGTTGAGTTCTATATAATGGTATGGTACAGTATGATCTCCAAGGTAGTCATGTCATAAGTAGACCACCATGATGGTGATGTCATCCCTGTATAGCCGACTCACATGTGGTTTCAGCTTGAGCATATCTGACACGATTGACTCTGTCCCACCCAGAGCATGCCACAGCAAACTAGTTGCTGCATTCTCGTCACAGCAAGATGAGACTTCAACCTTGGACTGAAGAAATGATCGGACATAGGGCAGCTTCTGGTTATCACAAGATCTGCTAATAACTCTGCCCACAATATTGACTGCTTCTTGATTGCTCATACGCTCCCATAAACCATCGGATGCAAGAATCAAGAACTGGTCACCCTTAATGAAATGGTGCTGACTCAAGACTGGTTCGGCGGTGATATATGGAGGAGTCTTGTAACCAGGAAGTAGTGGGACCAGCAATTTTACATGCTTCTTTTTCCACTTGTAATCCATATCTCCAAATGTCCTAAATGGCATTAAACTCCCCAGGACTCTCTCTGCCACAATTAACGAATCTTCCTCCCCAGGATGTGCTGATTGTAGGCGCTTTACCTCCTCGGCATTGTGAGCATTCTGGTCGATGGTGAGAGCGTAAGCTTCCCACTTGTTTTGCTGACCACTGTTGTGACCAAGCACCACACGACAATCTCCAGTGCTAGCAATCGTAACACTGTCCTTCCCCACAAGAGCTGTCAGTGCACAAGCCCCCTCTAAAGCAGTCAGAATCTTTGATCTCATATCCCCCATCAAGGAGTGACCAGACTGTATGCGCTCGACTTCTTTCAAAGCTATTTCACTCATCTCCTTGTCAAGACTCATAAAGGAGTCCCTCAGGCATTCTTTGAGCATGTCAGCAGTTAGACTAGCTGTTGTGCTGTGAGGAGAAGCATCCAGTACAAGGTTGTGTTTCTCTTTACCATTTGATGCTTTAAAGTCAAAGTTGCTGTCCATGTCCATAATAGTCTTCAAGTCATCTTTGAGTCCTAATTTTCCATGCAGAATTTGTGAAACATGCTGATTTATTTTCTCCTGGAGGTGCTGGGAGCAGTGAGTACCCTTGTGACCATCAATGACAGAGAAGAGAGCAGCATTAAGGTTTTCACTTGCTCCAATTACAAAACGATCCTCGATCGGAGAATTAGAGCCAAGGAAGACCACGTCAAACCTCACAGATCCCTTAATACTTCTACTGGCCTCATACTTTTGAAGTTTGGCATAAGATGGAGATTTTGAAATGTTACAACTAGAAAATCTTCTGGTTGGCAGAGAATTATGAACAGATTGGGAAAGGAGCTTGTCAAACATTAGCACCCCAACTAGCATACTAGTGCATGCAGCACTTACAAGTACAACTGGCCTACGAAGGTTCTTCTTCTTTATACACCACACCATGTCTTCATACAGCAAAGCTAAAAAAAATAATAATTGAGAGAAAAGAGAAAGGAAATATATCAGGAATGATGTTTGAATTGCACCAAGAGAAGTAGTTGGTCTCTTAGCCAGCTTACCAAAATAACAAACGAAGTTACTAAAAACAAGCATAGCATAGAAAACTAACTCACTAACAGCTAACTATAAAAAAATAAGGGTCCTTTCTAACCGTAGATTATAGCGTAAGCTACCAGCAATCAATGCTCAAAAGACTGCATAATAAACTTACCAATTTAGTATCCCCCCTACCCCCCCAAGTGGAGGCCGTTTTCAAAGAAAATTGAAATTTTAGTTTCGTGTGAGTATACCACCGGGTTTGGAAGCTTCCCCCCACAGAGTCCTACCAACTCTCTTGCCAGTAGATCTTCAGTACGTTCCCACCGAATTAAAATTTCATTAGAGCACTCGAAAACGTATGTACATACACAAACTATTGCACCTTCTCACGCGAAGCCGACAGTTAGTAAAGGGTCGATCTGCCAGAGATAGTGGCTTTGAAGTAGTGTAATTAGTATCTACCGGTCGGTAAAGGGTCGTAGCCGCCAGAGATAATGGCTTTGAAGTAAGCATAATTGGTAGCCACTAAAAACCTTAGCAGTAGGTAGTATCAAATGTCGATCATCCCAAGAATTATGGGCATAATTCCCTTTTAAGTGATAGGGTTACTATACATAGTGTTACCATTTACATAGCTATACATAGCTTAGCTATATAGAATCTCTAGTGCCATATACATAGTTATATAGAATCTCTAGCTGCCACAGCTGCTGACCTGTGAGTCACAGTCATTCTCACTCCTCCCACTTTTTTGTTTGTTTTTTGGCTAAACCTTGTCTAGTAGTCCCTCTTTTGGGACACCACCCTCAAATCCGGTCTCCCAAAGGCACTGTAGGTGGGAGGGGTAATGGGTGGGCAAAAATAATATAGCATATGCAAATATATATCGTGTACATTGTGTACAGTGCCAGTAAATTCATTAAAATATGCATACAATTAGATAGTAATACAACTAACTAATCATGTGACCGGACTTGCAACTGCAAGTTGGTATTACCCAGTTGTGTACACTTTGTGCAAAGCTGAAGTGTTTGTGGTTTACACTTGAATGGTCTCAAATGTTTTGGTGGTCTTGGGTCTTACAAAAGAGGTGGTCCTTCAGGGGGACTTGGAAAAACAAAACAAAACAAAAACAAAAACATTTGAAACTGTTGTTGTATACATCTACTATCCATTTCCAACGTTTTAGAGGCAGTGGCTGCTCCATTCCAAAGTTATGGTGGTTTATGTCCATGAGATTGACAGTGTGCTATGAAATGAGTGTTAAATATATTTTTGCTACAAGCATGGCCAAGTTATGGTGGTTAGAAGAGGTGACCCTTTTGTTTAATCAGTACTGCTCCTGTGGAGGCCCAAAACTCTTGAACACCACTGAACTACCCAATTCCCTTGCACTCAGCTCACAGCTGTATACATTAGACATCCACAGACCAAATTAGAGCCCTTGTTTACACCCACAAAGTATAGGAGAATTGTTCCTAGTGATGGAATGCACCTTTTGTGTGACCTTGATGTGCATGTATCTTCTAAGAAAAATTTGTCTATAAAGACATTCAACATATCATTGAAAAGCACACAGAACAAGCAACGATTTGATACCAAAATTTCCTACACATAGGAAAGGAGAAAAAGTTATGGCGTTTACAAAGTTGATACACGTTTTATGGTTTTCCACCTCCAGTCCCCCCTTCACTAGAGGTGAGTTTCTATTGCAAATGATCTGGTGCATAAAATGTGGTCTCTCAAAAATGGTGGTTTTCCATGGGAAGTGTCTCCCAAAAGTGGGACTGCAAGTAGAATGTTTCGGGTGAAATTACTAGATAGCATTTTTTTTTGCATTACAAATTCTGGATTGGCATTTAGTTGTAATATGGGGTGTATGCTACTTTTAAACTCCTCCCCCTCCTCCCATGGATGGCACACTAGTGGGTGTATTTACATGTTCACAAGGTGAGCTTCCCTATTTCCACCATGCCCACCTCTGCCTCCAACTGGCTTAATCAGACTCAGCAACTCAGATTTATGCTGCATCTCTGGAGCGTGAATACCAGGTACTTGAGAAAAATGTCAACAGTCATCTTTATAGTGGCAAAAATAAGGTGAGGGAGTTACTCATGAATATATTGATGAGACATTCTTCTTACCAAATGAAAGTACACAAGCTTTTTATCTAGCTATAGATGAGAATCTGCTACTATAGCTATGTTTGAACAGTGCCCTCTGCTCCACAGCCATTTCTCTACTGGCGATGATATACAACTAGGGTTTGATGGTTTCACAGCAGACACATGAAAGATTGAGTGTTTCTTTATCCTCATGGAGGATTACATCTAGAACAGTAACTTCAGCCATCTCTCCAATAAGCTTTGGAGTGGCATTATGTTAAAACTTCATCAGCACAGGATTTTGATTTTAAGAACTCTACCTGCACTCGAGTTGCAAGGATTAAGGTTAACGAGCCCATACAATGTTCTATGAGGTTTTAGCAGCCAGATGGGAGAGATGAGAATGACGGGTCTCTAGTGCCATTCTCTTCCTGATCAGGTTAGCTAGACCTGCTAGACATTGCATGGGATTATTAAATTGTGGTTAGCAAAGTGGATTAATAGTGACTAGTTACTATTTCCCACCACTTTCACCTGCCACCAGATATCCTGCCTATAGAAGGATTACAAAGTAATATACACATAATATAGTAAACATTTCTAGAGATAAGTTTCAGTGATGTACAGGGCTAGTAAGATGGATGGATTCTTGAACAGCCACAATATCACTAAACCAAGAGAAGGCTAGAAAAAAGTGAAGAAACTGAGTACATAACAATCCAAATCACATCATACAATCCAATTTGAGCTATTGCCAAGTTCTAGCATCAATTACCTTTGGCACCACCATGTGACCAAAGGTCCAGATCTTCACTCTCAGTAGCATTATTGACCAGCTACACATAGCTGTGGTAGAAGAGGCTCACAGGTGGAGGACACAAATTGAGAGGTGTAGCTTCCCTCTTTGCAGCTACACTTAGCTGTGATAGAAGAGGCCCACAGGTGGAGGACACAAATTGAGAGATTTAGCTTCCCTTTATGCAGCTACACATAGCTGTGGTAGAAGAGGCTCACAGGTGGAGGACACAAATTGAGAGGTGTAGCTTCCCTCTTTGCAGCTACACTTAGCTGTGGTAAAAGAGGCTCACAGGTGGAGGACACAAATTGAGAGGTGTAACTTCCCTCTTTGCAGCTACACATAGCTGTGATAGAAGAGGCTCACAGGTGGAGGGCACAAATTGAGAGGTGTAGCTTTCCTCTATGCAGCTACACTTAGCTGTGGTCGCAGTGGCCCACAGAGGGTGAGTGGAAGCATGGAAGCCATGAGAAATAAATGCCTGCACAATATGCACATTCCTAGTTTATTTGTTGTCTCTGCATATTAGACAAATAATAGATAATAAATCTGACCTGCCACCACACATGGCTTATAAAAGCTAGCTTGCAATCATTTCAAGCTTGAGTAGTATTATCTATTATTACCTTGCACCATGCTTACATGAAACAAGAAAAGTAATCGAATTGGATGAAAGCGGTGTGCGTGTGTGTGTGTGTGTGTGTGTGTGTGTGTTGAGAGAAGAAAGGATGAGAGAAGAAGCTGAGAGAACATTGACAGCTGTATTAGAATGTGTATTTGCGGCAATGAACAATGCTGGTCTAACAAATCATGAACACATGCGGCCTTAGAAGTTGCACTCTGGTGCTTATCCATTACCAGTGTCTTTAAGGTGTTGCATTAAGAGACCATGTACAGCATAATTCTTCCCCATGTTACAAACCATTTCCACTGCCAGGGTCTCTTTAACCATCAAAGATGTTGCATTAAGAAACCATGTACAGCACAATCCTTCCCCATGTTGCAAACTGTTTCCTCTTCCAGGCTCTCTTTAACCATCAAAGATGTTGCATTAACAGATCATGTACAGCACAATCCTTCCCCATGTTGCAAACTGTTTCCGCTTCCAGGCTCTCTTTAACCATCAAAGATGTTGCATTAACAGATCATGTACAGCACAATCCTTCCCCATGTTGCAAACTGTTTCCGCTTCCAGGGTCTCTTTAACCATCAAAGATGTTGCATTAACAGATCATGTACTGCACAGTCCTTCCCCATGTTGCAAGCCCGTGTACACATAGCATGGATGAAGGGATGGCGTATATGCAAAATTTAACTCCAAATAAAGCATGAAAAGTTGATTCTTAGCTGAATTCATCAAATACCGAAGAGATTTATCTTTAAAATCAGCTTCAATGTTAAAAGAAGAATATAAAGCCTTATGTCGATGCAAAGGCAAATATATAGAAGTCTTAGCATTTCCCTACACCAAAATGCAATACCTTTCAGCCCTCTCAATCTTTAATGCTAACTAAGCTCTAATTCAATTATAGGCAATTATAGGCTATTATGGCTCTGCTGCCTTGAGCTATGTACAAATCTAGGTTCTGGGCCTACACAAATCAAACAGTCACGGTTAGTTCTTCTTTGTCAAGACTTCAAGTGATTCACAGCCGGATAGCAGGTGCAAGGTGGTCAGCAGGATATTATGCACAACTTAATTGGCTAGCACATAGCAGGTGTTGTCACAGAGAGCTCTAATTAGGATCTCTCTAACAGAAAAAGGTATGTACAGATGCATATATGAATATGCTATCATGCCATACCATGCTTTAGTTTAGCACCATACAATCCATAACATTATTGGACATACTACAGTTGTAGCATGGGGACCTCAAGGCTGGCACACAGGCTCCCCCACCCCCCCCCCCCCCCCCCCCCCCCCCCCTTCACCCCCCTTCACCATACTTTTCAGTAGCATATTTTTTTTATAGAGAATCTCAAACAACCCCCAACTCAAAATTGGCTCCTCCATCCCTGGACATTAGGGTATTAGGGAAACATGAAGGAAAAAAGAAGAGGAATTATGCTGTCTACTGTGATGGTGAGGATGGGAAGAGACACTCACTAGAGTGTATACCTCCGCAAAAGCTAAACATTTTTGCAAACTGGGACGACCAAGATGTGCACATGGTTGAGCTATGGGTGGATATAAAAATATGGTCAACCGGGCATCAATCCT
>CBDHDV010000057.1:0-5378 GCA_965261175.1 Rubritalea sp. | reverse complement strand
TCCTCAAACAAAAGCCTTCTCCAGCCTCTTCCACCACCAAGTCGCCTTGGCCCAGGTATGTTTGTACTGTAATATCCGTTGCTAATTAAGTGCCCATGGGCTCACAATTTTTGCCTTAGTGAATACCTGATGAGTGTGCTTGAGCTATGAATGGATGCCTGCAAAGAACATCCGTAATGGGTTTGTGTCTGCATAATTTCATGTTTATTAAAGCCTGCCTAACCAGTTCTCTCACCTGGCTGGCTGTACATGTATGTATATAGTATATAATGTATGTATGTATGATAAAACTGATTAACTTAATTTTAGTGCTTTTGAGGTTTTGATTTCAAAGAAGAAATTAAAGGAGCTATCACACACTTGTCTGTATACTTCGTCGAATCTTGAAAAGCGGTCTGACCTTGCCCATTGTGTCACTATGTTGGTGATTGCAATGGTTCCTGTTTGGCTTCTCCCCTGACTTGCAGCTGCTGCTTGATCACCATAAGCTTCCATCTCTCTATCACCAGAGAGCTGCGCTTCAGCTCATCGGCATGCTCCGCGGCGACCTATTTCGAAAGCAACTGACTTCTATAAACTTTGGTGCATCTACTATTTACTAACATTTAGATTGGTTATAAAGTTGTGGGGTTATTGTGTTATGAATCTCATTAACAACTTCCTGTAGTATACTAGACATTGAAACGGAAAAACGGAAAATATTTAGTGGAACTGCCCCTCTCAGTTGCATTGTGTTTATTCTCAGGTGTTATAGCCCGCGCTAGACGACATTACATACTTGGAGAAGTAAAAAAATTCAAACTGGTCATCCCACATGAAGATAGAGGTAGTTATGGAGGAACGTTATTTTATGAACAGAATTAGCTATTGACTGATCTCCATAAAACTTGGATATATTTGTAGAACTAATAAGTTGGGCACTTAACCTTGCTCCTTGAAAATCGGATGGATGGGTGTTTCCTGTGTGTAGTGGGTGCTTGCTTTAATGAAATGACATGAAAAGGATATTGGTGATTCCAAGTGATGCTCACCCTAGAAATCCACATTCATGTGGACACTTGCAATGAAGTTATAAGTTAGAGCAAGCTTGCTCAAGGTCGGGATCTTGCTGGTTGTTTTATAGTGTCCATCTGCTGCCTCTGCTTGAACTATTCTTGATCCTCAGCTTCTCTAAAACTTCAAGTCATTGACTTCAGCTCCATCAAGTCATTGACTTCAGCTCCATCAAGTCATTGACTTCAGCTCCATCAAGTCATTGACTTCAGCTCCATCAAGTCATTGACTTCAGCTCCATCAAGTCATTGAATTCAGCTCCATCAAGTCATTGACTTCAGCTCCATCAAGTCATTGACTTTAGCTCCATCAAATCATTGACTTCAGCTCCATCAAGTCATTGACTTCAGCTCCATCAAGTCATTGACTTCAGCTCCATCAAGTCATTGAATTCAGCTCCATCAAGTCATTGACTTCAGCTCCATCAAGTCATTGACTTTAGCTCCATCAAATCATTGACTTCAGCTCCATCAAGTCATTGAATTCAGCTCCATCAAGTCATTGACTTCAGCTCCATCAAGTCATTGACTTCAGCTCCATCAAATCATTGACTTCAGCTCCATCAAGTCATTGACTTCAGCTCCATCAAGTCTGCAAATTAATTGCCTTCGCCATCTTTCTCTTCATTTTTCACATATTATTTCGACAAAATCCTCTTGCTACATGCACCCAACCTAATTCTAGATCACTGAAAAGAGCATAGTTGGTTGGCACTTGATACGTTGAGGACACTTACTAGATATTTCATGGTACATACATATATGTATATACATATATGTATATATATATATATATTAGTATTGCCGTGATTCTATGACATAGTTGTTACGGTGCAGCCTAACCATTGGAGAGTAAAAATCCATGTATGTAAGCTTACTCCATACAGCATGCCAGCACAATGGAGAATAGTACTCTTACAATCGGAGCTTGTCATCATGACTTCAGTCTAAAATATGCAGTAGTCTGGTGAGTGGCAGCGACAGCAAACAGTCAACTTTGCCGTAACCACTGCAACCAAAGTCAAGTTCCTATTCCCATCCGAACATGGATCAAATGATCAGGACTAGTGCTGATTCATGACCATGATGTTCTCTATACATTGCCGAATAATTTTCTCGAGCCCAAAGCTCTACTAACCCCTCCCCCTTTCCTCTTCTCACCTCCAATTTGATATCCTTCAACAAGAACAGGTCTGGTTTTGTCTTGTCTTTGGTCACTTGATCATCTTTTTAACCTCCCTCTGGCCAATGAATAATGACTTTAATGCTCCTAACTGGCATTTCTTGAACTTCAACCTCCCCTGACCAATGAACAATGACTAATGCCCCTAACTGGCATTACTTGAACTTCAACCTCCCTCTGGCCAATGAATAATGACTTTAATGCCCCTTAAATGGCATTACTTGAACTTCAACCTCCCTCTGGCCAATGAATAATGACTTTAATGCCCCCTAAATGGCATTACTTGAACTTCAACCTCCCTCTGGCCAAATGCCCCTAACTGGCATTACTTGAACTTCAACCTCCCTCTGGCCAATGAATAATGACTTTAATGTCCCTGGCATTACTTGAACTTCAACCTTCCTCTGACCAATGACTTCAATGTCCCTGGGATTATTTGAACTTCAACCTCCCTCTGGCCAATGAATAATGACTAATGCCTCTAACTGGCATTACTTGAACTTCAACCTCCCTCTGGCCAATGACTAATTCCTCTAACTGGCATTACTTGAACTTCAACCTTCCTCTGGCCAATGAATAATGACTTTAATGCCCCTAACTGGCATTATTTGAACTTCAACCTCCCTCTGGCCAATGAACAATGACTAATGCCCCTAAATGGCATTATTTGAACTTCAACCTCCCTCTGGCCAATGAACAATGACTTTAATGCCCCTAACTGGCATTACTTGAACTTCAACCTCCCTCTGACCAATGAATAATGACTTTAATGCCCCTAACTGGCATTTCTTGAACTTCAACCTCCCTCTGGCCAATGAATAATGATATTTTGATGCCCCTAACTGGCAATTCTTGAACTTCACTCTTGTGATAAATTGACAAATATTTCTTCCAGAGACCTCCAGAGAAATTTATTCCTGGAGAGGGTAACAACAACAGCATATTACCTTAGAGAAGTTTTATGACAATATCTTGCAATACTTAGTATGTTGCTGCTGGTATATGCTACGGGGTTGTGAACAGCTATATACTAAAGATCAGGGGGAGGGGGGGGGGGGGGGGGGGGGGGGGTTGCCAACGATTCAACTGAATACTTCAGACTTCATCAGGGAGAATAAGCAACACATTACATTGATACTTACTGGCAACGTATCTCACATGAAATGCACATGATTCACGCCTCATCTGAAGTGTTGCTAGTGCTATTCACGACTCATCTGAAGTGTTGCTAGTGCTATTCACGCCTCATCTGAAGTGTTGCTAGTGCTATTCACGACTCATCTGAAGTGTTGCTAGTGCTATTCACGCCTCATCTGAAGTGTTGCTAGTGCTATTCACGACTCATCTAAAGTGTTGCTAGTGCTATTCACGTCTCATCTGAAGTGTTGCTAGTGCTATTCACGACTCATCTGAAGTGTTGCTAGTGCTATTCACAACTCATCTGAAGTGTTGCTAGTGCTATTCACGACTCATCTGAAGTGTTGCTGGTGCTATTCACGACTCATCTAAAGTGTTGCTGGTGCTATTCACAACTCATCTGAAGTGTTGCTAGTGCTATTCACAACTCATCTGAAGTGTTGCTAGTGCTATTCACGACTCATCTGGAGTTTTTCTGGTGCTATTCACGACTCATCTAAAGTGTTGCTAGTGCTATTCACGACTCATCTGAAGTGTTGCTAGTGCTATTCACGACTCATCTGAAGTGTTGCTAGTGCTGATTCACAACTCATCTGAAGTGTTGCTAGTGCTATTCACAACTCATCTGAAGTGTTGCTAGTGCTATTCACAACTCATCTGAAGTGTTGCTAGTGCTATTCACAACTCATCTGAAGTGTTGCTGGTGCTATTCACGACTCATCTGAAGTGTTGCTGGTGTTATTCACAACTCATCTGAAGTGTTGCTAGTGCTATTCACAACTCATCTGAAGTGTTGCTAGTGCTATTCACGACTCATCTGAAGTGTTGCTGGTGCTATTCATGACTCATCTAAAGTGTTGCTGGTGCTATTCACAACTCATCTGAAGTGTTGCTAGTGCTATTCACAACTCATCTGAAGTGTTGCTAGTGCTATTTCACGACTCATCTGGAGTTTTTCTGGTGCTATTCACGACTCATCTAAAGTGTTGCTAGTGCTATTCACGACTCATCTGAAGTGTTGCTAGTGCTATTCACGACTCATCTGAAGTGTTGCTAGTGCTATTCACGACTCATCTGAAGTGTTGCTAGTGCTGATTCACGACTCATCTGAAGTGTTGCTAGTGCTATTCACGACTCATCTGAAGTGTTGCTAGTGCTATTCACGACTCATCTGGAGTGTTGCTAGTGCTATTCACGCCTCATCTGTAGTATTGCTGGTGCTATTCACGACTCATCTGAAGTGTTGCTGGTGCTATTCATGACTCATCTGGAATGTTGCTAGTGCTATTCACGACTCATCTGAAGTGCTATAGTGTATTAGTATTGAAGCATAGCAGACAGATAATGATGGACGTGTAGGGGTTTCATTTAGAAAATTGTCCAAGGGAGAGGCAACTGGATGGTTAAAGGATGTGATAAAGTTTCACAAATGCCATCTGGAGGGTCGGGGTATGCTTGAATGTGTGTGTGCTGGGTTTCATACAGGGTTTGGTTTTTGGGAGCAGTGTTGACATAAAGGGGAGGTTGGGGCATGCTCCCCCAGAATTTTTTTTTTTTTTTTAGTGGATGCTCTGGGATTGATTTCTGAGGCATTTTGGGGGTACTAGTAGTCAGTTCTAAAAGGGTAGTCTACATAGCCAGACTCAGTTTTATTTGGGTTGCGAAGGAAAGAGGAGAGAAACTGGTCTTTGGGGTTAGGGGAAATCCCAGGTCTTTCCCCCTAAATGAAATCCTGGTGCATGTGGACTCCCTTGTTGTTGTTGTTTTGTTTGTTTGTTTGTTTGTTTGACTGAGGTGGCGTCTGCCTGGATATACTTGAGTACTTAAATGTACTCTATCATGGAAGTGCCAATCTTCTGTATACTCTCCGTGTACCATACCTAGCGAGATTCCGTCCAGTTGTTTATTTGTCGTCTGCATTTTACACACAGAGCAAACCAACGCCTACCTTTTCACTGAAAGCTACACATACTCTCCCTCTTGCTTACCTCAAACTCAGAAAGTTG
>CBDHDV010000056.1:0-9104 GCA_965261175.1 Rubritalea sp. | reverse complement strand
GGATGCTTCCGTGGCCTTTGATCTCGACCAGCATTCCACACTTTTTTCAAAGGCCTACCACATCTGGTTATCAGGGTCATATCAAGATGGTACTCAGTCAAGAACTCAAAGTTCGCTGGGGCTGTGTCTACTGTGTCAAGTTTGGTATGTCAAACAGTTTCAGGCAAGGAGGTGAGGTTTCTCCAGTTCAATTTCTCTCTATCTAAATACCCGCCTGCTAGACCTCAAGAAATCTGCTGTTGGTTGCACTTGGGGTGGAGAATTTGTAGGAAGTTTTGCCTATGCTGATGGTATCTTTGTGTTGGTCCCTTCACTGGCTGCCCTGAGACTCATGCTTAAGAAGTGTGAGGCACTTTCTGGTGCTCATGGTCTTATTTTCACTCCCAGTAAGACACAGTTCATCCAGTTTCATCAGCACTCTTGCCCCATGGTTAAACCAGCTATACTCTTCTATGGATGTCATCTTCCCTTATTAGATGAGGTAACACACCTCAGGCATATTCTACTAGCAATATTTCTGATGACAGAGACATTAATCTCAAGAGTAGGGACATGATCAAGAAGGCAAATTCTCTATGTTCCTTACCACATATGCAGCCAGTTGTTGGGTCGCACCTTCGTAAATGTCTCTGCCTCGCCCTATATTAGTGTGAACTGTGGTCAATCTCTACCAAACTCTGAATGCCTTGGATATTGCTTACAATAAGATACTTCACCGTATATGGAAACTACCCTACAACTCACACACACACGAATTGTGTGGACAGCTAAACTTTCAAGTCTTTGTAAATATGACCTTAGACAGGTGCTACTCACTCTTTAATAAGTCTAATGAAGGCTTAATCTCTTTTAGTTATGTTTATTTTACCCACAGTTCAGCCAATTGTTGTTTAACCTTCTTAGGTTATAATTTACGCTATGCTCATCTTTTTAAGAAATGTTATTCCATTATTGATAAATTTAGATCATCTATCATCAAGGATTTGCATTGTGCTCAACCTTCCTCTCTTTCCCAGTGTCTCTTGTAGAATCCCTCATATCACACTAGCCTCCTGAACTCTTGCCTTTCAGCCCCACCCCCCCATTACGCTTTTTGTTGGTGTACTTTATAAAAAAAATTATATATATATATATATATACCTACAAACAACCAAATATAGGCTTGCACGGGGAAATACAAAGTTTTCCACCCACCTCCCCACTGAGGGCTTGTTTCCATCGCCAATTATCTGCTGCTCTAACTGAGTGTCTCATTGGAACTATGCCTACTTGATTCATGGAAAGCCAAGCTGGTGACGCTTGGCTTAACTGTAGGGAAAATAGACAAAGCATTTTTTCTATGGAACTAAATAGATCATAATTGAATATGAACTAGTGAGATGATACAGTGTGTGCATGAGTGTGTGTATATAAGCTAGCTCAACACCTCCATTTTGTGAGGGCCAGAATATTTTAGGCCTTAATTTCATGTTTTCACTACTTCCTAGATTCTAAAATTTGTGTAGTCAATGATTGGGTGTAGTGTGCCAGCTTAAACACCACACACACACACACACACACACACACACACACACACGCGCGCACACGCACACACACACGCACACGCACACACACACACACGTATGCACACACATTATCCGATCACTAGTTTATTAGATTCAATGATGATCTATTATTTTTAAATAAAGTATTTTCTCTACAGCTCCAGCCAAGTGCCTCGCCTCAAGCTTGGCTTTCCATTAATTAAGTAGTCATAGTTCCAATGAAGCCCTCGGTTAGAGCAGCAGATAAGCATAACCAATTATCTTTATTCCTATCTTCAATTTCTGGATGGAATCCCCTTCAAGAAAAAGCAGTGTAGCAAGCACCAGTACCTACCGATCTCTCTCAAATTCCACACAGCATCATCAGCATACATAAGTACCAGGGTTTCATCCGGGGGGGGGGTACTGAGGGTGGTCCAGATGCCCTTCCCCCACTCAAGATCCATGGAGGGGATATCCCCCCCCCCCCCCCCCCCCCCTAATTTTTACTAATGCCGTCCAAAGTACATGTAGCTATGAGTAGTACTTATAAAGCCAGGACTGTATCATTGGGTGAAATCAGCTTAATAGTGGGAATGATCAAAGACTATGTTATTGTAACCATAGTATATCTAAATGCATTTTATAGAGAAAAAGGACAAATGATTGGTTACACATTAATTGTAGAGTAACAACAGTTATTGTTAAAACTCTGTTTAGATTATATAAGCAGTCTCCATGACTTCATTGCCTTCCACAAAGCCAGCACTGCATCAAAGTCCACTTCATGGAGTGGAGGTCCTTGATGGCTATGATCATCAGCTTGAACATTGATGCTGGAACCAGTCGATTATTCTCAACACTATAACTCGGGGGGTTCACCGGGGAAAAAAATTAAAACCGCTGTATCACAGCTAAGGGCTTTAGCAACTCAAACACGGAATTTGGGGCGCCTCGGTCAAGGCGCGTGGGAGTTAGGTCAAGGCGCGTGGGAGTTAGGTCAAGGCGCGTGGGAGTTAGGTCTGCCACAAATTAGGAAGTGTTTTTTTTTTTTAGTGACCCTTGCGTGTTTTGATATATCTTCTAAGAAAAGGTGCCTATATAGACTTTTTATATATCATTTTAAAGCACACACAATAAGCAACAAGCTGGTATAAAAAGTATTTGCACAGAAGAAAGGGAAAAAAAATTTATGACAGCTACAAATATGTGTTACAATTTCGTTGGTTTCGGGTGCAGTCTTAACAGTTGCAGTAGACACAGGAAGCACCATGGCAATGGTGAGCAGAATCTTAATGTTGAGGAATGTCACACACTTTGCCTCACTTATCAGGAACAGTGTTGCAAGTTGCTTCAATGACAAACTCTTCTCCTCAAAGATGACCAATTTGAAAGCTTTCCACTCATGACTTGTCTCTTTTTTATCGACATCTGCTGGAGTTGAGAAGACGTTTCCCTCATACTCAATCTCAGTTGTCTCCCCATAGATTAGGAGCTACTCAAATTCTGCAGTGCCATATTTGTGAAGTTGATGGACATCTGTTGGGCGTTTCTGTGGATCGAAGATGCTGAAAGCAGTCAAGAGGCCCAAGGTATCTTTGAAACGACAGCTGATTTGCCTGCTGACCTCTACCAGGTAAGGATGCAGCACATTCTTGTTGAAATTTTCTCTTGCTGTCTCCAGATCTACAACACCAATTGCAAGGTCTGTGACTGTGTCATGGACTGTGGAAAGGTCCTCCTGATCATTGGGACGTTCCTTGATCTGCTGTAGGGAGTGCAGGATATAGGTCAGCTGGCTGGCTACAAGAGTGAAGTCTGCTGTCTTAGCCTGCAGGGCTCTACTAAGACAAGTCAATATAGGAAGGACATCACTTAGCATCTTTAGGGTCGCCACAAAGTTGGATGTCTTCATAGTCCTCAGCATGCCAAGTGCTTCTGGCTCTCCAGTATCCTCGTGGATGTGCTCAAGTGTATCTATCAGTGGCCTCTTGGAGCACCTGATTGCTTTTACAATCTGTCGTATGCCAGCCAGCGGGTATCACTTGGCTTGATTATCTTGAGTTGGGGGTGGTTGACGAGGGCCTGCATTTCCTTCAGTGCAGAAAACTTCTTAGGAGAGTAGTGGAACATCTTCTAAACGGACATCAGTGTTGCAAAGACTTTCTTCAGACTTGGCAGACATCTCGCAGCTGAAATGCAGTAATGCTGAAGAACACGTGCCCTACAGTGCACAAACAATGCTCGTGGTGCCAATGTGCAGATACGCATTTGAACTCCATTCTTGTGCCTGAGAAGGTAGCAGTCCCGTTATATCCCTGTCCTCTCAGTTTCCCAGCATCAATGTCACTGTCTGCTAAAAAAGCTTTCAGCACAGCAAATATTGAAGCTGCATCACATGCAGAAAAGCTAACAAGTCCCAGGAAATGTTCCACTGATGAACCAGAACTGTCAACCCATCTGAAGCAGATTGAAAGCTCCTCAATTATTTGCTATATCTGTCAAGTCATCAGCCTGTATTGAATAGAGTGCAGCTTCTTTAAGAGATCTGAGAAAACCTTGTTGGACCCACAAGCTAATGCATCAAGGTACTCACTTATGACGACATGAGAGCCGTAGTTGGCATTTCTTGGAACTGTATCCAAATGTTTCCTCACTTCATCATCACCATTCTCCACCATAAGCTGAACCACTTCATCAAAATAGGAAAAATGTGCTATTTTCTGCTTACATAAAAAGTACATGATCCTCAACAACTTTCTTGATCAGTATGCGATTTTGTTGCTTCGTCTGTTCATCGCACCTCTCTTTCTACCGCTTGAGCTGAAGGATTACACTTTCTTCAGCTTGGCTTTGTTTCTCTGCCTCTACTTTGGCCTTTGCCATCTTGTGCCATGCTGAAGCTTCATGTGTTTTCATTTTATCCAGTACCTTTTTCCAGTTGGACACTGGGAAAAAGATCCAAGCGCCCTGTGTGTGCTTCAGCACTTCCCTGTCCTCCTTGTAAATATGGGAACAGTATTGACACAACATCCCATTGGTCACAGAGTTGTAATTTATCCATGAGTATTTCTTTTGCCAGTGTGGCTGGAACTTCAGATTTCCCCCCGTAAAAATGGCACCTTTGCTGCCAGAAACTTGAGTAGCCTCTGTATCTTCTGACAGTGTAGTTGATGAAACTTTAGAAGTGGACTGCTGTGGCTGTGTGGGATTCGCATTATTGGTGTGGATATCGAGTCATCTCCTGCAAGCCTGGGTACTTTACTGACAGCAGTAGTATCGGAAGAGTCAGGCAGTGTACGTTCCTTAATAAATCTTCTGATATCCATGGACAATTGGTGATGAATGAGGACTTGTATGATACTGGAAGTGCAGTGGCAGGCTTGTATAACTATTTACCAACTTTTTGAAATTCCTAGGGAATCCCCAGGACTGGGTGGATCCATTGGGGGGGGGGGGGAGACTATACCTGAAACTGGGGAAAAACATCTGATAACTTTGAGTGCTCATAACTCTTTTTTTTTTTAATTGCTTTGTAAAGATAATTTTATGCTCAAATTGTTCCTTGATCTATGTGCTTTACAATAATATAAAAGTTAGTCTATAGGCATATTTTGCCAGAAGATAGCAAGACGGAATTACAATAACTAAAACTGATGAATGGAAGCTGCCTTATGGAGCACACGTGACCAATTAACAAAATCTACAAAAGTCAATGCTTCTAATTGTCATAACTTGGCAATACTTTAAGTAAAAATATGTCTTGGTCATATAGCAGCTGTTAGCTTAGGCAAGCCACAGACCAATTTACAGCTTTTGTTGATTCAGTATGGATGAGAGCTGATGGGGTCAATTATATAGGGTTTTTGAATGCCTTGGATGTTTCTGCCTGTATATTCTGACAAAATATGCCTATAGACAAACTTTTTATATCATTTGTAAAGCACATAGATCAAGGAACAACTTGAGCATAAAATTATTCTTCATAGAGCAATTATAAAAAAAGTTATGAGCAGTCAAAGTCATCAGTCGTTTTTTTCCCAGTTTCGGGTACAGTCCCCCTTAATGTAGGGGGGACTGGACCTGAAACCACAAAAATTTGAGCACATATTTGAGCTGTCATAACTTTTTCCCCCTTTCTTCTGTGCAGATACTTTTGATACCAGCTTGTTGCTTATTGTGTGTGCTTTAAAATGATATATAAAAAGTCTCTATAGGCACCTTTTCTTAGAAGATATAGCCAAACACGCAAGGGTCATTCAAAAATGGCACTTCCTAATTTGTGGCAAACTTTACAGCCAGGCGCCTTGACCGCAGCGCCCCAAACTCGGTGTGCGGGAAGCTAAAGGCCTTAGCTGTGATCGTATGGATTCACTTTTTCCCCCCGGTAAACCCCCCCCCCCCTGAGTTATAGAGCAAATTTCCGTGGTCCGCCTCTTCTCAGCTCTATAACTCAGGGAAGGGGGGGGGGGGGGGGTTAACCGGGGGAAAAAGTGAATCCATACGATCACAGCTAAGGCCTTTAGCTACCCGCACACCGAGTTTGGGGCGCTGCGGTCAAGGCACCTGGCTGTAAAGTTTGCCACAAATTAGGAAGTGCCATTTTTGAGTGACCCTTGCGTGTTTAGCTATATCTTCTAAGAAAAGGTGCCTATAGAGACTTTTTATATATCATTTTAAAGCACACACAATAAGCAACAAGCTGGTATCAAAAGTATCTGCACAGAAGAAAGGGGGAAAAAGTTATGACAGCTCAAATATGTGTTCAAATTTTTGTGGTTTCAGGTCCAGCAGGCCAAATCCCAGCCAGCCTGACAGCTTGCTATGGCTTGCACACACACACACGTGTCAGCAGTCACTCGATATAGCTACTATATGATTTTAACTGCACAGTGTAAGAATTTCAATTTTTTATTTAAAACGTTAGCCTCTGCCTCGATCAGGTCCCACCACTTTCTGGATCTGCCCACCCCTGCAGGGATCCAACCCCCCCCCCCCCCCCCCCCCCCCCCTTTCCAATAATGTAAGTGGGATGCACTGTGGCATTGATAAATCTCTCTCATACTGCTCCTACTGAATCCTAGTCTCGCCGACCAGACACTTTGCTTTTAATCGCTACGCCAGGAAAGGGTCTGGTCAAACTCTTTCCCAGCATAGTGATTAGGTAAAGGATCTGGCTGGCGAGACTTGGTGGACCCCCAGTTGAAAAATCCTGGATGAAACCCGGATACCCTGCACCAACATCCACACAACTTTCCTAGCTGAGCTATCACCAACTCCTCTGCCATTCCCATCAAGTAGATATTAAATGGGAGAGGCGACAAGGAGCATCCTTGCCTAAGCCCCCTTTCCACTGCAGACCACTTTGACTTCCCTCCATTCAATACCACCTTCTCCAACCCACTGTAGAGTTCTTCGCATACCCTCACAAACTTCTCCTCCACTCCATATTGCCTCATCTTATGCCACAGTCCCTCTCTCCATACACGGTTATAAGCCTTACTAATAGGCCAGATATGAATTCTTCTTCTCCCTCTTCCTCACTTCACATATATTTCTCCGCACCAACCATTAATCTGAACATCTCCTACCACTCCTAAACCATCCCTGCACTTCTGTCAAAATCCTATACTCAGCAAACCTTCCCAACCTCCTCGCTACTGTTCTCACAAACACCTTCACCACACTACAACCTAATACAATCCCTCTAATTACCTACTTGTTACATATCACCATCTTTGTGGAGGGGAAACTTTAGACTTCTCTTCCAGTCTAACGGCCAGAGCACACTCTCTCATCACCACATTAATCATCAGCAACAGCACTTCCACTAACCGTCCACCAACGTACATCAACATCTTGTTCATAATTCAATCAGGACCTACTGCCTTTCTGGTCATGAAGCACTTCATTACCTCCACCACTTCTTCCTAACTGAATTCCTTGCACATATCTCTGCTGCAGCATCCTCTTTTCCTTCCAAGTTCTTCCCTGTATTTTGCCACTATTTCCAAACACTTCATCTTCCCTCTCCACCATCCTTCCCTCATCATCTTTCATTCTTTTCATCCTTCCCTCCTTCCTCTTTTGTCTCGTCAGTCCAAAATACTTTTCTACTAGTACGTCCCTGCCGATCTTACGTTCTCTTCCTCTGCTGCAATCCATCGTTCAGTAGGTTGCGCATGTCGAGTTGGATTACGCGCGCCCAAGCCAAAATTGCGTACTCCGTCCTGAACTTATTTTAGTTAGCTTACGCAACACATCGCTAATGGTTGGTGTGTCGTGAGAAAAGGTCTTAAATTGTGCGACTTGTGAGGTCTGCTTTTCATACCTTTTTAGACATGATAAGAGCGTTGCTCTGGGCTGGTATTGTTTTGTTGCTGGCGTACGCTACCTTAAAGTTATGGCAGTGGGAGCCAAGCCAACTTCCCTACCCCTTTGTAAAAGATCAAACCTATGACTACATCATAGTAGGTGCAGGTTCTGCGGGATGTGTTCTAGCCAACAGACTTAGCGAGACTCCAGAAGTCTCTGTCCTAATCATAGAAGCTGGCGAACCTGATGACAAGATGGAAATGCAGCTGCCTATGGGATATTTCAAACTTCATGGCTCTGAAGTGGATTGGAACTTTACTACCACTTCACAGAAGCATTCTTGTCAGATCCACAACGATCAGAAGTCTTGTTGGTCCATGGGCAAAGTGCTTGGGGGAAGTAGCACTATTGATGCTATGGTATATACCAGAGGCAACAAGCAAGACTTTGAAAGGTGGGAAAAGGTCCATGGAGCAAAAGGTTGGGGTTGGGACAAAGTCCTTCCATATTTCAAGAAATCCGAAGATTTTCGAGCGGAAGGAGATAAAGGTTATCATGGTTATGATGGACCTCTAACTGTCACCAAGTCCTCATATGCTACACCTGCATCACATGCTTTTGTAGAAGCAGGGAAACAGTTGGGTTACCAGGTTCTGGATTACAATGGAGCCTCTCAAATCGGTGTCAGTTTTACCCAGCAAACAATAAGGGATGGTGTACGTTGGCGCAGTGCAAGAGCATTCCTACATCCAGTTCGAGACAGGCCAAACTTGTTTGTCTGGACCAGGCAAGGCTGTGAGAGGGTTAGAATTTGAAGGTGACCGTGTACTTGGCGTAAAAGTGGTGGATACAAACAACTTTATGGCAGGAAATGAAATAAAAATATTTGCCAGAAAGGAAGTTATCGTATCTGCTGGGGCTGTTGGCTCTCCATATATCCTTTTGCTTTCGGGAATTGGCCCAGCCCAACACCTCAAGGAGATGAGTATTCCAGTCCAATTGGATCTACCAGTGGGAAAGAACTTGCAAGATCACATCATGGTTCCAGCTAGCTTTACCAGCCGACATATTTTGCCTACAAGTGGAATGGTATTTTCTAGGCCAATGTTTGAATCTTATTCTACACTTCTAGAATATTTGGTCTATGGAACAGGACCTCTGTCTATTTCCATTCAAGAGGCCCATGGATTCTTCCAGTCTGGACTACAGAACAGCAATGATGATAGACCTGACTTACATATGATATATTTTGCTGGACAATCTTCT
>CBDHDV010000055.1:0-30368 GCA_965261175.1 Rubritalea sp. | reverse complement strand
AGGGGGCATTCATATACAGTGATTTCACTTCCAGTGTTGACCTTCATGAATCTCTGTCATATAGTAGGGGAGGCATTCAAGTACAGAGATTTCCCTTCCAGTGTTGACCATCATGAGTCTCTGTCATATAGTAGGTGAGGCATTCAAGTACAGCGATTTCACTTCCAGTGTTGACATTCATGAGCCCCAGTCATATAGTAGGGGAGGCATTCAAGGACAGTGATTTCACTTCCAATGTTGACCTTCATGAGCCACTAACATATAGTAGGGGAGATATTCAAGGACAGTGATTTCACTTCCAGTGTTGACCTTCATGAGCCAATGTGATATAGTAGGGCAGGCATTCAAGTACAGTGATTTCACTTCCAGAGTTGACCTTCATGAGCCTATGTCATATAGTAGGGGAGGCATTAAAGGACAGAGATTTCACTTCCAGTGTTGACCTTCATGAGCCCCTGTCGTATAGTAGTGGAGGCATTAAAGGTCTGTGATTTCACTTCCAGTGGTTACCTTCGTGATCCACTGTCATATAGCAGGGGAGACATTCAAGGACAGTAATTTCACTTCCAATGTTGACATTCATTAGTCACTGTCAGAGAGTAGGGGAGGCATTCAAGGACAGTGATTTCACTTCCAATGTTGACCTTCATGAGCCACTAACATATAGTAGGGGAGGTATTCAAGGACAGTGATTTCACTTCCAGTGTTGACCTTCATGAGCCAATGTCATATAGTAGGGCAGGCATTCAAGTACAGTGATTTCACTTCCAGAGTTGACCTTCATGAGCCTATGTCATATAGTAGGGGAGGCATTAAAGGACAGAGATTTCACTTCCAGTGTTGACCTTCATGAGCCCCTGTCGTATAGTAGTGGAGGCATTCAAGAACAGTGATTTCACTTCCAGTGGTAAACTTCGAGAGCCACTGTCATATAGCAGGGGTGACATTCAAGGACAGTAATTTCACTTCCAATGTTGACATTCATGAATCACTGTCATAGAGTAGGGGAGGCATTCAAGGAGTGTGATTACACTTCCAGTGTTGTCCTCCATGAGCCTCTGTCACATAGTAGGGGAGGCATTCAAGGTCAGTTATTTCACTTCCAGTGTTGCCCTTCATGGTTTACTGTCATATAGTAGAGGATGTATTCAAGGACAGTGATTTCATTTCCAGTGTTGACCTTCATGAGTCACAGTCATATAGTAGGGGAGGCATTCAAGGACAGAGATTTTACTTCCAGTGTTGACCTTCATGAGCTACTGTCATATAGTAGGGGAAGCATTCAAGGACAGTGATTTCACTTCCTGTCTTGACCTTCATGAGCCTATGTCTAAGAGAAGGGGAGGCATTCAAGGACAGAGATTTCACTTCCAATGTTGACCATCATGAGTCCATATCTAATAGTAGGGGAGGGATTCAAGGACAGTAATTTCACTTCCAGTGTTGACCTTAATGAGCCACTATCATATAGTAGGGGAGGCATTCAAGGACAGTGATTTCACTTCCAGTGTGGACCTACACGAGCCACTGTCATATAGAAGGGGAGGCATTCAAGGTCAGTGATTTCACTTCCAGTGTTGACTTCATGAGCCACTATCATATAGTAGCGGAGGCATTCAAGGACAGTGATTTCACTTCCAATATTGACCTTCAAGAACCACTGTCATATAGTAGGGGAGGCATTCAAGTACAGCGATTTAACTTCCAGTGTTGACCTTCATTAGCCCCTGTCATATAGTAGGAGAGGCATTCATGGACAGTGATTTCACTTCCAGTGTTGACTTTCATGAGACTCTGTCATATAGTAGGGGAGACATTCAAGGACAGTGATTTCACTTCCAATGTTGACCTTCATGAGCCTCTGTCATAAAGTTGGGGAGACATTCAAGGACAGTGATTTCACTTCCAGTGTTGACCTTCATGAGCCACTGTCATATGGTAGGGGAGCATTCAATGACATTGATTTCACTTCCAGTGTTGACTTTTTATGAGCCTCTGTCATATAGTAGGGGAGGCATTCAAGGACAGTGATTTCACTTCCAGTGTTGACCTTCATGAGCCACTGTCATATAGTAGGTGAGGCATTCAAGGACAGTGATTTCACTTCCAATGTTGACCATCGTAAGTCTCTGTCATATAGTACGGGAGACATTCAAGTACAGTGATTTCACTTCCAGTGTTGACCTTCATGAGCCACTGTCATATAGTAGGGGAGACATAAAAGGACATTGATTTCATATCCTGTGTTGACCTTCATGAGCCTCTGTCATAGAGTAGGTGAGACATTCAAGGACAGTGATTTCACTTCCAGTGTTGACCTTCAAGAACCACTGTCATATAGTAGGGGGGGGGGGGATTCAAGGACAGTGATTTAACTTCCAGTGTTGACCTCCATGAGCCACTGTCATATAGTAGGGGGAGACATTCAAATACAGTTATTTCACATCCAGAGTTAACCTTCATGAGCCTCTGTCACATAGTAGGGAAGGCATTCAAGGACAGTTATTTCACTTCCAGAGTTAATCTTCATGAGCCTCTGTCATATAGTAGGGGAGGCATTCAAGGACGGTCATTTTACTTCCAGTGTTGACCTTCATGAGCCTCTGTCATATAGTAGGGATGCATTCAAGGACAGTGATTTCACTTCCAGTGTTGACCTTCACTAGCCTCTGACATATGCTAGAGGAGATATTCAAGGACAGTGAATTTCACTTCCAGTTTTGACCTTCATGAGCCACAGTCATATAGTAGGTGAGACATTCAAGGACAGTGATTTCACTTCCAGTGTTGACCTTCTAGAGCCCTTGTCATATAGTAGGGGTGGCATTCAAGGACAGTGATTTCATTTCCAGTGTTGACCTTCATGAGCCACTATCATATAGTAGGAGAGGCATTCAAGGACGGTGATTTCACTTCCAGTCTTTACCTTCATGAGCCACTGTCATATAGTAGGGGAGGCATTCAAATACATTGATTTCACTTCCAGAGTTAACCTTCATGAGCCTCTGTCACATAGTAGGGAAGGCATTCAAAGACAGTGATTTAACTTCCAGTGTTGACCTACATGAGACACTATCATATAGTAGGGGAGGCATTCAAGGACAGTGATTTCACTTCCAGTGTTGACCTTCATGAGTTTCTGTCATATAGTAGGGGAGGGGGCATTCAAATACAGTGATTTCCCTTCCAGTGTTGACCTTCATGAATCCCTGTCATATAGTAGGGGAGGCATTTAAGTACAGAGATTTCACTTCCAGTGTTGACCATCATGAGTCTCTGTCATATAGTAGGTGAGGCATTCAAGTACAGCGATTTCACTTCCAGTGTTGACCTTCATGAGCCACTAACATATAGTAGGGGAGATATTCAAGGACAGTGATTTCACTTCCAGTGTTGACCTTCATGAGCCAATGTGATATAGTAGGGCAGGCATTCAAGTACAGTGATTTCACTTCCAGAGTTGACCTTCATTAGCCTATGTCGTATAGTAGGGGAGGCATTAAAGGACAGAGATTTCACTTCCAGTGTTGACCTTCATGAGCCCCTGTCGTATAGTAGTGGAGGCATTCAAGGACAGTGATTTCACTTCCAGTCGTTACCTTCGTGAGCCACTGTCATATAGCAGGGGAGACATTCAAGGACAGTAATTTCACTTCCAATGTTGACATTCATTAGTCACTGTCATAGAGTAGGGGAGGCATTCAAGGACAGTGATTTCACTTCCAATGTTGACCTTCATGAGCCACTAACATATAGTAGGGGAGGTATTCAAGGACAGTGATTTCACTTCCAGTGTTGACCTTCATGAGCCAATGTCATATAGTAGGGCAGGCATTCAAGTACAGTGATTTCACTTCCAGAGTTGACCTTCATGAGCCTATGTCATATAGTAGGGGAGCCATTAAAGGACAGAGATTTCACTTCCAGTGTTGACCTTCATGAGCCCCTGTCGTATAGTAGTGGAGGCATTCAAGAACAGTGATTTCACTTCCAGTGGTGACCTTCGTGAGCCACTGTCATATAGCAGGGGTGACATTCAAGGACAGTAATTTCACTTCCAATGTTGACATTCATGAGTCACTGTCATAGAGTAGGGGAGGCATTCAAGGACTGTGATTACACTTCCAGTGTTTTCCTCCATGAGCCACAGTCATATAGTAGGGGAGGCATTCAAGGTCAGTTATTTCACTTCCAGTGTTGCCCTTCATGATTTACTGTCATATAGTAGAGGAGGTATTCAAGGACAGTGATTTCATTTCCAGTGTTGACCTTCATGAGTCAAAGTCATATAGTAGGGGAGGCATTCAAGGACTGAGATTTTACTTCCAGTGTTGACCTTCATGAGCTACTGTCATATAGTAGGGGAAGCATTAAAGGACAGTGATTTCACTTCCTGTCTTGACCTTCATGAGCCTATGTCTAAGAGAAGGGGAGGCATTCAAGGACAGTAATTTCACTTCCATTGTTGACCTTAATGAGCCACTATCATAAAGAAGGGGAGGCATTCAAGGACATTGATTTCACTTCCAGTGTGGACCTACACGAGCCACTGTCATATAGAAGGGGAGGCATTCAAGGTCAGTAATTTCACTTCCAGTGTTGACTTCATGAGCCACTATCATATAGTAGGGGAGGCATTCAAGGACAGTGATTTCACTTCCAGTGTTAACCTTCATGAGCCACTGTCATATGGTTGGGGAGACATTCAATGACATTGATTTCACTTCCAGTTTTGACTTTCATGAGCCTCTGTCATATAGTAGGGGAGGCATTCAAGGAAAGTGATTTCACTTCCAGTGTTGACCTTCATGAGCCACTGTCATATAGTAGGTGAGGCATTCAAGGACAGTGATTTCACTTCCAATGTTGACCATCGTAAGTCTCTGTCATATAGTACGGGAGACATTCAATTACAGTGATTTCACTTCCAGTGTTGACCTTCATGAGCCACTGTCATATAGTAGGGGAGACATAAAAGGACATTGATTTCACATCCTGTGTTGACCTTCATGAGCCTCTGTCATAGAGTAGGTGAGACATTCAAGGACAGTGATTTCACCTCCAGTGTTGACCTTCAAGAACCACTGTCATAAAGTAGGGGGGGGCCTTCAAGGACAGTGATTTAAATTCAAGTGTTGACCTTCATGAGCCTCTGTCATAGAGTAGGTGAGACATTCAAGGACAGTGATTTCACTTCCAGTGGTGACCTTCATGAGCCACTGTCATATAGCAGGGGGGACATTCAAGGACAGTAATTTCACTTCCAATGTTGACATTCATGAGTCACTTTCATAGAGGAGGGGAGGCATTCAAGGACTGTGATTACACTTCCAGTGTTATCCTCCATGAGCCTCTGTCATATAGTAGGGGAGGCATTCAAGGTCAGTTATTTCACTTCCAGTGTTGCCCTTCATGATTCACTGTCATATAGTAGAGGAGGTATTCAAGGACAGTGATTACATTTCCAGTGTTGACCTTCATGAGTCACTGTCATATAGTAGGGGAGACATTCAAGGAGAGAGATTTTACTTCCAGTGTTGACCTTCATGAGCTACTGTCATATAGTAGGGGAAGCATTCAAGGACAGTGATTTCACTTCCTGTTTTGACCTTCATGAGCCTATGTCTAAGAGAAGGGGAGGCATTCAATGACAGAGATTTCACTTCCAGTGTTGACCTTCATGAGTCCATGTCTAATAGTAGGGGAGGCATTCAAGGACAGTGATTTCACTTCCAGTGTGGACCTTCACGAGACCCTGTCATATAGAAGGGGAGCCATTCAAGGTCAGTGATTTCACTTCCAGTGTTGACTTCATGAGCCAATATCATATAGTAGGGGAGGCATTCAAGGACAGTGATTTCACTTCCAATATTGACCTTCAAGAACCACTGTCATATAGTAGGGGAGGCATTCAAGTACAGCGATTTAACTTCCAGTGTTGACCTTTATTAGCCACTGTCATATAGTACATATAGTAGGGGGGGGGGGATTAAGGACAGTGATTTCACTTCCAGTTTTGACTTTCATGAGACTCTCTCATATAGTAGGGAAGACATTCAAGGACAGTGATTTCACTTCCAATGTTGACCTTCATGATCCTCTGTCATAAAGTTGGGGAGACATTCAAGGGCAGTGATTTCACTTCCAGTGTTGACCTTCATGAGCCACTGTCATATGGTAGGGGAGGCATTCAGTGACATAGATTTCACTTCCAGCGTTGACTTTCATGAGCCTCTGTCATATAGAAGGGGAGGCATTCAAGGACAGTGATTTTACTTCCAGTGTTGACCTTCATTAGGCACTGTCATATAGTAGGGGAGGCATTCAAGGACAGTGATTTCACTTCCAATGTTGACCATCGTAAGTATCTGTCATATAGTAGGGGAGACATTCAAGGACAGTGATTTCTCTTCCAGTGTTGACCTTCATGAGCCACTGTCATATAGTAGGGGAGACATAAAAGGACATTGATTTCACTTCCTGTGTTGACCTTCATGAGCCTCTGTCATAGAGTAGGTGAGACATTCAAGGACAGTGATTTAACTTCCAGTGTTGACCTTCATGAGTCCCTGTCATATAGTAGGGGAGGCATTCAAGGACAGTGATTTCACTTCCAATGTTGACATTCATGAGCCTCTGTCATATAGTAGGGGAGGCATTCAAGGACAGTGATTTCACTTCCAATGTTGACCTTCAAGAGCCTCTGTCATATAGTGGGGGAAGCATTCAAGGACAGTGATTTCACTTCCAGTGTTGACCTTCATGAGCCTCTGTCACATGGTAGAGGAGACACTCAAGGACAGTGATTTCACTTCCAGTGTTGACCTAAATGAGCCACAATCATATAGTAGGTGAGACATTCAAGGACAGTGATTTCACTTCCAGTGTTTACCTTCATGAGCCTTTGTCATATAGTAGGGGAGGCATTCAAGGACTGTGATTTCATTTCCAGTGTTGACATTCATGAGCCACTATCATATAGAAGAGGAGGCATTCAAGGACAGTGATTTCACTTCCAGTGTTTACCTACATGAGCCACTGTCATATAGTAGGGGAGGCATTCAAATACAGTGATTTCACTTCCAGATTTAACCTTCATGAGCCTCTGTCACATAGTAGGGAAGGCATTCAAGGGCAGTGATTTCATTTCCGGTGTTGACCTTCATCAATCTCTGTCATACGGTAGGGGAGGCATTCAAGTACAGTGATTTCACTTCCAGAGTTGACCTTCATGAGCCTCTGTCATAGAGGAGGGGAGGCATTCAAGGACAGTCATTTCACTTCCAGTGTTTACCTTCATGAACCTCTGTCATATAGTAGGGGAAGCATTCTAGGTCAGTGATTTCACTTCCAGTGTTGCCCTTCATGAGTCACTGTCATATAGTAGAGGAGGTATTCAAGGACAGTGATTTCATTTCCAGTGTTGACCTTCATGAGTCACTGTCATATAGTAGGGGAGACATTCAAGGACAGAGATTTTAATTCCAGTGTTGACCTTCATGAGCTACTGTCATATAGTAGGGGAAGCATTCAAGGACAGTGATTTCACTTCCTGTTTTGACCTTCATGAGCCTATGTCTAAGAGAAGGGGAGGCATTCAATGACAGAGATTTCACTTCCAGTGTTGACCTTCATGAGTCCATATCTAATAGTAGGGGAGGCATTCAAGGACAGTGATTTCACTTCCAGTGTGGACCTTCACGAGCCCCTGTCATATAGAAGTGGAGGCATTCAAGGTCAGTGATTTCACTTCCAGTGTTGACTTCATGAGCCACTATCATATAGTAGGGGAGGCATTCAAGGACAGTGATTTCACTTCCAATATTGACCTTCAAGAACCACTGTCATATAGTAGGGGAGGCATTCAAGTACAGCGATTTAACTTCCAGTGTTGACCTTCATTAGCCACTGTCATATAGTAGGGGGGGGGGGCATTTAAGGACAGTGATTTCACTTCCAGTGTTGACTTTCATGAGACTATGTCATATAGTAGGTGAGACATTCAAGGACAGTGATTTCACTTCCAATGTTGACCTTCATGAGCCTCTGTCATAAAGTTGGGGAGACATTCAAGGACAGTGATTTCAATTCCATTGTTGACCTTCATGAGCCACTGTCATATGGTAGGGGAGTCATTCAATGACATTGATTTCACTTCCAGTGTTGACTTTCATGAGCCTCTGTCATATAGAAGGGGAGGCATTCAAGGACAGTGATTTCACTTCCAGTGTTGACCTTCATGAGCCACTGTCATATAGTAGGGTAGGCATTCAAGGACAGTGATTTCACTTCCAATGTTGACCATCGTAAGTCTCTGTCATATAGTAGGGGAGAATATCAAGGACAGTGATTTCACTTCCAGTGTTGACCTTCATGAGCCACTGTCATATAGTAGGGGAGACATAAAAGGACATTGATTTCACTTCCTGTGTTGACCTTCATGAGCCTCTGTCATAGAGTAGGTGAGACATTCAAGGACAGTGATTTAACTTCCAGTGTTGACCTTCATGAGCCCCTGTCATATAGTAGGGGAGGCATTCAAGGACAGTGATTTCACTTCCAATGTTGACATTCATGAGCCTCTGTCATATAGTAGGGGAGGCATTCAAGGACAGTGATTTCACTTCCAATGTTGACCTTCAAGAGCCTCTATCATATAGTGGGGGAAGCATTCAAGGACAGTGATTTCACTTCCAGTGTTGACCTTCATGAGCCTCTGTCACATGGTAGAGGAGATATTCAAGGACATTAATTTCACGTCCAGTGTTGACCTAAATGAGCCACTATCATATAATAGGTGAGACATTCAAGGCCAGTGATTTCACTTCCAGTGTTTACCTTCATGAGCCTTTGTCATATAGTAGGGGAGGCATTCAAGGACTGTGATTTCATTTCCAGTGTTGACCTTCATGAGCCACTGCCATATAGTAGGGGAGGCATTCCAGTACAGTGATTTTACTTCCAGAGTTGACCTTCATGGGCCTCTGTCATATAGTAGGGGTGGCATTCAAGGACAGTGATTTCACTTCCAGTGTTGACCATCATGAGCCCCTGTCATATAATAGGGGAGGCGTTCAAGGACAGTGATTTCACTTCCAATGATGTCCATCATGAGCCAGTCATATAGCAGGGGAGACATTCAAGGACAGTAATTTCACTTCCAGTGTTGCCCTTAATGAGCCACTATCATATAGTAGGGGAGGCATTCAAGGACAGTGACTTCACTTCCAGTGTGGACTTTCATGAGGCTCTGTCATATAGTAGGGAGGCATTTAAGGACAGTGATTTCACTTCCAGTGTTGACCTTCTTGAGCCTCTGTCATATAGTAGGGGAGGCATTCTAGGACATTGATTTCACTTCCATTGTTGACCTTCATGAGACTCTGTCATATGGTAGAGGAGAATTCAAGGACAGTGATTTCACTTCCAGTGTTGACCTTCATGAGCCACTGTCATATAGAAGGGGAGGCATTCAACGTCAGTAATTTCATTTCCAATGTTGATATTCATGACCCACTATCATATAGGAGGGGAGGCATTCAAATACATGATTTCACTTCCAGAGTTAACCTTCCTGAGCCTCTGTCACATAGTAGGGAAGGCATTCAAGGTCAGTGATTTCACTTCCAATGTTGCCCTTCATGAGTCATTGTCATGTAGTAGAGGAGGCATTCAAGGACAGTGATTTCATTTCCAGAGTTGACCTTCATGAGCCACTGTCATATAGTAGGGGAGGCATTCAAGGACAGTGATTTTACTTCCAGTGTTGACCATCATGAGCCACTGACATATAGTAGTGGAAACATTAAAGGACATTGATTTCACTTCCAGTGTTGACCTTCATGAGCCTCTGACTAATAGTAGGAGAGGCATTCATGGACAGAGATTTCACTTCCAGTGTTGACCTTCATGAGTCCATGTCTAATAGTGGGGGAGTCATTCAAGGACAGTGATTTCACTTCCTGTGTTGACCTTCATGAGCCACTATCATGTAGTAGGGGAGGCATTCAAGGTCAGTGATTTCAATTCCGGTGTTGACCTTCATGAGCCCCTGTCATATTGTAGGGGAGGCATTCAAGTACAGTGATTTATCTTCCAGTGTTGGCCTTCATGAGCAACTATCATATATTAAGGGAGGCATTCAAGGACAATGATTTCACTTCCAGTGTTGACCTTCATGAGTTTCTCTCATATAGTAGGGAAGGCATTCAAATACAGTGATTTCACTTCCAGTGTTGACCTTCATGAGTCTCTGTCATATAGTAGGGGAGGCATTCAAGTACAGAGATTTCACTTCCAGTGTTGACCTTCATGAGTCTCTGTCATATAGTAGGGGAGCCATTCAAGTACAGAGATTTCACTTCCAGTGTTGACATTCATGAACCCCTGTCATATAGTAGGGGAGGCATTCAAGGACAGTGATTTCACTTCCAGTGTTGACTTTCATGAGCCACTATCATATAGTAGGGGAGATATTCTAGGACAGTGATTTCACTTCCAGTGTTGACCTTCATGAGCCACTCTCATATTTTAGGTCAGGCATTCAAGTACAGTGATTTCACTTCCAGAGGTGACCTTCAAGAGCCTCTGCCATATAGTAGGGGAGGAATTCAAGGACAGAGATTTCACTTCCAATGTTGACCTTCAAGAGCCCCTGTCATATAGTAGGGGAGGCATTCACGGTCAGTGATTTCACTTCCAGTGGTGACCTTCATGAGCCACTGTCATATAGCAGGGGAGATATTCAAGGACAGTAATTTCACTTCCAATGTTGACCTTCATGAGTCACTCTCATATAGTAGGGGAGGGATTCAAGGACAGTGATTTGACTTCCAGAGTTGACCTTCATGAGTCTCTGTCATATAGTAGGGGAGGCATTCAAGGTCAGTAATTTCACTTCCAGTGTTGCCTTTCTTGAATCACTGTCATATAGTAGGGGAGGCATTCAAGGACAGTGATTTCACTTCAAGAGTTGACCTTCATGAGTATCTGTCATATAGTAGGGGAGGCATTCAAGTACAGAGATTTCACCTCCAGTGTTGACCTTTATGAGCCCTTGTCATATAGTAGGGGAGGCATTCAAGGACAGTGATTTCACTTCCAGTTTTGACCTTCATGAGTCTCTGTCATATAGTAGGGGAGCCATTCAAGTACAGAGATTTCACTTCCAGTGTTGACATTCATGAACCCCTGTCATATAGTAGGGGAGGCATTCAAGGACAGTGATTTCACTTCCAGTGTTGACTTTGATGAGCCACTATCATATAGTAGGGGAGATATTCAAGGACAGTGATTTCACTTCCAGTGTTGACCTTCATGAGCCACTCTCATATTTTAGGTCAGGCATTCAAGTACAGTGATTTCACTTCCAGAATTGACCTTCAAGAGCCTCTGCCATATAGTAGGGGAGGAATTCAAGGACAGAGATTTCACTTCCAATGTTGACCTTCAAGAGCCCCTGTCATATAGTAGGGAAGGCATTCACGGACAGTGATTTCACTTCCAGTGGTGACCTTCATGAGCCACTGTCATATAGCAGGGGAGATATTCAAGGACTGTAATTTCACTTCCAATGTTGACCTTCATGAGTCACTCTCATATAGTAGGGGAGGGATTCAAGGACAGTGATTTGACTTCCAGATTTGACCTTCATGAGTCTCTGTCATATAGTAGGGGAGGCATTCAAGGTCAGTAATTTCACTTCCAGTGTTGCCTTTCTTGAATCACTGTCATATAGTAGAGGAGGCATTCAAGGACAGTGATTTCACTTCCAGTGTTGACCTTCATGAGCCACTGTCATATAGTTGGTGAGGCATTCAAGGACAGTGATTTTACTTTCAGTGTTGACCTTCATGAGCCTCTGTCTAATAGAAGGGGAGGCATTCAAGGACAGAAATTTCACTTCCAGTGTTGACCTTCATGAGTCCATGTCTAACAGTAGGGGAGGCATTCAAGGACAGTGATTTCACTTCCAGTGTTGACCTTCATGAGCAACTATCATATAGTAGGGGAGGCTTTCAAGGTCAGTGATTTCTCTTCCAGTGTTGACCTTAATGAGCCACTGTCATATAGTAGGGTAGGCATTGAAGGACAGTGATTTTACTTCCAGTGTTGACCTTCATAAGCCTCTGTCTATTAGAAGGGGAGGCATTCAAGGACAGAGATTTCACTTCCAGTGTTGACCTTCATGAGTCCATGTCTAACTGTAGGGGAGGCATTCAAGGACAGTGATTTCACTTCCAGTTTTGACCTTCATGAGCAACTATCATATAGTAGGGGAGGCATTCAAGGTCAATGATTTCACTTCCAGTGTTGACCTTCATGAGCCACTATCATATAGTAGGGGAGGCATTCAAGGACAGTGATTTCACTTCAAGAGTTGACCTTCATGAGTATCTGTCATATAGTAGGGGAGGCATTCAAGTACAGAGATTTCACCTCCAGTGTTGACTTTCATGAGTCCTTGTCATATAGTAGGGGAGGCATTCAAGGACAGTGATTTCACTTCCAGTTTTGACCTTCATGAGTCTCTGTTATATAGTAGGGGCGCATTGAAGGACAGTGATTTCAGTTCCAGTGTTGACCGTCATGAGTCTCTGTCATATAGTAGGGGAGGCATTCAAGTACATAGATTTCACTTCCTGTGTTGACCTTCATGAGCCACTGTCATATAGTAGGGGAGACATTCATGGACAGAGATTTCACTTTCTGTGTTGACCTTCATGAGCCACTGTCATATAGTAGGGGAGACATTCATGGACAGTGATTTCACTTCCAGTGTTGACCTTTATGAGCCTCTCTCATATAGGAGAGGAAGTATTCAAGGACAGTAATTTTACTTCCAGTGTTGACCTTCATGAGCCTCTGTCTATTAGAAGGGGAGGCATTCAAGGACAGAGATTTCACTTCCAGTGTTGACTTTCATGAGTCCATGTCTAATTGTAGGGGAGGCATTCAAGGACAGTGATTTCACTTCCAGTTTTGACCTTCATGAGCAACTATCATATAGTAGGGGAGGCATTCAAGGTCAGTGATTTCTCTTCCAGTGTTGACCTTCATGGGCCCCTGTAAAATAGAAGGGGAGGCATTCAAGGACAGTGATTTCACTTCCAGTGTTGACCTTCATGAGCCACTATCATATAGTAGGGGAGGCATTCAAGGACAGTGATTTCACTTCAAGAGTTTACCTTCATGAGTATCTGTCATATAGTAGGGGAGGCATTCAAGTACAGAGATTTCACCTCCAGTGTTGACCTTCATGAGCCCTTGTCATATAGTAGGGGAGGCATTCAAGGACAGTGATTTCACTTCCAGTTTTGACCTTCATGAGTCTCTGTTATATAGTAGGGGAGGCATTCAAGTACAGTGATTTCAGTTCCAGTGTTGACCGTCATGAGTCTCTTTCATATAGTAGGGGAGGCATTCAAGTACAGAGATTTCACTTCCTATGTTGACCTTCATGAGCCACTGTCATATAGTAGGGGAGACATTCATGGACAGTGATTTCACTTCCAGTGTTGACCTTCATGAGCCTCTCTCATATAGGAGAGGAGGTATTCAAGGACAGTAATTTCACTTCCAGTGTTGACCTTCATGAGCCTCTGTCATATAGTAGGGGAGGCATTCAAGGACAGTGATTTCACTTCCAGTGTTGACCTTCATGAGCCTGAGTCATATTGTAGGGGAGGCATTCAAGGAGAGTAATTTCACTTCCATTGTTGACCTTCATGAGCCTCTTTCATATAGTAGAAGAGTCATTCAAGGACAGTGATTTCACTTCCAGTGTTGACCTTCATGAGCCTCTCTCATATAGTAGGGGAGGCATTCAAGGACAGTGATTTCACTTCCAGTGTTGACCTTCATGAGCCCCTGTCATATAGTAAGGGAGGCATTCAAGGACAGTGATTTCACTTCCAGTGTTGACCTTCATGAGCCTCTGTCATATAGTAGGGGAGGCATTCAAGGAGATTGATTTCTCTTCCAGTGTTGACCTTCATGAGCCCCTGTATGTGGTGTTTAACCGCTATACGTGAAAAATGCTGACTATGCAAATATGTTAATCTATTACGTCATGTTGTGTTTCGTGTGTTTGAGTAGCAGTCCACGTTGTTTTAGTTGTCTGAATTGTAATTCTCTTGCATCATTTGTTGATTTTTCTTCTAGTCCCTACAAACTTGGTATGTTGTAGACTATTCTTTATTTGTATTGATGTTAATTGTTGTGTTGATGTATAGAGGGAAATAATAAAGGATTCTTCAAATCTCTTTTGTGGTTCTTTTTTTTTAAATTTCCCTCAAGTTTAATGTCTGAGGACGACTCTGAACATTGGGCAAGTTTGCCCACCCCTGCACCTCGTGCTTCTTCTCCACGAGTTCGTTTTTCTCCTCCATGTTTTGACTCTTCCTCTTCCAGCTCATTTTCTGCATTTTCTTGAACCAGGCTGGCCTACATTCATATAACAGAACCTCCCGTGTCCAAACAGCTGGGCATGTTGTCTTATGTGTCGATTACCAGGCTCGACACTGTTATTATGAAGTGGATAGACCTGATGACAGCATGAAAAATGCCCTGGAATTCCTCCGTGCTCTATTTGATGGTGAGCGCAACGCTCTGGCTGAACGCATATCTCTGGCAAAAACGGTGCAGCAACCTGGGCAGTCCCTAGTGGAATACGGATCCTCTATCCGGAAGAACGCTCGTCATTGTGCCTATCCTGCTGGCTATACCGACCAAGCCATGAGAGATGTTTTTGTTGCTGGAGTGAGCAGTGAATCTGTCATACAGGCTATCTGTCGAGCCTTTGGAGTAGCTACCAAAGTAGGATGGGACTTCTCGCTCGAGTCTGCCGTCGAAGCTGCCTGTATGGAGCAACAAGCTTTGGACACTGCTCTCTCTCTCTTCTCATCCTGTGAAAGCAGAATTTGTTGTTACTACTGCCACATCTCGTACATATCGAAGCATCCCTTCCTATTCATCAGTTCCTGTTCGCACTGGTAATTGGTGTGGATTATCTTATCACAGCAGGCTTCAATGCCCTGCTCGGGATCAGCAGTGTCGTAAATGTGGGAAAATGGGTCACTTTGCGAGAATCTGCAAATCTCGAGTCACAAAAGCTTCCTATGCAGCTACGGGCCCTCTTGACTCAGTTGCAGCTGTGACAGATAAGCATGAATCTCAGCGGAGATTTATCGATGTGATTCTACAAGGACGGAGCTTGCAATTCCTACTCGACTCTGGCAGTGATATTTCCCTAATTCGCCTTGATGTTGCTAAGCAGTTCCGCATATCATACACACCTGTTCGAAAACGAGCTACATCAGCTAATGGCGCTCACATCAAAATTATAGGAATTGCTCATGAGCAAGTAGAGTTGGGAGGTCAGAGAGTACCCATCACTCTCTATGTAGCTGCTCTCATGAGCAAGTGGAGTTGGGTGGACAGAGAGTACCCATCACTCTCTATGTAGCTGCTCTCATGAGCAATTAGAGTTGGTTGGTCAGAGAGTATCCATCACTCTCTATATAGCTGCTCGCATGAGCAAGTGGAGTTGGGTTGTCAGAGAGTACCCATCACTCTCTATGTAGTTGCTCTCATGAGCAAGTGGAGTTGGGTGGTCAGAGAGTACCCATCACTCTCTATGTAGCTGCTCTCATGAACAAGTAGAGTCGGGTGGTCAGAGAGTACCCATTACTCTCTATGTAGCTGCTCTCATGAGCAAGTAGAGTTGGGTTGTCAGAGAGTACCCATCACTCTCTTTGTAGCTGCTCTCATGAGCAAGTAGAGTTTGGTGGTCAGAGAGAACCCATCACTCTCTATGTAGCTGCTCTATTAAGTGATCGCGCAATCCTTGGAGCCGATGAACTAGCTCAATTTTCGGCCTTACTAGTGCACTATGGTGGTTCAATACCGCCCCTGCATGTAGCGGCTTCCCAGCTTTCCGATGATCAAAGTGGTTCCTTGATGAATATGTCTCCTCAATCTGTTATCACTTTATCTCACCCTGATGTAAAACCTGTCAGTGTACCCTCTCGCAAGCGGTCTCGGGCTGATGAGAAATTCATCCCATAAGAAATTGCCTCTCTTCTGAAGAAGAAGCTGATTCAACCGTCCATGTCTTCCTGGCGAGCACAAATACATGTCGTACATGATGAGGTTAGAGACAAGAAACGTCTAGTTGTTGATTATTCGGGTCCTGTCAATCCTCACACGGTGATAGATGCTTATCCTGTACATCTTATTGAACCTATGATCGAGCGTGTCAGTCAAAATTAGATATTCAGTTCTCTTGGTCTTCGATCAGCCTTTCACCAAATACCTTTGCAGCCATCTGAACGACAACTAACAGCTTTTGAAGGTGTTGGTCGCTTATATGAGTGGTGTGTCCTGCCCTTCGGGTTGACCAACAGTGGAGCAGTGTTCGCCAGAGTCTTAGGAGAACTTGTTGAAGGTTTTCCTGCCTGTTCCACTACCTTGAAGATATCGTAATAGCGGGACTCATTGAAGAAGTGCATGATTTGAACCTGGCTAAGTTCCTAGAACTTGCTAGCACAGCCGGTATCCATTTTAATTCGTCAAAAAGCTCTTTGAAGAAAACCTCTCTCAGATTTCTAGGTCACGAAATTTTGCAAGGCACCATGAAGCGTTCACCTTCTAGGTTGCGACCTATACTGGACTACGCTACTCCTAGTAACTTCAAACAGCTTGAAAGACTTCTTGGATTAGCTGTATATCTTTCCAAGTGGGTGCCTGACTTCTCCTCATTAGCTGCTCCCATATTTGATGTCAAAGCGGAAAAAGGTCCTTTTCCTTTGTCAGCCGTATGCGAGAACTCCACCCAGCTAATCAAACAAGCTATAGCTGCTTCCTTGCTGGTTGCTCCTGATCCCAACAAACTCCTACGACTGGAAACAGATGCTTCTGGTTCTTCCATCGCTGCTACATTATTGCAAGAAGGATGACCTGTCGCCTTCTTCAGCCACCGCCTCACTCCACGTGAGAAAGCTTGGTCAGCTGTGGAATTGGATGCTTTTGCAGTAGTAGCAGCTTGTGATAAACTCCGCCATTTCCCTCTAGGAAGAGAATTTGAATTTGTAGTTGACCAACAGGGAGTGAGTTTCCTTTTCAACGGAAAGCCAAAGTCTGCTGTCAAGAATGCCAAGCATGCTCGCTGGAGGTTGTAGATGCTAAATTATCGTTTTATCAACATATATCGCCCTGGTAACCTTAATACTGTTGCAGATGCGCTCTCACGTTGTTCTGCTATATCATCTCCTTTAGCTAACCAAGATGTTATTAAGAAGCTACACAAGTTTATAGGCCACCCTGGATCCAGTCGCTTGCGGGAATACTTGTTGCTATACCATGAGATATCAGTGAATGAAATCTTGAAAGTGACTAATGATTGTAAGATATGTGCTGAAGTAAAGCCCAGGTTCTTTCCACCTCCACTTGGAAAACTCATCCATGGAACTGCCCCTTGAAAGTGACTAATGATAGTAAGATATGTGCTGAAGTAAAGCCTAGGTTCTTTCCACCTCCACTTAGAAAATTCATCCATGCAACTGCCCCATGAAACGACTAATGATTGTAAGATATGTGCTGAAGTAAAGCCCAGGTTCTTTCCACCTCCACTTGGAAAACTCATCCATACAACTGCCCCTTGAAAGTGACTAATGATTGTAAGATATGTGCTGAAGTAAAGCTCCGGTTCTTTCCACTTCCACTTGGAAAACTCATCCATGCAACTGCCCCTTGGCAACGGATATCTATTGACTACCTTGGACCTAAGGCCAGCAACACTGCTAATCATTACCTTTTCACTGTAATCGATGAGTATTCCCGACACCCATTTGCATTTCCTGTACGGAACCAGTCTCTTCAAACAGTGATATCCTGCCTATCTTCACTGTCCTATTTATTTGGCCCTCCTCAAAGTGTGCAGAGTGACAGAGGTGCAAATTTGAGTCTCAACGCTTCGTAGACTTTCTGCACTCATTTGGAGTAACCAAATCTGGGACTACCAGCTATCATCCACAAGGCAATGGCGAGGTGGAACGGATGCATGGTACACTATGGAAGACAGTAACTTTGCGATTACATCAAGCACGCTTGCCTATGGAAGCCTGGGAAAGGCAGTTAAATCCTCCTCTTAGTAATTTGCGTTTCCTTGTATGCAGAAGCACGGGACATACTCCTCACACTCTTTTCCTCGGGTTCTCTCGGCGCTCTCCTTTCTTAGACCTCCCAATTGCGTCACACCCGGGTAATCTGCCTAATCCTAGTGATGATCTTGAACCCTCGGTTCCTGGATGGATGCAGAAATGAGCCGAAGCCTTATTGGGGCGTGCTGTGCATACCAAAGAAGGACCCTTGGTAGATCCCGTCGTGATTCAGGAAGTAATATCACCAAACGTTGTTCGGGTACTCCGCCCCTCTGGCCTCGAAGAGACTGTATCTTCTCGCTGAATAGAGCCTTATCCATGAGCTACAGAGACAAAACCTGTGGCAGTAGTTCCTAGTTGTACTGCTGCGGAAACCAAGGCTCCTAAATCTCTGGATGTTCAAGATCAACCTATGTCTCCAGAAACCTTACCACCTGAAGTAGCTTCTCCTTCAGAACAAGGACACCCTATACCGATTTCTGAAACACTCATCCCTCCTAACAGAACCCCTCCTAACAGAACTCCTCCTAACAGAATCCCTCCTACCAGAATCCCTCCTAACAGAACCCCTCCTACCAGAACCCCTCCTACCAGAAGTCCTACTAACAGAACCCATCCTAACAGAATCCCTCCTACCAGAACCCCTCCTAACAGAACCCCTCCTAACAGAACCCCTCCTAACAGAACCCGATCTGGTCGAGCCATCCATCGTACTGTGAAGTTCGACGATTACTCTTGTTGAGGGGAGTATGTGGTGTTTATTTGCTATACGTGGAAAATGCTGACTATGCAATTATGTTAATCTATTACGTCATGTTGTGTCTCGTGTGATTGAGTAGCAGTCCACGTTGTTCTAGTTGCCTAAATTGTAATCATCATACATCTTGTGTTGATTCTTCTTCTAGTGGCTACAAACTTGATATGATGTTCTTCAGACTATTATTTATCTGTATTGATGTTAATTATTGTATTGTTGTTTACAGTGAAATAATAAAGGAATTCTATAAATCTTATTGATGGTTAATTTCCCACAATGAACATATCCAATCACAGCATCAACTTGTTAAATGCCAAATAGCGCACACTCGATATTGTTTACAAAAAAAAAAAAAAAATTATACTGAAAAAGTAACCATACATGCTAAACATGCCCTGCACATGCCCAGTACACTGCTTTATCACTCTGCTATAGACAAACAGGGTTGGCATAAAAAAAAGTTGTAAAGAAATTAAAAATCACCCTCTCCCCCTTTTTTTGCAGGTTGGTGTTAGAAGCAAAGCACTAGCACTCAAGAGTTTATGTAACACATTATTACTTATGCTGCCTTCAACACTATCATAACTTACTTAGGTCAGTACAACTAAACAGGGAACTAGTTGATGCCACACCCTCAGAGCTCAAGGAGATATTGCATAGAGAAGAGGAAGCTTCAGTTCTGGCAGAGGATAACACCAGACGACCAGATATATCTGCAGGAGTGATGGAAGTTCGGAGAGTAACCAGATATATTTGCAGGAGTGATGGAAGTTCGGAGAGTAGGTCTGACACAATTACCAATATCCACACTCTCATAGCTGGAAAAGGTTCCTAGAGCCATATTAGTTGGAGACGTAGCAGCTGCTGCTGTAACTAGAGAAATAAAGAGTAACATTATTATCAGTAATCCAAAATAACACTAATAACAGCTCACCAGCTACAAATAACATTAATATTAGCTTACCAGCAACAACTGCTCCACCAGCAGCTTCACTTAGAATTGGGAGAGAATTGCAAACCCTTGAATTATGCATTGAGACAGTTGCAAGGAGTAGCTGCAATAGCACTCTCCTGGAAGATTGCTAGAGATAGTCCACTCCACCATGCCTTTATCAACTCTGACACCAGAAAGTTTTGAAACATCTACAAGAACACAACACAAACATAAATATTGGCCTCAGATATATCACATCCATGTAATACCAAGTGTCAAAGTGTATCCATAGCAACAAGTCTTCAAACATCTAACCAATTAAATGCTGTAGGCTTAGTCTGATGTAAATGCAGACATCGCTCGCAATAAAAATACAAAAATGAACCAAATGTGCTAAATGACATAATTATTTTTACTGGCACGTGCCTAACAGATTGCTCTATAGGTATGGAAAACACTCAGAATTCCTCGCTCCAGGATGATTTTCCACCTGTCTGTTCTGCTGTTGGCATGCACGATGTAGAGATGCGTCGTTATTGGAAAAAAAAGGTAATAGCTACAAATATATTAGGTTCAAAACATCATAAATAATTAGTTAAGGGGGCGGTAGGCAGAAAAGGATTCTATTTTTTTCCTGCACCAAACAACAGCTCCTCACAGAGACTAGGTGGACTCCAAGTTATAGATTTGGATGATCCATTCAGGTCCAACATAGGCTTTCGCACACATACATACATACACAAAGTCAAAGATTGAATAATTTTTTAATGAGGTAGGCAATCAAGAAGCCTGCCACAAGGGAAAATTGGATGCACGCTACTATAGTCAACCTGCCATAACTAAGGCCTGTTACACATACAATGGCGATGCCCTTTCTGTGATTGAAGTAGTCATAGGTACTGCGGAAGGCACCTACTAACATGCTAGACACACATAGTGATAGAATGGCCAGGTCAGTAGAGTACAGTATATGCAGATATCTTTCAGCTCACATAAGTTACCTTTAAGCACTAGTAATGTTGAAGTCATGTCTTTATATGAAACAAACTTATCCAGCTGTCCTGCCCTCCACCACTGCACCAATGATAGCAGCAAAGATAGGGCTAGAGAGAGAAGAGGCTTCTCTTGCTTGGGAGAAAACATGTTTCAAAAGTGGAACCTGTTGGGACAGTGGATAGTAATAAGCTTTTACATTCAATACCATCGCCCACTAAGTACTAAGCATGATTAGACTTGTGTTGCTGCTGCCTCTGAGGATAATATCTTTTGAATTTTCCAAAGATTATTGGCAACCGGTAGATTTCTTGTGAGGTATTGTTGGCAGAGATGAAGAAAACATGAAATACCTGTGGCTCTCCTCTCTCTCAACGTCAAGTATGATTAGGCATTAAAAAAAGGACAGCACAAAGATGGTTCTTCACTGCACCAGCAAGAGTTGTGAAGGTGAAGATGCTGTCTGTCAATGGCGTTGAATATCAAGTCTGCCCAAGCAGCCAGAGCTATAGTTGAATGAGAGTTTTGGTCAGAGAGCATTATGTTCGGTGATGGTATTGGTAATGGTGCCTGGAGTAACACACCATGCACACACAAACAACAGGAAGCCATGACTTCATGCATGATCACATGAATTTAAGGCCAAGATGATCCATTATTAAAGTAATTTGCAGCATAGTTCTAGTTTAATGACCAGGACAATCAAACCTTGAGGACAGGTCAGTGCACCCGCTGCATGGAGGCACTGCAGAGTTTCAACAGTGCCAGAGTGGGACAGTCACATGGAGCAGGAAACCTGGAAGTGTAGTAACTACAGGAGCTGCTGGAGCTCATCATGATCTTCCTGGGAGGAGTGGTGAGTTCAATTCTATAATCCGAAGTAGATATGAGTGATATATAATGACACTGGACAGATTTTCCATCTCTGGGTGAAGCATTGTTTCAAGGGAAACAGGAAGGGTTAGAATGTGGTTCATAGCCACATTAGCAAGCCTGGGCCTCAGCACCAGACGAGAAATATAGCCTCCAGCCTGTTCCTATTTAAGATCTACTTCAACCTGACACAGATCCAGATTGGCAAGCAGAGATTGACTCGCATGGTTCAGGTGCTGGCTGAGTTCCACCAAAACACCTGCAGTCAGCATGTCCATCGCAACCCCTTACCAGGACCATGACCTGTGATTGACCTTATGGCCTACAGGGTATACTGCTGCAATGCTACATGCATATTTTAGTGTGTATTTTGCAACCCTAAAGATCAATTTTTTTCAGGTTTGCTATGCAGCCAGCTTACTTCAGGAGAAGCAAGCCCTTGCTGCACAGGAGAGCGTGTCCAGTCACCTCTGGCCCCTTAGTGCAGAATTGGTTCATTTCACCCTTAAAATTAGTTCAGTTCGCTCTCTTTGCCACCAAGTTGGACAAGCAGGAAAGATAGCCTACGGCACAGACACTGTTGGCTATATTACCCCAACAGTATTTGCTACTGGCAAGCCACTTTTCCACATCGATTGGATATCAATCGCACACACATGACCGATTTCATCACTGAGGGATAATGGATCATATTCCACCAGATCGAGGCAGGGGTGCCAGGCTCACATTGCCTGTCGCGGAGAGGGAGGTAAATGAGTAGTACTTCAAGATCCGTGACTATATGCAGGACCATAAGGTCATCAATGGCCTTGTAGAGTGCAGCATCAAGGACGTCCAAGATACGCACACCGTGCCCAAACTTCGCTTACAGGGAGGACATCCTAGTGCTGGTTGCAACAGATCACAACGGGGAAGAAATGACATTGCTGGTTGCAACAAATCACAATGGGGAGGACATCACATTGCTGGTTGCAACAGATCACAATGGGGAGGACATCACATTGCTGGTTGCAACAGACCACCGGGGCATCTTCCAGGGACCGAAGAAGGTGATGCATGCCAACTTTTGAACCATTCCGCCTGTCACTACATGTATCTATTCAATTAGGACTATCATCATTCATTAACAAACACTTTTGAAGTGTTTTTTTTATCACACAGGCTACCTATTGATGGCAAGAGTAGTTTAAAAATGGTACATAACTTACTTCACAGATTAAATGTCGAAAGTGTAGTTTGACATAAATGCAGTAAAAGGATGCAATTTATCACTATTATTTTTTTAATGAACCACACACGTTAAACACCATATTTTTTACCATCACATGAAAAAAAAAACCTTAATCCGGTTAGAGAGACACAGGAGGAAAAGCAACAACAATGGGGACACGTTTGTAACCACGGCAAACTCTTCTGCTGGTAAAGGCTCCATAGATATAAATGCTTGATGCAAAACACTCTGAATGCCTTCATTCTTATGAAAGGAGCTGCACCTAGATGAATTTCCTTAAAGTAAAGGCTACACAGATACCAATGGTTGATGCAAAACACTCTGAATGCCTTCATTCTTATGAAAGGAGCTGCACCTAGATGGATTTCCTTAAAGTAAAGGCTACACAGATAAAAATGGTTGATGCAAAATACTCTGAATGCCTTCATTCTTATGAAAGGAGTTGTACCTGGATGGATTTTCTTGAGTAAAGGCTGCACAGATACCAATGCTTGATGGAAAACACTCTGAATCCCTTCATTCTTGTGAAAGGAGTTGTACCTGGATGGATTACCTTGAGTTAAGGCTGCACAGATACCAATGCTTGATGGTAAACACTCTGAATGCATTCATTCTTATGAAAGGAGCTACACCTCGATGGATTTCCTTAAAGTAAAGGCTACACAGATACCAATGGTTGATGCAAAACACTCTGAATGCTTTCATTCTTATGAAAGGAGTTGCACCTGGATGGATTTCCTCTGAGTAAAGGCTACACAGATACCAATGCTTGATGGAAAACCCTCTGAATCCCTTCATTCGTATGAAAAGAGTTGTACCTGGATGGATTTCCTTGAGTAAAGGCTGCACAGAAACCAATGCTTGATGGTAAACACTCTGAATGCATTCATTCTTATGAAAGGAGCTACACCTCGATGGATTTCCTTAAAGTAAAGGCTACACAGATACCAATGGTTGATGCAAAACACTCTGAATGCTTTCATTCTTATGAAAGGAGTTGCACCTGGATGGATTTCCTCTGAGTAAAGGCTACACAGATACCAATGCTTGATGGAAAACCCTCTGAATCCCTTCATTCGTATGAAAAGAGTTGTACCTGGATGGATTTCCTTGAGTAAAGGCTGCACAGAAACCAATGCTTGATGGTAAACACTCTGAATGCATTCATTCTTATGAAAGGAGCTGCACCTAGATGGATTTCCTTAAAGTAAAGGCTACACAGATACAAGTGGTTGATGGAAAACACTCTGAATGCCTTCATTCTAATGAAAGGAGTTGTACCTGGATGGATTTCCTTTGAGTAAAGGCTACACAGATTCCAATGCTTGATGGAAAACACTCTGAATGCCATTATTCTTATGAAAGGAGTTGTACCTGGATGGATTTTCTTGAGTAAAGGCTGCACAGATACCAATGCTTGATGGAAAACACTCTGAATCCCTTCATTCGTATTAAAGGAGTTGTACCTGGATGGATTTCCTTGAGTAAAGGCTGCACAGATACCAATGCTTGTTGGTAAACACTCTGAATGCATTCATTCTTATGAAAGGAGTTGTACCTGGATGGATTTCCTTTGAGTAAAGGCTACACAGATACCAATGCTTGATAAAAAACACTCTGAATGCCTTTATTCTTATGAAAAGAGTTGCACCTGGATGGATTTCCTAGAGTAAAGGCTGGACAGATACCAATACTTGATGGAAAACACTTTGAATGCCTTCATTCTAATGAAAGGGGTTGCACCTGGATGGATATCCTAGAGTAAAGGCTACACAGATACCAATGCTTGATGGAAAACACTCTGAATGCCTTTATTCTTATGAAAGGAGTTGTACCTTGATGGATTTCCTTGAGTAAAGGCTACACAGATACCAATGCTTGAAGGAAAACACTCTGAATGCCTTCATTCTTATGAAAGGATTTGTACCTGGATGGATTTCCTTGAGTAAAGGCTACACAGATACCAATGCTTGAAGGAAAACACTCTGAATGCCTTCATTCTTATGAAAGGATTTGTACCTGGATGGATTTCCTTGAGTAAAGGCTGCACAGATACCAATGCTTGATGGAAAACACTCTGAATGCCTTCATTCTTATGAAAGGAATTGTACCTGGATGGATTTCCTTGAGTAAAGGCTACACAGATACTAATGCTTGATAGAAAACACTCTGAATGCCTTCTTCTTATGAAAGGAGTTGTACCTGGATGGATTTCCTTGAGTAAAGGCTGCACAGATACCAATGCTTGATGGAAAACACAGCAGGAAGGTTAGGTTGCGAGATGCAACAATGTGGTTAAAGCAGGAAGGCTAGGCTGAGAGATGCAACAATGTGGTTAAAGCAGGAAGGCTAGGCTGAGAGATGCAACAATGTGGTTAAAGCAGGAAGGCTAGGTTGAGAGGTGAAACAATGTGGTTAAAGCAGGAAGGCTAGGCTGAGAGATGCAACAATGTGGTTAAAGCAGGAAGGCTAGGTTGAGAGATGCAACAATGTGGTTAAAGCAGGAAAGTTAGGCTGAGAGATGCAACAATGTGGTTAAAGCAGGAAGGTTAGGTTGTGAGATGCAACAATGTGTTAAAGCAGGAAGGTTAGGTTGAGAGATGCAACAATGTGGTTAAAGCCGGAAGGCTAGGTTGAGAGATGCAACAATGTGGTTAAAGCAGGAAGGTTAGGTTGAGAGATGCAACAATGTGGTTAAAGCAGGAAGGCAAGGTTGAGAGATGCAGCAATGTGGTTAAAGCAGGAAGGTTAGGTTGAGAGATGCAACAATGTGGTTAAAGCAGGAATGCAAGGGTGAGAGATGCAACAATGTGGTTAAACCAGGAAGGTTAGGTTGAGAGCTGCAACGATGTGGTTAAAGCAGGAAGGTTAGGTTGAGAGATGCAACAATGTGGTTAAAAAAGGAAGGCAAGGGTGAGAGATGCAACAATGTGGTTAAACCAGGAAGGTTAGGTTGAGAGATGCAACGATGTGGTTAAAGCAGGAAGATTAGGTTGAGAGATGCAACAATGTGGTTAAAAAAGGAAGGTTAGGTTGAGAGATGCAACAATGTGATTAAAGCAGGAAGGTTAGGCTAAGAGATACAACAATGTGGTTAAAGCAGGAAGGTTAGGTTGAGAGATACAACAATGTGATTAAAGCAGGAAGGTTAGGCTGAGAGATAAAACAATGTGGTTAAAGCAGGAAGGTTAGGTTGAGAGATGCAACAATGTGGTTAAAGCAGGTAGGCTAGGTTGAGAGATACAACAATGTGATTAAAGCAGGAAGGTTAGGCTGAGAGATAAAACAATGTGGTTAAAGCAGGAAGGTTAGGTTGAGAGATACAACAATGTGATTAAAGCAGGAAGGTTAGGCTGAGAGATAAAACAATGTGGTTAAAGCAGGAAGGTTAGGTTGAGAGATGCAACAATGTGGTTAAAGCAGGAAGGCTAGGTTGAGAGATGCAACAATGCGGTTAAAGCAGGACGGTTAGGTTGAGAGATGCAACGATGTGGTTAAAGCAGGAAGGTTAGGCTGAGAGATGCAACAATGTGGTTAAAGCAGGAAGACTAGGTTGAGAGATGCAACATTGTGGTTAAAGCAAAAGACTAGGTTGAGAGATGGAACAATGTGGTTAAGGCAGGAAGGTTAGGTTGAGAGATGCAACAATGTGATTAAAGCAGGAAGGCTAGGTTGAGAGATGCAACAATGTGATAAAGAAGGAAGGTTAGGTTGAGAGATGCAACAATGCGGTTAAAGGAGGAAGGCTAGGCTGAGAGATGCAACAATGTGGTTAAAGGAGGAAGGCTAGGTTGAGAGATGCAACAATGTGGTTAAAGCAGGAAGGTTAGGTTGAGAAATGCAACAATGTGGTTAAAGCAGGTAGGCTAGGTTGAGAGATGCAACAATGTAGTTAAAGCTGGAAGGTGCTGAAGAAATCTTCCGAGTTTTTAATCGGGCTTCTAATGTGGTAAACCAGGCTGTTACATCCTTGCATCAGAACTCTGGAAGACGTATGGTAACGCTGCCAATAACCACTATAAGGTTGTTTCGTGTTCCACATGGTCAGCCATAGTAAAGACAGGAGGAAGGTTCATTACAGAAGATGGGGGAAACGTTTGAATCTGGTGTCACCACTGTTGCGGTATTCCTCAAAGGTTGATACCCAAGTGTTATAAAATCTAAACAAACCTACAAAGATTATACAACCAAACAATTTGTTTATCAAGATAGATCCAAGCATATAATATATATATATCTCACTACCTACCTTGATGGGCCTACATGTTTTCAGTAGATGGTCACTTCAGGTAAAAGGTTTAACATCCAAATTGTCAACACCACAGTGTCCTGATTATATTTCAAAAACTAAAGATTCTCGCAGGCAGCAAACAGGAAACATTACAATCTGATAAAGCTTAGGGATGGTAGTAAATGAGATGCAAAAAGCTGAGCATGGGTGTACCAGTTCCATGAACGAGGTAACAAATCCAAGTCACATAATCACACGCAAAGGCCACTGCATTTGTAGGGTTCCTGCATTCATGACCTCTCATATATTCAGGGTGGTCCAAAGGAAAACCGAGAACTGTGGCTTAAGCTGATTTCACCCAATGATACTGACTCTGTTACTGTCCTGGCTTTAAAATTAAGTTTTACTCATAGCTACATGTACTTTGGACGGTATAAGTAAAAATTAGGGGATATCCCCCATAGATCATGAGTGGGAGGGTTTGGAACCCCCACCCCTCCAAAAAAAAAAATCCCCCAATACCCCCCTCCCGTTCCCCCGGGATGAAACCCTGCATATGGTTTATCAGATTATGGAAGTTTCACATCCGAGGAATGTGCTGTTTTCATAGGACCTGAGTGCAGCGAAGAAATTACTTGAATGCTTATCGGTTCTTGCCTTACTCGTGATCCACAATACGTTGTAAATGATGCGTGATTGATTTTCCATTTTAAGCTACTAGCTCAGCTTCAACATACCTGATGTGGTCTCACTACCTGTATATGCCTTAACCCTTTGAATCACCTTTTTCCTGTTCTGAAATGGCTTTGTGACCATACACATCTACTTTCTTGTGTGGTTTGACTCTGGCTCTCTGACTTTCTGCATACTTTACAAAATGTACAATGATGGTTTACATCGTATTCTAACCTTGGAAAATCTATCTCTCATTTTCTATTTTTTCATCACAGGCTAGTGTTGGTCTGGAACATTGTCTCTAAGGACAGATGGTGCATGGGTTCTAACTACTTGAATCCTCATTGTCACTACCATCTGATGAATATCTCAATAATTGCTACAGCAACACCTTCATTTCAGCCACTCTAAATTCTGAGAAGACAAGTATAGCATTGATCCATGATACCAAACCTGCAGCTGCTGACAGTGCAAGTATATTAACAGCTTTACCTTTGATTACAAAATGGAATTGCAAGCTTTGCCTTCTAGTGAATCTGGCGCTATGCAAACTTGGAGTGATTTCCTGGACATAGCAATGGACCAGTATACTACACTATTACTTCAATACTGAGCTGCTATCTAACATTTCCACACTAGCATGCACACTTGTGCATGCAACTCTTGCACACACAACTCATCCACACCCAACTCTTGCACACAACTCATAACTCAGGACACACAACTCCTGCACACACAACTCTTGCACACACAACTCATCCACACACAACTCCTGCACACACAACTCATGCACACACAACTCCTGCACACACAACTCTTGCACACAACTCATAACTCAGGACACACAACTCCTACACACACAACTCTTGCACACACAACTCCTGCACACACAACTCTTGCACACAACTCATAACTCAGGACACACAACTCCTACACACACAACTCTTGCACACACAACTCTTGCACACCAAACTCTTGCACACACAACTCTTGAACACAACTCATAACTCAGGACACACAACTCATGCACAAACAACTTCTGCACACACAAATCTTGCATACCTAACTCCTGCACACAAAACTCCTTCACACACAACTCTTGCACACACAAGTCCTGCACACACATAATTCTTGCACACACTACTCTTGAACACAGCTCATAACTCAGGACACACAACTAATGCACTCCTTGTAGAGCTAATTGATTTCTAGTGATAAATAAACTAAACAATGTAGTATGTCCAGAGTAATTGTACCTGAAAAATACACTGATATTTGTATGGATCCACAATCTTGAAACACCTCAATATTTATCATCCAAAATTTGCCCTCCCATCCCCCTCCCAAACATCCCAAAAAACCTATATATCCATACCTATGAAGTTAACTTGTCCTGCAACAGACACACTGCTGCTGTTCATATCCTTTGTCTCGGCAACAGCAGTGAAGTTGTACGTGTTCTTGCAGAGATTTAAGTCCTCAACACTTCCAGTTCCACTAGAGCCAATAATAGTCCTTCTTGTCAATGGCCCGCCATTTTCAGTTATAGTGAGGGAATATTGAATGACACATCGAGCAGAAGACGCAGCAGTAAAGAGAGCCACATTGAACGACTTGAAATCAGCACTTGCAATAGGATTTATAGTGGGAGCAGGAGGAGTATCTATGAAACAAAGTTAAATATATAACACTAACTACCGATGCTGAATTTAGCTAAGCATTAACACTTCCACTTGCTGACCCATTACTACCAACAACACAAACTGGAGCAGAGAAAGCTACTAATGTTACTCACCCACTACTACCAACACCACAAACTGGAGCAGAGAAAGCTACTAATGTTACTCACCCACTACTACCAACACCACAAACTGGTGCAGAGAAAGCTACTAATGTTGCTCACCCACTACTACCAACACTACACACTGGAGCAGAGAAAGCTACTAATGTTGCTCACCCACCACAACCAACACGAAAAATAGGTGCACAGAACTAATGTTGCTCATCCACCACTACCAACACTACAAACTGGTGCAGAGGAAGCTACTAATGTTGATCACCCTCTACCACCAACACCAAAACTGGTGCAGAGAAAGCAACTAATGTTGCTCACCCACTACTTCAACACCACAAACTGGTGCAGAGAAAGCTACTAATATTGCTCACTCACTACAACGAACATGAAAAATTGGTGCACAGAAAGCTACTAATGTTGCTCACCACCACTACCAACACTACACACTGGTGCAGAGAAAGCTACTAATATTGCTAACTCACTACCTCCAACACGACAAATTGGTGCACAGAAATCTACTAATGTTTCTCACCCCCTACTACCTACACAACAAACTGGAGCAGAGAAAGCTACTAATGTTGCTCACCCACAAATACCAACACCACAAACTGGAGCAGAGAAAGCTACTAAAGTTGTGACCCACTACTACCAATACCACAAACTGTAGCAGAGAAAGCTACTAATGTTGCTCACCCACTACTGCCAATACCACAAACTG
>CBDHDV010000054.1:0-7946 GCA_965261175.1 Rubritalea sp. | reverse complement strand
TACATGTAGTGTGTGGCTATTTTACCAAGTGGGCCTACATGTAGTGTGTGGCTATTTTACCAAGTGGGCCTACATGTAGTGTGTGGCTATTTTACCAAGTGGGCCTACATGTAGTGTGTGGCTATTTTACCAAGTGGACCTACATGTAGTGTGTGGCTATTTTACCAAGTGGGCCTACATGTAGTGTGTGGCTATTTTACCAAGTGGGCCTACATGTAGTGTGTGGCTATTTTACCAAGTGTGCCTACATGTAGTGTGTGGCTATTTTACCAAGTGTGCCTACATGTAGTGTGTGGCTATTTTACCAAGTGGACCTACATGTAGTGTGTGGCTATTTTACCAAGTGGACCTACATGCAGTGTGTGGCTATTTTACCAAGTGGGCCTACATGTAGTGTGTGGCTATTTTACCAAGTGGGCCTACATGTAGTGTGTGGCTATTTTACCAAGTGGACCTACATGTAGTGTGTGGCTATTTTACCAAGTGGGCCTACATGTAGTGTGTGGCTATTTTACCAAGTGGACCTACATGTAGTGTGTGGCTATTTTACCAAGTGGGCCTACATGTAGTGTGTGGCTATTTTACCAAGTGGGCCTACATGTAGTGTGTGGCTATTTTACCAAGTGGGCCTACATGTAGTGTGTGGCTATTTTACCAAGTGGGCCTACATGTAGTGTGTGGCTATTTTACCAAGTGTGCCTACATGTAGTGTGTGGCTATTTTACCAAGTGGGCCTACATGTAGTGTGTGGCTATTTTACCAAGTGTGCCTACATGTAGTGTGTGGCTATTTTACCACGTGGGCCTACATGTAGTGTGTGGCTATTTTACCAAACATTTATATGTACTTGGATTGACCCCACTGGTCAAAGAGCACATCTGTTCTCCGACATACAGTATGGGTCCTCTGCTGAAAATCGCCACAAATTCTCTCTTGACCGGATGGCTTCTTGACTGTCACCATTGGTGAGGAATTCTCACTGTCAGATGGCTCAATGATGTCTAGTGTCACCATATTTTCCAACTCTTCTCGTACAGCTTCCTTCAAGGCTATAGTACCCTGTAAGGTGGGAGTCGAAACAATGGAGCATCTTCAGTAGGGATGTAGTATACTATCAACAAAGTTCTTCCAGGCTGCAGGTTAAAAACCTTCTAGAAAGAATCGATTAATTTAGTGATTTCAACCTGTCGTTGTTCGTACAGGCTGTCATTCAGCACTAGCTAGTGTCTTCTCCAGGGTCCCAGAGAATCAGCTCTCCTTCCACCATTCCTTGGGTTCTTCCACTACTGAAATGGCAAGAGCATTGGCATCAGGTGTCTTCCACTCCATGAGAATTTTCACATGGATTGGGCACCCATTCTTGCAACTGGAGATAACTTCTCTAGCACGAGATAAGGACCTTGATAAGAAGCTGTGATGGAGTCCTTCTTGTCGGGTCACAGGACTAGCACCAGGTTTCCAAGACTAAACGATCGGTCTTGAGTGTCCATGTCTTACCTATACTTAGAAATGGCTCTTACATTGGTGTCGAGTTCCCTGGCCACTGCGACAGTCTTCTCCATGGTCGAAAACAGGTTGTCGAGGTCGTCGGGCCGAGACTGACTGGCTGCTTTTCAGTGCCTTCCCACTGTTCTTTGGTCACGTTGATTGTTCCCCATCACATGCCTTCCAAAAGCTAGAGTAAGTGGAAAAAATCCAGTGGCCTCATGTCCTGCTTCCCGATATGCAAACAAAAATGTCAGGATGAGCTTATCCCATTCCTTCCTGCTTCTCCCCAACTTTCTGGTCATAGATTCCAGGATTCCATGCCACCTCTCCAACGTACCATTTGATTGAAGGTGGTAAGGTGAACACTTTGCATGCTTAATCTCTAGTCATTTGATTGAGGGTAGTAAGGTGAACACTTTGCATGCTTAATCTCTAGCCATATGATTGAGGGTGGTAAGGTGAACACTTTGCATGCTTAATCTCTAGCCATTTGATTGAAGGTGGTAAGGTGAACACTTTGCATGCTTAATCTCTAGCCATTTGATTGAGAGTGGTAAGGTGAACACTTTGCATGCTTAATCTCTAGCCATTTGATTGAGGGTGGTAAGGTGAACACTTTGCATGCTTAATCTCTAGTCATTTGATTGAGGGGGGTAAGGTGAACACTTTGCATGCTTAATCTCTAGCCATTTGATTGAGGGTGGTAAGGTGAACACTTTGCATGCTTAATCTCTAGCCATTTGATTGAGAGTGGTAAGGTGAACACTTTGCATGCTTAATCTCTAGTCATTTGATTGAGGGTGGTGAGGTGAACACTTTGCATGCTTAATCTCTAGCCATTTGATTGAGGGTGGTAAGGTGAACACTTTGCATGCTTAATCTCTAGTCATTTGATTGAGGGTGGTAAGGTGAACACTTTGCATGCTTAATCTCTAGCCATTTGATTGAGGGTGGTAAGGTGAACACTTTGCATGCTTAACCTCTAGCCATTTGATTGAGGGTGGTAAGGTGAACACTTTGCATGCTTAATCTCTAGTCATTTGGTTGAGGGTGGTAAGGTGAACACTTTGCATGCTTAATCTCTAGCCATTTGATTGAGGGTGGTAAGGTGAACACTTTGCATGCTTAATCTCTAGTCATTTGGTTGAGGATGGTAAGGTGAACACTTTGCATGCTTAATCTCTAGTCATTTGATTGAGGGTGGTAAGGTGAACACTTTGCATGCTTAATCTCTAGTCATTTGAACAGCAATTCCATCATAGTGGAGGTGAAATTCGATCTTCTGTCGGATAGGATCCTTTTAGGAATCCATACCTGCAGAAGAATTCCATCAAGACTTCAGCCATTGAAGCATCATCAATTCTCCTCATGGATACTGCCTCAGGGTATCGAGTGGCAAAGTCCATAATAGTCAGCAAGAACCTTTTTTCCTTTCTGTCATGGGAAGAGGTCCAACCACATCTGTGGTAATCTTGTCCAAGGTGGTAGTGATGACTGGTAGATTCACTTGAGGCACCTTTGCCATGGCTATTCCTTCCACTCTCTGGCATTGCCATGGCTATTCCTTCCACTCTCTGGCATTGCCATGGCTATTCCTTCCACTCTCTGGCATTGCCATGGCTATTCCTTCCACTCTCTGGCATACGACACAACAATCGACAGCGTTCTTAACATCCTTATTCAGTGTTGGCCAAATGTAATGATTTTTCTGCTGTCCTCTTTCTCCCCAGAATGCCAGACATTGGGGAACCATGAGCTAACTTCAGAAGCTTTCTTTGTCCCTTGCTAGTGTGATATCGCATTCCATCTTTGATAATACAGTTGTTGTCTTCCTTGTCAGAGCCTCATTTCCACAGGTCGTCCAGCTCTTTGCCTGCCTTCTGCTCAGGAATCAACCCCAGGCGTATAATGGATGCTTTTACTTGAGCATTTTCTATAGTGAAGTCAAAGGCACTCGTTCTTTTCGTCTCTCTCACCTGATCTGAGGTATTTTTGAGAGGCCTAGGGGTCAGGATGTAATCGCTTTCGAAATCGAATTCCTCTTGTCAGAGTTGTCTGTGTGCTTCTCTGTCCTTTCCCAGCTCCTGCTGAATCTTTCTGAAATTGAACCTTTCTGAAATTGACTCCTGGTCATGGCAGCACGTATGTTGGCTTCCTGTTGACATTTCTTCTGAATTGCTTCCTCCATCAGGTCTAGGGAATCATCATAATTTGTGCCTAAGAGTAGGTCTTTGTTGAACTGACCCATCAGCTGTGTCTTCCACCCTAAATCTTCTGTCTCCAATTTTGATTCTTAGGTTAGCCAGAGGTAGCCTCATCTGTTCTGATCCAATTCCTGAGGTTTTGATGTCCCTGCCAGTATATGCTGAATCTGGCACTAGGTCTTTGTGTACAACGGAAACATCAGCTGAGGCGTCTAGCTCAATATCACATTTGTTGTGTACAACGAATTCTCTCGCGTCGTTTAATTTCGGCTGTTCCTCTGGTTAAGGTAGAGACTGTGCTGCACAGACATTCTTGTGGCAATCCTTTCCCTTGTGTCCCCATTCCTTGCACCGGAGACACATTGATCCTTTCACAGCATCAAGTACTTGGCTTTCACCTTGGTCTTAGATTTGGCCTTTTGTCATCGGGTCGAGTAGGTGGTGCATCCTTCCTTGGCTTTGGGTCTGGACCAACCTCCTTTGGTCTGTTTTCCTCTTGCCATCATTTTTTCAAAGTTAGGTCCCAACCTTTGTCAGAGAAGAACTCTACAGCTGCATCGCCAGCTTGCTGTGTGTCTGGCTGGGCTTGGTCCCTGACCCAGGTGGCTGCTCCTCCTGGTACCTCTCAAAAAAACTCAAGGCCTACCCACCTGTTTGACTTCTAGAGAGGCGTAGTCTTTCAAGTAACATTCCGTTGCCTCTTGAGACCAGGCAAACCAGTCTGTTACCTGTTCTTCCTCCTTGGGTTCCAGTATCCACTACTGATGTCTTATCTCAGCCTCTGTTTTTCCTATTTGGCTGACGAGTCTCTTCTTTACCAGGGAGTAAGACTTTATACTGTCTCTGGGTATCTTCTCCCATTCCTTCAATAAGGCTCCTTGCAAGACTGATTTCAGGTGCCTCATGAACTGGCCTTTCTGGATGCAGTTGTCAACCATGTTGGATTTGAATAGCAAGAAGAAATGACTCTAGTCCTGGCCATCTTCACACTTTGGTATCCTCACTCTCGGTTGAGTGGCAGTTGATAAGGCTGTTGAGAGCCTGCAGAAACGTTTGGTTGTTGTCAGCCATCCACTTCAAAATGTCTCTGTTCGAAAAGTCTCCCTCTGGGTGAGGATCAATCCTAGTCTCGCCAGTCGCTTCTGGAAAGTCTTCACCATACAGTGTCTACGCTGGTTGCATCCCAGGGCTCTCGTCAGACTTATCTCTGCATCTGGTCTGCACCTGGTCCCGTTGTATAATGGGTCTTCTACACATGTCGAAATTCTTGAGTTCTGATCGAGGTCGAGGTCGAATGGCAACTTCCTAGCTGGTCGAAGGGAATTTTTACTAGAAGCTGCAGTCCTGCACATACACCATGCACACTGGCGTCTGTAGGCCGAAAATCAAGTTTCGAGATTGCAAATGATTCAATCGATTCTAAGCTAGGTCAAAAACTAGTCAACTGCTAGTTCAGCTCATGAAGTTCTACAGTGGGGTCGTAGCTAATGGCGATCACTATCCCAACCCTGCCACAAAGTATTACGCTGCCATCTACGAAGTGGTCTATCTTTCAAGCCTGGTACTAAGCCAAACTTATATTTACTAAATAGACACACAGGCAAGCAATACTTGATGGATGTACTCCCAAGAGTCAACAACCAGTCCCTTTAAATAGTTTTCTGGCTTCTGTCTAATGGACACAAGACTTGACAGCCAGTGTGCACCATTCAAATACACACAACAATATCACACCTATCTATACTTATCACATCTCTAATGGGTTCAACTAGCAGTCTTTATCAATTGTTGAATGAGGCTCCTCAGTCGCAGTCAAGCCTGGCTTGGAGATCCCTGGCACTGAACAGTCTCAAGCCTGGCTTGGAGATCCCTGGCACTGAAGAGTCAAGCCTGGCTTGGAGATCCCTGGCACTGAACAGTCAGGCCTGGCTTGGAGATCCCTGGCACTGAACAGTCAAGCCAGGCTTGGAGATCTCTGGCACTGAACAGTCTCAAGCCTGACTTGGAGATCCCTGGCACTGAACAATCAAGCCTGGCTTGGAGATCCCTGGCACTGAACAGTCAAGCCTGGCTTGGAGATCCCTGGCACTGAACCTGGCTTGGAGATCCTTGCACTGACAGTCAAGCCTGGCTTGGAGATCCTTACACTGACAGTCAAGCCTGGCTTGGAGATCCCTGGCACTGAACTGTAATAACAGCTCATGAACTAATACAAAATACCAATTACATTTACTTTGAGAGCTGAATCTGTGAGGAAGGCTGGGTATACTGAATATAGTCGATGCCAGCAATTGGCCCCAATAATTCCAAGCAGGAGTCAGATAAAGGCATGAAACTAGCAATGGAGGTAGTGAATGGATGGATGCATGCTTGGTATAAATGCTTAGTCTTGGAGTTGTGGGGTACCTAGAGCAAGTCTGAGGGACAGAATATCAGGCAGCGTTGTACATGGAACAAAATTAGGCCCTATGCCTTTCTGAGAAGATGGAGCAAGATCTTGTTGCTTTTCTAAATCATGGCATACATAGCTAAAAAAAGATTGTTGCTATAGTAAAGCAGATTATTGAGAAGAAGGAATTATGTGTTGATGATTTCAATGGAGAAGGCTTGTGGTCAAGATTCTTGGCTACAGTTCTAGTTTGTCACCTGATCCCCTCTCAAAAGCTAGGGAAGATGTCACACGAGAAAAGGTTGATGAATATTCACTCAAGCTTACCCTCACTGACAAACTGTCCTGCACTACAATGTTGATGGAAGTGGGCTGCTATTGGAGCACAAACAATCCCAACGAATTGCAGAGAAGGGTAAAAAAAGGTGTAGGGAAATCTTCTGGGAATGAAATGCAAATTACAATTCTAGCTAGTGGTCATGTCACATATGTTGCACTTCCTCCCATGGCGATATTTCAAGCTGCTTGTCTTATCATGATCTCACTAAAGATGAAGTACCTGGTACCTTGTTTGGGTTGTCAGATAAAGGTCGTGCTGATCAGACTCTCTTCTTTCACTGGCTGAGTAGGGGAAAATGAGCAGGGCAAGTCAGTATGGCTAGACATACACACTTTCTTCTTTCAATTTTACCAAAATAAGGAAAACCAATGTTCCAGACCCCCGATCACATCAGGAAAACCAATGTTCCAGACCGCCGATCACGTCCACATCGATAGTATTTCATCCTACCATTGAGCTATTTGCTATGGTAGTTATTAAAAGGAGATTTAGTTAACGGACAAGTGCTGGATACAATGTACATACCCTCTCTGCCTGCTCCAAATGGATGCACAAGGAGTGTGTGGAGAAGAATAGTGCTGAATGCATGGTCTGTCACTTGTGCAACAGTCTTTGTTTAGATGTTGGATGGTTTGTTAGTTGTAAGGTATCTCCTTGCATTTCTGTTTCCTTGCATTTCTGTTTCCTTGCATTTCTGTTGTATTTCCGATTTTTTCCCCCCGTTACTGCTTATCAGCATGTGTTGCTTATTATCTGGAAAAGTATCATCATGGACCTTCTAAATTACTAGTAATGGTCATCAAAACTGTGAATGCTGTTCAGTTAATGGTTACAGTAGATTGATGGCGGTACTACATTAGGGTGACATTAATTCGATAGCGGTGGAAGGAAATATGTAGAGCGCTATTCCCACGCTATTATACTTGTAACTGGTGTTAGGAATGGGCTGGAGCGATCGATCTTGGAGTGGAGCGATCGACCTTGGAGCAGAGAGTGAGGAAAGGACTATAATTACATGTAAATTATCTCCGGAGAAATCAAAGGGAAGTGCCAGAATGTTATGACTGTTTTTTTCTAAGTGGGCGAGAATTGGTGGCTTGTCTTTTCGTTAATTTAATATTTAGCCTATTTGGTTGGTGTCATTATTTGGCCCACGAGTGAGACCCATAATGCAGTTTGGCCCACGAGTGAGACCCATAATGCAGTTTGGCCCTTAGTCAAAATGAATTTAACATCCCCGCTGTATATACACCGCACAAACCTTGTCAAATTTCAGACAACTACACTTAGAATCTTGGTTGGGAAAAGCTTGACTGTAGCATCTGTAGGTTGTGTATGACATACCCAATAACACACTACACCACATCATTGTGCACATGCTGCAGATTGCTCCAATGCTAACTTACATTGGATTTCTCCGTTCTACTTGCCGAGTGTACGAGAAGCTTTGTTGTGTACTGATAGAGCACTATGCGCATGAGCATCCTAGAGATATAGTGGTAACCTAATCGTACATACCTTTATG
>CBDHDV010000053.1:0-8956 GCA_965261175.1 Rubritalea sp. | reverse complement strand
GCAAGTTTGGGAGTCATATTGGAGCAACCGTGTGGTTTAGCTTGATGACATTTGGTTTTTGTGGTTTTCCATGCCATTTGAAACAGGGTTCAAACCTATTCCCCACATCACACATGGGTGTGAATATGTGGTATGTGTGTGTCAGGTGTGTGTGTGTATGTGGTGATTGTGTGGAGTGCATGTGTAGTGTATGTGTGTGTGTGGGGGGGGGGGGGGACATGCATATGGTGAAAGATATGACTAGTCACTTTAGTTAATTGACGGACATAACTGAGAATGATCACATGTGCCTGACATCTAGTTAACGAGGTATTGTCAGGCACAAAGTTAGTGGTGGCACTCTGCTGCTAAGTAACACATGTCTGTAAGGTTATATCTCTTTGAAGGCATGGCCTGTGGATATATACATACATATAGGCATAAGTGTGTAATATTGTAGCTACACCATACAATAACTGCACACACACAAGCAGTATCCTAAACCCACACACAAGCAGTGTCCTAACTGCACACTCAAGTAGTCCGATAACTACACACACAAGCAGTATTATGGACACAGAAGAGGTGCACTAACTACACATGAGCACACGCACACAGAGCAGTATCCTACCCACAAACCCACACAACACCATATAAAGTCCTGTAAGTAACCATGCCATAAACACAACCCTAGTTACCCAATAACACGAGAAGGGTCACAGGGTCACGCAGAGAGCCCAAGATAAGCTCCGAGATTCATCTACAGGCTTCAAGATCCCTCCCTCCCTCCCTTGTCACCCAAGTGCACTGGAACTGCAAGCTCCACACCTAAAATGTTGGCCCTCACACACGCATACAAAGTGGGTTCAGATAAAGGCAGCTAAACCTACTAAGGTAACTAATTCAACCAACGCCTCACTGCATTCCTGTGCCCGTAGACTATCCAGCAAACACATTGGAATTAGATCCAGAGAAAAACCAATTAAAATTAAAATAAATTATATTTGCAAGAGTTATGTGTACACAAATTAAAAAAAGCTCCCTACAATCTGACGCTTGCTACTTGAGACCAAGCCAATGACTGGCAGCTACTCGAGACCAAGCCAATGACTTGCAGCTACTCGAGACCAAGCAATGACTGGCAGCTACTTGAGACCAAGCCAATGACTTGCAGCTACTCGAGACCAAGCCAATGACTGGCAGCTACTCGAGACCAAGCCAATGACTTGCAGCTACTCGAGACCAAGCCAATGACTTGCAGCTACTCGAGACCAAGCAATGACTGGCAGCTACTCGAGACCAAGCCAATGACTGGCAGCTACTTGAGACCAAGCCAATGACTTGCAGCTACTCGAGACCAAGCAATGACTGGCAGCTACTCGAGACCAAGTCAATGACTGGCAGCTACTTGAGACCAAGCCAATGACTGGCAGCTACTTGAGACCAAGCCAATGACTGGCAGCTACTCGAGACCAAGCCAATGACTGGCAGCTACTCGAGACCAAGCCAATGACTGGCAGCTACTCGAGACCAAGCCAATGACTGGCAGCTACTCGAGACCAAGCCAATGACTGGCAGCTACTCGAGACCAAGCCAATGACTGGCAGCTACTCGAGACCAAGCCAATGACTGGCAGCTACTCGAGACCATGCCAATGACTGGCAGTTTTATCTTGCATAAGAAGCAATGAGGAAAATAAGTAAACCTTGGCAGTTCACATATGGCAACCATCAAAGTCACCATATATGTACGTCTTGCATACAACATGTGCTCCACTCAAAGTACAACCTTTTCAACATTGCTCAGCTGAGTCAACTAGAGCTATGTTTATCAGACATCAGCATATGCACAGACAATATCACTATTTCCCCACATACAACCTGACATAGGGCCTGTAACAAAAAGGTAAGTCTACTAATCACAGTTGTGTGTGTGTGGACGGTGGGGGGAGGGGGGAGGGGGAGGGGGAAGATATGGCAAGAGATTGAGTGAGAGAGAAATAAGCAACCAATTGGCCGACAAATAATTATTTTGCATGATGTGTGTTAATTTGGAAGCCTCGCCGCGGGCTCACTGCCAATGTTATCAATGATAAAGACGGAAGATATGCGTCCCCTCGTGCAAACAAAACGAGAACTTATCACAGATTACCTCAACACATCAAATACAACATACAGAAACACTACCGCTCCTCTTCTCCATCCTTACTTATTCGACCACACAGAGTTCCACTACTTAAAAGGTGTGATTTCAGTTGCAAAATGTCCCTGCTCCACACAAAATCCGACCTACATAGCCTACATAGCCCACATTGTGTACCAATCGACTTACGGTTGGTCCTCCAGAGGAATACCGGGATCGACAGCCAAATGGTTACTCTGTCGCCATACTGATGGGGAATATGGAACAGGACGAGTCTGTTCCCTTGTCCAGTCCTCACCTCCGCTAGACGGTGTAGGGAGTCGACGTCCAGGTCGAATGTTGCTGCTCAAGGACTGAGAGCGGCTTACAAAATCTTCCGTCACTGATACATTTGCCCTGCCATGCCCCCACCCACTGGCATTCACGGGAGAAGTGTTATTGTATGTGCGGTCTGACACGGTCCTGTCCTTCCAAAGACGGTTGTGATCGTATGGCAATTCCGGAGGAGGTGGGAAATCATCTGGAGGTGGTGGTGGTGGGACTTGACCCATGTCCGCTCCGCCACCACCACCGCTTGACTGGTATCGATATCCACTTGTAGCTAAGGGAAGGGGAGGAGAGGATGGACCCCTCAAACTCCCTCCTCGAGAACTGGACACACCAACACCAAGCTCATCAGGCATCTCATTCCTCCCCCTCGCAGGGTGACGTTTGTTACTCATCGGCACTCGGGGGATGTTCTGGAAGATGCGACTCCTATCCCATGGGATGGCATAATCTCCATTGTCTGGTGGACGTAACGAAGCTGGTTGTGGATGTTGTTGCTGCTCATGCTCAGAGCTCTGGTTGCTTCGTGGAGAGTTTGGGGAGGTAGTGTCTGAGCGATCACTGGGAGACTGAGGGGAGGTGGAGGGAGGATTAATCGGGATGATGAAATCAGATGAGTTGTCCAGGTTAGTCTGAGGTATCGCTCTTCGGTGATGGTGGTGTGGACGAGGCACGTTGCCTTGCAGTAAGTTGAAGGGGATGCTGTAATCAGAAGTTTCCCCTGACTGTGGCCTTGGTTGAATCTGTCCAACACCAAGAATCTTGCTGCCATGTGCTACAATTCCTGGTCCTATCATTTCTCCTCCTCCTGTTCCCCCACCACTTTGATACCTCTTGTTCAACTGGGACATGGTCAGCTGGTGGAGTTGCATGTTTTTTCTCTCGCTCCTGGAACCAGAGTAAGAAGAATCCGTGATCCCGCCGCTTCCACTCGCACTGCTAGTTTGGATATTGCTGCAAGAACCAGAGTGAGAGGCACTTCTATTGAGCGTATCAGCAGGAGTCACGTAGAGCGCCGACTCTACATCCTCACCGCGCTCGTTGGTGGGACTAATACGTCTGCCTAAAAAAATAAGTTCATTTGTCGGCGAAGTGACTGCCCTAGAGCGAGGTGGACTACTGATATTGTCTGGGTCTCCATAAGAAACGTATTCACCATCGCCGTCTTGTCTCTTGTGTCCATTTTGGTGGACGCCTGTTGATTTTCGATCGCGTCCTTCCTGGGGTAAAGGTTTTCTGTGCGTCATCACTTGCTTCTCTTCTGTTGGCGCTTATTGAGCCAAATTTGTTTTGTTTTTTTGCATACATCACCGCAGAAATGCAGCATGTGTATTGTAATTTAAGCGATACTTTACCATAAGCACAACCGCCATACAAATCGGAATGAGTAATGAGTCCGCCGAGCTAGGTTACAAAGGGGGCGCTTACAATGTACTCAACGCTTCTTTTGGTAACGATGCAGAAGACACAAAAACAATAGAACTGTCTGTAGTGTTTGTATAAAGGGAGGAAAGGTGGAAGGCTAACCTCAATCTCATCTGAACTAATCAAACACCTCCCTCCACTGCCTTTACAAAGACATGTAGTCACACGTGAAACACGCGACCCATTCCTTTCACACTTTTCCCAGCAACATGGCCACTACCCTATTTTGCCTTTATTCCCTATCCAGCCAGCATTCTTCTTCAACTGCACAATTAACCAATAAATGGCCTTACATCTTCATTATCACACATACTGACCAAGTCCACACACAAATTGCCTACACAGATCTACCTCCTCTTATCCTGCAAGACTGACCTGCTGATCCTGACATCACCTTACTGATTCATTCACATTCCACTACCATCCTATCCCAGCTATATCCTGAGCCCACTAGTTTTTTTTTAGGGTTTTTTTTTTTTTGCTATCTCACCCTCACTCTCTCCCTCTCATACTTATTGAGCCAAGGTCACAGAAACAAATCACTATCAAAATTATACCGTAATATTTTACAACAAAAATGACAATTGAACAACACTTTAAAAAATATATATACTAAAATGAATTATACTAAAGTGACTATGTACTTTAAACCAACAAAATACAAAATGTACTTTAAATGTACTTTACAGCAAAATTTACAACAGACAAAAGGATACTTCACCAACAAAAATGATGCTTTACCAACAAAAATGATACTTTACCAACAAAAATGATACTTTACCAACAAAAATGATTCTTTACCAACAAAAATGATACTTTACCAACAAAAATGATCCTTTACCAACAAAAATGATACTTCAACAAAAATGATACTTCAACAAAAATGATACATCAACAAAAATGATACTTACCAACAAAAATGATACTTACCAACAAAAATGATATTTTACCCCCCAAAATCGAACATTTAACCAAAGCACAACTGACACAATTGGAATGTGATTAAACTGTACTCCATTTACTAAGAACATCAAAACCACTGCTATTAAACTCCTCCCTAGTGATAAGATAGTTCTGGAAAGAGCCAAGAGTGGCCAAAACAGAAGCCCCAAGGAATGTAGCATGCTGGCGAGAAGGTCCAGCATGCACTTCCACAGTCAAACCTGTAGTTGCAAGAGCATACACTTCTTTCTGCAATCTCTCTTGGAAATAAGGCAAAAGTGTTGTGGATCCACTCAAATATATATGTCTAGCCATCTCCTTCCTGTGGTCAATAGGACAAGCCTGGATGGCTTTCCAAACTAGTTCATGCAGCCCTGGCACATCCTTTCCCCACAAACGGGGCTGGAACAGCCCCTCAGGAGCCTTGAAACACTCCAAATCTAAAGCTACGACTTTGCGATGATCAGGCAGTTGAAAGCGATCCAAGTCTGTGGCACGTGTGAAAGCAGCAGGCATTGCTTCACATCTTGCTAAATCCTCGTCGTAACTCTGAGATATGTAACAGAGCTCTTCCTTGATCAATCTCACAATGTACATTTCAGTTTCGGAGAAATAGCGCAGTCCCTTCATTGCAATGAGTTTGGACAAGTTTTCCGTGATGGAATTTCCTCCGTGTGGGAGATGGGAGGCTCCAGCATTGATGGTGTACCCATCAATGATGGGGATCACGTCAATGTGGTCGCCAACATTGACCACAATTCCCGATGTGGTATTGTACGAATAAAGGGAAAGAAGTGTCTGGTCCTGAAAGCAAATGGCAGAGAATTTAAACTCTTCAAACAAGAGCTCCACGAGTTCCTTCTTCTGCTGCTCCGGAATCGTAGGTGGAAAGGTAAGGATGAGTTCAGTAATTTCGGGATCTACATCTAGATCAGAGATGACAGAGTCTATGATGCAACCCACAGCCTTCAAGATGAGGCTGTGCTTGCCTATGCGGTCCATCCTTAGCTGCTCCTTTCTCGGGTAGACTTGGTAAGCTCCATTACGGTTATTAGGGAGTAGTGCAGTGGTCCCACTGCCGATGCTGTCATAGTTTGTAGAGTCTATGCTGGCCACGGCAGGAAAAAACATCTCGGGATATGCATTACTACCAGAAAACCCGGCACGCACTGATGCAGCACCTATATCAATGATAAAAACATGTGCAGCTTCCTTGTCAGGTAGTGGCGAGGTAGAATCAGGCATGACGATTGTAGGGTGTGCCGCCTCCAGGAGGAAAGCTCTATACCAACCAGATGCATCCTCTTTATTGCGTGCCTTCAGCATGATGGATGGCCCTCGCTTCTCTTGGATCTGGATTTGGTTCTTCTCAGGGAAGAGGTTGATTCTGGAAATTGAGAGTCGTACAAAGCCTAATGCTTTGGTAGTGGTCCTGTCTTCATAGTAGTAAGCTTTGTCATCAATCAATCTGAAGTATCTCCGCTTCCATCCCTTCACCACGGACGCTTTTGTTGCATTCTTGGGCAATTTCTCCAAGTAGCCGTAATACCGAGCCATTTCTCCAGACAAAGCAGCCCCACGGGTACTAGGACGGAAATCCATGTAGAGCTCCTCCAACAGGCAGGTGGCATCCCAGTCTTGGGTCATCATTGGACGCATTAATGAAGGAGCAGCAGAATCTTCATGCTTGGTTTTCAGCCAATTATGTTTCTTGATAGACTTTTTCCCCTGCAATAAGATGCTCTTAACACTTTTGCTCTTCTTCCTCTCCAAAATATGAGACTCATTCGTGTTGTCATCTTGAATGGAGTTATCCTCTATAGTGCTGGCATCATAGCTTCCAGGAGCACCTGCACCATCAGAGGAGGAAGAGTTGTTTATTTCAACAGCAGTCAAGGCGGTAGTAGACTCCTGAGTGTGGTTGCTGTGGGAAGGAGATAAAACCCCAACATCACCTACATTGTGTGGGGGGCACACAATTCCAGCATTGTTACTGATCGGTGGGGATACTAAGAGCCCATTGCTGTCACTAGGGGCAGACAATTGAGGCATATTACTATCAGAACTGCTGATGCTCACCACACCTGGTAGTACTGGTACAAGTGGCCTCTCTGCAGCACCATCAAATCCAGTTGATACCAGAATAGTATCATCAGTAACAGATTCTAGCTGTTCTTCTGACTGGGTAACTCCAAGGACTCCAAATGTTGAGCCATCTTGAAGACAGGATGAAGTGCCACTACCAATAAAAGATACACTTTTATGGGAATTATTTTCTTCTTCTTTCTTAATTTCTTCTTCTTCCTTCATTTGTTTGTCAGGACTCAGATGAGTTCCCGCTGATATGGAATTTTCTTTGCTGGTCATTGGCAGACAGGATTCAAGTAGTGGTGATGGTACCCTCTCCACTGACTCAGGTACTGGTGATGCTTCCCTTTCTATTGGCTCAGATACTGGTGATGGTTCCCTCTCCACTGGCTCGGGTACTGGTGAAGATTCCGTCTCTATTAATTCAGGTACTACTGATGGTTTCGTCTCTGTTGGTGGTGACGGTTCTTTCGCTACTGACTTGGGTACTGGTGATGGTTCCTTCTCTACTAATTCAGGTACCGGTAATGGTTCCTTCTCAACTGATACTGTTAATGGTAATAGTGCCTTCTCAATTGACTCAACTACTGTAGATGGTTCCTTCTCCACTGGCTCAGGTACTAGTAATGGTTCCTTCTCTATGGACTCAGGTACTGATGATGGCTCCTCCTGAACTAATTCAGGTACTGGTGATGGCTCCTCCTGTACTGATTCAGGTACTGGTGATGGTTCCTTCCCCGCTGGCTCAGATACTAGTGATGGTTCCTTCTTTACTGACTCAGTTAATGGCGATAGTTCCTTCTCCACTGGTTTAGGTATTGGAGATAGTTCCTTCTCTACTGACCCAGGTACTGGAGATGGTTCCTTCTGTACGGATTCAGGTACTGGAGATGGTTCCTTCTGTACGGATTCAGGTATTGGAGACGGTTCCTTCTCTACTTGATTAGGTACTGGGGAAGATTCCTTCTCCACTGGCTTGGGTACTGGAGATGGTTCCTTCTCTACTTGCTCAGATACTGGAGATGGTTCCATATCGACTGATTTGGGTACTGGAGATGGTTCCGTTTCTACTAACGCAGGTTCTGGAGATCGTTCCGTTTCTACTAGCTCAGGTTCTGGAGATGGTTCCTTATCGACTGGTTTGGGTACTGGAGATGGTTCCTTTTCTACTAACTCAGGTTCTGGAGATGGTTCCTTATCGACTGATTTGGGTACTGGAGATGGTTCCTTTTCTACTGGTCTGGTTTCTGGAGATGGTTCCTTATCTATAGACTCAGGTACTGGTGATGGTTCCTTATCGACTAGTCTGGGTACTGGAGATGGCTCATTATCGACTGGTCTGGGTATTGGAGACGGTTCCTTTTCTACTAATTCAGGTTCTGGAGATGGCTTCTTTTCAACTGACTCAGGTAATGGTGATGGTTCCTTCTCCACAGGCTCAGGTACTACTGATGGTTCCTTCTCTGCCGGTTCAATCATTGCTGATTCAGGTGAAGGTATCATCTCGACTGGCTTGGGTACTAGTGATGGCTCCATCTGTACTGATTCAGGTACTGGTGATGGCTCCATCTGTACTGATTCAGGTACTGGTGATGGCTCCTTCTGTACTGATTCAGGTACTGGTGATGGCTCTTTCTGTACTGATTCGGGTACTGGTGATGGTTCCTTCTCGACTGGCTTGGGTACTGGAGATTGTTCCTTACTTACTGATTCAGGTACTGACAATGGTTCCTTCTCCACTGGCTCAGGTGCCTCTGACTTATTCATTTCCAAAGAAGACTGTGTTGATGTGGGCAAGTGTCTATGAGATAAACTCTTCTCCACTGGGTAATAATTTGAAGTTGATTCCACAACTACCACAAGTTCTGGAAGCATATCCTTTCCACTCAGTACAGGCACCAGTACTGGCTTGTCCATCGAGACAGGCTCCAGATTTGTCTTTAGCACTTGTTTCGAGTCCAATAATGCTGTTGGAATAGTCATTTTGTTCACTGGTATTGCCTGCTCATGTTGTGACACATGTTCAGTAGAGCAGCAACCTTTATCTGTCCCT
>CBDHDV010000052.1:0-8118 GCA_965261175.1 Rubritalea sp. | reverse complement strand
AGGTGAGTATTGGCTTCATGAAATGGTTTATCCTGTTCAGCATCCAAATCCACTTTGTTTGTTTCTGCGGGTCATTATGTATCAGGAGGCACTCAGAAGTTAGGTGAGTCTTGGCTTCATGAAATGCTTTATCCTGTTCAGCATCCAAATCCACTTTGTTTGTTTCTGCGGGTCATAATGTATCAGGAGGCACTCAGAAGTTAGGTGAGTCTTGGCTTCATGAAATGTTTTATCCTGTTCAGCATCCAAATCCACTTTGTTTGTTTCTGCGGGTCATAATGTATCAGGAGGCACTCAGAAGTTAGGTGAGTCTTGGCTTCATGAAATGCTTTATCCTGTTCAGCATCCAAATCCACTTTGTTTGTTTCTGAAGGAGCCTGTATAAAGGTGCTAACATGGTGGAAAGGTTAGGCAAGAACTTGGAGTAAAAGTTAACTACTCCAAGAAATGAACGTAACTGTGTACCATTTGGTGGGGCTGGAGCCTCAGATATAGTCCTCACCATTTCTTTGGTTGGCTGCAATCTGTCTGCTGAAATTCTATGTCCAGGTAATCAATTGAGGAGAGCATGAAAGCATACTTGGAGCGTTTTAGCCGAATTCCTGCATTTTGTAGTCTAGAGAGTTTCCTCTAAAATTGCCAAGTGATCCCGCTCCGTTTTTCCTATGATAAGGATGTCATCCAGATAAACTGATACATTGGGAATACCTTGTAGAAAGCCTTCCATCATTCTTTGAAATATGGCTGATGCCGAAGATACTCCAAAAGGAAGGCGTGTATTGTTAGAGACCCTTCCTGGTGTTGATGGTGGTGAATTTCTTGGATGCTTCATCTAAGGCTACTTATTGGTATGCATGTGCCAGATCCAACTTGGAGAAAATCTTTCCACCTTCTAAAGATGCAAAGATGTCATCAATCCATGGTAGAGGATACTTGTCCAATTTGGCTGCTTGGTTTACCGTGGCTTTATAGTCTCCACAAATGCGTATGGATCCATCTGTCTTTACTACCGGCACAATTGGAGCTGCCCAGTCTGAAAATTCCACTGGTTCAATAATACCACTCTTGGCCAGACAGTCAATCTTGGCATTCAATTTTCCTCTTAGGGCATAGGGTACAATTCTCGGTCTACAAAATCGAGGTTGAGCTGTTTCATCTACATGAATCTTGGCGGTTGTGTTCTTGACTAGCCCTAGTCCATCTTGAAAAACAGTTTTATATTTGTCTAGGACCTTCTGTAGCCATGTAGGATTTGCTTGTATATTGCATATGTTTCCCCAATCCAACCTGATGTTGGTGAGCCAGTCTCTTTCCATCAGGCTTGGTCCTGTACTTCCACTACCAGAAGAGGCAGGGTGTCTGTTTGGTCATTGTATGTGACGTCAACTGTGATAGCCCCATGAATCTGCAAAGTTTCTCCAGTGTAGGTACGCAGTTTGAGTGTGGTTTCCTGTAGTGGTGGTATGTTTTGAGTCCACAATTTGTTGTATGTATACTTACTGATTATGGAAACTGAAGCACCAGTGTCTACTTCCATCTTGAGTTCAACTCCATTTGCGGTAACCATTGTCATAATTGGGTCACACTTCCTTGAGGTCATCTTATACAAAGAGTAGATACTATCTTCTAACCCCAGCTTGTGACTATCCTCTATGGCCTCAATGACTTGGTGAGTTTTATGAGCCATCTTATTTCCTTCATCCCTAGTCTTGGTACGACACACCTTCGCAATGTGCCCCTTCCTTTGCAGTAATGGCACTCTGCATCCTTAAATGGGCACTCTCTAGCCTAGTGTGAACTTCCACATCTGTAGCACTTGGTTTGGTTGTCAGATGATTTTGGTCGTCCTTGAGAGTAAGGTCGCCTTGTTGGCTGACTAAGAGCTAGGATGGGGTTTGCAGTTTGTTTAGCCTGTAGGTCTCTTGCAGTCCTCTCTGCAGCTTCAATAGCTTATGAAATGTCTAATGCCTTCTGGAATGTGAGGTCTGTTTCCGCTAGTAGGCGCTGTGTGACGATCCTGGATACCACAAACAAGTCTATCCCTTAGCATGTCATCCAGTGTTGCTGCGAATTGGCAGTATTCTGATAACCTGCGCAAGCCAGCCACAAACTCTGACACAGTTTCTTCCATTTCCTGTATACGAGTGTTAAAGTAAAACTGTTGAACGATAATAGGCAGGAGTGGCTGGTGATGATGCTTCACAATTTTGACAAGTTCAGCAAAAGTTTTTTCTGGAGGCTTGGTAGGGGTTACCAGATCCCTGATTAGTCTGTACGTCTCTGCACCACAAATGCTCAGCAGCAATATTGCTTGTTGCTTCTTTCCAGTGACGATGTCATTAGCTGTGAAGTAGAGTTCTAGACGTTCAGCGTAGAATGTCCAATCCTCTCTGGTGGGGTTAAATTCCCCGAGAGTGCCGTGTGTTGCCATTGAAGTTTATCCTCGTTGCCAAAATGTAGTATTTTCGATAATGTAATAACTACAATTTATAAACACTTGTCAAGAGAGAGCAACAGTCAGGAACAGAAATTGAACTTTAAATCACCAGACTAATCACTAAGACCACCTAACATGCTACAATACAGATAATCAATATACTAGGTCCTGCCACTAGCTAGCTAGCTAATGTATTATTACATAAGTTAGTTATCTGTTAATGATCTTATTATATTAGGATTAATCTACAGTCATTACAGTGACGAAAATCTTGGACGGCTAAAACTTTCTTTCCAGAGTCCAACTGGGAACCCAGAGCTTGAGTGGCTACTTGGTAAGAAGCTTTTTCCTCTGCACCCCAAAAATTCCACTCCAAAAATGCCCTGTCCCGCAAATGGCCTGCAAGTTGCAGTAGACACTCATCTCAAGATTAGTCGTTCCATGACACTGTGCAATCCAAGGTCGCAGCCAATCTTCAAAGCGAAACTCTACATCTTCTCCAGTGTACGCATCCACTGGTGGTGCTTTACCCTGTCGAGGAGTCCCGGCTGCTCTAGGGGCAAGGGAAGGGGGAGGACGAGCGGCAGGGCCATTGACTGCTTAGGTGGGGCTCTAAAAGTGGCGGCATTACGACTCAACTGTACAGATGGGGGTGTTGTCATACCTACCATTCCATAAGCACTGACAGATGTCAGGACCAGGATGCCAGAGCTGATAGCTGTTGAACCCATCAGGGGGGCAACACTTACGGGTGAGATCTCACTTAGAGGAGTGGAGTGGGTACCATGTATAACACTAGTGCTAGTTGGCAGTATGCTAAATGCTGCAGCAAAGGTGGGGTCTTCTCTTACCCGTTCACTGACACCAAATGTTGCCACCATGGATCTGAGTGAAACTATCTCGGCATCCTTATTAGCACCCTCATCATCCCACTGGGCCAGCTGCTCACAATGCAGCCGCCAAATACTGCGTAACTTCCTCCTTTCTCTATGAAGTTCTGCACTTAGGTTGCTCACCTCTTCCATTGCATTCCTCTCACATTTCAACCCTCACCTTCTTCTGGCAAGCTTCTAGCATCTCGGTGAGCTCTTCCTGCTTGGGGACTTTCCTGGATTCCTCTGAACCATTCTCCCTGGAATAATCGCCTAGGTCTTTTCCTTCTGTCTCTCTATCTTCGTCTGCATCCCTATGTGGACCAGGATCAGTAGTTAGCTCTTTCTCAGTCCTAAGAAACACACCATCCTCGTCCTGCATACTGATCCAGCCAGCTCCACCTGAATCTGGTAAGGGATCATCAGCAATCATTAGTATGTTCTGAGGCCCTTTATCCCTGGTTTCCAACTTTCCATCTATCATAAGCCTGAGCTGTGACAGGTACCTCCAGAGCATGAGTGATAGCCCGCAGGTTGGCTGCTGTTAATCTCCACGAAGTGACGAGGTAAAAATCTTAATCATTACACAACACTACACGTGATCCAACATGATGTAATCAGTCATCAATGTTTATACTAATAATAGCGTTACATCTAACAATGTTACATATATAACCAAATATGGGCATGCATGGTAATAGAAAGTTTTCCATTCATCTCCCTAGTGGGGGCTCGCTTCACTCCCCAGTGGGGGCTCGCTTCACTCCCCAATCACTAAAAATGGAATGTATTGAGTGGCGAGCAAAAATATGGGAGAGAGAGAGAGTAAATATATATGTCAGGGATGTATGCAGAAATTTTTGTCAAAGGGGAGGGGGGGGGGGAAGGAGAATTTATCACAGAGGGCCCAAGTAACACTGATTTTCCGTGAGTCCCGACCCTGTCTCATGTGCTCCACGGAATTGACCAAAATCCCACGGATTTTTTTCCCTTTTTTCCCTGCCTGGAAGGAAGGGAAGGGAACAGTCAAGGAAAGTGAAAGTGTTAAGGATATCCCACCATATTTTGAGCAGAATTCTCAAACAAATCCCATGTCTGTAAGAGGAGAGCCGGCTGCTACCAGGTTCATTATATGTAATTTCACCTTACCTTCTCCTTGATCTTGAGTCATAGGGGGTTGAGTGATTGCAAAGGCACACTGAGGTGAGCAACAGTTGGAGTTTTCTTTTTGGTTTTGGAATTACTAGCACAGGCAAAAACATGGTGGGAGTGCGTGTAGTGTCCCACTGAATTAGTGTTTTTCTACTTGGGACAGCTGAGTGTGCAACGGTCTTAGGTATGTTAACTCACCCACGTAAAACATATCACACAAAACACATGCACAGAAGCTACCATTTTCACTAGTGGTGTACCACTGGTCATCACCTCATCATACCTCATCACCTCATGTAGGGCCTGTCTGGCTGGACAGCAATAGTTGTTTCAGAACAATAGTCATTGTTAGTTGTTTGTTTATTATATATAAGTGCACTGTAGTACCAGACTTTAGAGTTGCTTGTATTCTGTCATAATAAACTGTCAGCTACTGAACATATGCTTCCACCAATGAATCTTGTATGCTACTCTTTCTCAGCTAATTGTGAGCAGAATGTAACGGATATCAAAAGGTATTTAGGAAAGAGAACTCAGAAGGAACAGTCAGATAAATCTAGTGGAGAAGAGTCTGATACAGAGGAATCACTCTGTCGTGCAGACAAGAGCAAGACATTCATGACCTGCCCCGTCTCTAATAATATATTATCTGCACAACAGAAGAAGCATTGGTACTAGAAAAAGCTAAGCTACACGAAAGTTTGGAAGAGTTTATCCTTGGGTTCAGGGTTCAGGGTGAAGATCCTAAAGTTGGCATGTTTTGTACTCTTTGTAAGAAATAGGGAAGGCCATCTCAAGTGCAAAAGGTGGGTGGAGGACAAGGGGAATTGTTGACTGGAACCATGCCACAGAACTACTGAAACAGCATAGTGGATCTAAATGGTATCAAGACTCATCAATCACTGCGAGAATGGCTAAGCATGTAGAGCAGCAGAATGGCATTGAAATGCAATGTGCAGGTGCTGCTAAATAAGCTGAAGAGCAAAAGAAAATAGAATCGTGAGATTATTCTTAAATTAATGAGCTCCATACACTTCTTGGCTAAGAATCGTATTCCACACTCAACCACATACAAGGAGTTAATTGAGCTCAAAGTTCTGGCGACAAATTGTTTGAACAGCATCTTAGTGAAGGGCCATCTAATGCTCAGTACACGTCAAGATTCAGTGGTGGGGTGTTGCTTGAAGCGATTGATATTTGGATCGAAAGAAAGCTTATGTGTAGTCTCCCGAGTGTCCCTGCTTTTCCATCTTAGCAGGTGAGTGCCATGACATGAGTACTCGGGAAGAGCTATCCATCTGTGGCAGATGGTTAGCTAATGGAAAACCAGAGGAGCACTTCTTAATGGTACTCCATGTCTGTTCTACAGATGCCGGTACTATCGCAGAAGCTTTACAGTCCTTCTTACAGCGGAAGCAACTTGATCTAAGAGATTGGCCAAGGATATGATGATGCTGCTACATTTGCTGGGAAGGTAAGTGGAGTTCATAAGCGAATTCAGACCTCTGCTCATGCAATCTACATCCACTGTTCATGTCACAGGTTATAGATCGCTTTAATTCAGGCAGCTGCATCAGTGAAGGAGATAGGGATGTTTTTTGGAACCATGACCAGCGTTTGGAAGGTGCTTTATTATTTCCCCCCAAAAAGCAGAGGCATTGAAGGGCATCCAGGCTGTTCTTGGTTTTCCCGAGCTGAAGATCGTGAAGCCTAGTGACACTAGGTGACTGTCGCATGAGCGTTGTGTTAAGGCAATTTGCAAGGAACTGCCTCCATTGTTGCAAACCCTTTCACAGTTATAGGAGTCATCTGGAGATGCTGAGGCATATGGTATATACTCCCTTTCGGCTAGTGTTAATGGTGTATCAAACAGTTATCTCCTATCAGAAGTTCTCAGTGCCCCTGCTCTCTTAAACTTGTTCATGCCGAAGAAGATGCTGACTTCAGCAAGCTTCCCTTTATGCTCAAGAGTACACTTTGATCATCTAAATTCCATCAGGGAGAGTGATACCAGTTGGTGTACTGCAGCTGAGACAGCCATATCGAACCTAGAAACTGAGCATGGAATAACAATCAAAGGTAGTAGGGAACCAGCAGTACAGAAATCACCTCCTTTGTCAGTTCAACAGTTTCGAGTACAAGTGGCTATTCCCTACCTTGATACACTGATAGCAAACATTAACAGCCGCTTCTCAGGTGAGGTTGTCGAGCTTGTTGTCTCAGCCTCAGTATTCAACTCAGCTCTTCTTCCTGATGATGAGACACTTCTCAAAGCTTATGGTAATTCTAAGCTGTCAACCTTGGCTAACTTCTATGGAGAAAAAGTAGTGGTTACGTTTGTGGGGGTTACATATTCTTTTCTTGGTATTCTCCATAATGAAGAATTGCTGGGAGAGTGACACGTTTTTAAGAGAGCAGTTTGCCAAGAGAAGAAGTTTATGATGGAAAACAACCACACCCCTCAATCTTTGCAAGACATAAAAGGCACCATGGAAACAAGTTATGCTTGTATATTTCCAGAAAGTATTAAAATGATGAACATTTTCCTGGCGCTTCCAATAGGCACAGCCTCGGTGGAACCATCATTTAGTCATTTAAAAATGATAAATGCATGACTACACATCGCCTATCAGACTATAGTGTAGCACAGCTCATGAGGATATCGATTAGAGGGCCTAAAATTGATGCAGTGGAGGAATTTGAGGAAATATGGGGATTTGTAAAGAACATAATCATAGAATACTACTTTAACTGTGTGGTTTAGTTAGGGAGCTATAGCTATTGTTGCAAGCTTATGTGTGGACTTAATGAATGATGGCTGATTAATTAAAAGATGTTTGTTGTCTAGTTGTCTAATTTAATAGTTTAGCTTAGTTTCCTAATGAAATGGCTAATATCCAGGGGGGGGGGGAGGGGGGGGGGGGGGGGGGATCCCAGTGTGTCCCCCTCTGTATACATCCCTGTATATGTTTTTTATGATAATACTTGATATCCTAGCATTGTTAGATTGCATTGCTCTACCCATTGCCCTAGCCCTAGCATAGCTGAAGGCCTAATACAGTACTGGTCTCTACATATTGATGCCATCACGATGTTGTAAAGGTTGGATTGTGATATGGGGAAGTAGCCTAGAATTGTATGCATTTATTTCTTACAGGTGCAAGGATGGACAACCTGACACCCTTCAACATAATGGGATGACAAATTCTGAAACAGAACTGTGCAAGTGGAAGTAAGGAAATGTGGAAGAGAACTTGGAAGCTGCTTCTCTTGAAGAGAGAGAGCAAAAGGCAGTTCTATTTGCATAAGTTCTCAGAGCAGCTCTAAAGGGAAGACCATGCAGATTTAGACATCATGAACTCATTAAAATAATTGTTTGCACTCTTGACTCTGTTTATTATTTTCAGTATGCCCTCCACTATTGGCTAATTGCATCAGTTATCCTTTCTATGTGCTAACTATGGAGAGAGAGCAGTACACATGGAAGGAGTTGTATTTACCTTACCAAGATTGATAATAGTTCATACATATCAAGACAAATATCTTGTTGTATCACTTCCAATGGCAGAGCATGGAGTAATTTTGCTGGAATAAAACTCCAGCAACCTTTCCCTGGCACGTCACATAGCATCCAGTTCTATTTCCTCGTCTTCAAAT
>CBDHDV010000051.1:0-4865 GCA_965261175.1 Rubritalea sp. | reverse complement strand
TCAAGGTTGCATACGTCACACGTATAGCACAGACAGATAGTCATTTAATCTTGCTAATGTTGAGCCTGTAAGGCCATCACTTACACAGCACAGTACCACTAAGACAGCCAAAACAAAAACAACAACAAATATGACATTCTAAAGAATGCAATTAATTAACAAATAAATCAGTTAATAAAAATAAATACATGCGCTGTGTCCGGATGTTCATAGAGGGGGAAAGAGGGGACAAAAATTCATCTGTTTGCTCCCCATACAACATATCATTCTTCTCTGTGACCACTTCTCTATCCAATACATAATACACTCTTCCATATTCCTCCAGCCATTCTCCAGCATCTACAATTCCACTCAACTCATCTGCCAGTACCCCACTGATCTCTCTCAAATTCCTCACACGTCATCAATGGTCCACATCTTCTCCAGCACCACTCTCACATTTTACACACCTCTCACCTATAATTATTTTACATCTCTTCTAATCCTCCAATAACCCAGCTGAGCCAGTCCTCAGTATGAACAACAGCCTCACGTCTTCCTGACCCTACACCGACATTACATACCTCTCCATTCCTGCATCATTCTTTTCCAATTTAAACTACTTCAATGTACTCTTGCTTACTTCCTCCTCCCAGTCCTTCTCATTACTCATCGTAATCTTTTCCATCCAGCTTCGTATTGACCCGTACTCACTATCCAGCTCAAATTTCTTGCTCAAAACCTCATACTCTTCCCACCAGCTGATTCCTCCATCCTCTCTTAGTTTATTTACCACTTTTTTTTACCAAAATGCCCTCTTCCAATACCTCCATCTCTTACCAAACATCACCTCCATCTCTTCCCTGTTTTCCTCCAGCTTCCTCCAACCTAGATCTCCCTGCACTACAACTCCTGCTATTGTATTGCCCCCCCCCCCCTCCAACATTCTCCTACCCACTTCCATCTGTACTGACTCCAACTTCCTGCATGCACTATGTCCTCCTGTTCACCACACTTCTGCTGCCATACTCTGTACATAGTCTCTGGAAGCTCCCATACCATCCTTTCTCTATCTACTTTCACCTGCCCATTCCCTCTGCTCATCCTTGTCACCCTTCCAATCCACTCATCTGCCTTTTTTGCCATCTTCTCTAACTGAACATTGCATATTAGCTTCCTATCAAACCATTCTTCTACCAGAACAACATCATTAGCATACATAAGTGTCCCACATCAACACTGATCCAATTTAACTCCTAGCTGAGCTCTCTCCAACCTTTCTGCCATTCCCATCAAGGTGCACCCTTGCCTATCACTTTTCACCGAGACTTCCTTCCACTTAACACCACCCTTTTCTCCACCTCACTGAATAGTCCTTCACATGGCCTCACAAACTTCTCCTGTACTCCACATTGCCTCATCTTAAGCCACAAACCTTCCCTCCACGCATTGTCATAAGTCTTACAAATATCAAGGAAGACCCAATATGAATTCCTCTTCCTCACTTCACATACACCTCACAGCACCAACCACAGATCCGAACATCACCTACCACTCCTAATCCACCCTGCGCTCCTGTCAAAATCCTTTCCAATGTCCTTACCAATACTCCCACAAATACCTTCACCACACTACAACCTACATATTTCCTGTATAATTACCTACTTGTTCCACTTCACCATTGTGAAGGGGTACCAGTTGACTTCTCTTACAGTGTAACGGACACCACTCAATTCTTAATTGCCACATTCATTATCAGCAACATCTCCTCCATCAACCTTCTACCCCCATACATCAATATATTCTTCATAATTCCATTAGGACCTGCTGCCTTTCCTCTCTTCAAGCACTCCATTGCCTCCACCACTTCTTCTCAACTTACTTCCTCACACATACCCAACTCATGCCCATCCACATCTTCCATCTCTGCTTCAGATGCTGTACCATCCTCTCTTTTGCGCCCAAGCTCTTCCCAGTGTTTTGCCGTTACTTCCAACACTTTGTCTTCCCCCTCCACCATCCTGCCCTCATCATCATTCATTCCTTTCATCCTTCTCGCCGCCCTCTTTCCTCTCAAATCAGTCCAAAACAATTTGCAGCTAGTACTACTCTGCTCTCTGATCTTCCACACTCACATAGTTCGCTCAATGTAACTGCCCCCACCCTCCTCTTCCTTGGTTCCATTAACTTCCTACACATCATCTCCCTAATAACAATTAACCTCTCCACATCCTCCACCACCATCCTTCTGACCTCTCTGTAACCTTCCTCCTGCCTTGTTCTTTTTCTGCTGCAGCTATCACCTTCTCCTTCTATTTATTCCACACCTCCTCAATATTCTTCCTCCCAACTCTTGTTCAAGCTCCATCACTTCCTCTTTCCACTCTATAGACACTTTCTCAACTGCCTCCTGATACAATTAGCGATGAACCAATTTCACAGTGGAGAGTGGTGAACGCTTCATTTTTTGAGGAGGCTGCTGTTCAAAGATTTGTATTAGAGGCTGCGGATATATAAGGGCTGTGAATATATAAGGCCTGCGGATATACAAGGGCTGCAGATATATAAGGGCTGTGGATATATAAGGCTATGCTGAACTGCTTATCAAGAGTGTATATGAATTTAATTTCAAGTTTTTTTTGTATGACTGTTATATATACATAGCTGGTTTACAAACAATTAGATTACCAATTTTAAGCTATTATATATTCAATTATTCTTTATTGTTTCACAGTACAACTAGTGTTGTGTAACACAGAAAATAATCACAATAAGTGCACTATAGGTCAGCCAGCCTAATAATAATAGCTAATAACAATATTAAATATATTAAAAAAAAATCACACTTAAATTTGGTAATCAAAAAAGTTGGTGGTTGCATTTTCAGCCTATTGTTGTATGGATGTACTTCCGCTGGGCTAACGAAATCCTGGCTCTCCAGACTTCCCCTTTCCCTTACGAATGTCTAGCCAGCGAGACTAGTTAGGAACTCTATCGCTCACATTGTTTCTTTTTACCAAGCATGTATCAGGACACCAGCTCGGGCTGACTGACCTACAGAGTATTCATCGAATATTTTCCGTGTCACACATCACTAATTGTACAGTGGAGCAATGAAAAAAAAAGAAAATTAAAACTTTAATTGGTTATCTTTAATTAACGCCCGTGTTGTGACGTCACTGCAATTGGTCTTTTCTCGCTCGGGAGTTTATCGGAAATCATGTTTATACACTGATTCTTTCTAGTTACTTACCAAGTCATGTCTGAAGAAGTTGGTTCTCGTGTTGGGGATGATTCTCTTCAATCCTGCCAAACCCCTGTTGCTACTGGGAATGTTGCTAGTGGAGATGCTACCCGCACCAGCATTACTCTGACGGCATCTGCGGAGTATGCTTGCTACAGCCCAGCCAGCAAGCAGCAGTGCTGGGCTGTGACTAGCCTCAAGGCTCCATTTTACGAACCTACCTCAAGAGCTCCCGTGGATATTGTGGCAGTTATTGACAAGAGTGGCTCCATGGCAGGGCAGAAGATTGCACTGGTCAAAGAGACGCTGCTTTTCGTTACTGAACAGCGTGAGTTAGGATATTGCATGCTCTGCCATACGCCCAGCTTATTGGAGTACTAGCTAGCCCTGCCTTTGTTCCACACTAACTATGGCAGGCCTGTATCCAGGGTGGATTCAAAAGAACACCTTTTGTATCCACACACACATTTTTTACCCCCAACTCTTTATTGTAATCCCACCTTCTTCAGAGACATACACATATATATATTTATATAATAAAGCCGTAGAACATACATTTTATCAAGCAACCAAAAATAGGCCAGTTAATTATATTAAACAATCCACCTCCAAACTTGAAGCCAAGACTAGATATATCTGGTTACGTCATTATGCATTGAATACATGGCGTGATGCATGCATGATGATAATCTTGTAGTGCCGAGTTTTAAAAAATTTTTTTTAGTTTTGGCTTCGATTTTATGAGAACCTGATATTTAGTGACTGAGCTGCAATATTTGTTTTGAAATCAAATATTTGGAAAGAAGAGAAAGCCTTAGAAAATATTTTATACCAGTGGCCACTTTCAACTTCTCTGAATGTTTGCAATCCATGACATCTGCTGCCCAAGGCGATGCAGTTGTTGTTGAAGTATCTAGTGTTGAATCATAGCAGTAGTAAGACAAGGCTGCATTTACCAATAGGTAATCAATCCCACTAGCTGTAGTGAGGATAATTTTGATGGGCATGGTAGGTCAGTGAGTTACGATAATTTTGAAGGTCATGGTGGCTCAGTGATTCTGAAGGTGTTGCCAGATTTGGATCATGAATATGATGATGCCCGTTCTTTAATTAATCCGAAAGGGTGTGATCTGCAGTACAAGTGATGTAAGCTCCAAGATAATACAGTAATTAATCATATATACTAAGTTTGTATCAGTAGTCATGTGGTTAACCAAGGAGTGTGATCTCCTTAATTTTGTCACGGAAAACCCCCAACCTCTCAACCATCGCTGCTGTGAGACTAAAGGCCGGTGGTCCACACTAGCCTAGAACGAATGCACATTGAAAATGCTTCCATGCCTGTTATTCCTGAAGTTGAATCGATGCTTGTTGCTTGTGTCCACGCTAGCGTTAGGGATAGATGGAGAGAGGTTGCTCGCGTCCACGCTAGGGTTAGGGATAGATGGAGGGAGGTTGCTTGTGTCCACGCTAGCGTTAGGGATAGATGGAGGGAGGTTGCTCGCGTCCACGCTAGCGTTAGGGATAGATGGAGGAAGGTTGCTCGCGTCCATGCTAGTGTTAGGGATAGATGGAGGGAGGTTGCTTGTGTCCACGCTAGCGTTAGGGATAGATGGAGGGAGGTTGCTTGCGTCCACGCTGG
>CBDHDV010000050.1:0-43995 GCA_965261175.1 Rubritalea sp. | reverse complement strand
ATGTGTGGGTCACTAATATTGTTAGAGGTTTCTCATGCGTGGAACCTGTCACTAATATTGTTAGTGGTTTCTCATGGGTGGAAACTGTCACTAATATTGTTAGAGGTTTCTCATGCGTGGAACCTGTCACTAATATTGTTAGAGGTTTCTCATTCGTGGAACCTGTCACTAATATTGTTAGAGGTTTCTCATGCGTGGAACCTGTCACTAATATTGTTGGAGATTTCTCATGGGTGGAACCTCTCACTAATATTGTTAGAGGTTTCTCATGCGTGGAACTTGTCACTAATATTGTCAGAGGTTTCTCATGCGTGGAACCTGTCAGTGATATTGTTAGGGTTTTGTCATGCGTGGAACCTGTCAGTAATATTGTTAGAGATTTCTCATGCGTGGAACCTGTCACTAATATTGTTAGAGGTTTCTCATGCGTGGAACCTGTCACTAATATTTTTAGAGGTTTCTCATGCGTGGAACCTGTCACTAATATTGTTAGAGGTCACTCATGCGTGGAACCTGTCACTAATATTGTTAGAAGTTTCTCATGCGTGGAACCTGTCACTAATATTGTTAGAGATCACTCATACGTGAACCTGTCGCTAATATTTTTAGGGTTTCTCATGCGTGGAACCTGTCATTAATATTGTTAGAGGTTTGTCATGCATGGAACCTGTCACTAATATTGTTAGAGGTTTCTCATGCATGGAACCTGTCACTAATATTGTTAGAGGTTTCTCATGCGTGGAACCGCTTACTAATATTGTTAGAAGTTTCTCATGCATTGAAACTGTCACTAATATTGTTAGAGGTTTCTTATCCTTGGAATCTGTCACTAATATTGTTAGAGGTTTCCAGTGTGGAACCTGTCACTAATATTGTTAGAGATTTCTCATGTGTTGAACCTGTCACTAATATTGTTAGAGGTTTCTCATGCATGGAACCTGTCACTAATATTGTTAGAGGTTTCTCATGCGTGGAACCAGTCACTAATATTGTTAGAGGTTTCTCATGCGTGGAACCTGTCACTAATATTGTTAGAGGTCACTCATGCGTGGAACCTATCACTAATATTGTTAGAGGTTTCTTATGCTTGGAACCTGTTACCAATATTGTTAGAGGTCACTCATGCGTGGAACCTGTCACTAATATTGTTAGAGGTTTCTCATGCGTGGAACATGTCACTAATATTGTTAGAGGTTTCTCATGCGTGGAAACTGTCACTAATATTGTTAGAGGTTTCTCATGCGTGGAACCTGTCACTAATATTGTTAGAGGTTTCTCATGTGTGAAACCTGTCACTAATATTGTTAGAGGTTTCTCTGGTGTGAAACCTGTCACTAATATTGTTAGAGGTTTCTCATATGTGGAACCTGTCACTAATATTGTAAGAGGTTTCTCATGTGTGGAACCTGTCACTAATATTGTTAGAGGTTTTGTCATGCGTGGAACCTGTCACTAATATTGTTAGAGGTTTCTCATGTGTTGAACCTGTCGCTAATATTGTTAGAGGTTTCTCATGCATGGAACCTGTCAGTAATATTGTTAGAGTTTTGTCATGCGTGGAACCTGTCAGTAATATTGTTAGAGATTTCTCATGTGTGGAACCGGTCACTAATATTGTTTGTTGTTTCTCATGTGTGGAACCTGTCACTAATATTGTTAGAGGTTTCTCATGTGAGGAACCTGACACTAATATTGTAAGACGTTTCTCATACATGGAACCTGTCACTAATATTGTTAGAGGTTTCTCATGCGTGGAACCAGTCACTAATATTGTTAGAGGTTTCTCATGCGTGGAACCTGTCACTAATATTGTTAGAGGTTTCTCATGCGTGGAACCTGTCACTAATATTGTTAGAGGTTTCTCATGTGTTGAACCTGTCGCTAATATTGTTAGAGGTTTCTCATGCGTGGAACCTATCAGTAATATTGTTAGAGTTTTGTCATGCGTGGAACCTGTCAGTAATATTGTTAGAGATTTCTCATGTGTTGAACCTGTCACTAATATTGTTTGTGGTTTCTCATGTGTGGAACCTGTCACTAATATTGTTAGAGGTGTCTCATGTGTGGAACCTGTCACTAATATTGTTAGAGGTTTCTCATGCGTGGAACCTGTCACTAATATTGTTAGAGGTTTCTAATGCATGGCACCTGTCACTAATATTGTTAGAGGTTTCTCATGCATGGAACCTGTCACTAATATTGTTAGAGGTTTCTCATGCATGGAACCTGTCACTAATATTGTTAGAGGTTTCTCATGCGTGGAACCTGTCACTAATATTGTTAGAGGTTTCTTATGCGAGGAACCTCTCACTAATATTGTTAGAGTTTTCCTGCGTGGAAACTGTTACTAATATTGTTAGAGGTTTCTCATGGGTGGAACCTGTCACTAACATTGTTAGAGGTTTCTCATGTGTGGAACCTGTCGCTAATATTGTTAGAGGTTTCTCATGCGTTGAACCTGTCTCTAATATTGTTAGAGGTTTCTCATGCGTGGAACCTGTCAGTAATATTGTTAGAGTTTTGTCATGCGTGGAACCTCTCAGTAATATTGTTAGAGATTTCTCATATGTGGAACCTGTCACTAATATTGTTAGTGGTTTCTCATGTGTGGAAACTGTCACTAATATTGTTAGAGGTTTCTCATGTGTGGAACCTGTCACTAATATTGTTAGAGGTTTCTCATGCGAGGAACCTGTCACTAATATTGTTAGAGGTTTCTCATGCGTGGAACCTGTCACTAATATTGTTAGAGGTTTCTCAAGCGTGGAACCTGTCACTAAAATTTTTAGAGGTTTCTTATGGGTGGAACCTATCACTTATATTGTTAGAGGTTTCTCATGCGTGGAACCTGTCACTAATATTGTTAGAGGTTTCTCATGCGTGCAACCTGTCACTAATATTGTTAGAGGTTTCTCATGCGTGGAACCGGTTACTAATATTGTTAGAGGTTTCTCATGCATGGAACCTATCGCTAATATTGTTAGAGGTTTCTTATGCTTGGAATCTCTCACTAATATTGTTAGAGGTTTCCAGCGTGGAACCTGTCACTAATATTGTTAGAGGTTTCTCTTGCATGGAACCTGTCACTAATATTGTTAGAGTTTCTCATGCGTGGAACCTGTCACTAATATTGTTAGAGGTTTCTCATGCGTGGAACATGTCACTAATATTGTTAGAGGTCACTCATGTGTGGAACCTGTCACTAATATTGCTAGAGGTTTCTCATGTGTGGAACCTGACACTTATATTGTTAGAGGTTTCGCATGTGTTGAACCGGTCACTAATATTGTTAGAGGTTTCTCATGCGTGGAATCTGTCACTAATATTGTTAGAGGTTTCTCATGCGTGGAGAGGTCACTCATGCGTGGAACCTGTCACTAATATTGTTAGAGGATTCTCATGCATGGAACCTGTCACTAGTATTGTTAGAGGTTTCTTATCCTTGGAATCTGTCAATAATATTGTTAGACGTTTCCAGCATGGAACCTCTCACTAATATTGTTAGAGGTTTCTCATGTGTGGAACCTGTCACTAATATTGTTAGAGGTTTCGCATGCATGGAACCTGTCACTAATATTGTTAGAGGTTTCTCATGCGTGGAACCAGTCACTAATATTGTTAGAGGTTTCTCATGCGTGGAACCTGTCACTAATATTGTTAGAGGTCACTCATGCGTGGAACCTGTCACTAATATTGTTAGAGGTTTCTCATGCTTGGAACCTGTTATTAATATTGTTAGAGGTCATTCATGCGTGGAACCTGTCACTAATATTGTTAGTGGTTTCTCATGCGTGGAACATGTCACTAATATTATTAGAGGTCACTCATGCATGGAACATGTCACTAATATTGCTAGAGGTTTCGCATGTGTTGAACCGGTCACTAATATTGCTAGAGGTTTCTCATGCGTGGAAACTGTCACTAATATTGTTGGAGGTTTCTCATGCGTGGAACCTGTCACTAATATCGTTAGAGGTTTCTCATGTGTGAAACCTGTCACTAATATTGTTAGAGGTTTCTCTGGTGTGAAACCTGTCACTAATATTGTTAGAGGTTTCTCATGCGTGGAGAGGTCACTCATGCGTGGAACCTGTCACTAATATTGTTAGAGGTTTCTCATGCATGGAACCTGTCACTAATATTGTTAGAGGTTTCTCATCTGTGGGTCCGCTTACTAATATTGTTAGAGGTTTCTCATGTGAGGAACCTGACACTAATATTGTAAGACGTTTCTCATACATGGAACCTGTCACTAATATTGTTAGAGGTTTCTCATGCGTGGAACCAGTCACTAATATTGTTAGAGGTTTCTCATGCGTGGAACCTGTCACTAATATTGTTAGAGGTTTCTCATGCGTGGAACCTGTCACTAATATTGTTAGAGGTTTCTCATGTGTTGAACCTGTCGCTAATATTGTTAGAGGTTTCTCATGCGTGGAACCTATCAGTAATATTGTTAGAGTTTTGTCATGCGTGGAACCTGTCAGTAATATTGTTAGAGATTTCTCATGTGTTGAACCTGTCACTAATATTGTTTGTGGTTTCTCATGTGTGGAACCTGTCACTAATATTGTTAGAGGTGTCTCATGTGTGGAACCTGTCACTAATATTGTTAGAGGTTTCTCATGCGTGGAACCTGTCACTAATATTGTTAGAGGTTTCTAATGCATGGCACCTGTCACTAATATTGTTAGAGGTTTCTCATGCATGGAACCTGTCACTAATATTGTTAGAGGTTTCTCATGCATGGAACCTGTCACTAATATTGTTAGAGGTTTCTCATGCGTGGAACCTGTCACTAATATTGTTAGAGGTTTCTTATGCGAGGAACCTCTCACTAATATTGTTAGAGTTTTCCTGCGTGGAAACTGTTACTAATATTGTTAGAGGTTTCTCATGGGTGGAACCTGTCACTAACATTGTTAGAGGTTTCTCATGTGTGGAACCTGTCGCTAATATTGTTAGAGGTTTCTCATGCGTTGAACCTGTCTCTAATATTGTTAGAGGTTTCTCATGCGTGGAACCTGTCAGTAATATTGTTAGAGTTTTGTCATGCGTGGAACCTCTCAGTAATATTGTTAGAGATTTCTCATATGTGGAACCTGTCACTAATATTGTTAGTGGTTTCTCATGTGTGGAACCTGTCACTAATATTGTTAGAGGTTTCTCATGCGAGGAACCTGTCACTAATATTGTTAGAGGTTTCTCATGCGTGGAACCTGTCACTAATATTGTTAGAGGTTTCTCAAGCGTGGAACCTGTCACTAAAATTTTTAGAGGTTTCTTATGGGTGGAACCTATCACTTATATTGTTAGAGGTTTCTCATGCGTGGAACCTGTCACTAATATTGTTAGAGGTTTCTCATGCGTGCAACCTGTCACTAATATTGTTAGAGGTTTCTCATGCGTGGAACCGGTTACTAATATTGTTAGAGGTTTCTCATACATGGAACCTATCGCTAATATTGTTAGAGGTTTCTTATGCTTGGAATCTCTCACTAATATTGTTAGAGGTTTCCAGCGTGGAACCTGTCACTAATATTGTTAGAGGTTTCTCTTGCATGGAACCTGTCACTAATATTGTTAGAGTTTCTCATGCGTGGAACCTGTCACTAATATTGTTAGAGGTTTCTCATGCGTGGAACATGTCACTAATATTGTTAGAGGTCACTCATGTGTGGAACCTGTCACTAATATTGCTAGAGGTTTCTCATGTGTGGAACCTGACACTTATATTGTTAGAGGTTTCGCATGTGTTGAACCGGTCACTAATATTGTTAGAGGTTTCTCATGCGTGGAATCTGTCACTAATATTGTTAGAGGTTTCTCATGCGTGGAGAGGTCACTCATGCGTGGAACCTGTCACTAATATTGTTAGAGGATTCTCATGCATGGAACCTGTCACTAGTATTGTTAGAGGTTTCTTATCCTTGGAATCTGTCAATAATATTGTTAGAGGTTTCCAGCATGGAACCTGTCACTAATATTGTTAGAGGTTTCTCATGTGTGGAACCTGTCACTAATATTGTTAGAGGTTTCGCATGCATGGAACCTGTCACTAATATTGTTAGAGGTTTCTCATGCGTGGAACCAGTCACTAATATTGTTAGAGGTTTCTCATGCGTGGAACCTGTCACTAATATTGTTAGAGGTCACTCATGCGTGGAACCTGTCACTAATATTGTTAGAGGTTTCTCATGCTTGGAACCTGTTATTAATATTGTTAGAGGTCATTCATGCGTGGAACCTGTCACTAATATTGTTAGTGGTTTCTCATGCGTGGAACATGTCACTAATATTATTAGAGGTCACTCATGCATGGAACATGTCACTAATATTGCTAGAGGTTTCGCATGTGTTGAACCGGTCACTAATATTGCTAGAGGTTTCTCATGCGTGGAAACTGTCACTAATATTGTTGGAGGTTTCTCATGCGTGGAACCTGTCACTAATATCGTTAGAGGTTTCTCATGTGTGAAACCTGTCACTAATATTGTTAGAGGTTTCTCTGGTGTGAAACCTGTCACTAATATTGTTAGAGGTTTCTCATGCGTGGAGAGGTCACTCATGCGTGGAACCTGTCACTAATATTGTTAGAGGTTTCTCATGCATGGAACCTGTCACTAATATTGTTAGAGGTTTCTCATCTGTGGGTCCGCTTACTAATATTGTTAGAGGTTTCTCATGCGTGGAACCTGTCACTAATATTGTTAGAGGTTTCTTATCCTTGGAATGTCAATAATATTGTTAGAGGTTTCCAAACCTGTCACTAATATTGTTAGAGGTTTCTCATGTGTGGAACCTGTCACTAATATTGTTAGAGGTTTCTCATGCGTGGAACCTGTCACTAATATTGTTAGAGGTTTCTCATGCGTGGAACCAGTCACTAATATTGTTAGAGGTTTCTCATGTGTGGAACCTGTCACTAATATTGTTAGAGGTTTCTCATGCGTGGAACCTGTCACTAATATTGTTAGAGGTTTCTCATGCGTGGAACCTGTCACTAATATTGTTAGAGGTTTCTCATGCGTGGAACCTGTCACTAATATTGTTAGTGGTTTCTCATGTGTGGAACCTGTCACTAATATTGTTAGAGGTTTCTCATGCGTGGAACCTGTCACTAATATTGTTAGAGGTTTCTCATGCGTGGAACCTGTCACTAATATTGTTAGAGGTTTCTCATGCATGGAACCTGTCACTAATATTGTTAGAGGTTTCTTATGCTTGGAATCTCTCACTAGTATTGTTAGATGTTTCCAGCGTGGAACCTGTCACTAATATTGTTAGAGGTTTCTCATGCGTGGAACCTGTCACTAATATTGTTAGAGGTTTCTCATGCGTGGAACATGTCACTAATATTGTTAGAGGTTTCTCATGCGTGGAACCTGTCACTAATATTGTTAGAGGTTTCTCATGTGTGGAACCTGTCACTTATATTGTTAGAGGTTTCGCATGCGTGGAACCTGTCACTAATATTGTTAGAGGTTTCTCATGCGTGGAACCTGTCACTAATATTGTTAGAGGTTTCTCATGCGTGGAGAGGTCACTCATGCGTGGAACCTGTAACTAATATTTTTAGAGGTTTCTCATGGGTGGAACCTGTCACTAATATTGTTAGAGGTTTCTCATGCGTGGAACCTGTCACTAATATTGTTAGAGGTTTCTCATGCGTGGAACCTGTCACTAATATTGTTAGAGGTCACTCATGCATGGAACCTGTCACTAATATTGTTAGAGATCACTCATGCTTGGAACCTGTCACTAATATTGTTAGGGTTTCTCATGCGTGGAACCTGTCATTAATATTGTTAGAGGTCACTCATGCGTGGAACCTGTCACTAATATTGTTAGAGGTTTCTCATGCATGGAACCTGTCACTAATATTGTTAGAGGTTTCTCATGCTTGGAACCGGTTACTAATATTGTTAGAGGTTTCTCATGCATGGAACCTGTCACTAATATTGTTAGTGGTTTCTTATGCTTGGAATCTGTCACTAATATTGTTAGAGGTTTCCAGCGTGGAACCTGTCACTAATATTGTTAGAGGTTTCTCATGCATGGAACCTGTCACTAATATTGTTAGAGGTCACTCATGCGTGGAACCTTTCACTAATATTGTTAGAGGTTTCTCATGCGTGGAACATGTCACTAATATTGTTAGAGGTCACTCATGCGTGGAACCTGTCACTAATATTGTTAGAGGTTTCGCATGTGTTGAACCGGTCACTAATATTGCTAGAGGTTTCTCATGCGTGGAAACTGTCACTAATATTGTTAGAGGTTTCTCATGCGTGGAACCTGTCAATAATATTGTTAGAGGTTTCTCATGCGTGGAACCCGTCACTAATATTGTTAGGGTTTATCATGCGTTGAACCTGTCATTAATATTGTTAGAGGTCACTCATGCGTGGAACCTGTCACTAATATTGTTTGTGGTTTCTCATGTGTGGAACCTGTCACTAATATTGTTAGAGGTTTCTCATGTGTGGAACCTGTCACTAATATTGTTAGAGGTTTCTCATGCGTGGAACCTGTCACTAATATTGTTAGAAGTTTCTCATGTGTGGAACCTGTCACTAATATTGTTGGACGTTTCTCATGCGTGGAACCTGTCACTAATATTGTTAGAGGTTTCTCATGCGTGGAACCTGTCACTAATATTGTTAGAGGTTTCTCTGGTGTGAAACCTGTCACTAATATTGTTAGCGGTTTCTCATGTGTGGAACCTGTCACTAATATTGTAAGAGGTTTCTCATGTGTGGAACCTGTCACTAATATTGTTGGAGGTTTCTCTTGCGTGGAACCTGTCACTAATATTGTAAGGGGTTTCTCATGCGTGGAACTTGTCACTAATATTGTTAGAGGTTTCTCATGCGTGCGGCCTGTCACTAATATTGTTAGAGGTTTCTCATGCGTGGAACCTGTCACTAATATTGTTAGAGGTTTCTCATGTGTGCAACCTGTCGCTAATATTTTTAGAGGTTTCTCATGCGTTGAAACTGTCACTAATATTGTTAGAGGTTTCTCATGGGTGGAACCTGTCACTAATATTGTTAGAGGTTTCTCATGCATGGAACCTGTCACTAATATTGTTAGGGGTTTCTCATGCGTGGAACCTGTCACTAATATTGTTAGAGGTTTCTCATGCGCGGAACCTGTCACTAATATTGTTAGAGCTTTCTCATGTGTGCAACCTGTCGCTAATATTTTTAGAGGTTTCTCATGTGTTGAACCTGTCACTAATATTGTTAGAGGTTTCTCATGCGTGGAATCTGTCAGTAATATTGTTAGAGTTTTGTCATGCATGGAACCTGTCACTAATATTGTTAGAAGTTTCTCATACATGGAACCTGTCACTAATTTTGTTAGAGGTTTCTCATGCGTGGAACCTGTCACTAATATTGTTAGAGGTTTCTTATGCGAGGAACCTGTCACTAATATTGTTAGAGGTTTCCTGCGTGGAACCTATCACTAATATTGTTAGAGGTTTCTCAGGCGTGGAACCTGTCACTAATATTGTTAGAGGTTTCTCATGTGTGGAACCTGTCGTTAATATTGTTAAAGGTTTCTCATGCGTTGAACCTGTCAGTAATATTGTAAGTGTTTTGTCATGCGTGGAACCGGTCAGTAATATTGTTAGAGATTTCTCATGTGTGGAACCTCTCACTAATATTGTTAGTGGCTTCTCATGTGTGGAACCTGTCACTAATATTGTTAGAGGTTTCTCATGTGTGGAACCTGTCACTAATATTGTTAGAGGTTTCTCATGCGTGGAGCCTGTCACTAATATTGTTAGAGGTTTCTCATGCGTGGAACCTGTCACTAATATTGTTAGAGGTTTCTCATGCGTGGAACCTGTCACTAATATTGTTAGAGGTTTCTCATGTGTTGAACCTGTCGCTAATATTGTTAGAGGTTTCTCATGCGTGGAACCTGTCAGTAATATTTTTAGAGTTTTGTCATGCGTGGAACCAGTCAGTAATATTGTTAGAGATTTCTCATGTGTGGAACCTGTCACTAATATTGTTTGTGGTTTCTTATGTGTGGAACCTGTCACTAATATTGTTAGAGGTTTCTCATGTGTGGAACCTGTCACTAATATTGTTAGAGGTTTCTCATGCGTGGAACCTGTCACTAATATTGTTAGAAGTTTCTCATGTGTGGAACCTGTCACTAATATTGTTAGACGTTTCTTATGCGTGGAACCTGTCACTAATATTGTTAGAGGTTTCTCATGCGTGGAACCTGTCACTAATATTGTTAGAGGTTTCTCATGCGTGGAACCTGTCACTAATATTGTTAGAGGTTTTTCATGCGTGGAACCTGTAACTAATATTGTTAGAGGTTTCTCATGTGTGGAACCTGTCACTAATATTGTTAGAGGTTTCTCATGTGTGGAACCTGTAACTAATATTGTTAGAGGTTTCTCATGTGTGGAACCTGTCACTAATATTGTTAGAGGTTTCTCATGTGTGGAACCTGTCACTAATATTGTTAGCGGTTTCTCATGCGTGGAACCTGTCACTAATTTTGTTAGAGGTTTCTCATGTGTGGAACCTGTCACTAATATTGTTAGAGGTTTCTCATGCGTGGAACCTGTCACTAATATTTTGTCCAAATCCACGCTCCCCCTGGTATATCTAGATTTTTCATGACCCTCTGAAAGATTGCTGGAGCCGAGGATGTACCAAAGGCATTCTGGTATAGCGAAATAATCCCTTCTTGGTATCTATAACTACATACTGCTTTGACTCTTCGCTCAAGGGCACATATTGGTATGCCTTACTAAGTCCTGTTTAGTAAAACATTTCTCCCCTGCTAGCCGAGCAAAAGGTTTTTTCACTTTATGTTTCAGTTTTCTGTCCTGTACAGCTTTTAGCATTTGAAGCAGCCGTTTCTTGGCTCTGGAAGAGTTCCAGTGCTTTATTGTAAGTCAGTGTAGACTCTGCCAGTAAGCATTTCTAGATAGCATCATCATTGATCCCACACACGATGCGATCTCGGAGCATAATATCCAATGTTTCCCCCAAGTTGCTAAATTCCCCCATTGTGTCAGTTCAGAGATGCAGGTAGCTACTAGTCTCGTGGTACAAACCCATTATCTAATTACTACACTGGAAATGTGTCAGGTCAAACTCACATACACATTTCGTATTGCACTGTCCGGGAATTTCATGGACAGTTAATCGAAGAAAGATGAACATAAGCGACTACAATCTCGTGGTGCATGAATCGAATGTGAAAGATAGTGATTCCACTAGGAGATGAATTCTTGCTGTTGCCTCTGCAAGGAAACTCTTCCCATGGACAGGAGATGAAAGAGAAAGCTGGATGGACTTAGCTGCAAGTCAATAAAGCATGAAATACAAACCTGTCATCTGTACCTCTTGACAGCCATGTGGAAATAAGAGATGAAGAAACCTGTTTGTGCAACTCATGTGAGAACCAAGTCACTTCCTTGAGCAATCTAGAACAAAAGTTGCAAATCTGAAGAGTATTATTCAGACGAGAACGTCTCATCTGCAGTCTGATGTATGCATACAAGCTGGATATCATGGGAAAAGACAAGAATCTGATTGTGAAGGATACCTACCTCCACAAAAGTAGGCTTGCTTAACTCATCCATCAGCTTACTATATCTCAGCTGCATCAGGGCAAATATCAGTGGACAGATCAATGGCAGATGATGACCAGTTGACATCTCCTGCACTCAGTCAGTGTCTTACAGCTTTGCTGCATCTGTTCAAACAGATTGGATACACCATCTCCTCCACCCATGACACCACCAGGATCTAGCTGTCGAGGCATGCCAACAACTAAGAACTGTAAGTCAACACTTTCATGATTGTAAGGAGTAGAATATAAATGAAAAGTGCAATAACAATTATGATTTTTAAAGAAGGTTAGTATATCTTGACCAGCCGGGAAGAGAGTTCTCAATGTTCACACTCGAGCTCGCAAACAGGGAATTTATCAAATTGCTCGGTAGAGTTACAAATATCTAGCTTCACTCTGGCTAATACTCCTGATATGCTCTTGATATTGATAGAGATCTGTCACTAGGCAGAAATGAAGAATCTAAGCTTAGACAGGTCAGATTCTATATTGAGAGATACTGTCAAGGCAGGGAAGCAGTTCCATTTGGACAGTGCTGAGGGAATTCAAGACGATGCTGCCGACTCTCCTAAAAAGTTGATACCCAAATCATCTGAGCATAAACCTCTGTTGTGTTTGATAGCATCTCAGCTACTAAAATCACAACACTAGAAAATGGGTCAGGTACACAAGCAATATCAATCATGCTCTGTGGAAATGGCTCTAACAAACAGTACAAGCATGGTGTGTGCACACAAATACACTTATACACTATAATAATGTCTAATCCCTCACCACCAACCATTCCTACCCCATTCCAGTACAGTTGTACATGAATCTACAGCTCTGGAATTTGTGTGTGCATGTCCTATCAGGGCACACCGAATCTTACAGAAAGATCAGTAAGAACATAATGTAGAAGTGCAGGTTTGATTTGATGAAATGAAAGAAATTTTTTTTTTAATCTGAAGTGGTTTGTGTACCACATGTGTATCACATGTGCATCACATGCTAGAAAATTCCTCCTGTATTTAGTACAGCGAGAACTTTGTTCAGTGGATATAGTAGCCACTCTTTTGAAAAGTGTCTTGTATGGGAGGTGCTACTAAAAGAGCTTCATGAATAGTTATTGAGTATGGTCATGCGTTATTCTGAGCTAACAGCTCAGTGAGACAAGTGAGTTATTAAATTCCACATATGCATGTTACTTCATGTTATAGGAATCTATCAGAAAAGGTCCAACCAGCTTAATTGATTTGATCGTTTATTCACCATCATCTGAAGGAGGGAGTTCTATTCAAGGCATCACCATACAGTCTTATATCAGTTTTCACAGGATGACTCAATCTCTTCTTGTAATGACCATGTGGATCAACTAGAACAAGTCAGCAACCAAGAGCAGATTGTGGACCAAAAAAGGTTAGGAGAGCAAGAATATATGGAACATGAATACTACAGCTACAAGTTTGGTGACAATGTGGACAAGAATGTGAAGCCATCTCTAGAGTGTGCAAAATAAAAGCACAGCAATTACTCCACATCCACTCCTTTGCTGTGAAAGATCGGGTGCCAGTAGGTGCTATGTCAGATATACTACCAAAGATTGCATTCCAAATCCAGTAAAAATCAGGCCATTATCTGAAAATAATAGTCTCATTAAAGGATATGTGTACTCTACAATCATGGTGTATGTTTTTCTTAGAAAGTAGAACCAGTAACCTTTTTTTTCTAGAATTATTGTTGGACACATGGAGGACTTCCAGAGTCAAGCTAAGGAAGTCATCAGACACATTCCTAGCAAGCATAAAGTAAATGAGTGTGAAGAGTGAAGTGGTGAGTTGTGCCTTAATTGCTGAAAGCCAAACTTCTCCTACATTTCCAACGTATACATACTATTGGGAGTACTTTTCCACAATGAAAATAAGTTGGGTAGAATGAGCAAGATTCTAGGTAGGTTCATGACAGTGGTACCTACATTTCCAGAAAAAAGGGAAACTAATCTTACCTGATGAGTATGAGAGATGGTTTCTTGTCCCTCACTGTGTATGTTTGAGCTAGGTGTAGGTTTCTCCTGACACAATATCACTGGCTAGAGTTGGAAAAAACCTATCTCTCTTTTTTTGTGTGTGTGACCTTTATTGGGCAGCCCTTAAATAGGCTGGCCCACATACATGGGGTAAAATACTTACATCGCACTATATTCTGTCCAATTACATCCATGCACACTTGTTTGTTGGTTCTCACTAGTCCTGTCAGTCATTTCACTGGCATTGCAAGGATATTGTCTTACTCTCTGACACTCCCCCCTTCCCTTCTAGCAGTGAAGTGAAATCCTAGGCCTATTTGCACAGACTGTCAGCATTGCTGACGGAGTAGCCTGGATGGTGTTTCACAGTGAAATCGAAGTCCTGGAGTTGCCGGCCACTTTTGTTCATCATCTCATCCAGGTAAATGTGGCAGCCATGGTCTGTTAGGACCGTAATCGGTTCCCATGAGATAGACTCTGAAATGCAGGATAATTCTCAGCACCAACTCCTGCCTCTCTGGGCAGGAGTTGTTTAAAAAAATAGGCCACCAGCGTTCTTCTCCTTCCTCAGACATCTGAGTGTGGACTGCTCCTATGCCGTGGTCGGAAGCATCAGTCTAGATCATAAATTCCCTCTCAAAGTCAGGCCCAGTTGTTAGAACTGGTTCATGGGAGAGTGCATCTTTGAGGTGGTCGAAGGCCGATTGCATCTCCGCCGTCCATACTAACATATCTGGCTGGTCTTTCTTGGTGGCCTCCGTCAGCAGTTTGGCCACGTCTGCAAAGGACAGGATGAACTTGCGGCAATATCACACAAATCCATGAAAGGCCCTATGTCCTTCTTCCTCCTTGGTGTCTTGAAGGTATAAGTGGCATCGATCTTGACTTACTCTGTGGCCGAGGTATGCACACTCGTACATGGTGATATGAAATTAGACAGCTTTGCCATCAGTCCTGCATCCTTCAGTTGCTGGAATACCTCATTAGGTGAGTGAGGTGCTGGTCCAGTCAAGGCTAGAAATCACAGGTCATCGTAGACTCATTCATGTCTGCCAGGAGTTCATTCATCAGGCGCTGAAAGTCAACAGAGCCCTGACCAGACGAAATGGCATGATGTGGAACTTGTCTTTTCCAAAGTTCATGCTGAAAGCTGTCTTCTGGGTAGAGGACTTCCCGACAGGAACCTGCCAATAACCTTCGGTCAGGTCCAGCGTCTATATGAACTGTGCCCCTGCCAGGTTGTCGATTAGTCCCTTTGATGCAAGGCATTGGAAAGGGATCCTTGTCAGGCTTCAACTCTGACTGGCTGTGCAGACTCAGCCCTGCAGAACACTTAGATTAACAATAGAAACAGTAGGATAGCCATTGTATGTAGTGAGTGCAGGTTATTTCTTGCTTTAATATTGTATCACCTTCCACCCTTGATCTTTGTCCCACTCATTAAACTCCTACCTGTAAATCACCTTGTCATGCTTTGAACTTGCTTGCAACTCCAGACATTTCCATATTTGGTTATTTAATGTAATTACTCTGTGGAGCCCATAAATGCTCCAGCTGAGCATATAGGTGTGACGTCTCCGTTCACTCTACTTCTACGTCAATTATGTTAACTTAATCCTAATCACCTTACAGTCTAGCTAGGTAGGCTAAGAGGAGGACTCTGGCAGCAGCAAGAGAAGTAGTAGGTTGCTTGGTGTTTATGGGCAAGCTATTTCTCCCCCTATTAGACCCCAGTGGTTGTGGATGCTAACATGTGGTGGCAGTAGAGTTGTAACTAGGACACCAAATTTCGCTATCACAGAGTGAACTGGTAAAGGAGCTTTAGCTAGTGGTTGGCTAAGCCCTGTCCTTGTATTACTGAGTCACTAGCGTGTTTCCCCGTGTGTTAAACTGTTCCTTGTTTTGTATTATTGTTGTGACATATTGTTGGTGATTGTTTTCTCTATCTATCATTGTGTTCTTTGTACTGTTGGGCAATGGAAAAACACCCAAAGAAAGGTAGACTCAAAACAGGACAGCGAATTTGTGGCGTTGGGACAACGACCCATCACCCGAAGCCTCAAAGACTCCTCAGCAGTAGATGTACAGACCTTGTGGGAAATGATGGAGGAGCTGAGATGAGACGATATTGGGCGGGAGGAAGGCAGAGAAGATTGTAGGAGACGAGAGAAAAAGGAAAAGGAAGCCAAGTGAGAAGAAAAAGAAGCCCGGTTGATGCTAGAGATGAAGAGAAGCATGCCAGGCTGACAAAAGAAAGCAAGGATAAGATGAGAGCGATGGAAGAACTCCGACAAAGACATGAGCTTCGAATGCTTGGGAAACAAGCTGAGTATGAGAAAGAATGAAAGGATAAAGACAAGAAATTCAAGCTGGCGGAAAATATGGCCCCTTGGACAGACAAGGAACAGCGATCATCCTTCTTAATGAAATTTGAGAAGAACATGATAATCACAGGAATCCCAATGGTAGAGTGGCACAGCATCTTAGAGTAACTGCTAAGGGGAAAAGCATCCAATGCACACATCGCCCATGTACCAGAGGGGGCGAAGAAATACTACGAACTACTAAAGGAAGCATTGTTAAAAGCCTTAGGACAATCAAAGCTTGTGAAAGACAATTCTGGTCCTTTAGAAGAACAGATAGTGAAGTGTGTGCAGATGTCCTGCAAGAACAGCTCAGCTTGGCAGAGAGAATAATAGACCAGTGCAACTCAGTCAGGGAAGCAGCTCAAACATTGGCTAAAGAAAAATTCCTTTCTCTATACTCGATGGAAGATGCAGACTACATATGACTCCAGAAGCCAGATCATTTCCCTGACATGACCAATCTAATGCAGGAACATCTAGCAAGAGATAGAACTTACAAGTTAAAACCATGGTATCGCTATGGTTAAGGACAGCGAGAACACTACAGAGACAACAGAGGAGAAGCTAAGCCAAAATACTCTCCTCAACCAGGCAGCAACAACACCTGGAACAAGCCAAAACTGATACACCAGTAGTCAGCAAGTACAGGAAGCCAAGGTCAAAGCCAAGGTGACCCTGTACAATTATCCTACGTGTTTTGCATATGGGAAGAAGGCCCACAAGAAGCCTGACTGCCCATCCCAGCACAGGATGGGGCTGGTAAAGCATACCCAACAGCATGAGTAGACAGGACATAGTTAAGGCTGACCAAAATGCTGTAGGACTGGTCGTAGTGCCCACTAGACAACCCATTATGTATGTGTCAGGCAAGATTTGGGAAACAGAATGCCAAATGAGAATAGACATTGGAGCAGATGCAGACGGACGTAACAGGGAAATGCCTATGGCGCAAGTGGATTACCTTTGGTTTTTTATTAAACCCATCAGATAGTTGCAGTACTGGAGGAGGCCCTGAAATTTTTTTATTAGGGTTAGTATAGAGATGGTTTGCTATTTAATTCAGCTGGTAGAAGAGCAAACAAAAGGTAGATCAAACAAGAAGGTTGTAGCCAATCCAACAGCAGAGTGTGTCCGTACTACAAAAAAAACAAAAAAAACAGGCAGCTCAAGAAGGTAAAGATTTCACCCTTAGTACGGAATCAGGGACTTTCCTATTTGATTTCTCTGATACTTATTTGACGAGGATGCAAGCTGGAAGGGTGAGGTACAGGCCCCACAGGATGGTGAGCCTGATGAAATTCATCTCTAAAATTCAGAAGTCAGCAGGAAGAAGACCACCCTAGAGAAAAGAAGGCAGATGGCTGAGAATAGGTCAGAGGGGTACCAGTGGAAGGAGAAAGCACTGATGCACAGGTTAGAGAAGGAGGATGGGAGTGTGCAGGATAGAGTTGTAGTCCCCATGGAAAGGTGAAAAGCCATATTGAAGATGGCTCATTCTAACAAATTGGGTGGTCATTTTTCCAACAGGAAGACAACAGCAGCTCTAGCTAGGCTGTTTATGTGGCATGGAATGTTCAAGGACATCAGGGACTGGTATAGAGCATGCCCAGAATGCCCAAAAGCTGGCTGAAACCCAGCTCACCGGGCTCCTCTCATTCCTTTACCTGTCATTGCTAACCTTCTCAAGAATGGCACTTGATCTGGTTGGCCCCTTGCTCAGAGCCAAACCAGGCTACATATACGTGTTGACATATGTGTTTAACCTCTAAATATCCAAAGGCAGTAGTCCTGTGGAGGGTCGATGCAGAGACAGTGGCAGAGGTTGTTATGATGGAGATCATCTCCAGAACAGGAGTACCAGTAAAGATCATGACAGATCAGGGCTCTGTGTTTATGGGACGGTTAACCAGACAGCTGTGCAAACTCCAGGGCTCTGTGTTTATGGGACGGTTAACCAGACAGCTGTGCAAACTCCAGGGCTCTGTGTTTATGGGAGGGTTAACCAGACAGCTGTGCAAACTCCAGGGCTCTGTGTTTATGGGACGGTTAACCAGACAGTTGTGCAAACTCCAGGGCTCTGTGTTTATGGGAGGGTTAACCAGACAGCTGTGCAAACTCCAGGGCTCTGTGTTTATGGGAGGGTTAACCAGACAGCTGTGCAAACTCCAGGGCTGTGTTTATGGGACAGTTAACCAGAGAGCTGTGCAAACTCCAGGGCTCTGTGTTTATGGGAGAGTTAACCAGACAGCTGTGCAAACTCCAGGGCTCTGTGTTTATGGGACGGTGCAAACTCCTAAAAAGACAGCACCACAAAACTTAGCCTTACCAACCTCAAACTGATGGCTTCCAGGAACGTTGGCATGGCTCTCTCAAGAGTATGTTGAGAAAATGGCAAGATCATAAGTCTGAATGGGACAAAACTCTAAATATTTTTTTTTTCTACTCCACTCACCCCACACTAACACAGGTTTTCCTCCCTTTGAGGTGGAACTGGGTAGACCAATTAGAGGTCCATTAGATGTATTAAAGGAGGGGGTGGATGAGTGGGGAGATGGAGCAGAACAGTGTCGTACAGTGGGTTGATGAGCTAGGGGAATTCTTGGAGACAATGAGGCAGGTGGTTGTGGAAAGGGAGAAGGCAGCAAAAGAAGTATCAGTACGACAAAAAGGCCAAAGCCAGGGAGATGGAAGAGGGCCTTTTAATTCAGAATTGCAAGTGTGTCTGTGTCCACTTCTTCGGGGTGGAGAAGTCCCCAGTCTGATGAGATGCCGTGTTTGACTGATCTATTTCGCTCCTGGAGGTCCTTACTTTGAAGGGATGAGTGAGGAAGATGCCGTCCTCAAAGTCCAGGAGCTCTCGGCATAGGTCCAGGAGGGGTTGGTCTGGACAGAGCCTCTCTATTCATATTCTTCTTCTTCTACCATACATGAGCTCTCATGTTGAGTGATTTCACCTTGATCACTTGCATCGCCCTCCAATCCATAAGTTCTGGTCATCAGTCTCTTCCTTGATAGTGGATCCCAGCCGGGGGGGGGGGGGGGGAGGCTCACCATCTTCTGACTCGTCGTCTGATTTTGTGTCAATCTCAGTTGGAGTGTTGAAGTAGGCTGGGGGTGGTGGGCTATGCTGGTGGGTCATTCATTAGTATTGTTAATAAATTGGACCCCCACCTTATTCATGAGTAGTAGTAATCCGGGATTGTCCAACCCAAGCGCTATGTCCACTGGTAGCTTGTCGGACACTGCCACGATGTCCTCAAGTGTTCATTACCTATCAGGAGCTCTGTCTCCATGATTGCATACTCCATAGTCTTACTGTTGAAGTCTGTCATGGCTATAGAGTTTCCCGTATAGGTGGAGTAGGGAGTGACTCCTTCCTGATGGATGTGCAGGAGAGTCTGGAGTCCAGCACAATGTTGTCTGTCTGCTTACCATTGAAGGTTCCTGACATGGTGAAGAGATGGTGGTGCATCTACTCCAGGTACCCATTACCTTCCTCGTAGGACAGTGTCGTAGGTGTCATGGTGAAGAGATGGTGGTGCATCTGGTCCAGGTGCCCATTACCTTCCTTGTAGGAGAGTGTCATAGGTATCCGAAGAAGTGGCATGCATAGCACTGTGGGCTCTGGATGGGGTTGAATCTGCTGGAACGTCCTTCACATGGAGAAATCTGTTGGGGGCCTTCCTCTGGTACGGTGGGGAGTGGTAGAGATGGGTGTGGTGGTGCGATGGGGGAAATCCTGTCTTCCCTGGTTCATGGACGTCCTTGGTCTTGGTATCCCCTCTGGTCAGGTCTGCTCCATGGTGGCCTCTAGTTGCCTTGCTGGAAGTCTCTTGGTGTGGCCTGGACTTCCATCATCCAAGTGGGTTGGGAGGTCGCAGAGATGGTTGTCTGCCAGTCAACTGCAGCCATGGGTGTGACCTGTTTCTGGTCACACCCATGTCTGAATGTACTTTGGGATGGTCTGGAGCACTTCCTCACGACCATCATGTCACGGAGTTCCTCCCACGTGGAGGATGTTTCCACCCACCCTTGAAATATGAGTTGGACCCTCTGGGTTAGTTCATGGCAGGACTCCCCCGCCTTTATCTTAAGGTCATGCCACCTGAATCTAAATGCCTGGAGTCCTATCCCATACAGGGACAAAAGTGTTGACCTGATCTTGTTGAAATCCGTGTGATCTCCCTCCGGTAGTTGCAGTATCATCGCTGAGCTCCTGAAGTCCATTAGTGGTGTCAGTTTGGAGACCCAATAGTCCTGGTGTACGCCATACTTCGCTGCCTGCTATTTGAATGTTGACAGGAATGTGTTTGAATGGATGGTGTTCGTCAACTTGGCTAGAGGTGGAAGACTGCCTCCTCTCACCCTGTCCTGGGTGTGTTCCAGGCATCATACCTCTGATTCGGCCTGTGCGTCTTCTCTGCCAAACTCCTCCTTGTGTACTCTCTCCTCGCGTTCTGCCTGTGCCTCAATGAGGGCCTTCTCACTCCTCTCCCAGTTCTCTCTGTTTTATTGCTCTCAGTCGGACTTTTCCTGTAGCCTGACATTCTAAGCATCCACCCTCTCCTCCTAGTTTCCTAACCCTCCCTCTGCATTTGCAGAAACATTTCCTTGATCTGAGTCATCTCACATGGGGGTTTAGGGAAATGCTCCATGATTGATTTCATCTCATCTGAGTCGTATTCCTTGGTAGTCTTGGTAAGGGTGGGGTGGTCGACTTTGTCTTGGACCACCCTACGTGTTCTGTTTGCCATGTTAAGTGTTCAGTTTTATTTCCTCTGCTGTCATTGGGGTAGCTTCTTTCTCCTGGCAGTGGAGAGTCAAGCCATTGGGGTAGCTTCTTTCTCCTGGCAGTGGAGAGTCAAGTCATTGGGGTAGCTAATTTCTCCTGGCAGTGGAGAGTCAAGTCATTGGGGTAGCTTCTTTCTCCTGGCATTGGAGAGTCAAGTCATTGGGGTAGCTTCTTTCTCCTGGCATTGGAGAGTCAAGTCATTGGGGTAGCTTCTTTCTCCTGGCATTGGAGAGTCAAGTCATTGGGGTAGCTTCTTTCTCCTGGCATTGGAGAGTCAAGTCATTGGGGTAGCTTCTTTCTCCTGGCATTGGAGAGTCAAGTCATTGGGGTAGCTTCTTTCTCCTGGCATTGGAGAGTCAAGTTATTGGGGTAGCTTCTTTCTCCTGGCAGTGGAGAGTCAAAACTGCTGCCACCAGATGTGAGAGATTGCTCTTTGTCCCTCACTGTATATGCTTGAGCTAGGTTTCTCCCGACACAATATCACTGGCTAGATTTGGCAAATGTCTATATCCCTTTGTGTGTGTGTGTGTGTGTGTTGTGTGTTGTGTGTTGTGTGTGTGAACTCATGGGGCTACCCTTAAATAGGCTGGCCCACAGGAGATCACATCACACTATAGTCTGTCCAATTACTTCCATGCACAATTATCAGCTATATTAATAATATTCATAGTCTATTTTAGTCTGTTGATTGTTTCTCGCTAGTCCTGTCTGTAATTTTGCTCAATGTCAGGGAGTTGTCATGCTCCCTGACAATGGGAGCCAGCTTGAGTTGGACAAAACAATGTTTGCCAAAATCCTTTTGGGTAGAACCAACTAACTGCTGCTAGAACACGTGGAACCCAAGGACTGTTGCCGATTTGAAGACAAGGCATCTAATCGGCTAGAATGCTCATTCCTGTCACTAAATACTGGCATATCTCTTATGAAGGTACAAAATATTAGTCACAACCCAAAACACAATTACGATTATGTATCCTGATAGGTCAATAGGTCAATGCATGGATTGGAAATTATACAGTGTTGCTTGTACACAATTGGTGCAAACATGATCACATACCTATGGATGTATGTTGCAGGATTTAGATAACTAGTAAAGAATGTAATACTAGCTGAGTATGCCAATATAGAGTGATTTTGGTGTAGCTGACAAGGCTAAAGAAGATGCTAATGTATATACATTATTCCACACAGTTCACTGTAATGAGCATGTTGTGCAGTGATCCTGCTGGCGAAATGTAGAGTGTAAGGTTTCCCATGGAAATTTACCCAAAACTACCACAATTAAATCTGATATTAAATTTCATTATTCCACATTTTAATACAAACCATCTATGAAGAAAGGTACAATGTATCCACTCCAAAAGTTGATCAATTGCACATCCATACCTTCAGATCCACAGGTGAGCATGAATGCAGCAGAAGACTTTCTCCTACTTCTACTCCATGCACATACTGTGGCTGCTGCTCAAACCATTCAGTAATATGCATATGTAACATCAGTGATAGACCATGCCAAAAGAGTGATAGCTAACTTTGTTCAACTCATGCCTAGCACCACTCAAGAGCCTCCTGTGGATGGCACATTTCTATACCATAGAACTCCAGTTCCTCTCTTTAATTTGTCATGGGCCTGTGGTCTTTAAGGTTCAAATCATCACCAAAAGAAGCAGTCACTCTTTGACCCCAGTAACCTGAACTATTGTCTTTTTTCAGAATGACAGAAATCACAGCTTATTTGGAGTCAGTACATCAACACCCGGGGATATAAGGGTGCAAATATTCCGTGTGACATGCACATGGAACACCTGAACAGGTGACCCAAAACTGCACTACGAAATATAGGTCATTGAAAAGCCGTAAAGAGCATTGCAGAAGTCTATTGAGTATGCAAAACCTTTGACGAACAGACTTCTTCTACTGTAAAGTGATTCCCACCCTTACCCTGCCATTGGAAGAGATTTCAAAAGTGTACTAAGGGTTCTACAGGAGGAAAACATATTTATACCTTCCAGTGAATGACCATGTATCTTTTAAGTTTCATAAACAACTGATTTAAAAAAAAAAATTCAGAGGAGATACTAAAAAAAAGAAGATTCAGAAGAAAACCACTCAAATATACTTTGCAAGAACAATATTTTTTTTAATCCATTATTACCTATAGCTATATCACTTATACCCAGTTCATGCTTATACCTCCATTACTACCTATAGCTATATCACATATACACAGTTCATACTTATACCTCCATTATTACCTATAGATATATCACTTATACACAGTTCATGCTTATACCTCCATTACTACCTATAGCTATCTCACTTATACAGTGTTCATACTTATACCTCCATTATTACCGCTAGCTATACCACTTATACCCAGTTCATACTTATACCTCCATTCTTACCTATAGCTATATCACTTATACAGTGTTCATACTTATATCTCAATTCTTACCTATAGCTATATCATTTATACAGTGTTCATACTTATACCTCCATTATTACCTATAGCTATATCACTTATACAGTGTTCATACTTATACCTCCATTATTACCGATAGCTATATCACTTATACACAGTTCATACTTATACCTCCATTATTACCTATAGCTATATCACTTATACACAGTTCATACTTATACTTAGCTTACAAACATCACAATATTTACAACCAGCTACTACAATATCCTTTTCAAAGAAGCCCAAGAAACCACTGAAGGGGAATCTACACCGGCATGTTCAATAATTTTATGCACATTCTTTTACTGTCTTACTAGAAACCTCCCCTGCTTCTTGCACATACTCCTCAACATTGGATGGGAGTCTCCAATGCATCACTATTCTAATATCTGGGATGTCCCCAATGCATCACTATTCTAATATCTGGGATGTCTCCAATGCATCACTATTCTAATATCTGGGATGTCCCCAATGCATCACTATTCTAATATCTGGGATGTCTCCAATGCATCACTATTCTAATATTTGGGATGTCCCCAATGCATCACTATTCTAATATCTAGGATGTCCCCAATGCATCACTATTCTAATATCTGGGATGTCCCCAATGCATCACTATTCTAATATTTGGGATGTCCCCAATGTATCGCTATTCTAATATCTGGGATGTCCCCAATGCATCACTATTCTAATATTTGGGATGTCCCCAATGCATCACTATTCTAATATTTGGGATCTCCCCAATGCATCACTATTCTAATATCTGGGATGTCCCCAATGTATCGCTATTCTAATATCTGGGATGTCCCCAATGCATCACTATTCTAATATCTGGGATGTCCACAATGCATCACTATTCTAATATCTGGGATGTCCCCAATGCAATCACTATTCTAATATCTGGGATGTCCACAATGCATCACTATTCTAATATTTGGGATGTCCCCAATGCATCACTATTCTAATATCTAGGATGTCCCCAATGCATCACTATTCTAATATCTGGGATGTCCCCAATGTATCGCTATTCTAATATCTGGGATGTCCCCAATGCATCACTATTCTAATATTTGGGATGTCCACAATGCATCGCTATTCTAATATCTGGGATGTCCCCAATGCATCACTATTCTAATATTTGGGATGTCCCCAATGCATCACTATTCTAATATTTGGGATGTCCCCAATGCATCACTATTCTAATATCTGGGATGTCCCCAATGCATCACTATTCTAATATTTGGGATGCCCCCAATGCATCACTATTCTAATATCTAGGATGTCCCCAATGCATCACTATTCTAATATCTGGGATGTCCACAATGCATCACTATTCTAATATTTGGGATGTCCACAATGCATCGCTATTCTAATATCTGGGTTGTCCCCAATGCATCACTATTCTAATATCTGGGATGTCCACAATGCATCACTATTCTAATATCTAGGATGTCCCCAATGCATCACTATTCTAATATCTGGGATGTCCACAATGCATCACTATTCTAATATTTGGGATGTCCACAATGCATCGCTATTCTAATATCTGGGTTGTCCCCAATGCATCACTATTCTAATATCTGGGATGTCCACAATGCATCACTATTCTAATATCTGGGATGTCCCCAATGCATCACTATTCTAATATTTGGGATGTCCCCAATGCATCACTATTCTAATATCTGGGATGTCCCCAATGCATCGCTATTCTAATATATGGAATGTCCCCAATGCATCACTATTCTAATATCTGGAATGTCCTCAACCAATCTAAATGCGGAAGTTGCTATCACTAGCCTATCTTGCTGTTTGGTTGTGAGAATTATCTATCTGTCTAAACTGGACGAACAGTAAAGGCATCCTCCAGCTTGTGCAGAAATGTCAAATATAATCAGAGCAATCACGACATTTCTGCAAATTTTACTGTTTTAGGATATTCCTCCAGTTCAACAATTTGTTTGCACACGGTGTCACTAAATCCATCCAAATTTGCCTTAGGGTGCACAGAGTACACTAATTGCCTCTTTCAGTGGCCACTGAAACAAGGTGTACAGAGTGTAATATATTACCTCTCCAGAGGCCACTGAAACAAGGTGTACAGATTGTACTATATTACCTCCCAAGAGGCCACTGAAACAAGGTGTACAGAGTGTACTATATCACCTCTCAGGGACCCTGAAACAAGGTGTACAGAGTGTACTATATTACCTCTCAAGAGGCCACTGAAACAAGGTGTACAGAGTGTACTATATTACCTCTCTCAGGGGCCACTGAAACAAGGGTTGGAATTTCAATTAAGAGTATTTTAATACAGAATGCCAAGTTTCCATTGCAGGAAGGGCCAACCCTCCCATTCCAGTTATTAGACTCCATACATAACCGAGCAAACGTTCTAAGAAACTGATCACTCCACATTTTATGTAAGTGTGCTTCATCTACTACTACTGCAACCAGATTTTCTATGTAAACTGCCGACAGAATCCAGAATCATACTTCCTTCTAACACCTTTTAATTATGCCTTGTCAGTCGGTCTTCTCAGCAAGCTCTGTATTACTCCTCTAGTCATGAAACTGCAGGTTACAAAGGGGCTAACTAGTTACAGCTATATATAAATAACTATAATTGTCCAGGCAAGAACCTGGACAAGGCCTTCTAGACAGCAGCCCTGCAGAAGCAGCAACTGCCTGATGTGCAAGATTAAGACACAAGAATGTTCTAGACACACCTTCCTTCTCAATTCCCTCTTTAATCATAAGTATGAACTATCACCCACAATTATAATGATATTCATGCTCTACCCACCTTCACCTCATTGCTTATAAAAGCAGTCTCATTTCCCTCACTTAAAAAAATCTACAAAATCTACAAAATCTACAAACTCAATGCTTCATGATTCAACAACTCTTCAAACTCTCTTCAAACTAGTAACTTCACATCTCTACCAAGTATTCATTTGTGTTCAGTTTCTCTCAATTAGGGAGACACTGTTACCTGTTCACTATTTTGTCATCTTATTTCTTGTATCTTAGTCTTATGATTTGTTAAATGTTTTATTGTGATTGTATATAATTTAAACCTCCTTTATCTGAGTACACAGTCTACTGCTCAGCTTACTCTGCTCTAAGAACAGCTTTACGACCTGTTCAAGTTTTCTGAGTGGTGGATTGTGTGTGTCAAATTATTGGTCCTTCGAGCCGGATTCTGGCTGGTACAGTCTCTGGTGCTCTGATCAACTTATTGTGCTATCATTTCAGTATTATCTACTCTGTTCACCTCTCATTTATTTCTATTCACCTCATTTTGTGCTGGTAACTTTCTCTGTGCTCAACCTAAATTCTCTACTCTACCAACTATGAGTTCCAGAAGAAGACCTCCAGCAGACATGGCAGCAGTGAAGAGGTCGAGATCTTCACTGGTTGGTGCTGTCACCAAGATCAACGACAAAGTCAAGGCCATGAAGTCGGACGAAGCCGCTGAAGTCAGGCTGATAAACCCTAAAGATCTGGCAAGATACCTCACCTCATTGGAGAAGACTGAAGCAGGATTCTCCCAGTCCCTAGATGATGCACAGGACTTTGATCCAGAAGGAGAGGCTGAGGATGCCTTCCAAGATGAGGAGCAAATTGCCTCTGACAACTTCAACTCTACTCTATCCATCCTCCGGGACAAGATCGAACACCTCATCACTCTCAGAAACACCCTCACAAAGGTGGGGATTCTCTCTAAAGACCTCAAAACACTCGAAGACCTGCTTGCCACTAAACTAGATGGCAATCACACTGGATTCCGTCCTGCCATTGAAGACACCATTGATCAGCTAAGGAACAGCTGGGAGGAAGAAGGTCTTCCCTCTGGACATCCAATCCAAGATGAACTAGAAGCCTGCAGCCAGAAGTTGGCCAACCTCAGGTCTGATGCAGCAGGAACCAGAGCCAGAATGGATTCTTCTGCTCTGGATGCCTCAATCTCCTCCTTATCTCTCAGAACAGAGAGAGATCGAACGAAACTACCTTCCATTGACCTTCCAACCTTCAAGGGAGATGTACTACACTGGCCTACATTCTGGCAGCAATTCTCATCATCAGTCGATACCCGGGAAGACTTGCCAGATTCAACCAAGCTAGCTTACCTCAGAACTGCAGTGAAAGATCCTGAAGCTGCCCTACTCCTCCACCCTTCTATGGATGGTCCTCATACTTACAAGCGCCTGGTGAAGGAACTTCACCTGAGGTATGAAAGGACCAAGAAAATCCACAGAGAACTGGTGGACAAACTGATCAACCTCCCAGCAGCGAAGTACAACAGTCATGAACTGAGGAAATTGGTGGACGCTACCAACAGCTATGCAGACTGCCTCAGCACTACCGGACACTTCACTCTAGAAGCCTTCATTTCCTCTATAGTTTACAGCAAGCTCCCATACAAGTTGCAGATCGACTGGGACAATGACCATCCAGATGACAATGTGGTGGTGCCTTACCCCAAGCTGCTGGAGTACGTCACAAAGAAAGTCTTCACCCTATCAGACCACAAGACATCTACTCCTGCTCCACTGGATCCTCCAGAGAAGAGACCTGCCCGAAAGCAGGAGAGGAAGCAGGAGCACCAACACAAACAGAAGAGTCATGTATACTCTGTCTCCTCTCCTACTCCGGCTTCCAGTTACAAGTGGGAATGTGTACTCTGCACACCAGACAAGCATCCACTCCATGTCTGCCCCAAGTGGAGCAACTATTCTGTGGCTCAACGACTAAGTCATGTGAAGGATAGGAAGCTCTGCTCCAATTGCCTGGCAGTAGGACATCTCACAGCCAACTGTAAAAGCACTTATCGCTGCAGGGACTGTGGGCAGGCACACCATACCAGCATTCATCAAAGCAGCCCTTCCTCTGTTCCAGTCAACTCCACTACCAGTCAGTCCCAGCAGGTGCCAGACGCCCTGCTGATGACTGCAGAAGTTCTCCTGAAAGGGCCAGGAGGTCATCAGATGAAAGCAAGAGCCTTCATAGATCCTGGTGCAGGAGTATCCTTAATCTCCAGCAGAGTGACCCAGATCTTGGACCTGCCACTGCAATACAACCCAATTAACTTCAAAGCTGTGCAGGGCACTGAATGTGAAGGATCCAAGCATCTGACTTCAGTTACTATTTCGCCACTCCACAACAAGAAGGATTTCCAGTGCAGGCCTGCAGTAGTTCCACTTGTCACTGAAGAACTCCCCAACAAGCAGCTGGCTCCAGTACATTCATATCATCATCTCACAGGACTCCAGCTGGCAGACCCCACTTTCAACACTCCAGGCCGAGTTGATATTCTGCTGGGAGCTGATGTCTGGCTGCAGATCCAAGGAGATGCTCCTCCAGTCAAGGCTTCATCTACAGAGCCAGGTGCACAAGACACAATCTTTGGCTGGGCACTCACTGGACCAGTCAAGCTTGCAGGGCAAGCCTCCAAGGGGATTCCTACCTACCACATCCAATCAATCATGTCAAACGAAGAACTCTACAATATGGCCTATGACTTCTGGAAAGGGGAAGCTGTGGAAGAACCAGAGTCTTCTATATCTATCATCGAAGCACAAGTTGAGAAACATTATGACTCTCATATTTCTTATTCTCCCTCTAATTGCAGATATCAGGTGACTTTGCCAAGGAAGCCTGACTGTGAGCCCCTGGGAGAGAGCAGACCCCAAGCTGTACAAAGATTCTACTCCAATGAGAGGAGCACCACCATCAAGGGAGTGAACAAGGAAGTCCAGCTGCAGCTGCAAAGCTACTTGGATGCCAACCATGCAGAGAAGGTGCCTCCGAATGAGCTCCTGCTTCCCAGCTTCTACTTGCCCTACCACACAGTCTACAAACAGAGTAGCACTTCAACAAAGATCCGTGTGGTATTTGATGGGAGTGCTATTTCATCCACCGGAATCTCTCTCAATCAGATCCTGCAAGTCGGGCCTACTATCCAACCTACCCTGGTCAACCTTCTGCTCAAGTTCAGGACCTATCCTGTAGCCCTATCAGCCGACGTTTCTAAAATGTATCGGGAAGCAGAGCTTGCCCCAGCAGACAGAGACCTCCACAGATACATCTGGAGGCATACCTCAGAGGAACCCATCCAGGATTATAGGATGACTCGGGTTACCTTTGGGGTAAGTGCTTCCCCATACCTGGCCATTCGAACACTGCACCAAACAGCCAGTGACCATGGAGCTGCTCACTCCTCTGCTGCTGACCACATAAGGAGTTCGTTTTATGTAGACGATTTCCTGGCTGGAGCAGAGACGGAAGAGCAGGCCCTGGAGTTGTACTCCAACATCAGAACCATCTTAGCAAAAGGTGGCTTCAACCTATGTAAATGGAGGTCCAGCTCCTCAACCGTCCTTCAATCAATCCCTACAGACCTCCAGGAGAAGCTACCAGTGAAATCTACCACTACTCTTCAAACGTCCTCACAACCTAAGGCATTGGGGCTAGAATGGGACAGCAGAAACGGCTGCATGTCTCCAGCCATCAACACTGTTACAACCTACAGGAAAACTAAGAGGGGCATCATCTCAGACATATCTCGAACTTTCGATGTAATGGGATGGATTGCTCCCACCATCCTTCCTATGAAGATCCTCTCTCAACAACTCTGGGAGAAGGGACAGGAGTGGGATGGTGCTGTGCCAAAGGAAGTAGAGGAGCTCCACTACAAATGGAAAGAAGCTCTGCCCTGCCTCTGCAAGATCCAGCTTCAAAGATGCTACACCCTCAACCAACACAAGCCCATCAGCAAAGAGCTCCATGGGTTTTCTGATGCTTCACAGAAAGCTTGTGGAGCTGTCATCTACCTCAGAACTTCCTACATCAATCATCCTCCAACAGTGGTCCTGGTCACAGCCAAGACTAAAGTGGCTAAAAAGAATCCACCAACAATCCCACGACTGGAACTGTGTGGAGCAGTGCTGCTCACAAAGTTGATGAACAATGTGGCAGCAGTCCTTAGCATCCCTCTTGAGAACATCCGAGCCTGGACGGATAGCAGTATCGTCCTTGCCTGGCTTGATGGGAGACCAAGAGAATTTAAGCAGTTTGTGGCCAATCGAGTGTCATTTGTGCTGGAACACACAAGACCTCAGACCTGGAAGCATGTTCCCACTCTCATTAACCCTGCAGATTGTGCCTCCAGAGGGATGACACCAGAAGAGCTCCTTCATCATGAGCTGTGGTGGAGAGGACCTGGCTGGCTGCACCAGGACCCGGTCCTGGTGCCAGTCCAGCCACCTAGACGAACACTCCCAGCACTGGAGACCAGAACAGTCCATGCTACTTTGGTTCAGGCTGAGTTTGCTCTTAATTTTGAAAGCAGAACTAACAATTATTACCTTATCATTTCTCTCACTGCATGGTGGTTCAGGATCTTCCACAGACTGAAGAACAAGAAGACTGACAACAGAAGCAAGCACCTCACTCCTCAAGAGCTGCAGCATGCTGAACACTGGCTCCTGAAGCAATGTCAGCACAGATGCTTTCCTAAAGAAGTCCAATCTCTCCAACGACATCACAGCACAGCCCCTGCAAGCAGACTGAAGGCCCTCACTCCCTTCATGGATCAAGAAGGTCTCATCAGAGTCGGAGGGAGATTATCTAAATCGTCCCTCACCCAGTCTCAGCAGCATCCCATCATCCTCGACCGAAAGGACAGCTTAGTCAAGAAGTTGTTCCTACATAAGCATATTGCTCTAAGTCACTGTGGCCCTTCTCTCCTTCTCTGTAACACAGGAAACAAGATACATGTGCTAGGAGCCAGACGACTGAGCCGGGACATCTGCAGTCAATGTGTTACCTGCAGAAGAGCTGCTCCATCTCCAGTCCCACAGAGGCTAGGAGAACTACCACCTGCTAGAAGCCAAGCCGATCAACCTGCCTTCTCTAATACTGGACTTGACTTTGCTGGTCCTTTCACCATCAAGCAAGGATACACAAGGAAGCCAGTCAAGATAGATGCCTTCATCTGCATTTTCGTCTGCCTAGCCACAAAGGCAGTACACCTGGAGGTAGTATCAGACCTCACCACTTCTGCCTTCACTGCCTGTCTCCACAGATTTGTGTCTAGGCGAAACTGCCCCAGGACCATCCAGTGCGATAATGGCCTCAACTTTGTTGGGGCCAGAAACGAGCTCTACAACCTCTACAAGTTCCTGGCAGAGGAAGACAACGACAGCCTCATCTGCCAGTACCTCCTCAGAAACCAGATCCAGTGGCTGCACATCCCAGCACACTCCCCTCATTTCGGTGGACTCTGGGAGAGTGCAGTTAGATCAATGAAAAAACATCTAAGACGGATCATGGGCTCTCTCCTCTTCACTTTTGAGGAGTTAACTACCATCAGTTGCCAGGTGGAGGCCTGCCTCAACTCCAGGCCTCTCACCCCAATGACAAGCCATAACCAAGATGGATTAGCAACATTGACTGCCAATCACTTCCTCACTCTCAGTTCTCCTCATTCCTACCCTGTTGACCCTAGACTGCCTGAAGAACCAAGACTCCTCAAGCGATGGAATCAATGCCAGTCAGTGATACAGCACTTCTGGCGAAGGTAGTCAAGGGAATACCTGAATACCTTACAATCCAGGACAAAGTGGCAGCAAACCCAACCTAACCTGAGGCCAGGGGACATAGTTATTGTCAAAGAGGACCGGGTCTTTGCCTGCCACTGGCCCTTGGCCAAGGTCATCGAGACCTATCCGGGAGAAGATGGCCTGGTTAGGGTGGCCAAAATCCAAGCTGCCACTGGGGGACCTAAAAAACGACCCGTCGTCAAGTTAGCTCTCTTGCACAGAGCTAAAGATCAAGCCTCATCACCAGAGCCGGCTTCCCCCGGGAGTATGTCCAGGCAAGAACCTGGACAAGGCCTTCTAGACAGCAGCCCTGCAGAAGCAGCAACTGCCTGATGTGCAAGATCAAGACACAAGAATGTTCTAGACACACCTTCCTTCTCAATTCCCTCTTTAATCATAAGTATGAACTATCACCCACAATTATAATGATATTCACGCTCTACCCACCTTCACCTCATTCATCTCATTGCTTATAAAAGCAGTCTCATTTCCCTCACTTAAAAAATCTACAAACTCAATGCTTCATGATTCAACAACTTTTCAAACTCTCTTCAAACTACTAACTTCACATCTCTACCAAGTATTCATTTGTGTTCAGTTTCTCTCAATTAGGGAGACACTGTTACCTGTTCACTATTTTGTCATCTTATTTCTTGAATCTTAGTCTTATGATTTATTAAATGTTTTATTGTGATTGTATATAATTTAAACCTCTTTTATCTGAGTACACAGTCTACTGCTCAGCTTACTCTGCTCTAAGAACAGCTTTACGACCTGTTCAAGTTTTCTGAGTGGTGGATTGTGTGTGTCAAATTAATAATTGTAGACTATACTAGTATGGCTAGCTAGCTATTACTTAAATCTCGTCTTAACAAATACCAAGGAAGAATAATACAAGGAGACAAAGGTATCATGACCAAGCACAAAGGAAGAAATATCCTCTTGCTGTTTCTCTTAGAGGCTATCAAATCCAAGGTTCAGCACACTTTTAGATAGCCACAGCAGGAACCGTCTTTCCGGGATATTATGAGAACATCTCTCAGTTTGATGACGGTGCAACACGAAATCTGTTGGCAGTTTTTCCACCGTTCCCAGCGTAACGATTACGTAAAGGATTTCCCGTGAGAGTAGGTAGCCGACTCTTGTTCCTTTGTCTGCTGTGGAATTTATAACGTTGCACTATTTCTGATGGTGGTGGATCTACTGGGCAACAACTACAACCCAAAAAAACGTGCACCAATTCGTTGTAAGCCTTATCTCGTGCTATCACTGGGTGGACCAAACTCTTCAGTAGTAAGGTCTCGGTCCAATGACCGCAAGGAAACGTTTCCCGTCTTCTATGGTAACATTCGCTTCGAAGAAATTGCTCCCAACTTCTCTTTAGTTCTGGTTGAACTCGTCTATGTGACCTGCAGCGCCGCTATAGTAAATAGCGATAGCCTATCCTGTCTTCGTCGCCAGATAATTTAATTGTTCAGTTGAGCCTTGGGATAGGCCATCACAAAGTTTATTAAATACAGCTAAGTGACAATGATGAAATGAAATTTACTTCAATGAATATTTGGAGAAATAAGGGATTGCAATGTTATAAATTATTATTTATACAAGAGAGGAACCAGGAAATTACTACATAGGGGGCTGATTTTAAATAGGGTCTCAATTCTACACTGAAAATAAAACAGTTGATCAGATATGTATGACTAGCACAAGAGTTAATATAGTGAGTCTGAGGAATTCATACACATGTAATACTGCATGTGGAAAAATGGCCAAAGGTAGATGAGCGCCTCTAGACTCTATCCACAAAGTTATTGGTGACTTGCTTGAGGTTTAGTTCCTTCACCAGCTCCTTATGAACTGTGCATGTCATAAGATGATTGAGGCGGTTGTTCAACATGGTTGTATGGAGATAAGACTTCGCCCTTCTCAGTGCACTGAAGGCGCATTTAGTGCTGGCATAACCAGAATAATTGTGATAGGCCTCTGCCAATATAGATGGCTGGTTTCTTAGGGTATCAGAGTCAAACCAAGTGTAGAACTCACACAGTTGGTCGCCATTTTGTGAGACAAGTTCCTTCCAGCTTGATCACAGTTTGCATACACGGTGTAATCCTTTTGACTGAAACGCTCTACAATGCAATTAGCTACAGTATCCACAGTTTCAGAGTAGATCTGGCAGTAAAAGTCCTTTACATTGGAATGGTCCTAAGGTTGAGCATTACCCCCAAAATACCCTGATAGCATCTTATGGGATGTCAAAGTGAAGGTGCTTGAAACTACAACTACAGAGAGTGACCTTGGTCCAATGGAGGCTTGCTTCCCTGTCTAATCGTATACCTCGAAGAAAAGCGACAGAAACCTTGGCATTCTGGGCTCAAAACCTTGGTGTGCTGACTAAATGCAAATTTTTACTTTCTTCTATGGACTTCAGCTTGCCATTGTAGTTCTTTCACATTGTGATAACCTCAGCTCTAGTCTTCAGAGAGCAAAGCTGAGCCCATCAACATCGGCAGACATTTTTCATCCAGATTCCTGATTTCTACAGCAACCCTCATTTTTGGTTCCAGTCATGGTCGAACATCCATTATAGTACTGCCACAAGCATCTTGAATTCTGAGATTCTACACAGCAGCACATATTTGATGCAAATGACAATTGTATCAGCATTTGTCTGAGCAACTGTCATCAGACCAATATATTCCTCGCATACCTTCACCTACTGTCCACCCAACGTACACAAATTACAAACTGTTCAATGTTGCTCGCATCAATGCTCTCATCAGCCAGGATACTGTAGTATCCATATTCAGCTATGTCACGCAGCACTTTTAGACCCATCATACAAGAATGAGCTTTCAGATCTTGTATCAAGATGAAGCAGTCCCTTCAAATTTCCTGTGGCATACGTGACAAATTACACAATCTATAAAAGTGGAAGGTAATGCAGCCATGAAGTTGCGAGCACCAAGATGAAGCTCATCGATGATCCACTTTTGGTTTTATGTATTTGATGTTAACCGGCTGGTAGGGACTTTGAGTTAAGGGTACTCCACTGACTCCAGGTCTGCACCTGAGAAACACAAGGAGTTATTTATGTGCATCTTTAAAACTTAAAAAAAATTTTTTTTAGCATAGCTTGAGTGATCCAAGTTATTTTCAAAATAAACAACAGGGTCTGACAATACATTACTTCAGGGGCCAAGATATCACCAAAAATTTGGGAGCACAATGTTGACTTCATATGCAATGGATCATGACATGAATCTTTAGATTCTTCAGGGCTACCTTCAACCTCTACATCTTGGTGATCAGATTCTTGGTCTTGATTCATCATCAGCCTTCTCCTCCCACTCTCTGTCTCTTATGTGCACTTTGATAAAAACCAAGCTAGTTACTCTTAGAAGACTCAAAATACATGTGGCCCGGAATATTCTAGACCAGAGGGTGTTGCACAAGCTGACACTTTTTACACTGAAAATGTCAAAACTCACTACAATTATGAATGCTCATATTCTGTTTTTCAACATCAGTTCCATTAGGTGTACAAAAACCTCCAAGAAAAAAAAGTTGTTGGCCAGAAACCCAGCACACCATGTTCCTTCCAATTGCCTCCAAATCCTTCAACATTGCCATCATGCACTACAGAGAACTTCCAGATTCATATGGTATCTTCAGCAGCCCTATGGATATCACATGGTTTATAAACATTAGCTCAACCATCGACAATGGTATCAAAAACGTCTTTTGTTCAAAAGTGCATACATGATTGGCGGAGCAGTGGGGAGGTGGATGTAAATTTTATATTGCTGCATATGCCCGTATGTGGCGTACGTTCACAACCCGGCGAGTGCATGGAACATTTTACGGACACGAAATAAAAAAGGAAATGGGCATCTTGGAAAACTCACCTTAGATACACAAGAGTCGTCAATAAAGAAAATGGCTGCAGATTTAAAGGCCAAAGGAAAGAAACATGGATCTACATGCAGCCTACATTATTACTAGTTGTCAGGGAAAGAATGCTGGAGTCTTAATCAGACTCGAGTCAAAAGTGCAAACTATAACTTGTTCGTATCACTTTCAGAAGCTGACAAGTAATTGTTCTGCATGGTCTTCCCTTAGTCATCAGATAATATCTGCAGAAAGAACTGCCTGTTTACCTACTCTTAATATGGTGCTCTTCTCATCTTCAAGGAAAACTGTTTCCAATTACTCATAACAAAAAAACTAATTTCAACAAGCACAACTCCATTTCAGTATGTTGTAGGATATCAGGCTGTTCAACCTTGCACCTGTAGGGAGTACAGTATAAACATGCACTTCATGACAACTTCTCCTTATTACAAACCAAACATATCAGTTGTAAATCTCAAGGAACATACAATTACAATCATAAAGAAGACATCTACAAACCACATCACTAATCGGTACTGGGTTAGCTCTTCAGCTTGTCCTTACCAAGGTTGAGGCCAGAGTAATGGCTATGTCTCTAGCCTGGGCAGTAGTTAAGGCTAGACAAATATCTAGAACAATAATATTGACAAATTCTGACTACAAATATTGCCAGCCTTATGACATAATCCTCCTTATGACTTCACTCTGTTTTTCTTCATGTTAAGTAAAGTAGCTACCCATACACAAGACAAAGCAATTTACTCTCAGCCGTATTTCCATGTGCATTTCCATCTCATTATCGATAAGAACATTGGTATAGCAGTATTCGCCATTATATTGAAAACCCTGAAAGTGCAAGGAAGATTTCACAAACTAACTTGAAAGGAAATAGTAGTCAATGAAGAAATCGACTTCATTCCTGAAGACCAAAGTAATCTGGATCTCAACCTGACCTTGAATGTGTACTGGCTACAATGTTCAGCGTATATCGAGAGGATAACTGATATATAGAGTCAATAAAATTAAATAAAAAGAAGTTGTGCTAGTGATGAGGAGCCTACTAAAGAAGTTGTGTTAGTGATGAGGAGCCTACTAAAGAAGTTGTGCTAGTGATGAGGAGCCTACTAAAGAAGTTGTGCTAGTGATGAGGAGCCTACTAAAGAAGTTGTGCTAGTGATGAGGAGCCTACTAAAGAAGTTGTGCTAGTGATGAGGAGCCTACTAAAGAAGTTGTGCTAGTGATGAGGAGCCTACTAAAGAAGTTGTGCTAGTGATGAGGAGCCTACTAAAGAAGTTGTGCTAGTGATGAGGAGCCTACTAAATACAATGAAATGTCAGTAGTTCCAACTATGTTTAACAAGTTCTTGTCAGCTTCTGCATGATCCGCCTTATCTCTCTGAGAATTTTTGAAGAAAGCACTGCTGGATGACCTCACTCTTAGTGTGATGCACTTCCATACTTCAAGGGAAGTGCATCCAAGTTCCCTAATAACACCTTACTTTCACATGCAAACCTCCATTTCAGAATTTGTCATCACATTGTTTGGCATCGGGTTCTTCAACCTTGCACAGACAGTAAAATACAATTCTTCCTTACTGCCCCATCACAACCCAATGATTACATCATCACAATATTATTAATGTGTACAGATGCCATATTATCATTAGTCTAAGGGAAGGAATCTGGTCCTAAAACTTGTTCAGACGTCATCTTTATACAAAATAGTTATAAAATTGCAGCCATAATCTAGCTCGGCCTCATACATTGCAAACATCCAATAAAATATATTTTGATGCACACAGTTGATCAACCAGGCCTGTTAAATGCAGACACTGATTATCAATTGTTTCGTAGTAAAACTGCTTGCCAGAGACGAGCACTAAGTGCCCGGTGTTTCTGCGGCAGAGCTGGAAAATTGATGACCAAAATACTTTGGTCATGTAAATTAAATTTGTTGAATTTTTAACCGTTATAGTCATCTAGTTGATGTCTTTCAGCTGCCGGCATAAAATTAATGCTGCAAGGATTTGGAAAAGTTGTCTGGCAATTAGAGCATTTGGGATTCAATACTGATGATTCAAGTGGTTTCCCATGACTCTTCCCAGACTTGAAGAAATAGCTCGAGGTACAAATTTTTATGGAGGTTGAGCAAGAACACCTTTCGCAACCATTATTACATATCAAATAAATACTTCATGCAAAGCTCAAAATAGCAAACTGGATTGGCTATGGATAGTGTATATATGAGTGAGGTAGCATCAGTGGTAAAGACAGTCCAAGCACCAAAACCTCTGATCTGCGACAACAGTTAGAGATGCAGAAACAAAGGCAACATGGAAGGAAGCAGCAGTAAACCTCTCAACACCTACTAGACAAGAGTTGATAATATAAATATCTCAATAATTGTGCAAAAGAACTGCCCATCGAGTATTTCTCCAAGTTCATAATTCAACCTACGCCTAGGTAACCAATTCCCCGTCCAACATGCGATGAGCAAGGTAACAAACTTCCAATTCCCCGTCCAACATGCGATGAGCAAGGTAACCAACTTCCAATTCCCTGTCCAAAATGTGATGAGCAAGGTAACCAACTTCCAATTCCCTGTCCAACATGTGATGAGCAAGCTACCTGGATCACAACTGTAGTAGTCACCCATGAAAGACCATTCATACTCTCTATTGTGACCAGAGCAACTTGGACCATACAAGGTAAGGAATTACTTTTACCAAGCATATATATATATATATACACACCACCAAACCAAATACGAGTACTTGTTGATTTACTCCTCACCATCTCCCTCCTGACAAGCTATATACTGCATAAACAAAATGGTGCATCTCGTATCTCTTCAACACAATACATACATATTTAGCAGCTAAAAAGCTACCAATACGAGTTTTGTTTGAATGTTGATTTCTATTTGTTGCAACCAGCCATTTCAGAAGTTCAACACTTTCCCAAGCATTTCAGAGCAGAGATAAAACTCTGAATGCTATCCACAGAATTATTAAAATGTCGTCTTATGCTAGCTACAATGTAGTTAGATACACATCTGTTGACTATATTTGTCGTGTGCCAGACACAATTTGAAACGGAAACACATTTGGTCACCATTAAAATAACTAAACGAGTGAAGAAACACTCCAGCTCTGATATTTCATACTTGGCCACGCAAGATACGCTTGGGAATGCACAAGCTTGAGACTTCGGAGAACATTTCACTGGCTCATTGAATGGTTCTTAGTCACCACATGCATACTCAGCTACAGGACTGGTCTACAGGAGGCGTAGATACAACCATATTCAGCTACAGGACTGGTCTACAGGAGGCATAGATAGAACCATATTCAGCTACAGGAGGCATAGATACAACCATATTCAGCTACAGGACTGGTCTACAGGAGGCGTAGATACAACCATATTCAGCTACAGGACTGGTCTACAGGAGGCATAGATACAACCATATTCAGCTACAGGACTGGTCTACAGGAGGCACCATATTCAGCTACAGGACTGGTCTACAGGAGACAGAGATACAACCATCTTCAGCTACAGGAGGTGTAGATACAACCATCTTCAGCTACAGGAGACAGAGATACAACCATATTCAGCTACAGGACTGGTCTACAGGAGGCGTAGATACAACCATCTTCAGCTACAGGACTGGTCTACAGGAGGCATAGATACAACCATATTCAGCTACAGGACCGGTCTACAGGAGGCGTAGATACAACCATCTTCAGCTACAGGACTGGTCTACAGGAGGCGTAGATACAACCATATTCAGCTACAGGACTGGTCTACAGGAGGCATAGATACAACCATATTCAGCTACAGGACTAGTCTACAGGAGGCATAGATAGAACCATATTCAGCTACAGGACTGGTCTACAGGAGGCATAGATACAACCATATTCAGCTACAGGACTGGTCTACAGGAGGCATAGATAGAACCATATTCAGCTACAGGACTGGTCTACAGGAGACAGAGATACAACCATCTTCAGCTACAGGACCGGTCTACAGGAGGCGTAGATACAACCATCTTCAGCTACAGGACTGGTCTACAGGAGGCGTAGATACAACCATATTCAGCTACAGGACTGGTCTACAGGAGGTATAGATACAACCATCTTCAGCTACAGGACTGGTCTACAGGAGGCATAGATACAACCATCTTCAGCTACAGGACTGGTCTACAGGAGGCATAGATACAATCATATTCAGCTACAGGCCAGGTCTACAGGAGGCATAGATACAATCATATTCAGCTACAGGACTGGTCTACAGGAGGCATAGATAGAACCATATTCAGCTACAGGACTGGTCTACAGGAGACAGAGATACAACCATCTTCAGCTACAGGACCGGTCTACAGGAGGCGTAGATACAACCATCTTCAGCTACAGGACTGGTCTACAGGAGGCATAGATACAACCATCTTCAGCTACAGGACTGGTCTACAGGAGGCATAGATACAACCATCTTCAGCTACAGGAGGCGTAGATACAACCATATTCAGCTACAGGACTGGTATACAGGAGGCATAGATACAACCATATTCAGCTACAGGACTGGTCTACAGGAGGCATAGATAGAACCATATTCAGCTACAGGACTGGTCTACAGGAGACAGAGATACAACCATCTTCAGCTACAGGACCGGTCTACAGGAGGCGTAGATACAACCATCTTCAGCTACAGGACTGGTCTACAGGAGGCGTAGATACAACCATATTCAGCTACAGGACTGGTCTACAGGAGGCATAGATACAACCATATTCAGCTACAGGACTGGTCTACAGGAGGCATAGATACAACCATATTCAGCTACAGGACTGGTCTACAGGAGGCATAGATAGAACCATATTCAGCTACAGGACTGGTCTACAGGAGACAGAGATACAACCATCTTCAGCTACAGGACCGGTCTACAGGAGGCGTAGATACAACCATCTTCAGCTACAGGACTGGTCTACAGGAGGCGTAGATACAACCATATTCAGCTACAGGACTGGTCTACAGGAGGCATAGATACAACCATATTCAGCTACAGGACTAGTCTACAGGAGGCATAGATAGAACCATATTCAGCTACAGGACTGGTCTACAGGAGGCATAGATACAACCATATTCAGCTACAGGACTGGTCTACAGGAGGCATAGATACAACCATATTCAGCTACAGGACTGGTCTACAGGAGACAGAGATACAACCATCTTCAGCTACAGGACCGGTCTACAGGAGGCGTAGATACAACCATCTTCAGCTACAGGACTGGTCTACAGGAGGCGTAGATACAACCATATTCAGCTACAGGACTGGTCTACAGGAGGTATAGATACAACCATCTTCAGCTACAGGACTGGTCTACAGGAGGCATAGATACAACCATCTTCAGCTACAGGACTGGTCTACAGGAGGCATAGATACAACCATATTCAGCTACAGGACTGGTCTACAGGAGGCATAGATACAATCATATTCAGCTACAGGCCAGGTCTACAGGAGGCATAGATACAATCATATTCAGCTACAGGACTGGTCTACAGGAGGCGTAGATAGAACCATATTCAGCTACAGGACTGGTCTACAGGAGACAGAGATACAACCATATTCAGCTACAGGACTGGTCTACAGGAGGTGTAGATACAACCATATTCAGCTACAGGAGGCATAGATACAACCATCTTCAGCTACAGGACCGGTCTACAGGAGGCGTAGATACAACCATATTTAGATACAGGACTGGTCTACAGGAGGCGTGATACAACCATATTCAGCTACAGGAGGCATAGATACAACCATATTCAGCTACAGGACTGGTCTACAGGAGGCATATATACAACCATATTCAGCTACAGGCCTGGTCTACAGGAGGCATAGATACAACCATCTTCAGCTACAGGACTGGTCTACAGGAGGCGTAGATACAACCATACTCAGCTACAGGAGGCGTAGATACAACCATATTCAGCTACAGGACTGGTCTACAGGAGGCATAGATACAACCATATTCAGCCACAGGAGGCATATATACAACCATATTCAGCTACAGGCCTGGTCTACAGGAGGCATAGATACAACAATCTTCAGCTACAGGCCTGGTCTACAGGAGGGATAGATACAACCATATCACAAACCATGTTAATATGATTGGAGTTACACAGGTGAACTAGAATCTGCCACACCTCATGCATGCCAGTGCCAAGAGAGTAGGAAGAGCAGAACTTGAGCCTCCTGTAAAGCTTCTGTAAATTGTAACTTATAATCGTTCCAGGAACAATATTAGAATATTAGTTGTCCTCATTCACGCACATGTGTACACACAAACCTACTAGCTTAAAACAACAAACACACACACACACAAACACAAATCAGCAATAGTGTAGGATAAGTCCCTCTGGATGGCAAGGCATGTTCTCTCTCTCTCTCACTCTCTCTCTCTCTCTCTCTGTGTGCAGCAACAACAAGTAGAGACGTAGCAGCAGCTGCTGGCCAAGAAGGCTGGAAGATGACTTACTTAGCACTGCAGGGCAAAGGGGAAAACAAATACAGAGAGAAACATAGAGGGAGAGAGAGAAAGATGAGGGAGAGATACATTAGAGAAATAGACACGAGAGAGAGAGAGATACAATAGAGAAATAGACACAAGGTAGATACAATAGAGAAATAGACACGAGAGAGAGAGAGAGATACAATAGAGAAATAGACACAAGAGAGAGAGAGAGATAAAATAGAGAAATACACACGAGAGAGAGATACAATAGAGAAATAGACACGAGAGAGAGATACAATAGAGAAATAGACACGAGAGAGAGAGATACAATAGAGAAATAGACACGAGAGAGAGAGAGAAATACAATAGAGAAATAGACACAAGAGAGAGAGGTACAATAGAGAAATAGACACAAGAGAGAGAGAGAGAGAGACAATAGAGAAATAGACACAAGAGAGATAGATACAGTAGAGAAATAGACACAAGAGAGAGAGAGAGAGAGAGAGATACAATAGAGAAAGACACAAGAGAGATAGATACAGTAGAGAAACACACACAAGAGAGAGCGATACAATAGAGAAATAGACACAAGAGAGAGGTACAATAGAGATATAGACACGAGAGAGGTACAATAGAGAAATAGACACAAGAGAGAGATACAATAGAGAAATAGACACAAGAGAGAGAGAGGTACAATAGAGAAATACACACAAGAGGGAGAGAGAGATACAATAAAGAAATAGACACAAGAGAGAGAGATACAATAGAGAAATAGACACGAGAGAGAGAGAGATATACAATAGAGAAATATACATAAGAGAGAGATACAATAGAGAAATAGACACAAGAAAGAGAGATACAATAGAGAAATAGACACAAGAGAGAGATATACAATAGAGAAATAGACACAAGAGAGAGAGATACAATAGAGAAATAGACACAAATGAGAGAGATACAATAGAGAAATAGACACAAGAGAGAGATACAATAGAGAAATAGACACAAGAGAGAGATACAATAGAGAAATAGACACGAGAGAGAGATACAATAGAGAAAGACACAAGAGAGAGAGATATACAATAGAGAAATAGACACAAATGAGAGATACAATAGAGAAATAGAAACAAGAGAGAGATATAACAATAGAGAAATCGATACAAATGAGAGAGATACAATAGAGAAATAGACACAAGAGAGAGATACAATAGAGAAATAGACACAAGAGAGAGATACAATAGAGAAATAGACACAAGAGAGATATATACAGTAGAGAAATAGACACAAGAGAGAGAGATATACAATAGAGAAATCGACACAAATGAGAGAGATCCAATAGAGAAATAGACACAAGAGAGAGATACAATAGAGAAATAGACACAAGAGAGAGATATACAATAGAGAAATAGACACAAGAGAGAGATACAATAGAGAAATAGACACAAGAGAGAGAGAGAAAGGGATACAATTGAGAAAGACAAAAGAGAGAGAGAGAAAAAGAGATACAATAGAGAGAGAGAGAGAGAGGAAGAGCTATGAGAAGTAGAGGGTGTAAGAATACTATTTAGAAGCTTTTAACTATAACTTCCTATTCACAGTTCTCCATGCAACTACAGTAAAACCTCTCTTATCTGGGCTCCCACAACTGCACACTCTCTCTGCTGGGCAGCTTCCAAGAATATATAGTGCAAGCGAGATTTTCTTATTTAAGTTTGCTTGGCAAAACCAACAAGTGTAAGTAAGGAAGGTTGCTAAGTTT
>CBDHDV010000049.1:0-77462 GCA_965261175.1 Rubritalea sp. | reverse complement strand
CTTTTTTAAGTAGTCAGATTCATTGCTGATCACCGAGTTTGTGAACATCAAATGATGTATATAAACCTAGATCTGTACAGTTCTCAGATGGAGAGAGTGAGGCTGCAATTGACGCTTGCTTAGACTGGACACTTCCTGAAGAAGCTGACAGTCTGGGAGATTGACAGCTGCTTTCATCTGCTTGAAATTAATGTAATGACAATTAGTGTATTTTGAGGACTAAATTTCCTTGGCTTTCTTGACATCTAGAATGAGTTGGCAAAGAAGACTGGTCCTCCTGAGACAAGTCTGTTGTTACAAAGGCAGGTAACTAACAATCCAGTCACAGCACTTATAATTGTCTCTGCTATTATCAAACATAATATACCCGTACCAGTCACTGCTGTCCACCTTCTTTTCTTTAAACCAAAGTTCAGCAAGGATGGTTGCTCTCTCTTCTTCATGATTCAAGATGGCAGGCAAATTGAGCATGTGCTTCTTGTAGTGCAAATTATTATCTACATCATTCATTAGCACATGATCAAGTGGTAAAAATATAATTATGCTGTACATGCTAATTAGTTTGCTGGGCATTGCTGTGAGCACCAGGTAGCTCCTTGTATGAAAGGAGGGCGGGGGCGGGGGGGTTCCGGGCAACAGGAAATACCCCTGGGTACGGGCCTGCCAAGAGACTCCTAATGTTACAAAGATTGGCTACAAAATCTCTTTCATGATTGCTGATTAAATTCTTCAATTGGAATCATGCGGTGAATATGTTTGTCAATGATGCAACACATGTGTACTATAGGAAGAGGGAAGGACCCATGTTGAGTTTTGCTGTTGGGTGTAGAGTTCCTACTCCTGGGCAACTGTTACCTAGGCAAAGTATCTGCTGTTTGGTTGGTGGACTTCTCCAGTGCTACGGTACTATGTCCTTGAAGTAGGCTATAGTTGATTCTACATGGGTACACACCATAGATGCTATGTAGTAATTTGTGTATGGACAATGTGCTCTATATGTGTAGTGTACAGCAATAATAAACTTCTTTCTTTTTTTAATTGCTGGAGTCCCAGGAACTCTGACTTGGTGTAGCCCTCTGACTTGGTGTAGTCCTCTGACTTGGTGTAGCCCTCTGACTTGGTGTAGTCCTCTGACTTGGTGTAGTCCTCTGACTTGGTGTAGTCCTCTGACTTGGTGTAGTCCTCTGACTTGGTGTAGTCCTCTGACTTGGTGTAGTCCTCTGACTTGGTGTAGTCCTCTGACTTGGTGTAGTTCTCTGACTTGGTGTAGTCCTCTGACTTGGTGTAGTTCTCTGACTTGGTGTAGTCCTCTGACTTGGTGTAGTCCTCTGACTTGGTGTAGCCCTCTGCTTGGTGTAGTCCTCTGACTTGGTGTAGTCCTCAGACTTGGTGTAGTCCTCAGACTTGGTGTAGTCCTCTGACTTGGTGTAGTTCTCTGACTTGGTGTAGTCCTCTGACTTGGTGTAGTCCTCTGACTTGGTATAGTCCTCTGACTTGGTTTAGTCCTCTGACTTGGTGTAGCCCTCTGACTTGGTGTAGTCCTCTGACTTGGTGTAGTCCTCTGACTTGGTTTAGTCCTCTGACTTGGTGTAGCCCTCTGACTTGGTGTAGTCCTCTGACTTGGTGTAGTCCTCTGACTTGGTGTAGTTCTCTGACTTGGTGTAGTCCTCTGACTTGGTGTAGTCCTCTGACTTGGTGTAGTCCTCAGACTTGGTGTAGTCCTCTGACTTGGTGTAGTCCTCTGACTTGGTGTAGTTCTCTGACTTGGTGTAGTCCTCTGACTTGGTGTAGTCCTCTGACTTGGTGTAGTTCTCTGACTTGGTGTAGTTCTCTGACTTGGTGTAGTCCTCTGACTTGGTGTAGTCCTCTGACTTGGTGTAGTCCTCTGACTTGGTGTAGTCCTCTGACTTGGTGTAGTCTCTGACTTGGTGTAGTCCTCTGACTTGGTGTAGTCTCTGACTTGGTGTAGTCTCTGACTTGGTGTAGTCTCTGACTTGGTGTAGTCCTCTGACTTGGTGTAGTCCTCTGACTTGGTGTAGTCCTCTGACTTGGTGTAGTTCTCTGACTTGGTGTAGTCCTCTGACTTGGTGTAGTTCTCTGAGTTGACTTGGTGTAGTCCTCTGACTTGGTGTAGTTCTCTGAGTTGGTGTAGTCTCTGACTTGGTGTAGTCTCTGACTTGGTGTAGTCTCTGACTTGGTGTAGTTCTCTGACTTGGTGTAGTCCTCTGACTTGGTGTAGTCCTCAGACTTGGTGTAGTCCTCTGACTTGGTGTAGTTCTCTGACTTGGTGTAGTTCTCTGACTTGGTGTAGTTCTCTGACTTGGTGTAGTTCTCTGACTTGGTGTAGTCCTCTGACTTGGTGTAGTCCTCTGACTTGGTGTAGTCCTTGGTGTAGTCTCTGACTTGGTGTAGTCTCTGACTTGGTGTAGTCCTCTGACTTGGTGTAGTCCTCTGACTTGGTGTAGTCCTCTGACTTGGTGTAGTTCTCTGACTTGGTGTAGTCCTCTGACTTGGTGTAGTTCTCTGAGTTGACTTGGTGTAGTCCTCTGACTTGGTGTAGTTCTCTGAGTTGGTGTAGTCTCTGACTTGGTGTAGTCTCTGACTTCGTGAAGTCCTCTGACTTGGTGTAGTTCTCTGAGTTGGTGTAGTCTCTGACTTGGTGTAGTCCTCTGACTTGGTGTAGTTCTCTGAGTTGGTGTAGTCTCTGACTTGGTATAGTCTCTGACTTGGTGTAGCTCTCTGACTCTGTGTAGTCTCTGACTTGGTGTAGTCTCTGACTTGGTGTAGTCTCTGACTTGGTGTAGTCTCTGACTTGGTGTAGTCCTCTGACTTGGTGTAGTCTTCTGAGTTGGTGTAGTCTCTGACTTGGTATAGTCCTCTGACTTGGTGTAGTTCTCTGAGTTGGTATAGTCTCTGACTTGGTGTAGTTCTCTGAGTTGGTGTCGTCTCTTACTTGGTGTAGTCCTCTGAATTGGTGTAGTTCTCTGACTTGGTGTAGTTCTCTGAGTTGGTGTCGTCTCTTACTTGGTGTAGTCCTCTGACTTGGTGTAGTCTCTGACTTGGTGTAGTCCTCCGACTTGGTGTAGTTCTCTGAGTTGGTGTAGTCTCTGACTTGATGTAGTTCTCTGAGTTGGTGTAGTCTCTGACTCTTTTCCATTTACCACTTTGACCCCTCGAAACACAAGGATGCCCACCAGCTGATAGAGATTGTCCTTGGATCAGTGTTTCAGATCCCACCGGCTGATAGAGGTGATCTTTGGACCAATATTTCACATCCCCACTGGCACAGATGCAGCCTACAACTTGAACTGGCACAGTTTGGTGTTATAAGAATGGTACCTCTGCCTCGAATCCACACCGGTCGCATGGATACCATTACCCAGCTGGGAAAATGCAGGGGGGGGGGGAACAGACAACATTCACTTGGTGATGGAGCAGATGCACCCCAATTTTCACTGCATTCATGATTGATTATAGAGAGTGAAACTTACTGACCAATCACATACAATGTGCAGTTTCTCAAATTTTGAAACAGGAACTCGAGCGAGTAATTGCACAGGAGATTTTACAGTCAAGGATCTTTCTTCCCAGCAGCAGCAGAGTAGGGAGCATTGGGTGATTGTTTGGCAATCTCGCAGATAAGCTGATCTTAACTATTACCAACCTCCTTCCCAAGTCCTCCCTGTCCTGCATTCTCAGCTGGAAGTGGTATTGCAGAGCAGAGTGGTGGATACATGGAATACAGCCTCATCCTCTCCAAAGGACATAGAGGGTTCCTTGCCAGAGTTGTGAGATTGGACCGCAGTCATCCTGCACAACTCCCATGAGAATCTCGATGACCCTGATATGTCCTGCTGACCCAGTTCCCAAAGAACCATATGGCAAAAATGCAAGCCATTGGGAAGTGAAGGCACTGGCCTCACCCTTTCCAAGACCCAGCTCTTGGCAATGAAGTGAAAGAAAGATAGTTTCCTTGGTGCACTTGAGTTCTAGCTGGTATTGCTGCACCAATCCTCACATAGATCCTCAGGGCGGTCAAGGAGAAGGCCTGTTCATGCCAGGAAAGTAGCTCTGGTGAGGAATGTAAAGCGACTGGTCCTGCATGGAAACCATTGAAACATCCACTGATGAACGAGGACATCAAGGGACTGGCACGCCATTTGAAAATTATAGGCTTCTGCAGTGTGCTCTCCTAGGACATGCGGTCTTTGGACAAGCTCAAACTGGGAGGAAAAAAAGTCAGTCATCGTCAACCATCAGGACTTACTGGATGGCGGTGGAATGCACTGTTTGTTCTTCGTAGAAGTGAATGCCACCATAAAAAGCTAGAAGGATGATCTACTGCAGATTTTGTTTCACATGCCACAAAATCGTGGCATGTGAAGTTGAGGTATTATCATTTCTGCCACTATTAAATTCTAGATGATCAAAGTAATTATAACCACTACACATAATGCTCCATTACGTCTAGTGGTACTCTCTTCTCTGCGATGCAGTCGCTTGGCCACAGACATCCTGCTCAGCCCCGTTTATGGGGGAAGGGGGGGCGGGGGGAGGAGGAGGAGTTGCAAATACACTCCCTTGCAACCCCCTTTTCAATTACGTCATTTTTTCTAATCATTTAACAAAAAAGAATGGTAATTAAGCAAACCTCTGACTACAAACAGGGCCAACTACAGCTGATATATTTTGAAAATTATTCGCACCTGTCACATGCTGACTAAGCTCTCATATCTCATCCTTGTTAGCTTCTGTGTAGCTTGCTGTGAGAGAGCACAACAAGAGGGTAGTGGCCATATAGAGACAACGTCAATCAAGTAATATGATCTATCTTCAATAAAAAAGCTGCTCCGGAGACAGTGGTATGCCGGGCTCTAGCTTAAATCTAAGTTTACTGGGGTACAAAATATCGGCTATTTTTCATCATTATTTTTAGGCCATCCAGTTCATCCAGTTCAGAGCCTCAGATTTTGTCCCAGTTACACAATTGCACTCTGGTAGTGGTGGTGATGAGGAACTCGACCAGCCTGTCATTCCAACAGCTCCAGTCATCAACCAACAATCACCTGATGCTCTGTTAGTAGTGGTGATGAGGAACTTGGCCAGTCTGTCATTCCAGCTGCTCCAGTCATCAACCAACAATCATCTGATGCTCTGTTAGTGGTGGTGATGAGGAACTTGACCATCCTGTCATTCCAGCTGCTCCAGTCATCAACCAACAATCATCTGATGCTCTGTTAGTAGTGGTGATGAGGAACTTGGCCAGCCTGTCATTCCAACAGCTCCAGTCATCAACCAACAATCATCTGATGCTCTGTTAGTGGTGGTGATGAGGAACTTGACCAGCCTGTCATTCCAGCTGCTCCAGTCATCAACCAACAATCATCTGATGCTCTGTTAGTAGTGGTGATGAGGAACTTGACCAGTCTGTCATTCCAGCTGCTCCAGTCATCAACCAACAATCATCTGATGCTCTGTTAGTGGTGGTGATGAGGAACTTGACCATCCTGTCATTCCAGCTGCTCCAGTCATCAACCAACAATCATCTGATGCTCTGTTAGTAGTGGTGATGAGGAACTTGACCAGTCTGTCATTCCAGCTCCAGCTCCAGTCATCAACCAACAATCATCTGATGCTCTGTTAGTGGTGGTGATGAGGAACTTGACCATCCTGTCATTCCAGCTGCTCCAGTCATCAACCAACAATCATCTGATGCTCTGTTAGTAGTGGTGATGAGGAACTTGGCCAGCCTGTCATTCCAACAGCTCCAGTCATCAACCAACAATCATCTGATGCTCTGTTAGTGGTGGTGATGAGGAACTTGACCAGCCTGTCATTCCAGCTGCTCCAGTCATCAACCAACAATCATCTGTTGCTTTGCTTTCCGAACCACGCTACCTTTCGAAGGCATTGGAGATTTGTTAGAACCAACAAAATCCGTTGCCACCATATACCAGTCAGTGAGTAACCTTTCCAATGAGGTGAAGCATTCCCTTACTGTGTCATCACATAGCACCACCTAACAGCCACCATATACCAGTCAGTGAGTAACCTCTCCAATGAGGCAAAGCATTCCCTTACTGTGTCATCATATAGCACCACATAACAGCCACCATATGCCAGTCAGTGAGTAACCTTTCCAATGAGGTGAAGCATTCCCTTACTGTGTCATCACATAGCATCACCTAACAGCCACCATATGCCAGTCAGTGAGTAACCTTTCCAATGAGGCAAAGCATTCCCTTACTGTGTCATCATATAGCACCACATAACAGCCACCATATGCCAGTCAGTGAGTAACCTTTCCAATGAGGTGAAGCATTCCCTTACTGTGTCATCACATAGCATCACCTAACAGCCACCATATACCAGTCAGTGAGTAACCTTTCCAATGAGGCAAAGCATTCTCTTTCTGTGTCATCATCATATAGCACCACCTAACATTTTACTCACCACGTATTCCCATGGTCGCAATCTGAAGAACATTTGACTTACAAAGTACTCCTTTCTTCTCTATAATTCCAGGTTAGATGGTGTCTTCCATGGAGCTCCAAGTTAGATGGTGTCTTCTGTGGACCATGTTCACTCTTCCTTTCTTCTCTATAGCTCCAAGTTAGATGATGTCTTCTGTGGACCATTCACTCTTCCTTTCTTCTCTATAGCTCCAAGTTAGATGGTGTCTTCCATGGACCATGTTCACTCTTCCTTTCTTCTCTATAGCTCCAAGTTAGATGGTGTCTTCCATGGACCATGTTCACTCTTCCTTTCTTCTCTATAGCTCCAAGTTAGATGGTATCTTCCAGGGACCATGTTCACTCTTCCTTTCTTCTCTATAGCTCCAAGTTAGATGGTGTCTTCCATGGGCCATGTTCACTCTTCCTTTCTTCTCTATAGCTCCAAGTTAGATAGTGTCTTCTATGGACCATGTTCACTCTTCCTTTCTAGTGACAAGAGAAAAGATAAAGTATTACTTGTAAGTGGGTCTTTCTCCAATTGGTCCAATATAGCCAATGCTTTAAGTAACTACTCCTATCATCATATCATCAGGATTGTGTGCACTATACTGATATCTTGAAAAGCTATTGGCAACCCAGCCTCACGTATAGCTATTATGGCCAGTGATATATAAATGCAAATGGCTGAGAATAAGCACATCAAATAGTTCATTCCATTCTTATCTTGGGAAAGTAGGGACTTCTATTTCGTGCTGATAATGAAGATCTCTAAATTTCTTGGCTTTACTTAATTACTTGTTTTGCTGACATAATCTTGCTCTAGTAGCAGACGTTAAACAAAGTAGATTTGATCCAGTTCTTGCTGATGAAGGAGCTGCCCCAACTTTGAGCAATTACCTGTTTGCCTTTGATTTGTGGACAATGAAAACAACATTCGTGAAGAACTCATAACATTCTCTTAAACTTAAACAGAGTTAGATCGGTTGACATTGCTGATGCTCTAGTTAAATGTTTGGAAAATCTTGGTTATCTCTGGGTGAGTCTTGCCAAGGTTATGATGGTGTGTGCGTCTACAATGGGTGGCCATAAATCAGGTGCTCAGGAAAGAATTCCAGACAAGCAACCCAAAGCATTACACATGCACCATGCTGTCCCTTCACTTAATCTTGTGATTGTAAAGTCATTCTCTGTTCCAGAAATTGATAGTATTAAAAGCATAATCATTTGTTTTAAACACTCGCCTAAATGAGAAGCTCTCCTTAATGCCATTTCTGGACAGAGTACATATGCACCAAGTAGACCAACTCTACTTAATATCTGTACTACTCGTTGGGTTGAGAATATAGACGATTGGGAGCACTTTTCCTTGGCTCATCCATTCTTGGTGAAGATGTTGGAAGTGTTACTTTAATTTTCCTTGATACAATGATGGATGGTCAGCAGGGGACAAACAAAACGCACTTGCTTGTGTGAAGAAACTGGTGGAACCTTTTGAATTTGTCTATTCAATGGTAACATTGGTTCTGTCTTTATTAGACCTTAAACAAGCTGTTGTAAACTTCATGGTGAGAATAAGGACCTAGTGTCTGGTGTATCCACTGTCATGCAGTGCTGAGAAGAGCTAAATAACGGTGAGAGAAGATATTGCAGCTAATTCCCAGTGTAATTATCTGCATTGATGTAGTGTTGCTGAGAAATCAGGCATATCTGTATAGATGCCTCATAGAGTTAGGTGTTAGCAGCATCATTCAAGCTCTTGAAAGCTCTTTAGTTGCAGATCACATGGAAAGAAGTGCTGCTATTCCATTCTTAGACTATCTTATTAGCGACATCTCTTCAAGATTCGCCACTCAACAGTAAAGAGGCAGCCTCACTTCAGGGACTACTACCTGTGAATATTAGAGTCTGACTTGAATGAGGCCAAAGAATTATTCTGATGACCTCCCAAACCCCAACATCCTTGATGAAAAACTTTGTCGTTGGAAGACCAAATGGCTAGCAATTAAGCAGCAAGAACATCCAGAAACATTTAATGACCCACTGAAGCAATGTTGCCCTACTTCACTTCCCAACATGCTTATATTGTTAAGCTTTTGGGAACACTTCCATTAGCTCATGCTCCTGTGACAGATCAGCATCAGATGACTTAACAGTTATATGTGATGCACAGTCAGAAGAGCGGCAGAGTGCTTTAGTCCTAATTCACATGAGCTATGACTGTGACAATAGCTTTGATCACATATGTAAAGCTTTTCCCCAAACTATCCTCATAAGATGGAAAAGCAAGTTTGTTTATTATTTTTAGTTTGTTATAAATGTGATTTCTGACCATAATTAAAGTAAAATGGTGTGTTCATGACTATTAAGTATTAATTTTGTCAACCCCCCCCCCTTTCAAAGTCCTGCGTACGGACCTGCTGCTGGACTGTGACTCACTTCCAACTCCACGTGAAGTGCTCATTATAGCATTTTTCCCGCATTTTGTGCTAGACAATTGCCCGCGCTTTGTGCTAGACAGTTGCCCGCGCTTTGTTCTAGATAGTTGCCTGCGCTTTGTGCTAGACAGTTGCCTGCACTTTGTTCTAGACAGTTGCCCGCATTTTGTGCTAGACGGTTGCCCGTGCTTTGTGCTAGACAATTGCCCGTGCTTTGTACAGCACTTTGCTCATGCTTTGTGGTAGGTGGTTGCCCGCGCTGTGTTAGATGGGTCAATTGTCCATACTTTGATACAGTAGGTTTAGACAGAAGGCCAACTGCCAGTGTATGTAATGTTGAGGAGGTTTAGACAGAAGGCCAACTGCCCAGTGTATGTAATGTTGAGGAGGTTTAGACAGAAGGCCAACTGCCCAGTGTATGTAATGTTGAGGGTGCAGGTCCACAATCACTACTAAGCTTGTTCCCTGCTATGGTCGGTACATGTTAGCTGGATACTGCACATGTGGGTGGTGACGGACGGGCGGTATCTAGTCTGGATCCCAGCCTCACTGTATGTAGCAATAGATGCATTGCATCACCACCACTCAATAAGGGGGTCTGGTGACTTGCTTTACAAATCCTGTCCCATATAATTTGCTTCTTCTTATCCCAGAAAAGGCATCAAGCACGAAACCCTCTGGCCCCTTCTAGCTTTACTTACTAAACAAGAAAATATATATATATTTGAAAGCAAAGGATTGACAAGTTAACGGAAACAAGACTGTACCGAAATCGACCACAGCCAATTAGACCCTTTATCAGTTAAGATTCACCAATATCATGGATTTGTAGTTGCACAGGCACTCTGTTGATTTGTGCATATGATTTTTAATGCTAAAGAAGGAATCTAGCAGCTTGTGATCTGCATGGGAGTAAGTTTTGCTTCCTTTCTTTTTGACAGGTCTTGTTTGCCATTTTTGTTCCTGTTTCAAGTTGTTGTTCTTGGTATGTGTGTGTTAGGGGTGAACAGTGGAGGACTATATACATCAAGTGTGAAGTAAGCAGCTGAGGATGTCCTAGGCTTTTAAACACTTTTACTAACTTGTTTGTTGTTGCTATAAACTACACATATCAACGTGTGCCATGTGTCGTTGTTATCTGTTCCCATGCACACCACGTTGTCCACTATAAAATAATTTAATATACCATATCTTGTTGACTGTACCAATGTGTAAGGTCAGCTACAGCCCTCCTTTAGTAACTTAGTAACATTGCACAGGAGAACACTACCAACCAAACAGCAGATATTTTGCTAGAGGATCGGCTGGACTTAACAATTGCTCAAGAGCATGAACTCCGCAACCCAAACTACTGCACGCAGGCCATTCGTTGTGCCTATAATTAGCTCAACCAAATGATCCAGTGGTAAGAATCTGCAACATAATTAGCACACCAACATGCCCGTGTTGTCTTATGACGTTAATTATCACCTTTCATCAGGTTTATGGCCTCACTGGATCAAGAAGCGGAGTAGTGTGGACGTGCATTGGAACATTAGGAATCTTGTGGCATTCAGTTATGATGAGGGGACCTATTGTATGCAAGTATGCAAATATAGAAGAAAAAATGAGGGGGAAAAACAGAGAAGCAAGCAAACATCCTTCTTGGATTTCAAGGAGCTTTCTTCACACTATCAACATTAACTAACTTAGTGAAGTTTACAAGTTTACAAGTTTGTTGTTGTTTTTTAACAGGAGGGAGGTTAGTATTGCCTCGATTTCCCCTCAGCATTCAAAGAGAAGGAGACTCAGTGTATGCCCTAAATCAACCATGTTTTGTTTCAACTGCAGTATATCCATTTTTGAAAAGAATTGTTTTCCCATATATGAATAAATGTTTATTTTGGTTTAATTTTCCTTTTCTAGGATGACAGTGTGACGCAAGCACAGACCGAGGTCCAGAACATGCTGAGGATTATTGAGAACCAAACCCATGCTTGCAAGAACCTCTCAGCCTTACACAGTCTGAGGCGACAACTCACAGAACTATGCAGCCAGTTTTCCCTGTTTCTTGCTGGGGTATCTTCTTCTGAATTTGGTACTCCTCCTTCCAAGAGAATGAAAACATGACACATGAAATGTTGTACATACCTTTTAAGTAAAAATTATTTTTCCAATCTGTACTAGTCATCGATTTTGTGATCGCCACTAGTAGCCATTACCGAAAACTACTCCCACATTCCAAACTATCACTTCTGTATTAATATGATATTCCTCTCCCTGTCATATATATATATAAATTTATTTTTATATATATATATATATATATATATATATATACAGACATAAATAACAGGTGCTCATTAGCTTGCAAATACCTGGTATCCCACCGTTTTTTGTGTAACAAGGCTTTAAACTATTCTGCAACAGTCTCAGCAGCAGATGCACTCTCTTTAATCATCCCTCCCCAAAGCATGGTGAATGAAGAAGGCATGAAAGCCGAGCTAAAAACAATCTTGAAAGTTTTGTTTACAATCTAGCATAACTTAACTGACATCTATTCAGAAATTTGTTTTCTTATAATTAAAAGGCTACATGACCTCTTATGACTTACATGATAATAAGGCTTTCCTATTATATGAGCAGGGTAAAAGCTTGGATACATCATTCATGCAAGAACAAGCATGTGATGACTATTACCACCAATCTCTGGAATCCATATCAACCACTTGGGGTTGTGACATCACTAGACTCTGAAATTTCTGAGATCAGAGGAAAAGAGCACAGGGTTGTTACTATGACCAGTAGAAGAAATACCACACTCTGTGGGTTAGATAATGAAGTATGTGAAGGATGGAGAACTAAGTTGAACTACAGTTGAGGAGGAGGGAATATGAGTGATAGAAGTGGGAATTTGAGTGTCATGATTTGAATAAAGGAAGAAGCTTGGTGAGGTACAAGGTGGAAGGAATTCCTGGAATTTATGTCTGTAGACACTTGCAAGCTTTGAAATGGGTGGAATGAAATCCAGCCCTATTTCCTCGAGAAATAGATATAAAATAATTAAATAGGTACTTGCATGATAGAATATATATGCGGGATGGTCTTGTGTGGAATTAATTATGGTGTGGGGGAGGGAAGGGAATATGGGCAACTGTTGCTAACCGCCATTCTGGAAGGAAAGTAGGCCGTGCCTTTTTAGCTACTCTTGAGAGGACTTTTGTGCACTGCAGAGCCAAAGAAAATATGTTTGTGGTCACGGAGGTGGAGTAGGGAGGGTGTCAGTGCCGGTTCTAAGGTGAAATGGCAATTGTCCAGCTGGGAGGCCCTGCAGGATTCTCTTCCACACCTGGTAGGAATCTTCCAGTTCTGCAACTTCCAGGATCTTCTTTTAGACAGTTAGTTCCCTCAGTCTCTTGTCATATATTTTGATCATCCTTTCTTTGAATTCTCTTCTGCAATGGCTGCTCAACGATTTACTGGAATTGGTTTAAATTGAAGATTTGGCTTGAGTAACGACCTACTGAAGATGGGTGGATCCTCTGGTTCTTACAATACCTTCATCGGTAAAAATCCACAAGATTTCCTCGATGAGAGGATCTTGTGAGGTGGATATGGATAACAGGAGTTAATTTTGTTTCAGTTCTGAGATCTGATAAGGAGGGGATGTCGATCACATTCGGGTGGTGGAGGGCAGAAGTAGTGAAGCATCTTGATAAGTTCAGCCAATTCTTGATCTTCTTGAGAGCAGCTGCCTGCATTTTCTTAATGGCCGACTCAGGAATAGGATCTACTGCCATGACAAGGTGGAAGGAGGGCACAAGATACCTCTTGTATATCTACAGCATATATTCGCCACGGACATGCACTTGGTCCAGATTTTCCAGTTTCTGTTGGAAATTCCAATGAACTTCTGGCCTGCTTGGCAGGATTTAAATCTATATGACGAAGTCTGGAGTTGTCCTAGGAATTTAGTTGGTCCTGAAGTGATGCTTCTAGTGAACCCTGAACCCTGAGCTGACCATAAAAGTGGCTAACTTATCCATCTTCTTTCCATCATAGACGAAAGAGATGCACTTCAAAGGTTTTAGGGTTAGATCTAGGTCGTTGCAGGAACTGGAGATCGTCTTCAGAGCTTCTGAGTGATGACTGGGGCAAGCTGAAATGATGGTAAGATCATTAGTGAATCCTTTAACTTTGTGTTGGTAGGAAAGACTCATTGGGGAGGAGTCTGTGATGTCATTTAGGTAGAAACCATTTGTTGGTGCCATGTGCTGGACGTCACTTTAACTCCATTGGTTTGGTTACTTCTGTGAGGTTCCCTTTACGGTATTTGAGGCAGATGGATCCATCATCCTTTATATAGGTGACTTTGGCAAGGTACCACCCTATAGGTTCCTCAGAGTTTGGTTCATCCCAGAGAGCATAGATGTATAAATTGGTCTTGAACATCTCAGGTAGGCTGTTTGGCATTCTTGGTCAGAATTCACAAGTGTTTAGAGACTGGGCTAGTTCGATAATTGGGTTGAAGGCAATGAGGAAAATAAGAGGTGGGATTTATCTCCCCGAAAAACTCCTCTGCCAATCTTGAACTTGTCTGTGGACCACTCCTTTGTCTTCACATATGCTATCAGTTTTGCATACAGGTCTGCAATGTAGGTAGTAATCTGCTGGAGTCTGCAGTGTGATAGGATATTTATAATTAATTTATGGGAGATGGATCCAAAGGCATTTTCCAAGTTCAGGAAGGTCATAGCGAGTGGTAGGCAATGTTGAAAGGCGCTTTATACGATAGCTGATAATGAAAAAAATGTGCTCCATTGTGCCATTGATGCCGGTTAAAAATCTTTTTGGAGACTTTTGTCGATAATTTTGTTATCCAAGACAAATCATTGAAGTCATAGAGCAATAATCTTGTGGTACAATTTGCCAACAGCTGATGTCAAAGCAATGGGACGAAAGTTCGCTGGTGAACAGTCATCTCCTCCCTTGAAGACCAGTTTTATCTTTGCCTCACACCACAACTTTGGGGCTATACGTTTATCAAGGAGGATTTTTGAGAAGAGAGTTGCTAGGAAATGATGAGTGGATGGCATCTTTTTGAGATGATGTTATGTGATCCCATCATCTCCAGGTGAAGATTTGGATGACCTTTTCATGAGTACTCTCTTTATACTACCTGGGGTTATTGCCGAGATATCGAAAGGTGTCATTTTTTCCTGGATCAGATGGCATTACTTCGTCAATCCATAGGGGGAGGCCTGGATTCTCAGGAGTATTATATCGGGAGTTAGTACCCATGGTGATGGTTGCAAAGTGGGTGTAAGCTTCAGATGCGCCAAAGCTGGACCCCACCCAAGTCTTTACGGGCCTTTTTTTTTTGCAAAACTCCACAGATTTTCCCGAAATGCCCTCTCCTGGCATCACAGGTCTTTGGCATGGACATATGATCGTTGTGTGGAGGCACTTGTTGTGTGCTCTAAGGTCATTGAAAAATTGACTAGGTTTGGATTTAGACATCTTAACAAGTGTTTTTTCTTTATGGTCTACAGTCTCTCAGTTACTTTCTCCATCCTCCTAGAGCGGTGGAGCAAATTTTTGTTAGCCCTCGAGCCCTGTGGTTTGACAGACAGTTCAAGGTGGGCTCTCAATAGGGACAAGGATGTGTTAACAGCTTCTGTGGGCTGCGCCCGTCTCCAGATCAGAGTCTGAGATGGACTGGCCCGATGATAGAGGATAACACAGCGTCGATTTCATCCCAGTTTGCAGCCATGGATTCGGTGGTAGGCTCGCTAAGTTGCGATAGGGGAAAACTTCTAACTACCATGACATATAATGATAAGGTTTGAAAGTGCAGAGGCCATGCCCCCCCCCCCCCCCCCCCCCCCCCCACTTCTTACACCATTGCGTGCTGGAGTGAACAAAATTGGGTTGATTTTCTTCAGATGTAACTCTGCAACATAAGGTGCAGGAAATGAGAATCTTGAGTATCCAGAACATTTGGTAAAGGATTTGGCCACCGCGAGTGTGTACGAGGTCTGAGTGTGCCCGATTGCAAAGTGACCTACACAGAAAGATCTGCGTAACTGCTCTATCAAAATCAGATTGTCTTCACTTGTTTGTTAAGTCTGGTAACGTGGCCATCTCAACTTCCCACTCTACCGTTATGGCTAGGTATGGAACTTGAACTGGCGATTGTTTTTGGTGGGTTTTTTTACCCATGTGTAGACCATCATCTCACGTTGAACATTGGAACCCTGTTGCCTTTAGGCCTTTACATTGATTGTATGTTATTTTTTCTTGTTCTATATATATATAGATATATATATATATATATATATATATATATTCACTGAATAGTTTCTTTTCTCCCTCGAAGAGAGAGTCGCCAACGTCAGAGGAAGTATGCAGTCGCGCGTGCTAGGCCGACCGAGTTCGTAGCCCTAAACAAAAATAAGCCACGCCTTAGGATAGTACACGGCCTCTCTTTGAGAAAGTTTTGTAAACTGCGTCCTCGGGTAGCGTTGTGGTATTCTCTACTACGTAACTTCATGAACTAAGAATGGGTATGAAGTAGATGCATTTGTTAACTCTGGCATTTTTTTTTTACACAATACATTTATTTTAGCTTCTGGATACGCTCGAGTCCGTAACGATTCAGACTCAGATGGTGACCCCCAGCTGAGTCAGACTGAACCTGTCGCACATCAGGAGAAACTCCACCCGCCTCCTCAGGATGGAATAAGTAGTGCCTCAATAGTCAGAGGTCGTTCTCCTGTCCTAGAAACTGGAATGGCATATCCTGCTATGCCAGTACAGGGAACCCCTGAACTGGGTGGTGTTAGCTATCCTGCTCCTATGAACCATCCTGCTGAATTCCATGCAGATAATTCTTACCCCATACATTCTGGCCAGCAACAACAGAGCAGTAACACGGTAAGGATCTGGAAAAATACAGCTTGACTATTGTGTTGTCATGGCCCTGGCTTGCAGGATTTGCTTTACTGTGGACCATTGCTACAAATGGCTGCACATGTATAGGATATAGTCCAACCCTGATTGTAGTGACCTTAAATGTAATTGTTCGTTAGATATGCCTGCGTGCACTTCCTCGCTTGACCCTACACTTTACTCGGAAAAGATTAAGCATTGCATGGCTAGAGTTAGGGTCTGGGTATAGTAGGCTAGGAGATTCAGTTGAACATGGAGTTGGTATCTACCTGCGAGCCATGAAACATTTGCTAATCCATTAACCGCTGTATGCGCCATATGGCAGAGTGTTTTTCAAAAATGCGTAAAGAAATCATATGATTGGTCTATGACCACCATTTTTTATCATAAGAAAGCAGTTTTATTGATCTACGTCAGTAATGAATATTGAGTCCGGGAACGCCCCACAACCTGGTAAAAGGGAATGCCCCACAACCTGGTAAAAGGGAATGCCCCACAACCTAGTAAAAGGGAACACCCCACAACCTGGTAAAAGGGAACGCCCCACAACCTGATAAAAGGGGATTTCCCCACAACCTGTTAAAAGGGAATGCCCCACAATCTGGTAAAAGGGAATGCCCCACAACCTGGTAAAGGGGATTTCCCAACAACCTGGTAAAAGGGAATGCCCCCCAATCTGGTAAAAGGGAACGTCCCACAATCTGGTAAAAGGGAACGCCCCACAACCTGATAAAAGGGATTTCCCCACAACCTGGTAAAAGGGAATGCCCCCACAACCTGGTAAAAGGGAATGCCCCCACAACCTGGTAAAAGACACATTTCAAATGACCGTTCTCAGTCTTGGCGATATTCGCGATGGACGAGATGCTAACTTTGGATGACTTGATTTTTCAAGTCACCAGGGAAGATATGGCCTTCTCTGAAGATGATTCTGATGAGAAAGAGGGTGAAGGCATCTACAGTTTCTCAGGGATGTCGACTGCCGATCTTCAGGTCACTGTATCATTGACCATTTCACTTGGCTGTTGTCCTGATGCAGAACCAAAGACCTGCTGTCTGGTGGTGAAGCAGTCAATGAAGCGAAGGGGCAGGAAAGCTTCTCAGGTTTGTGAAAGATGTAGTTGTAGTATTGGCTTTCTATTCATCAAATAACTGTTTTTTTTCCTAGCTATAATTAATATTAGCTTATTAGCTATTGCTTTTTTAATTCAAATTCAAATACAGCTTCTTGTGTAAGCTAGCGTCATAAATCTATAGCCAACCATTATGAAATTTATTTTTGTTGATATTTATAGTGAATTTGTTGACATGATGTCTGACAGATATGGAAGCCGAGCCTCCAACTCTGCCTACTCCACTATGCGCTGCACCTGCCACTCTAGTCCTGGCTACTCCTGCCACAGTCCTGGCTACTCCTGCCACAGTCCTGGCTACTCCTGCCACAGTCCTGGCTACTCCTGCCACAGTCTTGGCTACTCCTGCCACAGTCCTGCCTACTCCTGCCACAGTCTTGGCTACTCCTGTCACAGTCCTGGCTACTCCTGCCACAGTCCTGGCTACTCCTGCCACAGTCCTGGCTACTCCTGTTACAGTCCTGGCTACTCCTGTCACAGTCCTGGCTACTCCTGTCACAGTCCTGGCTACTCCTGCCACAGTCCTGGCTACTCCTGCCACAGTCCTGCCTACTCCTGCCACAGTCCTGCCTACTCCTGTCACAGTCCTGCCTACTCCTGTCACAGTCTTGGCTACTCCTGTCACAGTCCTGCCTACTCCTGCCACAGTCTTGGCTACTCCTGTCACAGTCCTGGCTACTCCTGCCACAGTCCTGGCTACTCCTGCCACAGTCCTGGCTACTCCTGTCACAGTCCTGGCTACTCCTGTCACAGTCCTGGCTACTCCTGTCACAGTCCTGGCTACTCCTGCCACAGTCCTGCCACAGTCCTGCCTACTCCTGCCACAGTCTTTGCTACTCCTGCCACAGTCCTGCCTACTCCTGCCACAGTCTTGGATACTCCTGCCACAGTCTTGGCTACTCCTGCCACAGTCTTGGCTACTCCTGCCACAGTCTTGGCTACTCCTGCCACAGTCCTGCCTACTCCTGCCACAGTCTTGGCTACTCCTGTCACAGTCCTGGCTACTCCTGCCACAGTCCTGGCTACTCCTGTCACAGTCCTGGCTACTCCTGTCACAGTCCTGCCTACTCCTGTCACAGTCCTGCCTACTCCTGTCACAGTCCTGGCTACTCCTGTCACAGTCCTGGCTACTCCTGTCACAGTCCTGGCTACTCCTGTCACAGTCCTGGCTACTCCTGTCACAGTCCTGGCTACTCCTGTCACAGTCCTGGCTACTCCTGTTACAGTCCTGCCTACTCCTGTCACAGTCCTGCCTACTCCTGTCACAGTCCTGCCTACTCCTGTCACAGTCCTGCCTACTCCTGCCACAGTCCTGGCTACTCCTGTCACAGTCCTGGCTACTCCTGTCACAGTCCTGGCTACTCCTGTCACAGTCCTGGCTACTCCTGTCACAGTCCTGCCTACTCCTGTCACAGTCCTGCCTACTTCTGTCACAGTCCTGCCTACTTCTGTCACAGTCCTGCCTACTTCTGTCACAGTCCTGGCTACTCCTGCCACAGTCCTGCCTACTTCTGTCACAGTCCTGCCTACTCCTGTCACAGTCTTGGCTACTCCTGTCACAGTCCTGCCACAGTCCTGGCTACTTCTGCCATAGTCCTGGTCATTCCAGTTCTGGCAACCTCCTCAACTGTTTCCATTCCTCTTTCATTCTTCCAGAGACTTAGTGGTCATAGTACCAGATCACGAGGTTAGATGCATGGTTTCAAGTACTCCACATCAGTTGCCACAGACCTACAGCCTTCCCTATTGTCTCTTCCTAACCCTACTAGATGCAGGCAACAAGGTGGTAGTAGTGCTCAAAGGGTTAACATTCCAACTGTCAGTTCATTAGTGCTCAAAGGGTTAACATTCCAACTGTCAGTTCATTAGTGCTCAAAGGGTTAACATTCCAACTGTCAGTTCATTAGTGCTCAAAGGGTTGACATTCCAACTGTCAGTTCATTAGTGCTCAAAGGGTTGACATTCCAACTGTCAGTTCATCCAGCATTCTGACCACTCCAGTCGGAAATGGAAAGAACCGAACCAGCAGAGTTATACCTTCTGATTTACCCCTGGCCCAACCTCTCCTGAGGTCAAGCACACCTCGACTTCCTCAAGACTTTTTTTGTCGCTACTTTACCGATGAGGTGTGGAATTTATTGGTAACCCAAACAGACAGGTATGTGGCACAGTGCCTGACTAGCCCGCGGGCTCATGCATGTTGACGAGATTAGAGCATTCATTGGAATGCTAATATGTATGTATATAGTTATTGGGCGGTTTTCTCACAATGAACTGTATTGCTCAACCATGAATGAATCTGTACTATGGTCACCTTTATCCGCTCTCAACCAGACTATGATCGCATGGTCACCTTTATCCACTCTGATCCGCACTATGGTCACCTTTATCTGCTCTCATCTGGACTATGGTCATCTTTATCCACTCTCATCCGGACTATGGTCACCTTTATCCACTCTCATCCGGATTAGGGTCACCTTTATCCGCTCTCAACCAGACTATGATCGCATGGTCACCTTTATCCACTCTCATCCGGACTAGGGTCACCTTTATGGTCACCTTTATCTGCTCTCATCCGGACTATGGTCACCTTTATCTACTCTCATCCGGACTATGGTCACCTTTATCCGCTCTCATCCGGATCACCTTTATCCGCTCTCATCCGGACTATGGACTATCTGGTCACCTTTATCTGCTCTCATCCAGACTATGGTCACCTTTATCTGCTCTCATCCGGACTATGGTCACCTTTATCTGCTCTCATCCGGACTATGATCTGCTCTCATCCAGACTATGGTCACCTTTATCTGCTCTCATCCGGACTATGGTCACCTTTATCTACTCTCATCCGGACTATGGTCACCTTTATCCACTCTCATCTGGACTAGGGTCACCTTTATCCACTCTCATTCGGATTAGGGTCACCTTTATCCACTCTCATCCGGATTAGGGTCACCTTTATCCACTCTCGTCCGGACTATGGTCACCTTTATCCACTCTCAACCGGACTATGGTCACCTTTATCCGCTCTCAACTGGACTATGGTCACCTTTATCCACTCTCATCCGGACTAGGGTCACCTTTATCTGCTCTCAACTGGACTATGGTCACCTTTATCTGCTCTCATCCTGACTATGGTCACCTTTATCTGCTCTCATCCGGACTATGGTCACCTTTATCTGCTCTCATCCGGACTATGGTCACCTTTATCTGCTCTCATCCGGACTATGGTCACCTTTATCTGCTCTCATCCGGACTATGATCACCTTTATCTGCTCTCATCTGGACTATGGTCGCCTTTATCCACTCTAATCCGGACTATGGTCACCTTTATCCACTCTCATCCGGACTAGGGTCACCTTTATCCACTCTCGTCCGGACTATGGTCACCTTTATCTGCTCTCATCCGGACTATGGTCGCCTTTATCCACTCTCATCCGGACTATGGTCACCTTTATCCACTCTCGTCCGGACTATGGTCACCTTTATCCACTCTCATCCGGACTAGGGTCACCTTTATCCACTCTCGTCCGGACTATGGTCACCTTTATCCGCTCTCGTCCGGACTATGGTCACCTTTATCCGCTCTCAACCGGACTATGGTCACCTTTATCCGCTCTCAACTGGACTATGGTCACCTTTATCCACTCTCATCCGGACTAGGGTCACCTTTATCCGCTCTCAACTGGACTATGGTCACCTTTATCTGCTCTCATCCGGACTATGGTCACCTTTATCTACTCTCATCCGGACTATGGTCACCTTTATCCGCTCTCATCTGGACTATGGTCACCTTTATCCGCTCTCATCCGGACTATGGTCACCTTTATCTGCTCTCATCCGGACTATGGTCACCTTTATCTGCTCTCATCCAGACTATGGTCACCTTTATCTGCTCTCATCCGGACTATGGTCACCTTTATCTGCTCTCATCCGGACTATGATCTGCTCTCATCCAGACTATGGTCACCTTTATCTGCTCTCATCCGGACTATGGTCACCTTTATCTACTCATCTTTATCATCCGGACTATGGTCACCTTTATCCACTCTCATCTGGACTAGGGTCACCTTTATCCACTCTCATTCGGATTAGGGTCACCTTTATCCACTCTCATCCGGATTAGGGTCACCTTTATCCACTCTCGTCCGGACTATGGTCACCTTTATCCACTCTCAACCGGACTATGGTCACCTTTATCCGCTCTCAACTGGACTATGGTCACCTTTATCCACTCTCATCCGGACTAGGGTCACCTTTATCTGCTCTCAACTGGACTATGGTCACCTTTATCTGCTCTCATCCTGACTATGGTCACCTTTATCTGCTCTCATCCGGACTATGGTCACCTTTATCTGCTCTCATCCGGACTATTGTCACCTTTATCTGCTCTCATCCGGACTATGGTCACCTTTATCTGCTCTCATCCGGACTATGATCACCTTTATCTGCTCTCATCTGGACTATGGTCGCCTTTATCCACTCTAATCCGGACTATGGTCACCTTTATCCACTCTCATCCGGACTAGGGTCACCTTTATCCACTCTCGTCCGGACTATGGTCACCTTTATCTGCTCTCATCCGGACTATGGTCGCCTTTATCCACTCTCATCCGGACTATGGTCACCTTTATCCACTCTCGTCCGGACTATGGTCACCTTTATCCACTCTCATCCGGACTAGGGTCACCTTTATCCACTCTCGTCCGGACTATGGTCACCTTTATCCGCTCTCGTCCGGACTATGGTCACCTTTATCCGCTCTCAACCGGACTATGGTCACCTTTATCCGCTCTCAACTGGACTATGGTCACCTTTATCCACTCTCATCCGGACTAGGGTCACCTTTATCCGCTCTCAACTGGACTATGGTCACCTTTATCTGCTCTCATCCGGACTATGGTCACCTTTATCTACTCTCATCCGGACTATGGTCACCTTTATCCGCTCTCATCCGGACTATGGTCACCTTTATCCGCTCTCATCCGGACTATGGTCACCTTTATCTGCTCTCATCCGGACTATGGTCACCTTTATCTGCTCTCATCCAGACTATGGTCACCTTTATCTGCTCTCATCCGGACTATGGTCACCTTTATCTGCTCTCATCCGGACTATGATCTGCTCTCATCCAGACTATGGTCACCTTTATCTGCTCTCATCCGGACTATGGTCACCTTTATCTGCTCTCATCCGGACTATGGTCACCTTTATCTGCTCTCATCCGGACTATGGTCGCCTTTATCCACTCTCATATGGACTATGATCACCTTTATCTGCTCTCATCCGGACTATGGTCACCTTTATCTGCTCTCATCCGGACTATGGTCACCTTTATCTGCTCTCATCTGGACTATGGTCGCCTTTATCCACTCTCATCCGGACTATGGTCACCTTTATCTGCTCTCATCCGGACTATGGTCACCTTTATCTGCTATTATCTGGACTAAGGTCACCTTTTTCTGCTCTCATCCGGACTATGATCACCTTTATCTGCTATTATCTGGACTATGGTCACCTTTATCTGCTATTATCTGGACTATGGTGGCCTTTATCCACTCTCATCCGGACTATGATTGCCTCTGCGTCTTTTACTAAATCTGATAGTCCCCAAGTTAAGTTAGAGTACCCCATCAGCAGGTTGCCATTGATGAATCCATGATCCCCTTCAAAGGTCGACTTACCTTCAAACAGTATGTGCAGGACGAGCCGACTAAGTGAGGGATCAAGTAATTTGTATTGGGCGACTTGACTAATAGTCCTCTTTGATCCCAAATACACATTTTTTGTTGATTTCAGATGGCAACTTCCAAATCTATACTGGGAAGGGGGTGAGTCCTACTGTTGACACGCCGACTAGAGCTGATCTGCGTCTTTGTTTGGTGTTGGAATTGATGGAAGGGCTGGAGTTTAGAGATCACCAGGTGTACACATAACTTTTTTTCACCAGCCCGATGTACCTCAGACTGTAGAATCGGGGTTAGATGCATGTGGCAAAGCAAAGCTCAATAAGTGCTTCTTTTCCAAGGAACTGCCATCAGTGAGGAATCATGGACACTATGATTATTCTTCAAATGATCCTCTCCTTGCATCTGTCTAGGTGGACACGAGGACATTCTACTTCCTTTCCACTTTCCACCCAGCTGAACCACCTGCAACAGTGAAGAGGAAGAAATTGGACAGTGCAAGGGAGGTTGTCGCTTGTCCTCCATGCCTGGTAGATTACCAGGCATATATGCATGTAGTGGACGGAGGAGACCAGCTCGGTGGACTACCAAGTGGTGGCAGAAGGTGTTTTCTATCATAGTTTGAGTGTAGTTTGCTGAAGAGCTATGTTCTCGACTATGACACTCACCCAGGAGCATGCTATACTTGAGAGGCACAAGTGTGACTTCTTCTAGTTCCAAGTGGAGGTAGCTAGTGAGCTTGTGGGCAGCTTTGCTTCGAGGCAGCGGTTTGGATGTGACAGATCCACTGAACACTAGCAATTAGACCATCTCGATCGGCAATTAAACCACTTTCCTGTCCATATGGCACAGAAGAACAATTGTGTGGTGTGCTTGCATGTGTTGAGACAAGGAAACCTTTGGGGGAAACTAGCAAGAGTCCTGGATGAAATCCAAGCATTGCCAAGTTCACCTCTGCATCTTGAGGAACGCAAATGTTATGTTTTTGGCGTCCCATCCCAAGGTATAGTTCTGGAGAGAAATATAGGCATCTTACTGACCTATTTGTACCTGTAAAATATATAGATGCTGATAAAACAAACGTAGATATGTATGTGTGAGCAAATATGGCGATAATTAGACATGGGATTTTTATGTCATTTTGTTCAGCAAAATATGATGCTTTTATGTCATTTTTTTTAGTGCTAAAAATGCCAAAATATGTGATTCTGAAATTCAGATAAGTAGGGGGGCTATATATACGAAAAACAAACGGTTTTAAACCGTTTGTTGCACAAGTACTTCTTCTCAGGGGTGGTTCTGTTTGGCATGGAGATCCCGATGTTTGACTCCAAGAATCCGCGGAATTTGGGCATGTCCAACTTCATCCATGGAATGCTAGCGGCGAGGAAGGCTTCACAGAGCTATTTTCCAACAATTGCAGGCCTTGATTTCTTCGGTTTTGTGGTGAAACAATCCTCAAGTTGTGCTTGGGTTACATTTCTTCTCCGTTTCAATTGGCGGTTCTTCTCGTGTGTCTTGGACCCAACATGTTGCCCAATCTGACTCTTCTTAACCACATTTTCGTAAGCCTTCTCATAGACCTTGCAGAAAAGGGTCTTCCCGTCGGCCAAGAACTTTAAGGTTTCGGTGCCTTCTTTGGAATTAAATTCCTCAAGCCACTTTTCTTTGGTGGACGAGAATGCCATACTTACGACAAATCACGTTGAAAGAAGAAGTGAGTGAAATCAACAAACAAAAACAGTTGATCTCTGTCCACAGACAATATTCGTATCAAGTTTGATCGCTCATTATCTTTGCGACCGCAGAGTTTTTTGTACAGTGAAATCAGTGTTCACATTTTACCCAGGGTAAAACCTATTTAACCCAATCCAGTGGATAAAACCTGTGGTTTAGGTATTTCCCCAGGTTCTACCAGGGTTTTTTCCCTAGGTATCACCCAGCTATATAAAAGATAAACACTTATTTTGTAGTGTGTAGTTCTTTACAATTGACATTTATTGAAAGTCTTACTTCTTGACTACAGAGTTAATTTCTTACAGTCGGGGGGAAAAAGGCACTTTTATGTGAAAAGATATGTTTTATGTGATCTCATGTTTAGTAATAATGCAAGAGTTGTGATTGGAATGGTTATTCTTTTACTGTATATAGTTTGTAATCAGTACTAGTGTCACACATAATTGCATGAGGCATGAGTACATTCCTGGTTTTACATTGATCATTTTTGTTTATTAAATTCTGTAACTAGTAAATTTGTGGTCAATTATTTTTACTACATATTTGGCAACAGTGGTGCTATCATGAAACCAATTTGCAACGAGCAATAATGCATTTCTGATTTTATATTGTTTATTAAGTGGACCTGGTTGATTTTTTTAATAATTGCTCTGGGAACTTGGCGGTGAGAGGGTTAATGTTCAAGCTCAAATTGTATTCAACTTGTTTCTACAATTGGTTATTGCGACTGTCGAAACTAGTTTCTTGTTTTATTCTTTCTCTGCAGAATGTGACGGTGACTCAGCAGCCATCAAATTTGCCATGTGTAGTCAACCCTCAACCCATTCCTTCGTCGAACCCCTTGCTACTCATTGTGACCATCATGGCTGCTCTGTTCCTTACCCTTTTTGGAATTGTGTCAACGTGGTTTTGCATTTATCCTGCTATTATATTTGCTATATTGGTACAACGATATATATATATGCATATATCCCTTTAAAGGCATTGCGAGGAAATTTGCATTAACAGTTGTCTTGCTCTTCTTCCAGGGTTACAGTCTTGGTGATTCTCCCAAAGAAGATCAAAGAGTGATTGCTAGAATATTGAATGCTTTTACTGTGGGATGCAATGTCGCTGCTTTGGTGACTTTCATTGTCACAATGGGGATATTCATCACCCTCATCGTTGTCTTCATTCAAGAACACCGATATTATTATGACTGATATGGCATTGCTTTTGTTCACACTAAACTAATATGGCTTTTGACCCTCTTTACCATGCCAGTAATCATATGTAGGACCGTTACCTTGAGTTGTGTTCGTAGAGTGTGATGTAGCATCATTTTATATAGCTATGTTTATAAATGAAAATTAATCCTTTACTATATGTAACTTTCTTTTGTCCATATCAGACGTGATGCTATACAGGTATAGGTGCCTGTGTACCGGGGAGAACATGTTTGCAATATACAGAATAACTTCTACTTGAGTTAGGTTTGGATGGGGGGAAACTGGTGTGTGGTTATGAGAAGTGTGGTTGGTCACTGGCATGAGTGTGTGATTTTAAGGTAGGTTTGATTCATGACTCATCTCCGTGTGGATTATTAGACTGACCTTTTTTTTCTTTTCTTTTTAATCACGACTAGGCCACGACCAGCAGGACGACCTAAATCATGACACTAGCTACTGATTACACAAACCACAAAAAGCGGTGTAAAATTGGTATGCTTCGATTTTGGATACAGGGTTGGTCATGGACTGCATGGGTACTGACTTGAGTCTTGTTTTCGACAAGTCTATCTATTTTTGCTGCTGTTTTTATTACAGTTGAAGTCAGTCAGTTGTGTCACCGTTAGAGGTACTCTAGAGCAGTTGTGATGTCGAGGAGCTATACCAGTCCAACACTACCCAAGTTCTCTGAAGTAATCGAAAATGTTACTCGGCATATGATTTGAAAGCACACGGAATAAGCTACAATATGGTCTTAAAATTACCTGCTCAGAATTAAAAAGGAAGCAATTAAAAAAATTAAAAAAATTTAATTGTTGCAACTTTTAGTGGTTTTGACCTGTACTTTCCCTGTAGTCATGTACACCAACCATTAGTCGAAATTGCTGTACATAGTTTTAAGCGGTGGTTTGGATTCATGGTACAGTCTTTTTCATGGTACAGTATTCTTCATGGTACAGTCTTCTTTATGGTACAGTATTCTTCATGCTACAGTCTTCTTCATGGTACAGTCTTCTTTATGGTACAGTCTTCTTTATGGTACAGTCTTCTTTATGGTACAGTCTTCTTTATGGTACAGTCTTCTTTATGGTACAGTCTTCTTTATGGTACAGTCTTCATGGTACGGTCTTCTTCTTGGTACAGTCTTCTTTCAGTTTAAATACTGGTAGTATGAGAAAAAAATTTCCTGTAAAGCGATATTAGCTATATAATTACGAAGTGATGTTACAGCTATATATATCATGTTCAACCTTTCCTGCATGTGCTGATGGATTGACTTTCTAACTTGATATTGTATTTGCATGTGTGAGTGACTAGGCCTACTCAGCAGCATGCAGAATCCTGCACAAATGTGCACAAGCCTGCTAGCAAGTGCCTGCACCCTTTGATGTAGGTTTGTGGTTGTGCAAGATTTTGCAGGAACTTTTTCTGTGCCTATATAAAGATCATGCTCATTGCTGTCAGGGATGTATGCAGATTTATTTTTTTCAGGAAGATGGGGGGGGGGGGAAGAATTTATCGGTATATTGCAGTTTAACACAACATCTTATCTAGTGTGCAGAGGGCCCAAGTACCACTGATCTTCTGTGAGTCCCGACCCAGTCCCACGTGCACCACGGAATTGACCAAAATCCCATAAAAAAAAAAAATCCTGGAAGGAAGGGAAAGGAATAGTCGAGGAAAGCAAAAGTGTTATGGATACCCCACTATATTTTGATCAAAATCAAATAAAGCCCACGTCTGTAAGAGGAGAGCCGGCTGCTGCCAGGTTCAAGGTATGTAACTTCACCTTACCTTCTCCTTGACCTTGAGGCATAGGGGATTGAATGATTGCAAAGGCACACTGAGGTGAGCAACAGTTGGAGTTTTCTTTTTGGTTTTGGAATTACTAGCACGGGCAAAAGAGCATGGTGGGAGTGCGTGTAGCATCCCACTGAGTTAATCTTTTTCTACTTGGGACATCTGAGTGTGCAGCGGTCTTAGGTGTGTTAACTCACCCACATGTGTTACCAGAAACACATCGCACAAAAACACATGCACAGACAAAGCTACCAATTTTTCCCTACTAGTGGTGTACCACTGGTCATCACCTCCTCGTACCTCATAAACACATGTAGTGCCTGATCTGGCTCATCAATAGTCGTTGTTAGTTGTTTGTCTATATATAAGTGCTCTGTAGTACCTGTAGACTTTAGAGTTGCTTGTGTTTTGTCATCATTACTAAACCGTCAGCTACTGAACCAACACTTCCATCAATGAACCTTATACTACTATTTCTCAGCTAATTGTGAGCAGAATGTAATGGATATCAGAAAGTACTTAGGAAAGAGAACTCAGAAGGAACAGTCAGATAAATCTAGTGGACGGGAGTCCAGTGTTGCCATGGTGTTGGATTTTATCCAAACTGTTTGGATTTTTGACCCTTTAATTTTCTGTTTGGATTTTATCAATAAATGTTTGGATTTTTCATCATTATAAATTGTTTGACATTTCATGCATATCAGACTATGCAGCCTATTTCAAAACCACTCTTTGTGGTATTAGCTGGGTGTGGTCATTTTGTGGTCACTTGGTCTGTGCAGGAATATTCCTGCACAGTCCTATGTTATTATGTGGTCACATTGGTCTCAACAAAACGAAGCACAGAAACATACTAGGAATTTCTATTCACTTTTAACAGTGCAATGTTCCGTAAAAATGCTATGAAGTTAAACCAAACACTGAACTATCAGAGACATGTGTAAATGCTATGAACACACTTTAGTATGTTATTTCTCATGAAATTGTTGTTTGGATTTTGTTTGGATTTTTTGTTGCCAAAAAATTTGGATAACACAGGTGAGTAATTTGGAAATTACCAAAAAAAATATGACAACACTGAGAGTCTGATACAGAGAAATCACTCTGTCGTGCAGACAAGAGCAAATATTCATGGCCTGCTCCGTCTCTGATAAATTATCTGCACAACAGAAGAAGAAATGTTACAAGAAAAAGCTAAGCTACAAGAAAGTTTGGGAGAAAGTTTATCCTTGGGTTCAGTGTGAAGATCCTAAAGATGGCATGTTTTGTACTCTTTGTAAGAAATGGAGAAGGCCACCTCCAAGTGCAAAAGGTGGTGACGATAAGGGGAATTGTTGACTGGAACCATGCCACAGAACTATTGAAACAGCATAGTGGATCTAAATGCCACCAAGACTCATCAATCACTGCGAGAATGGCTAAACATGTAGAGCAGCAGAATGGCATTGAAATGCAATGTGCAGGTGCTGCTAAACAAGCTGAAGAGCAAAAGAAAAAGAATCGTGAGATTATTCTTAAATTGATGAGATCCATATACTTCTTGGCTAAGAATCGTATTCCACACTCAACCACTTACAAGGAGTTAATTGAGCTCCAAAGTGCTTAATGGCGACGAATTGCTTGAAAAGCATCTTAGTGAAGGGCCATCTAATGCTCAGTACACATCAAGATTCAGTGCTAGGATGTTGATTGAAGCGATTGATATTTGGATTGAAAGAAAGCTTATGCGTAGTCTCCAAGAGAGTCCCTTGTCTATCTTAGCAGATAGTGTCAGGACATCAGTACTTAGAACAGCTATCCATCTGTGGCAGAAGATTGGTTAATGGAAAGCCAGAGGAGCACTTCTTAACGGTACTTCATACCCGTTCTACAGATGCCTGTACTATTGCAGAAGCTTTACAGTCCTTCTTACAGCAGAAGCTACTTGATCTAAGAAAGCTGATTGGCCAAGGATATGCTGCTACATTTGTTGGGAAGATAACTGGAGTTCATAAACTAATTCAGACCGCTTCTGCTCATGCCATCTACATCCACTGTTCTTGTCACAGGTTACAGCTTGCTTCAATTCAGGCAGCTGCATTAGTGAAGGCGATAAGGATATTTTTTTAACCATGACCAGCGTTTGAAAGTTGTTTTATTACTTCCTCCAAAAAGCAGAGGCATTGAAGGGCATCCAGGCTGTTCTTGGTTTTCCTGAGCTGAAGATCGTGAAGCCTATTGACACTAGGTGGCTGTCGCATGAGCGTTGTGTTAAGACAATTTGCAAGGAACTGCCTCCATTGTTGTAAACACTTTCACAAGTTATATGAGTCTTCTGGAGATGCTGAGGCATATGGTATATACTCCCTTTTGGCTTGTGTACCAAGCAGTTATCTCCTATCAGAAGTTTGTAGTGCCCTTGCTCTCTTAAACTTGTTCATGCAGAAGAAAATAGCTGACTTCAGCAAGCTTCCCTTTATACTCAAGAGTACACTTGACATCAAAATTCCATCAGGGAGAGTGATGCCAGTTTGTGTACTGCAGCTGAGACAGCCATATCAAACTTAGAAACTGAGCATGGAATAACAATCAAAGGTAGTAGGGGACCAACAGTACGGAAATCACTCCTTAGTCAGTTAAACAGTTTTGAGTACAAGTGGTCATTCCCTACCTTGATGCACTGATAGCAAACATGAGGTAGTCAAGCTTGCTGTCTCAGTCTAAGTAATCAACCCAGCTCTTCTTCCTGATGATGAGACTCTCAGAGCTTATGGCAACTCTAAGCTGTCAACCTTGGCTAGCTTCTATGGAGAAAAAGCAGAGGTAACGTTTGAAGGGTTACATATTCTTCTCTTGCTATTATCAATAAAGAAGAGTAGCTAGGAGAATGGCAAGTTTTTAAGAGAGCTATTTTCCAAGAGAAGGTTATGATGGAAAAACACACCAGCCCTCCATCTTTGCAAGACATAAAGACACCATGGAAACAAGTTATGCTTGCATATTTCCAGATACGTTTAAAATGATGAACATTTTCCTGGCACTTCCAATAGCCACAGCCTCGGTGGAACGATCATTAGCCATTTAAAAATGATAAAAACAAGACTACACAGTCACCTATCAGACTGTAGTGTAGCACAACTCATGAGGATATCGATTGAAGGGCCTGAAATTAATGCAGTGGAATTTGAGGAAATACTGGAGATTTGTAAAGAACATAATCATAGAATACTACTTTGACTGTGTAGTTTAGTTAGGTAGCTATTGTTGCAAGCTTATGTGTTGACTTCATGACTGATGGCTGATTAATTAAAAGTGTTGTTGTCTAATTTAAAAGATTTATTTTTAGCTTAGTTTTTCTTAATGAAATAGCAAATATCCAGGGGGGGGGGGGGGGGGGGGAATCCTATGGCGACATCCCTCTGTACATCGTGGCTGTTTTTGGTCGCTCTTCCATGTTTATTAATCCTCTATCTAGAGTTTTGTTCTGTCATCTCTAATAATAACCTAGCTACTCTATTGGACCTACCTTGTGCTACCTTTGGAAAATTAGGCTAGATTCAATCATTTGGTGGCAACGACGGGATCATTCTCCTGCAGACTGGTGTAAGACACGCTAGGACCAGTAGTTTATGTGTTCGTGGGATTGCACATCCACAATCAGATCAGGAGCTATCTTGCAGCATCTGAGAAAAGTCCTGTGTGATAGAGGGCAATGGAGGAGAAGATCAGGGATCAGAGCAGTGGTTCAAGCAGGCAACCAGAACCAGCAGTTGCCGAATCAGGAATTTTGCTACTGTTGTAGGAGATGCAACGAGATCGCTAGCAACATGCTTACTCAGTAATTCTTTGAAGAGTTGAGGACATGAATAGAAATTGTCCATAAATAAGTGGTGCCACTTCATGTAGTATAGTTCCATCAGTTCAAATACTACTCGTGAACCCAATGGTTGTGCATTGGTAGTAGTCGATTCTTTGCCACAATACACAGAAAAGTTCAAGGTGTATCCAGATTTAACTTCAAATAATACCCATAGCTTGATCCCCCATTTAGTCGGTTTCAGTGGCAAATACTGCTTGAAACCTAAGCGACCCTTGAATCCAACCATCCATTCATCTACTGAAAGTTCACATGTAGGATAATAGATATCACGAAATGCTGTATTTAGAGATTCAATCAGGGGCCTTACTTTGTAGAGTATCATGACCAGGTTGACCACGTGGTATAATGACACTCTCATCCACCAGGTGAGTACAGCTGTAAAGGGCTTCAAATCGTTTGCAAGACATAGTTTCATAAAAAAGAGGAATTTTAAATGAACTATCTTTCTTCCAATACTCTCGTATTGTAGGAAGGCGTATAAACTCCATCGACAATAGTAAACAAACAAAAACAAAAAAATCTCTTCCTTATTAGTTTGTGTCCAGTCAGATCCCTTCTTTAGCTGACCATAATGATTTGTTTCTCTAACAAATATGTCCATTATGTCATCACTCACCAGTGCACGGAAGAAATCAATTGGCAATGATTCAGAATCAAAAGTTTTTTTCAATCAAGTTTGACCACAAAATGGTTCGAACATACTCAATGTGGGTGCACGAGGTGGAGGTGGAGCTATGGTTGACAATACAGCAGCAGGTGGGGGTGTGGAGGTGGTGGTGTAGGCAATACAATACGAGGTAGGGGCATAGGTGATACAGTACGAGGTGGGGGCAAGGTAGGCAATACAATAGCAGATGAGGGTGTGACAGGTTTTGATGCAGTTGGTAGCATAAAATTGGGAGGTGAAGCAGGAGTAACAGAAGCATGAGAGGCAATAGCAGGGCTAGTTTCAGTAGTAGACTTCAGGATTGTAGCCTGACATGTGACTTTGGATGCACAAGTTGGAAGGGGAGTAGCCACAAACGGTTCCTAACATTCAATTTTTTTAATAATGCTAGTGTATCTATGAATATGTGAAACTATAATAGCTAAAGTTGTGACTTACACTCTTTATCTCCTCAAGTTCATCATCTTCATCCAACTCTGTGGTAATAATATCCATGTCGAAGTTATCCTCTTCTCTAAATTGCAGCTCATCACCAAATCCATCTATAGCATCTAATACTTCTGTCAGAGTCAGAAAACTGCTAGCTTTAGGCCTTGATGCCATTACACTTCAACGCAGAAACGATAGTACGTAGCTAGCTAAATCAGGCCAGTGTACCTGATTTTTTTTTTGTATTAGAAAGTTTTACTACTCTTCATAAATTAGACAGTTCCACCGTCTTCAGTGTCTAGGTAGAGTTTTAGGCCCTGGTGATACTGTACTGAATTTTTATGATTTTCTTGGCTAAGTGGCAACGAGCGCCATATGGCGCATGTTCGTAGTGCAAATGGGCTAGAATGCTGCTCATTGCACGTAGGATCATTGCATTCTAAATTGAGCATGTACTGCACGTGCATGACACGTCAGCAATTGTTTTGTGCGTTTGGAGAAGATGCCCGAGACGTTGGAGATTTCCAAGACGTTGGAGACGTTGGAGATTTTCAAGACGTTGGAGATTCTCAAGACGTTGAAGATTCCCAAGACGTTGAAGATTCCTATTCACTACATGGCCAAGCGGCCAAGAAGTTCATCGACCAGAAGAAGGCTGCTTCTTGCCCTGCTTTTTTCTCTACTTCTTTCTCTGCTGCTTCTACCGTGTGTAGTTGCATGGCTACTCCAACCACCTCCAAGACGTTGAAGATTCCCATTCACTACGTGGCCAAGCGGCCAAGAAGTTCATCGACCAGAAGAAGACTTCTTCTTCCCCTGCTTCTTTCTCTGCTTCTTCCCCTGCTTCTTCCCCTACTGCTGCTTCTACCGTGTGTAGTTGCGTGGCTACTCCAACCACCTCCACTCCTGCCTCTACCGCTCCAAGTCCCTTGGATACAGGGCTTACTCTTGTTGCCCCTACTGTTGCTGTGCCCGGTTCATATGGCTTCCAGGTCCATGACGAAAATAAGACTCTCTAGTAAATGTAGTAAATATAAAGATTTTTTTCCTTTTTTTTCAACATGACAATTGAGAATTTATTATCATTATATATAGCCAACTCTTCCCAACCTGGACCTTCCAAGCCTGGACCCTCCCAGCCAGGACCATCCCAGCCAGGACCATCCCAACCAGGACCATCCCAACCAGGACCATCATCCCAACCAGGACCATCATCCCAACCAGGACCATCATCCCAACCAGGACCATCCCAACCAGGACCATCCCAACCAGGACCATCCCAACCAGGACCATCCCAGCCAGGACCATCCCAACCTGAACCATCCCTGTTTGAGACTCGACCTTCAGACTTTCTCCTTATCAGGATGAGCAGCCTCATGGATGCAGTCGGTGCCTTTTCATGCTGTGATCTTCCCCTGACAGTGTGCGAAGATCTATCATGCCGGAGAGGGTTGATGTCGAAGATTTCATCTGCTGCACTGTGTGTGGCAAGATATCTTTGATTACAGACCCCTACCGTGCAAAGGACATTGAGGTGAACAGCATGGCCCACTTGGCCATGAGGACCTTAGGCAAGGGAAGAGCTGGTTTGGCACTTTCTCCAGCATGATGGGCATGCATCCTACCATCACTTCCAAGCACTGGGAACCACAACAAGCAACTGATGGTGGCTACTGAAGCAGAGACGGAGGCCAACATGTCTGCTGCTGTTTCCCTCCTTCGGAAGGATGCTGCTCCTGACGCTATAGTCAGAGCATTTTTTTATTCAGCTCAGCTCTTTTCGGAGCCACCACCTTCTAAAGAATTTCACCTGACACATGCATTCTAGTGGTAATTACAATATGTTTACTCAGAAGAACATAAGTACCAAAAAAAAGTGTTTATGGTGACAGTAATCTGGTGGAGACCCAAACACCCAATTTCAAACAGCGGTTTCTCAGAAACATGATTTTTGAAGGGAAAAGGGGGATAAAACTGATATCCCAAGGAAATATATATGTATACCTGCTATGCAATGAACGAAGAGTTTTTCAGTACTAGTCCCATGTTATAGTCACGTGTAATATACATATGTATACCCATATTATGGTTGACCTCTCATTTTGTGTTGTAGTTAAAATCTTTCGCTCATAAAAGGGAAATGTATTATAGGGTATATCTTTTGAGAGGGACATTTATTTGTGACTGTCAGAATTTTTCAAAACCTCTATACTTGACTGAATATTCTTATAAAACATAATTAGAAAGCTGTATTCTGATATCAAAATGGGCTGCAGGGGGATGAAGGACGAAGGTGAAACTGACCTTAAAGATATTCATAACTCATAGAGACATCTAGCTAAAGATATTCATACTTTATATCTCTAACTAATGATATTCATACCTCTTAGAGCCGTATCTAGCTAAAGATATCTATACTTCATATAGATACATATAAGAACTGCATGGTTGTCTATTTCAAAACTAGTCATCTATCATCCAGATATAATTATGCCACTTTCAAAATGTTTAGAAAATTTGGCTATATAATGGTCGATACAGAAAATACTTTCAAATTTAGCATAAAATGGAATAGACATCCGCAGCAGATCTCATTGAGAGGATTCTTAAAAGATGTAATATTTGCATTTATATTGAAATTGACCGAGACAAACCTTGAGACATGATGTAAAGTCAACTTTGAGATAATGGCAATCAAAGATCAGACATACTTCTTGCATATATAATCATTGTTACAACACAACTATAGATAATGACATTCCTATCAATGAGTTGATAGGAACATTGCTACTAATACATTAAGCCTATGAAAAAAAAATTGGGCCCACAACACACCTGATGAGGACTAGAGTCTTGGCTAATTTCATGTATGGATGGGTTCAAACTTCTTTGGCATTACATATGCTGTTGCAAACACCAACAACTACGCATCAATAAAAGGTTCAGTGCAATGCTCTAGCCAAATCAGGTAGGTAGGTAGGTGGATGGGTGTGTGCGCGTGCGCACGTGTGGGCGGGCGGGGAAGAGCGGGCGGTAGTTGTGGTGGGCGTAGTTGTGGTGGGTGCAGTTGTAGCGCTGGCCGTTTGTCGCAATTTTTACTGAAGAATGCATAGAGCCTTTAGCCGAAATATCGGTCGCCATGGCTTGGATTCAGAACACAGACATGATGAAATATGCTTCCTGATTTCTCTTTCCCAATTTATCTCTGCTTTTTAATGTTGGATTCTATTTCCTTTCATTTGCAGACATCTTTTCCTTAGAGGTTGCTTGCATTTTTCTCTTCTTTACCAGATCACACGTGTATAAAGACTTGAACTCAAGGTGACCTGGTTCTAGGCAGAGTCTAGGAGAAGCTTAGGTGAAACAATTAAATAACTATACAAGTGGACTGCGTTTTTACTAGAGATGAGATCTGTTTTTATTGTGCTAAGGCCTGCAGCTGCTCTCCCCAGGACTTCCAATGACACTCAGGACTGTATTTTTATGACTAATTTTTTTATTAATCTGGTATCTATTTTTATTGCGCTGGGGCTAGAGGCCTTCTGTCCCTCCAGGACTTCCCGTAGTATTCAGGCCATTCGTATAGGTGGAGTGGATGAGCGATTGGTGTGGAAGTGTGAGCATGAGTGTGGTCCGGTGTAGGGGGAGGGGTGTGTAGCATAATAGGAATAGTCTGGTGCCTATTTTCTGTGTGGAACTATTTAGGAGGCGGTGTTCATTAGTTCCTCTAGCTGATGTGTGCAGTGGCAGTTGCTGCATACGGCCAAGCAAACTTAATGATTAGTTCTCATCACTGACTGTTGACACTTGGTAATGATTCTTCCTGCTTCAGGTATCCCTACTGCCAACTTCAACTGGGGAGTGTTGGAGGTATATATATATAAATAAACTTAAAAAAATGTTTGCTGTAACTAATAAAATGATTGATTGGTATTTCATTTTCATACGTGGAGCTTCTGTCTCCCATAGAGTCAGACTCAGCTACATCAGGAAGTAACCCTTTACCACACTCAAAGAGCTTTGCTTTCTCTCCAGGATAGGGATCTACACAGGTTGAATATAAAGTGTATACAATACACAGGGCATGACAAAAGTATTAGTGTTATCCTATAATTGACATGCAGTCGTGTATCGAATGCACCATATGATAGAGCCAAAAGAGTAGGTGATGGAGAAAGAGGACCTACAGAAGGGTGATCATTTGAAATATATACATATTTTTTTAGAATGCAGAGTTTTTCATCAACTCTTCCTCTACAGATACATGTGGATGCAGAAAGGAAGATATAGGCATCAAAATGTGATCTGAGAAGAAGGATCCTGTTGTAGTAATTCAGAACGTAGCAGAGAGGAGTAGGAGCTGCAGTAAGTTCATCAGAATGTTTTTCAGATCAGGAAAATGCTAAGCAGAGTGAAAGATAAGTCACCAACTAGCAAGTACTTAGTAGCACTCGCTGTTTATTGTATCTCTTGCAGCTGTGGTTGGTATTACAAGACCATACAAAGTGTGCAAAACATGTCCACAATTGCTGATGCATCGGGTAATGGATACTCTCTTGTGGAGAGGCCATCTTAGATCATCAAGGCAGGAGCTGCTAGTAAATGAGGCAGCCTAGCACCATGTGTGGGAGGGCCTTATATATCTGGCTCCTGGGTCACCACTCTAAAGAGCCTGAACTTGAAGACACCTCCACCAAAACTCTTAACAAACAGTCATCACCTTCATTTATTTCTGATTTCTTAATCATGATTAGCCTATGTAGTTACTGAAACAGAATGATTTAGTTGATAATCCCGAAAGTTATTGATAGAGGGTATTGGTCACACTCTCCTTCTACAACATACCTTTTGGTTATCCAGCTTCATGCATATACAGCACCTTATTTATAATATATAGCTGGAATCACCCTACAAGGAATAATATGGTTGCTGTGCTATGTAAAAGACTTCGAAAAGTTCTTCAGAAGTGCTCTTGCTGAGACCCCTTTCGCAAATCCAGAAAGGATCAGCTCCATTCAGTTTAACTAGAATTTCAATCCTAAGCAACTTGCACATAAACCAGACCACAAAACAGGACTCGAGATTAGGCCTGAAGCTATTAGGCCAGCATCATTTAGGTCTTCCATTATGCTTGCATAATAGGGAAATTTTTAAGCCTTCTACTGGGACAAAAGCCTATGGCAAAAAAAAAATTCAGCATTTTGTTTTACATGTACTACAGTACAAACACATTTTACACTAATACTAGTACAAGTCTTCTCCAATTGGAAAGTTGGCAAGCAGCTTCAGTTGTCTTCTGATGCCTCTTAAGGCTTTTTTCTCCCCTTGTTAAGGCCACTTTTAATGAGCAGCAATAGAGTTAGTTCCCCACAAGATTACTTAGCTTGTGCTGAACTAAGATATTGAATTTTAACCACACGACCTTTCACAATACCTTTCATCAAATTTATTAGCATAATTTTGAACTTAATGGATAAAAAATTTAGGAATTGCAAAAAAGCACAATAGGTTTAAACAATAACATTATAAGCACAGGCTTACTGCAAGATACTAGTTTCTAATTCTCTATCCATCATACAGGCCATGTTTACCTTCCCAACCATCTCAGAGACCGTTTCATGGTTCCTTAACTATCTAAAGCTGGCAAGACCAATAACTATTGACTTATCACACAAATATTTGACTTAACTTCGACTTGCAATTGAGTTTCAAGCAGGGACTGTCTTCTATGTCTGGTCTTGGTCATTTCCCAGTATTTGCTACGTGAATGTTCCGTTTTTGTGTGTAGACAAGGTGTAGTCCTATCTCAAATTTTGTTCTCATCGACAGGCTATGTTCTCTACTATCTTCAGCATCCTGGTTACAGATGTTATGGTTGGCTATGTTGGAGCACTAGCATATACACTAATGATATGCTAGGACATTAGTATATATATACTAATGATATTGTTCTCCTGGATCCATCCGAAGGTTGGTGCGGGCATCGTGATGACTTTGCTAACACAAACTGTCTTAAAATTGAACCTGTAACCGTCATAATTCCCCCCCCCCCCCCCCCCCCCCCCCTTTCTTTTGTGCAGATACTTTTGACATCAACTTCTTGCTTATTGTGTATGCTTTAAGATGATATGTGAAATGTCTCTATAGGCACCTTTTCTTAGAAGATACATTCAAACATGCAAGGGTCACTCAAAAAATTGCACTTCCTAATCCGAGGCATGGATTACTCCAAGGTGCCTGAGCTACACACCCCAATTTTTTGTGGCTTCCTACAAGCCTAAGCTGTGATATAACGGAGAGAAATTATTTTTAACGTGAAGCATTCCTGAGTTACGGGGATTAGAAGAGGTGACGTCACAGTTGCGTGGTTGGAAATAAAGTGTCTCATACCTAATCAACATTTAGGGTTGTAAACATGGCTTCGTCATATTACAACGGTGTTAGGAACCCACAAGAAGTAGCTCGCCACAGATTGGGAGGTGCAATTTTTGAAGTGACCCTTGCCTTTTTGCATATATCTTCTAAGAAAAGGTGCCCATAGAGAGACATTTCACATATCATCTTAAAGCACACACAATAGGCAACAAGTTGATATCAAAAGTATCAGCACAAAAGAAAGGGGAAAAAAGTTATGACAGCTACAAATATGTGTTCAGATTTCCGGTGTTTCAGGTGTGGACCCTCCTTAAGATTCATTATGCAGACATAGTCAATACCGTCCACAATTTTTTGTAGTATCTTGCCAAAAGTTTCATTGTCTTTTACTCACCTTGGCTACATTCTCAGTGACCTTGGGGATGATGAGGATATTAGCTGTATTCAAGGTAACTGATGTCATCTAGTCCAACACACTTGTTAGGTACTTTTCCTAATCTTACTCAGAAGTCCTCGACTCCTCCCCCCCCCCTTTCCCCGATCACTCTCTGTCTTAACAATAGTCATTTAGAATCTTGCTTCTCAATCTCTCAGAAGTCAGAAGAAGCCTTCGCCATTTTGCATAGAACTTGCCACTTATCCAGGAGAATACATACTAAAATATTACACATTACTGTTCACCCCATCACAATCTAGTCCCCCAGTATTAGTACATACAAGACGATCATAATCAATTAGCAATTTTATTCCATAACAGAGAAATAGACAGTTGTGGATTTACGTTGGAAATCCGGAATCATTTTTTTAAAATATTTTAATAAAAGTGGGTCCAACCAACATACACACGCACAAAGGAAAGATAAATCAAACACGATTATGCTAACAGGCATTAACAATATTGTAAGACAAATATTTTCATAATTATATATATATATATACATTGTAGGAATATTCGAATGAAACTTGTCTCATAGGAAGTATACGCTCCTCATTATCATATTTTATCACCAGGCACTGACCTATTTACATCACCAGTGTTAACAGGAATAATAACCACATTTCTGCTACTCGTAGCAATGGCCGTCTGCTTTTGGTGCACACCTCTTTTTCCTTTTCTATTTTCACAGGTTTCTTCATGACTGATGTCAGATTTCGTCAAAACAGAATTCTTTCTCTTTTGAGTGGATTTACAACCTTTAGCTTGCACCAATAAAGGTTTGTGTTTTGTCTTCCTCTTCTCTCCTTCTTTGAGCTCAGAGCTACTCGTTTCTTTTGTCCGACATTCTATCTGATTGCTCAATTCTGATTCCTGTGAAACCTGACTCTTTCTCATTCTCTTAGAACAGCTACGACCTGTGGTGTTTAGTTGACGTTTACATGCCCGGGGAGTACACGCTACTGGTATGTAGGATGGGTTCAGCTCTCCATTCCAGATCACGGGGTCATTACAAAGAGTCGCCATGTTGGCAAACTGAATCTGTCCAATGCTATCTCCATTCCATATATTGTACTGAAGTTTGGCCCCTTCATCACTCACATCATACACATGATCGTCTGTACTGGTACATGCAACAGTGTCACTTTGAACGGCATTCACATTCTTATTCAGACTATGACTAACATGGGTCAGACCTGCTGTCTGCCCAAGATAAACATTGGTAAGTTGGTTCAGGCAATCCCGTGAGACAATCAGAGGCCGTAAACTTGCTTTTGGAACAGAAGTGACTCTTTCTACTGGTTGTCCTTACTGCTGTGTGGAGTCAGCTATAACAGGCTTGGAGGCCGTACCTTCGAAAGAACTGGAGCTGTTATTTCTAGTAGTACTAATTCTGGTCACATTGCTGGAGAGTCCAACATCAGCATCAGACAGACCACAGTCTTCAACAGTCTTGTGATGATGTATTATCATCTATGCTCCCTCTCATTTCTGGATTAATGCTATCACTTGAAGCTGGGTCAAGTGAGGTAGATGGACGAATATCTCCACTACCAGAAGAGATTTCCTTGGAATGACAAGCACTTATTGTGGACTCTTCCAAGTTTCTTAATGTATGTCCAAGAAAACAAGTGTCCTTGAAACTCTCTGGGAGTATGGAGGGATTTTGACCTCCAGAATGGATCACAGCTGTAGAATTTACGAATGACCTAGAATTTTCTTCATCAAGATTTTTTTCGAAGGGAATATGAACAGTTAGATCAACCGAAGTGGTAAGAGAATTTGAAGTGTCACTAGTAGACTGGGTGGCAGGTGATACAAGAGAGCTCTCAGTGGCAAGTGTGACAGATGATAAAGACATGGTATGTTTATCTTGATTAACTCCAGTGGCATGCACAATGGCTGTTTCTGTTGATGCCATCATTGAATGTGTGGCTTGCGTGACAAGTGTAGTCCTGCTGGAGATTCGAGTGACAGCGGATTGGTCCACAGAAGTGGAGGTTGAGTCCTTGGATCCCTGATCCAATCTACATCCTTCTAATAGAGAACAATAAAATTCCATAAATTTACAATATGTGACAAAATCTGAGAAAATAGGAGTTGATGTTATCAGGTCAAAGGAACCACAGAATCAAACTTCAATAAGGTCATAAAGTAATCCTGAACCATATTCTGTAAAATTGACTCATATCCTGTCACATATCAGGGACACAAGTTTTGAGACAAGATGTCTAAATATTACACTTTAGATTAGTAAATCACCATCACTTTTTTTCTTACTTCTTGACCATGTAATTTTAGTACCATATTGTTGCTTATTCTATGAGCTTTCAAATGATATGTTGAATGTCTCTATAGGCACATCTTCCAAATTCATGAGGTTTTAAAAAGTCATAGGTGACTGTGTTGGCACCTACCTCAAGCATTTTATACAAAGAATTCTACCTCATTGGTCCCCTTTTTTTATTAAAAAAATATGCTCTTCAAGTTCCAAATGTCTGCTAGCACAAAGGTCAAGTAGATGTTAGTCAACCTTGCAAAATTAGTCTTTAGACATGCAATGCTGTAATAAGAGTGAAGTAGTTCAAATTCCTTCTTGCTTGTCAGTGAGTCTAAATATCGTACGGGGGGACGCTACCTGAAACCACCGAAATTTTAACACATATTTGTAGCTGTCATAACCCCCCCCCCCTCCCCCTTCTTCTGTGCAGAAACTTTTGATACCAGCTTGTTAGCTTGTTGCTTTTTGTGTGTGCTTTAAGATGATATGTAAAAGTCTCTATAAGCACCTTTTCTTAGAAGATACATCCAAACACGCAAGGATCACTCAAAAAATGGCACTTCCTAATTTGTGGCAAACAGAACTCCAAGGTGCCTTGGGTTGTGCTTTGCCACCAATTAGGAAGTGTTTTTTTTTTAGTAACCCTTGCCTTGGTACATGTATCTTCTAAGAAAATGTGCCTAGAGAGACTTTTTACATATTATCTTAAAGCACACACAATAAGCAACAAGCTGATATCAAAAGTATCTGCACAGAAGAAAGGGAAAAAAAGTTATGACAGCTACACATATTTGTTCAGATTTCGGTAGTTTCGGGTAGCGTCCCCCCTTAACTTGCACATGTCTATTTGCCTATGGAAGAATAGTATCGAACTTTGTGCGAACAAAATTAAAATGTGGCAAGAGAAGAGCTGATTCAAGAGTCCACACCCAGAGAGTCACTTGCATATATTATACAGGAACAAAAATATGAACTCTTCCTGTAAAACAACAAAAGTGGTCACATGTAGACAACATTCAGATGACCCTTTACCTTTAAAACATAACATTGGTATGTATATATGATTTAAAATGGCAAGGAAATCATCTAACAGAGTTACCAAATGGGTACATATTTAGTTTCCGATCCAACACAGTCGCTTGTTACAAAGAAAAGAAAGAAAAGAGAAAAAAAGAGAGAAAAAAAATAAAATAAACAAAGTGTTTGTGTAGTTTTCACTTATTTGTTTATTAGTTGTTGCTTTACAGACTCCCTCAACATTTGGCAGGGGAGAAGAACTCCACAAGCAAAGCCAACAATCAAAGATGAACCTCTTCTATTAAACTCTATCTAACCAGAAAAAAATAAAAATAAAATATTGTTGCACACCACACGTCAACCTACACTACACAACACTGTTGTTTTGTTATTCTAGGCAACCAATGACCAGGTACAGACTCATAAGGACGAACTCCAGAACTAACCAGATGCTAACTATGCTTATTGCTCAAGTTCATATACATATAATTATTATTGTAGAGCTGTGCGATTTTTTTAAAAAGAATTTTAAACTTTAGTTGCATAGTAAACACACATCGAGCCATTTTTTTAAAGAATGATAATCTTTACCCAATTCTGTTATGAAATGGCATATGAGCTAGTAGCGTGATTATGCCACTGATGACAAAAGGTATTATTACATGCAGTGGAAGCTATATTTCCTGAGCCATACTGCATGCAGATTCACACTACAATAATACTATGCCAGTGTCCACTTACGAACATGTGTATAGCAATTATAGGTGGGCGTAGGTATTCTAATCAAGGGCGCGTATTACTCCACTTGCGGTAGTAAATGGTGCGCATTCTGTGACTTTCTCTATTTTGCTATCACAATTAGTGACCAAATATATCTCATTCCGCTTCAGCACTGGGAAGGGAGAAGTGTCATGACAAGGGCACTCATGGAAGTCCATTTAAGGATGCTGAAATGGCTTAGCTACACTCCACAGTTGTCTCGTGTCGGAAATCAAAGAAGCCATACTGTCGGTGGACTGATCCGTTCAATGTGATGGAACGATTGATAGAATGTGATTATCGGATCAGAGCCTCGGAGAGAAGAGGAAGATGCATTTAGTGCATATGAATTGATTTGAATTTGTGTGCTCCAGGGACAAGAATGTCTGAAAACGACCAACTCCCCAGATGAACTTCTGGATCAAATGTCACTTTTACCAATTTTGGAGTAGACATGGAACTAATCGATTAGGGTAACCAAGCAACTGACGAACTTAGTGAATTTCCGAGGTCTAGTTATCCTCATGTGCAAGACAAAGTCCAGAACGATTTTCACAAAGGACGTCTTACTCAATTAAAGATTGGAGATGAACATTAATAGGAGGAGAGGGTTGAGTAACAAAGAACATTAGGATAGGGTTGAGTAACAAGGAACATTAGGATAGGGTTGAGTAACAAGGAACATTAGGAGAGGGTTGAGTAACAAGGAACATTAGGAGAGGGTTGAGTAACAAAGAACATTAGGAGAGGGTTGAGTAACAAGGAACATTAGGAGAGGGTTGAGTAACAAAGAACATTAGGAGAGGGTTGAGTAACAAGGAACATTAGGAGAGGGTTGAGTAACAAGGAACATTAGGAGAGGGTTGAGTAACAAGAAACTTTAGGAGAGGGTTGAGTAACAAGGAACATTAGGAGAGGGTTGAGTAACAAGGAACATTAGGAGAGGGTTGAGTAACAAAGAACATTAGGAGAGGGTTGAGTAACAAGGAACATTAGGAGAGGGTTGAGTAACAAAGAACATTAGGAGAGGGTTGAGTAACAAGGAACATTAGGAGAGGGTTGAGTAACAAGGAACATTAGGAGAGGGTTGAGTAACAAGAAACTTTAGGAGAGGGTTGAGTAACAAGGAACATTAGGAGAGGGTTGAGTAACAAAGAACATTAGGAGAGGGTTGAGTAACAAGGAACATTAGGAGAGGGTTGAGTAACAAGAAACTTTAGGAGAGGGTTGAGTAACAAAGAACATTAGGAGAGGGTTGAGTAACAAGGAACATTAGGAGAGGGTTGAGTAACAAGGAACATTAGGAGAGGGTTGAGTGACAAGGAACATTAGGAGAGGGTTGAGTAACAAGGAACATTAGGAGAGGGTTGAGTAACAAAGAACATTAGGAGAGGGTTGAGTAACAAGGAACATTAGGAGAGGGTTGAGTAACAAAGAACATTAGGAGAGGGTTGAGTAACAAGGAACATTAGGAGAGGGTTGAGTAACAAGGAACATTAGGAGAGGGTTGAGTAACAAGAAACTTTAGGAGAGGGTTGAGTAACAAGGAACATTAGGAGAGGGTTGAGTAACAAGGAACATTAGGAGAGGGTTGAGTAACAAGGAACATTAGGAGAGGGTTGAGTAACAAGAAACTTTAGGAGAGGGTTGAGTAACAAGGAACATTAGGAGAGGGTTGAGTAACAAGGAACATTAGGAGAGGGTTGAGTAACAAAGAACATTAGGAGAGGGTTGAGTAACAAAGAACATTAGGAGAGGGTTGAGTAACAAGGAACATTAGGAGAGGGTTGAGTAACAAGGAACATTAGGAGAGGGTTGAGTAACAAAGAACATTAGGAGAGGGTTGAGTAACAAGGAACATTAGGAGAGGGTTGAGTAACAAAGAACATTAGGAGAGGGTTGAGTAACAAGAAACATTAGGAGAGGATTGAGTAACAAGAAACATTAGGAGAGGGTTGAGTGACAAGGAACATTAGGAGAGGGTTGAGTAACAAGACACTTTAGGAGAGGGTTGAGTAACAAGGAACATTAGGAGAGGGTTGAGTAACAAGACACTTTAGGAGAGGGTTGAGTAACAAAGACATTAGGAGAGGGTTGAGTAACAAAGAACATTAGGAGAGGGTTGAGTAACAAGGAACATTAGGAGAGGGTTGAGTAACAAGGAACATTAGGAGAGGGTTGAGTAACAAGAAACTTTAGGAGAGGGTTGAGTAACAAGGAACATTAGGAGAGGGTTGAGTAACAAAGAACATTAGGAGAGGGTTGAGTAACAAGGAACATTAGGAGAGGGTTGAGTAACAAGAAACTTTAGGAGAGGGTTGAGTAACAAAGAACATTAGGAGAGGGTTGAGTAACAAGGAACATTAGGAGAGGGTTGAGTAACAAGGAACATTAGGAGAGGGTTGAGTGACAAGGAACATTAGGAGAGGGTTGAGTAACAAGGAACATTAGGAGAGGGTTGAGTAACAAAGAACATTAGGAGAGGGTTGAGTAACAAGGAACATTAGGAGAGGGTTGAGTAACAAAGAACATTAGGAGAGGGTTGAGTAACAAGGAACATTAGGAGAGGGTTGAGTAACAAGGAACATTAGGAGAGGGTTGAGTAACAAGAAACTTTAGGAGAGGGTTGAGTAACAAGGAACATTAGGAGAGGGTTGAGTAACAAGGAACATTAGGAGAGGGTTGAGTAACAAGGAACATTAGGAGAGGGTTGAGTAACAAGAAACTTTAGGAGAGGGTTGAGTAACAAGGAACATTAGGAGAGGGTTGAGTAACAAGGAACATTAGGAGAGGGTTGAGTAACAAAGAACATTAGGAGAGGGTTGAGTAACAAAGAACATTAGGAGAGGGTTGAGTAACAAGGAACATTAGGAGAGGGTTGAGTAACAAGGAACATTAGGAGAGGGTTGAGTAACAAAGAACATTAGGAGAGGGTTGAGTAACAAGGAACATTAGGAGAGGGTTGAGTAACAAAGAACATTAGGAGAGGGTTGAGTAACAAGAAACATTAGGAGAGGATTGAGTAACAAGAAACATTAGGAGAGGGTTGAGTGACAAGGAACATTAGGAGAGGGTTGAGTAACAAGACACTTTAGGAGAGGGTTGAGTAACAAGGAACATTAGGAGAGGGTTGAGTAACAAGACACTTTAGGAGAGGGTTGAGTAACAAAGACATTAGGAGAGGGTTGAGTAACAAAGAACATTAGGAGAGGGTTGAGTAACAAGGAACATTAGGAGAGGGTTGAGGAACAAGGAACATTAGGAGAGGGTTGAGTAACAAGAAACTTGTTATTCACCTGACAGCTGTATTGCTGCGTGATGTGTGACTGACCAGATTTCCATATAAGGACATGTTGGACCATGATACCACCTGACCAATAGGAGATTGACACCATTCACAAAATAAAAATTAAATTAAAAAAACTAAGGCCAGCTTCATATCTGCCTAAATGGTGGCTTCAGCTGGTATCAGGACACCATGCGGTATCAGGACACCATGGGTGTGCACTAGCGTGGTAAAGTGGCACCGCAAAAACAACAAACAACATTAAAAGAGTGACAAACCCCCAAAGTTCATCTTGCTCTTGAAGTTCATCTTGCTCTTGAAGTTCATCTTGCTCTTGAAGTTCATCTTGCTCTTGAAGTTCATCTTGCTCTTGAAGTTCATCTTGCTCTTGAAGTTCATCTTGCTCTTGAAGTTCATCTTGCTCTTGAACTTCATCTTGAACTTCATCTTGCTCTTGGAGTTCATCTTGGTCTTGGAGTTCATCTTGCTCTTGAAGTTCATCTTGCTCTTGAAGTTATCTTGCTCTTGAAGTTCATCTTGCTCTTGAACTTCATCTTGCTCTTGAACTTCATCTTGAACTTCATCTTGCTCTTGGAGTTCATCTTGCTCTTGGAGTTCATCTTGCTCTTGGAGTTCATCTTGCTCTTGAACTTCATCTTGCTCTTGAACTTCATCTTGCTCTTGGAGTTCATCTTGCTCTTGGAGTTCATCTTGCTCTTGGAGTTCATCTTGCTCTTGGAGTTCTTCTTGGTCTTGAAGTTCATCTTGCTCTTAAAGTTATCTTGCTCTTGAAGTTCATCTTGCTCTTGAAGTTCATCTTGCTCTTGAAGTTCATCTTGCTCTTGAAGTTCATCTTGCTCTTAAAGTTCATCTTGCTCTTGAAGTGCATCTTGCTCTTGAAGTTCATCTTGCTCTTGTGCAGTTCATCTTGCTCTTGAAATTCATCTTGTTCTTGAAGTTCATCTTGCTCTTGAAGTTCATCTTGCTCTTGAAGTTCATCTAGCTCTTGTGAAGTTCATCTTGCAAGTTCATCTTGTGAAGTTCATCTTCCTCTTGAAGTTCATCTTGCTCTTGAAGTTCATCTTGCTCTTGAAGTTCATCTTGCTCTTGAAGTTCATCTTGCTCTTAAAGTTCATCTTGCTCTTGAAGTTCATCTTGCTCTTGAAGTGCATCTTGCTCTTGAAGTTCATCTTGCTCTTGTGAAGTTCATCTTGCTCTTGAAGTTCATCTTGCTCTTGAAGTTCATCTTGCTCTTAAAGTTCATCTTGCTCTTGTGAAGTTCATCCTGCTCTTGAAGTTCATCTTGCTCTTGAAGTGCATCTTGCTCTTGAAGTTCATCTTGCTCTTGTGAAGTTCATCTTGCTCTTGAAGTTCATCTTGCTCTTGAAGTTCATCTTGCTCTTAAAGTTCATCTTGCTCTTGTGAAGTTCATCTTGCTCTTGAAGTTCACCTTGCTCTTGAAGTTCATCTTGCTCTTGAAGTTCATCTTGCTCTTGAAGTTCATCTTGCTCTTGAAGTGCATCTTGCTCTTGAAGTTCATCTTGCTCTTGAAGTTCATCTTGCTCTTGAAGTGCATCTTGCTCTTGAAGTGCATCTTGCTCTTGTGAAGTTCATCTTGCTCTTGTGAAGTTCATCTTGCTCTTGAAATTCATTTTGCTCTTGAAGTTCATCTTGCTCTTGAAGTTCATCTTGCTCTTGAAGTTCATCTTGCTCTGAAGTTCATCTTGCTCTTAAAGTTCATCTTGCTCTTGAAGTTCATCTTGCTCTTGAAGTGCATCTTGCTCTTGAAGTTCATCTTGCTCTTGTGAAGTTCATCTTGCTCTTGAAGTTCATCTTGCTCTTAAAGTTCATCTTGCTCTTGTAAAGTTCATCTTGCTCTTGAAGTTCATCTTGCTCTTGAAGTGCATCTTGCTCTTGAAGTTCATCTTGCTCTTGAAGTTCATCTTGCTCTTGAAGTGCATCTTGCTCTTGAAGTGCATCTTGCTCTTGTGAAGTTCATCTTGCTCTTGAAATTCATTTTGCTCTTGAAGTTCATCTTGCTCTTGAAGTTCATCTTGCTCTTGAAGTTCATCTTGCTCTAGAAGTTCATCTTGCTCTTGAAGTTCATCTTGCTCTTGAAGTTCATCTTGCTCTTGAAGTTCATCTTGCTCTTGAAGTTCATCTTGCTCTTGAAGTTCAACTTGCTCTTGAAGTTCATCCTGCTCTTGAAGTTCATCTTGCTCTTGAAGTGCATCTTGCTCTTGAAGTTCATCTTGCTCGTGAAGTTCATCTTCCTCTTGAAGTTCATCTTGCTCTTGAAGTTCATCTTGCTCTTGAAGTTCATCTTGCTCTTGAAGTGCATCTTGCTCGTGAAGTGCATCTTGCTCGTGAAGTTTATCTTGCTCTTGAAGTGCATCTTGCTCTTGAAGTGCATCTTGCTCTTGAAGTTCATCTTGCTCTTGAAGTTCATCTTGCTCTTGAAGTTCATCTTGCTCTTGAAATTCATTTTGCTCTTGAAGTTCATCTTGCTCTTGAAGTTCATCTTGCTCTTGAAGTTCATCTTGCTCTTGAAGTTCATCTTGCTCTTGAAGTTCATTTTGCTCTTGAAGTTCATCTTGCTCTTGAAGTTCATCTTGCTCTTGTGAAGTTCATCTTGCTCTTGAAGTTCATCTTGCTCTTGAAGTTTATCTTGCTCTTGAAGTTCATCTTGCTCTTGAAGTGCATCTTGCTCTTGAAGTTCATCTTGCTCTTGAAGTTCATCTTGCTCTTGAAGTTCATCTTGCTCTTGAAGTTCATCTTGCTCTTGAAGTTCATCTTGCTCTTGAAGTTCATCATTCTCTTGAAGTTCATCTTGCTCTTGAAGTTCATCTTGCTCTTGAAGTTCATCATTCTCTTGAAGTTCATCTCTCTCTTGAAGTTCATCTTGCTCTTGAAGTTCATCTTGCTCTTGAGACGTCAACTGTTCCAATGCATTGCAACTACAATGCTTCTCAATTGTGGATAAGAGGTGTGTGTAACAATGGTTGTCGATGATGCAAGCAAGCTAGCTTACATGCTGTTCTACACATAGATTTGAGTAAACATTGCATGTGCTGTATTATGAGCAGAACAAACGACACATGCTCAGTTCTCTTCCTTGGTTCATGTGGAGTTTCCTCTACTAGGCAACTGTCACCAAGTCAAAAGGAGTCATTGGCCGATTCTCTACCAAAACAAACAGCTACACACCCCTAACTGATTACACCCTTAATAGTTGATTGAACACCAAACAGCTACACATCCGTACCTGATTACACCCGTAAGTTGATTGAACACCAAATAGCTACACACCCGTACCTGATTACACCCGTAATAGTTGATTGAACACCAACAGCTACACACCACTAACTGATTACACCTGTAATAGTTGATTGAACACCAACAGCTACACACCACTAACTGATTACACCTGTAATAGTTGATTGAACACCAACAGCTACACACCACTAACTGATTACACCTGTAATAGTTGATTGAACACCAACAGCTACACACCACTAACTGATTACACCTGTAATAGTTGATTGAACACCAACAGCTACACACCACTAACTGATTACACCCGTAATAGTTGATTGAACACCAACAGCTACACACCACTAACTGATTACACCTGTAATAGTTGATTGAACACCAACAGCTACACACCACTAACTGATTACACCTGTAATAGTTGATTGAACACCAACAGCTACACACCACTAACTGATTACACCTGTAATAGTTGATTGAACACCAACAGCTACACACCACTAACTGATTACACCCGTAATAGTTGATTGAACACCAACAGCTACACACCACTAACTGATTACACCTGTAATAGTTGATTGAACACCAACAGCTACACACCACTAACTGATTACACCCGTAATAGTTGATTGAACACCAACAGCTACACACCACTAACTGATTACACCTGTAATAGTTGATTGAACATGATTTGTGGTTTGCTAATAATTATATATAAAGCTATAACTTTTTTCCTCGTTTCAACAAATGTTTTCAAAATGTTCATCAGCTTCATTGCAGTAAGCAAACAAAAGCTATGCATTGCTACGTCACTCATGTCTACAACAAAATTCAAAGCAAGAGATCCATCCAGAAGCACCTCCTTTCACAAGAGTGAAGAGATTCAGAGGGATTCCAGGTAAGTATAGGTACATACCTGTGCAGCTTTCCTCCGAAGAAGAAGGGCTCACAGAAACGAGATAGTACCAAAAAAAAGTCGTCATGACAGCAGTTGCGATTATCAGCCATTTCTTACATTTTGCTCGTTTCCCGTCAAACCAGAAGTAGTTTTATGACTATATTATAGTGATAGAGAGGTCTACTGGGCATGTGCAGGAAAAAATACAGTGTTTAGTGAGGACATTTCTTTTCTTTTTTTATCACATTTTTTGTGAATGATGTCAAGAGTTTGTGCTATATGGAACACGTGGCAGTTAATTGGTTAACAAAATAAGATGACGACACCTATTAGTATGGGTTTCTATAGATAGCCACATTCCTCCCAACACGTAACCCCGTCTCTCGCCCTTCCACCCGTAAGGTAAGTCCTTCGATGAATAATAAGTTTGCCAGAGTAATCAGCTATTGTAACTGGAATGTAACATACATGGAAATCCAAAGTCAACTGCTGATGCAGCTGAGACTTCTTCCCCTTCATGCTTTTGATGCACATATACAGCCTCTTCGTCCTCTCTTTAATTTTAATTTGCTTGTAGTGCTTCTCTATTGTTTAAGTGCTGTTCAGTTGTCGCCAGTGCAAGGCACACTTGGCATCCGTCCTGCTAGGCAAAGACCGAGCCACCTTGGACCAAGGAATAGGAATACCTGCAAGGCATTGAGAGAGAGAGAGTGTGAGAGTGGAGAAAGGGAGAGAGAGAAAGAGAGGGAGAGAGAGAGGGGGAAGAAAGAGGGAGAGGGAGAGGGAGAAGAGAGAGAAGACAAAGAGAGGGGAAAAGAAAGAGGGGAAGAGAGAGAGGGAGAGAGGGAGGAAGAGAGAGAGGGAGAGAGGAAGAGAGAGGGAGGGAGGGAGAGAGAGAGGAAGGAGAGAGAGAGAAGAGAAAAAGAGAGAGGGGAAGAGAAAGAGGGAGAGAGGAGGGAGGAAGAGAGAGAGAGAAAAAGAGAGAGAAAAAAAAAGAGAGAGGGCAAGAGAAAGAGGGAAAGAGAGAGAGAGTAGAGAGTGAGGATAGAGATGTAGACCAATTAAAATATTCACCTGCCACCACCAAATTTACACACACACAAACATACACATGAGTAGTGTTGCCAGGTTGAGTCACTAAAAATCCAGAAATTTGTGGCACATCACACAATCACTAGGGAGGTCTGGGGGGCATGCTCCCCCAGGACATTTTTGAATTTGGGCCATAACACAACCACTAGGGAGGTCTGAGGGACTGCTCTCTCAGGGCATTTTTGAATTTTACATTATTTGAGATTAAGTCCAGAGGCACTGTAGACCGAAATTGGTATTGATCAAGATCTTGGGAATTGAAATTAGAATACAATATTAATTAATAAAGTCATTTCTTTCCTCATTCTTCTGCCAGTGAAGGTTCAGCTTGCACAACTGTGGTAACCTACAGTACAATACGGCGATCCAATGCCCACGGCAACCCCAGATAACAATGAAAACAGCGGGGATAAAAATCAGAAATACAGGGAAAGCTTTCTTGTTGTTGTTCCCCTACTATGGGTAATGTCTGACTGCAGTCAGGAGAGAACTGACCCTCGGATGGAGTAGCCCTTGACATCACAGCAGCCAAAGGATCGATTGGAGCAGCTGCTGACATCAGAAAATGCTGACCATATGATTGGCTGGAGTAGCTTGCGACATCGCCATAGTTGAACGAGAGGTTGGTTATCGCCTCTGCTAACTGACAGCTCGTCTGAACCAGCTCCTGACAATGCTGCTACAGTTGGCGGAGTAGCTCAGCTCACATGCTGCTCGACTAGACACAGCGATGATGAGAGGACATAGCTAATTTTCACTTCAACATTCCTATCTAATTAAACGACATTTAAATATTGCTTAGAACAAAATCTACGCAGTCCGTGGAATTCTGCACGGAAAATAAACACAACGGAAAAGTAATCTGGCCCCCGCTGTTGCTGCTGGGGGTCTCCCTGGTACTGGTTCAAAGACTGCGAGAACCTAGTTGCTGGGATCTCCTTGGTACTGGTTCAACGACTGCGAGAACCTAGTTGCTGGTCTCCCTGGTATTGGTTCAATGACTGCGAGAACCTAGTTGCTGGGGTCTCCCTGGTACTGGTTCAACGACTGCGAGAACCTAGTTCTTGAGGTCTCCCTGGTAATGGTTAACGACTGCGAGAACCTAGTTGCTGGGGTCTCCCTGGTACTGGTTCAACGACTGAGAGAACCTAGTTGCTGAGGTCTCCCTGGTACTGGTTCAACGACTGCGAGAACCTAGTTGCTAAGGTCTCCCTGGTACTGGTTCAACAACTGCGAGAACCTAGTTGCTGAGGTCTCCCTGGTACTGGTTCAACGACTGCGAGAACCTAGTTGCTGAGGTCTCCCTGGTAATGGTTCAACGACTATGAGAGCCTAGTTGCTAGAGTCTCCCTGGTACTGGTTCAACGACTGTGAGAACCTAGTTGCTGGGGTCTCCCTGGTGGAGAACTTAGTTGCTGGGGTCTCCCTGGTACTGGTTCAACGACTGCAAGAACCTAGTTGCTGGATCTGTCTCCCGGTAACAGGGGTAACAGGGGTTGAACTCGAAGTCCTTTGGGTGACAATTTTGACCATCGGTGTCATCCGTAACTACGACCTTTAACAGCACACAATGGTAACTATGTCCTTGTAGGCTCATACAACCGACAGTATTTGACTTTTGAGTTCAATATGCAAGCTGCAAAAGTGGACTTCAGTAATGGATTCCGGAGTTCAGTTCTGATAGCATTGATATGAAATAACATCCTCTCGGGAGTTGGATGTACCATCAGATGAAAGAGAAGTCTGTTAGGTTTGCTTGAGCTTTCCAATTATACCCCAGAAGATATCATCTTCTAGTCTGCAAGAGCCATGACAGTTTGGTTTGCAGTTTGGTATATAAAAAAACTCTTCCTTCAGCTAGTCTAGCTTCTCCTCAGGTACACATTTCTTGAAATGCCCCATAGCTAGTCATCCCACCATAGCAACAGTGGACGACACTCTCTCTCTGGGAAGACGACATCATTAACGACATTGTCTTCCAATGGTAGCCGCTTCAAAGCACAGCGCAATAGCATAGCAAGGAACTCACGGACATTGCTACATAAGTCAGTGAGGCTCTGTGTTCCCTCCAGGTGTCATTCAGTGAGGAGGTATCTATGCAGGGAAGCACTCATCATAATACCTCTATCTACTTTCTGGTTCTCCCTCCATGGATCCACATCTATAAACCTGGTAGGAAGTGGTGAGGTTCTCCCTCCATGAATTCACATCTAAAACCCTGGCAGTAGAGAGGATTGCTTGAGGTTCTCCCTCCACGGATCCACATCTATAACCCTGGCAGCAGAGAGGATTGCTTGAGGTTCTCCCTCCATGGATCCACATCTAAAACCCTGGCAGGAAGTGGTGTGGTTCTCCCTCCATGGATCCACATCTAAAACCCTGGCACAGAGAGGATTTCTCCCTCCATGAATCCACATCTAAAACCCTGGCAGGAAGTGGTGAGGTTCTCCCTCCATGGATCCACATTTAAAACACTGGCAGGAAGTGGTGAGATTCTTCCTCCATGGATCCACATCTAAAACTCTGGCAGCAGAGAGGATTGCTTGACTCCCTCCATGGATCCACATCTAAAACCCTGGCATGAAGTGGTGATGTTCTCCCTCCATGGATCCACATCTAAAACCCTAGCAGCAGATAGTATTGCTTGAGGCTCTCCTTCCATGGATCAACATCTATAACCCTGGCAGCAGAGAGGATTGCTTGATGTCCTTCCTCCATGGATCCACATCTAAAACCCTGGCAGCAGAGAGGATTGCTTGAGATTCTTCCTCCATGGATCCACATCTAAAACCCAGGCAGCTGAGAGGATTACTTGAGGCTCTCCTCCATGGATCCATATCTAAAACCCTGGCAGGAAGTGGTGAGGTTCTCCCTCCATGGATCCACATCTAAAACCCAGGCAGCAGAGAGAAGTGCTTGAGGAATCGCAAATCTGTTGACAATGCCAAGGAATGGTTGACTAATCTCTCTTACCAATTGGTGAATGTTAGGAGATGAAGATTGGAGCAGGAACTTGAACTTGTTAAACCCTTCCACCACCTTGTTTAACCCTTTCACCTCTGGATTTACACAGCGTTATTTTCAATATTTTACCACCTATTTATAAATTACGAGACGTGCCAGGAGTTCACAAAAGTCCTTATCAACCATAGTCTATGGGATAGTTCAAGTGTTCGTGAAGATGCGGAGGGTGGGATGTTGCTTGCTAAGTTAGCTAGTTATATGGCTATATAAGTTAGCTTTTTGCAGCTGCTACATAGCCAACAAAATCAGGGTCTCTGCTGACTGCTCCCCACCAGCACCTCTCCAACATCACTCTAGCCAGCACTTCTCCAACATCTCTCCAACATCTCTCCAACATCTCTCCACCATCTCTCCAACATCTCTCCACCATCTCTCTAGCACCTCACCAGCAACTCTCTACCACCTCTCCAACATCTATCCGACATCTCTTCAACACCTCTCCAGCATCTCTCCTAGCATTGGCCATGCAAAAGTCAAGGTACCAATCGCTAACAGTCAAGTGATAGTCTGGGTTCTTTAACTTACTGCTCGGTATGAAAGACATTGCTGCGATTCCTCAAGTACTGAGTACCATGAGGTCCTAAAGTGCTGTTGGAAATTCAAAGAACAGTAGAGACCCAACAAGGAGTGTTGTGGACGCAGCCTGGTGTACTGCAGCTCGAGCTCCGTCAGCACCAACCATTGGGGTAGTGCTGAAGACCAAGGCTGAAGAACTAAGCAAGGAGATGGGCTCAAATAGAGAGGGCCACCTAGAGATAGAGCTACAGAAAGAACCTGCACTGGTCAAACATCTATGCAGTAAAGCAATGCTAGTTAATTTCATAGAACATAACAGCTATTAATCCTTCAAACAAATGGTTATGTCTCCATAGCTGACTGGGCTCCTACAGATTTTCTGAGTGATCCAATCTTCATAGTTACATGATACACACATGCACAGTATGTGTCAATGCAGTTATTACTTCAGGCCATGTCAAATAAAAACCTGACAAAATTTTAACAGTTGATAGTTGGAAATTCTATTTATGAGTTCATAAAATTTAAATTTTCTATTAACTCAAAGACCTGGATTTGATCTTTGAATTACATGGACTACACTGCATATATATGTACTTACTAAAAGAAATGAGAGAGATAGAGAGAGGAGAGCAAAGCTTGCTGCAGAAATGGAGGAAGAGAGGAGAGCAAGGCACACTAAGAAAAATGACACAGACAGAACACATTGTCTCATGCCTTCGCTCACTCGACACCCAATGTTTGAACGTATTCTAGTTACTTCATGAATCTCATTAGAGCACTTTTTGTAGTACATAAGACACCCGACAAAAGCTCTTTTGAGCTGCACTTGTAAAACTCCAGAGAGTTATTTTAGCATTGTTAACATTTACATGAAAGAGTCTGCACTATAGACCAATAGCATGTCATTAATAACATAACTCATGAGAAGGTAGCTTGTCCATTCAGGAGCTCAGAAAGGCAACAGATGAAGAAAGGGAAAAAAATCTTTAAAAAGTTTTTTAAAAAACCAGAACAGTTGGATATCTCTTATAGAAGAATATTTACAAGTGGCTAAACATTCGAGGTTTACAAGAATTCATTCCGTAAATAAATAGGTAAGAAGATGAAGAGCAGAGTGTGGTATAGCTTCCACCACACACTAAACCATCTATAAATATTTCCCGCTCCGTGAATATTTAATTAACCACTGTAAAATATCCTTCGATTTGCTAATTAACAAGTATCCCCAACCACATTCCTTTACTATTCACTATTTGTAGTCGGCTTGCTCGAGGCTATCACTTTATCTTACCCACCCATCCATCTACTCTCAAGCACCACCATTACGGATTCTTATGTCCAAAGGCAATCACTCAAGTAGAGAGAGGCAACCATCTACCTAGTGTTCCTTATTACAATCAGGTGCTGGGCTTCAGAAAATGACCACACCCTTCTACATTCTTTTGTTAATCTATGTATGGGGTCACAAACCTAACTACACATGCACATATGAGATCTTCATCAGCATCTCATAGAGGGCCTCTCTTTGCTTCTTGGTGAGCTTCTCAAACTCAGGAGCCTTCTTATTAAAAACAAAAATAGACATTTTTTGTCTAGATGTCTTCTTTACTCCACTATTCACCTTCCACAGCAAGCCAGGACCAGCACTAGCTATATGTCTGTCCAGCTCATAGTCCCTGGTTACCGGCTTGCTTCACACTGCAGTTTTTATCTTGTCAAACAGCGGCATTTCTAATTCATGAACTTTTCACAAATCACTGTACTGTTTAGCAAGAGTCTAAGGATCTCTAAGAAGCTTCAGAGATATCACTGCAGCACGAAAACTTGCTCCTTTCATTTCTAAACAGGATTGCCAGATAGTCCTGACAGTTTCATGCCAAATCCGGTCTGAAAAAATGCCAAAAAATGCCAAGTATCCAGGGAAAATGCAAAAAAAATTTGCCAAATTTGTGTGTGTGTGTGTGTGTGTGTGGGGGGGGGGGGGGGGGGAATATCCATATTTTTGGGCTAATTAAATATCACAATTAAATACTCATTACAACATCAAATCACAGAATCACATTTATTTTGGCTCCTCTGCCTCTTTCGCATCACAGTACATATTGGAACAGAACAGATCCAGCATCTTGGGAGTGACTTTCATGCCTTGGCAGCATTTCCCCTGGAAGTACAGCAGAGTCTTGATCCTGATGATGGACTGAAGCATGTGAGTTTCCATGCGGTTTCTCTGCTCCGTCTTGATGCTTGTCATGTGAGAAAAGATGCGCTCAACTACTGCATTTGAGACCGGACTGGACGAGCAACTCAGAGCATACAATGCCTGGTCCTAGAGCGGGTGATGACCAAGCATGTTCTGGTATTTGGCAATGCCAATCCAGAAAGCCACAGTATCCTCTGGAATCTCCCCTCCAAACACAGACTCCTTGGCCCAGTTCTGGTGCAACAGCTTCCGGTACTGTTGCTCCAGTGTGAGGCTGTTGTCTTGGAGCAAGTGCTGGAGAGGCAGGTCACTGAATAGCATGTGATCAGTTTGACTGAGAACCCTTCTTGGCTGGAGAGAGCTGAGGTTTTTTAAGATGTTAGTGATTCTGGGAAGCCGCTTTTCCACTTGTGCCACTGCCTCTAGAAGCATTGTGGCACACCTTGTCTGGAGATCTTCCATCTTCTGCCGAGCAATCCCAGAGTTATTGAAGAATGCCAGGTACTTGTTTACCTCCAAGATAAACTTGCTGCCAAAGTCAACACCAGTTAGGGATCGTAGGGTACCAGTACTATCATAAACTCTGGACTTCAAGCTGGTCAAGCTCTTTGACCATCAACTCTGGGTCTGCCGAGGTTGCCTGGAAGAAGGCATTCACCTGCTCAAATTCTGATACCACAGGCCCCACAAAGGTGAAGTACAAGAAGTTGGTCGGATCATGCAACATGCCTTTGATTGCTCTGGCTCTGTAACGCTGATCAGAATTGAGGGTCTGAGCATTTTCTGTGCAGAGAAAACACGCCTTTAGCTCCTCCCAATTAGTCAAGATGGCAAAGATGACCTTTCCTCTCACGAGCCACCTTGTAGTGACAGCTTCTGAAAGGGTGTAGGTGTCCCAGCCCTCTCCCCATTTGGGTCCATGGTGTCAAAGAGAGTTTTGAAAGTGTCTTGGCGAAGTGACTGTTGCTGAACCATCTAGGATTTCACTCAGAAGCTGCCCAAGATGAGAAGGTAGCTTGTCAAAAGCATGTGCAATGCACAAAGCAAGTGAGTGGCAGATACATGGCACCAAGAGGCAGTTGGGAGACTCCTGCTTGATGCACGACCACACAGAGTTGTGTTTCCCAACCATGGAAGAGGCCCCATCGCAGCCAAATCCGATACAATCCACCAGACTCAAGCCAATGTTGGTCAAGCTTTCTTTCAGAGCATTGAAGAGCACCTCTCCAGTTGCTTCCACCACTTGCAGGAGGTCCAAAAATTCAGTCAAAATCTGCCTCTCACGTTCACTGAAGTAGCGCAGGACCACACACAAGAGCTTGTGAGATGCCACATCTGTTGACTCATCAATCAGCACTGCAAACTTCTTTCCTTTGATGTCCTCCCTCAACTCTTCTTTCAAGGCTGGAGCAACAACCTCAGTGACTAGTTTGCTGCACTTCGTGCGGTGAAGCTTAATTCGCCCAAGAGAGCTTCCTTCTCCATTGTGTGCGATGACTTCTCCAAGATGATCCACTGCCTGGAACTGGAATGACATGTGGCAGGCTGTGAAAATGGCCAGTTGCAGCTCAGCATGGCGGACATTCTCTGCCACTCGCTGTGTTCGTACCACAGGAAGAGGCAGTGTTGAGGCGGCAGCTCTGACTTTTTGTTGGTGTTTCTTGGTATTCTCATGGGCAACCACAGCTGAGAGCCTTGGCTGCATGATTGCATGACACAGCCGACAGAATGAATTTTCTGATCCATCTGGTGCTTTGGTGACCCAGGGATACATTCCCTCCCAGGTCTTATTGTGTCGTTGTCACTGTCGTAAGATGACCTCCACTTACTTTTGGTGGCCATTGCTGATATCACAGATGGGTCCACTGAACAATGGGATAAAGGGTTTCCAAAATTGAAGGGCTCAGAGAGTCAGAACCAGAGTCATGTAACCCACAAATCAATAGTAGCTTGATTACTGTTGTAGACCTCAGGACACTAATATATGCCCAGTTTGGTAGTGACTGTGTAAACTGTTGATTGTTATTAGCTACAAGAGTTTACCCTTCATAGGAAGTGGTTGTGCAAACCATGAACTTTGAAAGCTTCCATCATAAAAGTAAGGTTGTGAGGGTTACATGACTCTGGTTCTCAGCCTTCAATTATCCCTGTAAAAGTGCCAAAAAAATGCCAAACGTGCCAAAAAAATTATGTAATACCAAAGTGTCCCGAAAAGTGCCAAAAATGCCAGATTTCATTTGGCTTGATAAAATTTTCGATTTGATGCCAAATGTCATTAAAAAAATGCAAAAAAACAACGAATTTGGCATTAAAAGGGGGGACTGTACCATATTTCCCGAAAATTGCATTTTTTTTTGGACCAGTCATAACTTTTTTCCCCTTTCTTCTGTGCAAATAATTATTATACCAGCTTGTTGCTTATTGTGTGTGCTTTAAGATGATATGTAAAAAGTCTCTATAGGCACTTTTTCTTAGAAGATATAGCCAAACACGCAAGGGTCACTAAAAAAACCACTTCCCAATTGCCAAGTGCTCTAATTGCTAGGCGCCGTGAGCTACCGCCCCCAAACTTGTGTTGTGGCTTCCTACAAGCCTAAACTGTGATATGGCTGAGAAAAGAAATTTTTAACGTGAAGCAATTATGAGTTATGGTGATTAGAAGAGGCGGGGTCACAGATGTTCCGAGGTTTTTGGCGCGGTTGGAAATAAAGTGTCTCATATCTATTCAATACTTCACCGCGTTGTAATTATGCTTTCAGCCATATCACAGCTTAGGGTGTTAGCAAGCCACAGGAGGAAGTTTGGTGTTTGTCGCTCAAGGCGCCTGGAAATTAGAGCACTTGGCAATGGGGAGGTGCCATTTTTTGAATGACCCTTGCTTGTTTGGCTATATCTTTTAAGAAAAAGTGCCTAAAGAGACTTTTTACATATCATCTTAAAGCACACACAATAAGCAACAAGCTGGTATAATAATTATTTGCACAGAAGAAAGGGAAAAAAAGTTATGACAGGTCAAAAATATATATGCAATTTTCGGGAAATATGGTACAGTCCCCTCTATGCAATCCCGTTAAATTCTAAAACAATCAAAACTTTCGTTTAAATAAATAATGGTCTGAAAGTTAAAATCTACGGATCTGAAAGGCAGTTATATTCCCAGATATTCGTCGGTGAGAAGGGTCGGAGGGACGAAGAAGACGCAACCGACTGGAGATAGGATCAAACGGTAGTTATGGCCGCTTTTGAATTGTCTGGTGTGTGTGTCCGCAGCTTTTTTCTGGTGATTATTGGAGCACATGTTTTGTATTCGAAAGGTAAATACCTAATATGTCGTGAACAATTTGGCAGCAGCATTTTTATGTCAATTAATGTGGTGTGTTAGTTATCCAGTGGTAGTCACAGTAGTGGTCAAGGAGTAATTTTTTAAAGTTCTATTCGAGTTTGCTAGATTTCCCCCCCCCCCTTCTTTTTCTGCATATCATTGTCTTCTCTGCAACTGTTATCTGGCTAACCTGTGTGGGTGGTCAGGGGAAAATAAATTCAACAAATTTTGAAAGCAAATCATGCATAAATATTGGTGAGTATTAGTATGCTTCAACATTGATGCCAGCACATTCCAAGTTAAAAAAAAAAAAAAAATGCAAGGTTTCAAAATACGGACAGGAGAATGGTGATCCATCATCGTTTGACACGCCTACCTCAACTTTAGAACAAGCATAATCTACATGCAATATTATACCAATTTTGAAATGGTACAGTATTTGGTTTACATAGATTAAGAGGTGAAGGGTCATTGAAGTAGGTGTAGTATCAAATGTTGGATCCTATTTCTGTCTTATTTTGCTACAATAATTATCAACTTTTTATAACTTGTTTCTACCCCTCCCTCCCCCTTCCTCTTCCCCCCCCCCCCCCCCCCCCCCCCCATCCTGTCATGAGCCTACAAGCTGCTTACTTCGTCTAGATCTGCTGATAACTGTTATGCTCACATAACCTTGTTGTTCATGCCCATCTCCTCAGTGTGACAGTTTTTGCTGATGGTGATATTTAGACATGCAAACGTGTTCTTTCTCTTTTAAATGTGTGGCCTTTCATGGAAGAGAAACGGTAAACTAATTTAATGTTCACTTCTTTGCTGCAAGAAATACAGCTTATGCTAGCATGCTGCTCAGCTGTTATTTCATTCTTGGTGAGATCTATTTCCATTTTTCGGAACCACAAAACAGATTAGACTCAGAAAGTGTTCAGGAAATTTGGAATCTTTTTGTACTGAAGTTGTTATGAAAGGACGTATGTACATTATGAAAGTAATGTTTGGCAAAGAAAGAAAGTGGATGGAAAAACAATGAAGATGAAAGCTTGTGTTAACATTAGTTTTCTAACATGAAAGCAACAAGTAGGGCTGCTACCTGTATCATATCTAAATAGAGGTCTTGCTTGGTTGCCATCTTTAATGGAAGACAAAATAAAATTGTTGTGCTCAGATTTCCTGCTCTCTCTTAGCATCTCCTTTGCCTCTACCTGTCTATATATGGCTGCTCAGCTTTCCTGCTCTCTCCTGGCATCTCCTTTGTCTCTGCCTGTCTATATATGGCTGCTCAGCTTCCCTGCTCTCTCCTGGCATCTCCTCTGTCTCTGCCTGTCTATATATAGCTGCTCAGCTTCCCTGCTCTCTCCTGGCATCTCCTCTGTCTCAGCCTGTCTATATATGGTTGCTCAGCTTCCCTGCTCTCTCCTGGCATCTCCTTTGTCTCAGTCTGTCTATATATGGCTGCTCAGCTTTCCTGCTCTCTCCTAGCATCTCCTTTGTCTCTGCCTGTCTATATATGGCTGCTCAGCTTTCCTGCTCTCTCCTAGCATCTCCTTTGTCTCAGCCTGTCTATATATGGCTGCTCAGCTTTCCTGCTCTCTTCTGGCATCTCCTTTTGTCTGGATATTGCTGTTTGTGCTGGCTGCTACATAGAAACCAGCTTCTAGGCTTGAGTATCCTCAAAGGAGCAGCATGCTAGTATGTGCTAGTGAATCTTTGCTTGTGTATGTACGCAAATATCCCATTGTGTGGGTGAATACACAATAATTTACAAGCAGTTTGACACCTCTGAAGCCATCTTATGCAATTATTAACTATTTGCACACCTTGGTCAGGATATGTAGTGACCAGCCAGACACTTTATCTGGGTTCACCCCTTCCCATACTATCCCAGGATGTTTCTTGTGAGAGTGATTGGTACAACATGGATACTGGAATACTTGTATCTTGGGGTAATAATCACTATCCCATAATGTTCCTAGTATACATCTTAACATCCTGGCATAGTCCCAAGTAGCCCAGGATTCCCAGGATATCCTAGAAGCGATTGTGGCAGTGATGGGCAGGCATGCATGGCCTCAACAAATCAGTGATCTCCAATATCTTTCTCTCTCTTTGCTACAATGAGTGAAATACAGCGTGCCCACGATTCAGCCCTGCATGCCCACCTACAAATATATGTATTGCAGTGTGCATGCTTGTAGGTAAAACCCCGTCCAGAGAGTCATCAGAGAGCAGAATGGCCTTGGAGCCGCTAATGAAGTGGTCAGAATTCCTTACAAACATTGTGGCGTTTTTGTGAAGACATGAAGCTTAGTAGATGTCTTTAACCACTGAAATAGCGACCAGTGGAGCAGCCCATGAGATAAGAGACTGGTGATTATTCAGAGACTCAGGACTTAGGAGACGATAAAAAGTCACACAAGTATTATTATTATTGATACCTTTATAATTGTGATCGGTTGATCTTGTAGGCACAACACCCATACTGCTGCTAACTACACATGTGATACAACTTTGTGTAAGTACTGTGTATGTGTCCTCCACTAGTGCAGCCTGGCTTTCATATGGCAAGGGAGGTGTGTGTCTTCCACTAGTGCAGCCAGGCTTTCATATGGTAGGGGAGTGTGTGTCCTCCACTAGTGCAGCCAGGCTTTCATATGGTAGGGGAGGTGTGTGTCCTCCACTAGTGCAGCCTGGCTTTCATATGGCAGGGGAGGTGGTGTGTCCTCCACTAGTGCAGCCAGGCTTTCACATAGCAGGGGAGGTGGTGTGTCCTCCACTAGTGCAGCCAGGCTTTCATATGGTGGGGGAGGTGTGTGACCTCCACTAGTGCAGCCAGGATTTCATATGGCAGGGGAGGTGTGTGATCTCCACTAGTCCAGCCAGGCTTTCATATGGTAGGGGTGGTGTGTATCTTCCACTAGTGCAGCCAGGCTTTCATAGGGTAGGGGAGGTGTGTGTCCTCCACTAGTGCAGCCAGGCTTTCATAGGGTAGGGGAGGTGTGTGTCCTCCACTAGTGCAGCCAGGCTTTCATAGGGTAGGGGAGGTGTGTGTCCTCCACTAGTGCAGCCAGGCTTTCATATGGTAGGGGAGGTATGTGTCCTCCACTAGTGCAGCCAGGCTTTTATATGGCAGGGGAGGTGGTGTGTCCTCCACTAGTGCAGCCAGGCTTTTATATGGCAGGGGAGGTGGTGTGTCCTCCACTAGTGCAGCCAGGCTTTCATATGGTAGGGGAGGTGTGTGCCCTCCACTAGTGCAGCCAGGCTTTCATATGGCAGGAGAGGTGTGTGTCCCCCACTAGTGCAGCCAGGCTTTCATATGGCGGGGGTGTGTGTGTCCTCCACTAGTGCAGCCTTGCTTTCATATGGCAGGGGAGGTGTGTGTCCTCCTCTAGTGCAGCCAGGCTTTTATATGGCCGGGGAGGTGGTGTGTCCTCCACTAGTGCAGCCTGGCTTTCATATGGTAGGGGAGGTGGTATGTCCTCCACTAGTGCAGCCAGGCTTTCGTATGGTAGGGGAGGTGTGTGTCCTCCACTAGTGCAGCCAGGCTTTCATATGGTAGGGGAAGTGTGTGTCCTCCACTAGTGCAGCCAGGCTTTCATTTGGTAGGGGAGGTGTGTGTCCTCCACTAGTGCAGCCAGGCTTTTATATGGCAGGGGAGGTGGTGTGTCCTCCACTAGTGCAGCCAGGCTTTTATATGGCAGGGGAGGTGGTGTGTCCTCCACTAGTGCAGCCAGGCTTTCATATGGCAGGAGATGTGTGTGTCCTCCACTAGTGCAGCCAGGCTTTTATATGGCAGGGGAGATGGTGTGTTCTCCACTAGTGCAGCCAGGCTTTCATATGGTAGGGGGGGGGTGTGTCCCCCACTAGTGCAGCCTGGCTTTCATATGGCAGAAGAGGTGTGTGTCCTCCAGTAGTGCAGCCAGGCTTTTATATGGTAGGGAAGGTGTGTGTCCTCCACTAGTGCAGCCAGGCTTTCATATGGCAGGGGGGTGTGTGTCCTCCACTAGTGCAGCCTGGCTTTCATATGGCAGGGTAGGTGTGTGTACTCCGCTAGTGCAGCCAGGCTTTTATATGGCAGGGGAGGTGTGTGTCCTCCACTAGTGCAGCCAGGCTTTCATATTGTAGGGGAGGTGTGTGTCCTCCACTAGTGCAGCCAGGCTTTCATGGTAGAGGAATTGGGAGAGTATTTATATGCTGGGCCCATCATATCAGTCTGAAAAGTGGCTGTACTTATGCTCTAGAGCAATCAGGTAAGTTGTGGGGCATGTGTGTTTTGTATGTGGTGTGTTGCTAGTGAGTATAAATGCATTGCATTGTGTTCATTCATACTTCTCCGTGATGATACTGAAGCATTCAGTTGAGGCATTGGCAAAGAAATATATAATTGAATCTGATTAAAGGATAAATCTCCTGTGCATATTTTATGAGGTCAGCTGAGAATCACCCTTCTAACTTTCTTACAATGTCTGTGTATGTATCTCAAAATCACAATGACAGCAATCTTTGGCTATTCTTCCCTTTTGGTTGCTATGTATTATATATACACTAAGTTTGGTTGCTATGTATTATTTGTACACTAAGTTTGGTAGCTATGTATTATATATACACTAAGTTTGGTTGCTCTGTATTATACATACGCTAAGTTTGGTTGCTATGTATTATTTGTACACTAAGTTTGGTTGCTATGTATTACATATATACACTAAGTTTGGTTGCTATGTATTATATACACTAAGTTTGGTTGCTATGTATTATATGTACACTAAGTTAGGTTGCTATGTATTATATACACTAAGTTTGGTTGCTATGTATTATATACACTAAGTTTGGTTGCTATGTAATATATATATATACACTAAGTTTGGTTGCTATGTGTTATATATACACTAAGTTAGGTTGCTATGTATTATATATACACTAAGTTTGGTTGCTATATATTATATGTACACTAAGTTTGGTTGCTATGTATTATATACACTAAGTTTGGTTGCTATGTATTATATGTACACTAAGTGCAGCTAGGAACCTGGTCCTTGTTTTTGCTGACTGGGGACATTATGTACATGCAGTGCTGTCATTGACAGTTGTCACTACAAACACCTGCTGCCTAAATATGACAGCTAGCATGACAGTGTACATTGACTGTGTAGTAACTGCAGTACATGCATGTGGCGTCCACTATAGGGTGCTTTTGCTAGGCCTTGTGGTCGATTTGCTATCTGCACACACACACACACACACACACACACACATGGACTCTTCTTCCTGTCTCTTCAGTTCCTCCACACTTGCAGCCTTAGTACATTCATTGGTAGTTATCAATCCAAAATTGCTCAGAATTAATCTCAGAAAAAATAAAAATTTATAGAATATTCCTGCTCCATGACCCCTAACTATTCAAAGACGTGTCTTCCCTCCTCCCAAACCAGATATCAATTATCCTATATTATGAAACACTGCCAAGCATTCTGTTCTCTGGCAAATTTCCATGAAGCGTTATCTGTGTGGCCAATATTTTTTTCTTAGCCTGTGTCCGTGACTTTCTTCCTTGCCTGTGTGTGTGACTTTCTTCCTTGCCTGTGTGTGTGACTTTCTTCCTTGCCTGTGTGTGTGACTTTCTACCTTGCCTGTGGGTGACTTTCTTCCTTACCTGTGTGTGTGACTTTCTTTCTTGCCTGTGTGTGTGACTTTCTTCCTTGCCTGTGTGTGTGACTTTCTTCCTTGCCTGTGTGTGTGACTTTCTTCCTTGCCTGTGTGTGTGCCTTTCTTCCTTGCCTGTGTGTGTGACTTTCTTCCTTGCCTGTGTGGGTGACTTTCTTCCTTGCTTGTGTGTGTGACTTTCTTCCTTGCCTGTGTGTGACTTTCTTCCTTGCCTGTGTGTGTGACTTTCTTCCTTGCCTGTGTGTGTGACTTTCTTCCTTGCGGTGTGTGTGACTTTCTTCCTTGCCTGTGTGTGACTTTCTTCCTTGCCTGTGTGTGTGACTTTCTTCCTTGCCTGTGTGTGACTTTCTTCCTTGCCTGTGTGTGTGACTTTCTTCCTTGCCTGTGTGTGTGACTTTCTTCCTTGCTTGTGTGTGTGCCTTTCTTCCTTGCCTGTGTGTGTGACTTTCTTCCTTGCCTGTGTGTGTGACTTTCTTCCTTGCCTGTGTGTGTGGCTTTCTTCCTTGCCTGTGTGTGTGACCTTCTTCCTTGCCTGTGTGTGTGCCTTTCTTCCTTGCCTGTGTGTGTGTGACTTTCTTCCTTGCCTGTGTGTGTGACTTTCCTCCTTGCCTGTGTGTGTGACTTTCTTCCTTGCCTCTGTGTGACTTTCTTCCTTGCCTGTGTGTGTGACTTTCTTCCTTGCCTGTGTGTGTGGCTTTCTTCCTTGCTTGTGTGTGACTTTCTTCCTTGCCTGTGTGTGACTTTCTTCCTTGCCTGTGTGTGTGACTTTCTTCCTTGCCTGCGTGTGTGACTTTCCTCCTTGCCTGTGTGTGTGAATTTCTTCCTTGCCTGTGTGTGACTTTCTTCCTTGCCTGTGTGTGTGACTTTCTTCCTTGCCTGTGTGTGTGGCTTTCTTCCTTGCCTGTGTGGGTGACTTTCTTCCTTGCCTGTGTGTGTGACTTTCTTCCTTGCCTGTGTGTGTGACTTTCTTCCTTGTCTGTGTGTGTGACTTTCTTCCTTGTCTGTGTGTGTGACTTTCTTCCTTGCCTGTGTGTGTGACTTTCTTCCTTGCCTGTGTGTGTGGCTTTCTTCCTTGCCTGTGTGGGTGACTTTCTTCCTTGCCTGTGTGTGTGACTTTCCTCCTTGCCTGTGTGTGTGGCTTTCCTCCTTGCATGTGTTCGTGAGATCATCCAACTAGTGAATCAACGTATTTATAATAATTACAGGGGGGGGGGGGGGGCTTGGTGAAATTTATTAATTACACTAATTGGGAGGGGCAAACAATCTCAGGGTGGGTGAATGTCTCCAATCTCCTCCTGCCTCTTTGTACCCTGAAGGTCACCTTGGGTATGTAAATAAGACAATGATAACTTTAATTAATCTCTTCCTTGTAGACAATTTATAGAAACACTCTCCTTATCCAACATGTGTGCATAATGTTATTCATCCTTTACTTCAGGTGTACAATTTTATTCATCCTTTACTACATGTGTATGATGTTATTCATCCTCTACTACATGCGTGTAATGTTATTCATTTTCTATTACATGTGTATAATGTTATTCATCTTCTACTACTTGTGTATAATGTTATTCATCCTCTACTACATGTGTATAATGTTATTCATCATTTACTTCATGTGTATAGTTTTATTCATCCCTTACTACATGTATGTTCTTCATCCTCTACTACATGTGTATGATGTTATTCATCCTCTACTACACGTGTGTAATGTTATTCATTCTCTATTACATGTGTATAATGTTATTCATCTTCTACTACATGTATACAATGTTATTCATCCTCTGCTACATGTATATAATGTTATCCATCAGCTGCTACATGTTTATAATGTTATTCATCACTTGTTACATGTTTATAATGTTATTCATCATCTACCCCTCATGTATATTGTTATTCATCCTACATAGTTCTTGAGTACAACTTGATGAGTATTGGAGACACTGCCGAGGTATCTATCACAGCGGAATCCATGTACATCTTCCGTATCGAAGCCACAGACGCGTACAAGAAATACTCCTCCTTTGTCTTCCAAGTCCACACCACATTGAGCAACGTCTCTCTGACAAACTTCTCCTCCGGATGCACGGTCCCTCGGGATTGCTCTACCGTGGGCGCTCACGTCGGGATGGCGCAACTTCTGGCATTTCCTGAGACACATACACTGTTTAATTTCTCCATGGTGTATTTCCATCTCCATGGCAATGGCTCGAATGAGACACAACAAGTGCTGATTGCAGCCATGGGGATTCCCCATTATAGTGAGCGCTGTGTAGTGTGTGTGTGTGTGTGTGTGTGTGTGTGTGTGTGTGTGTGTGTGTGTGTGTGTGTGTGTGTGTGTGTGTGTGTGTGTGTGTGTGTGTGTGTGTGTGTGTGTGTGTGTGTGTGTGTGTGTGTGTGTGTGTGTGTGTGTGTGTGTGTGTGTGTGTGTGTGTGTGTGTGTGTGTGTGTGTGTGTGTGTGTGTGTGTGTGTGTGTGTGTGTGTGTGTGTGTGTGTGTGTGTGTGTGTGTGTGTGTGTGTGTGTGTGTGTGTGTGTGTGTGTGTGTGTGTGTGTGTGTGTGTGTGTGTGTGTGTGTGTGTGTGTGTGTGTGTGTGTGTGTGTGTGTGTTTAAGATTAGAACCCGTGGAGCTTTCATTCTATTTGTTGTTGTGTTGCTTCAGTGCTACAGGCAAATGTATATATGGATATATATCTATATATAGATATATATATATCAGGGTACGTATATTGGTTTGACCAACTTTTTATATGGCGGACAGAATGTTCCCGCCAAAACCACAACTCGTAACTTAGCTAAGTCTCACATTGGCAGCTTCTTAGCTGCCTAAATGGTGATTTCAGCCTATATAGCACTTACATATGCTCTTTCCTCCCCTCCCCCTTCCATAAATTACATATGCTCTTTCCTCCCCCCCCCCTTCCATAACTTACATATGCTCTTTCCTCCTCTCCCCCTTCCATAACTTACATATGCTCTTCCCTCCCCCTTCCACAACTTACATATGCTCTTTCCTCCCTCCCCCTTCCATTACTTACATATGCTCTTTCCTCCCCTCCCCCTTCCATAACTTTCATATGCTCTTTCCTCCCCTCCCCCTTCCATAACTTACATATGCTCTTTCCTCCCCCCCTTCCATAACTTACATATGCTCTTTCCTCCCCTCCCCCTTCCATAACTTACATATGCTCTTCCCTCCCCCTTCCATAACTTACATATGCTCTTTCCTCCCCTCCCCCTTCCATAACTTACATATGCTCTTTCCTCCCATCCCCTTCCATAACTTTCATATGCTTTTTCCTCCCCTCCCCCTTCCATAACTTTCATATGCTCTTTCCTCCCCTCCCCCTTCCATAGCTTTCATATGCTCTTTCCTCCCCTCCCCTTCCATAGCTTACATATGCTCTTTCCTCCCCTCCTCCTTCCATAGATTACATATGCTCTTTCCTCCCCTCCCCCTTCCATAACTTACATATGCTCTTTCCTCCCCTCCCCCTTCCATAACTTACATATGCTCTTTCCTCCCCTCCCCCTTCCATAACTTTCTTACAACAGGTCCATTCATAAACACTTTAGTAACCGCAGACTCCAGGTGTTCCAATGCGCGTCCACAGCTAGGCCTAGAGCTAGAGTTAGGACTTTCTTGATGGAGGAAAATGAGGCATGGGTAAGGCTTCTTGTCGATGATGCAATCAATTTAGTAGCTCACGTGCTCAACTCACGTGAGAGTTGAGTACAGACTGCACGTTCTGTCCTGCTGTTTGGTTTGTGGAGTTCTCGCTCCTGGGAAACTCTAAGGAGGCTATGGCTGATCCTCTACCAAGACATCTGCTGTGTGGTTGGTAGTGTTCTCCTGTGCAACTGTTACCAAGTCCTTGAATGAGGCAGTAGCTCACCCTACATGGGTACAGTCCACAATAGCAACAAGACATGGCATGTGGTGGATGTGTGTAGGGTACAATAAGTTTGTGACCCTGAAGCTCACACTTGGTCTCACACTTGGTGTGGTCCTCCACCTCTTAACTATTAATATGCACAAATAACAACAAATAATGTGATTAACAAATATTGGATTGACCTGTTAAAACAAGGAAACGTGACTGTGCCGTGTTGACTACAACCAGTTAGATGACCCTTTACCATTTGCAAGTGTACACGCATATTGCACAGCATTGCAATCAGTTGATTTTAAATTGTAGTGGGGCTATTATTCCATGTAAATTCAACAAATTTTCAGGTGAGCCCACGCACTTTGGTGTAAAAAAAATTCTGTGTATTTTTCCTAGTGCTCAGTAACTATCCTGTAGATGCACTGCAAAATTTTAAGGTGGTCAGATGAGTACTCTACGAGATGCAGTGTTTGGTAAGGGGTGGACAGTACATGTGTCTAAATTGTAGCGAACATCGCCTACTTAAAAAAAAAATTATCAATTTTCGCGAGTTAATACATACACCTCTCAAGATCTGTGACTTATGGAGACGTATAATTTTGCAATCCCGTGCTCTTTTGCAAGGTGAGAGTATGTGGGTATTGCAATCCTTCACGCTTCTTACCAATGCAACACGTGGTTGTGGCTTCACCATATTTTGACATCTGACTTGTAGTGGTCTTGGACAGTCCATTGTGTGTGTGCGTGCATGTGTGTGTGTGTGTGTGATTAGATACCTATGTACCACACAGCTGGTTTATGTGCCTCAACTTTTTTTTTCTAATTTGCCCCCAAAAAATCAACAAAATCTCTAATATAGGATTTGTTATTTATGACGTCAAATATTGTTTCCTTTTTCGTGTTCCTGTTTGAAGTTCCTCTGCCTCTTTATTAGCAGCTTCAGTGCTACTGATCCCTGCCTCTTTATTAGCAGCTTCAGTCTCCTTGCTACTGGTCCCTGCCTCTTTATTAGCAGCTTCAGTCTCCTTGCTACTGATCCCTGCCTCTTTATTAGCAGCTTCAGTCTCCTTGCTACTGATCCCTGCCTCTTTATTAGCAGCTTCAGTCTCCTTGCCACTGATCCCTGCCTCTTTATTAGCAGCTTCAGTCTCCTTGCTACTGGTCCCTGCCTCTTTATTAGCAGCTTCAGTCTCCTTGCTACTGGTCCCTGCCTCTTTATTAGCAGCTTCAGTCTCCTTGCTACTGATCCCTGCCTCTTTATTAGCAGATTCAGTCTCCTTGCTACCGATCCCTGCCTCTTTATTAGCAGCTTCAGTCTCCTTGCTCCTGATCCCTGCCTCTTTATTAGCAGCTTCAGTCTCCTTGCTACCGATCCCTGCCTCTTTATTAGCAGCTTCAGTCTCCTTGCCACCGATCCCTGCCTCTTTATTAGCAGCTTCAGTCTCCTTGCTACCGATCCCTGCCTCTTTATTAGTAGCTTCAGTCTCCTTGCTACCGATCCCTGCCTCTTTATTAGCAGCTTCAGTCTCCTTGCTACTGATCCCTGCCTCTTTATTAGCAGCTTCAGTCTCCTTGCTACTGATCCCTGCCTCTTTATTAGCAGCTTCATTCTCCTTGCTACTGGTCCCTGCCTCTTTATTAGCAGCTTCAGTCTCCTTGCTACTGATCCCTGCCTCTTTATTAGCAGCTTCAGTCTCCTTGCTACTGGTCCCTGCCTCTTTATTAGCAGCTTCAGTCTCCTTGCTACCGATCCCTGCCTCTTTATTAGCAGCTTCAGTCTCCTTGCTACTGATCCCTGCCTCTTTATTAGCAGCTTCAGTCTCCTTGCTACTGGTCCCTGCCTCTTTATTAGCAGCTTCAGTCTCCTTGCTACTGATCCCTGCCTCTTTATTAGCAGCTTCAGTCTCCTTGCCACCGATCCCTGCCTCTTTATTAGCAGCTTCAGTCTCCTTGCTACTGGTCCCTGCCTCTTTATTAGTAGCTTCAGTCTCCTTGCTACCGATCCCTGCCTCTTTATTAGCAGCTTCAGTCTCCTTGCTACCAATCCCTGCCTCTTTATTAGCAGCTTCAGTCTCCTTGCTACTGATCCCTGCCTCTTTATTAGCAGCTTCAGTCTCCTTGCTACTGGTCCCTGCCTCTTTATTAGCAGCTTCAGTCTCCTTGCTACTGATCCCTGCCTCTTTATTAGCAGCTTCAGTCTCCTTGCTACTGATCCCTGCCTCTTTATTAGCAGCTTCAGTCTCCTTGCAACTGATCCCTGCCTCTTTATTAGCAGCTTCAGTCTCCTTGCTACTGATCCCTGCCTCTTTATTAGCAGCTTCAGTCTCCTTGCTACTGATCCCTGCCTCTTTATTAGCAGCTTCAGTCTCCTTGCAGCTTCACTGGTCCCTGCCTCTTTATTAGCAGCTTCAGTCTCCTTGCTACTGATCCCTGCCTCTTTATTAGCAGCTTCAGTCTCCTTGCTACCGATCCCTGCCTCTTTATTAGCAGCTTCAGTCTCCTTGCTACTGATCCCTGCCTCTTTATTAGCAGCTTCAGTCTCCTTGCTACCGATCCATGCCTCTTTATTAGCAGCTTCAGTCTCCTTGCTACTGATCCCTGCCTCTTTATTAGCAGCTTCAGTCTCCTTGCTACCGATCCCTGCCTCTTTATTAGCAGCTTCAGTCTCCTTGCTACTGGTCCCTGTCTCTTTATTAGCAGCTTCAGTCTCCTTGCTACTGATCCTTGCCTCTTTATTAGCAGCTTCAGTCTCCTTGCTACTGATCCCTGCCTCTTTATTAGCAGCTTCAGTCTCCTTGCTACCGATCCCTGCCTCTTTATTAGCAGCTTCAGTCTCCTTGCTACTGGTCCCTGCCTCTTTATTAGCAGCTTCAGTCTCCTTGCTACCGAACCCTGCCTCTTTATTAGCAGCTTCAGTCTCCTTGCTACCGATCCCTGCCTCTTTATTAGCAGCTTCAGTCTCCTTGCTACCGATTCCCTGCATCTTTATTAGCAGCTTCAGTCTCCTCGCTACTGGTCCCTGCCTCTTTATTAGCAGCTTCAGTCTCCTTGCCACCGATCCCTGCCTCTTTATTAGCAGCTTCAGTCTCCTTGCTACTGCCTCTTTATTAGCAGCTTCAGTCTCCTTGCCACCGATCCCTGCCTCTTTATTAGCAGCTTCAGTCTCCTTGCTACTGGTCCCTGCCTCTTTATTAGCAGCTTCAGTCTCCTTGCTACCGATCCCTGCCTCTCTATTAGTAGCTTCAGTCTCCTTGCTGCTGATCCCTGCCTCTTTATTAGCAGCTTCAGTCTCCTTGTTACCAATCCCTGCCTCTTTATTAGCAGCTTCAGTCCTTGCTACTGATCCCTGCCTCTTTATTAGCAGCTTCAGTCTCCTTGCTACTGATCCCTGCCTCTTTATTAGCAGCTTCAGTCTCCTTGCTACTGGTCCCTGCCTCTTTATTAGTAGCTTCAGTCTCCTTGCTACTGATCCCTCCCTCTTTATTAGTAGCTTCAGTCTCCTTGCTACCGATCCCTGCCTCTTTATTAGCAGCTTCAGTCTCCTTGCTACCGATCCCTGCCTCTTTATTAGCAGCTTCAGTCTCCTTGCTACTGATCCCTGCCTCTTTATTAGCAGCTTCAGTCTCCTTGCTACTGATCCCTGCCTCTTTATTAGCAGCTTCAGTCTCCTTGCTACTGATCCCTGCCTCTTTATTAGCAGCTTCAGTCTCCTTGCTACTGATCCCTGCCTCTTTATTAGCAGCTTCAGTCTCCTTGCTACTGATCCCTGCCTCTTTATTAGCAGCTTCAGTCTCCTTGCTACTGATCCCTGCCTCTTTATTAGCAGCTTCAGTCTCCTTGCTACTGATCCCTGCCTCTTTATTAGCAGCTTCAGTCTCCTTGCTACCAGTCCCTGCCTCTTTATTAGCAGCTTCAGTCTCCTTGCTACTGATCCCTGCCTCTTTATTAGTAGCTTCAGTCTCCTTGCTACCGATCCCTGCCTCTTTATTAGCTGCTTCAGTCTCCTTGCTACCGATCCCTGCCTCTTTATTAGCAGCTTCAGTCTCCTTGCTACCGATCCCTGCCTCTTTATTAGCAGCTTCAGTCTCCTTGCTACTGATCCCTGCCTCTTTATTAGCAGCTTCAGTCTCCTCGCTACTGATCCCTGCCTCTTTATTAGCAGCTTCAGTCTCCTTGCTACTGATCCCTGCCTCTTTATTAGCAGCTAGTCTCCTTGCTACTGATCCCTGCCTCTTTATTAGTAGCTTCAGTCTCCTTGCTACCGATCCTTGCCTCTTTATTAGTAGCTTCAGTCTCCTTGCTACTGATCCCTGCCTCTTTATTAGCAGCTTCAGTCTCCTTGCTACCGATCCCTGCCTCTTTATTAGCAGCTTCAGTCTCCTTGCTACCAGTCCCTGCCTCTTTATTAGCAGCTTCAGTCTCCTTGCTACTGATCCCTGCCTCTTTATTAGCAGCTTCAGTCTCCTTGCTACTGATCCCTGCCTCTTTATTAGCAGCTTCAGTCTCCTTGCTACTGATCCCTGCCTCTTTATTAGCAGCTTCAGTCTCCTTGCTACCGATCCCTGCCTCTTTATTAGCAGCTTCAGTCTCCTTCTCCTTGCTACTGATCCCTGCCTGCTTTAGTCTCCTTGCTACCGATCCCTGCCTCTTTATTAGCAGCTTCAGTCTCCTCGCTACTGATCCCTGCCTCTTTATTAGCAGCTTCAGTCTCCTTGCTACTGGTCCCTGCCTCTTTATTAGCAGCTTCAGTCTCCTAGCTACAGATCCCTGCCTCTTTATTAGCAGCTTCAGTGTCCTAGCTACTGATCCTTGCTCTTTATTAGCAGCTTCAGTCTCCTTGCTACTGGTCCCTGCCTCTTTATTAGCAGCTTCAGTCTCCTTGCTACTGGTCCCTGCCTCTTTATTAGCAGCTTCAGTCTCCTTGCTACTGATCCCTGCCTCTTTATTAGCAGCTTCAGTCTCCTTGCTACTGATCCCTGCCTCTTTATTAGCAGCTTCAGTCTCCTTGCTACTGATCCCTGCCTCTTTATTAGTAGCTTCAGTCTCCTTGCTACTGATCCCTGCCTCTTTATTAGCAGCTTCAGTCTCCTTGCTACTGATCCCTGCCTCTTTATTAGCAGCTTCAGTCTCCTTGCTACTGATCCCTGCCTCTTTATTAGCAGCTTCAGTCTCCTTGCTACTGATCCCTGCCTCTTTATTAGCAGCTTCAGTCTCCTTGCTACCGATCCCTGCCTCTTTATTAGCAGCTTCAGTCTCCTTGCTACTGATCCCTGCCTCTTTATTAGCAGCTTCAGTCTCCTTGCTACCGATCCCTGCCTCTTTATTAGCAGCTTCAGTCTCCTTGCTACCGATCCCTTGCCTCTTTATTAGCAGCTTCAGTCTCCTTGCTACCGATCCCTGCCTCTTTATTAGCAGCTTCAGTCTCCTTGCTACAGATCCCTGCCTCTTTATTAGCTTCAGTCTTCTTGCTACCGTCCTTGCCTCTTTATTAGCAGCTTCAGTCTAGCTACTGATCCTTGCCTCTTTATTAGCAGCTTCAGTCTCCTTGCTACCGATCCCTGCCTCTTTATTAGCAGCTTCAGTCTCCTTGCTACTGATCCCTGCCTCTTTATTAGCAGCTTCAGTCTCCTTGCTACTGATCCCTGCCTCTTTATTAGCAGCTTCAGTCTCCTTGCTACCGATCCCTGCCTCTTTATTAGCAGCTTCAGTCTCCTTGCTACTGATCCCTGCCTCTTTATTAGCAGCTTCAGTCTCCTTGCTACTGATCCCTGCCTCTTTATTAGCAGCTTCAGTCTCCTTGCTACCGATCCCTGCCTCTTTATTAGCAGCTTCAGTCTCCTTGCTACTGATCCCTGCCTCTTTATTAGTAGCTTCAGTCTCCTTGCTACCGATCCCTGCCTCTTTATTAGCAGCTTCAGTCTCCTTGCTACTGATCCCTGCCTCTTTATTAGCAGCTTCAGTCTCCTTGCTACTGATCCCTGCCTCTTTATTAGCAGCTTCAGTCTCCTTGCTACTGATCCCTGCCTCTTTATTAGCAGCTTCAGTCTCCTTGCTACCGATCCCTGCCTCTTTATTAGCAGCTTCAGTCTCCTTGCTACCGATCCCTGCCTCTTTATTAGCAGCTTCAGTCTCCTTGCTACCGATCCCTGCCTCTTTATTAGCAGCTTCAGTCTCCTTGCTACCGATCCCTGCCTCTTTATTAGCAGCTTCAGTCTCCTTGCTACCGATCCCTGCCTCTTTATTAGCAGCTTCAGTCTCCTTGCTACCGATCCCTGCCTCTTTATTAGCAGCTTCAGTCTCCTTGCTACCGATCCCTGCCTCTTTATTAGCAGCTTCAGTCTCCTTGCTACCGATCCCTGCCTCTTTATTAGCAGCTTCAGTCTCCTTGCTACCGATCCCTGCCTCTTTATTAGCAGCTTCAGTCTCCTTGCTACTGATCCCTGCCTCTTTATTAGCAGCTTCAGTCTCCTTGCTACTGGTCCCTGCCTCTTTATTAGCAGCTTCAGTCTCCTTGCTACCGATCCCTGCCTCTTTATTAGCAGCTTCAGTCTCCTTGCTACTGATCCCTGCCTCTTTATTAGCTCTTTATTAGCAGCTTCAGTCTCCTTGCTACTGATCCCTCCTCTTTATTAGCAGCTACTGATCCCTGCCTCTTTATTAGTAGCTTCAGTCTCCTTGCTACCGATCCCTGCCTCTTTATTAGCAGCTTCAGTCTCCTTGCTACCGATCCCTGCCTCTTTATTAGCAGCTTCAGTCTCCTTGCTACTGGTCCCTGCCTCTTTATTAGCAGCTTCAGTCTCCTTGTTACCAATCCCTGCCTCTTTATTAGCAGCTTCAGTCTCCTTGCTACTGGTCCCTGCCTCTTTATTAGCAGCTTCAGTCTCCTTGCTACCGATCCCTGCCTCTTTATTAGCAGCTTCAGTCTCCTTGCTACTGATCCCTGCCTCTTTATTAGCAGCTTCAGTCTCCTTGCTACTGGTCCCTGCCTCTTTATTAGCAGCTTCAGTCTCCTTGCTACTGGTCCTTGCCTCTTTATTAGCAGCTTCAGTCTCCTTGCTACCGATCCCTGCATCTTTATTAGCAGCTTCAGTCTCCTCG
>CBDHDV010000048.1:0-41935 GCA_965261175.1 Rubritalea sp. | reverse complement strand
TTCAGCCACTGCTTGCTCCAAAAACAGTTCAAGCGTGCTTGAAAACCTTCACTAAGGTAGTAAACCAAGATACCTAAACACCTCAGACACTGTGGGGAAAAAATTGAATTTATCTTCAAGGGTCTAGCTATCCCTATCTATCTATGTTCACGCCTACACTTCACTTCCATGAAATAGGTCCGTTCATATAGACTTTGTACCAGAAGACACCAAAGGTTCCAAATGCATATCCATGACTAATCTATTTCTCAATTGTGAGAAAACTCCATGGATAAGAGTTGTCGTAGATGGCACGATCACGGTAGCTAGAAATGGGTAATGATCATCCACCTGATAAACCTCTTCCAACAATAAGTTTTGCATAAACATGCAACTGTACAGCAATATATGTGTGTACTGGGGGAAGGAGATGTGGTAAGGGGTTGGAGTGCTGTACTCTGAGGATGGGTGTGGTTATTCTAGTAATGGTTGTGGTGATTGTAGTGATAGGCGGGGCATTAGGTGTGATACTAACCTGGGTTGAAGAGGTGTGATCTATGTACTTTAGCAATAAACATGGTATACAATAATATCTGTTGTCTTTAGCTAGTTCTGGAGTTATCCTGTGTAACTCTTGCCTAGTCTGAAGCTAGCAAATATGGCTGACTAATTACAAAACAACAAGGTATGCTATGTGCTGACAAGCTAGACGTGTGTTTAAATAGGAGTGGTCCATCTCTGCTATTTAGTTTTCTTGAGGATTTCTCTCCCACCAACCTTGTTGAAAGGTTCTGTAACAAAAATAAGAAGCAAAAAAATAAGGAAAAAACTATATTGTATCCTTGTATGTAGACCACAAGCCCCTTAATCCTATACTCCAATATTACACTGCTTTTAATCTGAATGATTGTTATACTCACATGTCTAAGCACCCATATGTCTAACCTCCCATATGTCTAACCACCCATATGTCTAACCACCTGTCTAACCACCCATATTTCTAACCTTCCATGAGTAAGTCTAACCTCCCATATGTCTAACCTCCCATATGTCTAACCTCCCATGTGTCTAACCACCTGTCTAACCTTTCATGTCTAACCTTCCTGTGTCTAACCTCCTATATGTCTAACATAATATATATATATACACACACATGAAAACGTACACAGATCAGACGAACTTGACGGTGACGTTTGAGAGTCTGTATGCTGCTGCCAAGTTCAACCATCAGGCATGGCTAGAGGTTGCATTAGGACCAGAGAACTTGGATATCTCTGACAAGAGGTGGCGAGCGGCATCCGCTCCTGGCCATACTTGCAATTTTACGGAGGAGAATGCTCGTGTTTTTTCTTGCATCAGCGATGTGACTCAATGGTGTGAGTCCAAGATAGTTTGGACAACTGCTTGTGGACTCTCTCCTTCTGGTGGTGAATTTGTACCGAGCAGCACTGTTGTCAATGATCAGGGGCCATTGGTGGCTAATGGTGCAGATAATGATGATGAGGATGGTAGTGTTGGTAATAGTGTTGGACACCGCCTTGTCCAGGTCCTGGTTACTGGAAGCTTGCATCTGGTAGGAGTTACCATGACTGTGTTGGGATGCAAAGTAGAGGATTTCTGACCACACTCTCAGACTTAAATTGTGTGTGTGTGTGATGCTTATTATTATTATATAATGTATCACATATATGGATGTTTATTTTTTATTCCTATTATGAAGACAGGACGAGTGAAGCTGTGTGTGTCTATGAGTGTGTGTGTGTCCCTCTCGTGGAGTTTGTTCTCTTATGTTGCATCGCATTCAATAGACTTAGTTACTAAATGGGTTGACTACCTTTATCAATTGAGCTACTCCACTCCAAATCCATCCATATTTACTCATTCATCTGTACTCTGCCTACCAAGTAGATCTTGTGAGCTATTTTTGTTAGGAGACAAACAGAGACAACAGCTGGCCATGCCACACTTTTCTTTTCTTTTTTTTTTTGTATTACTTCATTGTTGCTAGAAGGAAGCCTGGGAAGAAGAAAATAGTCATGATTTTTATCTTCAAATGTTTAGTCCGTCAAAACCATCTATCCATCTATTGCATACACACCAAATAATGCACTATAATTACAATATCTACCATACATGTATTATATACCTACTTCAGTTTAAATTTATTTAATTTTAACATACAATTCTGTATATAAGAATTATCAAGAGATGTACAATACAATGCCACCATGCACTAGTTGAAGAGATGTACAGCACAATGCCACCATGCACTGGTTGAAGAGATGTACAATACAATGCCACCATGCACTGGTTGAAGAGATGTACAATGCAATGCCACCATGCACTGGTTGAAGAGATGTACAACAATGCCACCATGCACTGGTTGAAGAGATGTACAATGCAATGCCACCATGCACTGGTTGAAGAGATGTACAATACAATGCCACCATGCACTGGTTGAAGAGATGTACAACAATGCCACCATGCACTGGAGATGTACAACAATGCCACCATGCACTAGTTGAAGAGATGTACAATGCAATGCCACCATGCACTGGTTGAAGAGATGTACAATACAATGCCACCATGCACTGGTTGAAGAGATGTACAATGCAATGCCACCATGCACTGGTTGAAGAGATGTACAACAATGCCACCATGCACTGGAGATGTACAACAATGCCACCATGCACTGGTTGAAGAGATGTACAATGCAATGCCACCATGCACTGGTTGAAGAGATGTACAATGCAATGCCACCATGCACTGGTTGAAGAGATGTACAATACAATGCCACCATGCACTGGTTGAAGAGATGTACAACAATGCCACCATGCACTGGTTGAAAAGATGTACAATACAATGTCACCATGCACTGGTTGAAGAGATGTACAATACAATGCCACCATCCACTGATTGAAGAGATGTACAGCACAATGCCACCATGTACTGGAGATGTACAACAATGCCACCATGCACTGGTTGAAAAGATGCACAATACAATGTCACCATGCACTGGTTGAAGAGATGTACAATACAATGCCACCATGCACTGGTTGAAGAGATGTACAACAATGCCAGCATGCACTGGTTGAAAAGATGTACAATACAATGCCACCATGCACTGGAGATGTACAACAATGTCACCATGCACTGGTTGAAAAGATGTACAATACAATGCCACCATGCACTGGAGATGTACAACAATGTCACCATGCACTGGTTGAAGAGATGTACAATGCAATGCCACCATGCACTGGTTGAAGAGATGTACAACAATGCCACCATGCACTGGTTGAAGAGATGTACAATGCAATGCCACCATGCACTGGTTGAAGAGATGTACAATGCAATGCCACCATGCACTGGTTGAAGAGATGTACAATACAATGCCACCATCCACTGATTGAAGAGATGTACAGCACAATGCCACCATGTACTGGAGATGTACAACAATGCCACCATGCACTGGTTGAAAAGATGCACAATACAATGTCACCATGCACTGGTTGAAGAGATGTACAATACAATGCCACCATGCACTGGTTGAAGAGATGTACAACAATGCCAGCATGCACTGGTTGAAAAGATGTACAATACAATGCCACCATGCACTGGAGATGTACAACAATGTCACCATGCACTGGTTGAAAAGATGTACAATACAATGCCACCATGCACTGGAGATGTACAACAATGTCACCATGCACTGGTTGAAGAGATGTACAATACAATGCCACCATGCACTGGTTGAAGAGATGTGCAATACAATGCCACCATGTACTGGAGATGTACAATACAATGCCACCATGCACTGGTTGAAGAGATGTACAATACAATGCCACCATGCACTGGTTGAAGAGATGTACAGCACAATGCCACCATGCACTGGTTGAAGAGATGTACAGCACAATGCCACCATGTACTGGAGATGTACAATACAATGCCACCATGCACTGGTTGAAGAGATGTACAATACAATGCCACCATGCACTGGTTGAAGAGATGTACAATACAATGCCACCATGTACTGGAGATGTACAACAATGCCACCATGCACTGGTTGAAGAGATGTACAATACAATGCCACCATGCACTGGTTGAAGAGATGTACAATACAATGCCACCATGCACTGGTTGAAGAGATGTACAATACAATGTCACCATGCACTGGAGATGTTCCAATTACTGTCACTGTTACTGTGGACACTGCAATATAATGCTAGGATTTCAAGAATTGCCTAGAATATAAACTTTTTATTTCTCTCTTTTGCACCATCGCTCGCCACTCAATGCCTTGCACTCGTTACTAGTTTATACTACCCTCTTACTTGTTTTTGACTGATTAAGCATCACTGTATGGGCACAGACTCATACATCGTTTCCATTTTATAAAAAAATAAAATATGAGCCACACACACGGAACATCAGATGTTTAAAAAGTTGCACATGCCCAATAGACTGCTGTATTGTTCTTCCAGTTTGATGGGATGAGGGAGTAAAATGAAATGGCTGATGATCGCAACTGCCATCATGACAGGTCTATTCCAGGCCTTTACTCTTGTTTCTGGAAGTCCTTCTGCTAAGGAAAGCTGCACTGACACATATAATTAGCAGTAATTACGCTGAATCCTTTGCTCCTGAGACACATTTGTTTAGCATCGGTCATGACTATGTCTGCTCATTCTCGAGAGGTCAGTGTTTATCCATTGCTGACGACAAGACCAATTTGTGGATGTGATGTCCATGCATGACACTCTCCAGGCTCTGCTCTGCAACATCTCAACTCTGCTCTGCAACAGCTCAACTCTGCAACAGCTTAACTGTTTGCCCTTCTGGCTGGTCCAGTACATACACTCCGTGGTCCACACATATAATAAATTGACTACACCTATGCATGAATATTGCTTGTTAAGCGATTACACTCTCTATAACAACTATATTTATAGCTATATATGACTTTTTTTCAAGAATAAACTTTTCAAATACAATAAGCTGCAGTTGGTATAAGAATCACAAGATTTGGGATTTAGGAGGGAACTATAAAAATCGTGTCCCACATAAATTATTATTATTTTTTTATTCACAGAATAATCGAACTCCATAGCAACCATATCGCAAGTTCATGTAGAGTTAGACACACATTGTAGTATGTTTAGTTGGCATGAAAACTAACCACAATGTTATTATAACTAACCATACTGGTAGTGATAGAATTAATAATATGGCTACTATTCAATGAACCATGGTTAAATAAGATATGATGTTATACCCTTTTCAACTTCGCTTCAGTTTGGGGAAACCAAATGGGAGTATGCCAGAGATTGCCACTGTGCATACTTGACTGTGATAATTAGATTCATGAATATGGATGATACTGCATGCATGCTACTGGGTATACATCATGATATGCATGTGTGTAGTATACATTCAAGTATCTAATTACTCAGAAGCTTCTCCTCTAGCAACATTCATACTCTCCAGTCTCGAGCCTGAAAAGCCAAAGAAATAGCCTATCATGATAAGTCAATTGCATTGTAATTTAGATAGTGAAGTTTGTCATAAAATTCAACCATCGTTTTTTTTTAACTGAATATTCAAAGTGCATAGGCATCATAGGATGCTTATGAGAGTGAATAAGCAAACAAAAGCTATACAACTCTACATCATGACATGTCTACAACAAAACTTACAGAAGGAAATCCATCATGGAGCGCCTCCTTTCTTCAAAGAGAACGATTCCTAGCTTTTCCAGTAAGCATTGGTGTCAGTGCAGCCTTCCTCAACAGATGAGATTCCAAAAACTGAAGTAAATGGCTGGAAGAGTCGCTTCTTGAATTTAGAATGCAACAGCCATTGTTGATTTTTATTTATTTTATTTTTTTGCTTGCATGACGGTCTAATTGGAAGTAAAATATTTTGTGATGATACAGCCATCTACTGGGCATGTGCAGGTAAAAATATATGGCATTTAACTTTCATGGTTCATTTTGTTTTTGATCAATGTTTGTTTTACGTCAAACTATGCTTATGGCATTTAATCGGTTAAAGCTGTTCTCTGTTTTAAGCATCTGATATGTGTGTCCAGCACAACAACCAGCATTTAAGTATGGCTCCTTACATATATACATATACAATATGAATTCTCCTCCAGGACGTGGTCTGTCTGGCTTGCCAATAATAATCCAATCCATACCAAGTACATTAGATGCATAGGATAGGATGACCAGATTTCTGGAAGTAAATCCAGGGACATTAAGAGTGAAACAAAAAAATGAACTCAGAGATAAAAACATATAGCCTGTAAGGACCAAAATTGGGGTATGTCCCTGGAAAAAGATGAAATGATTTAAAAAATCACTTTCTAACTGATTAATATAACAAAGAACCCTTCCTGTCATTGAACTAGCAAAGTGAGGGGTATTTTCTATTTGCTTGGTTGAAGCTGTTGCTAGGACTAGAGCCAATATTGGATCAACATCTATCTCCTAATAACACCACCCATCTACATCTTACCTCGCCAATTATCACTCATCCCCTTCCACCTACTCCCCACGACTTCCCTCTCCTACCTCCCCTCATATCTACTTCTCTGCTTAATCTCATGCAAGAAGACTCTCCGCTCACCTGTTCTTGAGAAGCAGACAGAGAAGTGCAGCCATTCCGCCATACCTTCTTGTGAGCATCATAATACTAGAAGCACATCAACTTGTTAGCAGATGCATCTGGATACACTAACTTTTAGCTCCTTCTGTCATACCAATATCAATGAAGGTGACTGGGTAGGAGTTGGCTTTTTAGTAGTAACCACTTTAATGTTTAACATATGACGGTCAGACGTGATTGATGCAGTTAAACAACAGTAGCAGCAAGAAGAATTAAAAGGTCAGCCCCATGATTCAAAATCAGTTAACTTTGGGGGAAAAACTCACTGTCCTCGGATAGCTCCTCAACTCCAGTTTGCTGCCGGAGCGTCGCAACTCTGGCTGGCACGCAACGAAATTGTTCCCCAGCCTTTCAATATCTTGGTCGCTGTCATAACTTCCTAACCACAAACTTCGCCGCGTGCATTCTGGAATACGAAATGGAGACTGCAGTGGAAGAGAATGGGACACTCTTTACTTCTGAAGAGGCTAATGTGTCCAACCTGACTGGAAGAGATGCCGCTTCAGTCCCAGGAATGGCAGTGACTTATTGTTCTCTGTTCCTCATGGCCGTTGGTCCCATAGTGGTGGGCTCTATTAGATCAGTGACTTACCACTGTGTCATCAAGGTGTGGAACTTGTATAGCTGCTCTTGAGTTTGGTAGTAGCGATTTTTGTGACCGTAGTGTTAATCGCAGATAGTGAACTATTATGAAGTGAATAAACTACATATCCAACTTCACATAATAGCTAATTCACTGCCTACCGAACTGGTGATATGCATATGTCACTCTAAAGTTCCAAGTTATAGATTGTTAGTAGCCACTATAAAGTACCCACCAGCTAAGTTCCATCTGAAACAGGGCCAGGCATACACCAGCGGTGTTTATGTCATGGCAAGGGTAGGGACTAGGACTGCTAATAGTCCTGCTAAATTAACTAGAATATTCAGCATTAGTTGGTTTCTTCTTGTGGCAGCATTATGGCAAATAGTGCCCTGGTTTATTGGGAATACCAGTGGCCTTCACCAATGCTTTTTTAACCTCTCCTTTCATCTTTTCCCCCCTATTTTTGAAATAGAATCGTGAATTTGGTACATGTCCAGCACTTTTTATTGATCTGTTTCAGGTCCCAGTTCTGACCTTGTAGACCATCATAAATAGTTGACGCCAATATAGGTAGATAATGTTCTCTTGAATAATTCTTTGTCGCTGTGTTGTTCATTATTTCCTCGTTTTGTTGCTCTTCTCTGTCTCACTTTCTCTTGTTCACTGCATGGACTCTTCACCTCCCCCTCTCTCCTCTCCCTCTCTCCTCCCCCTCTCTCCTCTCCTTCTCTCCTCCCCTTCTCTCCTCTCCCTCTCTCCTCCCCCTCTCTCCTCTCCCTCTCTCCTCCCCCTCTCTCCTCTCCCTCTCTCCTCTCCCTCTCTCCTCCCCTCTCTCCTCTCCTTCTCTCCTCCCCTTCTCTCCTCTCCCTCTCTCCTCCCCCTCTCTCCTCTCCTTCTCTCCTCCCCCTCTCTCCTCTCCCTCTCTCCTCCCCCTCTCTCCTCTCCTTCTCTCCTCCCCTTCTCTCCTCTCCCTCTCTCCTCTCCCTCTCTCCTCTCCCTCTCTCCTCTCCCTCTCTCCTCTCCCTCTCTCCTCTCCCTCTCTCCTCTCCCTCTCTCCTCCCCCTCTCTCCTCTCCTTCTCTCCTCCCCTTCTCTCCTCTCCCTCTCTCCTCCCCCTCTCCCCTTCCCTCCTCTCCTCTCCCTCTCTCCTTTCCTCCTCTCCTTTCCTCCTTTCCTTTCCATCTTTGTCCTCTGCTGTCTTATTTAACTTGCAGAGCAGTGGTAAGGCGGCCACTGACAGGATAAAGATGCAAGATGCAGCTTTGTTTCCCGTCTATGCTAGTGTTGCTCTGTTTGGTCTCTACCTCTTCTTCAAGGTGAGTAAACAACAACTATGGAACAACAACAACAATAATTTAAAAAAAAATATATATATATGTATATATATGTACATGTATATATATATATATGTATATATTTATATATAAATAGAGACAATGACTATAGACAGGAATTATTTTTCTACAATTTGTCTGTTAATATTAATTTTCCAGTATTTAATCCCAGACTGCAAGTTGATATTCAATTCTCTATTGCATATTATATGCAATGTTATTTAAATTATTATTATTATTATTATTGTGATCCGCAGTTTCTTCCTAAGGAATATGTTAATTTCTGCCTCAGCATCATCTTCGTCTTCCTAGGTGTCAGTGCTCTCACCAGGGCCCTCAGGTACTGTAATATTTAATATTCTAATAGCGGTACCCTGCAAGAAATTGGGCATGCTGCACACTACCACCAATGTCTACCACCAATGTTGGTTGTCAAGTAAATTGGCCCAGTGATTGCTCTTGTAGCAGTAGGTATGCACTTTATACATGATTGATAGATTTGTATGCAGGTTTGTATTTGTGGTTTTGCTTTGTAGGACTAGATAAGGTTAGTCCAGTAGCAGCTAGTAAGCTTGGGGGGGGGGGGGGGGGGGGGGGGGGCTACTCTTAGTAATTAGTGTTGCTAGTCAATATTAGTAGTCAGTATCCCCTGGTGAGTAAGAAACCGGAGGCTAAATTGAATGGCTGACCTTCCACAACTGCCACTTTTGGGAAACATTGTCTTCTTATGACTTCGAAGGCCAATGACGCCTAGCGTATATCCATCCTTGGTGTTGAGATGACCACCATGAAAAGTGACAAAGCATTCCAAAAGTTTCTCCTTTATTGACCTGAGACTTAGGTTGGTCTGCAATATGCCACTCGCATTAGCGTTGTGGTGCGGCCGAATAGAAATTTCTGTTCGACTATCTTCTCATATTGTGAACCAGGCTTTTGTCATCAGGTTTCTGTGTCAGGGAATATGCTAATACTTCCTCTAACCCATTCAAAAACTTTTGTAATTATTATGTTTTCCGGCTCCATCCCCCCAAAAAATAAACCAAAAAACCCGGGAATACCCCCAGATAAAACCCTGATTGGTTTTGCCTACTTATTGAAATGGAAACAGCAAAATCCTATCTCCGCTAAATTCATTGACAGCTTATTGGCAGCGTAAATGGTGTTTTCGACTGCAAGTAGCTCCAAAAAGACAAGTGTGTGTGTGTGTGTTGAATCCTTCGAGAAGGCATAAACCGGCAGACCTAAAAACGTTAAAAACCATATGATAAATCTTTGAAATTCATCTTCAAGAATTTTTTTCTGTCTATGTATCTATCTCCTTTCTATCTCTTGCTTAGCTTGCATACAATAGGTCCATTCAAGTACCAGAAGACTACAAATCTTCCAAAGCCTTGCAACAAATAATTTATTTCTTGATTGTGGAAAGCAGACTTGGGTAAGGATCATCTGGATGGTAAGTTCATTTTAGCTTGCTTACATATTAGAAGCAGAACAAGTGAGACTGCTCGGTTGATGTACTGAATCTTGTTCTTCCCTGTTGCTAGGTTTGTAGAGTTCTCCTGTGCGGATGTTACAAAGTCCTTGATGGAGACTGTAGTTGACCAAGGGGCTGACTCTATAAACATCCAAGCAAAGTGTGGGATGTGCTGACTTGTAGTGTACAAGAAGAAGAAACAAGTTAGAAATGGTGTTTAAGAGGAGACACTAATGCTGGTGACCAAGAAGCTCGATAGAACTTGGCTGCTTGGTTGACTAGCGTGTTCAACTACTATAATACTGCTATATGTGTAGAATTGACAAGAAAAAACAACAACTCTTGAATGAATTGACAGAAGAAATGTACCCATGTAGACCACAACCAGTTAGATGACCCTTTACCATTCATCTTCACCAATTTGTAATGTTGCTTTTAAAATGTCTATAACGGTTGGTGTACAGGATTTGAATGGTGCAGGATCATCCTGTCCTGCCTTGTTTTTCTTTTTTTGTGACAGTTTAATCCAATAAAGTTGTTTTGTTTTCTGAGACAGATGTTGCCGTGGCTCTAGTGACTTGACAAAGGAGACTACAAGGGTCTTTCTTAAGTTACATAGATCTAATGTCAAAGGTGCTAACTTTCTTATAATACTCCATTGAAATCCAAAATTTATTAACCTTCTGTGGATGTAATTGTTATATGACGTAAGGATTAGGGAGGGACATGGTTTTTTTTTTTAGTTTTAAAAAACTTGCGACTTTGGAGCTCCATGGATTTTGATTATTTTGCTCTATGAACTTGATGTATAAATCAAATGATAGATCACTCTGTGTGCTTTCTTTTAATATAAGCAAAAGTTGTGGAGGTATATAACCATACCCAAGTTACTCCAGTTAGAGGCTGGGGATCTCAAAATATTTAAGGCATGAAACTTCCAGAGTTATAGCTCCTTATTGGTAAGTGCCAGAAATCCGTTTTGCACTTGCTGTGAGTGCTTCAGTTGAAAACTAAAAAAATCAAAAAATCATATGAAGCATTTGAAGGACCAAGCTTGCCCACTTAGCATTGTTAAGGAGTAGAGTAAAATACTCATTGTATAGCTTGTGGCTTCCTCTGTCCCACACTGTAAAAACAGATTTCTAACACTTCCCAATAAGGAGCTGACTGTGGAAGTTTCTGGTCTACAAATATTTTGAGATCCCCTGACTTTAACTGGAGTAACTTGGGTATGGTTATACATAGGCAACAACTTTTAATATCAAAAGAGAGCACACAGATAGACTTATCTTTTAAGCTATATATCAAGTTCACAGAGCAAAGTAATCTAAATCTATGAGCTCCAAGAGTAAAAAAAATCCCAAAACGCCTTGCCTCACCTGACTTTGACTACTTGTAGCTTTGGCGTGGCTATACCTATGCAACATATTTTAGTATCAAAGCAGAGCACACAAAGCGACCTATCTTTTTTGTTAGAAAGTTAATACAGTGAAGTGTGTAGAATCTTTGGAGCTCCAAAGTTATAGCCACAAAAATGTCTGCAGTACAATAAAATGCTTACATCCTCCCCCTCCCCTTACTATGCAAAAAAAAAAAGGAGAAAAAAAAGAAGTTTTTAAAAATCCATCATTACAGCTAATTAGCATGACAATTATAGCAGTGCATGCCCAGAGATTTGCTATATGTATATATGCTATATCACAGCTATTAGCATGACAATTATAGCAGTGTGTGTCCAGAGATTTGCTCTATGTGTATATGCTATATTACAGCTATTAGCATGACAATTATAGCAGTGCATGCCCAGAGATTTGCTCTATGTATATATGCTATATTACAGCTATTAGCATGACAATTATAGCAGTGCATGCCCAGAGATTTGCTCTATGTATATATGCTATATTACAGCTATTAGCATGACAATTATAGCAGTGCATGCCCAGAGATTTGCTCTATGTATATATGCTATATTACAGCTATTAGCATGACAATTATAGCAGTGCATGCCCAGAGATTTGCTCTATGTATATATGCAATATTGAAGCTCTACTTCGTCGTTAACAAGGGTAGCTGTAATGTCAAACTTCAAGTTACGATAGTGGCCAGGTTCACTGTGACGAGGTGCCGACGAGGTGCTATAACAGTGACGTCAGCCTCTCAGAGGATAAATCCAGCTTTGACGATGGAATGGAAGTCCACACATACTGAGGGCCAAGAGTTATAGCTCCTGAGGAGGTAGCAGCTCTGAGCAGAGCTGTCACTTCTGAGCCTATAGCTAGTGGTAGTAGAGAGGCTGTTTGTCAGTGCTGCTGTCTCTACCAATGCTGTGGAGGACCGAGGACAGTTCCTAGGTGAGTAGTAAATGTCGACATAAAAGATACTTTAGAAAATTGATAGATAGTACAAGGATTGTGAAATTTGTTTCCTGGGTACTTTGTGGGATTTTGAGATTGCTGGGAAGGGGTGTGGCTAGCTATAGGGCTATAAAGTGGGCATAGAATAGGTACGTGTGGCTCTTGCTGGATACGGTCATAGAGGGCGATATGGCTAGGGGTGTGGCTAGGTCTAGAGGTGCAAGAGTCCAAGTTATTATGCGAGATTGATTGTGGCTCTTTTCCTCTTTCATGTAGATGCTGTGAAGCCTTTGCCGCTGATGTATATATATATATATATATATATGGGTTCAGAGCTTGGATGTAACCCGTGTATCTTTGTGGTTATTCATTCCTTGGTCCTTCTGTAGCAATGGTATCCCCTTCCCTCCCTGGTCCTTCTGTAGCAATGGTATCTCCCTACCCCCCAGATTCTTTGGTTTGTATGGCATCCCTGCAGACCCTTCTATATCATGTTCCATGTCTGTGGTATCTCCCACTACCTCTCATTGTTGTTTTGCCACTGTGCCCTGTGCAAAATTGTGCTAACACATAATGATATTCATATAGTTGTGGTTAGTTGCTAAGAAACCACGATTCTGAATTCAAAATTATCCTCAAAGCAGGGGCTTCCTCATAGCCTATGGTTGCTAAGTACTTCATCGCTTTCCTGGAAAGGTATACAAATATTATAGTACAGAAATAGTGGAGGGAAAAAAAACCTGAGTAAATTTATCCATGAAATGATTAATAACCACATGTTTCCTAGGTGCAATGAGGTCATAAATTGCAGGTCTCTAACTAATCTAGGAGCACAGCAGGTCATATAATCTCAGGTGTCTAACTAATCCAGGAGCACAGGTCGTATAATCTTAGGTGTCTAACTAATCTAGGAGCACAGGTCATATAATCTCAGGTGTCTAACTAATCTAGGAGCACAGGTCATATAATCTTAGGTGTATTAATCTAGGAGCACAGGTCATATAATCTCAGGTGTCTAACTAATCTAGGAGCACAGGTCGTATAATCTTAGGTGTCTAACTAATCTAGGGGCAAAGGTCATATAATCTCAGGTGTCTAACTAATCTAGGAGCACAGGCCGTATAATCCCAGGTGTCTAATAATAATTTCTGATGGTTCATTGGTAATGTTTAAATGCATTATAGTGATGTGGTACATGTATAATGGCCAAATGGCGAGTATTGAAGCTCTCCCTTCCCTCATGAGACAAGAGACTTCCTACTAACACTGCTACATAGATTTTAACTGATTAAATGCCAGCAGCGTAGTCGGACATAATTGTAGAGATAGGTCGCATTTGTTTTAATTTTTTTATTTTAATAAACCATATCCGCATAACGCCATTTTTAATTAATTTTGTTGCCTGCACATGCCATTTCATTGTCTTTAACATTTTTAAATAGTGATAAAAAATTTACTTCTTGTTAAATGGTCACACGAGCAAAAAGGAACAATGGATGACTCGTTCACAACTCCATCATAAGCGTCTCTTCCAGGCCTTTACCGTAGTTTCTGGAAGTTCTTCTGCTAAGGAAGGAAGCACAGACACCAACGCTTATTGGAAACACTCCGAATCCCTTCTCTCTTGAGAAAGGAGGTGCTCCTGGATGGATTTCCTTGCTGTAAGTTTTGTTGTAGACATGGCACACTCTAGAGATACACAGTTTTTGTTTGCTTGCCGGCATGGAGGTGATTGTTGGTACCAAACTTCAGCTTAATGTATTTCCATTCTAATAATATTAACAGTTTCAAAAGTGTATTCTTGAGAGGAAAAGTTGAAGCTATTAATATAATTATTATAAAAACCACAAATGAACTCAGAGAGTAATCGTTCTATGGGATGGGAGATATTTCCCCCCCTACCTCCCTTAATGGAAACCCCTTCCCCCCACCTCTCCCTAGACCAGCCACGTAATCAATTATTATATGCTTGTAAATCTTTCTCATCTTGAAATCATCTCCGAAGATTTCTTCAAGGGAAGCATCACTTATTTCTGGTGCTTCCAAACTTTCTTTTTTGCAGGGCGGGGCCTGTAAAAGTTGGTGGACCAAGAAAACAATTTGGGGCATACCAAACATCCCCCTCTCTCCCCTCTCCCCCCTCTCCTCTCTCCCCCCTCTCCTCTCCCTAGCAAATATGGAACCTGGCTATTCCTTACAAAAGTATAGCTAAATAAACATGATGGAGTTATTACAGCTGGAGAGGGAGTTACAGGAGGGACAGTTTCTGTAACCAATTAAGACCACAATTGGATGGACAGTCTCTATTGAAGGATATGCGTTACATTAGCTCAAAGGATAGCTCTGTGTGTGTGCAGGGGGGAGGGGGTTCTCTACGTGGCTCCACATATTCATGTCCTAAACATTTTTCTCTCCCTTTACCTCCATCTTGGGTGATCACATGACTACATCTCTTGGCACCAGTCTTCATGATGACACATGGACCCACATATGCAAACAGTGAAAATTGGAGAAATGAAGTTGAAGTCTTGCAAGTCTTCTGACCTAAGCAAATCACAGAGTGATGGAAGAAGGGAGAGAGAGGGAGAGAGCGAGAGAGCTATGCATTACATCAATTACGCGCATTGCATGTGTGATCTCAATCTGTATATGAAAGTTCGATCAAGCAAACCAAAATAGCAGCGAGTTATATATAGTTAGTTATATATAGTTAGTTATATGTAGTTAGTTATATATAGTTAGTTATATATAGTTATATATAGTTATATATAGTTATAGTTATATATAGTTATATATAGTTATATATAGTTATATATAGTTATAGTTATATATAGTTATATATAGTTATATATATAGTTATATATAGTTAGTTGAAGCTCAAGACCTCTGAAGAGGCAGTGGTTCACTAAGATGCATGTAGCATTGATCTCTGTTGGAAGGCCAAAGAGATCCTCTGCAATGGTTAGTCTGTAGCTCTTGGCTCCTCAGTGACTGCTCTAACACGGTGACTAACTGTCAGAGATGAAGTTCAAAGCTTCTTTGAATGCACCAGAGGCCTCAATTGGCAAGTGGGATGAAGGGATGAGCCTTTGTGGTATTATTCATTCATTTATTATTTTTTTCACGAAACACGTGGGCAAGAAACATGCAGATGGCATGCTCATGAATAAACATTAAAGAGTGCTCTCTATATTGAGGTGACCTGTTGTTGTTTAAAACGTAGGATCCCAAGGATCTAAATGGAGACATGACAGAATCTTTGACTGCATTGCCTCTTGCTTCTGATACCACAAGACAACCTAAATATATCAGCTTAAACTCACTTTAGCAACTTCTTTCTAATTTGGATTGTCTTCAGATGTTTTTTAGCTCCAGAAACACTTTCAATGTTCCTTGAATCGTTCTCTATGATAGTAGTCAGGCAGGCATCAAAAGCTAGAGAAAGAACAAAATATTCTTCTCTATTCCTTATTTTTATGCGTACATCTAACCTTCAAGCCATGCAGGAGGTTGAACTTGAGGATTCGAAGACTCTTTCAGGTTTCATACTTACAAATGTGAAACATTACAAAAGGGTGTTTTCAAGAAAAGGGTTTTCTAGAAAATAATTTGGCAGTCCTCATCATTTCTCATGTGTGTGATATTTAGCTGCACTGTCAGCGGAAAGCGAAGAGGATCTTTACAATATGGTAAAGGGTGGTATTTGTAAAAACTTACAAAACATCGCAACCAAGTTGATGCGTATTGAGGTAAAGTCTACTCAACAGGATATTCATGGAACATGAAGCTGTTATGGGAAGAGGCATGGCAAAGATGTGGTGACCTGGTTCTCTGACAAGGATGTGTGCATCATTTTAGACTGCATTACCTTTAATTAGAACGAAGTATTTATGCAATTTAATGTCATCAATTTACAGGAACAAAACTGATGTCAGTTCTCTTTATGTTGAGCAGTTTGGAGGGAGTGCCCAGACTCTTGGGCACACACCTATTGGCAGCTGCCATATTAGCATAGCTATTGATCAAATGACTCAACTTCTTCTTTTTTAATTTAAAAAAATAATAATGATTAATCTATACTAGTGTAATATACTAGTGTAATTGCTATGCCTGTCTATCCATCTGTGTGTTTATAACTCAGGAACTACAAGTTGTACAGAAAAACTTAGACCAGATTTGAATTCCTTAGGTCCAGAACAGAAGATGGTTATTAGCCATGTTCCAGGTCTCTGGCACAATTCTGGGTGGGGGAGGGGTTAAAACCATCACAAGAAACCAGGCAGTTGTGATTGTCCGCCATTTTATTTGATTTGTTTTTTTACTCTTCCATGCATGTGCTCAAAAGTCTAATTACACGAACCTTCCAAGTCTGAGCTCTCCAAATCTACAACAGAAGCGGCATATCCATGTAAGAGTGGACCTGCCTAGAATTCTATATAGGAGAATTCCAGGCGTGCCATAAGTTGGAAGAGAGGCAAATAGAAGTGCTGAGTTAAAGACATTCAAACTGAGGCTAAGTCGTTTGTATGCTAGTGTCAACATCGAGTTCACCGTAAAATTACGCAGAATAGGGCAGCCAGAGGCCGCATTTTCCTGCTAGTGTTATTATTTATATATTTTTAGAAGTATTATTTAATTAACTATAGCTGTAGATTTTTTATTATTATTTGTTTTATTATTATTATTATTATTTGTTTTATTATTATTATTGTTTGTTTGTTTGTTTGTTTATCTATCTATCTATTTATTTATTATTTTATTATTATTTTATTTATTTATTATTTTTCTAATTTTTCTGTTCCAGGAAAAGTCTTGTTCATCATTAGAATGCAAATACAATAAGCTGCAGTTTAGTTCAAGAATTGCTCCAGCGTGCTAACCAAATAAATTACTATGCTACACCGTGCTATGGCTGCGACAAAATTTACAGTAAGGAAATCCATCCAGAAGCACCTCCTTTCCTCAAGAGCTAGGGGATTCGGAATGGTACCTGGTAAGCTACTAGGGTTTGTGAATGTGACGGTGCATGGCTGGCGTAATTGGCAGTCTTTATTCTGAGGAGGAGTGTGTGTGTGTCTTATACCTCTACAATCATACAATTAAAAATGCTTTGAAGTCCTTTTTTTTTTGTCGGTCTTCGTCATGATGGAGGATGGATGTTATCATGGAGGCTGAAGTATCAAGGAGGTTGAAGTTGTTGGCAGAGTCATCTTCTTTGGTGGGAAATATTTATATTTATGGACGAGACAACTCTTCCTTCATGGATGCAATGTGAACTTCAGCAGCTCAGACTTTCAAGAAATTGAAGAATTGACAAACGAAAGAACTGTTTCGTGTTTCATTGGAGGGGGGGGGGGGGGGGGAGAGAATCCATGATCCGGCTTGAGGTAGTCCAGTTCAACGTTTCACTGTTCCAACTGCTGCACAGTGCTCTACTGGAGAAGTTGATCAAGTGATGCTGGATCAGCGATCCCAACTTGTAGAAAGTGTCTCTGGCCAATCTAAGGACTGTCAACTGGACATGATACTCTGTGTGGCTGAGATTTCTTGAACAGTGAGGTCATCAATGATGATACTCTTGTCTGGCTGAGATTCCTTGAGCAGTGAGGCCATCAATGATGATACTCTTGTCTGGCTGAGATTCCTTGAGCAGTGAGGCCATCAATGATGATACTCTTGTCTGGCTGAGATTCCTTGAGCAGTGAGGCCATCAATGATGATACTCTGTGTGGCTGAGATTCCTTGAGCAGTGAAGCCATCAATGATGATACTCTTGTGTGGCTGAGATTCCTTGAGCAGTGAGGCCATCAATGATGATACTCTGTGTGACTGAGATTCCTTGAGCAGTGAGGCCATCAATGATGATACTCTTGTCTGGCTGAGATTCCTTGAGCAGTGAGGCCATCAATGATGATACTCTGTGTGACTGAGATTCCTTGAGCAGTGAGGCCATCAATGATGATACTCTTGTCTGGCTGAGATTCCTTGAGCAGTGAGGCCATCAATGATGATACTCTTGTGTGGCTGAGATTCCTTGAGCAGTGAGGCCATCAATGATGATACTCTTGTGTGGCTGAGATTCCTTGAGCAGTGCGGCCATCAATGATGATACTCTTGTGTGGCTGAGATTCCTTGAGCAGTGAGGCCATCAATGATGATACTCTGTGTGGCTGAGATTCCTTGAGCAGTGAGGCCATCAATGATGATACTCTTGTGTGGCTGAGATTCCTTGAGCAGTGAGGCCATCAACAATGATACTCTTGTGTGGCTGAGATTCCTTGAGCAGTGAGGCCATCAATGATGATACTCTTGTGTGGCTGAGATTCCTTGAGCAGTGAGGCCATCAATGATGATACTCTTGTGTGGCTGAGATTCCTTGAGCAGTAATGCCATCAATGATGATACTCTGTGTGGCTGAGATTCCTTGAGCAGTGAGGCCATCAATGATGATACTCTTGTGTGGCTGAGAGTCCTTGAACAGTGAGGCCATCAATGATGATACTCTTGTGTGGCTGAGATTCCTTGAGCAGTGCGGCCATCAATGATGATACTCTTGTGTGGCTGAGAGTCCTTGAGCAGTGAGGTCATCAATGATGATACTCTTGTGTGGCTGAGAGTCCTTGAGCAGTGAGGCCATCAATGATGATACTCTGTGTGGCTGAGATTCCTTGAGCAGTGAGGCCATCAATGATGATGCTCTGTGTGACTGAGATTCCTTGAGCAGTGAGGCCATCAATGATGATACTCTTGTGTGGCTGAGATTCCTTGAGCAGTGAGGCCATCAATGATGATACTCTGTGTGGCTGAGATTCCTTGAGCAGTGAGGCCATCAATGATGATACTCTTGTGTGGCTGAGATTCCTTGAGCAGTGAGGCCATCAATGATGATACTCTTGTGTGGCTGAGATTCCTTGAGCAGTGCGGCCATCAATGATGATACTCTTGTGTGGCTGAGATTCCTTGAGCAGTGAGGCCATCAATGGTGATACTCTGTGTGACTGAGATTCCTTGAGCAGTGAGGTCATCAATGATGATACTCTTGTGTGGCTGAGATTCCTTGAGCAGTGAGGCCATCAATGATGATACTCTTGTGTGACTGAGATTCCTTGAGCAGTGAGGCCATCAATGGTGATACTCTGTGTGACTGAGATTCCTTGAGCAGTGAGGTCATCAATGATGATACTCTTGTGTGGCTGAGATTCCTTGAGCAGTGAGGCCATCAATGATGATACTCTTGTGTGGCTGAGATTCCTTGAGCAGTGAGGCCATCAATGATGATACTCTTGTGTGGCTGAGAGTCCTTGAGCAGTGCGGCCATCAATGATGATACTCTTGTCTGGCTGAGATTCCTTGAGCAGTGAGGCCATCAATGATGATACTCTGTGTGACTGAGATTCCTTGAGCAGTGAGGCCATCAATGATGATACTCTTGTGTGGCTGAGATTCCTTGAGCAGTGAGGCCATCAATGATGATACTCTTGTGTGGCTGAGATTCCTTGAGCAGTGAGGCCATCAATGATGATACTCTGTGTGGCTGAGATTCCTTGAGCAGTGCGGCCATCAATGATGATACTCTTGTGTGGCTGAGATTCCTTGAGCAGTGAGGCCATCAATGATGATACTCTTGTGTGGCTGAGAGTCCTTGAGCAGTGAGGCCATCAATGATGATACTCTGTGTGGCTGAGATTCCTTGAGCAGTGAGGCCATCAATGGCAAGTTTTGGAGCAGCTTGTTAGTTGTGTTGATGTTGAAACTCTTCACTGCACTAAAGAAAGATGTGAGGTCTTCCTTGGGTTCCAAACCTGCAAGATGTCTTCATGTATTGGTATCAATACCCTAATCCTTATCACAGAGCTGGTTATGTGACTCCGAGCTGAGGTGAGCAAGATTCTCCTCTTTTGCTACAGTGGCATCTGTTTTAGCTCATTTGCTGCATAAATCTTAACGAGACTACTCACTTTCATCATATAGTTGACAAGTACTATTCTCATTAGATTTAAGACATATTGAATGTGGCCATTGCTTTGAGGGTGTAGGAGAGGAAGTTTAAGAGTGGAAGCGAGAAGAGGTTGGGTTATGAGATTTTCAAGCATAGCTATGAACTTTGATCACTCTCGTCATTCATTGAAGGGAAGTATGAGCTTAATCCATCACACTGAGAGATGTAGAGAGTCACACATCGAAGGAGGGATAGCCAGAGCTTGAGAATCGCTTCATACTATGTTGTAAAGAGTGACCAGCACAAGTCGACAAACACCTGCTTCCGTTGACTGCTATGAAAGTCACGGTTGAATATATCATTATGAAGTTCTTGAGTGTCTATTGGCAGTGCTTTCATGTCTGCCTGCATTGATGGTAAGGGCAGCTAGATGACAAATATAACCAAAGTCATACAGAAGCTTAATTAATCCCTGTATACCAGAACCTGGTCCCCTTCATGACATAAATAGTAATGTCTGGCATGGTGAATGCCATGGCATTGTTGAAGCCACGATAATGCTTTTCCAGCGATGATCTGAGTGCAATTAGCTGCCGTGCCAATGTTGTCAATGGGATGTCCAAAGATATAGTGACGACTTCTCCTACTTCTGTGCCAAGGACACTGACAAGAATGATGCATGATTTGTCAGTCTTGTCAATGCACTCGTCCATTTTAATGAAAAGGGCTTAGACATGCTGCTAGTAATTCGGTCAATGAAGTGAGGGGAGAAGGGATGGAGCTTCTTAGTGACAGTTGCAGTGGTCTTCTACCGACCACATGAAAATAGAATTTCTTGGCAATGTTGGAATCCGGAAACATTTTATTGAACAACTTGGTGGCATGATCACTAGTTAATGCCCGCCGATTATGCTTTGAAAGAAGCATCGATGACTAGTTCCGGCAGATTATGCTTTGAAAGAAGCATTGATGACTAGTTCCGGCAGATTATGCTTTGAAAGAAGCATCTATGACTGGTTAATGCCCGCAGATTATGCTTTGAAAGAAGCATTGATGACTGGTTAATGCCCGCAGATTATGCTTTGAAAGAAGCATCGATGACTAGTTCCGGCAGATTATGCTTTGAAAGAAGCATCGATGACTGGTTAATGCCGGCAGATTATGCTTTGAAAGAAGCATTGATGACTAGTTCCGGCAGATTATGCTTTGAAAGAAGCATCCATGACTAGTTAATGCCCGCAGATTATGCTTTGAAAGAAGCATTGATGACTAGTTCCGGCAGATTATGCTTTGAAAGAAGCATTGAGTCCAATGTGCTTCCACTTCAATCACACTCTGATTGGTCTGTGGGTGGCGAGGGAATTGGATGTGGAAGCTAATTGGCCATTTCTCTATGACTCTGCTTGTGCCATGATATCGTGACGTCCTCCGTAAGCAACACCGAAGTCTAAGGTACATGGTGTACATCTTCACCTACATTATGGGATTTATAAAGATTAAATTATACTCGCACTGTTTTAAAGATCACTTCTTTGTTGTAGCTAAATATACTATAACTCTTAGCTTCTAGCACTGAAGAGAACAGGTTGCACAAAGAGTTTTGACACTATCCCTAGGAATTCCTGGATGGGTCTTCTTCTTGTTAAAGTACATACCTTTTTCTTGGCCTTGGGAGGAATAGGAAATGCAGCCATGGTCACACACACTAGCTAGCGTCGTGCTTTCAACACCTCTGCCAGGACTTAATTAAGCACTGTAGTAAAGAGTTCAATAAGTACTGCAGTACAAAGTTCAAATAGTAAGAAATAATTAAACTTTGAATCTGGGACAGACACGGCAGAAGCAACAATCTGGGACATACTTGGGAAGGATCTCCAATACAGGACACATCCGGGACAAGGGTCTCCTATCCGGGACACATCCTGGACAAGGGTCTCCAATCCAGGACACATCCGGGACAAGGGTCTCCTATCCGGGACACATCCGGGACAAGGGCCTCCAATCCGGGACACATCCGGGACAAGGGTCTCCTATCCGGGACACATCCGGGACAAGGGTCTCCTATCCGGGTCATTTCTGGGACAAGGGCCTCCAATCCGGGACACATCCGGGACAAGAGTCTCCTATCCGGGACACATCCGGGACAAGGGCCTCCAATCCGGGACACATCCGGGACAAGGGCCTCCAATCCGGGACACATCCGGGACAAGGGTCTCCAATCCGGGACACATCCGGGACAAGGGTCTCCTATCCGGGACACATCCGGGACAAGGGTCTCCTATCCGGGACACATCCGGGACAAGGGCCTCCAATCCGGGACACATCCGGGACAAGGGTCTCCTATCCGGGACACATCCGGGACAAGGGTCTCCTATCCGGGTCATTTGCGGGACAAGGGTCTCCAATCCTAGACACATCTGGGACACAATTGGGACAAGGGTCTACTATCCAGGATACATCTGGCACACAAGGTCTCTAATCGGGACACATTCAGGACACAGGTCTCTTATCCGGGACATTTGCCAACTATGAGTATGCCACTAGTCGTAAAATCTTTTTGCTTTAAAAAGTGTGCGGTCCAAGAAGTCTATTGACGCAGTATCTGGTATTGGTTGTGGAGTGAATTGGCTGGTGTGATGGTATTGGTGGAGTTCTGTGTGACAGTTTTGCAATTCTTCTTCAGACTTATCCCCGACAACAAATATGTAGTTGATGTTCCCTTTCCAAGTAAGCGGTTTCTTTTGCTTGTGTCTCTGGGAATGTTGCTCTCCTGTCTCTCCATAACGAGGTTAGCCTCGGAGGGGGCCATTTTAATTTTATCCCCACACCTTGTACCTGATGGTACGTTTTGGCGGCAAACTGGTAGTTAGTTGCTCTCAAGCATGATTTGGGGGATAGTCTTGGCAACTTGGGGAGGGGAAGAAGGTGAGTCGTGGGTGTGGAACAGTTGCATAATGCATGCTTGTTGGCATTTGCCATGCGGTACTTACTTAAAGGTAACGTTCTTTGTAGTCCATAGTGATTTGAGTGTTCCTCTATTTTGACTAATGATTTGGAGTCTTTTCTGTAATTGGCTGGGAGGGGCACCAGTGGCTTGAGGAAATGATTGGATAAATGGGGCATTGCATCCACTTAGAGAAGTCGAGTTGTTGGGTGCGTGGATGTCCTTCAATTGCAAGTGCTCATGGTTCAGAATATCTATGTAGCCTCTGGTGAATATCTATCTATGTAGCCTCTGGTGAATATCTATGTAGCCTCTGGTGAATATCTATCTATGTAGCCTCTGGTGAATATCTATGTAGCCTCTGGTGAATATCTATGTAGCCTCTGGTGAATATCTATTTAGCCTCTGGTGAATATCTATGTAGCCTCTGGTGAATATCTATTTAGCCTCTGGTGAATATCTATGTAGCCCTGGTGAATATCTATTTAGCCTCTGGTGAATATCTATTTAGCCTCTGGTGAATATCTATGTAGTCTCTGGTGAATATCTATGTAGCCTCTGGTGAATATCTATGTAGCCTCTGGTGAATATCTATGTAGCCTCTGGTGAATATCTATGTAGCTTCTGGTGAATATCTAGGTAGCCTCTGGTGAATATCTATGTAGCCTCTGGTGAATATCTATTTAGCCTCTGGTGAATATCTATTTAGCCTTTGGTGAATATCTATGTAGCCTCTGGTGAATATCTAGGTAGCCTCTGGTGAATATCTATGTAGCCTCTGGTGAATATCTATTTAGCCTCTGGTGAATATCTATCTATGTAGCCTCTGGTGAATATCTATGTAGCCTCTGGTGAATATCTATGTAGCCTCTGGTGAATATCTATTTAGCCTCTGGTGAATATCTATGTAGCCTCTGGTGAATATCTATTTAGCCTCTGGTGAATATCTATGTAGCCCTGGTGAATATCTATTTAGCCTCTGGTGAATATCTATTTAGCCTCTGGTGAATATCTATGTAGTCTCTGGTGAATATCTATGTAGCCTCTGGTGAATATCTATGTAGCCTCTGGTGAATATCTATGTAGCCTCTGGTGAATATCTATGTAGCTTCTGGTGAATATCTAGGTAGCCTCTGGTGAATATCTATGTAGCCTCTGGTGAATATCTATTTAGCCTCTGGTGAATATCTATTTAGCCTTTGGTGAATATCTATGTAGCCTCTGGTGAATATCTAGGTAGCCTCTGGTGAATATCTATGTAGCCTCTGGTGAATATATATTTAGCCTCTGGTTAATATCTATTTAGCCTTTGGTGAATATCTATGTAGCCTCTGGTGAATATCTATTTAGCCTCTGGTGAATATCTATGTAGCCTCTGGTGAATATCTATTTAGCCTTTAGTGAATATCTATGTAGCCTCTGGTGAATATCTATTTAGCCTCTGGTGAATATCTATGTAGCTCTCTGGTGAATATCTAGGTAGCCTCTGGTGAATATCTAGGTAGCCTCTGGTGAATATCTATTTAGCCTTTGGTGAATATCTATGTAGCCTCTGGTGAATATCTAGGTAGCCTCTGGTGAATATCTATTTAGCCTCTGGTGAATATCTATGTAGCCTCTGGTGAATATCTATTTAGCCTTTGGTGAATATCTATGTAGCCTCTGGTGAATATCTAGGTAGCCTCTGGTGAATATCTATTTAGCCTCTGGTGAATATCTAGGTAGCCTCTGGTGAATATCTATTTAGCCTTTGGTGAATATCTATGTAGCCTCTGGTGAATATCTAGGTAGTCTCTGGTGAATATCTGTGTAGCCTCTGGTGAATATCTATGTAGCCTCTGGTGAATATCTATGTAGCCTCTGGTGAATATCTAGGTAGCCTCTGGTGAATATCTATGTAGCCTCTGGTGAATATCTATGTAGCCTCTGGTGAATATCTATGTAGCCTCTGGTGAATATCTATTTAGCCTCTGGTGAATATCTATGTAGCCTTTGGTGAATATCTATGTAGCCTCTGGTGAATATCTATGTAGCCTCTGGTGAATATCTATTTAGCCTCTGGTGAATATCTATGTAGCCTCTGGTGAATATCTAGGTAGCCTCTGGTGAATATCTATGTAGCCTCTGGTGAATATCTATGTAGCCTCTGGTGAATATCTATTTAGCCTCTGGTGAATATCTATGTACCTCTGGTGAATATCTAGGTAGCCTCTGGTGAATATCTATGTAGCCCTGGTGAATATCTATTTAGCCTCTGGTGAATATCTATTTAGCCTCTGGTGAATATCTATGTAGCCTCTGGTGAATATCCGTGTAGCCTTTGGTGAATATCTGGGGCATTCTACTGCAGGTGGACCATTGATAATACCCTTCCTTCCTGGATTTTGATGAAACTTTGTATATTGGGTCGCCACCATGCCAATAGATGACATAATTTTTTTCTTGCAATCGGTCAAGTGGTTGCCAAGATATTGATGGTGTACACTCGGTGGTGCATGGCCAAAATGGGTCCGCCCTCTTTCCCTCAAACTGCCATAGCTCCTTACTTTGATAACTAGAGCCAAGAAACATATATGATTTGGAATCCTGAGACTCCAAGGATTCCAAAAATGTCCTGTTTTTGCTGCAAGTGGAAAAATAAAAAGTTGACACTTTGTGGTCACTTGTCTCCACCGGGTGTCGCACTGGAAGAAACTTATGGTGGCACATCCGAAGGAAAATAGTTTGCTACATCTGTTTTCTCTGTGTTGCAAAAGTTTCAGCTTACTTTTTTGTGTGTAACATTCACAAAATCAATTTGTTCATGGGAGGTTCACCATTTTTCGTTCCCCCAAGCCCCCCAGGCCTAGGGCTCCTATCCTCCTTCCCTCAACTGCCTCGACTCAATGGATACTGAGGAGGAGGGGACACCCTGGAATCAATGGATACTGAGGAGGAGGGGACACCCTGGAATTTTACTGCACTAACACATGTTCTAGAAACTATTAGTACCTTACACTCTGACACCTATAAGCATCTCCCTATACCATATAATTAGTAGTTATGGGAACATTATGCACCTCCTCCTCACTCTCCTTTTATGTTAACGAAAACCTGCTTTTCAGTTGTATCCCAGTGTGTGTTCTGAACTCAGCCAGAGGGAGTGAGTGCCTTTTCTGTATAGCCATGAGTGGAACCAGAAAAGTTGGAGGAATGGGGTACAAAGTTTGTTGTGATCCATTGCCAGACTTCAGACATAGAAGAAAGTTACAGGCAAGCTGTATCAACTGAGAAAGGAGTTGGTACAAAATGTGTTTGGACTGCAACTCATCGAAGGTCAAGGTATGCCTCAATTGCCTCACGAAATTGAAGGGCTGCAGGCTGGGCCTTCGACGGAACGTCTTGCAACCCCTGAACCAGAGCCTACAATTTTAATAGCCTCTTCGAAAAATTCGCCAGTTACCCCAACTGCTGCTGTTGCTACTTCGGAGCTCGCACTGCCTCTTTTGGACGAAACACCAGTATAGACACATAAGTCGGCCTCTAATTGTCTACTGACATTGCAGACAATGTGTTCAAATCTGAGCATGCAGCCACTCTCGCATTGCAGGTGGACTGTCTGCTGAGCTAAGAAAACGGAAAGCCACCACCAAATACAAAGGTTCGCAATAGGCGATGAAAATCCTTTTTCTAACAACCTATGGGACAACAATTGATGACGAACCGCCACTCCCACAAGAAAATCCAAGGCTTCAAAAGTTAGTTGACACACTGTGGGCGAACATGTTCCAATTTTTGGTTTCTTAGATAAATATCCTAACTCTTTATTTTGAGATGCGAGAACATCATGTTCCAGTTAAAGGAGACCTTCCATGCAACGACAAACATGAAGAAAAAAGCTAAAAATTCTGACTCTTTCCCCTCATTCCATCAAAGAAAAGGAAACATTCTTTGCCACCTCAACCAGAATGGTGAAATCAAGCCGCCATCTGAAGAAAGACTATGGCATATTACCTGTAGTCCCCCTCCCTTTCCAAAGGCCATGTTATAACATCTGCCGAGAAGGAGGCTGGTTATGCTTTTTATGAAAGTAATGAAGTCAGTCGCCCGCCAGTGCCAAGGCCAGAAAGACTACAAATCCGTGAACGAGGAAACGGGAGTGAGAGAAAGAAAACAAAAACATCTTGTTCTTGGAAATCTCCGTGAGCTATATGTGAAGTTCTTGGAAGATGAAGCCCACCCAAAAATTGGGTTCTCAACATTCTGCACACTGCGCCCACCACACTGTGTGCTGGCAGGTAGTGCAGGCACACACAGTGTGTGCATGCTGCGCCCACCACACTGTGTACTGGCAGGTAGTGCAGGCACACACAGTGTGTGCATGCTGCGCCCACCACACTGTGTACTGGCAGGTAGTGCAGGCACACACAGTGTGTGCATGCTGCGCCCACCACACTGTGTACTGGCAGGTAGTGCCGGCACACACAGTGTGTGCATGCTGCGCCCACCACACTGTGTACTGGCAGGTAGAGCCGGCACACACAGTGTGTGTGTCTGCACTCACCATCAGAATCCAAAACTTATGCTGACGGCCCTCAATGCAAAAGGGATTACATATCATGACTTGATGAAATCAGGAGTGTCCCGACAACACGAATGAAGATGCATGCTTCATCGATGCAAGAATGAAGATGCATGCTTCATCGATGCAAGAATGAAGATGCATGCTTCATCGATGCAAGACCTGCCCAAGTGAAACTGGAATTCAAAGTTTAGTGAGGGAGTTGCCTCCCTGCACAGTTCCACCGGAGGAGGTAACATTCATGCAGTGGGTCACAGTGGACCGAGGTAACTGAATCACAAAGACACTTGCTTTTGACGATTACGTAAGCTCTCTGGCAAAGGACTTGTTTGCACTGTCCAGGCATCACTACATTACAAAATGCCAGTCAACATTCTTTAAGGATTTGAAGACACACTTAGAACCAGAAGAAGAAGGTCTGCTAGTATTGGACTTTGCTGTGTTATTCATTTCTGGTTCAAGACGCAGTGCAAGGTTTCCACTGGGGGAATTCCCAGTGTACAGTTCGTCCGTTTGTTTTCTACTTTCATTCCCCTGATGGAGAGCTATTTTCGTTCCCCTGATGGAGAGCTACTTTCGTTCTCCTGATGGAGAGCTACTTTCGTTTCCCTGATGGAGAGCTACTTTCGTTTCCCTGATGGAGAGCTACTTTCGTTCCCCTGATGGAGAGCTACTTTCGTTTCCCTGATGGAGAGCTACTTTTGTTCCCCTGATGGAGAGCTACTTTTGTTCCCCTGATGGAGAGCTACTTTCGTTCCCCTGATGGAGAGCTGCTTTTGTTCCCCTGATGGAGAGCTACTTTCATTCCCCTGATGGAGAGCTACTTTCGTTCCCCTGATGGAGAGCTACTTTCGTTCCCCTGATGGAGAGCTACTTTCGTTCCCCTGTTGGAGAGCTACTTTCGTTCCCCTGATGGAGAGCTACTTTCGTTCCCCTGATGGAGAGCTACTTTCGTTCCCCTGATGGAGAGCTACTTTCGTTCCCCTGATGGAGAGCTACTTTCGTTCCCCTGATGGAGAGCTACTTTTGTTCCCCTGATGGCGAGCTACTTTCGTTCCCCTGATGAAAGCTTCAACATCAAAGTTTCTGCTGTTTCTCAGATGGACTAAAGCACACCACTGTCATGGTGTATGCTTTTTTGAAAGTTCTCATCCCCGCACTGAAGAGTGCATGTCCACGTCTGGAAAATTTGCAATTTTTTTCCGAGGCTGTGCCGGGCAGTATAGGAACCGGTTTAATTTCTTGAACCTCTTACACCATGAGCAAGATTTCCACGTCCAAGCTGAGTGGCATTTTTTTGCTACTTCGCACGGCAAGAATGCTTGCGACGGTATTGGAGGGACAGTAAAGAGAGCAACTGCCAAAGCCAGTCTACAGAGGGTAGTTTCAGACCAAATTCTGACCCCCCTGGACATGTTTCAATTCGTCAAATCCAGCATCTCTTCAATCAACTTCATTCTTCATTACGCAGCAAGAAGTTTCTCAGGTGGAAACAGATCTGGCAGAAAGGTTTCGGGAAGCTGTGACCATTTCTAAAACACAAACATTGATATTCTTTGATATTCTTTGGAAGCTTGTTGTTTAAATGAGCTCTTTACATGTGTGCATCTTTACATGTGTGCATCTTTACATGTGTGCATCTTTACACGTGTGCATCTTTACATGTGTGCATCTTTACATGTGTGCATCTTTACATGTGTGCATCTTTACATGTGTGCATCTTAACATGTGTGCATCTTTACATGTGTGCATCTTTACATGTGTGCATCTTTACATGTGTCCATCTTTACATGTGTGCATCTTTACATGTGTGCATCTTTACATGTGTGCATCTTTACATGTGTGCATCTTTACATGTGTGCATCTTTACATGTGTGCATCTTTACATGTGTGCATCTTTACATGTGTGCATCTTTACATGTGTGCATCTTTACGTGTGCATCTTTACATGTGTGCATCTTTACATGTGTGCATCTTTACATGTGTGCATCTTTACATGTGTGCATCTTTACATGTGTGCCTCTTTACATGTGTGCATCTTTACATGTGTGCATCTTTACATGTGTCCATCTTTACATGTGTGCATCTTTACATGTGTGCATCTTTACATGTGTGCATCTTTACATGTGTGCATCTTTACATGTGTGCATCTTTACATGTGTGCATCTTTACATGTGTGCATCTTTACATGTGTGCATCTTTACATGTGTGCATCTTTACATGTGTGCATCTTTACATGTGGGCAGATTGAAAAAGCATTTAAATGCACTACTTTTACATTTAACCCCAATGTTGTTTCCATCTGAGTGTAGTCTGGGTTAACCCCAATGTTGTTTTCATCTGAGTGTAGCCTGGGTTAACCCCGATGTTGTTTTCATCTGAGTGTAGTCTGGGTTAACCCCAATGTTGTTTCCATCTGAGTGTAGCCTGGGTTAACCCCAATGTTGTTTTCATCTGAGTGTAGCCTGGGTTAACCCCAATGTTGTTTCCATCTGAGTGTAGCCTGGGTTAACCCCAATGTTGTTTCCATCTGAGTGTAGCCTGAGTTAACCCCAATGTTGTTTTCATCTGAGTGTAGCCTGGGTTAACCCCAATGTTGTTTCCATCTGAGTGTAGCCTGGGTTAACCCCAATGTTGTTTTCATATGAGTGTAGCCTGGGTTAACCCCAATGTTGTTTCCATCTGAGTGTAGCCTGGGTTAACCCCAATGTTGTTTCCATCTGAGTGTAGCCTGGGTTAACCCCAATGTTGTTTCCATCTGAGTGTATCCTGAGTTAACCCCAATGTTGTTTTCATCTGAGTGTAGCCTGGGTTAACCCCAATGTTGTTTCCATCTGAGTGTAGCCTGGGTTAACCCCAATGTTGTTTCCATCTGAGTGTAGCCTGGGTTAACCCCAATGTTGTTTCCATCTGAGTGTAGCCTGGGTTAACCCCAATGTTGTTTCCATCTGAGTGTAGCCTGTGTTAACCCCAATGTTGTTTCCATCTGAGTGTAGCCTGGGTTAACCCCAATGTTGTTTCCATCTGAGTGTAGCCTGGGTTAACCCCAATGTTGTTTCTATCTGAGTGTAGCCTGGGTTAACCCCAATGTTGTTTCCATCTGAGTGTAGCCTGTGTTAACCCCAATGTTGTTTCCATCTGAGTGTAGCCTGGGTTAACCCCAATGTTGTTTCCATCTGAGTGTAGCCTGTGTTAACCCCAATGTTGTTTCCATCTGAGTGTAGCCTGGGTTAACTCCAATGTTGTTTCTGTAGCCTGGAGTTCTATTTTGATCGGCTCCAGAACTTGGAAGCCTAGATGCCAATTAAAAATAAAAATGGTGAACCTCCCATGAACTAATTGATTTTGTGAGTGTTAGACACAAGAAAGCAAGCTGAAACTTTTTCAACACAGAGAAAACAGAAATAGCAAACTATTTTCCTTCGGGTGTGCTACCATAAGTTTCTTCCCGTACACCACCCGGTGGAGTCAAGTGACCACAAAGTGCCAACCTTTTTTTATTTTTCCACTTACAGCAAAAACACAAGACATTTTTGGAATTCTTGGAGTCTCAGGATTCCAAATCATATATGTTTCTTGGCTCTAGCTAACATATGTAAGGAGCTATAGCAGTTTGAAGGAAAGAGAGTGGAACCACTTTGGCCGGGCACCACCGAGTGGACACCACTGATATCTCGGTAATCAATTAACCAATTGCGGGAAGAAGAAAAATGTCATCTATTGGCATGGTAGCGACCCAATATACAAAGTTTCATCAAAATCTGGGAAGGTAAGGTGCCAGCACACTGGTCCATTTCCTGTAGAATGCCCCATCTATGTAACCTCTGATTTTTTGCAGATGTTGAGATGGATTGTGGTCCATTCCTACGTAAATTTGCCTGTCTGCCAGAAGGTCTAAGATTGCCTATAGGAGGAGGATTTGTCCTCAATTACAAAGCAATTGATCCTTTGTCAGCTTTTTTTTTTTTTTTTTTTTTTTAATGACTAATTCTCTGTAATATATATATATATATATATATATATATATATACATACATATTATATATATATATATATGTCTTAGATGGTAGGGTATGGCTAGTGCTAAAATATGACTAAAGATAAGGCTAGGATATGGCTAGTGTTATGGCTAGGATATGGTTTGTGCTACAGCTGTAGGATGTGGCTAGAGCTATGGCTAGGATATGGCTAGTGCTACGATTAGGATATGGCTAGTGCTATGGCTAGGATATGGCTAAGGCTAGGATATCCACGATATTGCTAGTGCTACAACTAGTATGTGCTACGGTTAGGACATGACTAGGGCTGCTATGGCTAGGATATTGGTAGTGCTACGGCTAGGATATGACTAGTGCTACGGCTAGGATATGACTAGGGCTATAGCTGGACTAAGGGGAGGTGGATTGTCCTGGGATCATCCCAAGATGGTACATAGCACCTTGACGTGGCTCTGAAGAGTTTGGTCAAAGTTACCATTAGCGGTGAACTGATTATCCAAGCAATTATCATTGGTAGTCTGCAGGCTAGCATGAGGTTTGGATAAGTTCCTTGACCAAGAGTAGCTGCGTGAGTGATGGTTGTGAGATGGATAAGTTCCTTGACCAAGAGGAGCTGCGTGAGTGATGGTTGTGAGATGGATAAGTTCCTTGACCAAGAGTAGCTGCGTGAGTGATGGTTGTGAGATGGATAAGTTCCTTGACCAAGAGTAGCTGCGTGAGTGATGGTTGTGAGATGGATAAGTTCCTTGACCAAGAGTAGCTGCGTGAGTGATGGTTGTGAGATGGCTTTTGGGCACATTTAGAATAAAGTCCCACACATTGAAGAGGAGAAACACTTGGCGGCCTACACATTGAACCATTGAGAGTCCGTTGTTAGTGTTACCTCCGCACTTGCACTGAACTGCAAGAGTGGCTGTCTGTAGCTATGGGGCTGCCTGCCAAAGATGACACTTTGGGCAGTACTGTTTTTCCTATTTGGTACAGTTATATGATTGACCAGTGTCCAAAACAGTGTTGGAGGATTAGCAGCTGCCTACTTAGACTTCAAAACTGTTTTCCGGGAGCAAGAACTTAACAAACCTAACAGCGCACTGAGTGCAGGTTGTCGTTCAGCTTATAGCTTGCGTGGCCTTTACTCAATTATAAAAATATAGATTCTAAACATAGAAATTCTAAATATAGAATGCCAAGTGAGCTAGCTTGATTACATCATCGACCAAATCTCTACCATAGCCTTTTACTGCAGCGACAGCATTGGTCAACTATATCACGTGTTTGAAGAGGAGAGAGAAAGAAGCAACTTGTGTGTACTGAAAATGCACAATTAATTTTACAAAAAACACTTGGTCACTCTCTCCTGCAAAAGATGCATCTTCCTGAACACACGAGGAGGCTTTTCTATGAGTAAGGATGATAAGCATGGTGCTGGATCACTATCACACTGTACTGGCAATAACCTCACCAGGTTTCTTGTCCTCTGAACCAGTTTCCCTGGGTTGGGATAGATAGAAAGAGACGGCAATAATCCATTGAAGACCCGCTATCCATCATTAGTGAGTGTGCAGTATTGGTTTGACCCTTGTTTCAAAATGGCGGCGCAAAATCTCTGTCTGTGCTCGGCTACGATTCATTTCTTCTTAAAATCCTAAATATTGGTTTCGGCTGATTTCAAGGAGGTAGTATACTGGACGTCCCCATAAACGATAGAATCCATGAAATTCGGACTTCAAGGATCTTTATCTATCTATTCTGTTCCCCATTATTTGCGTACAATAGGTCCATTAAAAATAAATTCGGACCACATGTTTCAATCCATGTCCAAGACTTCTCCATGTCCACGACTTCTCCATGTCCACGACTTCTCCATGTCCACGACTTCTCCATGTCCACGACTTCTCCATGTCCACGACTTCTCCATGTCCACGACTTTTCCATGTCCACGACTTCTCCATGTCCACGACTTCTCCATGTCCACGACTTCTCCATGTCCACGACTTCTCCATGTCCACGACTTCTCCATGTCCACGACTTCTCCATGTCCACGACTTCTCCATGTCCACGACTTCTCCAAGTCCACGACTTCTCCATGTCCACGACTTCTCCATGTCCACGACTTCTCCATGTCCACGACTTCTCCATGTCCACGACTTCTCCATGTCCACGACTTCTCCATGTCCACGACTTCTCCATGTCCACGACTTCTCCATGTCCACGACTTCTCCATGTCCACGACTTCTCCATGTCCACGACTTCTCCATGTCCACGACTTCTCCATGTCCACGACTTCTCCATGTCCACGACTTCTCCATGTCCACGACTTCTCCATGTCCACGACTTCTCCATGTCCACGACTTCTCCATGTCCACGACTTCTCCATGTCCACGACTTCTCCATGTCCACGACTTCTCCATGTCCACGACTTCTCCATGTCCACGACTTCTCCATGTCCACGACTTCTCCATGTCCACGACTTCTCCATGTCCACGACTTCTCCATGTCCACGACTTCTCCATGTCCACGACTTCTCCATGTCCACGACTTCTCCAAGTCCACGACTTCTCCAAGTCCACGACTTCTCCATGTCCACGACTTCTCCATGTCCACGACTTCTCCATGTCCACGACTTCTCCATGTCCACGACTTCTCCAAGTCCACGACTTCTCCAAGTCCACGACTTCTCCAAGTCCACGACTTCTCCATGTCCACGACTTCTCCATGTCCACGACTTCTCCATGTCCACGACTTCTCCATGTCCACGACTTCTCCATGTCCACGACTTCTCCATGTCCACGACTTCTCCATGTCCACGATTTCTCCATGCCCACGACTCCTCCATGTCCATGACTTCTCCAAGTCCACGACTTCTCTTTTTCTTGATTACCAACTGATCTCTGTAGATCACTAGCAGTAAAAAAAATTGTTGTCTTGTAGATTACTAGCAGTGAAACTTAATCATGTAGATTACTAGCAGTGAAACCTGGTCAAGTAGATTACTAGCAGTGAAGTCTGATCACCCGTGATCTCTCCCCATATTTATATTTCAAGAAAAGAACGATATTGGATTGACTTTCCAAACAATGGAACAGAAACAAGACTATACCCACCTACCAATTAAGATGACCCTTTACCAGCAGTGATATTTGATCTGTGGATTAATTGACTGCATACTTGAATGCTTGTGAGTAACTCTGCTGTACATCATCAATTAACAAGTACTAACTATAGCAGGCTATGAATCATTCCTCATGTGTTGAAGTGGCATCATTGTACGTGCATATATATGTACATGTTAATGCAAGATGTGCATCATCAAGAAGCGAGGCTGTGCTCCATCAAGAATGCTGGTTATGCATCATTAAGAGTTGTGGCTGTGCATCATCTAGAATACTGCTGTGCATCATTTAGAATAATGATGTGTGCATCATTTAGAATACTGATGTGTGCATCATTTAGAATACTTCAGTGTGCCATCTAGAATGCTTCTATGCATCACCTGGAATGCTAAAGATAAATGTTATTTATTACCTAGAATCATAATACAATGTCAGTTGTGGTATCTCTATGATGTTTGCGGTGAGTTGAAAAGGAAAAAAGTTTTATCACTGAAAGTTTATGTGACTGGTTCTGGTGTTTGCATGATAAGCACATGTCATAAAGTATGTCTCCTCCCATGTTGAGAGTGGCTGATTCTTTCATTGCTGGAGACAGCCTCCATACAGTACTCCCCCAACCTTTCCTAGGACATTTCCTGGGATGCTTGGGACCATCACTGGATGGTCTTAGTGAGAGTGACTGACAGACAGCATGGATCCCAGAAGGGTATTCTAGAGCCATTGCTAGGACTATAAGTATTCTATGGCCAGGGCTAAGGATAGAAATATTCTAGAGCTATGGGTAGGAATTTTCTTGGGCCAAGGTTAAGGCTTGAAGTATTCTAGTGCTAAGAATTTAGGTATTATAGGGTTAGGGCTAGGAGTATTTTAGGGCCAGGGCTTAAAGGCTAGAGGTATTCTAAGACTATGGGTATTCTAGGCCTAGGAACATCCTGGGATAGTCCGAATAATGCAAGTGTTCCATCGTCCTTGCTGTTTTATCAGTCACTCTCACTAGGTCCCAAGTATCCCAGATGTCCTGGGAAAGGTAGTAGCAGTACTGGACAGGTTTGTAGACAAGCTACTGATGCCAGTTATCCAAACATGGTAGTAAGCAGACTAGCTTCTTTGGTATGTTGGACTCCATTCTCTCTCTCTGCTTTGTTCTCGTGATGAAGGACATCCCGTACTGTGTGACGCACATGGCATGCCATCAAGATCTTGGCACTCCTATTGCCCAGACATTGCTTCTCAGCTGACGTCTCACTCCACACGAAGTAAGATATAAAACAGCTTCTGTGTCTGTATTATATCAGTGTCCCCAATGAAACAGCCAGCAGTGTTCAGTTTGCTATTTGTATGGTATCTGAGGCTAGTCTGGTATAGCTACCTTTACCCCTTGAGGAGGGGGGAGGGGGACCATGGTGCGTTCATGGTCATGCACATGGTCGAATTGGGGGGGGGGGGGGGGGGGGGGAAACATACGTATCATAGTGGAATCTTCATCCAGAGGCCTAGTACTTGAAGCATGTGACCCACTAACCAACCACATAACTTCACGTCTGCTCGCTTGCTGGAGTATGATTTCATTGCATGCATTCCACATGGAGCTGCTTTCACTGTTATAATTTATAGCAGTGCTAATTTCACTGCTAGTAATCTATAGGAGATCTGATTTCACTGCTAGTAATCTATAGGCGATCAGCCCCCACTTTTAGTAAATCTACAGATCAAATTTCACTGCTGGTAAAGGGTCATCTTGGTAGATGGGTATAGTCTTGTTTCTGTTCCTTTGTTTGGAAAGTCAATCCAATATAGTTCTTTTCTTGAAATATAAATATGGGGAGAGATCACGGGTGATCAGACTTCACTGCTAGTAATCTACTTGATCAGGTTTCACTGCTAGTAATCTACAAGAGATCAAATTTTACTGCTAGTAATCTACTTGATCAGGTTTCACTGCTAGTAATCTACAAGAGATCGGTTGGTAGCAACAGCATTGGTCAACTATTGTGATCTTTATTGCATGTTTGAAGAAGAGAGAAAGAAGCAACTTATGTGTTACTAGATCTCTGTGGAAGAACACACTCTCGTTCTGAAAATGCACAAATAATTTTACAAAACCGCAGAACACTTGGTCACTCTCTCCTGCAAAAGATGCATCTTCCTGAACACACGAGGAGGCTTTTCTATGAGTAAGGATGATAGCATGGTGCTGGATCACTATCGCACTGTACCGGCAATGACCTCACCAGGTTTCCTGTCCTCTGAACAAGTTTCCCTGGGTTGGGGTGGATAGAAAGAGACGGCAGTAATCCATTGAAGACCCGCTATCCATTATTAGGGAGGGTGCTGTATTGGTTTAAACCTTGTTTCAAAATGGCGGCACAAAAATCTCTGTCTGTGCTCAGCTACGATTCACTTAGGCAGTTTCTTAGAATCCTAAATCATGGCTGCATTTAAGGGGGGAGGGCTCATTCCCCCCTAGACTTTTGGAAAGTTAAGATATGTTAGATTCTCCCTTAAACTTTTGGAAAATCTTATTTGCCTCTCCCCCTAACCACATTTCCTGTATGCATCTCTGTAAATGTTGGTTTTGGCCAATTTGAACTCGAGACGAACTTCAAGGTGGTATACTGGACGCCTCCCAAAACATTAAAATCCTTGAAATTCGGACTTCGAGGATCTTTATCTCACATAATTTGCGTACAATAGGTCCATCCATAAAAAAAAAACTCGGACCAGAAGACTCCTAATGTTTCAATCCTTGTCCATGACTTCTCCATGTCCACGACTTCTCCATGTCCACGACTTCTCCATGTCCACGACTTCTCCATGTCCACCACTTCTCCATATCCACGACTTCTCCATGTCCACGACTTCTCCGTGTCCACGACTTCTCCATGTCCACGACTTCTCCATGTCCACGACTTCTCCATGTCCACGACTTCTCCATGTCCACGACTTCTCCAAGTCCACGACTTCTCCATGTCCACGACTTCTCCATGTCCACGACTTCTCCATGTCCACGACTTCTCCATGTCCACGACTTCTCCATGTCCACGACTTCTCCATGTCCACAAGTTCTCCATGTCCACATCTTCTCCATGGCCACGACTTCTCCATGTCCACGACTCCTCCATGTCTACAACTTCTCCATGTCCACAAGTTCTCCATGTCCACGACTTCTCCATGTCCACGACTTCTCCATGTCCACGACTTCTCCATGTCCACGACTTCTCCATGTCCACGACTCCTCCATGTCCACAACTTCTCCATGTCCACGACTTCTCCATGTCCACGACTTCTCCATGTCCACGACTCCTCCATGTCCACAACTTCTCCATGTCCACGACTTCTCCATGTCCACGACTTCTCCATGTCCACGACTTCTCCATGTCCATGACTTCTCCATGTCCACGACTTCTCCATGTCCACGACTTCTCCATGTCCATGACTTCTCCATGTCCACGACTTCTCCATGTCCACAAGTTCTCCATGTCCACGACTTCTCCATGTCCACGACTTCTCCATGTCCATGACTTCTCCATGTCCACGACTTCTCCATGTCCACAAGTTCTCCATGTCCACATCTTCTCCATGGCCACGACTTCTCCATGTCCACGACTCCTCCATGTCTACAACTTCTCCATGTCCACAAGTTCTCCATGTCCACGACTTCTCCATGTCCACGACTTCTCCATGTCCACGACTTCTCCATGTCCACGACTCCTCCATGTCCACAACTTCTCCATGTCCACGACTTCTCCATGTCCACGACTTCTCCATGTCCACGACTCCTCCATGTCCACAACTTCTCCATGTCGACGACTTCTCCATGTCCACGACTTCTCCATGTCCACGACTTCTCCATGTCCACGATTCCATGTCCACGACTTCTCCATGTCCACAACTTCTCCATGTCTACAACTTCTCCATGTCCACAAGTTCTCCATGTCCACGACTTCTCCATGTCCACGACTTCTCCATGTCCACAACTTCTCCATGTCTACGACTTCTCCATGTCCACGACTTCTCCATGTCCACGACTTCTCCATGTCCACGACTTCTTCATGTCCACGACTTCTCCATGTCCACGACTTCTCCATGTCCACGACTTCTCCATGTCCACAACTTCTCCATGTCTACGACTTCTCCATGTCCACGACTTCTCCATGTCCACGACTTCTCCATGTCCACGACTTCTCCATATCCACAATTTCTCCATGTCCACGACTTCTCCATGTACACGACTTCTCCATGTCCACGACTTCTCCATGTCCACGACTTCTCCATGTCCACGACTTCTCCATGTCCACATCTTCTCCATGTCCACGACTTCTCCATGTCCACGACTTCTCCATGTCCACGACTTCTCCATGTCCACGACTTCTCCATGTCCACGACTTCTCCATGTCCACGACTTCTCCATGTCCACGACTTCTCCATGTCCACGATTTCTCCATATCCACGACTTCTCCATGTCCACGACTTCTCCATGTCCACGACTTCTCCATGTCCACGACTTCTCCATGTCCACGACTTCTCCATATCCACGACTTCTCCATGTCCACGACTTCTCCATGTCCACGACTTCTCCATGTCCACGACTTCTCCATATCCACGACTTCTCCATGTCCACATCTTCTCCATGTCCACGACTTCTCCATGTCCACAACTTCTCCATGTCCACGACTTCTCCATATCCACGACTTCTCCATGTCCACGACTTCTCCATGTCCACGACTTCTCCATGTCCACGACTTCTCCATGTCCACGATTTCTCCATATCCACGATTTCTCCATATCCACGACTTCTCCGTGTCCACGACTTCTCCATGTCCACGACTTCTCCATGTCCACGATTTCTCCATATCCACGATTTCTCCATATCCACGACTTCTCCGTGTCCACGACTTCTCCATGTCCACGACTTCTCCATGTCCACGACTTCTCCATATCCACGACTTCTCCATATCCACGACTTCTCCATATCCACGACTTCTCCATATCCACGACTTCTCCATGTCCACGACTTCTCCGTGTCCACGACTTCTCCATGTCCACGACTTCTCCATGTCCACGACTTCTCCATGTCCACGACTTCTCCATATCCACGACTTCTCCATGTCCACATCTTCTCCATGTCCACGACTTCTCCATGTCCACAACTTCTCCATGTCCACGACTTCTCCATATCCACGACTTCTCCATGTCCACGACTTCTCCATATCCACGACTTCTCCATGTCCACGGCTTCTCCATGTCCACGACTTCTCCATGTCCACGACTTCTCCATATCCACGACTTCTCCATGTCCACATCTTCTCCATGTCCACGACTTCTCCATGTCCACAACTTCTCCATGTCCACGACTTCTCCATATCCACGACTTCTCCATGTCCACGACTTCTCCATGTCCACGACTTCTCCATGTCCACGACTTCTCCATGTCCACGATTTCTCCATATCCACGATTTCTCCATATCCACGACTTCTCCGTGTCCACGACTTCTCCATGTCCACGACTTCTCCATGTCCACGACTTCTCCATATCCACGACTTCTCCATGTCCACATCTTCTCCATGTCCACGACTTCTCCATGTCCACGACTTCTCCATGTCCACATCTTCTCCATGTCCACGACTTCTCCATGTCCACGACTTCTCCATATCCACGACTTCTCCATGTCCACGACTTCTCCATGTCCACGATTTCTCCATATCCACGATTTCTCCATATCCACGACTTCTCCGTGTCCACGACTTCTCCATGTCCACGACTTCTCCATGTCCACGACTTCTCCATATCCACGACTTCTCCATGTCCACATCTTCTCCATGTCCACGACTTCTCCATGTCCACGACTTCTCCATGTCCACATCTTCTCCATGTCCACGACTTCTCCATGTCCACGACTTCTCCATATCCACGACTTCTCCATGTCCACGACTTCTCCATGTCCACGACTTCTCCATGTCCACGACTTCTCCATGTCCACGATTTCTCCATATCCACGATTTCTCCATATCCACGACTTCTCCGTGTCCACGACTTCTCCATGTCCACGACTTCTCCATGTCCACGACTTCTCCATGTCCATGACTTCTCCATGTCCACGACTTCTCCATGTCCACGATTTCTCCATATCCACGATTTCTCCATATCCACGACTTCTCCGTGTCCACGACTTCTCCATGTCCACGACTTCTCCATGTCCACGACTTCTCCATATCCACGACTTCTCCATGTCCACGACTTCTCCATGTCCACGATTTCTCCATATCCACGACTTCTCCATGTCCACGACTTCTCCATATCCACGACTTCTCCGTGTCCACGACTTCTCCATGTCCACGACTTCTCCATGTCCACGACTTCTCCATATCCACGACTTCTCCATGTCCACGACTTCTCCATGTCCACGACTTCTCCATGTCCACGACTTCTCCATATCCACGACTTCTCCATGTCCGCGACTTCTCCATGTCCACGACTTCTTTTTTTCTTGATTGCAGTAAAAAGGCTATTGTAGCGATTTGGTCGATGATGTAATCAACTAGCTTACTTGATATTTTATATTTAGAATTTTTATGTTTAGAATCTATATTTTTATAATTGAGTGAAGGCCACGCAAGCTATAAGCTGAACTACAACCTGCACTCAGTGTGCTGTTAGGTTTGTCGAGTTCTTGCTCCCGGAAAACAGTTACGAAGTACTAAGTAGGCTGCTGCTAATCCTTTACACTGTTTGGTTCTCTTTTGCAATTGTTTCCAAGTTCTTGAGCAGCTGCTATCTTCAGCAGCTGCATTTGTCTACTAGCAAACAGAGAATCATGTTCTTTTAAGAAAAAGGTGAGTAAAATAGAACCTTGCGCCATATAACAGCCTGGCATCACTAGTTAGTCTTACTTGTAGTATCTATGGGATGTCAACAAAAGTGATGTAGTATGCAATATAGTCATGGGGACCGTCAACAATAGCAACAATACATGGCATGTGATGATAT
>CBDHDV010000047.1:0-7432 GCA_965261175.1 Rubritalea sp. | reverse complement strand
ATCTGGCCTACCATGGTATTGATGACATAATTTGACAACAGCAGTGGCAGTGTTTCATACAGGATATTTTCTTAGGGAAGAGGAAATGTTTGTTAAGCCCAAAAATATTTACTATCTTCATATCAATATGTACATTTTAATATTGGATTTTCAGTTGGTGGTGGGGTGGGATGGGGTGGGGGTGGGGGAGGGGGGGGGGGGTTGGGGGAAAATGTTTACATATTGGACAAATCATGCAAGGCTCTCTCAGTCTTACTAGGGGGGGGGGGGCCCAGTCCTGTTTCTTGGAGTCAGACCCAATGATCATAGCTAGATTGCTGAAAGCTGTACTACATAACAGAAGCATCTCTCCATTGGTAAGTGTATATAATGTGTTTGTCCAAGAAAACAATGCCAGCATTTACCCTATACACTGTATATATTCTCGCTCTAACAGAAAAAAGAACACTCTTCAAAAAATCTTTTGTTACTATGGATCTTCATTCTTATTTTGGAGTAGCAAGTTCTTCTAAGTCAGTTTCTGCTTCCGTTGGAAGCAGTGAAGATGACTCATAACGCTCTGATGTTGAAAGCTTAGAACCACATCCACATAAAAACATTGTTCAGCTAAATCCAAGGAGATATCGACCCAACGAAAGTATAACAAGAAATGGGTAAAGGATTTCTTGTGGTTGGAATATGCCCACAATTATCAAGAAGCATTTGTAAGGTCTGTAGAAATCAGGAGCCTCAGTCACTTAAAAAAACTGGAGGTGCATGGATTACCAAACCGTTCAGGAACTGGAAAAAGGCAGTGGAGAAAATGAGGGCCCATTCTAAAAGTGATTCTCATATTTAAGCACTGTGAAGCAGAATTATTAGCAGCAAGAGCAAGGAAAGAGGGATCTTCTATTATACAGCAACTACAAATTATTGGAGAGCAAGAGAGGATAAAAAATAGAAGTGGTATCAGGGTACTTCTTCCTTGTACCCATTTTCTTGCACGGCAGCACATTCCTCACACTACTAATTTTGATAAACTGGTTGATTTGGCCGTGTCCTGTGGTGGTGAAGATCTAAAGCAGGTTGCTGATAGGGCAGGATGAAATGCTACCTACACATCAACAGATGCTGTTTTGGATTTCATTGAGGCTATCGGTACATTGTTTGATGAATTTCAACTAAAGCTTCTTCACAGGCACCTTTCTTTAGCTTAATGGCAGATGAATGCACTGATATTACAACTATTGAAGAGCTCTCGGTATTCTGTCGATATGTAGAAGATGGGGAACATGTTGAGCATCTATTTGAAATTTTACCTTTGAAGAAAGCAGATGCTCAATCAATTTATTCATCTCTAATTAATTGGTTGAAGCAGAGGAATATACAAATCAGCAAGATTGCTGGCACGGGCTTTGATGGAGTGGCAACATTTTCTGGTGAAAAAAGGAGATCAGGCAAGAATGAAAAAGAACTCGCCACATGCTATCTTTGTGCACTGTCACTTGCTTCAACTAGCTTGCCTTCAGGCTGCTACTCACACTGAAGGAATCAAACATGTTGACATAACTTTGATCACTCTGTGGAAGTTTTTTCATTACTCTCCAAAAAGATCCGAGAACCTTAAGGAAGTACAGAGAGGATTGGATCTTCCCGAACTGAAGATAGTCAAGCCATCAGATACCAGTTGGTTGGCTCATTAAAGATGTGTCAAGGCAGTTATTGGGGGGACTAGCCCATTTTTCTCCGAAATTTGCACTTTTTTTTGTACCTGTCATAACTTTTCCCCCCTTTCTTCTGTGCAAATAATTATTATACCAGCTTGTTGCTTATTGTGTGTGCTTTAAGATGATATGTAAAAAGTCTCTATAGGCACTTTTTCTTAGAAGATATAGCCAAACACTCAACAAAATGGCATTTCCCAAATGGCAAGTCCTCTAATTGCCAGGTGCCTTGAGCTACAGACCCCAAACTTGTGTTGTGGCTTCCCACAAGCCTAAGCTGTGATATGACTGTGAGTTTGTTTGTTTTTTACCGTGAAGCAATGTTGAGTTATGGTGATTAGAAGGGGGCGGGGTCACAGATGTTCCGTGGATTTTGCCCCGGTTGGAAATAAAGTGTCTCATATCTATTCAACACTTCACCGCGTTTTAATTATGGCTCAGTCATATCACAGCTTAAGGCAGGGGTCGGGAACCTTTTTGACTCAGAGAGCCAAGAAAGCAAAATATTAAAAAATCTATTTCAATGAGAGCCATATAATATATTTTAAGACTGAATTCAACTAAATGTGAGTATAATAAGCCTCTGAATTTATTCTTTTACATAATGTTGTTATAATACTCATGCAAAGGTATCATGGCGTGTGTCGAAGTGGCGCTTTACATTCGACCGTTTCATCGATGTAATTTTGTCATTGCAAATTAGACACACCGCTGAATCTGCTCTCTCCACAAAGGCAAATTCTTCGATCCATTCGTCCTGAAATTTACGATACTCCTCGTCTCTTTTTCTTTTTGCCATCTTCTTCGTCGAAGGGTTAGTTTTGAGCAAATGAGAGAGAGGGAGATGTTGAGCCAACCGAGGCGTGGTAAACAGTGAGTCTGGCTGGCCTGCGCACGGGCTTATATACTCGAGAGGTGCGGAGCGTCATTGGTCGAGATTAATTCCGCTATGCGTCTCGGTGGCGCTACGTCACTGGAGGAACTAAAATTTGAAGTTTTTCAAATTCCAATTTTATCTGAGAGAGCCATATGCAATCATCAAAAGAGCCACACCTGGCTCGCGAGCCATACGTTCCCGACCCCTGGCTTAGGGTGTTAGCAAGCCACACAGGAAGTTTGGGGTCTGTAGCTCAAGGCGCCTGGAAATTAGAGGACTTGCCAATGGGGAGGTGCCATTTTTTGAGTGACCCTTGCGTGTTTGGCTATATCTTCTAAGAAAAAGTGCCTATAGAGACTTTTTACATATCATCTTAAAGCACACACAATAAGCAACAAGCTGGTATAATAATTATTTGCACAGAAGAAAGGGGGGGGGGAAGTTATGACAGGTACAAAAAAAATGTGCAAATTTCGGAGAAAAATGGGCTAGTCCCCCCTTCGCAAATTATGCAGCGATTGTGATAACTCTCGAGAATATATACGAGCAGTCACATGAGCCAGAAGCACTGGGAATCAGTAAGGCTCTATCAAAGGAGTCTACTTTGTCAGCAATAGTCCTTCTTGACTTTGTACTTCCTCTAGTCATCAAGTTGAGCAAGTGTCTTCAAACAGAGAAGCTTGATTTATCCATCACATCCAGTCTGGTTCATACCACACTTCATACTATAGCTGAAGCATTGTTGCTGCTGCAAATTGGGTACTCAAATTGATGGATGCACGAGAAGAAATCGAGAGAGCTACAGGAGTAAAAGTCACCTCGGCTAATACTGCCTCCTTCCAGGAAAGAGTGGCTAAGCATCTCATTACAGACTTGAAGAATAACATTGTATGCCGATTTACTTCCCAAGATGTCGTGTCCTCATTTAGCATTTTTGATCCTGAAAAAATGCCCCCTCTAGGCACAACTGATCTATCTTGTTATGGGGAAGATTGTATCAACACTATCCTGAAGCATTATGGGAAAGATCTTACAGCCGAATCAATGCTAGCAGAAGAGAGTGTTAAGCCAGCTTTGGTTTCCTCTGATATCACTTTGGAATGGAAAACGTATCGCAGATACATCGCTCAACAGCCCAAGGAGGACATGAAGGCACAACTGAAGGAATTAACCACGAACAGCATGCACATAGCAATGTTCCCTACCTTGAGCGTTATAGCAAACATTTGCTTGTCGATTCCTGTAGGAACTGCCTCCGTGGAACGAAGTTTTTCTCAAATGAAGATGATCAAAACACGACTCAGAAATCGCTTGGAGAAACGAGTTTATCATTATTAATGAAGATAGCCATTGAGTCTCCACAATAAATGTCTGATAGAGACTTGGAAGAGGTCAATGATGTATGGAACAGAAAGCCACGACGGATTGTTGTGTAAAATTAGTAATCTACACTCTCTAACCAAGGTGGGGGGGGGGGGGGGGGGGCAAAAAACCCTGGACCCCTGGATGGTTATGTGAAGTAAAGCAAGAGATAACTGCAAGCCAAGGAAGAGGCTCTCATGAAGTGGGTGGGGCAGGGATGGAAGAAGGTCAATGCCAATGCAGAGATGACAAAGCTTCAGAAAGGTGAGATGACAATAGCACTAGCCACTGATGGGTCAGGAGCTAATGACATTGCCATAGAGGGGAAGGTGGTAATAGCAGTGGCCACTGATGGGTCAGGAGACAATGACATTGCCATAGAGGGGAAGGTGGGAATAGCAGTGACCACTGATGGGTCAGGAGACAATGACATTGCCATAGAGGGGAAGGTGGGAATAGCAGTGGCCACTGATGGGGCAGGAGACAATGACATTGCCATAGAGGGGAAAGGTGGGAATAGCAGTGACCACTGATGGGTCAGGAGACAATGACATTGCCATAGAGGGGAAGGTGGGAATAGCAGTGGCCACTGATGGGTCAATGGCCACTGATGGGTCAGGAGACAATGACATTGCCATAGAGGGGAAAGGTGGGAATAGCAGTGACCACTGATGGGGCAGGAGACAATGACATTGCCATAGAGGGGAAGGTGAGAAAAGCAGTGACCACTGATGGGCCAGGAGACAATGACATTGCCATAGAGGGGAAGGTGGGAATAGCAGTGGCCACTGATGGGGCAGGAGACAATGACATTGCCATAGAGGGGAAGGTGGGAATAGCAGTGACCACTGATGGGTCAGGAGACAATGACATTGCCATAGAGGGGAAAGGTGGGAATAGCAGTGGCCACTGATGGGCCAGGAGACAGTGACATTGCCATAGAGGGGAAGGTGGGAATAGCAGTGACCACTGATGGGTCAGGAGACAATAACATTGCCATAGAGGGGAAGGTGAGAAAAGCAGTGGCCACTGATGGGTCAGGAGACAATGACATTGCCATAGAGGGGAATGTGGGAATAGCAGTGACCACTGGTGGGTCAGGAGACAATGACATTGCCATAGAGGGGAAGGTGGGAATAGCAGTGGCCACTGATGGGGCAGGAGACAATGACATTGCCATAGAGGGGAAGGTGGGAATAGCAGTGACCACTGATGGGTCAGGAGACAATGACATTGCCATAGAGGGGAAGGTGGGAATAGCAGTGACCACTGATGGGGCAGGAGACAATGACATTGCCATAGAGGGGAAGGTGAGAAAAGCAGTGACCACTGATGGGTCAGGAGGCAATGACATTGCCATAGAGGGGAAGGTGAGAAAAGCAGTGGCCATTGGGTTAGGAGGCGTGTCACTCCCATAGAGGAGTGAGAATACCAGTGGCCATTATGGGGCAGGAGACAATGTCATTGCCAAAGAGAGCCGTTGCCATAGAGAGCCGTTGCCATACAGACCCATTGACATAGAGGGCCATTGCCATAGAGAGCCATTGCCATTATCATAGAGAGCTATTGCATTGCCATTACCATAGAGAGCTATTGCCATAGAGAGCCATTGCCATAGAGAGCCATTGCCATAAAGAGTCACTGCCATAGAGATCCATTGTCATAGAGAACCATTGCCACTGCCATAGAGAGCCATTGCCATAGAGAGTCATTGCCATTGCCATAGAGAGCCATTGCCATTGCCATAGAGAGCCATTGCCACTGCCATAGAGAGCCATTGCCATTGCCATAGGCAGCCATTGCCACTGCCATAGAGAGCCATTGCCACTGCCATAGAGAACCATTGCCATTGCCATAGAGAGCCATTGCCACTGCCATAGAGAGCCATTGCCACTGCCATAGAGAACCATTGCCATTGCCATAGAGAGCCATTGCCACTGCCATAGAGAGCTATTGCCACTGCCATAGAGAGCATAGTAAATTACAAAGTCAATGAGCCAGACTCAGAGGACCCATTTGAAGACGTCAGTGACAATGAAGATGGCGAGGACATGATGAGCAACATTGACATATCTATTCTATTTGTTGTGTATTTAACAAAAACAAAATCTTCATTAGCTAAGTACATATCACTTAGCGGATTTATTTTTTATATCTATTTTTTACTGCACTGAGTGGGTGGGGTCCTAAAGGGATTCAGCTTTTTAAATTATTAAACATTTTACTTGCACTCAAAACTATTAGACATTTATTAAAAGGGCAATAAATACTTCTATGACTACCAGTAAGCCTATTAGGTAATAGCTAAAATTCTCCTCTCAGTTTCTTGATCAGCTTCTTGTTCCCAGTGGAAATGTAATTGTAGGGTGCATAAGCTTTTGCCGATGAAAGGAATCCAAAGAGAACTATAGGTGGCCTCATACAATGCATGGGTAAGTCAAATTGATCAAAAGTTACATTTCAGTGGCCATCTCTAGCTCCAACATGCAGCTTACGAGAATACCTTTCTCTACTCATGCAGATCTGAAGAAAAAAATATATATATATATGCACAGTAATTTGTTTAATAGAAGAAGACAAATTAATGGCTGCGTGTTATTTAACAATAGTGTCTAGTAAGCACCTATTTGCAGTGAAGCGCTGGTTTTCTAACTGGGTGGAGTTTGAAGTGGGTGTGACGCTAACACCCACACAAAGTTGACGGTGATTTTTAACTGCGCTGATCGTTAGCTACGTAAATGTTCTTCCTGCGTTTGCACATCATCACATTCTATATTTGATATTGTGAAATTGAGGCACTCAAGGAACTGTACTCTTGTAAAAACATCACAGCCTCTTTCACAAGAGATTTGGGACATTGGCATACTTCACACTGAACCAACATTACTTCTTCCATCTTACCACCAATATTGGTAGAGACAGTCGCTTCAATGTTTTCTCTGATGTTACTGAATTCCTGCCTGCCTTCTTGCACAGAATCCTGTAGGTTTATGTTATTAAGAGCTTGTCGGACATCACCCAACTCCTGGTTAATATCAGGTATCTATGAGCAAGAGGGACAGAAGAAAAAGAAATGGAGAATGGAGGGAGGAAAATAAGCAAGTGAAACCAAGGGAAGAGAGATGGGGTCAGGTCAGGTGACACTATCACTTAAAATAATTGACATATGTTATCATTAACCAATCATCCATTACAGTCCATGCATCTTATCATCAACCAATCCAATCATTCACAGTCCATGCATCTATCATCAACCAATCCAATCATTCACAGTCCATGCATCTTATCATCAACCAATCCAATCATTCACAGTCCATGCATCTATCATCAACCAATCCAATCATTCACAGTCCATGCATCTTATCACCAACCAATCCAATCATTCACAGTCCATGCATCTTATCATCAACCAATCCAATCATTCACAGTCCATGCATCTTATCATCAACCAATCCAATCATTCGCAGTCCATGCATCTATCATCATCTAG
>CBDHDV010000046.1:0-13307 GCA_965261175.1 Rubritalea sp. | reverse complement strand
TATTCGATTCTCATTGTATATGCCGTTCAGCTATTCTCTTAGCCTTACCAAGTTCCCCCAACATACTTCGTGGTTAACTTATGACCGAGGCTTTGCTTTTTGGTCACTTGTACAAGATGTATTGAACACAAATGATTGTATACATTAAAAAAGTTGCTTTCCTCCCCCTCACTTCCAACACTACCAATACAATATACTTTAGCAAGGATTCAAGGCACGCTTGGAGTCTTTTAATAATAATAAGTTTTACAATGAAGCCGAAGGCTGGCCAGAATACTGATAATCATAATATATATTTTGTGTGATGAACATCGGCATAGATAATGGAATGAGCTTGTATTTGATATATTGAAACGAGTGATGAAATGGCTTCAAAGTTGTTTTGATTTCAAAATAATACTTTTTAGAGTTGAATTGTTGACAAGTCAATAGGTAATAGAGAATTCCACAATTGAGGAAGACAATTGAAATGTCTCGATTTGTTGTTGAATGATCTGGTAATGAACCAATTTAGGTCCCAGCCTTGAAGTAGATTGGAGAACTAAATGGCACATGGATAACAGCTTCCGGTCTTCTCTTGAGTAAAGTTTCAGTCTTTTCTTGAGTAAAGCTTCACAGTCTTCTCTTGAGTAAAGTTTCAGTCTTCTCTTTGAGTAATGCTTCAGTTTTCTCTTGAATAAAGCTTCAGTCTTCTCTTGAGTAAAGCTTCAGTCTTCTCTTGAGTAAAGCTTCCGTCTTCTCGAGTAAAGCTTCACAGTCTTCTCTTGCGTAAAGCTTCACAGTCTTCTCTTGCGTAAAGCTTCACAGTCTTCTCTTGCGTAAAGCTTCACAATCTTCTCTTGCATAAAGCTTCACAGTCTTCTCTTAAGTAAAGCTTCAGTCTTCTTTTGAGTAAACAGATCTCATAGCATGAATGGCACCTCAATACCAGCAATTTGACCTGCACATAGTTGTTTTGGGCCAACTGCCCTATAGATCTCCTTTGGTAGAAAGAAGAATGTTTCTGCTGCAAGAATCAATAATTTCTTGACACTTTGAGGAGGAATGTCTGGGCGGAATATTTGAATGTTTCTGATTGCACTCTTGGTATAGTGGCCGAGTGATCCAGTCTCCAGAGTCACATAGGTGACTCTAAGATCACTGCTCTCTAGATCTAGAATTAGAGAAACATACTTCACCTCCTTCCTCAGTTTTGTGGCTAGCATACTTGACCTTCCATTGAAGCGCACAGTCAACCCTAGGAAGGAGATTTCCTCAGGGGAAATGATGACGATGCCTGGCCTATCGCTAGTGGAAGAAATGTTAGGTGGGAGAGTAGCTGGGGAAGACTCACTAGCAAACCACCCAGAAAGGTCAGCATAGAGAGTTTCATCCTTGCTGAGGTGGAGATTAAGGTTGTAACTAACTGGTTCAGCACAGAATCATTCCTCCAACTAACTGGTTCAGCACAGAATCATTCCTCCAAGTCTACCTTGATCGAGGGGTACAGGACAGTTGTTGAGGATGTGGAGAACTGTTGGAGCAGGGGATGAACATAAATCAAACCTAGCACCCCTCCGGTACATCTAAGTTCAACGGTGTAGATTGGCAGTCCGAGCCAGCTCACAGAATAAATGATAACTGGCCAGAGAGAAGACCTGTAGTCACTCTATTCTACACTTTACACTCTGGTTCGTCTATGATATCCCTGAACTTGGATTGAACCATTAGGATATCCCCAGCATCTCATTTCAGGTGGCTTTTTGGGATATTTCCAGGGCTGACTCACATTTCCTTTTGATTGGCTACCACTATTTGGAGAGTCTTTTGAGATCGACTTCACTGCTGCAGAGAAGATAGACCCACACAGATCTGGAATAGAGAGGCTTTTCATGACTATATCCTGGCAGTTGGATAACTCCAAAATAAGAGGGTCAATCCAGGAAGAGATGGTTGTAGAGACTTCAGCCTTTTGGGAGAGGTGAGTCATATAGGGTACGCTTAAAACTTGAGGATGGAAAAATCTAGAGGGTGGCACAACGTGAAAGATGTAACCATTTTTTTAAGAAACAGGTAGATTTGGCCTGCATCTTTGTGACTGTGGTTGAGCTGTAGTTCTTCACAGCTAGGTGAAAGAATAGTGAGGGGGATAGATAGTTCCTATAGATCCATACTTTAATAAGTCGCCTCTGATATTGCTGGCATCAATCTTGGCCAAGCCATGATCAAGAAGTGAGAATAACTGTTTGGCTGACTGGCTCTTTGTAGTTGATGACTTCGCTCTTATTAGCTGGCCCAGGAACTTAGTAGGAATATCTGCTGCACTATTCGTAGCTCCATTTCTTATTGAGAAACATTTTGAAGTTGGTTTTCTGTTACTCAAAACCAGAGAAAAACACTTGTCAGGACGGATGTCAAGGTCCAGTGATTTGCCCTTGGAGTCTGTCTGGGAGAGGGTTGACTGGTGTTTGGCAGTCAAAGATGAAATCACTGTCATGGTGTCAGCAAAACCTTTCACTTCGTGTTCGAGTGAACTTACAATGTTTCCTTATCCAGCTGAGATCTAACTTTCTTCAGAGGAAAATGTGTGAAGTTGACACTGAGAGGCAAGAAAGACTTGCTACATTTTCTGTGAGTGACCACTGCACTGAATGGAGGTCTACCAATTCACTGACACTATCAGTTGATAACTTTTGCCTTACCATCAGTTAAGTATGAGTGGAGACTGCAGAGGTACCAACCTGGTTGTTCAGAGGAGTTAACCTCTGACCACTGCACAGGTGGGAGCCAATTGGTGGTACCAAGAGAGTTAGGAACTCTTGACTTCCATACAAAACCCTCTGTGTAGCAGTGATTTGACGAGCTTGATGGATTGAATGCAGGAAGGAATAAAACGGGTGATAGTGTCACCCTGAAAAATTCCACGGTTTACTGACAATCTCTCAGTGGTCCAGAGCTTGGTGTCAAAATAAGTTGTTAATTTTGAGTACATATCATTAATGTAGGAAGACATTTCAGTTGGAATCTTTACATGAGATAACATATCACTAGCACTTTGTAAGAAATAGAGCCAAAAGCATTTCTGAGGTCAACGAAGGTGATAGATAGAGGCAGTCCCTGGTCTTTAGCATTTGAAGCATGGAATTCACACGCAGGATATGCTCCATAACCACAGCTCCATAACCACATTGGTGCCAGGTAGAAAGCTTTTTTGGGAGCTAACATCAATACTTTTGTTGTTGACAAGATAGGCTTCAAGGCTACAAGCTAAAATCTTGTTGAAAAGCTTTCCTACACAACTGGTTAGTGCATTGGTCGAAAGTTATTTGGTTGATTTGGATCACCAGATGAGGATCGATTTAGCTAGGCACCAGCAAGGGAGAGGATGAGGAGGGGGGGGAGGATTGATGAGAACATTTAAGAATCTTTGTGAAGAGGGAAACCAGAAAATGGTAGTACTTCGAAGTTTCTTTAGATGATGGTATGCTATTCCATCAGGGCCTGATGCTGACTTTGATGAACACTTTATTAGAACTTTCTTGACACATCCCAGTGTAATAGGTGAAACATCAGAGGGTTCTAGGACTTCATCCAGTGGTAAAACCTCGTCTACCAACTGAAAGGCTTGAGTATCAGCTATCCTTCCCAGAAAAGAGAGAGATAAAATAATCCTAATGTGTACCTTTGGGGAAAGCAGAAGAGGTGTAATCCTCCACTGATTTGCAAACAGATTTAGAGAAAATCCATGGGTTAGAACGAAATGCCCTTGTTGAAGTGCTTTTCTTGCTTAAGCTAATTTCTGGATGCTTTCACTGCCTTGTGGATACGGACCCATTGAGGAAAACATCATAATTGGTGGAAGTTCTTCTAGCTTTATTTTTTTCTTTAGCCAAGTGATGAGTAAGTTTTACTATACTCCTGGGTCGATGAGACCCAGTTGGATGGTTACCTCTTTTTCTCTCAGCTCGAAGCACGCCACAGAGCTCCAGGTGAGAGTAGAAAAACTCTGAGAACAATTTACTAGCTTCCATGTAAGAGTAGAGAAACTCCGAGAACAATTTACTGGCTTCCATGTATTATGTATCAAGAGAGCTGTTGCCTAGACTCACTTGGAAGGGGGATACCAGAGCACCAAATTCATTGTCTATAAGATTCAAGTCTATAGGTTGTTGCTGATTACAGACCACTGGTTGGGACAGGTACTCTCTGATTGGCTGGTATACCACTAATAAACATGACCACGTGATAAAAATAAAAGAATATTTGCGTGCTCTAAGCTTGAGAACAGAACAATGAGTACCTTTATTGGTGTTAGTAAGAGTGTGCAGGCAGATCCATACAGCTTCGTCCTTTTTTTTTCCTTTTCTTTTCTCGCTTGGCCAGAGGATAGGAGGATAGCGAGGTCTAGCACAAGCTGCAGCTTTCTGCCATCATGATTACTCTATCATGACTACGAAGAGTAGTTCAATTCTGCACACATCAGGAGCAGCAGTAAGATTTATGCGCGTTTATACGTTAGCAATTGTTTATACACGTGACTGCGAGGTTCAACCACCCCAAATTACGCTATAGGTGTCATGAGTCGCTTTCTCTACTCTGGTAAACCCACCCTGCGAGGTGTAACTTTAAACAGTGCCATCCCGCGCGAGACTAGTGCAATTATAGCAGTCCCAATCCCAATGGTTACACCCACTACACAATTAGGGAGGAAATAGAATCCTTTCTTAGCGGACTCAATTAGCCATGTAAGTATACGCGCGGAACACAATATTACAGCTACTTTTTTAACTGCACTACCTCGACCACGTACCAGATAATACTACTGGCTGCTAGGGCTGTTAGGGGAAGGAATTGCTACAGTTATGGCTGGCATACTTGGAACCTTTGTGGTATTGGTTTTGTTGCTGCTTCTGCTTTGCACAAGCCGTCATTCGCAAGGTTGTTGTCAGGGTAAGTGGACTGTGAGCTAACTACTACTACGTATACCTAACGTAACTCACTCGAGAGATTATTTAGAGCTTTGTGTACACAGCCACTTTTTGTGTTTGGGGAGGGGAGATGTAGGATGAGTGTGCTAAATTTATCTCAAAAGTTTGCCAATGGCAACTTTAAAAGCTTGACTTTGAGGTAGCATGATAACAACATTTGTGTGCCATATATAATACCTTTTAGTTTCGTGGGTCATTTTTTTTTTTTAATATATATATTTTTTAAGTGAAAGTGTCTGGTACTCTCAATTGCTTGGAATTTCATGGAGGCCATGCTAATATTACCAAGTTCTTACAGTAACTCACTTGTCAAAACAGCTTGAGGCTATGTGCTGTTCAAGAACAAAAAGGAATGTAGAGTTTGACCAAATAAAAAGAGAGACTTTGCCAATGCACTAAACAGCTTAGTTGTGCGTGTAAGGGTCACTAGCAGAAGCCAAGCTTTAAGGTCAGAATCCAAACTTTAAGGTCAGAATCCATGGAGATGAATTCTTTTAGCTTCCTCACTTCCTCCTTTCTAAATTTGTTCCCTTTTTTTCCTTGCCATGCCCACCCCCTGCCTATTATCCAACTACATGTACTTGACTCCTCCCAGTCCATTCCTCTCCCCTCCACTTGACTCCTCCAATCTAACTCCTCCCTTAATTTCATCACTAAATAGCAACCCCGCCTCCACCACACCCTTCATTGTCGGTTTCCTCCTCTCACATCTTCTCTTCCACCTTCCTCTCCCTTCTCTTACCTTCCCTCCCCTTTCCCTCTCCTTTCCCCCTCTCCCATCTCCCTCCCTCCTTCCCTTCCTTTCCCTCCACCTCATTCTGTTCCCACTCCTTCTCTCTTCTACTCTGACCTAACAAGCAATATTCATGGTTTGCTGTGTGTGTTTGTTTGTTTGTGTATTTGCCAGTGTGTTTGTGTGTGTGTTTGTTTGTGTTTGTGTGTGTGTGTGTGTGTCAGTGTGTGTGTGTCACTTCCAGTGATGTATAAGGCAAATTCTAAACCTACGGCTATATTGGCCACACCCAAGTCATTGAAGCCACAGGGGCTTTGTACATAGTTCAAACTGTTTGGGAAAATAACTATATGACCAAAACTATTCAAGCCATTGCGTTGTTAACACACACTCGTCTGGTACTGTCCCAACCTTTCCTTAGACATCCTGAGATTCCCGGGATACTTAGGACTATCCAGAGATGTCCCTAGTTATGGTAACTGACTATACATAACCAATCTGGAATTGGCTAGGGCTGTTCTAGGACTCTGGCTCCGAGTATTCTGTGCCTAGAACTAGGGTCAGATTTAGCGTTACTGTAGGGTTTGGGCCAGGACTAAGTCTAGGGTATTCTTGAGCTATGGTTGGGGCATGGAGTAAGGCTAGTGCTATATTTCAGGGTTATGGTTAAGGCTCGGCCTGGGTTTAGGGTTGTCTAGGCCTAAATAGGGACAATCCAAGATAGTTCCAAGTATCCAAGAATTTCAGGTTATTCTGGAAATGGTTGTAGCAGTCAGAGTTAGACATCCCTGGTTTACACAAATTTAATCCAAGTATTATCTCATATATTCAACAGCACATACTTTTCTCAGCTGCTCCTTGTGACACCAAAGGTTGAACAATATGGTCATGCTAGTGCCTATCCCACCCTTTACCTGGTACTTGAGCAGTGTGAGGTGCCTCTTGCCTTGAGTTACAGTTTAGTTACATTGCGGTGCATTGGGATACACTGAAGTTATTCCATTTACACCAAGTTACAGTATGGCTATGCTGTGTTACATTGAGTTACACGGCAGTTATGTTGTATTACACTGTGTAACACACCAACTATGAAAAACAATCCCCTCCTCCCCCCTTGCCACCCATATCACATGACATTATCTTTCCTGGTGACTCATCCCCTCCTTCCCCCCTTGCCGCCCATATCACATGACATTATCTTTCCAGGTGACTCATCCCCTCCCGAGATTTACATCTCGAGAACCAACTTGACCACGTTTTTGTACTTCTCCCACAATTCCAAGATCAGGGACGTGTTCCTTACATTTGGTCACAACTATTCCATTGCCTGTAGAAAGGTTGGGCTTTCAGCTGTGTCTGTGATATGGTACAATGAGAACACAGCTGTAGGTACAAGCAATTCTGAGCGGGTATACGTCATGCAGCAAGACAGCACTACAATGACGCTAAAGATCACCTTGTTTAGAGAATCGGACAAAGGGTTGTATCACTGTCGAGCTGGTGATGGGTCAGCCTCCTTAATGATTACTGACGGTGAGTGGGTTAGAACTGTGTTAGTAGTTGAGAACTGTAAGTGTTATTTACTACTGTGGTTATCTAACATGCTAGTTTTTGCTAATTGGCAAGTCATTGGTGTAATTATTTGTCATAGTGATGGTTTTCATGTCATTGCCAAGTGAAGCATGTGGGTATAGTCAGCCTATTTGAGTCCTGATTGTTTGACCTCTTTATGAATATGTGCTGTCTATAGAATGTTGGAATCCTAGTAGTACATGCACATACGTACACACATACACTCACATATACCCTCACACACATGTATAGCCATACCGTAGTAAAGTATGTACTCAGCGCCGATGGATGCTTAACCTTCACCTGGAAAATCAGATGGGTGGGCACTTCCTATGTGTAGTGCGCACTTGCAACATGAAACTGGCACGACTGATTCTAAGTGATGCACACCTGAATTCACGGTGTCATTTGCATGAAGTTAGCAATTTGGAGTGTGAGGATTTGGTGGTGTTTTAACATCCGGCCAGTGGCTATGTTTTAGCTATTGTTGTTCTTGGTCCTAAGATTTTCTAAAACTTGAAATTTGTTGACTTCGGCTTCATCCTTTTTGTTGTTGCATATAACGAATCTTAACTATCCTTCTCGTCAGCTTCATGTACGATTTTGACAAAATTTAGATCGCCAAAAAAGGCATAGTGGGTGCTTGCTACATGAAGGGCACTTACTATATACTTACATACATGCACACCCATGACAAGGATAACACACATGCTGCATATACACATACATAACACATGCATGCACACATACATAACATGCACACATACACACATACATACATAACACATGCACACATGCAACATACACACACATTCACACACATACACTCATGTACATAAACCTGTGCTACAAAAGGGTTATTTGTTTAGCTTGTATGTTTACTAGGTGTATATCAGCTGCCGTCACCCAGAACCTTACAAAGTGTGTGCCTGACAGCACACTTACTTGCACTCACTGTTGCTGTAAGTTTCTGATTGATTTGTCTACGTACTGAGTTAGTGTATCCCATGTAATGGGCGAAGCATCAGCTCTCGTACAAAATGGATAGAGATAGTCACAACACACTCATCTAGTGAAAGCTGGAACCAACAGGGGAGTATTTTAAGAGCCTAATCCTGGTGTTTAATTGAGGAATGCACTCTGCAACCAGCATTAATGATTTGATCTTGAAGCAGGGTGCGATGTTGCCATTATTGCAGTATTGACTGAGAGGAGGGAAAAAATGGCTGACTAAAGCAACCCCAAACAAAGCCTACAGTGTATCTCAGCTAGAACTCATATCGGCACTTCTTAGCTGCCTAAATCGTGTTTTTAACCGATATTTGCTCCAAAAGACTCCAAGGCGTGCCTTGAATCCATCGCCAAGGTAGTAAACTGGCAGTGCAAAAACTGAAGTGTGAAAAACCCTTTTATAGTTCGTCATCAAGAACCATCTCTGTTTTTCCAATCGCATAACTGGTGTACAATAGGTTATTCATAAACACTTTAGTCTGGAAGATTCCAAATATTGCAATACATGTCCATGACTATTCCATTTCTCGATCCAGTGAAACAAAAACCTGGTGAATTGTGGTAAGTGTTGTCAAAAGACAACATAATCCTACGATCCTACTAGCGTGTATGTAGACGATTCGTACCACTTGACAATTTGGTCGTTGAATTATAAGCACAATGAATAGCCCACACTTAGTTCAGCTGTGGTTTGTGGAGTTGTCACTCCTGGAAAACTGTTAACAGTCCAAGGGAGGCCATAGCAGATCCTCTACCAAAACACCTTCTGTTTAGTTTTCTTGTCCTTGAAGGAGGTTGTAGCTGACCCTACATGGGTACAGCCAACTATAGCAACAAGATCTGATTATTTTGTAGTGGACAATGTGGTGTACATGGAAACAACAAGAGCGGCAGTTGATGTGTGAAGTGTACTGTAACAATATACAAGTTAGAAAGTGTTTACTGCCTAGCCCCCCCCCCCCCCCCCCCCCCACTCAGATTTTACTCGATGTAGTTCTCCACTTCTCTACTATAATATATGAAAACGCCAAAAACAGATGAACAAACAAACAAACTAAACTGGAACGAAATGTTTTGAAAAACCAACAAGTATGGAAGGACAGGGAAGGACAGGACTGTCCCCCTCCATGTTGATGACAACCAGTTAGACCTCCTTTATCAATTAAAATTATCTACACCAATATTGTGCTGCTTTTAAAATCAACGGAGTGCTTGTGCAACCGCACATGGTTTTAAATGGTAAAGGGTCATCTGACTGGTTGTGATCTACATGGGTACAGTCTTATATTCTGTTTATAATTAAAAAAATTAACAAGTCCAGTATATATGGACATGTTTAAAATAATATATTTTTGCTCATTTGTATATATGGACATGTTTAAAATATTGCTATTTTGTCTAAAGCTCCAACAAGATGAAAAGGTTTTGCATATGGTAGTCAGCCTACACTGTGGGTAAGTACATGTGTTGACTGAAGGATGTTCTTGAACTTCCACATCAAAACTCACTGTACCTAAGTGAAAAATCCCTTGGAAGAATTGGCTTTGTTGAAAGCTAGAGGTGGTTGTGCTGCATCACTTCACTTGCATGTTCAGCAGCTTTGTTTCCATACACACCTGTCTTTGCAACCTCTAGGCAGTTCTCTCCTCTACTGACTGTGCAGCCAGTTCTCTCTCCTCTACTGACTGTGCAGCCAGTTCTCTCTCCTCTACTGACTATGCAGCCAGTTCTCTCTCCTCTACTGACAGTCAGCCAGTTCTCTCTCCTCTACTGACTGTGCAGCCAGTTCTCTCTCCTACTGACTGTGCAGCCAGTTCTCTCTCCTCTACTGACTATGCAGCCAGTTCTCTCTCCTCCACTGATTGTCTGCACACAATCCGTTTTCTTGCTTGTATTTGCATGCTAGAGCTACAGTACATACAGTATGTATATAAATGTACATAGGTTCAACCTGTCCTTGGCATTGATGTAGGCAACAGACAACTTGGTGTGCATAGACAATGAGCTATGTATCAACAACATTATGACTGCAGTCTAAACATGGAAACCCAAGTACAGCATGGTCGTAGTTGTGATATTTAATACCTGAAATGAATGGAAGGCATTGTGGGGCAAGCTAAGAAGCTAAAGACTCTGGCTTCTAATCCTTCATGGCAAACAATGTAAGCTTAGGGTGGTGTGCTCCGACAACTGTCTGGATTTGGTATACCAGAGTCACCACAGCTTGCTTCTGACTTCAACACGATTCCTCTTCTTTTGTTTATGGTAGGCCATCTTTGTCCTTGTGATGCGTCGTCTTCACTGTTTCGTATCCAGTCTGTCTCCTATCATCAGAAAAACAGCCAGCTCTCCCTCTTCTTCTGACTATGCAGCCAATTCTCTCTCCTCTACTGACTATGCAGCCAGTTCTCTCTCCTCTACCGACTATGCAGCCATTTCTCTCTCCTCTACTGACTATGCAACCAGTTTCTCTCTCCCCTACTGACTCTGCAACATTTCTCTCTCCCCTACTGACTATGCTGCTGGTTCTCTCTCCTCTACTCACATGCAACCTGATCTCGTACTGGCCTTTACCTCACCGAACTACAACATGACAACCATTTCCTTTTGATGACATTTTTCATAAGATTTTTTAGATTGATGTCTCTTCATAGGCATACTTACCCGGGGACATATGGCCATGCGCAACTATACAAATTCTCAACTCACCAATGAGAGCTCGTTTCAAAATTGACATTCATTCAAGGTTAGGAACCGTTCATAAACTACATTTTGGGGGGCATCTGACATATCTCTATTAACTTTCCAAATGTCTGGGAGGAGGGGGTAACAGCTCTCCTAGGGAGCCCCCCCCCCCCCCCCCCCCCCCCCCCTTCCTTAGCTGCCATGCCTGACTACATAGTTTAGATAGAACCATGCCCCCCACCTCCCTTGTAACCTATGTGTAGCCTATCGGCCAGACACTTCCTCCTCCCTCATGAGGCTATGTAGTTTATATGCTCCCTTACTGAATTGTGGGAGATATGAATAATGTTGTTTTTTCTTTGTTTTACCACCCAACAAAAGCCAGGTTGACCGGCCATGGATAATAATCACACCCACAAAACGAGCTATGATTTCTTGATCGATTCACCTCCTGTTCTCTGAAGGATGTCTGTGATTCACCTCCTGTTCTCTGAAGGATGTCTGTGATTCACCTCCTGTTCTCTGAAGGATGTCTGTGATTCACCTCCTGTTCTCTGAAGGATGTCTGTGATTCACCTCCTGTTCTCTGAAGGATGTCTGTGTGATGACTCCTGTTCTCTGAAGGATGTCTGTGATTCACCTCCTGTTCTCTGAAGGATGTCTGTGATTCACCTCCTGTTCTCTGAAGGATGTCTGTGTGATGACTCCTGTTCTCTGAAGGATGTCTGTGATTCACCTCCTGTTCTCTGAAGGATGTCTGTGATTCACCTCCTGTTCTCTGAAGGATGTCTGTGATTCACCTCCTGTTCTCTGAAGGATGTCTGTGATTCACCTCCTGTTCTCTGAAGGATGTCTGTGTGATGACTCCTGTTCTCTGAAGGATGTCTGTGATTCACCTCCTGTTCTCTGAAGGATGTCTGTGATTCACCTCCTGTTCTCTGAAGGATGTCTGTGTGATGACTCCTGTTCTCTGAAGGATGTCTGTGATTCACCTCCTGTTCTCTGAAGGATGTCTGTGATTCACCTCCTGTTCTCTGAAGGATGTCTGTGATTCACCTCCTGTTCTCTGAAGGATGTCTGTGATTCACCTCCTGTTCTCTGAAGGATGTCTGTGATTCACCTCCTGTTCTCTGAAGGATGTCTGTGATTCACCTCCTGTTCTCTGAAGGATGTCTGTGATTCACCTCCTGTTCTCTGAAGGATGTCTGTGATTCACCTCCTGTTCTCTGAAGGATGTCTGTGATTCACCTCCTGTTCTCTGAAGGATGTCTGTGATTCACCTCCTGTTCTCTGAAGGATGTCTGTGATTCACCTCCTGTTCTCTGAAGGATGTCTGTGATTCACCTCCTGTTCTCTGAAGGATGTCTGTGATTCACCTCCTGTTCTCTGAAGGATGTCTGTGATTCACCTCCTGTTCTCTGAAGGATGTCTGTGATTCACCTCCTGTTCTCTGAAGGATGTCTGTGATTCACCTCCTGTTCTCTGAAGGATGTCTGTGATTCACCTCCTGTTCTCTGAAGGATGTCTGTGATTCACCTCCTGTTCTCTGAAGGATGTCTGTGATTCACCTCCTGTTCTCTGAAGGATGTCTGTGATTCACCTCCTGTTCTCTGAAGGATGTCTGTGATTCACCTCCTGTTCTCTGAAGGATGTCTGTGATTCACCTCCTGTTCTCTGAAGGATGTCTGTGATTCACCTCCTGTTCTCTGAAAGATGTCTGTGATTCACCTCCTGTTCTCTGAAGGATGTCTGTGATTCACCTCCTGTTCTCTGAAGGATGTCTGTGTGATGACTCGTTATGGAAGTAGAAAATCTATCTTCCAGGTGCTAGTGGGACTTTGTCTGCTGACAATCAGCATACCAGCCTCTGTAAATGTTTCCAAACAAGTGGTTAGAACAGCTTGTATAATTTACCTTAACCCCCATTTCTAATGAAAAACATTGTCATATCATCCTTTCAGTTTCCTTGGTGTATTACGAAGTATAAACCAGCAACCCCCCAAATTATCCGGGGGTGCACGGCCCCAAACCCCCTGGCAAAGTATGGGTGTCACCCCTTCCATAGCCACTCTGCAATCATTTACAACCTTTTCAAATTGACAAACACATGTCTCTTGAAACCAGGCTGCTTGTTGTAGACTTTGCAAAACCCATACTAAAAGTTTGAGTTCAACCCGTAGTTCTAAGGAGTGGGTAAAACTTATTTCATTTCAAGGGGGGGAGGGGGAAGAAAAATCCCCCAGGCCTTCAATGAAACACTGGCGCTCTTTTCAACCTACACTTCAACCCTCAATCTAGCATGGCGTAAGGCGGGACTATACCTGAAACCATCTGAAACC
>CBDHDV010000045.1:0-6940 GCA_965261175.1 Rubritalea sp. | reverse complement strand
AATGAAGGGTCATTCAGAGAACCTGTCATGCTGGAAGCCATTGATAAACAACAGACATCTTGTCAAAGGAAAAGAGGAAACAAATTGGAGGTTTAGAAAGAATTGCTTCCTCCACTAAAGATGAAGTAGCCATGGATACAGTCAATCAGTTGTTCCTTGTGAGCAACCCAGCCACCACGTGTGACAGACAATTGAAAATCAAAATAAATGGCAGCTGGCCTTTTGGAAGGTAATGGCACAGAGTCATGTTCATAGGGAGTCACACCCACTTTTAATTAAGGTGATATTTTGATGAAAACAGGTCAGGCCAAAACCAGCCCTGCTAAGCCACTTGCTATGCTACGGTAACCAGCCCTGCTAAACCACTTGCTATGCTACGGTAACCAGCCCTGCTAAACCACTTGCTATGCTACGGTAACCAGCCCTGCTAAACCACTTGCTATGCTACGGTAACCAGTCCTGCTAAACCACTTGCTATGCTACGGTAACCAGCCCTGCTAAACCACTTGCTATGCTACGGTAACCAGCCCTGCTAAACCACTTGCTATGCTACAGTCATGTAGAGGACAGCGTGGGGAACATGGGTACAGACACAACACACAGCATGTGTTGATGTGTAATATCAACACATTTGATTTGACTGTAGTGAACTAACCTTGAATCAACTCTTATATATATGCCACTATATACACTGATTACTTCCTGTATCATTTTACTATTGTTTACTATGTGGTTGTAATGTTGTGATAGAGGATAATGTGATAAGTCCGGCCTCATGCTTTTTGGCTATGTTAGAAGTTGTGATATAAGAATATTGTATCTTTGTGAATCAGCACTACTAGTAGTTATTTGGCCGCGTTACATTGGCGTAGTCGGCAGGATAGAGTGCATTTAGAGTTTATCTTTAACATAGCCTGTTTTGTTAGCCTACATTGTCATGACTGAAGATACTCCAGTTGTTCCAACCACTAGGCCTCTGGTGCTACCAGAGAAGTTTTCAGGAGAGGGTGAGTGGAGCCAGTGGATCTGCCACTTCGAGAATGTTGCTGCTGTCAACTCCTGGAATGAGGAATGCAAGCTCCTGTGGCTCAAGGTCCGTTTAACAGAAAGGGCTCAATTGGCATTCCAGCACCTACCAGAGGACGCACGAGCCAACTATGGCGAGGCAAGGAAAGCACTGAAAGAGCGGTTCGACCCCGAGAGCCGAAAAGACAGGTACAGGACAGAATTTCAAATGCGAAGGAAAAAACGTACTGAAGGTTGGCCAGACTATGGGGAAGACTTGAGAACTCTAGTCAACAAAGCCTATCCTTATCTAGAGCCAGCGGCACGAGACCAGATGGCTCTCATGCACTATCTCTCCCAAATTGACAACACCCAGGTTGCTTTCAGCGTCAAACAGCAAAGGCCAGGGACACTAGATGCTGCTGTTAGTGCTACACTTGAGATGGAGTCCTACCTAGGCCCAAAGATGGAAGTAGCTGAAGTTCGAGAGAAACCTGAAGCTGTGGCAGCTGCTCTGAGTGAAGAATCAACGGCAACAATGATGAAAAAATTGCTGGATAGGATGGATCGCTTGGAAACGGAGTTAACCACTGCTCGCAAGGAAAGACAGGATTCCATGACTCAGAAGAGTAAGTCAGCAGCATCCCTTCCTCCTAACCCTCGATATGGAGGTAGAAGGGTTGTCACCTGTTGGACTTGTGGCCGTAGGGGCCATGTCAGCCGAGACTGCTGGAATCAACCCTATCAGGAAGGTCAGCAACACCAGGGAAACGGGAAACCCTCAGTGGGAGGAGCCAACCACTAGAGGGACATGAACTCATGGCTCATAACAATATTATTTCAACTATAGCATGTATAGGATCCTTCAGAATCCATGGCAACATTAATGGAGTTGCTGTTTCCCTGCTAATCGACACTGGGTCTCCAGTAACTCTTCTTAATCGTGAGGTCTGGGACAAAATTAGCGATAATGGCAATCCAGAACTGAAACCTTGGCAAGGACAGCAGTTTGTGGGGGTGAACGGAGCTCCACTGGATATTTGGGGGTGTAGCCAGATAAGATTGAGTCTATACCAAGAAACTTTCCGACATCAGGTATTGATTGTAGATTCCCTCATGCCGGAAGGCATCCTTGGATTAGACTTCCTGCAGGAGTATAACTGCACGATCAATTTGTCCATTCCAGTACTCCAGATTCCTGAGAGAGGGTTGGAAGTTCCACTGCAAGGAACTCACAAAGTCCATCACTCTTCGGACGTTGAGCTGGTTAATGCTGTAAATATTCCTGCAAGGAGCGAATTGGAAGTAGTGGCAAAGACACGAGTGGATGTGGTGGATGGGGGAACATGGCTCATGGAAGAAAAATCAAACTGCAAACATCCAGCATTGGTGGCCCGGGCTGTGGTCAGTCCACACAAGGGCACAGTGGTTGTACACCTCCTCAATCCTCACTCAGAACCCATAACTTTACATGGGAAAGCAACAATTGCAGAGCTAACTGAATTAGATTCAGTTTCCATTGTCACACCAGCTGCTGAAGTGGAGAGAGCAGGGACCATGTCAGAAGAGAAGCGTGAAATGCTGTGGGACATGGTGAAAAATTGTGGATCGGAGTTGACATTGAGTGAACAGGACGAGTTTTTTGAACTTCTTCTCTCATATGGCGATACATTCGCAGAACCAGGAGGCAACCTTGGACGTACTGACAAGTTGAAGCACACCATTTTTACTGGAGAAGCACAACCAATACGTCAAGGAGTGAGGCGCATTCCACTCTCAAGGAAGACGGAGGTCACCAAGCTAGTCAAAGAAATGTTGGACAAACGTATCATCACCCAGTCCAGCAGTCCATGGGCAGCGCCCATTGTTTTAGTGAAAAAAAAGGATGGAAGTTATCGTTTTTGTGTGGACTACAGAAAGCTTAACAGCGTCACTCGCAAGGATGCCTACCCTTTACCCAGGATTGACGAAACTTTGGACATGCTACATAGCTCGAAGTGGTTCAGCACCCTGGATCTGGCCAGTGGATATTGGCAGGTTGAAATGGCTCCAGAGGATCAACATCGTACTGCATTTGCAACATCGGATGGGCTTTTCGAATTTAAAGTAATGCCATTTGGGCTTTGCAATGCCCCAGCCACGTTCCAGCGATTAATGGACCTCGTTCTGGCTGGCTTGCTTGGTACTAGCTGCCTTGTTTACTTAGATGATATCATCATCCTGGGCAAGGACTTCCATGACCATCTGACTAACATTCAGTCAGTCCTTCAGAGCATCTGTGAAGCTGGACTGAAGCTCAAATCGCCAAAGTGTGCTTTTTTCAAACAGAAAGTGGCGTATTTAGGACACATTGTAACAAACGAGGGTGTTGCTGTCGATCCAGTGAAAGTGGAGAAAGTCCGCAATTGGCCTATACCACAATCTGCAAGGGATGTCCAACAGTTTCTAGGGTTGGCAAACTACTATCGTAGGTTCGTCAAAAGTTTTTCCACCACAGCAAGGCCTCTACACCACCTAACTGAAAAGTCTGTTCACTTTAAGTGGACTCCTGAGTGTCAGGAAGCCTTTGACAGCCTGCGCACTCAACTCACCAGCACTCCCATCCTGGCTTACCCCAACTTCAAGAAGCCGTTTCTCCTAGATACAGATGCGAGTGACAGTGGGATAGGTGCTGTGTTATCACAATTTGATGAAGCCGGACGAGAGCATGTCATTGCATATGGAAGTCGTTCTCTCACGAAGGCTGAGAGACAATACTGTGTGACAAGACGTGAGCTCTTGGCAGTGGTAACCTTTGTGAAACATTTTCGAACCTACTTACTCGGCAACAAGTTTACCCTGAGAACGGATCATGGATCCTTAACATGGCTCTGTAACTTCCGAGACCCAGAGGGACAATTGGCTCGTTGGATTGAGCTACTACAGGAATACGACTTCGATATTGTACACCGCCAAGGCAAAGTGCACTGCAATGCAGATGCCCTCTCTCGTAGGCCATGTCAGCAGTGTGGACGTGAAGAGCAAGTGATTGCATCAGTCGTTGGAGCCACCATCTTGTCACCAGGGAAGATGGAAGAAGTTGAAAAGCTTCAGCGAGAAGATCCCACCCTAAAACCTGTTATCCTGGCCAAGCTGGCGGGCTCCCTACCAAATAGACAAGAACAACAAAAAGCAAGCCCAGCAACCAGGCGGCTATACCAACTCTGGAATCAATTGCATCTGATTGGTGGAACCCTCTACTGTCGTGTCCCATGTGGGAAGTCGGGATCTGTTGACAAACTGATCATACCTAAGCTATTACAGAGTGAAATACTGGCGGATCTACATGCAGGAGTGCTTGGGGGACACTTGGGGGAAGAAAAAACCCTTAACAAACTGAAGGAACGTTTTTACTGGCCTGGGCAGTACAATGATGTCCGTGATTGGTGCCGCACCTGCACTACCTGTGCATCTCGCAAGACGCCTACACCTAAACCTCGAGCACCACTGCAGAGTGTGCAGACAGGATTTCCCATGCAATTAGTTGCAGTTGATATCCTTGGGCCACTTCCGGAAAGTCCAGCGGGAAACAAGTATATCCTCGTTACAGGTGATTACTTTACCCGCTGGATGGAAGCATACCCAATCCCAAATCAAGAGGCCACTACTGTTGCTACTAAATTGATCGACGAGCTGTTCTGCCGTTTCTCCATTCCAGACTGTCTTCATTCGGACCAGGGACGACAATTTGAGTCCGAAATAATCGCTCATGTTTGCAAGTTGCTGAATATTGAGAAATCGAGGACCACGCCCTACCATCCACAGTCTGATGGCCTCATTGAGCGGTTTAACCGCACCCTCATCCAGATGTTGTCAACCTGCACAGATCAGCATCCATTTGACTGGGAAGAACACTTACCCAAACTTTGTATGGCTTATAACTCCAGTAAGCAAGTTACTACAGGTTACTCTCCATTCTTTCTCATGTTTGGCAGGGAAGCTCGACTACCAGTCGATATCATGTATGGTAGTGACCAGCCTGGCATTGATCATCCTCAGTATGTTCAGAAACTTAGGAGTACTCTCACAGAAGCCTTCGAGCGGGTGCGTAAACATACCGGACAGCAGCAGGAACGACAACAGGAGTTCTACAATAGAAGGGTACATGGGGAACCCCACAAATCTGGAGTGTTGGTCTGGTTGTTCAACCCTGCTGTTCCTCGAGGTAGACACAGAAAGTTCCACAGACCCTGGACAGGCCCCTATCGGATCATGGCCCAGCTTTCAGACAGTACGTATCGGATCCAAAATGTCAGGAATCACAAAGTGAAGGTGGTTCACTTTGATAGACTAAAGAGATGTCCTGATAATATCCGTCTTCCAAGTCGGAAACACCATGCGTCCCAACCATCTGTTTCTCCTACCACTCGTCTTCCATTTCCAGGGACTCATCTAGAGCTCATCGAGGATGATTATGCTGATGTGATACCTGAGGCAGTTCCACGACGTGGAGCACCAGGGAGGCCGCAATCCAGTATTCCACCTCAGACAGGTACTCCCAGGCAGCATATACCGAGACGCTACCCTGCTAGGTCCCACCACCCACCAAATTGGTATGGTCAATATATCTCTCACTAACAGTCAGAATCCGGCACGTATTCTCATGGAGAAGGGGATTATGTAGTGAACTAACCTTGAATCAACTCTTATATATATGCCACTATATACACTGATTACTTCCTGTATCATTTTACTATTGTTTACTATGTGGTTGTAATGTTGTGATAGAGGATAATGTGATAAGTCCGGCCTCATGCTTTTTGGCTATGTTAGAAGTTGTGATATAAGAATATTGTATCTTTGTGAATCAGCACTACTAGTAGTTATTTGGCCGCGTTACATGACTAATAGAGAAGTATTTTAAAAGCCCTGAAGCCCCTGAAGCTAACACTGGTACAGAGTCTTGCACCACACAACTATGACATACCCTAAGGGCTGGAATTCTCCAGATTTTATAATTTCGTCTTTTCGCAAGAAAATGTGTCAATCCAATATACACAAGAACTAATTGAGACACAAACAACGATAATGGATGGACACTTAAAAAAAAATAATAATAATAATAAGCTAGACTGTATCCATTGACCACAACCACTTAGATGTTCCCCTTGCCCTTTAGAATAATATTGTGACTTTAAAACGAGCAGTATCCGGTTTTAGATGGTAAAGGGGTACCCAAGGGGATGGGGTTGACATTGGTACAGACTTGTTTTGTTTTTTAAATGGCAAGCCAACATAGCTGTTGGTTTTGAAATGTTTTGAAATGGGAGACTAGAGGGCAAAATCCAAAAAAGTTTTAACACATTTCTACTCACCATAACTTTCCTCCCTGACTCCTTGTACAGGTAATCTTGGTACCATATTGTTGCTCATTCTGTGTGGTTTCAAAAGGTATGCTGAATGTCTCTATAGGCACATTTTCTTAGAATATACATGCACCAACATCAAGGTCACTAAAAAAATGCACCCCCATCAGCTTAACAGTAATATGTCGCCCATGTGTGTTGAATAAAACCATGTATTGATGAGGTGTGTGCAGACACAGTCGCCTAAAACTTTCTTTTTTTTAACAATGCAGCACTTTGGTGAATTTGAATCATACTTATCACATCTAAGGACCACACGGCAAATCTGAGCTTCTATTCAACAAACATGGATGAGATATGACTATTTAAGCTGATGGGGGTGCAGTTTTTGAGTGACCTTTGCTGGATGTATCTTCTAAGAAAATATGCCTAAAGAGACATTCAACTTGTCATTTGAAAGCACAGAGAAAGCAACAATATGGTCCCAAAATTACTAACACAGAGAAATTATGATGATTAGAAATGTGTTGAAACTTTTCGGATTTTGACCAATTTGTATGTTAGCTTGTGTTGATGTGTCGGTGTATTAG
>CBDHDV010000044.1:0-13135 GCA_965261175.1 Rubritalea sp. | reverse complement strand
TCTAACTGTGGTATACATAACCAGGGGGTCTAACTAGTTGTGGTATACTGGGGGTCTAACTGGTTGTGGTGTACAGGGGGTCTAACTGGTTATGGTGTACAGGGGGTCTAACTGGTTATGGTATACAGGAGGTCTAACTGGTTATGGTATACAGGGGGTCTAACTGGTTGTGGTGTACAGGAGGTCTAACTAGTTATGGTGTACAGGTGGTCTAACTGGTTATGGTGTACAGGGGGTCTAACTGGTTATGGTGTACAGGGGGTCTAACTGGTTATGGTGTGCAGGGTACAGTCTTTTTATCTGGGCAATCCAATACATCTTAGCTCTTGCAATTAATTATGGGGTGTTTTGAGTGGTTGCCGCTTTGTGGTAGGATCACCCTCTTCGATATACCACAACACTTTAGCTGTGACAGTTTTGAATTTGCATGACAACACTCACAGCAGTAGTTCTGGGTGTTGAACATGGCCAGGGGTATGAGAGAGAAGTTATGGGGTCTAGAACATTGCTTGGGGTTTGGGGATAAGTTATTAGGTCTGGAACACGGTCGGAGTTGTGGAGGGAAAGTTCTGGGGCCTTGGACATGGGCCGTTTACCTCATTCATGGCCTGTTTAGCTCATTCATGGACCTTTAGATCTCTTTATACAGGACCCCACGGGCTATGGTATCACATTCATGGACCTTTAGATCTCTTTATACAGGCTCCACGGGCTATGGTATCACATTCATGGACATTTAGATCTCTCTGTGCAGGACCCCACGGGCTATGGTATCACATTCATGGACCTTTAGATCTCTTTGTACAGGCTCCACGGGCTATGGTTTCACATTCATGGACATTTAGATCTCTTTGTACAGGCTCCACGGGCTATGGTATCACATTCATGGACATTTAGATCTCTTTGTACAGGCTCCACGGGCTATGGTATCACATTCATGGACATTTAGATCTCTTTGTACAGGCTCCACGGGCTATGGTATCACATTCATGTTGCTTTAGATCTCTTTGTGCAGGACTCCATGGGCTATGGTATCACATTCTTGTGGCTTGTGTGTGTAGGAGAGGGGCTCTATTCGTAGAGGAGTGGGTGGATGGGTTTGCCTTCTCTGAGCTGAGCTCACGGCAGGATCTGGTAAGCAGCCAAAGAGAAGAGCTGGAGAGACAGAAAAAACAGATGGGCAAGAAGAAAGGCCAGCATATCTCACCACAAGAACAGTTGGAGAGGGAGGAGATGTTCAAAATGAGAGCTGCACTGCTGAGGAAGGTGAAGGACAGAGCTTGTGTGTGGTGTGTGTGTGCTAGTGAGTATCAATGCATTTGTTATGTAAAATTATTTATAGGATGATGCAAATTTGAACTTTGATTTGGAGAAGTTGGAGAACGAGCGTAACCTCCACGTGCTCGAGTTGAAGAGGATCTCAGCCGAAGACTCTTCTGTCTTCAAGGGTCACCCCACCTTGCACGATCGCTACCTCCTTCTACACCTCATAGGGCGTGGTGGTTTCTCAGAGGTCTATAAGGTATGTATGTGCAGGTCATGTTGGCTCAAGCGAGCACTTTAATGGGCTCGACTCCTTCTGCCAGGAGTCTAGAATTGCTTATGGCGTCTTAGTCCCTGGGCGTAACTCCGGAACTGTGTGAGGCTACTCTGGGTATGGTGAGTCAGGCGTATATGAGAGGCAGTTCTAAAGCTACCTCGCTCCAACTCTCTTCCTGAGCCCTCTGACTGCCCTTGACTGAAAGAATTTACAGAAGAGTGGTTCTGATGGCAGATCTGTCGAATGGTACAATATATGATTAGATTGGTAGAATGGAGAATTTGAAGACTGAATACAAGAAGAGTGGGATGAGGTTTTTTATAGAGAGGTTGAGAAGGTGTGTTTCATGGGAGGAGTAGAATAGTTTGACCAATGAGAAGAGGCCAATAAAGTAGGAGAGCAATGATGACTATATATGGAAAATGGGTTGATTAGTAGCATGGCAATGGGAGGTGATGGAATGTTTTTAAGTGATTGTGAGTAAATTGGGTGATTAATTAGGTCTGATGATGGTGCAAGTTAGGTGGGTTTGGTCACTGCAGCTGGATGGAGTTTGCATCCCATAGTAGCTGCTTTTAGTTAGTTTCTGCTCCAACATTTTCCCCCCCCAAGGCCGGATGGTCCTTGAAAGAGATCAGAGATTGGTCATGTTCATGGAGGATGACTGCTAGCTTTGTGACTGGTCGCTTGAATGTGGAGGTTAAAGTTTTCACAGTAGCAACTCTGACGATGCCGTCTTTTCCCAGGAAAGTCTCGGTTACTCGAGCTAGAGGCCAGTGGTTAGTAAAGAGTATGTCATCTCGGATGATGACTATGTCTCCCAGTTGAATGTTTGGCTGGCGATTTTTCCACTTCTGTAGACGTTGCAGTTGTTGGAGATACTCAGCAGACCAACGTTGCCAGAAATGATGTACCATAGCTTGGCACATGTTCCAACGCTTAAGAAGAGATGGTTCCATGGTGATTAAAGTTTCAGGGTAGGCTCTCAGTTCTCTTCCGATCAGGAAGTGGCCCGGTGTGAGAGCTGAAATGCCATCAACGGAATGGCTAGTCAGAGTGGTAAGTGGTCGACTGTTGAGGCAAGACTCAACTTGGGTGGTAATAGTGGAAAATTCCTCGTAGGTGAGGCGTTGAGTACCAACAATTCGTCGAAGGTGATGCTTAGTTGACTTGACTGCAGCTTCCCAGAGGCCTCCGAAGTGGGGAGCACGCTCTGGGATGCAATGCCACTGAATCCTTTGTGAAAGGAGATAGGAATTGATTGCAGAGAGGGTGGTGTTAGACTTGAGAAATTGATAAAGATCGTTGAGGTCATTTTTTGCTCCTCGGAAATTCGTGCCATTGTCAGAATGGATTTCCTGTGGAAGGCCCCGCCTTGCCACAAAGCGTCGGAGACATGCTAAGAATGCCTCAGTGGTAAGGTCAGATACAATTTCGATGTGGGTGGCTTTGCCTGCTGAAGCAGACAAAGATTGCAATATATGCCTTGACAAGCACAGGCTTGCGGGTGTGTCAATTCTTGAGTGTGAATGGCCCAGCATAGTCTACTCCGGTGATGGTAAATGCTGGGCTGGGGTGAACACGTTGATGAGGTAGTTGGCCCATCATTTGAGCTTCGGTACGGGCTGTTACCTTCCTGCAGGTGATACAGCTCTTGCAAGTAGTACGGGCGAGTCGTCTGGCGCCTACCACGTGCATTCTGTTACCTGTAGCAGACAACAAAAGGGAAGGGCCACAGTGGCCCAAAGCGACATGCATAGTTACAAATACAAGTGAAGTGAGGTGGTCTTTCCCAGACAGGATGGGAGGGTGTTTCTGAGAATGGCTCAGGTTAGAAAATACAAGTGAAGTGAGGTGGTCTTTCCCAGACAGGATGGGAGGGTGTTCTGAGAATGGCTCAGGTTAGAAAATACAAGTGAAGTGAGGTGGTCTTTCCCAGACAGGATGGGAGGGTGTTTCTGAGAATGGCTCAGGTTAGAAAATACAATTGAAGTGAGGTGGTCTTTCCCAGACAGGATGGGAGGGTGTTTCTGAGAATGGCTCAGGTTAGAAAATACAAGTGAAGTGAGGTGGTCTTTCCCAGACAGGATGGGAGGGTGTTTCTGAGAATGGCTCAGGTTAGAAAATACAAGTGAAGTGAGGTGGTCTTTCCCAGACAGGATGGGAGGGTGTTCTGAGAATGGCTCAGGTTAGAAAATACAAGTGAAGTGAGGTGAGACAGGATGGGAGGGTGTTCTGAGAATGGCTCAGGTTAGAAAATACAAGTGAAGTGAGGTGGTCTTTCCCAGACAGGATGGGAGGGTGTTTCTGAGAATGGCTCAGGTTAGAAAATACAATTGAAGTGAGGTGGTCTTTCCCAGACAGGATGGGAGGGTGTTTCTGAGAATGGCTCAGGTTAGAAAATACAAGTGAAGTGAGGTGGTCTTTCCCAGACAGGATGGGAGGGTGTTTCTGAGAATGGCTCAGGTTAGAAAATACAAGTGAAGTGAGGTGGTCTTTCCCAGACAGGATGGGAGGGTGTTCTGAGAATGGCTCAGGTTAGAAAATACAAGTGAAGTGAGGTGGTCTTTCCCAGACAGGATGGGAGGGTGTTCTGAGAATGGCTCAGGTTAGAAAATACAAGTGAAGTGAGGTGAGACAGGATGGGAGGGTGTTCTGCGAATGGCTCAGGTTAGAAAATACAAGTGAAGTGAGGTGGTCTTTCCCAGACAGGATGGGAGGGTGTTTCTGAGAATGGCTCAGGTTAGAAAATACAAGTGAAGTGAGGTGGTCTTTCCCAGACAGGATGGGAGGGTGTTTCTGAGAATGGCTCAGGTTAGAAAATACAAGTGAAGTGAGGTGGTCTTTCCCAGACAGGATGGGAGGGTGTTTCTGAGAATGGCTCAGGTTAGAAAATACAAGTGAAGTGAGGTGGTCTTTCCCAGACAGGATGGGAGGGTGTTTCTGAGAATGGCTCAGGTTAGAAAATACAAGTGAAGTGAGGTGGTCTTTCCCAGACAGGATGGGAGGGTGTTTCTGAGAATGGCTCAGGTTAGAAAATACAAGTGAAGTGAGGTGGTCTTTCCCAGACAGGATGGGAGGGTGTTTCTGAGAATGGCTCAGGTTAGAAAATACAAGTGAAGTGAGGTGGTCTTTCCCAGACAGGATGGGAGGGTGTTTCTGAGAATGGCTCAGGTTAGAAAATACAAGTGAAGTGAGGTGGTCTTTCCCAGACAGGATGGGAGGGTGTTTCTGAGAATGGCTCAGGTTAGAAAATACAAGTGAAGTGAGGTGGTCTTTCCCAGACAGGATGGGAGGGTGTTTCTGAGAATGGCTCAGGTTAGAAAATACAAGTGAAGTGAGGTGGTCTTTCCCAGACAGGATTGGAGGGTGTTTCTGAGAATGGCTCAGGTTAGAAAATACAAGTGAAGTGAGGTGGTCTTTCCCAGACAGGATGGGAGGGTGTTTCTGAGAATGGCTCAGGTTAGAAAATACAAGTGAAGTGAGGTGGTCTTTCCCAGACAGGATGGGAGGGTGTTTCTGAGAATGGCTCAGGTTAGAAAATACAAGTGAAGTGAGGTGGTCTTTCCCAGACAGGATGGGAGGGTGTTTCTGAGAATGGCTCAGGTTAGAAAATACAAGTGAAGTGAGGTGGTCTTTCCCAGACAGGATGGGAGGGTGTTTCTGAGAATGGCTCAGGTTAGAAAATACAAGTGAAGTGAGGTGGTCTTTCCCAGACAGGATGGGAGGGTGTTTCTGAGAATGGCTCAGGTTAGAAAATACAAGTGAAGTGAGGTGGTCTTTCCCAGACAGGATGGGAGGGTGTTTCTGAGAATGGCTCAGGTTAGAAAATACAAGTGAAGCGAGGTGGTCTTTCCCAGACAGGATGGGAGGGTGTTTCTGAGAATGGCTCAGGTTAGAAAATACAAGTGAAGCGAGGTGGTCTTTCCCAGACAGGATGGGAGGGTGTTTCTGACAGGATGGGAGGGTGTTTCTGAGAATGGCTCAGGTTAGAAAATACAAGTGAAGTGAGGTGGTCTTTCCCAGACAGGATGGGAGGGTGTTTCTGAGAATGGCTCAGGTTAGAAAATACAAGTGAAGTGAGGTGGTCTTTCCCAGACAGGATGGGAGGGTGTTTCTGAGAATGGCTCAGGTTAGAAAATACAAGTGAAGTGAGGTGGTCTTTCCCAGACAGGATGGGAGGGTGTTTCTGAGAATGGCTCAGGTTAGAAAATACAAGTGAAGTGAGGTGGTCTTTCCCAGACAGGATGGGAGGGTGTTTCTGAGAATGGCTCAGGTTAGAAAATACAAGTGAAGTGAGGTGGTCTTTCCCAGACAGGATGGGAGGGTGTTTCTGAGAATGGCTCAGGTTAGAAAATACAAGTGAAGTGAGGTGGTCTTTCCCAGACAGGATGGGAGGGTGTTTCTGAGAATGGCTCAGGTTAGAAAATACAAGTGAAGTGAGGTGGTCTTTCCCAGACAGGATGGGAGGGTGTTTCTGAGAATGGCTCAGGTTAGAAAATACAAGTGAAGTGAGGTGGTCTTTCCCAGACAGGATGGGAGGGTGTTTCTGAGAATGGCTCAGGTTAGAAAATACAAGTGAAGTGAGGTGGTCTTTCCCAGACAGGATGGGAGGGTGTTTCTGAGAATGGCTCAGGTTAGAAAATACAAGTGAAGGGAGGTGGTCTTTCCCAGACAGGATGGGAGGGTGTTTCTGAGAATGGCTCAGGTTAGAAAATACAAGTGAAGTGAGGTGGTCTTTCCCAGACAGGATGGGAGGGTGTTTCTGAGAATGGCTCAGGTTAGAAAATACAAGTGAAGTGAGGTGGTCTTTCCCAGACAGGATGGGAGGGTGTTTCTGAGAATGGCTCAGGTTAGAAAATACAAGTGAAGTGAGGTGAGACAGGATGGGAGGGTGTTCTGAGAATGGCTCAGGTTAGAAAATACAAGTGAAGTGAGGTGAGACAGGATGGGAGGGTGTTCTGAGAATGGCTCAGGTTAGAAAATACAAGTGAAGTGAGGTGGTCTTTCCCAGACAGGATGGGAGGGTGTTTCTGAGAATGGCTCAGGTTAGAAAATACAAGTGAAGTGAGGTGGTCTTTCCCAGACAGGATGGGAGGGTGTTTCTGAGAATGGCTCAGGTTAGAAAATACAAGTGAAGTGAGGTGGTCTTTCCCAGACAGGATGGGAGGGTGTTTCTGAGAATGGCTCAGGTTAGAAAATACAAGTGAAGTGAGGTGGTCTTTCCCAGACAGGATGGGAGGGTGTTTCTGAGAATGGCTCAGGTTAGAAAATACAAGTGAAGTGAGGTGGTCTTTCCCAGACAGGATGGGAGGGTGTTTCTGAGAATGGCTCAGGTTAGAAAATACAAGTGAAGTGAGGTGGTCTTTCCCAGACAGGATGGGAGGGTGTTTCTGAGAATGGCTCAGGTTAGAATTTGACAGTCGACCTCCTACACGTAGGAGGCCTCCATCCCCAAGAAACGGTGATAGAGATGATAGGGTACTGGATGTCTTGATGGATTTGTTCTCTCTGATTCGAGAGAGCTCATGAGTGAATGATCGAGCTTGAGCACGACTGAAGAGGTGATGCTCGGATGTCTGGAGGTCACTAGTGTTGAGGTACGGATCGAGGTGCAGAGGTTGATTCTGCAATTTGCACTTTAAGTTGGACAAAAAGCGGAAACACCAAGCATTGATACATAAAAGCTTGTGATAAGACCCATACCTCTCCTCTATCCACTCAGGAGGGACCGGAACAGCAACGTTGCAGGTGATGGTCTTCAATTCCGGTGTGCTGAGGGAAGCCAGGAGAGGTTGGGGTGGCATCTGAAAGGGATCAGTGGTAAGCCATGGAGGACCGTTCCACCAAAGAGAGTGCTGGAGTAGTTCCCCAGGCAGCATGCCTCTGGATGCACAATCAGCAGGGTTGTCTTGAGTTGGCACATGATGCCAGGCTGCTGGAGGTAATACTTCAAGAATGGTAGATATTCTATTCCCCACAAACGTCCGGTAACGTCTGGGGTTGCCATCCAACCACGTTAGAGCGATAGTGCTGTCGCACCAGACATGGACGTCGTTGAGAGGGATGTCCAATGCAAGTCGAATGGAGGTGAGTAGTTTGGACAGTAGAGTTGCCCCACAGAGTTCCAGTCTTGGAATTGACAGCTGTTTGAGAGGGGCTACCTTGGTCTTAGCTGCAACTAAGGTAACAATTGGTACATTGTTAGAGTAAGTAGTTCTTACATAGACCACAGCTGCATAGGCCTTCTCAGAGGCATCCGAGAAGCCATGGAGTTGAACTGAGGTTCGAGGGGTGTCTCCCAGGAAGTAGCATCTGGGCAGCCGTATGGTGGACAATAGTTGATAGAGGATTTTCATTAGTATGATTGATGGAGCTATCCAACCCAAGACGTCGAAGGTCTTGGCTATATCTGAGATTATTCCCCGCTTGGTGGGAGTGAAGGTGGAGGTCAAGCTGATAGATGTAGACATGGTGTCCGTGAGTGAGTCCCATTCGACTCCCAAGGCTTTGGGGTGAAGGGAAGAGTGGTCATCGGTCAGGTCCTTTACAGGAAGTTCCTCTAACAGTGAGCTGTCGAGAGATTGGAGGACTTGGGTAGAGCTGCTCCGCCATTTCCTTAAGTCAAAGCCTCCTCTGAGCAGAAGGGCTCTGAGCTCTTGTTGAAGTAGAAATGCTTGTTACGGAGTGTTGGCCCCAGCAAGGAGGTCGTCTACATAGAATGATGTGGTCATATGAGGTTTGGCCAGAGGGTACTCATGACCAAAGTCAAGGGCCGTCTGTTGGAGAGCCCTGACAGCAAGGTAAGGTGATGATGAGACTCCGAAAGTCACTCTGGTCATTTGGTAGTCGTTGATGGGTTCCTCTGGAGTAGCTCTCCATAGGAAGCGATGGAGATCTCGATTCTCTTCTGCCAGTTCCACTGCCCGATACATTTTGGATATATCTGCAGTAACTGCCACTGGATACATACGGAAACGGAGAAGAAGAGTGTCCAGGTTCGGATATAGAGTAGGTCCTGTAAGGAGGGTATCATTAAGTGATAATGCATTAGATGTTTTAGCACTTGCATCAAATACGACACGAAGTTTGGTAGTAGAACTGCTTGCTTTCACCACCCCATGCATGGGGAGGTAGTAAGTCTCAGTTGAGACATTGAGTGAGGGTGTAGGCACAAGTCTGGCATGGCCTAAGTCAAGATATTCCTGGACGACTGCCTGGAATGCCTCCCAGTTTTCCTTGCGGATGATGGCCTTCTCATTTGCTTGATACCGCTGCAATGCTTGGGATCTGGATTCTCCAAGTTGTGGCACTCCTGGTCGACGAGGAAGGGTCACACTATAGCGACCTGAGTAAGAGAGATATTGATGGGTTACGAGAAAATGCTTTTGCACCTCTGTCTCCTCTGGAGTGAGGATGTTGGTTGGTGATGAGGGTGTTTCTTCTACTTCCCAGAACCTGGAGAGCAGAGAGTCAGTGGTTTCTACAATAGCTGTGTGGTTGACTGAAGATTCAGTAGGTGATGAGGATGAGTCCTTAGGGTTGAATTGTCCGAAGATAGCCCAGCCAAAAATGGTTTTCCAGGCACTTGGAGTCTTGTCTGATCCCAGTCGGGACTCTGGCAACATGATCTGTGCCCAGACATCGCAGCCCAGTAACAAGTCAACTCTTCCTGGCTTGTCAAAAGTAGGGTCGGCTAACTGTAGTGTCCTGATATGAGGAAGGTCGTGAACTCCCATGGCACCTTGTAAGGGTAGATCACAGGTGACCTTCTGGACTACTGCTGCAGAGATCTGCAGAGTAGGCTGTTGAGGCTGCAAAGAGGAAATGGTCAGAGTAACAAGGACATTAGTAGCCTTAGCTGGAGTAGCTTGCACTCCTGAAAAGGTGATGTGAGTGGCAGTACGTGGAAGGTGCAGGCACTGGGCTGCTCTAGCAGACACCAATGACATGGAAGCTCCAGAGTCGAGGAGTGCTCTAGCAATCAGACGGTGGCCTTTGGGTCCCTCCAGCACCACCTGGCTCGTCATCATTAGACTGTGAGGGACCGATGGAGAGTGACTGGAGGTGCTGCTAGGATTGGGCTGATTGGAAGATTCACGATGTATCATGGTATGATGTCTGCCTGCACACTGCTTGCATCTGGCTGTGCTCCTACACTCTCTGGTCCGGTGTCCAGAGGCCAGACAGTTGTAACACAGATTGTTGTTCCGGATGTGGGCTGCACGCTGATCTAAAGACATTGTTGGTCCGGGTGTGGGCTGCACGCTGATCTAAAGACATTGTTGGTCCGGGTGTGGGCTGCACGCTGATCTAAAGACATAGAGTTAAATTTAGAACACAAGTAAAGAGGATGCTTCTCTCCTGGGCAAATAAAACAATCATATTTAAACCCCGCTGTAGGTTGAGTTGTATGAACTGCTGCCCTGGTCCTCCTTGGAGGGTCAGGTTTGAGTTCCGGCTTGGAGATGGTAGAGGTGGTCTGGACTAGTTGTCCAGCCAGAGCATCAGCCCTCTGTCTTACAAAGGTGATCAGCTCTTGAATGGGAGGAACATCCTTGTGCTCCTTGGTGTGTAGCTCCCATTCTACTTGTAAGGTACGATTGAGAGACGATACACAGAGAGATGTGATAATAGATGGTCCGTCAAACTGTGCAGTGTGGAGGAGTCCTGATACTGCTTGACTGAGTTTGTCAGCGAATGTGTTGAGGTCTGAACAGGTGGCTTTCACTGGGCCAACGTCGGCCAGCGTTCTACAATAGGTAGCATGTATGATCCGACGTTTGTCGAATCTTTGCTTGAGGAGGTCTACTATTTCAGAATAGTAGCCAGAGTCTTCCGTGCCACTGAAGAGGAGTGACCGAGTGGGAGGATCCCGAATAGCATCCCTCAGGTAGGCCAACTTGTTGGCATTGGTAAGTTCAGAGTTACTGTCCACAGCTGCTTGGAATTGTTTCCAAAATGTGGCCCACTTCATAATGTCTCCCTCAAATGTTGGGAGAGCGATCTTTGGTAGCTGTACGGGACGAGGTGTTGCAACCTCATGGATGGTAGTGGTAGTGGTAGGGCTTGGTAGCTTCCTTTCTTCGGATGATAGGTCGGATGGTAGTGGTAGTGGTAGAGCTTGGTAGCTTCCTTTCTTCGGATGATAGGTCGGATGGTAGTGGTAGTGGTAGAGCTTGGTAGCTTCCTTTCTTCGGATGATAGGTCGGATGGTAGTGGTAGTGGTAGGGCTTGGTAGCTTCCTTTCTTCGGATGATAGGTCGGATGGTAGTGGTAGTGGTAGAGCTTGGTAGCTTCCTTTCTTCGGATGATAGGTCGGATGGTAGTGGTAGTGGTAGAGCTTGGTAGCTTCCTTTCTTCGGATGATAGGTCGGATGGTAGTGGTAGTGGTAGAGCTTGGTAGCTTCCTTTCTTCGGATGATAGGTCGGATGGTAGTGGTAGTGGTAGGGCTTGGTAGCTTCCTTTCTTCGGATGATAGGTCGGATGGTAGTGGTAGGGCTTGGTAGCTTCCTTTCTTCGGATGATAGGTCGGATGGTAGTGGTAGTGGTAGAGCTTGGTAGCTTCCTTTCTTCGGATGATAGGTCGGGTGGTAGTGGTAGAGCTTGGTAGCTTCCTTTCTTCGGATGATAGGTCGGATGGTAGTGGTAGTGGTAGAGCTTGGTAGCTTCCTTTCTTCGGATGATAGGTCGGATGGTAGTGGTAGTGGTAGAGCTTGGTAGCTTCCTTTCTTCGGATGATAGGTCGGATGGTAGTGGTAGTGGTAGAGCTTGGTAGCTTCCTTTCTTCGGATGATAGGTCGGATGGTAGTGGTAGTGGTAGAGCTTGGTAGCTTCCTTTCTTCGGATGATAGGTCAATCAGTTGAGAGCTAAGGTACTTAGCGACACGTCTAAGTTGGTGGTCACGGTTGATGGTAGATTTCCCTAGAGCAAGTTTCAACTCTTTTAGGGTGGTAGTAATGGTAGAGAGAGTGGCCGAATAGTCCCGGTCGGGATGGGCTTGCATCTTACTGTCCAGCTCTTCTAAGTCAAACTGGATTTCAAAAGATAGGTAACTCAAAGTCTGGATGGCAATGAGTCGTGTGAGTAAGGAACGGGTCCTTTCAACGGAGTCCTCGAAAGTCTCAAGTGTCTCCTGTTCCTCCTCAGGTGAGAGTGTTCCTTCTCCAGCTAGGGAGATTTCTTCGTGTATTTTGTGGTAGGAAAGGTCGGTATTACGAATAGATTCCAGCTTGTGTTCCAGCTGTCCGTGATCGAATGAGGAAGGATCTTCCTCAAGAAGGCGATCGTAGCGGTTCCAGATCCGCGGAACGGCTCCAGAGTAGGCGGATCGACTCTTCTTAAGAGCCTCCATGGTTACGATGATTGAAAGTTCTGTAGTAGAGGAAAGGAATGAATAATGGTCTAAAGATTTGACTTACAAGTGATAGTGATTTGCCGGTTGATGTCTGTATCCGGCTCGAAGGACCAATATGTTGGCTCAAGCGAGCACTTTAGTGGGCTCGACTCCTTCTGCCAGGAGTCTAGAATTGAATATGGCGTCTTAGTCCCTGGGCGTAACTCCGGAACTGTGTGAGGCTACTCTGGGTATGGTGAGTCAGGCGTATATGAGAGGAAGTTATAACGCTACCTCGCTCCAACTCTCTTCCTGAGCCCTCTGACTGCCCTTGAATGAAAGAATTTACAGAACAGTGGTTCTGATGGCAGATCTGTCGAATGGTACAATATACAGTTAGATTGGTAGAATGAAGAATGTGAAGACTGAATACAAGAATTGTGATGAGGTTTTTATAGAGAGGTTGAGAAGGTGTGTTTCTTGGGAGGAGTAGAATAGTATGACCAATGAGAAGAGGCCAATAAAGTAGGAGAGCAATGATGACTATATATGGAAAATGGGTTGATTAGTATCATGTAATGGCTAGGTGATGGAATGTTTTTAAGTGATTGTGAGTAAATTTGGTGATTAATTAGGTCTGATGATGGTGCAAGTTAGATGGGTTTGGTCACTGCCGCTGGCTGGAGCTTGCATCCCATAGTAGCAGCTTTTAGTTGGTTTTTGCTCCAACACATATCCTTCCATGCAGGAGACCATGGTGAACAAGGCTGGCCAGCTGATTACTTATCCTTCCATGCAGGAGACCATGGTGAACAAGGCTGGCCAGCTGAGCACATATCCTTCCATGCAGTAGACCATGGTGAACAAGGCTGGCCAGCTGATCACATATCCTTCCATGCAGGAGACCATGGTGAACAAGGCTGGCCAGCTGATTACTTATCCTTCCATGCAGTAGACCATGGTGAACAAGGCTGACCAGCTGAGCACATATCCTTCCATGCAGGAGACCATGGTGAACAAGGCTGGCCAGCTGATTACTTATCCTTCCATGCAGTAGACCATGGTGAACAAGGCTGGCCAGCTGAGCACATATCCTTCCGTGCAGTAGACCATGGTGAACAAGGCTGGCCAGCTGAGCACATATCCTTCCATGCAGTAGACCATGGTGAACAAGGCTGGCCAGCTGATTACTTATCCTTCCATGCAGTAGATCATGGTGAACAAGGCTGGCCAGCTGAGCACATATCCTTCCATGCA
>CBDHDV010000043.1:0-9996 GCA_965261175.1 Rubritalea sp. | reverse complement strand
TAACAGTTTCCAAGAGTGGGAAGTCTACACACCAAACAACATAACTTATCGTGGTTTATCCAATTCTAATTCTGGAAGAATCGTCCATGCTTGACCAAATTGCTCGATGATTGCACTGGATGTAGCAAAGAAGTGAATATAAGCTGGAAAAGACAAAAGTCCAACTTGTCACTGAAGGTCAACCATCCCCTAGCTGATGGCCTAATCTATACAAAGAGAGTTAAAAACTTCTTCTTCTGTATTATCAACTACAGCTATTGAGAAAAATAGGATGAGGAATAAGAGGATGAGGTTTATGAGAAGAGCTTGCCCAAGGACATAACCTGTTTCTATCTCTGTTTCTTCATCTGCATAACTGGCATACAATAGGTCCACTCATCATAACCTTAGTCCCAGATGTTCCAATGCACTCCATCACTACGTGCTCCGTTTCTCAAGCTAGTGAAACAAACAAAAACAAAAAAAGGAAAAATTGGTAGTAATCATTTGTTGTTTTTCTTTTAACTGGAGAAAGGTAAGTATCATCAAAACCGTTTGGTTTCTGGACTTCACACTCCCTGGAAACAGTAAACAAGTCTAAAGGCTGTAGCTGTTTGGTTGGTGGAGTTCTCCTGTGCAACTGTCACCAAGTCCTTGAAGGAGCTGAAGCTGTTTGGACTAAGCTAAAATGTTAATTACTTCTGTGTATTAGTGGATAATGTGGTGTGCATGGGGCAAGACATGGCAAGTGTGTAGTGCACAATGTGGACCAAGAAAACCAGCCATCCAATGATGGCTTGGTCATTGGCATAGAAACCCTTCCAATTTGAAGATGAGGTGGAGGACACTGTCATACAGGGGAGGTTCCTTAATAGTGTACTCTTGTTCTATAAGACAGCTGTTTCGAAGATGGCAGCCAAATTCCCTCACAAAGGCAAGGCATTGGGTGATATATTATTCCTTGACCGCACTTCATCAAGCATGCAGTTCACCTCCAGCCATTGTGCACCTAAAACTGCTGTAGTTAACGAGTACAGTATTTTCTGAGTTGCTCCAGATCACCAACGTCCTTCCTATGATCGTACAGCAGAAACAGCTGGTCAGCTAAGACAGAGAGAGCAGTTACTGCAGCTGATCTCTCCTTCAGCATACTCCAATCTAGCACACCAAACCAAGATCCTTCAAGTGCTTCCATATTCAAATGCCAACCCTGAGCACATGGTCGGGAAGGTTGCAGATCACACGACATATTTCTTTCTTTCTTTCAATTTAAGCCCGCCCACCCACAACATGTGATTTGCTCATTGTCAAGCTGAACCAGATGCATCCGGTTACTGTGGCAAAGACTTGATCACACACAAGCTATTAGAAGAAGCCAAGACAACAACTCGTAGGAGCATCCACAAAGATTCAGATGCTGCAGGACAGAACGTTTATCTTGTCTTCCATTTTTGGTACACATAGCTAGTTGAATGATCAGAACTGATATACACGACCCAGGGAAAGGAAGTTCAAATCCAGGGAAACTTGTTCTCAATCTGTTCTAAAATCAAGGGAACTATTCTAGAGGTTGGCAAGCATCATGCTATGGTAGCAAACCAGCAGCATTGAAGAGTGGGGGGGGGGGGGGGGGGGGGGGACCCTTGAAATTTACCACCAAAGTCTATCCATGTTGATCTGCTTTCCCATTCACATAACTTGTGTATAAGCATACGCCAGAAGATTCCACCAATGTTCCGATGCATTGCATCAACTAATCAGTTTCTTGATTGCGGAAGAGGCGTGGTTAAGGCTTCTTGTTGATGATGCAACCAAGCTAGCTCATGGGCTACCTCATCCTGTACCCATGTAGACCACAACCATTACTGTTTAGCCACCAATATCTTATAATGATCGCTGCATATGATTCTAAATGGTAAAGGGTCATCTAACTGGTGGAGGTCTACATGGGTATAGACTTGTTTCCACCCTTTTCAGTTGTCTGTTTAAAAGTCATTATTCTTGTTTACTAGAGAGTTTACTGCAATGATTGATTTTTACAGCAGCTGAGGCAGGATGCATGCAGCAAGCATTACAGCTGTAGGTGATTACATCCCACATGCCAGCATTGTGATTACAGCATTGTAATTACGTGTGTACATGCTGACCCCCACGTGCAGCATCAAAGTTCCCACCACGTGCAGCATCAATGTTCCCCGCCAGTTGATCTCCCATTTAAGAGCACCATGTTCCTGCCAGATAGCACAATCTTCATCCATAAGCAGCAGCAGTGCAGCATTCTAGCCAAAAGCAGTCATCATGAATAACTATGTGATAGGGAAGGAGATAGGGAGTGGGGCATTTTGCAAAGTGAAGGTGGCCTGGTGTCAGCAGACTCAAAAGTTGGTGAGTGCTTTCTACACACTAAGCTAATCACTAACTAAATATAACCACACCCCTCCCCCCCCCCAAAGAAAAAGCCTGGACCTACAGTTGTTTTCCTGTCTAGCTGCATTATTATACTTGAGAGCTAGTTTTGTCCCGTGCAAGAGCTTGTAGTGGACTTGGGGGAGCAAGTTTTATTAACTTGACCTCCAAATAGATCAGCTGTCCAAAGATGACCCCAGGTTCTAAGGGACAACAGAGCTGATGGGGTGCTTGGATCCCCTGGATAGCAAAGTGGTAGAGCCTGTGAAATGAAAACTGATCCCCTTTTCTTGCAGGTTGCCATCAAAGAACTGAGGAAGACAGCAGACAACCAAATAATATTAAAGAAATATCTACCTAAGGAAGCTTCCATTGTGCGCCGCCTCACACACCCACACATCCTCCGTACATACCACATACTAGAAACACCCAACAAGGTCCTGTACGTAATGGAGCTGGCCGAGAATGGCGATCTCCTAGATTATGTGGAGGCACGGGGCCACATCTCTGAGCCCGAGGCACGTTTTGTTTTCCGACAGATCTTGGAGGGCATAGGTTACTGCCACATGGCGGACATTGCTCACCGAGACATCAAGTGTGAGAACATCATGTTGGACAGGAACATGGACGTCAAGATCGGAGGTACATACATATACATATATACATTGTATAGATCTGTATATGTGAGAGTCCCATGTAGAAATGTTATACCAGAATTCACTTATTGAGAAAAAAGTGAGTGAAGTTAGATAGGATATTTATAAAAGATAAGCAACACTGTTTCTAGTAGCCAGCAGCACATCCAAAAGCACAGATTCTGCACACAAACACAAGTGTTACACATGCACTTGCGTGAGAGTGCTATCCTTAGAAGCGCTCTCTCTCGATCAGCGAAATATTAGTGGGACTTTGGCAATAGCTTCCTCTTGGACTTTGGCAATAGCTTCCTCTTGGATATTGGCAAAAGCTTCCTCTTGGACTTTGGCAATAGCTTCCTCTTGGACTTTGGCAATAGCTTCCTCTTGGACTTTGGCAATAGCTTCCTCTTGGACTTTGGCAAAAGCTTCCTCTTGGACTTTGGCAATAGATTCCTCTTGGACTTTGGCAAAAGCTTCCTCTTGGACTTTGGCAATAGCTTCCTCTTGGACTTTGGCAATAGCTTCCTCTTGGACTTTGGCAATAGCTTCCTCTTGGACTTTGGCAAAAGCTTCCTCTTGGACTTTGGCAAAAGCTTCCTCTTGGACTTTGGCAAAAGCTTCCTCTTGGACTTTGGCAATAGCTTCCTCTTGGACTTTGGCAATAGCTTCCTCTTGGACTTTGGCAATAGCTTCCTCTTGGACTATGGCAATAGCTTCCTCTTGGACTTTGGCAAAAGCTTCCTCTTGGACTTTGGCAAAAGCTTCCTCTTGGACTTTGGCAAAAGCTTCCTCTTGGACTTTGGCAATAGCTTCCTCTTGGACTATGGCAATAGCTTCCTCTTGGACTTTGGCAAAAGCTTCCTCTTGGACTTTGGCAAAAGCTTCCTCTTGGACTTTGGCAAAAGCTTCCTCTTGGACTTTGGCAATAGCTTCCTCTTGGACTTTGGCAATAGCTTCCTCTTGGACTTTGGCAATAGCTTCCTCTTGGACTTTGGCAAAAGCTTCCTCTTGGACTTTGGCAATAGCTTCCTCTTGGACTTTGGCAATAGCTTCCTCTTGGACTTTGGCAAAAGCTTCCTCTTGGACTTTGGCAAAAGCTTCCTCTTGGACTTTGGCAATAGCTTCCTCTTGGACTTTGGCAATAGCTTCCTCTTGGACTTTGGCAATAGCTTCCTCTTGGACTTTGGCAAAAGCTTCCTCTTGGACTTTGGCAAAAGCTTCCTCTTGGACTTTGGCAATAGCTTCCTCTTGGACTTTGGCAATAGCTTCCTCTTGGACTTTGGCAATAGCTTCCTCTTGGACTTTGGCAAAAGCTTCCTCTTGGACTTTGGCAATAGCTTCCTCTTGGACTTTGGCAATAGCTTCCTCTTGGACTTTGGCAAAAGCTTCCTCTTGGACTTTGGCAAAAGCTTCCTCTTGGACTTTGGCAATAGCTTCCTCTTGGACTTTGGCAATAGTTTCCTCTTGGACTTTGGCAATAGCTTCCTCTTGGACTTTGGCAATAGATTCCTCTTGGACTTTGGCAATAGTTTCCTCTTGGACTTTGGCAATAGCTTCCTCTTGGACTTTGGAAATAGCTTCCTCTTGGACTTTGGCAATAGCTTCCTCTTGGACTTTGGCAATAGCTTCCTCTTGGACTTTGGCAATAGCTTCCTCTTGGACTTTGGCAATAGCTTCCTCTTGGACTTTGGCAATAGCTTCCTCTTGGACATTGGCAATAGCTTCCTCTTGGACTTTGGCAATAGATTCCTCTTGGACTTTGGCAATAGCTTCCTCTTGGACTTTGGCAATAGCTTCCTCTTGGACTTTGGCAATAGCTTCCTCTTGGACTTTGGCAATAGCTTCCTCTTGGACTTTGGCAATAGCTTCCTCTTGGACTTTGGCAATAGCTTCCTCTTGGACTTTGGCAATAGCTTACTCTTGGACTTTGGCAAAAGCTTCCTCTTGGACTTTGGCAATAGCTTCCTCTTGGACTTTGGCAATAGATTCCTCTTGGACTTTGGCAATAGCTTCCTCTTGGACTTTGGCAAAAGCTTCCTCTTGGACTTTGGCAATAGATTCCTCTTGGACTTTGGCAATAGCTTCCTCTTGGACTTTGGCAATAGCTTCCTCTTGGACTTTGGCAATAGCTTCCTCTTGGACTTTGGCAAAAGCTTCCTCTTGGACTTTGGCAATAGCTTCCTCTTGGACTTTGGCAATAGCTTCCTCTTGGACTTTGGCAAAAGCTTCCTCTTGGACTTTGGCAAAAGCTTCCTCTTGGACTTTGGCAATAGCTTCCTCTTGGACTTTGGCAATAGATTCCTCTGGACTTTAGTAAAAGCTTCCTCTTGGACTTTGGCAAAAGCTTCCTCTTGATGTTAGTTACAGTTCAATCACAAAACACAACTTCTCCATCTTGTTCTGCTGCTTACCCATCAAGACTCAGTTTACTTACTCCATGAGAAAGCTAGGATGATTTGAGAACTATTGGGGAGACACGAGCAGATAGTATTCTTGCTAGTCACCACTACAGAACAAGCAACACAAGGAGGCATCCTCTGATGACTTGACTCAGCCATAACTCTTGGAATGTAGCAGGATTGGGTTGCCAAAGTCAGCAGTAGTCAAGTAGTGTATACATCAGCAGTGGTCAAGTTGTACATGCAGATATACTCTATAATATTTCAGGTCAGAATAGCATTTGATTTCCACATGTGCCTGTCAAATATATTGCTTCTGTTCCACAGACTTTGGGCTAGCTACTGAGAGGTGCAGTGCTGTCTCCACTCCCTGTGGTTCCCTAGACTATGCAGCCCCCGAGTTAAGGAAGTCCTCATTGCAGAATTACGACGGGAAACAAGCTGACATATGGAGCCTGTGAGTTTCAAAAATAAGGCACACAGGACCAGACATTGCAGTGAGAACTATAGGCCAAAAAAAATGCGATTCCCCCCCCCCCCCCCTCCCCCCCATTTGAAAGTATTTCTGTCCAGCAACTGTGCATGCAGGCTAAGGGTTTAGAACCATTGGATGCTCTATTTCAAAGTTATGTTGTTTTTTGTTCATGCAAGTTCACTTACCTCAAGTCAGAAATTTAAAGAGAAAACCTCAAAGGAGCAGTAACTGAAGAGGTAAGCTTGATGGGAATGGTAGGATGATAACTTGGCTCCCGTTCATTTTCAAACGTTTGTAAATGGCAAGCACTTGCCAAGTTATGGTGATGTGAACAGGGTTTCAATCAACTTAGCTCACATATGGCCTTGAAACAATTAACACTAGGTGTGTAGCCACTCTTATCATAAGTGCTTTGACAAAATTATAGCCCTCAACTCTCCTCTGTGGAGACATTCCTAAAAGAGGTGGAAGTGTAATTTCTGAGTGATCTTAATGTTGCTAATGATCTTGTAACAAGAAAAATGTGTCCATAGAGAAGTTTTATCACACCAAATAATTTGATACCAAAATTACTTCCGTTGAGGAAGAAAATCGAGACAATTAAAAATTTAGTATTTCTGTGTGGTTTTGACCTATTGTCCTTCCTTAATTAAAGTCATGGTCTTGCATAGTCATGGTTGTCCCCTGTCCATGCATGCACACCACCCCCACATCCATGCACATTCCAAGTCTGTAGCTACTTGACCATATTTTTCATGCTTTTTCCATTCAGAGGAATACTCCTCTATGTACTACTCCATGGCAGGTTTCCTGTAAGATTGGAACTTGCTGAAGCAAGAGCAGTACTGCCTCCGTCACATACTTCACACGTCACCCTTTGTAAGTCACACACCATTAGTAGCTCATGTGGGCGATATTTGAACAGTAGTCCTCCTACATTGCCTAGTGTTCCTCACTCACTTCCTCTGACCTTTCTCTCACTATGTAAATGTGTGTGCAGGTTCCTACTACTTCATAAGGTACATCATGAATCAAACACCAAATGAAAGACCATCCATACAGGACCTCCAAGATGCCATGTGGGTGAACATCAAGGATGCTAGAAGACCTCCTTTATTATCAAACACTCCTAAATTTACTATAGAAACTCATCTAATTAAAGCACACACTATGAAGACATAGATATGTTCTTTCAGTCCTCAACAGAGTGTGTGGGTTGGCTTCTCTTGCACATAGCAGCAAAGGAGGGAACTGGGGCCACATGAATTTCCATCCTCAACATGCCTTCAGATAAGTAGCAGCACAGCATTCCTTGCCCAGCTCAGAGGAAGTTGCTCCTCACTCCAAGAGATTGAGCCATTTATCATTCAGAGGCCCCAGGGAGAAGGAAGGGTTTATCAAAGAGATGAGGCCATTTATCATTCAGTGTGGAGGATTAAGAGACCCCGGGGAGAAGGGAGAAGGAAGGGTTTATCAAAGAGATGGGTTTAAGGAGAAAGATGCTCCTAACTCCAAGAGATGGAGACCATTTCCCATTCAGGAGGAGGAAGGGGCTGGAATGAAGGAAGGGTTTTAGGAGGCCAATAAGCAATCTACAAATTTTGCATGTGCCACTAACTAGGTCTAGAGTTTATGGGATTATTACTTCATGAATCTCATTACAGCACATTCTGTAATACTGACACACACCCTTGCCATAGCTATTTTAATCTGTGTGCTTCCTTATGTGGGATGGGTGTGGGTATAACCTACCTGCACCCTAAGTCAGATGTCAAACATTTGTGAAGTGACTAGATACCCAGCATTCCAATTGGTCGTGAGATGATCGCGGACACTTCTTGTGGCTCTGTGTTGCTATAAGCAATCTGGTGAAATTAACACTTCCATAAAACATTTTACACATCAGCAGATTAACTATTCAACCTCCCACCCTAAACTTGGCAGGACCACAAGCAAGGAATATCTTGCTAAGTCAAGAAGGTTGGTCTGTCATGCAGCTAGAAGGAAGCTTAGATTGAGTGGCTTCTACATGGTAAATACTAGGTAGGTGGGTACCTATAGTTCCACAGTCTCATGGCCAGGGAACCACTCCTACCAATCCATAGCCTGTCCAATATTATGAACCATCCCCCTTGCTGTGGCTTTGCCATGGTCTGTTACTAGACACAGAGCTGCAGATTACTAATTTACTATGCACAGAGCTGCAGATTACTACTTTACTATGCACAGAGCTGCAGATTACTAATTTACTATGCACAGAGCTGCAGATTACTACTTTAATATGCACAGAGTTGCAGATTACTGCTTTACTATCTATAGAGCTGCAGATTACTACTTTACTATGCACAGAGCTGCAGATTTCTACTTTTTACTATGCACAAAGCTGCAGATTACTACTTTAATATGCACAGAGTTGCAGATTACTGCTTTACTATCTACAGAGCTGCAGATTACTACCTTACTATGCACAGAGTTGCAGATTACTACTTTACTATGCACAGAGGTGCAGATTACTACTTTACTTTCCATCTCTCCTTTCTTTCCAGTTAGTGGAGTTCTTCATTATTTCTACTTTCTATCAATGTATCTATCATCTCCACATATCTTGACCACCATAAGTTAGTTTTAGTACAAGAGGACTCCAAATTTTCCACAAATTGTCACAATTCCAGCAAAATATTGATATGGGTAAGGATCGTCAAAATCAAAAATTGCTTTGATAGTGCATGAAATAATAAGTTAGGTAAAAAGGCAAGGGTCACACAAAAAATTGCTCCTCTCAAACTGTGGCAAGGATTATTCCAAGGCACCTTGGTCTACAGATCCCAAGTTTGGTTTTATGGCTTGCTAAACACGTAGTTGTGATTTGACGGTTTCAATTAATTTTTTTACGTGAAGCATGCTGAGTTATGGTGATCAGAAGAGGTGACATCATAGATATTGCGTGGGTTTTTGCGTGGTTGGTAATGAAGTGCCTCATAACTATTCAATGCGACACCACGTTGTTAATATGGCTCCGTCAAATCACAACTACGTGTTTTAGCAAGCCACCAAATTTGGGATCTGTAGTCCAAAAGTGCCTTGGAATAATCCTTGCCACAGTTTGGGAGGTGCAATTTTTTAGTGACCTTTGCCTTTTTGCATGTATCTTCTAAGAAAAGGTGACTTTTTACATATCATCTTAAAGCACACACAATAAGCAACAAGTTGATATCAAAAGTATCTGCACAGAAGAAAGGACGGAAAAGTTATGACAACTACAAACATGTGTCTCAAATTTCGGAGGTTTCAGGCGTAGTCCCCCCCCCCCCCCCTATCCGGAGAACCCTACTCTCCACAAAATAATTTTTTTTTTTTTTTTTTAATCAATGATTTGTCTGATAAAAGTATATTAGCAGCTGCTTTAAGCATGTACACTAACAAGATTTTACCATGGATGATGAGATAATAATTATGTACAATAGCTAGCAGCACAGACTCAACAAAACCTGGGAAATTACTTGTGCGATGGATGTGTGTGTATGTGTGTGTGTGGGTGTGTGGAGTGAGTGAATGTGTACTCCAGTAACAAACGTAGTAAAGAATAATAAACACATCTCAAGAAGATGAAATTCATGAGGTTTTCTAATATTAAACCTTGTTGTTTTTGCACTGCCGGTTGACTACCATAGCGAAGGATTCGAGGCATGCATGGAGTACTTTCGGAGATTCAATAGCAACTGAAGCCACCATTTGTGCACCTAAGAAGCTGCCGGTGTGAGTTTTAGCATGGATATAAGTTTTGGTTTGGGGGTATTTTCAGTCCGCCATTTTAAAAAGTGTGCCAATCCAATATATATAGGGAGTACACCTAATAGAGAGCAAGACAATGCCGGATTGACTTATCCACAAAAATGAGAAGTAAGGAGAACAAGAATGTACCCATGTAGACCACAAACATTTAGAGGACCCTTTACCGTTTAAAATAATAATGTACAAGTTTATATATTTTTAAAAGGTAAAGGGTCTTTTTTGGTCTACATGGGTACACCTTTCTTGACAAGTCCATTTCATATAGTCTTTTTAGCTGAATATACATCTATGTACATATAATATAGAC
>CBDHDV010000042.1:0-3861 GCA_965261175.1 Rubritalea sp. | reverse complement strand
TATTGCTCCAATTGTATGCTATCTCTCCTAATGCGCTTGTGGTTGAAAGTGTGGGAGACCACCACTGTACTTGAATAGTGGCCTTGATGGAGGCAAGGCATGCTATTGTACTTGAGGGGAGTGTGTTGGACACTACCACTGTACTTGAATGGTGGCATTGGGGAAGACAAGGCATGCTATTGTACTTATAATTGAATTGAATGTGTGGAACTCCACCACTGTACTTGAATGGTTGCCTTGAGGGAGGCAAGGCATGCTAATGGTGGCCTTGAGGGAGACAAGATATGCTAATGGTGGCCTTGAGGAAGACAAGATATGCTAATGGTGGCCTTGAGGGAGACAAGGCATTCTAATGGTGGCCTTGAGGGTGACAAGACATGCTAATCAGGGTTTTTTTCAGGATTTGGGCCAAGGGGGGGGGGGGGGGGGGGGCAAAACGGCAATATGTAATTTGGTGGGGGGGCATGGCTCTCTCAACATGCACAGCACTTGATAATGTAGCAGAATCAGGGGGCATCCTCACCCCCCCCCCCCCCCCCCCCCCCCCCAATTTTGAATCCTTTCTTTTCAAAGCATCTTGTGTAACTTCAGGCTTAAGAATGCATTCTGTAATTTGGTTTTTATTTCATCATACTCTGGTTTAAATTAAAGTGTTAGACTAACAAGTGCTTGTCAGTGCATATCAGGAAAAGTGTCTTTTCAAGTGCTTTGTCAGTACAACTGAGTAAGCAAATTTAACCACTGTGGTTAAATTTGATTACTAAGTTGTACTGATAAAGCACTTGAAGAGAAAATTGCTGAATCATGGTGTAATGTGACATTACACTATTCAGCAGTTAAATTGTGCAATATCACAGCCTGGACTATAAAGGGCCTGTCAAGGAGAGTTTTTTCAGTTTTATAGACAGTATAGTCAAGATTTTGCAAGACAGACTAATATTATGAGTAAGAATATTCGTTCATTTTTTGCCCCACGCTCTTCTGCTTCTGTATCACGTAACTACTCTGACTCAGAAGGCTCTGATATTGAACCTCCTGCTCCAAAAAAGCAGTGTCAGGGTTTGACTTCTCAAGCTTCATCCTCTCAAGGATCTGTCTCGTCTCCACCAAAAGACGGCACTACCTCAAAAGATGAGAAAGTGATTTTCATTGGCTAGAATATGATGAAGATCTTCAAGGTGCTTTCTGTAAGCACTGTAAAAAGTGGGGGAGGTCAAATCCTAAAACTGGCGGGAGATGGATCACTAAGCCTTTTAGCAATTGGAAAAAAGCCACAGCAAAGATGAAGGAACATGCTGAAAGTGAAGGACATATTATGGCTTGCCAAACGGAGACAGCTGCTGCTTCTGCATTGCGTGAGGGTTCTGTTCTTCAGCAAATGCACCGACTGGAAGAATGTGAGGAGGCTGAAGAATAGGTTGGCAATCAAATCTCTTCTACGGTGTATACACTTCCTTGCTCGTAACCACATTGCTCACACCACTAACTTTGGGGACCTCGTTGATCTTGTTGTGACTTGTGGAGGTGAAGATTTGAAACAGTTCGTCGACAAAGCTGGGAAAAATGCTCATTACACCTCAAAAGATGCTGTAGTTGACTTTGTTGAGGCACTTGGCACATGGGTTGCAAGGCTACAAAATGCTCGCTACTTCAGTTTGCTTGCAGATGAGTGTACTGACATTACAACAATAGAAGAGCTGTCAGTTGTATGTCGTTGGGTTGAGAATGGCCTGCCTGTTGAGCATTTCATCGAGATCATCCCACTAAAGAAGGCAGATGCCCAGACTATTTCTGTGACTCTGGTTGATTGTTTGAAGGTGAAAGGAGTTCAGATTAGCAAGCTAATTGGCATGGGCTTTGATGGAGCAGCCACTTTTTCAGGGAAACACATGGGAGTACAAACCCTTTTGAAAAGTAATTCACCTCACTCTATCTTTGTGCACTGCCACTGTCATTTACTACAGCTTGCTTGTGTTCAAGCAGCCAATAGTACCCCTGGAACCAAGCATATGTATATCACACTCACTACTCTCTGGAAGTTTCTCCAATACTCACCGAAACGAGCAGATTGTCTAAAAGCGGTACAGCGAGTGCTTAACATGCCAGAGCTGAAAGTGATCAAGCCTTCAGATACACACTGGCTAGCTCATGAGCGATGTGTTAAAGCAGTGAAGGAGAACTACATTGCCACTGTGATAACTCTCAACAACATATACGAAGAAAGACACCAGCCCGAAGTATTGGGAATTAGCTAAGCTCTAAGTTCCAAGTCAACCGTATCTGCTGTGTATCTACTCGACTATGTCTTGCCTCAAGTAGCAAAACTTAGCAAGACTCTTCAACCTGAAATGCTTGATTTGACAGTCATATCTTCCCTTGTGGAAGCAATTTTGTACTCACTGGATGATGCTTTGAGTCCTGCAGCCAACTGGGTGCTTGAGCTACAGGACATGAAGGAGAGTCTGGAGGAAGCTATGGGCGTTTACATCACCACCTCTGACATTTAAACTTTCCAAAATAGTGTTGGAAATCATTTTGTTTCAACTCTAAAGGGCAACATCTCAAGTCATTTTTGTTCACAAGACATAGTGTCAGCATTCAGCATATTTGATACTAAGAAAACTCCTAGTGTGGACACTTCCGAGTATCAACAGTATGGCGAAGGTTCGGTAACGGTGCTGCTAGATCAGTATGGAGGGAGAAAGACTGCTGTGTCTCTTGAAGGTGAAGAATATGAGAAGATGGGACTGGTGTCTAGTGAAGTCAAAGCTGAATGGAAGACGTTAAAGCACTATCTAGCCAAAAAAAACACAGGAAGACATGGCATCTCAATTACATGAGCTTGTAACCAATGAAGCACTCATCCGCATGTTTCCAAACTTGAACACTTAGGCAAGCATATGCCTTACAATTCCGATTGGAACTGCTTCGGTTGAGCGAAGTTTCTCCCAGATGAAGATGATAAAGACTCGCCTTAGAAGCGTCTTGGTAAGAAAAGTCTGTCCCACTTGATGAAGATAGCTATAGAGTCGCCCGAGAAGCTATCTGACAGTGACTTAGAAAATATTGTAGATATGTATATGGTACAGAAAAAGTAGAAGGATAATTGTATAGGTGTATGATGTGTATCCATCATTTATTCATTATAACCATTCATACATAGGATTGAGTCATCCGTTCAATCAATAACACTAACCATACATAAGGCTTGAATTGTCATTTATAAATCTGCCAGTTCCAAGGGGGGGCGAGAGTGAACCTAGGGGGCAAATGCTCCCCCCACCCCCCCCCTGATAGAAACCCTGCTAAAGGTGCCTTGAGTAAGACAAGGCATGCCAATGGTGGCCTTGAGGGAGACATGACATGCTAATGGTGGCCTTGGGGGTGACAAGACATGCTAATGGTGGCCTTGGGGGTGACAAGACATGCTAATGGTGGCCTTGAGGGAGACATGACATGCTAATGGTGGCCTTGAGGGAGACAAGGCATGCTAATGGTGGCCTTGAGGGAGACATGACATGCTAATGGTGGCCTTGAGGGAGACAAGGCATGCTAATGGTGGCCTTGAGGGAGACATGACATGCTAATGGTGGCCTTTAGGGAGACATGGCATGCTAATGGTGGCCTTGAGGGAGACAAGGCATGCTAATGGTGGCCTTGAGGGAGACATGACATGCTAATGGTGGCCTTGAGGGAGACAAGGCATGCTAATGGTGGCCTTGAGGGAGACATGACATGCTAATGGTGGCCTTGAGGGAGACAAGGCATGCTAATGGTGGCCTTGAGGGAGACATGACATGCTGTTTTGTTTGCTGTTCTTTAGTATGACAAGAAGCAGCGGACCAAGCAGGATGAGCGGCA
>CBDHDV010000041.1:0-9203 GCA_965261175.1 Rubritalea sp. | reverse complement strand
CTACAACAAAGTATGAATATTGTATTGGATTGACTTGTCAAGAAAGACCTGAAGCCAGACGCTATACCGCTTAGATGACCCTTTACCATTTAAAATGACCCATCGTGTGTGAACACTGATTTTATAAAGCCGTGGATATTGTTGGACTGGTGGGTACTGTCTTGTTTCTGTTCTTTCCTATCTAATAAAGATGTTGCTTTCTACACCTTTTTGTTTTTTTGTTTCAGTTTTAATAGTCGAGTAGCCTTCTACAAGAAGTTACTCAGGATAACCTCCAGAACTAACCATCATGGATGCTATTCTTCACCATATTTGTTACTAAAGTTTGTACTCATATGCACACATAGATACATGGATCAGAAGTAGTTTCTAATTTTGGCTTTGATGAAGGTCTATGTTCGTGACTATTGTCACAAAAATAAGCTTCCCCATAATCAACCGATCACTTCCTTGCAGAGAAAGCATGCAGCAGCTCCCGAATCAACTTGGCATAGGCACAAGAGTGTGTGTTTGTGTCGACAATCTTGGTATTTTTTATGAAAAACAAATTGCTCGTTGCAAATCATTGGAAGATTTGGGGGCTCCTGGTATTAAGATTGTCATGAATGGACTTAGGGTACTCAAGTTATGGAGGTGGAAGAACAGAGAAGAGATAGGTGGATACATCTATCCCTGAAGATAAATTTCAAGGTTTTTGTTTTTGTGTTTTAGGCTGCTGGTTTACTACCTTCGCTATGGATTCAAGGTACTCTGATTAAAACTATTTTTGAGCAGCTATAACCAGTCAAAACCCGTTCGGGATGCTAGGAAGCTTCTAAGAGTTTTAGCTGATGATATTTTGTTGTTGTTTTGTAGTCTGTGTGTTTTTGGTGTCCGACATTTAAAAATAAATTTTTTAAAAATTTAATGGTCAAACCAATATACTAGGGAGCACTCCCTGAACCTTCCACGTCGATTGTGTCCACCTCTCATCTAGATAACGGTTCCCATCCATAGGTTTAGGTTGGGAATACCTTAGCTTTAGCCAAGGTTTAGGTTGGGAATACCTTAGCTTTAGCCAGTACTATATACAATTATATATGGTTGGGCAGGGTTATGGCAGGACACGGTTATGGTAGGACAGGGTTATCGCAGGACAGGGTTTGGTGGGGCAGGGTTATGGTGGGGCAGGGTTGTGGCAGGACATGGTTATGGTGGGGCAGGGTTATGGCAGGACACGGTTATGGTGGGGCAGGGTTATGGCAGGACACTGTTATGGTGGGGCAGGGTTATGGCAGGACACTGTTATGGTGGGGCAGGGTTATGGTGGGGCAGGGTTATGGTGGGACAGGGTTATGGTGGGGCAGGGTTATGGTGGGGCAAGGTTATGGTGGGGCAAGGTTATGGTGGGGCAGGGTTATGGTAGGACAGGGTTATGGTGGGGCAGGGTTATGGTGGGGCAGGGTTATCGCAGGACAGGGTTATGGTGGGGCAGGGTTATGGTAGGACAGGGTTATGGTGGGGCAGGATTATGGCAGGACATGATTATGATGGGGCAGGATTATGGCAGGACATGGTTATGGAGGGGCAGGGTTATGGCAGGACAGGGTTATGGTGGGGCAGGGTTATGGCAGGACATGGTTATGGTGGGGCAGGGTTATCGCAGGACATGGTTATGGTGGGGCAGGGTTATCGCAGGACAGGGTTATGGTGGGGTAGGATTATGGCAGGACAGGGTTATGGTGGGGTAGGATTATGGTAGGGCAGGGCCTGACTATGGTGTTGGGATGTGACCTGCAAGTCTTTTTAATTATTTTTTTTACAGGACATCCTTAGCTACTCCAGTGGACAAGGCAAAGATGGATAGTGAGGTAAGTTGGATCATGTCATAATTAATGAATGCATTGGAGAGCTTCCCCATGGATGGCGGCGACTTCTGGTGATTGTATTTCTGTCACCTATCTGCAGTACTTGTCTCTCATGAAGGAATTGGGGGAGTCGGTGCCGGACACACCTAAACAAGTAATGAGTTCTGTGCTGCCATCTCCTGCCGCAAGCTTGGTAAGTGAGTGACAGTTGGAGGGGCACAAGTTTGGTGATGTGATGGCTCTTCCTGTAGAATATACTAATGTAGATGGTGGCCATGACCAGTAGTTCTGTGTCTATGGTTTTGTTGTTGTTGAAACCTATGTACCTAAGCAACCTTTGTATGATACTGTATATAGAGCCAGTGATTTTCCGTTTCTGCGGAAAATGGACGGAATTCACGGAATTATATTTTTAAAGATTTGTGTGTGTGTGTGTGTGCTCACCTCACGTGGACTGTCTGCACTCAGCTCCACCAACTCTGCTCTGTGTTATGTGAAAATCTGCAGCAATCTTTTTCTGTGTTATAGTATGAGAGCAGACTAACCTTGGATATATATCGACAGTATATGTATTACTAAACCAAATAAATATATCCCCCCCCCCCCCCCCCCCTCCCCAAAAGTAAATTTTCTGGTAAAAAGAGCATTTGCTCAGAAATTTGTTCTTTGTTTTGGTCGGTTGGTAAGTCCGATTAACCGTCTCCTCCTTCAAAATTAACATGAAAATGGAAAGAGCCTTAAAAATAGTCTACGAAACGGAATATACGTTTTCATTAAACAAAAAAAGACATTAAACGAAAAAAGACATTTTGAAATGGAAAACCACTGGCTCTGTGTATATTCTATATATAGTCTGGTATACACAGATATGCACATCTGAATTACAAGTGCAAGTGGTACTGCTGTCGGAATATCTCCAATTGAAGATGTGTGCACAATTTATTTGTACACATACTTTTTTCTGGCGGAATCATCCTCAAGGTGATTTTAGCCGAATGTCTAAGAAGTGATTTTGTTCAGCACAAGTTTCCCTCTATGAAGTCTAGGAGAAGGCGATGGCTGCCCTTCATACTTGGTGCAAATGGCATTATGATGGTACTTTTTCGTGGACATTGAGGGAACCAATGACAGGATAGGTCTGAAGGAAAGCGGAAGTTGTGATAGCTATATGAATGGGTGTAACGATGGGTGCCCCCTTGTTATATACAATGCAAATTGTAGCAAAATAAGCAGCTTGTCAGCGTCGTTTTCAAATCTGGTATAAGTAAAATCTCAGCTCACAGGGTCCAGACCATCCACCATGAACTCATTGGTTGTGTGTAGAATTCCTTGTAGCTGTGGGATGGTCTACATTGAAGAGACAAGGCGGAGGTTAGCACAAAGATTCATGCCGGATGGGAGAACTTGGGTAGTCGGCCATCGCAGAGTATGCGTGGAAGAACCACCATACAATCTTGAGGGAAGCAACCTCGGTGATGGAGTCAGCAAATGAGGGGATTGCTTGTGAAGGAGGTGTTGCACATCCACCTCACACCTAAGGGTCAGTTCTTCGATCAAGTTGTAGGGCTGGAGCTGTCCCGTTGCTGGGTCTCAACTCTCAAGACATACACATGAAACCACGTCCATTATCACCAGTGTGATATGTTACTATGCTTATACAGGAGAACTCAATCAAGTCGTGAGTTACATGCTTTACATGTGAAACCCGTTGCCAGTAAATGCAGTGCGCTGTGTTCGCGCGTGTTTTTTTTCCTTCTTTCAGTCAACTTTCAGCTGATTAATTTAAAGGGTGGGTGGGGGACATGGAAAAGTTTTTCTTAAAAAGATTATTATAATCTCCTGGTGGGTGTGGTCTATAAGATTTATTTGTTTTGGTATTTTTATACCATTTTTTCAAGTCTAATTTTTTCCCCTATTTGGCTATTTTGTATGGCTTCTTGAGATCCGTTGGACTTTATCCGGTTGTAGGTGTGCTCACGCGTGACATCACAAGGGGACATCCACTTTCTCAAGACATGCAACTGCAATGGGAGAGAAGGAACAATCAGTCACCAATCACCATCTCAGGCGATCATGCTATTCAGAATCCTCTGCTGGAAGTGCTTATGCTAGCAGCAATTCAGATTCTGGTGGCTACGGTAATGCTGAGCCATACTTTACGAGCCTGAAGTGGAGCATCCTGTACACCTCCTGCGGAGTCTGACGATGATGAAAGGCTCCACAACTCAAACTGCTGAAGCAGCATGCTGTAGCCAGGTGGCTTATCAAATAGGTGATTGAAGATTGCTAGCTATAGCTAGCTATCTGTATGCTGTGGTACACATGTGGGCACTGTGAGCAGATGCCAACAGTATCTGAGAAGGAGAAGATAGCAGCAGCAAATGACATGGATGGCTCATCCACCCAATACATCTCTCAACATCCAGAATCTGATGCCGTGTGAAACTCCTTGGGTCCTGCATGCTGGATTTTTACATACACACATCAATATGGCAATCATGACATCTGCACAATCCTTGCAGAGGTAGCCATCATGACATCTGCACAATCCTTGCAGAGGTAGCCATCATGACATCTGCACAATCCTTGCAGAAGTAGCCATCATGACATCTGCACAATCCTTGCAGAAGTAGCCATCATGACATCTGCACAATCCTTGCAGAAGTAGCCATCATGACATCTGCACAATCCTTGCAGAGGTAGCCATCATGACATCTGCACAATCCTTGCAGAAGTAGCTAAGAGTTTGTATATATACTATGGTTTGCAAATACAGGCATTACAGATTTATGGCCAATCGTCAGCTGGTAAGTTTGTGTTGTGGATGGCTTCAAGGGGAGTTTGAATCTGCTCCTAGTACCCACACCTGTATCACCGCTTATCTATTATGTTGTATTATTGTTGCCTTACCGTAAGTAGGATGACTACTAAAAAAACGATACCTAAACTTAAAAATTGTTCTCATTTATTTGATTTTTGAATGCAATAAAACTTTGAGGATATTTAGTTCAACTAATTATAAGCAGCATAAAAATGTCACTGTCTTCTGACTTTCTCTCCGGCTCTACAGCACTTTCTCCAAATGACTCCCATTTAGTTCCGTACATCTTTCAGGCGCATGGCGAAGTTCAGCATTACGTCCTTGCAAACTGACCTTGGGATGGCTCTGGTTTTCTCTCTGATGTTAGACTTCAGTTCACTGATGGTCCTAGGCTTACTAGCATACACTCTATCTTTCAGATAGCCCCAAAGAAAGAAATCTGGGGGGGGGGGCTTAAATCCGGGCCATGGGAGGCCCACTCAAAATCGGTCTTGAGTTGATGCTTCCCAAAGTTTTTCTTAGCCATTCTCGGGACATATTGGAGGTGTGAGAGCTTGCTCCATCTTGCTGGAACCAAAACTTAGTCATAAGAGATGGATACAGGGACTCCAGCTCCTTTTTGAAGTCTTCAAGGACTTCTCCACGTAGCGCTCCTTCGTGACAGTGCCTTGGGCACTGTGCTCTTCGAAGAAAAACGGTCCGATAATTCCCTACTCAGAAATGGCAGCCCAAACAGTACATTTGGCTGAATGTAGGGGTGTCTGGGCAACCTCAGTGGGCTTCTCACTTCCCCAAAACACATTGTTCCTCAAATTGACCTTCCCCTTGAGGTGGAAGTGAGCCTCATCAGAGATCCAAAGCAAACTCTGAAAACTGGCATTTTCCTCCATTTTCTCCAGCATTTTGTCACACATGACCTTCGTCCTGTCGGCTCTATACGGTAGGGGTACTTCTTAAAGATCATCTTTGATGATCCTCCGACATGATTCAGAGGAGAGATTCATTGATTGATTCCTACGGCGAAGCGAGCGTTTTGTGATCTGTTTGACAAACTCTCGAACCATGTCAACAACTTCATCTGAACGGATCCTTGGTCGTCCAGAGTGGCTCAGACTTTGTGTGAAGGTCTTGCACAGTCCCATAAGTCTCAAATCTTCAAGTCTGCTATCCTGGATTTATTCGGCGCTGTCTCCAAATAAATTAAAAAAAGCACGAAATTGCTCCTCTATCGCCTTGTATGAGGAGCATTAATAGTAATGGTTGACACTGAAAATCCTGTGCTGGAGCTTCCAGCAGGGCATACTCACAGGGGCTGACTCTGCCATGTCCTGAAACAATTAGACTGATTAGTACAGAAATAAATCCCCAGGGGGACCCAACGTGCATGGGTATTGGTTTTTTTTTGTGAGTCACCCTGTGTAAGTAACAGTACTGATGGATTATTTGGTAGCTAGTTAATTTAGAGCAATCCTACTGCTTGCTATCGTGCTAAAGAAAGCTATAAGTGAACTACCAAAATAATTGAACCTTTAGCTTCAGCAAGTTTGAGTTGTGGAGCCTTTCATCATCGTCAGACTCTGTAGGAGATGTAGAGGATGCTCCACTTCTGGCTCGTATAAGTATGGCTCAGCAAAACTGTCGCTGTCAGAATCTGAATTACTACTAGTATAGGCACTTTTAGCAAAGGATTCCGATTAGTATGATCGCCTGAAATGGTGACTGGTCGCTGACCTCTGATTGTTCAGTCTCTTCCATTGGAGTTGCATGTCTTGAGTAAGTGGATGTTCACCTGTGATGTCACATGTGGGCACGCCTACAACTGGGAACGGTTCACCAGATCTCAAGAAGCCATACAAAACAGCCAAGTAGTAGAAACATTTTTAGGCATGTTAAAATGAAGTGAAAATAACTTGATTGATGTATCTGACATATATACATATATATATATATTTTTTTAAATTTATTTAAAAGGTTTTATTTGTTATTATATATATATATATGTACTATTGCAGCGTGGACCTAAACCCTCCGACCAATCAAATCCACAGCAGATGAGTGTCCACCAATCCCAACATCATATGCAACCCCATTGGTCAACTGTCCCTAGTGGCCCTCCTCTCATACCTGGACCTCCTCCACCACCATTTATTATGATGCACTCTGGCCCCCCTGGGGGTAGCTTGATGGGTGGAGTACCTCACCCATGGGGAATTCCTCCTCCCCCACCCCCACCTGGTGCCCCCACTCCTCTCATGCCCACTCCACACTTACCATTGCCCTTGGCACCACCTGGTACGTGGGAGGGAGCAGTAGTTACAGTAACGATACTGCCAGTAGTGGAACTGCATCTAGTTGTGTGTGTGTGTGTGTGTGTGTGTGTGTGTGTGTGTGTGTGTGTGTGTGTGTGTGCGTGCATGCATGCATGCATGCGTATGTTTTCCAAATTAAACATCCCAAATCTGGCTATCACGCCTCATGGTCCTCCCCTTCCCTATGTATCAGGCCCTGTACACAATGTTAATAGTCTCACTCTGGGAAGGCATCAGGGAGTACTCTAGTACTACTTGATATAGCATTGGATCTTCTTTTTTTAAATGGCGGACTGAAAAATCCTAGCACAAAGGCTTGTATCTTAGCGAAGGAAATAAAATCTGGTGAAAAGTTTAAAAAAACTTATCAACAGATTAGTTGATGATGTGGGCTGATAATTTGGTTGATAACCTAATCAAGCTGATTGTAAGCACAGGGAATGACCCCTGCTTAGTTCAGCTCTTTGCTCTGAGGTGTTCTTGATACTAGGAAGCTGTTACCAAGTCCGAAGTAGGCTGCAGCTGATACTCTGCCAAACTGTTAGGTTGTCGTGTTCTCCGGTGCAACCGTTACCAAGTTTTTGAATGAGGCTGTCGCTGACCCTACATGGTTACAGTCAACAATAGCAACGATGCATAGCATGTGTTGATGATAGGTGTGTAGTGGACAGCAACAATAAACAAATCAGAAAATGTGTCGACTGCCTAGGAGACCCTCCACCAATTTGGCTCACACTTGATGTCTCCTCTACCACTCCGACTTGAATATACAGATACATGAAATAAATGGACAAACTCTTTATAAAGGATTAGCTTGTTTAAAAATGAAAGGACACATGACTGCACCCTTGTAGACAACTGCCAGATACCAAATTTAAATCATATACACACTATGCACCCAATATTGGTGTATATGATTTCAAGTGGTAAAGGGTCATCTATCTGGATATGGTCTACATGGGATAGTCGTGTATCCTTTCTTTTGTAACAGGACAGTCCAAGTTTGTTTCTAAACAATGTGTGTAATAATAATCTCACAGAGGTATTAAAAACAAACCCAGAAACAAGAGACTGTGTGGCCATTTACCATCATTTTAACTTTTATACACACCATCACAGTTAATACTGGTGCACTATATATATATATATAAGTTTACATGGTAAAGGGTCGTCTAACTGGTTGCTGTGGAGATGGATACAGTCCTGTTTTTTGTTCTTTTTTTGATAGCAATCCATTGTTTATTTTTATTTTCTGTTTGTTTCTGTATACTAGTTGAGTAACTACTATCAACCAGGGCTTCATCCAGGATTTTTCGCCAGCCAGATCCTTTACCTAATCAGTACGCTGGGAAAGAGCTTGACCAGACACTTTCCTGGCGTAGCGATTAAGCAAAGGGTCTGGTCGGCGAGACTAGGATTCAGTAGGAGCAGTATGCAGAGAGATTTATCAATGCCACAGTGCATCCCACTTACACTATTGGAAAGGGGGGGGGGGATTTTGGATCCCCACCAGGGGTGGGCAGATCCAGAAAATTTGGAGGGGTAAATAAAAAAATTGAAATTCTTACACTGTGCAATTAAAATCATATAGTAGCTACAACGAGTGACTGCTGGCGTGCGCATGTGTGTGTGTGTGTGTGCAAGCCGTAGCAAGCAGTCAGGCTGGCCGGGATTTGGCCCGACCAACTTTCATCTACTAATAGTTCAAAGTTCATCAGTACATTAAGGGGGGGGGGGGCTATACCCGAAACTGGGAAAAAACGTCTGATGACTTTCACTGCTCATAACCTTTTTTATTATTGCTCTGTGAAGATAATTTTATGCTCAAGTTTTTCCTTGATCTATGTGTTTACAAGTGATATAAAGAGTTAGTCTATAGGCTGGTAATCTCGAATAGTTTTAATTGAAAGAAGTGTGAAAAATGAAGGATAGGAAGAGGAAGGTCCTGTGATCCCAAGGAACCCCCCCCCCCCCCAAATTGGATCCACCCAGTCCTGGGGATTCCCCAGGGAATTTCAAAAAGTTGGTAAATTGTCTATATAAGCCTGCCACTGCACTTCCAGTATCATACAAGTCCTCATTCATCACCAATCGTCCATGGATATCAGAAGATTTCTTAAGAAACATACACTGTCTGACTCTCCCGATACTACTGCTGTCAGTAAAGTACCCAGGCTTGCAGGAGATGACAGGATATCCACACCAATGAACAGCCAGGAGGGAAAG
>CBDHDV010000040.1:0-7977 GCA_965261175.1 Rubritalea sp. | reverse complement strand
AAATAAAAGTAGCATAAATACGGATTATTTTTTGTCTTTACATCATTTTTTACAAAAAAGATTATATATTGTGCTTTCATAAGCAATGTTCGTCCCCCATTTCACTCGGTCCTTGCTCGGATCACTACAGTCTCAACAATAACCTTGCCTTCCCACTCTGGGCTCACTGCACTGCACTATAGATGCGCTGCCCTTCCTCAGACAGGTGACTGATCTCAACACCATATCTCGCTGAGGTACGCCCTCTGATCACTCCACCAGGTGGCTGGTGCACCATAGCCTGGTGCTGGTGCTGCTCAGCTGGGACCACGACGTGGTAATCACCATAAGGCTCGACACCTCCTGTGTACTGAACACCACCTTCTGCTCCTCTCCCAGGGTGTCGCACATAAGCAACGCCTCGATCGCCGTAACCACCATTCTGACGGTTGTAAGCCTCCTGCCTCCTCCTCTCGGCCAGCTGAGCCCTCCTCTGAGCCACCTCCTGCCTCGCCATCCTCGCTTCCTCCTCGTCCAAAGCCTCCATATCCAGCCTCGTCCTCTCCCGCTGTGTCCTTCTCTCAAGCTGTTCCTGTCTAGTTGTTGCAGACTCCTGAATTCTATCAACTTTACTGGAGTCGTGGTCAGACAGCAATGCGGTGAATTCATCTTTTAGTTTTACTGACAGATGTGAATGGACGGACTTTAAAGCCTTGTTTTTACAGCAGCAACCAGTAACCAGTAACATCACCAACACAAGCACCATTGTACTACCAGACCAAAGAGCGCTAACAGAATGCAAATCTATCAAAGTGTACGCATTACCGATTGTATTTACCACAGCATCACCATCCTCCACTACCACTGGCACATCAATGTCATTTGGCCTTGGGATCACAAACCACAACATCAAGAAGAATAATCCCATTACAACCAAGGACCCAACCAAGCTTGCAATTGTTTTGTTTTTGAACTCCATCCCTTAAAACTTTTTTTTTACCTCCCTAAACTTAACCTGGACAGCAGAAAAAATACAACAACACACCTGATTGCGTATGTAAAACAATTACCAGTTCAAATGAAAGCACTAAATGTAATAAAATATTTTTTAAAATAAATAAATGTATGAACTGGTTATTTTTCAACTTTATAGAATTCTCCACCGCACAACTTGTGTAACAAATTCCCTTGTTCACAGCAGCAGTGACAAGCGTCTGACCAAGTCGTAACTAGTCCTGGACAGCACTGATCACCTGACCTCAGGTTGGAGCCGTGGAAGCAGGGCAGAGTAAAGCGTACAGTGTGTGTCCTCTCACCCCCCGCTCCCAGCTGGCCTGGCCTTGGCCTTGGTGCAGTCTGCACTGCCCGCAGTGCAGAGGGCAGCTGTGTCTCGGTTGACAAAGTACAAATCTGGGGAACCGGTACTCGGGTGCCGCTGGATATCACCATTCCAACAGACAGCGCTTCGAGCACCTCATCATTCTCCAAATCATCAACTCCTTCTTCATCAACCATTTCCTCCTCATCGATGGGAACATCATCATTCTCCTCCTCATCCTCTTCTTCTCCTAGTGTTCTCATCTTCCTCCTGTTCCTTAAAAGTCTTCGAGCCTTGCCAGGACACCAAACCCAACCGGAGCGTCCTCCCTCTCGAATGCTGACAATCTTCCCGGGGATCGAGTAAGGTTTGCCGCGTTTCGTTTCATTTTGCAAAAACACCCGTTGCCCGACATACAACTCCAGGGGACTCTCAAGGCCTCGTCCTCGTCTTAGATTTCGAACCTCTCGCTGTCGTTCCCTGTCATGGTGTCTCTGGAGCCCAGCTGCTAATTCATCCTTCACATCAGGCGGCGAATAAATCATTGTGCTCCTCACCTCCCGTTGAAAAAATAATCTAGCTGGTGACAGACCTTCAGCTGTTCTCGGCATATTTTGCATGATGTAAAATTGCTGTAAAAAATCGTCCCCACCACGAGCTGATTTTTTAAGCAATTTTTTTAAAATCCCCAAATTTCGTTCAGCGGTCCCATTACTTTGTGGATTATAAGCCGAAGCACGCTCTATGGTGATGGAACTTTCAGTACAAAACTCAATAAAGGGTCCCAAAAACTGGGGACCCGAGTCACATCTCAAAAATTTCGGGGACCCAAATTCTAAAAACCATTTTTTTTAAATTTGCACCACCTGAAAACTTGTAGGACTCGGACCAAATTTATGAAACCATGAGTATTGTGAAAATCCATCGACCATAAACAAAAAATGTGAACCCTCAAAGAAAAAAAGATCAACCCCAACCCATTCCATTGGAGAAGAAATTTGATTTTCTCTTTTTAATTCTGTTTCACAAGGACGAGCAGACTGATACTCAAGACATGGACCACATCTCCCAATATAGCGAAGTAGATCTGCTTTCATACCTTCCCAGAAATATCGTGATCTGGCAACAGAAAAGGTCATTGCAAATCCCAAGTGTGAGAGATGCAAGTATTCTAAAGTTGTCAATCTTTCTGTTTTAGGTACAAAAACACGATCCTCAACAAACAGCAAGGATCTGTCCTTGTCATCCTTGACGATGCGAAGTGTGTCAAACAAATAGTTCAAAGTAAAGGCAGGGTGAGATTTGTCAATCTTTTTCCTCAGCTCACCCTTCCTAAGACCACTTGCCACACATTTTACAATTTTTATGTAATCCAAATCAACTGCGGCTGCACTATAAAATCTGCTTAACAATGGATCGTTCCCATCAACAGTGTTATTGCAGACTGCATAGTTACATCCCACTTTGTTATTTGGATTGCACCATTCAGAACTGGGATCTTTGAAAGGCCATAGATTACAACCTGTCGGGTGCCTACTCAGGGCATCAGCGATAGATTGTCTTTTTCCAGGTATATATATAATTCTCAATCTGAAATCCAATAATTCAAGACGCATGCGCAGAAGTCTCTTCGATAATTCTGCTAATGGTTTCTTGAAAATTGAACCAGCTGGAGAACTATCCATATAACACTCTACATATGGACATCCTCTCAAATAAAAGTCACAGCTCATAATCGCAAAGTACAGAGACAAAAATTCCACCTCCATAGCTGAAAGACGCTGCCAAAATGATTTGGACATGCAGCTCCCTGCTCGTATCAATCTCATTTTGCCCTTGTGTGAAACAGAATCATGTGTCGATGTGTGGCCCTTTGACACCATACAATCTGTTGTTTCTGTGTCAAATCCACCATCATCACAAGTCGAATCATAGGTGGGTGATGTTTCACCCCCCTCAAAGGGAAGTGAACAGTCACCCCCCCCCCCTTCCCCAAAAGTTGAACATTTGTGTCATTTTGAGGGTCCACACCCCTGCCTTCAAGAGGTGTCTCAATTACATCCAAACATGGTTTGTAATCGTCCGCTGAAAAAAATTTACCTTCTTGCTGTACAAGTATGTAACCCGCACCATGCAAAATACTTCCGTCAACAAAAATGGTTGGTACCAACTTTGTGTCATAAGGATGGACATAAACTTCACCACAGAGTAAACGTTTGGTTGCCTCCATTTGTTCAGTCATCAGAGATGACCATTCAAATGGGACATCATCTCTCACTAGGTGCCTTAGTCCACTTTGACATGAAGCTAGTTCTGGGTACCATATCGAAAATTGTTGACAGAGACCTAGCCATGAGCGAAGGTCTGTTCGATTATTCGGTATCGGAAAATCTCGTATCGCAGACATTTTATCAGGGTCGGGCGATAATCCTTTCGAGGACAGTATCATTCCCGCAAACTTGATAGAATGTTCTGGATCGCACATCTGAAACTTTTTGGGGCTCAAAGTAAGGTGGTTCTCCCTGCATATGTCGAGAAAAAGGGAGAACTGCTCCAGCAGTTCTTCCAATGACTCCCCATAAACAGCGATATCATCCACTACTCTGAGAAAGTTTCTGAATTTTGGGTAGTTGGACAAGATGATTTCCAGTCTTTGTCCGAACTCATCACCTGAGCAAGACAATCCTTGAGGGAAAACCGACCATTTATAACGCCCGAACTCGCTTATAAATGTGGTTATCCCCTGGGACTCCTCGCTGATTCGAACCTGCCAATAGCTAGAAGTCAGATCATTGCTAATCCACCATCTACCCTTCCCTTTAGGTACTCTCCTCCATACCATCTCAGGAGATGCAAGAGGGAATACTGGGCGAAGGATGATATCGTTAATCAGCGAATAATCGACCACTAACCGAGGCTGGCTCGGATCATGTGGCTTGGCAATAAAGAAACACGGCGAGCAATACTCCGATGCTTCGGTCACACGGACGATCAATCCTTGTTCTTCGAGATCGGCCAATATCGACCGCCCTTTGGTATACCAATGGGCAGGAATCGGACGAGCTCGATAACAAGGTTTCGGTTTTTGATATCGTCCACCCCTAATGGAAATAGTAATTGGATCTGTTTTTATATGTCGCAGAGATGTGAGTTTACTGCAAAACACATCTGAATTTTTTTGTATGCATTTTTTTATACTTTCATGTAGCGACATATAATTTGGTATTTCATGAATAGATCCTAATGAGTTCCAAACATCAAAATTTTCGCTATCTGTGGGTACCAACGTACCCCCTGTAGGACATTTTTGATGTTCAAAATTGTGTTCTGATTTTTTTACACATTTCTCATTATAATTACTATTTCTAAAAGAAGTAGTAGGAGCAGGAGCAGTCTGTGAATCGTCATTGGACCCTTGTCCACTGTTAGACTCTTTTGAAGTGTACGATAAGCTTTTTGAAGCTTGATTTCCTGACATGTTTGCCATTTGAGCTTTTGAAGCTCCATTTTTGGATCCATTTTTGGATCCCCCAGAAGTTGAATTTTTTGAAATTGCAACATTATTCGCACCCTCAATTGAGTCCACCGATGGACAAAAAGTGCTAGAATCACAGAATGTTTCCTGTGATACGTCATGATAGACCACTCCAAAAAAATTTCCAGATGCTTCAAACAATAAGCTAGGTCCAATTTTTGGAGTGGAATTTTCCACATTTGACTGAATGTGATCATTTTGATGATCCAATGCAGTGCTGATAGGACTTTTGTCCATAGACAAAACACAGTTATATGCACTGACTTCTTGATAGTCAGTGTTTACAAAGTTATTGCAAATATTGTTTACATTTCTGTGGTTGCAGAATGTAGAGGTTTCAGACACCATGTTATTTTGAAACTTAGCACGGAATCCAAAGCATGCATTGTACACATATTGTGTCTGGAACCTCAATTCCACATTTTTAACATAATGAACATTTTGTACAGAATTAAAGTATGATGTGGAGACTTTCTCAGTAGAGACTTGAATTGGCATCCAGCCTCGATTACCAATATCGTGTAGACCTCCTGACTTTCTGTTAAATGGCCATCGATCAGGTAAGATTCCTAGCTTAATCATATCTCGAGTACAGACAAGGAAATGCTCAGTACTGAGATCTGGACTAACTATCACTGGACCCAACCTGTATTGATGGCCGTTTGTCAGAGTGATCAGTGGACTTACAACCCCATCTACTTGCATCGCTTCTCCGCTTGCGTTTACAAGTTGCAAGGAATGTTGTATTTTTTCTACACGGATATTGGAAAGAGAGGCAAACTTGCGAGAAATTACGGATATCGATGCCCCGGAATCTAGAGTCATCATCCCCTCGGCCCAATGTGTTGAATCCGAGTTATGATTGACTTTTACTAAGAGTCTCTGCAATGGTTCAGCATCCAACACCACATCGACTGACAACAATCGAGTTATGTTGTGTGTCTCTGTGGTGTTTGATTGCTATTTTCCTGGGTGTGGAGTGGATGGCCTGACAACATTACTACCGACTAAGGCGTCTCGCTGCAAATCTGACAAATTAGTCACATCGACTAATCTCAGATTTCCCATGTCAGGCACAGGAGGGATGGCTGGCGGGGAAGCCAGCGCTGGAGTGCCGCTGGCTCCAGTGCCGCCAGTCCCAACCTCCTGACCTGGTGCCGGGAGAGCAGGTACTTTTGCCGCCACCGCCAGAGCACTGTGGCCCGGCGGCAGCTCGGATCTGATCTTTGTAAAGCACGCTTGTATTTGGTGACCTGGTTTGCGACAATGTGTACAGATGACTGTCTTTGGTACAGTACAGTCTGCAACAGTGTGTGCCTGACCACACCTCATACAACCGAGCTTTCGGACCAAGTCTGGGAGAGAATTAGCATCTGGATACTTTTTCTTACCACCAGACTTGGTCGAAATGTTGCCAATTGGTGCTAACTTCTTAACCTTAGTCACCTTCTCGATCGCGACTATGTTAGTTAAAGCCAGCACAAATTTCTCCCATGTCATCGAATCCACACCAAGCTCCAATGTAAAGATCTTTTGACGCAATTCCAGAGGCATTTCCGACGTCAATTTAATTATAACTAGATCGTCATAACTCATTGTATTGACGTCGGCAAGCCGTCCGTTATTGTAAAGCATAGTGGAATACTCAAGCCAGTCCTCTGAGCTCTTTTTTTTTGTCTCCAAAAAGTTTACTCGGCGGGAAAACTTACTGTTCATTTTGGAGTGGGTGGCCTTGACTGCTGCAATGCATTCCAGAAACGTTTTGTCCTCGAGGGATAATATGTTTCTCATCTGTTCAGTTATAATTGTTTCCATGTACTGCAACTGGACAGCTTTTGACTCATACTCGAAGTGGCTGCTATTACACCAATTTGTAGATTCAACCGCCCATCTCTCCAACTCGACAACTGATAAACCCAAGTCACCACGGTCCTTGGGACGCAAAGCCTCGTGACTGGAAACTCCCTTTGTTTCGATTCTCATCTTTAAGTCTGACTCGGCTTTGCACTTAGTGTTGTAAGTAACAAATTCGTCCTGAATCCTACGATTCTCTGCTACGGCTCCTGCCAAAAACTTTTTAAATTTTACCTTTAGAACGTCTGCTTCAAGGTAAACTTCCAAGTTTCTGATCTGCAGTCTGTCAAGTCGTTCGCAGCAGCCTGTGCTCTGGTGGTCACTCCATCGGGAGGCTTGTACTGGTCCATAACTGCTGAAAAATAATCCATAGCGGAATCACACTCTTTTCTGGCGAATCTTATCTGGTCTGACAGATCACTGTGAGCTGTTGTGCTCGTCACATTACCTTTCACTGCATTGATAGCCTCAGCTGTGTCGTCATCCAGACGACCCAGCTTCCTACCTAACGCCAGTGTGGCAAGATGAAATTTGTCACAAGCTGTGTTGCTCCTTAGCACGTCCTGGGCCTCGGCATTGGACAGCTTGGGATAAAATTTGCTCTCCATTTTTGGATTCAAATTTCTGTTACAAAAGAAAATTGTAATTTTCTGACTTTCTGGATGTGTCCAGTTCTGTAAAAATGTTACATTGGCGCGGTAAAGTCACTTTCCTCCATTCTGAGTGTTACTTTCCGCCAGTCCTAACTCCGAGCGGCCGAGTACCGACCCTCATGACTGTTTAACTAGAACTTGTGTACTTGTAGATGTACTTGGCCCCCAAGATGGATGCACACTTCTCCACGTTGATGTGGCACTTGAATCGTAGGAGGAGCAGAGGGTTGTAGGGAACAACCATACTGTTGTCAGCAGTGTAGGTGATTCCCTTCCTCTTTAGTTGGATAGTCCGACCACCATCACTGGGAGACTTCCTCCTGCACGATGCATACGTACAATTGGCATCTACCACAGTGTGTGACTGGAAAGGCTTTGGGAAGAACTTCTTGCACTTGGCATCCTTCATACACTCAGCAGTCGGGAGGAGGGTGCCACAAGGTCCATGGATCATGTTGGTGACTACGATCTCTTCCAGTCGGCTCCTCTGCTCTTTCTCCTCCTTTGAGATGCCAGGCTCATTAGGATCTCTTGGCAGCTCAGCACAGATTACTCGGTCCACATCTTCTACATTGTGGATGTCGTCCTCTTCCGCAATTATCAGTAAGATGTGGATGTGAGGAAGACCCCTTTTCTGG
>CBDHDV010000039.1:0-13532 GCA_965261175.1 Rubritalea sp. | reverse complement strand
ATTGTACATATGGAAATAAGGACGAGAGTAAATTGCTTTGATTTGTGTAAGAGTAGCTTCTCTACTCACATGAAAAAAGACTAAGAGTGATGTCATGAGAGTGAGTTTATAAGGAAGTATTTGTAGTCAGAATTGTCAAGATTATTGTTTAATTATTCTAGATGTTTTCCTAGCCGTAAGGTGGGACAAAGGCGTTGTTTTTTGATTTTTAAAAACACACACTTGTAAAGATGATCTCTCTGTGTGCTCCATTTTGATATAAAAATATTGCTTATGTATAACCATACCAAAGTTACTCCTGTTAGAGCCTGGGGATCTCAAAATATTTTGAGGCCTAAACTCCCACAGACCTAGCCCCTTTCTAGAAATCTAATTTGCTGTGTGATTAGAGCAGGCACTTAGCTACTCAATGAGTGTTTACATTAGTACTAATATCCTGTAAAAACTGCAAGCTACTCAGTTGAAGAAAACTTGTACAGCTTGTGGTTCCTCTATCCTATACAGTAACACATGATGTCTAGGCTTTCCCAATAAGAGGTTTAACTGTAGGAGTTTCAACCTAAACTATTTTAAGATGCCCAGACTCTAGCAGTAGTAACTTGGGTATGGTTTTACCAGGGCAACAATTCTAAATCAAAAGAGAGCACACAGAGAGATCATCTTTTGAGCTATATATTAACTTCATGGAGCAAAGTAATCAAAATCAATGGAGCTCTTAAGTTGTAAGTAACCACACGTTTTGTTAAGGTTTGATTTAAAAAAATGCCTTTGTCCCCCCTTTTAATCAACTACTGTCCAGGCTTAAAACATGGCCAATGCTCTAGCCATATCTTTAGTAAGGACAAGCTAACCCAATACCGATTTGTGATTTGATTTGTAGATGTGATGCAGTCAAGAATTATATGTTCCTGAGAGATTCACAACTGGTGTAAGTGGTTGGAATGTATGGGGTATATATTCCTGAGAGATACACAACTGGTGAAGTGGTTGGAATGTTTGGGGTATATATTCCTTAGAGATACACAACTGGTGTAAATGATTGGAATGTAATATGGGGAAGTAGCCAAGAATTGCATGTCTTTACTGTATTCCTTACAGATGCAAGACTGAACAACCTGGTACCATACAACATAATGGGATGACAAATTCTGAAATGGAAATGTGCATGTGGAAATAAGTTGTCTTGGTAAGAGATTGGAAACTGCTTTCCTTGAAGATGAGAAGAGCAACATATTAAGAGTGATGTCATCAGGCAGTTCTTTCTGCAGAAATTATCAGATAAGGGAAGACCAAGCAGAAGCTAACAATAACTTGTTCAAGTGATAGGAGAAGTGATAGTTTGCACTTTTGACCCTGTTTATAGTTTTCAGTATGCTCTATATCATCAACAAAGTTTTGATTATAAGCATCAGTTATGCTTTCTAAATGTGCTAAACTACCCAAGCTGTCTATTCGCCGGCTGAGAGAGAGAGAGAGAGAGAGAGAGAGCGGCTTCACACATGCAAGGAACTGTGTTTACCTTAGCAAGATTGAAAATAGTTCCTACTATCAAGAACTTGTATCACATCCAGGCCAGTGTGTCGATGGATTAAGTCGTTTAGTCAGAATAAAACTTCAGCACCCTTTCACTGACAGCAATTAACCAAGCAGGTCGCGTGTGGATCTATGTTTCTTTCCTTTGGCCTTCGAATCTGCAGCCAATTTCTTCACAATTGCCTAATCAAGCGATCTACGGCGAGTTTCCATGACGACCATTTCCTCCTTTTTTTATAAAAAAGTAGAGTCTGAAAAATCTTCCGTGCACTCTCAACTCTCCGGGTTATGAACGTACAGCACATACACATATATACCACATACGGGCATGAGCATCAATACGAAGTTTTCCATCCATCTCCCCAAAGAGGGCATGCTTTGCTCGCCAATTAATATATTATACTGTCAGCTAATATCCACCATTCAAATATTATACATGTAAGTACAGCTATTAATATATTATGCTGTCAGCTAATAGTCACCATTCTAATATTATACATGTAAGTACAGCTATTAATATATTATGCTGTCAGCTAATAGTCACCATTCTAATATTATACATGTAAGTACAGCTATTAATATATTATGCTGTCAGCTAATAGTCACCATTCTAATATTATACATGTAAGTACAGTTATTAATATATTATGCTGTCAGCTAATAGTCACCATTCTAATATTATACATATAAGTACAGCCATTAAGGGGGGACTACACCTGAAACCACCGAAATTTGAACACAATTTGTAGCTGTCATAACTTTTTTCCCCTTTCTTCTGTGCAAATACTTTTGATACCAGCTTGTTGCTTATCGTGTGTGCTTAAGATGATATGTAAAAAGTCTCTATAGGCACCTTTTCTTAGAAGATATATCCAAACACGCAAGGGTCACTCAAAAAATGCGAATTTCTTTGATCCCGCCTCTTCTCAACACCGCAACTCAGGGGGGTTCACGGTAAAAAAAAAGAATTTCACAGTATCACAGCTAAGTGCTTTAGCAACCCACACACCGAGTTTGGGCGCGTCGGTCAAGGCACCTGGGAGTTATGTCTGCCACAAATTAGGAAGTGCCATTTTTTTTAGTGACCCTTGCGTGTTTGGATATATCTTCTAAGAAAAGGTGCCTATAGAGACTTTTTACATATCATCTTAAAGCACACACAATAAGCAACACGCTGGTATCAAAAGTATTTGCACAGAAGAAAGGGGGGAAAGTTATGGCAGCTACAAATATGTGTTCAAATTTCGGTGGCTTCAGGTGTCGATCCCCCTTAATATATTATGTTGTCAGCTAGTCACCATTCTAATATTCACAGCATTTAAAATAATAATTGTAATCATCAAAGGGGTTTAGTGTAAATCCTTTTACCACTTAATTAAAATAGCGTGACTTGCGTGTGTACCTGAATACTTTTTAGAAGAAAGTAATAGCAAGAGTCAAGGGTCCCTCATCAGCGTTGAGGGTTCTAGCAGGTAAGCACCGTTGATATGCTAGCTAGCCTAGCAACAATAAAATAAACAAACCACTTAAAATACTCTGTTAGCTAGCATTTAGGCGACCACAGCGATCATATTAGCTTTTAGCTAGCTAATACCTCCACCTTCTAAGTAATAGTGCCAGGCAAAGAATGGAGACGACAAGTCATAACCACTAAAAGTAGAAAAAAAAATTTTTTTAATGATTATAACTTTTCCCTTAACTCTTGGCAGGTAATATAAGTTCCATATTGTTGCTTATTCTGTGTGCTTTCAAATGATATGCTGAATGACTCTATAAGCATTTTATAGAAGATACATGCACCAACATCAAGGCCAATCGGCACCCCAAGTTTGAAACAATCATAACCCCTGCATGCATGGATAACAAAAAACAAAAAAACTTGGTGTGTGAGTTCTCAAAGCCAATAGCTGTGACCCACATGTCAGATTCATGAGGTGTTGCATGGTTGAAAAGTTACAGGCCGCCGTATTAGGACACACTTAAAAAAGCGTAGTTTTGAGGCATGTCGAAATGTAACAATTTTTCTATGCTAATCATAAATTCCTAGCTGTTTGCCTTCAGCTAGAAGCTAGCTATACGGATAAGCACTTTCATAAAGCCTTTTGTCAAAGCCGATGACAATGATACTGGCTGTTGTATCAGCAACAGCAGTGCTTTTCTAATCGAGTTACATGCAGCCATTGTATGTTAGACTTCACTTTGCAAGTTCGTGCGAAACTTTTTGGTAATGACTACCAAATCTTTGAGGGGATATATCCGCTATCGTTGGGAACAGGAAACTAACATGTGCGGATGAATCTGCTACCAGGAAATGGTAAAGGGTCCACTACGTGCACACTCGTATTTCCATTCATTTTTGACCAAATCCATCCACTATAGTTGCGTGTTTCTTACATGCTTACATTTTTGATCTGCATCTTCCCCCCCCCCCCCCCTGCATATATACCAACAAACAACACGATTACTTTTACCCATGCACAGTGTGGGGAAAAGATGGAGAGTACAGATAACAGGAGAGAGAGAGAGATGATGGTCACAGGAGAGAGAGATGATGGTCACAGGAGAGAGAGAGAGAGATGATGATGGTCACAGGGGAGAGAGAGATGATGATGGTCACAGGAGAGAGAGAGATGATGATGGTCACAGGAGAGAGAGATGATGGTCACAGGAGAGAGAGATGATGGTCACAGGAGAGAGAGAGAGATGATGATGGTCACAGGAGAGAGAGAGAGAGAGAGATGATGGTCACAAGAGAGAGAGAGATGATGGTCACAGGAGAGGAGAGGAGAGAGAGAGAGGGGAGGAAGAGAGGAGAGGGAGAGAGAGGAATCAGAAACAGAGTGTAATGTAGAAAGGAAGACCACTCACACTACCTTTGACTTCAGTACTGAATGAGCCTCTGATGGGATAGAAGGATTCAACCTTGACAGTAGTAGGAGACGCGTGTTGGTCCACATCAAACAAAAACAGCCTAGGAGAGAGGGAGGGAAGGGAGGAGGAGAGAGGGAGGGAAGGGAGGAGGAGGAAGGGAGGGAAGGGAGGAGGAGGAAGGGAGGAGGAGGAAGGGAGGAGGAGAAAGGGAGGAGGAGAAAGGGAGGAGGAGAAAGGGAGGAGGAGAAAGGGAGGAGGAGGAAGGGAGGAGGAGAAAGGGAGGAGGAGGAAGGGAGGGAAGAGAGGAGGGAAGAAGGGAGGGACAAGGGAGATGACGAAAGAAACATTTTAAAAAAAGTAAAATATTCTTCGTTATCTATAAAGAAGCATGTGAGGAATGAAGGATGCTTGGATAAATTGTACTTCTCAATGACACTACAGGAATGCTGTACTTGACAGTCAATTATGGTACAAGTACATGGAAAGAACAGGATGCAATAAGTTGCAGTAGTGCTTCACAGCAGCCATGATGCATATACATAGAGAATTACACACATCTGTAGTGTAGGTGGTTCCTTCATGTGAAAACATGGGGGTTTCCCTCTTGCAAGATCAGTAGCATGATGCAGAGTTAAAAACATGGAGGTTTCCCTCTTGCAAGATCAGTAGCATGATGCAGAGTTAAAAACATGGAGGTTTCCCTCTTGCAAGATCAGTAGCATGATGCAGAGTTAAAAACATGGAGGTTTCCCTCTTGCAAGATCAGTAGCATGATGCAGAGTTAAAAACATGGAGGTTTTCCCTCTTGCAAGATCAGTAGCATGATGCAGAGTTAAAAACATGGAGGTTTCCCTCTTGCAAGATCAGTAGCATGATGCAGAGTTAAAAACATGGAGGTTTCCCTCTTGCAAGATCAGTAGCATGATGCAGAGTTAAAAACATGGAGGTTTCCCTCTTGCAAGATCAGTAGCATGATGCAGAGTTAAAAACATGGAGGTTTCCCTCTTGCAAGATCAGTAGCATGATGCAGAGTTAAAAACATGGAGGTTTCCCTCTTGCAAGATCAGTAGCATGATGCAGAGTTAAAAACATGGAGGTTTCCCTCTTGCAAGATCAGTAGCATGATGCAGAGTTAAAAACATGGAGGTTTTCCCTCTTGCAAGATCAGTAGCATGATGCAGAGTTAAAAACATGGAGGTTTCCCTCTTCCAAGATCAGTAGCATGATGCAGAGTTAAAAACATGGAGGTTTTCCCTCTTGCAAGATCAGTAGCATGATGCAGAGTTAAAAACATGGAGGTTTTCCCTCTTGCAAGATCAGTAGCATGATGCAGAGTTAAGTTCTAGAGGATGGGACATACATACTATAGACACCAACCCTGAGTAGCATGATGCAGAGTTAAGTTCTAGAGGATGGGACATGCATACTAAAGACACAAACCCTCTTCATGCACCCCTCCCCAACATCTCGCCATGAGTTGCGTAATTTAAAAAAGCCAAGAGCTTCAGATTACACCCACCAATATTTACACTTCGTCACGCAACACCCACTCGAGAATTCAGGATTTTCCTTTCACTTGACCAAGACATGACCGTGACACAGTTGCTGGCTCCACATACCATGTGTGTGCATGTCTGTTACGTGTGTGTGTATGTGTGGTGTGAGAATAGTATGCAGGAGTGTGTTAATGTGTGCAGGAGGGGCCGGGGAGGCGAGCGCCTGCCCCCATCCCCCTTGAACCTTTTTGCCCCCCTTGGAAATGTATTATTAAAATTCATTATTGATCTAAGTGCATGACAAAGTGCATGAGCAGTGAGAGTATGCATATGTAATGAGATAGAGTCTGAATGAGAGAGTACACAGCAATCCGTCTACCTTTTCTACTCCACACGTCAACGATTTCTTCCAAATCACTATCAGTGAGTTTTTCGGGAGATACAATGACAATCTTCAAAGTTGGACAGGCTAAGTTCAGTTAAGCGGTTATGAAGGCGATTCTTTATTAATTTCATGTCTGAGAAACTTTGTTCCGCTGATGCTGTAGAAATGGGAATAGACAAGCATATGGTTGCCAGTTTATGTAGATTGAGGAATAATGCTATAAGCATGTCATTGGCGAGTAATTCCTTCAGTTGCATGTATATATCATCTTTTGGCTAAGGAGCTGACGATACGTTTTCCACTCTGTTCTGAGGTCAGAAGAGACAATGACTGCCTTCTCAAATTCAGTTCCTTCCAATGATTTAGCTGGTTAATCTCTAGCAAACTGTCCAATGAGAGTGTGAATTTAAGTCTCCATATAAAGGCAGCTCATGAGTAGAGAGGCTGGGCACTTTCTTTGGATCAAAAATACTGAAGGCTGATAACATATCTTTTGAGGAGGATCTAAACCAGCTGGATATGTTATCTTTGATGAGTCTGATAAAAGGCTTGCCCACTCTTTCTTAAAAAGAGCATATATCTAAATGAGTGACTTCAATAACTGTTGCTGCTTTTAACTCTTCTCTTACATCATGTAGCTGTAAAATCCAATTTGCTGAAGGCAGTATAGCATCATCAAGAGAATTAAGAGTAGCATCCACTAGACTAGAAATAAGGGAGAGGTCCAGAAGCTTGGTCTGTAAAACACGGCTAAGCTTTGCCACTTGAGGAAGAATGTAGTCAAGTAGGTACATTGCTGCTATTGTGGAGTGACTAGAAAGGGCTTTACTTAGTCCAAGAGCTTCTGGTTCATGTGATGTTTCACATATATTTTCAAGAGCAAGAACTATTGAGCTGTAACTAGCTTTTACTGCTTTGACACAACGCTCATGTGCAAGCCAGCGTGTGTCTGACGGTTTCACAATCTTGAGCTCGGAAGATCTAGTACTTTCTGAATCTCCTTTAATGAATCAGCACATTTTGGGGGAGTAATGCAAGAACTTCCATAACGTCATCAGGGTAGTGTAGACATGCTTGATACCTGGTGTAGCATTAGCAGCTTGCACAGAAGCCAGTTGAAGGACATGACAGCAACAGTGGACAAACAATGCATGAGGTATGAGCTCCTTCAACCTTCTTTGAACTCCTGTTTTGTCACCAGAGAAAGTAGCAGCTCCATCAAATCCCATTCCTATAAGCCTTCCCAACTGAATGTTCTTTTCCCTGCAGTACTCCACTAATGCAGAATAGATACTTTCAGCATTAGCTTTCTTCAAGGGTAAAATTTCAATGAAGTGTTCGTCTGGTACACCATTCTCTACCCAACGACAACAAATTGTCAGCTCCTATATGGTAGTAACGCATTCATTAGAGATGTTACTAAAAAAGGGTGCCTTATGAAGCCGCTTGAGTAGAGACTCTTCCACCCATGTTCCAAGAGCATTCACAAACTCAACTACAGCCATTTTTGAGGTGTACGTTCCATTTCCTCCAGCTCGGTCAAAAGTTTGAAGAGTCTCTCCACCACAACTCACTTCTAATTCAACTAGTTTGTCAAAGTTAGTAGTATGTGCAATGTGCTGTTAGCTAGAAAGTGAGTACATCAGATTAGAGCATTAATCGCCTTCCTATTTTATAATCTTTGCTTTTCTCCAACATTTTAAAGCTGGCTGATAATGGATCCTTCTTTTCCAGCTCTATCAGCTTCCAATTCCAATTGACAGGATAGAAGGTGCACTTCACTTTTTGAACGTGATTTCATTTATGAGTTGCCTTCTTCCAGTTAGTGAATGGTTTGGTAATCCAAGCCCCACCAGTCCACTGAAGAGATCTTCCACCCTTTTTGCATAATTTGCAGAATGCACCCTGTAAATTTTCATCAAACTCTAACCAAGGAAAAGTTTCTTCCCACTTTTTGTTGTATCTCTGACATCGAAGATGGTCTTGAGCAATGCTTCTTAGGAGGATTAGGCTGTACATCAATCTTAGACTCATTTACCATCCTCAGAATCACTAGAGCTAAAAGCAACTGAAGACTTGGATGCACTCCTCAAATACGAATGAATCCATTTTTATGTTTTGTTTCTCTGTGCTTCAATTTACCACTCAATATGATGATGTAAGTGTCTAGTTTTGTTCCCTTCTATAATTAGATCACATGGCCGGCATTCTACACACCAGTTTACCTTTCTACAAGCTTTGTGTCAACTGTTAGCTCCATATTATAGGTGTTCTAATCCGGAAGCACCTGGGTAAATTTCCGGTTTCTAACTATATGAATCTCATTATATAGCTGCCCAAAACATACTAGTAATCAGTGCAATTGTGAGGGAACTACAACTATCAGAGTTGAGGTAAGCAAGAGGGGTAGTATATGGAGCTTTCACAGAAAAGACAGATTTTGGTTTGCACTGTGTGTAAAATGCAGACGACAAATAAGCAACTGGGTGGAGTCTCACGAGGCTAGCTCTTTTCAAGATTTGTAATTGGTATACGGAGAGTATACGGAAGATTGGTACTTCAGTGATAGAGCACCATTAAGTACTCAAGTATATCCAGAAGCCACCTCAGCCAACCCCCCCCAAAACAACAAAAAAAGAACAAGAGAATCCACACACCGGGGTATCATTTTGGGGTTGGGGAAAGCCATGGGATTTCCCCTAACCCAAAAGACCAGTTTATCTCAGCCCCTCCAAAACAGTAGCTTTCCTTCCCCCCGAAAATGAGTTTGTTTCTTTTCCTTACCAAGTCCATATTAAGGAGCATTAATAAAGGAATATAGTGCACACAAAGTAGTAAGAAATTCCGCACACTCACCCTTTCCATCACAACCCAAATTTTCCTTTTAGAACCGACTAATAATATCCCCAGAATGCCTCAGAATCAATCTCTGAGCACCTATTTAAGCATCTTCCCCCCCCATTTTTTAAAGTATGGGGGAGCATGCCCCCAGACCCCCTAGTTGGTATGTGTTATACACCCCCTCCACGTCAACACCGAACTTTGGAGTTCACCCCTCCCAAAATTCAAAATCCTGTATGAAACCCCGCACACACACACAGAGACACATTCAAGCATACCCCGACTCCCCAGATGGCATTTATAAAACTTTGTCACATTTTAACCATCATGCCCGCCCCCCCCCCCCCCCCCTTAAAATCTAGATTCCTCCAGTTGCCCCCCCCCCCCCCCCCCCCATGGAAAATTTTGTAAATGAAACCCTGGTGTGCACATGTGTAAGTGTGTGTGTGTAGGTGTGTGTGTTTGCAAACATGAGTACAGTGTATTTCTAACAGTGTTCCTGACACAGGCTATTGCACAGCTCAGTCCACCAACACCATGCTCTGTAGAGGCTAGAGCAGCTGCCCACACACATCGAGTACTGTCGTTTCTAACAGTGTTCCTGACACAGGCTATTGCACAGCTCAGTCCACCAACACCAATTGCTCTTTAGAGGCTAGAGCAGCTGCCCACACACATTTCACCCTGACAACATTAATTACTCTGCTAGAGGCTAGAACAGATCTGCTTAGAAGAGTTCAAAGGGAGAGGGAATGTTCTCACCACTATTGAGTGTTCACACAACATTAGCTCCAAACACACTCCAAGCATGCCATGAATGGTAGTAACTGGCAGGGCCAAAAATATTTGAAGGTGTGAAAGCACTTGTACACAATTCTCATCAAGGATCTGTGTTGCAATGTATCATAGTTCGTCCAGGTACATCACTTGCATACAATAGGTCCATTCACAAAACCTTCAGTCCCAGAAGACACCAAATGTTCCAACGCACGTCCACGATATTGTTCCTTGATAGAGGAAAAAGGCACGGGCAAGGCTTCACATCGATGATGCAAGCAATCTAGCTCACAAGAGGTTTTTATAATTAGAATTAGTAAGTCCTCACGTGCTATATAATAATCAGAGTGAATGACCCGCACACAGTTTAGCTGTTCGGTTTGTGGATTTCTCGCTCCTGGTCAACTGGTGGCTGTATGTAGCTAATCCTCAAATATCTACTGATGTGTTCTCCTGTGCAATGTTACCAAGTCCTCGAAAGAAGCAGAGGCTGACACAATGAGTACTGTCATAGCAACAAGACAAAGTTATGTGCAGTATAGAAAAACAATTAAATAAGTTAGAAAAAGTGTTTAAAGACCCAAGCTACTCTGAAGCTCATACTGGGCGTACTTCACCACCGTGTTATAAAGACCCAAGCTACTCTGAAGCTCATACTGGGCATACTTCACCACCGTGTTATAAAGACCAAGCTACTCTGAAGCTCATACTGGGCATACTTCACCACCGTGTTATAAAGACCAAGCTACTCTGAAGCTCATACTGGGCATACTTCACCACCGTGTTATAAAGACCAAGCTACTCTGAAGCTCATACTGGGCGTACTTCACCACCGTGTTATAAAGACCAAGCTACTCTGAAGCTCATACTGGGCATACTTCACCACCGTGTTATAAAGACCAAGCTACTCTGAAGCTCATACTGGGCGTACTTCACCACCATGTTATAAAGACCAAGCTACTCTGAAGCTCATACTGGGCGTACTTCACCACCGTGTTATAAAGACCAAGCTACTCTGAAGCTCATACTGGGCGTACTTCACCACCGTGTTATAAAGACCAAGCTACTCTGAAGCTCATACTGGGCATACTTCACCACCGTGTTATAAAGACCAAGCTACTCTGAAGCTCATACTGGGCGTACTTCACCACCGTGTTATAAAGACCAAGCTACTCTGAAGCTCATACTGGGCGTACTTCACCACCGTGTTATAAAGACCCAAGCTACTCTGAAGCTCATACTGGGCGTACTTCACCACCGTGTTATAAAGACCCAAGCTACTCTGAAGCTCATACTGGGCATACTTCACCACCGTGTTATAAAGACCAAGCTACTCTGAAGCTCATACTGGGTGTACTTCACCACCGTGTTATAAAGACCCAAGCTACTCTGAAGCTCATACTGGGCGTACTTCACCACCGTGTTATAAAGACCAAGCTACTCTGAAGCTCATAGTGGGCGTACTTCACCACCGTGTTATAAAGACCAAGCTACTCTGAAGCTCATACTGGGCGTACTTCACCACCGTGTCAGAAGCAGCAACTATGCCACCAGCTTATAATCAAGACTGGTGTTTAATAGAACCCTGCCCATATTTGAGGATATAGGGTATACCAGTCATTAGAGTGATCTGTGTTTATTAAATGATAAAGGGGATCTAATCTAACTGGGCGTGGTCTACATGGGTACAATCTGGTTTCCTTCCTTTCTTTTTTACAGGTCAATGCATTGTTTTCAAATAATTGTTCCTGTATTCACATAGGTCCATTGGTGCCATGCACAAACCCTGTCTCTATGGATGGCTAAAGTCCCTTCATACCAAATATGGCATGAGCTAAGATTAGGAAGGAAACATCTTTTGACATCCCAAAGATATCCCGGGAATTGTCCACGGTACCACTGGACCAGCCTCCTGTTTTCCTGCTCTCTCTGACATGTCAACTTTTCCTCTTCCTGTCTCAACATTGTCGCTCAGGGGCACTGTGTTAGGTATATATCATATTATGCTCCCTCCAGGAAGTCCATTTCGTTTCAGCCGGTGTTATTGTCTCCACTGCTCAGGGATGTCCAGCTCTCTCCTTGCAATTCAAACATTAGTTGTCAGCTTCTAAAGGCATGCATCTCTCATCTTGCTGTTGCTATGTAATGGAGCTGGTAATTTTATTTCCATAAGCAAATCCACTTGGTGCTGTTGTCTTTCTGTCTGTCTTTGTCCCCACTGGTCTGGTTCCGTCCTCAAATTTCACACACTTCTTTTGGTAGTTTGGCTGTTTCGTGCTGGGACATGCGAGACTACTCGCTCTTCCCACTTCAAGCTTGAGCATCAGCATTGGTGAGTTCTTCTCATTGCACAACGACTAACTTTTGCCTTCAGATGATGTCATCATAGAAATACCAATGCCTCCAACACAAAGCCCTTCCATTCAGAGGCAATGAACTCGCTAGACTACACTACAAAATAAACTTGATTTCTCATATATATACATAAACTTAGAAACACACACAACAGCAACGTGGCATGGAATGGGACAACATGCCATGGAGAGGGACAACATGCCATGGAGAGGGACAACATGCCATGGAGAGGGACAACATGCCATGGAGAGGGGCAACATGCCATGGAGAGGGACAACATGCCATGGAGAGGGACAACATGCCATGGAGAGGGGCAACATGCCATGGAGAGGGACATGCCATGGAGAGGGACAACATGCCATGGAGAGGGGCAACATGCCATGGAGAGGGGCAACGTGCCATGGAGAGGGACAACGTGCCATGGAGTGGGGTAAAACTGGCCTTAACACAAGAATGCCTCTGAACTGTGACTTAGGCTCAGTCACTAGGGATACCATATAGCAGGACACTTCAGCAGGTGAAAATATTACAGGCTTATCAAAGTCTAAGGTGTCTGGGGACACCATATAGCAGGTCACTACTTAACAGGTGTCTTATCTCAGTCTCTGTGTGTCCAGGGATCCCATATAGCAGGACATTTCAGCAGGTAAAAATATGATATTTCGTACAGTATCAAACAAGACAAACATCGAAGCTAGCTGTACGAAATTCAAGTTTATTAAACAGTCCCATCCTTTATCACTGTCACAGCAAAAAATTAGCAGCTGCTCCCCACCACAAGCAGCCCTGCAATGGCAGTCTCTCACCAACACAACAGCTGCATCCCACTACAAGCAGCTCTGCAGTGGCAGTCTCTCACCAACACAGCAGCTGCTCCCCACTACAAGCAGCATCTCACCAACACAGCAGCTGCTCCCCACTATAAGCAGCACCTCAGCGGCAGTCTCTCACCAACACAGCAGCTGCTCCTCTCTATAAGCAGCCCTGCAGTGGCAGTCTCTCACCAACACAGCAGCTGCTCCTCTGTACAAGCAGCCCTGCAGTGGAAGTCTCTCACCAACACAGCAGCTGCTCCCCACTACAAGCAGCCCTGCAGTGGCAGTCTCTCACCAACACAGCAGCTGCTCCTCTCTACAAGCAGCCCTGCAGTGGCAGTCTCTCACCAACACAGCAGCTGCTCCTCTCTACAAGCAGCCCTGCAGTGGCAGTCTCTCACCAACACAGCAGCTGCTCTCCATTACAAGCTGCCCAGCAGAGGTGGTTACTCTCTAAAA
>CBDHDV010000038.1:0-3924 GCA_965261175.1 Rubritalea sp. | reverse complement strand
AATGGGCAGAAGTCGTGGGGGGTGAGTGTCTAACAGATAGAAGTTATCTTGAAGAAATAGATGAGGTTGGGATGGAAAAAGAGAATCCATGGGCGGAAATGGTAGAGGCAGATAACCTTCTAGGGTTAGAGAGGGAGGATATTGAAGCTAGCGATCAGCCCCTCCCTAACTTAGCCGAGGGAAAGGAGGAGGCTCGGGTGCTAGCCAGCCAGCAGAAGGAAGATGGTAGTCTGGCTGAGATGAGAAGAATGGACGATGAGCAGACTAATGGGTTTATGGTGGATGAGAATGGGGTGTTGGTCCAGCTGAAGTTCATGACCCCTGGGAAGGAGGTAAAAAGGGTGGTAGTTCCCACTCCCAGAAGAAAGGAGATTCTAGATGTTACACACAGGGGATTAGTAGGTGGCCACTATTCACACAACAAAACCTCTGAATGTCTATTACAGCACTTTATCTGGCCAGGCCTGCGCAGGGATGTCAAAAAGTATTGTGCCGCCTGTTCAGACTGCCAGAGAGCGGGGAGAGTTCTCAGAGCTCGGGTGCCATTAATGAAGACAACTATTATATCTACCCCTTACCAGAGACTGGCAGCAGACCTGGTAGGCCCCCTAGAAAGGACTAAGTCCGGGTTCCGTTACATTTTAACGGTTATGTGTGTGGGGACAAGATTCCCATATGCTATTCCCCTCAAAAAGATTGACGCCGAATCAGTGGCTGAAGGCCTGATAGAAGTGATTTCCCAGACAGGAAACCCTCAGGAGCTGTTGACTGACTGGGGTAGTGTGTTTGTAGGTACCCTAGTAAGACAAGTGTGCAACCTGCTTAGTATTAAAAAGATAAGAACAGCTGCCTACCACCCACAGACTAATGGTATCCTAGAGAGGTGGCACGCCTCCCTTAAAGGGATGATGAGGAAACTGGGCAATGAAGTGAGGGAATGGGACAAGGCCCTTAAATTTTTCTGTTATGTTACAGAGGCACACCTCATACTGCCACGGGGCTTTCCCCATTTCAATTAGTACATGGCTACCAATGAGGGGGCCATTAGAAGCCATTAAGGATGGATGGCTGGAAGGGGAACTGAGTTTTAGCAATTCTGTCAAATGGGTAGACGATTTGAGGAAGACCCTCTCCATTCTGCAGGAGCAGGCAAGAAAACACGAGGGCAGATACAAGTCCATAGCCAAACAATATTATGATAAAAGACAAAGGACAGATCATTCCAACAGGGAGACATGGTCTTGCTCCATGACCCTGCCTCAACCGGTAAATTAAACTCAATCTGGGAGGGCCCATATGAAGTACGAGGAGCACTGTCCAAGACTCTTTACAAAATTTCAGTGCCCAATAAGAGAGGTCAGGTACAAAATGTCCACATCAATCGACTCAAACCCTGGCACACCCCCACTGCCAACCTTTTCAGGGTAGTGGTAGGCCAAGACAGCACGGGGAGTGACGAGCCACCAGGGAAGGTACCACTGGGAAAGTCAGCTATGACTGACGCCCAGCAGGGGGAATTGGACAAGATCCTCAGGGAGTTTGATGGGATAGTTACAGAGAGGTTAGGCCAAACTAGTGCTGCATGTCACGTTATTGACACAGGCCAGTCAACCCCAGTCCAATCATATCCTTACAGAGTAGCACCGGCATGGAAGGAGGAGCTTCATGAGGAAATCAAGCAATTACTTGACCAGGGCATTCTTGAACCATCCCATAGCCCTTGGTCTGCCCCCATGGTACCCATTAGGAAGACTAACGGTGCGCTCCGGTTGTGCATAGACTACCGGAAACTTAATCAGGTCACAGTGAGCGATCCTTATCAGATGCCTGGGGTAGACGACCTTATCAGATGCCTGGGGTAGACGACCTTATCAGATGCCTGGGGTAGACGACCTTATCAGATGCCTGGGGTAGACGACCTTATCAGATGCCTGGGGTAGACGACCTTATCAGATGCCTGGGGTGGACGACCTTATCAGATGCCTGGGGTAGACGACCTTATCAGATGCCTGGGGTAGACGACCTTATCAGATGCCTGGGGTAGACGACCTTATCAGATGCCTGGGGTAGACGACCTTATCAGATGCCTGGGGTAGACGACCTTATCAGATGCCTAGGGTAGACGACCTTATCAGATGCCTAGGGTAGACGACCTTATCAGATGCATAGGATAGACGACCTTATCAGATGCCTGGGGTAGACGACCTTATCAGATGCCTGGGGTAGACGACCTTATCAGATGCCTGGGGTAGACGACCTTATCAGATGCCTGGGGTAGACGACCTTATCAGATGCCTGGGGTAGACGACCTTATCAGATGCCTGGGGTAGACGACCTTATCAGATGCCTGGGGTAGACGACCTTATCAGATGCCTGGGGTAGACGACCTTATCAGATGCCTGGGGTAGACGACCTGCTGGACAAGGTTGCCGGGACCACTTGGTTGTCGAAGCTAGACCTAAAGAAGGGCTTCTATCAGGTGCCCGTACAGATGGAGAGCCAAGACAAGACGGCTTTCTGCACACCCTGGGCCAAGTATGCTTTCACACGCATGCCCTTTGGCTTGAAGAATGCGCAGGCCTCCTTTCAGCGCTGCATGGACCAAGTACTGCAAGGGCAGGCCGGTTTCTCGAGCACCTATATCGATGATGTGCTTATTTTCTCCAAGACATGGAAAGAGCATGTCTGCCACATAAGGGAAGTGTTAGGTGCCCTAGGACAAGCAGGCCTGACAGCAAACTCAGCTAAGTGCGAGTGGGGTGCCCATGCAGTTACCTACCTAGGATATGAAGTGGGCCTATCAGGGTACCTGAGGCAAGAGTAAAGGTTATTAGAGATTACAAGAAGCCTTACACTAAGAAGAGTTTACGTGCATTTCTTGGCACCACCGGCTACTACCGGAGGTTTGTCCCAGACTATGCTGGGAGGGCAGGACCGCTGTATGAAGCTCTCACCACCGGCTACTACCGGAGGTTTGTCCCAGACTATGCTGGGAGGGGAGGACCGCTGTATGAAGCTCTCACCACCGGCTACTACCGGAGGTTTGTCCCAGACTATGCTGGGAGGGCAGGACCGCTGTATGAAGCTCTAAGAAATGTTGCTCCCAATATCCTGGAGTGGAATGAGGCGATGTTTGATGCATTCCTATATCTAGTGGACACACTTTGTTCTTCTCATGTTCTGTGGCTACCCCGGGAGGGGTATCGCCTAATTGTCAACACAGACGCATCCTACAATGGCATAGGGGCAGTACTCTCAGCTGAGAGGGATGGAATCCAGAGAGCCCTAGGATTCTACTCGAAGAAACTCCTACCAGCAGAAGACAACTACGCAGCCACTGAACTGGAGTGCCTGGCTATTTACAAGTCCACCGACCACTTCGCCATACACCTGGTGGGCGGTCATTTTGAGGTCATCACGGACCACCGAGCCCTGACATCACTACTTACCTCAACGAAGCTGAAGGGAAGGCTCATGAGATGGGCCTTGGCTTAACAAGTTTATGATTTTTCAATCTCTCACCGCTCTGGAGCAACTCATCAGAATGCTGATGGCCTGTCGAGGCAAGAATGGGACCCACCAGACACAAACGACCTTGGCCTGGACACCCCGCCGCTGGCAAAGGAGGGGAAGATGTTGGGGTCAGCTCCCCAACAACCACACATTACTATGAGCTCAAGTGCAAACGAACTATATGAATGAATAAATGGTCATCTATTTGTATGTCAGCTACCTGTATGTATCCGATTAGATAATGATGATGTCATAATCACCCAATCTGGAATTCATACCATGGGGCTGGCTGAGGGTATTTAAGCCCAGGTCAGCCCTTTCAAAAGCAGTCTATGTCCATTATATGCAAGTAATAAACTTTCCTCAATAACCTAAATTTCTCTGGTGAGGGCTAAGTAGGCTATAATATAG
>CBDHDV010000037.1:0-8213 GCA_965261175.1 Rubritalea sp. | reverse complement strand
AAGAAGCGAATGAATCCCAACCAGCAACCATTTCAAATCAATCGTCAGAAAATTAGGAGGGAACAAAATGCTGAAGGGCTTTAAAAAAGGATGTGCTTGATCAGGACCATCAACATATTTGCTAACAGCCAACACTTCAATTCCCAAGGAAATCAACACTGCGCTCATCAATGTCATCAATCCCTTCCCACTGGAATATCTATTTCTACGAAATCAATGGCTATCAGCAACTCATTTCTCAATGATCATCAACACCTTCCACCAATGTAATCAATTCCTAATGGACCTTCAACGTATCCTTCCCTAAGAACTAACTCTAGGACCATTAATACTAGTTTCTCAGGGGTCATCACGAACTACCACAACATTTCATTGTTGAGGAAGGTGTTGATGGCTCTTGAGAAAGGAGGCATTATTGGCTCTAGAAAGAGATCTTTGAGAAGGATAATGTTGATGTCCTTTCAGAAGTAGATTGTCCATGTAAAAGTTGTTGATGAGCATTGATAAATGAGTTGCTGATGGCCATTGATTTCGTAGAAATTGATATTCCTGTGGGAAGAGATTGATGCCATTAATAAGCCAGTGTTGATTTCCTAGAGAAGTGAGGTGTTGGCTGTTAGCAAATGTGTTGATGGTCCTGATCAAGCACATCCTTTTTCATACGCCATCAGAATTTCGTTCCCCAAGGGTAAATATCTCGTATATTCAAAACATTCTTCATCAAGGGACATCAACATCTTCTTCATCAAAGGCTCTCAATCCTTCCTTCAATATTGGGTGACTACATCTTCCTGAATAGCCACAAAGCCTCCTTCCTCAAGATAGTTATCATATACATCTTCCTGTGTCCAACACTTTTGCCTTATCTCTGTACACCCCTCAGATATACTTCTATTACTAGGTATTGCATACTGATATATATGGATACACATAATAGGCTCTCAATCCTTCCTTCAATATTGGGTGACTACATCTTCCTCAATAGCCACAAAGCCTCCTTCCTCAAGATAGTTATCATATACATCTTCCTGTGTCCAACACTTTTGCCTTATCTCTGTACACCCCTCAGATATACTTCTATTACTAGGTATTTGCATACTGATATATATGGATACACATAATAATATATATATATATTTATATTGAACTGCACTGTCTATTGAATTACAAAATTAATCTCTGATTTACCAATGGATAGTTATAAAACACATTGTGCAATGGGCAGCTGTATGTAACTGTCTTGTTATGTGAAAACTTGATACAGATTATGTATTGGTTAATAAACTACACTGTGAGAGAGAGGGAGACATTCTTGCAGCCACTTTGAACAGCATGCGAGAGCAATAGCAGCCAATGTCCTAACCCTGGTTAAGTCATGCACTTTAATTGTTTTCAAATTGCGCTTGATTTGATTTCTGCTCTTCAACTAACAGCTGCCATTGGAAACAAAAACATTAACAACTGTATAAACAAAAACAACTACAAAATCAACGGTCAGAGCACATGCTAAACTTAGGAGGTAAATGTGTATAAACCGGAAAGAGAAAATTTATAAATCTCTCGATAGCTTGTTGGGCCACAACAACCAAGTTAGCTGCCTAATAACAAGAGATGCAAAACTTTGGTAGTGCAGCTCGTTACCACATTTGGCTAAGTGTCCCAAATATGTGGGGCAGTAAATTTTTTTAAAATTTTCTAGCTTCTCTTCTTGTTGCTTCTGTTCTTTTATATACCTGTGTGTCAGGGTCCAACCTCCTGACCATGAACAGATATTGATATATGTAATTACTAATGGAATATTAACATTAATTAAATAGAGTGGATGCATGTTAATTAGTCACTCAAGCACATGATTAACACTGTGGTCCCAGAACATATTATATGGGCTTATGTAAGCTTACTGGACTTGTGTAGGATCCTCTTCAGACTATGTACAAGGTGCGAATTATGTCTCATCATTTCTTCCCACGATGTAAGGTCTGTTGGGCTGGCTATAAAAGCCAGTCACACATCCCATCACCCGATTTTCTCCATATTCATGTCTAGTGCTATTTGCTTACCTTATAATAGTTTTAGCCATAACTGGCCTTTGACTTAAGGGGGGTAAATTAGGGAGACTATTCTGGTGGCAGCAACAACTACCATTGTAAGGGCTGGTGATAAGCCTCATAAATTCTCTTGGGACTTGATCAACCAAGCCAACCCTTCACATCTGGTGACAGCGGTACAGAGAAGGTCTGACATCTGGTCAGAAAACCTAAAAGGACTCAGCGCTACCTTCACAAGTCGAGCGAACAGGAAAAATTACTAAAGCAGCAGACGTGTGAAAGCAACATTCTACAATTATCAGGCATATTAAAAAAAAAAAAAATTGACGGAAGTAGAAGGCTACCAAATGAGGAGCCGTGCAGCGAGGGTTGCAGAAGAGATGGAAGAGGAAACATATCCGAGTTCCAGGAGCGAAACAGTGAATTACGACTTGGCTACCCCAGTAACAGACAATATGGAATGGATAAAAGAATACATAAAGCACCAGGACTAGTTATCCATAAGAAAAAGGGAAGAAGCTGAAACGTGAGATAAACTCTTGATACGAATGTTAGGAAACGGAAGGACATTGATGAAAGAGTTAGAATCGGAATCGCAGAGAAGACAGAGGCACTGAAAGGATTACAGAAATGGAAAGATGGCTGCGAGCCAGAGACTTACCTTAAAATTTTCGAAGATACTATGAGAGAAGCAGAAATCCCAAAAGCTGAATGGATTAAATGATTGAAGAAGCTAATGGTGGGTAAGGCATTGCCGGTCTACGGAGACATGCTACCTCCGCCGGAAATGACGTATTGGCAATTAACGGAGGGAATGCGACAAAGATTGGGTGCGACGGCAGCTGACGCAAGGATGAAGCTGTGGCTCAACAGAATGAAACCAGAAGATCATCCAAGAGACTTCATAAAGACATTGGCATCAGCAAAAGCCAGATTGAAGAAAGGCTTCACTACCATTGATGAGGCAGCGGATGAAATGTTGAAGGGTGCATTGATGTTGCATTATTCAAATGAGGTTATGCATCATATTAAGCAGAGCAAACCAGACGGCCATTAACATATTGGAGAGGCAGTCCAGGAGCTCTGGGAGGCTCGTGGGTGGCAAGGAAAGAGAAGGATGTTGAGACAAACATGGGACAGGCCACCCCAGCAATACCAACAACAGCAGCAAACTACAAGGCCCATATCGAAAGGGGACGACAACCATCCCAGGAAAAGATCGGAAGGTGAGTCTCTAAGTACTGGAGGTGGGGCGGGTCACTCCCACCAGCGGGGTGGGTTCCGGGTTTCCCACACCCCAGGACAGGGTCCGGGTCCTAGCAAAGGTCAGGGTAGGCCTAGGCAGCAAGTTACGTGCTTTGGATGCGGGAAGCAGGGACACTATAAAAATGAATGTCCGGAAGGGTCGGCTAGGGTATCTAGAATAGCTTCCCCAAGCCCACAAATCAGTATATATAAAAAGAAAGGGCAGGTTAATGGATTGAACTGTAATATGCGACTTGATACTGGGGCAGATATAACCGCTGTCCTGGACAACTTGGTCAGGCCCAATCAGCTTACAGGTTAACATACAGATATCAAGTCAATTGGGAGTAAGTCACAAGTGTTTCCCTTAGCAAAGGTGCCTATTGAGTTAGAGGGAGTAAAGCACAAAGTCACAGTCATAGTTTTGCCGGAAGGAGCAGATGAGGTATTGATTGGAGCTAACTTTCCTACCTTACATGAAATGATAGTGGAGTGCCAGGGAAGGGTAGAAGGGAATGAAAAAGGGATGATAGGTGCCATCACCAGGGCAAGAAGCCAAGAAATAGCCAGTGAAAACAGTGAGAAGGAGGCAGCTGATAAATGGGATAAAGCAGTTGCAATAACTTTGAGTGAAACACCGGAAGTAAACAGGCCAAAACGACGTAGAAAACGCAAATTCGCGAAGGTTGAGCCACAAGTGCAGGCATTACAAGCCAATGAAAGCCCTAGCCAGGCCCCAGTAGTAGAAAACAATCAGGTAAAAGGCAAGGGGAAGTCAGATAGGGATGAGGCAGATAGAGTTGAGGCAGAAGTGGAAGAAGAAATAAGCGATAAAATAATGCCTGAGGCAGAGGGTATAGTGTTGCAGGGAGAATGTGAGGAGGGGAGTGCGTCCCCCCCCCTGCCCATCTTAACAGAGAGCAAGGAGGAGATAGCGTCTCTCATTGCACAGCAGCTGGCAGATGAGTCCCTGAAGCACATGATGAGTTGGGCAAAGGAAAAGGAAAAAGGGTTTGATGTAGTGGATGGAGTGTTAGTGAGCGTGATGTTTCGAGATCCGGGGATAGAGTGTGTAAGTGTGGTAGTCTCTAAAGTGAGAAGAAAGCAGATATTGGATGTTGCCCACAGAGGTCTAGTGGGAGGTCACTTCTCTCACAACAGGATGGTGGCCACTATGAGAAATGTGTTTACGTGGCCAGGAATGAACCGTGATACCCGTGACTATTGTAGGGCTTGTGTGGAATGCCAGAAGGCAGGGAGAGCAGCCCAACCAAAAGCACCATTAATTCCAATGCGTGTGATCTCTGTTCCCTATGAGAGGTTAGCGGTAGATATAGTGGGACCATTGACCAGGACAAAGTCTGGATATAAGTACTTGCTGACGGTCTTATGTATGGGTACGAGGTATCCCTATGCTATTCCACTTAAACGAGTAGATGCAGTGACGGTAGCAGAAGCCCTAGTAGAATTAATCACGCACACAGGAATCCCAAAAGAAATTCTTAGTGACCAAGGTCCGGTTTTTGTGGGTCGCCTTAACCAAGAGATGAGCAAGTTGCTAGGTATTGACAGGTTGAAAACTTCCCCTTACCACCCGCAGACAAACAGGGCTATAGAGCGGTGGCACTCCTGTCTAAAAGGGATGTTGTGTAAGATGGATGATAGGAAGACGGATTGGGATAGGCTGATAAAATATTGTCTGTTGGCCTACAGGGCCATCCCTCATGCAGCAACAGGGTTCAGTCCCTTTGAAATGATCCATGGAAGAAACCTAAGAGGGCCATTGGAAGTAATGAAAGAGGGATGGTTGAGCAGAGAAGTGAATTTTGTGTCGGCATAGAGTGGGTGAATGAGCTTAGAGAGAATTTGGCGAATGTACATGAAGTGATGAAAGAGAGGGAGAAAGAGGACAAACAAAAGATGAAGGAAAGATATGACATAAGAGCTATGGAGAGAACATTTGAGATAGGACAGATGATACTGGTTCATACCCCAGAGATGGCTGGAAAGCTTGACACTGTGTTGGAGGGAACATATGAAATCATAAAAATCATAAGTCCAACCACTTACCAGTTATCCGGACCAGACCGTAGATGTCATGAGATGATAGTGCATGTCAATATATTGAAGGAATGGAAAACACCTAAACTTGGAATGTACAGGGTAGTGGTTGCTGATGAGGTTGAAGGAGATGATGAATCGATAGGAAAGATAAAAATGGGAGAATCAAAATTGAGTGAGGAACACAGAGAAGAATTAAGGGAAGTGTTAGAGAGATATAAGGATGTGATTATTGAAAGGCTAGGGAATGTTAGAGGCATTGAACATGAGATTAGGATGGGAATCAGTAATTCCATCAGGTGTCCACCATAGAGACTAGCTCGGGGTGGAGGCAAGAGCTTAGGAAAGAGGTAATGGATTTGCTAAAAGAAGGGATTTTGGAACATTCCCAGAGTGCATGGTCTGCCCCCATGGTTCCCATCAGAAAACCAAACGGTGCGATAAGACTTTGCATTGATTACAGGAAATTGAACTCGGTAGCCCAACCCGATCCTTACCAGATTTCTCGGGTGGACGAGATGTTAGACGAGGTAGCTGAGGCGGTATGGCTGACAAAGCTTGACATGAAGAAAGGGTATTACCAGGTCCCAATGAGCAAAGATAGTGGGAATAAAACAGCGTTTTGTACACCATGGGGAAATTTGCATTCCGGCAAATGCCGTTTGGCTTGCGCAATGCACCCACAACATTTCAACGATATATGGATAACACCTTAGTTAACCTCCCCCATGCCAACTCCTATATGGATAACACCTTAGTTAACCTCCCCCATGCCAACTCCTATATGGATAACACCTTAGTTAACCTCCCCCATGCCAACTCCTATATGGATAACACCTTAGTTAACCTCCCCCATGCCAACTCCTATATGGATAACACCTTAGTTAACCTCCCCCATGCCAACTCCTATATGGATAACACCTTAGTTAACCTCCCCCATGCCAACTCCTATATGGATAACACCTTAGTTAACCTCCCCCATGCCAACTCCTATATGGATAACACCTTAGTTAACCTCCCCCATGCCAACTCCTATATGGATAACATCTTAGTTAACCTCCCCCATGCCAACTCCTATATGGATAGCACCTTAGTTAACCTCCCCCATGCCAACTCCTATATGGATAACACCTTAGTTAACCTCCCCCATGCCAACTCCTATATGGATAACACCTTAGTTAACTTCCCCCATGCCAACTCCTATATGGATAGCACCTTAGTTAACCTCCCCCATGCCAACTCCTATATGGATAGCACCTTAGTTAACCTCCCCCATGCCAACTCCTATATGGATAACACCTTAGTTAACCTCCCCATGCCAACTCCTATATGGATAACACCTTAGTTAACCTCCCCCATGCCAACTCCTATATGGATAACACCTTAGTTAACCTCCCCCATGCCAACTCCTAGTTAACCTCCCCCATGCCAACTCGTATATTGATGATATTTTATTACACTCAAGTAGTTGGGGTGAGCATTTGATACACATACAAGAAGTTCTAGAGCAGCTGAGGAAGGTGGGTTTACAGCAAAACCTAGTAAATGTGTCTGGGGAGCTTGGACTCTGACCTACCTAGGCCATGAGGTTGGTGGCGGGGTAGTTATAGTCCCGGAGTTAAGGGTAAAGTCAATCAAGGATTTCAGGCTGCCCAGGACTAAGCATGACCTGCGGGCCTTCTTGAGGACAGTGGGATATTACAGGAGGTTTGTCCCCGAATTTGGTGGGAGGGCCCAGCCCCTTAATCATGCCCTCAGGAAAGAGGCCCCTGAAGTGATTGACTGGGATGTAGGAAAACTACAATCAATTGAGTACCGACAATATTCTGCTCTAACAACATTTTGTGGTTACCAAGAGGCGATGATTTCCTCATTTTACACACAGATGCCTCCAGACAAGGTATAGGAGCAGTGCTTTCTACCGTGAGAGACAGGGAAGAACGACCACTAGGCTACTTCAGCAGGAAGCTGACGACAGCGGAGTCAAACTACACAGTATCAGAACTCGAATGTCTGGCCGTGGTGAAGGCGGTGGACACCTTTGCCATCCACCTACATGGCCGCAAGTTCAGAATAGTAACTGACCACAGGGCATTGAGAGCACTCAACACGTCCTCGAAAGTAAATGGGAGGTTACTACGATGGGCACTAGCACTTCAGGCCTACTTCTTCGATGTACAGCACCGGGCTGGAGTAAATCACAGCAATGCAGATGGCCTATCACGCCAGGTTTGCCAGAGGTTGACTCTATACCAGACAAAGACTCCAAGGCCTAGGGAGGGGGGATGTCAGGGTCCAACCTCCTGACCATGAACAGATATTGATATATGTAATTACTAATGGAATATTAACATTAATTAAATAGAGTGGATGCATGTTAATTAGTCACTCAAGCACATGATTAACACTGTGGTCCCAGAACATATTATATGGGCTTATGTAAGCTTACTGGACTTGTGTAGGATCCTCTTCAGACTATGTACAAGGTGCTAATTATGGCTCATCATTTCTTCCCATGATGTAAGGTGGGCTGGCTATAAAAGCCAGTCCCACATCCCATCACCCGATTTTCTCCATATTCACGTCTAGTGCTATTTGCTTACCTGGTGGCAGCAACAACTACCATTGTAAGGGCTGGTGATAAGCCTTATAAATTCTCTTGGGACTTGATCAACCAAGCCAACCCTTCACACTGGGCATGGTAGGTTCATTCTGATACGTCATTTGTCTGTGATTAGCATGGCTGATTCATATGAGTTATATTCTAGCTAGTGATCAGTACTAGTGTCAAATCTACATCCAGCAATGAAGAGCAAAAGGCAAAATAATTCTGAACCCTACTGAATGAATGATTGTTAA
>CBDHDV010000036.1:0-77196 GCA_965261175.1 Rubritalea sp. | reverse complement strand
CTAGCCACTGCTGTAAGTATATCTGAGACATTATCCCTCTCCTCTGCAGCAGGGCTTCTCTTACAACTGTGTACTTCCTGGACTCTACCCAGGGTACGGCTGTGAATGCTGCTAGCGCGTCCCCTGTCAGCTGAGGTCGGATGTGCAACATCCAGTCAGCCTCTGAAATCTCGTATGTGTGCATATGTTGCTCGAAGCATTGTAACTCGTCATCTAGGGAGTCATCTCCACTGATGGTGTTGAGTTTGACTGGCTTGAACTGGGGCTTCAGGGCTGTCTTCTGCATAGATTCGATCAACCTCTGGGTGTCTTCCCAATGACATAAATCCACTAGCTTGAGTTTCTCCTCCCGAAGTTTCGTCTCCATCTCTCTGGTGTACCTTGCTTCATCATGCTCTTCGCGACGTTGAGCCTCCAAATGGTACCAGCGTTCTCCTTCCCTCTGGCCCAGCAGAGATTCCACAGTCTGATCTCCTGTCCGCGGAACAGCCACCAGTGAAGATGCTTACCTGATGTTGTCGTCTGACGTGTCTCTTTCTGCCGGGATGCAGTCTTCTTCTGCCACCCTAGGAGTAGTCCTGGGAATGTCCCACCGATCGTAATCTTCCGTAGTTGATCTGATTACTAGCGTAATCCTCCATAGTCGAGCTGACTGCTAGCATTGTTTGAAGTGACCATTGCCACCAGATGTTGGGTGTGGAGTTATGGGGGTAGTGTTGAGTAGCCCTCCACCTAGCAACTTCCTAGACTAGAGCTCAATGTCGTAGTTAGGGAATTAATTGGTTAGTCTAACTTGTTATTAGGTATGCACTATGTCCACTTGTCCACTATTATTACAATCTCGAACTGAATCCCCCCTCCCCCTCCCCCTCCCCCCTCCCCCTCCCCCTCCCCCTCCCCCCTCCCACTTGTGCCCACAAGTGAGCTGCCCTTAAATAGGCTGGCTCACCTCCAATGGGCCATGCCCATTCAAGGTAATGTATACGCTATCGCACAACCACCAAATATATCATCTATACTACATTCCATCAGTCCTCCTTATCAGTTGTTAATTATTGTTAAGGTTTGTGCCAGGTTTGGTGTAAGGGCAGGTATTTACATCCATGTCAGTGTGTTGTAACCCTGACATAGCATCAGTCAACAAGAAAATGGAGTCTTAACACTAAGCAGGGGCTTAACAAACAATCAATGCCCATGTGCAGATGGCATCAATTTCTTATAGGTACGGATCATCCAGTGTATGTACCGGGCTAGCTAGAAGGGATGGCGGGTGGCTGAACTGTTGCTGAGCACAGCCTGGAGAGTATCTTATGTGGATATCTCACCTACAAATTTGTCTAGTGGCCAGAAATAGAAGAAACACTGACTTTTGAACAGGAGGATGAATAGTCACAATCAATGCTTAATTAAGAAATAGAGGCTAGAACCAACAGTCAAGTAGGTCCTTGACAGGCTTGAAAAGTAAGTGGCTTTTAAGTGTATAATAACATTTGTTATGTTTGGTTAGTTCTAGACTTCTCCTGTGCAACTGTTGCCAAGTCCTTGAAGGAGGCTGTAGCTGATCTTTGGCAGACTCTAAAAAGAAGAGATATGGTGTGTGCTGACTTGTGTATAGCTGATCTTGGTTGACTCTAACAACAAGAGGTATGGTGTGTGCTGACTTGTGTAGTGTACAAATAAGAAGAGTGGTTCATCTCTGCTGTTTGGTTGACTTATGGAGTTCTCTGCCATAATGTTGAAGGAAGGATTCTAATAAGTAAACAACAACAACTGTAAACAAAAACCGAAAATGTTTGTACATGGATTTTAAATGGTATGTGGTCACCTAACTGGGTGTGGTTTACCTAACTGGTTGTGGTCGGCATGCGTAAGGTTTGTTTTCCTTTTTTTGTGTTTTTACCAGGGTGTTGAGGGAACACCGTAGTGTTCTCCAGACTACAGAACTTTTGATAAAACTTTGACTTGTTATGTATGAGTTATGAGCTTGGTGGGGTCACTCACACTCTGAGCACTAACCACTAGTTGTTCCCTTCACCACTACACAATGCTTCTAGATGGCAAGATGTCATTGCTACAAAATGCTGAATTAAATTTTCTAGTGTGGACTGCAGATTTAGGAACTGCACGTAACATTGTAGGCACAAAACCACTTGTCACTTCAGTCCCATATATTATTCCTTCAGCATTCCTTGAGTAGATTACTTTTAAACATACTTGTTACCTTGTCCTTTAGTCAGACTAGCATGTCACTCAGTTTCTTCCCCTTCCCTCCCCCACCACTCTCCTAGTCTTGCGTGCGAGCCATACCTATTAGTATTTTTCGCAGGAAAAGACTGCAGGATTAAATATGGAAAATATAGGCAGGTTTTCACAAGGACACTGCCAAGATTCTGACAGAAAAATTCCATTAAATATATCATGTTACAAAACATGCATGCTAAGTATATGGCATGGTCTCTCTGGCAAGTTAGCCAGAGCATGCAGCAGATTCAACTTAATGAAAGATGAAAGTCTGTGAGACCATTACCAATGCATAACCAATGCAGCCTGGTGTGCTAGGCTGCATTGACAATGCTTCTCTGGCAAGGCTTTTCAAAGCTTCTCCCGCGGCAAAATTAGTCTCACATAGCCAGACCATTTACTGATAGCTACTCTCTGAAGTGTGTCTGGAGACTATAGTCATACTTTCTGAGAGCAGTGATTGGTAAAGGGTCTAGTTACATGAGACTACAAAAGAACTTGCAGTGAAGACCTTTGTAAGTGGCAGTGACGTGTTAGTTTCCTTACAACTGGCAGTAGAAAATCATTGTGATAGTTTACTTTCCAGTGTAGCACTATAGCCAGTGGGAACCAGAGCACTATTGCGTGTTTTGCATTACCTTTCCAGCTACACATGAAAACTTAGCTATTTTTACCATACTTAATTTCTCCCTCCCTTCCTCGCCCACAAAAATACATATGACTACCACTACCAGTACAAAATGAAAAAAAAAGGATAATAATATATTTTTTTTTTAATAATAATCCATGGAATGTACTATATTGGAAGTCCAGTCCACTACAAATATCAATAGATAACAATAACAATAATAATTAAAAAAGAAAGCAACAAAGCATAACAAAAGCAAAACAGTGACAGTAAATAGTTACAAAAACCAACCAACAAATAGATTTAAAATAATGCAAATAATCTAAGACAAAGCCCCCAATATAGCTGCCGCATTACCCCGCTGAACTTTGGTAGCTACACGCTGATGCAAAAAGGAGTATACCATGGGTTCCGTCAACTTGGCTGTGACCTGTTTGTCCAGATCAGTAAAAATAAGGCTGCAGCCGCAGGGCCGAAAGCTCCTGAGGTCTCAATGGCCAGAGGCACAAAAAGGTACACAGAGTCCAACTCATGATATTTTGTCCTTTTGTGGTACTCAGCTTTAGTGGCCACATTGCCAGCATCAACACCAGCCAAGGAGCATAGGTGTATGTGACATCCCACACTAATGATTGACTGCACTTCCATGGGACCAAACATGCCATCTGGTTGTTTGCCATCAGATCTCAGTAGTCCATTGGTTTTGAGTCAAGATCGGATCTTTGCAGAGTCCAATCTTCTCTTGACCACCGCATTCAGAGAGGTGTGCCTTGGATAACGATCCTGGCTTCTACGGCAACTCAGGCCATGTGTACCATAACATCAACCTGTTCACCATAATGGCAACATATGTGGGATTGAACTAGGAGTGCACCTATCCTCAATCCGACTGCAATTCTGAGAACCTTGTCATTCATCCTTAAACCTAGTGATATTACTGGGACAGCATTGAGCCAGGCACCAGATTCTTTCCGTGCCACAGCAAGCAAATGTGTCCAAGAAGCTTCTGGCTGAGCATCACTTAGCAGCTGTAGCCTGTACTAGAGGGGTATCCCAAGATATTTGCCGAAAGGACTCAATTCCTTCAGGGGGTAAAGCTTTGTGACTTTGACTCCACATATCAAGAGCATCATCCTGAAAAGTACACTTCACACCAGACAACCTTTCCAGAAGAATCTGATGGATAAGATCAGAGCAGACAGCAGCTGATGCCAGGAAGGCGGAAGGTGCCAACTGCACTGTACTTCTGATCCCAAGACCACCCGAATGCACCGGAAGTGATGCCTGTGTCCATGTACTGTCGCTAAGGTCCAACATTCACTATCTCACTCACTAGGCCTCTTTGCAGCCTATCAAATGAATGTAGTAGAGGAGAAGGGAAGGAAGGAGATGAACATAATAAAGTATGCAGTGAGTCTATCTTCTTCCCGAGGATTGAATCAATGCCAATGGGTGAACCGAAGAGGGTGGATGACCTGGAATATTCACTACTAAGGAATCCTGAGTTGTATGATCTCAGCATATCACTTCGCACTTATTGAGGTTCAAAGAAAGGCCTAAATCCTGAACTAGAAGCTCCTCTCTCCGAAAATCTTGTACTATGTCCTTCCAAATCATGATATCGTCCAGGTAAGAGATGCAAAGTTCTGATTACAGGTTCTTTATTACCGAGTGTAGTGAGGCAAACCAATGTTGGGCCCAAGGAATCACCTTGTTGTATTCCTTCCTTTGACTGTATTACCCTATCTCCGAAGAACAGGCTTGAAGGAGACCCATATGCTGAGATTAAAGGTAATAGCTGTGTAGCCAAATCCCAGCCAACAAGGAATATCTTATCCCTGTGGAAGTTGAAATAATAATAATAATATTATTAATCCAGTATGCCTTGATTGTATATAATAGCTCCTCCCTTGTTTAGTTTATCATGTTGGTTGCAGTGGCATGAAGAATAGTGATTGTATTGAAACTTGTTTGTGGACTTGAAATTTATGGTTAGTCCAACATGCTGGTGTGGGCAAATCTAGTCCTTTTTGAGATAACTAATCAAGGACCACTTTACTTTTGAGCTGGATGTTTCTGTCATGTTGTTTGCAGGTTAGATTTTATAAGTAGCCCAACTTCTCATGATGGAGTTCCTACAAGCGTTGGGAGTGGTTATGCTAATGACATGAACCTATTTTTTTTTTAACTTGCCACAGGTTAGTGTGGGGGAGATGCACCAGAAGAAGAGAAAGAGGCATGGTCCTGATCCAATTCCATTCAAAAAATTCTTATCCCAGTTCCATGCTGCTGTTGGATCTGATACTACTTCCACTACTTGTGTGACCGTATCTCATAGCAATGACACTCTCACTGATCTACCTTCGCTGCTAGACCAGAATGATGCTGAATCAGCAAATCACCATGTGACAGTGAATTCTAGTCCACCTGAGCATCTGAACCTTGTGATAAGAAAACCAAAGAGCTCTCTGCCTTATCACAAGAAATTTCCTCTTGATGGATGGCATGCTCCAAGTGGACGTGCTTCTCCCGGTGAAGTGAATAAACTGCTTTCATGTGTCCAAGATATAAACCCTTTACCAACTGACATCTCTGTGAAATCTACCTCTGAAGGTGCAGTTCCTGTAATTATCCACAACTATTATAATAGGATTCAGCATAATGTTGAGGATACTTCTACTGTCATTGGAGATCCGGTCAATGAATTAAGAGAAGGGATTGACATTATCAGCATCTCAGATGGTTTGAAGAAAAGACAGGGCCTCAAAATTCCTTCCAGATCACTCCAAGCTTCTTCACTTCTGTCACTTCCTCATGCTTCCCCATTCCCGCCAGATTGCCAAGATGAAATATCGCAGATGCATCATGAAATATCTAATGCACCTAATGTGACATCTCAGGTGGATGAAGATAAACAAACATCTTATGTGACACAACCGGTAGATGAAGATGAAGACAAGCAGTCCTCTTATGTGATATCTGAGTTGGATGAAGAGGAACTGAATCCTCATGTGGTACATGGACTTCCCCTTCTAGAGGCCAAGCCTGAAGAAGTAGGCCCACCAAATATTATAATGGTGCAAGAAAGGGATGATGAAAGAGATGACACAATTACATCCTTGACAGATCGTGTGCACCCATTAAAAATATTAATTCCGACTGGAATGGAAGAAACTGATATAGACAGCCTCAACATCAGCAGAGAAAACACTTCCGGTTCCTTATCATTCTGAATGTCAAAACAGAATTATTACTAATAATACATCATATATGGTATAGTCAATGTCATTGTGTACTAATGGATGATTCTCTCTTCCATAAGAAATTATATTATTATTATTTAATATTATTTATACAAACTCCCCAAAAATAACAAAATTTTGATCAGTTTATTACAATATGAATTGAGCGAATACCAGTACTATTATATTTAGAGAGCTTGACTGAAATGACCCTTTTAAATCTGTTGGTTTGGCATATATACTAAATTTGTAAAACCAGTCCTGTGGCAGATACATTGTCTCCTCCGCCTGCAGTTTTGTGGACCATGGTGCAGAAAAGGTTGGGAACCACACATATCCTCCCACTCTCCTCACCCCAGCATGACACAGGAGCCAAGTCCACCTACGGCATTCGATGACTCTCTGGTTTCAAGCTGACAGTGAATAATCATCCATGATCACCTTGACTGATCCAGGTTTACTGTCTTTGAGGCACAAACATGCCGGTACGCTGTAAGAGATGCCTTAGCAACAGCATTGTTGGTATTTTGCCAGTAGGAATGCTTCTTTATGTAGATGGCCTGATAGGCAAAGAGTATGCACATGAATTCTGGTTAGGGTCCGCCGTCCTTTGTTATTCCTGGGTACTTTCTTTCCAATATAAGTGTAGAGGGTTCTTATTTTGTCCAGCGTGGAGGCCACACGAGGGAAGGGATCAGAAGCAATTGTGACATTCCCACGTTCATAAAAGCTGCAAAGATCGGCAAGTTCTTGTTCATTCATCCCAATGGAATCTGTATATGGTATAACATAGAGACTCCTAACAGCACCTTCCATCCTCCAGAGCAAACCTGGGTGCCATGACTGGTGCATTACCGCCTATGCTGAACATGGATCCTTCTATGCTTCTGGATGCTTCAACCCAGTGGTGGAACATTCTTAAATTGTTAACATATCTATGTTCTACACCAGGAAACATGAATCTGTTTATAAAAAAAATCCAGTATATATCCTCGTAGAACGATACCTCAATCTGCCTGTGAGCAGTGTGATGTTGATTCACTATGCTTACCCATAGAGATCTTCTCCAACCTGGGTCATGAAAACCAGTGTGATGTTGATATAGATAGAATTTTTATGAACCTCTTCCAACCCAAAAAGATGCTGATCCAATGGTGTCCCCATAGAGCTTTTATCAACTTTAACCCATGTAATGTTGATCCAGTGTCCCCATAGAGCTACTGTCAACTTCTACTTACCTCAACCCAGTGAGATGTTGATTCGGTGTGTCTCCATTGAGGTAGTGTCAAACTAGAGTGATGTTGATCCTGTTTGTGTTGCCATAAAGCTAGCGTCGACCTTCAACCTAGTCCTTTTCAACCTAGTATGATATTGATCCTGTGTGTGTGTGTGTGTCCATGGAGCTAGTATCAACCTTCAACCCACTGGTATATTGATCCAGTGCATCCTCATAGCGCTAATATTAACCTAATGGGATGTTTAACCAGTATGCGTCCCGATAGAGCTATTGGCAACTTCTACCTTATACGTCTACCTTTTCTACCATAAGCTTCTATTATTGTTTATTATTATTGCTTTACAGTGTACATATGACTGGTTGAAGTGAAATTAAAGAAAAATGAGAATATAACACAGAAGGTCTGCTAACAAGAGCTAACAGCCGTGGAAAGATCAAAGTTAGGTGTGAGGGGAACCAACAAATATTTAGAGTATGGACAATGATAGTGAAAAATGCATGGAGCATTAGAACCAAAACGATTAGTGGAAGTGCATTCCATAGTTGTGGTTACCTATTGAAGTAATAATTGTTGGTTAAGTTGCTAGATGGAGAATGGGTTGGTTTTATATGAGATGAGGATCTGTTGTGATTGGAAAATATATGTTCAAGCATGTTCAAGTAGCTAGATGGGAATTTAGCCTGCCTGATAAGGAACATGATGTCGTTAAGGACTATCATGAGAGGAAGTAGCTGAAGTCTCTGTGTTTACACTCATGAGATTTATAATCACAGAGAATAAACTTTGTGGCTCTTCTTTGGACTTTTCCCAACATCATGGTGTCACTAAGAAGAAGTGGCTTTCATACTTGAGACCAGTACAGTAGATGTGATCTTACCAGAGGTAGATAGTGGTTTTGTTTAGTCTTGACAGAGTTTGACTTGCTAAAAGTTCTGCAAAGGAGTCTTAAGATTTGGTATGCTTTTGCAATAATTTTATTGTAATGACTTGCCCAGGTAAGACTTCCTGAAATAATTATACTTAGATCTCTGTGCTCAGATTTCTCAGATATTTCTATGTTGTTAATTTTATAGCTGTGTATAGGAGAGACTTTACTCATGTGAGAGTGCAGTTCCAGTAGTATACATTTGGAATTATAGAATGTAAAATCTCATGTCTTGGACCAGTTAGCTAGTGGTCAAGTCATCCTGGCGATTGTGATATCAAAGTGAGAAGTGATCGACTTGCACTTTGTGTCATTAGCAAATAGCAAAATGTTGGGGGAAAGCCACTACATCAGGAAGATCAATGAAATAATAAACAGTGTAGGGCCAAAAAAAATACTTCCCTGAGGAACTTGCAATAAAACTGGTAAGAATTCTGACCTATGGTATTGATGGTGACACATTGTGATCTAGATGAAGATAGGCCTCAAACCATTTCCATAGATGACCTTGAATACCAGAATCCCATAGCTTGCATAAAAGTTTGCCATGCGATATACTGTCAATGGCTTTCTTAAAGTCCAAATAGACAATGTCAGTTTGTGACTTTGCATTAGTAGAGTTGTAAATATTATTTAGGAAAATCGGTATTTGTTGAAGTGAGGAGTGATTCTTCAGAAAGCCAAATTTATGCCTTGAGATTGATTTTGTTGTTGGATGATGCATTCAAGTACTTTAGATTTAGAGCACAGCAAAGATATTGGTCTCTATTTGGAGACAACATATCTATCCCCAGATTTGTAGATTGGAGAGATATGGTGACTGTGCCACTAAACCTAGAGCATTGCATTTGGGATTTTGAGTCCAATACCATCTATGCCCATTGCTTTACAGGGGTCAAGCGAAATCAAACTCTCGTAAACATCAGCCTCAGTTATTTCTGTGATAGGATAATTTGGAGATGAATTGTTGATTGACGAAACATGCAAACTATTCGAGGGGCATGATTTTTTTATATAGAGAGGAAGTCCTCATTAAGTAATTTTACTTTATTATACTCTGAAGAAGCTTGGGAGTTACTCTGATACAATGTAGGTGGCAAAAGAACTTTTTCAACTATACTATTAAGCTATGTACTAGTACAATCTTGAGGGATTTGAATGAGAAATCTTATCAATCAGTTGCATTTCAAAAGCTGTTTAACTAGCTATTATTTCACCTTCAAGCTGAGTTTCAAGTGATTGAATCTTCTGCAGTCTGCTTGTGGAAGTATTATAGCTATATTTCTTCCTTTGAGTCAGGGGGGGAAGGTGGGGGACTATACCTGAAACCTCCGAAATTTGAACACATATTTGTAGCTGTCATAACTTCCCCCCCCCCCCCCCCCCCCCCCCTACCTTTTGTGCAGATACTTTTGATACCAATTTGTTGCTTATTGTGTGTGCTTTAAGATGAAATGTGAAATATCTCTATAGGTACCTTTTCTTAGAAGATAATCCAAACGCGCAAGGGTCATTAAAAATTTTACACTTCCTAATCTGTGGCAAAGATTATTCCAAGGTGCCGTGAGCTACAGACCCAAAAAAAATTGTGGGTTCCTAACACCCAAGTTGTGATATGACGGTGCCATATTTACTACGCGTAAAAATGTTGATTAGGTATGAGACACTATATTTCCAGCCACGCAAAAACTACGCAATATCTGTGATGTCACCTCTTCTAATCCCCGTAACTCAGGAATGCTTCACGTTAAAAATAATTTCTCTCCGTTATATCACAGCTTAGGCTTGTAGGAAGCCACAATACCAATTTGGGGGCGGTAGCTTACGGCGCCTTGGAATAATCCTTGCCACAGATTAGGAAGTGCAATGGCGTGTTTGGATGTATATTCTAAGAAAAGGTGCCTATAGAGACATTTCACATATCATTTTAAAGTACACACAATAAGCAACAAGTTGGTATCAAAAGTATCTGTACAAAAGAAAGGGGGGAAAGTTATGACAGCTTCAAATATGTGTTCAAATTTCGGAGGTTTCAGGTATAGTTCCACCCCCCCCCCCCCTTCCCGGAGGGCATTTTGAGTATCTCAGGTGTGAACCATTGCGGACTTTGATAGACACGCAATCTGACTTTTGGGATGAAAAGCTCCATTCCACTATTGATGATAAGCTTTAAGGTGGACCAAACTTGTTCATGTTGTTAGATTGCAGACACAGACTGCAATCTGCATCTAGAAGTTATGAGCAAAGACCACCCATACCAGCTTTTAATAATCAAACACTGGTTTGTTTGTTGTATCTCTACACCAAAGATAGCGGTACTCCACTAAATCTAGCACGCTCCATAGTGGCCCATCTCAAAAGCAATAGGATACACCTTTACATATGTACTATATATTAGATTGTTCATGCTGTGTCTTGAGGCTGTTAGATTATTACCGATTTACAGCACTTACAATATACTACAACCGTGCAATAGCTCTCAAGGCATTGTGTCAACCTCTGCTATTCATTGATCCAACTCTTGTATTTCTGGTTACATAGAGAGGCATTTAACTTCACTAAGACGCCATGCTGGGACCTAAATCATATCACACTCCCTTCATACTTCTGATATTCCCCTTCTAGTAGTCCGATTGCCAAACACCTATTCGTAGGACCTGGAATTTTGTGATGCATAATTGTTTTCAGTGGATTTTCAGTCTTTGAAGGGTCCAGATTGATAATCCACTGGGTGCCACTCTGTCACCATTGAGGAATTTGAGAAATTCAAGATGGCCGTCAAGATGGCTGACACTCACCTGTAAATCGACATATCAACATGATTTTTTTTTTTAATCAGAATTTTATCGTTTTCAGGCCAAAGATGTGAATGTAGGATCAGGTGAGCTAGGTAACTGACCACATGAAGGAGGATCAGATGAGCTAAGCAACTAACAATATGTAGGATCAGGTGAGCTAGGTAACTAACCACATGAAGGAGGATCAGATGAGCTAAGCAACTAACAATATGTAGGATCAGGTGAGCTAGGTAACTGACCACATGAAGGATGATCAGATGAGCTAAGCAACTAACAATATGTAGGATCAGGAAAGCAAGGCAACTAACAACATGCAGGATCAGGTGAGCTATGCAACCAGCCATCTATACCAAGCTATTGGACAGTGGAGCATACATATCCCTTTGCTTTATCAAATTATTAGCAGCACATGGTTTGTGGTTAGGCATGCTCAGGCCTGCAAAAACTTGTGTGCTGCGAGACCTGATTCCTTTGATGTGTGTTTGTGGCTAGTGCAGGTTTCTGCAGGAACGTTTTATGTTAGTATAAGACTGTGATTGTTGTAAGTTAGTCAGAGTTGAGTAAGTTGAGCTATTCTAAGTCTGTTCCTGTCTTTTTTTTGGGGGGGGGGGGGGGGTCTTCTTATCTTCACAACTCTATTGGACCTTCATTGCTCTACCCAAGCACACATAGATTGGTGAGAAGTTCTTTTAATATCATGGTGATTGGATGCTGCCATGCCATTGTAGAATAGTTTGATCAAAGAAGTAATCTTGTATTTATCATCTTATTCTTTCCAGAAAGAAGCAGAAGATGACATCAGAGTTGTTTTTTTTATAGTGTGGTAATCAATCAGAAAACCTGATTACATCTGGGCAACAAGGATCAGAAGCATCATCGCTGCCAGTCACCAGTGAGGTGACCACCTTCATGAGGAACTCCAAGTCCATTTGGATGAAGATTTAACTTTTACCATCAAGTGCCACAAAAGCTGTGTTTCCTCATACACATCAAGAACCCACATACAACGCCAGGTGGTTGGAGTCATACAACGCCAGGTGGTTGGAGTCATACAATGCCAGGTGGTTGGAGTCGTACAACGCCAGGTGGTTGGAGTCATACAACGCCAGGTGGTTGGAGTCATACAACGCCAGGTGGTTGGAGTCATACAACGCCAGGTGGTTGGAGTCATACAACGCCAGGTGGTTGGAGTCGTACAACGCCAGGTGGTTGGAGTCATACAACGCCAGGTGGTTGGAGTCATACAACGCCAGGTGGTTGGAGTCATACAACGCCAGGTGGTTGGAGTCGTACAACGCCAGGTGGTTGGAGTAAAATGAAGGTTAAAAAGAGAACCTTCACCTCTGAAGAAATTATGCCATTTAGAGTTATCTTCGTTTGTTTTTAAATTGCACTGCATATTCTGTGGAGAAATATGTAGTCTCAAATCTGACCCACGCAACCCATCCAGGTGACGAGCTGCATATCTTTGTAAAACAGCAAGCCATGGCACTGGATTGTCATTCAAAGACTCAATCCCTGAAGTCTGTGGTAGACGGAAAGATGCATGGGCAAACCAAGTTGAAGTAAGACTACAAGGTGCAATCAGTGATCTACATACAGCAGAGGCACGTTACCGTGACAGCTGTTGGAAGAACTTCATGTTCTCAAAATAAAAGAAGCCAATACATATGCCTCCACAAGTGATACTGATTTGGTATTTGATAAGCTTGTGGAAGACATCATTAGCAACAAGTCAAATATTTGGACATCTGGCGAGGTGCATGAAAACTATTTATTGCATGGTGGAAAAAGATGCGCAAAGCTGTCTTTGCAAAACTGCAGGAGCATTTTGATGACAAATTGGTTGTTTTCTCTCTCCAGGACTTTCCTGTCTTTTGGTGTTTCATGATACAGTTCCAAATGTGTTCAAACTTGTTGATGACAATGACAATGGAATGATCCAGAATATCAGTAAAGCAATTCACAGAGAGTGTAAAAATCTTGTGCATGATAAAAACAAGTACACCATCCGGGTAGACAAGCAGACAGGGATTAATTCTGTTAGTGCAACCCTTATCTCTCTGTTAGAAAACCTGTCAGACAATCCCTGGTTCAAACTGCCATCAATAGTTATTGGGAATATCATCACAAATGCAGTCACATCAGCCAACACCACTTCAAATTGGACTTGGTGTTACCCTTGGCAAGAAAAGCCTTGTGCAACAATTTCATGATCTTGGTATCTGTTGCTCAAATGATGAACTATTTCTGGACATATATGCCAAGATGAGGTAAATGTACATGATGCTCTTGACCTGGGAAAAACACAGATGGAAAGAGTATGAAGCTAGCTGGCCAGAGGGATTCCACCAACCCTTCAAAAAGAGAGTTCGCACAATGAAAGAGTGCAAGAAGAAAACAAGGACAGGACTGATATTTGCTAGGGCCCTGGGACTCATGAACTCTCGAGACATTAAGGTGGAACAGATTCTAGCACCAGCCTACCTTAATGTTTGAGGAAAAAACTAGAGATCTGCGTATTGCCAAGTCCAAGTCATACTAAAGAACAAACTTCAAGTTGAACAATCAGCTCGTGCTACAGGACAACCTGATGCATTGTCATAGATGGATGTGCCATCATGTGCGTTTAATTGGCCAAGCAAGAGAAGTGTGCAAGACCTTGTCACATTTTTTGTGAAATATGTCAAAAGGGAAACTGAAAGGTGGCACTAGAGTGCACGTAATATTTGACCGCTACTGTGAATACAGTATTAAAAGTGGAAATAGATGCTCTTGTAAAGCACAGGTTTCTAGAGAGCATCAGCTGTATCTCAGCTCTCCTCTGCCTCCTCTACAAGTTGCTCTAACTGCCACAAAAAAACAAAAAAAAACTTATCGATATGATTTGTGATGAACTTGTGTCTACAGTAGAGCTATTGAATCTTCCCAACAGTCTTGTAGTTACTGGGAAGATACCAATACCTACAGAGGTATGCAATGGATTGTAAATCCTGAGACCTGACTTGAAGACCATCCACGAAGAGGCAGATTTATCATTCCTCACCAAGTAGTATATCTGGCAAGCCTTGGATGTTGCAGTATCAAAGTTATCAGTGATGATACAGATGTTTTTTGTGCTGTGTCCATTACTATGCCGGGAAAAAGTTGACATCAACACTTCTCATGGAACCCACAAGTCAAGGACGCTCATCAGCTAACATTGGTTTTACTGTTGCCAAACACAGAAGTATTGCCCCACAGCTGCTTTCATGCATTGTCTGGGTGTGACACTGTTGCTTCTTATTTTGGTATAGGCAAAACCAAAGTTGTGAAGGTTCTTGAGGCAAGAAATAGGTTGAACCATCTGGAAAACCCCTCAGCCAACCTAGAAGATGTCCTCTGTGAGTCAACAGCATTCATTGCAGCATGCTATGATCAGAAATGTGAAGCTCGTGAAACCATGACAGATGTACACTACAAAGTATGGGTTTCCAAAACTGAACGAAAAGGTGCATGCCTGCTGCCCAAACTGAAAGCTATACCACCAACTCTGGAGGCGTTCAAGAAAAACATAAAGAGGGCTCACTTTCAGGCATACATTATGGAAAACTATACCACCAACTCTGGAGGTGTTCAAGGAAAACATAACGAGGGCTCACTTTCAGGCATGCATTATGGAAAAACTATACCACCAACTCAGGAGGTGTTCAAGGAAAACATAAAGAGGGCTCACTTTCAGGCATGCATTATGGAAAACTATACCACCGACTCTGGAGGTGTTCAAGGAAAACATAAAGAGGGCTCACTTTCAGGCATGCATATGGAAAACTGCTTTGGACGAGGAGCCTCCAAACCTTGACCTATTAAAATTTGGGTGGGTCAAAGATGATCTTGCTAAGTCCCTCTGTGCAGTTCCTCTACCACAGGATGTTCCTCTTGCACCAGCAGAATTACTCAAAATGACCCAGTGCATATGCAGCAGTGATCAGCCTTACTCGTCTCTCAGATGTGGATGTGTATCTGGTCAGCTTCCTTGCTCCCAATTTTGCAAATGTGGTGGGTCTGACAGTTGCTGTAATCAACTGACAAAGAACAATATGGCAAATGATGCTAAGGATGATGAGGAGCATAGTGATGATGAAGACGATGGAGATGAGGATGATGATTAGTTATACTATAAACAGCAATGCTCTATTATTTACAACTAATATTTTAATGGACAACTAATGTAATATAGCTAATATTAGTCACAGCCATATTGATTTACAATCACAAGTGTGCCATAACAATTATTAAAGATTTTTATCCAATCCAAACACATGACTAGAGAATATATAGTTTCATTCAGATATAAAGTACTAAATGTTAATATCTGTGTATTGTGGACATGACGATGCTGACAAATGCACATTTAGTTTTTTTAGGCATGAATAATAACTGATATTGTTTCATCAAAATAGCCCAAACATGGAGCACAAAATGTTTCATCATTGTGTAGTTGATAGTTGATGGTAATTATACTTACATCTGGTGGCCATCTTGAATTTCTATGCATGTGCAAGAACATCAGTTATGATAAAAACATGTAAACTTGCTTCTTTGGCATGCAAACCATTTATTTAATTGCCAACTTAAATATTTATCTTGTATTTACAGCTCAATATAATTGAATAGCAGCCATTTTGGCGGCCATCTTGAATTTCTCAAATTCCTCAAGGTTGTCAGGTTGGCACCCAGTGGATTATCAATCTGGACCCCTTAAAGATTCAAAATCTGCTAAGAATAACAACGTCACCATATTCTTGGTTCAGCCCCCCTTCCACTATAAGAAGTCACAGGCCACTATTAGATCCAGTAGTTCGCGGTTTCAAACGCACGGAATTCACGGAAATTTGACTTTGAAATGGACTTTGTATGTGTGCTTGTGCGTGCGAGCTCATGTGGACTGTATGCTATCAGCCCACGAACTCTGCTCCGTGTCATGGTGAAAATCTGGAGCGATCTTTTGGTGTGTTATAGTATGAGAGCAGACTAACCTTGGATATGTAGACAGCTTATTTATTACGTTAACCAGACAAAATATCCCCCCCCCCCACCCAAAGGTAAATGTCCTGGTAAAATGAGCACTTGTTCTCAGAAATTTGTTCTTTGCTTTGAGGGTTCTAAAGTCCAATTAACCATCTCCTACAAAAATCTAAATTAAAAATAGAAAAAGCCTTAAAAATGGTCTATGAAACAGAAATATGTATTTTCAGGAAACAGAAAAAGATATATTTGAAACAGAAAACCACTGGGTCTACACTCTAGTGCTGTCACTTTAGATAGTGCAAAGTAACAGGATTTAGACTACCTGAGATACAAGCAGTCACTTCAGATAATGCAAAGTAACGAGCTTTAGACTACCTGAGATACAAGCAGTCACTTAGATAGTGCAAAGTAACAGGATTTAGACTACCTGAGATACAAGCAGTCACTTTAGATAGTGCAAAGTAACAGGATTTAGTCTACCTGAGATACAAGCAATCACTAGATAGTGCAAAGAAACGAGATTTAGACTACCTGAGATACAAGCAGTCACTAGATAGTATAAGGTAATGGGATTTAGAATACCCGAGACAAAGCATAATCATCAGAAATTATAAATCAGATCAACTGTGTAGGTCTCTCATATGACAGACAGCAACTGTTAGTATAAACGGACAGCAACCGTTACTATGACCTGTTTGAGGCAAACACACAATCTCTATTGAAGATCTGCCAAACTCTATTCATGTTTTTGAATTTTGATATTAGAGTATATATATATATAGGAACCAACCATCATCCTGATGACTCACTCTGAAGTGGATTCTTTCTTAAAGAAGAAAGCAAATGTTTCTGCTAGTTGTTTTGTTGTTGTTATGATGGAATTATGAATTGGCGTCTGAGGAAGACTCGTCTGCAATGTCTCCAGTAACTTCACACCTTCAGTGGTGACATCAGCACGTGAACCAAAACCAATGGCTTCCTGTTCCCATGCTTCCTTGGTCAAAAATCTTCTTCCATTAGAAGAGCACAATGAATTTACTTGAAGTCAGCTTCGTACTTTTGAGTTCATTTTTGCAAAAATTACTACATGATGACCTAACTCATAGTGTGATGTGCTTCCATTCTTCAAGGGAAGGAACCAAAACTCCTTAATTCCACTTACAATTTCCATTTCAGAATTTGTCAAGAATCCAGCTAAAATAATCGTCAGGCTAAAAAAAAATTGTCTCTCTCGCCCTCTTTCTCTCTCTCACACACCCACCTTCGCTCATCACTCAATGTCTTGCATTCATTATTAGAATAGCTTTCTATAATATTATGACTCATGCTGGCAATACAATACACACACAAAAAAGTCTAATTTATTTTCTGTGTCCAGGTAGATGACCACTCAACATTGGTTGGCTAAGGGGGCAACTACAACTAGGAAATAGGTAGTCTCTCGTATCCCAGATAACCATTGCTCAGTGGCATAGTAATTCGGTAAAGTCTGGGAACAAGACCAAGAAAAGGGTCGACAATGTCATTGTGTAGTAGCTATTTAACTGTCACACGACTGTATGCCATTACAAGATCAGGAAGGTGTGAGGTTGCTTTAGACTGAGGACTGGTTCAATTGGTTCAGCTGGGTTGTAGACAAGATGTGATGTAGAATGATAGATATGAGAGGTGTGTAATGTGTTGTAGTGGAGGAGGATGTGGTCCATTTCTTGGTGGTTTGTGGAGAATTTGAGAGGGATCAACATGCCTGGTGGATGAGATGTGCATAATTATGGGAGTTGACGAATTTGGGAAAGTGGGTAATGAAGAAAATGCCTTGCTGTTGGGAAAGGTGTGGAGGGAGTAAGCAAAAGAGTGTGGAGAAGGTGGGTGAGTGTATTGGGTATTGGTTGGGGAAGTGGTGGTAGAGAAGGAAGGAGTTATGGTATGATGAGGTTATAGATGGATTTCTGTTCCCCTCTTGTCTCCTCTCTTCTTACCCATTGAACATTTAAAAAATATTAGTATACAGTTCTTTAGATTGTCATTAGTGTGTGTTAGTTCATGCTATGTGGTGGTCTAACGGGCTCAACATTATCATGATTAAATCATCTGCGACCAGCATAGTCAAAATGTCGGACTAGTCCAGCAGCCAAACCTATTTTTTGGTCATAAATTTTTTTTGGTTCGCATAGTTTTGTTTTAGTAGTGGATTTTGTTTGCCTAAATCACCTGTTTGAAAATAATTTTACTGAACCTCGGTCAGCATTGAGAAATTTTCAGCATTGAGAAACTACCATAGCCACCAAATAATTAACCCTCTGTATATTGATCCACCTATTTCCATGTCTAGCTTCTGCTATAAACAATGACAGATTTTCTTGGTCAGCAAAATCTGATGTTTCAGATGATGTCTTCAGTTACGTTTTTACCACACCCACTTAGACAAAAAATGCCAACAAAAATATCTTCATCCAAAGGAGATTAAAAAGTCTGTGAAACTCTATGCTGATAATGCAGACATAGCTACTCCACCTTCAAAAGAGCATGACAATCTGAGCTTCCCAAATTTATCTACTTACAACACTGCTTTTACTGAGGAGAAGAATGTCAATGAATATATATTTGGTGTTTGACAGATATGATATATACATATATACTCCATTTTAAAGCACAAGTGGGTAGTAGCTCAGTCTTAAACTTTTGCTAATTTCACTTTTATCCTGCCTTCTAAATTTTGGAAAAAATTGTTCACAATAGTATTATGGATTATGTTCTATCTAACAATATTCTTTGACCACATCAATTTGGTTTCCGCCCAGCTAATTCCACTCTGAAAGCTCTTATTTATGTCACCGATGATGGAGAATGGTTCTTCTACAGCAGCTGATTTTTGATGACCTAACTGATGATATTGTTCCTTATTAACATGAGTGACATGCTCGCCATGCTAATGTTTTCATGTTGTCCTCTTTGGATTGTCTCAGCTGCTTTAATCCTTTTATTTACAAGACAAACCTTATGTTTCTTTCCTGTAGAAGATCTTCACCCAATGTGTCCATCTCCATCTCGAGCAGCGTAATCCCAGTAGTGTCATCCGCACGTTTTCTTGGAATTACCATTACTAATGATCTAAAATGGAGTAAGCATACTGAAACTATTGTATAAAAAGCACATTGGGTTTCTATACAGATTTTTTGGCCATGCAGACTGTAGAGTTAAATCACTCTTCTACATGGCTATAGTTTTACCTATCTTGGAACACTGTTGTACAATCTAGGACCCTTCTTCTACCATGCTCTCGAGAGAAAAAATGGAAGCAGTTCATCACTTTGCAGCCAGGGTGTGCACTAAGAACTGGTCTGGTAGTGAGAATAAACTCTACACCGCACTGAACTGGTCTTCTCTTCTCTCTTAAAGGAAGAGACAGAAGTTGATGCTCTGCTGTTGAATTCTCCTGACTCTTCCATCATTCCATCCTCCCATTTCACACCCCACCTTCACCCCAATCCTTGAACTAACCACTCCCTTCTTTTAGTAACTTCTTTGTTTGAACATTTTCACACCAATTGTCATTTTCTGTCAATGTGGTATATTTGAGGAAGTCTTCCTAATAGTATTGCTAGTTCTCTTACTAAGTTAAGTTTTAAACATTTGCTATCCTCACATCCTTTTACTTAATGCTATCTAATTGCTCTAGCTACAGCTATATCACTTTTTTCTTTTTTAATTGTTTTATATTTTTTTATCGTAGAGTGGGTATATGATATTTTATATTCAAAAATAATAGTAATAAATTTAAAAAGTGTTGTACTAGGATCTCCAGAATGGCAGAACAAAGTGATGCAGATTTCTACCAGAAGAGGGCAAACAAGCTTGTGATAACTGGGCAATGGGAAACAACAGTTGAAATGTTGTGACTGAATCCCGTAGTACCCCTACCCTCTCAGAAACTTATCCTTCGAATCACTCAAAACAAGAAGCAATTGATAGATACCATATATCACATGCAAGACCTTCTAAGTAATGCAGATTTACACCAGAAGAGAGTAAACAAGTTTGTGGCAAAAGAAACGACCTGTGAAATGAAGTTGTGGTGGCGTGGTCATACTGAGGCGTGTTCTTGATTACTCATGAAGAAGTTGACAATATCTCTGTGCATCTGGCCATAAAAGTTGCAGTTATAAGAGCAGAAATATGTCACTGTTCTTGCAGATGACACACCTCTCAGAAACTTATCCTTCGAATCACTCAAAACAAGAAGCAATTGATAGATACCATATATCACATGCAAGACCTTCTAAGTAATGCAGATTTACACCAGAAGAGAGTAAACAAGTTTGTGGCAAAAGAAACGACCTGTGAAATGAAGTTGTGGTGGCGTGGTCATACTGAGGCGTGTTCTTGATTACTCATGAAGAAGTTGACAATATCTCTGTGCATCTGGCCATAAAAGTTGCAGTTATAAGAGCAGAAATATGTCACTGTTCTTGCAGATGACACAGATGCATGCATGCCCTTCTACTTGACCATTATCGGCAGCAAATTAGCTAAATGGGTTCTTTCATATTTCATTTGTTGACTCTTGGATATAAATGCTCAGAGTTGAACTCGAGACCTAAAAATCTTTTACTGGGATTTGTGGCTCATTTGTAGGTCATGGTTTCGGAAACATTACACCCGTTTCCCGCCCAGAGAAAAAGGTCAATTAGTCTTTTTTTCCTGAGATCGCACTTTTTGGCCAAATACGTGCGTTTTGTCGATTTCGAACAAAAACGCGCCAAAAACACTTGAAAAGCTAACAAAGAAACATGATCCGTAGCTGCTTTTAAACTGCTTTAAAATAACCATTGGTTATGTCAAAGCAGTCACTTTGGGGCCATTTTGACCATTTTTCTTTATGCTAATTTTCTCAATGCTGACAGAAGTCCAGTAAAAATATTTTTCTAATTGGTGGTCTTGACAAGGCCAATCCACAAAAAACAAAAAAAAACAAAAAAACTAGCTGTAGACACCCAAACATCCAATTAAGCATAGCAGCTGCTGGACTAGTTGTCTTCTCTGAAAGCTCTTTGTAGCTTGTAACTGCGTTTAGCACAGCCTAATTTCTTCCCAACCTCTATTACAACTCTTTCAACTACAGCTTCCTACAAAAATGAAGTGTTCGCCATTTCTTACCTTATTTTTTATCGTTAAAATATCTGACTGTCGAACGCGATGTACTAACCCTGACTAATCAGATTGTTGTGTCGCGAAAAAAAACCGGGCAAAGTTCAACTTACATTCCTTTCCAAACGAGTCTGGCCTACGAGATTGCCAGACCCGCAAATTTGAGTTCAGAAGAAATAGAAATGGCAAAAGATATTTCTCTCTTTACTGTTCCCCTGGATACTCCTATCTGCTGCCTGGACGCGTCCAAGTCCTTCCTATGTTTGACCAACGAGGAGAAGCTGTATTGTCACTATCTGTCCAGGGCATGCTGGGAGGGAGGTTACATTTGTCTACTTCAGACCTCCCCAGAATCTGTGCCCATATTTGTGCTTCTGAGGGAGCTGTTTTCCAAGCAAACCGTGTCTTCTCTCAGAGAGGCTGCTAAAGGTGTTGTAAATGATGATGAATTTAAGGTATCTTACTTCCTGTATTATTTTACTGTGTGATTGATTTGTGTGCTGCTGGAACATTTCCACCCTTGTAGGGTTTTTTGCTCTATGCTTGTGCAATCTTCAGTAACCTGGGGAATTACAAGAGCTTTGGTGACACAAAAATTATCCCAAGCATTGATAAGGTTTGATTAATTATTGTAATTTGCAGAAGTTTGACAGCACTTTTTTTTTAATACTCACCCTCTCCTCCTCCCTCATCCTCCCTCCCTCCTCACTCTTCCTTCCTTCCTCTCTTCCCTCCTCTCTATTCCTACTCTTTCCTTCCCTTCCTCCCTCCTCAGTCCCTTCTCCCTCATTAGTCCCTTCTCCTTCCATTCCTCTCCCTCTACCCCTTCTCCTCCCTCTCTCTTCCTCCCTCTCTCTTCCTCCCTCTCTCTTTCTCCTCCTCCCTTCCTCCTCTCCCTTTCTCCTCCTCCCTTCCTACTCCTCCCTTCCTACTCCCTCTTTCCTTTCACCTTCTCTACCATATATCTTCTACTTTTTCATCATCTCTTCACTCCTTTTCTTTGTGGACTAAGTTTTAGCTTCATCCTCGTGTTGTCATCTTCACTACTGCTCATCATTTCATTTTCATGCATTTTTCTTTTTACTTCACCCAGCTTTTACTTCTCGTTCTCCTGTTCTCTTCAACCTTTTTCTCTTCTCCTCTTCCTCCTCGTATTTTCCCTCTTCCCCTTCCTCCTCCTTGCCCTTATCTCCCCCCCCCCCCCCCCCCAATATTGTACTCTTCCTTCCACTCCTTCCTAGGAAAAGTTTGGATCTGTTCTGAAGTGCAGTGTCCTGCACCAGGATGAGTCCAGCACGATGGAGAGGCTGTGGAGGGCCAGCTGTGACCACATGTACTCTCTGAATCCCAAAGAGAGGCAATTAGGACTAGGAGACGATGTATGTAGATTAAAAAGTTAGCATCTGCAGACTCAATGGGAGTAGGGACAGGCTAGCAGTTAGCCTTAGAAGTGAAGCAGGCTCTAAAGCATGTGAAGTAATAATTATAGGCTCCAGTGGCAACGGTTAATCTGGTCATGATAGGAGGAAAGTTATGTTTGGAATTGGTACAGGGATTAGACTAAGTCTTTCCATGGATGCTAATCGATGGACGTAGATATTATCGTAGACATTTTGTGGCTTCATCTTGCTCTTCTGCTTCTATGAAAGAGCTGTCTCTAAGCTCTGTAGTGATTAGAGTGTATTGATAATTAGAGTAGAAGAAACTCATTGTTGTAGCCTTGATCTGAATTAACTCTGATTGCTCCCAGCGAGATTCACATGGTAGAATTTGTGTGAGTGCTATTTGCGAGTTAAAGTAATCAAGTATATATCCATACCGTAATCCTGGTTGATAATTCAAGCACATGTGCTAATAATTTGTTGCTGCAAGATAATGAGTGTGTTTATAACAAAGCGGTGTCTTTAATTTAAGCTGATAAGCTGATCAAGCTGGGTCAGTGGATGTCCAAAGTTGCCCGCCTGATTCTAGCTCCCTAGCCTCAGCCTAATATTCCTAGCCCCTAACCTTAGCCAGTACATGTATTAGGTGGTACAGAGCTTTAGACATTGTAGACGATCCATGGATTGTCCTCAGCATTACTAAACATATATAATAAACGTTTTATTTAAAAACAATTTGGATTGATGTTGCCAGCACAGATACTAGAAAAATTCATGTTAGATTGCTTGTATATTAAAAAAGAAGAGGAAAAAAATAGAGCGTTCCCTTGTAAGGTAGCACCTTAGAAGATGAGTGCAGATGTATGGTTGTGCACCTGATGCTTGCTCTGCTCGCTCCCCCCTGCTGAGGTGGCAATCTTGACAATAAAAAATGATGTTTAAATACAGTACTTTTATAATACATCACATGCGGTCTTTAGATTGTTTTTGTTTTAATGTTTGTTTGTGTATACTTGTTAACAACCCCTGGGTTCCCCAAATGTTGCTGATAAGCTAATAAAGAAACCCCCAAACCACATTGGGATGTCCAATACATATAACACAGATTACTGAAAGTCTGTAACGTGTTATTTGTTCTTAGTGTGCACTGAATGTTCTACTACTTTTCTGAGAGCAGCATGGATGGTTTCTTGAAGTGCTTCCTTCTATGCATACAAATGAACAGTCTAATGTCAAATCATTTCTCTTGGGTTTAACAGCCATGTTTTACAAAAAGAGCACTGAATATTGACTATGAGATGTGCATGTGTTATACACTTGCTTATAAAATATGCACTGAAGATTTATCTTGAAACCAGCTTTTTGTGACTGTTGAAACGAAAAGAAATTTTTTTGAGATAATTCTTCATTCAGTACATGCTGTTTAATGTTGTTGTACACTACATATAGCAACACATGCCATGTCTTGTTGCTATTGTTGACTTACCAATGTAGAGTCAACTACATACAAGACTTGATAACTACAGGAGAACTCAACTAACCAACAACTGATGTTTTGGTAGTGGATCAGATATAGCGTCTTTTGGACTTGGTAACTGTTTCCCAGGTGCAAGAGCTACAAACCAAACTAGCAGAACAGAAATGAGCGTGGGTCATTTGTAGTACAGCACATGCGGTCTTGACTCAATTCTAATTATAGAACAGCATGTTAGCTAGCTTGATTGCATTATCGACAACAAGCCTTACCCATGCCTCTTTTTTTGCAATAATCCAACACATGAGCTAGCTTGATTGTATATTGACAACTAATGCTCTCCATGTCTTTTTGCCGCAATCGAGAAACAGAGCTGTGCATTGTAACATTTGGGGTCTTCTGGCACTAAAGTTTTTATGAATGGACTTGTTGTATGGAAGTTATGCGATTGGGGGAAAAAATGCAATACCTAGATAGTCCTTGGTGATGAATTTTAAGGTTTTGTCGGGGTGTTGAATGTAATGCTTCAAACTTGAGGCTTGAGCGGCGATGGTGATGATGCCCAGTGTAACAATGTAAGTGGACATTTTTGGTCCAGATGGGTGCAGTTCTTTTTCAGTCTTGTGGCTGAATTGTGATGGTGGAAGTGTTGGCCTTGGTGTTCTTGGATGAGCTCGCTACATGTATAGGCAATTTATTTGTGTTCCAGCTATATACACTCGGTTATTAGTAGAACAATAGTGAGGAAATGTGTGTGTGTGTGTGTAAAAATTTTGCTGGTTTCTCTGTGTTTGTGTGAAGCAGGGCAAATTATAATCATGTTGTCCATCCATATATATTAGGAAGTGCTTCAGCACACCCTATTGGTTTGATCCCTGTTTCAAGATGGCTGTCCCAAAACCACCGTTTATATCTCAACAAAAACTCACTTTGGCAGTTTCTTAGTATCTAAATGGTGGTTTCGCCGATTTCAATCCCAAAACACTTCGAGCATCCTTCATGAAGATAGTAAACCAGCAGTCCCCCAAAACGTTAAAAACCGTGAAATTCACTCTTCTTGATCTTTTATCTGTCTACTTTGTTCCCACACATAACTTGCATACAATAGGTCCATTTATATCTAAAAAAAATTAGTACTAGTAGACTACAAATGTTCTAATCATTACAGGGACTAAACTGTTTCTCTAATTTGGTCAAAGGATTTGGCAGCGTATTTGTCGATGATGAAATCAAGCTAGCTCTGTTTAGAATTGAGTAAAAGACTGCACATGCTGTAAGCTGAAGGATGATCCACACTCAGTGTGCTGTTAGGTTTGTCGAGTTCTTGCTCCTAAAAAACAGTTTCGAAGTACTAAGTCGGCTGTCGCTAAAGAAGACTGTGAAATGAAATGATCATGTCATCCATCAGAACAGACTAGCCCTTTGCTCTGATAAAGGTTTAGGTGTGCTCGAATAGTTTATTTAGTCGAAGAAACTGGCTGGGCTGTGTTATCTTCGAGTTAGTTAACTCCGTAATTTGCTAGGGCTAGGGCTAAATGATGACATTATTCCTTCTTTCTTTATTACTAATGAATATTTGCTTGCTAGGGTATTACTACTTACTACTCGAAGAACTGCACGACCTCTGACATCGAGCTTGTGCAAGGATTCATGATTGCAAAGGTGAGAAGCAACTACAATTACTACTACAAACTTAAAAGTGTCTTGTCTTTGTAGAATTTGGAGCCCTATAACACTCGTCTGTTCAAGACAGAGAAGGATGGTCAGGTGTGTTACGAGCTTCGCCTTGCTTCTGCTCTCACCACAGGCACGTATGCTTTGTATACGGCAGAAGAGAGTCAGTCTGTCTGAACACGTGTAGGAGAACAGCAAGCCAAGACGAGCTTGGAATGTGATGTTCTACCTAATGTTGTGGTGTTGGGCTGGTGGGCCGTGTCTCGGAGTGACTCGTGATTATGCTGGGTCACAGTCAGCCAGTGCAAATACATAGAACTGGTCAGGGTTTCCATTTAGAAAATTGTTCAAAGGGGGGGGGGGGGGGGGGGGGGGGCAACTGGAGGAATCTGGATTTTAGGCGGGGGGGGGGGGGCGTGATGGTAAAAGATGTGACAAAGTTTCACAAACGCCATCTGGGGGGTCAGGGTATGCTTGAATGTGTGTGTGTGTGTGCAGGATTTCATACAGGATTTTGAGTTTTGGGAGGGGGACTCCAAAGTTCGGTGTTGATGTGGAGGGGGTGTATTGCACATAACAACTAGGGGGAATGGGGGCATGCTTCCCCAGAATAATAATATTTAAAAAAATCTCTGAAATTGATTCTGAGGTGTTCTGGGGGTACTAGTAGTCAGTTCTTGAGGGAAGTCTACACAGCCAGACTCAGTTTTATTTGGGTTGTGACGGAAGGGGAGCGGGTGCGGAATCTTTTACTACTTTGTGTACATTATATTCCTTTATTAATGCACTATAGAATTGTTAAGGAAATGCAACATTTTCAGGGGGGGGGGAAATCCCAGGCTTTCCCCTAAATGAAAGCCTAGTGTGTGTGGTTGGTGTGTGTGGACTTCATCTTTATTTATATTATTTATTTATTTATTATTATTTTTTTGGTTGGCTAAAAAGTGGCTTCTGCCTGGATGTACTTGAGTACTTAGGTGCTCTATCACAGAAGCGCCAATCTTCCGTATACTCTCCGTATATACCGTTACAAATCTTAAAAAGAGCTAGCGTAGTGGGACTCCGCCCAGTTGTTTATTTGTCGTCTGCATTTTACACAGAGCAAACCAACAACTGCCTTTTCAGTGAAAGTTACATGTACTCCCCCTCTTGCTTACCTCAAACTCAGAAAGTTGTAGTTTCCTCACAATTGCACTGGTTACTAGTATGTTTTGGTCAGCTATATAATGACATTCATGTTTAGAAACAGGAAATTTACCCAGGTGCTTCCCTGATAGAGCACCTTTAATGTAGAACTAAATAGTTGACACAAAGGATGTAGAAAGGTAAACTGGTGTGTAGAACGCTGTCCATGTGATCTATTTATAGAAGGGAACAATACTAGACACTTGCATCACCATATTGAGTAGTATATAAATTGAAGCAAAGAGAAACAAAACATAAAAATGGATATTCCTTTGTATTTCAGGAGTGCATCCAAGTCTTCAGTAGTTTCTAGCTCTAGTGATTCTGAGGATGGTAATGAGTCTGAGATTGATGTACAGCCCAATCCTCCCAAGAAGCATTGCTCAAGTTCTACTTCTAAACTACCTTCCAAGTCAGGATCTGGAATCAGGAGATACAACAAAAAAAATGGGAAGAAACTTTTCCCTGGTTAGAGTTTGATGAAAGTTTACAGGGTGCATTATGCAAAAAGGGTGGGAGATCTCTTCAGAGGACTGGTAGGGGAGGGGGGGGGACTTGGATTACCAAACCATTCACTAACTGGAAGAAGGCGACTCAGAAAATGAAATCACATTAAAAAAGTGAAGTGCACCTTCTATCCTGTTAATTGGACGTGGAAGCTGATAGAGCAAGAAAAGAAGGATCCATTATCAGCCAGCTTCAAAATGTTGGAGAGCAGCAAAGATTACAAAATGGGAATGTGATTAATGCTCTAATCTGATTGTACTCACTTTCTAGCTCATCAGGACAATGCACATACTACTAACTTTGACAAACTAGTTGAATTGGTAGTGAGTTGTGGTGGAGAGGCTCTTCAAACCCCCCTTGACAGAGCTGGAGGAAATGCAACGTACACCTCAAAAATGGCTGTACTAGAGTTTGTGAATGCTCTTGGAGCATGGGTAAAATAATCTCTACTCAAATGGCTTCATAAGGCACCTTTTTTTTTTTTAGCATCATGGCTGATGAATGCACTGATGTTACTACCATAGAGGAGCTGACAATTTGTTGTCGTTGGGTAGAGAGTATGTACAAGAACAACACATTGAAATTTTACCCTTGAAGAAAGCTAATGCTGAAAGCATCTATCTGCATTAGTGGAGTGCTGCAGGGAAAAGAACATTCAGTTGGGAAGGCTTATAGGAATAGGATTTGATGGAGCTGCTATTTTCTCTGGTGACAAAACAGGAGTTCAAAGAAGGTTGAAAGAGCTCTCACCTCATGCATTGTTTGTCCACTGTCACTGTCATGTCCTTCAACTGGCTTCTGTGCAGGCTACTAATGCTACACCAGGTATCAAACATGTATATACTACCCTGATGACGTTATGGAAGTTCTTTCATTACTCCCCAAAACGTGCAGAGCCAGGAGATTTAGAAAGTACTAGATCTTCCAGAGCTCAAGATTGTGAAACCGTCTGACACACGCTGGCTTGCACATGAGCATTGTGTCAAAGCAGTAAAAGCTAGTTACAGATCAATAGTTCATGCTCTTGAAATTATATATAAAACATCACACGAACCAGAAGCTTTTAGACTAGGTAATGCCCTTTCTAGTCACTCCACAATAGCAGCAATGTACCTACTTGACTACATTCTTCCTCAAGTGGCAAAGCTTAGTTGTGCCTTACAGACCAGCACCTGGACCGTTTCCTTATTTCTAGTCGAGTGGATGCTACTCTTAATTCACTTGATGATGCTATACTGCCTTCAGCAAATTGGGTTTTACAGCTACACGATGCAAGAGAAGAGTTAAAAGCAGCAACAGGTATTGAAGTCACTCATTTAGATATATGCTCTTTTTGAGAGAAAGTGTGGGCAAGCCTTTTATCAGACTCATCGAAGATAACATATCCAGCTGGTCTAGTTCCTCCTCAAAAGATGCGTTATCAGCCTTCAGTATTTTTGATCCAAAGAAAGTGCCCAGCCTCTCTCATGAGCTACCTTTAGATGGAGACAGTTCAATTCAAACTCTCATTGTACAGTTTGGGAGAGATTTACCAGTTAAATCATTGGAAGGAACTGAATTTTGAGAAGGCAGCCATTGTCTCTTCTGACCTCAGCACAGAGTGGAAAACCTATCATCATCTTCAGCCAAAAGATGATATATCCATGCATCTGAAGGAATTACTGACCAATGATATGCTTATGGCATTATTCCTTGGCAACCATATGCTTATCTATTCCCATTTCTACAGTATCAGCGGAACGAAGTTTCTCAGACATGGAATTAATAAAGAATCGCCTTCGTAACCGCTTAACTGAACTTAGCCTGTCCAACTTAATGAAAATTGTCATTGAATCTCCCGAAAACTCACTGATAGTGATTTGGAAGAAAATGTTGATGTGCGGAATAGAAAAGGTAGACAGATTGCTGTGTAAACTCTCATTCAGACTCTTATCTCATTACATATGCATACTCTCACTGCTCATGCTCTTTGTCAAGCACTTGTCAACATCAATAATGAATTTTAATAATACAATTTCCAGGGGGGGGGGGGGGGGGGGGGGGGCAAAAGGTTCCAAGGGGAGGCAGCTGCCCCAAATGAAACCCTGACTGGTAGTATTGTCTGGTCATTATCCGAGTAGTTTAATTTTCTCTAATTTTTCAACTAGTAATTATTGGGGTAGACATTGTTCTTCCTCATTATCAAGTTCATACCAGATAATAATTAGAATACAGTGCAACACATTATTCATCAGGGTTCAAGGTTGGTAACAAGGCTAAGTTGCCTCCTCTTGCTCTACCACCGATACTCTTGATTAATTAATGGTAGGAGTGGCTTCTGTTGTCCGGTGTATTCATAAGACCATGTAGACTAATTTTTAATAATTTCTAAAATCTCTAAATTTAGAACCTGCCAAATCTAATGAGGCCTAAAATAGCACCTGCTAATAATACCAGTCTGTACTGCCTTTCCCTACAGCAGCCAGCAAGACATGGGCCATGCTTCCCTATACAACCAGCATACACATACAGACATAATCTATAAGCACAGGCACTCTGTTAGGTGGGATAGATGAGTATGTATATTATATATATGGCAAGAGTGCTGGCAGTGTACCTTTCGTAATTCAAAGAAGCACAGTGTTCCGAAGCCTTGCATGGATATTTGCACTGCAGTGGTGAAGTTGATGTTTTATTACATTTTCTCTGTAGCTGAGCCTTATGACGAGAAGGACAAGATAGCCAGTATGATTGGCCAGCATCAGTATGAGTCCAGTTGCATCCAGGTCACCAGAGGCGACTACGCTCCCCTCATGCAGAACATGATCCAAAACCTGGAGAAGGCCAAGGTCTGTGGGGACTAACTCTCTCACTCACTTGCATCCTATTTTTGCCTCCTTCCTCCCTGTCTCACTTGACCTGCCCTTAGTAAATATTTGATGCATATTTGCACCTGTAAAAGAAAATGGTTGTTCCACGGGTCCTGTATTTTCCAGTTACCTCTCCCCTTCTCCCTCCACCACCACTTTATCCTCTCCTCTCTCCTTCCACACAACTTTTCCTTCTCCACTCTCTTCTTCCACCACTCTCTTCTCCATCATCTTTCCCCTTCTTCCCCCACTTTATCCTCTTCTCTCTCTCTCTCTCCCTCCACTCTTCTCCATCATATGTATCTCTCTCCCTCTTCTACCACTTATCCTCTCCTCTCTCTCCCTCCACCACCCTTTTCTCCTCCATCTCTCTCCTCCATCTCTCTCCCTTTACTTCCTCTTTATCCTTTCTCTCTCTTTTCATCACCCTCCTTTCCTCCATATCTCTCCTCCATCTCTCTCCCTTTACTTCCTCTTTATCCTTTTTCTCTCTTTTCATCACCCTCCTTTCCTCCATATCTCTCCTCCATCTCTCTCCCTTTACTTCCTCTTTATCCTTTCTCTCTCTTTTCATCACCCTCCTTTCCTCCATATCTCTCCCCCATCTCTCTCCCTCCAATCCTCTTTATCCTCTTTCTCTCCTTCCATCACCCTCCTTTCCTCCCTCTCTCTCCCTCTACTCACTTTATTCTCTTTCTCTCTCTCCCTCCATCACCCTCTTCTCCTCCATCTCTCTCTCTCTCCACTACCACTTTATCCTCTCCTTTCTCTCACTCCCTCCATCACTCTCTTCTCCATCTCTCTCCCTCCACCACACTTGATCCTCTTCTTCCTTTTTTTCTTCACTTTTTTTGTGGTGGCTATACAAATCAATGAGGCTGAGGGGGATATACGATCTTTTTCCCAAAAATGGCTTGACAACAGTTATGCACTATTGCATGGCCTCAACACAGATGAATGAAACATAGAATAATAATAGGTAAAGGGGAAGGGGTTGAATGATAATAGGCAAGGGAAGGGTTGAATGATAATAGGCAAGGGAAGGGTTGAATGAAAATAGGCAAGGGAAGGGGTTGAATGATAATAGGCAAGGGAAGGGTTGAATGATAATAGGCAAGGGAAGGGTTGAATGATAATAGGCAAGGGAAGGGTTGAATGATAATAGGCAAGGGAAGGGTTGAATGATAATAGGCAAGGGAAGGGTTGAATGATAATAAGCAATGGAAGGGTTGAATGATAATAGGCTAGGGAAGGGTTAAATGATAATAGGCAAGGGAAGGGTTAAATGATAATAGGCAAGGGAAGGGTTGAATGATAATGGGCAGGGGAAGGGGTTGGATGATAATAGGCAAGGGAAGGGTTGAATGATAATAGGCAAGGGGAAGGGGTTGAATGATAATAGGCAAGGGGAAGGGTTGAATGATAATTGGCAAGGGAAGGGTTGAATGATAATAGGCAAGGGAAGGGTTGAATGATAATAGGCAAGGGAAGGGTTGAATGGTAATAGGCAAGGGAAGGGTTGAATGGTAATAGGCAAGGGAAGGGTTGAATGATAATAGGCAAGGAAAGGGTAGAATGATAATAGGCAAGGGAAGGGTTGGATGATAATAGGCAAGGGAAGGGTTGAATGATAATAGGCAGGGGAAGGGTTGAATGATAATAGGCAAGGGGAGGGGTTGAATGATAATAGGCAAGGGAAGGGTTGAATGATAATAGGCCAGGGAAGGGTTGAATGATAATAGGCAAGGGAAGGGTTGAATGATAATAGGCAAGTGAAGGGTTGAATGGTAATAGGCAAGGGAAGGGTTGAATGATAATAGGCAAGGGAAGGGTTGAATGATAATAAGCAAGGGAAGGGTTGAATGATAATAGGCTAGGGAAGGGTTAAATGATAATAGGCAAGGGAAGGGTTAAATGATAATAGGCAAGGGAAGGGTTGAATGATAATGGGCAGGGGAAGGGGTTGGATGATAATAGGCAAGGGAAGGGTTGAATGATAATAGGCAAGGGGAAGGGGTTGAATGATAATAGGCAAGGGGAAGGGTTGAATGATAATTGGCAAGGGAAGGGTTGAATGATAATAGGCAAGGGAAGGGGTTGAATGATAATAGGCAAGGGAAGGGGTTGAATGATAATAGGCAAGGGAAGGGTTGAATGATAATAGGCAAGGGAAGGGGTTGAATGATAATAGGCAAGGGAAGGGTTGAATGATAATAGGCAAGGGAAGGGTAGTGGATTATATAATAAGTGGTGATGGTCAAGTGTTTCTGCTCTTTCTAGTTTTCCATATTTTATGAAAGCCTTGAATTGCCAAGCGTTGCTGTGCCAACCATTGGTTGTTGTTTTTTAGTAACTAATTTTTTTTGCAGGATGAGGTTGTCTGGTAATTTCTTGAATCCTAGCATGTGGAGAAGACCATGTGACCCACCCGCTGCTATAGTGATGAGTTTGGCCTCGTATCCAGTATTCTTTGTTGTTGGACAATAGGTCTGTATATTTGGTGGACTTTCTGCAGTCAGCCTCCTCCATTAAGGTGTCATATGGGATGGTTAATTCAAGCATTGTAATACTCATTTTGCTATCGTCCCACCATGCTATGTCTGGATGGAGAGCTGTGGCCATGAAGTGACTGGGGAAGTGGTAGTTGTGGAGGTCAGCTGTGCAAGTGGCTGTATTCAGCAGATTTTCTTGACAGTGTACAATATCTTTTCGAGAACAGTGTATTGTCTGTGGTTGTACTGTCTCGGCTCCAGTGCCATCTTACATGAGCTGAGGGCATTGACAAGATGTTGCATGTCTGCTGAGCACAGGGGGAATGTGTTGGAACTCTTCTTGTGTGATAGACACCCAGTTGGCATTGTGTGAGAGAATGTCAGGGAAGCATTGCGTGAGAGAATGCCAGGGCAGCATTGCTTGAGAGAATGTCAGGGCAGCATTGCGTGAGAGAATGCCAGGGCAGCATTGCTTGAGGGAATGCCAGGGCAGCATTGCATGAGAGAATGTCAGGGCAGCATTGCGTGAGAGAATGCCAGGGCAGCATTGCTTGAGAGAATGCCAGGGCAGCATTGCATGAGAGAATGTCAGGGCAGCATTGCTTGAGAGAATGTCAGGGCAGCATTGCTTGAGAGAATGTCAGGGCAGCATTGCGTGAGAGAATGCCAGGGCAGCATTGCTTGAGAGAATGCCAGGGCAGCATTGCTAGAGAGAATGTCAGGGCAGCATTGCTTGAGAGAATGTCAGGGCAGCATTGCATGAGAGAATGTCAGGGCAGCATTGCGTGAGAGAATGTCAGGGCAGCATTGCTTGAGAGAATGTCAGGGCAGCATTGCGTGAGAGAATGTCAGGGCAGCATTGCGTGAGAGAATGTCAGGGCAGCATTGCTTGAGAGAATGTCAGGGCAGCATTGCGTGAGAGAATGTCAGGGCAGCATTGCGTGAGAGAATGTCAGGGCAGCATTGCTTGAGAGAATGTCAGGGCAGCATTGCGTGAGAGAATGTCAGGGCAGCATTGCTTGAGAGAATGTCAGGGCAGCATTGCTTGAGAGAATGCCAGGGCAGCATTGCTTGAGAGAATGTCAGGGCAGCATTGCGTGAGAGAATGTCAGGGCAGCATTGCTTGAGAGAATGTCAGGGTAGCATTGCGTGAGAGAATGTCAGGGAAGCATTGCTTGAGAGAATGCCAGGGCAGCATTGCGTGAGAGAATGCCAGGGCAGCATTGCGTGAGAGAATGTCAGGGCAGCATTGCTTGAGAGAATGTCAGGGCAGCATTGCGTGAGAGAATGTCAGGGCAGCATTGCGTGAGAGAATGTCAGGGCAGCATTGCGTGAGAGAATGTCAGGGCAGCATTGCGTGAGAGAATGCCAGGGCAGCATTGCGTGAGAGAATGTCAGGGCAGCATTACGTGAGAGAATGCCAGGGCAGCATTGCATGAGAGAATGTCAGGGCAGCATTGCGTGAGAGAATGTCAGGGCAGCATTGCTTGAGAGAATGTCAGGGCAGCATTGCTTGAGAGAATGCCAGGGCAGCATTGCTTGAGAGAATGTCAGGGCAGCATTGCGTGAGAGAATGTCAGGGCAGCATTGCTTGAGAGAATGTCAGGGCAGCATTGCGTGAGAGAATGTCAGGGCAGCATTGCGTGAGAGAATGTCAGGGCAGCATTGCATGAGAGAATGCCAGGGCAGCATTGCTTGAGAACTTGAAAGTATCCTCTGTGGGAGATGGAACTGCTGTAGATTAGATGGTGATGAACCTGGTATGAAGCTTCTGGCCATGCGTCCTTGCATGGGAAGGTCCCAGACTCCTTCAGATTGCATAGTCATCTTCTCTTGTGACACTAGCTTTAGCAGCTGCTGTCAATGCTGTTTTGACAGTGAGATGGATCCTCATGTGTTGCCTCCCAGATCACCATTGCTGGATGAAATTTTGCTCGACTGACATCGATCTCTGCTTGTTGACCCTTCTTTGCAATGTACACCTCACACATGGATCCTTTGAAGTAAGCAGCTGACATTGGCTAGAGACTTGGTCTTTTTTTGAACACAAAAGACAGATGGTTACCCAAGGCACCACTCTTCTGAGTTAGATAGAGGAGCTAGTTCTGCCTATTTGTTGAGAAATGGTGTTGTTGATGCTTATGGATAGCGCTCCATGACATTAGAGATGACTGTTTGTTCGTGTCCAGCTGAGTCTGGGATACATTCCCGGTCTGCAGAGTTTGAGTTTCTGGTCCCTCACTGGGCATTGGTCCACCAACTTTTGAAGTTAGTTTGTCTAACTTCTGCGGTAGCTCTGTTCTGCTCTCTGATGAATCATGCGGGATCTCAATGGGTAGTCCTGGGAATTTGATGGTGTTGTTCCCAGTGAATAGGAGAATCTGGCTTGATGGTGTGAGCTTGGGTTGGTGGTATGTCCCATAGAGCCCTGTATCACACAGCATGACACTTGGAGCCTTTGCTCTCACTCCATCCCATTCCAACCATCTCTCCTCTGTCTTGTTCAACAGTTGTTGGCTGGTGCTGGGCAATTAGCCACTAGACAAGTATCATCCGCATATTTCAGGACACTGATACAGTAGGACGACCTGTAGAGTGTGTAGTCCAGGTCGGCTCTTGTCTGGTGGTCAATGAAGGTATTGGTTATAGTGTAACAAGAGTGATGCTCAGTAAAAGGCAAACCTCCTCCATTGACGGCACCCTGACAGTGCATGTGAGTAATGGTAATTATTTTCATGATCCATCAATGTGACTAGTGTGCATTAAATAGAACCCTGTCCGCTATGGCTGCAGGTTAGTGCTAGGAGGAGACTCAAGTGCTGTGGAGGTTTGAGTGCCATTTTTTTGCCAAAATCTAATAACTTCCTTGTCTCAGTGAATCATTTGAGTAAGTTTCATCCAAATTCATCTATAATATTTTGAGTAATCCTGCTAACAGACAGACAAGATTAAAACATAATCTCCTTCCAATTCCGCTAAAAGGTAACTGTAATGACTGACATGGAGGTCCCCTTGATCAACACCTCTCTGAAGTAGGATCACAGAAGTTGGCCATTCTTCTAGCAAGATATCTGCTGAGATTGTATCAAACAGCGACTCTACATGGTAATGAACTAGGCAGGAGCATAGTAGTGATCCAGGACAAACTTGATGACGGAATGGTGTAAGCTGCCATATGCATTGGCAAGGTCCAGCCATGCGACTTAAGTGACCGATGGCCACTCTTTAGTTTTTTGAAGGATCGTGGCCAGTTTCGTGTGGCCGATGTCTGCTCCTAGCTTCATGAAGGATCGTGCCAGCTTTGAGTGGCCGATGTCTACTCCTAGCTTCATGAAGGGTCATTGCCAGCTTTGAGTGGCTGATGTCTACTCCTAGCTTCATGAAGGATCATTGCCAGCTTTGAGTGGCCGATGTCTACTCCTAGCTTCATGAAGGGTCATTGCCAGCTTTGAGTGGCCGATGTCTACTCCTAGCTTCATGAAGGATTATTGCCAGCTTTGAGTGGCCAATGTCTACTCCTAGCTTCATGAAGGATCATTGCCAGCTTTGAGTGGCCGATGTCTGCTCCTAGCTTCATGAAGGATCGTGCCAGCTTTCAGTGGCTGATGTCTACTCCTAGCTTCATGAAGGGTCATTGCCAGCTTTGAGTGGCCGATGTCTACTTCTAGCTTCATGAAGGATCATTGCCAGCTTTGAGTGGCCGATGTCTACTCCTAGCTTCATGAAGGGTCATTGCCAGCTTTGAGTGGCCGATGTCTACTTCTAGCTTCATGAAGGATCATTGCCAGCTTTGAGTGGCCGATGTCTACTCCTAGCTTCATGAAGGGTCATTGCCAGCTTTGAGTGGCCGATGTCTACTCCTAGCTTCATGAAGGATCATTGCCAGATTTGAGTGGCCGATGTCTACTCCTAGCTTCATGAAGGATCATTGCCAGATTTGAGTGGCCGATGTCTACTCCTAGCTTCATGAAGGATCTTGCCAGCTTTGAGTGGCCAATGTCTACTCCTAGCTTCATGAAGGATTATTGCCAGCTTTGAGTGGCCGATGTCTACTCCTAGCTTCATGAAGGATTATTGCCAGCTTTGAGTGGCCGATGTCTACTCCTAGCTTCATGAAGGATTATTGCCAGCTTTGAGTGGCTGATGTCTACTCCTAGCTTCATGAAGGATAATTGCCAGCTTTGAGTGGCCAATGTCTACTCCTAGCTTCATGAAGGATCATTGCCAGCTTTGAGTGGACAATGTCTACTCCTAGCTTCATGAAGGATCATTGCCAGCTTTGAGTGGCCAATGTCTACTCCTGGATCATTGCCAGCTTTGAGTGGCCGATGTCTACTCCTAGCTTCATGAAGGATTATTGCCAGCTTTGAGTGGCCGATGTCTACTCCTAGCTTCATGAAGGATTATTGCCAGCTTTGAGTGGCCGATGTCTACTTCTAGCTTCATAACGGATCATTGCCAGCTTTGAGTGGCCGATGTCTACTCCTAGCTTCATGAAGGATCATTGCCAGCTTTGAGTGGGCGATGTCTACTCCTAGCTTCATAAAGGCTCATTGCCAGCTTTGAGTGGCCAGTGTCTACTCCTAGCTTCATAAGGATCTTGGCCAGGTTTGTATGGTGTTCAGTACACCCTTGTGTGACCACCATAAATGCTCTCTGGACTGATTGATCGAGATAGCTATTCCCATGTAATCCAGCCAGTGGTTGTTTGGGATGGTGGTAAAATAACTTCCAATAAAGTATATCAGTGTAATTGGTCTGACGTTAGTTGGTAATGAGGGGTCATTCTGTGCTGATCCTTTACCAATCCATTTGATGGCTGATAACTTCCAGGCCTTTGGTACTGCTGATGTACCAGCAACTGGAATGCTTGGCCGCACAAGAAATCTCCCATTCCTAGATAGGTATCCTGCTCATCTTTAGTTGGTTTGGGCGCTGGCATCCATGATGGCTTCTTGATTGTTCGTGAATCACGGTGGTGATTTGATTGGTGCACTTGAAATAGTCACAGATGCCTTATCTTGAGAGATGGTTGGGCTCACTCTGCATACTGAATTGCCAAGGAGATCACTTGCCAAACTCTTGTGACAATTTTTCTTGGCTCTTCTGCCAGAACTGTTATTACCAGCTCAATGGACTTCTTCCTCACGGAGCTCTGTGAACATACCAGGTTATGGAAGTGACTAGCCCATAATCTTCAATCTTGCAGTGTTTCCCACTTCTTTTAGTTTCCCTGTAATCCTTTTTCGCTTAGTTCAATTCTCTCACCTTCTTCTAGGCTCTTGTCATGCTTGTTGGAGATTGTATATTTCTTGACAGTTTTGGTCTTTCTGATACCATGGCTGTTGGCAATGTTGGTGTACGTCCCTCAACAGGAGTCGAATTCATGTCATCCACTGAAGTTGCTTGGCTCACTGCAGGAACCAAGTTCTCACGAGAGGAAAAAAAAGGAGTCAGCTGCTAGTTAACCCTCGTCTGTGCTTGGCAGCAAGAGTGGCTGCTTTAGTTTTGCCTCCAAGATTGAGTGATTGTCAGGATCTGCGTGTTGGTCTGAGACATACATGTACACTATGGCTGGGTATATATCTTGGGAGGTTGAACTGAGGGCTGTGGCCGGTTGATTGTTGAGGTCTGAGTTGGATGTTGTGGTCATCTGCGGTGATGTGTCATACTGACTTGCAGAAAGTGTTCTTTGTGAGATGAGTTTCTAGTCTGATGAATAGCTTGTTGCACTTGGACACTTCTTCCTTGAGGACTTGCTCTTGGTCTTTCTGTTATTCAAGGTCTTCTTTGGGAGGTTGATGGAATAGTCTCTTCCTTGTCTCATTCTGCACTGGGGAGATGGCATCCCAGTTTCTTGCGTCTTGTATCATTGAAGGAACAGGCTCTCAGCTCCTCACTAGGAGATACTGTACTTGTGCTGCTAACATATATAACTGAATCCTGTTAAGAGTTGTTTTTTTCTTTTCTTCTGGCATCAATGAATGCTTTAGTGGCTTGCTGCTGCTCAGCCTTGAGGCCTGCCAGAGAGAGAGAGAGGAGGGAGGGAAGGAGGGAAAGAGAGAGAGAAAGAAACCGTGGTATGTTTGTAAATCCCAACAACCCTAGAATGGTTAACACTAAAGGCCTGTCCGCTCTAAGCTATAAACAAGTATCAGGATCCGATCCAGCTTGATCATGAGCTAAATGACCAATGCTTATTGACACTTTAATCAACACTTATTCTCTATGTACGTGCTTCTATAATTGAGCTATCATACGAGTAAAGCAAGAAAAATGATGTTACCTTGGTCTGTGACTTTCTTTCTCTGCCTACTAGTGGCAGAAAGGCATCGAAGAAATAGATGGAAGAGAAAGCAACTGAGGAAGAAGAGGCAGAGTAGGAGATGTTAGGACTTGCTCAAGTTGAAGCAAGACATTAATCCTACTATTTTTCCCAAGCTAGGGTGAGATGAAGAATTGAGGTACATGTATGATGGAAGAAGTATACTATACTAGCTACCATAGCTTAAAGCTTTGGATGGCTAGTTAAACTGGCTATCGAGTGTGAAGACTAGGATATGCAACCAATAAGCTGATATTGTTATGCATATATTTCTAGCTATAAGGGCATCTTTCTCACTCTGTTTATACAGGAGAATATGCTACTGGCATTGATATGGACCAGAGGAAGGGTACGACCTAAGATTTGGTCCAAGTAGAGAGACAAGGAATGGTGGAGTGAGGTTGTTGCTGGTGTTCATGGTGCTCGTTTTTGGCGATAGAATCTGAGAATGTCCCGAGTCACCTTCATTGTATTCTGTGATGAGCTGGACCTCATCTGAAAGGCAAACTACCAAGTTTAGGATACCTGTCAGTGTGGAGCTTGGAGTGGCAGTGACCAAGTGGAGATTGGAACAATTGTGGAGTTCAGACATTGGCCATCCTTTTTGGACTTGGCAGATTTACTGTTAGTGAGATTGTATTCGATACTTATGATGCAATTGCCTTCCACCTTCTACCGAAGTGGGTACATATACCACAAAGCAGCCACCTTCGTGGCATTGTGTAGGGTTTCGAACGCCACTGGGGATTTCCTCATACGATTGGTATCTTTGATGGATCCCACATACCAATCCTGAACCATGTTGAGGGCTTCTGATTATTTCAATCTCAAGTGCCACTGCTCTGTGCTGATACAGGCTGTGGTGTTTCCGGGGAGTATTTATGCATGTCAACATTGGTTGTCCTGGAAAGGTACATGATGCTCGTGTTTTTCCAAACTCTTCGTTTTTTCGTTCGTACTGTTGGTGGAGTTGACGTGCCATTGCTAATCCTAGGAGCTCCCCTCTACTTCCGTGGCTTATAAAACCTTACCTGGACAATGCAAACACTACAGCTAATCCTAGGAGCTCCCCTCTACTTCCATGGCTTATGAAACCTTACCTGGACAATGCATACACTACAGCTAAGGAACGCAACTTCAATTACCGAAAGAGTAGAGCTCGGATGGTAGTGGAAAATGCACTTGGTTGTTTGAATGGAAGATGGCGGTGCCTAAGAGAATGGATGTGCATGTCTCAAATGTCCCCAACATTGTCAGATCATGCCTCGTTGTGCACAATATATGTGAAATATTTGGCGACCGTTTCTGGGATGACAGCGAAAGAACCAAAGTCACTCAAACTGGAGGTTGTTTGACTTCAACACTAACCAACTGCAGCAGCAGTAGCAACAGCACTAGCAACAGCAGTGGCAGCAGCAGCAACACCAGCAGCAGCAGCGGAAGCAACAGCAGCACAGCCTCGTGCATTTGTAATGCTATCAAGGGTTGTTTTCAGTAGGTCTACACAGAAAACAACACATCTTCAATATGAGAGATATTGTAATTCATGTGAAGGAAAAAAAAATTGTTTTCCAAATATTAATGTTATTGATTCATGGTAATAATTTGGGGGGAGTGTGAACCTTAGTTAGAGTATGATAAAAGGGAGTGGAAAAGGTCCATTGGTGATGAATGGTGTGTGCGCGTGAAAAGAGGGACTGCTGAGTCAATGGAACCCCAAACATGGACATCTTGCATTTCTTTATCCTTGCTTATCTCTCTCCCTGAAGCTTGCCTCCATCTCCAGCTCCAGCTCTCTTTTCCTTGGCTTTGCTTCCATTTCTATTTGGAATTTTTTATTCTGGTCCTTCTCTTAGCAGCATGCTCATCTGCTTGCTGGATAATGTGAGCCAGCTCGACCAGCCCGCCATCGTCAGCATGCTTACGCTTCTGACCTCATTACAATGGCAGGCATACTGTGCATGCTACACGGTGTTAACGTCATGTATATGCTTTCACACGATTCTTGTCATCTTCTGCATGGTCTTCCCTTTAGTACTCGAATTCCTCCAGAAAGCACTGCCTGATGACCTCACTCCTAGTGTAGTGTGCTTCCCATCTTCAAAGGGAAGCTGCTTCCAAGTACTCTTAACAAAACTCCAGAGCATCAGGTTATGCAACCTTGCACCAGTTGGTTTTTCCCATATCACAATGTAACATCTTGATGACATCAATAGTGTATACTGATCGGTGCTATATTAGACCTTCAGCTCAGGTTGGGGACAGGGCAATGGCAAGAGTAGTGCAATTGAGATTTTGTAAAAGAGGAAGAAAAAAGCCATTTTTTTCCTCTTCACCACACCTTCACTCCCCACTCAATGCATTGCGTTCATTAGTTAATTTTTAAACCAAGTAACAGGTACAGTATGAATTGTGTTGTGAATGTATACAGCTTATAATATGTGGGATTCAGGTCTATGGTGTGCATTGGTTGGAGTGACTTGTGTATAAAGTTAAAAAATGCATGAAACTTCTTTTTCCCCTTCCTCTCTTCTCCATCTTCTTTCTCCTCCAGTAACCGCCTTTCTTCTCCCCTTTAACCAACACCATCTTTTTACCATTTCTCTTTCCATCCATTCTCTCTCACTCTCTTCCTACTTTTTGTGCGTTTTGTTTGTAGGAGTATGCATCTAACAGTATTGAGGTGGCTATGTTGGGTGACTATGTGCATAGCTTCAGAACTGGCTCTGTGGATGATCACAAGGATGGCTCTCGACACTGGATCAAGAACAAAATACCCACAGTGGAGACGTAAGTATAGATTGTGCCCTTTAGGACTGGTACGAATACCTCCTACATAGCCTTAGGGCTGGTACGAATACCTCCTACATAGCCTTAGGGCTGGTACGAATACCTCCTGCATAGCCATAGGGCTGGTACGAATACCTCCTGCATAGTCTTAGGGCTGGTACGAATACCTCCTGCATAGCCTTAGGGCTGGTACGAATACCTCCTACATAGCCTTAGGGCTGGTACGAATACCTCCTGCATAGCCTTAGGGCTGGTACGAATACCTCCTACATAGCCTTAGGGCTGGTACGAATACCTCCTGCATAGCCTTAGGGCTGGTACGAATACCTCCTACATAGCCTTAGGGCTGGTACGAATACCTCCTGCATAGCCATAGGGCTGGTACGAATACCTCCTACATAGCCTTAGGGCTGGTACGAATACCTCCTGCATAGCCTTAGGGCTGGTACGAATACCTCCTGCATAGCCTTAGGGCTGGTACGAATACCTCCTGCATAGCCTTAGGGCTGGTACGAATACCTCCTGCATAGTCTTAGGGCTGGTACGAATACCTCCTACATAGCCTTAGGGCTGGTACGAATATCTCCTACATAGCCTTAGTAAAATTGAGTTTGTAAGTATATCAGTGCCTAGGGGGGTCCCCCTAATATTAGCCCCTATATTGGGAGTAATAGAGACACTAAGTTATATGATAAGGGCGCTATCTTTAGGTCTTCGGTTAGGGGCGAATGTATCTGCAGGGCATTTATTATTTGCTATTTTATCCGGGTTTGCCTTTAATTTGTTTTTTAATGGGGGCTGGTACGAATACCTCCTGAATAGTCTTAGGGCTGGTACGAATACCTCCTACATAACCTTAGGGCTGGTACGAATACCTCCTACATAGCCTTAGGGCTGGTACGAATACCTCCTACATAGCCTTAGGGCTGGTACGAATACCTCCTGCATAGCCATAGGGCTGGTACGAATACCTCCTACATAGCCTTAGGGCTGGTACGAATACCTCCTGCATAGCCTTAGGGCTGGTACGAATACCTCCTACATAACCTTCATTCAACTAATTATTGAAATATGTCTCTATTAAACCTTCAATCGACTAATTATTGAAGTGTGTTCCAATTAAACATTCAGTCAACTAATTATATTGACTTGTGTATCTATTAAACCAGTCTAATTATTGAAGTGTGTCCCTATTAACCAATTACACACCTAATTTCTGCGCCATTGTTGTAAATTATTCAATGAATTATGAGCTAATTTGCTATAAAATTTCATACTTTTTTCCTGCAGGAGTCAGCCCAGGAAACCTGTTCATATTATAGCCAATGGTTGCTCTAATTCATATATACGCAAGAACCAAGCCATGCCGACCAAATGGGAGGAACTGGCTAGCATTCTAATAAAACTTGGTAGCATTTTTTACTTGCCAATATTTTTGGGGGTTTTCAACATTATTCAGCATTATTATCTACAAGAACATTATTTATTTGTCTACAAGGCTTTTTCATCCTCAGATGGAATGAGATGTGTGTTAGAAGCCTCACCTCCATTCTCATCTTCTGAGGCTGTTGGGTATGGAACACCTTTTGTTAAAAACACGTGCTTGAAAAGTGAGGCACGCTTGGGGTACGATTTCACACCTAACCCCCCCCCCCCCCCCCATTTTTGAACTCGTTAAAAATGGGGCATACTATGTGTGGTATTTCACACCTAGTGCCCTCCCCCATTCTTGAAGTATAGTGCCATTTGTTTCAAATCTGCGCTAGAAAATTGGGAGCGCTAGTTGCGAGATTTCACAACTGGCAAGACCCATTTTCTTGGGGGGGGGGGGGGGTGGAGGGGGCTTATTCCCCCCCCCCCCTTCCTGGGGATAGAGTGATGTATATACCTCCCTAGAAGCTGGAGCCTGGGTGTCAATTGGCTGCAGGAAACTGGCACCATCTTCTTCTTCTGGCTTCTGGCTCGGATTAACAATAGAAAAAGAGCCTCCCATAATCACTAGGTGAAGATAGCAAGTTGTATAATCAATCAACAAAATTGAAATAAGAAGGAAACAAGCCCTGAGATATTGGGATGGTTGCCATGCCTATACTTACTTAATGTAGCTATGGTTATTTTTTACTTGTATCAGAACTTTGCTATTCCGATGACAACTATCAATGGATCAGAACTCGTGATAATACACATGCACATTCACTGCTGCCTAATAATGACTGTTTCAGCAAACCCACACAGAGAATTACACCCATAAGTCTTAATAAATATGAGGATTAGAGATGAAATGCCTCCAAAAGCCCAAAGATGAGGACGGTGCTTTTAGTGCGACCATTTCCATATTTTTACAATGTATAGAACCATAATGTATCTTGTATCCATCCTGAACATGAATTGCTAAAGAGAGTTATAGGGTCAATTTTAATAGAGGACTCTCTGGATTGACATGGAATGAATTTCAAACTTTGATGTTTATTGTGTATGTGGCCAATTACTTATTCTTTAATGGAGTACATGTATTAGAATGCTTCCAAATGTACGAGTTGCAATCAGGTTTCTTGAATGTGTTAACTTGCACTGCAAGTCGTCTACAGTGTTTCTATATACCATGAGTTGTTACTGTATGTCCTGGTAGCACTGTGGCCTTCTTGATTCTCCCTGAGCTGACTTCTTTAATCTGTTACAACCTTCATCATGAATTTTCCCAACCAGCCTGGCGGTCGTTTGGCTTGCTGTGCTCAATGACAGCCTTGAAATAAGTCCTCTGTCTTAATAATTGTACTGACAATGTCGCCTTGTCCACGTCCGTCCTCAACAGGAAACTTACTGAGCAATATTGGCTTCTCGGTAGCAATGTGCTTTCCCATATCATTATAGGCATCATGATTAATAGGAAATCTGTTGGCACACACCGAAAATGGCATGCTTTTTGCCTCTCTTGTGAAGCACTTGTTATCCAAGCATTCCTTCTTCTCTGTTAACATAATATGCAATGATTTCTTACGGGATCACCACTACACCGTAGATGTCACCATGACGCACTGTCACTGATTAACATCCTTCAACAACTGGAAGCTCTATTTGGAACCAACAGATCTCAGCCAGAAAATGGTAAGGTGAAAACCAAACTTACAACAAAGCTATCTCACTTTCACTTTAATCACCGACGGGTATTTGTTTGAAGTATGGATGAATATGTTAGCTTATTTAGTCTCTATGCGGAGTGACTGGACCTGATACCTTAAATCTTCATCATCATCATCCCTATATATATCTATATATATATAAAGTAAAGATGTCTGTGTGTGTGTCTGTCTGTCCATGCATCAGTTGTCAATGGTTGATCTCCGAGCAAAACCAATGGCATATTTGGAATCAGCAGGTTCCTGCGGATGTTTTTGCCTGGTTTTAAATGATTAAAGGTTTATAATTTAATTAAGGAAAAACCTGTTATTTTTTAGTTAAGAGCATATACGAAACCGAAAATCTTAACCGGAAACAAGCTCTGCCGTGCACGTAGTTGCTACAAAGAATTCTTTGTTTGAGACTACGGATAAGTCATCTTTTTGTCATAAAAACGGACGAAATTGGCATTTCTCCGGCTTTTCTTTCATGGTGAGCGATTCTCCGGCTTTTCACTCATGGCAAGCGATAATAGCACATTCGCTACTGGTCTGGCGCGAAATGGGCATTTCTTTCATGGTGAGCGATAATTGGCATTTCTCCGGCTTTTCTTTCATGGTGAGCGATAATTGGCATTTCTCCGGCTTTTCTTTCATGATGAGCGATGATAGCACATTTATTAGTCAATAATTCAAGGCCATTGGAGTGGACCTCTCTGTCCCATGTTTCACCCATGGCCAGCTATATGTGGCTTCCTCTCGGGCTTGCAGCACATCCAAACTTAGCTTATTCGTACCACACAATCAGACGCGCAATGTGGTCTACCCAGAAGCCCTGCAGAACTGAAGAAAGTATCATGCTTCTTGATTTTTATATTTCATTTGCAATGGAAGGTCATTTGGTATATATTGTCCTAGGTATCCCCCGGGCAAAGCCGGGTACCTCCGCTAGTATATATATAAATGTGAAAGTGTTTGTGTGTGTGTGTGCTTAATAGGCCCCGCTCCTGGAGATGCTACCATGACTTGACACATTTTTGTAAAGCTCCTGGCCTCGAGAAGGTTTTGGTACCAGTTTGGGGGTGGAACTCCCCTGGATGAAGGTGGGGGGGGGTGCTCAGAGCACAAGGGTTCAAGGTGTGAAATAACACTAGCATCTGGCTCAGATGTTAGCGTTCGCTTGGCATGCGAAAGGTCTCAGGATTGATGCCCGGTTGGTAGAATTTCTTTCTTCCCCCCCCCCTCCCCTTTTTTTACCAGCACTCCAACCATGCACATTATCGTGCAGTTGAAAGGAAAAAAAAAGTTAGCACTTTTCAGCTGCAAGACTCTCTGCCTCTGTGTGTATATACTTCAGAGCGGCTCACAAAGAATGCCTGTGTACTGCACTGAACTGAAAACTGATGCTTTTCTATTTCAGTCACAGAATCATGCCTCTCAGAAGGCAGAGCTTAGGGAGAACGACTGCTCATGCTGAGTAGCAAATAGCAAGAATATTAATATGAGCTTGTTGCTAAATAATGAATCATGCCTCTCAGATGGCAGAGCTTAGGGAGAAGGACTTAGGCAGAGCTTAGGGAGAACGACTTAGGCAGAGCTTAGGGAGAACGACTGCTCATGCTGAGTAGCAAGTAGCAAATAGCAAGAATATTAATATGAGCTCATTCTAAATAATGACACAGAAAAAGGCATCCAGAGGCTGCCACCATTTTCTGCAAGCTCTAAATAGAAATGTGGCATGTATACGCATAATGATGTGTGTTAACCACACGAGTGTTGGTGAGCTAGCATTATGTTAGCACAAATTTTGGTGTGCTGTAAGCACTGTGCAGTTCTCACCATTTATGGTGGTATGTGTGACACACCTAAAAAGGTGTCTGTATTGGGACAAAGCTGGCACACATATGTTTTGACAGTGTATTCCTAGGCTCATGCGCCTCCTCGAGGCTAGGCTGGGGGCTAGGGATTGTAATAATGAAATTCAATGACATACTTTCAACATTTGTTGTCAGTTGTGGCGTGCGTAGGATTAAGGAGGAGAGGGATGCCCAGACCAAACGCCAAAGGAGAAATCTGGCTGTTGGACACTGAAGGAGTGGTATAGCCCTCAGATACTGAGAAGAGGTCTGTCAGTCAGGGTCCAAAGGAGTGGTGTGTTGGCAGGCACTGAAGGTGTGGTCTGGATGTAGCCATGAAGGGGTGGTCTGGATGTAGCCATGAAGGGGTGGTCTAGATGTAGCCATGAAGGGGTGGTCTAGATGTAGCCATGAAGGGGTGGTCTAGATGTAGCCATGAAGGGGTAGTCTGGATGTAGCCATGAAGGGGTGGTCTGGATGTAGCCATGAAGGGGTGGTCTGGATGTAGCCATGAAGGGGTGGTCTGGATGTAGCCATGAAGGGGTGGTCTGGATGTAGCCATGAAGGGGTGGTCTGGATGTAGCCATGAAGGGGTGGTCTGGATGTAGCCATGAAGGGGTGGTCTGGATGTAGCCATGAAGGGGTGGTCTGGATGTAGCCATGAAGGGGTGGTCTGGATGTAGCCATGAAGGGGTAGTCTGGATGTAGCCATGAAGGGGTGGTCTGGATGTAGCCATGAAGGGGTGGTCTGGATGTAGCCATGAAGGGGTGGTCTGGATGTAGCCATGAAAGGGTAGTCTGGATGTAGCCATGAAGGGGTAGTCTAGATATAGCCATGAAGGGGTGGTCTGGATGTAGCCATGAAGGGGTGGTCTGGATGTAGCCATGAAGGGGTGGTCTGGATGTAGCCATGAAGGGGTGGTCTGGATGTAGCCATGAAGGGGTGGTCTAGATGTAGCCATGAAGGGATGGTCTGGATGTAGCCATGAAGGGGTAGTCTAGATATAGCCATGAAGGGGTGGTCTGGATGTAGCCATGAAGGGGTGGTCTGGATGTAGCCATGAAGGGGTGGTCTGGATGTAGCCATGAAGGGGTGGTCTGGATGTAGCCATGAAGGGGTGGTCTGGATGTAGCCATGAAGGGGTGGTCTGGATGTAGCCATGAAGGGGTGGTCTGGATGTAGCCATGAAGGGGTGGTCTGGATGTAGCCATGAAGGGATGGTCTGGATGTAGCCATGAAGGGGTGGTCTGGATGTAGCCATGAAGGGGTAGTCTGGATGTAGCCATGAAGGGGTGGTCTGGATGTAGCCATGAAGGGGTAGTCTGGATGTAGCCATGAAGGGGTGGTCTGGATGTAGCCATGAAGGGGTGGTCTGGATGTAGCCATGAAGGGGTGGTCTGGATGTAGCCATGAAAGGGTAGTCTGGATGTAGCCATGAAGGGATGGTCTGGATGTAGCCATGAAGGGGTAGTCTAGATATAGCCATGAAGGGATGGTCTGGATGTAGCCATGAAGGTGTGGTCTGGATGTAGCCATGAAGCGGTGGTCTAGATGTAGCCATGAAGGGGTGGTCTAGATGTAGCCATGAAGGGGTGGTCTGGATGTAGCCATGAAGGGGTGGTCTGGATGTAGCCATGAAGGGGTGGTCTGGATGTAGCCATGAAAGGGTAGTCTGGATGTAGCCATGAAGGGATGGTCTGGATATAGCCATGAAGGGATGGTCTGGATGTAGCCATGAAGGGGTGGTCTAGATGTAACCATGAAGGGATGATCTGGATGTAGCCATGAAGGGATGGTCTGGATGTAGCCATGAAGGGATGGTCTGGATGTAGCCATGAAGGGGTAGTCTAGATATAGCCATGAAGGGATGGTCTGGATGTAGCCATGAAGGGATGGTCTGGATGTAGCCATGAAGGGGTAGTCTAGATATAGCCATGAAGGGATGGTCTGGATGTAGCCATGAAGGGGTGGTCTAGATGTAGCCATGAAGGTGTGGTCTGGATGTAGCCATGAAGGAGTGGTCTGGATGTAACCATGAAGGGGTGGTCTAGATGTAGCCATGAAGGGGTGGTCTGGATGTAGCCATGAAGGGATGGTCTGGATGTAGCCATGAAGGGATGGTCTGGATGTAGCCATGAAGGGGTAGTCTGGATGTAGCCATGAAGGGGTGGTCTGGATGTAGCCATGAAGGGGTGGTCTGGATGTAGCCATGAAGGGGTGGTCTGGATGTAGCCATGAAGGGGTGGTCTGGATGTAGCCATGAAGGGATGGTCTAGATGTAGCCATGAAGGGGTGGTCTGGATGTAGCCATGAAGGGGTGGTCTGGATGTAGCCATGAAGGGGTAGTCTAGATGTAGCCATGAAGGAGTGGTCTGGATGTAGCCATGAAGGGGTGGTCTAGATGTAGCCATGAAGAGGTGGTCTGGATGTAGCCATGAAGGGATGGTCTGGATGTAGCCATGAAGGGGTGGTCTGGATATAGCCATGAAGGGGTGGTCTGGATGTAGCCATGAAGGGGTGGTCTGGATGTAGCCATGAAGGGGTGGTCTGGATGTAGCCATGAAGGGGTGGTCTGGATGTAGCCATGAAGGGGTGGTCTGGATGTAGCCATGAAGGGGTGGTCTGGATGTAGCCATGAAGGGATGGTCTGGATGTAGCCATGAAGGGGTGGTCTGGATGTAGCCATGAAGGGGTGGTCTGGATGTAGCCATGAAGGGGTGGTCTGGATGTAGCCATGAAGGGGTGGTCTAGATGTAACCATGAAGGGGTTGTCTGGATGTAGCCATGAAGGGGTAGTCTAGATGTAGCCATGAAGGGATGGTCTGGATGTAGCCATGAAGCGGTGGTCTGGACGTAGCCATGAAGGGGTGGTCTGGATGTAGCCATGAAGGGGTGGTCTGGATGTAGCCATGAAGGGATGGTCTGGATGTAGCCATGAAGGGGTGGTCTAGATGTAGCCATGAAGGGGTGGTCTAGATGTAGCCATGGTGGTCTAGATGTAGCCATGAAGGGGTGGTCTGGATGTAGCCATGAAGGGGTGGTCTGGATGTAGCCATGAAGGGGTGGTCTAGATGTAGCCATGAAGGGGTGGTCTAGATGTAGCCATGAAAGGATGGTCTAGATGTAGCCATGAAGGAGTGGTCTGGATGTAGCCATGAAGGGGTGGTCTGGATGTAGCCATGAAGGGGTGGTCTGGATGTAGCCATGAAGGGATGGTCTGGATGTAGCCATGAAGGGATGGTCTGGATGTAGCCATGAAGGGATGTCTGGATATAGCCATGAAGGGGTGGTCTGGATGTAGCCATGAAGGGGTGGTCTGGATGTAGCCATGAAGGGATGGTCTGGATGTAGCCATGAAGGGGTGGTCTGGATGTAGCCATGAAGGGGTGGTCTGGATGTAGCCATGAAGGGATGGTCTGGATGTAGCCATGAAGGGGTGGTCTAGATGTAGCCATGAAGGGGTGGTCTAGATGTAGCCATGAAGGGATGGTCTAGATGTAGCCATGAAGGAGTGGTCTGGATGTAGCCATGAAGGGGTGGTCTGGATGTAGCCATGAAGGGGTGGTCTGGATGTAGCCATGAAGGGATGGTCTGGATGTAGCCATGAAGGGATGGTCTGGATGTAGCCATGAAGGGATGTCTGGATATAGCCATGAAGGGGTGGTCTGGATGTAGCCATGAAGGGGTGGTCTGGATGTAGCCATGAAGGGGTGGTCTGGATGTAGCCATGAAGGGGTGGTCTGGATGTAGCCATGAAGGGGTGGTCTGGATGTAGCCATGAAGGGATGGTCTGGATGTAGCCATGAAGGGGTGGTCTGGATGTAGCCATGAAGGGGTGGTCTGGATGTAGCCATGAAGGGATGGTCTGGATGTAGCCATGAAGAGGTGGTCTGGATGTAGCCATGAAGGGGTGGTCTGGATGTAGCCATGAAGGGGTGGTCTGGATGTAGCCATGAAGGGGTGGTCTGGATATAGCCATGAAGGTGTGGTCTGGATGTAGCCATGAAGGGGTGGTCTGGATGTAGCCATGAAGGGGTGGTCTAGATGTAGCCATGAAGGGGTAGTCTGGATGTAGCCATGAAGGGGTGGTCTGGATGTAGCCATGAAGGGGTGGTCTAGATGTAGCCATGAAGGGGTGGTCTGGATGTAGCCATGAAGGGGTGGTCTGGATGTAGCCATGAAGGGGTGGTCTGGATGTAGCCATGAAGGGGTGGTCTGGATGTAGCCATGAAGGGGTGGTCTGGATGTAGCCATGAAGGGGTGGTCTGGATGTAGCCATGAAGGGGTGGTCTGGATGTAGCCATGAAGGGATGGTCTGGATGTAGCCATGAAGGGGTGGTCTAGATGTAGCCATGAAGGGGTGGTCTGGATGTAGCCACGAAGGGGTAGTCTGGATGTAGCCACGAAGGGGTGGTCTGGATGTAGCCACGAAGGGGTGGTCTGGATGTAGCCACGAAGGGGTGGTCTGGATGTAGCCATGAAGGGGTGGTCTAGATGTAGCCATGAAGGGGTGGTCTAGATGTAGCCATGAAGGGGTGGTCTGGATGTAGCCATGAAGGGATGGTCTGGATGTAGCCATGAAGCGGTGGTCTGGATGTAGCCATGAAGGGATGGTCTAGATGTAGCCATGAAGGGATGGTCTAGATGTAGCCATGAAGGGGTGGTCTAGATGTAACCATGAAGGGGTGGTCTGGATGTAGCCATGAAGGGGTGGTCTAGATGTAGCCATGAAGGGGTGGTCTGGATGTAGCCATGAAGGGATGGTCTAGATGTAGCCATGAAGGGGTGGTCTAGATGTAACCATGAAGGGGTGGTCTGGATGTAGCCATGAAGGGGTGGTCTGGATGTAGCCATGAAGGGGTGGTCTAGATGTAGCCATGAAGGGGTGGTCTGGATGTAGCCATGAAGGGATGGTCTAGATGTAGCCATGAAGGGGTGGTCTAGATGTAACCATGAAGGGGTGGTCTGGATGTAGCCATGAAGGGGTGGTCTGGATGTAGCCATGAAGGGATGGTCTAGATGTAGCCATGAAGGGGTGGTCTAGATGTAACCATGAAGGGGTGGTCTGGATGTAGCCATGAAGGGGTGGTCTAGATGTAGCCATGAAGGGGTGGTCTGGATGTAGCCATGAAGGGATGGTCTAGATGTAGCCATGAAGGGGTGGTCTAGATGTAACCATGAAGGGGTGGTCTAGATGTAGCCATGAAGGGGTGGTCTAGATGTAGCCATGAAGGGGTGGTCTAGATGTAACCATGAAGGGGTGGTCTGGATGTAGCCATGAAGGGGTGGTCTAGATGTAGCCATGAAGGGGTGGTCTGGATGTAGCCATGAAGGGGTGGTTACTGTTGTTGGACTCCAGGTCATCATTTATTGTATTTTTTTTTGTTCTTGAGGTTTTCTTGTAATTATTCACAGATTAAGGAATTAGTTAATTAAAGTTTCTCTAGTTTTGATGGAGATAGTTTTTGCTGACAATATTCTCGAATCAGTCTGCTGCATTATTCTTCTCTTCTTTCTTCTCTTTGGTATTGATGTGGACCATGGGCAAACTAAATCCATTCAGTCCAGGTCTGTAAAAACAAGCTGAGCTCCGGCCATTATGCAGTCTCAGTCTTGGGATGATTCCTCGTGTCACGGGAATGAAGAACAAAATCATAGCATCCATTGCTTATGACATCATCCGATAATCATGTGACAGGGTCACACTCGGAGCACGGTGTTCATTTTTGTGGGCATTTATTTCCCTTCATTTTACCGGGTAGATTCAGTGTGGAAAATAGTGTTTTGTATTTCAGTTCTGAAATAGTCATTATTAGGTAGCAGTGAATCAGCAACCTAGCAAGGGTTCCGCAGTGGCTGTTCCCTTTCCTCCAGTTCCTATCACAATAATTTGGGGGAATATCTCTCTGTACTAACGAGGCACATGCCAGCTCATGGTTGAAACATTCGCCACAGGTTAATTTCCAACAAACCACTAAACCTCCAAACCAAACCACATTATGCAAAGCCAACAGCTGCTCACTGCATGTGACTTGTCTTGAGCTACAATGTCTAAGCTAAGGAGCTAGTATAGTAATGCCAGCTTCCTGGAAACTCTGCAAGACTCAAGAGCATGAACATACTTCACTTCTTCCCTGAAAGTTCCTCCAGGTAAATTAATCCTTAGTTACTTAGTAATCAATTTTTACAATAAGGCTTTGTTAATTTAGTCCTGCTCCTGATGGTGGCACTATTGCAGATTCTGAATCCCTTAACAAGGAATGTGTATCGATTCTGATTCTGATGGACTAGAACTACACTACACTAGCATGCTCCTAAAAATGGCTCTAGGTATAGTTGTGGCAGTAGCATTAATACTGATGGCAGTGTTCATGTAGCCAAAGAGATATAGAGTGACTCAGAAGGTTCACGCTATAAGGATCCTGTAATTTATTCAGGTGATCTTGGTCATGTGAGCGAGGGCTGACAGATGATGATTATTTCTCCATCTTCTTAAGCACCATTTTGCTCTAAATAAAAAGTATAATTTTCCAGTTCATAAGCTTGGTAACCGTAGACGATTTCAGATCAATTGGCTTGAAGAATATAATGGTCTTGCTTCCTCTGTGATGGATGATGGAGGGTACTGATTGGGGCACTGGTGGGGATTACTGATGGGGGTTACTGTGAATTTTGTGTGCTATTTGCATGCTGTGAGCAATTTGTCCAAGAAGTTAAGTGACCTTTTATAGACTTGAAGAAAGCAATAGCAAAGCTTAATGGACATTTTGGCTTACGAGGACGAGAATCTCATCAAACTACTCTGGAAAGACCCTCCTAGCTTTCTATGCTATGCAAGAAAATCGAGCTGTAGGTATAAATCCGCAGATCATTCAGACATGCTAAACTAATTGCTGAGAACAAAATGAAGTTGATATCTACCGCATCTACCGTCATGTTGTGTGGAGGCAGGGATTTGCTTTTAGAGGTCACCATGATGATGGTCCTGTACTGTTAAATACTAACTCTACCAAAAGGATAACTTTAAACCCTTGCTAGAGCTTCGAGTAGATGCTGGTAACAACAAACCTTGCTAGAGCTTTGAGCTGGTGACAACAAGCCTTGCTAGAGCTTTGAGCTGGTGACCAAAGCCTTGCTAGAGCTTCGAGTAGATGCTGGTAACAACAAGCCTTGCTAGAGCTTTGAGCTGGTGACAACAAGCCTTGCTAGAGCTTCAAGTAGATGCTGGTAACAACAAGCCTTGCTAGAGCTTTGAGCTGGTGACAACAAGCCTTGCTAGAGCTTTGAGCTGGTGACAACAAACCTTGCTAGAGCTTCGAGTAGATGCTGGTAACAACAAGCCTTGCTAGAGCTTTGAGCTGGTGACAACAAACCTTGCTAGAGCTTCGAGTAGATGCTGGTGACAACAAGCCTTGCTAGAGCTTCGAGTAGATGCTGGTGACAACAAGCCTTGCTAGAGCTTTGAGCTGGTGACAACAAACCTTGCTAGAGCTTCGAGTAGATGCTGGTGGCAACAAACCTTGGTAGAGCTTCGAGTAGATGCTGGTGACAACAAGCCTTGCTAGAGCTTCGAGTAGATGCTGGTGACAGTGTACTGAAAGAGCATTTGGAAACTGCCAGCCTAACTGCTATTTACACCAGCTAGGAAACACAAACCAAATGATTGTGAGTTGTGGAGATATCATACGAAACCAGCTTTTACTAAAGATTCAAAGTACAAGGTACTTTTTGTTTGTTGCAGGTGAGGCACCGACTCTGCCAATGACTGCCACCTGTCAATCAGTGTTCGGTACTTACACAATGGCAAGCCACAAGAGAAGTTTTTGGGTTTTCATGAATATCATTCTGGTGTTACTGGTGAGGCTATTGCTAAGGAAATCATCACTCAATTGACTGTTTGGCAGTTGGATCCACAGTTGTTACGGGGTCAAGCATTTGATGGCGCGGCTGCAATGGCAGCAGATCAAGGGGAGCATCTTCATGAAAAACATTTATCTCAAAGCACTATAAATGCACTCAGCTGATAAAAATTGTTGTTGTTGTTGTTGTTTTGGGGGGGGGGGGGGGGGAAGGTTCTAGCTCTCCCAAAAGGCAGCTGCCACTAGAGAAGTAGATTGATGATACACTAGAAGGTGAAAAGAAGAATGAAGCTAGAGGAACTGTTGCACTAGATGGTGGGGCACCAAGAGCCAGGTATTCTCAGATCTTTGTCTTCCTATAGTTTGTAGCATAGATGCTATTTCACTTAGTACTAACGAGTGGAACAGAGATTAATGTTCTGATGCTTGATCCCTTCTCCTAGCTCTATCACAGTTTCTTGTAGCACTGCAAGCTGCTCAGCGTGTATTGGCATACACAAAGGGAATTGTAGCACTGCAAGCTGCTCAGCGTGTATTGGCATACACAAAGGGAATTGTAGCACTGAAAGCTGCTCAGCGTGTATTGGCATACACAAAGGGAATTGTAGCACTGCAAGCTGCTCAGCATGTATTGGCATACACAAAGGGAAGTGTAGCACTGCAAGCTGCTCAGCGTGTATTGGCATACACAAAGGGAAGTGTAGCACTGCAAGCTGCTCAGCGTGTATTGGCATACACAAAGGGAATTGTAGCACTGCAAGCTGCTCAGCGTGTATTGGCATACACAAAGGGAATTGTAGCACTGCAAGCTGCTAGCGTGTATTGGCATACACAAAGGGAATTGTAGCACTGCAAGCTGCTCAGCGTGTATTGGCATACACAAAGGGAATTGTAGCACTGCAAGCTGCTCAGCGTGTATGGGCATACACAAAGGGAATTGTAGCACTGCAAGCTGCTCAGCGTGTATTGGCATACACAAAGGGAATTGTAGCACTGCAAGCTGCTCAGCGTGTATTGGCATACACAAAGGGAATCGTAGCACTGCAAGCTGCTCAGCGTGTATGGGCATACACAAAGGGAATCGTAGCACTGCAAGCTGCTCAGCGTGTATGGGCATACACAAAGGGAATCGTAGCACTGCAAGCTGCTCAGCGTGTATTGGCATACACATACAGTGAAGCAAAAAAAAAAAAAAAAGGCACATGCTGTGTGTTGAAGAGTCAATACTGAGAATTGCATCCTGGCAGCAACATTGTTCAAACATAGTGCTGTCAACTACCAAGAATATTACTGCTGGAATCGTATAGTTCCATTGTTGGATCACTTGATAGTCGAGCTTAACACTCGATTTGACAAATCTTCATAAAAATAATGTTGTTGAATATATGCATCCTTTACCAGCTGCTGTTATGAAGGATGCAGCAATGTTGAACAGACAACAGGTAGGAAGTGTTATGAAATTTTGTAGTGATGATCTCCGCATCTTTGACATGTATGGATTCAGAGCTCGACTTGTGGAAAAAATGGATGGCTGACATTGAAGTTACTTCTGAACTTGCTACCCGAGACAGAGAAGACCCTAGCACACACTGACTAGAATTCCCCCCCCCCCCCCCCCCCCCCACCCCCAAATATTCACGCTCTTTGGAATATAATGAACACTACCTGTTACGAGTGTGAACACACAATCAGCATGCTTAGTCTCCATTAATGAGCACCATGGGACAAGAACCTCTGAATGGACTAGCAATGATGTTTTATCATCGTGATAAAGGAATTACTCCAGAGAGTTTTCCTGACGCCACCCACGGCAAATGCTATTATGATGACTAATTACATCTCACCATCTATAGAATACATACCACTTTTACATAATACTTTTTATTTAAAAAAAAAAATCTGGAATTTTGTATCAATGTAACGTCTCCCCAGCATACACTTCTGCTTCATAGCCATGCAATACTGTCTCCCTTCTTAGGCCCTCCCCTCTTGAAAATCCTGGATCCGCCCCTAGTTCCAATCCATCAATAGTGAAGTACTTAGTGATTCTCATTAGTCTAGCAAACACAAGGAGGCCACTGCAATATCAAAACTACCATAGCTACTTTATGCATAGACATGGCAAACATTCCAATATCCTCTCTTTGACAAGGTACTTGTTGACTTTTGGAGATTAACAAATCCCTCTCATCACCTCATGATTATGGGAAGTTTTTTTTCTCTTGAAGTTTTTTTTGTTGTTGTTGTTAATCCTAGCCACAAGGCTAGTGGAAGAAAGTGGTAGGTGGCACCATCCAGTTCGCTACAGCCAGAATATGGGGTGTAAATATAATCCTGCCAGTATCCTTCCACTCAACCATCCAGGGTAGTAAACCACTGGGATTTGACTGGATGGCCATGACTTTTGTTTGTATTCTATTGCCAGTGTGGCCTCAAAAAGGGTTTTCTTTATGTCTGCAGATGGGTGTAGGAGTGGTATTTATGTACATCACTAGCACACTCAATTCCTGGTAAGGTTTTGAAAAATGGCGTTCGAATGCAAAATGTCGTGCTTAGGTATGAACTCTCATACCTAGCAAAGCATATTTTTCTAGCGCGGTTTTGAAACAAACCACATCCATAGTTGGGAGTGGGGGGGAGGGGGGTTTGTGGTGAACTCATGGAAATTTGAATTCAAACAAGGGACAAAACTATGAATATATTCAACCTACGTTTATAGCTATAACTTTTTTCTAGAACTATCCCGTCTGAAGTATTGATATCCCTGAAATGCCAACAGAACTGTCAGTAGGATCCAGCAAACAAAGCTGTGTAGCAACAATGGTCAGAAAAAACATAAATCCAACCATGTGAGCCTCGTTTCTCAAGACTACCAACCAGGTGAGCCTCGTTTCTCAAGGCTACTAACCAGGTGAGCCTCGTTTCTCAAGGCTACCAACCAGGTGAGCCTCGTTTCTCAAGACTACCAACCAGGTGAGCCTCGTTTCTCAAGACTACCAACCAGGTGAGCCTCGTTTCTCAAGTCTACCAACCAGGTGAGCCTCGTTTCTCAAGGTTACCAACCAGGTGAGCCTCGTTTCTCAAGGCTACCAACCATGTGAGCCTCGTTTATCAAGGCTACAAACCAGGTGAGCCTCGTTTCTCAAGGCTACCAACCATGTGAGCCTCGTTTCTCAAGGCTACCAACCAGGTGAGCCTCGTTTCTCAAGGCCACCAACCATGTGAGCCTCGTTTCTCAAGGCCACCAACCAGGTTAGCCTCCTTTCTCAAGGCTACCAACCATGTGAGCCTCGTTTCTCAAGGCTACCAACCAGGTGAGCCTCGTATCTCAAGGCCACCAACCATGTGAGCCTCGTTTCTCAAGGTCACCAACCAGGTGAGCCTCGTTTCTCAAGGCCACCAACCAGGTGAGCCTCGTTTCTCAAGGCTACCAACCATGTGAGCCTCGTTTCTCAAGGCTACCAACCAGGTGAGCCTCGTTTCTCAAGGCTACCAACCAGGTTAGCCTCGTTTCTCAAGGCCACCAACCAGGTGAGCCTCGTTTCTCAGGTCTACCAACCAGGTGAGCCTCGTTTCTCAAGTCTACCAACCAGGTGAGCCTCGTTTCTCAAGGCTACCAACCAGGTGAGCCGCATTTCTCAGGGCTACAGGATCCAGAGTGTTTTGTCGGTAGGCATAGATATCTACAGGATCCAGAGTGTTTTGTCGGTAGGCATAGATATCTACAGGATTCAGAGTGTTTCGTAGGTAGGCATATATATCTACAGGATCCAGAGTGTTTCGTCGGTAGGCATAGATATCTACAGGATCCAGAGTGTTTCGTCGGTAGGCATAGATATCTACAGGATCCAGAGTGTTTCGTCGGTAGGCATAGATATCAACAGGATCCAGAGTGTTTTGTCGATAGGCATAGATATCTAAAGGATCCAGAGTGTTTCGTCGGTAGGCATAGATATCTACAGGATCCAGAGTGTTTCGTCGGTAGGCATAGATATCTACAGGATTCAGAGTGTTTCTTCGGTAGACATAGATATCTACAGGATCCAGAGTGTTTTGTCGGTAGGCATAGATATCTAAAGGATCCAGAGTGTTTCATCGGTAGGCATAGATATCTACAGGATTCAGAGTGTTTCTTCGGTAGACATAGATATCTACAGGATCCAGAGTGTTTTGTCGGTAGGCATAGATATCTAAAGGATCCTGAGTGTTTCATCGGTAGACATAGATATCTACAGGATTCAGAGTGTTTCGTCGGTAGGCATAGATTTCTAAAGGATCCAGAGGTTTCGTCGGTAGGCATAGATATCTACAGGATTCAGAGTGCTTCGTCGGTAGGCATAGATATCTACGGGATTCAGAATGTTTCGTCGGTAGGCATAGATATGTACAGGATCCAGAGTGTTTCGTCGGTAGGCATAGATATCTACAGGATTCAGAGTGTTTCGTCGTCGTCGGTAGGCATAGATATCTACAGGATTCAGAGTGTTTCGTCGGTAGGCATAGATATCTACAGGATTCAGAGTGTTTCGTCTGTAGGCATAGATATCTACAGGATTCAGAATGTTTCGGCAGTAGGCATAGATATCTACAGGATTCAGAGTGTTTCGTCGGTAGGCATAGATATCTACAGGATCCAGAGTGTTTCGTCGGTAGGCATAGAATCTACAGGATCCAGAGTGTTTCGTCGGTAGGCATAGATATCTACAGGATTCAGAGTATTTCGTCGGTAGGCATAGATATCTACAGGATCCAGAGTGTTTCGTCGGTAGGCATAGAATCTACAGGATCCAGAGTGTTTCGTCGGTAGGCATAGATATGTACAGGATCCAGAGTGTTTCGTCGGTAGGCATAGATATCTACAGGATCCAGAGTGTTTCGTCGGTAGGCATAGAATCTACAGGATCCAGAGTGTTTCGTCGGTAGGCATAGATATCTACTGGATTCAGAGTGTTTCGTCGGTAGGCATAGATATCTACAGGATTCAGAGTGTTTCGTCGGTAGGCATAGATATCTACAGGATTCAGAGTGTTTCGTCGGTAGGCCTAGATATCTACAGGATCCAGAGTGTTTCGTCGGTAGGCATAGATATCTACAGGATTCAGAGTGTTTCGTCGGTAGGCATAGATATCTACAGGATTCAGAATGTTTCGGCAGTAGGCATAGATATCTACAGGATCCAGAGTATTTCGTCGGTAGGCATAGATATCTACGGGATTCAGAGTGTTTCGTCGTTGTCGGTAGGCATAGATATCTACAGGATCCAGAGTATTTCGTCGGTAGGCATAGATATCTACGGGATTCAGAGTGTTTCATCGTTGTTGGTAGGCATAGATATCTACGGGATTCAGAGTGTTTCGTCTGTAGGCATAGATATCTACAGGATCCAGAGTGTTTCGTCGGTAGGCATAGATATCTACAGTATTCAGAGTGTTTCGTCGGAAGGCATAGATATCTACAGGATTCAGAATGTTTCATCGGTAGGCATAGATATCTTCAGGATCCAGAGTGTTTCGTCTGTAGGCATAGATATCTACAGTATTCAGAGTGTTTCGTCGGTAGGCATAGATATCTACAGGATTCAGAATGTTTCATCGGTAGGCATAGATATCTTCAGGATCCAGAGTGTTTTGTCGGTAGGCATAGATATCTACAGGATTCAGAATGTTTCGGCAGTAGGCATAGATATCTACAGGATTCAGAATGTTTCATCGGTAGGCATAGATATCTACAGGATTCATAGGGTATAGATATCTGTGCTTCTCCCCCCAACAGAATCTGATACAGAATCGTTAGAATCTCCATCAAAAAGTCGACTTTTCATATCACGAAACAGCGTTTCTTGTTCAAATGAAAATAGTGCTCAAAAAAAAAATGGCATCCAGCCATAAATTTTGGTTATACATGGAAATGATGTTATGACTCATCAGTCTATTGGGCATGTGCAGATATAATATCTAGAAATAGTTAATTACATTTTTTCCCCGACCGATGTCAAGTTTGCACATATATGCTTACGTTAGTTAATCGGTTACCCTTCAATCAACTAATTATTGAAGTGTGTCCCTATTAAACCTGTAGCCGACTAATTATTGAAGTGTATTGCCCCTATTAAACCTGTAGCCGACTAATTATTGAAGTGTATTGCCCCTATTAAACCTGTAGCCGACTAATTATTGAAGTGTATTGCCCCTATTAAACCTGTAGCCGACTAATTATTGAAGTGTATTGCCCATATTAAACCTGTAGCCGACTAATTATTGAAGTGTATTGCCCCTATTAAACCTGTAGCCGACTAATTATTGAAGTGTATTGCCCCTATTAAACCTGTAGCCGACTAATTATAGAAGTGTATTGCCCCTATTAAACCTGTAGCCGACTAATTATTGAAGTGTATTGCCCCTATTAAACCTGTAGCCGACTAATTATTGAAGTGTATTGCCCCTATTAAACCTGTAGCCGACTAATTATTGAAGTTTGTCCCTATTAAACCTGTAGCCGACTAATTATATGCTTGATTAGTTCTGTGTATAGGAACACTGATAATATGCTCAAGGCATATTGATGTACATATGTACATATATGGACTTGTTGATGCTCGACTATATTTGGTATGATACTCCTGCTACCTTTTCTTTATAATTTTATGTAGGTACATTGGGTTCATTGAGTCGTATCGTGATCCATTTGGAGTCCGGGGTGAATTTGAAGGTAAAAGAATGAATGTGTTAGAAGACATGCTACAGTAATATATCATATCGTTTTATGACTCGGTTGTTCAGCGCTCATGAACGTTCAGGGCTCATGAACGTTCAGTGCTCATGAACGTTCAGTGCTCATGAACGTTCAGTGCTCATGAACGTTCAGTGCTCATGAACGTTCAGTGCTCATGAACGTTCAGTGCTCATGAACGTTCAGTGCTCATGAACGTTCAGTGCTCATGAACGTTCAGGGCTCATGAACGTTCAGGGCTCATGAACGTTCAGTGCTCATGAACGTTCAGTGCTCATGAACGTTCAGTGCTCATGAACATTCAGTGCTCATGAACGTTCAGTGCTCATGAACGTTCAGTGCTCATGAACGTACAGTGCTCATGAATGTTCAGGGCTCATGAACGTTCAGTGCTCATGAACGTTCAGTGCTCATGAACGTTCAGTGCTCATGAACGTTCAGGGCTCATGAACGTTCAGTGCTCATGAACGTACAGTGCTCATGAACGTTCAGGGCTCATGAACGTTCAGTGCTCATGAACGTTCAGTGCTCATGAACGTTCAGTGCTCATGAACATTCAGTGCTCATGAACGTTCAGTGCTCATGAACGTTCAGTGCTCATGAACGTACAGTGCTCATGAACGTTCAGGGCTCATGAACGTTCAGTGCTCATGAACGTTCAGTGCTCATGAACGTTCAGTGCTCATGAACGTTCAGGGCTCATGAACGTTCAGTGCTCATGAACGTACAGTGCTCATGAACGTTCAGGGCTCATGAACGTTCAGGGCTCATGAACGTTCAGGGCTCATGAACGTTCAGGGCTCATGAACGTTCAGGGCTCATGAACGTTCAGTGCTCATGAACGTTCAGTGCTCATGAACGTTCAGGGCTCATGAACGTTCAGGGCTCATGAACGTTCAGGGCTCATGAACGTTCAGGGCTCATGAACGTTCAGGGCTCATGAACATTCAGTGCTCATGAACGTTCAGGGCTCATGAACATTCAGTGCTCATGAACGTTCAGGGCTCATGAACATTCAGTGCTCATGAACGTTCAGTGCTCATGAACGTTCAGTGCTCATGAACGTTCAGTGCTCATGAACGTTCAGTGCTCATGAACGTTCAGTGCTCATGAACGTTCAGTGGTCATGAACGTTCAGTGGTCATGAACATTCAGTGCTCATGAACGTTCAGGGCTCATGAACGTTCAGGGCTCATGAACATTCAGGGCTCATGAACATTCAGGGCTCATGAACATTCAGGGCTCATGAACGTTCAGTGCTCATGAACGTTCAGTGCTCATGAACGTTCAGTGCTCATGAACGTTCAGTGCTCATGAACGTTCAGGGCTCATGAACGTTCAGTGCTCATGAACGTTCAGTGCTCATGAACGTTCAGGGCTCACCTTTTGATGTGGAGCATCTCTCTCATGGACTGCTGGGTGCCTCTTTTGTCAAGCATCCCGTCACTGCTGGTTCCTAGCTTTATTTGTCAGCGCTCTTGTTTCTTTAACCATCAGTCTCTATGTCGTGTTCTGTGATTGCAAAGCAGCATCATATCCAAGGAAACAGTCAGATATGTGAATAATTCTTGCTGTCCAAATGGAGAACCAGTTACGATGTAGAAGGAAGTCTTGTTTCAACTCATTGGCTCGACATTTGGAGTGCATTATATAGCATTCTTGCGGCAGTATTGGCAGATTTGTTTAGTAGCGCTTTTGGCAGCTTCATTGCACTCAACCAATTACTTCCGATTGACAGCAATTGGTGTTAAGCGCGTGTGCACTATGAACAGCAATTGACACCAAGCTAGCTGGTCTGAGAAGTGGATATTACTATGTGAGCCCTGCTTATAAGTACATAGCTATGCCTAATCCCTATAGCTCTGTTATACATTGAAAATTTTCGTGTCATAATATAGTTGACTTTTTCTTATCTTCATAGCTAGCACTTGGCATCATCTACCATCTAGGAGCTTTCTTAGGCTCGGGTAAAGCTTGCACACTTCACCTGTCCATGTTTCTATATGAGAAGGAGCGTCACAACAGTCAATCGTTAGCTAAACCTTGGCGATATCCTTTGAGATCTGTCCACACATGCGCTAGAGTATGGCAGACGAGATTTTTTTCATAATCTCGTAGCCAAGACGCCATTTTCCCTAGGGTAGTAGTAGTCGAAGCATATCGCCCTCCAGTCCCAAACTTCTGGCCTTACAAACAGAACAGAACAATCTGTGAAATAATTCCGCCTCACACGATATAATAGCATTTTTTTAATGATGTGGTTGATTGGTTAAGCTTCACAATATACCACACACACACTAGGAAGATGCTGCGATGCATCTTCTTTATTTATATTATGAACTTGGAATGTGTCTCATCGCTTAAAGAATAGAATCTAGTTCTAGTTTGAGCGATGTGATGCGATAGAACATATTGTGAACCAGTATTTAGACTGTTTTGCTCCATGTCCGTGCTGTGGCATAAATAGTTCCCATTCGACTGTGACCCATAAATAGAATATTGTTCTACTGAAGTCCTGACGCTGCAACAGAAAATGGCGGATATTTAGAATATATACATATGTACGTTCTTTCACTTCATGTGGTCGGGTAAATCAAGAAGGAGTGTGAAGAACGACAAAAAGGCCAAAAAGGCAAAAAGGCAAAGAGGCAAAGAGGCAAAAAGGCAAAGAGGCAAAGAGGCAAAAATTGACAAAAAGGCAAAGAGGCAAAGAGGCAAAGAGGCAAAGAGGCAAAGAGGCAAAGAGGCAAAAAGGCAAACAGACAAAAAGGCAAAGAGGCTAAAAGGCAAAAAGGCAAAATGGCACAAACTAAATAGACCAAAATAGGTGGCCCACGCCCTTCACAGGAGCTAGAACAAGGGGGCCATAGGCCCCCAAAGTTCTAGTATATTATAATTGCAAGTCACTTTGCTCCTCATTCTAGCTCCTATGGAGTGTTTGGACCTCTAGTACTGTACATAAGCATTTGTGTTCCTTTTCTGACCAAGTGTGAGGAATGCACCAGTCAAGAGCAATCAGACCTGCACACTAGGTTTTTCTTGTATCACATTAGAGACATGGTTTCCACATTGTGTGTGCGTTCAGATTGTTCCCAAGTTTTAACTCAGTGTAGATAGATACATAGACATGTCTCCTTTTCTAACCACGAGTGAGGGATGCACCAGTCAAGATAAATTGACCATGCACAAGAGAGAAAAAGGCACTGCGGAGCACATGATCAGATTGGGTTGACATTTTTGTGAGTACTACTTGTAAAATAATTTTATTTATTATTATTTATAGATTTAATAAACTAGTTCAAAATAACAGTATAGAGGATGTGCCAATACAATTACTTTTGTTATTATCAGTTGACATTAAGTCTTGCTTTGATGAGTTCACCTGCCAGGATAGAACTTGGGTCCATGGTGGCTGTACGATATGAAGGCATTTTGAGGAGGCATTTTAGGAACATGAGGCATAATAATAGGAAAGGCCAAGAAAAGAAGGCATTTGGAATGAGGCACAATTCAGGGGTGGCGCTGTACATGTTAGGGTTAAAAGAAGGTCGAGTGTACACATGGGTCCACAGGTCCCTGATCAGACACTACCATCAGGGTGTTTTAGGGCACTGCCATAAGGGTAATGATGTGGTGCTTTGGGCACTGCCATCAGAGTGTCCTGGACACTTCCATAAGTGTAATGATGTGGTGTCCTTGGCACTACCATCAGAGTGTCTTGAACACTACCATGGAGGTGCCCCTGACACCATGAAACAATAGAGCAAAACATTGGTATGTACAAGTGTGAAACACTTTAGTTCCCACATGATTGTGTCATGAGTGTTGTGAGAAGTGTTGACATTGGTCACGACAAGACTATGACGCTGTGTAAGTGAGATCTTACACAGGGTGATGATTGTGACACAAATGATGTGTTGTGGGATGTTAACACAAGTCTGTAGGGGTTAACATCAAACACAATATACCACGACACTGTGTGGGTGTGAAACACTGAGGTCTTACAGTTGCATAATGTCATGATACAGTCCTGGCATTGTGGGTGAGACACGGTGTCAACCTTACACACAGTGTCACAGTATGAGAGGGCAAACAGTGTAATCTAGAATGGTGACCATGGTATGACACTTGGCATAACAGGGTCACTGTTACTTGTCCATAACCCATCCATAACTTGTCTCTAAAAGACAAGTACAGGTGTCTGTCAGGATCCTGTGTATGAACCTAGGACACAGTCAGGAAGTCTGTACTGGGAGGAATGTCTGGGGAGTACAGGCTAACAATGGCTGGAATCTTGGGTTGTTTACATCTAATTTAAAATTGATTAATTGACTCTAAATATGGGTTGACAATTACAGAGGGGGAGAGAGAAAGAGACTGAATTTCCTATCTCTGGGAAGTTAAGATATACAAAGCAAATCAATAGGACTTTGGGCAATTTTGTGTGTAAGGCAAATAACTATCCATGTAATAGTCTGACCCGCCTGCCAGCAACCAACCATCAGGAATGGTCAATGGTTGATGGTAGGCTGGCCTGCCTTCATATTAGGACTGATTAGCAGATGGACAGTTGGGTTGTTAGCTGGAGACATTAGCCAATCAGGTCAAGGGGACCTGATTGACTAATGACTGGGATAACTCGGTAATTAGCTAGGAATGGGTGAACCAGTAATTAAGAGCCAAGCTAATGATTGACTGGACATTGGTTTAGATTGACAACAGGCCAATGAACGGGCTAATCAGTGGTTTGGCTAAGTGTTAACTCACTAATTAATTAAGTGTTGGTCAACTGATTAATTAGAATGTTAAACCATTAGTAAATTGGTAAATTAAACCCTAGTGATTAGTTATTCATTAGCCAATTAGCCCAAGGGGGCAATTGACTAATGAATGAACCAAGTAATAATTACTTATGTGTAATCAGTAGTAATTAGTAAACCAGTAACTATGATTCCAGTAATTTACCACGTTATTAGTACCCTGTGTAACTAATTAAATTAGCATGGTGTAACTCGCTTTGTTCTACCCAACAATGTAGTCTGGGTCAATCTGAATGTTTGGGAAGGAATCAAATGTCTCCGGAGTTCTCCTCGCCCAGCCCTGCCTCATACTCCTCTCGCCTGCCCCGGGTTTCAACCGGAGCTGTCCAGGCCAGAGAGTGTATTATAGCAGGGTCGGAGAGAAGGATCCGGGAGTTACAGAGAAGCCTTTGATACGTGAATACGTGCCTTTGTATCATGTTCAGTAACAGTTAAATGTAGTAACCATCAGTGCCTTTGTATCGTGTTCAGTAACAGTTAAACATATGACTAACAATATAACTCACTTAAGCAAACAGATTGTATTCATTTGTGACACTATAACTAAGTGATAAAGTGACAAAGAACTATAGGTATTGAGGTATATTCCATACATAGACATACATAGACTATACATCTATATGCAGAGGGTATATTAGTGTAGAGAGGCCTTATTACTGGAGGACACACCCAGTAATAAGTGTGTTGGATTATATATATGGTAATCAAGTTGAACACATAGCACTACACTCCATACAGATGCTGCACTGGTGTAGAGGGACTTATTCACTAGAAGACAAGCCTAGTGGTGAGTAAGGAAGCAGACATATGATATACATAGCACTTCACTTCATACAGATGCTGCACTAAGTATAGAAAGGCTTACTCACAAGAAGACACGTCTAATGGTGAATGAGGAGAACAAACATAGCACTTCACTTCACACAGATGCTGCACTAAGTATAAAAGGGCTTCTCACTAGAAGACAAGTCTAGTGGTGAATGAGGAGGACAAACACAGCACTGCACCTCATACAGATGCTGCACTAGTGAAGTGAGGCTTACTTGTTGAAAGACTTGCCTAAAATAACAAGTAAGGAGAATCAATGTATGGGACAATTAGTTCACTATCATAATATGACACTGCCTGATTTGATGTGACCTAATAGTGAAGTCTGGCTGAATCACTGAGGGACATACTGATAGCCAGTGAAGCGAACTATAGAATTGGATACTCCCATACATGATAATCGTTATACAAACATCAAGCACACTCCACCTTATGATATATAGTGTATAAGTAACATACTGGGGGGTTGGGCTTAATGGTCAAGAGACACACCAGTCATAATGAGGACATAGGTGGTTATGATAATCTGATGGATTGTATAACAGGACAGATGAACCAATTGAACTAAACACAACCATAGAGATCTAAGTGATTGTGTGATGCTGACAAGAAGGGACTCTAGATGAAGAGCATAGTGGGAATATATTGTAATATCTACTTGAGGGAGAGGACAATATACTGGGCTATTTAATAAGTCCCACTGGAAAGGACATATGGTGATTGGGCCAATTGTATCCACATAATGAGTGTGGTATGAACTCATGTTACCAGCGCGGACCACCATGGTATTTCAATCAAAGACGTGGAGGAGGAGGAGTGGGAGACAATTGGAGACCATCGATCTTACCTCCTATTTTATGGGGAGGAGGAGGGTTTGGTAGAGAAGACCTATCACAGGATAGCTGGCATTCTTAAACCGAACGTGGGAGGACAGAGAATCCTTCCATACCATATCCAGTGGTCAGAGTTATCGGTCTCTTCTGTCCGTGAGTTCTGAAGGTGAAGACAGTGTCAGTGACCCAGGGGATCGACTGCTGGAACTCTTAGGAGAAGCTGAAGTGTTCCGAGACAGCCTGGAGCCCTTTGGGGGTTCCCCAGGAGTTCCCAGAGTTGGGCATCATTTCCACCAGGGTCTTGGGGACAAGTGGCCACAGGGAGAGCTGCCAGAGGACAAGGTTCCGTCCATCCAAGTTCCAGAGGATCTGCATGGTGGAACTCTAGAGAAGGAGAACGGTACCAACCAGAATACAGAGTGCCCAGTCCGACCAGATGGACCCCTGCAGAGAGAGGACTGTATCAATTCAACTTAAGGGTACCAGCAGCTCCAGTGTTCAGAAGAGGCCAGGCAGTCCAAGGAATTAGAGAGCACAGAGGAGGCGGACAGCCCGGCGGTGTGTCAAGTGATGGAGCTCTAAGACTCCTGGAGGACGGGGACAGAATACAGTTCCCCCACAGGCAGGAGTCCAGGCCCTTGGATAGGCTGGCCAGATGCCACTGGTCCCAGTTGGGGCTGAGTCACAGACGCCCCATCCACCCAGCCCTGATGCACGCTGTCTTCTATCCACCATGGTCATTTCCTCTGATGCAGGGACCTCAACAACAAGTGTTCCCAGAAGAGTACTTACCTAGGCGGCCTCGATTCCCGTGTTACAGATATTAGCGTCACTGGGAGGAGGAGGATCCCTCAAGATCATGTCTAACTAAGGTCGCCCATGTAACCTTCAACAAAATAAAAAATCCAAATTTACCGCTACCCACGAGATGGAATCTAAATTGTAATTACACAACTGAGCCGAGTTGTTTGTTGGAACTATTTAAAATGTGAAACACAGTAAGTTGGTAGCGGCCTCTCCACAATCCTGGATATTTAGTTCGGTTTTATTTCAGTCAAATTGTGTCCAAAGTGGGAGGTAAAATGTAAGTCGACTCCTGTACAGATCCTCACCTCACTTTGCTACAAAGACCACTTTAACCATTGTTGAGGAAAATACAATGGCAATAATGCATATAGTAAGTTGAAACTTTTGACTCAAATTGGATTTGCACAAATGCAATTAAGGAAATATTACCAGAGATAAATCAAGTGTTTCCTACATATTTAACTTTTTAGAGAAAGTTATCAAATTAAAAAAGTGCCAGGAGTGTTTTTTCTTCAATTTGGAAGTAAAGATTACCCCTGGCACTGGGCCAACACCTCTTTTCTTTTCTTCTCATAAAATTTTAATTAAAAATATCATATGCTTAATTCCTGCAAAAATCAATAGAAGTAACAATTCAAATAAATCAATTAGTCAAGACAAATATTTAGAGTCCAAACAATGTTACATGTCAATACAAGACAAATATTTAGAGTCCAAACAATGTTACATGTCAACACAAGAATGCCAGTCAGACATCTCGTGATAACAGAACAAGTGTACTCCAGCATACAACAGTTTACAGCAATGACTGAGAGTAAACATGTTTAGAGACTAAATATGATTAACTTGGTATCAAACTCTCATGGAGAGGAAAATTGATGTGTGACAATGAAGGATTGATTTATCACAGTGTTCACAGAGCTTGAGTACTGTTGTGTTTAATTAATTGTTAACTAATTCTCTGTAATAGCAGTTCCACTGTATAGTCCACTAGAACTTTTTGGGCCTATGGCCTCCCTGACCTAGCTCCTTTGGAGGGCTTGGGGGTAGTTTCCTATGGCAAATTTTGTCAATTGTTTTTGACCAATGCTCAGATTGCCATGATTCAGCCAGAAATGCAAAGCAAATTTCCAAAATTTTAATTTTTGAATTTTGTTGTCCTTTTTTAAACACCACCACTGCTGCCATTGGAGGAATTCAGGTTAGGTTAGGGTGGCTATGGGCAGGAAATCAAGTGTCAATCAATTTTTCATTTAGGGAAGGGTTCAAAAAATAAAAAGTAAAAAAAGTGGACAATGGGTGCACTTTGGGGGGGGGGGTGGGGATCAGCAGAAATAGGTTGGTTGTCCACATTTATATTGTGATTTTTGGGGAATGAAGCTTAGGTGGTATTTCTTTTAGGTGTGTGTTTGAGTTAACAGTCACCGCCCAAGTTAGAGCTGACTTGTTAAACTTTGGCTTGAATGTTCACCACCATAGGCATTGTAATCCTTGTGACTTGTGTCTGCAACGGTTGAAACAAATCACATTATGCCGTCCACAAAAAGTGTCCCCAGTCCACTTTTTTAAAACTGTTTTTTACACTTTCCTTATGGTCCAAAACTGTATGGTCAACCAAAATGGGTGAAATGTTTTTGTGAAGCTTTTAGGTACCTAGAACCAACTTGAAGTTTATTTAAGGAAGAAGAAAAAAAGTGTCTAAGTAAAATTTGATAGCCAGTGAATTTAATAATTTAATTTGAAAACTTTCCAGAAAAAAATCTGCTAACATTTGAACAATCTATGATTTCCCCTCAAAAAATCTAACCTTACGGACCCCTTAAACTCCTTTATTTAGTTTAGAATCAAAATATGTGTATCTACAAAAAAAATACTTGGTCCAATAGATCATCATGCCAGGACTATGGAGAGCTGTTTGGACTGATCTACAATGCCAGGACACCTCCAGCATGGAGTTGCAGCATGAAGTCTCTGACAAGGGACTCTGTGCTGGCAGATTTTTTGCAAACCTCAATATGACAAGGTCAGGGTGTACATTCATCTTGACTTCTTGTTTTCAAAAATGATCTAAAAGTTTTCTAGCTCAAAAAAATACTGAGAAACATAAAAACATGATGGAAAAGAAGAAGAATTATGGACCATCTACTTCAATATTAGTCTTGAATGTGACATGGTGGAGGGGTGGTCTAAATGGGCAAACATTAGGTAATGTCATTTATGAACATCCCATTGTAAGAATGTGTGCAAACTATGTAATGTAATACATGGTATCCAACAATAAATTTTTCAGAATTTTACACTGGAGAATATGTTACTTTTAAAATTATTGGACGAGTTTGGAGCCATATTGGAAAATGGTTTTCCCCACAATTTATGAGCAGCAATTTGGAATATTTCAAAATGATACTCTTATCAATACTCTAGCAATATGTAGAGGTACAATTGATACTCTTATCAATACTCTAGCAATATGTAGAGGTATAATTGTCACTCTTATCAATACTCTAGCAATATGTAGCGGTACAATTGATACTCTTATCAATACTCTAGCAATATGTAGAGGTACAATTGTCACTCTTATCAATACTCTAGCAATATGTAGAGGTATACTTGTCACTCTTATCAATACTCTAGCAATACGTAGAGGTACAATTTATACTATTATCAATAATCTAGCAATATGTAGAGATACAATTGAAACTCTTGTCATTACTCTAGCAATATGTAGAGGTATAATTGATATTCTTATCAATAATCTAGCAATATGTAGAGGTACAATTGATACTCTTATCAATACTCTAGCAATATGTAGAGGTACAATTGATATTCTTATCAATACTCTAACAATATGTAGAGGTACAAATGATGCTCTTATCAATACTCTAGCAATATGTAGAGATACAATTGACACTCTGCTCAATACTCTAGAAATATGTAGAGGTACAATTGATACTCTTATAAATACTCTATCAATATGTAGAGGTACAATTGATAATATTATCAATACTCTTGCAATATGTACAGATACATTTGATAATCTAATCAATACACTAGCAATATGTAGAGATACAATTGACACTCTCATCAATACTCTTGCAATATGTAGAGGTACAATTTATACTCTTATCAATACTCTAGCAATATGTAGAGGTACAATTAATACTCTTATCAATACTCTAGCAATATGTAGAGATATAATTGATACTATATCAATACTCTAGCAATGTGTAGAGGTACACTTGATATATGTATCAATAATCTAGCAATTTGTAGAGGTACAATTGATACTCTATCAATACTCTAGCAATATGTAGAGGTACAATTGATACTCTTTTCAATACTCTAGCAGTATATAGAGGTACAATTGATACTCTATCAATACTCTAGCAATATGTAGAGGTACAATTGATATTATTATCAATACTCTAGCAATATGTAGAGGTACAATTGACACTCTTATCAATACTCCAACAATATGTTGAGGTACAATTGATACTCTTATCAATACTCTAACAATATGTAGAGGTACAATTGATAATCTTATCAATACTCTAGCAATATGTAGAGGTACAATTGATACTCTTATCAATACTCTAACAATATGTAGACATACAATTGATACTCTGATCAATACTCTAGCAATATGTAGACATACAATTGATACTGTTATCAATACTCTAGCAATATGTAGAGGTACAATTGATACTCTTATCAATACTCTAGCAAAATGTAGACATACAATTGATACTCTTATCAATACTCTAGCAATATGTAGAGGTGCAATTGATACTCTTATCAATACTCTAGCAATATGTATAGATACAATTGATACTCTTATCAATACTCTAGCAATATGTAGAGGTACAATTGATACTCTTATCAATATTCTAGCAATATGTAGAGGTACAATTGATACTCTTATCAATACTTTAGCAATAGTCAAATGTATTAATAGTTAGGGAAGCTAAACCACACGACTTATTCCGGAGCTCCGTATACATGTGTCGGGTTAAATTTTGCCCTCAGGTGAGATCACCTGGTTCCAGGTGATCTGGAGACACCTGGAGTCCCCAGGAGTCACCTAGATGACGTGGCCGGGCCTGTACTGCACTGTACTGTACTGTAATGCAGCCGTACTGTACTGTACTGTAATGTAATGTAATGTAACTACAGGCCGTGTCGAGGCCAGTCTGACTGCAGTCCTGGGGCCGACACGCGGCGCCAAAGACTGGAGCGAGTGGAGCGGTGGATGATTAATTATTTAACCAATCATTTATCCAAAGTTTATATTCAATAATATATAAATATTAATAGCTCTATATACTCCACAGATATAGTTAGGAAAACTAACTAGTTTATAGAGCCCCATCCTAACCCCACCCTGTATGTGTAGGGGTGTAAAGTTAGTGAGGGCACCTCAGGCCCCTACACGTGTGGGATAGGGTTAAAATGTGGACTATGTTTTTTTTTACCATATCAATTATGGGATATGATATACATGAATGGTGGACTTAGTAAAAGTTTTAAATAAAACAGGGACATTGGACTTCACTAGAAATCACCCCCCTTGTGGACTAAGTCCATCAAAATGTTTGTGTTTTTAGCTTCCCTTATGCCTATCTGGACCAGTCAAGTAGTGTTATGAACCCAATTGTATAATAGAGAAGAATACATTCTGCAGTTTGGTAATGTTTTATAAGCAAACTTACAAAGTACAACAGTACACAGTACACAGTACACAGTACACAGTACACAGTTCACAGTACATAGAACATAGTACATAGTGCATAGTACATATTACATAGTACATAGTACACAGTGCACAGTACACAGTACACAGTACACAGTACACAGAACACAGTACACAGCATACAATATGCAGGGAACAGTACATAGTACACAGTACACAGTACACAGTACACAGAGCACAGTACACAGAACACAGTACACAGTATACAGTACATAGTACATAGTACATCATGGGGGGTGGGGTGGGTGGCAATAGTTGTAGTGGTTTGTGATAACATTTGTGGTAAAATTGGTGGTAAAATGTGTGGTAAAATGTGTGGAAAAATTGAAAAATTGTTGGATTGGAAGAAAAAAAATTGGTGTGGCAGTAGATATGGATGCCATGATTATGATAGTGGTGACAAAAAGACAAAAAGGCGAAAAGACAAAAAGACAAAAAGACAAAAAGACAAAAAGACAAAAAGGCAAAACGACAAAAATACAAAAAGGCAAAAAGACAAAAAGACAAAAAGACAAAAAGACAGGAGCAGGAGCTAGAACAAGGAGGCCATAGGCCCTCAAAATTCTAGTACTATTATATTACTGAAGCAAATGATTTCACTTTTTCACATATCTTTCAACAAAGTGTTCAACATTTTGTCATAGTTTCATATTTATAAGTTAGTTTTACTATGTTATCATTGGAATGTGATCAGGTTACTTGACAACCAGGTGGAGAGCTAGCAATGTCCTCAATGTGTTTATGAGACCATAACAATGCACTGCATCACTGATGGTCACTCCTGTCAAAACAAGGGGGCCAGCAGCCCCCACAGTTCTAGTTCCTATATTTTATGTTTGCATGTTGTCAATCCTTTGCTACAGCAGTGTGACTCATTAATAACACATCTGCCTGTCAACTCATAAACATAATGTTGCAAAGTTAAGTTTTTTGTGCTTGTTTTGTTTTAGTTCCTTTGGAGCCTAGGGTGGTTATGTGTATTAAAGTGTATTAAAGTGTCTTTTTGTCTTTTTGTCTTTTTGCCCTTTTGCATTTTTGCCTTTTTGTCTTTTTGCCTTTTTGCCTTTTTGTCTTTTGTCTTTTTGTCTTTTTGTCTGTTTGTCTTTTGTCACCACTATCATAATCAATTTGGATCCATATCTAGTACCACACCAAATTTTGTTCTGATCCAACAATTTTTCAATTTTACCACAAATTTTACCACAAACCACTACCACTATTGCCACCCACCACCCCATGACGTTTTCTGTACCTAAGATAAACACAGGCAAATGTTTTGAGAGTCCATATGCCCCCGAAAAAATCTTCGGTTTCTGATAATTGATCCGATGTAGATTTCTATATTTACCCAGGACTGATCAGTGAAGTTTGCCATGTTTGGACATTCTGGAGATATTTGTGTGTTCCTTGGTTTCCTTTCTCATTTGTACTGATTGATTTATTGATGTTCCACTAGGTCTATTGGAAGGAGATCTCCACAACATAATCTCACAATCTAAGGAGGAGAAACCAAACATAATATTGATGCCAGTCCGCGCTCATGCTGCGCCATGTTTTTTTTTACATTTCACTTCAAACATCACTCATTATTTATTTTAGCTAAATCCTTTTTTAAGGCCATGTTTAGAAACTTGAAGCCAATGGCTTTCCATATTTATTTTCAGCTCATATGAACAATGTTTTGAAGTACTTTAAAAAGTGTTTTAAAAAACTAGTTGTGCCAACAATAGCAATCAACACATGCTGCTAATAAAAAACACTTTAAAAAAATTGAAACTAAAAAATTTAAGTAAACTCCTTACAGTTGCAAAAAAAATAGGTATGATTTACAATAAAATCCAAAAGTTTTAAAAAACTTAACCCCCCCCCCCCAAAAAAAATGGATCAAAAGAATAATACAACAAAAAATAGAAAACATGAAACATGAAAAGTTTGTATTCTGATTCTAAAAACAATTTAAATGTTTAAAAAATAAATATGCTCTATAAGAAATGCAAATAGTTAGGAGGTAAAGGTATTGTAGGCTCTTAAACCTTCCAATTATATCCTCACAGATTTCTTTCTTTTTTTGTTTTATACTTTCATAGTATGAACATATGAATGCAAATATTTTAGAAAACTGACCCTCCCAACAAAAGTAATACTCTAATTCTAAAAGCTATTTTGACATTTGAATTGTAGCAAGAAAAATACAGGGACCCCTAAATGCATGTACCAGCCATGGCAAAGGCTGGTGACCATGACCCCTGAGTGTATGCACTAACCATTGTCAAGGCCAGTGACCCTGATTATGAATATGTGAGATCAACCAGGGTCAGGGCCACGGCCCTGCACTATGTATAATTTGTCTTACGGGTACTATGGTTTTGACCATGGCTCTCTAACCAGGGTCAAGCTGTCCAAAACCATGGAATTTTAAAATACCCTGACTAATACCCTGACTCCTGGCTCCCAGTCAGACAGGGTAATTGTTAGTTGATCACAGCCAAAGGTAAGGTGTATTGACCAGAGTCACTTTACCTGCAGTTTGCCAAAAACAATTGTCCATACCTAAATGAAACACTAGAGTGATGCTGTCGCCATGATGTTTTCTATACCTAAATGAAACACAGCTAGTAACAATATCTGCAGTTTGTCAAATGCAAATAGTTGGTGGAAAGGGACTGTAGCCCCTAAACCTTCCAATTATATCATCACAGATTGATTTCTTGTTTTGTTTTGTACTTTGATAGTATGAATATATGAATACAAATATTTTAGAAAACTGACCCTCCCAAAAAAAGTAATACTCTGATTCTAAAAGCTATTTGGACATTTTAATTGTAGCTAGAAAAATACAGGGAGGTGGTGGGAAGAAAATGTGGGGTTGGCAGAGTGGTCCATATTTGTAATCTGATTGCTTTTGCAAGAAAAATCCTGCTCTCTGGAAAAGTTTTTTTTCTGCCTCTGCAATCAACCCTTTGACTCCCACCAACCTGCAGCTGCTGCTTAGAATCTGATTGTTTATTTTAACAGATAATTTTAAGACACTAATGTTGATGTTCAAATTTTTTAGATTATTTATTTTTTACATTGTAAAATAACGTCTGTGATAAATCATATCAAATCCAGTCCACCACAAATATATGTGTAAAAAGAAACACGAGTATTGAGATTCTGTAATTTTTAGTGTAAATTATTGTCATAAAATATCTCACCCTTGTTTTATTTATGTTCAATAACTATATTCTTTTGGCTCTCGATACACACACAACATGGGGCAGTTTGTCCTGAATGTATTGGTTTATAAACCTTAAAACTATAAGGATTTTATGTGAAGACTAACACTGCAAACAATTTGTTGACAATATATATTGCCAGTGTTGGAATTGCAGCTGGAAGTAATGCTGTAATTAACTGCAATGTTCTACACCTGTGTCCTAGTGTCCTAATAGTTGAGACAAGCTAACAATGTTTTAGCTAAAGTTGTGTTATTTTTCCTAATATTTCAATCAAGGCAAACTTAACAATGATGGCCAGCCATTAAGAGCTAACTAAAGAAAACTTAACACTGACAGTCAGATAGTTAGAGCTAACGAAGACTATCTTAACACTACAGTCAGAATGAGGGTTCAGCAGGATCCCAGGTACTCAGTGGCCAAGTATTCCATTTAAGGAAAACATGGAATCCTAAGATTATATAAAACGAG
>CBDHDV010000035.1:0-31867 GCA_965261175.1 Rubritalea sp. | reverse complement strand
GTTGGACAATGCGGACCGGATGCTGCAAGTGGTCATGGTGGACGCTCAAGGGCAGTCGCTGACGTTGCCGGCAGATTCCCTGAAGCCGGTTACCCGGCCCGGCTTGTACACGGTATCCGGCAGCACTGGCATCAGCCGCTATGCGGTGAACATTGTGCCGGCAGAGGCGGACTTCACTCGGCTGCCTGCCACCACACTGCATGATGCAGTCATCAATCCGGACAGCGGCCCCGCCCAATCCCCGGCAATCCGCACGGCCCGGTTGCGAGCAGAACTGGAAGAGTCGCAAGGCTTGTGGTGGTACCTGCTGGCCCTGGTCATGCTGTTGCTGTGCGTCGAGACATTGCTGGCAAACCGAACCTGGCGCTGATTGCCTGTGCTCCAGGGCCTGGTCAGGGATTGTCCGGGAACCCGTGATCAATCAGAGATTCCCTTGTTATGAAAGAAATATGACAATTTGCTTACCAGGCCAGCATCATGGCTGTTTGTAACGTATTGATATAGCTGTACTTATTTTTCCTGTTTGTCATATAAATGCAATAAAAATGTAATAACTGATAAAAAATCCTTGATTATTATCAACTTATGCTGCACGATTGGTTTGCAACGGTACTGTCATATGTTGTACGTAATCAAGACAAGCCTGAACCGGACCATGGCTACGATGGCCCGGTTCTGTCATGGGCCATTCTCTGTGGCGCTGGCGATACTGCTGGGCGGTTTTTTGTCTCCGGTTGGCAGCACCTTGACCCGGGCAGAGACCGCTGCGGGTATTGATGGCGCTTTACCTGCCGCTGAAGGTACTTTGCCCAGCGCTGAGGGCTCTTTCCTCGCCGCTGGAGGCTCTTTACCCACCGCTGAAGGCTCTTTCCTCACTGCTGAAGGCTCTCCTGCTTCCCGGTTTGATGACAGTCGGATCGATGCCTGGATTGTGTCGGGTCGGCAGCAACAGGAAGCGGGTAACCATCAGGCGGCGGTACACGCATTCACGCTGGCCTGGCAAGCGGGCAGGGTGTCCCATGGCCTTTATCATCAGAACCAGATACCACTACTCGAAAGCATCATCCATAGCCGGGTTGCCATGGCGGACTGGCAAGCGGTGGACAACTGCTATGGCTATCTGGAGCTGCTTCTGACCAGATTGTATGATACCGACGATGCTCGTCTGGAAGCCGGACTGCAGGCCGTCTCCTCCTGGCATATCAACGCCTTCAATCTGAATCTTGACGGCAAGCGGCAACAGCATTTGCGCAAGGCTCGCAGGATTCTGCAACTGCGGTTGCAAGTGGCAGAAAAAACCTTGCCATCCGATGACCCGGTGCTGGTGTTCCTGCAGCAGGGTATTCAACTCAGCGAACTGCATCTGTACCAGCTGTCGGAACGCCGCCGGCAACAGTTGCAGCGGCAACAACGGGTGGCGCGGGAGCGGCTGCTGGCTACGCTGGACTGATTGTATCGACTCAGTCGTCAGTCGTCCGCTGCCGGCTCAGTAGCGGCGTCATCTTCCAGCACCGGTTCCAGGCTTGCCGGGTTTGGCTGTTGCTCCGGGTCGGCGATAATGCCCAGCCGCTTGGCCCTTTGCTCCCAGTTCTTGCGTGCCAGATCTCTCATGTTCTCGGTACTGTCGGATTCGTCCATGATCTCCAGGCCGAGCAAGGTCTCGATAATGTCCTCCATCGTGACGATGCCATCCATGCTGCCGAATTCATCCACTACCAGGGCAATCTGCTCCTTGTTGCGGATAAAGGTATTCAGCAATTCGGGAATCGGCAAGGTGGTGTGCACGATGGTGATGTCCCGACGCAGGCTGCCGAGGGCCTTGTCAGCCTGATTCTCCACCAGATTCAACAGGATTTCGTCTTTCAGCACATAGCCGATCACCTTGTCGTTTTGCTCACGGTATAGCGGGATGCGGGAAAACGGCAGTTTGTCATACTGTTGATGAAAATCACCAATGGTCATCGTGTCACTGGCTGCGATTACCACAATGCGCGGGGTCATTACGTCCTTGACCCGTATTCGGGAAAAGCGTAGCAGGTTATCAATGATCGTTTGCTCCGTTGCCTTCAACACACCGCTCTCGGTACCAAGGCGGGCCATGGCTCGGAAATCGGCACGGCTCAGCACGGGCCTGTCCTTGTCTTTCTTCAGATGGCGGGTGATGTACTGACTCAACCAGACCAGGGGTGCCAGCACAATCAGCATGATCTTCAGGGTATGCACGGCGAACGGCGTCAGCGCCTGCCAGTTATTGGCACCGATGGTTTTCGGGATGACCTCGGAAAAGATCAGGATGGCCAGGGTCATCAGGCCGGCGATCAGGGCTTCCCAGCTGATCAGGGAAGTCCCGAAGAGGGTAATGCTGGTTTCACCAAACAACACCGCCGCCTGGGAACCGACCCCGATGGCACCGACCGTGTGGGCAATGGTGTTCAGGGTCAGGATGGCAGCCAGAGGTTCGTCGATGTCCGTCTTGAAGCGCACCAGATTCCGGGCAATACGGGTTTCCTGTTGCTGCTGAATGCCCACATAGGTGGGCGTAATGCTCAACAGGACGGCCTCCAGAATGGAGCAGAGGAACGAGAACAGGATACTGAGCAGAAAGAAAGTGACTAAAAGACCCATCGGGGCTCGGCAAGTCGGCAATCAACAAGCCGATTGTGACATGAAAGGGCTGCCGGTGCCACAACTTCCCGGCCTCGAAGCTGTGTTTCGTGACCCCTGATAATCCCTTCGGTCCTGTGGGGTAGTGGCGGTCAGGAAGTTGCCGTGGCCGGAGTCCGCCCCGGTAGCAGGCGAATGACCTTGCCGAGGCTGGAGCGTAGCGAATCCGGTAGCGCCAGCATGGCAGGGGTCACGATCAGGGTCAGCAAGGTAGCAAACGACAGGCCGAACACGATAGTAGATGCCAGCCCGGCCCACTGGGAGGCAATAGGGCCGCCGATTTCGATCTCTGCACTGATCAAATCCAGCGAGATACCCATGGCCAGCGGCAACAGTCCGAAACCGGTGGTAAAGGTGGTCAGGAACACCGGGCGCAAACGCTGCACCCCGGTATGTATGATCACCTCGTGCAAGCCCCATTCCGGGTGTTGCCGCCGGAGTACATTGAAGGTGTCGATCAGCACGATATTGTTGTTGACGATGATACCGGCCAGGGCCACGATACCGGTGCCGGTGAGCATGACACTGAATGGTTTGCCTGTGGTCAGCAGGCCAAGCAGCACACCGGCAGTGGACATCAGGATCGAGGAAAGAATCAACAGCGCCTGATAATAGCTGTTGAACTGGGTCACCAGCAGAATTGCCATCAATGCCATGGACAGCGTAAAGGCCTTGAGCAGGAAGGCGGCGGATTGTTGCTGCTCCTCGTTGGCCCCGCGAAACTGGAAGTACACACCATTTTGCGGTGGATGCTCGGCCAGATAGGCCGCTATTTCCCGTAGTTTGTTGTCTGCCAGGATACCCGGTGCCGGATTGGCCCGGACATAGATTACCCGGCTGCTGTCTACTCGTTGAATCTCGGAGACCTTGCGCTGCGGCACCCGGGTAACGAAACTGCTCAGAGCTACCGGGCCGTTGGCGGTACTGATGCGGATGTCGTCCATCTGTTGCAAGCCACGGTACTCGGTCGGGTAGCGAATACGTATATCCACTTCCTCCTCGCTGTCATCCGGACGATAGTCGCCGACAAAGATGCCATTGGTCATCAGTTGGATTGCCGTGCCGATGTCCGTCATGTCGGCACCGAGCATGGACGCAGTAGCCCGGTCCACATCGATTTCCCATTCGATACCCGGCACCGGTGTGGTGTCATCGATGTCGATCAGTTCGGTCATCTCATTTTCCATGAATTGACGGATGCGGCTTGCCTCGGCGAACAACAGCTCCAGGTTTTCCCCGGACAGCTCCACCTGGATTTCCTTGCCCACCGGGGGGCCACCTTCAAGCGGGGTTATTTCGGTACGAACTCCGGGAATCTCCGCCAGGGCCTGACGATACAGATCCTCGATTTCAAATCCCGCTGACCTCCCGGGTGCGGCGGTCCGTGAATTCGACAAAGATGGTGCCGATCAGATCCGGTGCCGATTGCTGACCACCGCCCATGCCACTCTGACTTGAACCGGACTGGGTAACAATGCCGTCGTAGTAACCTATCTCCCTGATACGTGCCTCCGCATCCAGCATGATGTCACGCAGTTCTGCAGCCGAAAAGTTGCCGCGGGCAAAAATCCTGGCCTGGGTTTGCAAGGGTTCGGCGGTACCGAAGAATTCGAAACCGGCCCCCCAGCGCAGATAGGAAACCACAATGCCGATTAAAATCACTGCCGTGCAGACTAACACCGTGCCCGGCAGACGTACTGCAAACTGCAGCACCCGCGCATACAGCCCGGTAATGCCTTGCGCCTGATCCGGGTCACCTTCCTCCAGATTGCGTAGATAGGTCTTGTCGGCGTCACTGGATTTACCGATCAATGCACCAATTGCCGGAGCAAACAGCAGGGCATAGAACAGCGAGCCTACCAGCACCGCAAACACGGTCACCGGCAGATAACTCATGAAACGTCCGGCTACTCCGGGCCAGAACATGATGGGCAGGAAGGCCGCCAGGGTAGTGGCGGTGGAAGCTGTGATCGGCCAGAACATCCGATGCACTGCGGCCTTGTAGGCTTGCTTGCTGTCCAGTCCTTCGGCCATCTTGCGATCAGCGTATTCCACCATCACGATCGCTCCGTCGATCAACATACCCAAACCCAGTAACAAGCCGAAAATCACCATGAAGTTGTAGGTAAAATCCAGCAGATTGATGATGATGAAGGCGAAGAAAAACGAGAACGGCACAGCCATCGTCACCAACAGCCCGGAGCGCACCCCGACTACCGCAACCACGACAATCAGTACCAGCGCCATGGCGGTAGCCATGTTGCCGGTCAAACCGGCATTCTGTTCCAGCGTGATCGGCACCATGTTGTTGATGTAGGACAACTCGACGGACGGCGGCAGAAAAGGTCGCATCTCCTCCACCAGTGCATCAATGTTTTCCATGGCCTGGATCAGATTGGCACCATTGCGTTTCATTACATTCAGGGAGATGGTCCGGGTGCCGTTGGAGTAGGAATACCGGGTGGCATCCTTGAAGGTTCGGCGTACCTCCGCTACATCCGCAACCGCCAGTACACCCAGGTCGGTGGCTGCCAGCGGCAGGTTGAACAGATCCTCCGCATTCTCGATCAGTCCGGGGACTTTTACCGAGAAGGCCCCCTGGCCGGTATCTACTTGTCCGGCAGCAATCAGGCGATTGTTGTTGGTGAAGGTGTTCATGATGACGCTGCTGGAGATGTTGTAGGTCTCCAGCTTGGCGGGGTCGACAATCGCCTCCAGCAATTCCTCCCGGTTACCCACCATCGGTGCTTCCAGAATATCCGGCAGCAGTTCGATCTCCCGTTGCAGGTCTTCGGCGATGCGCAGCAGCGTACGTTCCGGCACGTTGTCGCCACCAATGGCGATTTGCACGAAAGGCATGTCGGAGGCGGAGATTTCCTGAATCAGCGGTTCCTCGGTAGTCAGGGGAAAGCGGGCCTTGGCCCGGTTGATAGCCTCCCTGACCTCCGCCAGTGCAGTCGAGGATTCAAAATCAATGTCGAATTCGGTGATGATGGTGGCCACACCCTCACTAGAGATCGAGCTGACTTCGGTAATACCGTTGATCGTTTTCAATTCCAGTTCCGCCGGTTTGGTAAGCAAGCGCTCGGCATCTTCCGGGGAGATGCCTTCATGGATAATAGTGGTAACCACTACCGGCACCAGCACATCGGGATAGGTTTCGATAGGAATGGAAAAATAGGAGACCAGTCCGGTAATCAGGGTGACGGCAAAAATACTCAACGTGGCCCGTGAGCGGCTGATGGCTGCATCGATATAATGTCGCATGAAAAGTCCTGTTCCCTGAAATGGCAGGCTATTGATCCCAGTCGAAATTGACCTGTACCAGCTGGCCGGGGAAGACGATTTCCTGGCCTACGGTCACCAGATTGACCGGCCCGTCCAGCCCGGTCACCCAGATACCGGGGTTAAGCTGATTGGTGTCATCACCGATGATTTCGATGGGGCGGAAGGCCACCAGCCCCTGAGTGTCGATCAGTTTTACGCCAATTTCTCCAGCGTCATTCAAGGTCAGGGCCGAGGAGGGTATACGATGGGCCAGCAACTCCGCTGCTTGCACCAGAATTTCCGCGGTGATGCCTTCACGAATGGTTTCCGGCCCCGGCTCGACTGCTATTTCAATACGGTAACTGCGGGAAGTCGGATCCGCTGCCGATGCCAGATAGCTGACCTGTCCGCTGGCCACCTGACCATTGATCAGATTGGCAGTGACCGGCGCACCCACCTTGATGCGTCCGATTTCCTGCTCCGGTACCAGACCCACCAGCAACATCGGGCTGTCATCCAGAATGGAGGCGCACACATCACTGATGCCCAGCAGGTCGCCCATCTCCACAGTGCGGGTTTCCACCACACCGTCGAATGGTGCCACAATGCGGGTATTTTTCAGCGCAATCTCGGCGCGGGTAACCGCCGCAGTAGCCGTTTCCAGCGCTGAATTGAGTTGGGCTACTGCCACATCCGATTGCAGGCCACGGCGTTGCAAGTCCAGTGCTGCGTCATATTCGAGTTGCGCCTGTTCCCGCCGGGCCCTGGCTTCCTGCAGATTGACCGCACGATCATCCAGGGCGATTTCACACAACAGGTCACCAGCCTGCACCCGGGCACCCCTTGGCACCGGTTCATTGACGATCCGACCGGCTTGTTCGGCCCGCACCCGCACATGACGGAAAGCCTGGGTACGGCCCCGCACCCGCAGCTGGTCGATATAGGCTTCCGGTGCAATGCGTTCGGCCCGCACCGATAACATGTTCGGGTTTTCAGTGGCGGGCTGATCTACCGCAATGACCTCGACAATTTTCTCGGGCCTCTCCGGTATCTCCGCCGTGCTGGTGGCCGAACGGGGCATGAACATCCACGCCGTCAGCACTGCCAGAATCACGAGAGCTATGATTTGCTGCTTTTTCACCAGTGGTCTCCAACAGGGAGGAAATCAATACCCGGCAACCGATGTGCTGACAAGGTAACTATTCAGGCATTCAGGGCAACTACGCCGGGCAATCCAGCCCGGTTTTGCCATTTGACGCTCGCACCGTATCGAAAGTTACAGTCTTTGCCGGCAGCAAGCCGTTATTGGAAAAAACCCGGATGCGTCGCCCATTGTAACGCCTGCTATCGGGTTGGCAACCAGTCCATGGATTTGTCAACTGACCAGGCCCTCACAGGTTTCGTCAATCAGGGCATCTACCACGGCCACCAGTGCCTGTTGCTCGCTGTCGCCTTCGAGACGGCGGAGCCGGAACAGGTCCATCTGGCGATCTGCACTGGACCCATTGCGAATGATGGTGTCGAGGCGCTGTAATTCGGCCTCGCATTCCAGTGCCCGGGCATCTTCCGCCAGTTGTGCCGTCAACCAATGGACGATATCGCCAATATCCTGACGCGCCTTGCCCAGCGGTGCGCCGAGTATCGCAAACACGCCGTAACGCTGGGCCAGCCAGCGGTTTTCGGCGATGATCTCGATGGGAGGTTCCGGCGGCAGCGAATGCTTGTTGCGTAACAGCCAGCGGATCAGACAGGCATACAGCGCAACCAGACTGATGGTTTCTTCCATCCGGGTGCCGACATCACAAATCCGCAATTCCACCGTGGGGTATCGCTGTGACGGGCGGATGTCCCACCACAGTTCGCTGCCATCCTGCACGAAGTCCATGTTGCGATAGTCTTCCAGCAGTTGATCGTAGTCGGCCCGGCAATACAGTGCTGTCGGCAGACTGGTGCGGGGCAGTGCGCCCATCAGATTCAGTCGATAGGACTTGAAGCCGGTCATCCGGCCCTCGCTGAATGGCGAGGAGGTGGACAGGGCATGCAGCAGTGGCAGATAACGGCGCATGGCGGTCATCACCCGTATCCGGTCGTCGGCATTGCCAAAGCCGGCATGCACATGGAGACCGCCCACCACAGCACGTCGCACGCTCTCCTGATAGATCACGGCAAAGCGTCGGTAGCGATCTCCTGCCGAGGGCATCTGCTGAGCCCAGTGGGCAAAGGGGTGGGTGGATGCAGCCAGTAGCCGGGCACCATGGCAGGCGGCAGCATCTGCCACCAGACCACGGGTCTCCTGCAGGGCTTGTCGCACCTCGCTGATGGCAGCGCAGACCCGGCTGTTGGTTTCGATTTGCGAGCGCAGAAACTCCGGCACCACCTTGTGCGGCCCGGCATTGCGCTCGCACAGCTCGAAGATGCGCGGGGCCGGGTCTGCCACCAGATCGCGGCTGGTGGCATCCACCAGAAAAAACTCTTCCTCGACCCCCAGCGTGATCGCCAGTTGTTGCGTGCTCATCATGTTGTTTCCGGTTACGCCGCCATCACCATCGCCGGGAAACAGCAGCACACCTGATCATACTGGAGTATCTTGCCTCTGCACAGCCCCGGCATTGTCCAATGGAACATGAGCCTGAAGGAGGTAGCGCCGGATTGCGTCCAGTTTGCGCAATCCTGTAACATCGGACGATAAACGAGGCCAGCCGTCCATTCTGCGCAACCGGGGATCCATGAACCGCATGAAATCGCTACAGATGAGCAGGGCCGCGAAGGCGCGGCACGAGTATCACCGGCAGGCGACGCACGAACGCGACTTGCGTATCGTCGAGCTTCGCCAGCAGGGCTACAACAGCCTCGCCAAGATCGCCGAGCTGGTCGGCCTGAGGTCTGAAACCGCGGTTTCGAATGTGATCCGGCGCATGGAAGCCGCCGCGAACTGAACGACTATCGCCGCAATGTCGCGGCCACAAGGAGGAACGAGAAATGGCTACTTATCAAGGCACTGACGGCGACGACACGCTGGTCGGCAGCGACGACGACGACGAACTCTGGGGCGGCAAAGGCAACGACCGGCTCTGGGGCGGCAAAGGCAACGACAGGCTTTACGGCGGTGCTGGCGACGACTCTCTCAGCGGTGGCGAAGGCGATGACTGGCTTTACGGCAGTGCTGGCGACGACTCTCTCAGCGGTGGCGAAGGCGATGACTGGCTTTACAGCGGTGCTGGCGACGACTCTCTCAACGGCGGCGAGGGCGATGACTGGCTTCGCGGCGGTGCTGGCGACGATGGGCTCTACGGCGGCGAGGGCAACGACTGGTTCATCGGCGACGGCGGCAACGACACTCTTTTCGGCGAACAAGGCGACGACTCTCTCAGCGGCGGTGAAGGCGACGACAGGCTTTACGGCGGCGAGGGCAACGACTCTCTCAGCGGCGGCGAGGGCGATGACTGGCTTCGCGGCGGTGCTGGCGACGATGAGCTCTACGGCGGCGAGGGCAACGACTGGTTCATCGGCGGCGAAGGTGCCGACTGGTTTTATATCGATTTCGGACATGACGGCATCTTCCGTAGATTGATAGATCCTCAAGCGGATTTCACGCCAGACGAAGACACTATTGTTATCAGACTCTCTGGTGGCGCACGTTATTCCGATTTGGTAGTCGAGCATGTCGAAAATTACGCAGGTAACGACTTAAGTTTGAAGATTTCCGGTTACGGCGGCAGAGGTGCTCTCGACAGCGTCACATTGGCTGGCATCGATCTTTCCGAAGTGACGGTAGACGATTTTCGCTTCAGCATCATCGGCAGCCAAGGCGATGACTGGCTCTACGCCGGCGACGGCATTGCCGGCCATGACCGGCTTTATGGCGGCGACGGCGACGACACGCTCCATGGCGGCGATGGCGACGACTCGCTCTGGGGCGATGACGGCAACGACATCCTTTTCGGCGAAGAAGGCGACGACCGTCTCCGCGGCGGTGCTGGCGAAGACCGGTTCTATTTCACCAGCGGCGATGGCAAGGACACCATCAAGGATTTCGCACGGGGTGAGGACACCATTGTTATCGAAGGGGCGAAGTATGCCGACCTGACCATGAAGCAAGGCGAGCAAGGCGCGGTGATTTCCGGCTACGGCGAAGGCGACACGATAACGCTGGTCGGCGTTGAAGCGGCATCGCTGACTGCGACCGACTTCGGGTTCATCCTCCAAGGCGGCGATGGCGACGATTCTCTTTTTGGCGACGCTGGCGACGACAAGCTCCACGGCGGCGAAGGCGACGACCGGCTGAAGGGTGGCGACGGCGAAGACCGGTTCTATTTCGCCAGTGGCGACGGCAAGGACACCATTGAGGATTTCGCACGGGGCGAAGACACCATCGTTATGGAAGGGGCGAAGTATGCCGACCTGACCATGAAGCAAGGCGAGCAAGGCGCGGTGATTTCCGGCTACGGCGAAGGCGACACGATAACGCTGGTCGGCGTTGAAGCGGCATCGCTGACCTCAGCGGACTTCGATCTCATCCTCCGCGGCGGCGAGGGCAATGACGGGCTCCACGGCGAAGATGGCGACGACAAGCTCTACGGCGAAGATGGCGACGACGAACTCAGCGGCGGCGCAGGCGACGACTCTCTTTCTGGCGACGCTGGTGACGACAAGCTCTGGGGCGGCGAGGGCAACGACAGACTTAGCGGCGACGAAGGCGACGACTTTCTTTTTGGCGACGCAGGCGACGACGAACTCAGCGGCGGCGCAGGCGACGACTCTCTTTCTGGCGACGCTGGTGACGACAAGCTCTGGGGCGGCGAGGGCAACGACAGACTTAGCGGCGACGAAGGCGACGACTCTCTTTTTGGCGACGAAGGCGACGACTCTCTTTTTGGCGACGCAGGCGACGACGAACTCAGCGGCGGCGCAGGCGACGACTCTCTTTTTGGCGACGCTGGTGACGACAAGCTCTGGGGCGGCGAGGGCAACGACAGACTTAGCGGCGACGAAGGCGACGACTTTCTTTTTGGCGACTAGCAAGGTGGTCCACTGTCAATCACTACAACAAAGACTAGCAAGGTGGTCCACTGTCAATCACCACGACAAAGGCTAGCAAGGTGGTCCACTGTCAATAACTACGACAAAGACTAGCAAGGTGGTCCACTGTCAATCACTACGACAAAGACTAGCAAGGTGGTCCACTGTCAATCACCACGACAAAGGTTAGCAAGGTGGTCCACTGTCAATAACTACGACAAAAGCTAGCAAGATGGACCAATGTCAATAACTACGACAAAGGCTAGCAAGGTGGTCCACTGTCAATCACTACGACAAAGGCTAGCAAGATGGTCCACTGTCAATCACCACGACAAAGGCTAGCAAGGTGGTCCACTGCCAATCACTACGACAAAGGCTACCAAGATGGTCCACTGTCAATCACTACGACAAAGGCTAGTAAGGTGGTCCAGTGGTGGGTGGACAACATCCACGGATGTCAAGGTTATTATTGCCCACCTAATTACCTTCACATCCATGGATAATATGGGATTTTAAACTTTGGACATCCACGGATCGTGTCCATTGCACCATTAGACCACATTGCTTGCCATTGCCTATATATTGCCAATACCCAGCACTACTTCTAGTCCAAAGTTCTTCCTATACCATAGCCCTTTCAGACAACTGTGTACACAACACTGTACAATGTTACAGTTGTTCTGACATCGTGTTCAGGTGGCATGTAACCATGTGCATATCTAAATTGCTTGCAGTACATGCATCATGTATCCCTGTAAAAGGGGGAGGGGGATAATCTATCCTTTCTTCCACCCCCAAACTCCTCCTACAAAATCACCATGTATTTTAATATTTTTTTTCCCTCTTCAATTTATTCTTTACTTATTCCTTACTACGTGGAATTAAGATGGATTATCTCCTGGTCATCCAGAATAAATCATATATCATAAGCTAGAACTGGATCAGGGTTGGGCTAGTCCCAGTGCAACCAGCTACACATCATCGATCAATTGCAGTGAGCAAGAGAAATTAAACAAACAAGCTATTGCTAAAATGGTGGCAATCAAACAGATTCTAATAAGAGCTGGGTACACTGGCATACATAGCTGGAATCTCACCCACAGAGACCAAGAGAAGTATGGTGATTATTTCTTCAATGCCATAGATGCATGCATCACCTCTTCTGGTGGTCAATTTTTAACCACACCCCTCCAATTCCATATCTACCACACATCAATTAAACATACCTATGATGATGTACTTGAATATATAGGAGTAATTGTAAGGACCTGCAGCCATCTTGACCACAGCTAGAGCTATCCTCCTGAACGATTACAGAAACTCGAAGGTTGATGGTTGAGCAGTGCCAGTAGAAGAATATAGCTCTGTTTTAGTCCTGAGAGCAACTTATATGAGCATTAGGAGCTTAGACGGCCGTGCGTATTTCTTTTTTTAAGACGATTTGGTGACAACAAACACGTAAAAAATTGGAGGAGAGTTGAAGACTACCCAGGTCAGGTGCTAAGTCCATTCCCAAAACACCAATCACGTGATAAAACAGTACGAAGGTCACCGTGTTGCTTATGCACCCGCAGAACCCATCAGATGGTGGCATGGTGAAGGACTGAACTACAGGTTGGTGGGCTGCTGCTGGTGATGGGTGGTTAATGGTGTCGTTAATTTCTCGCCGTATTTTAAAACTACCTTTCGTATACAGAACACGGCCAGTCTACTGCGTCTGAGGTAAGTAAGTAATTGAAACTCGAGCTATCAGTGTAGAATTATTAGGTCTTGTTTCAGTTGTGTTTAATCTGTCAGGCCTGCTGTTATAGGTATGTGTAGCTACATTTCCTGAAATTAATGTGCCACCATGTGAACCCACTTTTTGTCAGGTGGACACAATATTTAGTTTGATCTTGTGTACCTCCCTTCTAGCTAAAAGTATGCAGACTATTGTCGAGATTCTGCCCCATAGAGTGGTAATAAGAATGCAAAACTAGTTCCCACAAGGAGTGGTAACAGCCTGCTTAGATTAGGTGTGTGTGGAAGAATTATGTGAGTACTTTCCAGTCGAGCACATCTTAGATGCAGACATCCACAGTTCCTTCTCTTGAAAGGGTCGGCAATACTAGGCTAACAATTATCCATTTCAATCTTGGAAAGCTGTTTTACACCAGACATTGTGTACCTTGATTTCTTTCTCCCCACTAACAACACCTCCCCTCAAAATGGCTGACTTTCACGAAGCTTGATGGAAGAGGAAAAGAGTTTGTTAGTTGAAATAGTGTCAGTTTTGATGTCTCAAACTCATGGTTGACGATGGTGACAGACTAATTGTTCGAGCTAGAGAGTTGACTATATCCATGGCTTCCTGAGGGTAATTGGCCATCTGTAGTCTGGACTTGTTGCACCATCAGTAGTTGGCATGCACCTTGTAAAATTAACTAAGAAGGTCGTGGAAGTCATCCATGCAAGTGCTCTGTACTATATTTTCATTTCTTCTTGCCAAGAGTCTACCAGATGCCTACGAAATGGTTGTATATATTTCACCAGACCTATTTCTTCTCCTCTTGACTAGGCCCACAAAATAGGGGGATAATGAGTCCAGGTGGTGACCCTCTCAGGTTACGATAAAAATCCATCTAAATGATCCCTTGTTGATATATGGAGCACACAGATCAAATTAGGACTGTAGTCCACATTGTTTTGGAATGTTGGCCCTCTTAAAATTGTGTCACACACCCTTCTTTTACCTTTGCGTGTCACTCTATGATTTTCTCATTTTGAGAGGCTCATAATTTTTGATTGGAAAAAGCCACCAAGCTGAAAAATGGCTCTCTGGGTAATTTATACTTAAGCATACTGAATCTGCCACCAAAAACAGTGCGTCTGAGCTTATTTTATATTTGAGTCCCATGTTTTGCAGTGAAATTTTCCCCCCCACAATTTTGATGTTTGTTAATAACCCGTCTAGATATGTAGATGTATAACCACTAGCACGCATTAACCATTAGCTTACCAGAAAGGAGCGATGTGATAGGTCAGTTAAATTCATTGTTTTAGTTTCGACACCTTTGATAACCTGGGATTTGTGTGGAGCAATTGATTGTCGTTGGCGGTTCTCTTTTTTTTCCTTTTCCTTTTTTCTTTTTCTAATTAGACACCTGATTTATAGCTTTTTCTAATTAGACACCTGATTTATAGCTTTTTCTAATTAGACACCTGATTTATAGCTTTTTCTAATTAGACACCTGATTTATAGCTTGGTGCACTTAGGCTCCTTTGACTTCTGGTGGAGCAATTTGATTGGTCAGTTATATGTGGTCTGTTATATGTTGTGCAGTTATTAACGTGGGTAATTACTGTAAGGTATACTAAAGGCCACTCCAAATAGATCGGTCATGACACTAGTGGGGAGTGCGCTTCACACGACTATGTTGTTTTCAAATAAATCGGTCATGACACTAGTGGGGAGTGCGCTTCACACGACTATGTTGTTTTCAAATAGATCGGTCATGACACTAGTGGGGAGTGCGCTTCACACGACTATGTTGTTTTCAAATAAATCGGTCATGACACTAGTGGGGAGTGCGCTTCACACGACTATGTTGTTTTCAAATAGATCGGTCATGACACTAGTGGGGAGTGCGCTTCACACGACTATGTTGTTTTCAAATAGATCGGTCATGACACTAGTGGGGAGTGCGCTTCACACGACTATGTTGTTTTCAAATAAATCGCTCATGACACTAGTGGGGAGTGCGCTTCACACTACTATGTGGTTTTCACATGACATCACACGCACTGCCGTCGCCATATTGGTGTACCTAGTTCGCGGGGCGTTCTATGCATTCAAAAACGTTTGGAAAGTGACAAAAAAAACATTCAAAATTCGAATAGTGGCTTCTTTTGAAATCAATGGTGGATTTTTCAAACAGAAATCATCTTGTATTCCTTTGTCCAACTATGCCATGAAACTTGAAGAGCGCATCCGAAAGTGATATTTGAAGAAATTGCAGCAATTGAAATTGGCCCAGTGTTGGTTGAAGGAAAGGAGCGTGATGGTTTACCTCAGGACTGTGGAATCAACTGATCTATTTTTTTTTTAATGGTTCTGATGACAAGCTTCTATACTCACCAACAGTTTAAGACATATCGAAATTTGAGGCTTATAATCCGACTGGTTCCAGGACGGATTTCGAGTCTCCAAGCCACATAATTGTTGACAAGTTTATTGTCTTGATGAAAGTGAGACATTCACAAAGAATAAACACTCCGTGATTCAAATCTGGATCATAACAGAACGATGGAACAATCAACTTAGCACGTTGTTTAGACTAAAGCTAGAGGGAACAATCAACTAGGCATGTTGTTTAGACTAAAGCTAGAGGGAACAATCAACTAGGCACGTTGTTTAGACTAAAGCTAGAGGAACAATCAACTAGGCATGTTGTTTAGACTAAAGCTAGAGGAAACAATCAACTAGGCACGTTGTTTAGACTAAAGCTAGAGGAACAATCAACTAGGCATGTTGTTTAGACTAAAGCTAGAGGGAACAATCAACTAGGCACGTTGTTTAGACTAAAGCTAGGGGGAACAATCAACTAGGCATGTTGTTTAGACTAAAGCTAGAGGGAACAATCAACTAGGCACATTGTTTAGACTAAAGCTAGAGGGAACAATCAACTAGGCATGTTTAGACTAAAGCTAGAGGGAACAATCAACTAGGCATGTTGTTTAGATTAAAGCTAGAGGGAACAATCAACTAGGCATGTTGTTTAGATTAAAGCTAGAGGGAACAATCAACTAGGCACGTTGTTTAGACTAAAGCTAGAGGGAACAATCAACTAGGCACGTTGTTTAGACTAAAGCTAGAGGGAACAATCAACTAAGCACGTTGTTTAGACTAAAGCTAGAGGGAACAATCAACTAGGCATGTTGTTTAGACTAAAGCTAGAGGGAGTAATCAACTAGGCACGTTGTTTAGACTAAAGCTAGAGGCAACAATCAACTAGGCACGTTGTTTAGACTAAAGCTAGAGGGAACAATCAACTATGCACATTGTTTAGACTAAAGCTAGGGGGAACAATCAACTAGGCATGTTGTTTAGACTAAAGCTAGAGGGAGCAATCAACTAGGCATGTTGTTTAGACTAAAGCTCGAGGGAACAATCAACTAAGCACGTTGTTTAGACTAAAGCTAGAGGGAACAATCAACTAGGCACGTTGTTTAGACTAAAGCTAGAGGGAACAATCAACTAGGCACGTTGTTTAGACTAAAGCTAGAGGGAACAATCAACTAGGCATGTTTAGACTAAAGCTAGAGGGAACAATCAACTAGGCACGTTGTTTAGACTAAAGCTAGAGGGAACAATCAACTAGGCATGTTTAGACTAAAGCTAGAGGGAGCAATCAACTAGGCATGTTTAGACTAAAGCTAGAGGGAACAATCAACTAGGCACGTTGTTTAGACTAAAGCTAGAGGAAACAATCAACTAGGCACATTGTTTAGACTAAAGCTAGAGGGAACAATCAACTAGGCACGTTGTTTAGACTAAAGCTAGAGGGAACAATCAACTAGGCACGTTGTTTAGACTAAAGCTAGAGGGAACAATCAACTAGGCACGTTGTTTAGACTAAAGCTAGAGGGAACAATCAACTAGGCACGTTGTTTAGACTAAAGCTAGAGGGAACAATCAACTAGGCATGTTTAGACTAAAGCTAGAGGGAACAATCAACTAGGCACGTTGTTTAGACTAAAGCTAGAGGGAACAATCAACTAGGCACGTTGTTTAGACTAAAGCTAGAGGGAACAATCAACTAGGCACGTTGTTTAGACTAAAGCTAGAGGGAACAATCAACTAGGCATGTTGTTTAGACTGAAGCTAGAGGCAGCAATCAACTAAGCATGTTGTTTAGACTAAAGCTAGAGGGAACAATCAACTAGGCACATTGTTTAGACTAAAGCTAGAGGGAACAATCAACTAGGCATGTTTAGACTAAAGCTAGAGGAACAATCAACTAGGCACGTTGTTTATACTAAAGCTAGAGGGAACAATCAACTAGGCACGTTGTTTAGACTAAAGCTAGAGGGAACAATCAACTAGGCATGTTGTTTAGACTAAAGCTAGAGGGAACAATCAACTAGGCACGTTGTTTAGACTAAAGCTAGAGGGAACAATCAACTAGGCACGTTGTTTAGACTAAAGCTAGAGGGAACAATCAACTAGGCATGTTGTTTAGACTAAAGCTAGAGGGAACAATCAACTAGGCATGTTGTTTAGACTAAAGCTAGAGGGAACAATCAACTAGGCACGTTGTTTAGACTAAAGCTAGAGGGAACGATCAACTAGGCATGTTGTTTGGATTGTAAAGCTGCAGGCCTTGCCGAGGTATGCTCACACATCACATGTGTCCTGTTTTGTCTTCAAGCATGGACAAAAATAAGTGGTAAACTTGTTTGCTCTCAGGTCTCTTGTACATGGATTTTACCACCATTTGTCGAGGAAGTTGAGTATGCCAGAGTGTGTGACATTTACTTTAAGTCAGCAAGGAAACTTTAGTGAATTGACAACAATTGATGAACTCCCCAGCATTTTTACTCCAAACTCATCCCTGAAACCAATCGAGCAAGGTAAAATTTCAGCTCCAAGAAAAGCAGAAATGGATGTGCTTTGTGCTAATCTTAGCGTATACAAAACAAAGTCCATTGCTCTGAGTTTGAATCCAGAGAACCCTGATCGTTTTATACTCAAGAGCCGCTTTATCCCCACCATTCTTGACTTGTTCGAAGAGAAAAACCTTGATCTAACTTATCCTGAACTCTTGAGTGTGTGTAAGGAAACTGAGCTCTACTCATCTCAATATCAAATTGATCAGATCGAGAGGGATATGCTCATGCAATCAAAAGGATCAAGCTTCTTCAGACACTGAGCTGAAAGAATCGGAGCCCCCAGAGCAAAACAGCCTCACACACAGAGACCCTGCTTCCCCCTCTCAGAGCCTCATCCAGTCAATTTGCTATCCTGAATTGAACAAATTAGCTAAAGCAGTTCTTCATGAATGTAGACATGAAGGAGATGCTATTAGGGCATAGGAAACAAGAGAGCCACACTAATTTCAAGATGTTGGATGTTTGTGAATGAGGAGTACCCCTGGTTGCATGCATGCTAGCCCAGCTTTTCTTTGTTCCTGCGATAGTTGTGGGGAGCGTTATGGTGAGGTCAAATGTTCCTTCTATGTTGAGAACTGTGACTTTGATAATTTTGTTTTAGTGAGTGCTTCTTGTCTGAAGCGAGACAACACTGGGAAATTAACACCAGTAGTATTATCAAGTCCAACAGCAACCTTTTACCACAAAGAGGCAGTATTGTGACTGTGCTTTCGACTTCTGTGGTGGAGCAAGATCGGTACAGCAAAGAATTGCATCCGATGTCGATCACTGGGCGCCTGTTCAACAGAAGTCGACCAATTTCTGGAGAAATTTGTTTTGCCTGAAATGCTTGGGCTATGGTGCACACGCCCTCATAGTTTAAGTGGCAGCATCTAGCCCACAGAAACAAATGCTATTTGTTACTGCAGGACAACTGATGATGAAGATGCTGTCAAGTACTGTCACCCAAACTTCCCCATCACTATTTTCCATCTTAAGGCATTGAGAGCATTTCCATGACTAGGAACTGTCCACACTTCAGAACATACCTACGAGAGCAAGTCAGCCTGGGAGAAAGTTGAATCTTACTACAACAACATCCTATGGGTGGCACTGGACACTATTGTGAATGTAAAAGCTAGCCTAAAAGAATTGAGAAGCTTTTAGCTTGGCACAGCTGAAGTGGTCAAAATGGCTGTTTGTTTTGATTTTCAATCTTAATTATAAACGGATGCCAAATAACTGTAGAACTACTTCCATTTGCCCTCCTTGCAGAAACAGCCAGACTGACAACTCATCTCTACACCACAGCCAAATTGTGGTTGTCAAGACAACACATTCTCGAAGAGATAACTATGCTTCTGTTGGTAATCTTGGCAGCAAGGAATTTGAAATAATTGCTTCACCTTTTGCTTGTTGGACTGTGCAATTGTACATGAGGCGCAGATTCTCTTGAAGCAAGTGAAAGTCGCAATTGATGGTTTCCTAAGATCACACTGGGTCCAGTAAAAAATACTTTGCTGTGATGACAAGAGATTTTATTCTTATTACAATCATTGATGTGTTTAGAGTTCAATTGGTAGCACTCTCTATTTTTATATTTGTTCAACAGCTTTTCTCACAAAGTTACTGGTGAAGAACAGGCCCATGACTTACTTGTACAACATTGTAGGGGAGTCTACAATGGACAAGTGCCACAACAATAGAATGGAAGTTACTGTAGCTGGCGTGTTTGCTGTTGCATCTTGTTTTATGGACAAGACCTAGAACAGTTTACCTTCTCAATTCTAATAGTGCTTCTTAATTTATGACCCTGCCTTAATTAAGGCTTGTTCAATACAACTATTTCCTTCCGTTTAAGAAATCACCTGTCACTCATTTTAGAAAAGAAATGCTATAATGGGTGGCTCATAAAATATTTGGGGGGGGCGGAAATGTTCTGTGCATTAGAAAAGTTAGTTTGTTTTCTAAGAAGACTGACTGAAGTGTCTCCCGCAACATGTGCCATGTTAATTTTCTATTCCCCCTTCCCCCCCCTCATGATTCACCCCTACAATTATCAAAACAGTTTTATTAATGTCTACAAATGAACTGTCAACTAGGGAAAAGCATCAACAAGATTTAATCAGACAGATTCGAAGCCAGCAAATAATTACAGGCCAAACTTACCTGCCCCCCCCCCCCCCCCCCCCCCCCCCGCAAATTTTTTTTTGCGTTGTAAATTTGTCAGAGTCGTCATAACTATTTGAGCGATAAGTGCCATGTCCAGAGGAACAATTCAGGCCATAAGTTGACAGGGCAGAACAAACGTTAATGTAGTGGTCAACCATTGGTGTTGCTTCTTGAGAGCCACTGGGATTAGAGGTTAGTTAATCAATGGGGACGATTTCTGACAAAATGTGTACTTCCTTCATATTAGACAAATTACTCTTTACACATGAATTCTCACATTGGCGAGACCTCTGCTACGTTCAACATGCTCTGGATCACGCTGGTTTTCTCCTTTGGTGTATGCTGTTGTGGCTGCTGAATTAGCCTGTTATTGCATAACATTTTCCTGAATGGTAAATCCTGTACCTGCAGTAAGCAAATCACCGAGTAGCTATTAATCTGACATGCCCCAGTTCTCAGTTAGGAGCTTGTCACTTGTCGGATGTTCCCCCATCCACAAGCCTTTGACACATACGCAATAGTCCCTTGAGGTGTTATCCCAATGAGAATCTTGACTGTGTTGTGATGCTTGTAAGATTAAAATGTCAGGGCACGTGTCAAAAGAATTGAAGGTCTGCAAATAAACAGGTTTAAACAATTGATGATATCTGTGGTTTTCTTCCCAAATGAAAATTCAAAGCATCATGGCGTTGTTTGCCATAGTAAATCTTCTTGCTCAGGCCATAAAATCAAAGGTGCAAGTCTCATGTCATAAGAACCATCCAAGAAACAATGTGACAAGTCTTTTACTCTTGAAATGATGGCAAAGACAGAGATTTACAGGTCACATATTGGGAAAAATGAAGAAAAATAGCATTTGGTATATGAAGTGAAGACGAACCAGTGTAAAATTATACCTTTTCCTTGTTGCCAATGATCTCAGATTGATCAAAGGGTTTGAAACTTGTAGATCAAGGTCCTGGATTTAAATGGCGGTCATGGGTTTAACAAACAGTCACATTCTTCAGTCTGGGTACCTACCTGTTTCAGCCCGTGCAGCTGCCGAATGTTCAGAAGCAAGAAATTGAATTTGCGCTACTTGTTTGCGTGGCTCGTTCAATTTGCGGCATTTTTCAGCAAGTTTGGCAGCTTTCTTATCGTCTTCCATTTGTTTCCTTTTCAGGTGCCAATCCTTTGCTCTCCCTCTGCGATTTGGATTTCTTGCTTTGCTAATTTCTTGGTCAGTAACCAATCAACACTGCATCTGTCGCCTAATGCTTGCTGCATACACCATCATTCTCTAAAACCAAATCGGAGAGATCTTCTCTGCTGATTTCTATCCATTGCTTCCTCCTTTCGATAGACAACTCTTCCACTGCTTCTCCTTGAGTTGTGATGACAATTGGAACGCTACAAAAATAAATATTCCAAGTACGCCCGCTTTTGCTGCCACAATTGACCATTAATTAATTAAGCAGTAAAGCACGAGGCAGAGCACGGATTTTGGTACAGCATTATGTCGGCGTAGCAACAGTTATCATGTTTTGGTCATGTGAGTAAAAATGACCTATTGAATATGAAGTGCTTGAAGTACTTGCTATCTAAAAGTCCAAAGATCATGTATGTTTGCGCTAGGGCACTAAACTAAGGCTTCCTTGGCATTGCAAATGTAGAGGCGCTAACTGTTTGACCGCCATAAGCGTCTGCTGGCACAAACTCCTTGTTTTCACTTCTTTTTGTTGTTGCAGCCTGCACGTACCCAGTGTTCTGCTGTATCGATAGAATGGTCATACAATTTTACTTCCAAGCATGGTGAGCGAGCAAAATGGGAAAAAATGGCTGACGATCACAACTGTCATCATGAACGGTCTCTTCCTGGCATTTGATGCTCTTTTTTAGATACCTATGCTTGTTTGGAATGACTCTGAATCCTTTCGTTCTTGAGAAAGGAGGACTCCTGGAAGGATTTCTTTGCTGCAGTTTTGTTGTAGACATAGAGCACTGTAGAGATGTGTAGCTTTTGTTTGCTTACCTCAATGAAGCTGAACCATTTCACTCTTCGGTGTGTATATCAAGAATACAGATCAGATTACAAACTCAAATCTCCGTAACAAGAATGTAATAATTCTCATGTTCACTGAGTATGTGCAGAAAATATTAGAATTGCATGCAGGCAGAAATAGCGGCAGAATGTCCGTCTTTTTCCCTGTGTTCAGTTGTAGTGTTGTTCTTTCAGCTTTCCACTCTCACCAACTTTGTACACAGTAGCTTGTGTCTTTCTGAGTTTTCAATGGGGTGTGTGCTGTAGCGACTTCAGCAGCTGGCTTAGGCTTGGCAAACCATTGTTTATAGCGGGGGAGCTTTAGAAGTAATTGCTTCCAGTGATGGCTCCAGTGGAGCTACACCCACTTCAACCGCTACTGCCATAGGTACTATGACAAGCGTTACAGAATCCGATGCTACTGCCCAGTAGTGCGTGAAAGTCAGCCACACCTAGTTCTCGTCTCTCCTGAAATTTACAATAGCAGTCACTGAAGTGTTTATTCTTACTGCTGTTTCTGCCATGCCTGTAAGGAAATGGAACTTACCTATTACTAAGGTGGGCTGTATGGTCACCGAGACCAGTTACAGTTGCTATGACTATAGTCTAAACAGGTTCGACACCTCGACCAGTGAGATTCTACGGTACTTAAGAAACCCTCAGGCCTTTCATAGACCTCGCTGTGCTCGGGTTACTATAGCCCATTTCTAAACACTCTGGATCCCTCGGTCTCCGTGTCAAACTATTATGTATATGTATGGCTGGCTGGAGTCTTAAGGGGGGACTGGACCTGAAACCAACGAAATTGGAACACATATTTGTAGCTGTCATAGCTTTTCCCCCCTTTCTTCTGTGCAAATACTTTTGATACCAGCTTGTTGCTTATTGTGTGTGCTTTAAAATGATATATAAAAAGTCTCTATAGGCACCTTTTCTTAGAAGATATATCCAAACACGCAAGGGTCACTCAAGAAATCGACTTCCTAATTTGTGGCACCGCTTACAGCCAGGTGCCTTGACCGCAGCTTCCCAAACTCGGTGTGCGGGTAGCTAAAGGCCTTAGCTGTGATATAACCGGTTGGGTTTCCCCCCCCCGGTAAACCCCCCTGAGATATAGAGCTGAGAAGAGGCGGGACCACGGAATTTTCCGTGGTCCCGATTTCTTGAGTGACCCTTGCATGTTTGGATATATCTTCTAAGAAAATGTGCCTATAGAGACTTTTTATATATCATTTTAAAGCACACACAATAAGCAACAAGCTGGTATCAAAAGTATTTGCACAGAAGAAAGGGGGAAAAAGATATGACAGCTACAAATATGTGTTCCAATTTCGTTGGTTTCAGGTCCATTCCCCCCTTAAGTCAGACCCACATGTAAAAACAAAGCAAGAATAGGATGAAGGCTATCTTGTGGTGGATGCTTTATGATGATGGTAGTGAAAATTACACCACCGGAGTGTATCTGCTCTGTGTGAGTGTGCCAACATCAGCAGTTCTATAAATCCGTATGTTGTGTGTGTGACATTCAAATGTATCAACAAAAAAAATTTAAATTTTTTTTTATTGGGACATGATGAAAAATGATCCTTTTATTTTAATTTCTGTGCACACTGTAAAAGCTCCGTATATGTGTTGTATTAATTATGCGGCATGCAAAGAAATTTCTCTCTGCAATTTCTAATTTTTGCTGATCTCTGCTATTTCTTCTTTTGCATCAGTTGTGACTAATGATGACCCTTTTCGTTCTAGTTTCTGCGATCAGAAAGATGGATGGATGTAGCTTCTTCCTCTTTCTGTTGCGGCTAACATGTATCTTGGAATATAATTATAGATTCTACAAATAGATGAAGTAGTCACAACTGGTTCCAAACAAGACAATCCCTCTGGCAGGTACAATGTAGCTTTTCGAAAGCACAGTGAAAGTATTTCTTAGTTTTACCGGACAGCATGCGGTGAATGAACATATGCGTATTCCAAATCTGCGTCACTTTCTATTGTTGCGTGACGGATTCAGCAGAACAGTATTCTATTTATGGGTCAAAAATGAATGAAAATTGTTTTTCCCATGACTCATAAATGGAAAATTGATGGTACATTATATATACACACACACCATAAACTCTGAATGGTTCGTGTTTCAATTCTAACTCCAACACCTACGCTTAACTGTAAATAAGTATTTCTAAATAATGCACACACTCCATGAATTTAAACATACTTTGCCTATATATGTTTTAATAAACTGGAACGGAGAATCGCAAGCCAGTTGAAGAAGGAGCTTAACTTTTGAGCCAGATGAAGAATGACCAAGTCTTTAAGCCAGGCTAACTGATGCATATGGTCAAGAGAGGAGAGCTGTGCTAATGATGGAGAGCATGCTGAACACATTAAACTGTGCCAATATTGCAAACGTATCATTTGAACATGTTCCTGTCAGTTTCATAGTCTTCACTTTGGTACTCTGGTATTCCTGCAGAATGCAGCGCCTGATGACCTCACTCTTGGAGTAGTCTGTTTTCCATCTTCAAGGGAAGTAGCTTCCAAATACTCTTAACAAAGCTCCTCTCTGCCATTCTTCCACATGCAGATTTATGTTTCAGGATTTGCCATTTCATTATATTGCAGGGCATAAGGTTGATTGTACAATTTTAGAATCTGTATGGAATGTTTAATCAAGTGCAGTGAACTACATAGGCTTGTTCTGTCTTGCCTGTTGTGGTGTATATGGGTATGGGTGTAGTCTTGTTTCACTTGAGAAGCCATTTTTGTTTTTGTTCCTGTTTGAAGTATGCAGCAGTTTCTTTTTGTTAGTTATTGTTGTATTGTTTCTCTATATACATGAGCTGTGGAGCTCTACTCTTTAAACTGCCTTATAGTTTCTCTATATACATGAGCTGTGGAGCTCTACTCTTTAAACTGCCTTATTGTTTCTATATATTATACATGAGCTGTGGAGCTCTACTCTTTAAACTGCCTTATAGTTTCTCTATATACATGAGCTGTGGAGCTCTACTCTTTAAACTGCCTTATAGTTTCTCTATATACATGAGCTGTGGAGCTCTACTCTTTAAACTGCCTTATTGTTTCTCTATATACATGAGCTGTGGAGCTCTTCTCTTTAAACTGCCTTATTGTTTGTCTATATACATGAGCTGTGGAGCTCTACTCTTTAAACTGCCTTAGTGGAGCTCTATATTATACATGAGCTGTGGAGCTGTACTCTTTAAACTGCCTTATTGTTTCTATATATTATACATGAGCTGTGGAGCTCCTCTTTAAACTGCCTTATTGTTTCTCTATATTATACATGAGCTGTGGAGCTCTACTCTTTAAACTGCCTTATTGTTTCTATATATTATACATGAGCTGTGGAGCTCTTCTCTTTAAACTGCCTTATTGTTTCTCTATATTATACATGAGCTGTGGAGCTCTACTCTTTAAACTGCCTTATTGTTTCTATATATTATACATGAGCTCAGGAGCTCTACTCTTTAAACTGCCTTATTGTTTCTCTATATTATACATGAGCTGTAGAGCTCTACTCTTTAAACTGCCTTATTGTTTCTCTATATACATGAGCTGTGGAGCTCTACTCTTTAAACTGCCTTATTGTTTCTCTATATTATACATGAGCTGTGGAGCTCTACTCTTTAAACTGCCTTATTGTTTCTCTATATACATGAGCTGTGGAGCTCTACTCTTTAAACTGCCTTATTGTTTCTCTGTATTATACATGAGCTGTGGAGCTCTACTCTTTAAACTGCCTTATTGTTTCTCTATATTATACATGAGCTGTGGAGCTCTACTCTTTAAACTGCCTTATTGTTTCCCTATATTATACATGAGCTGTGGAGCTCTACTCTTTAAACTGCCTTATTGTTTCTCTGTATTATACATGAGCTGTGGAGCTCTACTCTTAAACTGCCTTATTGTTTCTATATATTATACATGAGCTGTGGAGCTCTACTCTTTAAACTGCCTTATTGTTTCTATATATTATACATGAGCTCAGGAGCTCTACTCTTTAAACTGCCTTATTGTTTCTATATATTATACATGAGCTGTGGAGCTCCTCTTTAAACTGCCTTATTGTTTCTATATATTATACATGAGCTGTGGAGCTCTACTCTTTAAACTGCCTTAGTGGAGCTCTATATTATACATGAGCTGTGGAGCTCTACTCTTTAAACTGCCTTCTTGGAGTCCAGCACTTTTAAACACTATTTCTAGCTGTTTCTTCTTGTTGTTGTACACTACACAATCCCGCCCATGGCATATCTTGTTGCTAATGTTGACCGTACCCATAGATACTACAAGTACGAACTAACAGAACCTTATACCGCCCTGGATTTGTGAAGCCAGGCCGCTATAATGCTGTGTTGTTATTTTTACTCATCTTTTTCTTCTAAGAACAACACTCAGTAAATCAATTAGCCGCTCACTTCTTAGCTAGCAAACAATGCAGCTGCAGAAGAAGACAGCTGCTTATTAATTAATACAGCAATGAGCTCTGTACATTGTAGAGAAGATCATTGTTCTCCAGACAACCTCGTGCAGCGGCTGAATCAGCTCAGCTAGGCTCAATATAGCACATTCATGAATGTGTTTATTATGTAGATAACCCTTTACCAATTTCCATGTTTTACTGAATTGAGAACAAATTAGTTGTTGCAAGTTGTTGGAAGATTTGGAATCTTCTGGTACTAAACTTATTATGGATAGATTTGTTACTCAAGCGTGGGGGTGGAAGAAAGATCCCTGATAACCAAATTTCTTCAAATTTTTCAAGTATCATTTTTGTAATATCTCTTTTCTTTCCCTCGCATAACTTACGTACAATGGTTGCTTCATAAAAACTTACATACAATGGTTGCTTCATAAAAACTTGCATACAATGGTTGCTTCATAAAAACTTACATACAATGGTTGCTTCATAAAAACTTACATACAATGGTTGCTTCATAAAAACTTGCATACAATGGTTGCTTCTTAAAAACTTACATACAATGGTTGCTTCATAAAAACTTACATACAATGGTTGCTTCATAAAAACTTGCATACAATGGTTGCTTCATAAAAACTTACATACAATGGTTGCTTCATAAAAACTTACATACAATGGTTGCTTCATAAAAACTTGCATACAATGGTTGCTTCATAAAAACTTGCATGCAATGGTTGCTTCTTAAAAACTTACATACAATGGTTGCTTCATAAAAAAAATTAAAAAATTCCAGAAGACTCCCTATGTTCAGATGCCTTGCAGCGACATCTGCTTCTTGATTGTGCTGGAAAGACGTGGGTAAAAGTTGTCGTCGTTGACGCTATCAAGCTAGCACACATGCCGTTTTATTATAAGAAATTGGTAAGGATCATTGTTCTCCAAACATGACTCGATCAAGCTATCAGCTGAATTTGAACTGAGCAGTAATTGATCACTGTTTCTGCAAACAAAAAGATAAGCAAAAAATCTGTGTACTTGAGCAATGAAGAATAACATCAGCTACTTCGTTATTTCTGGAGTTGTCATGTGCAACTGTTGACAAGTCCTTGAAGGAGGCAGTAGCTGAGCCTTTGCTGACTCCTGTGCAACTGTTGACAAGTCCTTGATGGAGCCAGTAGCTGATCCTTGGCTGACTCCTGTGCAACTGTTGACAAGTCCTTGAAGGAGGCAGTAGCTGAGCCTTGGCTGACTCCTGTGCAACTGTTGACAAGTCCTTGAAGGAGGCAGTAGCTGAGCCTTGGCTGACTCCTGTGCAACTGTTGACAAGTCCTTGATGGAGGCAGTAACTGAGCCTTGGCTGACTCCTGTGCTACTGTTGACAAGTCCTTGAAGGAGGCAGTAACTGAGCCTTGGCTGACTCCTGTGCAACTGTTGACAAGTCCTTGATGGAGGCAGTAACTGAGCCTTGGCTGACTCCTGTGCAACTGTTGACAAGTCCTTGAAGGAGGCAGTAACTGAGCCTTGGCTGACTCCTGTGCAACTGTTGACAAGTCCTTGATGGAGGCAGTAACTGAGCCTTGGCTGACTCCTGTGTAACTGTTGACAAGTCCTTGATGGAGGCAGTAGCTGAGCCTTGGCTGACTGCTGTGCAACTGTTGACAAGTCCTTGATGGAGGCAGTAGCTGAGCCTTGGCTGACTCCTGTGCAACTGTTGACAAGTCCTTGATGGAGGCAGTAGCTGATCCTTGGCTGTCTCCTCTAAAACAACAATATGAAATAGAATGTGTGTAAGAAGTGCTTTATCTCTGCCGTTTGGTTTCCATGTGGACTTCTCCCCTGCCACAATGTTGTAGGATTCTGTAAAACAACAACAAAAACAAACACACAAAAACAACAACAACGAGATTGACTTGTTACACATGAATGGAAGCATGGGTGTACCATGTAAACCACAACCAGTTTGATGACCCTTTACCATTTAGAATCATGCTAGTATACCAATATATTATACTGTCTAAGAAATGGTTGGTGTATAGGATTTTAAATGGTTAAGGATCATACACTGTATTGTGGCCTTCGTGGGTACATTCTTGTTTCCTTTCTGTTTTTTTGCAAGGCAATCCAATTTGTTTCTGGGCCTTATATGTAGATATATGTATATATATATATGTTTTATTTCCTGGCATACATATTACCTTTATCTTATCAGCCTCTATATCTAGACATTTCCAATATTGGTGTTCAGCTTTCCTGCTCTCTCCTTGCACATTCCCTGTCTCGACCTTTGCTGTCACTGCTCAGGGCCTTCATCTCCCACCTTTGCTGTCATTGCTCAGGGCCTCCATCTCTCACCTTTGCTGTTACTGCTCAGGGCCTCCATCTCTTACCTTTGCTGTCACTGCTCAGGGCCTTCATCTCTCACCTTTGCTGTCACTGCTCAGGGCCTCCCTCCATCTCTCACATTTGCTGTCATTGCTCAGGGCCTCCCTCCATCTCTCACCTTTGCTGTTACTGCTCAGGGCCTCCATCTCTCACCTTTGCTGTTAATGCTCAGGGCCTCCCTCCATCTCTCACCTTTGCTGTTACTGCTCAGGGCCTCCATCTCTCACCTTTGCTGTCACTGCTCAGGGCCTCCATCTCTCACCTTTGCTGTTACTGCTCAGGGCCTCCATCTCTCATCTTTGCTGTCACTGCTCAGGGCCTCCATTTCTTACCTTTGCTGTCACTGCTCAGGCCCTTCATCTCCCCCTTGCTGTCACTGCTTAGGGCCTCCATCTCTCACCTTTGCTGTTACTGCTCAGGGCCTCCATCTCTCACCTTCCTGTTCTCTATTTTTTTCAGTGCAAATCCAGATGATGCAGTTATCTTTCTCTCATTCTTCTCTCCCACTGGTCTGTAATCACTCCTCGATCCATTTCTCACATTGCTATCTGTAATTTCTCTGTTTTGTGCTGACTCATTCACTTACAGCTTTGAGCTTCTCAGCTAGAAATGAGGCGAGCACTTTGCCAGACATTTTAATATATTTTCTTGTTGGTTTCGGCCATGCACATGTTGTATGTATAGGCAAACATCCTTTATTTTTTTCCTCTCACTCTACTTGTTGTAGCTCTGCTGTTCTCGAAGATGATGCGGAAACTTCAGAGAGTGGGGAAGAAAGCTGCAAAGTTTCAGTACACAGCCACCTACCAATCTGTGGTGGTCGAGTGTACTACGAAAGACAAGTGGTGAGTAAGGAGGAGTGGAGCCCGCAAAGCGGATGGGGGGGGGGGGGGGGGGATGTGGGAAGCAGCGGACTATTTTTCGAATCCCCAGTCAATATTATTGGAAGGGTGTTACTATTATGCAAGTTCCTGTACCACTATATTTTTTTTTAATGGCCGCCCATCGCAAAGGCTGTCTTCATTGGGCTCTTATTTTTTTAAATGGCCGCCCATCGCAAAGGCTGTCTTCATGGGGCTCTTATTTTTTTTAAATGGCCGCCCATCGCAAAGGCTGTCTTCACGGGGCTCTTTCTGGATGATTCTGCTTTCTGGAAGCTATTTGTTGCTGGCAAAGCTGTCCAGGCACTTACTAATTGGGAAACACTCTGAATGGGCACGCTTCAATGGATTTCTTTTCTGTACATTTTGTTGCTGACCCAGTCTGATGTCTCTGTAGCTTTTAATTCAATAGAGCCAGCTCAACCAAACTGTGGTTTGTTGTGTTGGCATTCTAACGGGAAATTTTTTTTTAATCCATTGTTGCGCTAGCCAGGTTATTCTAGCATAAATTTGATATGGTCACAGCTGGAGGTGTGATGACATTGTTGGAGGGGCAGTTGTTATGAACCAATTGTGACTAAGCTATGCAGCCATAATTGGAGGTGTGGTGACATTGTTGGAGGGGCAGTTGTTATGAACCAATTGTGACTAAGCTATGCAGCCATAATTGGAGGTGTGGTGACATTGTTGGAGGGGCAGTTGTTATGAACCAATTGTGACTAAGCTATGCAGCCATAATTGGAGGTGTGGTGACATTGTTGGAGGGGCAGTTGTTATGAACCAATTGTGACTAAGCTATGCAGCCATAATTGGAGGGGCGGGTACAACTGGAGGGGTGGCCCCTAATAGAGGATGTATACAGTATTAAGGATTGGAATGTTGTCCAGGAGTGCCAGCTACTCTCCTGCGATGCCCAAGCATGCATGTTGTAGCTCAGTGTAAGGATTATTAAGAAGAAGAGAAGAAGGGAAGGAGTGGAGTGGAGGTAGGATGCATGGTAAGAGAGAGGTGATTGTGGAGTTAAGTGAGGATGGATGTGTGATGAGGGAGGGGAGTGGTGGGGGAATGTTGTTCAAAGAGATAGGAGAAGTGATGTTGAGAGAGAAAGGGATAGCAGAACATTGCATAAGATATAAGGGCAGGTGAAAGAGGAGCGGGTTATTTTTAAGAAGATGGCACATGGTTTGGAAGGGAACATGTGGTTAATGACATTGAGGCATGTACTGCAACAAATTGATACTACATTATTTGTCTGCAATGGCTACTCTTCCAGTCACTTGAACAGCAGTACCTCACATAAAGCGCTACATGCTCTTTGAGCAAGGATGGGAAGTGCAACCCAAGCACATGTAGGTTCCTGAGAGAGACAACCGAAGGACTCTGTGTTGTATCCAGATAACTTTACCCAAATAATTCTCTTAGCAAACATTTTAATCTCTTTTTTTGGGTTGACATCACACAAATTACAACCAAAATTATCTCTGCTTTCTAAGTTCCTCAGGTGCTCTATGAGATACAAAAAGTCCCAAGGATTCCTATTGGGGAGAGTTCCCAAAATCACCCCAGTTACATGTAATTGACACTTTGAATAGGTGAGCACTCCATTATGGTGAGCATCTATTATGGTGAGCCACCATTATACTAATGGCTCTCCCCTACAAAAGTGGTATGTGCCTAGACAATAGGCTGATGATTCCACTTATAAGCTTCATACACTAGCCAATTGAATGATATAACTAGTATACTTGCTGGGACGGGTTCTCAGCTCACCTCTTGGCCCACTAGATCTTGGAGGGTAACTAGTGATATCACCAGTGAGTTGGCTACTTTGGGGCAAGTGAATGGCATTTTGCAAGTTATTGAAGCTGCTTCAGAGATACGAAATGTGTTGCCTGGTTGTCAGCATTCAGCTCTGTCATCAGCAGTTTTGATAAATAGTGTAATGATGGCAAAAATTCTATTTTTAGAAATTCTCCAATTTTTTAAAATATATATTCATTTTTTTAACAAGAGTGTCATCATCTACAAGCAGGCTGTATAAGAATAGTCACTAACAACTCTTAGAGGAAAGGGATGTTCAAGCATCAACCAGTCCAGTAAGGCCAGGAAAGTATTTGCACCGTACCTTGGGGATAAGTTACACCAAGACTGTCGCCTCAAATACTCTGTAACCCAAATCGGGTAGCCAAGTTCATCAGGCAAGAATCGGGCCCAGCACAAGCACTGGCCAGCATATACTTACGTCCTCTCAAGAAGGTTCTGACTTCAAGGAGGATAGCCTCTTCTGTGGCAGACCAGCCATGTGTGGTGGGAAGAGGAACAAACCGGATGTTGTTCAAATCCGAGCCATAGAATTTAAGGAGATACTCCTGGCAACATGCCAAGAAT
>CBDHDV010000034.1:0-19479 GCA_965261175.1 Rubritalea sp. | reverse complement strand
ATTATGATAGCACACACAGGACAATAGTCAAGTAAAGAGAAGAAGCAGACCTGCAAAGGGAAGCACAGTGTCTTCCTTGAGCAGAGACGCTGCACACATGGAGCCCAGAGTGGCCAACTCCTTTTCCAAGAAGAGCAAACACTAATGGACACACACACAAAAAACAAATGACTCTGTCAGCAATAATAAAGCTATTATACACTAGCTGATGTCAAGAGGACTTCGGAGAATATCAACAACACAACAGAAAAAAGTGTAAATGGGAGGGAAAAAAACACTTCTGTGGGTCAGTGACACTAGCACGACTTCTCCTCCACCACCCCACTTCCCGATTCTTCTAGTAATAGAAACAGTTCTTCAAATAGACATGAATCTTCTCTTCACACACCGGCTCACAGACTTTCTAACCCCAAAATTCTTTACGCTGAGACAGCAACTGCACTGGGTTATTTTGGAGTATTGCTACTGTAGGGCTCTTGTGTGTAACTGAACTGCTAGCACATTAGTACTTCTATATAGTCCAGCGTCAGCATTAGCGGGCTTCCAATTTCCTCTTTGGATCAGTTTTAGAATGCCTATACAACCATTTCTTATCCAGGTTGGTCGACTCCTTCTTCTCGTAATCGGTGTCTGCATAGACCACAACATGCACCTCACAGCCCGGTAGCAGGACAAGGCCATGCGGGTAATCTAGAGAGTATCTCTCCCAGTCCGTGTAGAGGTCATCCAACCCAACCCCCATCAGTTGCTGGGTCACATTGCCCAAGGGTTTGTTCATTTGCATGCTACTGGATGACACAATATCAGAGGAGCCAGAGGACACCATGGCAGAGGAGGAGGATGAAGAGGCAGAGGAGGAGGATGAGGAGGAGAAGGAAGAGGAGGAAAATGGTGGACAACGAGGAATCAGGAGCTGTCCTATCTGGTCAATCTTCTGGGAAAATCCAGTCCTCGGGTCAAACTCAAGACTCATCCACTGCACCTTCTCACTGAATTTTACCTAGAGATTACAAAAATAATATAATAAGGTTACAAACTGGCAGACCACTACACGAGGAATGTGTGCTGAAGTTTGACAGAAAGATGGATAGAAGTTCAAAAACTCCTCTACAGTTCCCGCTCAATGGCCCAGGTTGACCGACCTTGAAATGCGAGACGGAAGCCTGTTTGTAAGGATGTTCCGTCTCCACCGTGGCATAGTGCAGGAGGCCAATATCACTGTACTCTGCTGTCTGTGGTGTGGAGCCACCGTCATCAGCACCATCACGTAGAGCACTTCTGGATTGGACCACTTTGACAGCCGTTTGGGCAGCAGCAGAGGCCACAGGCAATGTCTGCTTGACTAAGTCCAACACTTCTACTGCAAACTGCATTTGTGTTTAATTAAGAATGCAGTGTGAAGCAAATTAAACAAGCTAGCCAGCAAACAGGTGGCAATTGAATCACACATATATACAATGAACATACCACTAACATGGCTCTACTGACTTACAACTTGGCCAACTCCCTCACTTAGAGCCTTCCAGATAGGCTCACAAGCATCCCCACCCAACTCCCATCAGCTATTATACTCCCATCAAATGTTAACACCCCCTTCCTTTCCCATCCATCTCTCCACCCCATATCACATTCATCCCCCCCCCACCAAGAAATTACTTAGAGCATGATTGATAAATATTCTCAAATCTGCCCCCCCTCCCCCATAATTTCACAAACCCTGATTTGCTCCCCCCATTACATAAAATTGTGAAAGAAACTCTGATATCGCTATCCTTTCACCCTTTCTCCCAAATTCCCTTTCTCTTTCCACCACTCCCCTTCCCACCTACCCCTCCCACATCCACTCCCTCTCACCCACCATTCCCCATCTATGCTCGCACGCAGTACCACACATGGTACATAGGCACAATGTAACATGTCGACCATTTCCTTTCAATGACGCACAGAGATTGTACGTAAACATGCCTTGGGGTGCTTGCAGGCCACGGGTCCAAGCTGAGCTAGTGTGGTAGGAAGTAGAATGGAGAAGAGGAAAGAGGAGCCAAGTAAATTCAGGACGTCCAGGGAGAGATCCTCGTTGAGGACACGTTGCAGGAAGTTCACTGTCACCTCCAGCAGAGTAGAGGAGAGGTGCACACTCATCTGCAGCACATTCTGGGGGCCTGATGCAGGAGATCTGTGCAGGTATGAAGTACAGCATTGCCAGATCATGTCCGACAACAATAAATAGAGCTGCACTACCAATATTGTGCTCCCACCATCATTGTGTCAAGAACACTGATTGATAGTGTATAGCACACTTACCATGGAAGGAGAACCATCCATGGAAGGAGAACCATCCATGGAAGGAGAACCATCCATGGAAGGAGAACCATCCATGAAAGAAGAACCATCCATGGAAGGAGAACCATCCATAAAAGGAGAACCATCCATGGAAGGAGAACCATCCATGGAAGGAGAACCATCCATGGAAGGAGAACCATCCATGGAAGGAGAACTATCCATAGAAGGAGAACCATCCATGGAAGGAGAACCATCCATGGAAGGAGAACCATCCATGGAAGGAGAACCATCCATGGAAGGAGAACCATCCATGGAAGGAGAACCATCCATGGAAGGAGAACCATCCATGGAAGGAGAACCATCCATGGAAGGAGAACCATCCATGGAAGGAGAACCATCCATGGAAAGAGAACCATCCATGGAGGAGAACCATCCATGGAAGGAGAACCATCCATGGAAGGAGAACCATCCATGGAAGGAGAACCATCCATGGAAGGAGAACCATCCATGGAAAGAGAATCATCCATGGAAGGAGAACCATTCATGGAAAGAGAACCATGGAAGGACAACTATGGAGGGACAACTATGGAAGGAGATCCATCCATGGCAGGAGAACCATGGAAGGAGAATCATGGAAGGAGAATCATCCATGGGTGGAGAACTAACTATGGAAGGATAATTACAGAAGAAGAACCATGCTATGGAAGGAGAACCGTGGAAAGATAACTATGGAAGGAGACAATCTATGAATTGATAACCATGGACGGAAGGAGAACCATGGAAAGATAACTATGGAATGAGAACCAACTATGGAAGGCGAACCAAGAAAGGACAACTATGGAAGGAGAACCATCCATGGAAGGATAACCATGGAAGAAGAATCATCCATGGAAGGAGAACCATGGAAGGAGAACCATGGAAGGAGAACCATGGAAGGAGAACCATGGAAGGAGAACCATGGAAGGAGAATCATGGAAGGAGAACCATGGAAGGAGAACCATGGAAGGAGAACCATGGAAGGAGAACCATGGAAGGAGAACCATGGAAGGAGAACCATGGAAGGAGAACCATGGAAGGAGAACTATGGAAGGAAAAACATGGAAGGACTACTAAGGAAGGAGAATCAAGGAAGGAGAATTATGGAAAGACAACTAAGGAGGAAGGAAAACCAACAATGGAAGGAAAACTGTAGAAGAAGAACCACAGAAAGAAGAGAACCATGGAAGGATGGAAGAAGAAAACATGGAAGGAGTACCACCTTGGAAGGACAACCATGAACGATCAAACACACACTCGTATGCGAACAAAGGTTATTCCACAGATAATTGTAGACGGCATTCTCTGTCTCTAACCCTATGCTATAACACTCTGGTCTAAAAGCTTGGCTTACAAGATCACAGTGTCCATTCACACACAACTATCACATATACATAGCATACAAGCTCATATACATATTACACAAGCTCATATACATATCACACAAGCATACATACAAGCTCATATGCATAGCACACAACTATTACATATACATAGCACACAAGCATACATACAAGCTCATATACATAGCACACAAGCTCATATACATAGCACACAAGCTCATATACATAGCACACAAGCATACATACAAGTTCATATACATAGCACACAAGCATACATACAAGCTCATATACATAGCACACAAGCTCATATACATAGCACACAAGCTCATATACATAGCACACAAGCATACATACAAGCTCATATACATAGCACACAAGCATACATACAAGCTCATATACATAGCACACAAGCATACATACAAGCTCATATGCATAGCACACAAGCATACATACAAGCTCATATGCATAGCACACAAGCATACATACAAGCTCATATGCATAGCACACAACTATTACATATACAGGAATGGAGGGATTGGGGAAAGGAGGGGGGAAGGGAGAAAGTGAGGAAAGGAGGAAGGAACAGAGAAATGGAGGGAGGAACAGAGGGAGGGAGGAAAAGAGGAATGGAGAAGTATCAGAGTGAGGAACAGACGAACATGGGAGGAAGGCATAGTGAAACAGAGGAACAGAAGGAGGAACAGAGGAACGGAAGGAGGAACAGAGGAACAGAAGGAGGAACATAGGAACGGAAGGAGGAATAGAGGAACAGAGGGAGTAACAGAGGGAGTAACAGAGGGAGTAACAGAGGGAGTAACGGAGGGAGTAACGGAGGGAGTAACGGAGGGAGTAACGGAGGGAGTAACGGAGGGAGTAACGGAGGGAGTAACGGAGGGAGTAACGGAGGGAGTAACAGAGGGAGTAACAGAGGGAGTAACAGAGGGAGTAACAGAGGGAGTAACAGAGGGAGTAACAGAGGGAGTAACAGAGGGAGGAACAGAGGGAGGAACAGAGGGAGGAACAGAGGGAGGAACAGAGGGAGTAACAGAGGGAGTAACAGAGGGAGTAACAGAGGGAGTAACAGAGGGAGTAACAGAGGGAGTAACAGAGGGAGTAACAGAGGGAGTAACAGAGGGAGGAACAGAGGGAGTAACAGAGGGAGTAACAGAGGGAGGAACAGAGGGAGTAACAGAGGGAGTAACAGAGGGAGTAACAGAGGGAGTAACAGAGGGAGTAACAGAGGGAGTAACAGAGGGAGTAACAGAGGGAGTAACAGAGGGAGTAACAGAGGGAGTAACAGAGGGAGTAACAGAGGGAGTAACAGAGGGAGTAACAGAGGGAGTAACAGAGGGAGTAACAGAGGGAGTAACAGAGGGAGTAACATAGGGAGGAACAGAGGGAGTAACAGAGTGAGGAACAGAGGGAGGAACAGAGGGAGGAACAGAGGGATTAACAGAGGGAGTAACAGAGGGAGTAACAGAGGGAGTAACAGAGGGAGGAACAGAGGGATTAACAGAGGGATTAACAGAGGGATTAACAGAGGGATTAACAGAGGGAGGAACAGAGGGAGGAACAGAGGGAGTAATAGAGTGAGGAACAGAGGGAGGAATAGAGGGAGTAACAGAGGGAATAACAGAGAGAGTAACAGAGGGAGGAACAGAGGAAGAACGACATAAATTTAACTCACAGGGAGTAAAGGAACTTGGCCAGAGGACCAACATCAGACTTGCAATCTTCAGAGGTAGTTTGGTGAAGAGTGAAGGTCACATCTCCAGGCCCAGTGAAAGACATGCTCCCATCTACTCCCACATCAAACGAGCTTCCTTGCATCTCAACGCGAGCTACATACACCACCTCTGCCTGCAACAGTAATACCAGTTATTTGTGTGTATACATCATTTCTACACCTTACCTCTAGTTTTGCAGGGTTCTTGAGAAGGATGTTGACAAATTTATCCCTGTAGTAGTCTGCCGAAGTAAAGGTACCGTCTGAGCTGGCCACTACTTTGTCCTGTTTCAAAATGTTCACTTTGTATGAGTAGGAGAGATCAACACCACCATACACCGTCACACCGTCAAGACTGATATTCTTGTTCACAGAGAAGGCCACACCAGTGACAATGAGAGACGGGTGGCCCACCTCCTTCGTAGAGAATCTGACAGAACTCTCCAGCACTCTCTCCTTACTCTCAGACTTGAAAATGGGCAGGCCTGACATGATAGCTGACTCCGGATATGCTATGCACACGGCTAATTCATTGATGTGAGACTGGAGGAGTCTTCCTGCTTTAGACACAATGGGAGACTCCACAACCTGAGATTATAAGAACTCAAGCTATTATTACTATTACTATTATTATTATTATTACTATTATTATTATTATTATTATTGCTTTTTACAACTTCATAACTACCAAATTTCTTTACCACCAATATAGCTTAAAGTGAAGACCATGAAGAGGATTATGGACACCACCGCAATGCCTCTGCCACAGTGTAGAAACATGGTCAGTGGTCCTTGCATTGCAGAACAAGCACTAAACATGACACTATAGGTTGAGGTGTGTTGGCAATATGTCTAGGGGAACACACGCTGGATCAACATCACACTGGGTTGAGCAGGTTGACAATACATAGCTCTATGGGTACACACACTGGATCAACATTACACTGGGTTGAGGCAGTTGACAAAAGCTCAATGGGGACACACAGGATCAACATCACACTGGGTTGAACTCTATGGGGCAAGGATGGAAGATTATGCGTGCACAGCCTTCCTGAAATACACCGAAAACATCACGTGACAGCCACAAGTGTCACATAATAGCAGGATACCAGTCCAACCAATCTCAATCATGTGATAAACACATGATACATCACATGATATGTTACACACAACACACACCTGTGTTTGCTTGGTAATGAGAGCATAGCGGACAGGTGCCGTGACTATTCCAAGTAGTTTGGTGGCCACAGCACTGAAGCAAAGTAGCTCTCCATCCTCATTCTCCTCCTGCATGGACATATGGAAGAAGAGGGAAGGGGTAAAGGCAGAAGTCACTTCTATTCTAAAATTCAATAAAAAAATTAACCATTTTACCGGCCATGTATGTATGTATGTATGAACCCAACATCACGCCAATTTTCTCCCATTAAACCTTCGTCATGTTTTGCACTGCCAAACTTATTCCAACCCAGCAATCTACTATTTCCCCTACACATAACTTGCGTACAATAGGTCCCTTTGATATAACCATAAGACACCAAATTTTCAATGCATTATAGCAAAAGACTTCACCGTTCCTTGACTTAGTAAAAACACAGACACCTGTGAATAGATATGAAGTAGCATTGGACAATCAACACCCTCATATGTGTGCAATTACTAGCTGATTCAGCAGCGGCTGCACATTTTAGCTGCACAGTGTACGATTAATTGGTTTACAGAGAAGCTTACTTACTCTAGTGACAACAGTAAACACAGACATTCAACAAAATCTAATAACTACTTGTAATCCATGCATCAATGCTTATAATATGTGTGTGGTTTTGTCTAATTTAGTACTAAAACATGGTGAGATTAATATATGCCATGATTGGTTAGTTCCAGAGTTATCCTGAGCAGCTTAACTAGAGAGGAAGCAAAAACAAAAAGACAACATATTGGATTGACTTGTCAGAAAAAGAAAGTGGACAAGAACTTACCAATGTAAATATCACATTGATAGGACCCTTTACCATATAAACTAATGGTGTTAGGTAAAGGGTCCTATCAATGTGGCATACATCGGTAAATTTTCTTTCCTTTATCCAAGAGAAAAAGATTTTATCAAAGAGGACCCTATTTTAAAATGGCAAACCGACTCCTCCCTCAAAACCAAACCACATACTCAGCTAAAACTCAGCATCGTCAAACACCTAAATTGTGGTTTAGCTGTCATTCGTTCTAAAAAGACTCCAAGCATGCCGTAATCCCTTGCTAAGGTAGTAACCAGGCAACTTTTTTCTCTTTTTTGTGCATAACTTGCATATAATAGGTCCCTCCATAAAAACATTAGTACCACAAGACTCCAAATGCTCCAATGCATATCCATGACGTTTCACGATCCAGCGAAATATTAAAAAAAAAATTTTTTTTTAATTAATTACAAACTGGTGTAAACAGGAAAGAGGTTCATCAGCATGTAATTTGATGATGTAAGGTAATAAGTTATCAACGACTAATTATAAGTACAAGAAATGACCCACGCTCAGTTCTGCTGTCTGGTTGGTGGAGCTCTTCTGTGCAACTGTTACCAAGTCCTTGAAGGAGGCTGTAACTGACCCAACATGGATACAGTCAACAGCAGCAGCAACATGCAAACAACGTGGTGTACATGTATGTGGTGTACATGTGTGTGGTGTGCATGTGTGGTGTACATGTATGTGGTGTACATGTCTGTGGTGTACATGTATGTGGTGTACATGTATGTGGTGTACATGTGTGTGATGTACATGTATGTGGTGTACATGTGTATGGTGTACATGTATGTGGTGTACATGTATGTGGTGTACATGTGTATGGTGTACATGTGTATGGTGTACATGTGTATGGTGTACATGTGTATGGTGTACATGTGTATGGTGTACATGTACGTGGTGTATATGGGTACAGTCAACAATAGCGACAGAGACATGGCAAGGACTTGGTAACAGTTGCACAGGGGAACTCCACCAAACAAACTGGTTTTGGAAGAGGATCGATCAGCTACAGCCTCCTTTGGATTTGGTAACAGTTTCCCATACACCAAACAGCATAATTGAGCACAGATTATTTGTTCGGCATAAATAGAGCACATGCACTAGCTTGAGCACGTCATCAACAAAATTAATCACCAGATGATCCTTTGAAACTGTTTTATTCCGCAATCGTGAAGCAGAGTAATCGTGAATACAGTTAAACACTAGTAGTCATTGTTTTATGAAGGGACCTAGTTAAACACTAATAGTCATTGTTTTATGAAGGGACCTAGTTGGACACTAGTAGTCATTGTTTTATGAAGGGACCTAGTTGAACACTAGTAGTCATTGTTTTATGAAGGGACCTAGTTGAACACTAGTAGTCATTGTTTTATGAAGGGACCTAGTTGAACACTAGTAGTCATTGTTTTATGAAGGGACCTAGTTGAACACTAGTAGTCATTGTTTTATGAAGGGACCTAGACTAGTAGTCATTGTTTTATGAAGGGACCTAGTTGAACACTAGTAGTCATTGTTTTATGAAGGGACCTAGACTAGTAGTCATTGTTTTATGAAGGGACCTAGACTAGTAGTCATTGTTTTATGAAGGGACCTAGTTGAACACTAATAGTCATTGTTTTATGAAGGGACCTAGACTAGTAGTCATTGTTTTATGAAGGGACCTAGTTGAACACTAGTAGTCATTGTTTTATGAAGGGACCTAGACTAATAGTCTTTGATTTATGAAGGGACCTAGACTAATAGTCTTTGATTTATGAAGGGACCTAGACTAATAGTCTTTGATTTATGAAGGGACCTAGACTAAGTCTTTGATTAATGAAGGGACCTAGTGTACATCAAGTTATGCAATTAGTTAAAAAGAGAAAGCTACATAGTTCAGCAAAAGATCCTTGAAGATGAATTTAAAGGTTTTTACACGACTTTCAACATTTTTTTTTTGTCTGCAGGTTTTGCAAAGGAACACCGAAACCACATTTAGGCAGCTATGACGCTACTAATGTGACTTTTAGATAAGATTTGAGATTTGCTTTTGGAGGGAGGTTGACGTCAAACGAAGGGAGTGCTAAATGACAAAAAAATGTTTTATTTAAAACAAGCCAAATATATATATTTGGATTGACCTGTCAAAAAATGAATGAAACAAGAATCTACCAATGTAGACTACAACCCCCCTTTACCTAAGGGGGGACTGGACCATTTACTACCGAAATTTGAACACATATTTGTAGCTGCCATAATTTTTTTCCCCTTTCTTCTGTGCAAACACTTTTATTGTCAGCTTGTTGCTTATTGTGTGTGCTTTAAGATGATACATGAAATGTCTCTATAGGCACCTTTTCTTAGAAGATATATCCAAACACGCAAGGTCACTCAAAAAATGGCACCTCCCAAATTGGAACGTGTGTAATTCCTAGGCGCCTTGAGCTACAGACTCAAAATTTGTTTTGTGGCTTGCTAACACCCTAAGCTGTGATATGACCAAGCCATATTTACAACCAGTGAAGTGTTGATGAGATATGAGACACTTTATTTCCAACCACGCAAAAAAAAAACACAATATCTGTAACCCCGCCTCTTCTAATCACCATAACTCAGGAGTGCTTCACTGTAAAAATAATTTAAACAATTTGAATGGTGATATCACAGCTTAGGCTTGTAGGAAGCCACAACACCAATTTGGGGGCGGTAGCTCACGGCGCCTTGGACTTATACGTGTTCCAATTTGGAGGCGCTATTTTTTTTTAGTGACCCTTGTGTGTTTGGATATATCTTCTAAGAAAAGGTGCCTATGGAGACATTTCACATATCATCTGAAAGCACACACAATAAGCAACAAGCTGGTAATAAAAGTATCTGCCCAGAAGAAAGGGGGGGGGGGGGGACATCAAAACATTGAAGTAAATTGCTGTATCTAATTAGTATCCATATTCTAAGTTTTAAAACCATTGGATGGTGCATTTCAAAGTTATAGTGGTTCTTGTCCATGTGATTTCACTTACTTATCTCAAGTCAGACACTGCAAAGAAACAAAATAACTACAAGGATAAGCTTGATAAGAGAGATAAGAGTTAAGAGAGATAAGAGGTAAGAGAGATAAGACGATAAGCTTGATAAGATAGAGAAGATGGTAAGCTTGATAAGGGAGATAAGATGATAAGCTTGATAAGGGAGATAAGATGACAAGCTTGATAAGGGAGATAAGATAAGCATAATAAGGGAGATAAGATAAGCATGATAAGGGAGATAAGATGATAAGCTTGATAAGATAGATAAGATGTTAAGCTTGCTAAGGGAGATAAGATAAGCTTGATAAGAGAGATAAGATGATAAGCTTGCTAAGGGAGATAAGATGATAAGCTTGATAAGAGAGATAAGATGATAAGCTTGCTAAGGGAGATAAGATGATAAGCTTGATAAGAGAGATAAGATGATAAGCTTGATAAGAGAGATAAGATGATAAGCTTGATAAGAGAGATAAGATGATAAGCTTGCTAAGGGAGATAAGATGATAAGCTTGATAAGAAAGATAAGATGATAAGCTTGCTAAGGGAGATAAGATGATAAGTTTGATAAGAGAGATAGATGATAATTTTGCCATAGTTCACTTTCAAAGCATACTTAATGTATCATTTGAAAGCTCTTATTTTCACTGCTCTGTGATCCGAACATGCCAGATTTTTTGTATACTGCAAGCAATGCCAAGTTAAGGTGATTGGAAGAGGTAACCTCAGGATTTTAACTCGTACTGTGGCCTCGAACAAATAGGTGTGAAGTCATTTCTTTCCACTTATACCACAGCTACGTTCTTTGACAAACCAAAGACCAAAATTATAGCATGTTGGTGTTGTTGATATCAAATGTGCCTAGTGAAAGCACACGGAACAAGCAATACTACAATACCAAAAATTAGCTGACGTGATTTTTTTTTTTTTAATGTCTTAGTTTTGACCTACATTCCCCCCCCTACCATTTAAAAAAGCAGAATATTGGTCTTCATTCTTTTAATAGGTAAAGGGTCCTATAAATGTTTTTGTTCTACATTTTAAATTAGTATTTCATTTCCAATCCAAATTAATTTCCAATCCAATATATCTTTTTTCATTTTTAAACAAAATATTTTTGTCATTTTTAAAAAATTATTTTTAGTCGAGCAGTTTTCGTCAAGAAGTTGCTTACATAAGTCCATAACTAACCAACCACAGATCCTCACACTTTATTACTAAAATGCTGCATTTCCTTGATTACTCCATGCCCTCGGAATAGATTACACATCAGTTACTAGCTCAAGTGCAACAGATGCCCTTGAATAGACCTCGTGGACCACACCCTTGATTAATCCACACCTTCGATCTGTCCATGTCCTTCAAAGTTTGTGGCACACCACAGCAAGTACAACAAATATCTCTGAAGATGGAGATAGAAGCTTAGGCAGGTAGAAGCCAGTGCAAGCAGAAACTATTGCCACTGGTACAGCCAAATTCTCTGTGTGCTAATCATACGAAGACCAAACCCTTCATTTGTCCGTGCCCTTGAATAGTACGTGCAAGTTCGGGGGAGTGAAATGAACAGTAAGCATGTGGTCTAATCAAGTAAATACGGCATACACATATGCCATGTACATAGATACATAGATCATAAGTAGTTACCTGATTTTGTTGTACTGTTCACTATTGTCACAAGAGTAAGCTTCTCAGTAAAACTTTTATACCAAAAACGTCCTTATACAGCTGAATCAGCTCAGATAGACTCAATATATAGAGGAGTTATTGTATTGACAATCTTTACCAATTCTGGGGTGTTTTATTGAATTGAGAAACTGATTAGTCGTTGCAATGGATTGGACAATTTGGAACCTTTTGATAGTAAACATTATAACAAATGGACCTAAGGTATGCAAGTTATGTGTGGAGAAAAAGTAGATCGTATCTTTGGAGCTAAAATAGGATGAAACTACTGTTTAGAATATCAAGACCTGGTTCACAAGGTCACGTCACATTGCGTCCCATCGCTCCTGTCACTGGTCGTCATTTTCTGTTGGTCGTAGCCTATTCACAATTCGGCAACCATTAGCATTGTTGGTGCACTTTGAATCATCAACAATTATTATCTCTCAGGCAACATTCTTCCAGGCATTCTCCTTTGCCCAATGCCCTTCAAAAGACCTTGAAGACACTTGCCATAGGCAGGAAAACTTCCTCACTGCTTCTATTAGTTTTTCCTCATTCATCTCTTCCATGCAACACGCCTTCAAAACTATAGCTATAAAGTGTGCATACCAACCACGCCCATTATCAGATCACAAGAACGACAAGAAAGTATCAAAAACCAAGCAACTATCACTGGAATAGAACTCGAGTCTCTTCTAGCAACAAGCACGACATGACGCAACGCAAAGAAGTTGTGTCAACTGTTCCCAATTTTTTTTTTGTTTGTTTGTTTTTTTAAGTCGCTACTTGTCACATCAATGGCCCCAGCGACATATTGTGAACCAGGCTTAAGAAGCTACCAAAGTGAGTTTTAACTGAGATGCACTTTTGTGTGTGTGTGTGTGTGTGTGTGTGTGTGTGTGTGTGTGTGTGTGTGTGTGTGTGTGTGTGTGTGTGTGTGTGTTTGGCATCCGCAATTGAATTAGGAGTCAGACAAATAAGGAAGTAACTACCACACACCCCAATACTATATGAGCTGAGTAGACACAATTCATAGCTGACAGATCAGCCATTTACAAGTAACCACTGGCTGAGCCTGGCCCACTTACAAGAGTCCTGGTCTGCATGTATTCAGAGAGAATTGGAAAGAAAGGGTCTGGCTCAGAGTTGAAGATGGCTGAGAAACGATATCAGGAGGTTAAAGGATACAAAACAACATTAACAACAAGACTTGTTATCTCAGACTAATCTTCACTGTTACATTTCCCAGACTAATACAGGACGTTGTATTCAGTCTTGAGACTGTTGACATAGATTGTAGTAAATAGTGTAGAAATGTACTTCCTAAAATAAGCCTAAAGGCAGTTAGAGACAACTTAATGGGAATTGTGCTAAAATAGACACCCACCTGCTCTGATTCCGATGGTCTTGTCATAACCTAGTCCAATGTAGCTCACATCTGGCTCAGCCAGGGCATCCAGGACAGCTGAGAGAAGATTCTCCATTGGAGCACCACTTACCACGTCACTCTGTGAGGGAGAGAGGGGAAGGGAGAGAATGGAGAAATGAGAGGGTGAGTTAGAGAGGGAGACAGAGAGAAGGGATAGAAGAAGGATAACAACGAGGGAAGATGGAAAGGGATATGAGAAAGAGAGAGGAAGAGGAGCAAGAGGCCGAAGAGGGAGAGGGAAGAAGAGGAAAGTGAAGAGAGGACGGAAATACGGTCATGTTAAAATAGGAGGAAGAAAAGGAGTGAGCAACAAACTTGGTGACATGAAAATGCACACAGGTGAACCACAACCAAACTTACAGGTTGGAGTAATTGTAGGTGCTGGCAGAGAGAGAGCCACTTGAGCGGTGTGGTGGGGTAGAAGGCGTGGAAACATGCCCTAAAGGTACAGCAACATGCTGCCACCACTTGACTGATGGACGACACCTCCACTTCTCCTTCACCCTCCTTCTTCATCGAGACAACAGAGAGATGGATATGGTGCAGGCTTGAGGACAGGATGCGTCTCAACAATGACTGAGCTCTGTATACCATCTCGGCCAGCTCAGTGCAGTCCTTGATCTGTTTGCTCAACTTCCTCTGCTTCGGATAAGCTTCCTGGATGTAAATCTGCAACAGCTGGAGTGAGGTCTTGGCGACAAAGACCAGGTGCTGAGCATTGTGTGAGGGTGGACCACAAGTCAAGAGTGACCAAGACCATTCCAGCAGCTTTAGTACGGCATCTAGTCCATCCTGTAACAAACACAGAGAGGAAATAATGAAGGAAGAATTACATGCTCCAAATGACAGTCAGGCAGATCTACTAGAGGAAATAATGAAGGAAGAATTACATGCTCCAAATGACAGTCAGGCAGATCTACTAGAGGAAATAATGAAGGAAGAATTACATGCTCCAAATGAGAGTCAGGCAGATCTACTAGAGGAAATAATGAAGGAAGAATTACATGCTCCAAATGAGAGTCAGGCAGATCTACTAGAGGAAATAATGAAGGAAGAATTACATGCTCCAAATGACAGTCAGGCAGATCTACTAGAGGAAATAATGAAGGAAGAATTACATGCTCCAAATGAGAGTCAGGCAGATCTACTAGAGGAAATAATGAAGGAAGAATTACATGCTCCAAATGACAGTCAGGCAGATCTACTAGAGGAAATAATGAAGGAAGAATTACATGCTCCAAATGACAGTCAGGCAGATCTACTAGAGGAAATAATGAAGGAAAAATTACATGCTCCAAATGACAGTCAGGCAGATCTACTAACGTATTACAAATGCTGGTTGGTGCATACGCTTGAAGAATGCCAGAAAAAGGGTCGGTCAGGAGTTCTTGGAGATCACAGGGCAAGATTTGCCACAGATTAAAAAAAATCTGCGCTTACACAAAGTAAAGCATTTTGTCATACAACAATTTTCAGATACCATAATTATACATCAGTGTTCATGGTATGAAACAGTTTTCCCAACTAGTTCTTGAGCTTTTTTGTGTAAGATGACTACATGTCGTAGAGCTTATCATAATCAACTGTAAAAAGTGTGTAGCTCATGAAAACCCTGCTCTTAAATTGATAGCGAGACACCCAAGCAAACAACCAACCAGCAATTACGGCATAACATCACAAAGAACATACAGCAGACACTGTGTTGGAGAAGCTCTTGTCTAGGAGCTGCACATTGAATCCAGAGTCCTTCTCTTCAGTAGGAATCCGGTAGAGGATTTCTGGAATCTGCCCCGAGCTCACGACAGTTCCGTTATTGGAGCGTTTGGAAGACTTGAACTTGAAACACACTCTGTCAAAACAAACGCCAAAATAGACGTTTCATAATCTCAAGTAAATTCAACCCACCACTGAATGCTTAGCAAAGAAGGATCATTTAAAAGGGACAACCAAGTGGTTGTGGTCAACATGGCACTGAATGCTTAGCAAAGAAGGAACATTTAAAAGGGACAACCAAGTGGTTGTGGTCAACATGGGTACAGTCATGTGCTTTTAAAACTTTTTTCCCTCGTATCAAGATGTTTGTTTTTTTGTTACTTCTGTTTTGTGTATTACAGATGAGTGTTGGAGAGACTAGGGGGGGAGGGGGCTTTTAAACACTTTTTCGAACTTTAGTGCACACTACACATATCAACAAATACCATGTACTGTTGTTGCTTTGACTGAATCCATATACACAATGTTGTTGTCAACTACACACATAAGCCATGCCAAGTAGTGTTGCTATTGTTGACTATACTCGTGTACAAGAATTATTCTATATTTTTAATTAGCACATACCTTGTTGTTGCTATTGTTTACTGTATCCCTGTAGGTCAGCTATAGCCTCCTTCAAACACTTGGTAACAGTTTCACAGGAGAACGTCACCAACCAAACAGCTACATTCACCTCTGGACTTGGTAACATTTTCCAAGGGGTTAAGTCCACACCAAACAGCAGAACTGAGCGTGCTTTAAATTCATCAACCAAATAAAGACACTAGTATGAGCCTGTTTCGTAGGTTTTATCGGTACTTACTTTTTTCCAGGTTTGTTTTGTCCCACTGGATCGAGAAACGGAGTAGTCGTGGGCGTGCATTAGAACATTTGTAGTCTTCTGGTATTAAAATTATGATGAGTGGACGATTGTCGCCAGTTACAGAACGAAGAAACAAACATAGCCTTGAAGATGAATTTAATGATTTTTTCCTCGCACTTCAACTGTTTTTACTCTGCCTGTTTACTACCTTTGCGAAAGATGAAAAAACCCACAAAATCCATCTTCAAGAATCTGTGTTTGTTCTCTGTTTCTTCGTTTACGTAACTGGTGCACAACAGGTCCACTCATCATAATTTTAGTACCAGAAGCCTCCAAACTGTTCCAATACAAGTCCACAACTACTCAGTGTCTCGATCCAGTGAAACATAACAAACCTAGAGAAGTGTAATGTATTTATTACACACACATTTGGAGTCTTTTTGGAGCTAATAGCGGCTGAAACCACCATTTAGGCAGCTTAGAAGCTGCCGATGTGAGTTCTAGCTGAGCTAAGAACTTTGGTTTAGGGAATATTCAGTCAGCTATATATATATAATATATATATATATAAGAGGGGGGGGGGGGGGGGGGGGGGTAAGTCAATCCAATATAGGCTGCATTAGTGTACTTTGTGATATAATATTACCATTATTCCTTACTACTAATATATGATAGAGAGAGAAAAAAATACTTGAGCATACTAATATCACATATCAGAATAGCTGTCTGCCCATATAAGCATGTAAGTATTGCAGTAACCATAGAGATAGAGAATGATATATTTGCTTCTCAGTCTGACAATGAGACCTGTAGGAAGCTGTAGTTCTGATGCTTAGCCAGTTACCCTGCACCTTAGTAAATGATTCTAGAGTTAGGGTTAGGTCAAGATGCTGCTAGGGTTAGGGATGCTAGAACTAGGACAAGATGCCCAGACTGATGTACCACGGAAAGATGACATCACACTACGTTCCACAATAACTCACTTGTCCTGTTCACTGATCTCGCTTTGTCCAGAGGATCCCGCGTCAGAGCTACTGCCGGAGGGGGAGCTGATGGAGGCACACACCACATACCAGTGATTGGACTGGACAAGGACCGGCTTGTCGAAGAGGACACGGTACGTCTGGTGCTTCTCACAGGAGTAGCCGATCTCAGTCTGGGAGGTCATTAGTGTCCCCTCGATTTCAACATCCCCTCCACCTTCTCCAATATCATAAACCTGCGTCCACCAAAACGCATAGCCTTAGCCATCAGAGAAATATTGTACCTCCTTTCAATGTGTATACAAATATATTATAATAAACAGTGGGTGTGGCCAGCTATAAACTACTAGTGGAAGAATCATACTTGGTTCAGTATATTGACCAAGTCAATTCAGTATACTGACCAAGTCAGACATAAGACATTCTAGCAAAAATTAAATACACATATGCTTGATAAGACTGGGAGGAAGGGAGTGAGGGCTTCATCTCTAATCTCTTGAAACCTCATAGAAACACTTCAGCAAAGGGTAAAGGCGGGGAGGAACCACACTGTTTGAAACTCATCTGCATACACTACACCTAAAACTAACAATGCTCGCCAGTGAACACATGGACACATAATTAGTTCCTCTACATAAACGCATATATTACAGAGACAAATTGATCACAACATCCACTCCCAGCATGCAACAATTCTCCCCTTACACACACACATACACACGCCAAAAAACAAACAAAAAACAAACTTCATATAAAAAACCTTGATTTCTGCATTGTAAGTGCCTCGGCCTCCGTAAAGACCAAAGCCTCCAATCACGACATCCGTGTCAGAGGAGAAACGAATAGCCTCCACAGATGAAGCAGAGTAGCCCCACCCACCACTGTGCGCTGTATACAAGTGTTGTTCAATGATAGCGTGGATTATAGGAGGGACGGGGAAGGGGCATATGTGATGGATCACACCGTGATATTAATCAGCCTTACCATTAAACCGGACCACACAATTGAAGCCATCCTTGTCAAACTTGTGTACCGAGTTGCCAGTGAGAGTCTCAATGGTGAGAGGAGGAGAGCTGACAAGACTGCCTAGGCAAGAAAGCAGGTTGGTCGCCAGATGAGAGCAGCTAGTGTGGGCCATAGGAGAGAGAGGAAGGCAGATGGATGAGCTCAGGATTGTGCCAGCCGGGTCTGGTGGGGGAGGGAGATAAGAAAAGGAGAGAGAGCAGAGGGTAGAAGGGAAGGGAGAAGAACAGGAAGGAGGAGGAAGAAAAATGGAGGAGAGGAAGTGAGAGAAAGGGAAGAAGCAGAAGAGAGAGAGATAAGAAAAGAAGACAAGCAGAAAAGAAAATCATCAACTGCTACAAGCTCAAGGAAAAGATGACAGCATTCCCAGACCTTTGATTGTGGTGGCTAGAGGGTTGAAGCAGCAGAGACTGCAGTTCTGTGGGCTGAAGGTCCAGAGGAGGTTGTACACGTGGTCCATGTACACAGCACAATCAGACAAGTTCTGCTGTTCATCATCATCAAACCTAACCCACATATATAGCCAACTAGCACACCGCCACCACATCAGTGTTTCGACACTCACTTCTTGGCTCTTAGGGTTTTGTGGCTGATCATAATAAAGTTGGGTCTCCTCATGTTCTCTTCACTTGGAGGCACCAAACCTTTGAGATGATATGAAGACATGTCATCTTCCATCCAATACCATGCATCCACATGCACCCTACCCCACATCCCTCTCAAAACAACTCACTCATCCACATCACAAGGGGTATTCTAGGAATAGGGTTAGATTTAAGGTTAATCTAGGAGCTGGATTAGAGTTATTACTGGGCTAAGGCCATCCTGTGAGAATTCAGGAATACAAGTATTCCGGCATCGATGCTGTATACTCAGTCACCCTCACTATGCCCTAGGAAAGATTGTAGCAGCACTGGACACCTCTAAAACACACACACCCTCACCAAGTGTCTGGTTGTTGGAGAACACCTTGCAGTGTCTGAGTGAAGTCTCAGACACAAGAAACTCATCCACGGCGATGAAGGTCCGGTTCCCCTGAGCCCCGACCCAGGTAGCCTTGCACCTCCCATCAAGCCCAGAAACAGAACGAGGGATCATGTGCCAATCATTGCCATCCCCATCCTCCTTGCTACGGCCCAGCTGACCCTCCTGGAACTTCCCGAAGGTGTAGACTTGCTGATCAGAGAGCAGGATCACAGTGTGGTTTTCACCACAGGCCACTTGCAGCGCAGAGACAGGCAGAGGAACCTTCACTGGGCTAGCACTGCAAGCATTATAAATATACTTATTGCACTGCAGGCAATCGGGTCTACCTACACCCGCTGTTGCCTTTGGTAGAAATGTCTGGGCATACAGAGGAGAACCCATCCATGCACACAAGAACACTCACGTTAACACA
>CBDHDV010000033.1:0-16906 GCA_965261175.1 Rubritalea sp. | reverse complement strand
AATCAATTATTGAAATCATGTAAAAAATACAGAATTATGCATTGGCCAACATGCTTTGTTTGAACCCGGACAAGTTGCAGATCATGTTGATGTTGAAAGATAAAAAATAAAAGGAAAACTTAGAAATCAAACTGAATGGTGAAACCATCCAACATAGTAGAGAAATATCATTAATATGAATCACGATTAACGAAAACCTAATGTGTCGAAGAACCTTTTCCCCCAACTCAATAATCGAGCAAGAACGTACAAGAAAATATCTCGATATTTGTCACCAAAATTCAAATTTATATATGCAAACTCAATCTACAGATCAAAATTACTTTATGGTATAGAATCATGGGGAGGAGCCCTCCAGACAAACATTTAGAAATTACAATTGATTCAAGACAAGATGATGAAATATATGTTAGGAGAACGAGGATCAAAACTTTCGGCTCAACAACTTCAACGACTTGTCAATTGGTTACCAATTAGACAGGAGATATTGCTTGCCACGCACAAGATGACTTATAAGATTATCAATTTAAATATTCCAGAAGAATTATCATTGATAATGCCACTGAAGGAAAAATATCTTAGAATTAAGAATAAAAAGAAACTCAATACTAAACCGGCATGGCTCAGTCTGTCCAAAGTAGCAAAATCAACTTACAGAGGTAGAGCCTATCAGTACAACTCTCTTCCCCACTCAATGACCACCGAGAAATCTTATAATAAGTTTAAGAAAATTCTGAAATTATACTTTCTTGACAAATATGAATAGAAAAGAAACAAAACTACCAGTAAAAATCTACTGATCAATCTGTACTAATCACATTATATAAAGAAAATTATGACAAAATTCTAGAAACTAACCAAATATCAAAATTACTCTCGAAAGAAATGTATCAATATAAATGTGTCAAACCAAGACTAGAATTGAAACTTCCTTTGCTCGATCCAATCTAATCTTAGGATCAAAATTGTCTGTCCTCCTGCTCCCTCTTCCGACTTCACAAAATTATGGGTACCTCAATCAACTTGAACTGGTCCAACACCAAATGCTTAGTTATAATCATGTGGAGTATACCTCGTTAATTCATTTTTGGAAATGAGATTTATATCTACAGTAATTTTGATAATACATAAGATTATTATATACAGATAATGTTGTGGGGGGTACCTACTACAATAAACTATATATACTACACTACACTACACCACTACACCACTATAAACAATAAATACTATAAATATTATAAATACAATGATGATGATGACAATGATGATGACAAAAAGATAAAAAGACAAAAAGGCAAAAGGACAAAAGGACAAAAATACAAAAGTACAAAAGTACAAAAGGACAAAAGGACAAAATGATGATGAGCCCCTATGCCCTCCACAGGAGTTAGAACAAGGGGAAGATTTCATGAAGATTTCAGACAGAGGAGCAGCAGGAGGATTAATTGTTTGGTTCTAACCTTTAGATACAATTTATGTTTAAACTGTACAACCAACTATTCTTTTATTGTGGTGAATATTGTGTAATAAACCCAGTCTTAAACTGAGCCATTGCATCCTCCATTCCATTTAGTTTCATTCCATTCTGTTCTGTTCTGTCACATTTTGTTGCATGGTCCCTGGAGGTGGAACTATTGGTCTTCACATGGACTTCTTTACCTTCTCTTTTTTCTCCTCCACACCTCTAACATTTGGGTGCAAATGCATTATTTGTGAACAGTTGGTGGAAAGAAATTAGCCAGCAACAAACAAACATAAATAGAAAATGCTTTGCACAGCCAAGACCAGTGAACCAGTACACCAATGCATTTGAGACAGTGAAGTCAAGACCATTGTCACGCAATACAGAACTTATTATTGACTAGAGATATTGGACAATGCAAATTTTCTCCCAAACTGTATTTATACAGTTGGAGACTTCAACTAAACCTCACCACATCCTGCACCACTGCCAGATCACTACCATGCCCACACACCACACCCGGGGCCCACTCACCATGGGACACCTGGGGTGATTGTGTCATCATTATTGGCACAACACTCCATTCAACACCTTCACCTTTAGTCTTGACTGGGATCCATCTGGACTCACACCTGCCACACTCCCCTCATCCCCTCCTTCTCCCTCCTCCTTCCCTCTGGCCTTCTGGCCCTGCACATGCACAACACTGTACTGTATACTGTCTTACTCCTTGTTCTAGCATAAGAATGTCGCCACCCCAGCTTTCTCCAGAGGATACAATCTCCCTGGAGATCAGGAAGTTGATGGAGTCCTGGGACAAGATCCCACTTCCAGAATACTCCAAGGGGTGGTCTGCCCCTCAGCTCCACAGGGCTGTGAAGGCCCTCAAGGGCCTCAATGGTGAGTTATTCTCAGTGCTTGAGTCTGTGTTAAAACTGGTTCAACCTGTGGTTAGCATGGGTTAGTCATGTGGCACTCCTGCTGTTGTGATTGATGAGGTGCAGCAACAGGCCAAGGCCAGCTGCCTCATCATTAGCAACAACAGGAGCATTGCTGACAAGACATGGTTACCGATCCAATCAGTGGAAGTCCACCGAAAGGAGCTGGATGTCTGTGCAAGCGATGCTGCAATTGCATGTGCTGCTATTGCGGACTGACTTGGTATTGACATTCACAAGAGCGATGTAGAGCATAGTCACCAGCTGTTTGATTTTTTATTTCAGTCAAGCTGAAAATGACAGGCTGTGAATCTGCATGGAGTAAAGTGTGTGCTGCGATGTATCACCCGCCCATGTGTACCAGGGGATCTGTTCCCTTGACTTACATGACATTTGATGTCACAAAGGCAAGGAACCACATTCTTTGGTGTGTACACAGATTGAAGAAGGACACTGTGTCTCCAATATGCACATTTTACACAGGCCACCAGAGACAGATCTCGGTAAGGACTTGCCCTGAGGGACCTAAGATCAGGCTAATGTATTTCATGCCTGATAAGAAGTCTCAAAGGCTGATAACCATCTTTTCATAGGCTGAAATTGTCAAATATGTAGCAAACAAAACATAATTTTTGGCCTCTCAGCATCATATTTTTGATAGCAAGTACTCTGTCCTGTATGTCTCTGTCTGTGTCTAATTTGAAACTTTTTTTAGTGTTTAGGATTTACCAGTCATGCAGGACAGATTATTTTTACAGGTGCTAGCTTAGGATATAGGAATTAGGTGCTAGGATATGTAGCAAAATTGTGATATATCAAGTGAAATGAGTACTAGGATTTGTGCGCATATGTTGATAGTAAGCTGATGCGTCTTGATATTATAATTATAATTTGTACTGTACATGTAATGATTATAATGACCGCGAGTACCGGCGTATTGGAGTCGGCCGGACCTAAATATAACTAGTAAACCTTTGACTTTGACATGATGCAGTCGCGGACATCGGGCTCTGTAACTCAATTGTGATAGAGTGCAGAGACCACTACCTACGCGCCAAGGGGAGGAGGCTTCAAAGACTCCGAGGACATCTCCATCGACCACAGCGACAACAAGAAGGAGGGGATGCTGCAGGATGAGTACTAGTTGCAGTTCATCTTGATGGCACCTCACAGCACGGCTAGGCTGGACATGCTCAGAGGTCTGGGCATGCAGAGAACCCAGTGCTGGCTGCAGAGGTTACTCAGTGTTTAGTCTAGAAGTCTAGAAGTCTAGAAGTCAGAAGTCTAGAAGTCTAGAAGTCTAGAAATCATAATATCGGTCAGCAGGCTGGTATGTGTGAACACACGGTGTGTTAGATTTGTCCTGTCTACACACGATTAGGAAACTGTTGGGTAAGACAGTGCCTAGTCATGAAATTTATGTATAAACAGTGCTAGGCAAAGCATTGCAGCACTGGAGAGAGAGACCGTGGGAAGGAGGTTTTGACCGTGACATGGAAAGGTCAAATATCACCACATCCTGGGTCTGAAACTTCAAAGGAAATTAATCCGTTGGGAAAGGTTATTTAATCTTGAACATGTGGGGGTTAAGTTTGTCACATCCTGAGACTAGAAAATCCGGGAATAACTTGCCGCCACTCGACGGTCACTAAATATTTAGCTGAGAAACAAGGGTGGTGAAATCGTCAGTCTATCACTGTCTCCCAGTCAAGCATGTCTGGAAGCAATTCTGCAGCTGCAAGAAACGCCAGGTGGACTCAGAGAGAGGAAACCAGGGAGCAGCAGGAGCAGAGGAACATGGAGTCAAGGGAGGACCTTGAGGAAATCTCCGTGGTGAACGACGAGGAGGTCGAGGTGCAGGCCCCCGCCACTGGTGACAACCAGCTGAAGGTTCAGGTCCACAGGGACCCGAACGAGATGTCAGCAGTCGAGTACGCTGCTGCCGTGGCCAAGCTGATCACGGTGGAAAACGAAGAGATCAGAAATAGTGCCATAACTATCGCCCGCTATCAGAGGAACATGGAGGGCGATATGGATGAGATGTACGACATCATCCAGAGTGCCGACAGATCTCTCAACCCTGCCATCAATCAGAGGATCGAGGACCTCAGGAAGGGAGAAGACAAGGTGGAAACATCTGGCCAACTCCTGAAGGAGCAAATCGAGGATACGATGCAGCTCGTCAGCACACGCCTCGTAGACCAGGAGAAGGTCGACGTGGAGGCCCTGCTGATGAAGATGTTGACACAGACAGTGCAACACAAGAGGAACTCCAAGCGGCAGAAGATGCTCTGCCAGGAGCGTGTGGAGAAATTCGAGAAGGAAAGCTCCACACCAGCTGTGACACCACAGCAACCGAAGACACCTTCCAGCTCATGGAGCAGTGCATGGAAGGCGGATTACTCGTTGAAGCCACTCCAGCTCACCAATGAAGCCACACCGTGTGACTACAGGAGCTTCGAGAGAGACTTCACGACCTACATCACATCGAACGAAACGCCCACATCCAGGGCATCAGACAAGCAGGTATTGGGACAAATGAGAATCTGCATCGACTCGGAGCTCAACTCTCTGATGAGAGACATGTGGGTGGAGTCAGGACCCGATATTCTGGAGGAGAATCTGAAGCGCCTGGAGGTGGTGTTTATGAAGCGTTACCCAATCAGTAAGAGGAGGCAAATGTTGCTGGAAGCCGAACAGGAGGGCGGTGAGGCGACATCCGTGTACTGGAGGCGGGTCAGGAGGATGAGAGGAGAGGCGGAGATTGACCGCATGACTCCTGACAACTGGGACACAATGCTGGCCTTGGCCAAAACAAAGGACATGGCAATCAAGGAAAAGCTAATTGTAATGCCAAAGTTGACATTTGAAGAAGCACTAGTCACCATAGAATCCATAGAGAAGGCAAGGGTGGCCCAGGGAATGGAGCTAACAACAGTGCGAAGGGTGGAAGTGCAGGTCAACAGGGTGGCCCAGGGAAGGCAAGGTGGTGCCCAGGGTGGAGCACAGGGTGGAGCAGGGGGAGTCTCAACAGTTACTTGCTTCCGATGTGGAGTAATTGGTCACTATAAGAGTCAGTGTGAGATGTCTCCCCAAAAATGCCCAAAGTGCAGCAGAGACCACGTGGTGGCAGCCCACAAGGACTTCCCGCCGAAGAGGAACACAGGGGACGTGGTGAGGAAGACGCCAGCGAAGACAGGAGCAAAGACAAAGAAGAAAAAGCAAGCTTCTAAGAGAATAGACCTGTCGGGGGAGTCGTCGGAATCAGATGGAAGGTCCAAACAGAAACGTTCCAAGTCGAGAGCAAGGATGGAGAAACTGAGGCGGATGTTGCAGAGCTCGGAGAGCTCGGAGTCGGAGGAGGACACATCTGCTGAGTCTTCACGGAGAGTCAGAGTGGAGGTCTTGTCAGACAGCTCCACTTGCACTCCTGAGTCAGACAGCTCAGCCAGCAGCTCGGAGTCGGACGAGGAGGAGCCCGCAGACCGTGCTAGATGGGTAACGGTGGAGGTTAAGGGAGCAAATATGGTGGAGAACCCGACACTAACAGTGGATTTGTGGAGGAGACTCACCAGTAAACACCACAAGAGTGTGGTGGCTCTGGCAGACACCGGTGCTAGCAAATCAGTGATCGGTTTGGCCCTGGTGAAAAAGTTCAGACTGAAGCTGGACACGAAGAAGACCCGCGTCTCGCTGACGAATGCATCTGGAGACAGGATGAGTGTCCAGGGGAGCGTGACCATCTTCATTCAGCCAGAGGGAGCTCCAACCAGAAGGATGATCAGGGCGATCGTGTCGGAATCGGTAGGAAACGACTTCCTACTCGGACTACCGGACTTGAAACATCTCCAACTTTTGCCGGAGGATTTTCCCAAGTACAGGGGTGACAAATACTCTGTCTCGACCGAAAGCCTGGCCTCAGCTGACTTGAAGGAAGCCCGCATAACGACTGATGCAGGAAGGAATGTCGCTGCAGGAATAATCCAGTGGGGGAATGGAGCTAGCCAAAAGATCTACTGGGACAAGAACGAGGCTGACAAGGTCAGGACCACAACAAGCGAGGCGGACGAGAACGACACGGCGGACACTGAGCTGGAGGAGTCAGCAGAAACTGAGCCAGAACAAACCACCAACGACCACAATGGACAAGACCTGCCGGACGGGCTGGAGGATATGGAGGGCGTGTGTGACCCCGAGGAGGAGCCTGAATTCCCCACCGACCTGGACACTGAGGTACTTGCAATGTGTACTCGGTATAAAACGGTTTTCTCTGAGCACCTCAAACGTGGTAGATACATCAAAGGTGCACCAATGCGTATTAATCTGGTCCCTGAGGAAAAGAGGGTTAAACCACTTTATCACGCTGTGCCCCGTGTTGTGCCGTTACATTGGAGGGAAGAGGCGGACAAAATTGTCAAAAACCTGCTGAAACACGATGTGATAGAGAAAGTCGATTATCCCACGGATTGGTGTAGTCGTGCGTTTTTCGTGGCAAAGCCGGGGGGGAGTAGAGGTTTGAGGCTGGTTACAGACTATCGGACTCTTAACAAAAACATCTCTAGAGCTCACCACTTCTTCCCGTCTGTCAGTGACGTCAAGAAGAGAATTAGTCCTGACACCAAGTATTTCATAAAGTTGGATCTCACGTCATCATACCATCAAGTAAAGATAGACAAGGCTGACCGAGATCTCACCACATTCGCCCTTGGAGGGGGCCGCTTTAAATTCAAGCGTTGCGCTATGGGGCTCAGTGCAAGCAGTGATTCCTTCTGCAGAAGGTCTGACAGGGTCTTCCAGGACCAGCCCGTCGTCAAACTTGTGGATGACCTGCTCGTTGAAGGCAGGAGCAAGAGTGATGCAGTGAAAAAGCTGGGCAAGGTGCTGAAGGCTTGCCGCAAGAATGGTGTGGTGATAAGTCCAAGGAAAATGGAGAGTGGGACGACAGTCAAGTTCTGCGGCTTCCAGCTAGCGATCAGGAACGGAAAACCATCGATTGAGGCAGATCCAGAGAAATGTGATGCACTCAGGAAGATGAGGACACCGGAGAGCAAGCAGGAAGTCAGGCAGTTCCTGGGCATGTGTGCACAGCTCGCCGCCTGGTCCCCAGACTTCTCTCACACCTCAACACACTTGCGGTCACTGACAGAGAAGGACCGAGCTTTTGTGTGGTCAAAAGAAAGTGATCAGGAGTTCGAGACATTGAAACGCAACTTGGGCAACCCTAAAAATTTGTCAGTCTTTAATAAGAAACTGAAGACTGAACTATTAGTCGATGCGTCAATTCTGCACGGTTTAGCATTTATCCTAACCCAGCTGTGTGAGGATGGCACTAGAAAAATCATCACAATGGGGAGCAGAACTCTGACAAAAGGTGAACGAAATTATTCGATTTTTGAAATTGAAGCACAATCGATAATTTTTGCTCTGAATCGCTGCAGCTTCTATATCAGGGGAGCCGAGCATTTTGTGGTGAGGAGTGATCACAAAGCACTTTGTGGGATCGAGGCGAGAGCTTTTTCAGAAGTAACTAACACAAGAGTGCTGAAACTGATGGAGATGTGCAGTGTGTACTCGTTCTCTGTCGAGCATATCGTGGGTAAACTGAATGTCGTCGCTGATTGCCTATCCAGAATGCCGCTATGGACAGGGGTGGAGGAGCTGGACAGGGAGCCAGACATGGTCAGATCTGTCCGAAGCATCATATCTAGGGAGGATGCGGGCTTGGAGGACATGAAGACGGTGGCTGGGGAGGACGAGGAGTACAAGCTGTTGCTCACAGCCTTCACTAGCAGGAAACCTCTCAAAGACCTCAGCGACAACCACCCTGCTAGACAGTACACCAGCATCTGGGACAGAGTATCAGTGATGGACGCTGACTCTGACCAGCCACTGCTGGTCGTGGACAATCAGCGGATCATTGTCCCCGAGAAGTTGAGACAGTCGATAGTGGACGACCTGCACAGCAAGACTCACCGCGGTGCAGAGCAGATGAAGCTGACGCTGAGGTCACTGTACTTCTGGCCAACACAGAAGTCCATGGTGGACAGAGCGTGCAAGGACTGCATAGCTTGCCTGGAGAACAAGGACTCACAGCCAATGGAGCCATTTGTGGAACCAGATGTGGATATTGCTGAGCTGGACCCCATGGAGGACATAGCCGCTGATCTGTTCTACACGAGCGGGAAGGCTCACCTGTGTGTTGCGGACCGGTTCTCGGGATATCTGTTTTGGAGACAACTGGTGAATGAAACAACGACTGAAGTAGTCAAGGCAATGGAGACGATATTCACGGAACATAGTTTTCCTCGTCTTCTTCGGACGGACGGCGGTCCGTGTTTCAAGGGCCGTTTCACGGAGGAAATGGCCAAGCTCGGAATCAAGCACAAGAGGGGCGGGGCTACAAATCATCAGTCCCAAGGCCTTGTGGAGAGAGGAATAAAATCGTTGAAGAAATTGTACTCGAAGCTGGAGCCATCAGTGAGAAGTCCGGTGAAGCTGCAGTATGCAGTCATGACCCTAAACAACATGGTCAGGGCGGACGGAAGCGGGAGTGCAGCACAAATGTTCTTTGGAAGAACACCCAGAACTGGAAAGTTTGGAATAATCCCTCCAGGCAAGGTGAGCAGAGACACACTGGCTGAGGCCAGAAGTAAAACTCACAAAGCAATGCGGGACAGAACCAAAGACTACAGGAAGGTGGGGAAATTCCAAAAGAATGACAGGGTGCTGCTCCAGGATGAGCAATCAGGAAAATTCAAGTACAGAGCAACAGTGATAGAGCCCAGGGACAAAAGGTCTGAGGATCCCAGGACATATTACGTGAGAAAAGATTCTTCTGGTGAAGTCCTGCTCCGAAACCGGAGACACTTTAAGAAGTTGCCAGACAGCTCGGATGAAGCTGCCCCAGTCGAGGCCCCCGCTGAGTCGGCGGTTCGTGCCCAGCCGAGGACACGGTCGGAACATGCACGAGCTGAGGCAGCAAGCCCACAACCTGAGGTGGCAGAATCGGCTCTCCACGTGCAGACAGTGATTGCTAAGCGTGAACAATTGGTTGAGAGCAGTGATGAGCACGGACACGATCGGCCCGGTGTGCTGACAGCACACAATGTGGGGCAATACAGGCCTCTCGATGCGATCGCCTCTCTGCAGTGCAGCAGTAGGAGGAGCACGAAGTGGTCAGATTAGTTTTGCTCATGCACATCAACGGACTCTGTTATACTGACGAGGAAGCTGAAGAAAAGATCAATAATTCGTGGTTGCCAAAGTGGTTGTTTGGGTGTAACAAGGACTCGTTCTGTAGCGTTTTCAAGTTGTGTACACTGATTAACTCAGGGATGGAAGCACTGATCCTGTGCATCGCGGTCGTGGCAGTGATAGCTGGAGCCTTCTGGGTTCTGCAGTCCTGCCTCTCCGAGTTGAACCTGGTCTGCTGCACACTCTGCGGACCATTCAACCCTGACAATGGTAACGAAATGGACAATGACAAAGACAAACGGAACGGAAACGGAAAGAAAAGGCGAATGAAGGACACCCAGTGTAGAGGCTGTTCCAAGAGGAGGAAAGGAGTGTGGGAGTGTTGCTACGGAACAAGGATCCACCCCATGGACCATGTCTGTATCGATCCCCAGCACACGCACGCCAACCCTATCCGCCTGATGGTGCGCGCAGAGGAAGTGCACATTAGACCAGTGCAGGACCCCGAGGACCTGATTCCCACCGAATACCAGGCCCAACCTGGAGAGGAGGAGAGGAGGAGGTCACGCGAGAGGAGGACCAGGAGCAGGTCCCCAGTAGCTGCACGCCCCAGGGTCCCCAGGGGCACCCCCAACTCGTACGTTGTGGAGGACTCACCACCGAGGCCCCCAACAGTGTATGACGTGGAGGACTCACCACCGAGATCCCCGAGGAACGAGGATGGGTGCAAGCCAACCACTGCATTCAGCCTGAGAGCAGCATTGGATTCTTCCAGCGAGGAGGAGACGGAGAACGAGGAGAAGAGAGCTGCTCGTCCGTGAGTCATAATAGAGCATGTGGTAATATTTTAATTTTAAATTCCAATTTCTCAAATTGCTGGCATATTACCACGTAATCAAAACACCAATTAAATTAAGGGACAGTGTGGCGAAACTTGAGTGCTGTCAGACAAAACAATTTTATCCACACTGGCATGAATGTACGTGACATTTATTTAGTTTCAAATTTCAACTCGTTAAAAGACAAAACAAACAATTTATTTGGTTATTTCTGACAAAGCAATTGACATTTCAAAATTGGCTCTATGACATATTGTAAATAATGTGTACTGTACATCTGAGAGAAATCGTGTGTATAAAGTCGTGTGAATGTGTCAAGTATCCACCAGTGAACCATGGGTGGCTCGGCCAGCAAGCCAGACCCAGCAGTGAAGGGTGATGGAGTAACTACAGTGGACAACTCGTTCAGTGTAGTTAATATCCATGTCACCACAGTCGTGTACATGTCGATTGTGGTGATGCTGGTGATTGCGATTGTGGCACTCGTTTACATTTATGTAAAGAGGGGCGGACTCACGTGTTGCCTGCCACCAATCCAGCCAGTGCAGCAAGCCCTCCCTATCTACGACCCACCTCGCCAGGCAGCAAGGAGGCCCACACAGCTAGATGTGAGGCCAGCAACAGTCGTGGAACTCGTCAGACTGGAGGATGGCTCGACGTTTGCTGTGAAGGAGGAGGGACCGAGGACCAACAACTCGGCATCGCTTTCGACTCTGTTCCATCCTATGAAGGGCATGGGCGAGCCATAGCACACTCTTCAATTTAATAATGTGACCCAATTCGGACTAATTTGCCTAGTAATGGATCGTAAATATGTGTAAATGTTTTTTTTTCGACCCATTCCTTTACCAACTGGCAGTCATGCGAATGACCGCGAGTACCGGCGTATTGGAGTCGGCCGGACCTAAATATAACTAGTAAACTGTATGGCTCTGCACAATCAACATTGGCCATGAACACCTACCCTCTGGAAAATTTAACCTCTTAAACTGCCTCGGAATCAATTTTTGTTTGCTTAAACTACCTCTTTGTACTGCATCCCACTGAAGCTAGAAAGAGGGGTGCAGTGTCCAAAATTTCTAGTAGTTTTGAACAGCACAAGCATTTCAGCATGTGCATTACAAAAATAAGTGCCCTAAATTGTCACACATGTTGCAGACATTTATCAACATGCACATATATTGCAACCACATCAAATGTCATGAAATGTTATCAGATTCCATGAAATATCATCAGATGTCATGAAATGTCAGCAAATGCCATCATATCTCAGGAAATGTCAGCACATGACATCAGGTGTCATGAAATGTTATCATAGGTCATGAAATGTCATTAAAGTCCCATTCAACAGTAATCAACATGTTATAACATTTCCAAACATGTCCAACACTTCTAAATATTTCTAAACACCTTGAAACACCAAGAAACACCTAGATACCCTAGAAACACATAGAAACAATTGCAGGTCTTCTACATCTCTGATGTTCTTCTTTAGGATTATTAGACAAACTGGCCAATATGGGTAAACAAATATTCAACTGTGATAGCTGTCTAGTTTATGACTACCACAGGGAGTGGTACTTCCCACTCCTTGCCCGGCCTGGCCCAGAGCCAGCAATGGTCAAAAGGCTCTCTCCCCAGCCCAATTGGTCACATTGGGCCCTCCAGATAGTCTAGATGAATATCTAGGCTACTTGCTTCTTATTTAACCCAGCCCCCACCCTCACAACATTGTCTATACATAAAAGAACACACAGACAAATGTTTTGAGAGGCATGCAAATATATTGAGGGGGATGCAATGATTTGGCAACAATATTGGAGCAGGAGCAGCAGCAGGAGGGCAGTACAGACAGTTCAGTTCTAGTCCACTGATCAAATTATTGCACTCAAATGAGGCGATAATTATAAAATTCATATTGTTCAAATTGATTGAATTGGAATAATTCAATTGGCAATATGTGTCAATTGCGTGTCTTGGATTTATGGAATGTCAGAAATTGAGTTCAATCCAATACCTCCAAAATAGGCAGATTGCTTAGATTATTGAGTGAATTGTCAATTACTCATCCATGCCTCAAGTATAGGTTAAGCAGCAAATATCTGGACTCAATTCTATCAGGATGGCTGAGACAGACGTCAGACAGAAATGTTGCCATCTAAAAAAAAATAATAATAAACCAAAATTAAAATATATACTAAAACTCCTATAATCTGGGACCTCAAAGACTATTTCAGATATAAAAAAAAGCTTGGCAATGAATGAGTTAAAGATTAAAAATCTGGCCTTCATTAACCATAGGGAAAACATTTGGCATCCACACTGCTGTAACAAAATTTTATTGTTTGCAATTCTGAAACTAAAAAAATAATTCAGGTAGAGTAGTGATACAGTACATTGCAATCGTTTCAGTACCGCGCGCACTGTGCAGTACATTGCAATAGTTTGCAGTACAGTGTGCAGTACTTTGCAATAGTCTGCAGTACAAAGTACAGTACAAAGTACAGTACACTGAACAAAAAAACAACTAGGTCGTCTTTGGCTTGACTGTCAGGAAGCCGGAAGTTGCAGAGAAATATTTCTGGTTCGCGTCGTTTGTTTTCTTCTCGGCAGCCGCGGGGTTCATGATCTCCAAACCCTGCAGTAATGTGTTGAGTGTAGTAATGCAGTAGAGTTGAGTGTAGTAATGCATTAATGTGTTGAGTGTAGTAATGCAGTAGAGTTGAGTGTAGTAATGCAGTAATGTGTTGAGTGTAGTAATGCAGTAGAGTTGAGTGTAGTAATGCAGTAATGTGTTGAGTGTAGTAATGCAGTAGAGTTGAGTGTAGTAATGCAGTAATGTGTCGAGTGTAGTAATGCAGTAATGTGTCGAGTGTAGTAATGCAGTAATGTGTTGAGTGTAGTAATGCAGTAATGTGTCAAGTGTAGTAATGCAGTAGAGTTGAGTGTAGTAATGCAGTAATGTGTCGAGTGTAGTAATGCAGTAATGTGTCGAGTGTAGTAATGCAGTAATGTGTCGAGTGTAGTAATGCAGTAGAGTTGAGTGTAGTAATGCAGTAATGTGTCAAGTGTAGTAATGCAGTAATGTGTCGAGTGTAGTAATGCAGTAATGTGTTGAGTGTAGTAATGCAGTAGAGTTGAGTGTAGTAATACAGTAATGTGTCGAGTGTAGTAATGCAGTAATGTGTCGAGTGTAGTAATGCAGTAGAGTTGAGTGTAGTAATGCAGTAATGAGTTGAGTGTAGTAATGCAGTAATGTGTCAAGTGTAGTAATGCAGTAGAGTTGAGTGTAGTAATGCAGTAGAGTTGAGTGTAGTAATGCAGTAATGTGTTGAGTGTAGTAATGCAGTAATGTGTCAAGTGTAGTTATGCAGTAATGTGCTTTGTAATTCAGTAATGTGCTGAGTGTAGTAATGCAGTAATGAGTTGAGTGTAGTAATGCAGTAATGTGTCAAGTGTAGTAATGCAGTAATGAGTTTAGTGTAGTAATGCAGTAATGTGTAGTATGGAACTAGATTAGTCACAGTCACAGTCTCAGTCACCAACTGTCCCTGTAACAGTCACAGTCACCAACTGTCACAAACACCAACTGTCATCAACTGTCAAAAACACCAACTGTCACCAACTGTCACAATCACAGTCACAACTGTCACAAGACCTGCACTGGAGTAAAGGCGACACTGGAGGCCATTCCACTCACTGCTCGTCTGGCCTGAACACTCAAGTGCAGTACACTAGAACAGTACGATAGTGCGATAGTGCAGTACAGTACAGTACAGTGCAGTGCCGTACAGTGCAGTGCAGTGCAGTGCAGTGCAGTGCAGTGCAGTGCAGTGCAGTGCAGTGCAGTGCAGTGCAGTGCAGTGCAGTGCAGTGCAGTGCAGTGCAGTGCAGTGCAGTGCAGTGCAGTGCAGTGCAGTGCAGTGCAGTGCAGTGCAGTGCAGTGCAGTGCAGTGCAGTGCAGTGCAGTGCAGTGCAGTGCAGTGCAGTGCAGTGCAGTGCAGTGCAGTGCAGTGCAGTGCAGTGCAGTGCAGTGCAGTGCAGTGCAGTGCAGTGCAGTGCAGTGCAGTGCAGTGCAGTGCAGTGCAGTGCAGTGCAGTGCAGTGCAGTGCAGTGCAGTGCAGTGCAGTGCAGTGCAGTGCAGTGCAGTGCAGTGCAGTACAGTGCAGTACAGTACAGTACAGTACAGTACAGTACAGTACAGTACAGTACAGTACAGTACAGTACAGTACAGTACAGTACAGGGGTGCTTAACCCACATGGAAATTCACCATTTAGTCGCACTTAAGGTTTTACTATTTTTTATTCAGGCGACTTAAGATTTGTTTTATTTTCACCATTCAGTCGCAGTGTAGGTTTTATTTTGGGCGCAAAATCCCAAAACCTTGTTTTTTTCTTCAGTATTTGACAAAACTAGGGAAGACTTCAATAAAAGATTGCTCCTAATTTAACATTGCGAAATACAGGGGAGGGGATTCATGGCACACTTCATTAAATGTGGGACCACTGGGAACAGGTTCCCATAAAGCCTGCAACTGCAGGTTTGACAGGACAGGACAGGACAGTGATATGAAGACGGCCTCCCTAGAAGACAGTCCAGAGCAGAAATATTGTTATACTAAAAGGTATGGCGCCCTACTTCTAGCTCCTGTGGAGGGCTGGTGGCCTTTGGCTACCTGGAGGGCCCTTCAGGCCCTATGGATAGCTGTATGAATAGCTGTATTGGCAGAGACCACATAAGTTTTTATGGGCACCAATTCTGGCACATATTGTGATACTCCATACTCATTGCAACCCAGTGACTTGTAACATGGCAGCAATGTAAAAAATGTGACAGAGGAGGGAAGAAGGGAAGGGAAGGGAAAAGGAGGACCAGCTGGGAATGTTGGAGTAGATCAGACACAGCTCGGACTCCCCGCTAAAATCCTGAGTCTCCTGCCTGCAGTGAGGAGCGCCTTGCCAGCCATTTGACCCAGTGCATAGACTGTGAGTTCTTCTGCAATGTGTTCACCACGATGTTCCCTCGCACCTGCACTCCGGACTCACAGCCTAGTACCGTCGTGTTCAGTTGGTGTTCCTACCGACAGCCCATAGGACGGTATCGACAAGGACCCAGTCTTTGCTATAGACATACACAGAGGCAGTTTCTACAGGGTGTTTTTTTTTACTGGACTCCCCAAAAAAAGTTAAAGACAGAAGACTTACACTAAGACTATGAAGCAAATTGTTGCAGGATGGGGGGTCCAGTTCATAGTTTATTGGGTATATACCCAATCCTTAAAGTTGAAAATCTGGCATTTTATAAAGGGCCTGGGACTCTGTTTATTTAGGGGGGGGGGGGGGGTCCAGTAAAACAACACCCTGTACCAAGACAGTCCTGACAGCCAAACTGGCGCGAGACTTCAAATGAGAAGGCTTTGTGGTCGCCTACCAATATAGCACCAAAATGTTTTAAGAACAGCCCTGGTACAGTACAGTACAGTACAGTACAGTACAGTACAGTACAGTACAGTACAGTACAGTACAGTACAGTACAGTACAGTACAGTACAGTACAGTAGTGTAGTACAGTACAGTACAGTGTAGTACAGTACAGAGATTAGATGGGACGAAATGATATCACTGATTAAAAAACTGGGCAGCAGTACATCATTTGGTAATGACTTCATAGATTCAGTATCAGTCAAGCAGGCAGCAGATATCCTGTCAGAACCCATCAGACATGTAGTCAATTTAACAATCAAGAAAAGCAGCTTTCCAATGAGGTGGAAGACGACCCGGGTTATTCCACTATACAAAGTGAAGAAGTTGGATCGACAGAAGCCAGCCTCCTACAGAAACATTAGTTTGGTCACTACACTGTCTAAATTGGCTGAAAAAGCTGTTCAGTTCCAAGTGTTAGACTACATGGAAATGAATAAGCTTCTCAACCACAATCATCATGCGTACCGACCACATCACAGTACTACGACCACATTACTTCAACTATCAGATGCTGTACTATCAGCCACGGATGATAGTTTGATCACAACTATGGTCATGATAGATGAAAGTTCGGCGTTCGACTGTATCAACGTGGAGATACTACTAAAGAAACTCACTAAATATGGTTTTGGTGCAAAGACGACATCCTGGTTCCGACAGTACCTGACGAATAGAAGACAATATATATCAATTGGAAACAAGAGCTCTGTCACAACAACACCTACTACACCTACTAGCACCCTACCTACACCCACAGCGCCTGAAGAGCTACCCACACCTGAGGTGCAAAACACTCCACCTACATATCCTGAGGAGGTACCTACACCTGCTGTTCTAACTACACCAACATCTCCCTCAGTCCCATCCAGCCTTTCTTCACTAAAAAAAATAACACTTTTTACTGTTGACAATGCATTTCAATGGTTAAACCATAATTTTCAAGTCTCTTAAAGAAGGTTAATCAAGCTTATATGCTTGGTCGTTTAG
>CBDHDV010000032.1:0-12028 GCA_965261175.1 Rubritalea sp. | reverse complement strand
GGAGTCTGCAGTAGTCGGAAGCGGGACGGAAGCGGCCCAGAAGGCGCTCCCCAAGGAGAAGCCCTGCGACTGGGAACGAGCCCGGCAGCAATCACACCATCAGCAGGCGTGAGACTGGCGGATAAGGCTAGATCCTCTGCCCGAAGTAGTCGTCGGCCTCGCAGGTCCAACAGTAGGCGCTGGGCACGGAGGAAATCTGCTCCGAGAATGGGAAAGGCGACATCTGCGATGATGAACCACCATTTAAGGAGACGGGCGAAACCAAGTGTAACGTCAATGGGTGGGAACCATACGTGCTGACTTCGAGACATTGGCGTCCTTGAGTGTGTTGTCCATAGGGCGGAGTGTTCGGCAGAAGGAGGCAGACACCGAAGAGCGTGGATTAATTGACACGGCTGCTCCCGTGTCGACCAGAAACGATGTCTTAGAGCGCCAATCCACGATAAAAAAAAAATTCGAGGTTGGACGGTTGGAGTAGGTTGAGGATGGGCCACCAGGGAGGAATGGGATTTGTTTAGTCTTCCCCGGTGGCTAACACGTTGTTTTTTTTAAGAGGCGGACAAATGTTCGGTGTTTCGCACTTGCGAGCCTTTGCACCCCAGCGCTCGTGATAATAACACTTTTTACGGTCTGAAGTCGGTGAGTGGCGATGACGCTGACGATCCTTTCCTGTAACCGACGTGATTGAAGTCGATGAAACGAACAAGGACTTAGCCAGGGTTACATATTCGGTGATATCCAAATTGGATGAACTACGGAGAGTGACTTGAGCATCCGCAGGAGAGAGGCGCAGGATGGCCAACTTCCTCAAAGCCAAGGCTAGGTCCGGGATGTCGTGGAAACATTGACGAGCTTCTGAGTCTACAACCGCTGGGTCCATGGCGTCCGGTTGGTTTGCAAGCGACAAGAATCTCTCCAGACGGACAAGGGGTGAATCCTGACAAACTTGACGAATCCGCTCCCGAAATATTTCGTAGGGGCGATTGGCGGCAGGAGTCAGGTCCTCTGGAGCCAATAAGGGAACCACAGTTGGGTGTAATGCCTGCTGGACATGGTAAAACTGCATTAGCTGGTCTGTGACATGACGAAGATGAAACTGTCCCTCGCCGAAGGAGAACCATTAAGCGACCCGGTCGGCTGTGAACGTTGGGAGGCGGACAGCCACGGTGGTTATCGGAATGGCGGCGGCGGTGGCTAGGGCGGCATTGGATCTGAGGGCTTCTTCGAGACGGCGTTCTAATAGTTCTTGTTCAGACATTATTCGTTGTCGGGGTCACCAATAAAGCTGGTTATAGCTTCAGAAATAAAGGGAAACAAACTTAGTCTTTATTTGGAAAATGAAAATCTTGAATAGAACACATGATGATGACGTAATGCATATATACTGACATAGTGCAAAGTTCAATGGTAAATAGTCGCTACAGTTCTGATACCTAAAAAGTCCATGGTCTGCCTCCATTGTTCTGATACCTAAAAATTCCATGGTCTGCCTCCATTATTCTGGTACCTAAAAAGTCCATGGTCTGCCTCTATTGTTCTGATACCTAAAAGGTCCATGGTGTGCCCCCATTGTTCTGGTACTTAAAAAGTCCATGGTCTGCCCCCATTGTTCTGATCCCTAAAAAGTCCATGGTCTGCCCCCATTGTTCTGATACCTAAAAAGTCCATGTTCTGCCCCCATTTTTCTGATACCTAAAAAGTCCATGGTCTGCCTCCATTGTTCTAGTACCTAAAAAGTCCATGGTCTGCCTCCATTGTTCTGGTACCTAAAAAGTCCATGGTCTGCCTCCATTGTTCTGGTACCTAAAAAGTCCATGGTCTTCCCCCATTGTTCTGGTACCTAAAAAGTCCATGGTCTGCCCCCATTGTTCTGGTACCTAAAAAGTCCATGGTCTGCCTCCATTGTTCTGGTCCCTAAAAAGTCCATGGTCTGCCCCCATTGTTCTGGTCCCTAAAAAGTCCATGGTCTGCCTCCATTGTTCTGATACCTAAAAAGTCCATGGTCTGCCCCCATTGTTCTGGTCCCTAAAAAGTCCATGGTCTGCCCCCATTGTTCTGGTACCTAAAAAGTCCATGGTCTGCCTCCATTGTTCTGGTACCTAAAAACTCCATGGTCTGCCTCCATTGTTCTGGTACCTAAAAAGTCCATGGTCTGCCACCATTGTTCTGTTCCCTAAAAAGTCCATGGTCTGCCTCCATTGTTCTGATACCTAAAAAGTCCATGGTCTGCCCCCATTGTTCTGGTCCCTAAAAAGTCCATGGTCTGCCCCCATTGTTCTGGTACCTAAAAAGTCCATGGTCTGCCTCCATTGTTCTGGTACCTAAAAAGTCCATGGTCTGCCCCCATTGTTCTGGTACCTAAAAAGTCCATGGTCTGCCTCCATTGTTCTGATACCTAAAAGTCTAGTCCATGGTCCTAAAAAGTCCATGGTCTGCCTCCATTGTTCTGGTACCTAAAAAGTCCATGGTCTGCCCCCATTGTTCTGGTACCTAAAAAGTCCATGGTCTGCCCCCATTGTTCTGATACCTAAAAAGTCCATGGTCTGCCTCCATTGTTCTGGTACCTAGAAAGTCCATGGTCTGTCCCCCTCCATTGTTCTGGTACCTAAAAATCCATGGTCTGCCTCCATTGTTCTGATACCTAAAAAGTCTGGTCCGCCCCCATTGTTCTGATACCTGTCCATGGTCTGCCTCCATTGTTCTGGTACCTAAAAAGTCCATGGTCTGCTCCCAAACCTAAAAAGTCCATGGTCTGCCTCCAACCTAAAAAGTCCATGGTCTGCCTCCATTGTTCTGATACCTAAAAAGTCCATGGTCTGCCTCCATTGTTCCCTAAAAAGTCCATGGTCCCTCCATTGTTCTGGCCCCTACCTGTCCCCAATACCTAAAAAGTCCATGGTCTGCTCCCAGTTCTGATACCTAAAAAGTCCATGGTCTGCCCCCATTGTTCTGGTACCTAAAAAGTCCATGGTCTGCACCCATTGTTCTGATACCTAAAAAGTCCATGGTCTGCCTCCATTGTTCTGGTCCCTAAAAAATTCATAGTCATTGTTCTGATACCTAAAAAGTCTGGTCTACCCCCATTGTTCTGGTACCTAAAAGTCCATGATCTGTTTCCATTGTTCTGACACCTAAAAAGTCATTGTTCTGGTACCTAAAAAGTCCATGGTCTGCCTCCATTGTTCTGGTACCTACCATGGTCTGCCCCCATTGTTCTGGTACCTAAAAAGTCCATGGTCTGCCTCCATTGTTCTGATACCTAAAAAGTCCAAGAAAAAAGTCCATGGTCTGCCCCCATTGTTCTGGTACCTAAAAAGTCCATGGTCTGCCCCCATTGTTCTGATACCTAAAAAGTCCACCCTCCATTGTTCTGGTACCTAGAAAGATGGTCTGTCCCCATTGTTCTGGTACCTAAAAAAGATGGAACTGCTCAAATGTGTGTGGAATATCGAAAGCTTAATGCCGTGATAACAGGTGACCCTTACCCATTACCCAACATAGAGGACTTGGTCATGTGTTGCAAGGACTGCACAGTTTTTCTACAGCTTATCCTGATGACATTCTGATATGCAGTGATACATGGGAAGAACATGTACAACATTTAACCGAAGTATTTGGAAGACTCAGAGAAGCAGGACTGCACATTAAGGACAAGAAGTGTAATTTTGCAGTGAATAGGTGCACTACCTGGGGCATGTAGTAGGAGGTGGAGAAGTGAGACCTATGCATTGTAAAGTAAAAGCATTGAAAGAATATGAGAGACTAAAAACTAAGAAGCACGTGCGTGCATTCTTGGGTTTATGTGGGTACTACCGCAGATTTATCCCTTCATTCTCCACTGTAGCAAACTCATTGACTGAGCTAACTAGGAAGAACAAAGAAAATGTGGTTAAATGGAATGAGGCATGTGAACATTCATTTAACTTACTAAAAGAGGCACTCACGAGTAAACCAGTTTTGACGACTCCAGATTGGATGAGGAAATTTATTCTTCAAACTGATGCATCTGCCACAGGGTTAGGATATGTCAGAAGGCCTAGGACGAAGTGGAGCATCCAGTTGCATATGGATCGAAGAAACTCTTACCGAGAGAGCAAAAGTATTCAGCTATAGAGCGTGAGGGATTAGCTATTGTGCAGGGCATCAAGCACTTCAGAACATACCTACAAGACATGCCCTTTCAGATTAAAACTGATCTGGGAAGCATGAAGGACTCTCATGGCAGGTTGGCCAGATTGGCTTTGGCACTCCAGACTTATCAGTTCACTATAGTTCATAGGGCTGGAACGGCCAATGCTAATACTGATGGATTATCTGGTGACCAGGGTTCACGATCAAAGGAAAGGGGAGGGTCAGAAAAACCTCTGACAGGGGAATTTCTGATGGATTCTGTTAATGAAACAAAGGAAACTGCAGTGGAATAATATTACCAGGGAAGAGCCAGACAGAATTATTACATCCTATGGAATTATTACATCCTAGGAATTATTACATCCTACGGAATTATTACATCCTACGGAATTATTACATCCTACAGAATTATTACATCCTATGGAATTATTACATCCTACGAAATTATTACATCCTACGGAATTATTAACCTACGAAGTGTTTACCCGGCTTCCAAATTGTGCGTGAACTTAGGGATTTGATTGGTCACCAGGAGAGTCACCATAGAGACAGAGACCGTCAAACTGAGCAAGTATTTTGAGTTAGCTATTTTCTTAGAGATTAAGTTTGGACTCTTGTCTTGTTGTATGCTATTGGTAACTTGTATTTTGAAGTATTTAATTATTATACCAACTATTGTTTGAAAGGAAGTACAGCTCGGGTAGAGTCGTAGCTAAGTTGGCTTGGATAAAGGTTCTAGTTGGGGAGATTAGAATAGGTCCAGGTGTCGGCCAAAGATTCGGATCTCCAAGAGTCGAAGCGCATTCTTGGCAGAAGGGAATTTTGGTTACAGGACCTATTGCATGCCAGTTATAATGAGAGGACCTATTGTATGCCTGTTATGATGAGAGGACCTATTGTATGCCAGTTATGATGAGAGTACCTATTGTACGCCAGTTATGATGAGAGAACCTATTGTATGGCAGTTATGATGAGGGGACCTATTGTATGCCAGTTATGATGAGAGGACCTATTGTATGGCAATTATGATGAGGGGACCTATTGTATGCCAGTTATGATGAGAGGACCTATTGTATGCCAGTTATGATGAGAGAACCTATTGTATGGCAGTTATGATGAGGGGACCTATTGTATGGCAGTTATGTTGAGGGGACCTATTGTACACCAGTTATGATGAGGGGTCCTATTGTATGGCAGTTATGATGAGGGGACCTATTATATGCCAGTTATGATGAGAGGACCTATTGTATGCCAGTTATGATGAGAGAACCTATTGTATGGCAGTTATGATGAGGGGACCTATTGTATGCCAGTTACGATGAGAGGACCTATTGTATGCCAGTTATGATGAGAAGACCTATTGTATGCCAGTTATGATGAGGGGACCTATTGTATGCCAGTTATGATGAGAGAACCTAGTGTATGGCAGTTATGATGAGAGAACCTAGTGTATGGCAGTTATGATGAGGGGACCTATTGTATGCCAGTTATGTTGAGGGGACCTATTGTACGCCAGTTATGATGACTGGACCTATTGTATGCCAGTTATGATGAGGGGACCTATTGTATGCCAGTTATGATGACAGGACCTATTGCATGCCAGTTATGATGAGAGGACCTATTGCATGCCAGTTATGATGAGAGGACCTATTGCATGCCAGTTATGATGAGAGGACCTATTGCATGCCAGTTATGATGACAGGACCTATTGCATGCCAGTTATGATGAGAGGACCTATTGCATGCCAGTTATGATGACAGGACCTATTGCATGCCAGTTATGATGAGAGGACCTATTGCATGCCAGTTATGATGACAGGACCTATTGCATGCCAGTTATGATGAGAGGACCTATTGCATGCCAGTTATGATGAAAGGACCTATATTATGCCAGTTATGATGAGGGGACCTATTGTATGCCAGTTATGATGAAAGGACCTATTGTATGCCAGTTATGTGTGGGAAGAAACAGGGAAAGAAACAAACTTGATGAATGGCCTCCTGTTGTTTTCTAACCTAAGCGTCTTTTTTTGCGCTGCCTGTTATTTACTGTCTCAGCAAAATATTCACGGCACATTTGGAGTCTCTTTGGATCCAATATTGGCTGAAGCCACCATTTTGGCATCTAATTAGCTGCCGATATGTGTTTTAGCAGAGATATAAGCTTTTAGGGAGTTTGGTCTGCCATTTTAAAAAGTTGGTTAATCCAATACTGGTGAATATATCCTATACTGTATAGATATATACAGTAGAACCTCAGAGTTGCATATAATCAGCAAACCAGAGATGAATTGCTCTGTCAAAGCTATCTTTTCTCACAATGCAGCACTTTTTCCAAGGATTGGAACCACAGTAATCACTGGAAAACTGATTATCTTCTCTGCCTCTCTCTATGGCCCAAACTTTGATTATCTTCTCTGCCTCTCTCTATGGCCCAAACTTTGATTATCTTCTCAGCCTCTCTCTATGGCCCAAACTTTGATTATCTTCTCTGCCTCGCTCTATTTCCCAAACTTTGATAATCTTCTCTGCCTCTCTCTATGGCCCAAACTTTCCACGCCAAATTCCACAGCAATGCCAGACAAAGAAGTACCTCGGTCCATTCGTTTAAAACTTTCAAGCGTCTCTCTTTTCCATAGATAAAGAGTAATTCTCTTTGGTTTGCATGCGCTGGAAGCCATAATCAAAGAAAGGGGTGCAAAAGGCTACCAGGATAAAGAGAATTGATGAGCTAGGAGTACTGGAAGAGAAAACCAGGAGCACACAGTCTGTTGCATATGCGTACCGTCAGTGAAAAGCAATACAAAGGTGCTTACCTGCTCAGCATGTCGTTCAGTTGTCTGGTCAATTCGGATCTCTGGTGTTCTTATACTGTACATATATGCTCATGTCTAACTTTACTACACATATATCCTATACACCTACATACAGGTAAAGCTTTATAATATTTATATATGTTCATGTAAAACTTTACTACACATGTATCCTATACACCTACATACAGGTAAACCTTTATAATATTAATATATGCTCATGTATAACTTACAACACATATCCTATACACCTACATACAGGTAAATCTTTATAATAATTAATATATGCTCATGTATAACTTTACTACACATATATCTTATACACCTACATACAGGTAAACCTTTATAATAATTAATATATGCTCATGTATAACTTACTACACATATATCTTATACACCTATATACAGGTAAACATTTATAATAAAATAATTTAATAGTTCTGTTGAGCTTTGGGATAGGTCAGTAGATATAAATAAATAATAATGTGACAATGGTGAAATGAATTAACCTTTATTATTATTAGAAGTAGTAGCATTAGTGTTATTAATACTCTACAATACATGGTGAGTGTTAACTTATATGTACTGAAAGTCTACTTTTCCCTATTAAGTAGCCATTATATATATGCTCGTACATATATATAGGTGTGTGTACCTATATAATAGTCATTTAGAAATGAGAAATTTGATTGGTCAGTTACAGGTTGATTATTTTTACTTGAGAACCTCTTTGAGCAGTATGAAGCTGGGATGCATTGGGAGGTTCATTTTTTTAATTTTATTATTATTTTTATTTTACTTATGAACCTCAGATTTATAGCTGGGTTTCAATAGGATATATGATTGTGTCTATAATGGGGGGAGGGTTATTTTTCTTCCAAAGGCTCCAGTGTAGCATTACTCCTATTACCGTAGGTACTCGTGATCTGTACTAAGTCGTGAGGGAAAGCCAGCCACACCCATTTCTTATAGCCATTCTCTATCCACATTTATCTCCGGAAATTTACCGATGCAATCACTGTAGTGGTTTCTGTTACTGCTATTTGCTTCCATGACTATAAGGAAATAGAGCTTACCAGTTACTATAAAGCTTGGTCTAGTTAACTAAAGTTGCTAAGACTATTGTCTAAATTAGTGTGACACCTCGACCAACGGGATCTGCTGCATTTATAAACCTAAGGACCTAGGCTGTAGTGATCCGAGTGCAGCGAATGTACTACTGAGGACCAGAGAGTTTATATACTGTCAGCCCCTCATCTCTACGTCTAACCTATATACTGTCAGTGTTGCCATAGTGTTGGATTTTATCTAAACTGTTTGGATTTTTGACCCTTAAATTTTCTGTTTGGATTTTATCAATAAATGTTTGGATTTTTCATCGTTAGAAAATTGTTTGACATTTCATGCAAATCAGACCATGTGCAGCCTATCAAAAAACACTCTGTGGTATTAGCTGAGTGTGGTCATTTTGTGGTCACCTGGTCTGTGCAGGAATATTAATGTGGTCACTTGGTCTGTGCAGGAATATTCCTGCACAGTCCTGTGTTATTATGTGGTCACATTGGTCTCGACAAAACGAAGCACAGAAACAGACTAGGAATTTCTACATTAAATTCACTTTTAACAGTGCAATTTAATGTTCCTCAAAAATGCTATGAATTTAAACCGAACACTGAACTATTAAAGACATGTGTAAATGCTGTGAACATACTTTAGTATGTCATTTCTCATGAAATTGTTGTTTAGATTTTGTTTGGATTTTTTGTTGTCCAGAAATTTGGATAACACAGGCGAGTAATTTGGAAATTACCAAAAAAATTATGGTTACACTGTACTGTATATGTATAACTCATTTATAACTTGACTCTGCACTTAGTGGCTTTGGCATGACTTTTCTATGCATGGAACAGCCCAGGGTTCTAGAGACTAACAGGTTCTCTTGGAGAAACAGCTAATTTCTTTTGAGCTCTTTGTGCTTGTTTCTGCAGCTTCTCTTTTTCTCTCTGCTTTTGTTGTCCTCACCAGACGCTTTTAACTTCTTTCCAAAATCTTCCTTAGTCTGTCTATTTCTTTCAACATTTCCCATTTCCTCTCACTCTGCACCTTCTGGTTCTTTATTTACCAGGAAAACAACCTTTCTTGGGTGTTTGTTCCATGCCATCTTGAGATTGGCTGGTCAAATCTTCCCTGAAAGGCATAGGGGGTGGGAATTTACACTTGCCAATCCAGGGGATTTTCCACTTGTATTTTGATAATTGGTTGGTTAAACAATATCTAGGTGTAATTACTTTATAGCAGAATGATGAGAGGAAGTCAGCCAGTACAACAGCTTTATAGGGCCTGGCAACTCCTTCACACCTGTGGCCATTAACTCCTTCACGCCTGTGGCTATTGAGATCCTGGGGTCCATTGGTAAGAGTGCACTGGCCTTTTAAAAGGAGCCGGGCTATAGGGTGAAGCAATTTACTGAGAGGTGAAAGAGAGGGAAGGAGAGGGAGTACCTTCTAAAGTATCTGTCTGTAGGAATGCACAGAGGGAATGATGCAGCTTCTGTGGTGGGGGCATGTAGCAAAATGGTATTGCTCACCTCCCTTCAGCTGCTTCCATTGTATTTATGTGGCACTCACGGCATCCTCACTCCTCCTTTTATCATGCAGGAATGTAAACACATTTAGAACAGTTAGTACTGATTGCTGTGATGTTTATTCACCATAGTCAGCTGTCTATGTAGCCTTGCTTGCAGTAGTTTAGTCTGGCTGATTATAGTCTATGTAGCCTTACTTGCAGTAGTTTAGCCTAGCTAATTGTAGTCCATGACATAAAAAACGAAGATGCTTTACTAAGATTTCTTTGCCCCTCCCAGAAATGATTGTGCACATGCAATTTATCAACATGTTCTGGGTTTTTTAAGGCATATTTGGTGACTGACCCCTTCCCTCCCTCCAGTCGTACGCTTTGTATGACCGTGAAAATGATGAAAGATCCCTTAACTCCATCGAATTCTTGGGTACTGCGGCTTGATAACTTGGAGCTTGTTCCCCAAAGGATGACCCACTTCCGCATCAATCCTATGATCTCCAAAGTCTACACTAGTTTATGCTTAAAAACATGCACTTCTCATTCCGAGTCTCACACCATAATGCTTGAGCCTCTGCAACACTATGTCAAAATTCTTTGTGAACTTCATAAGTCTCACCTCAAATGAGAAAAAAATAGAGTAACATTAAACTTTCAATCCCTTGAAAGATCATATCTATCACTTTCGGGAACACTGCTGGTGTTGATACTACTCCAAAGGTTAACCTGATATATTGATAAGATCACAATGAGCATTTTGGCTAGCAAACTTGCATGATGCATCCACTTGCATGACGCATCCACTTGTATGAGTCATCCTCTAGCGTGACCTCTAGCGTGACTCATCCTTTAGCCAGTCTAGCGTGACTCAATCTAGCGTGACTCATCCTCTAGCGTGACATCCACTAGCGTGACTCATCCTCTAGCGTGACTCATCCTCTATTGTGACTCATCCTCTAGCGTGACTCATCTTCTAGCGTGACATCCTCTAGCTTGACTCATCCCCTAGCGTGCCTTATCCTCTAGCGTGCCTCATCATCTAGCGTGACTCATCCTCTAGCGTGACATCCTCTAGCTTGACTCATCCTCTAGCGTGACTCATCCTCTGGCGTGACTCATCCACTGGCGTGACTCATCCTCTACTAGCGTGACTCTACCACTTGCGTGACTCATCCTCTAGCGTGACTCATCCTCTAGCGTGACTCATCCTCTAGCGTGACTCATCCTCTAGCATGACTCATCCTCTAGCGTGTCATCCTCTAGCGTGACATCCTCTAGCTTGACTCGTCCTCTAGCGTGACTCATTCTCTAGCGTGACTCTTCCTCTGGCGTGACTCATCCTCTGGCGTGACTCATCCTCTGGCGTGACTCATCCTCTGGCGTGACTCATCCACTTGCGTGACTCATCCTCTACTAGCGTGACTCTACCACTTGCGTGACTCGTCCTCTAGCGTGACTCATCCTCTAGTGTGACCCATCCTCTAGCGTGCCGCATCCTCTAGCATGAATCATCCTCTTGCGTGGCTCATCTACTAGCGTGACTCATCGTCTTGCCGGGATCACCAAACTTTTTTAACAGTGGGCCGGATAACTGAATGAATGACTAGCACGGACCGCATAATCATTGGTAAGAGCACCGTAAAAGGAGGTGAAGCAAACTTCTATATAAAAGCTATCTTATAGTGCTCCAATGCCATATGGGTTCCATTAGCTCAGTTGGTAAGAGCACCAGGTATTTTTCCAATATATATTTCAGTCACTGCCAGTTTACTATGCATCTTTGAAAACGGATGGAGTCCACCATGCAACCCATTTTAAGAGCAGGTGCGAGGAGCTGAGGATAATATTTTCGAGGCTTCTATGGCATTGTTATTCTATGTTTGTTACTTTATGACCTTTAATCACACTTGTAGTTCATTTACCTATCACTGTCAAACAAAGAAATCCTTGTTACATAACCTACAAATTTAAATCGTATCACAACGTCTCGTGTTCCATACGTTTTATCAAGCAAATTCAAGTGCTGATGAACTGACGTTGCCTGATGAACTGACGTTGCGGGCCGTAGTTTGGTGACCCCTGGACTCTAGCGTGACAAATCCTCTAGCGTGACTCATCCTCTAGCGTGACTCATCCTCTTGCGTGACTCATTTGGCCTATACTACTCATTTCATCAACATGCATCAACATGCTCTGGCATTAGATATGATACATGTTTTTAGTAGTAGGAACTATTTTCAATATTGCTAAGGTAAACACAGTTTCTTGCATGTTTACTACCTCTCTCTCTCACTCTAGGATAGCGAGTAGATGATTGGCTAATTTAGCATATATAGAGAGCATTACTGATGCACATATTCAGTAGTTTTTGCTAATGAAATAGTGTACTGAAAACAATAGCGGTATTAAAAGTGCTAACTATCACTTGAACAAGTTCTTGTCAGCTTCTGCATGGTCTTCCCTTAGTTATAGATCATTTCTGCATAAATCACTGCCTGATGACCTCAT
>CBDHDV010000031.1:0-23867 GCA_965261175.1 Rubritalea sp. | reverse complement strand
CCCCCCCTGAGTTATAGTGTTGAGAAGAGGCGGGACCCCAAAAATTGCGCGCAATTTTTGGGGTCCCGCCTCTTCTCAACACTATAACTCAGGGGGGGTTCACCGGAAAAAAAAAAAAAAACCACCACATCACAGATAATGCCTTTAGCTACATTCGTACCGAGTTTGGTGCACTGCGGTCAAGGCGCCTGGCTGTAAAACATGTTGGGGATTAGGAATTTTTTTTTTTTAATGACCCTTGCGTGTTTGGATATATCTTCTAAGAAAATGTGCCTATATAGACTTTTTATATATCATTTTAAAGCACACACAATAAGCAACAAGCTGGTATAAAAATTATTTGCACAGAAGAAAGGGAAAAAAAGTTATGACAGCTACAAATATTTGTTACAATTTCGTTGGTTTCAGGTGTCGTCCCCCCTTGTTCTTCATCTGACAAGGCCTCAGGGATTCCAATGCAATTTTCATTAGATATGAAAGATTGGCTTCTCCAAGTCGATTTCTCAGATGAGACTTTACCATTTTCATATGGGAAAAAGAGCGTTCAACAGAGGCAGTTCCAACAGGAATGGTTAGGCAAACATTAGCTAGGATGCTCAAGTTTGGAAACATGGTTTGCATCATGGACTTAGTAGACAACTCCTTTAACTGCTCCTAGATATCTTCCCTTGGTTGATTGGTGATATATCGCCGAAGGTTTCCCACTCTGTGGGTAGGTCTGAACTTGAAGTGATGACTGCTGGCATTAGAAATTCATCCCCTACAACTGTTTCAGCTGGAAGCTCAGACCCATAGTGTTCAAGGAGTACTTTAACTTGGTCTTCTCTATACGTACAGTTTTCCAAAGAATTTGAAGTCTTCTTGGGATCAAAAATGCTGAAATAGGACACAACATCTTGTGAAACGAAGCGGTTTACGATATTTTTTTCAATTTGGTGTAAAATGGCTCTGTTACTCGGCTCTGAAATGATCCTACATCATCACTGTTGAAGTTAATGCCTGCAGTAATATCCATCTCCTCTTTAACTTCTTGCAAATCTAGCACCCACTTAGCTGCAGGTTGAAGTACATCTTCCTAGCAAGATCTTGCTAATACCGAGTGCCTCCGGCTCGTGGGATTCCTGATAAATAGTTTCAATTGCAGACACAATTGCTCCATAACATTTCTTCACTGTAGAAACACATTTCTCATGGGAGAGCCACCTGGTGTCAGATGGTTTGACAATCTTCAGCTCAGGAATATCTAGTACTTTCTGTATCTCTTTCAGATTCTGACATCTCTTCGGCGAATAGTGAAAAAATTTCCACAATGTAGTCAGTGTTGTATAAACATGTTTGATTCCTCAGTGCTGTTTGCAGATTGAACACAAGCCAGTTGAAGCTTATGGCAGTGGCAGTGGACGAAGACTGAATGAGGTGCATGCTTCTTCAGACGTGCTTACCACCCGATTTCTTCCCAGCAAATGTTGCAGCTCCATCAAAGCCCATACCTATAAGCTTACTGCACTGCAAATCCTTCTTCTTTAGCCAATCCAGCAACACGGAATAGATCGATTGAGCATTCGTTTTCTTCAGTGGGAGAATTTCCATGAAATGCTCTACTGGTACTCCATTTTCTACCCATCTACAGTAAACAGATAGCTCCTCAATGTTAGCTACATCGACACACTCATCAGCCATCAAGCTGAAAAATGGAGCATTGCGGACCCTGTTAACTTGTAATTCATCAACCCATACTCCTATTGCTTCAACAAAATCAGTGACAGCATCTGTTGAAGCGTAAGATGCATTCTTTGCGCCTTACGGACAAATTCTTCAAGATCTTTCCCACCACAAGAAACAATAAGATCAATCAACTTGCTGAAGTTGGTAGTATGAGGAATGTGCTGTTTGCATAAGTAGTGAGTGCAGCCAAGAAGTGCTTTGATTGCTTTCTGGTTCTTGCTTCTCTCAGAATCTCCAAAACATTGCAGCTGATATACAACTGTTTCTCCTCTACTCACTATCAGCTCTGCTTCAACTTGTTTCAAGTGGGATTCACTGCTGGCATGTTCTTTCATCTTTTGAACTGCCTTTTTCCAATTCTGGAAAGGCTTTGTGACCCACACACCTCCACTTCCTTGTGAAGACTGACCCCTGGTTTCAACCTTTCTGCATATTTTGCAAAATGCACCTTGGAAGTTGCCATCATATTCTAGCTATGGAAAATCTTTTGCCCACTTCTTGTTGTATTTCCAAGAGGTTGCAGCAGATGATGGTACTGCACATGGTCTCTTGGAAGGTGGTGCTTCATTTGTTGAATCTTCTTCACTCTCTGACCCTTCTCTTAGGCTAGAAGTAGCTGACTTGGAAGAGCTTGAACCAAAGAAATTGCGAATATCCATCTTTATCATGGGGAACTAAAACACTGAACTTGGAAATTCTCTGAGCTTGGAAAAAAACTCTAGGCCTGGCTTTTATACATGCCGACTCTTCAAAGCCCAAGCTTGACACACTTGGCTGCAAAAGAGATGGGGAATGGCCTGGGAATTATTTTTTCAATTAGTGGTACTACCAAGTTTGTTTAAAGCTAGCTTACTGAGAAACCCACTCAAAGAATATTCCATTTTCTGTCCACATCCCATAGTTTGAGACTTGGAAAACTCAATGCAGCTAATTTAGATCTATGCCAGTGGCTTTTGTAGCAGGACTTCTGGGAAAATCCACTGTGGTTGGTCTTCCTTAGCAAATGGTGGCCTATCTAATCACTGTGGTGGTGGGGATTATTAGAATGGGGAATTATTCAGTTAAAATACACCATTACTAAATTATGAACAAGAAAATGGCATATAATATTATGTGCAGCAAAAAAACAACTCTGGGCCAGGCTTATGAATAATGCTGCCTCTTCAAACAGGGTTTGATACAGAGAGGGTGGGAGCTGGAGTTTCCTCCCCCTTCAAGCAAAATTTTTGCCTCCAAGAATTCTTGAAAAATATTATATAAATAATATATCACTATTCAGAGTTAAATCCTATGATTCTTCTTTTTTAAAATGTTAGGGGGGGGGGCTGGACCTGGGATCTCACCCCCATCCTTGGATTTTTAAAAATGATGATGTGATTGTTTTAGTTGCTGTTAATTCATGAACAGTGACAGAGTAAAGTTAATAGTAGACAGCATTCAATATGACCTGGGTTTCATACAGGGGAGGGAAGACCTGGAATATCCCATCTCAAAGCTAGAATACTTCTCCCCCAAATCCCACAATAGTAACATAATAGCAACAGCATTCCCAGCTTTGAATTATTGCAAGGGTATTTTTGCTCCCACTTCTTCTGGTAACTGAGTCTGGCTTTCCCTCGTGTTTGTTGGCTGAGCTTTAGACAAACTGACCCACCTAATGCTTGGGAATTGGTGGTTAGAAAATCACTGCTAGGGGAAGTTTGGACTACATCTTCCTCATTATCACATTCTCCACATGCACTTTCCATCTGGGGAAAAAAGTTCCTGAGGTCCATATCTATGCTCAGTTGTACATTGCTACTACCCCACCAGTGTGTTCTGAATTGTGACTACTAGAATGTGCTGTCCCAATTGTTCTGAGCATGTGCTAGAATGGAATGGCTTTAAGTACCTCCAAAATGCATCAGATCAATCTCAGAGTATCTATTTTTCAAAAAATTTCTCCCTCTCCCCCTTCCTCCCTTAGCAAGTACATGAAAGTCCCCCCCTTCTCCTAACACAAAATCCCGTATGAAACCCTGTCAAATTGCAAGCTTATGACTGGCTGCAAGTTTGCAGCTGACTAATTAGCATAAACTGAATGTAAAATGAGGCAGCTACATACTATATGCTAAAGAGGCACTTGCAACAAAGTACATTATGTATTTTAGTTCCAACCTATGCCCCCCCCCCCCCCCCCCCCCCCCCCTTTATTTCTTGAAACATTGGTTTTCCCCCCCTGAATTTTTTTTTTTTTTAAAACCCTGGTTGGCCTGTCACAGCTGGCTTGGATGGATTAGATTTGTATCGACTGTTGTGGTTGTAGCTCAGTAGATTATGGGTTTGGATGTAGCTGGATGGGAGCAGTAGAGACTGTCCACTTGCTGCTTACAGGTGACACTGGTTCTCAGGTGTGTGTCAAGTCTTTTAAAGTTCTTTCCACAAGTAGGATATGGCGTGCTCTTATTAGGGATCTTGTTAATTTTTGGGGGGAGAGGTAGATGGAGTAGTCCCTTTGGTTTCTCTTAGGGCAATATTTTAGATGGTTCCCAAGTCTTTGATAGCCACTGTCACAGAAAGGACAACAGGTGAGAGTGTTTTCCCCAGGATGGGTCATGGTTGGAGATTGGATGGAGGGAAGTCTGGATCCAGCAATTCAAAGTAGCAACTAGAGTTAGAACCTATGAAGGTCAGGCACTGTTACTATTGCAGCTGTTACAACTACAATAAATTGATAACTAGAGAGTCTAGTGCCCAGTAATCCCATTTTAAAATGAGAGCTCAATTAGAGGAATTAGACTCTGCTCTCTTCTCTACAGTGTGAGCTCCACAGTGAGAACCTCACAGAGTGGGCTCTACAGTGTGGGATCCACAGTGAGAGCTTCACAGAGTGGGCTCTACAGTGTGGGCTCCACAGTGAGAGCTTCACAGAGTGGGCTCTACAGTGTGGGCTCCACAGTGAGAGCTTCACAGAGTGGGCTCTACAGTGTTGCTCCACAGTGAGAGCTTCACAGAGTGAGCTCTACAGTGTTGGCTCCACAGTGAGGTCTGTGTTGGCTCCACAGTGAGGTCTGTGTTGGCTCCACAGTGAGGCCTGTGTTGCTCCCCAGTGAGGGCTGTGTGGGTTCTGCAGCGTGGGCCCACAGTGTGGGCTCACTTTACTCACCGATAATTTTTTTCTGCTAGTTCATTGCAAGACAATATGCTCAGTAACTGTTGAAGCTACAACTCTCTGTGTTGTTTTTAACAGTAGATAGTAATCTCTCAGAATCTCATGCAGAAAGTGGGAATATTCTTCCCCACATGTCAGAATCTCATGCAGGAAGTGGGAATATTCTTCCCCCGCATGCCAGAATCTCATGCAGGAAGTGGGAATATTCTTCCTCACATGCCAGAATCTCATGCAGGAAGTGGGAATATTCTTCCCCTGCATGCCAGAATCTCATGCAGGAAGTGGGAGTATTCTTCCTCACATGCCAGAATCTCATGCAGGAAGTGGGAATATTCTTCCTCACATGCCAGAATCTCATGCAGGAAGTGGGAGTATTCTTCCTCACATGCCAGAATCTCATGCAGGAAGTGGGAATATTCTTCCCCGCATGCCAGAATCTCATGCAGGAAGTGGGAATATTCTTCCCCACATGTCAGAATCTCATGCAGGAAGTGGGAATATTCTTCCCCTGCATGCCAGAATCTCATGCAGGAAGTGGGAATATTCTTCCCCCGCATGCCAGAATCTCATGCAGGAAGTGGGAATATTCTTCCCCACATGCCAGAATCTCATGCAGGAAGTGGGAATATTCTTCCCCACATGTCAGAATCTCATGCAGGAAGTGGGAATATTCTTCCCCTGCATGCCAGAATCTCATGCAGGAAGTGGGAATATTCTTCCCCCGCATGCCAGAATCTCATGCAGGAAGTGGGAATATTCTTCCCCACATGTCAGAATCTCATGCAGGAAGTGGGAATATTCTTACCCTGCATGCCAGAATCCCATGCAGGAAGTGGGAATATTCTTCCCCACATGCCAGAATCTCATGCAGGAAGTGGGAATATTCTTCCCCACATGCCAGAATCTCATGCAGGAAGTGGGAATATTCTTCCCCTGCATGTCAGAATCTCATGCAGGAAGTGGGAATATTCTTCCCCCGCATGCCAGAATCCCATGCAGAAAGTGGGAATATTCTTCCCCACATGCCAGAATCTCATGCAGGAAGTGGGAATATTCTTCCCCACATGTCAGAATCTCATGCAGGAAGTGGGAATATTCTTCCCCTGCATGCCAGAATCTCATGCAGGAAGTGGGAATATTCTTCCCCGCATGCCAGAATCTCATGCAGGAAGTGGGAATATTCTTCCCCACATGCCAGAATCTCATGCAGGAAGTGGGAATATTCTTCCCCACATGCCAGAATCTCATGCAGGAAGTGGGAATATTCTTCCCCACATGCCAGAATCTCGTGCAGGAAGTGGGAATATTCTTCCCCTGCATGCCAGAATCTCATGCAGGAAGTGGGAATATTCTTCTCCGCATGCCAGAATCCCATGCAGAAAGTGGGAATATTCTTCCCCGCATGCCAGAATCTCATGCAGGAAGTGGGAATATTCTTCCCCGCATGCCAGAATCTCATGCAGGAAGTGGGAATATTCTTCCCCGCATGCCAGAATCTCATGCAGGAAGTGGGAATATTCTTCCCCGCATGCCAGAATCTCATGCAGGAAGTGGGAATATTCTTCCCCACATGCCAGAATCCCATGCAGGAAGTGGGAATATTCTTTCCCGCATGCCAGAATCCCATGCAGGAAGTGGGAATATTCTTCCCCACATGCCACAATCTCATGCAGGAAGTGGGAATATTCTTCCCCGCATGCCAGAATCCCATGCAGGAAGTGGGAATATTCTTCCCCGCATGCCAGAATCCCATGCAGGAAGTGGGAATATTCTTCCCCGCATGCCAGAATCCCATGCAGGAAGTGGGAATATTCTTCCCCTGCATGCCAGAATCTCATGCAGGAAGTGGGAATATTCTTCCCCGCATGCCAGAATCTCATGCAGGAAGTGGGAATATTCTTCCCCGCATGCCAGAATCTCATGCAGGAAGTGGGAATATTCTTCCCTGCATGCCAGAATCTCATGCAGGAAGTGGGAATATTCTTCCCCACATGTCAGAATCTCATGCAGGAAGTGGGAATATTCTTCCCCTGCATGCCAGAATCTCATGCAGGAAGTGGGAATATTCTTCCCCGCATGCCAGAATCTCGTGCAGGAAGTGGGAATATTCTTCCCCGCATGCCAGAATCTCATGCAGGAAGTGGGAATATTCTTCCCCGCATGCCAGAATCTCATGCAGGAAGTGGGAATATTCTTCCCCACATGCCAGAATCTCATGCAGGAAGTGGGAATATTCTTCCCCACATGTCAAAATCTCATGCAGGAAGTGGGAATATTCTTCCCCACATGTCAGAATCTTGTGCAGGAAGTGGGAATATTCTTCCCCGTATGCCAGAATCTCGTGCAGGAAGTGGGAATATTCTTCCCCGCATGTCAGAATTTCGTGCAGGGGGAGACTATTCCCCGTTCCTTCCAGTGGAATGGTGCATGATATTTCCAAATTTAGTTTGTTAAAATATACACCAACTGCAAGTGTACCGCTGGCACATGTCCATGCCCAAAGAAATGGAACAACCCTTTGTTGCCTGTCGTATCTCCACATTCCCTAGAACTGCTGCTTGTCTATTAAATGTTATTTATTTCTTGTGTATGATTTTAATATCCTTTGTTTGATTTGCGTGCGTGAGTATTATTGTATTACATGGTACGGGCACAAAATGGGAAGGATGTGGAAGGGAATTATAGGGTGTGTGTGGGTGCATGCACTCTGCACTCTTGCTCTGTTGGCTATTAATTGTTATCATGTGTAGATCATGATCTCTCTAAGTTTCCTCCTCCCACCAAGTTACCCGCTTCCCTTTTCGTCTTTCACCTATCTCTCTTCTCTCTCCTCTCTCCTCCTCTCATCTCTCTCGTTCTATCTCTCACCTTCTATCTCTCCTCTCTCTTTCTCTCGTACTCTCATCATTCATTGGTAAAGATGATGATACCTCCTGCTGCTCTGTCCTTCTCTTGATTGCAAGCCAAATTAATATAATCTCTTCTTGTCCTTACAGAGAGAAGCTATTCCATCCTGGTACATCTCTATCCTTACCTGTAGCCAGTCTGGCCGGAGCTGCAGCTACACCGAATGGATTTCAGCAGCTCCTTTACCAATTGCTTCAACAACAAATACAGATACAACAACAACAACAACAACAGCAGCAGCAGCAGCAGCAAGGACAGCAGCAAGGACAGCAGCAGCAAGGACAGCAGCAAGGTCAGCAGCAGCAGCAAGGTCAGCAGCAGCAGCAAGGACAGCAGCAAGGACAGCAGCAGCAAGGACAGCAGCAAGGTCAGCAGCAAGGTCAGCAGCAGCAGCAGCAAGGACAGCAGCAAGGACAGCAGCAGCAAGGACAGCAGCAAGGTCAGCAGCAAGGTCAGCAGCAGCAGCAGCAAGGACAGCAGCAAGGACAACAGCAGCAGCTACAAGGACAGCAGCAAGGACAGCAGCAGCAGCAACAAGGACAGCAGAAGCAAGGACAGGTATTACAGCCAATGAAGATGCAACATCCTCCTCCTCCCAAATCCATCCATCACCATGTGGACTTCACCAGCATACAGGACATGGCTAAGAGTGATCGCCCATCTGCCAGCAAGCCCATGATGCAGTTACTTGGAGTAGGAGAAAATGTGAGAATGGACGGAGGGTGTGTCTGTAATTATATATGCATTCACATGATAAATATATGTCGCCATGGAGCTCTTGCCAACCTACTTCTACCAAACCATTGTAATGGATGTTGATCCAGAGTGTGTCCCTATAGAAATATTGTCAACTGCCTCAACCCAGTGTGATGTTGATTCAGAATGTGTCCCCATAGAGTTATTGTCCACCCAGTGTGATGTTGATCCCGAGTGTGTCCCCATAGAGTTATTGTCCACCCAGTGTGATGTTGATCCCGAGTGTGTCCCCATAGAGTTATTGTCAACCCAGTGTGATGTTGATCCCGAGTGTGTCCCCATAGAGTTATTGTCCACCCAGTGTGATGTTGATCCCGAGTGTGTCCCCATAGAGCTATTGTCAACCCAGTGTGATGTTGATCCCGAGTGTGTCCCCATAGAGTTATTGTCCACCCAGTGTGATGTTGATCCCGAGTGTGTCCCCATAGAGTTATTGTCCACCCAGTGTGATGTTGATCCCGAGTGTGTCCCCATAGAGCTATTGTCAACCCAGTGTGATGTTGATCCCGAGTGTGTCCCCATAGAGTTATTGTCCACCCAGTGTGATGTTGATCCCGAGTGTGTCCCCATAGAGCTATTGTCAACCAAATGTGATGTTAGTCCTTGCTTCCTTATGGAGTAATGGCAATGAGAGCGAGTGAGTGCATTGAAGATTTTCTGTATCCTATATCGGATTGACCCAGTTTTATTAAATGGCCGACCTATATTGTACATGTACATAACCCCTCTCCCCCCAAACAAAGCTTATATACATGTATTTCAGCTAAGACTCACATCAGCAGCTTCTTAGCTTCCTAGAATGGTGGTTCAGCAATACCTCCAAAAAGACTCCCAGCGTGCCTTCAATCTTGGCTACGGTATTAAGCCCACGGCAGCGCCAATAAAGGAAGTTGTAAAGAACAACAAGTGAAATTCATCATCAAGGATCTTTGTTTGTTTGTTTCTCTGTATCTTCCCACGCATATCTGGCGTACAGTAGGTTCTCTCGTCATAATTATAGTACCAGAGGACTCCAAATATTTCAATAGACTTCCACGACTTTTCTGTTTCTCGATCCAGTGAGACAACAAAAAAAGAAATAGGAGAAATGTGTTACATAAGTATTGTCATGCCACGACTTACGTTGATGATTCATAGTTCAACGAATGACTCGCACTTACAGTTCAACTATTTGGTTTGTGCAATTCTCACTCCTAGTCAACTATTACTAAGTCCCTAGGAGGCCGTAGCTGATACTCCAACAAAAATATCTGCTATAGTGTTCTCCTGTGCAATGTTACGTAGTCCTCGAGCGATAGAAGCTGTAGCTGATCCCTTACATGGGTGCAGTCAGAGATAGCAACAATGCATAGCATGTGTTGAGATGTGTGTAGTGGACAGCAACAATAAATAGATAATGGCTTTAAATGACTAGGCGACCCTCCTCAACCAGCTCACACTTGATGTAGCCCTCCATTTCTCCTCTACTGCTCAACTAGCTATACACAAACAGCAAAAAAACAAACTCGAAACGAGCAGAGATATTTTGTTTAAAAACTAATAGCTATACTGGATTAACCTGTTTGAAAAGAACAGAAACGAGACTGTACCCGTGTAGACCCAACCAGTTAGACTACCCTTTACCATTTCAAGTAATATATGCCAATATTGTGCTCGTCACGGAGTGCCTGTGCAAGTGGTAACAGGGTCTCACTGGTTGTGGTCTGCATTGCGTCAGTCTTGTTTCTGGTCTTTTCAAACAGGTCAATCCAGTACAGCTATTTGTTTCTAAATAAAGACTTTTTTTTTCCTCTTGTTTGAAAACGAACCAACTAAATCGGATTGACCTGTTTGAAAACAAATGGAAACGAGGTCAGACTGTACCCATGACGACCACCACCAGTTAGCCTCCCTGTGATTTTAAAACTGGCACAGTATTGGCGTGTGTGTTGTAGGGGATCTCACTGGTTGTGGTCTACATGGGTACAGTCTTGCCCTGCTTCCTTTCCTTTATAACAGGTAATCCAATATGTACTTACATGCAAGTAATAGCTTTGTGTTTTTTAATACTTCTTGTTTGAAGTGTATGGACTGTGTACGTGTGTGCCTGCTTGTGTTTGAGGTGTGTTGAGTGGCTTGGTGAAGAGCAAAGTAAGGTGGCTTGTCTAGATAGTCTCCATCCAAATGTGCGGCACTTGCAGTTTGAGATGAAACAAATCCACCCCCACATGCCCCACCCCTACATGCCACACCCACACACACCATATTCACACACACACATACACACATTGGGGTTCCCTCTGTCTTGTCTGCAAATATGCAAGCACGCCACTGTGAATACTTGCTAGCTATTAGGCGGCCATGTGCCAGTTTCCCTGTGCTGACATTTCTGACACCTAGCCTCTGCGTGCTCTCTATATTTACCTCCCTAACAGTGGTATAGTCAAGTGTTCTATATATGCACTGTATGGAGGTACTCCCACCTCCCTAACAGTGGTATAGTCAAGTGTTCTATATATGCACTGTATGGAGGTACTCCCACCTCCCTAACAGTGGTATAAGGGAGGAATAAGTGTATAGGCTGGAGAATTCCTCAAAATCAAAAATGATTATAGAGCAGACAATTTTGCACCCACAAACATTCCTTGCTGGGAAGATTTTACACCCACAAACATTCCTTGCTGGGAAGATTTTGCACCCACAAACATTCCTTGCTGGGAAGATTTTGCACCCACAAACATTCCTTTCTGGGAAGATTTTGCACCCACAAACATTCCTTGCTGGGAAGATTTTACACCCACAAACATTCCTTGCTGGGAAGATTTTACACCCACAAACATTCCTTGCTGGGAAGATTTTGCACCCACAAACATTCCTTGCTGGGAAGATTTTACACCCACAAACATTCCTAGCTGGGAAGATTTTGCACCCACAAATATTCCTTGCTGGGAAGATTTTACACCCACAAACATTCCTTGCTAGAAAGATTTTGTACCCACAAACATTCCTTGCTGGGAAGCTTTTGCACCCACAAACATTCCTTGCTAGGAAGATTTTGTACCCACAAACATTCCTTGCTGGGAAGATTTTGCACCCACAAACATTCCTTGCTGGGAAGATTTTACACCCACAAACATTCCTTGCTAGGAAGATTTTGTACCCACAAACATTCCTTGCTGGGAAGATTTTGCTCCCACAAACATTCCTTGCTGGGAAGATTTTACACCCACAAACATTCCTTGCTAGGAAGATTTTGCAACCCACAAACATTCCTTGCTGGGAAGATTTTGCACCCACAAACATTCCTTGCTGGGAAGATTTTACACCCACAAACATTCTTTGCTAGGAAGATTTTGTACCCACAAACATTCCTTGCTGGGAAGATTTTGCTCCCACAAACATTCCTTGCTGGGAAGATTTTGCTCCCACGAACATTCCTTGCTGGGAAGATTTTGCTCCCACAAACATTCCTTGCTGGGAAGATTTTGCTCCCACAAACATTCCTTGCTGGGAAGATTTTGCTCCCACAAACATTCCTTGCTGGGAAGATTTTGCACCCACAAACATTCCTTGCTGGGAAGATTTTGCACCCACAAATATTCCTTGCTGGGAAGATTTTACACCCACAAACATTCCTTGCTAGAAAGATTTTGTACCCACAAACATTCCTTGCTGGGAAGCTTTTTCACCTACAAACATTCCTTGCTAGGAAGATTTTGTACCCACAAACATTCCTTGCTGGGAAGATTTTGCACCCACAAACATTCCTTGCTGGGAAGATTTTACACCCACAAACATTCCTTGCTAGGAAGATTTTGTACCCACAAACATTCCTTGCTGGGAAGATTTTGCTCCCACAAACATTCCTTGCTGGGAAGATTTTACACCCACAAACATTCCTTGCTAGGAAGATTTTGTACCCACAAACATTCCTTGCTGGGAAGATTTTGCACCCACAAACATTCCTTGCTGGGAAGATTTTGCACCCACAAACATTCCTTGCTGGGAAGATTTTGCTCCCACAAACATTCCTTGCTGGGAAGATTTTGCTCCCACAAACATTCCTTGCTGGGAAGATTTTGCTCCCACAAACATTCCTTGCTGGGAAGATTTTGCTCCCACAAACATTCCTTGCTGGGAAGATTTTGCACCTACAAACATTCCTTGCTGGGAAGATTTTGCTCCCACAAACATTCCTTGCTGGGAAGATTTTGCACCCACAAACATTCCTTGCTGGGAAGGTTTTGCACCTACAAACATTCCTTGCTGGGAAGATTTTGCTCCCACAAACATTCCTTGCTGGGACGATTTTGCAACCCACAAACATTCCTTGCTGGGACGATTTTGCAACCCACAAACATTCCTTGCTGGGATGATTTTGCAACCCACAAACATTCCTTGCTGGGAAGATTTTGCACCCACAAACATTCCTTGCTGGGAAGATTTTACACCCACAAACATTCTTTGCTAGGAAGATTTTGTACCCACAAACATTCCTTGCTGGGAAGATTTTGCTCCCACAAACATTCCTTGCTGGGAAGATTTTGCTCCCACGAACATTCCTTGCTGGGAAGATTTTGCTCCCACAAACATTCCTTGCTGGGAAGATTTTGCTCCCACAAACATTCCTTGCTGGGAAGATTTTGCTCCCACAAACATTCCTTGCTGGGAAGATTTTGCACCCACAAACATTCCTTGCTGGGAAGATTTTGCACCCACAAATATTCCTTGCTGGGAAGATTTTACACCCACAAACATTCCTTGCTAGAAAGATTTTGTACCCACAAACATTCCTTGCTGGGAAGCTTTTTCACCTACAAACATTCCTTGCTAGGAAGATTTTGTACCCACAAACATTCCTTGCTGGGAAGATTTTGCACCCACAAACATTCCTTGCTGGGAAGATTTTACACCCACAAACATTCCTTGCTAGGAAGATTTTGTACCCACAAACATTCCTTGCTGGGAAGATTTTGCTCCCACAAACATTCCTTGCTGGGAAGATTTTACACCCACAAACATTCCTTGCTAGGAAGATTTTGTACCCACAAACATTCCTTGCTGGGAAGATTTTGCACCCACAAACATTCCTTGCTGGGAAGATTTTGCACCCACAAACATTCCTTGCTGGGAAGATTTTGCACCCACAAACATTCCTTGCTGGGAAGATTTTGCTCCCACAAACATTCCTTGCTGGGAAGATTTTGCTCCCACAAACATTCCTTGCTGGGAAGATTTTGCTCCCACAAACATTCCTTGCTGGGAAGATTTTGCACCTACAAACATTCCTTGCTGGGAAGATTTTGCTCCCACAAACATTCCTTGCTGGGAAGATTTTGCACCCACAAACATTCCTTGCTGGGAAGGTTTTGCACCTACAAACATTCCTTGCTGGGAAGATTTTGCTCCCACAAACATTCCTTGCTGGGACGATTTTGCAACCCACAAACATTCCTTGCTGGGACGATTTTGCAACCCACAAACATTCCTTGCTGGGATGATTTTGCAACCCACAAACATTCCTTGCTGGGAAGATTTTGCACCCACAAACATTCCTTGCTGGGAAGATTTTACACCCACAAACATTCTTTGCTAGGAAGATTTTGTACCCACAAACATTCCTTGCTGGGAAGATTTTGCTCCCACAAACATTCCTTGCTGGGAAGATTTTGCTCCCACGAACATTCCTTGCTGGGAAGATTTTGCTCCCACAAACATTCCTTGCTGGGAAGATTTTGCTCCCACAAACATTCCTTGCTGGGAAGATTTTGCTCTCACAAACATTCCTTGCTGGGAAGATTTTACTCCCACAAACATTCCTTGCTGGAAAGATTTTACACCCACAAACATTCCTTGCTAGGAAGATTTTACACCCACAAACATTCCTTGCTGCGAAGATTTTACACCCACAAACATTCCTTGCTAGGAAGATTTTGCTCCCACAAACATTCCTTGCTGGGAAGATTTTGCACCCACAAACATTCCTTGCTGGGAAGATTTTACACCCACAAACATTCCTTGCTAGGAAGATTTTGTACCCACAAACATTCCTTGCTGGGAAGATTTTGCTCCCACAAACATTCCTTGCTGGGAAGATTTTGCTCCCACAAACATTCCTTGCTGGGAAGATTTTGCTCCCACAAACATTCCTTGCTGGGAAGATTTTACTCCCACAAACATTCCTTGCTGGGACGATTTTTTCTTCCAATTATTATAAGATGCAATTTGTTAGCCCACAGGCTGAAACCTCCTCAGAGAAGATTCCCATTAACTACTGTATCTAATCAAATCTACAAGAGGTGAACATTAATAAGAGTATGGTCCAGAATAAACCAGTATAGTGTGGGGGAAACCCTATTAATTAATAGCCTTACAAGCTTGTACCACTGTTAGGAGCCCCATTAGGGAGGTGGGAATTGATAATTTATGCACATCTCTGGAGAGTTCTGGTAAAAAAAAAACGCTTGCAAATAATAATAATTCTCACCACGAACTCTCAGCTGACATGTTGGAATAAATGATTTTCTTGATATCAACTTGAATTTGTTTGTGAATAATTCACCTAGATGCTCCAGCCTTCATCAGGAATATTTCACCTAGATGCTCCAGCCTTCATCAGGAATATTTCACCTAGATGCTCTAGCCTTCATCAGGAATATTTTACCTAGATGCTCCAGCCTTCATCAGGAATATTTCACCTAGATGATCCAGCCTTCATCAGGAATATTTATTTCACCTAGATGCTCCAGCCTTCATCAGGAATATTTATTTCACCTAGATGCTCCAGCCTTCATCAGGAATATTTTACCTAGATGCTCCAGCCTTCATCAGGAATATTTCACCTAGATGATCCAGCCTTCATCAGGAATATTTATTTCACCTAGATGCTCCAGCCTTCATCAGGAATATTTCACCTAGATGCTCCAGCCTTCATCAGGAATATTTCACCTAGATGATCCAGCCTTCATCAGGAATATTTATTTCACCTAGATGCTCCAGCCTTCATCAGGAATATTTCACCTAGATGCTCCAGCCTTCATCAGGAATATTTCACTTGGATTCTCCAGGCTTCATCTGGAATAATGAGATTCTAAGACTGGTATCTCATTATTCCTGATGAAGGCTAGCGCAAGTAGGTTAAATATCAAAGACAAATGTCATGCTGATTATCAAGAAAGTTTAGTGTATATATATAAAATTATAACAACTAAGATTTCTACTGACTGCAGCTCTAAGTGAGAAACAGTGACTTATTTTTCCCCCTCCATGTGGGGACCTGAGATGTCTTAGATGATGGTTTTGTTCTCGTGGAGTATCTATGTGTTCCATAAAGCCTCCCATGGGGTCTTACCACTGCAAGGCATTGGAACACGGTTGGCAGATTTTGGAGTGGTATGTTAAAAACAGTGGTCCAAACCTGTCTATGACGGGTTTTGGATGCCTAGGGGAAAAACCAGGGGGAAATCTCAAAACTGCTGGAAAAATGACTGAAACCGCTATCAATTCTTAAATGAGGCATAAATACCATGCTTACTATAGCATATAAGGAGGTGGGGGTGTGTGGACTACCATTGGACGAAGTGGTGGGGGATGAGTATTAAGGAGGGAGGCTACCAAGGTAACCCCTGGCTGCCATTCTTTCCCCTTATTTTTCACTTTTCTTCTTGCCACAACTTTGCACACATATACGCTATGGTCCTTATTTATATTCCGACATTTAGCCCATTCGATGTGCTTTCTAATGGTATGTTTTGTCTTGCCATACATGCTTAATTATGAACCGCAAGTTGAAATATTCCTCGTTTGACCATCCAGATTCTAAAAGGTGATACTTCTTTCCTGGTTGCCTATCAACACATCCACTACACAATCAAAGAGCCTCTTTGTTATGTCTTCTTTTCTTTTTTTGGTTGACTTATGAGGGGGACTATCCCATTTACCTCTGAAATTTGAACACATATTTGTAGCTGTCATAACTTTTCCCCCCTTTCTTCTGTGCAGATATTTTTAATACCAGCTTGTTGCTTATTGTGTGTGCTTTAAGATGATATGCGAAATGTCTCTATAGGCACCTTTTCTTAGAAGATATATCCAAACATGCAAGGGTCACTCAAAAAATGGCACCTCCCAAATTGCAACATGTATAATTCCTAGGTGCCTTGAGCTACAGACTCAAAATTTGTTTTGTGGCTTGCTAACACCCTAAGCAGTGATATCACTTTGCCATATTTACAACGGGTAAAGTGTTGATGAGATATGAGACACTTTATTTCCAACAGCCAAAAACCATGGAATATCTGTGACCCCGCCTCTTCTAATCACCATATCTCATCAACACTTCACCTTGTTGTAAATATGGCAAAGGATATCACTGCTTAGGGTGTTAGCAAGCCACAAAACAAATTTCGAGTCTGTAGCTCAAGGCACCTAGGAATTATACATGTTGCAATTTGGGAGGTGCCATTTTTTGAGTGACCTTGCGTGTTTGGATATATCTTCTAAGAAAAGGTGCCTATAGAGACTTTTTACATATCATCTTAAAGCACACACAATAAGTAACAAGCTGGTATCAATAGTATCTGCACAGAAGAAAGGGGGAAAAAGTTATGACAGCTACAAATATGTATTCAAATTTCAGAGGTAAATGGCATAGTCCACCCTTATGGAAGAACAAAAAGTCATTTGTCTTGGCCAGTATTTTTCTGAGCTCACACCTGACAACTTCCAGGTTGTATTGGACTTTCCTATGAGGGAGGCTCCTATTCCTCATTAACCAGATTTTGAGGTGTTAACTTTGACTGCACGTAACTTATGTATGGCTATCCCTCTGCAAAGAGCTCACAGAGAGATGTATCTTTTGAGCTATAAATCAAGTTCATACAGTCAAGTGTACAGAATATGTCTTAAAAATGGTCGCCTGGTAGCCAGGCTATAGGTGAAATGGTAGCCAGGCTATAGGTGAAATGGTTGCCAGGTAGCCAGGCTATAGGTGAAATGGTCGCCAGGTAGCCAGGCTATAGGTGAAATGGTCGCCAGGTAGCCAGGCTATAGGTGAAATGGTCGCCAGGTAGCCAGGCTATAGGTGAAATGATCGCCAGGTAGCCAGGCTCTAGGTGAAATGGTAGCCTGGCTATAGGTGAAATGGTCGCCAGGTAGCTGGGCTATAAGTGAAAACGACAGAAAATTGTAATGGCCCTAGTTTTCCTTTATTTTGGAATGTGTTGCTTATTCTGCGTACTTTTAAATTAATATCTTGTAATGACTTTATATAGGTACATTTTCTTAGAAGATACATCTGGTAACATTACTCGCTATGATATTATAGGCCAATGCTGAGTGCAATTAGTGATAACTAATTTGGTCTGTGGTTTGTCTAATCATTTAGCAGAGATGTGAGTGGGAAGGAATGGCTGACACCTAGTGTTTAGTAGAGATATGTAAGTGAAGGAATGGCTGACACCTGTGTTTAGCAGAGATATATGTGAGTGATGGAATGGCTGACACCTAGTGTTTAGCAGAGATATATGTGAGTGAAGGAATGATATGTGAGTGAAGGAATGGCTGACACCTAGTGTTTAGCAGGATATATGTGAGTGAAGGAATGATATGTGAGTGAAGGAATGGCTGACACCTAGTGTTTAGCAGAGATATATGTGAGTGAAGGAATGGCTGACACCTGTGTTTAGCAGAGCTATTTGTTAGTGAGGGAATGGCTAATACCTACCTACCGTAGTTTTAATTTCTTCTAGGCCACCACATTGAGCTAAAGCTGTTACCTCTTCAAATGACCAAGCTTGGCAATCTGCCACATTCAGATCATAGAGGAACGAAAGAGCTTTCAAATGGTAATAGCCTTGAATGTGAACTGTGGCCAGGTTGTCATGGTAACACTCACATTAGCTTCCCTCTTTGGCTTCTCTTCAATTTTTTTACTTGAGGTAATTGAAATCGCAAGCCACCATAACCTTGAAATGGCACACCCGATGGCTCCTAGCCGCTTATAAGTAGATACAGAAACATTTTGAACTGATTAATTTTTCCTCCATTTTGCAAAGTTGTTGACCTGTCGTCCCCCCCCAAGTTTGCTGTAATATATAATTAGGGACTGAAGGCTGAATGGGTTGCTATTTTATAAGCCAAAGAATCTTCCTCTTGGTATGACATTATTACATACCGTCAACTAGTGTTAACAGCGATTATAGTTTATTCTCTTGGCATGCATGCATTTTAGCTGTGATTAGCGATGTTGTTGGCTCTTTTGAAGTTCCTCACAATACGTTTGTGTGGACGTAACCAAGATCTTTTGGAACAGCTGCTGTTGCCATTTTCTGCTGCGCTACACATATTAGGGAGTTTTTATGCTTTGGTGTGTTGGGGATCATGTCTACTCTCTCTCCCCGCTTCTATGTGTCCATTGTTTCATCCCACCTTAGAGACATGACCTCCCCGCTTCTATGTGGCCATTGTTTCAGCCCACCTTAGTGACATGATCTCCCCGCTTCTATGTGTCCATTGTTTCAGCCCACCTTAGAGACATGACCTCCCCGCTTCTATGTGTCCATTGTTTCAGCCCACTTTAGTGACATGACCTCCCCGCTTCTATGTGGCCATTGTTTCAGCCCACCTTAGTGACATGATCTCCCCACTTCTATGTGGCCATTGTTTCAGCCCACCTTAGTGACATGACCTCCCCACTTCTATGTGGCCATTGTTTCAGCCCACCTTAGATACATGATCTCCCCGCTTCTATGTGTCCATTGTTTCAGCCCACCTTAGAGGCATGACCTCCCCACTTCTATGTGTCCATTGTTTCAGCCCACCTTAGAGACATGACCTCCCCGCTTCTATGTGTCCATTGTTTCAGCCCACCTTAGTGACATGACCTCCCCGCTTCTATGTGGCCATTGTTTCAGCCCACCTTAGTGACATGACCTCCCCGCTTCTATGTGTCCATTGTTTCAGCCCACCTTAGAGACATGACCTCCCCGCTTCTATGTGTCCATTGTTTCAGCCCACTTTAGTGACATGATCTCCCCGCTTCTATGTGTCCATTGTTTCAGCCCACCTTAGTGACATGACCTCCCCGCTTCTATGTGTCCACTGGAAGCTGCTAACTTTGGAATGGGAACCTGGCACTGCAATGGCCAGCACTACTGCCTCTGGTCTAAACACTGTAGAAAGCTACCATTACTCTATTAGTGGAAGGAATATTTGCTGATTAAAATAATCTTATTTGGTAGAAACAGTAACAGTTGCATCGGCCCTCAGAATTACTCAACATTAGTTGCTTATAGCATTATCCAAATGGTTTATTTAGGGAACAAAAATAAATAAGGAAGCAGGTCTGTACCCATGCAGACCACAACCAGTTAGACACCCTTTACCACTTGCAGTCATATACATACACCAATGTTGTGGCTGTGTGGTTGCACAAGCGCTCATGGTTTTAAAACCTGCACTACTGGTGTATATGATTTTAAATGTGGTCAAACAGGTTGTGGTCTACACATGGGAACAGACTTGTTGACTTTTTATCAGGTCAGTTCAATATGTAGGTGTTGTTTTTAATTGAAGCAATTCTGCTCTTGTTTCAAGTCTTTTGTTGTTGCTTGTGTATATCGTAGTTGGGCAGTGGAGGGCTACTTCAAGTGTGAGCTGATGGTGGAGGGTATCCTAGACATTTACACTCTTTTTCTATCTTGTTTGTTGTTGCTATACACTATACACATAAAAATACACGCTATGTATTGGTGCTATTGTTGACTGTATCCATGGACACCATGTTGTCCATCTCAAAATATTGTTTCTATTGTTGACTGCACCCATGTAGGGTCAGCTACAGCTACCTTCGTGGACTTGGTAACATTGCACAGGAGAACACTACAGCAGATATTTTGGTAGAGGGTCAGCTGTGACCTCCTTTGGACATGGTAACAGTTGACCAGGAGGGAGAGAACTCAACAAAACAAATAGCTGAACTAAGTGCAAGTCATTCGTTTGGTATGAATCATAAAAATAATTTGTGTCTTGACTGTACTTACAATTTTTACCAGTTAAATTTTTTCTCGTTGCTTCACTGGATCAAGAAATGGAGTGGTCGTGGATATTTATTAGAACATTTGGAGTCTTCTGGTACTAAAATTATGATGAGAGGACCTATTGTACGCCAGTTATGATGAGAGGACCTGTTGTGTGCCAGTTATGACGAGAGGACCTGTTGTGTGCCAGTTATGATAAGAGGACCTATTGTATGCCAGTTATGATGGGAGGACCTGTTGTGTGCCAGTTATGATGAGAGGACCTATTGTACGCCAGTTATGATGAGAGGACCTGTTGTGTGCCAGTTATGATGAGAGGACCTATTGTACGCCAGTTATGATGAGAGGACCTATTGTATGCCAGTTATGATGTGAGGACCTGTTGTATGCCAGTTATGATGAGAGGACCTATTGTGTGCCAGTTATGATGAGAGGACCTATTGTGTGCCAGTTATGATGAGAGGACCTATTGTGTGCCAGTTATGATGAGAGGACCTATTGTATGCCAGTTATGATGAGAGGACCTATTGTATGCCAGTTATGATGAGAGGACCTATTGTATGCCAGTTATGATGTGAGGACCTATTGTATGCCAGTTATGATGAGAGGACCTATTGTATGCCAGTTATGATGAGAGGACCTATTGTATGCCAGTTATGATGAGAGGACCTATTGTATGCCAGTTATGATGTGAGGACCTATTGTATGCCAGTTATGATGAGAGGACCTATTGTACGCCAGTTATGATGAGAGGACCTATTGTACGCCAGTTATGATGAGAGGACCTATTGTATGCCAGTTATGATGTGAGGACCTGTTGTATGCCAGTTATGATGAGAGGACCTATTGTGTGCCAGTTATGATGAGAGGACCTATTGTGTGCCAGTTATGATGAGAGGACCTATTGTGTGCCAGTTATGATGTGAGGACCTATTGTGTGCCAGTTATGATGAGAGGACCTATTGTGTGCCAGTTATGATGAGAGGACCTATTGTGTGCCAGTTATGATGAGAGGACCTATTGTGTGCCAGCTATGATGAGGGGACCTATTGTGTGCCAGTTATGATGAGAGGACCTATTGTGTGCCAGTTATGATGAGAGGACCCAGGGTATACCAGCTATGATGAGGTAGGTGTAGAGGAACAAAGAAAGATCTTGTCGATGAATTTAATGGTTTTGAATTTTTTTTGCTCTGCCGGTTTACTACCTTAGAGAAGGATCCAGAGCATGCTTGGATCTTTTTAGAGGTTGTAATAATGACAGTACCACCATTTTAGGCAGCTAAGAAGCTACAGATGTGAGCTGAGATATACACTTTTTTTGAGGAGGTGAGGTGGGTTTGGTCCGCCATTTATTCTTATTGTTTGGATCAATCCATTATGCCGCAGTGTGCTTTTGATTGCAATATTTATATTACATTATCACGGTTCTGTTAATTGTCAACCTGTTTGTCATCCACCACATATCATCCTGTAACACTAACACAATGTATTCATTCTAATGCACTGGTTTACGACCTGTAATAGCATCAAGAAGGTTTTCCCATGTTATTTTCCCTGGGGGCGGGGTTCCCTCCTGTCCCCCAGGTTTTGGATGTCCAAAACCTAACCCTACATTGGAATGTCGGCATGCAATGCTGGAAAGGGTTCCGTCACCAATTAATTAACCCAAACTTGATCAATCCCACCCTCCCACCAGCAAATATCATGGCCTATTTGTCGTACGTGATGCCGTACCTTATGGCTTGAGCTGTTCAACTTGTTTACAGTCCATTTGCAATATGCTTCTTCGTCTGTTCATCCTGTATCAATCTCTTTCCCTTCTTTTCCTTCTTTTCCACCCCCTAACTTCTACCCCTTCCTCCCTTCCCCATCCTCATCTCCAACCTTCACCCTCCTCCCTTCTCTCCTCTCTCCCCCCTCCTCCACCCTTTTCCCTATGTCCCTCACCTTCATCTCCAATACCTCCCCCCCTCCCCCATCCTTCCCTACCACTTTTTTCCCCTCTCCGTCCAATAGTCCAGTCAAGATGTAGGTATGGATGTGGACTTTTCACCTTCCTGCTCTGCCAGAATGGCCCTGGAGATGCGGCCGAGTCCGAGCATGGACCGCCTGGAAGCACCAAAGCCAGCAGGCAGTCCCATCCCACCCACTAGTCCCATGCACATTACCAACCTCGTATCCTCTCACAGGTAACTATGGGAATAGACCCTGCCCACTTTTATCAAAGTGTAGTCTGGTGATACTGCTGCTATGCAATTACTCAATCCACTTTCTGCCGTAAACGAAACTTTAGATGAAAATATTTCCCGTTCAATGGAGTGAGCCGTAGTAATGGCTATGATAGAACTGTCTCTGTGCTGTGATTAGTAATGGATATGATAGAACTGTCTCTATGCTGTGATTAGTAATGGCTATGATAGAACTGTCTCTGTGCTGTGATTAGTAATGGCTATGATAGAACTGTCTCTGTGCTGTGATTAGTAATGGCTATGATAGAACTGTCTCTGTGCTGTGATTAGTAATGGCTATGATAGAACTGTCTCTGTGCTGTGATTAGTAATGGATATGATAGAACTGTCTCTGTGCTGTGATTAGTAATGGCTATGATAGAACTGTCTCTGTGCTGTGATTAGTAATGGATATGATAGAACTGTCTCTATGCTGTGATTAGTAATGGCTATGATAGAACTGTCTCTGTGCTGTGATTAGTAATGGCTATGATAGAACTGTCTCTGTGCTGTGATTAGTAATGGATATGATAGAACTGTCTCTGTGCTGTGATTAGTATAGGATGTCTTAGTGATTTCTAGTACAGGTATCTATTACCTACATAAGTGGTGTGGGGGAATGCTACTGCTCCTGCTGTTGGTATTGCTATTATTCTGTTTCCTCAATGAAATATGTCCTCCTAGGTATGTACCTAATTATCTATATATGTATGTACCTAACTATGTCCTCGTGTTTCCCTAATTCCTCAATATCAAATAAGAGTATGGATCCGAATAAGAGTATAGGTTGACAAGGGATGCTATTTGCTGTGAGGCACAAGGAAAGTAGAATTTGAAGTGCGGAGGGCACATGGAGGCTCATGTTTTGCTACAAGGACTTACCGGAGAATACAAAAGTAGTTGCCAATGAGTAAGTTTTCTTGCCTCCATTGTGGGCTTGCTCTGAGGGCTAATCCACCAGTAGCAGCTGCTATTGCTACAGCTGCTCTTAGTAGCACTGGCTTCTCAAGGTATGGAGATACTGAACCAAATAGTCACTAGATAAATACATGCCATTGTGTAGTCAGTCATTGGGAGGATT
>CBDHDV010000030.1:0-3191 GCA_965261175.1 Rubritalea sp. | reverse complement strand
TTGTGAACCTTGAAAACCTGGCAAAAGTTGCCAGGCTATAATTTTTTTAATAGTCTGGTTCACGAGACTAGTCATACCATAGCTAAATTAGACAAAGTCATCCCCCCCCCCCCCCCCATACCACTAACTATTCGGTGATTATGTTCTCACCTTCAAAATGCCTGTGCGAGTATACTTCGTATCTGAATGACAGAAGGGGAGAGAGAAGGAGAGAGAAAGGGGAATGGAGGAGAGAGGGAGAGTGGCAGGAGAGAGAGGGAGAGTGAAAGGATGGTGAAGAGAGAAAGGGGAATGGAGGAGAGAGGGAGAGTGAAAGGATGGTGGAGGAAAGAGAGAAAGGGGAATGGAGGAGAGAGGGAGAGTGAAAGGATGGTGGAGGAAAGAGAGAAAGGGGAATGGAGGAGAGAGAGGGTGAGTGAAAGGATGGTGGAGGAAAGAGAGAAAGGGGAATGGAGGAGAGAGAGGGTGAGTGAAAGGATGGTGGAGGAAAGAGAGAAAGGGGAATGGAGGAGAGAGAGGGTGAGTGAAAGGATGGTGGAGGAAAGAGAGAAAGGGGAATGGAGGAGAGAGAGGGTGAGTGAAAGGATGGTGGAGGAAAGAGAGAAAGGGGAATGGAGGAGAGAGGAAGAGTGAAAGGATGGTGGAGGAAAGAGAGAGAGGAGAGGTAAGAAAGAGAGAAACGAGAATGAAACCAGACACAGATCTTACCCAATAAACATCAATTTTTATTTATGTGACTAACTCCAGACTGGCTGGCTGGCTGGCTATAAGTAGTTCCATCACAAGTCACAAAAAGTGAAACACACATCTTGTGCTTCACCTTCACATGAAATACACGAGGCACATACATATTGTGAGAGGGATAATGGGGACAAGTATAAAGGTCCCTTCCCAATATGACGCGAGGCTTTCACATCACATAACTTCAAGATCTTCACAATATACTCACTCGATCGACTTACAAACTTAAACTCCGATATTCCATACCAAGCACACCCTCCAGCAATGGGGAGGGTGAAGACAACAGTCGCTACTCCAGTGACGAGGAGAGCGACCTACAATTCTATGTTTTGTTTTTATAGCTACAACACTAAATGCAGCATTGTGTGGCGAGTGAAGGTGTGGCAGGAGAAAAACTTCTTTCATTTATTTAGATAAGAGTAAGTTCAACATCTGTAAAACTGAGACGTTAATTACCTAATTAGAATTCAGTGTGGACGTGACCAATTTGCATTGGCCACATCCACACGGAATTCTAATTAGGAAATTACGTCTCAACTTGCATCAGATCCATTGTGCCGCGGTTATTTGAATTATTCAAAGTGATTTTGAGCAATAAATATAGGCATTAAAATAATTATGCAAGTGTGCATCAAACTTTGGATCGCTATGGCTGCAGGTTGGAAACTTGGAGGAGACTAGAGCGCTAATCAGGCATATTTGTTTGTAGGTCATAAGCTAGCTATAGATCTAAACTAATTTATGCTATAGCCACTGTTATAGCTAGTGAATAGCTGTCCGAGTGAGAGAGAGAGTGCGACAGTAAACATACTAGGAACTGCATCTACCTTAGCAAGATTGAAAATAGTTCCTACAATCAAGAACTTGTATGACATCCAATGCCAGAGTGTGTTGATGAATTGAGTAGTTTAGACTGAACAAAACTCCAAGAACCTTTCCCTGACAACTAATAACCACGCAGGTAGCGTATGGAACCCTGTTTCTTACCTGCAGCATTTTTCTTCATCATTGACAAATCGAACGTATCCACGGCGAGTTTTCCAAGACGACCATTTCCTTCTTTAAGTCGAGTCAGTAAAAAAACTCTCCGGGTTATGAACGTACAGCACACACAAATATACGGCCCTGAGCAGCAATACTTAGTTTCCCATTCACTTTGCTCACTCGCCAATCACAACACAAACACACACACCAGCAGCAGCTGCTGCATTACCTTGAGATATGAAGCAGGAGACTTGGAAGCTCTTCTCGGTCTCTGTCTTCTCCTGCTCCTCAGGACTGTCTAGACACTTGTACTTGGTCTCATATTCTACTCCTGCACACACACACACACACACACACACACACGGTGCATGAGGTGTGGCAAGGTGTGTGAGATGTGCGTGTATGTGGTAAGGTGTATGATAGGTGTATTTTGACAGTGTGGATGTGTGAGTGTGGTGTTTGAGGTGTGTGTGTGTTTGTTTGGTATGTGAGGTATTGAGGCATACAGAGGGATGAAGAGGAAAGGAGGGGGGGGGGGGGGGGGGGGGAAGGAAAGGAAGAGTGAGTTGAGAGTATGAGACAGAGGAAAGGAAGAATGAAAGAAAAAGAGGAAGTGCTGGCCATCAACCATAAAAACAGAAGTGAAACAACAGGATAGTATGGAAATACAACATAGCAACATACATAGCAACATACATAGCAACATACATAGCAACATACATAGCAACATACATAGCAACATACATAGCAACAATTGACAGAAAAACATATTATTAAAAGACCATACATATCTAGAACTGGGTTTCAACCCTGAACCGGAATTTACATCTAAGTAAAAAAAACTGGCTTGATGGAGATCTTTACCAGACTTGGTGGGAGAGACTGGTAGACAGATTGAGTATATACAAAGTAACAATTCTTGAAAGGTTAAGGTCATTGAGCAGTCTGTATCCTATAATGCTGGTTTTCATTGATGCATGTTGTGTCATAGTTAAAGTCAGTATAGGTATGTATACAGCACAGCCAGATCAGCACGTGTGTGCACACAGCACAGTGATGTCAATTATATAGAGTATGTACAGTTCCTAGACACTCCCCAACCATGATCCACCTTAATTAATGTTTGCATTCACTGCAGATGTTGTATAGCCGCAAGGAAGGAAGCTATTGCAGATTGGCGGAAGATCCAATCAGAGTTCTTAGTCAAGTGGGGTTGGCCGCATTCTAACCTCGATGGCCTCTCGCTCCTTCTGTCTAGTTTGGTTTAGCCAGGATTGAGACATTGTCCCCCTCGATCCTGTCATGTATCAAGCGTGTTCTGCCATCAGAGAGGGATTCTTCACTTAGGTGTTCATGTTTTCTTGTAGCCTGGTTTCCAATTGACGCCCCCCATTCACCCATGTAAAACTTGCCGCAATTCTGGCATTCAATTTTGTACACAGTTCCACATTATTGGATCATCTGCT
>CBDHDV010000029.1:0-37619 GCA_965261175.1 Rubritalea sp. | reverse complement strand
GAATGCGTGTCTTGTAAATTTGGTCGCTCTTTAGCCACGATGGAACAGAATATTTTTCTTTGCGAGCTATTCTTTTTTATTTTAATTGGATCTTTTTTGTTTCGTGTTTGCTTTCTGGCATCTTGATGTGCTACTGCTCTTTTTTATAATCACAGGTGGAAGACGTCAAGGGGAACCCGACATTAAATATTTCCGGAGGAAAACGGTATCAACGGCTCTAGCCGGATGTTAAAACTAGTTATCTTACGTATCTTCCTAGAGGAAGTAAAGATATTAGTTCTTGGTTGGCTGCGCTAGAGTAGTCCAGGTTTACTGCTAATATCTTGGTTGATTCCGGTGAAACAGTGTCATGTTATCCCCAGTCTGATTTTGTCCCATTCCTAACATCCCTTGCGTGTACAGTCTGGGCTAAACTGGGACCGCGTAGATTCAGTCTCAAAATGTCCTCAGAGTCAGTTTGAATCTTTGCCTAACCAATTTACCTATTCCTTAACTATATTATTGATTTTAATTTGCCTTGGATATATTGCTACAACATGATATTGATTGTCTCCAATATCTTTTTGTTTATTTGCCTTGTATGCAGTTTATGCCTTGCCATTCCGTGTATATGTATCTCAGAATGTCTCCAATCTCAGTTATTTCTCTGGGGTTGTCTGAATTTGAACTAGATGAACACAAATAATACATATAACATAATAACAGGCATTCCATTATCTGCTGGAAGCTAGTAATTTCGCCGGATCTCAGTGCTGCAGTCTAACTGGTTGTGGCCTACATTGGTACAGTCCTGTTACGTTCATTCTTGACAGGTCAATCCAATATAGCTGCTTGTTTTTAAACAAAAGATTTTTGTTCTAGTAACATACATATTTACACATGGAACATGGCCTGTAAAATTGGTAACGTTATGACACTGCCTTGAATGCTAGTCTCTGATGTCTAACAAGTCATCTGCTGTTTTGTTCTAATCCAATTTTTTTATTATTTTTTTTTTATTGTGCAGACTGTCTGGAGCAGCTGCGAACCCTGCAGATGCAGAACATGACCAGTCCTCAAATTAAGACAAACCGCCAGTCTCTGCTGCGATCTCTCTTCACTGTTGGCGTTCTCTGCAAGTTATTTGACTTTGATACCATAATGCCATGTCAATCTGGGGTAAATCCCTATAATTACCAGGTTAATTACTCGAAATATTCAGTTGAACCCACTTTTGTATGTGTCGTATAAAAGTCAGTAAAAATATATTAGTGGTTTTGCCAACTTCTCTCCAAATATTTCTTACATAATGTCCAGTAATGTCAGGTTAATCCTGGAATCGTCGAGCAATACCCAAGGTGCAGACGTTCCCACCTGCATGCACTAGCTAGGGTAAGGGTTAGGACTAGAGTTGGAGCTATGAGGGTAGAGTTGGTTGGGGCTAAACGCTAGGGGTAGGATTAGGGCTATTGGGCTAAGGCTATGGTTCGGACTATAAAGCTAGGGCTAGGATTGGAGCAAAGGGTTGATCCAGGGATCGTCCATTATTAGGCATGCCATGCTAGGTTCTTCAGTGTGGCATGCATCCTGCACGGTTTATCAGAGACTACATGTTAGATTCTCCAGTGGGGCATGCATCCTGCACGGTTTATTAGAGTCGCCATGTTAGGGTCTCCTAATGTGACATGCATCCTGAACTGTTTATTAGAGACTCCATGCTAGGGTATCCTTATATCCTTGGAATCAAATACGGGTCCAGAACCGTGATGTTATTGATTATGTCTACACATTGTCGATTTCCACCGTCCATTCTGTACTGGTAGGAGAGGAGATGACTTAGGATGTAGTGTAGTTTCTAGGATGCCAGCCTCTCTAAGGGCATGTGTCTCCTCTCTTATCTGGTCCTTTCAGAGAGGGGCCAGTCATATGTATGGAGTCCTTAATGTTAGAGCATAACTGGTGCTGATTCCATGCTCGACAATGGTAACAAGACTTGATGAGATGGTGAGAACTAGTAGAAAACTGTGTAGGAGAGCCCGCAGTTACTATGCTTTCTGCTCGATCAGTATAGATGAGAGAGATGTCAGGTTGTTAAGGTGTTTTTCCTGTTCTTCCTCTGTTGCAACAACAATTCTCATGAATTGGTTGTCGACCATCTGCCAAGGCATCAACATGTAAATGTGTAGAATTCATGAATGTTGGTTCTCCCCGGAATAGCGATCTGGTAGAAGTGTTGGGGGGCCTTTTGTGTAACTTCATATGAACATTCCCAGCAGTCCTCCCGCTGCCCCATGAGCTGAGTCACATGGATCAAGACCATGGATCCTGGTGGGTACTCCTTGCAAGATGTTGTCTTTTCATTAGACTTCTTCATGGCTGCCTTGGCTGCCTGCTCTCGTTGGCCAACAATGGATGCCATGCCTTCCATTCTGTGCTTACGACTCTTGATTCAGTCTACCACGGTGGTTTTACTGGAACTCCATTCATTCAGGTGACCTTGATCACTTCCTTAGGGTTTCTGACATTCCAGCCACAGAGTTGCTCAAATTGGGTATGTCCCATCAGGGTGTGGAGAGTATCTCGGTTAACAACAAGAATTTGAAAGTTCCAATTCTGTTTATCCAATGTGCCTTCTAAAGCATATCCTTGAATGAGGCTTTCCTATGCTCAGCTTGTCATCAGATTGAGGAAGGTAGGGAGATGTCTCCAGGTGGTCAATACTAAACAGGTTACAGAGATGGGTTGCAATATGACAACCAAAAACAGAACCGTGGTTGGTTAGAATTTCTTCTGGGCAGCCAATTCAAGAAAATACCTCCATCATAGCCTTGACTATGACTTCAGCATTTACTCTATTAAGTGGGTTCACCTTTGGATTTATGCTCACATAGCACATACTGGTCAACTGATAGTAGTAGCCAGATTTGGTCTGGGATGTGGGTAATTGGAAATTGCTGTTATGAAGACAGAAAATGGATAGAAAGGGGTATGGCTGAGCTTGTATGGATCAGCATGTTGGCATTCATGGCAGGTTCGCCAATACTCCCCTATACATATGGTGAGTCCAGGCCTAGTAAAGTGCTGTCTAATTCATGCTTGTGTCTTCTTCGTTGCATTGTGGCCTCCAGTGCGAGCCGAGTGTGCAATTTTCTAACCAATATTGTGTCTAGATTCTGGCATCGCAATCCCGGTAGAGTTGTTCCCATGCTAATCCATGTCACGTTGGACAAGAAAGTTATCCTCCCTTCAATAAACTTTCTCTTGCTCGTTTGATAGAGAACTTGAGTAGCTAGTGGTACATCCTTGTCTGCTGCTCAATGAAGTTCACTCAATCCGCGATAGCAGGTTTTGGTCTGGGTGTGACTCAGTGTTAGCCAGTTGGCTTCAGGCTCAGCCTGCACTGGAACAGCGACGACTAGGTCTATCCAATCATCCTGTTGTTATGTCACCAAGAGCAATGGGGGCTTCTTCTGACTATTGCTTGTTCATCCAGCTGTTTGTCAGCTTGGCCTTGGCTGTCTGTGCTCTGATCACTCACACCAGGTCAGCTTGAGCTTGTTGCTGCTCCTCGACATAGAGCAGGTATTTGGAAAGATGTAGGTTCATCCCAATGTATGCACTGCCCTGTTTGACCCAGTCAGAGACAGCAACAGAGTAGAAGTCCTCATGTTTGCCGCCCTGAAGTCGATTTCTTGACAGATACTTTCTTGTGCAGTGCTGCTGAAGCCTGACAGTCTGGAAATCTCTCCTGTGTATTTGTCTGTTTGGACGTATCTTGGATGCACTGCATTAACAGAACTGGATTTCAAAAGGAGTTTCTTATTAAAAATTACCAATCCTTCCTGCTAGGTAGAGCAATGTCTGCGGTAAGGGAGATGTTATCCTCTGGACATTTCCAGGGCAGTCAGGATGTTTGTTGCCCTTTTCATCTCAACAAGGTTCTGCTATCTTGGATGCTGCTATGCTGAGAGACATGGTCCAAGTTGGCAGGATGAGAGGGAGGTCTGCTTGGTTGATCTCGTCCTGGTGACGAAGGATTGCAGTCTCTCTGCACGGTCTTTCATCCAGGTTGTTCCTCTGCTCTTGGTTCCTTTCTTTTCCTGATGACATCTATTCTTGCCGTATCTTCATGGACTTTGAGAGATTTTTGAATGACCTTCTCATACTTTGTACCTTTTCTGGTTTTTGTTCTTTTTGTTTTGTTTTGTAATCCTTTGGGACAATCTCATATATTCATAAAATTCTACTTGTGATTCCTGCATATCAGCAGAAATACTAAATTTAAAATTAAAATTGGAAAAAAAAACTATATCAACCAGTCCTGTTTGCAATCTATAGGTGAAGCCATTTTTTCTGGCATACCTGTGCACACTGAGTATTACTTAATCTACTGATGCCATGTCTTATCCTTACATTCAGGTAAATATATATATATATCTTTGTATCAGTATCCTATATTAGTGTCCAAGCATGAATTGCCTCTTGCAATAGAATTTTTGTAACATATCAAAAGAAAATAGTTCTTCATTTTGTTTATGGGGCGCTCCAGAGAGACTTCTCTCTGATCAGGGATGTTTCCCTGGTTAGAATTCCACTTTAACAGATATATCAAAATGTGGTGAGGAGAGAGATGAGATGAGGAGAGAGATGACGAGAGGATTACGTTTTTTGCAACAATTACATTTAATAACTCTAACTTTGTCAAGAAAAAATTTGCAAACCCTTTATATCAATGGAATGCACTCCCTATTGATAGACCTCCCTTGTAAGGGAATGTTGGGGTTCAACTGCTTAGTTCCCTCAACTGGGTAACAAATACTGCCACCAGAGTAATGTTTTTGCCATTTAGCGCCCCTTTACTTATTCCAGAGTAATTTAGGAAGATCACAAAGCCAAGGATCACATAGGCATCTCAGAACAAGACTAATCCTAAAATGGGCCATCAGAGTTTACCTACCCTGATGTTCCTCACAATACAGGAAGCAGGATATCCTGCCTCGCTTCAATACCTACACAGAACTTAAATGTACATATAACAGGTAGGTCCACATAAGCTAACATAAATACAAGTTGTCAATGAACTTCCGACCTACATGGGCATGCCAGCAATTAGTGCCTGCATGAGTCAGTCCGAGGCCTATCATGGCAATTGTCGAGGAATTACCCTCGACATCTCCCCTTCTTTAAGTTGAACACACCCTCCTCCAGATGAGTGTCTGTTGAGTTCTGAATCTTTACTTTGTTGATGTCCTCGGCATTCCGCATTCTTTGATGTCGTTGATGGTGTACCTGTCTCTCCGAGTAGGCTGTCATCATCCTCGGGCCAACTCTGCCGCGATAAACCATCTGCGTTCTGATGATGACTTCCTGGACGGTCCTTTATGGCATACTGGTATGCCTGTAAGACTAATGCCCACTCATGAGACGACTGTTAAGTTTGTGAGAGTCTCTAAGAGCCGTTAATGCCCAGTGGCCTGTGCTGACCGTGAATTCCTGCCCCAGTAGGTGGATGGCATAGTGGTCCACTGCTTTGAGGACCGCAAGACATTCTAGCTCACTTGCAATGTAGTTTTTCTCGGCAGCTGTTAAGCGCTTGGAAAAATAGGCGACTGGGAGTTCTTCCCCTATTCTTTCCACTGATAGGACAGCTCCAAGTCCCAGCATTGACGCATCTGTGTGCAGGATGAGCCTGTCTCCAGACCTGGGTAGTGTGAGTGTATGCTCGTCACATAACACATGAATAGGATGGTTAAACGATGTACATTGTCTAACATACTATTCAAAGACACAGGGGGCACCCTTTTTCAAAGCGTCGAAGAGGGGCCCAGCCCACCTAGCAAAATCAGGGATGAACCTCCGGTAATATCCGGCGGTTCCCAGGAATGCTCTCAACCCCTTTTGTTTCTTAGGCTTGTGATAGTCACTCAACGCCTTCACTCGTGCCTAGGGAATGCTAACCAACCCATTTCCAACCCCGTGTCCCAGGTACTCTAAGGATCTAGCACCCCAAACACATTTATTGGGCTTAGCTGTTAACCCGGCTTCATTCAGGGCCTCTAACACACCTCTGATGTGATCCAGATGTTCCTTCCAAGTAGATGAATAGATTAAAACATCGTCAATGAAAATTGAGCTGAATTCTAATTGTTGGGAAAGGGTGTTTTGCATACACCTTTGGAAGGTAGCCAGGGCATTCATAAGTCCAAATGGCATTCTAGTGAATGCGAATTTTCCCAATGGGAAACAAAATGCTGTCATGTCCTGGCTATCCTTATCTAGGGGAACCTGAGAGAACCCCTTGTTCATGTCTACTTTTGTCAGACTTGTTTCTCCTGCGACGTTATCTAAGAGATCATGAATCATGGGCATCTGAAATGGATCTGGCCGGGTTATGCTATTTAATCTGCTATAGTCAATATATAATCTGATGGCATTTGTCCCTCTTTTGCGGACAGGCACTATGGGTGAAGACAATGCACTTTTACTGGGTACAAGGATACCTTCCCTTACTAACTGTTGGATTTCCTCCTTTACGTCTTGCCTCCAACCCGGCGCTATCCTATAAGGAACAGAGCGCACAGGTGGGGAGCCATCATTGAGGATAACATGGGCTTCTTCCATTACCGAATCCAATTCAATTGTGACTCCATCACTAAACTCGTCAAGGATGGCTTGTAGCTGAGCCTTCTGCGCTATTGACAAAAGAGGGTCACTCATCTTGACCTTACCTATGGGCTCAGTGGTTTCCTCGCTCTCCTCTGCGACCACCACCCGAAACAGGTTAGCTACAGGAGTCTTCCATTCCTTAAGCCTATTGATGTGAACAGTTGTGTTTTTGGACTTCTTCCCAGGTACAGCTATCTTGTAATTGCAACCAGAAGTTTTAGCTATGACATCATATGGTCCATCCCAAATAGAGTGCAACTTCCCCGTCAGGCCTGGGGTGTGACACAAAACCATGTCACCTAACTCAAAACTCCTAGGCTTAGTACTCATATCGTAGGCAGCCTTGGATTTCAACTTGTAAGCCTCCTCATTGGCATGGGCCACCTTGTGTAACTTAGCGAGGGTTTCTCTGAGCTCAGCTACACACTGGTTCGAGGTAGCAAAACTTAGGTCACCCTTTACCCATCCCAATTTCATAGCTTCGAGGGAGCCGCGCATGCACCGCCCGTGGACTAGCTCGTATGGGGAAAAACCTGTAGCTGCATGGGGCATAGCCCTGCAAACTAAGAGGCAATACTTCAGCAATTTGTCCCAAGTTTCTGAGCTATCATCAAACTTCCTTAACATGCCTTTCAACGTGGCATGCCATCTTATTAGTGCCCCGTTTGTCTGGGGATGGTAAGCCGTTGTTTTCAGCTTCTTAATGTTTAACAGCTCGCATGTTTTGGTAACGACCCTTCCCATAAACTGAGAGCCCTGGTCTGATAACAGTTCGTTGGGAATACCAGTATGTTGAATTACCTCCATTAACCCTTCTGCTACAGATACAGCATCAATTTTCTTTAGGGCAACAGCATAAGGGTATCTCGTTCCGAGGCACATAACAGTTGAGATGTAACGGTAACCTCTTACAGTTCTATTTAGAGGACCCACTAAATCCCAAGCCATTCTTTGGTTAGGTACTGATATAGTGGGTGTTTGCACCATTGGTACTTTTGGTTTCAGCAGCCTTCCTGCCCTCTGACACTCGGCACATGCACTACGATAAGCCCTTATGTCCTTCCTAATCCCAGGCCATGTAAAATGTTGAGACAAACTGTCAGCCATTTTGTTGTGGGAGAAATGACCACCTATCAGCCCTCTGTGGCCTACATCCAACACCTCCCTTCTCCTGAGAAAAAGGAACAACTACCCTAGTCCATTCTCTCCCAGACTCTGCTAGTTTAATGTGGGTCAACACACTTTCTTCATAAAGATATGCGTCCCTAAACTCTCAGCATTCTTCCTCACTTCCAACAAGCTATCATCTGCCTTCTGCTGTGCTATTAGTATATTCACTTCCTCCTTCCCCTTACCAAGGGTAGGTAATGGGTGGTCATTGTCGGGGTCCACAGACCCGACAGATGATCAGCAGACAGATATGTCTGCAGAACAATTAACAAATTAACCTATCATTGGAATGGTGTTGATTAATTTGATCGAACTGTTGAACTGTTGCAAGTATTTGATTGGTTCATTATTATTATGTAATAGCATCGAACATTACCTTTTATGGAATTCATGTCAGGGAGCCGGCTAGAGGTATTTAAGCCTCAGCCTGGCCTCAGTTAGACAGTCTGTGCTTAAAGTTTTTTAACTTGCATGTGGAATATCAATCTAAATGTCTCTGATTGCTAACTTAAGAGGGAAGAGACTGCAGACTCTGGTGGCAGCATACTTATTCGGGCAAACAATCTGGTTTAACTGCTGTTATTGGAGAAATCCCTCTTAGACCAGACTGCACCCCGACAATTGGTGGCAGCGGTCCTGACACTCAGCCATCATCTAATTCTACGAACTCAAAATAAGATGTCTAAAGAGACAGTACCACGCTATGAGACAAGGTCTACCGTGTTTACGAGCTCCGGTGAGACGGAGGGGACGATAGAAACAAACCTCGCAAGAGAGGGAGGAGCCGGAAAGGACGAAGTAATAAATCAGATGGCTCTTCAGAAGGAACAACTAGCTGCATGATGAAACAGCTGATTGATAACGTTAGCAGAAGAGAGGAGTCCAGGAGCTGCTGGGATGGAGCGGACATGGAGGGACAAAGGAAAGAATAGTTGGAGCTGGAAAGGAAGCGCCTGGACCTAGAGAAGGAAATGTTTCGAAAGTCCAGCGCACAATACGAAGCAGACAAAAAGGAACAGAAAAGAGCCACTATTTGCCTACAGCTTAAGCAATGGGACGACAAGACGGACCCTGAAGCTTATTTGGATAATTTTGAACTGACTATGGAGGAGGCTGAAATGCCAGTGAAACTATGGCTTGGGCTGTTGAGGAAGCAGCTCACAGGGAAAGCTCTTACAGCCTACAAGGAAATCTCGCTAAGTCCGGAGACACCATATCTAAAAGTCAAGCAAGCGCTCCTAGAATGGATGGGAGCTAGAGCCAGACAGGCAAGGAGAACATATTGGCTGAAGAAACCCAAGCAAGATGAAGGACCCGAATCATTCTTGGAGCAGGCACTCCGTACGATTACCCGGGTGCCAACCTTAATGACAACGCCTCAACAGGTACATCGGGAGCTCTTTAAGGGATTGATATATTGCTACTTCTCAGAGGAAGCAATTCTACTGATCGAGAAATGCCAGGAGGAGTCGCTCTACCGGATGTCACAGGAGATAGTGCAGTTGTGGCAGCCAAAAGATGGCCATGCCAGGAAGAAGTTCATGCCGATGGAGACACCCCAGACCCAACTACAGCATAGGAGACCAGACGGTGGCCACTACCAGGGAGGCAATCGATGGAACAAGGGAACATCACCTACCACTACTAGCAACGAGGGTGAGTCTCATAAAGGAGGAGTTGGGGGTAAGCCGAATGGGCGAGACTGGGGTGGCAAAAGGGGTGACCGGCTGTCTAATTACCAGGGTACATAGGATAGAGGGCTTGTGGTTTGTTATAACTGTCAGAAGCCAGGCCACCTACGTTATGATTGTCCTGAGCCCAAGGCTAGGCTCTCTAGGATCACATTCCCCGGAAGGGTAGCAGACCCTTTCCATCTGGAAGGCAGGGTAGATGGGAAACCTTGTACGCGCATGCCTTTTGGGTTAAGCAATGCACCAGCCACATTCCAAAGGTTCATGGATCAGGCCTTAGATCAGCAAGCAGTGTGTAGCTCGAGTTACATTGATGACATTTTAGTTTATTCAAGCTCGTGGAAGGAGCACTTAAAATACCTCAGAGATGTCTTGGAGGCACTGAGGAAGGCCGGGCTAACTGCTAAACCGGACAAATGTGTATGGGGAGCTCAGTCTCTTGAATACCTAGGACATGAAGTAGGAAATGGGGTGGTGAGTGTACCGGAGGCAAGGGTGAAGGCCCTTAGAGATTTTGCTAGGCCAATAAATAAGAAAGGATTGCGAGCATTTCTTGGTACTGCAGGGTATTACCGGAGGTTTATTCCTGGGTTCTCCCAGAGGGCAGGGCCTTTGTATGACGCCCTGAAAAGTGGGGCTCCCAACTTTGTAGGGTGGACTGGGGAGCAGATTGGGGCATTTAATCACCTAATATGTGTTCTTTGTGATACACACACTCTCACATTGCCGAGGGATGACGACACCCTAGCCCTTCACACGGATGCTTCATCGGGAGGGATCGGAGCTGTGCTATCGGTGGTCAGGGATGGACAGGATCAACCTGTGGCATATTTTTCAAAGAGACTGACACCGGCTGAGCGGAATTACAGCGTGACGGAACTAGAATGTCTGGCGGTTGTTAAGGCAATTGATCACTTTGCCATCTACCTATTGAGGCGGGATTTCACCGTGGTGACTGACCACACTGCCTTGGCAGCCCTGAAACATTCGCATAAACTCAACGGTCGATTGATGCGATGGGCACTAGCACTCCAGGCATACAAGTATGAGGTGGTCTACCGTCCTGGTGTTCTCCATCAAAATGCCGACGGGTTATCTCGACAATCGTGGCCAGAGATGAACAACTCGCTCGAGGAGGATGCCCAACACGAGATGCAATGTCAGGAGGGGGGAGCAGGTTCTGTTGACTTACATGTCCAAACGTGGATGGAACAACGACCTCAAGTCGGTTCCACCTGTAGTGGGGGGATATGTCAGGGGTCACCTGACATGGCCAAGCCTGGCCATAGCCTTTAGCCGAGATGGCTTTATTGATGTTATGTCTGTGTACTCTAATTAGTTCATTGTGCCTATAGAGGAACTTCACACTTGGTTGTCACCTATATGTATGACTTTGGACTATGAACTGTAAGGGGTAGTTACTTGTCATTTCCTGTGTGAGGCCGGAGGGGTTATAAAAAACCCTGCCAGCCACGAGGTTGGTAGTCTATTGTGTTGCTTTGAGTAATAAAACTTTGTCTGATTTTAAACCCTAAATTTCTCTGGGTAGACATAGCTACTTACTCCTAGCTGTTAGGCTCTGGTGGCAGCAATATTTACCATATCGGGACTAGGCAGCAATTGAACCCCGACAATGCTCTCAACCACTTTTGTTTCTTAGGCTTGTGATAGTCGCTCAACGCCCTTACTCGTGCCTCGGGAATGCTTACCAACCCATTTCCAATCTCGTGTCCCAGGTACTCTAAGGATCTAGCACTCCAAACACATTTATTGGGCTTAGCTGTTAACCCGGCTTCTCTCAGGGCCTCTAACACACCTCTGATGTGTTCCAGATGTTCCTTCCAAGTAGATGAATAGATTAAAACATCGTCAATGTAAATTAAGCTGAATTCTGATTGTTGGGAAAGAGTGTTTTGCATACACCTTTGGAAGGTAGCCGGGGCATTCATAAGTCCAAATGGCATACTAGTGAATGCGAATTTTCTCCATGGGGAAAAAAATGCTGTCATGTCCTGGCTATCCCTAACCAGGGGAACCTGATAGAACCCCTTGTTCATGTCTACTTTTGTCAGCCATGTTGCTCCTGCGACATTATCTAAGAGATCATGAATCATGGGCATCTGAAATGGATCTGGCCGGGTTATGCTATTTAATCTCCTATAGTCAATACATAATCTGATGGCACTTGTCCCTCTTTTGCGGACAGGCACCATGGTGAAGACCATGCATTTTTACTGGGTACAAGGATACCTTCCCTTACTAACTGTTGGATTTCCTCCTTTACGTCTTGCCTCCAACCCGGCGCTATCCTATAAGGAAGAGAGCGCACAGGTGGGGAGCCATCAGTGAGGATAACATGGGCCACTCCCTTTACCGAAACCAATTCAATTGTGACTACATCACTGAACTCGTCAAGGATGGCTTGTAGCTGTGCCTTCTGCACTATTGACAAAACAGGGTCACTCATCTTGAACTTACCTATGGGCTCAGTTGTTCCCTCACTCTCCTCTGCGACCACCACCCGAAACAGGTAAGCTAAAGGAGTCTTCCATTCCTATTGATGTGAACAGTTGTGTTTTTGGACTTCTTCCCAGGTACAGCTATCTTGTAATTGCAACCAGAAGTTTTAGCTATGACTTCATATGGTCCTTCCCAAATATAGTGCAACTTCCCCGACAGGCCTGGGTTGTGACACAAAACCATGTCACCTAACTCAAAACTCCTAGGCTTAGTACTCATATTGTAGGCAGCCTTGGATTTCAACTTGTTAGCCTCCTCATTGGCATGGGCCACCTTGTGTAACTTAGCGAGGGTTTCTCTGAGCTCTGCTACACACTGGTTCGAGGTAGCATAACATAGGTCATCCTTTACCCATCCCAATTTCATAGCTTCGAGGGGGTCTCGCATGCTCCGCCCATGGACTAGCTCGTATGGGGAAAAACCTGAAGCTGCATGTGGCATAGCCCTGCAAACTAAGAGGCAATACTTCAGCAATTTGTCCCAAGTTTCTGAGCTATCATCAAACTTCCTTAACATGCCTTTCAACGTGGCATGCCATCTCTCTAATGCCCCGTTTGTCTGGGGATGGTAAGCCGTTGTTTTCAGCTTCTTAATGTTTAACAGCTCGCATGTTTTGGTAACGACTCTTCCCATAAACTGAGAGCCCTGGTCTGATAACAGTTCGTTGGGAATACCAGTATGTTGAATTACCCCCATTAGCCCATCTGCTACAGTTCAGCATCGATTTTCTTTAGGGCAACAGCATAAGGTTGATTGCATATGGCTCTCTCAGATAAAATTGGAATTTGAAAAACTTCAAATTTTAGTTTCTCCAGTGACGTAGCGCCGCCGAGACGCGTAGCGGAATTAATCTCGACCAATGACGCTCCGCACCTCTCAAGTATATAAGCACGTGCGCATGCCAGCCAGACTCACTGTTTACCACGCCTCAGTTGGCTCAACATCTCCCTCTCTCTAATTTGCTCAAAACTAACCCTTCGACGAAGAAGATGGCAAAAAGAAAAAGAGACGAGGAGTATCGTAAATTTCAGGACGAATGGACCGAAGAATTTGCCTTTGTGGAGAGAGCAGATTCAGCGGTGTGTCTAATTTGCAGTGACAAAATTACATCGATGAAACGGTCGAATGTAAAGCGCCACTTCGACACACGCCATGATACCTTTGCATCAAAATACCCTGCAGGAGATAGCAGAAAGAAAGCGTGCCAAGAGCTACTGAGGAGGGTGCAAGCCAGCCAGCAGCAACTCCGCTTATGGACCCGGCAAGGTGACTATAATTCCGCTAGCTTCGCTGGTTCTTTAGCAATAGTGAGGAATGGAAAACCATTCACAGATGGCGAGTATGCTAAAACGTTCATGCTGGATGTGGCCGATGAACTTTTTGATGATCTTCTGAACAAAGACAAGATAATCAAACATATTCAAGACATGCCTCTGTCGGCAAGAACTGTTCATGATCGTACCATCATGATGGCAAACCAAGTGGAAGAAACGCAAGTGAAAGGCATAAACGCAGCGCCGTTCTTTTCACGGGCTTTGGATGAGTCAACCGACGTAAGCCATTTGGCGCAGTTCAGTGTGATTGCAAGATATGCTGCTGGTGATACACTGCTCGAAGAAAGTCTTGCTGTCCTGCCAATAAAAGGGTTCACAAGAGGTGAGGATTTATTCAAGTCTTTCATGGAATTCGCTCAAGAAAAAAATCTACCTATGGATAAACTTATTTCAGTGTGTACTGATGGTGCTCCGTGTATGGTGGGGAAAAACAAAGGATTTGTGGCGCTTCTCAGTGAACATGAAAATAGACCCATCCTACGTTTCCATTGCATTCTACACCAGGAGGCACTTTGTGCTCGGATGTGTGACGGGAAGCTTGACAAAGTGATGTCGCTGGTCATTCATGTGATCAACTTTATTGTTGCCCGAGCCTTAAATGATCACCAGTTTAAAACACTGCTGGATGAAGTTGGAAATAACTATCACGATCTGCTTTTGCACAGCAATGTACGTTGGTTGTCAAGAGGGAAGGTGCTTAGCCGTTTTGCAGCTTGCCTGAACGAAATCCGGACTTTCCTTGAAATGAAAGGCATTGAGCATCCTGAGCTAGCCGAAACTGAGTGGCTCCTCATGTTTTACTATCTCGTGGATATGACAGAACATCTGAACCAGCTCAACGTTAAAATGCAAGGCAATGGAAATACAGTGTCATCCCTTCAACAAGCCGAGTTTGCTTTTGAAAATAAGCTGGAGCTCTTTATCATGGATCTTGAAACTGGTCGTTTACTACATTTTGATAAACTGAGACATTATAAAGATGCATGCCCAGCAAGTGAGCACACTCGAAACTTTGATCTCCACCAGCTAGCTGGCTTCACATCCAGTCTCCTACAGTCGTTCAAAGCACGCTTTGGGGAATTTCGTGAGCACACTCGTCTTTTTAGGTTCATCACCCATCCAAACGAGTGTTCACTGAACAATACCGACCTGAGTAACATTCCTGGTGTATCCCTCAGAGATTTTGAAGAAGAACTTGCTGACCTGAAGGCCTCAGACATGTGGGTGTATAAGTTCAAGTCACTGAATGAAGATTTTGAAAAAATTGCACGACAGAAAGCGGAGTTGGCCAGCAAGCACATGTGGATAGAAATGAAAAAACTTCAACCCGAAGACCAACTGATAATCAAAACTTGGAATGCGCCTCCTGTCACATACCACACACTGCAGCGTGTGAGTATTGCTGTATTGACCTTGTTTGAATCTACGTATGCATGTGAGCAGTCATTCTCACATCTTAAATACATCAAATCCAACCTACGATCACGTCTAACGGATGAAAGCCTCAACGCTTGCATGAAGCTTAACCTCACCAAGTACCACCCAGACTATAAAGCCATTAGCAAATCCATGCAGCACCAGAAGTCGCATTAACGTGAGTATTATAACAACATTATGTAAAAGAATAAATTCAGAGGCTTATTATACTCACATATAGTTGAATTCAGTCTTAAAATATATTATATGGCTCTCATTGAAATATTTTTTTAAATATTTTGCTTTCTTGGCTCTCTGAGTCATAAAGGTTCCTGACCCCTGCATTAGATAGTTAAGCATAAGCAGGCGCTAATTGCTGGCATGCCCATGTAGGTCCGAAGTTCATTGACACCTTGTATTTATGTTAGCTTATGTGGACCAACCTGTTATGTGTACATTTAAGTTCTGTTTAGGTATTGTAGCGAGGCAGGATATCCTGCTTCCTGTATTGTGAAGACCATCTGGGTATTTAAAATCTGATGGCCCATTTTAGGATTAGTCTTGTTCTGAGATGCCCATGTGATCCTTGGCTTTGTGATCTTCTTAAATTACTCTGGAATAAGTAAGGGGGCGCTAAACTGCAAGAACATTACTCTGGTGGCAGTATTTGTTACCAAGTTGAGGGATCTAAGCAGTTGAACCCCAATATATGGTGGCAGCGGTGTTTGAAGCAGAAGAAACAACCAGCCATCACCAACCGCTATAACTTGTCTTGGCAAACGTCCCTAGGACAAGGAGTCAAGTAGACAAGGGCCTACCTACGCAGGATAACGACAAACCATTCGCCTTCAGATCTCGAGCCACAAATTTGCCAGCCCCTGACGCAGAACAGTCTCCAGCAGACCCACTAACACTGCTACAATAAGCGTTGACAGCTCTCATCACCAGCCAGACCCGGGCACAGATTCGAACGGAGGTCGAAAGAGAACGCGTACAGGTAGAAAAAGATCGTCTAAAGGCTGAGAATGACCGCTGAGCTTTCGAAAGAGCACGGATGAAGAAGTGGGAGGTCGAAAAGAAAGATCGTCAGGCCAGACTAATCAAGCTAGAAGCAGACAGCAAAGGGAAACGGAATCTCCAAGCAGGGACCTCAACAAGAAACAAGCTACTCTCCTACAGTCCTTGCAGAAGTTAGACAATTCCACAGACCGTAGGCTTACTTATTGAATATCAAAATATCCAAGAGAGAGGGTAATTTTCCAGCAGACGATTGGACAACCATCCTCCGGAAGTCCGTCAACGGAAGATCAATGGAGGCCTATCAAGAGCTGGATGCAACGATCCCGTGCCAGGATTTCAAACGGCAATTCTTGGAACGACTGGGATGCACCGAAGCTAAGGCAAGACAGGCTGTGTGGAGGAACCTGCCTACGGAACAGCAGTCGCCTAGGGCTCACCTTTCCCCAATCATAAGAGGAATAAACAGACTGGCCATGAAAGTGAAGGACCACATCATGGAAATGTTTAACGGAGTTTTGACACTCTATTAATCTTCAGAAGTTTGTCACTCTCTACGCGGGAAGGAGTATTCCAGCATTCACCAGATGGTTGACGAGATGGAGGCTGCTTGGAAATCGAGATCTCCGATGGAGCGTGCCAGAATGCACAGGACTTCAGCAAACAGCACTGCCCATCCCAAAAGACATCAGTGGAGCAGACATCAGGACCAGACATCTTCAGAAAGAGCAGGTGGGTACCCATACAAAAGTAAGGGTGGGGGAAGGCTTGCTGGGCTGAGTCTGTGAGGTTGCCAAAGGGGTGTCTGGTCAGGTGACCAGGGTGTTCGCATACCTTTTAACAAATCTATCAAGTGTTTTGGTTTTGGTAATATAGGTCATATAAAGAAGGAATGCCCAGATGCAAAGCTGAGAATGATATACTCTGATCTCGAACTAGAGGAGTTAGCTGAGCTTGTTCGTGTAGGTAACATTAATGGGATACCTTGCAAGTGCCTTATTGATACTGGGGCAAACCGTACAACAGTCCCAGCTAGCTTAATCCAAACCCATCAGTATACGGGGAAAACAGAAAAGGCTATGCTTGCCCACAGAGACATGACCTTCTCAAAACAGCCAAGGTCGAATTGCAAGTAGATGGCATTACCAAGTCAATGGTTGTTTTTGTTATAGCAGAGGATGCTCCTTATATTTTGTTAGGCAGGGACCACCCTAGCGTTAGGAGCTGGATTTGTAGAAACCCCACAGCTAGGCCACAAGCCGATCCTTTACGTACCCCTCTAACGGCCATAACAAGGGTCCAGAGCCAAGTGCTGGCGGAAGGGGATATTGCGAACACATTTGCCAATCAGAGGGATGGTGCCGAGGCTATGCCAATAGAACTATCCAAGCCTAAGAGAATGGAATCAGAGAGGCCCAAACCTGGCCCAGTGGTGGCTGACACCCAGTTGCCTGATTTAGAGGTAGAATTAGCTGACTTACCTGAGGAGGCAAGTCCCAGTAATTGTCCTCCTGGGGAGGAAGTGAAAAGCGTAGAAGATAGCGCAAGCGGCGAGGGAGAGGAAGATGATGATTCAGCCTTAGAAGAGGAAGGTAGACTTTCAGGGGGGTTAGAGGGAGAATGTAGTAATGACCACCCAATACCTACCCTTGGTAAGGGGAAGGAGGAAGTGAATATGATGATAGCACAGCAGAAGGCAGATGAAAGCTTGTTGGAAGGGAGGAAAAATGTTGAGAGTTGAAGGGACGGGTATCTTTATGAAGAAGGTGTGTTGACACACATTAATCTAGCAGAGCCTGGGAGAGAATGGACTAGGGTAGTTGTTTCTTTTTGCAGGAGAAGGTAGGTGTTGGATGTAGGCTGCAGAGGTCTGATAGGTGGTCATTTCTCCCACAACAAAATGACTGACAGTTTGTCTCAACATTTTACATGGCCTGGGATTAGGAAGGACATAAGGGCTTATCGTAGTGCATGTGCCGAGTGTCAGAGGGGGCAGCTGAAACCAAAAGTACCAATGGTGCAAACACCCACTATATTAGTACCTTACCAAAGAATGGCTTTGGATTTAGTGGGTCCTCTAAATAGAACTGTAAAAGGTTACCGTTACATCTCAACTGTTATCTGCCTCGGAACGAGAAACCCTTATGCTGTTGCCCTAAAGAAAATCGATGCTGAACTGTAGCAGATGGGCTAATGGGGGTATTTCAACATACTGGTATTCCCAACGAACTGTTATCAGACCAGGGCTCTCAGTTTATGGGAAGAGTTGTTACCAAAACATGCGAGCTGTTAAATATTAAGAAGCTGAAAACAACGGCTTACCATCCCCAGACAAACGGGGCATTAGAGAGATGGCATGCCACGTTGAAAGGCATGATAAGGAAGTTTGATGATAGCTCAGAAACTTGGGACAAATTGCTGAAGTCTTGCCTCTTAGTTTGCAGGGCTATGCCCCATGCAGCTACAGGTTTTTCCCCATACGAGCTAGTCCACGGGCAGAGCATGCGTGACCCCCTCGAAGCTATGAAATTGGGATGGGTAAAGGGTGACCTATGTTATGCTACCTCGACCCACTGTGTAGCTGAGGTCAGAGAAACCCTCTATAAGTTACACAAGGTGGCCCATGCCAATGAGGAGGCTTACAAGTTGAAATCCAAGGCTGCCTACGATATGAGTACTAAGCCTAGGAGTTCTGAGTTAGGTGACATGGTTTTGTGTCACATCCCAGGCCTGACGGGGAAGTTGCACTATATTTGGGAAGGACCATATGAAGTCATAGCTAAAACTTCTGGTTGCAATTACAAGATAGCTGTACCTGGGAAGAAATCCAAAAACACAACTGTTCACATCAATAGGCTTAAGGAATGGAAGACTCCTTTAGCTTACCTGTTTCGGGTGGTGGTCGCAGAGGAGAGTGAGGGAACAACTGAGCCCAAAGGTAAGGTCAAGATGAGTGACCCAGTTTTGTCAATAGTGCAGAAGGCACAGCTACAAGCCATCCTTGACGATTTCAGTGATGTAGTCACAATTGAATTGGTTTCGGTAAAGGGAGAGGCCCATGTTATCCTCACTGATGGCTCCCCACCTGTGCGCTCTCTTCCTTATAGGATAGCGCCGGGTTGGAGGCAAGACGTAAAGGAGGAAATCCAACAGTTAGTAAGGGAAGGTATCCTTGTACCCAGTAAAAGTGCATGGTCTTCACCCATGGTGCCTCTCCGCAAAAGAGGGACAAGTGCCATCAGATTATGTATTGACTATAGGAGATTAAATAGCATAACCCGGCCAGATCCATTTCAGATGCCCATGATTCATGATCTCTTAGATAATGTCGCAGGAGCAACATGGCTGACAAAAGTAGACATGAACAAGGGGTTCTATCAGGTTCCCCTGGTTAGGGATAGCCAGGACATGACAGCATTTTTGTTCCCCATGGAGAAAATTCGCATTCACTAGAATGCCATTTGGACTTATGAATGCCCCGGCTACCTTCCAAAGGTGTATGCAAAACACTCTTTCCCAACAATCAGAATTCAGCTCAATTTACATTGACGATGTTTTAATCTATTCATCTACTTGGAAGAAACATCTGGAACACATCAGAGGTGTGTTAGAGGCCCTGAGAGAAGCCGGGTTAACAGCTAAGCCCAATAAATGTGTTTGGAGTGCTAGATCCTTAGAGTACCTGGGACACGAGATTGGATGTGGGTTGGTAAGCATTCCCGAGGCACGAGTAAGGGCGTTGAGCGACTATCACAAGTCGCTAAGAAACAAAAGGGGTTGAGAGCATACCTGGGAACCGACGGATATTACCGGAGGTTCATCCCTGATTTTGCTAGTTGGGCATGGCCCCTGTTCGACGCTTTGAAAAAGGGTGCCCCCTGTGTCTTACAATAGTATGTTAGACAATAACCATCCTATTCATGTGTTATGTGACGAGCATACACTAACACCACCCAGGTATGGAGACAAGCTCATCCTGCACACAGATGCGTTAATGCTGGGACTTGGAGCTGTCCTATCAGTGGAAAGGAAAGGTCACCTATTTTTCCAAGCGTTAACAGCTGCCGAGAAAAACTACAGTGCAAGTGAGCTAGAATATATTGCGGTCGTCAAAGCAGTGGACCACTATGCCATCCACCTACTGGGGCAGGAATTCACGGTCATCACAGACCACCGGGCGTTAACGGCTCTCAGAGACTCTCACAAACTTAACGGTCATCTCATGACATGGGCATTGGCCTTACAGGCATACCAGTATGCCATAAAGGACCGTCCAGGAAGTCATCATCAGAACGCAGATGGTTTATTGCAGCAGAGTTAGGCCGAGGATGATGACAGCCTACTCGGAGAGACAGGTCCACTATCAACGACATCAAAGAACAAGGAATGCCGAGGACATCAACAAAGTAAAGATTCAGAACTCAATGGACTCTCATCTGGAGGAGGGGGTGTTCAACGGAAAGGGAGATGTCGAGGGTACCTCCTCGACAATGGCCATGACAGGCCTCGGACTGACTCATTAGATAGTTAAGCATAAGCAGGCACTAATTGCTGGCATGCCCTGATTGGTCCGAAGTTCATTGACACCTTGTATTTATGTTTGCTTATGTGGACCTACCTGTTATATGTACATTTAAGTTCTGTGTAGGTATTGTAGCGAGGCAGGATATCCTGCTTCCTGTATTGTTAGGACCATCAAGATATTTAAACTCTGATGGCCCATTTTAGGATCAGTCTTGTTCTGAGATGCCTATGTGATCCTTGGCTTTGTGATCTTCCTAAATTACTCTGGAATAAGTAAAGGGGCGCTAAACGGGAAGAACATTACTCTAGTGGCAGTATTTGTTACCCAGTTGAGGGATCTAAGCAGTTGAATCCCCACATTCCCTTACAAGGGAGGTCTATCAATAGGGAGTGCATTCCATTGATATCAAAGGTTTGCAAATTTTTGCTTGACAAAAGTTAGAGTTATTAAATGTAATTGTTGCAAAAATTTTAATCCTCTCATCATCTCTCTCCTCATCTCATCTCTCTCCTCACCACATCAGTCTCATCAACTCAAACAAATAAATTCGCGGTGTCATCGGTTAAAAGTAATAAAAACATTTTACATAATGTATGATATAATATTTAATTACGTAAATATAAAGTCTGCCATTTTGATATATCATGTTAAAGTGGAATTCTAACCAGGGAAACATCCCTGATTAGAGAGAAGTTTCTCTGGAGCGCCCCACCTAAAAAATGAACAACTATTTTCTTTTGATATTGTACAAAAATTCTATTGCATGAGGCAATTCATGCTTGGACACATATATAGGATACTGATACAAATATATATATATATTTACTGGATAAGACATGGCATCAGTAGATTAAGTAATACTCGGAATGCACAGGTATGCCTGAAAAAATGGCTTCACCTATAGATTGCAAACAGGACTGTTTGATATAGCTTTTTTTTTCAATTTTTATTTTAAATATAGTATTTCTGCTGATATGCAGGAATCACCAGTAGAATTTTATGAATATATGAGATTGTCCCAAAGGATTACAAAACAAAAAGAACAAAAACCAGAAAGGGTACAAAGTATAAGAAAGTTCATTCAAAAATCTCTCAAAGTCCATGAAGACACGGCAAGAATAGATGTCATCAGGAAAAGAAAGGAACCAAGAGCAGAGGAACAACCTGGATGAAAGACCGAGCAGAGAGACTGCAATCCTTCGGCACCAGGACGAGATCAACCAAGCAGACCTCCCTCTCATCCTGTTAACTGGTACCATGTCTCTCAGCATAGCAGCATCCAAAATAGCAGAACCGTGTTGAGATGAAAATGGCCTCAAACATCCTGACTGCACTTTACTATGCCTGGACTCACCATATGTATAGGGGAGTATTGGCGTACCTGCCATGAATGCCAACGTGCTGCTCCATACAAGCTCAGCCATACCCCTTTCCATCAATTTTCAGTCTTCATAAGAGCAATTTCCTATTCCCTATATCCTAGAACAAATCTGGCTACTACTATCAGTTGACCAGTATGTGCTATGTGAGCATATATCCAAAGGTGATCCCACTTAATAGAGTAAATTCTGAAGTAATAGTCAAGGCTATGATGGAGGTATTTTCTTGAATTGGCTGCCCAGAAGAAATTCTAACCAACCAAGGTTCCTTTTTTTTTGTCATATTGCAACCCATCTCTGTAACCTGTTTAGTATTGACCACCTGGAGACATCTCCCTACCTTCCCCAATCTGATGGCATGCTGAGCATAGGAAAGCCTCATTCAAGGATATGCTTTGGAAGGCCACATTGGATAAACAGAATTGGAACTTTCAAATTCTTGTTGTTAACCGAGATATACTCCACACCATGATGGGATATACCCAATTTAAGCAACTCTGTGGCTGGAATGGCAGACACCCTATGGAAGTGCTCAAGGTCACCTGAATGAATGGAGTACTATTAAAACCACTGTGGTAGACTGAATCAAGAGTCTTAAGCACAGAATGGAAAGCATGGCATACATTGTTGGCCAACGAGAGCAGGCAGCCAAGGCAGCCGTGAAGAAGTCTTATGAAAAGACAACATCTTGCAAGAAGTACCCACCAGGATCCATGGTCTTGATCCATGTGACTCAGCTCATGGGGCAACGGGGGACAGCTGGGAATGTTCATATGAAGTTACACAAAAGGCCTCCCAACACTTCTACCAGATCGTTATTCCGGGGAGAACCAACATTCTAGAACTCTACACATTTACATGTTGATGCTTTGGCAGATGATCGACAACCAATTCATGAGAAGTGTTGTTGCAACAGAGGAAGAACAGGAAAAACATCCTAACAACCTGACCTCTCTCTCATCTACACTGATCGAGCAGAAAGCATAGTAACTGCAGGCTCTCCTACACAGTTTTCTACAAGTTCTCACAATCTCATCAAGTCTTGTTACCATTGTCGAGCATGGAATCAGCACCAGTTATGCTCTAACTTTAACCCTTTCACCGTCAACTTAATTTTGAGATTTTGACCTATTTTTACTTTAATTTTTGTATCTGATGATTGGTTCAGAAAAGTCCCCGGCAACCACATATCACATGATTGCCAAAGAGTTGCTGATCAATTTGGCGATAAATATGTTGCCTAACAACCAAACCACAAGCCTTTTTTTAATTAGAATACTTTTTTTCTCGGCGTTTATAGACTATTACAAGTATATTTTATGGTTGTTCAGATCAAATACTAAAATAAAGTTGCTTATCAACCTGCAACCAGCATTTAATATGAAAAATGTTCATTTTTTGGCATAATTTATGAATATTGAATGCCCTAATTTTTCTATTTTGCAGGATATAGTAACCAGCCATGTTTGCCAGTCTATAACAGTATTGACTGTTGTCCATCAAGCACCACGAGGTCTGGCTGTATTGTTTGATATAAAAAAATAATGAAGTTCAAGATGTTGCAGATAGAGCAAAGACTCATCAACAAAACATACGTGTACTGCACATGAGTCTGCATGCAGAAATGCACATAATAATAAAGAAAATAAGTCTACATGTATATGCCTAACAAAAGTACATACTACAAAAGAAATACAAAGAAAATCTTGAAGAGAAAACGAAGCTATTTCGAGTAGTCAGAGAGTGTGGAATTCCCTGAAGCATGCCTTCCCACGCACAGCACAAAGGCTAACACCACAATGAGAACCGTGACAAAAGGTGACAAAAGGTCTCATGTCTCTGACGGTCCACACTACACACCTCACTCAGAGGTTCAGCAGATTCAATATCTGTGGCGAAACCTATTGAAAAGAATATTATTATGAACTTCACCCTGGTGATATAATTATAATATACATTCTGGCTTATTATGTCTCACTATATAGTCAAGTTTGCTAGCTAAAATTTTAGCTAAAATTTTATATTCCATTCTATAGATATCTAATCATACTTACCAAGCAACTCATCCTTCTCATACTCATTCTCCTCATCAGGAGTCACAAAATCTCCATTTCCAACAGAGCGTCCAACATCCTGAGTTGAACTAACAGCTCTGGACAAAGCTGCCAATTCCTCAGGGTCAAATAGCTCATCCCCAAGGTAGGAAGATACTTGATCTTCATCATCTTCATCGCTGTCACAGTCGGAGAGGTCTAAACCGTCATCAAATAGGAGCTCTAACACTCGAGCACGATCTATTCTTTCAGCCATTTTTGCTTGAATTCAAAATTGTTTGACGTCATAGTTACCTAGGAGCCACGTATTTGAATTTTTGGGGGAAATAGAACTGTCTTTGCGCATGTATACGCTTGGTTTTGAATGTATAGAATCAACGGTTGATTTTTAAGAATTATTTCCGCGACGGTCATCAATCTCGCGCTTCTATGCGCTAATGACGGTGAAGAGGTTAAGGCCTCAATACATATGACTGGCCCTTGTCTGAAAGGACCAGATAAGAGAGGAGAAACATGCCCTTAGAGAGGCTGGCATCCTAGAAACTACACTACATCCTAAGTCATTTCCTCTCCTACCATTAGAGAATAGACGATGGAAATCGACCCCAGTATTTGATTTCAAGGATATAAGGATACTCTAGCATGGAGTCTCTAATAAACTGTACAGGATGGATGCCCCACTGGAGACTCTAACATGTAGTCTCTAATAAACAGTGCAGGATGCATGCCTCACTGAAGAATCTAGCATGGCATCTCTAGTGACGGACGATCCCTGGATCAAGCATTTGCCCAAACCTAGCCTTAGCATTATAGTCCGAACCATAGCCTTAGCCCAATAGCCCTATTCCTACCCCTAGCATTAAGCCCCAACCAACTCTAGCCTCATAGCTCCAACTCTAGCCCTAACCCTAACCCTAGCTAGTGCATGCAGGCGGGAACGTCTGCACTTTGGGTATTCCTCGACGATTCCAGGATTAACCAGACATTACTGGACATTATGTAAGAGATATTTGGAGAGAAGTTGGCAAAACCAGTAACATATTTTTAATGCCTTTTAAATGACACATACAAAAGTGGGTTTAACTGTAAATTTCAAGTAATTAACCTGGTAATTATAGGGATTTACCCCAGATTGACATGTCATTGTGGTATCAAAGTCAAAGAACTTGCAGAGAACGCCAACTGTGAAGAGAGGTTGCAGCAGAGACTGGCGGTTGAGGACTGGTCATGTTCTGAGTCTGCAGGGCTCGTATCTGCTCCAGACAGTCTGCACAATCCAACAAAACAAACAAAATCTGGGATTAGAACAAAACAGCATATGACTTGTTAGACATCAGAGACTAGCATTCAAAGCAGTGTCATACAGTTACCAATTTCACAGGCCATGTTCCATGTGTAAATATGTATGTTTCGAGAACACAAATGTTTTGTTTAAAAACACGCAGCTATATTGGATTGACCTAACAAAAATGAACATAACAGGACTGTACCAATGTAGGCCACAACCAGGTAGACTGCAGTACTGAGATCTGGCGAAATTACTAGCTTCCAGCAGATAATGGAATGCCTGTTACTATGTTATATGCATTAATTGTGTTCATGTAGTTCAAATTCAGACAATCCCCGAGTACTAACTGAGATTGGAAACATTCTGAGATACATATACACGGAATGGCAAGGCATAAACTGCAAACAAGACAAATGAACAAAAAGATATTGCGGACAATCAATATCATGTTGTAGCAATATATCCAAGGCAAATTAAAATCAGTAAAATAGTTAAGGAATAGGTAAATTGGTTAGGCAAAGATACAAACTGACTCTGAGGACATTTTGTGACTGAATCTACGCAGTCCCAGTTTAGCCCAGACTGTTGTCTCAAGGGACGTTAGGAATGGGACAAAATCAGACTGGGGATAACCTGAGACTGTTTCACCGGAATCAACCAAGATATTAGCAGTAAACCTGGACTATTCTAGCGCAGCCAACCAAGAATTAATATCTTTACTTCCTCTAGGAAGATACGTAAGATAACTAGTTTTGACACCCGGCTAGAGCCGTTGATACCGTTTTCCTCCGCAAATATTTATTGTCGGAGTCCCCTTGACCTCTACCACCTGTGATTATAAAAAAGAGCAGTAGCACATCAAGATGCCAGAAAGCAAACACGAAACAAAAAAGATCCAATTAAAAAAAAAAAAAAAAAAGCTCGCAAAGAAAAATATTCTGTTCCTTCGTGGCTAAAGAGCGACCAAATTTACAAGACACACATTCAACTATGGAAACTCCAAGAAATACATTCGGTTCTGTCGTTATAGCGGCTTCTCTGCTGATACTCGTAACAGCTGCACCTCTGCATCGGAGAGAAACTCACCAAGTTGTTGGAGATGGCAGTGACCAGTTGTTGGTTCAAGTCAACACAGAGTTGGTTCTTCTGTTCCAAAATTCCGTAAGCACAAAGCAGCCACAAAATTATTCCACCAATTGTGACTAAGCTATCCTACAGTTATGTGTCCAAAATAATTAGGCATAACTAACTATTTATCTGGCTTTGTTTTATGGCATGATGTTCACATTTTTCTTCAGGTTCACAATTTGATGAGAAAATTGAACATCTCCGGATTTAACCTTAGCTATGAAAATGCAACTGATGTTACTGGTGTCCTCTTTCCAGCTCTAGATATCACTTGTGACCTTTACCAAGCAAGCATTATTCTCATTCCTACAATGGTAAACTTGACACACGGAGCATCTCCGAGTACATTGGTCTTGAGTAAACTTGGAGTGGCTGGTGCAAACAATTCTTGCATTTGGCTCAGAAATGAAGTGATCGGTCAAGGTGGAGCCATGGATTGTGGTAATCTGTCAGGGATCTGCAAGAGCCGAAATAGTATAAAAGAGTATGAGGAAGCAAAGTCAAACATCCACATCTATAAGACAGCTCGATAAGCTGAATGCACAGAGAACTATGTGCTTTCCAGGCCAGTAATGCAGATCAAAATAGAATCCCTTACTGCTCAATTAGGCTCTAGCCACTTCGATAAGAGGAAATCAAATTATTTATTTATAACCAACCTAATCTACATCTTATAATTACAGACAGGTCATTATATTCAACAAACCAAGATCACCTTCTCATTGTTTTATTTACTTCGTCATATTCAGGTTATGAATTATATATTATTTAAAAGCAAACTGAAGTTAACAAATTCCATACAGGGCTTGTAAATAAAAATAAATATGAGTGGGAAAGGGATGTGAGAGAATAACATTACGGAAATATGCTCTCCAATCATATGGGGCAAAAGGGAAATGGAGAAAAAGAAAGTTAATTTCTGAAAGAGAGACTTGCACTGGAACACGCGGATTCAGTAACAAGCAACCATGATCATCAGCAGATATTAATATTATCTCGGAATGTGCCGAAAGATATCTAAAGGTTAGTATATGATTCCAGTTGAAGATACAAAGGGAAAGTATTATCTGGATCATCGCTGCTGTCACCATCCTTTCCATCAATGTACTCCCGCAAAAACCGCACACACATTTGCTAGTTTTCCATTTCAATGAGTAACACCTTCTGGTCTGACCTGCATTAGGGTGTGGAAGAGTTGGCCAACATCCAACATCCTGGAAACAAGAACACCTCTGGATGTAGTCATGTGTAACATAATGATTCAGTGGAATATGGAGGATCATTTGTCTAGAATCCCTATTTTGAACACCTCGTTAGAGAAATAGATTCCTACTTGAATGTGTCAGAACCCACAACGTTTGAGGGTTTATGTCCAGATCTGTCTAGAGCAGACGAAAGACACTCTGATTGTCTGAATGCTAAGTCTCATGAACAATGATCTGGTAATTGACATGATTACAGAGATACTTTGGGTTGGGATGGAGTATGCAGTTGAGGGCTGAAATAATGCTGATAGTACAATTTCTTTTAAGACCTAATAATAGTCAATCCTGATTTTTAAATTTGAGATGTGGCCACACTGCAAATGCCATATTTTTTAAATACCTGATTTGTTGTGTAAATGTACAAGTTGATTATACGCTGTTGTCAGATGTTGTGAATGACCACCAATCTTTGTTCAAGAAATCCGACCCATCGAAAGTAGATTTAACGCAATTGTACAACAAAGAATTATGGACACTCTTTGTATTTCGTTTATGATATCAGGGCACACAAAGTTTGCTCCTGGCCAATTGTTTTCCATAACTGCAAGAGATTTTTATTCTTCTGATGTGTAAGGAAAGTGAGTTGATTGCTGTGATGGAAAAGCATGCTACACTAGTTTTTGATAAAGGTAGCCTTGTGTGGGGCCTGGAGGAAAACGGTTGCAAACAAGTTTAGCAACCTACCTGGTATTAGAGAACTACATGATTTCCTGGCATTGAGAAATCATGGTCAAGATGCTGCCATGAAAGTCAGAGGTAATTGCTACACCTGTCCATTAAAAAACACCCCAATGAAGGTAGCGAAGGGAATGAATGCTAGTGACATGGCATTACCATGTGTTGGACAGATGTACTATGCTCTAGGAATGGTCAAGGAATTAGCACAAAGCAATAAACCCATTTAAATCAAATGTTTGCTAACTTCATTCCACCTAGATGGCATACACTTCAACAAATTCACGATAATATTCAAACATTTCAGTTATGTTAAATGCCTTTAACTTTATAAATTTTGCTGAAAGTTTGTCCAGAAAATTAATGTGTAGAATATTGTAGAATAACGGTGTAAACATCTCATTTTTGTGTGTGTGGGAATAATCTTCCATTTCCATTTAGGACACACACATATTCATTTCAGAATGTCTCTTATTTCCGGTTGTTCTATGGGATTGTCTGAATTTAACCTACATGAACAGAAATAATGGCAGTAAATATGTATATATATATATTTATATATATGAGCAGCATTCAGAATGTTCCAAATTCAGTTTATAAGTTTTACATGTTTGAAATAAACCCATATTAATTGATGATATGTTAATATTCGGAACTATGAAATTTTGCACACCTCTTGCGGACAACATAATAATTTCCATAACATTCTGAATTAATGATCTCCATTAAAAAATTGTTACTCACAGACAGAAAATGTATATCCCATCCCATCACACCTACCTTATATCTAATGCTGGAGACCAGTCTGAATTGTCAACACTTGATGCACAAAGTAATTAATTCCCATCTCACTTTCTTTCGAAATGCAGAGGAAAGCATTATTTATAATTTTTTTGTTAAGTATACCATTTAATTGGGTTTACACAAAAGGGTGTATTATTGTTTTGGAACCACGTGGAATACGAGTGTGAGGATATTGGGTATATTGATGTTGAATGCAGATGACAACACAAAATTCAGGAATCTTGTTGGAAGAGGCTTGGTGAGGACATATCATTATTCATTTTCGGTTTTACACAAAATTATTGATTTTTTCCGTCACTTTTTAGTGCGGTTTCTCTCTCCCGCAGTATAAACATCATTCATAATCAACCATAAGCCTCTTTGAATCGTAACGTATTTGGGAATATCGTTGTTGTAGACCATGCATTCACTGTGACATTGACATTGTCGAGGAAGATGGTGTAAACTGACCTTCTTCAAAACAAGTCTTTACATTCTTACTCACAACATCCTTGACCAGAGGCACTGCTGTGGTGTGAGGTATAAAACAATAAAGTGACAACCATGTTAGCCACCAGGTCGCAATCCGAGCCACAGGCCTGTTTTAGGAGATCTATCCTATGGAATTTTAGTTTAGTATCTCAGTCAACCAAAACAGCTGTGTTAAAAAAATTTTTTTTTACATTTGGAGGGGAGTTGAATAGGGAATAATACAATACCACAGTGTCTTTCATGCAGTTTATATTGCTGTCTCCGGCCCAGTGATTACTTGACATGTTAAGAATTTGTGTGAAACATCCCTCAGGTTTCCCCACCAAATGACATCCCTAAGGATGGAAGACACAGTTTGGTTAGATGACACTAATCTTAGAAAATTGTAGGCCACAATTGGCAGTGCATAGTTCAAGCTTTCATCACTCAGCTATCTCTATTTTTTTCATGGAACTTTTCAATCAGATAACTTCATGGTTACTTATGACTCGCTAGGTGATGGGGATATACATCCATCGTGATTTTGTTGACATCTTTGACACAAAAGAATCTTCTACATCAGCTTTCTTCTTTGTTCCACAGGTTGGTGCAGGTGTTTTGTCTTGTAACGGAATAGCTAATGCAGCGGTAGTTGTGTGAGCGGTTTGCTGCAATAAATCCTGCCATTACAACCGATGCTGTATTTTTGTTGGAGTGTATGGTTAGACAGTCTCATCATTGAATAGATTTAGTTGGATTTCTACGTGCAAATTAGAGCTTAGGTTTTTAGAAAAGGTTGTCAAGTTACGTTCTTGGTGTTTGCTATGCTCGGGAATATAAGAATTTGATTTGCTTGTCGGCCCAAAAGAGATTAAAAAAAATTATTATGTACCTCATTACCAGCATTGGAGTTCCTGGGTTCAATCCAAACATCAAGAACAAGGATGTGTATTTGGTTGAGGCCAGCTTTTGTGTCCAAATGGAGAATATAGTCCTCAAAGTAAATATCCCAAATGATCTGGTGATCATTGACAAGTTTGGAAAGACAAACTTTCAGAGTTTGGTAGGTTCTCCCAACTAGGCCTTCGGTTTGGGTAAGGTACAACATGGTAACTTATCGTCTGATGTCAAACTTCAGACAGACTTCATTGATCTGGACTAACCCCCCCCCCCCCTCCCCCCCGCCCCCAATAAATTAGGGACCTAGTAAAAATTATTGGTCACTCCATGGTAGGACATTACACGCTGGGAAAATCAACTCTATGCCAATTAAGTTGTCAAGTCCCACATCCGGATACATGTTCAAATCCACACAATTAACATCATACAAATGTTAATCACAGCTGTATGTCAGGAGACCAGCATAGTAAGATCATTTGTTACCCGCAACAATCTGAAAGAAATTCAACTTCCCTGTCGAGGGTACCTCCTCGACAATGGCCATGACAGGCCTCGGACTGACTCATTAGATAGTTAAGCATAAGCAAGCACTAATTGCTGGCATGGCCATGTAGGTCCGAAGTTCATTGACACCTTGTATTTATGTTAGCTTATGTGGACCAACCTGTTATGTGTACATTTAAGTTCTGTTTAGGTATTGTAGCGAGGCAGGATATCCTGCTTCCTGTATTGTGAAGACCATCAGGGTATTTAAACTCTGATGGCCCATTTTAGGATTAGTCTTGTTCTGAGATGCCCATGTGATCCTTGGCTATGTGATCTTCCTAAATTACTCTGGAATAAGTAAGGGGGCGCTAAACTGCAAGAACATTACTCTGGTGGCAGTATTTGTTACCAAGTTGAGGGATCTAAGCAGTTGAACCCCAACATATGGTGGCAGCGGTGTTTGAAGCAGAAAAAACAACCAGCCATCACCAACCGCTATAACTTGTCATGGCAAACGTCCCTAGGACAAGGAATCACGTAGACAAGGGCCTACCTACGCAGGATAACGACAAACCATTCGCCTTCAGATCTCCAGCCATTAATTCACCAGCCCCTGACGCAGAACAGTCTCCAGCAGACCCCCTAACACTGCTACAACAAGCGTTGACAGCTCTCATCACCAGCCAGACCCGGGCACAGATGAGAGAACAGGATCGAACTGAGAGCGAAAGAGAACGCGTACAGGCAGAAAAAGATCGTCTAAAGGCTGAGAATGACCGCTGAGCTTTCAAAAGAGCACGGATGAAGAAGTGGGAGGTCGAAAAGAAAGATCGTCAGGCCAGACTAATCAAGCTAGAAGCAGACAGCAAAGGGAAACGGAATCTCTAAGCAGGGACCTCAACAAGAAACAAGCAACCGTCCTACAGTCCTTGCAGAAGTTAGACAACTCCACAGACCCGTAGGCTTACTTATTGAATTTCGAATTATCCATGACAGAGGGTAATCTTCCAGCAGACGATTGGACAACCATTCTCCGGAAGTCCGTCACCGGAAGATCATTGGAGGCCTATCAAGAGCTGGATGCAACGATCCCGTGCCAGGATTTCGAACGGCAGTTCTTGGAACGACTGGGATGCACCGAAGCTAAGGCAAGACAGGCTGTGTGGAGGAACCTGCCTACGGAACAGCAGTCGCCTAGGGCTCACCTTTCCCCAATCATAAGAGGAATAAACAGACTAGCCATGAAAGTGAAGGACCACATCATGGAAATGTTTAACGGAGTTTTGACACTATATTAATCTTCAGAAGTTTGTCACTCTCTACGCGGGAAGGAGTATTCCAGCATTCACCAGATGGTCAACGAGATGGAGGCTGCTTGGGAATCGAGATCTCCGATGGAGCGTGCCAGTATGCACAGGACTTCAGCAAACAGCACTGCCCATCCCAGAAGACATCAGTGGAGCAGACATCAGGACCAGACATCTTCAGAAAGAGCAGGTGGGTACCCAGATAAAAGTAAGGGTGCGGGCAGGCCTGCTGGGCTGAGTCTGTGAGGTTGCCAAAGGGGTGTCTGGTCAGGTGACCAGGGTGCTCGCATACCTTTTAACAAATCTATCAAGTGTTTTGGTTGTGGTAATATAGGTCATATAAAGAAGGAATGCCCAGAGGCAAAGCTGAGAATGATATACTCTGATCTCGAACTAGAGGAGTTAGCTGAGCTTGTTCGTGTAGGTAACATTAATGGGATACCTTGCAAATGCCTTATTGATACTGGGGCTAACCGTACAACAGTCCCAGCTAGCTTAATCCAAACCCATCAGTATACGGGGAAAAAGAAAAGGCTATGCTTGCCAACAGAGACATGACCTTCTCAAAAGGGCCAAGGTCGAATTGCAAGGAGATTGCATTACCAAGTCAATGGTTGTTTTTGTTATAGCAGAGGATGCTCCTTATATTTTGTTATGCAGGGACCACCCTTGCGTTAGGAGCTGGATTTGTAGAAACCCCACAGCTAGGCCACAAGCTGGTCCTTTACATACCCCTCTAGCGGCCATTACAAGGGTCCAGAGCCAAGTGCTGGCGGAGGGGGAAATTGCGAACGCATTTGCCCATCAGAGGAATGGGGCCGAGGCTAAGCCAATAGAACTACCCAAGCCTAAGAGAAAGGAATCAGAGAGGCCCAAACCTGGCCCAGTGGTGGCCGACACCCAGTTGCCTGATGTAGAGGTAGAATTAGCTGACTTACCTGAGGAGGCAAGTCCCAGTACTTGTACTCCTGGGGAGGAAATGACAAGCGCAGAAGATAGCGCAAGCGGCGAGGGAGAGGAAGATGATGATTCAGCCTTAGAAGAGGAAGGTAGACTTTCAGGGGGGTTAGAGGGAGAATATAGTAATGACCACCCATTACTTACCCTTGGTAAGGGGAAGGAGAAAGTGAATATGATGATAGCACAGCAGAAGGCCGATGATAGCTTGTTGGAAGTGAGGAAGAATGCTGAGAGTTGTAGGGACGGGTATCTTTATGAAGAAGGTGTGTTGACACACATTAAACTAGCAGAGCCTGGGAGAGAATGGACTAGGGTAGTTGTTCCTTTTTGCAGGAGAAGGGAGGTGTTGGATGTAGGCCACAGAGGGCTGATAGGTGGTCATTTTTCCCACAACAAAATGGCTGACAGTTTGTCTCAACATTTTACATGGCCTGGGATTAGGAAGGACATAAGGGCTTATCGTCGTACATGTGCCGAGTGTCAGAAGGCAGGAAGGCTGCTGAAACCAAAAGTACCAATGGTGCAAACACCCACTATATCAGTACCTTACCAAAGAATGGCTTGGGATTTAGTGGGTCCTCTAAATAGAACTGTAAAAGGTTACCGTTACATCTCAACTGTTATGTGCCTCGGAACGAGATACCCTTATGCTGTTGCCCTAAAGAAAATCGACGCTCTATCTGTAGCAGAAGGGCTAATGGAGGTAATTCAACATACTGGTATTCCCAACGAACTGTTATCAGACCAGGGCTCTCTGTTGATGGGAAGGGTCGTTAACAAAACATGCGAGCTGTTAAACATTAAGAAGCTGAAAACAACGGCTTACCATCCCCAGACAAACGGGGCATTAGAGAGATGGCATGCCACGTTGAAAGGCATGTTAAGGAAGTTTGATGATAGCTCAGAAACTTGGGACAAGTTGCTGAAGTATTGCCTCTTAGTTTGCAGGGCTATGCCCCATGCAGCTTCAGGTTTTTCCCCATACGAGCTAGTCCACGGGCGGAGCATGCGTGACCCCCTCGAAGCTATGAAATTGGGATGGGTAAAGGGTGACCTATGTTATGCTACCTCGTCCCAGTGGGTAACTGAGCTCAGAGAAACCCTCGCTAAGTTACACAAAGTGGCCCAAGCCAATGAGGAGGCTTACAAGTTGAAATCCAAGGCTGCCTACGATATGAGTACTAAGCCTAGGAGTTTTGAGTGAGGTGACATGGTTTTGTGTCACAACCCAGGCCTGATGGGGAAGTTGCACTCTATTTGGGAAGGACCATATGAAGTTATAGCTAAAACTTCTGGTTGCAATTACAAGATAGCTGTACCTGGGAAGAAGTCCAAGAACACAACTGTTCACATCAATAGGCTTAAGGAATGGAAGACTCCTGTAGCATACCTGTTTTGGGTGGTGGTCTCAGAGGAGAGTGAGAGAACAACTGAGCCCATTGGTAAGGTCAAGATGAGTGACCCTCTTTTGTCAATAGCGCAGAAGGCACAGCTACAAGCCATCCTTGACGAGTTCAGTGATGTAGTCACAATTGAATTGGGTTCGGTAAAGGGAGAAGCCCATGTTATCCTCACTGATGGCTCCCCACCTGTGCGCTCTGTTCCTTATAGGATAGCGCCGGGTTGGAGGCAAGACGTAAAGGAGGAAATCCAACAGTTAGTAAGGGAAGGTATCCTTGTACCCAGTAAAAGTGCATGGTCTTCACCCATGGTGCCTCTCCGCAAAAGAGGGACAAATGCCATCAGATTATGTATTGACTATAGGAGATTAAATAGCATAACCCAGCCAGATCCATTTCAGATGCCCATGATTCATGATCTCTTAGATAACGTCGCAGGAGCAACATGGCCGACAAAAGTAGACATGAACAATGGGTTCTATCAGGTTCCCCTGGTTAGGGATAGCCAGGACATGACAGCATTTTGTTCCCCATGGGGAAAATTCGCATTCACTAGAATGCCATTTGGACTTATGAATGCCCCGGCTACCTTCCAAAGGTGTATGCAAAACACCCTTTCCCAACAATTAGAATTCAGCTCAATTTACATTGACGATGTTTTAATCTATTCATCTACTTGGATGGAACATCTGGAACACATCAGAGGTGTGTTAGAGGCCTTGAGAGAGAAGCCGGGTTAACAGCTAAGCCCAATAAATGTGTTTGGAGTGCTAGATCCTTAGAGTACCTGGGACACGAGATTGGAAATGGGTTGGTTAGCATTCCCGAGGGACGAGTGAAGGCGTTGAGTGACTATCACAAGCCTAAGAAACAAAAGCGGTTGAGAGCTTACCTGGGAACCGCCGGATATTACCGGAGGTTCATCCCTGATTTTGCTAGGTGGGCAGGGCCCCTGTTCGACGCTTTGAAAAAGGGTCCTCCCTGTGTCTTAGAATAGTATGTTAGACAATGTACATCGTTTAACCATCCTATTCATGTGTTATGTGACGAGCATACACTCACACTACCCAGGTCTGGAGACAAGCTCATCCTGCACACAGATGCGTCAATGCTGGGACTTGGAGCAGTCCTATCAGTGGAAAGGAAAGGAGAAGAACTCCCAGTCGTCTATTTTTCCAAGCGCTTAACAGCTGCCGAGAAAAACTACATTGCAAGTGAGCTAGAATATCTTGCGGTTGTCAAAGCAGTGGACCACTATGCCATCCACCTACTGGGGCAGGAATTCACGGTCATCACAGACCACCGGGCGTTAACGGCTCTCAGAGACTCTCACAAACTTAACGGTCGTCTTGTGACATGGGCATTGGCCTTACAGGCATACCAGTATGCCATAAAGGACCGTCCAGGAAGTCATCATCAGAACGCAGATGGTTTATCGCGGCAGAGTTGGGCCGAGGATGATGACAGCCTACTCGGAGAGACAGGTACACCATCAACGACATCAAAGAACAAGGAATGCCGAGGACATCAACAAAGTAAAGATTCAGAACTCAATGGACTCTCATGGGGTGTTCAACGGAAGGGGAGATGTCGAGGGTACCTCCTCGACAATTGCCATGACAGGCCTCGGACTGACTCATTAGATAGTTAAGCATAAGCAGGCACTAATTGCTGGCATGCCCATGTAGGTCCGAAGTTCATTGACACCTTGTATTTATGTTAGCTTATGTGGACCTACCTGTTATATGTACATTTAAGTTCTGTGTAGGTATTGTAGCGAGGCAGGATATCCTGCTTCCTGTATTGTTAGGACCATCAAGATATTTAAACTCTGATGGCCCATTTTAGGATCAGTCTTGTTCTGAGATGCCTATGTGATCCTTGGCTTTGTGATCTTCCTAAATTACTCTGGAATAAGTAAAGGGGCGCTAAACGGGAAGAACATTACTCTAGTGGCAGTATTTGTTACCCATTTGAGGGATCTAAGCAGTTGAAACCCCACATTCCCTTACAAGGGAGGTCTATCAATAGGGAGTGCATTCCATTGATATCAAAGGTTTGCAAATTTTTGATTGACAAAAGTTGGAGTTATTAAATGTAATTGTTGCAAAAAACTTAATCCTCTCGTCATCTCTCTCCTCATCTCATCTCTCTCCTCACCACATCAGTCTCATCAACTCAAACAAATAAATTCGCGGTGTCATCGGTTAAAAGTAATAAAAATATTTTACATAATGTATGATACAATATTGTAATTACGTAAATATAAAGTCTGGCATTTTGATATATCACATTAAAGTGGAATTCTAACAAGGGAAACATCCCTGATCAGAGAGAAGTCTCTCTGGAGCACCCCACCTAAAAAATGAACAACTATTTTCTTTTGATATGGTACAAAAATTCTATTGCAAGAGGCAATTCATGCTTGGACACTAATATAGGATACTGATACAAATATATATATATATTTACCTGAATGTGAGGATAAGACATGGCATCAGTGGATTAAGTAATACTCAGTGTGCACAGGTATGCCTGAAAAAATGGCTTCACCTATAGATTGCAAACAGGACTGGTTGATATAGCTTTTTTTTTCCAATTTTTTTTTAAAATATAGTATTTCAGCTGATATGCAGGAATCACCAGTAGAATTTTATGAAAATATGCGATTGTCCCAATGGATTACAAAACAAAACAAAAAGAACAAAAACCAGAAAAGTACAAAGTATAAGAAAGTTCATTAAAAAATCTCTCAAAGTCCATGAAGATACGGCAAGAATAGATGTCATCAGGAAAAGAAAGGAACCCAGAGCAGAGGAACAACCTGGATGAAAGACCGAGCAGAGAGACTGCAATCCTTCTCCACCAGGACGAGATCAACCAAGCAGATCTCCCTCTCATCCTGTTAACTGGTAGCATGTCTCTCAGCATAGCAGCATCCAAGATAGCAGAACCGTGTTGAGATGAAAAGGCCACAAACATCCTGACTGCCCTGGAAATGTCCAGAGGATAACACTCCCTTACCGTAGACATTGCTCTACCTAGCAGGAAGGATTGGTAATTTTTAATAAGAAACTTTTTTTTAAATCCAGTTCTGTTAATGCAGTGCATCCAAGATACGTCCAAACTGTCAAATACACAGGAGAGATTTCCAGACTGTCAGGCTTCAGCATCACTGCACAAGAAAGTACCTGGCAAGAAATCG
>CBDHDV010000028.1:0-3946 GCA_965261175.1 Rubritalea sp. | reverse complement strand
GTATATAGTAGCTGAGGTATATAGTAGCTGAGGTATACAGTGGCTGAGGTATATAGTAGCTGAGGTATATAGTAGCTGAGGTATGCAGTGGCTGAGGTATATAGTAGCTGAGGTATATAGTAGCTGAGGTATATAGTAGCTGAGGTATATAGTAGCTGAGGTATGCAGTGGCTGAGGTATATAGTAGCTGAGGTATGCAGTGGCTGAGGTATATAGTAGCTGAGGTATACAGTAGCTGAGGTATATAGTAGCTGAGGTATATAGTAGCTGAGGTATATAGTAGCTGAGGTATACAGTGGCTGAGGTATGCGGTGGCTATTTTAGAAAAGGTTTGTCGAGCTACACAATATCAATCAATGTCACAATTACAGTGCCGGTGATGTTTAATGTATGGAAATGTGGCATTGTGAAAATGTCCATATTTCAGCGTGAAGTCATACCACTGATCCGTGTCATCTGGGAAATGTTCATGTTAATTTCTAGCCTTGGTACGTTTAGGAGTGCAATTAACTTGAAAGAAGCATGTGACTTTGAATGTCAAGTGTGTGTGCAAACACATTACAGATGTGCATTAATTGGAATGGTTATCTAGTACCTGGTAACCATTCCATGTATATGTTGTGCACTTTCTATAGTGACACAGTCTATAGAACACACTGCACAATCTTTTGATCCATGCATTCTGGTGAATGGCGCGTTGTTCTGTAGAAGGTTTACATGTGGCAGTTTAGGCTAGGGCAGGTGGTGTTATGAAAGTAAGAGTACAACATAGCCTTGGGTGGCCTAGGGCTTGTTATTGTGTTACTTTTACCAACACCTCATGCCTAGCCCTAGAAATAGCCCAAAACTGCCACAAAAGGACACGAGGTATTGTACAAGTAGCATAACTTGTAGGCCATTCTTTAGAAAGAGCAGTGGTTAATACTGGCGTACATTTTATAGAACGCTTGCCAATCTGTATAATAGCAATCATTTTATGGATCCGAGAATTTCATAGCTCATTCTGTAGGAAGCGTTAATCTATAGAAAGTGTGAGACTTACACCGTATAGCCTCATTTAGACCGCACCCTTTTTAGACACATTATTTTCTAACATCCAGTGAAGTAGTGCCCTCCCACAATTAGAACGTGCCTGTCCACCTATAATTGCATTGCAGCGCACATGGTCAGGAGTGAATACGAGTCCAGTATTATAAATGATATTCAATCATATTTAGTGAATCTGTACAAAGAATAGCTCAGAAGAGCACATCCACTGCAAGTCTGAGCTGGTGGCAGCAAGTAAATTACCTCCGGTGAGACAGCCAAACTGCACAATGAAGACATCGGGAGACTGAAGCTGACCCTGGATACAATAGTAGACAACAAATAGTCGCATAAACAAAGGTATCGTTTACCTCACCATGATCTGGTGATATATTATATGCATGCATGATAATAGAGTCCACCCTCAATTAGAGAGTGCCCTCAAATTATACGTTCAGCTAGGCAGCTCATGAAGTTAATATAATATGCGCGTTGTAATCTAGGATAAACAGTACATAGTATAGTAAGTACCTATCCAGGGACCAGCATTCATACCAGTGTGGTTTACATTGTCTTGATGTACCTCCCATCAGCTAACAAGCATCGTCCTAGAACTTCCGGTATCAAGTATTTGTATTTAAACATAATTATGCCGCCCAATTGTGTGATCCTGCCTTGTGACCATGTGACGTTGTCAATCATATACTTCAGTGGTAGCACAAATGGTGGAATGTTATTGCTCCTATCTTCCCTCACTGTTCCTGTTTCCTTTCCTGCGGGTATTCTTGTCCCCTTCCACACTCCAATTTCCTGAGGAAGGGGAAGCACTCCACACCAATCTTTGCTATAGTCTATGGGGTGAGGACTCTAAAACACTTCCATGGATGCTCAGGGTGCTTGCCCTCTTCTCTTAGAAGATACATGCACCAACATCAAGGTCACTAAAACAAATCTGTATGTGTGAAGCTCCACAGTCGTAACTCATGCCTGCATGGATAACAAAACACCGAAATTGATGTGTGAGTTCCCAAAGCCCCTAGCTATGCTATAACTGCATCCGATTCACGAGGCGTAGAGGTGTTGAATAGTTATAAGGTGCCGTATTTGAACACGGTCTTTTTACATGATGTGGAGCTTCGCGCATGCAGATTTTTTTTAATGGCCATGATGTTGATGCATGCCCCTCTGAGAAAATATGCTTATAGAGACATTCAACATATCATTTGATAGCACACAGAATAAGGAACAATATGGTACTAAAATTACCTGCAAAGAGGTAAGGGGGGGGGGGGAAGTTATGCAATTAGAACTTTTTTTTTTTTTAAATAGGGCATTTTGGGCCTGACCTCTAGTTCCACACATGCATACATTTCCGTTACAGAATTTGTCATCCCATTATGTTGTAAGGTATCAGGTTGTTCAACTTTGCACTGTAAGGAATATTACAATTCTTGCTACTTTTCCATATCACAATCCAACCATTACAATATCATGATGGCATCAATATGTACAGATCCGGTACTGTATTAGGCCTTCAGCTATGCTAGGGCTTGGGCAATGGGTAGAGCAATGCAAGCTAACAATGCTAGGATTTCAAGTTTTGTCCAATTGGACATCAGGACTAAAATATCAGGCTAATATATATTTCTCTCTCACCCTCTTCTCTCTCACTTGCCCTCTTCTCTCTCGCTTGCCCTCTTCTCTCTCGCTTACCCTCTTCTCTCTCGCTTGCCCTCTTCTCTCTTGCTTTCCCTCTTCTCTCTCGCTTTCCCTCTTCTCTCTCTCTTGCCCTCTTCTCTCTTACTTGCCCTCTTCTCTCTTGTTTTCCCTCTTCTCTCTTGCTTGCCCTCTTCTCTCTTGCTTGCCCTCTTCTCTCTCGCTTTCCCTCTTCTCTCTCGCTTTCCCTCTTCTCTCTCACTTGTCCTCTTCTCTCTTACTTGCCCTCTTCTCTCTTGCTTGCCCTCTTCTCTCTTGCTTTCCCTCTTCTCTCTTGCTTTCCCTCTTCTCTCTTGCTTGCCCTCTTCTCTCTTGCTTGCCCTCTTCTCTCTTGCTTGCCCTCTTCTCTCTTGCTTGCCCTCTTCTCTCTTGCTTGTCCTCCTCTCTCTTGCTTTCCCTCTTCTCTCTCTCTTGCACATTCACTCGCCACTCAATGTCTTGCATTTGTTTCTAGGGATTGTTAGTGTTCTACTTGTTGTTAATAGCCTTACATCCTTGCATTTCTCAAGGACAGAGTCATGTCTTCATCTGGGGCTTACCTATCTTTCTTGAGTCATGTCTTCATCTGGGGCTTACCTGCTTTCTTGAGTCATGTCTTCATCAGGGGCTTACCTGTCTTTTTTTTAGTCATGTCTTCATCTGGGGCTTACCTGTCTTTCTTGAGTCATGTCTTCATCTGGGGCTTACCTATCTTTCTTGAGACATGTCTTCATCTGGGGCTTACCTGTCTTTCTTGAGTCATGTCTTCATCTGGGGCTTACCTGTCTTTCTTGAGACATGTCTTCATCTGGGGCTTACCTGTCTTTCTTGAGTCATGTCTTCATCTGGAGCTTACCTGTCTTTCATGACTATGTTTATATAGAGCATCTCCATGTCATCCTCTGAATATCACTTTCCTGGTCCCTCAACTGAGGCTCCTTTCATTCATTGACTAATCCAGTCACCTTGTATGTACATTCAGCTAGGGATTGTTTCTGACCATATTGAGCTCCTGTTAGTCCTCATTTGGCTGTCATTCCTGTGTCTGGTGAAGGAAACTCCCTCCTGGGGGTAATTGGCTCTTGGCTAGCTCGTTTATGGCCGTGATAATTCCCATCAATCTGATTGTGTCTGGGGAGTGGTTCCTACTGTTATTTGGGTGTTGCCTCTCCAGGCTTGTCATGCCAAATCGTCCAGGTTTAAAAGTAATCCAGGACCTGGGAAC
>CBDHDV010000027.1:0-6643 GCA_965261175.1 Rubritalea sp. | reverse complement strand
CGAGAAGCTGAGATGACAACAAGATATACGAAGGATTTTCAATCAAGACAGCATGTGTTGGACCAGCTCATTGTCGAAACATTCCTGGGAGGTATACCAGCAAATGTCATGGGTCAGGCATCAGTGCGATGTAGATCCTGAGTATGCTTGTGATACCTGGACTGAGGCTGGGAGCCTAGCATCAAGAAGAGATCCAGAGAAGATGATGATCGACGAAAGGGACCTAACATCCAAGATCGACAGCGAACTCATAAGTATTCCAGAATAGAGTCGACACCCAAGACTGAATCCAAGAGCAGTAGCAGAGAAGAATTCTGAAACAAAGATGGCCGAATCAAGCTTGAGTTTCTCAGACCAAGGCATGATGTGCTTTAAGTGTCAAGGATGGGAACATGAAAATCGAGAATGTACAAAGAAGGTAAATCCAGCAAAGAGTTGTAGAAGTGATCAGCCTGACACAGTCAACCTGCATTGTAATGTTTTACACGGTCGCATTGGAAAAAATGACTGTGAATTAGAGATTGATTCTGCAGCAGATGTATCTATAGTGACAAAAGACCTGGTACCCCGAGCTAACTATACTGACAGGCATTATGGATATTGAAGGGGTGACAGGAGAGATAGTGAAAGCTCCGATAGCCAAGGCGCTGCTGCAATTGGGAGAACGAAAGCACTGGGTGGAGGCAGCAGTGCTTGACAACACAAACAAAGACATCCTACTAGGAAGAGACAACAATCTGCAATTCGAGCTGCTAGCAGAAGCAATGGATGCCGAGCAAAAGGAACGAGCAGAAGTCAGTACTGTCATGAACAGAGAAATGCAAAAGTAGAGGAGGAGGAGGCAGAAAAAGAGACTAGAGATCTTATGAATTTAACTAAGATTTCTTAGAAGAGAGACCATCTCGCACTGAGGAGGCAAAAGCAAGGAGAGTACATGAAGGCTTGGCCACCTTCAAGGATAGCCTGAGGGACTTGCCTGAAGAATTAGCTCCAAAAGAGAGCAGCTAATTGAAGAACAGCATGGGGATGAGACTCTTGCAGATGCTCGGGAAAAAGCTAGCCCAGGAGAACCATTTCACGTCATCAAGGAAATGCTCTATCACATTAGCACTAGAGAAGATGAAATTGAGTTGAAACAGGCTGTGGTACTGGAGGACAGAAGAAGAGGCATCTTGAGCCTCACGCCCAGTTCACCATTAGCTAGTCACATGGGTGGAAGATAGACATCCCACAAGATTTTGAGATGCTTCTATTGGCCCACTCTCAACAAGGACATTCGAGATTGGCTCGAACACTGTGAGGAATGCCAAACGGTAAATGCAATTCCTAAGAACAAGGGCCCCCTCAGCATCATGCCTGTTTTCAAAACACCTTTTGAAAACAGCAATCCACTGTGTGGGGAAACTGCACAAGACACCGAGAGGAAACATGTATCTGATTAACATTATGGATTTCTCCAGTCACTTTCCTGAGCGATACCAGCCAGGTTAATGGATGCAGAAACTACGACAGATCACTTGATAGAGCTCATGCTCAGATATAGATTCCAGGGTCCATACCAGATTCTTGAGAAAATAACGCCAGTTACTTACCTGATCGATCTACCATGGAGAAAGCGAAACGGACAGCAACTGCATGTGAACATGTTGAAGAAATGGAACACTCCTTCAGCATCAGTCATGGCAATCGCGATGGTAGCTGAACCTTCTGAAATGAGTGATGAAGAAGGTGAAATCAAAACATGGGAATTAAAAATGGCCCTAATCGGCCAACACTCAATGATGACTTGACAAGTGAACAAAGGCAGCAGATGAAGGAGATAATGATTAAGTGAGAGAAGGCTTTTCACCCAGTACCTGGGAAGACCAACCTGGTGGAGCACTCCATTCAATTGTCACAACAGTACCAGTCAGGAGACCCATGTACAGAGTCTTACCAGCACTTCAGGACCCAGTATGCATGGAGTTCAAGTCGATGCTCAAGCAAGGAATTATTGAACCATAAACCAGTCCTTGGTCACACTCACCTGTGCCTGTCAAGAAGTCAAAGACTATACCAATAGAGGTACATCTGTGTGGAGACTTTCGACCCGTCAATGTGAAAACTCTCCCAGATCCTTACTTGATGCCACGGACCAAGGAACTTCTGGACACGTAGGGAATGCGAAATTTAAATATCTCTTTGATCTATGGAAGGAATTTTATCTGGTTCTGATGAAAGAAGCGGACAAGCCAGAGACAGCCTTTATGTCCATAATGGAGAAATTTATGTTTACGAGGATGCCTTTTGGGTTGAAAGGGGCATCTGTAACCTTTCAGAGGTTAATGACATCCAACTTGATGGAACTCACCGCTATGCAGCCACATACATGGACGATCTAGTTGTCTTCTCAGGTTCATGGGAAGAAAACCTACAACATGTGGACGAAATCCTGCAATGGATTGAACGAGGCAACTTGACACTACGGGCAGAAAAATGTAATATCGGTGCAGTCCGCTGCATATTTCTTGGACATGAAGTAGGCTGAGGTCATGTGGACCCAGTTCAAGCAAAGATCGAAGCAGTACAACAGTTCAACCGCCCAATCACGAAAAAGGATGTCAGATCCTTTCTTGGGCTCACCAGGTATTACCGGAAGTTTATCAAAGATTATGCGACAATCGCCATCCCACTCACTAACCTGTTGAAGAAGAGTTTACCAGGCCGAGTAAGTTGGAACGAAGAAACAGATCGAACATTCGAGCAGTTAAAACAAGTAATTATGGATAAAGCAGTCTTACGAACAGCGGATTTGACGAAGGACTTCATCCTCCAAACCGATGCGTTAGGACGTGGGATAGGTGCTGTCCTGACACAAAACTTTGAAGATGGGGAGAGGTCGTTGGCATTTTTCTCAAAAAAGTTGCTACCGGCGCAAACACGGTCCCCGGCAACTGAGATAGAGGGATTGGCAGTCGTTAAAGCTATCCAGCAATTCGAGTTTTATCTCTACGGATGTCCGTTCAAGGTGCAAACTGACCACATGATGCTCAAAAAGGTCAAGATAATGACGAACACAAAAGGTCGATTGTTAAGGTTGGCTATGCCACTACAAAGCTATGACTTCACTGTTGAACACAAGCCATGAGCGGACAACTCCAATGCTAATGGGGTATCATGTCAAGCCGAGGATGGACCATCGTTTGAAGTAAGGGAAGTTGTCAGGATTCAAACACATGTTTAGAACAAAGCATTTCAATAGATGTGGTAAAGTGTGGATATGTACATGTGTTATGTGGTGATAATAGTTTAAGACTGGCACACCCATCAGGTGAGTTAGTCAGGTGATTTTGAGTAAAGACTAATTTGCTAGAGTTGCTGAGTTTCTGTTTTGGTTGTTTTGTGGATGTTATGATTGTGTTCTAGTACAATTAAATAAGGTTGTAAATCTTCATTGCCTAGCAATGATAGCTAGGACTTTGGAAAAGACAAGGGCGCGACAAAAGCAAAAAAGGGAGAATTGGTTCAGAGTCAGAATCGGAGAGAGAATTGTTTGCATAGCCAGTAGAGGAGAAAGAACTTGCTGCATAGCCAGTAGAGGAGAAATAACTAGCGGCATAGCCAGTAGAGGAGAAACAACTAACTGCATAGCCAGTAGAGGAGAAACAACTAGCTCCATAGCAAGTGGAGGAAAAATAACTAGCTGCATAGCCAGTAGAGGAGAAACAACTAGCTGCATAGCCAGTAGAGGAGAAACAACTAGCTGCATAGTCAGTAGAGGAGAAATAACTAGCTTCATGGCCAGTATAGGAGAAACAACTAGCTAGATAGTCAGTAGAAGAGAAACAAATAGCTGCATAGCCAATGGAGGAAAAATAACTAGCTGCATAGTCAGTAGAAGAGAAACAACTAGCTGCATAGTCAGTAGAGGCAAAACAACTAGCTGCATAGCCAGTAGAGGAGGAACAACTAGCTGCGTAGCCAGTAGAGAAGAAACAACTAGCTGCATAGCCAGTAGAGGAGTGATTACTGGCTGCATAGCCAGTAGAGGAGAAACAACTAGCTGCATAGCCAGTAGAGGAGAAATAACTAGCTGCATGGCCAGTAGAGGAGAAATAACTAGCTGCATAGCCGGTGGAGGAGAAACAACTAGCTGCATAGCCAGTAAATGAGAAATAACTAGCTACATAGCCAGTGGAGGAGAAACAAATAGCTGCATAGCCAGTGGAGGAGAAACAACTAGCTGCATAGCCAGTAAAGGAGAAATAACTAGCTGCATAGCCAGTAGAGGAGAAACAAATAGCTACATAGCCAATAGAGGAGAAACAACTAGCTGCATAGCCAGTGGAGGAGAAAAAAATAGCTGCATAGCCAGTCGAAGAGAAACAACTAGCTGCATAGCCAGTGGAGAAGAAACAAATAGCTGCATAACCAGTAGAGGAGAAACAACTAGCTGTATAGCCAGTATAGGAGAAACAACTAGCTGCATAGCCAGTAGAGGAGAAATAACTAACTGGATAGCCAATAGAGGAGAAAAAACTAGCTCCATAGCCAGTGGAGGAGAAAGAACTAGCTGCATATCCTGTAGAGGAGAAACAACTAAGCTGCACAGCCAGTGGAGGAGTCATAACTGGCTGCGTAGTTACTGAAAAAGAGGGAATGAGCTGCATATGATTAATGGAGGGAAAATTGGCTATACAGTCAATACAGGAGAGAGAAGTAGCAGAAGAGTTAGCTGAAGACAGAGAACTGGCTGCTCGTCATTAGATGAGAGATAACAGGCTGCATAGTCATTATAGGAGAGAGGTGGATATATAGCAAGTCAGTAGAGGAGAGAGAACTGTAGCTGAATAATCATCGGAGGAGACTCATGAAAGAGAACTGGCTCTTTTGTCATTAGAGGAAAGAGAACTTACTGCATAGTCAGCATAGTAGAGAGAAATGGTTGTATTGTCAGTAGAGGAGAGAGAACTTGCTGCATAGTCAGCAGAGAGGAGAGAACTAGTTGTATTGTCAGTAGAGGAGAGAGAACTTTCTGCATAGGCAATTGTGGCAATAAAATTAGGTTCATGGTCAGTAGAGAGTGGCATGTCATGCTGGAACAGACTGAATAATGAAACCGAAGGTGAACTTAAACACCAAATGCAGATGGCTGGTAATTGTGGACATATAAAGTATTAATTATGACAGAGCTGAAGGCAAGGCAAGGTGCTTCAGTCAATCCCACAATGTCTTGTTTTAATTCTAGTTGGCTGAGTGGAGCAAGTGACCCACACACTTGGTAGTTGAACAGAAGAATTAGTACAGACCCACACAACCATTCCCAACATATTATCCATAGTACTAGGGAGGATATCCAGCGTTGTCCAGACAAAAAAAGTGAAGTGACACAAGCGTTGAACACAGATTTGAAGCTCGTCTGTCAGTGTGAGCAAGTTCAAGCTTATGTGTGCATGTTTACAGGCCTCTGATGCCATGCCAGCTTGAAAACACTTTTTTATCCTTCATTTTTTTTTTGAAGTTGTTGCAGGTGCGTTGTCAGGCTGATATGGCATTCAGCATCCCCTAAACGTATGTATTAAGACAAGCATAATTATTTTTGTTGATGATAACACTGCCATTAGTTAATTTAGCTACTACAGCAGCTGTTAATTAGAGGCAGTCTCTAGAAAACACATCTTATAATATTTCAGCTCTAACATAGGTAGCGCGGTTTGTTGATAATATGGTTCCATGTTGCAATATATGTGAGCTATAGTCAGGAAAGTAGGAATGCATGTGCAGGTAAATATATTTTTAAATGGCCAATGGTAGCAAAGTGAGCTACCCTCTCCATTATAAAAGAAAAAATGAAATGCTAGCCATTTTGTTGCCCGTGGGTGGTTCTAAATCAATCCACAGGATCTCATAGTTATAAGCCAACATACATACTCACAGACAAACATATATAGGGTTATTAGATATACACGTGATAAACTCTCTTTAAAGCTAATGAAAAGTTTGAAGTGAACTAATCGTGTACGTAGTGGACTGTACAGCGGAACAGCTTACAGTGTTTTATACTAATTAATAAAATATTCATGCACTTTGCTTTGTCATTTCTTTGTTAAAATATATCGTGACCAAAAGTTTTCCATGTTTCTACTGCAGGCCGTAGGAAGCAATCATTGGTTGGTCAGGCCATGAAATGTACGCACTTCGGGAATCTGTGTGGAAGCCCACACAGTGGAAAATTTCGGATTTCAGAAGTTCTCTCTAGTACAATCATGGGGTGATATTGCAAGTGTTAGAAACCAGCAGCCAAATCTAGAAATATACACGAAGCAAGGTTTCTACCTAGTCCTACAATCCAGCCTCCTTCACAGGATAAGATCAGTCATGTATACAGAAGTCGACAACAGATTTGTAAGTAGTAGGCATGGCTGAATAAGATGAAGCGCTTCAGCCACAGCCATCCTGCTAGTTTAGCAAAAACATATAATGCAGAACAAATAGGTGAGCTCATAAATATTTCACAATCGTGGACGATCCTTAGCATACAAAACAAAACAGAATTGGCTACATGTTAGAATATGCAGCTTCCAGTGAGTAATGAACTACAGTACTGACTGTTCCGCTTACGAGTGCATGGACGGTCAGTCTCTTCTGCAGTCCAGTAGTAGCC
>CBDHDV010000026.1:0-16295 GCA_965261175.1 Rubritalea sp. | reverse complement strand
AATGGTGTGCTAGACGATACGGTGGGAGTCTGATCGGAAGTGCATCCTTGGTAGGGATGTTGTGCTGTACTAGATCAGTCTTTCCCGGCACATTCTGGATGACATCTTCAAAACTCTCCTGCAACTCTTGCAGTTCTTCTTTCTGTTGACTCCTTAAGTTGTTGGTCTGTTCTGGCTGCTCATCCTGCTCATTTTCTTTCTCTTCGTCTAAGGTCATAAATGCAGCAGGGGCTGGGGATGTCCACCTTCTAATGCTGTTCACATGGAAAGTCCGGAACCTTTTTCTCGTCGTACCCAGGTCCACCTGGTACGTCACATCAGTAATCTTCTTGGAGATAGGGTAGGGTCCTTGCCACTGGGTGAGGAGTTTAGCCATCTTAATGGGCCTAAACACCAGCACATAGTCTCCCACTTCAAACTCACGCACTACAGCCTTCTTATCATAGTGGTGTTTTTGTGCTTTCTTTTCATTGGTCTCTCTCTCTAGAGCCAACTCTCTCACTACCTCAATGTTGCTCTTGAGGGCTTGCACAAACTCAACAGACGTGTTCTCCCCACTCTCCTCCTTCCCTTTCCAAAAACGAACCATGGTATCCAAGGGCATTCTCATCACACGTCCAAACAACATTTGGTAAGGTGAAAACCCTGTAGTCCTGTGAACAGTACCAGGGTAGGCATACAGCAAGTAAGGAAGGCACGCATCCCACTCTACTCCAGGATTCTGTGTCAGTTTCCTTATCAAGGTCTTGAGTGTGGCATTAAACCTCTCGACCATGCCGTCGGTCTGAGGGTGGTAAGGGGAGGTCTTTATCTGTCAAATACCCATAGCTTGGCAATAGCTCTTCATGATTTTAGAGACGAAATTCGACCCGTTATCAGTAAGTAACTCTTCCGGGATACCTACCCTTGATGTCTACTACGGTCTCACTGGTAGTATTCTTCATGGCATAAGCTTCAGGCCATTTGGAAGAGTAGTCCATCACGACTAATATGTACTTGTTACCAGCCTTAGTTCTAGGTAAGGGGCCTTATATAGCCATTGCTATGCGGGTGAACGGCTCTCGTATGATGGGTAAAGGGTGGAGAGGGGCTTTGGATAATAAGGCGGGATTACTCTTCTGACACACAGCACACGACGCACACATCATATTCACATCTGTATTCATCCCTGGCCAATCCACTCTCTCTCGAAGGGCTCTCATAGTTCTCTCTCTACCGAAGTGACCTGTGACTGGTGAATTATGTGCCATTTTCAAGGCTTTTACTCGTACTACTTGGGGCAGAATAATCAGGGCCTTTCCCATGCTCGAATACGGTTTCCTCTTAAGTAAGCCCTTTTCCCAAAAATACATACTGTTCCCATCACACACATTCTTTCTTATACCTTTTAGGGTTGGGTCTGACCTCTGGGCTTCTCCCAGTTCCTTTGGAGAGATGACGTCTTGTCGGTAAGTGTGAAGCTCCTCTGAACCAGAGGTATCCACCACCTCAGTCTGGTCAGTCTGGTCAGTCTCAGAATCACTGCTCTCATCGCTGTCTTCTTCCACCGCTGGAGGAATCGACAAGATAGCCCCGTCCAGCTGCTCTTGCAGGTGCTCTGCCTTGGTGAGAGCATCTCTTTGCTTCTGCTGGGCACGGGTAACTGTCATGCCTTGTTCGGTGGTCGGAGTCATTGATGGAGCAGTCAGTTCTGGTCTGTCTTCTTCCAGCACCCTCTTTAAGTATCTTCTGAAGTGCGGAACATCCCTTCCCATAAGCATATCTTCGCCCAAGTGCTCGGAAACTCCTACTGGTATTGTTATCTCTTTGCCATCCAGTTCCAGGGTCACGCTGGCAGCCGGGAACCACTTTTTTCGATCGGACGCTGTATGGTAGGGAATCTTCCACCCTAGGTAGTCATCCTTTCCCACACGCCGGGGGTGCACCAACGACTTGGTACATCCAGTATCCAAAAGTGCACGTACTTGTCTTCCGTTTATCTTCAAGGTCTTGGTCCAGTCGGGGGGTGTCTTTCTCGAGGGTGAGGCTACCTTGCCACACTGGGCTTGCTCGGTCTTGGGGAGCAGTACCTTTACCCGACAGTCCCTTTTGAAGTGCCCCAGTTTCCCACACTTGAAACATTTCAACCTTTCTAGGTCTCTGGAGTAGGGAGGTGACTCATTGCTGGCACTGTTGTCTCCACTCTTTCTCTACTTTCTTTCAGGGTATCGTTCCCTTTCTCCTGGGGTGGCTGACGAACCATGCTGTGTTTGGGGGTAGCCTCCTTCATACCGCTCACCTCTAGGCCTCTGATTGCCCAGGTGACGGATGACTGCTTCACAGAGCATGTCGTACGACGAACAATCCAGATTTCTAATCTGGACTTCGAGCCAGCTTGGGAGCTTCGCTAAAACCAGCTCCATGAGGACCATCTCTCGGGTACTCATCCCTGGTTTGGAGTCCAACCACTGATCATAGCTCTGCTGGTACTCCCGTAACCACTGTTCCGGATTACTTGGGTTGAAGGTTTTCCCGAAGACTCTCTTCCTGTAGGTCTCAGTTGAGATCTTATACCCTGAACGGAGCACTTGCTTCACCCTATCATAGTCGACTTGCTGAGCTGCTGGGAGGGATGACACTGCTTGTAGACCGGTCCCAGCCAAAGAGCCTCTCAGATGAATGGACCAGTGTGCCACTGGCCACTCACTGGCTTGTAGCTGTCGCTTCAAATGTGTCGAGGAACGCAGCCATGTTGTCTGTCCCCTCGACAAACTTGTGCAAAGATAGTCTGGGTGGAGATGGAGGGGGTGGAGTTCTTTGTCTAGCTCCCTGTGCCTGAGCCATCATCATCTCAAACTGTGCTTGCTGTTGATACCTATTCTGGCGATCTAACGCTCTTTGCTCCTCAACTCGAGCTCTCTCTTCCTTCCGAGCATTGGACTCTTTCTTTTGGCGGTTAGCCTCCCTCTCATGAAGGGCATATTCCCTTTCCCATCTCTTCTGCTCTAAAATAGCCATCTGCTCGAGGAATTGATCCATGGCGGATGACTGTCTTCTGGTTGAGGGTGAGAGTGTGGTTTTGCTGCTTCTGAGAGTCCTTAGCCTGTTCTGGTGCCTCTCTTCTTTTGACATAAACTGGAGGCTTCGTATGATGCACAAACTCCTCAATCAAGACCCAGCAATTGTTCAGGAAATCACACCAGCTTGTGTGACTTCAAAAAAAAAAATTCTTCAGCCCATTATGAACCTCCTCTCACTAGGAGTTCACCTCTATGGCCGACTTTCACTCAGTAGGGGATATCAAGGTCCGTATCTTAATATCCCACCGCTGCCACCAATGTGAGCGATCCCTCTACTCCTGCTACAACTACACGTTGCTCAGCCAGGCAGTATCAGCAATCACCACGACGGGAGTCCCTGTAACAGTCTACACCACTGTTACCTCTAGACAACCCAAAATCAGCCAACCTCTCACTAGGTTGCTGTCTTCCAGTTCCTGAAGACAAATGAGTTAGGCTTTAGTAATTCAGAGTAAACATAGTGGTACAAAAGAGGTGTACCGTCCTTGAACAACAAAACACAAACAATATTCTATATAGACATAAGCCGTCCCTCTCTCTTTTAGCTACAAGGGGCTCTTTTATAATCTCACGAGCTGTTCAATGCTCTGACGTCACTGTGACGTCCATCCATCCCACAGCTAACCAATTAGCAGAGGGCACAAGTTCTTCCAGATGCTTCTTTTGCTCCGTACTCTCATCGACCTCGCCCTGTGCGTTGATTACCATTGGTATGTCCTTGATTCGTGTCTGTGTACACGCGAGTGCATTTTCGCCAACTACATTCCTCGCAACTGTGTCCGTGTTCTCACCCAGAGGGGGTGCCTTCTCTGACAGGGGTTTCCAACAACATATATAATCTGGGTGTTTCCAACAGCATATATAATCTGGGTTTTTCCAACAGCATATATAATCTGGGTGTTTCCAACAGCATATATAATCTGGGTGTTTCCAACAGCATATATTATTTGGGTGTTTCCAACAGCATATATAATCTGGGTATTTCCAACAGCATATATAATCTGGGTATTTCCAACAGCATATATAATCTGGGTTTTTCCAACAGCATATATAATCTGGATATTTCCAACAGCATATATAATCTGGGTGTTTCCAACAGCATATATAATCTGGGTGTTTCCAACAGCATATATAATCTGGGTGTTTCCAACAGCATATATAATCTGGGTGTTTCAAACAGCATACATAATCTGGGTGTTTCCAACAGCACATATAATCTGGGTGTTTCTAACAGTATATATAATCTGGGTGTTTCCAACAGCACATATAATCTGGGTGTTTCCAACAGCATATATAATCTGGGTGTTTCCAACAGCATATATATTCTGGGTGTTTCCAACAGCATATATAATCTGGGTGTTTCCAACAGCATATATAATCTGGGTGTTTCCAACAGCATGTATAATCTGGGTGTTTCCAATATCATATATAATCTGGATATTTCCAACAGCATGTATAATCTGGATGTTTCCAACAGCATATATAATCTGGGTGTTTCCAACATCATATATAATCTGGGTGTTTCCAACAGCATATACAATCTTGGTGTTTCCAACAGCATATATAATCTGGGTGTTTTCAACAGCATATATAATCTGGGTGTTTCCAACAGCATGTATAATCTGGGTGTTTCCAACAGCATATATAATCTGGGTGTTTCCAACAGCATATATAATCTGGGTGTTGTGAGCGATCCCTCTACTCCTGCTACAACTACACGTTGCTCAGCCAGGCAGTATCAGCAATCACCACTATGGAAGTCCCTGTAACAGTCTACACCACTGTTACCTCTAGACAACCCAAAATCAGCCAACCTCTCACTAGGTTGCTGTCTTCAAGTTCCCGAAGACAAATGAGTTAGGCTTTAGTAATTCAGAGTAAACATAGTGGTACAAAAGAGGTGTACCGTCCTTTTACAAATACAATGGTACAAAAGAGGTGTACCGTCCTTGAACAACAAAACACAAACAATACTCTATATAGACATAAGCCGTCCCTCTCTCTTTTAGCTACAAGGGGCTCTTTTATAATCTCACGAGCTGTTCAATGCTCTGACGTCACTGTGACGTCCATCCATCCCACAGCCAACCAATTAGCAGAGGGCACAAGTTCTTCCAGATGCTTCTTTTGCTCCGTAATCTCATTGACCTCACCCTGTGCGTTGATTACCATTGGTATGTCCTTGATTCGTGTCTGTGTACACGCGAGTGCACTTTCGCCAACTACATTCCTCGCAACTGTGTCCTTGTTCTCACCCAGAGGGGGTGCCTTCTCTGACATCCCTCCCCTCTTAAAAAGAGATCCCTGATCTCTCGATAGTCCATCCGCGTTAGCGTTAGCGTGGCCGCTACGATGAATCACTGTGAAATCATACGCTTGTAGTGCCAATGCCCAACGTGCCGACCTGCCATGGCTATCCTTCAGTGTAACCATATGTGTGAGGGGGTTGTGGTCTGATTCCACGGTAAAGTGAGCTCCTTCCAAATAGATACGGAAGTGTTGAATTCCTTTTACAATAGCGAGAGCCTCACGTTCAATAGCCGAGTAATCGATTTCTCTGGGAAGTAGTTTTTTTGATCCAAACGCTAATGGATGCTCTTCACCCTCACTGTGTATCTGGCTCAATACAAAACCCAAGCCTGTCCCAGATGCATCGGTTTGTAGAACAAATGGTCTTGTCCAATCTGGGGTTACTAGCACGGGTGCCTTAGATAATGTTTCTTTCAACTTCTGAAACGCCTCCTGGCACTTGAGTGACCACTTGATGTGATTGGGCCTGTCCTTCTTCGTTAGGTCCGACAACGGGCTTGCAATGGTTGAGAATTGGGGTACAAAACCCGCACAACCCTAGAAAAGATCTCATGTGGTTCTTTGTCGTTGGTTGAGCAAAGTTACTCACAGCCTTACTTTGTTTTGCATCGGTTTCACTGCACCACCTCCCACTACATGGCCCAGGTAGACACATGTATTCCTGGCGAAGTGGCACTTCTTCTTCTTGATCTTCAACCCAGCCCTTCTCAACCTCTCAAACACCTGGTTAAGATGCAGTATATGCTCTTCTCAAGACGCACTATGCACCAGTATGTCCTCCAGATAAGCGGCTGAATAGATGTGAAGTCCTTCCAGCACCTGATCCATAAGACGCTGGAAGGTTGATGGAGATGATACCAATCCGAACGGCATTGTTCTGAACTGGTACTTCCCAAATGATGTGACAAAAGCTGTCTTCTCAATATGTTCTTGAGCCACTGGGACCTGATAATATCCTTTAGTCAGGTCCAGTGTCGTGATGTACTGGGAAGACCCGATGTTATCAATCAACTCGTCAATGTGGGGAAGTGGGTAGGGGTCACCAACAGTGATAGCATTTAACTTGCGGTAGTCCACACACATTCTTTTACCACCATCTTTCTTGGCTACCAACACTATGGGGGCCGCCCACGGACATCTGGATGGTTCAATGATGCCTTGCTCCAAAAGAGTAGCAATTTCTTCCCTGAGAAACTCTTTGGAATGGTGTGCTAGACGATACGGTGGGAGTCTGATCGGAAGTGCATCCTTGGTAGGGATGTTGTGCTGTACTAGATCAGTCTTTCCCGGCACATTCTGGATGACATCTTCAAAACTCTCCTGCAACTCTTGCAGTTCTTCTTTCTGTTGACTCCTTAAGTTGTTGGTCTGTTCTGGCTGCTCATCCTGCTCATTTTCTTTCTCTTCGTCTAAGGTCATAAATGCAGCAGGGGCTGGGGATGTCCACCTTCTAATGCTGTTCACATGGAAAGTCCGGAACCTTTTTCTCGTCGTACCCAGGTCCACCTGGTACGTCACATCAGTAATCTTCTTGGAGATAGGGTAGGGTCCTTGCCACTGGGTGAGGAGTTTAGCCATCTTAATGGGCCTAAACACCAGCACATAGTCTCCCACTTCAAACTCACGCACTACAGCCTTCTTATCATAGTGGTGTTTTTGTGCTTTCTTTTCATTGGTCTCTCTCTCTAGAGCCAACTCTCTCACTACCTCAATGTTGCTCTTGAGGGCTTGCACAAACTCAACAGACGTGTTCTCCCCACTCTCCTCCTTCCCTTTCCAAAAACGAACCATGGTATCCAAGGGCATTCTCATCACACGTCCAAACAACATTTGGTAAGGTGAAAACCCTGTAGTCCTGTGAACAGTACCAGGGTAGGCATACAGCAAGTAAGGAAGGCACGCATCCCACTCTACTCCAGGATTCTGTGTCAGTTTCCTTATCAAGGTCTTGAGTGTGGCATTAAACCTCTCGACCATGCCGTCGGTCTGAGGGTGGTAAGGGGAGGTCTTTATCTGTCAAATACCCATAGCTTGGCAATAGCTCTTCATGATTTTAGAGACGAAATTCGACCCGTTATCAGTAAGTAACTCTTCCGGGATACCTACCCTTGATGTCTACTACGGTCTCACTGGTAGTATTCTTCATGGCATAAGCTTCAGGCCATTTGGAAGAGTAGTCCATCACGACTAATATGTACTTGTTACCAGCCTTAGTTCTAGGTAAGGGGCCTTATATAGCCATTGCTATGCGGGTGAACGGCTCTCGTATGATGGGTAAAGGGTGGAGAGGGGCTTTGGATAATAAGGCGGGATTACTCTTCTGACACACAGCACACGACGCACACATCATATTCACATCTGTATTCATCCCTGGCCAATCCACTCTCTCTCGAAGGGCTCTCATAGTTCTCTCTCTACCGAAGTGACCTGTGACTGGTGAATTATGTGCCATTTTCAAGGCTTTTACTCGTACTACTTGGGGCAGAATAATCAGGGCCTTTCCCATGCTCGAATACGGTTTCCTCTTAAGTAAGCCCTTTTCCCAAAAATACATACTGTTCCCATCACACACATTCTTTCTTATACCTTTTAGGGTTGGGTCTGACCTCTGGGCTTCTCCCAGTTCCTTTGGAGAGATGACGTCTTGTCGGTAAGTGTGAAGCTCCTCTGAACCAGAGGTATCCACCACCTCAGTCTGGTCAGTCTGGTCAGTCTCAGAATCACTGCTCTCATCGCTGTCTTCTTCCACCGCTGGAGGAATCGACAAGATAGCCCCGTCCAGCTGCTCTTGCAGGTGCTCTGCCTTGGTGAGAGCATCTCTTTGCTTCTGCTGGGCACGGGTAACTGTCATGCCTTGTTCGGTGGTCGGAGTCATTGATGGAGCAGTCAGTTCTGGTCTGTCTTCTTCCAGCACCCTCTTTAAGTATCTTCTGAAGTGCGGAACATCCCTTCCCATAAGCATATCTTCGCCCAAGTGCTCGGAAACTCCTACTGGTATTGTTATCTCTTTGCCATCCAGTTCCAGGGTCACGCTGGCAGCCGGGAACCACTTTTTTCGATCGGACGCTGTATGGTAGGGAATCTTCCACCCTAGGTAGTCATCCTTTCCCACACGCCGGGGGTGCACCAACGACTTGGTACATCCAGTATCCAAAAGTGCACGTACTTGTCTTCCGTTTATCTTCAAGGTCTTGGTCCAGTCGGGGGGTGTCTTTCTCGAGGGTGAGGCTACCTTGCCACACTGGGCTTGCTCGGTCTTGGGGAGCAGTACCTTTACCCGACAGTCCCTTTTGAAGTGCCCCAGTTTCCCACACTTGAAACATTTCAACCTTTCTAGGTCTCTGGAGTAGGGAGGTGACTCATTGCTGGCACTGTTGTCTCCACTCTTTCTCTACTTTCTTTCAGGGTATCGTTCCCTTTCTCCTGGGGTGGCTGACGAACCATGCTGTGTTTGGGGGTAGCCTCCTTCATACCGCTCACCTCTAGGCCTCTGATTGCCCAGGTGACGGATGACTGCTTCACAGAGCATGTCGTACGACGAACAATCCAGATTTCTAATCTGGACTTCGAGCCAGCTTGGGAGCTTCGCTAAAACCAGCTCCATGAGGACCATCTCTCGGGTACTCATCCCTGGTTTGGAGTCCAACCACTGATCATAGCTCTGCTGGTACTCCCGTAACCACTGTTCCGGATTACTTGGGTTGAAGGTTTTCCCGAAGACTCTCTTCCTGTAGGTCTCAGTTGAGATCTTATACCCTGAACGGAGCACTTGCTTCACCCTATCATAGTCGACTTGCTGAGCTGCTGGGAGGGATGACACTGCTTGTAGACCGGTCCCAGCCAAAGAGCCTCTCAGATGAATGGACCAGTGTGCCACTGGCCACTCACTGGCTTGTAGCTGTCGCTTCAAATGTGTCGAGGAACGCAGCCATGTTGTCTGTCCCCTCGACAAACTTGTGCAAAGATAGTCTGGGTGGAGATGGAGGGGGTGGAGTTCTTTGTCTAGCTCCCTGTGCCTGAGCCATCATCATCTCAAACTGTGCTTGCTGTTGATACCTATTCTGGCGATCTAACGCTCTTTGCTCCTCAACTCGAGCTCTCTCTTCCTTCCGAGCATTGGACTCTTTCTTTTGGCGGTTAGCCTCCCTCTCATGAAGGGCATATTCCCTTTCCCATCTCTTCTGCTCTAAAATAGCCATCTGCTCGAGGAATTGATCCATGGCGGATGACTGTCTTCTGGTTGAGGGTGAGAGTGTGGTTTTGCTGCTTCTGAGAGTCCTTAGCCTGTTCTGGTGCCTCTCTTCTTTTGACATAAACTGGAGGCTTCGTATGATGCACAAACTCCTCAATCAAGACCCAGCAATTGTTCAGGAAATCACACCAGCTTGTGTGACTTCAAAAAAAAAATTCTTCAGCCCATTATGAACCTCCTCTCACTAGGAGTTCACCTCTATGGCCGACTTTCACTCAGTAGGGGATATCAAGGTCCGTATCTTAATATCCCACCGCTGCCACCAATGTGAGCGATCCCTCTACTCCTGCTACAACTACACGTTGCTCAGCCAGGCAGTATCAGCAATCACCACGACGGGAGTCCCTGTAACAGTCTACACCACTGTTACCTCTAGACAACCCAAAATCAGCCAACCTCTCACTAGGTTGCTGTCTTCCAGTTCCTGAAGACAAATGAGTTAGGCTTTAGTAATTCAGAGTAAACATAGTGGTACAAAAGAGGTGTACCGTCCTTGAACAACAAAACACAAACAATATTCTATATAGACATAAGCCGTCCCTCTCTCTTTTAGCTACAAGGGGCTCTTTTATAATCTCACGAGCTGTTCAATGCTCTGACGTCACTGTGACGTCCATCCATCCCACAGCTAACCAATTAGCAGAGGGCACAAGTTCTTCCAGATGCTTCTTTTGCTCCGTACTCTCATCGACCTCGCCCTGTGCGTTGATTACCATTGGTATGTCCTTGATTCGTGTCTGTGTACACGCGAGTGCATTTTCGCCAACTACATTCCTCGCAACTGTGTCCGTGTTCTCACCCAGAGGGGGTGCCTTCTCTGACAGGGGTTTCCAACAACATATATAATCTGGGTGTTTCCAACAGCATGTATAATCTGGGTGTTTCCCAACAGCATATATAATCTGGGTGTTTCCAACAGCATATATAATCTGGGTGTTTCCAACAGCATATATAATCTGGATATTTCCAACAGCATATATAATCTGGGTGTTTCCAACAGCATATATAATCTGGGTGTTTCCAACAGCATATATAATCTGGGTGTTTCCAACAGCATATATAATCTGGGTGCATATATAATCTGAAACAGCATATATAATCTGGGTGTTTCCAACAGCATATATAATCTGGGTGTTTCAAACAGCATATATAATCTGGGTGTTTCTAACAGCATATATATAATCTGGGTGTTTCCAACAGCACATATAATCTGGGTGTTTCCAACAGCATATATAATCTGGGTGTTTCCAACAGCATATATATTCTGGGTGTTTCCAACAGCATATATAATCTGGGTGTTTCCAACAGCATATATAATCTGGGTGTTTCCAACAGCATGTATAATCTGGGTGTTTCCAATATCATATATAATCTGGATATTTCCAACAGCATGTATAATCTGGATGTTTCCAACAGCATATATAATCTGGGTGTTTCCAACATCATATATAATCTGGGTGTTTCCAACAGCATATACAATCTTGGTGTTTCCAACAGCATATATAATCTGGGTGTTTTCAACAGCATATATAATCTGGGTGTTTCCAACAGCATGTATAATCTGGGTGTTTCCAACAGCATATATAATCTGGGTGTTTCCAACAGCATATATAATCTGGGTGTTGTGAGCGATCCCTCTACTCCTGCTACAACTACACGTTGCTCAGCCAGGCAGTATCAGCAATCACCACTATGGAAGTCCCTGTAACAGTCTACACCACTGTTACCTCTAGACAACCCAAAATCAGCCAACCTCTCACTAGGTTGCTGTCTTCAAGTTCCCGAAGACAAATGAGTTAGGCTTTAGTAATTCAGAGTAAACATAGTGGTACAAAAGAGGTGTACCGTCCTTTTACAAATACAATGGTACAAAAGAGGTGTACCGTCCTTGAACAACAAAACACAAACAATACTCTATATAGACATAAGCCGTCCCTCTCTCTTTTAGCTACAAGGGGCTCTTTTATAATCTCACGAGCTGTTCAATGCTCTGACGTCACTGTGACGTCCATCCATCCCACAGCCAACCAATTAGCAGAGGGCACAAGTTCTTCCAGATGCTTCTTTTGCTCCGTAATCTCATTGACCTCACCCTGTGCGTTGATTACCATTGGTATGTCCTTGATTCGTGTCTGTGTACACGCGAGTGCACTTTCGCCAACTACATTCCTCGCAACTGTGTCCTTGTTCTCACCCAGAGGGGGTGCCTTCTCTGACATCCCTCCCCTCTTAAAAAGAGATCCCTGATCTCTCGATAGTCCATCCGCGTTAGCGTTAGCGTGGCCGCTACGATGAATCACTGTGAAATCATACGCTTGTAGTGCCAATGCCCAACGTGCCGACCTGCCATGGCTATCCTTCAGTGTAACCATATGTGTGAGGGGGTTGTGGTCTGATTCCACGGTAAAGTGAGCTCCTTCCAAATAGATACGGAAGTGTTGAATTCCTTTTACAATAGCGAGAGCCTCACGTTCAATAGCCGAGTAATCGATTTCTCTGGGAAGTAGTTTTTTTGATCCAAACGCTAATGGATGCTCTTCACCCTCACTGTGTATCTGGCTCAATACAAAACCCAAGCCTGTCCCAGATGCATCGGTTTGTAGAACAAATGGTCTTGTCCAATCTGGGGTTACTAGCACGGGTGCCTTAGATAATGTTTCTTTCAACTTCTGAAACGCCTCCTGGCACTTGAGTGACCACTTGATGTGATTGGGCCTGTCCTTCTTCGTTAGGTCCGACAACGGGCTTGCAATGGTTGAGAATTGGGGTACAAAACCCGCACAACCCTAGAAAAGATCTCATGTGGTTCTTTGTCGTTGGTTGAGCAAAGTTACTCACAGCCTTACTTTGTTTTGCATCGGTTTCACTGCACCACCTCCCACTACATGGCCCAGGTAGACACATGTATTCCTGGCGAAGTGGCACTTCTTCTTCTTGATCTTCAACCCAGCCCTTCTCAACCTCTCAAACACCTGGTTAAGATGCAGTATATGCTCTTCTCAAGACGCACTATGCACCAGTATGTCCTCCAGATAAGCGGCTGAATAGATGTGAAGTCCTTCCAGCACCTGATCCATAAGACGCTGGAAGGTTGATGGAGATGATACCAATCCGAACGGCATTGTTCTGAACTGGTACTTCCCAAATGATGTGACAAAAGCTGTCTTCTCAATATGTTCTTGAGCCACTGGGACCTGATAATATCCTTTAGTCAGGTCCAGTGTCGTGATGTACTGGGAAGACCCGATGTTATCAATCAACTCGTCAATGTGGGGAAGTGGGTAGGGGTCACCAACAGTGATAGCATTTAACTTGCGGTAGTCCACACACATTCTTTTACCACCATCTTTCTTGGCTACCAACACTATGGGGGCCGCCCACGGACATCTGGATGGTTCAATGATGCCTTGCTCCAAAAGAGTAGCAATTTCTTCCCTGAGAAACTCTTTGGAATGGTGTGCTAGACGATACGGTGGGAGTCTGATCGGAAGTGCATCCTTGGTAGGGATGTTGTGCTGTACTAGATCAGTCTTTCCCGGCACATTCTGGATGACATCTTCAAAACTCTCCTGCAACTCTTGCAGTTCTTCTTTCTGTTGACTCCTTAAGTTGTTGGTCTGTTCTGGCTGCTCATCCTGCTCATTTTCTTTCTCTTCGTCTAAGGTCATAAATGCAGCAGGGGCTGGGGATGTCCACCTTCTAATGCTGTTCACATGGAAAGTCCGGAACCTTTTTCTCGTCGTACCCAGGTCCACCTGGTACGTCACATCAGTAATCTTCTTGGAGATAGGGTAGGGTCCTTGCCACTGGGTGAGGAGTTTAGCCATCTTAATGGGCCTAAACACCAGCACATAGTCTCCCACTTCAAACTCACGCACTACAGCCTTCTTATCATAGTGGTGTTTTTGTGCTTTCTTTTCATTGGTCTCTCTCTCTAGAGCCAACTCTCTCACTACCTCAATGTTGCTCTTGAGGGCTTGCACAAACTCAACAGACGTGTTCTCCCCACTCTCCTCCTTCCCTTTCCAAAAACGAACCATGGTATCCAAGGGCATTCTCATCACACGTCCAAACAACATTTGGTAAGGTGAAAACCCTGTAGTCCTGTGAACAGTACCAGGGTAGGCATACAGCAAGTAAGGAAGGCACGCATCCCACTCTACTCCAGGATTCTGTGTCAGTTTCCTTATCAAGGTCTTGAGTGTGGCATTAAACCTCTCGACCATGCCGTCGGTCTGAGGGTGGTAAGGGGAGGTCTTTATCTGTCAAATACCCATAGCTTGGCAATAGCTCTTCATGATTTTAGAGACGAAATTCGACCCGTTATCAGTAAGTAACTCTTCCGGGATACCTACCCTTGATGTCTACTACGGTCTCACTGGTAGTATTCTTCATGGCATAAGCTTCAGGCCATTTGGAAGAGTAGTCCATCACGACTAATATGTACTTGTAACCAGCCTTAGTTCTAGGTAAGGGGCCTTATATAGCCATTGCTATGCGGGTGAACGGCTCTCGTATGATGGGTAAAGGGTGGAGAGGGGCTTTGGATAATAAGGCGGGATTACTCTTCTGACACACAGCACACGACGCACACATCATATTCACATCTGTATTCATCCCTGGCCAATCCACTCTCTCTCGAAGGGCTCTCATAGTTCTCTCTCTACCGAAGTGACCTGTGACTGGTGAATTATGTGCCATTTTCAAGGCTTTTACTCGTACTACTTGGGGCAGAATAATCAGGGCCTTTCCCATGCTCGAATACGGTTTCCTCTTAAGTAAGCCCTTTTCCCAAAAATACATACTGTTCCCATCACACACATTCTTTCTTATACCTTTTAGGGTTGGGTCTGACCTCTGGGCTTCTCCCAGTTCCTTTGGAGAGATGACGTCTTGTCGGTAAGTGTGAAGCTCCTCTGAACCAGAGGTATCCACCACCTCAGTCTGGTCAGTCTGGTCAGTCTCAGAATCACTGCTCTCATCGCTGTCTTCTTCCACCGCTGGAGGAATCGACAAGATAGCCCCGTCCAGCTGCTCTTGCAGGTGCTCTGCCTTGGTGAGAGCATCTCTTTGCTTCTGCTGGGCACGGGTAACTGTCATGCCTTGTTCGGTGGTCGGAGTCATTGATGGAGCAGTCAGTTCTGGTCTGTCTTCTTCCAGCACCCTCTTTAAGTATCTTCTGAAGTGCGGAACATCCCTTCCCATAAGCATATCTTCGCCCAAGTGCTCGGAAACTCCTACTGGTATTGTTATCTCTTTGCCATCCAGTTCCAGGGTCACGCTGGCAGCCGGGAACCACTTTTTTCGATCGGACGCTGTATGGTAGGGAATCTTCCACCCTAGGTAGTCATCCTTTCCCACACGCCGGGGGTGCACCAACGACTTGGTACATCCAGTATCCAAAAGTGCACGTACTTGTCTTCCGTTTATCTTCAAGGTCTTGGTCCAGTCGGGGGGTGTCTTTCTCGAGGGTGAGGCTACCTTGCCACACTGGGCTTGCTCGGTCTTGGGGAGCAGTACCTTTACCCGACAGTCCCTTTTGAAGTGCCCCAGTTTCCCACACTTGAAACATTTCAACCTTTCTAGGTCTCTGGAGTAGGGAGGTGACTCATTGCTGGCACTGTTGTCTCCACTCTTTCTCTACTTTCTTTCAGGGTATCGTTCCCTTTCTCCTGGGGTGGCTGACGAACCATGCTGTGTTTGGGGGTAGCCTCCTTCATACCGCTCACCTCTAGGCCTCTGATTGCCCAGGTGACGGATGACTGCTTCACAGAGCATGTCGTACGACGAACAATCCAGATTTCTAATCTGGACTTCGAGCCAGCTTGGGAGCTTCGCTAAAACCAGCTCCATGAGGACCATCTCTCGGGTACTCATCCCTGGTTTGGAGTCCAACCACTGATCATAGCTCTGCTGGTACTCCCGTAACCACTGTTCCGGATTACTTGGGTTGAAGGTTTTCCCGAAGACTCTCTTCCTGTAGGTCTCAGTTGAGATCTTATACCCTGAACGGAGCACTTGCTTCACCCTATCATAGTCGACTTGCTGAGCTGCTGGGAGGGATGACACTGCTTGTAGACCGGTCCCAGCCAAAGAGCCTCTCAGATGAATGGACCAGTGTGCCACTGGCCACTCACTGGCTTGTAGCTGTCGCTTCAAATGTGTCGAGGAACGCAGCCATGTTGTCTGTCCCCTCGACAAACTTGTGCAAAGATAGTCTGGGTGGAGATGGAGGGGGTGGAGTTCTTTGTCTAGCTCCCTGTGCCTGAGCCATCATCATCTCAAACTGTGCTTGCTGTTGATACCTATTCTGGCGATCTAACGCTCTTTGCTCCTCAACTCGAGCTCTCTCTTCCTTCCGAGCATTGGACTCTTTCTTTTGGCGGTTAGCCTCCCTCTCATGAAGGGCATATTCCCTTTCCCATCTCTTCTGCTCTAAAATAGCCATCTGCTCGAGGAATTGATCCATGGCGGATGACTGTCTTCTGGTTGAGGGTGAGAGTGTGGTTTTGCTGCTTCTGAGAGTCCTTAGCCTGTTCTGGTGCCTCTCTTCTTTTGACATAAACTGGAGGCTTCGTATGATGCACAAACTCCTCAATCAAGACCCAGCAATTGTTCAGGAAATCACACCAGCTTGTGTGACTTCAAAAAAAAAAATTCTTCAGCCCATTATG
>CBDHDV010000025.1:0-8251 GCA_965261175.1 Rubritalea sp. | reverse complement strand
TGAACCAAAGGGCTGTCTTTAGCACAAAGTTCAGCTATTCCTTGTGGTTGTTGGCTGGGCACAAGGCCTTCGTTCTGTCATACAGATCTGTGGCCCAATGTATCGGTGTGTTTGCTTCTCAATGTATCACACAAAGCTTGTTTGTAGATAAAAGCTTCAGCAGTCTCCCTTTTAAAGAAGTCTGCCAGTTACTAAATGAAGTGTCTGAAACATTAGCACTAAATTTACTGTCGAGGACATATAAAACTTCATTCTCTTGCCAACATCCATTTGAGTTAAGCTTGCAGCTGGCATGCCCAGCAGGTAGTTAAAAGTTGCACAAGTTTATTTGATATCAATCCAAGTTTGGATTAAGCTTCTTTGAACTTGTGGTGATTAACCAGGGTGGTGCTGAAAAAGGAATTGATATTCTCTCTCCAACAAGTGGGGGGAAAAAAATGAAAACTCTTCTGCTTCTGAAACAGCTTTGAAGTAAGTCATAACACCAGATTCAGCTCATCAGCAAACAGTGCGCCTATAGTTGCAGCATTCTGAAATATGCTTGTATTCTGTAATGTTTCTAACACAGCCAAGTTCTGTCTGTCCATCCCTTTCCTCATCCATCTTATGGCATTCAATCCAGACTTTGTCATCTCAGAGATTATGACATCAAAGAAAGAATTCTTTGAGCACAATACTCTATCATCTTATTCTGAGTTATTGGTGAGCGATAAGTAGTGTGCGATGGAAGATTGTACTTCTGTAAGAAGGATTCAGATTAAAGAGCCAACATGCAAGAAAGTTGCCTTTATTTTGGTCTTCCATCAGTTTCATCATGGCCTCGAAAAGGCAGTCCCTGCCATCCTAACATGGAGATAACAGCAACAATTCGCCTTAGATTCTCCCTTCTCTCTGTTATCTCTCTTACATGTACAGCTGCCATCTTCTGAGCAGTGTTTCTTTGATAGCAGTTGCCTTGTAGCTTTGCCATGCTACAACACTGTACTAATGGTTTGTGTTATCTCATGCTTACCAAAGATGAGCAAGGATTTCTAATTTTTACAGCCACTACTTATCAATGTTTTTTTGTTTTTTTCAAATAAACATAGAGCAGAAGGCTGCATTTTCCTAAGTATTTTAGCCATTTGTAGTTGTCTAACCAGCAGAACTGAAATGCTCTGCTCTGTGTGCCAAAGCTGCCCTGTGAGTAGCTATTTCATTTCTTTGCCTGAGCCCTGTGTCTTTATTATCTAAATCATGCTCATCTCTTCTGATGAGCATGCTGCAGCTGCAGCATTCTCTCTCTCTCTCTCCTCTCTCTCTCTCTCTCCATCTAGTTGGTCCTTCTCCCTCATAAATGTTGCTTGACCCTTCTCTCTCTCTCCATCTGTTTGGTCCTTCCCACTCGTACAGCTTGTTTAAATCCTTCTCTCCCCAACTATTTGGTCCTTCTTACTCGTACAGCTTGCTTAACCCTTCTCTCTCTCCATCTATTTAGGTCTTCTTACTCATACCGCTTGCTTAACCCTTCTTTTCCTCTCTCTCCATCTATGTGGTCCTTCTTACTCATACAGCTTGCTTGACCTTTCTCTCTCTCTCTCCATCTATGTGGTCCTTCTTACTCATACAGCTTGCTTAACCCTTCTCTCTCTCTCCATCTATGTGGTCCTTCTTACTCATACAGCTTGCATGACCCTTTCTCTCTCTCTCCATCTATGTGGTCCTTCTTATTCATACAGCTTGCATGACCCTTCTCTCTCTCTCTCTCTCTCCATCTATGTGGTCCTTCTTACTCATACAGCTTGCAGGACCCTTCTCTCTCTCTCCATCTATTTGGTCCTTCTTACTCGTACAGCTTGCTTGATCCTTCTCTCTCTCTATGTATATATTAATCCTTTAAAGTCTAAGACATTAAGTTAATGTTTTGTAAATAAAATCATGAAATGTTTGGACCTCCAAAATTACCTAATTACCTAATTAGTGCATTTCTACAACGGAAAGAGGAATTGTCATGAGGACTGATTGTGTGCACCTCTCCAACTAAAATTCTAAAAAAAAAACCAGTATACACCTTGCATGAGACTAATGTCTGTCTATTAGCTTTCAATATTTGCTTCTTTCTCGCTCACCTCCATGACACCTGCTCCTTCAAACTTACCACCACTCCTTCTGTTCTCCCTCTCCTTGCATGTTTTTAAAAAAATAATAATAATAATAATTCTAGTTTGAAATTAAACTTGATTTCTAGAACTTTAGGCAAGCCAACAAGTATGACAGTTCATCTGAGTCTTTGTTTCTCACCGGAATGGCCTTGCTTGCAGCTTCTGCCTCTGACAAAAAAGAAAGAAATTCATATATCCATCTTCAGGGAATTGGGGGAAATTATAGGACTAGCAAATTTATTTTGTGGGGGGAAAGGGATAGCAGTGCCAAACAACTATTCTCTGAAGCAGTGCATGAAACATACTCACTCTTAACCAATGGCTGCACTAAGGTCAGCAGCAGTCTCCTCAAGGTCCTTGAATCTTTTTCCATGTGTGTTAAGATTTGGGGTCTCCATGGCGCATTTTCATGTCAAATCAATCAATCAAAAAGAAAAAATGTATTTAATAAAACTTGGGGGCTGCAGTAAATTTTAGTGGGCCCCCTAAAATTTGTCTGGTGATGCCACTGGTTCTATAGATTCCATACATAACATGTCAGTATTGTTCTTGCTTGGTCAAGTCACTCATTTGGTTTCTGCAAAGCTTTCCAGTGAGATCTTATTCTCTTTTCTCGTGTTGTCCACAGGTTTTCCAAAGCATCTTAACAATGGTCCACTCTCGGCTTGCCTCTGGTAAGTTGATAATTTGTAGATTTGTATAATGACAAGAGAAATTTGTAACATTCATGCGTGATTAACGAGTAGCATTAATCGTGTGACAAATGAAGACGATCCTTTTCCGTGAGATACGTCAAGTTAGTTTTGTTGCTGTTGTATTTGTTAATGTTTGGTATGTTTTTGCGTGTGCCGATACCATGCATATATTTCACCCTCACCATGTGTCTCTTATTATAAACCATTGTGCGACTGTATGCAGTGTGTGTTCTCATTGATTCTGTGTTTGCAGCCATCTTGAGCAGAGGAACCCTGATAAGATTACATCTTCAGGATACTTCTGCCCACGTGTGAGTTTTGTGGTTGTTGATGCATGTATAGGCATATGCGTACAATATGGCGGGCATTCTGTGGGTGCATGTGTGTATGTGTCCCCAGTGAACCATCTTCAGCCTCAACCCAGTGTGCTTAGAAACCTTGAAGCACAGAGAATTCACTTTCAACTTTGTTGGTGGTGATTACCCACTTGTTTATCAGGAAGTATTCTAGCGTGGCTTGAATTGGTGTGACCCACTTTTTGAAATGGGATGCAAAAAACCAAGCTCATATTTCAGCTAGAACTCACATTAGCTGCCTAAATGGTGGTTTCAGCTGCTACTAGTTTTAGAATGACTCCCACTGTGCCCTGAATCCTTTGCTTAGGTAGTAAACTGGTCAGCTAAGCAACCCTAGAAGGCGATTTTCACCCCCCACATAACTTGCGTACAATAGGTCCAATCGTAAATATTCAAGTACCAGAAACCTTCCAGTGCACATCCACTTCTCATCAGTTATTTGATTGCATTAAAAAAGCCGTGGGTAGCAGTAGTTGTCAATGATGAATTAATTCAGGGGCAGTTTTATAATCAGAATTGCATTTATAAAAGACAGCATGATATATTATAAAGCAGAACAAAATGACCCACGCTTAGTTCTGTTGTTTAGTTCGTAGAGTTCTCGTTACTTGGCAACTGTTGCCAAGTCAAAAGGAGGCTGTAACTAATCCTTTACCAAAACATTTGCTATTTGGTTGTTGGAGTTCACCAGTGCAACTTTCACCGTGTCTCTGTATCTGAATCCTTCGCTAAGGTAGTAAACCAGCAGTGGGAACCAGTGCAACTGTTACCATGTCTCTGTATCTGAATCCTTCGCTAAGTTAGTAAACCAGCAGTGGGAACCAGTGCAACTGTCACCATGTCTCTGTATCTGAATCCTTCGCTAAGGTAATAAACCAGCAGTGGGAACCAGTGCAACTGTCACCATGTCTCTGTATCTGAATCCTTCGCTAAGGTAGTAAACCAGCAGTGGGAACCAGTGCAACTGTCACCATGTCTCTGTATCTGAATCCTTTGCTAAGGTAGTAAACCAGCAGTGGGAACCAGTGCAACTGTCACCATGTCTCTGTATCTGAATCCTTTGCTAAGGTAGTCAACCAGCAGTGGGAACCAGTGCAACTGTCACCATGTCTCTGTATCTGAATCCTTCGCTAAGGTAGTCAACCAGCAGTGGGAAAAATGCAAACCTGGTGCCCTACAGCGGTACAGTCAGCAATATCAACAAAATATGGTATATGCCAATTTTTGTGTAGTAAAACAATATGGCGTACATGGATACAGTCAGCAATATCAACAAGACATAGCATGATATGTATAGTGTCCAACAACAATAGAATTCTGTGCTTGTCTGTGTAGAACTCTGTACCCTCCACCACTCAACTACAACATTCAAAAACAACAACAAACAAAAAAAAAACTTGAAAAACAAAAAGGGTTTTTTCTATTTTGAACAACAGGATTGACGAGTTTTTAAACAACAGGATTGACGAGTTTTTAAACAACAGGATTGATGAGTTTTTAAACAACAGGATTGACGAGTTTTTAAACAACAGGATTGACGAGTTTTTAAGCAACAAGATTGACGAGTTTTTAAACAACAGGATTGACACATTTTTGAACAACAGGATTGACACATTTTTGAACAACAGGATTGACACATTTTTGAACAACAGGATTGATGGGTTTTTAAACAACAGGATTGACGAGTTTTTAAGCAACAGGATTGACGAGTTTTTGAACAACAGGATTGACACATTTTTGAACAACAGGATTGATGAGTTTTAAAGGAAGGATGGTCTACACTTTTCCTTTCTTTTTTAACAGGTCAAACCAATATAGTAATGGCCAGAGAGTATGCTCCTTCATTAATCCTTTTAATGGGATTGACTTTTACTACAAGGAATCTTCCTTATCCTTGACCCCTTCCATCCCTAACCAACCCGGAATCTATGATGTACTTGTACCCAAACCAGAAGCCATCCTTCTACCACAAGGAATCTTCCTTATCCTTGACCCCTTCCACCCCTAACCATGTACTTGTACCTGAACCAGAAGCCATCCTTCTACCACTAGCTACAGAACCATCCCTCACAATCCTACCACCAGCCACAGAACCATCTACCTCAACCCACCACTCTCTGCCAGCGCTTCCTAGTGAAGATGGGTGGATTAGAATTGTGCATGTCAAAATCAATTATCAATAACTTGTAGCTTGATAATGAGTTTTTACAACAGTACATGTATAAGCTGTAGCCAGAATCTCAGCTGTTCATTCTATGGGCTACAGCCCCCCCCTCCCTCCCCCCTCCCCCCATCATGCTACCTGGCCTCCATAAGGGAGGTGTCACATATTTTAGAGCATATTCATCATCATCAGAGCATATTCATTGAATTGATTATTAGATTGGTTATTAGTCACTGATTATTAGAGCATATTCATCATCATCAGAGCATATTCATTGATTATTAGAGCATATTCATTGAATTGATTATTAGATTGATTATTAGTCACTGATTATTAGAGCATATTCATTATTAGGTACAGTGTTGTTGACAGCTTTTTGTAAGTGTTGAACTAAATATAACTTCACAACTTTGAGGGGCTGTGGCGGTGGGGTGGGGCTATATAGTCCTCCTTTCCCATGAATATGTCTGGGTTTCCCCCTTCCCCCCTGGAAATGGTGATTGATAAATTGACAGTTTCTACATGTCTGTTCCCCTTCCCCCACTCCCATAATCTTTCCTCCCATAAGCCACAAACCCCTTTGCCCTAAGCTACCTGATGGTAATGGTTAGGGCTGAGCAACAGCTGGCAAGACCTATGATGTGACACAATCCTAAATGAACTCTGCCCTGGATAAAAAATAAAAAAGGTATAGTAGTAGTAGTAGTAGTAGTAGTAGTAGTAGTAGTAGTAGTTGTAGTAGTAGTAGTAGTAGTAGTAGTTGTAGTAGTAGTAGTAATAGTAGTAGTAGTTGTTGTTGTTGTTGTTGTTGTTAGAAATTGCCTGTGCATATGTACCTATGTTCATCACTCGGGGCAATAAGTGACGTCTGTATACGTCACTACGACGATTCTGTGCATGTACTTAATTGCACTGCTAAGAGATGGTTCAGTGTAGCAAGTGAAATAAAAAAGATAATGGAAGCAAGAAATGAGAGAGAAAGAGAGCAAAGCTTGCTGCAGACATTGAGGAACTGAGGAAGAAATGAGAGAGAGAGCAAAGCTTGCTGCAGACATTGAGGAACTGAGGAATAAATAAGTGAGCAAGAGCAAAGCTTGCTGCAGACATTGAGGAACTGAGGAAGAAATGAGAGAGCAGAGCAAAGCTTGCTGCAGACATTGAGGAACTGAGGAAGAAATAAGAGAGCAAGAGCAAAGCTTGCTGCAGACATTGAGGAAGAAATTAGAGAGCAAGAGCAAAGCTTGCTGCAGACATTGAGGAACCGAGGAAGAAATGAGAGAGCAAGAGCAAAGCTTGCTGCAGACATTGAGGAACTGAGGAAGAAATAAGAGAGCAAGAGCAAAGCTTGCTGCAGACATTGAGGAAGAAATGAGAGAGCAAGAGCAAAGCAAGAGCAAAGCTTGCTGCAGACATTGAGGAACCGAGGAGGAAATAAGAGAGCAAGAGCAAAGCTTGCTGCAGACATTGAGGGACTGAGGAAGAAATAAGAGAGCAAGAGCAAAGCTTGCTGCAGACATTGAGGAACTGAGGAGAGCTAGGCTACTAAAAGAAATGAGAGAGAAAGAGCAAAGCTTGCTGCAGACATTGAGGAACTGAGGAGAGCTAGGCAACTTAAAATGTCTGCAGCAAGCTTTGCTCTTTCTTGCTTTATTCAGTTCCTCCATGTCTGCAGCAAGCTTTGCTCTTTCTTGCTTTATTCAGTTCCTCCATGTCTGCAGCAAGCTTTGCTCTTTCTTGCTTTATTCAGTTCCTCCATGTCTGCAGCAAGCTTTGCTCTTTCTTGCTTTATTCAGTTCCTCCATGTCTGCAGCAAGCTTTGCTCTTTCTTGCTTTATTCAGTTCCTCCATGTCTGCAGCAAGCTTTGCTCTTTCTTGCTTTATTCAGTTCCTCCATGTCTACAGCAATTTCTTTCTTGCTTTATTCAGTTCCTCCATGTCTGCAGCAAGCTTTGCTCTTTCTTGCTTTATTCAGTTCCTCCATGTCTGCTTTATTCAGTTCCTCCATGTCTACAGCAAGCTTTGCTCTTTCTTGCTTTATTCAGTTCCTCCATGTCTGCAGCAAGCTTTGCTCTTTCTTGCTTTATTCAGTTCCTCCATGTCTACAGCAAGCTTTGCTCTTTCTTGCTTTATTCAGTTCCTCCATGTCTGCAGCAAGCTTTGCTCTTTCTTGCTTTATTCAGTTCCTCCATGTCTGCAGCAAGCTTTGCTCTTTCTTGCTTTATTCAGTTCCTCCATGTCTACAGCAAGCTTTGCTCTTTCTTGCTTTATTCAGTTCCTCCATGTCTGCAGCAAGCTTTGCTCTTTCTTGCTTTATTCAGTTCCTCCATGTCTGCTGCAAGCTTTGCTCTTTCTTTCTTTATTCAGTTCCTCCATGTCTACAGCAAGCTTTGCTCTTCAATGTCTGCAGCAAGCTTTGCTCTTGCTCTCTTATTTCTTCCTCGGTTCCTCAATGTCTGCAGCAAGCTTTGCTCTAGCTCTCTTATTTCTTTCCTCAGTTCCTCCATGTCTGAAGAGCAAAGCTTGCTGCAGACATTGAGGAACCGAGGAAGAAATAAGAGAGCAAGAGCAAAGCTTGCTGCAGACATGGAGGAACTGAGGAAAGAAATAAGAGAGCTAGAGCAAAGCTTGCTGCAGATATTGAGGAACTGAGGAAGAAATGAGAGAGAAAGAGCAAAGCATGCTGCAGACATTGAGGAACTGTGGAAAGCTAAGCAACTTAAAGAAATGAAGAGAAAGAGCAAAGCTTGCTGTAGACATTTAGTAACTGAGGAGAGCTAGACAACTAAAAGAAATGAGAGAGAAAGAGCAAAGCTTGCTGCAGACATTGAGGAACTGAGGAGAGCTGGGCAACTAAAAGAAATGAGAAGGATAGATAGAGGAGAGCAAGGCTTGCTG
>CBDHDV010000024.1:0-13671 GCA_965261175.1 Rubritalea sp. | reverse complement strand
TACCAGCTCCCTGCATTGTCAGCTTTGGTGTTGATGGACACCAGCAGCAGGTTCAACAGCACTCTGTAATATCTTGGTATTTCCAACAAAATTGGTTGCCACTAACCAGAAAGCATTCCATGCTGTCTTCTCACCAGCATCTTGGATACGTCAAGCTCCTCATCTCTAAGAAGCTTTCTAACCTGTGAACCAGCTGGACCATTTGTAAAAACCAGAGAAAAAATAGTCACACTCTGAATAATTGTTTCGGTGGGAGACTGTTGTCCTCAATGTTGCCAAGCAAACTGTCCCCAAATCCAGTCAGTAAAAGCTTTTCCCCCGCCCTCTACTTCCCGAAAAATGTAAGAAAAAAGGCAATTGTGTTTGTTAGTTTTAACTAACCAACTAAATATGTATTGTGCATCTCAATCAAAAGCACTTCCCTCCTTAACTCACCTGTCTCCCTTCCGTCAAGGATAATAGCTACCGACCCGATTCCATATCTTCAAAAATAGAGCCAGTTGACAAATTTAAGCATGATTTTCATACTCGGGGACCTAAAATTAGTACAGATCGACTCATATTTCACAATTGAGGAAAAGAGGATTGGGTAAGCTAGCTCACGTTTTGTGTCAAGACCGCATGTGCTTTATCAAAAGCAGAACAGAAGAAATGACCTATGCTCAGTTCTGCTGTCTGGTTTGTGGAGTTTTCGCTCCTGGGAAAGAGTTACCAACCTAAAGGATTCTGTAGCTGATCCGCTACCAAAACAGGTTGGTAGAGTTCTTCTGTGTAACAGTTAACAATGTGTAGTGTTCAACAATAAACAAGTGAGAAAAAGTGTTTAACCCTCTCCCTGGTGACCCTATTTTGAAAAAATGAAATAAATGGCATGCACGAACACATGCCATTTTATCTCAGCAACGGTGGACTGAAGTCCATAGCAACCATGGTGTATCCAATAGCCCCTGTGGTAACCAACATTGTGGCTACTAAGTGTTGTCATAGTAACAAACAACAATGTGGTAAATCTTATTAAAAGTTACTCTAGTTGTAATTACAGATAATTAGCATTCTTACAGCTGGTAAAACAACAACTATAATATAATTTGTGGCTACTATAGATGGTACTATTGATATTTATACCTATTGTACATCTAGTACATCCAGCTGGAAATATACTTGAAGTGAACCAGCTATGCTGTCAAACTGAATGCAATTTAAACAACAACAACAACAACAACAACAACAACAACAAGGAGTCCATGGTAACAAGCACAGTCCAACACAGTGTGGTACTGAAGAAGCAGTCTCGGTCCACAGGGACACAGAGAGCTATACTTTGCAGTGCCTACATTCAAAAACAAGGTTTTGTGGAGATTGGAACTCCCCGGCTTCCTTCCAACCACCAAGCAGACCAGGATTGGACTGAATAGAGGTGTGGCAGAAGGACCTAAATAGCAAGTAGCCAAAGTACAAGGAGTAGAGGTACCAGGAGCAGAGGTCCCAGGAGCAAAGGTACCAGGAGCAGAGGTACCAGGAGCAGAGGTACCAGGAGCAGAGGTCCCAGGAGCAGAGGTACCAGGAGCAGAGATACCAGGAGCAGAGGTACCAGGAGCAGAGGTATCAGGAGCAGAGGTATCAGGAGCAGAGGTATCAGGAGCAGAGGTATTAGGAGCAGAGATACTACGAGCAGAGGAACCAGGAGCAGAGGTACCAGGAGCAGAGGTGTCAAGAACAGAGGTATTAGGAGCAGAGATACCACGAGCAGAGGTACCAGGAGCAGAGGTACAGGAGCAGAGGGACCAGGAGCAAAGGTACCAGGAGCAGAGGTATCAAGAACAGAGGTATTAGGAGCAGAGATACCACGAGCAGAGGAACCAGGAGCAGAGGTACCAGGAGCAGAGGTACAAGGAGCAGAGGTACCAGGAGCAGAGATACAAGGAGCAGAGATACCAGGAGCACAGCTATCAGGAACAGAGATACCACGAGCAGAGGTGCCAGGAGCAGAGTTACCAGGAGCAGAGGTACCACGAGCAGAGGTGCCAGGAGCAGAGATACCAGGAGCAGAGGTACCAGGAGAAGAGGTGCCAGGAGCAGAGGTACAAGGAGCAGAGGTACCAGGAGCAGAGGTACCAAGACCAGAGGTACCAGGAGCAGAGGTACAGGAGCAGAGGTACCAGGAGCAGAGGTATCAAGAACAGAGGTATTAGGAGCAGAGATACCACGAGCAGAGGAACCAGGAGCAGAGGTACCAGGAGCAGAGGTACAAGGAGCAGAGGTGCCAGGAGCAGAGTTACCAGGAGCAGAGATACCAGGAGCAGAGGTATCAGGAGCAGAGGTACCAAGATCAGAGGTACCAGGAGCAGAGATACAAGGAGCAGAGATACCAGGAGCACAGCTATCAGGAACAGAGATACCACGAGCAGAGGTGCCAGGAGCAGAGTTACCAGGAGCAGAGGTACCATGAGCAGAGGTGCCAGGAGCAGAGATACCAGGAGCAGAGGTACCAGGAGCAGAGGTGCCAGGAGCAGAGGTACAAGGAGCAGAGGTGCCAGGAGCAGAGGTACCTGCTGCAGAAGTACCAGCAGAAACAAACAAAGGAAGAGTAGAGTACAGAGAAGAAACCTTTGGCCTAGCATCACCAGATGCTACACGACTACTTCTAGTCTCAGGCCTATGTAGGTGACCTCTATGGCTACTTCTAGCCGCAGGCCTGTGTAGGTGACCTCTATGACTACTTCTAGTCTCAGGCCTGTGTAGGTGACCTCTATGACTACTTCTAGTCTCAAACCTGTGTAGATGACCTCTATGACTACTTCTAGCCACAGGCTAGGGTAGGTGACTTCTATGACAACTTCTAGTCTCAGGACTATGCAGGTGACCTCTATGGCTACTTCTAGTCTCAGGCCTGTGTAGGTGACCTCTATGGCTACTTCTAGTCTCAGGCCTGTGTAGGTGACCTCTATGACTACTTCTAGTCTCAAACCTGTGTAGATGACCTCTATGACTACTTCTAGCCACAGGCTAGGGTAGGTGACTTCTATGACAACTTCTAGTCTCAGGCCTGTGTAGATGACCTCTATGATTACCTCTAGTCTCAGGCCTGTGTAGGTGATCTCTATGACTACTTCTAGTCACAGGCCTGTGTAGGTGACCTCTTTGACTACTTCTAGCTACAGGCCTTTGTAGGTGACCTCTATGACTACTTCTAGTCTCAGGCCTGTGCAGGTGACCTCTATGACTACTTCTAGCCACAGACCTGTGTAGGTGACCTCTATAACTACTTCTAGCCACAGGCCAGTGTAGGTGACCTCTATGACTACTTCTAGTCTCAGGCCAGTGTAGATGACCTCTATGACTACTTCTAGTCTCAAGACTGTGTGTGTGACCTCTATGACTACTTCTAGCCTCAGGCCTGTGTAGGTGACCTCTATGACTACTTCTAGCCTCAGGCCTGTGTAGGTGACCTTTATGACTACTTCTAGTCTCAGGCCTGTGTAGGTGACCTCTATGACTACTTCTAGTCTCAGGCCTGTGTAGGTGACCTCTATGACTACTTCTAGCCACAGACCTGTGTAGGTGACCTCTATAACTACTTCTAGCAACAGGCCCGTGTAGGTGACCTCTATGACTACTTCTAGTCTGAGGCCAGTGTAGGTGACCTATGTGACTACTTCTAGTCTCAGGCCTGTGTAGATGACCTCTATGCTACTTCTAGTCTCAAGACTGTGTGGGTGACCTCTATGACTATTTCTAGCCTCAGGCCTTTGTAGATGACCTCTATGACAACTTCTAGTCTCAGGCCTGTGTGGGTGACCTCTATGACTACTTCTAGCCACAGACCTGTGTAGGTGACCTCTATGACTACTTCTAGTCTCAGGCCAGTGTAGATGACCTCTATGACTACTTCTAGTCTCAAGACTGTGTGGGTGACCTCTATGACTACTTCTAGCCTCAGGCCTGTGTAGGTGACCTCTATGACTACTTCTAGCCTCAGGCCTGTGTAGGTGACCTCTATGACTACTTCTAGTCTCAGGCCTGTGTAGGTGACCTCTATGACTACTTCTAGTCTCAGGCCTGTGTAGGTGACCTCTATGACTACTTCTAGCCACAGACCTGTGTAGGTGACCTCTATAACTACTTCTAGCAACAGGCCCGTGTAGGTGACCTCTATGACTACTTCTAGTCTGAGGCCAGTGTAGGTGACCTCTGACTACTTCTAGTCTCAGGCCTGCGTAGATGACCTCTATGCTACTTCTAGTCTCAAGACTGTGTGGGTGACCTCTATGACTATTTCTAGCCTCAGGCCTTTGTAGATGACCTCTATGACAACTTCTAGTCTCAGGCCTGTGTGGGTGACCTCTATGACTACTTCTAGCCTCAGGCCTGTGTAGGTGACCTCTATGACAACTTCTAGTCTCAGGCTTGTGTAGGTGACCTCTATGGCTACTTCTAGTCACAGGCCAGTGTAGGTGACCTCTATGACTACTTCTAGTGTCAGGCCTGTGTAGGTGACCTCTATGACTACTTCTAGTCTCAGGCCTGTGTAGATGACCTCTATGACTACTTCTAGTCTCAAGCCTGTGTAGGTGACCCCTTTGACTACTTCTAGCCTCAGGCCTGTGTAGGTGACCTCTATGACTACTTCTACTCTCAGGCCTGTGTAGATGACCTCTATGACTACTTCTAGTCTCAAACCTGTGTAGATGACCTCTATGACTACTTCTAGCCACAGGCTAGGGTAGGTGACTTCTATGACAACTTCTAGTCTCAGGCCTGTGTAGATGACCTCTATGACTACATCTTTCTAGTCTCAGGCCTGTGTAGGTGACCTCTATGGCTGCTTCTAGCCTCAGGCCTGTGTAGACAACCGCTATGACTACTTCTAGTCTCAGGCCTGTGTAGATGACCTCTGTGACTAAGAAGTGGAACTGGCCATGAAGGAGTATGTTCACAAGTGTTTCCACCGGGGGTGTTTGGAGGTGTTAGCTACGGAGGGTTTAGTGAGAGTTAAGGTTTGGTGAGAGCGAGGGCAATGGAGATGAAATATCTGAAATCAAAGAAGTTGCTGGACTCAGTACAGGTACCATAGCTAGACTGACAATGAGGGGATGAAGCAACAGATGTCTTTCTGCACTCCAAATAGATACCAATCACGAGCAAACATGATATAGCTATACCAACATAAGTCATACTTTACCACCTAAACTAGAGCTCATCTCACTGTCCAAGTGCTCTCACTAGAAGTAAAAGTCAGGTACCACCTCTCTGCCATCAATAAGACTGTCCAAGTGCTCTCACTAGAAAGTAAAAGTCAGGTGCCACCTCTCTGCCCATCAATAAGACTGTCCAAGTGCTCTCACTAGAAGGTAAAAGTCAGGTGCCACTTCTCTGCCCATCAATAAGACTGTCCAAGTGCTCTCACTAGAAGGTAAAAGTCAGGTGCCACCTCTCTGCCCATCAATAAGACTGTCCAAGTGCTCTCACTAGAAGTAAAAGTCAGGTGCCACCTCTCTGCCCATCAATAAGACTGTCCAAGTGCTCTCACTAGAAAGTAAAAGTCAGGTGCCACCTCTCTGCCCATCAATAAGACTGTCCAAGTGCTCTCACTAGAAGGTAAAAGTCAGGTGCCACCTCTCTGCCCATCACTAAGACTGTCCAAGTGCTCACACTAGAAGTAAAAGTCAGGTGCCACCTCTCTGCCCATCAATAAGACTGTCCAAGTGCTCTCACTAGAAAGTAAAAGTCAGGTGCCACCTCTCTGCCCATCAATAAGACTGTCCAAGTGCTCTCACTAGAAGGTAAAAGTCAGGTGCCACCTCTCTGCCCATCACTAAGACTGTCCAAGTGCTCACACTAGAAGTAAAAGTCAGGTGCCTCCTCTCTGCCCATCAATAAGACTGTCCAAGTGCTCTCACTAGAAGGTAAAAGTCAGGTGCCACCTCTCTGCCCATCACTAAGACTGTCCAAGTGCTCTCACTAGAAGTAAAAGTCAGGTGCCACTTCTCTGCCCATCAAAAGTATGACTTTATGATCAGTTCTGTTCATCCTGAGGTAAGAACAAATGTCATCATCATCTTCATCCATACTTTCATCCTCAGATAAGCCAAAGTCATTGTCAAAACAAGAGAAAAGACTTCGTCCAAACTATAGCTTTGCAACATTTCGGAATTATAAACCGTCATACTGTCATCTTTCAAAGATTTTGTTTATCATAGTTACTGAAAGTCTATCGCTGCCTAATTTGGAACTCTACACAGACGAAGAATGCAACTATTTTTGATACAAAAAAAAGTATTATGAAACCGTTATGAGTTTTTAAATAAAAATTATCATCCGTGATGGCTATATTCTCTTACACCAGCGAGTTGTTAAAAAACCCAGGAGATCTTCAAGCTCACACTTGGTGTAGTCCGTCACCGCTCAACTATAATATACAGAAACAAGAAAACAAATTCAAACTAGAACAAAAATGTTTTATTGAAAAACAAAATATTGACACGTTTAAAAATGAAGAAAAACTACGATTTTACAATTTTGAAATGGTAAAGGGTCATTGCACTAGTTGTGGTGAACATGTATGCAGTCGTTTCTTTTAATACAAATAAAAAAAAATTTGTTCTTCTACACTTTTTTGTTCTCGTAGAGAATTAGTCTTGAGATCATCAGTCCTCAGACTGGGAACACTTTAATCAAATGATTGCAAAAAAGGCTCCTGTTGTAGCTAAACTCTTTACCATCCTTGCCTTGGGGATGAGAAGAAAAGAATCCTGTGTCTCTAGCACACACGACTTGTGTAACAACCACAAATGTGCAGTATTAGGACATTTATAGAATAAAATTGACTTAATCTTCCATGTGGTGAACAAGAGCATGATTACTCTACTTATTATATAGCCAGGTAGGTTTAATTATATTTATTCTTTACGTTTGAATGTACATGATATGACACCTCACACCAAAAAGAGCAGCGGAATATTGTGCAATATTATAGTAATTATTTAGCTAATAATTATAAGTTGTTAACATTAGTTCTTACCATAATCCTTTTCCTTCTTTTGTGTGTGCATGTACTTGAAAAATAGTGTTAGAAAAAAACACCTTTAACAGTGGACAGAGTTGATGTCCAAAGGTTCCCATCATCCTTAACACCCACATATAACAAGCTACAATGTAAAAGAACTACCATAAGGCTGGTACTATTTAGCACTCCAATGTAAAAGAACTACCATAAGGCTGGTACTATTAGCACTCAAATGTAAAAGAACTACCATAAGGCTGGTACTATTAGCACTCCAATGTAAAAGAACTACCATAAGGCTGGTACTATTAGCACTCCAATGTAAAAGAACTACCATAAGGCTGGTACTATTAGCACTCCAATGTAAAAGAACTACCATAAGGCTGGTACTATTAGCACTCCAATGTAAAAGAACTACCATAAGGCTGGTACTATTAGCACTCCAATGTAAAAGAACTACCATAAGGCTGGTACTATTAGCGCTCCAATGTAAAAGAACTACCATAAGGCTGGTACTATTAGCACTCCAATGTAAAAGAACTGCCATAAGGCTGGTACTATTAGCACTCCAATGTAAAAGAACTACCATAAGGCTGGTACTATTAGTGGGCACTCATTGGAGCTAATTCAATGAGTAGTTGTTGTTTTTTTGCTTAATTATCAACCTGATTTATTTATTTTAATATTAGTATTAATCAGTAAAAAAAATTCCTAAAATAGATAAATTTAGTAGCCAAATTCACTACTAAAATTAGTCCCCATCAATAATACCTGCCATAAGATACCTCCTCACCAGCCTTATGATACTTCCTCACCAGCCTCAAGATACTTCCTCACCAGCCTAGATACTTCCTCACCAGCCTTCCACACCAGCCTTAAGATACTTCCTCACAGCCTTAAGATACTTCCTCACAGCCTTAAGATACTTCCTCATCAGTCTTAAGATACTTCCTCACCAGCCTTAAGATACTCCCTCACCAGCCTTAAGATACTCCCTCACCAGCCTTAAGATACTTCCTCACCAGCCTTAAGATACTTCCTCACCAGCCTTCCACACCAGCCTTAAGATACTTCCTCACAGCCTTAAGATACTTCCTCACAGCCTTAAGATACTTCCTCATCAGCCTTAAGATACTTCCTCACCAGCTTCCTCACCCGCCTTACTCCCTCACCAGCCTTAAGATACTTCCTCACCAGCCTTAAGATACTTCCTCACCAGCCTTAAGATACTTCCTCACCAGCCTTAAGATAATTCCTCACCAGCCTTAAGATACTTCCTCACCAGCCTAGATACTTCCTCACCAGCCTTAAGATACTTCCTCACCAGCCTTAAGATACTTCCTCACCAGCCTTAAGATAATTCCTCACCAGCCTTAAGATACTTCCTCACCAGCCTAGATACTTCCTCCCTTGCCTTAAGATACTTCCTCACCAGCCTTAAGATACTTCCTCACCAGCCTTAAGATAATTCCTCACCAGCCTTAAGATACTTCCTCACCAGCCTAGATACTTCCTCACTTGCCTTAAGATACTTCCTCACCAGCCTTAAGATACTTCCTCACCAGCCTTAAGATACTTCCTCATCAGCCTTAAGATTCCTCCTTACCAGTCTTAAGATTCCTCCTCACCAGCTTCCTCACCCGCCTTACTCCCTCACCAGCCTTAAGATACTCCCTCACCAGCCTTAAGATAATTCCTCACCAGCCTTAAGATAATTCCTCATCTGCCTCATTAGAGCATCCTTCCCTTTACTCTGTTTGCTGGCAGCTTTTGGTGTGAAGTAGTTACCTATTTCTTCCATAGCATTAGTCCAGTCTTCTGTGCCTATTTCTCCCACTTAACTGCATTCCGGGGCAATACCATGTCCTCCTTACTTGCATACTTTTCTGCACACATATCCTGTCAAATACCTCAGAGCATTCTGTTCTTCTTCTCTGTTAAAGGAGGAGTGTTTATCCTGTTAATAGTGCAATATCTTTACTCATTCATTCCATGTGGGTTCGTGCAGCAGTGATATGTTTCACTTCCCTTGGAATGTGGGTGGAATGCAAATAATAATCACAACATTTTCAAGTTTCCAATTTTTGAGTTTTCAATCCCAGTCCATAATTTTGATCATGCCCACTTTCGATTAACCACACCATTTTCCTTGTCTACCTGGGCGCTCCTGGATAGATCTGTTATCTAATTTGAAGAAGGGAGGGAGGGGGGAGTCAAACTCTTCAAATGTAGTAATATGGATAGTTCCAGCATGAATCACACTTCAATCAAACTCACGGTGAGCAAAACACACAGTCATTCATTGATTGCTGTAGTAAAAGAAGTTATGATAGGTACCTCCTATGGGAGTTTGGCTGAGAAGAGAAAGAAGAGGTATACTAAGAAACGTTGCTGTGTTGGGTTGTCACTAAAAGATGACCCCTACTTGACTGAGAATGAAGCTAAGTTTGCAAGAGATATGACCACTTGGCCCAAGATAGAGTATGGACATTACATCATTAAAAGACCTGGAGTACACACCCAAGAACACTGCTATCATGGAAACAAGTTGATGTTTCCAACTACTCCCAGTCTGTAAAGACTGTCTCTTCATGGTCACTCATGAGCCATTCAGGAGTCAAATGTTGTACGATGAAGGCCTGGATGAACCCCAGTCAGAAGGCAGATACAAATGCACAGGAGGCTGCATCATTATCAAGGATCTCCTGTGCATTTGTAGCTTCCTACTGACTAAAGTCCACAAAGATATGCCCATAGTCTACCTTGGGCCAAGTGGTCGTATCACCTGCAAATTTGGCTTCATTTTCAGGCAAGTAGGGGTCATCTTTTAGTGATACAAACCAACACAGCTAAGTTTCTCAGTATATCTCTTCTTTCCTTTGTCATCCAAATTCCCATAGGAGCTACTTATCATAGCTTCTTTTACAGCAGCAATCAGTGAATAACTGAGCTTTTTGCCCACCAGAATATGTGTCAGCAGCGTGTTTAATTGAAATATGATTCACACCGAAACTGTGTAGCTATACGGTAAAATGATCTATGGTTGATCCAAGTGGATATCAAAGTTAATCATGATGAGGATATCCATGCACAATGTACAAAATAGACTATATCCTAATATTATCATACCTTCTAGATCATCAAAGGGATCTTCAAGAATGACTGTGTGATATATACGAATATCCTGGAATGGTCTTCCATCTTTATCACAGTATATTTCATTCATCTTTGCCAATACTTCCATGCCCTCCGTCAGCTCTCCAAACACAGTGTGCATCCCATCAAGATTGTTCAGATTCTCACCTAGAGTAAGAAAGAACTGTGAACCATGACGTCCATTGCCATCATTAACCATCGATAATGTCCCCGTTTTTATGTGCTTTAGACGAGGGACAGTCGCTGCCTCAAAGTACTTGAATTCTTCTCCCTTCTGTAGCCCCCATATGCTCTGCCCACCCTGACCTGTGCCCAGTGGGTCACCAACTTGTGCTATGAAGTTTCTCTGAACGGAATAGAAGAGCGAATAATTATAGTACTTAGCTTTGCACAGCTTCAGAAAGTTGATGGCGCATTTTGGTCTCTCCTCGACGTATAGGTCCACCACAATGTCACCAATACTTGTTTCTAATAATACAGCCATCCGCAATTTATGGAGGGCAAGAAGTATCCCGCCTTGCGCAACAAGATATGGTAAAGATCGTCTGATATGTGGGAGACTTTAGCTTTAGTTTAACTCATGACAATAAAAAAAAATTGACGCCTCACTTGGCCAATGGGGTTTAGCGAGACTAAGAATTGGCCTGTCTGAGGCCAGACACACTAAGAATTGTGGGCAATGAGTATTGTTTGAGCATGTATTAAAACTCTCAGCCACCAATTCACAATCACTTAATTAAGCTTGCTAAATCATGGGCCTCTCTATGGCTAAATCTTGGCAGTGGGTAGAAAACCTAGTCTCAACTCCAAATGTGCAATTGAGCCGTTTTACGATTCTGTAAATAGCTACATAATGAGGTGTGGTATGTGTCAGGATGGTAGATGTGAGATATGCGATAAAGGTGTGGAAGATATTGTGCATTTCTTGTTGCGCTATGGAGAGTTTGCTGGGGGACCCTACCTCAAACCTCCGAAATTTGAACACATATTTGTAGCTGTCATAACTTTTTCCCCCTTTCTTCTGTGCAGATACTTTTGATACCAGCTTGTTGTTTATTGTGTGTGCTTTACGATGATATGTAAACAGTCTCTATAGGCACCTTTTCTTAGAAGATACATGCAAAAAGGCAAGGGTCACTCAAGAAATTGCACTACCTAATTTGTGGCAAACCTAACAAGGCGCCTTTGAGCGTCAGACCCCAAAATTGGTGTGTGGGTTGTGCTAAAGCGCTTCGCTGTGATGTGGTGATTTATTTAATTATTTACGTGAAGCGTTGATGAGTTCGAAGAGGTCGGGTCACAGATATTGCGTGGGTACCCACGCAATATCTGTGACCCGCCTCTTCTAATCCCCGTAACTCATCAACGCTTCACGCAACCCACACACCAATTTGGGGGTCTGACACTCAGGGCGCCTTGGAGTTAGGTTTGCCACAAATTAGGTAGTGCAATTTCTTGAGTGACCCTTGCCTTTTTGCATGTATCTTCTAAGAAAAGATGCCTATAGAGACTTTTTACATATCATCTTGAAGCACACACAATAAGCACCAAGTTGGTAATAAAAATATCAGCACAGAAGAAAGGGAGGAAAAGTTATGATAGCTACAAATATGTGTTCAAATTTCGGTAGTTTGAGGTCTAGTTCCCCCTTGCTTGCTAAATCATGGAACTGTCTATGGCTAAATCTTGGCAGTGGGTAGAAAACCTAGTCTCAACTCCAAATGTCCAATTTAGCCATTTTGCGATTCTGTAGATGCTACATAATGAGGTGTGGAATGTGACAGGTTGGTAGATGTGAGATATGCGATAAAGGTGTGGAAGATATTGTATATTTCTTGTAGCGCTATGGAGAATTTGCTAGTGGTAGAGGAAGATTAGTGGGTGTGATTGAAGGAACTGAAGAGTAGGGCAGAATAGAGAAACAAAGTTGATGAAGGTAGAGTTGGTCTAATGTTGAGTTGATCAGTAGTAAGGGTGAAAGAATAGTTATTGATTAGTATCGATAGGGTTGCTGTGGGAACTCTAGTAGTGGGAGACGAGGAAATACCTGATGTTTGCCACCCATGTGTTCGGCACCTCCCCCTTTCATCCCGCTTACCGAAGTTCCCGTGGTTCCTCTCCTTGTTCGAATAATTCTTATTAAATTTTATTCTAATATTCACTAAAAGTGAAGTTAATTTATTTCTCTTTTCTCAAACAAGTCACTTATTATTTACTTAGTGATGACTATCTCAAGGCTCAACAGAACAATTAAATTATTATCAGCATATGCAGTCCTTAGGTCAGAGAGAAAATTAAAACAAGAAGCTGATACCTGGACCTGTGCTAGATGGAGTTTTGCTTCGACAGCTACTGATATGGAAAGGAATGCTTGATGGAAACAATTTTCTCAGGTCATGGTGGTAATTGCAAGTCAGATCTTTGAGCCAAAGGAGTTGGATCATAGATTTTTTCGTCACCAGTGTATCAAATATATGACTTATTTTATGGAGAAGTAGCTTGATGATGTCTGCACCTCCTCCCTCATATTAATAGCTTGAGTTACATGCATTCTCAAGGAATGTCGGTAACTTTATACTATCCAAACTATATTGCTTGTCAGTCTGCATGTAAGCTTGTGCAAGATCCATTCTCCTTGCTCCAAGATTTATCTATCCATGCTTCTCAAGATACCCCTGCTGAATGCCTCTCTCTACTTAAAGAAGCAAGAAAGAGCATTTCATCAATGCCCCAAATCAAAAGATCATCAGGGGCTGATCCAAGTTTGGGGGGGGGGGGGGGGGGGGGTGGGGGGTTGAAATGGGTGGCTAGTCATCCCTATATTTCCCAAACTAATGCATGGCCAAGACTTTCTGTTGATAGCATTACGATTGGAGTATGCCTTAGCCTAGCCACTCCCCTGCCTAAAATCCTGGATCAACCCCTGATCATAAACACGCTAGTTCATGCAGCAGCTAGAGGGAAATGGGACAAAGCCTAGATACACTCCAAGTATCTAAATTCAAGGACGAGGAAAACAAGGTATGGCAGAAGATCTTCAACCATGAGCATACATCTGGGTAGCTATCATTTCTATAGAAAGCTGGTTCAGACACTGCCAACTCTAATGAACCTATGCCAATGAAAAATATCAACAAGGCAGATGCTCTTGGAGGCATGACTCGGTTTTCTCGTGGATTTAAAGCTGAGATGAATCCACCTGCTACAGTTCCACCCCACATTGGGACCACACACCTGCTCCCAGACCAAATAATCATTGATGAATCATCCTCACCCACATCACTTTGCCATATATGTATGAACCATACAACCATTCCCCCATCACCTTGCCGTGCATGTATAAACCATACAATTATGTTCCTCCCTTGCCATGCCCATTCCATGTACTAATGCAGCTGTGTTCCGCCATCTTCCCCTTGCAATGCCATTCCATGAACAATCATACAACTATGTTCCTTGCAATGCCATTCTATGTAAAAACTATGCAGCTTTATTCCACCCTCACCACCTTG
>CBDHDV010000023.1:0-32820 GCA_965261175.1 Rubritalea sp. | reverse complement strand
CAGAGTGCCAGTTTTTGGCACTTCCCATACATACATAGCTATATTTCTTAGGAGTCACATGATGTATCTAACCAATCAAATTGTTATAGAATAATCTAGAAGAGTCTATTCAGTATACCTATGAGGTTTATTTCTGTAGTAAACATTAGCTGTGGGTTGTGGTTGCTTTAGTTGTGGTGAGTGCGTGAAATTCCTCTCTGGATCTCCTGGAAAGTCAGGGAGTGGCTCTGTTGATGATTTCCCTGACACCTCCCCCTCCTCTAGACGAGAGCTATGTTCTCGACTTAGTCCGTCAGCATTTGCATTCTTTGATCCAGGTCGATATGAGATCTTATATTCGTACGGCTGGAGAAGTAGTAACCACCTAGCTATCCTTCCATGGGTGTCTTTTATTCGGGCCAAGTGAGTCAGGGGGTTGTGGTCGGTTTGTATGACAAACGGGTTTCCTTCAAGGTATACTTTGAAATGCCGCACCCCCTCAACGATGGCTAGGCCTTCCCTCTCAATGGCTGAATACTTGACCTCTCGTGGCAATAGTTTCCGTGATCCGTATGCAAGGGGGTGTTCCTCGCCATAGTCATCCAATTGTGATAGCACGTACCCCAACCCTGTACTAGAGGCATCGGTTTGTAGGAGAAACTCGCGTTCCCATTGTGGTGTGCGAAGGACCGGGTGGTTTACTAATCTGTCTTTGAGAGTGTCAAAAGCTGTTTGCTGTGTTGCTGTCCATTTAATGACGTTAGGCTCGTCCTTTCTTGTAGCACTGGATAGTGGGGTTGCTATTGTGGCAAAGTCAGGAATGAATTTCCGGTAATAGCCGCATACTCCCAGGAAAGCCCGCACATCTTTCTTGGTTCGGGGTTGGAGGAATCGCTTGATTGCTGTTACTTTCGCCTCGATTGGCCTTATTTTGCCGTACCCCACCTGGTGTCCCAGGTATTCACATTCATTTGTTGCAAAGCGACACTTCCTTCTATTCATTCGGAGCCCAGCTTCTCGTAGCCTTAGGAAAACTGCTCGGAGGTGCTTCACATGCTCTGTCCAGGTGTTACTGTGGATAATGATATCGTCCAAGTATGGTGATGCAAACGGGGTGGTATCCGCGAATATGTTATCCATCAACCGCTGAAAGGTCGAGGGGGCGGCCACCAGGCCAAAGGGCATGGTCGTAAACTCGTATTTCCCCCATGGAGTGACGAAAGCGGTCTTAGGCTGACTTGTCTTCTCCATGGGGACCTGCCAGTACCCCTTAGCCAGGTCAATGGCCGTGATCCACCTCGACCCTCCCACATTATCAATCATATCCTCGATTCTTGGGATAGGGTACGGGTCGGATACCGTCACCAGGTTTAGCTTTCTGTAATCAATGCATAGGCGTCTGGAGCCATCTGCCTTGGGCACCAACACGACTGGGGCGGCCCAGGGGCTGCGTGAAGGAACAATTATGCCCTGTTGAAGCAACGTTTTGATTTCATTTCGTAAAAATTCGTGTGCACTGTGAGGGGTCCGATACGGAGCGAGACGGATGGGGGAGGCATCTCCCGTGTTGATGACATGCTCGACGACATCCGTCCATCCTGGGGTGTCACTGAAAACATCTCGATATTCATTGACAAGGTTGTCCAAATCATTCTGCTGTTGGGTGGTGAGGTTAGTTCCTTCTTCTATCGTTGGCCCAGGATCCAAGGTTGTGGTGCACTCCATGGCCACCAACGCTGAGGGAACAGGAGAATGCCATGCCTTCATCCCATTGACGTGGTAGACACGGAGGCTCCTTGGACCCTGACCTGCAGAAACCTCATAAGTTACATCGGTAAGTTTCCTTACTATTGTCATTGGCCCTTTCCATTCATTAATTAACTTGTTTAGCTTTCGGGGGCGAAAAACAAGTACCTGGTCCCCAACCTCGAAATTTCGATTCTTAGCCTTTCTATCATGATATAGCTTGTGGCAGCTCTTTGCCTTTCTCTCATTCTCTGATGCTAACTGTCGGACAGTACTGAGTTTCTCCCTCAAGTTTCTTAGGTACGATACTATGGCTACCTCTTTCCCTTGCTTCTCTCCTTGCCAGTACTTTGCTAATTGGTCTATGGGGGTTTTCATCACCTTCCCATAAAGCAATTCGTAGGGGAAAAACCCTGTGCTACTGTGTTTCGAGCCCCGGTATGCCCATAATATGAAAGGGAGATAGTCGTCCCATTCCTTACTGTCTGGCCTTTTCTGCATAAGCTTGAGTAATAGTTGCTTGAGAGTGGAGTTAAACCTCTCAACCATACCATCTGTTTGGGGGTGGTATGGTGAGGTATGGATCTGCCTAGTGCCTGTCATCGCACAGTACTGTTTCATGGTCTTAGAGACAAAGTTGGTCCCATTATCGGAGAGGATCTCACTCGGAGTACCTAAACGGGCGGTTAGGTCTAGAAGGCAGCTTATTACTGTTTCTGAGGTCGTGTTGGGGATAGCATAGGCATCTGGCCATTTAGTGGCATAATCAATGACAACTAAGATGTACCGGTTTCCTTTCTTAGTACGATTAAGGGGGCCAAAGATGTCCATTGCTATCCTACTGAAAGGCTCACTAATAACTGGGAGTGAGTGTAGGGGGGCGTACTGGGTGGAAGCTGGTTTTGCCTTCTGACAAAAAGGACAGGACACACATAGCTTACGAACATCCACATGTAGTCCGGGCCAGTCCATGGACCTCCTGATAATGTCCATGGTTCTCTCCTGGCCAAAATGTCCTGCGACTGGCGAACTGTGGGCGAGGTGTAGTATTTCATCCCTGTTCCTGTCCGGCACCATGATGAGCTTCTTGCCTCCCGGTACAGGCGGCTGCCTCAGGAGTAGACCTCTCTCCCATGTGTAGCGCTCATCTCCTTGGTCTGCCAGTTGCCTGGCTTTTTCCAATGTGGGGTCAGACAGTTGCATCTCTCTGAGCTCCACCGGGCTCACTCTTTCTGGCCACCACGGGGTGGGACGTTCTGTTTCCTCTCTAGGTTCTGGTTGTTCTCTTGTGAACATTTCATCGCTGATGGCGAAGGGGAAACCCTCGTTTTCCTCCAAGGCTTGTGGTGGAGGGGCCCCAAGTTCCATCAGCTTGCCTTCCGGTGTTGGCAGCTGTTCCAAGGGTCTTGGTAGGTTGGGTTGCACAGTGGACGTACTCTCATCTCCACTCGGGTCCTGGTCAGGGCTGGAGAGCCTGACTTGTTCAAGATCCTGCTGCTCCAGGTCCTGTTGATCCTTCATATCCTGCTTTTTCCTCTGAGCTCTGGTGGCTACTTGGGCCACAGCTGGAGGATCCTCGAGATTTGCCTCGATCTCCTCTGGGGGTTTCTCAGCCACCCACTTAGTCAATTGTGGCACGTCTCTGCCACTCAGCATGTCAACGGTCAGGTGGGGAGACACGCCTACTGTGAGTACCTGTTTGGTCTGCCCGACTTGCAATGTCACTCTTGCTGCAGGAGGGAACCAGACCTCTCGGGCGCTAGCTGTTGAGTAGGGAATCTCCCAGCCGAGGCGTTGCTCCCGAGAGATGCATCTTGGGTGGACGAGGGATCGGGTACAGCCCGTATCCAGCCACAAAGATGCCTTTCTCCCATTGATTTTTCCTTTGCGAATCCATGGGTTCTCGAGTGGTAGGGTTTGGGTCTCTTTGGTGAATTGGGCACGCTCAATTTTCACCCTACAGTCACGCCTGACATGCCCCAGCTTGTTACACCGGAAACATCGCGTCTCCGAGAGAGGGCTGACGTTCTGTCCTCTTTGGTAGTTTCCAGGACCTCCTCCTCGGGGAGGGTCCTGTTGTTCCAGCCTCCTAGGTTCAAACTTTAGGCTCTGGGGTGGCCTAGCCGGCATCTCTGGTCGTAGAGGTCGTGCTGAAGGTGGAACTCTCCCAGTCTTCTGGTGCTCTTCCTGTTCCCGCCGAGGCTGATTCGCCATATGTCTCACAATCAGTTCCGTGAGGTCCTCATAGGATGGGGGGTTTAGTGTCCTCATCCGGGACTCCTGCCATCGTGGAAGCCTGCTCAGTGTGATCTCCATCAGCAGTGTAGCTTCCATATTGAGGGGAGAGGCAGCCAACCACTGATGGAAGCTCTGTCGATGTTTGGCTAGCCATGCGTCTGGATGGGAGGTGGAGAAGGGAGTCTCGAAGACCCTGTGCCTATAGGTCTCACAGGAGATATGATATTCCCGAAGCAGCTCGCTTTTAACAGTTGCATAGTCCTGTTGCTGGTCTGCTGGCATGGAAGCAACAGCAGTGAGTCCTGCACCAGAGAGGGAGCTGCGCAAGATGATGGCCCACTGGTTACATGGCCATTTGCCCGCCTGAGCCGTAGCCTCGAATGCCTCTAAGTAGGCTCCCATGTCATCCGTCCCCTCGATAAACTTAGAGACAGAGAGCTTCGGCATCGAAGGGGTTGGGAGGACAGCAGGGGAGGGTCTAGACATCTCAGCCAGTATCTGCAAGAACCTCTGCTGCTGCTGAGTCTCTCTCTCAGCCTGTCGCTCCTCAGCCTCTGCCCGTCTCTGGAATTCTTGGCTCTCTCTTTCTTCTCGTTTCTGAGCCTCTTTCTCAGACCGCATCTGATCGATTTGGGCCCAGTGCTGGAGGAATCGTTCCATGGGGTCAATTGGCACAGGTCCAGATACCTCAGGGGTGCTCCCATGAACTCTTCTGGATTCCCTCCCACCTCTCCTCTCTTGGTCCTCTGACATGAGGAGAGAAAGTTCTCTCAAAAGAAAAAAAAAAGAAAAAAAACACAAAACCTCCTCCTAGCTCTTCTCCTGGCTACTGAAGGGTTGGTTCGCAAGTCTCAAGGCCGTGCCCAGACTGTCTCCTTCCAGCTAGCTACACAATTCCTCTGCTAGCTACTGGCTGGTCCAGAATATCCTCTCACTAAAAGAGAAGATCCCACCGCTGCCACCACTGTCGGGGAAATTTCCACCCTTGCCTAAAACCTTTCTTCCTCAACAAGAAATGAGTACTACTGTAGCCCGAGCGGTTAGCTACGTCTGGGTGGAATACCCCGCGACGCCTAGGTACTCCAGGGATTGGCTATCTCCACCAATCACCCTACCTAGACCAATATCTCACCGTGACCCTGATCTCAGTCCTTCTTTAGGAACCTTACCAGCAGGGCTTGAACTTGGTCATCTGGCTTGAACTTGGTCACCTGGCTTGAACTTGGTCATCTGGCTTGGGTCTCTGGCTTGAACTTGGTCATCTGGCTTGAACTTGGTCATCTGGCTTGAACTTGGTCCTCTGGCTTGAACTTGGTCATCTGGCTTGAACTTGGTCATCTGGCTTGAACTTGGTCACCTGGCACCTGGCTTGAACTTGGTCCTCTGGCTTGAACTTGGTCACCTGGCTTGAACTTGGTCCTCTGGCTTGAACTTGGTCATCTGGCTTGAACTTGGTCATCTGGCTTGAACTTGGTCATCTGGCTTGAACTTGGTCATCTGGCTTGAACTTGGTCATCTGGCTTGAACTTGGTCATCTGGCTTGAACTTGGTCCTCTGGCTTGAACTTGGTCATCTGGCTTGAACTTGGTCATCTGGCTTGAACTTGGTCATCTGGCTTGAACTTGGTCACCTGGCTTGAAACTTGGTCATCTGGCTTGAACTTGGTCATCTGGCTTGAACTTGGTCACCTGGCTTGAACTTGGTCATCTGGCTTGAACTTGGTCATCTGGCTTGAACTTGGTCACCTGGCTTGAACTTGGTCACCTGGCTTGAACTTGGTCCTCTGGCTTGAACTTGGTCATCTGGCTTGAACTTGGTCACCTGGCTTGAACTTGGTCATCTGGCTTGAACTTGGTCATCTGGCTTGAACTTGGTCACCTGGCTTGAACTTGGTCATCTGGCTTGAACTTGGTCCTCTGGCTTGAACTTGGTCCTCTGGCTTGAACTTGGTCCTCTGGCTTGAACTTGGTCATCTGGCTTGAACTTGGTCATCTGGCTTGAACTTGGTCACCTGGCTTGAACTTGGTCGTCACCTGGCTTGAACTTGGTCATCTGGCTTGAACTTGGTCACCTGGCTTGAACTTGGTCACCTGGCTTGAACTTGGTCCTCTGGCTTGAACTTGGTCATCTGGCTTGAACTTGGTCACCTGGCTTGAACTTGGTCATCTGGCTTGAACTTGGTCACCTGGCTTGAACTTGGTCACCTGGCTTGAACTTGGTCATCTGGCTTGAACTTGGTCATCTGGCTTGAACTTGGTCCTCTGGCTTGAACTTGGTCATCTGGCTTGAACTTGGTCCTCTGGCTTGAACTTGGTCCTCTGGCTTGAACTTGGTCCTCTGGCTTGAACTTGGTCCTCTGGCTTGAACTTGGTCATCTGGCTTGAACTTGGTCCTCTGGCTTGAACTTGGTCCTCTGGCTTGAACTTGGTCATCTGGCTTGAACTTGGTCATCTGGCTTGAACTTGGTCATCTGGCTTGAACTTGGTCACCTGGCTTGAACTTGGTCCTCTGGCTTGAACTTGGTCATCTGGCTTGAACTTGGTCATCTGGCTTGAACTTGGTCATCTGGCTTGAACTTGGTCACCTGGCTTGAACTTGGTCATCTGGCTTGAACTTGGTCACCTGGCTTGAACTTGGTCATCTGGCTTGAACTTGGTCATCTGGCTTGAACTTGGTCACCTGGCTTGAACTTGGTCATCTGGCTTGAACTTGGTCATCTGGCTTGAACTTGGTCATCTGGCTTGAACTTGGTCATCTGGCTTGAACTTGGTCACCTGGCTTGAACTTGGTCCTCTGGCTTGAACTTGGTCACCTGGCTTGAACTTGGTCCTCTGGCTTGAACTTGGTCCTCTGGCTTGAACTTGGTCACCTGGCTTAAACTTGGTCACCTGGTTTGAACTTGGTCCTCTGGCTTGAACTTGGTCCTCTGGCTTGAACTTGGTCATCTGGCTTGAACTTGGTCATCTGGCTTGAACTTGGTCATCTGGCTTGAACTTGGTCACCTGGCTTGAACTTGGTCATCTGGCTTGAACTTGGTCATCTGGCTTGAACTTGGTCATCTGGCTTGAACTTGGTCATCTGGCTTGAACTTGGTCATCTGGCTTGAACTTGGTCATCTGGCTTGAACTTGGTCACCTGGCTTGAACTTGGTCCTCTGGCTTGAACTTGGTCCTCTGGCTTGAACTTGGTCATCTGGCTTGAACTTGGTCCTCTGGCTTGAACTTGGTCCTCTGGCTTGAACTTGGTCATCTGGCTTGAACTTGGTCACCTGGCTTGAACTTGGTCCTCTGGCTTGAACTTGGTCACCTGGCTTGAACTTGGTCCTCTGGCTTGAACTTGGTCATCTGGCTTGAACTTGGTCATCTGGCTTGAACTTGGTCATCTGGCTTGAACTTGGTCATCTGGCTTGAACTTGGTCATCTGGCTTGAACTTGGTCATCTGGCTTGAACTTGGTCATCTGGCTTGAACTTGGTCATCTGGCTTGAACTTGGTCACCTGGTTTGAACTTGGTCATCTGGCTTGAACTTGGTCACCTGGCTTGAACTTGGTCACCTGGCTTGAACTTGGTCATCTGGCTTGAACTTGGTCACCTGGCTTGAACTTGGTCACCTGGCTTGAACTTGGTCCTCTGGCTTGAACTTGGTCATCTGGCTTGAACTTGGTCATCTGGCTTGAACTTGGTCCTCTGGCTTGAACTTGGTCATCTGGCTTGAACTTGGTCATCTGGCTTGAACTTGGTCACCTGGCTTGAACTTGGTCTGGCTTGAACTTGGTCACTGGCTTGAACTTGGTCCTCTGGCTTGAACTTGGTCCTCTGGCTTGAACTTGGTCATCTGGCTTGAACTTGGTCATCTGGCTTGAACTTGGTCACCTGGCTTGAACTTGGTCACCTGGCTTGAACTTGGTCATCTGGCTTGAACTTGGTCCTCTGGCTTGAACTTGGTCCTCTGGCTTGAACTTGGTCATCTGGCTTGAACTTGGTCATCTGGCTTGAACTTGGTCATCTGGCTTGAACTTGGTCATCTGGCTTGAACTTGGTCATCTGGCTTGAACTTGGTCATCTGGCTTGAACTTGGTCATCTGGCTTGAACTTGGTCATCTGGCTTGAACTTGGTCATCTGGCTTGAACTTGGTCATCTGGCTTGAACTTGGTCCTCTGGCTTGAACTTGGTCATCTGGCTTGAACTTGGTCATCTGGCTTGAACTTGGTCCTCTGGCTTGAACTTGGTCATCTGGCTTGAACTTGGTCATCTGGCTTGAACTTGGTCCTCTGGCTTGAACTTGGTCATCTGGCTTGAACTTGGTCCTCTGGCTTGAACTTGGTCATCTGGCTTGAACTTGGTCATCTGGCTTGAACTTGGTCACCTGGCTTGAACTTGGTCACTCTGGCTTGAACTTGGTCATCTGGCTTGAACTTGGTCACCTGGCTTGAACTTGGTCATCTGCTTGGTCATCTGGCTTGAACTTGGTCACCTGGCTTGAACTTGGTCACCTGGCTTGAACTTGGTCACCTGGCTTGAACTTGGTCCTCTGGCTTGAACTTGGTCACCTGGCTTGAACTTGGTCACCTGGCTTGAACTTGGTCATCTGGCTTGAACTTGGTCACCTGGCTTGAACTTGGTCATCTGGCTTGAACTTGGTCACCTGGCTTGAACTTGGTCATCTGGCTTGAACTTGGTCATCTGGCTTGAACTTGGTCAACTTGGTCTGGCTTGAACTTGGTCATCTGGCTTGAACTTGGTCACCTGGCTTGAACTTGGTCATCTGGCTTGAACTTGGTCATCTGGCTTGAACTTGGTCATCTGGCTTGAACTTGGTCATCTGGCTTGAACTTGGTCATCTGGCTTGAACTTGGTCACCTGGCTTGAACTTGGTCATCTCTGGCTTGAACTTGGTCACTTGGTCTGGCTTGAACTTGGTCATCTGGCTTGAACTTGGTCATCTGGCTTGAACTTGGTCATCTGGCTTGAACTTGGTCACCTGGCTTGAACTTGGTCCTCTGGCTTGAACTTGGTCCTCTGGCTTGGGTCCTCTGGCTTGAACTTGGTCATCTGGCTTGAACTTGGTCATCTGGCTTGAACTTGGTCCTCTGGCTTGAACTTGGTCATCTGGCTTGAACTTGGTCATCTGGCTTGAACTTGGTCATCTGGCTTGAACTTGGTCACCTGGCTGAACTTGGTCACCTGGCTGAACTTGGTCATCTGGCTTGAACTTGGTCATCTGGCTTGAACTTGGTCCTCTGGCTTGAACTTGGTCATCTGGCTTGAACTTGGTCACCTGGCTTGAACTTGGTCATCTGGCTTGAACTTGGTCAACTTGGTCTGGCTTGAACTTGGTCATCTGGCTTGAACTTGGTCACCTGGTCTTGAACTTGGTCCTCTGGCTTGAACTTGGTCCTCTGGCTGGCTTGAACTTGGTCCTCTGGCTTGAACTTGGTCATCTGGCTTGAACTTGGTCACCTGGCTTGAACTTGGTCATCTGGCTTGAACTTGGTCATCTGGCTTGAACTTGGTCTGGCTTGAACTTGGTCATCTGGCTTGAACTTGGTCATCTGGCTTGAACTTGGTCCTCTGGCTTGAACTTGGTCACCTGGCTTGAACTTGGTCACCTGGCTTGAACTTGGTCATCTGGCTTGAACTTGGTCACTCTGGCTTGAACTTGGTCATCTGGCTTGAACTTGGTCACCTGGCTTGAACTTGGTCCTCTGGCTTGAACTTGGTCCTCTGGCTTGAACTTGGTCACCTGGCTTGAACTTGGTCACTGGCTTGAACTTGGTCATTGAACTTGGTCATCTGGCTTGAACTTGGTCCTCTGGCTTGAACTTGGTCACCTGGCTTGAACTTGGTCATCTGGCTTGAACTTGGTCACTTGGTCTGGCTTGAACTTGGTCACTCTGGCTTGAACTTGGTCACTCTGGCTTGAACTTGGTCATCTGGCTTGAACTTGGTCATCTGGCTTGAACTTGGTCCTCTGGCTTGAACTTGGTCACCTGGCTTGAACTTGGTCATCTGGCTTGAACTTGGTCATCTGGCTTGAACTTGGTCATCTGGCTTGAACTTGGTCCTCTGGCTTGAACTTGGTCAACTTGGTCTCTGGCTTGAACTTGGTCTGGCTTGAACTTGGTCCTCTGGCTTGAACTTGGTCATCTGGCTTGAACTTGGTCATCTGGCTTGAACTTGGTCCTCTGGCTTGAACTTGGTCACCTGGCTTAAACTTGGTCTGGGTCATCTGGCTTGAACTTGGTCATCTGGCTTGAACTTGGTCATCTGGCTTGAACTTGGTCACCTGGCTTGAACTTGGTCCTCTGGCTTGAACTTGGTCCTCTGGCTTGAACTTGGTCATCTGGCTTGAACTTGGTCCTCTGGCTTGAACTTGGTCATCTGGCTTGAACTTGGTCATCTGGCTTGAACTTGGTCACAACTTGGTCTGGCTTGAACTTGGTCCTCTGGCTTGAACTTGGTCATCTGGCTTGAACTTGGTCATCTGGCTTGAACTTGGTCCTCTGGCTTGAACTTGGTCCTCTGGCTTGAACTTGGTCCTCTGGCTTGAACTTGGTCATCTGGCTTGAACTTGGTCACCTGGCTTGAACTTGGTCATCTGGCTTGAACTTGGTCCTCTGGCTTGAACTTGGTCCTCTGGCTTGAACTTGGTCATCTGGCTTGAACTTGGTCATCTGGCTTGAACTTGGTCATCTGGCTTGAACTTGGTCACCTCTGGCTTGAACTTGGTCCTCTGGCTTGAACTTGGTCACCTCTGGGTCTTTGAACTTGGTCATCTGGCTTGAACTTGGTCCTCTGGCTTGAACTTGGTCACTGGCTTGAACTTGGTCATCTGGCTTGAACTTGGTCATCTGGCTTGAACTTGGTCATCTGGCTTGAACTTGGTCACCTGGCTTGAACTTGGTCATCTGGCTTGAACTTGGTCATCTGGCTTGAACTTGGTCATCTGAACTTGGCTTGAACTTGGTCACCTTGGGCTTGAACTTGGTCATCTGGCTTGAACTTGAAACTTGGTCATCTGGCTTGAACTTGGTCACCTGGCTTGAACTTGGTCATCTGGCTTGAACTTGGTCAACTCTGGCTTGAACTTGGTCATCTGGCTTGAACTTGGTCATCTGGCTTGAACTGGCTTGAACTTGGTCATCTGGCTTGAACTTGGTCATCTGGCTTGAACTTGGTCATCTGGCTTGAACTTGGTCACCTGGCTTGAACTTGGTCCTCTGGCTTGAACTTGGTCATCTGGCTTGAACTTGGTCACCTGGCTTGAACTTGGTCTTGAACTTGGTCACCTGGCTTGAACACCTGGCTTGAACTTGGTCATCTGGCTTGAACTAGGTCATCTGGCTTGAACTAGGTCATCTGGCTTGAACTTGGTCATCTGGCTTGAACTTGGTCATCTGGCTTGAACTTGGTCACCTGGCTTGAACTTGGTCATCTGGCTTGAACTTGGTCATCTGGCTTGAACTTGGTCACCTGGCTTGAACTTGGTCCTCTGGCTTGAACTTGGTCATCTGGCTTGAACTTGGTCACCTGCCTTGAACTTGGTCACCTGGCTTGAACTTGGTCATCTGGCTTGAACTTGGTCATCTGGCTTGAACTTGGTCATCTGGCTTGAACTTGGTCATCTGGCTTGAACTTGGTCATCTGGCTTGAACTTGGTCATCTGGCTTGAACTTGGTCATCTGGCTTGAACTTGGTCATCTGGCTTGAACTTGGTCATCTTGGCCAGTTTTTACATTTGGTCAAGCTTCTCCCTCATCATCAGCACATGTGAAATGACGCTTTTACTGCTCTTCTCATCAGCTTCCCAAGTCTCCCGCAACACATCCAGGGATCCACGCTCTGGTTGGCCATAGAGTAGCTTGAATGGGGAGAAGCCTGTAGAAGCTTGGGGATTATTTGGAAGCCACTTTCCTTGAAGATGAGTGCATTAAGAGGTAGGTCATCAGGCAGTGCTTTCAGCAGAAATTACCAGAGAACAAAGGGATGCAGAAGCTGAGAACTTCTTGAAGTGACAGTAAGCACTTTTAACACAGTTTTCTGTTTGCTCTATATCATTTGCATAATTTATGCTTTCTATATATAATAAACTGTCCTGTCATGTATATGCTATCCGAGAGAGAGAGAGAGAGCAGCAGTAAACGTGCAAAGAACTGTTCACCTTAGCAAGATTGAAAATAGTTCCTAGCTACCACCAAGAACTTGATTTGTAAATGTCTTCTTTATGATAGTGAGATGTGATGCAATCAAAAATTATGTGTTGCTTAGAGATTCACAACTAAGTGGTTGGATATAATATGGGGAAGTAGCCAAGAATTGCATGTCTCTATACTGTATTCCTTACAGGTGCAAGATAGAACAATCTGATACTTACAACATAATGGGATTACAAATGCTGAAATGCAAATGTGCACATGGAAGTAAGTAGTTTTGTTAAAAGGGGGGACTACACCATTTTTCCCCGAAACTTTCAATTTTTTTTTTTGTAGCTGTCATAACTTTTTTTCCCTTTCTTCTGTGCAAATAATTTTTATACCAGCTTGTTGCTTATTGTGTGTGCTTTAAGATGATATAAAAAAAGTCTCTATAGGCATATTTTCTTAGTAGATATATCCAAACACGCAAGGGTTTCTCCAAAAAAAAAAAGACCTAATTTGTGGCAAAGATAACTCAAAGGCGCCTTGACCGACGCGCCCCCAAATTGGTCTGAGGGTAGCTAAAGCACTTAGCTCCGCGGAAATTTTTCCGCGGTCCGCCCCTTTTCAACACTAGAACTCAAGGGGGGTTTACCGGAAAAAAATTCTGACTCGTCAGTATCACAGCTAAGTGCTTTAGCTACCCTCAGACCAATTTGGGGGCGCGTCGGTCAAGGCGCCTTTGAGTTATCTTTGCCACAAATTAGGTCTTTTTATTATTTTATTCTGACTAAACTACTTAATTCATCAAAATTTTATGACATTGGATGGGATACAAGTTTTTGATGGTAAGAACATTTGCTAAGGTAAACAGTTCCATATGTGAACTGTCGCTCTCTCTCGGACAGAGAGGATGGCTCGCTACATAGTCTAACATATGTAGAAATGATAACTGATGTATATAGTCAAAAGAAAAGAGTTGTGCTAATGATGGAGAGCATACTGAAAACAATAAACTGCCAATAGTGCAAGCTATAAATTTAACAAGTTCTTGTCAACTTCTGCATGGTCTTCCCGTAGTACACGGATATTTTCTGCAGAAAGTATTGCCTGACGACCTCATTCGTTGTTCAATCGCGTACCTGTAAGAAATATGAAAACACATTATTCTTGGTATTTCCCCATATCAGAATCCAACCACTTGTACCAGTTGTGAATCTGTAAGGAACGTATAATTCTAGATTACATCACTCACAATCACTATGAAGACATCTAAAAGTCACATCACAATCAGTACTAGGTTAGCGCTTCATCTTGCCCTTACAAAGGTTATTTCCAGGGCAATGGTTGTTTTTAGCCCCGACAGTATATAAACTAAATAATAAGATTAAAAAAATCTTTGACAGTTCTGCCTTATGACATCACTGATATTGGCATAGTAGTTCCCTCATCTTTAAAATTTGAACATTATTACTAGTTGGCGAGCAAAGCGAACCAGCGGTGGGGAGTGGATGGAAATCTTTGCATTGCCGCGCATGCCCGTACTAGTAACGAATGCAAGGCATCAAGTTGCGAGCGAAAGTGTATGTGAGAAAGAAGGGGGGGGGGAGATGTATATATATATTAGCCAAATGATTATTTTAGCTGGATACCATATTGAACAAAACATGAACACATTGTCCTAGCCTTGAATGGCTGAAGGCCTAATAGAGTACTGATCTGTACATATCGATACCATCATTATGTTGTAATAGTTGGATTGTGATATGGGGAAGAAGCCAAAAATTGTACTTTTATATATTTCGTACAGGTCTGTGCAAGGTTGAACCTGATGTCCTACAAATTTTGGGATGTTAATTCTCTAACGGAAATATGCAAGTGGAATTAAGGGGGAGACTACACCATTTACTACCGAAATTTGAACACATATTTGTAGCTGTCATAACTTTTTTCCCTTTCTTTTGTGCAGATACTTTTGATATCAGCTTGTTGCTTATTGTGTGTGCTTTAAGATGAAATGTGAATTGTCTCTATAAGCACCTTTTCTTAGAAGATATATCCAAACACGCAAGGGTCACTAAAAAAACTAGCGCCTCCCAAATTGGAACACGTATAATTCCAAGGCGCCGTGAGCTACCGCCCCCAAATTGGCGTTATGGCTTCCTACTAGCCTAAGCTGTGATTTAACGGTGAGAAATTATTTTTACCGTGAAGCAATCCAGAGTTATGGTGATTAAAAGAGGCGGGGTCACATATATTGCGTGTTTTTTGCGCGGTTGGCAATAGTGTCTCGTATCTCATCAACACTTCACCGCGTTGTAAATATGGCTCGGCCATATCACAGCTTAGGGTGTTAGCAGTCTGTAGCTCAAGGCGCCTAAGAATTATACATGTTCCAATTTGGGAGGTGCCATTTTTAATGACCCTTGCGTGTTTGGATATATCTTCTAAGAAAAGGTGCCTATAGAGACATTTCACATATCATCTTAAAGCACACACAATAAGCAACAAGCTGGTATCAAAAGTATCTGCACTGAAGAAAGGGGATAAAAGTTATGACAGCTACAAATATGTGTTCAAATTTTGGTAGTAAATGGTGTAGTCCCCCCTAAAAGGATTACTTAGAAGTGGCTTCCCTTGAGGAATGGAAGTGGATCACACTAAGAGGGAGGTAAACAGGCAGTAATTTCTGCAAGAATTATCATAGTACTAAGGGAAGACCATGCAGAAGCTGACAAGAACTAGTTAAATTGATAGTTTGTCTATTGACTGTTTGTTGTTTTCATTAGGCTCTCCATTAGCACAACTCTTTTCTATTGGCTATGTGCATCAGTTATCCTTTCTATATGCAGCTAAACAATATAGCCAGTCATCTACTCGCTGTCTGTGAGAGAGAGGAACTGTGTTTACCTTAGCAAGATTGAAAATAGTTCCTACTATCAAGAACTTGTATATACCACATCCAATGCTAGAGTGTGTTGATGAATTGACTAGTTTAGTCAGAATAAAACTCCACAGCATCCTTTCCCCAGCAGGCTGCATGTAGATCCAGGTTTCTTTCCTTTGACTTTCAAATCTGCAGCTGTTTTCTTCATCATTGACGACCATTTCTCAATCAAGTGTATCCATCATCCATGGCGAGTTTTCTTAGAATCTCTGAGATGACAATTTCCTTTGACGTTTAGTCCATAAAATATTCTTACTTCTGTGTACACTGACAGCTTTAACCACATAAGTCGCGCGTTGCGATCCAGGTTCCAATGGTCATAAAATCTGCCTCAATTTCTTCTTCATTGACGACTATTTTCTGCCTGATGGCCTCGCACTTTGTGTGATGCGCTACCATTCTTTAAGGGAAGCTTCTTCCAATTACTCTTAACAAAACCCCTTAATGCCACATGCGTATTTTCTTTTAAGAATTTGTTTCCCATTCTGTTTGGCATCAGATTGTTTAACCTTGGACGGACCTGTAAGGAATATATAAATACAATTCTTGTCTACTTCCCCATGTCGCAATCTAATCATTACAAGATCATTACCAGCTAAGCTATGGGTAGAACAATTTTTTCATGTTATGCATTGGCTACAAAAATCATCAGGGTGTATGTATATAATTTTTCCCCTCGCCCTCCGCCCACCTTCCCAGCTCACTGGGGAGGTAGACGGAAACTTCGTATTGCCACACAAGCCCTTGTTTGGTAAGTATTTCTGCCGTATGTTTATAACCCGAAGAGTACGCGAAGATTCACGACTAAACTTCCAAAAATAGTCAAGAAGAAAAAATAATAATAAATGGCGATGGAGTGTCCGATCTCTGTGACGGTTTTGGAGGGCCGGTTCTCCCACCTTTCCAGGGAAAGAGTACCTCCTTCCATCTGTCCCCACCTGCAAGACAGTGGGAATCTGGACAAGCTGTGTAGTCTGCCAGACAGTTGAAGATGGGATTTTCGGTCCACTTTTGGAGCGCGTGCAAGGCTCCAAAGGTAATGAAAAAAGGAAGGGAGAGAAGGAGCAAGGGAGACAAGGAGCAAGGGATGAGCATTCACCTAGTTGCATCTGCTTCTACTTTAGTCTTGGGAGATTATGGAAGCACTCTCACAGATTGATCTGAGCCAATCCAGTGTACACCATCAAAAAACTTCATCAAGTCTTCTAAAATCATTTTCTTATCATTTTTCTTCTTATGTTCCTTGCACTTTTCTTCACTATTGTTGTCCATGCTCCAAATGTTCAACTGTTCCTCTCACACCTAACTCCTCCCACACCTAACTTCAGTTCCCACTCACACCTACTTGAATATTCTCACTCCCTGCACCTAACTCTAACTTTAATATTTCCATGGCTGTTAACACATGTTAGCTGTCCATCGGTGTTCTTCACTATTTTTTTCCAGTTTCACTTTTAACCTATCACATGTACACTAAAGCAATAATAATAATAATAACTCCCTAATTGAAGCACATCAAGGCCCAGCTTCTTGCCTTGTCCTAGAGTGAATCAGTCACCAGGTGGCAGTGGGCTAGAGGATGCACACAGTGATGATGATGTCAGGTTGGCTGAATGTGGGCTTGTGGTAGTTGAAGCAAGGAAGGGGAAGGTGGGCGTGAGGTGTGTTAGGAAGAGGAGGGATAGACCCCAGTGGTGAGGAGGAAGAGGAAGAAAAGTGCTGGATGTGTGGGTGATGGTGAACTGAGAGTGTATGGAGGGAGTGTCATGCACTTCAGGAACCTGAATGGGAGATAAACATCCTGTGATGGCGGTTTCAGGCATTGGTTACTGTGAGCCTAGCCGGTATCTTCAAGAACCACAACTAAATTTTAACATTTAGGGTTCTTGGGTGATGTGTAATGTGATGGCCTTGACAGGCTCAGCATTATGAAGATTAAATAATACTCTTGTTTGCGATTCGCTGTGGATACGCTTGATTCAGAAATGGTCGTCAGTAAAGAAAAACTGCTGCTAGATTCGACGGAAAAAAACTCACGCAAATTGCGTAGTTATAGCTGCCAGGAAAAGATTGCTGGAATTTTATTCTGCAACATAGCTATTACAGCGGAGGTGGTGCAAGTCTTGACGGTGTAGGAACTATTATCAATCTTTGTAAGAAAAACAATTATTTGCACGTGTACTGTCCGCTCCCTTTCTCTACATTTATATAACAGGATAATTGATTATAATCAATAGAGAGTTGTGGTAATGGTGGAGAACATACTGAAACCAATAGACAGTATCAAGAATGCAAATTCTCACTTTAACTAGTTCTTGTTAGCTCCTGCATGGTATTCCCTATTAGGACTCTAATAATTTCTACAAAGAACTCTGCCATTTAACCTCGCTCTTATTTGTGACTCTAATATCCATTTCAGAATTTGTCATCTCATTATGTTGTATGGCATCAGGTTACTGAATCTTGCACCTGTATGGAATATTTAAATTCTAGGATACTTCCCCATATCTGTAAGGAATATATAAATACATACAATTCATTGCTATTTTTCTATGTCACTATGCATCCATTACAACACCTTGTTGGCATCAATATGTACGTATTAGGCCTTCTGCTATGCTAGGGCTAGGACAATGGGTAAAGCAGTGCTACCCAACAATGCTAGGATTTCAAGTGTTGTCCAATAGGGATTCAGGCTAAATATACTTTGATTTTCTCTCGCCCTCTTCTCTCTCTCTCTTCTCTCTCTTTTTCGCACCTTCACCACCTTTCAATGCCTTGCATTCAATACTAGTAAGTTGAATGGGAAACTTCGTGTTGCCATGCATGCCATATGTGTCGTGTTGCCATGCATGCCATATGTGTCGTGTTGCCATGCATGCCATATGTGTCATGTTGCCATGCATGCCATATGTGTCGTGTTGCCATGCATGCCATATGTGTCATGTTGCCATGCATGCCATATGTGTCGTGTTGCCATGCATGCTATATGTGTCAGTTGCCATGCATGCCATATGTGTCATGTTGCCATGCATGCCATATGTGTCGTGTTGCCATGCATGCCATATGTGTCATGTTGCCATGCATGCCATATGTGTCGTGTTGCCATGCATGCCATATGTGTCACGTTGCCATGCATGCCATATGTGTCGTGTTGCCATGCATGCCATATGTGTCATGTTGCCATGCATGCCATATGTGTCATGTTGCCATGCATGCCATATGTGTCATGTTGCCATGCATGCCATATGTGTCGTGTTGCCATGCATGCCATATGTGTCGTGTTGCCATGCATGCCATATGTGTCATGTTGCCATGCATGCCATATGCGTTTGTTTTTTAATATATTAGTGTTGTTCCTTCATACACCAGCGGGTACACGGAAGATCTTATGGATTCGACGGGATATGGTGGTCGTCTAGAGATTTCGCCATAGATGCGCTAGATTTGGAAATTGTCGTCAGTGAATAAAATGGCTTGCAGACTCGAAGGCAAGGAAAGAACTGGATTACATACGCGACCTGCGTAGTTTGTAATTGTTAGAGAAAGGTTGCTGGAGTTTATTCTGCAATATGCTATGACATTGGAGGTGATACAATTCTTGATGGTGTAGGAACTATTATCAATCTTGGTAAGATAAACATAATTACTTGCATGTGTATTTCCTGCTCTGCCTCCTGCATAGTTATTATAACTGATGCATATAATCTATAGAGGAGAGTTATGCTAATGATGGAGAGCATACAGAAAACAATAAACAGTATCAAGAGTGCACACTTCTCTTTACAAGTTCGCTTCTCCATGATATTGCCTTTAGTGCTCTGATAATGTCTGCAAAAAGTACTGCCAGTTGACTTCACTGTAGTGTGCTTCTCTACCCCAGTGACGGAATTTGCCATCCCATTATGTTGTAGGGCACAGGTTGTTGAACCTTGCACCTGTAAGGAATATATATACACATACATTGGCTACTTTTCCATACTATCCATCCATTACAAATCATGATGCATCAATATGTACAGATCAGTACTGTAGTAGGCCTTAAGCTAAGCTAGGGCTAGGACAATGGGTAGAGCAATGCAATCCAACCATTGCAACATCATGATGGCATCAATATGTACAGATCTGGATTGTAGTAGGCCTTCAGCCATGCTGGGGCAGGGACAATGGGTAGAGCAATGGAATCTTACAATGCTAGGGTTTTAAGTTTTGCTATTCATAGGATAAACTAGTCATCAAGTTAAAATGCGTCTACTTTGTTGTTTCTCTCTCTCCCTCTTCTCTCTCGTGCGTGCTCTCTTCTCTCTCGTGTGTGCTCTCTTCTCCCTCTTCTCTCTCGTGCGTGCTCTCTTCTCCCTCTTCTCTCTCGTGCGTGCTCTCTTCTCCCTCTTCTCTCTCGTGTGTGCTCTCTTCTCCCTCTTCTCTCTCATGTGTGCTCTCTTCTCCCTCTTCTCTGTCATGCATGCTCTCTTCTCCCTCTTCTCTCTCATGCGTGCTCTCTTCTCCCTCTTCTCTCTCGTGCATGCTCTCTTCTCCCTCTTCTCTCTCGTGTGTGCTCTCTTCTCCCTCTTCTCTCTCATGTGTGCTCTCTTCTCCCTCTTCTCTCTCGTGCATGCTCTCTTCTCCCTCTTCTCTCTCATGCGTGCTCTCTTCTCCCTCTTCTCTCTCGTGCATGCTCTCTTCTCCCTCTTCTCTCTCATGCGTGCTCTCTTCTCCCTCTTCTCTCTCATGCGTGCTCTCTTCTCCCTCTTCTCTCTCGTGCATGCTCTCTTCTCCCTCTTCTCTCTCATGCGTGCTCTCTTCTCCCTCTTCTCTCTCGTGCATGCTCTCTTCTCCCTCTTCTCTCTCGTGTGTGCTCTCTTCTCCCTCTTCTCTCTCATGTGTGCTCTCTTCTCCCTCTTCTCTCTCGTGCATGCTCTCTTCTCCCCCTTCTCTCTCATGCGTGCTCTCTTCTCCCTCTTCTCTCTCACGTGTGCTCTCTTCTCCCTCTTCTCTCTCGTGCATGCTCTCTTCTCCCTCTTCTTTCTCATGCGTACTCTCTTCGCCCTCTTCTCTCTCGTGCGTGCTCTCTTCTCCCTCTTCTCTCTCGTGCGTGCTCTCTTCTCACTCTCTCACCTCTCAGTCCCTTGCTTTCATTACTAGTGTACCTGCATCTGTGTGTGCATGCATGTGTGTGTATGTGTGTGTGTGTATGTGTGTGTAAGTGTGTGTGTGTGTGTGTGTGTGTGTGTAAGTGTGTGTGTGTGTGTGTGTGTGTGTGTGTGTGTGTGTGTGTAATAGCAGACATGCAATTCCTAGATTGAGCTGTATATATCGCACTAGTGCAAATGTGCAAGGAGTCATCTAGATGCCAACTAAGTAAATATGGGCGGAGGGGCGTAGGCTAAACATGCAAGGAGTCATCTAGATGGCAACTAAGTAAATATGGGGGGCGTGGCGTAGGCTAAACATGCAAGGAGTCATCTAGATGGCAACTAAGTAAATATGGGGGGAGGGGCGTAGGCTAAACATGCAAGGAGTCATCTAGATGGCAACTAAGTAAATATGGGGGGAGGGGCGTAGGCTAAACATGCAAGGAGTCATCTAGATGCCAACTAAGTAAATATGGGGGGCGTGGCATAGGCTAAACATGCAAGGAGTCATCTAGATGGCAACTAAGTAAATATGGGGGGAGGGGCGTAGGCTAAACATGCAAGGAGTCATCTAGATGGCAACTAAGTAAATATGGGGGAGGGGCGTAGGCTAAACATGCAAGGAGTCATCTAGATGGCAACTAAGTAAATATGGGGGGCGGGGCGTAGGCTAAACATGCAAGGAGTCATCTAGATGGCAACTAAGTAAATATGGGGGAGGGGCGTAGGCTAAACATGCAAGGAGTCATCTAGATGGCAACTAAGTAAATGTGGGGGGGGGGGCGTAGGCTAAACATGCAAGGAGTCATCTAGATGCCAACTAAGTAAATATAGGGGAGGGGCGTAGGCTAAACATGCAAGGAGTCATCTAGATGGCAACTAAGTAAATATGGGGGAGGGGCGTAGGCTAAACATGCAAGGAGTCATCTAGATGGCAACTAAGTAAATATGGGGGGAGGGGCGTAGGCTAAACATGCAAGGAGTCATCTAGATGGCAACTAAGTAAATATGGGGGAGGGGCGTAGGCTAAACATGCAAGGAGTCATCTAGATGCCAACTAAGTAAATATGGGGGGAGGGGCGTAGGCTAAACATGCAAGGAGTCATCTAGATGCCAACTAAGTAAATATGGGGGGAGGGGCGTAGGCTAAACATGCAAGGAGTCATCTAGATGGCAACTAAGTAAATATGGGGGGAGGGGCGTAGGCTAAACATGCAAGGAGTCATCTAGATGGCAACTAAGTAAATATGGGGGGAGGGGCGTAGGCTAAACATGCAAGGAGTCATCTAGATGCCAACTAAGTAAATATGGGGGGAGGGGCGTAGGCTAAACATGCAAGGAGTCATCTAGATGGCAACTAAGTAAATATGGGGGGCGGGGCGTAGGCTAAACATGCAAGGAGTCATCTAGATGGCAACTAAGTAAATGTGGGGGGCGGGGCGTAGGCTAAACATGCAAGGAGTCATCTAGATGTCAACTAAGTAAATATGGGGGGCGGGGCGTAGGCTAAACATGCAAGGAGTCATCTAGATGGCAACTAAGTAAATATAGGGGAGGGGCGTAGGCTAAACATGCAAGGAGTCATCTAGATGCCAACTAAGTAAATATGGGGGGAGGGGCGTAGGCTAAACATGCAAGGAGTCATCTAGATGCCAACTAAGTAAATATGGGGGGAGGGGCGTAGGCTAAACATGCAAGGAGTCATCTAGATGGCAACTAAGTAAATATGGGGGGCGGGGCGTAGGCTAAACATGCAAGGAGTCATCTAGATGGCAACTAAGTAAATATGGGGGGAGGGGCGTAAGCTAAACATGCAAGGAGTCATCTAGATGGCAACTAAGTAAATATGGGGGGAGGGGCGTAGGCTAAACATGCAAGGAGTCATCTAGATGGCAACTAAGTAAATATGGGGGAGGGGCGTAGGCTAAACATGCAAGGAGTCATCTAGATGGCAACTAAGTAAATATGGGGGGCGGGGCGTAGGCTAAACATGCAAGGAGTCATCTAGATGCCAACTAAGTAAATATGGGGGGAGGGGCGTAGGCTAAACATGCAAGGAGTCATCTAGATGGCAACTAAGTAAATATGGGGGGCGGGGCGTAGGCTAAACATGCAAGGAGTCATCTAGATGGCAACTAAGTAAATATGGGGGGAGGGGCGTAGGCTAAACATGCAAGGAGTCATCTAGATGGCAACTAAGTAAATATGGGGGGAGGGGCGTAAGCTAAACATGCAAGGAGTCATCTAGATGGCAACTAAGTAAATATGGGGGGAGGGGCGTAGGCTAAACATGCAAGGAGTCATCTAGATGCCAACTAAGTAAATATGGGGGGAGGGGCGTAGGCTAAACATGCAAGGAGTCATCTAGATGGCAACTAAGTAAATATGGGGGGAGGGGCGTAGGCTAAACATGCAAGGAGTCATCTAGATGGCAACTAAGTAAATATGGGGGGCGGGGCGTAGGCTAAACATGCAAGGAGTCATCTAGATGGCAACTAAGTAAATATAGGGGAGGGGCGTAGGCTAAACATGCAAGGAGTCATCTAGATGGCAACTAAGTAAATATGGGGGAGGGGCGTAGGCTAAACATGCAAGGAGTCATCTAGATGCCAACTAAGTAAATATGGGGGGAGGGGCGTAAGCTAAACATGCAAGGAGTCATCTAGATGGCAACTAAGTAAATATGGGGGAGGGGCGTAGGCTAAACATGCAAGGAGTCATCTAGATGGCAACTAATTAAATATGGGGGGCGGGGGCGTAGGCTAAACATGCAAGGAGTCATCTAGATGGCAACTAAGTAAATATGGGGGGGAGGGGCGTAGGCTAAACATGCAAGGAGTCATCTAGATGTCAACTAAGTAAATATGGGGGAGGGGCGTAGGCTAAACATGCAAGGAGTCATCTAGATGTCAACTAAGTAAATATGGGGGAGGGGCGTAGGCTAAACATGCAAGGAGTCATCTAGATGGCAACTAAGTAAATATAGGGGAGGGGCGTAGGCTAAACATGCAAGGAGTCATCTAGATGGCAACTAAGTAAATATGGGGGAGGGGCGTAGGCTAAACATGCAAGGAGTCATCTAGATGGCAACTAAGTAAATATGGGGGGAGGGGCGTAGGCTAAACATGCAAGGAGTCATCTAGATGGCAACTAAGTAAATATGGGGGGAGGGGCGTAGGCTAAACATGCAAGGAGTCATCTAGATGGCAACTAAGTAAATATGGGGGGAGGGGCGTAGGCTAAACATGCAAGGAGTCATCTAGATGGCAACTAAGTAAATATGGGGGGAGGGACGTAGGCTAAACATGCAAGGAGTCATCTAGATGGCAACTAAGTAAATATGGGGGGAGGGGCGTAAGCTAAACATGCAAGGAGTCATCTAGATGGCAACTAAGTAAATATGGGGGAAGGGGCGTAGGCTAAACATGCAAGGAGTCATCTAGATGGCAACTAAGTAAATATAGGGGAGGGGCGTAGGCTAAACATGCAAGGAGTCATCTAGATGCCAACTAAGTAAATATGGGGGAGGGGCGTGGCTTTGGTTAGGACTTTGGAGCTCCATAGATTTTGATTACTTTCTTCTCTGATTGTTCTACATAGCACAATGGGTAGATCTCTCCGTGTGCTTCTTTTGATATAAAAATGTTGCCTAGGTATTGCCATACCCAAGTTACTCTGCTAGAGTCTGGGGTCCAAAATACTAGTAGACCTGAACCCCCACAGTCATAGCGCCTTATTGGGAAGTTACTCTGCTAGAGTCTGGGGGTCCAAAATACTAGTAGACCTGAAACCCCCACAATCATAGCTCCTTATTGGGAAGTTACTCTGCTAGAGTCTGCGGGTCCAAAATACTAGTAGACCTGAACCCCCCACAATCATAGTGCTTTATTGGGAAGTTACTCTGCTAGAGTCTGGGGGTCCAAAATACTAGTAGACCTGAAACCCCCACAGTCATAGCACCTTATTGGGAAGTTACTCGAGTCTGGGGATCCAAAATACTAGCAGACCTGAACCCCCACAGTCATAGCGCCTTATTGGGAAGTTACTCTGCTAGTGTCTGGGGTCCAAAATACTAGTAGACCTGAAACCCCCACAGTCATAGCACCTTATTGGGAAGTTACTCGAGTCTGGGGATCCAAAATACTAGTAGACCTGAACCCCCCACAATCATAGTGCCTTATTGGGAAGTTACTCTGCTAGAGTCTGGGGGTCCAAAATACTAGTAGACCTGAAACCCCCACAGTCATAGCACCTTATTGGGAAGTTACTCGAGTCTGGGGATCCAAAATACTAGCAGACCTGAACCCCCACAGTCATAGCGCCTTATTGGGAAGTTACTCTGCTAGAGTCTGGGGTCCAAAATACTAGTGGACCTGAACCCCCCACAGTCATAGTGCCTTATTTGGAAGTTACTCTACTAGAGTCTGGGGGTCCAAAATACTAGTGGACCTGAACCCCCCACAGTCATAGTGCCTTATTTGGAAGTGCTAGAAATTTGTTTTGCACTGTGTAGTTAGTGCAGGCACTTAGCTACGCTATGAGTGTGTTCATTAGTGCTACTACAATATTTTAGAATCCCCAGACTCGACCTGGAGTTAAATTATGATTATACCTGGGCAACTATATCTTAAGAGAGCAAGAGAGATCTATCTTTTGCACTATACATCGAGTTCATATACTAAATAATTGAAATCTATTGGCGCTACAAAGTCAGAACCACAATTAATATATATATATATATATAAATGCCTGATTTTATTATTTTATAGTCAAGCAATTCTTTATGAGCTAAAGAGACGACCATCGTACCTTAAATTATGAGCTAAGGAGACGACCATGCTGCCATAATTTATGAGCTAAGGAGACAACCATGTTGCCATAATTTATGAACTAACGAGACAACCGTCGTACCTTAAATTATGAGCTAAGGAGACGACCATGTTGCCATAATTTATGAGCTAAGGAGACGACCATGTTGCCATAATTTATGAGCTAAGGAGACGACCATGTTGCCATAATTTATGAGCTAAGGAGACGACCATGTTGCCATAATTTATGAGCTAAGGAAATGACCATGTTGCCATAATTTATGAGCTAAGGAGACGACCATGTTGCCATAATTTATGAGCTAAGGAGACGACCATGTTGCCATAATTTATGAGCGAAGGAGACGACCATGTTGCCATAATTTATGAGCTAAGGAGACGACCATGTTGCCATAATTTATGAGCTAAGGAGACGACCATGTTGCCATAATTTATGAGCTAAGGAGACGACCATGTTGCCATAATTTATGAGCTAAGGAGACGACACGTTGCCATTTGAATTTGCTCCTTTTTCTTTTTCTTGGTTGAATAAATTTTGTTTGTTGTCAAGTGTTCACAATTTAGTATTCAATAACATTTCATATGGCAGCTCATAATATTATAACAAGTCTAAAAATATAATAATAATAATAATAACAATAATAATAATAATAATAATAATAATAATAATAATAATAATAATAATAATAATAATAATAATAATAATAATAGTAATAGTAATAATAATAATAATAATAATAATAATAATAATAATAATAATAATAATAATAGTAGTAGTAGGAGGATTAGGAGTAGGAATAGTAGTAGTAGCAATAATAACAATAGTAATAAAAAATATATATATTATTATTATTATTATTATTATTATTATTATTATTATTATTATTATTATTATTATTATTATTATTATTATTATTATTATTATTATTATTATTATTATTATATACATCAAATCTGTTTAATTATATGTGTGTATGTAAAAATTAAAAAAATTAATAATAGTCCAATTATATAATATTACCAACAAGTCAATAACAACATAGGATATACATGCATGCAACACACACAATTACATACGGAACAAGTCTGGTCCGGAACCCCCTACTTTACTGATCCCAACACAGAAGAGGTGTTCTCTCTCTGCCCAGCTAATTACATACAGAACAAGTCTGGTCCGGAACCCCCTACTTTACTGATCCCAACACAGAAGAGGTGTTCTCTCTCTGCCCAGCTAATTACATACAGAACAAGTCCGGTCCGGAACCCCCTACTTTACTGATCCCAACACAGAAGAGGTGTTCTCTCTCTGCCCAGCTATTACATACAGAACAAGTCCGGTCCGGAACCCCCTACTTTACTGATCCCAACACAGAAGAGGTGTTCTCTCTCTGCCCAGCTAATTACATACAGAACAAGTCCGGTCCGGAACCCCTACTTTACTGATCCCAACACAGAAGAGGTGTTCTCTCTCTGCCCAGCTAATTACATACAGAACAAGTCCGGTCCGGAACCCCTACTTTACTGATCCCAACACAGAAGAGGTGTTCTCTCTCTGCCCAGCTATAAAGAGATGCTGAAAAAGGTACATCTTTGTCTTCACTCGCCAGTATATTGCCTCACCCTATGGTCCACTCCTTCAAAAAGGCCAGTAACCTCTTCTCAATGGCCTCCAGGTATCAATGGCCATAGTGTGAAGGAATAGCCAGGTCCTAAGCTGATGTACTTGGCCAACCTCCTCTCCTCAGCCAGGTCAATATCTCCAGCACTACTGTGGCATGGCAGCAGTAAGACTGAGCAAGAGGGTCTAGGCAAGTCACATTCCATACTAGTGGCTTTCCATTCTTCCATGGGATCATCGTCACCCCATTTTGTCACTTGCTGTCTATGCGGTCCAGATCTGATGGTTCCAGCCTTGAAGGGATGCATGCTGTGGTCATTATGTCATTGATGGCTCCATGACAATAATGACATCCTTCACTCTTCTTAAAACTGAGCCCATATATGGCCAGATAGTCCACTCCAGCCACACAGTGTTGGCTTATGTGGTAGCGACACAAGGAGAAACCCAATCAAAGTCCCACAGCAACTCCAAAAGTATTGTCATCCATTCTCAGACTCAAGCTAGATGGGGAGAGCTTGAAGCCAAGCACCAGACTTCTTAGTGGATGCCAAGAGACAGGGTTCACGCCATGTCATCTGGGGTACTCTCCAGAAGGTTTTGCTGTGGCTGATACTACAGAAGTGTCTCAGATTTATGACTACATGCTATGACCAGTGAGTGGGGGTTGTCATGGCCCTGAGACTACAATGTAACAGCTGCATCCAAGTGTGACATTAGTAGTGCTGCAGGCTAGCTGTTTGAATGTGGCTGATGAGACTGGCGGAGACAGTAGCTGAAGCCAGGTTGATGGAAGGAGCAAGCCGCACTGCACTCTGGAGTCCAAGTCCACCATATCTAACAGGGTTAGTTTTGTGACCAGACTGGATTGACATAACGAATGTTTGTCGAATTACTCTCTATGGACTTGAGGGGGATGTAGGCATTACTCTCTAAGGACTTGAGGGGGATGTAGACATTACTCTCTAAGGACTTGAGGGGGATGTAGACATTACTCTCTATGGACTTGATGGGGTGTAGGCATTACTCTCTATGGACTTGAGGGGGATGTAGGCATTACTCTCTATGAACTTGAGGGGGATGTAGGCATTACTCTCTATGTACTTGAGGGGGATGTAGGCATTACTCTCTATGTACTTGAGGGGGGTGTAGGCATTACTCTCTATGAACTTGAGGGGGGTGTAGGCATTACTCTCTATGAACTTGAGGAGGATGTAGGCATTACTCTCTATGGACTTGAGGGGGATGTAGACATTACTCTCTAAGGACTTGAGGGGGATGTAGACATTACTCTCTATGAACTTGAGGGGATGTAGGCATTACTCTCTATGGACTTGAGGGGGATGTAGACATTACTCTCTAAGGACTTGAGGGGGATGTAGACATTACTCTCTATGGACTTGATGGGGTGTAGGCATTACTCTCTATGGACTTGAGGGGGATGTAGGCATTACTCTCTATGTACTTGAGGGGGATGTAGGCATTACTCTCTATGGACTTGAGGGGGATGTAGGCATTACTCTCTATGGACTTGAGGGGGTGTAGGCATTACTCTCTATGAACTTGAGGAGGATGTAGGCATTACTCTCTATGAACTTGAGGGGGATGTAGGCATTACTCTCTATGAACTTGAGGGGGATGTAGACATTACTCTCTATGAACTTGAGGGGGGTGTAGGCATTACTCTCTATGGACTTGAGGGGGATGTAGGCATTACTCTCTATGAACTTGAGGAGGATGTAGGCATTTTTTTAACTTTTAAAAAACAACACTTGTGATAATGAATTTGGAGCTCCATATATTATGATTACTTGGCTCTATGCACTTGATATGTAGCTCAGAAGATAGATCTCTCTGTGTGCTCTGTTTTAATATAAAAAAATATTGCCTAGGTATAACCATACCCAAGTTATTCCTGCTAGAGTGGGGATCTCAAGTTATTCCCGTAGAGTAGGAATCTCAAGTTATTCCCACTAGAGTGGGGATCTCAAATTCCCGCTAGAGTGGGAATCTCAATATTTGTAGACCTTCAACTCCCAGAGTCATAGCTCCTTATTGGGAAATGCTAGAATCTATTCTACATTGTGGGATAGAGGAAGCCAATGCTATCCAAAGAGTGTTTTTACGTGTTAACACGTTAGCTAAGTGGGCACCTGTGGGCCTCTAAATGGTCTCATAGTGATAATTTTTAAAGTTTTCAACTGAGGCACCTTTTTGGTTTATTCTATATATGAGCTTCATAGATTGCAGCTGCAGTCTTCTGCTCCACTCTGTCATGCAGCTGCAGTCTTCTGCTCCACTCTGTCGTGCAGCTGCAGTCTTCTGCTCCACTCTGTCATGCAGCTGCAGTCTTCTGCTCCACCCTTGCAGCCTTCTGCTCCACTCTGTCGTGCAGCTGCAGTCTTCTGCTCCACTCTGTCGTGCAGCTGCAGTCTTCTGCTCCACTCTGTCGTGCAGCTGCAGTCTCCTGCTCCACTCTGTCGTGCAGCTGCAGTCTTCTTCTCCACTCTGTCGTGCAGTCTTCTGCTCCACTCTGTCGTGCAGCTGCAGTCTCCTGCTCCACTCTGTCGTGCAGCTGCAGTCTTCTTCTCCACTCTGTCGTGCAGTCTTCTGCTCCACTCTGCCGTGCAGCTGCAGTCTTCTGCTCCACTCTGTCGTGCAGCTGCAGTCTTCTGCTCCACTCTGTTGTGTTTTTTCGCTTTTTTTGGCGCATACACTACATCAAAGCACTTTCTAGTTCCAAGGGGTCATTGTCAGCTGCTATAGTTTATGGGATTTTTCTTCGTTAACCAAGAAGTGGAGTGAGTAATTGAGACCAAGAAAGCCAAGAAGTTCTTATCATCAGTCCTATCACCTTCTAAGTCATTACTGCTAAGTTTTCCAACCCAGCTTCACCAACTATAAATGTTGAACAGAATTTCCTGCAGCATTTGTTTCTTCTTCTCACACACATTTCTAAGTACAACATTACCAGTCAAACCCTCTCCATCTGTTTCTCTACCAGTATCCAATATGCATCATTATCAACCATTGCCCTTCTCCAAAGCCTCAAAACCTTGCAAACTGAACTAGCAGACCTTACAAATCCCTTGTCTACCCAATCCAACTTACCCCATACACCTCAACATGTAGGCTTCTCTCCTTATAAATCTTCTCTGCCACTTACCCCCTACACCTCTGACAAATCTCCTCTGCCACTTATCCCCTGCACCTCATCTTATAGGCTTCTCTCCTTACAAATCCTCTGCCACTTACACCTTACACCTCAACATGTAGGCTTCTCTCCTTACAAATCTCCTCCACTACTTATCCCTTACACCTCAACTTATAGGCTTCTCTCCTTACAAATCTTCTCTGCCACTTACCCCCTACACCTCAACATCTAGGCTTCTCTCCTTGCATATCTCCTCTGCCACTTATCCACTAATATCTCAATGTATATACTGTCCTTCCTCTTTACAAACCACCTTGGTTCAAGCTAATGACCTCATCAACATAATTCCTTGGGACAACATTCTCTCTCCATTAGATACTGAAGCCTCGTGCATCAAATTATTCCCAGGCCTCATTCTCTCTCCATTAGATACTAAAGCCTCTTGCATTAACATCATTCCCTGGCCTCATTCTCTCTCCATTAGACACTGAAGCCTCTTGCATCAACATCATTCCCTGGCCTCATATTCTCTCCATTAGACACTGAAGCCTTTTGCATCAACATCATTCCCTGGCCTCATTCTCTCTCCATTAGACACTGAAGCCTTTTGCATCAACATCATTCCCTGGCCTCATTCTCTCTCCATTAGACACTGAAGCCTCTTGCATCAACATCATTCCCTGGCCTCATTCTCTCTCCATTAGACACTGAAGCCTCTTGCATCAACATCATTCCCTGGCCTCATTCTCTCTCCATTAGATACTGAAGCCTCTTGCATCAACATCATTCCCTGGCCTCATTCTCTCTCCATTAGACACTGAAGCCTCTTGCATCAACATCATTCCCTGATCTCATTCTCTCTCCATTAGACACTGAAGCCTCTTGCAGCAACATCATTCCCTGGCCTCATTCTCTCTCCATTAGACACTGAAGCCTCTTGCATCAACATCATTCCCTGGCCTCATTCTCTCTCCATTAGACACTGAAGCCTCTTGCAGCAACATCATTCCCTGGCCTCATTCTCTCTCCATTAGATACTGAAGCCTCTTGCATCAACATCATTCCCTGGCCTCATTCTCTCTCCATTAGACACTGAAGCCTCTAGTATCACATCATTCCCTGGCCTCATTCTCTCTCCATTAGACACTGAAGCCTCTTGCAGCAACATCATTCCCTGGCCTCATTCTCTCTCCATTACACACTGAAGCCTCTTGCATCAACATCATTCCCTGGCCTCATTCTCTCTCCATTAGACACTGAAGCCTCTTACATCGACATCATTCCCTGGCCTCATTCTCTCTCCATTAGACACTGAAGCCTCTTGTATCACATCATTCCCTGGCCTCATTCTCTCTCCATTAGATACTGAAGCCTCTTGCAGCAACATCATTCCCAGGCCTCATTCTCTCTCCATTAGACACTGAAGCCTCTTGCATCAACATCATTCCCTGGCCTCATTCTCTCTCCATTAGACCCTGAAGCCTCTTACATCGACATCATTCCCTGGCCTCATTCTCTCTCCATTAGATACTGAAGCCTCTTGCATCGACATCATTCCCTGGCCCCATTCTCTCTCCATTAGACACTGAAGCCTCTTGCATCAACATTCCCTGGCCTCATTCTCTCTCCATTAGACACTGAAGCCACTTGCATCAACATCATTCCCTGGCCTCATTCTCTCTCCATTAGATACTAAAGCATTTTGCATCAACATCATTCCCTGGCCTCATTCTCTCTCCATTAGACACTGAAGCCTCTTGCATCAACATCATTCCCTGGCCTCATTCTCTCTCTATTAGACACTGAAGCCTCTTGCATCAACATCATTCCCTGGCCTCATTCTCTCTCTATTAGACACTGAAGCCTCTTGCATCAACATCATTCCCTGGCCTCATTCTCTCTCCATTAGACACTGAAGCCTCTTGCATCAACATCATTCCCAGGCCTCATTCTCTCTCTATTAGACACTGAAGCCTCTTGCATCAACATCATTCCCTGGCCTCATTCTCTCTCTATTAGACACTGAAGCCTCTAGTATCACATCATTCCCTGGCCTCATTCACTGAAGCCTCTAGCATCAACATCATTCCCTGGCCTCATTCTCTCTCCATTAGATACTGAAGCCTCTTGCATCAACATCATTCCCTGGCCTCATTCTCTCTCCATTAGATACTGAAGCCTCTTGCATCAACATCATTTCCCTGGCCTCATTCTCTCTCCATTAGATACTGAAGCCTCTTGCATCAACATCATTCCCTGGCCTCATTCTCTCTCCATTAGACACTGAAGCCTCTTGCATCAACATCATTCCCTGGCCTCATTCTCTCTCCATTAGATACTAAAGCCTCTTGCATCAACATCATTCCCTGGCCTCATTCTCTCTCCATTAGACACTGAAGCCTGATGTATCAACATCATTCCCTGGCCTCATTCTCTCTCCATTAGACACTGAAGCCTCTTGCATCAACATCATTTCCCTGGCCTCATTCTCTCTCCATTAGATACTGAAGCCTCTTGTATCACATCATTCCCTGGCCTCATCCTCTCTCCATTAGACACTGAAGCCTCTTGTATCACATCATTCCCTGGCCTCATTCTCTCTCCATTAGATACTGAAGCCTCTTGCAGCAACATCATTCCCAGGCCTCATTCTCTCTCCATTAGACACTGAAGCCTCTTACATCGACATCATTCCCTGGCCTCATTCTCTCTCCATTAGATACTGAAGCCTCTTGCATCAACATCATTCCCTGGCCTCATTCTCTCTCCATTAGACACTGAAGCCTCTTGCATCAACATCATTCCCTGGCCTCATTCTCTCTCCATTAGATACTGAAGCCTCTTGCATCAACATCATTCCCTGGCCTCATTCTCTCTCCATTAGATACTAAAGCCTTTTGCACCAACATCATTCCCTGGCCTCATTCTCTCTCCATTAGACACTGAAGCCTCTTGCATCAACATCATTCCCTGGCCTCATTCTCTCTCCATTAGACACTGAAGCCTCTTGCATCAACATCATTTCCTGCGCTCTCTCTCCATTAG
>CBDHDV010000022.1:0-6807 GCA_965261175.1 Rubritalea sp. | reverse complement strand
CTCAACCATACCCTCATCTGAGCAGTGACCACCATGAGTCTGGCAGATGTGTGTAGTGACCCAGTAATATTTGGGGCATTAGCTAAATGGGAGTCAACCTGAGAAGGCAGTGTAAATTGTAGTTAGTAGAGGATTGCAGTGCTACAGGATTTATGTAGATTCCAATTACCAGGATCTATCTTGTAATCCTTCCCATAGTTAACAAAATGCAGCTGGGTGTGGTCAGACAAGAAATTGGTAAGCATAGTATAAAAGCAGATGGCCAGCTCTCTGCCAGCTAAATTGTCTTTATCTCCTCCACAAGCTTCAGTTTATTATCTCTGTTTTTACAACAGCCATGAGATCATTGCCATCAGCTGCTGGTCTCAATCTTGCAGTGAGCTCATCTCTGTTTAGTTTGCTTCTGTTTTTGCTCTCTCCTCTGCCAGTGCTTTTGACCCACCATCAAGTGGTGCACGAAATGGACTGGACACCGGATGGAGTAAAGGATTACAATTCTACTAACCCTCTTGAAGTGGAGATTGGCGATTTGCTGCACCTGATTTGTCCTTCTGAAGGTCCGTATATGTATAGCAACTTGGTAGTCCAGTTCCACCAGGACCAGTATGATCAGTGCAACTGCTCGACATCTTCTCTGGTTGCTTGCAGGCCTTACCTCAGAAATGCTTTCTGTGCTCCGCCCATCCGATCTGTTGTCATCAACATCAAAGAGAATCCTGCCGATTTAGCCAGTGTTATCAACTACCACCCTGGGAACCAGTACTATCTCATAAGTTATTCACTTGGTGAAAATCTGGCCAATGCTCTCTCTACTAGCAATATATTTGCTGGTGGACAGTGTTGGGATGGACTGAGACTGTCGATCAAGGTGGTTAGCCATGCAACAACCAGTATTGCCACAACCAGCACCACAACAGCCAGTACAAAATTGCCCTCTCCGACCTCTAGGCCTGGTGATAGAGCGACTTACACCACTTCCTATGGGGAAGGTAGTTCTGAGACTCCTGAAGCCAATGCTGGCACCACCGCAATGCCTGTGAACAAATCCAGCGAGAATATTACACCCATACAGATATTAAAATATTTTATCGGAGCTTTTGTTGGCTTGCTGACTTTGGTGTTGCTATTAACTGTTTTAATATTGATCATGGTGATTTTGAGACGGAGAGGACTGTATAGAGTCAGACAGAGTGGCAGCGAAAAAGGAGGAGAAGGTGGAGGGAAAGACAGCAGACCGATGAAGTTTGTTGAGAGTGGCGGAACTAAAGAGAATATTTACGTGACAGGAAAGGAATGCAATATCCAGTACCATCAAGATGCATCTCTTCCATCAACATTCAAGAATTTACCGTCACTCACTTAATCCATTGATATTTCACTGCCTCCATTTTTTTTCTTTCAATCATCTTCTTTTTTAAAGAAAATTACTTTAAACATTGTTTGTGTGCATCTTTAAAAAAATTATGACTTGTCCTTTCAATGCAATGCTTTGCTAGACTCAAACTGTCTGGCGATATTGACTTTGTCCCTAATGGCCAGTGTTATTTTGTTCCAGGAAGTGGGCCAGACTATGCTTACCAGCTATCATATTTAGGCTGGAGGCTGTACTGCCAGCTGACTAACAACTTTGCTTACCACAGTTGGTTGATAGCATGCATTAATCTCTCGTCTCTCTCTCTCTTTCTTCTCTCTCTCTTTCTCTTCTATCTCCCTCTTTCTCTTTCTCTCTCTTTTTCTTTCTCCCCCTCTCTTTCTCTCTCTCCCCCCCCCCCTATCTCTTTCTCTCTCCCTCTTTTTCTTTCTCTCTCTTTTTCTTTCTCCCCTCTCTCTTTCTCTCTCTCCCTCCCTATCTCTTTCTCTCTTTCTCTTTCTCTCTCTTTTTCTTTCTCCCCTCTCTCTTTCTCTCTCTCCCTCCCTATCTCTCTTTCTCTCTCTTCCTCCCTCCCTCTTTCTCTCTCTTCCTCCCTCTCTCTTTCTCTCTCTCTCTCTTTCGCACTCTTCCTCCCTCTCCCTCCCTCCCCAAATTATTCTGTCAGCAACCATCCATTCCCACGTCTTCCAATAGAAAGATTGTAACGTGTCTGGAAATTACCTTTCCAGTGAAGATGGCATCAGCCCATTCTATTCTTTTCCCATTCCTTGCCCATTCCTTGCCCATTCCTTCCAGTGTGTAGATAAGGTCAGCCATTGTTCCAGTGAAGTATCCCAAGCTACCTTCCGCTTGGTGCTTTTCCTTTCTTCAATATTGCCAATGACCTTTGACCATTTCCTCTAATGTTGGCTCAAGGAGTTGGCTGCACCTCCTCCCCAGATAGCAATAGTTTTTGGTTCCTGTGGGGGAAATGTGCTGAGTCCATTTTTGCTTGTTGCAAAATTGGGGGGAAAAAACTGTCTGATCGCTGTCAAATCAACCATTCTTTAGATCTAGTGTCGGAGTATTCTTTCGATATCAAAATCGCTTACATGTATATATATGCAGTAAGATTATTTATGAACACATTATAAAAATTGTGATACCAATATGCAACTTACCATAGAGTTAGTCAAACGTGTTTAGAGGAAATTCAGATGTGGACCAACTGTCAAATATTTATTATGTGTTGTCCATCTTGAATTCCAAAACGGCCTCTTGTGAAACCTGCTTTGCTCCATATCTCTGCCACTAAGGCAGATAGGCATATGGATCTGGTTGACTATACCTACATTTCACGGATTCCATTTATCGCACTTAAAGACTCGGTGATATGTAATAGAGAGGTCATCTTGAAATCGAATATGACTTCCGTCATGCTGGAACTAATATACTTTGATGTCTCAATTCACATGACAAATTACTAATTTGAAGAAGGGTCTATTTAAAGGATTTTTATTATTATTATTATTTTTTTTTATGTTAATTGCCTACATGTTAATCCTACACTTGCTTAAATGTTGTTTTGTTGTTGTTTTAATATGCTGGGGGCATTTTCGCTGGTTGCCAAGCTCAAGAAGTATCCAAAAGTAGCTAAAATTGCTATATTTTACACCTGCCGCCTAATGCAGCCTTAAAATCTACATAAAACATTCAACTAATAATAGCTCGGCGACATAGTGTTGCTTGCAGCTGTGTACAACGTATGCATTTGTATGTTTCCTAGTCTAATGTTGACTTGTGCTTGGCTAGTATACATAGCTGCAAATGCCTGGTCAAATCAGCTGTTATTTACCCTACAAGCAAAAGGTTCGCTCATTTGCAGTGCCATTTTTCTCTCTAAAAATAGACGTCGTGCCTGGGCGATTAAATCAGGCTAGTTTTATGATGCGGGAGGGGGTGTGTAGTGTTCAAAGATCTCTGCAGCCAATCACTCTGTGAAGGAAAATACCATTGAATATTTCTGATGATTCTCCGAGGATAAGTCGTAGTTATAGAGTTTATGTGAAACTTAATGTTAGAAGATTACTAAGATATTGATAATAATATATTGATCAATCTGGGTCAACTGGTAGCTTACACGAAATGCCCCGAAAAAAGTTTTAGCACATGTCTAATCACCATAACGTTTGTCTTTCCTCTGTGCAGGTAATTTTAGTGCATTGCTTATTCTGTATGCTTTCAAGTGATATGTTGAATGTCTCTATAGGCACATTTTCTTAGAAGATACATGCACCAATATCAAGGTCACTCCAAAAAAATATGCAACCCAAGTTTGAGACTGATATCACTAGACATGGGATTTTTATATCTTTTTCTTTTGGTAAAATATGTAATTCTAAAAGTCAGATAAGTAGGGGCTATATATCAGATAAGTAGGGGCTATATATCAGATAAGTAGGGCTATATATCAGATAAGTAGGGATATATATCAGATAAGTAGGGGCTATATATCAGATAAGTAAGGCTATATATCAGATAAGTAGAGGCTATATATCAGATAAGTAGGGGCTATATATCAGATAAGTAGGGGCTATATATCAGATAAGTAGGGGCTATATATCAGATAAGTAGGGGCTATATATCAGATAAGTAGGGGCTATATATCAGATAAGTAGGGCTATATATCAGATAAGTAAGGCTATATATTAGATAAGTAGGGGCTATATATCAGATAAGTAGGGGCTATATATCAGATAAGTAGGGGCTATATATCAGATAAGTAGGGGCTATATATCAGATAAGTACGGCCTATATATCAGATAAGTAGGGGCTATATATCAGATAAGTAGGGCTATATATCAGATAAGTAGGCTATATATCAGATAAGTAAGGCTATATATCAGATAAGGAGGGGCTATATATCAGATAAGCAGGGGCTATATATCAGATAAGTAGGGCTATATATCAGATAAGTAGGCTATATATCAGATAAGTAGGGCTATATATCAGATAAGTAGGGCTATATATCAGATAAGCAGGGGCTATATATCAGATAAGTAGGGCTATATATCAGATAAGTACGGCTATATATCAGATAAGTAGGGGCTATATATCAGATAAGTACGGCCTATATATCAGATAAGTACGGCCTATATATCAGATAAGTAGGGGCTATATATCAGATAAGTACGGCCTATATATCAGATAAGTACGGCCTATATATCAGATAAGTAGGGGCTATATATCAGATAAGCAGGGGCTATATATCAGGAAAAACAAACGGTTTTAAACCTTTTATCACGGGATAGAACAACTAGCAGTCAGCAGCAGGAGAATAGGAACAGTGTGCCACCATTATTGTGACCACATTCTCTTCAGTCAAACGGTGGCGCCTGTCAGTCAACACAGTTTTGTAGTCCGAAAAGGTTCTTTCCACTTCGACATTGGCGGTAGGGCTGAACTTGAAGTTAGCGGCGTCTCCAGGACCAAATCCTTCAGGGAGGGAGCCTTCCTCACCTTTCAAGCACCTCACAATTGTGCTTAGCACCAGAACATCAGGTTTCTCTCCAGCACCGAGTTGAACTTGTTTTGTAACAGCAACCCCTTTTGGCCAGCAATGCTGTCGAGGTTGGACTTGACTTCGTCGAGGATGGCAAAGGTTCTTTCCAAAGGCAAACACGCTTCTTCAAGACGAGTCAGAACAGCAGGAAGGAAAGCCTAGTTTCCTGCAATGAAGGCCAAGTCTGAGGCAAGGCGGTGGTTCCTGAGCAATTTCTGACTCTTTCCGATGGCTGCTGCATCTTCTGGCGACAACTGGCTGGCGACGGTTTTGACTTTCTCGAAATTTTTGGTTTAGAACAAAGCTGCATCTCTATCCTGGTGCCCCATCCTGTCAGCACAGGCTCAGGTGGAAAGGGAACTTCAGGACAGACCTCTTTCCAGATAATGATGCGGGAGGGAGCTTTTACAAAGATCCTCTTCGTGGTGGAGATGAGATCATTTCACGGACAGATTCACAGACACAATGGAGGCCATGGGCCAGACAAGTTATGTGAAGGAGTGTGGGGTAGAAGACCTTCAGTTCCCCGGCCTGATTTTAGCATGTATGCTATGGCGTCGGAGAGAAGCAGCTTCAGCAGATCAGCATCAAAATTGGGCCACAGAAACTTGAGAGTTTGTTGACTAGGCAAGTGATGGTGGCAGAGTTGGTTTTCTTAAAAGGAAAACCACATTGGCAAGGTAAGGGGTATGGTACTTCTCGTTGTCGAGCCTCCTGATCAAAACGTTTGCCACATAGCGGGCCATGGCAGCCGTCGTTTCATCGGCACCCATCCAAATCGGTTTGTCTCCCAAACTGTCCTGAATCTCGCGTGGCATCCTGGTAGCACCCACCCCCAAGTACTTCTTCTCAAGGGTTATTCTGTCTGGCATGGAGATCCTGGTGTGTGACTCCAAGAATCCGCGGAATTTGGGCACGTCCAACTTCATCCAAGGAATGCTAGCGGCGAGGAAGGCTTCTTCGGTTTCGTGGCGAAACAATCCTCAAGTTGTGCCTGGGTCACATTTCTTTTCCGCTTCAATTGACGGTTCTTCTCGTGTGTCTTGGACCCAACATGTTTCCCGATCTGACTCTTCTTAAACACATTTTCGTAAGCCTTCTCGCAGACCTTGCAGAAGAGGGTCTTCCCATCGGCCAAGAACTTGAAGGTTTTGGTACCTTCTTTGGAATTAAATTCCTCAAGCCACTTTTCGTTGGTGTACAAGGATGCCATACTCACGATATTCATGTTGAAAGAAGAAGTGAGTGAAATCAACAAACAAAGTGCTGTACAGAGGTCTGGGTCCGCTAACTACAGATCGAAGTCATGCTTCTTACCACGTCCAGAAAAGTCACTCATGGAATCGGAGTATATGTGTAGAGCAACATGTCTGCACGAACACAACTGGAGAAGAAGACAGTTTATTAATGTGTTGTTGTGTACTGTTCCACTAATCCTCCTGAAGTGGAGCTTAGTGACTTATTGAAGCTGCATTATCCTGAAGGTCCATCCATACATGAATAGCAACTGTGTGGCTCAGTTTCACCAGAAACAGTATGATCAATGCAACTGCTCGACATATTCTCTGGTTGCTTGTGATACGAATTGAAGGATAATGTACTGTTATCCCCAGTGGGGGAATCACACTCTCCACTGTCAGTGAAACATTTCTTGCTTTAGGGAGTGTGGAGGTCAACTACATCCTGAACTTCGGTGTTATCTCCTAAGCATTTCCCCCGCTGTCAAAACATTTGCTTATATTCTCTCATGACGAGTTGGCTGGAGTTTGGAAGGACTGAAAATTGCATTCAGGGTTGGTAAGGCTCCTACAACAGCCACTCCGACCATCAAACCTGGCATTAGAGCAACTCTGTTACTTCAAAACCTACTAGTGAAGTAGGCAGTTCTGAGAAT
>CBDHDV010000021.1:0-15312 GCA_965261175.1 Rubritalea sp. | reverse complement strand
TTTAATAATTTGTTAAGGAAAAGAAACATTTTCGGGGGGGGGGGGGGGGGGGGGGGGAAGGAAGGCTAGTGTTTGGGGTTAGGGAAAATCCCAGGAATCCCCCCGGGGGGACTATACCTAAACCCAACGAAATTGAAAAAAATATTTGTAGCTGTCATAACTTTTTTCCCCTTTCTTCTGTGCAAATAATTTTTATACCAGCTTGTTGCTTATTGTGTGTGCTTTAAAATGATATATAAAAAGTCTATATAGGCACATTTTCTTAGAAGATATATCCAAACACGCAAGGGTCACTCACTTCCTATTGTTTGTCAAGCCTAACTCCCACGCGCATTGACCGACTTGCACCAAACGTGGTTCGAATGTAGCTAAAGGCAATAGCTGTAAAATGACCGAAGTAATTTTTTTTTCCCGTGAACCCCCCCTGAGATATAGAGCTGAGAAGAGGCGGGACCACGGAATTTCCGGCAAATTCCGTGGTCCCGCCTCTTCTCAGCTCTATATCTCAGGGGGGGTTCACGGGAAAAAAAAATTACTTCGGTCATTTTACAGCTATTGCCTTTAGCTACATTCGAACCACGTTTGGTGCAAGTCGGTCAATGCGCGTGGGAGTTAGGCTTGACAAACAATAGGAAGTGAGTGACCCTTGCGTGTTTGGATATATCTTCTAAGAAAATGTGCCTATATAGACTTTTTATATATCATTTTAAAGCACACACAATAAGCAACAAGCTGGTATAAAAATTATTTGCACAGAAGAAAGGGGGAAAAAGTTATGACAGCTACAATTTTTTTTTTCAATTTCGTTGGTTTTAGGTATAGTCCCCCCTATGAAACCCTGGAGTGTGTGGACTTCCCAGTGTCTTTTTTGTTTGTGTTGGCTGAGGTGGCTTCTGCCTGGATATGCTGGAGTACTTAAAAGGTGCTCTATCACAGAAGCTCAATCTTCCGTATACTCTCTGTATACCATTACAAATCTTGAAAAGAGCTAGCCTAATGAGACTCCGCCCAGTTGTTTATTTGTCGTCTGTATTTTATACACATAGCAAACCAACGCCAGCCTTTTCAGTGGAAGCTACATATACTTCCCCTCTTGCTTACCTCGAACTCAGAAAGTTGTAGTTTCCTCACAATTGCACTGGTTACTAGTATGTTTTGGTCAGCTATATAATGAGATTCATATAGTTAGAAATCAGAAATTTACTCTAGTGCTTCCATGATAGAAACATAAACTGGTGAGTAGAATGCTGTCCATGTAATCTATTTATAGAAGGGAACAAACTAGACACTTACATCATCATATTGAGTGTTGTATATATTGAAGCACAGAGAAACAAAACATAAAAATGGATATTTGTTCGTATTTCCGGAGTGCATCCAAGTCTTCAGTAGGTTCTAGCTCTAGTGATTCTGAGGATGGTAATGAGTCTGAGATTGATGTACAGCCCAATCCTCCTAAGAGCATTGCTCAAGTTCTACTTCTGAACACCTTCCAAGTCAGGACCTGGAATCAGGAGATACAACAAAAAGTGGGAAGAAATTTTTTCCCTGGTTAGAGTTTGGTGATAATTTACAGGTTGCATTCTGCAAATTATGCAAAAAGGGTGACCATTCACAACTGGAAGAAGGCGACTCAGAAAATGAAATCACATTCAAAAAGTGAAGTGCACCTTCTCTGCTCTCAATTGGACGTGGAAGCTGATAGAGCTAGAAAAGAAGGATCCATTATCAGCCAGCTTCAAAATGTTGGAGAGCAGCAAAGATTACAAAATAGGAAGGCGATTAAAGCTCTAATCCGATGTACTCATTTTCTAGCTCATCAGCACATTGTACATACTGCTAACTTTGATAAACTAGTTGAATTGGTAATGAGTTGTGGTGGAGAGACTCTTCAAACCTTCCTTGACAGAGCTGGAGGAAACCTACACCTCAAAAATGGCTGTAGTAGAGTTTGTGAATGCTCTTGGAACATGGATGGAAGAGTCTCTACTCAAGCAGCTTCATAAGGCACCCTTTTTTAGCATCATGGCTGATGAATGCACTGATGTTACTACCATAGAGGAGCTGACAATTTGTTGTCGTTGGGTGGAGAGTGGTGTACCAGAAGAACACTTTATTGAAATTTTACCCTTGAAGAAAGCTAATGCTGAAAGTATCTATTCTGCATTAGTGGAGTCCTGCAGGGAAACGAACATTCAGTTGGGAAGGCTTATAGGAATGGGATTTGATGGAGCTGCTACTTTCTCTGGTGACATAACAGGAGTTCAAAGAAGGTAGAAAGAGCTCTCACCTCATGCATTGTTTGTCCAGTGTTGCTGTCATGTCCTTCAACTGGCTTCTGTGCAAGCTGCTAATACACCAGGTATCAAGCATGTCTACACTACCCTGATGATGTTTATGGAAGTTCTTTCATTACTCCACAAAATGTGCAGAGTCATTAAAGGAGATTCAGAAAGTACTATACCTTCCAGCTCAAGATTGTGAAACCGTCAGACACACGATGGCTTGCACATGAGCGTTGTGTCAAAGCAGTAAAAGCTAGTTACAGCTCAATAGTTCTTGCTCTTGGAAATATATGTGAAACATCACATGAACCAGAAGCTCTTGGACTAAGTAAAGTCCCTTCTAGTCACTCCACAATAGCAGCAATGTACTTACTTGACTTCCATATTCTTCAAGTGGCAAAGCTTAGCCGTGCCTTACAGACCAAGAACCTCTCCCTTATTTCTAGTCTAGTGGATGCTACTCTTAATTCACTTGATGATGCTCTATGCTGCCTTCAGCAAATTTGGTTTTACAGCTACAAGATGTAAGAGAAGAGTTAAAAGCAGCAACAGGTATTGAAGTCACTCATTTAGATATGCTCTTTTCAAGAAAGATTTTATCCTGCTGGTTTAGATCCTCCTCAAAAAATGTGTTATCAGCCTTCAAAATTTTTGATCCAAAGAAAGTGCCCAGCCTCTCTACTCATGAGTTACCTTTATATGGAGGCAGTTCAATTCAAACTCATTGGACAGTTTGGGAGAGATATACCAGCTAAATCATGGGAAGGAACTGAAGAGAAGGCAGCCATTGTCTCTTCTGACCCAAGCATAGAGTGGAAAACGTATCATCAGCTCCTTATTAAGCAGCCAAAAGATGACATATCCATGCAACTGAAGGAATTACTCACCAATGACATGCTTTTAGCATTATTCCCCAATCTACATAAACTGGCAACCATATGCTTGTCCATTTCTACAGCATCAGTGGAACGAAGTTTCTCAGACATGAAATTAATAAAGAATCGCCTTCATCACCGCTTAACACATTGCACATACTACTAACTTTGACAAACTAGTTTAATTGGTAGTGAGTTGTGGTGGAGAGACTCTTCAAACCTACCTTGACAGAGCTAGAGGAAACCTACTCCTCAAAAATGGCTGTAGTAGTTTGTGAATGCTCTTAGAACATGGATGTCCAACAATGAAAATTGTCATTGAATCTCCCGAAAAACTCACTGATAGTGATTTGGAAGAACGGTAGACGGATTGCTGTGTAAACTCTCATTCAGACTCTCATTACATATGCATACTCTCACTGCTCATGCACTTTGTCAAGCACTTATCAACATCATTAATGAATTTTAATAATACAATTTCCAAGGGGGGGGGGGGGGGGGAGATTCCAAGGGCCTCCCCCTAAATGAAACTCTATGTACCCTCATGACGTGTCTCACCTCACACAGTACCCTCATAACATGTGGTTCACCTCACATAGTATCCTCAATCATGACATGTGCCTCACTTCACATAGTACCCTCATGACATGTGGCTCACTTCAAATAGTACCCTCATTACATGTGCCCCACCTCACATAGTGCCATCATGATATGTACCTCACCTAACTCAGTACCCTCATGGCATGTGCCTCACCTCACACAGTACCCTCATGACATGTGGCTCACCTCACATAGTGCCCTCATGACATGTACCTCAACTCACACAGTACCCTTATGATATGTGCCTCACCTCACCATGGCAATGAAGAGGCTATCATGCGTTGAAGTGAGTCTGCTACATATGATGGCTCTTGTTTACAGTAAAACCTCCCTTATCCAGGCTCCTCCCTTTACTCAGACTCCTTCCTTATTCAGACTCCTCCCTATCAAGACTCCTCCCATATCTAGGCTCCTCCCTTATCCAGGCTCCTCCCTTTACTCAGACTCCTTCCTTATCCAGGCTCCTCCCTTTACTCAGACTCCTTCCTTATCCAGGCTCCTCCCTTTACTCAGACTCCTTCCTTATTCAGACTCCTCCCTATCAAGACTCCTCCCTTATCCAGCCTCCTCCCCTATCCAGGCTCCTCCCCTATCCAGGCTCTTCCCTTACCCAGATTCCTCCCTTGTCCATGCTCCTCCCTTATCCAGCCTCCTCCCTTATCCACACTCCTCCCTTATCCAGGCTCCTCCCTTATCCAGGCTCCTCCCTTATCCAGGCTCCTCCCTTATCCTGACTCCTCCCTTATCCTGACCCACAACACGCAGGCACCTCCCTCAACCGGGTGGTGTGCTTCTATGATAATATTAGTTGTGGGAGTGGCTATGATATGTGGTTGCACCTAGCTAATATAACTGTTGAATCCACAACCTTGCCGCTGCTGTTTGTAATATTTGAGAAGATGCTGTGATTATTAGTAGCTGGGCATGTTGCAAAGGTTTACCTCCAGTTTGTATGACATATCTACGTCCACCGTCGCTGACATAGAAATAAAGAGGAATGATCAAGCTTTATGTTTCAGCTAACGACATCTCGTTGGCTAAGATGAGATGTATATTTTAAAAAGTGCTCACGTTGTGAAGCTGGACTCACTTTGAGAAGCTGTGACTATCTCGGTTTATTCAACAATGGCCAAATGATGTTCCTGTCTCTAGACCAGTTCTGCATGTGAAGGCATTGCAACTGTTTAAGCTTCTCTATGCAGAATCATTCAAGGCGAGTTCACAGACAGAGATGCAGAATCATTCAAGTCTAGCTCACAGACAAAATACTGAATCATTCAAGTTAGCTCACAGACAGAGATGCAGAATTATAAGAGACTAGCTCACAGAGATTGCAGAATCATTCAAGGCTAGCTCACAGACAGATGCAAGATCATTCTAGGTAGCTCTGGTTGGTTGCGTAAATTACTTGTGTCGACGTGGTGTGCGAGGAATATCCGTTCATGGAGAATCACTGGCAGTGGATGCTTCAGCTATTTGTGTGTTCTGAAGCAAACTACTTGTTGATGGACAAGGAAGAATGAACTCCATCTTTGATGGTGGCAACTTATGCCATCTACATAGGACTCCATACACTTGGTAATAGGCAGTCTAAAAATTTCAGAAGAAGGAGTCACCTTATTAGCTTGCTCTAATGCCCAGCGCTGGGTCATGCTCTAATGCTTTGCTCTGGGGTCATGCCCCAATGCTTTGCTCTGGGGTCATGCCCCAATGCTTTGCTCTGGGGTCATGCCCCGATGCTTTGCTCTGGGTCATGCCCCGATGCTTTGCTCTGGGGTCATGCCCCAATGCTTTGCTCTGGGTCGGGCATTGGAGCATGACCCAGAGCAGGGCATTGGAACATGACCCAGAGTCAGGGCATTGGAGCATGACCCAGAGCAGGGCATTGGAGCATGACCCAGAGCAGGGCATTGGAGCATGACCCAGAGCAGGGCATTGGAGCATGACCCAGAGCAGGGCATTGGAGCATGACCCAGAGCAGGGCATTGGAGCATGACCCAGAGCAGGGCATTGGAGCATGACCCAGAGCAGGGCATTGGAGCATGACCCAGAGCAGGGCATTGGAGCATGACCCAGAGCAGGGCATTGGAGCATGACCCAGAGCAGGGCATTGGAGCATGACCCAGAGCAGGGCATTGGAGCATGACCCAGAGCAGGGCATTGGAGCATGACCCAGAGCAGGGCATTGGAGCATGACCCAGAGCAGGGCATTGGAGCATGACCCAGGGCAGGGCATTGGAGCATGACCCAGAGCAGGGCATTGGAGCATGACCCAAAACAAAGCAGTGGAGCATGACCCAATCAGCTGATGGTTCAGCTGATGGTTCAGCTGATGGTTCAGCTGATGGTTCAGCTGATGGTTCAGCTGATGGTTCAGCTGGTGGTTCAGCTGGTGGTTCAGCTGGTGGTTCAGCTGGTGGTTCAGCGGATGGTTCAGCTGATGGTTCAGCTGATGGTTCAGGTGATGGTTCAGCTGATGGTTCAGCTGATGGTTCAGCTGATGGTTCAGCGGATGGTTTAGCGGATGGTTCTTCTGATGGAGCCGCTGGTACTTCAGCGGACGGTTCTTCTGGTGGAGCAGCTGATGGTTCTTCTGGTACTTCAATAAATAGCCAGAAGAACCTTTGGCTGATGTTCCTCTCATGGTGCAGCTTGAAGATTTGATGTTTTACAATTTTTATTATTATTTTTTTTTTTTTTCTGCTGGAGATAATGTTGAAGATGTTATGGAATTTAGAGATCTCTTCAACAGTTAACATACATCAGGTGATCAAAACTGACCAACTGCCAGAGGACTCTTAAGTACCAAATTATGACTGCCATTGGAATTATGCAGGGTTTGATTCAGGAGTTTTCAACTAGGGGAGTCCAGCTAGTCTCTCCAGCCAGATCCTTTACCTAATTACTACGCTGGGAAAAAGACTATGGTTACAATAACATAGTCTTTGATCATTCCCACTATTAAGGCTGATTTCACCCAATGATACTGACTCTGTTACTGTCCTGGCTTTAAAATTAAGTACTAGTACATGTACTTTGGATGGTATTAGTAAAAATTAGTGTGGGGATATCCCCCCATAGATCTTGAGTGGGGGGTCTGGACACCCCCACCCCCCTCCCCCCTGGATGAAACCCTGTTATGTGTGAAATCATTGGTGAAAATCTATAGATTCTTCTTCTGATGTAGATTAATTGGATTCCCAAAGTTCAGAGTCCAGCACAAACGCTTATGAGGCCTTTGACAAAGCGTTGAAGTGGCGTAGTCATGGTGATATAAAACTCTTCATTGAAGTGGCGTAGTCAAGGTGATATAGACTCTTCATTGAAGTGGTGTAGTCAAGGTGATATAGAATCTTCATTGAAATGGCTTGAGTCAAGGTGATATAGACTCTTCATTGAAGTGGCTTGAGTCAAGGTGACATAGACTCTTCATTGAAGTGGTGTAGTCAAGGTGATATAGACTCTTCATTGAAGTGGCTTGAGTCAAGGTGATATAGACTCTTCATTGAAGTGGCTTGAGTCAAGGTGATATAAAACTCTTCATTGAAGTGGCTTGAGTCAAGGTGATATAGACTCTTCATTGAAGTGGCTTGAGTCAAGGTTATATAGACTCTTCATTGAAGTGGCTTGAGTCAAGGTGACATAGACTTCATTGAAGTGGTGTAGTCAAGGTGATATAGACTCTTCATTGAAGTGGCTTGAGTCAAGGTGATATAGACTCTTCATTGAAGTGGCTTGAGTCAAGGTGACATAGACTTTATTGAAGTGGCTTGAGTCAAGGTGATATAGACTCTTCATTGAAGTGGCTTGAGTCAAGGTGACATAGACTCTTCATTGAAGTGGCTTGAGTCAAGGTTATATAGACTCTTCATTGAAGTGGCTTGAGTCAAGGTGATGTAAAACTCTTCATTGAAGTGGCTTGAGTCAAGGTGATATAAAACTCTTCATTGAAGTGGCTTGAGTCAAGGTGATATAAAACTCTTCATTGAAGTGGCTTGAGTCAAGGTGATATAAAACTCTTCATTGAAGTGGCTTGAGTCTCAAAAGTGGAATCTCTTCGTTTTCTTATTGTGAAGAAATGGCGAGTATTGCTGCTGGGTAACGAGGGGGAGGACAAACCTGAAAGAGAATATTGTCTCATCTTACTTTGTAAAACCATGCAAGTTGTATGTATCACATACAACCTTTATGCTCATACGATATACATATATGTGTAATTTCCTTTGTTACTGGGAATTACAGTATCACTACATCCCTTGCTCCCAGACCTGTCCTGGATAGGGAAGGCCCTTGCTCCCTGTCCTGGATAAGGAAGGCCCTTGCTCCCAGACCTGTCCTGGATGTGGAAGGTTTCACCCTTGCTCCCAGACCTGTCCTGGATAGGGAAGGTCCTTGCTCCCAGACCTGTCCTGGATGTGGAAGGTTTCACCCTTGCTCCCAGACCTGTCCTGGATAGGGAAGGTCCTTGCTCCGAGACCTGTCCTGGATAGGGAAGGCCCTAACCCCCAAACCTGTCCTGGATAGGGAAGGTCCTTGCTCCGAGACCTGTCCTGGATAAGGAAGTCCCTTGCTCCCAGACCTGTCCTGGATAGGGAAGGCCCTTGCCCCCAGACCTGTCCTGGATAAGGAAGGTTTCACCCTTGCTCCCAGACCTGTCCTGGATAGGGAAGGCCCTTGCTCCCAGACCTGTCCTGGATAAGGAAGTCCCTTGCTCCCAGACCTGTCCTGGATAGGGAAGGCCCTTGCTCCCAGACCTGTCCTGGATAAGGAGGCCCTTGCTCCCAGACCTGTCCTGGATGTGGAAGGTTTCACCCTTGCTCCCAGACCTGTCCTGGATAGGGAAGGTCCTTGCTCCGAGACCTGTCCTGGATAAGGAAGTTCCTTGCTCCCAGACCTGTCCTGGATAGCGAGGGCCCTTGCCCTCAGACCTGTCCTGGATAAGGAAGTCCCTTGCTCCCAGACCTGTCCTGGATGTGGAAGGTTTCACCCTTGCTCCCAGACCTGTCCTGGATAAGTAAGGCCCTTGCTCCCAGACCTGTCCTGGATGTGGAAGGTTTCACCCTTGCTCCCAGATCTATCCTGGATAAGGAAGGCCCTTGCTCCCAGACCTGTCCTGGATGTGTAAGGTTTCACCCTTACTCCCAGACCTGACCTGGATAGGAAAGGCCCTTGCTCCCAGACCTGTCCTGGATAAGTAAGGCCCTTGCTCCCAGACCTGTCCTGGATGTGGAAGGTTTCACCCTTGCTCCCAGACCTATCCTGGATAAGGAAGGCCCTTGCTCCCAGACCTATCCTGGATAAGGAAGGCCCTTGCTCCCAGACCTGTCCTGGATAGGAAAGGCCCTTGCTCCCAGACCTGTCCTGGATGTGGAAGGTTTCACCCTTGCTCCCAGACCTATCCTGGATAAGTAAGGCCCTTGCTCCCAGACCTATCCTGGATAAGGAAGGCTCTTGCTCCCAGACCTGTCCTGGATAGGAAAGGCCCTTGCTCCCAGACCTGTCCTGGATAGGAAAGGCCCTTGCTCCCAGACCTGTCCTGGATGTGGAAGGTTTCACCCTTGCTCCCAGACCTATCCTGGATAAGGAAGGCCCTTGCTCCCAGACCTATCCTGGATAAGGAAGGCCCTTGCTCCCAGACCTGTCCTGGATAGGAAAGGCCCTTGCTCCCAGACCTGTCCTGGATAGGAAAGGCCCTTGCTCCCAGACCTGTCTTGAATAAGTAAGGCCCTTGCTCCCAGACCTGTCTTGAATAAGTAAGGCCCTTGCTCCCTGACATGGCCTGGATAAAGAAGTTTGACTGAATATTAGGGGGTGTGATAGCACTCTCTATATTGGTTTGACCTCTTTTTGAAAATGGCAGCATTAAAAAGACCCTCTTTATCACTTTGGCAGCTCTAAGCGCTGGTTTCAATCACTTTGGCAGCTCTAAGCGCTGGTTTCAATCACTTTGGCAGCTCTAAGCGCTGGTTTCAATCACTTTGGCAGCTCTAAGCGCTGGTTTCAATCACTTTGGCAGCTCTAAGCGCTGGTTTCAATCACTTTGGCAGCTCTAAGCGCTGGTTTCAATCACTTTGGCAGCTCTAAGCGCTGGTTTCAATCACTCTGGCAGCTGTAAGCGCTGGTTTCAATCACTTTGGCAGCTCTAAGCGCTGGTTTCAACCAATCTCCACTACAATAACACTTCTAGCTTCGTATTTAAATCCTTCCCGGAGGTAGCTCACCGGCTTCTCTCCAAAATGTTATGAACTGTGAAACTTGGGACTTCAAAGATCTTGTATCTGTCTACTTTTCCTGCCTATCATAACTTGCGACATGTAGATATATTCATTATAGTTTTTCTATGCCAGACCATGTAGAATTTGTGTTTACGAGCGGATGCCAGCGCAGTTTGAGCTGATTGGTGACCTTGTTGTTTTAGTGTTGTGGATAAGAGCGGATGCCAGCGCAGTTTGAGCTGATTGGTGACCTTGTTGTTTTAGTGTTGTGGATAAGAGCGGATGCCAGCGCAGTTTGAGCTGATTGGTGACCTTGTTGTTTTAGTGTTGTGTATACGAGCGGATGCTGGTGCAGTTTGAGCTGATTGGTGACCTTGTTGTTTTAGTGTTGTGGATAAGAGCGGATGCCAGCGCAGTTTGAGCTGATTGGTGACCTTGTTGTTTTAGTGTTGTGGATAAGAGCGGATGCCAGCGCAGTTTGAGCTGATTGGTGACCTTGTTGTTTTAGTGTTGTGTATACGAGCGGATGCTGGTGCAGTTTGAGCTGATTGGTGACCTTGTTGTTTTAGTGTTGTGGATAAGAGCGGATGCCAGCGCAGTTTGAGCTGATTGGTGACCTTGTTGTTTTAGTGTTGTGTATATGAGCGGATGCCGGTGCAGTTTGAGCTGATTGGTGACCTTGTTGTTTTAGTGTTGTGTTTACGAGCGGATGCCAGTGCAGTTTGAGCTGATTGGTGACCTTGTTGTTTTAGTGTTGTGGATAAGAGCGGATGCCAGCGCAGTTTGAGCTGATTGGTGACCTTGTTGTTTTAGTGTTGTGGACACGAGCGGATGCCGGTGCAGTTTGAGCTGATTGGTGACCTTGTTGTTTTAGTGTTGTGGATACGAGCGGATGCCAGCGCAGTTTGAGCTGATTGGTGACCTTGTTGTTTTAGTGTTGTGTATACGAGCGGATGCCGGTGCAGTTTGAGCTGATTGGTGACCTTGTTGTTTTAGTGTTGGTTTACGAGCGGATGCTGGTGCAGTTTGAGCTGATTGGTGACCTTGTTGTTTTAGTGTTGTGGATAAGAGCGGATGCCGGTGCAGTTTGAGCTGATTGGTGACCTTGTTGTTTTAGTGTTGGTTTACGAGCGGATGCCGGTGCAGTTTGAGCTGATTGGTGACCTTGTTGTTTTAGTGTTGTGTATATGAGCGGATGCCGGTGCAGTTTGAGCTGATTGGTGACCTTGTTGTTTTAGTGTTGTGGATACGAGCGGATGCCAGCGCAGTTTGAGCTGATTGGTGACCTTGTTGTTTTAGTGTTGTGGACACGAGCGGATGCCGGTGCAGTTTGAGCTGATTGGTGACCTTGTTGTTTCAGTGTTGTGGATACGAGCGGATGCCAGCGCAGTTTGAGCTGATTGGTGACCTTGTTGTTTCAGTGTTGTGGATACGAGCGGATGCCGGTGCAGTTTGAGCTGATTGGTGACCTTGTTGTTTTAGTGTTGGTTTACGAGCGGATGCCGGTGCAGTTTGAGCTGATTGGTGACCTTGTTGTTTTAGTGTTGGTTTACGAGCGAATGCCGGTGCAGTTTGAGCTGATTGGTGACCTTGTTGTTTTAGTGTTGTGTTTACGAGCGGATGCCGGTGCAGTTTGAGCTGATTGGTGACCTTGTTGTTTTAGTGTTGTGGATAAGAGCGGATGCCAGCGCAGTTTGAGCTGATTGGTGACCTTGTTGTTTTAGTGTTGTGGACACGAGCGGATGCCGGTGCAGTTTGAGCTGATTGGTGACCTTGTTGTTTTAGTGTTGTGGATACGAGCGGATGCCAGCGCAGTTTGAGCTGATTGGTGACCTTGTTGTTTTAGTGTTGTGGACACGAGCGGATGCCGGTGCAGTTTGAGCTGATTGGTGACCTTGTTGTTTTAGTGTTGTGTATACGAGCGGATGCCGGTGCAGTTTGAGCTGATTGGTGACCTTGTTGTTTTAGTGTTGGTTTACGAGCGGATGCTGGTGCAGTTTGAGCTGATTGGTGACCTTGTTGTTTTAGTGTTGTGTATACGAGCGGATGCCGGTGCAGTTTGAGCTGATTGGTGACCTTGTTGTTTTAGTGTTGGTTTACGAGCGGATGCTGGTGCAGTTTGAGCTGATTGGTGACCTTGTTGTTTTAGTGTTGTGGATAAGAGCGGATGCCGGTGCAGTTTGAGCTGATTGGTGACCTTGTTGTTTTAGTGTTGGTTTACGAGCGGATGCCGGTGCAGTTTGAGCTGATTGGTGACCTTGTTGTTTTAGTGTTGTGTTTACGAGCGAATGCCGGTGCAGTTTGAGCTGATTGGTGACCTTGTTGTTTTAGTGTTGTGTATATGAGCGGATGCCGGTGCAGTTTGAGCTGATTGGTGACCTTGTTGTTTTAGTGTTGTGTATACGAGCGGATGCCGGTGCAGTTTGAGCTGATTGGTGACCTTGTTGTTTTAGTGTTGGTTTACGAGCGGATGCTGGTGCAGTTTGAGCTGATTGGTGACCTTGTTGTTTTAGTGTTGTGGATAAGAGCGGATGCCGGTGCAGTTTGAGCTGATTGGTGACCTTGTTGTTTTAGTGTTGGTTTACGAGCGGATGCCGGTGCAGTTTGAGCTGATTGGTGACCTTGTTGTTTTAGTGTTGTGTTTACGAGCGAATGCCGGTGCAGTTTGAGCTGATTGGTGACCTTGTTGTTTTAGTGTTGTGTATATGAGCGGATGCCGGTGCAGTTTGAGCTGATTGGTGACCTTGTTGTTTCAGTGTTGTGTATATGAGCGGATGCCGGTGCAGTTTGAGCTGATTGGTGACCTTGTTGTTTTAGTGTTGTGTATATGAGCGGATGCCAGCGCAGTTTGAGCTGATTGGTGACCTTGTTGTTTCAGTGTTGTGGATACGAGCGGATGCCAGCGCAGTTTGAGCTGATTGGTGACCTTGTTGTTTTAGTGTTGTGGATACGAGCGGATGCCGGTGCAGTTTGAGCTGATTGGTGACCTTGTTGTTTTAGTGTTGGTTTACGAGCGAATGCCGGTGCAGTTTGAGCTGATTGGTGACCTTGTTGTTTTAGTGTTGGTTTACGAGCGGATGCCGGTGCAGTTTGAGCTGATTGGTGACCTTGTTGTTTTAGTGTTGGTTTACGAGCGAATGCCGGTGCAGTTTGAGCTGATTGGTGACCTTGTTGTTTTAGTGTTGTGTTTACGAGCGGATGCCAGCGCAGTTTGAGCTGATTGGTGACCTTGTTGTTTTAGTGTTGTGTTTACGAGCGGATGCCAGCGCAGTTTGAGCTGATTGGTGACCTTGTTGTTTTAGTGTTGTGGATAAGAGCGGATGCCAGCGCAGTTTGAGCTGATTGGTGACCTTGTTGTTTTAGTGTTGTGGATAAGAGCGGATGCCGGTGCAGTTTGAGCTGATTGGTGACCTTGTTGTTTTAGTGTTGTGGATAAGAGCGGATGCCAGCGCAGTTTGAGCTGATTGGTGACCTTGTTGTTTTAGTGTTGTGTATACGAGCGGATGCCGGTGCAGTTTGAGCTGATTGGTGACCTTGTTGTTTTAGTGTTGTGTTTACGAGCGGATGCCAGCGCAGTTTGAGCTGATTGGTGACCTTGTTGTTTTAGTGTTGTGTTTACGAGCGGATGCCAGCGCAGTTTGAGCTGATTGGTGACCTTGTTGTTTTAGTGTTGTGTTTACGAGCGGATGCCAGCGCAGTTTGAGCTGATTGGTGACCTTGTTGTTTTAGTTTTGTGGACACGAGCGGATGCCAGCGCAGTTTGAGCTGATTGGTGACCTTGTTGTTTTAGTGTTGTGTTTACGAGCGGATGCCGGTGCAGTTTGAGCTGATTGGTGACCTTGTTGTTTTAGTGTTGTGGACACGAGCGGATGCTGGTGCAGTTTGAGCTGATTGGTGACCTTGTTGTTTTAGTGTTGTGGATAAGAGCGGATGCCGGTGCAGTTTGAGCTGATTGGTGACCTTGTTGTTTTAGTGTTGTGGACACGAGCGGATGCCAGCGCAGTTTGAGCTGATTGGTGACCTTGTTGTTTTAGTGTTGTGTTTACGAGCGGATGCCGGTGCAGTTTGAGCTGATTGGTGACCTTGTTGTTTTAGTGTTGTGGATAAGAGCGGATGCCAGCGCAGTTTGAGCTGATTGGTGACCTTGTTGTTTTAGTGTTGTGGACACGAGCGGATGCCAGCGCAGTTTGAGCTGATTGGTGACCTTGTTGTTTTAGTGTTGTGTTTACGAGCGGATGCCGGTGCAGTTTGAGCTGATTGGTGACCTTGTTGTTTTAGTGTTGTGGATAAGAGCGGATGCCAGCGCAGTTTGAGCTGATTGGTGACCTTGTTGTTTTAGTGTTGTGTTTACGAGCGGATGCCAGCGCAGTTTGAGCTGATTGGTGACCTTGTTGTTTTAGTGTTGTGTTTACGAGCGGATGCCAGCGCAGTTTGAGCTGATTGGTGACCTTGTTGTTTTAGTGTTGTGTTTACGAGCGGATGCCAGCGCAGTTTGAGCTGATTGGTGACCTTGTTGTTTTAGTGTTGTGTTTACGAGCGGATGCCAGCGCAGTTTGAGCTGATTGGTGACCTTGTTGTTTTAGTGTTGTGTATATGAGCGGATGCCGGTGCAGTTTGAGCTGATTGGTGACCTTGTTGTTTTAGTGTTGTGTATATGAGCGGATGCCAGCGCAGTTTGAGCTGATTGGTGACCTTGTTGTTTTAGTTTTGTGCTTACGAGCGGATGCCAGCGCAGTTTGAGCTGATTGGTGACCTTGTTGTTTTAGTGTTGTGTTTACGAGCGGATGCCAGCGCAGTTTGAGCTGATTGGTGACCTTGTTGTTTCAGTGTTGTGTATACGAGCGAATGCCGGTGCAGTTTGAGCTGATTGGTGACCTTGTTGTTTTAGTGTTGTGTTTACGAGCGGATGCCGGTGCAGTTTGAGCTGATTGGTGACCTTGTTGTTTTAGTTTTGTGCTTACGAGCGGATGCCAGCGCAGTTTGAGCTGATTGGTGACCTTGTTGTTTTAGTGTTGTGTTTACGAGCGGATGCCAGCGCAGTTTGAGCTGATTGGTGACCTTGTTGTTTCAGTGTTGTGTATACGAGCGGATGCCGGTGCAGTTTGAGCTGATTGGTGACCTTGTTGTTTTAGTGTTGTGTATATGAGCGGATGCCAGCGCAGTTTGAGCTGATTGGTGACCTTGTTGTTTCAGTGTTGTGGATACGAGCGGATGCCGGTGCAGTTTGAGCTGATTGGTGACCTTGTTGTTTTAGTGTTGTGGACACGAGCGGATGCCGGTGCAGTTTGAGCTGATTGGTGACCTTGTTGTTTTAGTGTTGTGTGTATGAGCGGATGC
>CBDHDV010000020.1:0-6396 GCA_965261175.1 Rubritalea sp. | reverse complement strand
CCCCTTCTGGCAGGCAAGGAGGGTAACTCCACAAAGATGAGTGGTGACCTCAGGTGAGACACGACCCGCAAGTGCAAAGTTCACTACCCCGGTCAGTGATCAAATGGCATGGGCAACACAGTCTGGGCAAGGGGACCATAGAGCCTCCTAAGATGGTTTACCCTAAGAGATGGGCCTGGAGCAGAGACACATGAGAAAGACTTCAAAGCCTGGATGACATCCTCTTCAAAGATGGTGGGAGGAGTGTGGGCCGGAGTGGAAGGGAGCAGAGGAGGCTTGGAGCTTGGTCAACATATCATCCGATACCATTGAAGAGTTATTTATAAGACCTCCTAAAGTCAGGACCTGGATTGCTTTCCGGTACTGCCCATCTCTTACGGCATGTCTGGCATGTCTGATGTTGGTAACACGCTGTGGGTCCAAGGGTGCATTACTGGTCTTGGTCCTCCTTGAATGAAGAGTGTGTTTGTTCTTTCCAGCCAATACTTCATTCCAAAGAGCTAGAATGTCACCATCCCGCCACCTCCTGATGTGAGACCTCACAACCTACAGGGTCTCATGCCATTGTGTGCGCCCTCTCCTTGTGGGACAGGCAAGTATACAGCGAGGGAACATAAAAAGCTTGCACCAGAGATATAGGTATGAGGGGTCCAGGCAGATGGAGGAGAAAAAGATCTCCCAGAAGACCAGCCCATGCATACTACTCATGCACTGTGCCGCGTAGTTTCTCTGGGAAAGGTTGCTAGATCATTTTCTCCAACATCCTATTACTTTGGAGGGATACATGTCTTGCTAGTGTAGGAACTATTATCAAATTTGGTAATATAAACATAATTCTTATGTACAGTTTGCTCCCTCTCTCTACATAGTATATGTTATAGAGGATAACTGATGCAAATAATCAATAGAGGAGTATGACAGAGCCAGAGTCAAGACTGATAGAAAGTATATATATTGCATGTAGTACAGATTAGTTTGCTGTGGGCATAATGTGTTATGTCTGAACCTTGTATTTACCTGTAGTCTAAGTCATAATTATGTACCATGTTCAACACTGGGAGTCTTGGTGACAGAGGAGAGTTGACTGTGTTTTTTTATGTTGTTGAGTGTGGACTTTGCTGTGTCTTATTCTATTTCATTTATTCTTATCTCATAATAATATTATCTATCTAAACTCTAGACTGCCTACTAGTTAGCTACTATTTAATAGAATATAGCTCAGATAGTGTTGTACTGGGTTGGTTGCTAAGTTGAACAGCTGGACATTTATTTGAATAGTAGAACTTGGTCGGTTACATTTGGTGGCAGCGGCGGGATACATCGCAATTGATATTAGTTTAAAGAAAGAAGAAAAAGAGCGAAGTAAGCTAATTTTGATCACAAAGGTAGAGAGAAATTTGACCTAAGTTGAGCTAGAAACGGGAAAGATGGATGCAGTGGCAGAAGTGTTAAAGGCTATGATAACTGTCATGAAGGATCAACAGAAACAACAAATCGAAGAACAGCAAGTACAGCGAGAGCAGCAGCGTGAGCAGTTCGAACAGCAACGAGGGTATGAAGTGGATGGACGCTTGAGTAAACCTACGATAGCTTCGCTTGGTCTATAGTCGCTGACAGATGATGTGGACATAGATGACTACTTTATTGCATTGGAAAGAAGTATGAGATTTAATGAGATTGAGAAGGACCAGTGGATGAGATATTTAACACCACACTTAAAAGGAAAGGCACTAAGTCAGTATAGTGCTCTGGATGAAGACTCTGATTATGATGAAGTGAAGCTACCAGTGGAAGAGATATTTAACACCACACTTAAAAGGAAAGGCACCAAGTCAGTATAGTGCCCTGGATGAAGACTCTGATTATGATGAAGTGAAGCTACCAGTGGATGAGATATTTAACACCACCCGGGAGGACACCTGAAATCACCAAAATTTGAAAACCTATTTGTAGCTGTCATAACTTTTTTTCCCTTTCTTCTGTGCAAATAATTATTATACCAGCTTTTTGCTTATTGTGTGTACTTTAAGATGATATATAAAAAGTCTCTATAGGTACCTTTTCTTAGTAGATATATCCAAGAACGCAAGGGTCACTCACTTCCTAATTTGTGGCAAAGATAACTCAAAGGCGCCTTGAGCACCGCGCCCCCAAATTGGTCTGAGGGTTGCTAAAGCACGTAGCTGTGATACTGACGAGTCGAAAAAAATTTCCGGTGAACCCCCCCCCCCCCTGAGTTATGGTGTTGAGAAGAGGCGGGATCACAGAAATTTGCCGTCCTCCCACGCAATTTCTGTGATCCCGCCTCCATAACTCAGGGGTGGGGTGGGGGAGGGGTTCAGCACAAAAAAAATTCGACTCGTCAGTATCACAGCTACGTGCTTTATTTGTTGCTTATTGTGTGTGCTTTAAAATGATATATAAAAAGTCTATATAGGCACCTTTTCTTAGAAGATATATCCAAACACGCAAGGGTCACTCAAAAAATGGCACTTCCTAATTTTTGGCAGACCTAACTCCCACGCGCCTTGACCGACGCGCCCCAAACTGGGTATGCGGGTAACTAAAGGCCTTAGATATAGAGCTGAGAAGAGGCGGGACCACGGAATTTGCGGCAAATTCCGTGGCCCCGCCTCTTCTCAGCTCTATATCTCAGGGCCTTTAGCTACCCGCATAAGTTTAATAAGGCCTTTAGCTTCCAGCATACCGAGTTTGGGGCGCGTCGGTCAAGGCGCGTGGGAGTTAGGTCTGCCAAAAATTAGGAAGTGCCATTTTTTGAGTGACCCTTGCGTGTTTGGATATATCTTCTAAGAAAAGGTGCCTATATAGACTTTTTGTATATCATTTTAAAGCACACACAATAAGCAACAAGCTGGTATCAAAAGTATTTGTACAGAAGAAAGAGGGAAAAAGTTATGACAGCTACAAATATGTGTTCAAATTTCGTTGCTTTTAGGTATAGCCCCCCCCCCCCCCCCCCCCCCCCCCTTAACTAAATCTGTATCACAAACACAAAAAGAACTCCCCCCAACTAACAATGTCCAATGCTTTTATAATTTACAAGCTATTCTCAGATTGCCATCACTTGGTCACCATGGCTTCTTTCCCTGGCAACCAATCAGACTGCCCTGGCAGATCAGTTTTGTTCCTTGAATGCTGCTCTTTCCTTTCTTGTGTAGGCTTCCCTGTTGTGGTTGTGGTTGTGGTGACTGCTTGTAATGGTGTGATATGTAGATACCTTGTAGTGTTATTCAAGAGAGACTGTTCATTAGCCAAAGTCAATGCTTCTCCTGACATCTCCCCCTCCTCAACTCTTGTCTGTATTAGCAGTTACAGCTCGATGTTTAACTGAAAAGTTAAAGGTTGTAAATCCAATGCCCATCTTCCTATACATGTGGGGCATGTGAATGAGGGGGTTGTGGTTAGTTTGCACTTCGATTGTTCCCTCCAAGTAAGTCTGGAAATAATGAATTCCAATGGCTAGGGCTTCCCGTTCGATGGCCGAGTACTTCCGCTCTCATGGTAGTAATTTCCGGGATCCAAAGGCGATGGGATGTTCCTCTCCAACTTCATTTATTTGGCGGTTTTACTTTTTTTTTAAACGACTGAAAGATTGCTCACAAGTTGGTGTCCATTTGACTCTATTATCCATTCTTTTCCGAATTAACTCCATCAGAGGTGTTGCTATTGTGGAAAAGTTTGGGATGAATCTTCTGTAGTACCCACATAAACCAGTCAAGGCTCAGACTTGCTTCTTTGTGCGAAAGCTTGCACGGCATCCATGTTACACTGCATGGGCCGTATCTTTCCTTTCCCAATGATATGACCCTGGTATTTGCACACATTCACCGCAAGATTACATTTTCGTGCTTTATTACGAAGGCCTGCTTGACAAATCTGTTGTAACACCCGCAAGAGATGTCCCAAATGATCCTCCCAGGTTGCACTGTGGATCAGGATATCATCCAAATAGGCCACGGCAATCCCGTAGCACTTCATCCATTATCCTTTGGAAGATTGAAGGTGCTGAGATTAAGCCAAATGGCATAGTCAGGAATTGGTATTTTCCAAAAGGCGGAACAAATGCTGTCTTGTCCTTGCTCAGCTTGTTCTATCGCTACTTGATAATATCCTTTTGTGAGATCCAACGAAGTTTGACCGCTCAATTCCATCAATCAATTCCTCTATACCGGGTAGAGGATAGGGATCTGCTTGAGTGATGGCGTTCAGCTTTCTGTGATCCACACACATTCTGGTTGATCCATCTTTCTTAGACACCAATACGATGGGTGCAGCCAAGTGCTCTTAGAAGGTTCTATGATATCCTGTTCTAATAATTTCTTCTCAAAGGAAATCCTGGGACTTATAGGCCAACCTATATGGCGGTAACAAAACTGGCAGAGCATCTCCCATGTCATGAGTCACCACGTCGGTTCTTCCCGGCACATCCTGAAGAACATTTTTGAAGTATTCCTTCAACTCCATGAATTTCTGCTGCTGAGAAAGAGGTAACTGGGTAACTTTCTTCCAGTTCCAATGGGGACTGATCGTCAAATTCATTTCAAGCGACAGAAACCCTGCTGTTTCAGGAGATCCATGGCTTTACGCCCTCGATATGAAACGTTTGGTATTTATTTCTCTCCAAATCTAGATCAACTTTGTATGTCACATCTGTAATCTTCTCGGTAATAATAAAGGCTCCTGCCACTCACTGTATAATTTATTGGTCTTCCATGGACGAAATACCAAAACAAACTACCCAACATTAAACACTTGGTCAACCGCTCTGTGGTCATGGTAATACTTAGAGGATTCTTTCTGTTTCTGCTCATTCTTTTGGGCCATCTCTTGCACCAACTCTATGTTTGCCTTAATAAGCACTTTACGTATTCCACATCTACCACACTGGTCTCTTCCTTCCCTTTCCAATATCGAGTGAGTTCATCAAGGGACAAACACATTTATCTTCCGAACAAGAGATAGCAGGGGGGAAAAACCGGTAGTACTGTGAATCGTGCTATGGTATGACCACAACACAAAGGGTAAACACTCATCCCACTCAGTATATGTGTTTGGGTCAGCTTTTTGAGGAGTTTTTTCAGGGTAGAATTAAAATGCTCCTCCATGCCATCAGTTTGGGAGTGGTATGAGGAGGTTCTAATTTGGTGAATACCTGTGATCTAGTAAAACTCTCTCATAGTTTCCGAAATGAAATTGGCTCTGTTATCGGTTAGGACTTCCTTGAGGACTCCCATTTTAGCAGTCAAATCAATGAGGCAATTTACCACAGTTTCTGAGGTCATATTCTTTAACGGAAAAGCTTGTGGCCATTTGGTGACATAATCTACTACCACCAAGACATATCTGTGACCCTATTTATTTCCTTTTAATGGAACAAAAATATCCATTGCCACTCTTTGAAATGTTTTTTTTTTTAATTATAGCCAAAGGATGCAAGGTTGCCTTAGTCAGCTGGGATGGGCTGGCTTTCTGACATATAGGACATGAACTACACATTTTTCTCATGCCTGTGGCAATTCCTGGCCAGTCCATGGTTCTGATCGCCTCCAACATCCTCGCTCTTTCGAAGTGACCTGCCAGTGGCGAGTTGTGAGCCAGCTGTAACACTTTTATCCTGGCTGCTTTAGGAATGATGACGAGCTCCTTTCATCATCTATCTGCAACTCTTTCAAGTGATCAGGTGATGGTATCGAATACCGCCACCTCAATGGGTTCCAGCTCAGCCTCCCGTGAGGAATGACTTCTTCCAGCTGGGTAAGTGTATTTTCTTCTTCCCCTTCATCATCTGGTGAGTCAGAATCCACTGGATGTATAACAGGTTCATCCTCTTCCTGCTCCTTTTTTTCCTGTAGATCTTGCAAGTGCTATCTATCGAGTTGGGCTCTGGTGGTGACCAAGCTGGTCTGGATCCTTGTTTCTTCCTTCGTTTCTTCTAATGAAGTCTCTGGTTTCATAGCAGATTCTTCCTCTAGGGGTTCATTCAGTAACTTCCTGAAGTGGGGAACATCTCGCCCTAGCAACATGTCTACAGAAATGTGGGTGAGATACTCCTACTGCCTACTCTATGTCCTTTCCTTCGATCTGCAGTGTGACTCTGGCTGAAGGGAAGTAATTTTCCGTTGAACTGGCTGTCCTGTATGCAATCTTCTGTGGCAAATTATCTGATTCCTGCCCATAATGTGGGTGCACAGTGGATTAAGTGCAACCTGTGTATAGGAGCACTAACACCAACCCTTTGTTGATCTTCACAGGACATATCTACCTTGGCAAACCGCTAGATTGGCTCCGTCCAATTTTACACAGCAATCTCTTTTGATATGCCCATTTTTCCCATATCTGAACATTCCACCTGTCTCGGAACTCTGAACGGGAACA
>CBDHDV010000019.1:0-38841 GCA_965261175.1 Rubritalea sp. | reverse complement strand
CTAAAATCAGCTTTTCAGGTGTTTTGAAGCATTTTTGCAGAAATTTACTGATTTCACCCAAGGATACTGACTCTGTTACTCTCCTTCCAGGCTTTAAAATTAAGTACTACTCATAGCTACATGTACTTTGGATGGTATTATTAAAAATTAGTGGGGGGATATCCCCCATAGATTTTGAGTGGGGGGGTCTGGACCACCCCAGTACCCCACCCCCTGGATGAAACGCTGCATTAAAAAAAAAAAAAAATCAACTATTTAAGCTACAAGCATGGCGGTTCTAGCAATGCATGTCCAGAGAGTTGCTCTGTTTATTTACGTAATATTAAAGCTCTACTACGTCGGTAACCAGGGTAGCCATGACAACAAACTTCGAAGTTATGATGGTGGCCATGTTCAGTGTGAGTGATGTGCTGTCAATGTTCTATAACAGTGACTTCGGCCTCTCAGAGGATGAATCCAGCTGAGACGAAAGAGAGGAGGTCCTTACCTACCGAGGGCCAAGAGTTATAGCTACTGAGTAGGTATATAGCAGCTCTGAGTCTAGCTGTCACTTCTAAGCCAATTTTTAGTGGTAGTGGTAGCTAGAGCCTCTGTAGATAGGTTATTTGTCAGTGCTGATGTCTCTACCGATGCTGAGGAGGACCAAGGACAGTTCCAAGGTGAGTAGTAAATGGTGACATAAAATAGAGCTTGGAAAATTGATAGTACATGGATTGATTGGAGAGTTTTTTCCCGGGTTGTTCCTAGATAGTTGTGGGGTTTTGAGCTAACTAGGAATGGATGTGACTAGCTAAAAGGCTAGGGATGTGATTGGCTAAAGGGCTCTACAGCTGGGTATGGCTATAGGGTGTGGCTAGGCTTAGAGGTACATGAGTAAGTAATTATATAGGATTGATTGTGACTATTATCCTTTCATGTAGATGCTGATGAAGCCTTTGGCACTGATGTAGGTGTCCAGAGTGCTAGGTATGTCACTCTTGTATCACCTTTTGTGCTTATTCAACTCCTGGTCCTTCTGTTGTGTCAGTAGTATATTCCCCAGGTTCTTCTTTGGTCTCTATGACATCCCCTTCATGCCTTTTCTCTTTTATGACAGAGGCATCTCCTCCAGGCCCTTCTTCGTATCATGTTCCATGTCTGTGACGTCTCCCACTACCTCTCATCTTTTTTTGTTTCCCCACTAACCTCTGTGCAAAATTGTGATAACCGATGATTCTAATGCTATTCACATCATTGTGGTTAGTTGCTAAGCAATCATGGTTGAATCCAAAAAATAAAGGATGCTCAAAGCCAGGCTCCGTCATTGCTATGTACATACTTCATCACTTTCCTGGTTTAGATAATAAAAAAATTAATATTAAAGTTTGAAAAATTAGTGCATAAATTGAAGGAAAAAACGTTGTGTAAATCTATCCATGAAAGGGTAAGATTCTAAATGGACTTGGAATCCAGTTTATAAAAATCAGCCTTGTGTTATTTATAAAAGATGTTATTATTTGTGATGAACGTACACTGGCTTGAAGCTGGAAAACATTTTACCATATTTGCTGATAAGTCGCACCTGAGTATAAGTCGCTCCCCCAATTTTTATCATCTTTTATTTGTAATCTATAATTGCTGGAGTATAAGTCGCTCCCCCAATTTTTACCATCTTTTATTTGTAATCTATAATTGCTGGAGTATAAGTCGCTCCCCTAATTTTTACCATCTTTTATTTGTAATCTATAATTGCTGGAGTATAAGTCGCTCCCCCAATTTTTACTATCTTTTATTTGTAATCTATAATTGCTGGAGTATAAGTTGCTCCCCCAATTTTTACCATCTTTTATTTGTAATCTATAATTGCTGGAGTATAAGTCGCTCTCCCAATTTTTACCATCTTTTATTTGTAATCTATAATTGCTGGAGTATAAGTCGCTCCCCTAATTTTTACCATCTTTTATTTGTAATCTATAATTGCTGGAGTATAAGTCGCTCCCCCAATTTTTACTATCTTTTATTTGTAATCTATAATTGCTGGAGTATAAGTTGCTCCCCCAATTTTTACCATCTTTTATTTGTAATCTATAATTGCTGGAGTATAAGTCGCTCTCCCAATTTTTACCATCTTTTATTTGTAATCTATAATTGCTGGAGTATAAGTCGCTCTCCCAATTTTTACCATCTTTTATTTGTAATCTATAATTGCTGGAGTATAAGTCGCTCCCCTAATTTTTACCATCTTTTATTTGTAATCTATAATTGCTGGAGTATAAGTCGCTCCCCTAATTTTTACCATCTTTTATTTGTAATCTATAATTGCTGGAGTATAAGTCGCTCCCCCAATTTTTACCATCTTTTATTTGTAATCTATAATTACTGGAGTATAAGTCGCTCCCCCAATTTTTACCATCTTTTATTTGTAATCTATAATTGCTGGAGTATAAGTCGCTCCCCCAATTTTTACCATCTTTTATTTGTAATCTTTAATTGCTTGAGTATAAGTCACTCTCCCAATTTTTACCATCTTTTATTTGTAATCTATAATTGCTGGAGTATAAGTCGCTCTCCCCAATTTTTACTATCTTTTATTTGTAATCTATAATTGCTTGAGTATAAGTCACTCTCCCAATTTTTACCATCTTTTATTTGTAATCTATAATTGCTGGAGTATAAGTCGCTCCCCTAATTTTTACCATCTTTTATTTGTAATCTATAATTGCTGGAGTATAAGTCGCTCCCCCAATTTTTACCATCTTTTATTTGTAATCTATAATTGCTGGAGTATAAGTTGCTCCCCCAATTTTTACCATCTTTTATTTGTAATCTATAATTGCTGGAGTATAAGTCGCTCTCCCAATTTTTACCATCTTTTATTTGTAATCTATAATTGCTGGAGTATAAGTCGCTCTCCCAATTTTTACCATCTTTTATTTGTAATCTATAATTGCTGGAGTATAAGTCGCTCCCCTAATTTTTACCATCTTTTATTTGTAATCTATAATTGCTGGAGTATAAGTCGCACACTAAATATAGTGCCTATCTACCAACTTGGCCTGAGAAGAAGGCCAAACCAAGCCTTTCCTGTGTGGAAGAGAGAGCCATACTGCACGGCATGGCAAAGGCATTGCTTTGTAGTCCAAACCTATCCTTAGCGATTTTTCATATTATCTTCCAGCTATTCCCAGAATTTTCAGCAAATGCAATAGCTTTGGTGTTGAAATCTCAAGTATTGCTCTTCCTCTTTGCTCCAGACATTTTTGTTCGTAAAATCGTGAGCAGTGCAATGCAGTACGACATCACGCACTGCACTTACGACTACCAAGTGATTCATTTTGGCCAGGGTGACTTATATTTTCCAGGCGCACTCCTGAAATTGAGAAGAAGATTTGGTGCTGCTGTAACTTCTACTCCATCCGGCTGCAGATATGCTAGCTAAAAACAGAAGTGAACGCTGAGTTGTTGTTTTGCGTGTGATTTATCTCAAAGGTCTGTAAAGGCCAGCAAAGCTGTTTCTAGCAGACGAGGTGCTACCTACCGACCATTTGGAATGGCAATTTTATGAAATTGAGTGAAGCTTCCTGTAAAAATCATTGACTGTGACTCCCTCTTACAAATCACCATATTTTGGGGAGATTTTGGATTTGGAGAGGAAAATTACAGATTCTGAAACTGCATGTTTTTTTATCTTCAAAAAGATGTCTGGTACAAGTTGAGGATCGCCCATTAAAAAAATATAAATAAATATACTTCTGGTTTCAATATTTGCAGAATTAGCTTTAACTGAATTGTAGGAGATTTTTTTTTGTTTGCCGTCCGCCATTTAAAAACAGTCTGTGAAACCAATATCAGGAGTACTCTTTCATTTTATATGATTAAGGGGAGTGGGTTTTCTGTAAGGAGGAAATTCCATCTTTTTTAAACTTTATAACCCCCACCCTTTATGACACCATGATTATATTGTGAATGTGTTACATTTGAAGGTATCAGAGTCGTATTCGAGGTCTTTTTTCTGCAATAACTTGTCCCGTTCCAATCAGTCCGATCCTTGCACAAGGACAGTTTCAAGAGAGATTATTTTTCTGTAAGTATTCATTGTCGTTGTACAATGAACTAGTGATAGTGTGTATGTATGTATTGTATGTTGTGGGCAAGCCGGAACACATAGGCATGCCTCTTATGGTTAGCACTAATTATGCATGTCCAGCACCTCCACAACCTAATAGGACCCCTTGATGGGGGTGACTGTCTGGTAGTCATGCCTCTTATGGTTGGCACTAATTATGCATGTCCATCACCTCCACTACCTAATAGGACCCCTTGATGGGGGTGACTGTCTGGTAGTCATGCCTCTTATGGTTGGCACTAATTATGTATGTCCATCACCTCCACAACCTAATAGTCTGGTAGTCATGCCTCTTATGGTTAGCACTAATTATGCATGTCCAGCACCTCCACAACCTAATAGGACCCCCTGATGGGGGTGACTGTCTGGTAGTCATGCCTCTTATGGTTAGCACTAATTATGCATGTCCAGCACCTCCACAACCTAATAGGACCCCTTGATGGGGGTGACTGTCTGGTAGTCATGCCTCTTATGGTTGGCACTAATTATGTATGTCCATCACCTCCACTACCTAATAGGACCCCTTGATGGGGGTGACTGTCTGGTAGTCATGCCTCTTATGGTTGGCACTAATTATGTATGTCCATCACCTCCACAACCTAATAGGACCGCTTGATGGGGGTGACTCTCTGGTAGTCATGCCTCTTATGGTTAGCACTAATTATGCATGTCCAGCACTTCCACAACCTAATAGGACCCCCCTGATGGGGGTGACTGTCTGGTAGTCATGCCTCTTATGGTTGGCACTAATTATGCATGTCCAGCACCTCCACAACCTAACAGGACCCCTTGATGGGGGTGACTGTCTGGTAGTCATGCCTCTTATGGTTGGCACTAATTATGTATGTCCATCACCTCCACAACCTAATAGGACCGCTTGATGGGGGTGACTCTCTGGTAGTCATGCCTCTTATGGTTAGCACTAATTATGCATGTCCAGCACCTCCACAACCTAATAGGACCCCCTGATGGGGGTGACTGTCTGGTAGTCATGTCTCTTATGGTTAGCACTAATTATGCACGTCCAGCACCTCCACAACCTAATAGGACCCCCTGATGGGGGTGACTGTCTTGTAGTCATGCCTCTTATAGTTAGCACTAATTATGCATGTCCAGCACCTCCACAACCTAATAGGACCCCTTGATGGGGGTGACTGTCTGGTAGTCATGCCTCTTATGGTTAGCACTAATTATGTATGTCCAGCACCTCCACAACCTAATAGGACCCCCTGATGGGGGGTGACTGTCTGGTAGTCATGCCTCTTATGGTTATGCAGTGATCATGTGTGTCAACCATCCTCGCAACCTATTCTATAGGATCCCCTGGTGGGGGTGACTCACTGGACTCTGTAGCATGGATCCCAGAATTAGGGCCACTGTTACACTATTCTAGGCTGGAGTTGGAGATTCTAGGATTGAGGCCAATAGTGTTCTAGCACTTGGATTTAGACTAGGGCCAAACCCTAGGCTAGGGGTATTCTAGGGCTAGGATTGAGGCCAGGGCCAAGCCTATGGCTAGAGGTATTCTAGGGCTAGGATTAAGGGTAGGGCCAAAACTTATGGGGTAGGAGTATTCTAAGGCTAGGATTGAGGCTAGGGCCAAGCCTATGGCTACGAGTATTCTAGGGCTAAGATTAAGGCTAGGGCCAAAGCTTATGGGGTAGGGGTATTCTAGGGCTAGGATTGAGGCTAGTGCCAAACCCTATGGCTAGGAGTATTCTAGGGCTAAGATTAAGGCTAGGGCCAAAGCTTATGGGGTAGGGGTATTCTAGGGCCAGGATTGAGGCTATTGCCTAGGGGTATTCTAGGGCTAGGATTGAGGCTAGTGCCAAACCCTATGGCTAGGAGTATTCTAGGGCTAAGATTAAGGCTCGGGCCAAAGCCTATGGGGTAGGGGTATTCTAGGTTTAGGATTGGGGCTCGGGCCAAACCCTATGACTAAGTGTATTCTAGGGCTAAGATTAAGGCTAGGATCAGGGCCATGGCTATTGCTAGATGTTTTCTAGGACCACAGGGCTGGCCCACCTCTTTAGATTGTAGGCTGGGACAGGCCAGGCCCAGGATTGAAGATTAGCAAACATGGTTTGCAGGATCTTCTTTTGCTCTATGGCTGTTTGACAGATGTGACAAAGAACATCACTAACCACGTCATAGGGAGGAACCAGGTAGCCTCCGAACCACCACACTTGGCTCGACCTTGCCCTTTTGGCTCCAAAGTTTCTTTTTCGAAAGGTGAGGTTTAACTTGGTGTGTAAAGGTTCTACAGCCAAAGCACTGAGGTCAGGTTCAGCACAGCTGTCGACCATGTGACAGCAGCAGGACATGTGCATGTACTAGAGAAAGAGTGCACAGAAGTTGTGTAGGCTATTGTCTCACCCTGCCACACTGCAGAACCATCCATGGGCTTGACTAGGGCTAAGTCTGGGTATGTTCTAGGGCTAAGGCTGGGGATATTCTATGGCTAAGGCTAGAGATATTCTAGGGCTAGGGCTAAGGCTAGGGATATTCTATGGCTAAGGCTAGAGATATTCCAGTGCCAGGGCTAAGGCTAGGGATATTCTAAGGCTAGGGCTAGAGATAGTTTAGTGCTTGGGATAAGGCTAGGGATATTCTAGGGCTAGGGCTAGAGATGTTTAGTGCTTGGGATAAGGCTAGGGGTATTCTAGGGCTAGGGCTAGAGATAGTTTATTGCTTGGGATAAGGCTGGGGATATTCTAAGGCTAGGGCTAGAGATAGTTTAGTGCTTGGGATAAGGCTGGGGATATTCTAAGGCTAGGGCTAGAGATAGTTTAGTGCTTGGGATAAGGCTAGGGATATTCTAGGGCTAGGGCTAGAGATAGTTTAGTGCTTGGGATAAGGCTGGGGATATTCTAGGGCTAGGGCTAGAGATAGTTTAGTGCTTGGGATAAGGCTAGGGCTAGAGATAGTTTAGTGCTTGGGATAAGGCTAGGGATATTCTAGAGCCAGGGCTAGAGATAGTTTAGTGCTTGGGATAAGGCTAGGGATATTCTAAGGCTAGGGCTAGAGATAGTTTAGTGCTTGGGATAAGGCTAGGGATATTCTAAGGCTAGGGCTAGAGATAGTTTAGTGCTTGGGATAAGGCTGGGGATATTCTAGGGCTAGGGCTAGGGCTAGAAATAGTTTGGTGCTAGGGCTAAGGCTAGTGATATTCTAGGGCTGGGAATATTCTAGGGCTGTGCATACCTACAATTTTAGTGCCAATATGTCTCTCCAAAGACAGGACGCACCCCTTTTTCCTATATCTGATATTATATTAGTTCTGTTGTCTCCTATAATAATTGATCCTGGACTAACAGACTGTATATTGTATGTGCCTTCAGTGGTACCTTGGATCATAGGCATGTCAACTAGTTCCAAATTGTTGCCCACCTAATAGCTAGAATAGTGCTAGAACCAGGGCACAGTTGGGGATATTAGGCTAGGACAAGGATAGGGAGAGAGGGCTAGGGCTGGGATTATGTGGGAAATAACTTTGGACTGGCGTAAGTCCCTATTCTATCCATGCTTTCTGTTGACACTGCCTACATTGTGTAGATTCCAGTATTGTCCTCGTTAACACTGGACCTCCCCGTGTATATCAGGCTTTCATCAGGATTGTTTGGGGGGGAGGGAGAGGATATTTAGTGCGTCCCATAATTGATAGGAATCATCCGTAATCATCCCAATTTCTTGTCTACTCTTGAGGGGAGGGAGGGGAGGGGGGAGGGTAGAGGATTTCTGTTTGGGTGATATCCCCCTCCCCCATCCTTCCTTCTTTGTATAGTGTGTGACTATATCTCTATATCTTGCATTTTATGTGAGTTCTTTCTCCATTACCTGATGTCATCTTGCCTCTTGGTGTGTGTGACACAGCTGTTTTACATAAGCTGATCTCTTCCGGGGACGTGTGTGGTACTCAGCATGGTCATGGGACTAAGTCCGTGTACACTCCTAGAGTATATGTACAAATGCAGCACAAGTGGGCCGACGCCTTCTTTCAGTCCAATGGATATATAGGTATGCTATGTATGTACAAGTATACATGTCTGTGTTTGAAGCAAGCTTAAAACTTCTCTCATGATAATGATTTGCAATGTAACAAGATTGCATTTGTAGGACTCATACCTCGTGCTTTGTGACCTTATGTATCGTAAAACCGGTTGTTGCCGAGTCTGAATGAGCATGAACTGTATAAACGTGGAAGTGGGAGTAGCTATGATTGTCTGTAATTAGAGCAGTGTCTTCTCTTTTTTTAGACCTGCCCACCGTGCTGGATATATGCTGGCTAGGTGACCTACCCACTGTGCTGGATATATGCTGGTTAGGTGACCTACCCACCGTGCTGGATATATGCTGGCTAGGTGACCTGCCCACCGTGCTGGATATATGCTGGCTAGGTGACCTACCCACTGTGCTGGATATATGCTGGTTAGGTGACCTCCCCACCGTGCTGGATATATGCTGGCTAGGTGACCTGCCCACCGTGCTGGATATATGCTGGCTAGATGACCTACCCACCGTGCTGGATATATGCTGGCTAGGTGACTTCCCACCATGCTGGATATATGCTGGCTAGGTGGCTTGCGGAGAGATAGAGTCCTTATAATGGAGGAAAACTCCTGTTTATTTTGAACACACCATAAAGCAAAGATGTCTGTGTGTGTGTGTGTCTGTCTGTCCATGCATCAGTTGTCAATGGTTGATCTCCGAGCAAAACCAATGGCATATTTGGAATCCGCAGGTTCCTGCGGATGTTTTAGCCTGGTTTTAAATGATTAAAAGTTTAATTTAAGGAAAAACCTGTTATTTTTTAGTTAGAGCATATACGAAATCGAAACTCTTAACCGGAAACAAGCTCTGGCGTGCACATAGTCACAACGATGAATCTTAACCGGAAACAAGCTCTGACGTGCACGTATTCGCTACGACGAATTCTTTGTTTGAGACCACGGATGAGAGTTGTTGTTTTTGTCATAAAAACGGACAAAATTGGCATTTCTCCGGCTTTTCTTTCATGGTGAGCGATAATAGCACATTTATTAGTCAATAATTCAAGGCCATTGGAGTGGACCTTTCTGTCCCATTTTTCACCCATGGTCAGCTATATGTGGTTGCCTCTCGGGCTTGCAGCATATCCAAACATAGCTTACTCGTACCACAATCAGACGCGCAATGTGGTCTACCCAGAAGCCCTACAGAACTGAAGAAAGTATCATGCTTCTTGATTTTTATATTTCATTGGCAATGGAAGGTCATTTGATATATATTAATTGCCCTATGTATCCCCTGGGCAACGCCGGGTACCTCCGCTAGTTATATATATAGCAGGGAGTATGCTAGTACTCCCTATATTGGATAACCCTAATGGCTGACCTAAAGCGGAAATGGCAATATTTCTGCTGAAACTCATGCCCGCAGCTTCTTGGCTGCCTAAATGGTTGTTTCAGCTGATATTAGCTCCGAGTGACTCCAAGCGTGCCTTGAATTCTTCGCTAAGGTTGTAAACAATCAGCGCAAAATAAAAAGTGTCAAGGCGTGAAAAAACTTTGAAATTCATTTTCAAGGATATTTGTTTCTCTCTTTCTTCGTTCGCTTAACTGGCGTACAATTGGTTCACTCATCATCATTACTCATCGTAATTTTAAAAAATTATCAGTCATAAGGTTGGAAACAGTGCTTATAAGCCCTGGAGATCCTCCACTGCACCGCTCATGCTTGGATAAGCCCTGGAGATCCTCCACTGCACCGCTCATGCTTGGATAAGCCCTGGAGATCCTCCACTGCACCGCTCATGCTTGGATAAGCCCTGGAGATCCTCCACTGCACCGCTCATGCTTGGATAAGCCCTGAAGATCCTCCACTGCACCGCTCATGCTTGGATAAGCCCTGGAGATCCTCCACTGCACCGCTCGTGCTTGGATAAGCCCTGGAGATCCTCCACTGCACCGCTCATGCTTGGATAAACCCTGGAGATCCTCCACTGCACCGCTCATGCTTGGATAAGCCCTGGAGATCCTCCACTGCACCGCTCATGCTTGGATAAGCCCTGGAGATCCTCCACTGCACCGCTCATGCTTGGATAAGCCCTGGAGATCCTCCACTGCACCGCTCATGCTTGGATAAGCCCTGGAGATCCTCCACTGCACCGCTCATGCTTGGATAAGCCCTGGAGATCCTCCACTGCACCGCTCATGCTTGGATAAGCCCTGGAGATCCTCCACTCCACCGCTCATGCTTGGATAAGCCCTGGAGATTCTCCACTGCACCGCTCGTGCTTGGATAAGTCCTGGAGGTCCTCCACTGCACCGCTCATGCTTGGATAAGTCCTGGAGATCCTCCACTGCACCGCTCATGCTTGGTGTAGTCGTCCACACAGCTCAACTATAATATACACAAACAACAAAACAAATAAGGGAAAAAAACAACACTTGAAACAATGTTTGTTTTTTAATGTTTTATTTAAAAAATTACTAATTGGATTATAGGAAACAAGACTGTAGCCATGTAGACCATAACCAGTAAGATGACTCTTTACCATTAAAAATCATACATACCAATTGTGCAGTTTCTAATATCAACGGAGTGCCTGTACAACCACAAATCCTCAGTATTTGTGTATTGGGGGGGGGGGGGGGGGGACAAGTCTCCCAACACAAATCCTTGCTGTGATTAAAGTAGAAGTAAAGTAGAGGGTGATCTAGCTGGTCAGTACATCCACAATCTTTTTTTAAGTGGTTAAGGGTCATCTAGGTGATTGTGGTCTCCTTTGCATTTTTTTTTTTTAAACAAGTCATAAAGTTGTGGCAAGTCTCCCAACACAATCCCTGCTGTGATAAAGTTGTGGCAAGTCTCCCAACACAAATCCCTGCTGTGATAAAGTTGTGGCAAGTCTCCCAACACAAATCCCTGCTGTGATAAAGTTGTGGCAAGTCTCCCAACACAAATCCCTGCTGTGATAAAGTTGTGGCAAGTCTCCCAACACAATCCCTGCTCTGATAAAGTTGTGGCAAGTCACCCAACACAAATCCCTGCTGTGATAAAGTTGTGGCAAGTCTCCCAACACAAATCCCTGCTGTGATAAAGTTGTGGCAAGTCTCCCAACACAAATCCTTGCTGTGATAAAGTTGTGGCATGTCTCCCAACACAAATCCCTGCTGTGATAAAGTTGTGGCAAGTCTCCCAACACAAATCCCTGCTGTGATAAAGTTGTGGCAAGTCTCCCAACACAAATCCCTGCTGTGATAAAGTTGTGGCAAGTCTCCCAACACAAATCCCTGCTGTGATAAAGTTGTGGCAAGTCTCCCAACACAAATCCCTGCTGTGATAAAGTTGTGGCAAGTCTCCCAACACAAATCCCTGCTGTGATAAAGTTGTGGCAAGTCTCCCAACACAAATCCCTGCTGTGATAAAGTTGTGGCTAGTCTCCCAACACAAATCCCTGCTGTGATAAAATTGTGGCAAGTCTCCCAACACAAATCCCTGCTGTGATAAAGTTGTGGCAAGTCTCCCAACACAAATCCCTGCTGTGATAAAGTTGTGGCAAGTCTCCCAACACAAATCCCTGCTGTGATGAGTGTGTGTAGGAAATAACAGGAAGACTATGGTTGGGATGGCGCTGCATAAATGCTGGCCTAACTACACCTTCATGCATTGTGACTTCACATGCTGTATATTTCTAAACTTTTATGGGCTGGTTCAAAACATGCTGTACGCACTCACGTTGCGATGCATTGGAATAGAATTCTGGCGTCCTTTTTCTCCCGTTATGAACCTGGCTTATGTACCACTGGTGCAATGTCTATCACCACAACCTTAGCATGTTGCACTGTTACCCTTCATTATCACACACCTTACCATGTTACACTGTTGCTCTTCATTATCACACACCTTACCATGGTACACTGTTACCCTTCATTATTACACTCCTTACCATTATACACTGTTACCCTTCATTATCACACACCTTACCATGGTGCACTGTTACCCTTCATTATCACACACCTTACCATTATACACTGTTACCCTTCATTATTACACACCTTACCATGGTGTACTGTTACCCTTCATTTTTACACACCTTACCATACATTGTTACCCTTCGTTATCACACACCTTACCATGTTACACTGTTGCTCTTCATTATCATTCAACCTCACCATGTTGTACTGTTGCTGTTCTTTATGCACTCCACCTTACCATGTTACACTGTAACTTCATTACATCACCCACTTATAAATGGACATATTTGAATACATCATGGCTACTTGCTTCTGGACTGTTTAATATCCAGGGTACTTGGGACCATTGTGTGCATCCCTAGTCCTGGCCTTAGTCCGGTGTATCCGATATCCTAGCCACTGTCATACATGTGAATCACACCCCTTAAACCCTTTGCCCTAGAATAGCCCTAGTCCTGTCTTTGGAAAACCCCTAGCCCTTAACCCTAGTCTTAGTGCCTTTCCCTAGAATAGCCCTAGCCCTTAACCCTAGTTTTACTGCCTTACCCTAGAATAGCCCTAGCGCTTAACCCTAGTCTTAGTGCCTTGCCCTAGAATAGCCCTAGACTTTAACCCTAGTCTTAGTGCCTTGCCTTAGAATAGCCGTAGCCCTTTCCTAGCCCTTAACTCTAGTCTTAGTGCCTTGCCCTAGAATAAACCTAGCCTTTAACCCTAGTCTTAGTGCCTTGCCCTAGCCTTTAACCCTAGTCTTAGTGCCTTGCCCTAGAATAGCCCTAGACTTTAACCCTAGTCTTAGTGCCTTGCCCTAGAATAGCCCTAGCCCTTAACCCTGGTCTTAGTGCCTTGCCCTTGAATAGCCCTAGCCTTTAACCCTAGTCTTAGTGCCTTGCCCTAGAATAGCCCTAGCCCTTAACCCTGGTCTTGGTGCCTTGCCCTAGAATAGCCCTAGCCTTTAACCCTAGTCTTAGTGCCTTTCCCTAGAATAGCCCTAGCCTTTAACCCTAGTCTTAGTGCCTTGCCCTAGAATAGCCCTAGCCCTTAACCCTAGTCTTAGTGCCTTTCCCTTGAATAGCCCTAGCCTTTAACCCTAGTCTTAGTGCCTTGCCCTAGAATAGCCCTAGCCCTTAACCCTGGTCTTTGTGCCTTGCCCTAGAATAGCCCTAGCCCATAACCCTAGTCTTAGTGCCTTTCCCTAGAATAGCCCTAGCCCTTAACCCTAGTCTTAGTGCCTTGCCCTAGAATAGCCCTTGCCCTTAACCCTGGTCTTAGTGCCTTGCCCTGGAATAGCCCTAGCCTTTAACCCTAGTCTTAGTGCCTTGCCCTAGAATAGCCCTAGCCCTTAACTCTAGTCTTAGTGCCTTTCCCTAGAATAGCCCTTGCCCTCTTAGTGCCTTGACCTAGATTAGCCCTTGCCCTTAACCCTAGTCTTAGTGCCTTGCCCTAGAATAGCCCTTGCCCTTAATCCTAGTCTTAGCGAGAGATTCCATGATCCATGTTGTAATTCTGGATGTCCTGGAAAATATCGTTGCAGTGGTACAGATCTCTATGCACCCCCTCTCCTCCTCCCCCCTTCCAATTTATGCTAGCTCTCAATGAGACATATATACTAGCGTAGCAACGCACATATCGTAAACTTTGCATCGTGTCTCTACCATACTCATTTAATAAACTGGAGTTCTATTCTTGCGTCGGTTGCAACGTCAGTTGCGACAGATTGGTGTTCTTTATTTTAGTTTCAACTACAGAGTGGATGCTGTAAGGTTGATCGAGGATGTGAGGGACTTCTATTGCATATAGAGGTGTCTAACATGCTTGGAGAAGCTTGTGGTTCTCTCCCTGTTGCCTATTACACAAAGATGTCGAAGTCTACTCACATGCTTCTCTTCCTCTTCATCATTGCTAACAGCAAAAGCAAGTTTAGCTCCCCATCACTGGAATAGTGACCGTCATCTTCACTGTCCATTTCTGAAAGAGTGCACATGTTTTGGAATTTGGTATTGGATTATGTGTTGCGTGTACATGTATATTGTCAACCATTCAATCACGGGCCATTGCATTTTGATAATTAGGCAAGTTTGGTTGGGGGCACAGTCGGTATTTGGGTCAGTCTTCACCAAAGGAGGAGGGGGGGGCAAAATTAACTCTCATAATAATCAGACTTTCAAGGAGTGGGGAGGGCAGCACAGCTTGCTTCTGATGGTTGGAGACAACCCTGTCAATGCTGTCAATGCAACGCAATGCGAAGGCCTCATATGTCATGTTGTGGGCCAGCCATTGGACAACTCTAATGCATGTGCATCTCTACTTGCTACATGTATAGTGTATAGGTATGTACTGCAGTGAATACATCTATAGCTGCTGAATACATGTAATAGAGTTTGATGCTCTACGAAGACTTGGGGTGGAGGATCCTCAAGGTTATGCGTCCAAGTACATCTGCAATAGCTCCGAAGGTGTTGTAGAGAGGACATCCACTTGTATGGTCGGGGAAATCTTTATTAAGGAGTTGGAGGGAGAAGTGGAAGATCTTCAGAGCTCTGGATCTGGATGGCTTGACTGCAAGGTAAATTCTGCCTATCTTTTTGACACTCTGAAAACATGATTAATAATATATTGATAGATAGAAATTAGTAATAATATTATTAGTGGTAATAATAATATTATATTAACACGAGCATGAGCAATAATGTTCTATTTAACCTGTATAGGAGAGACCACCTCTTAATAAGAGGATGGAAACAAGACTGTACCCATGTAGACCACAACCAGCTCCACACCCTTTACCATTTAAAATCATATACACCAATATTGTGCTGGTTTTTTTGCAGTTGCCCAGGCACTCCATGATTTTAAAACCAGCACAATATTAGTGTGCATGTTTTTAACTGGTTGTGGTCTACATGGGCACAGGCTTGTTCCCATTCTCTTTCAACGGGTCATTCCAATATAGTGTGTGTTTTTAATCAACATTTTTGTTCTTTTTTCTTGTGTTTTCTTGATTCTATTTAGTTGAGCAGTGGAGGAGAAGTGGAGGACTACATCAAGTGTGAGCCGATTGGTGGAGGGTCTCCTAGACATATAAACACCATTTTTAACTTGTATATTGTTGCTGTACACTACACACATATCAATATACATGCTATGTATTGTTGCTATTGTTGACTGCACCCACATTGTCAGCTACAGCTTCCTTCAAGGAATTGATAACATTGCACAGGGGAACACTACAGCAGATAGCTTGGTGGAAGACCAACCTGGTTTGGATATGGTAATAGTTGACCCACAAACCTAATAGCTGAATTCAGTGAGAGTTATTCGTACCACAAATCACTGACACAAAGTGTGTCTTGATACTTACCACTTACGCCAGTTTTTGGGAGCTGCTCTGAATCAAGAAACGGACTAGTCGTGGGCGTTTACTACTGGATCTTCTGGAACTAAAATTGTGAGGACCTATTGTACGCCAGTTATGCATGGGAAGATACCGAAAAACAATGATCTTGAAGTTGAATTTCACTGGGTTTTTTCATTATCTCGATGTTTTTCCGCTACCCGTATACTAACTTAGCAAAGTATTCAAGGCAAGCTTGGAGTCTTTTTGGCACTGATATTATCAGAAACCACCATTTAGACAGCTACGGAGCTGCCGATGTGAGTGTTTGCTGAGATATCATCTTGTTTTTCAGTCCGCCTTTTAGAAAGTCGGTTAATCCAATATAGGGAGAACTAGCGTACTCCCTGGTACTAATGATTATAATTACAGATAAAACAATTTTTAAAAAGTAAGAAAATCTCTTTTGTCTTGTGAATTTTTATAGCACAATTATTTGAACTGGCCAATCAGATTGCTCAATTCATGGTATCTAAATTCCATAGACACCTAATTGCAGTTTTATAATCATGTCACTAGATGCCTCTCCGGCTAAGCTGGTGGGGCGGAAATGTACTTTCTAACAGCTCACTTGACTAGAAGTATTCGCTTCCAGGCCATGGAAGTTTGTAGGAAAGTAGAGGAAAGACCCAAGATGCCTCCCTTAAAAATTCTTCCAGTGTTCAGGCTTTAATCTATGTGTTTTGGGAAATACATGGCTCTTTTATTTCAGCTGGTGTTTTTGGTGGTGCAATTTGGGGGTTGTGCTAAAGTTGTTCTTGGGTGGGCTCAGTTGAAGTGGAGCTGGAAGTAAAAGGCGTGCCATATTGTTGAGGCTAAAAGTGGTTGATTGGTTGAATTTTTCTTGCTTTTTAGGTTATTTGCTGTTTCTATGGTGATTGGTTGCTAGAGAGTTATGCTATAAACAGCTTAGTTACCTTGAGCCTTTAGTAGCACCCTTGCTATGCTCGAGTCGCTACAGCCCAGAGCCCTCGGGTTTATGAATACCGTAGATCCCTCGGTCTCGGTATCAAAACTATATAGACTCAATAATTTGGTGATGCTGCAATAACCAGTAGTACATGATGTGTTAAATCCTAGGGTGTGTTTTATTTGGGGTACTTGCAGTTAGGCAATGGTGTTGTAGGTTGCTAGTGCCCACACTGTGTAATCAGGTTGTATGGTAATCCGTGTATGCATGCACATGTACAAGTGGATGATGCAATATTCTCTATCTTATATATATATATATATATATTTTGTTGGTATATTTTGCAGCTATTTTTACCATCAGTGTGTACGACAGAAGATGTTGAAACACTTCTTCAGAGTAAATATGGCGGGTGTTCTGATGTAGTGCTCTTTGGAAGATTTCTAACAACACCTCGATTTATGGAGTCATGTACTGAGCTGTTTGCACCGCTGATCAAGGAAAGAGCTTTGAAGGTTATTTTTATTACTTATTTTCGTCAATTAGGGCTAGCTCGCTAATGATAATTGTGTTATGGTGAGCTATAGTCACTGTACGGAGGGATATTTTCCAAGGGTTATATATTCACTAATGTTGAGTAAACTGATGGATTCAAGGGGGGGGGGGGGGGGGGGGGGGGGAGTGAGTGGGTGTGGGTATTCGTGAGACTGTATAGCTTATAGTGGAAGCCACACACTGTCCATGATCGTACATATTCGAGGATTGGATTCGGACCATGAAAACCACACGTATTAACCCACTCGATAATATCCTGCTCTACAGTGCTGAGGCTGGAGGACACGATATTGTTAATTATTTCAGAGCTAATATTCCGTATTTGCTGGGGTATAAATCGCAGTAGCAGCACCAAATCTTCTTTCCAGTTTCAGGGGTGCGACTTGAACTCAGAATGTGTCGATTTAGCTAAAATATGTGTCCACTGGCTAAAATTGATCACTAGACGATGTCATAAGTGGAGTGTGTGACCTCTACGGCACTGCTCACAATATTGTAAGCGAATTGTCTGGAGTAAAGAGGACGAGTTATACTGAATCAAAGTGGACGAGCTATACTGGAGCAAAGAGGAAGAGTTATACTGGAGTAAAGAGGAAGAGCTATACTGGAGCAAAGAGGACGAGCTATACTGGAGCAAAGAGAAGAGCTATACTGGAGCAAAGAGGACTAGTTATACTGTAGCAAAGGGGACGAGTTATACTGGAGCAAAGAGGAAGAGCTATACTGGAGTAAAGAGGAAGAGTTATACTGGAGCAAAGAAGAAGAGTTGTGCTGGAGCAAAGAGGAAGAGCTATACTGGAGCAAAGAGGACGAGCTATACTGGAGCAAAGAGAAGAGTTATACTGGAGCAAAGAGGAAGAGTTATACTGGAGAAAAGAGAAGAGTTATACTGGAGCAAAGAGGGTGAGCTATACAGGTGCAAAGAGGACGAGTTATACTGGAGCAAAGCGGACGAGTTATACTGGAGCAAAGAGGAAGAGTTATACTGGATCAAAGAGGAAGAGCTATACTGGAGCAAAGAGAAGAGTTATACTGGAACTAAGAGGACGGGTTATACTGGAGCAAAGAGGAAGAGCTAAACTGAGCAAAGAGACGAGCTATACTGGAGCAAAGAGGAAGAGTTATACTGGAGCAAAGAGGACGAGTTATACTTGAGCAAAGAGGAAGAGTTATACTGGAGCAAAGAGGAAGAGTTATACTGGAGCAAAGAGGACAAGCTATACTGGAGCAAAGTGGAAGAGTTATATTGGAGCAAATTGGAAGAGTTAAACTGGAGCAAAGAGGATGAGCTATACTGGAGCAAAGAGGAAGAGTTATACTGGAGCAAAGAGGAAGAGCTATACTGGAGCAAAGAGAAGAGTTATACTGGAACTAAGAGGACGGGTTATACTGGAGCAAAGAGGAAGAGCTATACTGAGCAAAGAGACGAGCTATACTGGAGCAAAGAGGAAGAGTTATACTGGAGCAAAGAGAAGAATTATACTGGAGCAAAGAGGACGAGTTATACTTGAGCAAAGAGGAAGAATTATACTGGAGCAAAGAGAAGAGCTATACTGGAGCAAAGAGGACAAGTTATACTGGAGCAAAGTGGAAGAGTTATATTGGAGCAAATTGGAATAGTTAAACTGGAGCAAAGAGGATGAGCTATACTGGAGCAAAGAGGAAGAGTTGTACTGGAGCAAAGAGCAGAGTTATACCGGAGCCAAGAGGGTAAGCCATATTGGAGCAAAGAGGATGAGTTATACCGGAGCAAAAAGGACGAACTATACTGGAACAAAGAAGACAAGCTCTGCTGGAGCAAAGAGGACGAGCTATACTGGGGCAAAGAGGAAGAGTTATACTGGAGCATAGAGGAAGAGCTATACTTGAGCAAAGAGGAAGTGTTTTACTGGAGCAAAGAGGACGGGCTATACTGGAGCAAAGAGGATGAGTTATACCGGAGCAAAAAGGACGAACTATACTGGAACAAAGAAGACAAGCTCTGCTGGAGCAAAGAGGACGAGCTATACTGGGGCAAAGAGGAAGAGTTATACTGGAGCATAGAGGAAGAGCTATACTTGAGCAAAGAGGAAGTGTTTTACTGGAGCAAAGAGGACGGGCTATACTGGAGCAAAGAGGATGAGTTATACCGGAGCAAAAAGGACGAACTATACTGGAACAAAGAAGACAAGCTCTGCTGGAGCAAAGAGGACGAGCTATACTGGGGCAAAGAGGAAGAGTTATACTGGAGCATAGAGGAAGAGCTATACTTGAGCAAAGAGGAAGTGTTTTACTGGAGCAAAGAGGACGGGCTATACTGGAGCAAAGAGGATGAGCTACACTGGAGCAAAGAGGACGAGCTATAGTGGAGCATAGAGGAAGAGTTATACTGGAGCAAAGAGGAATAGTTATACTGGAGCAAAGAGGAGGAGCTATACTGGAGCAAAGAGGAAGAGCTATACTGGAGCAAAGAGGAAGAGCTATACTTGAGCAAAGAGGAAGTGTTATACTGGAGCAAAGAGAAGAGCTATACTGGAGCAAAGAGGACAAGTTATACTGGAGCAAAGTGGAAGAGTTATATTGGAGCAAATTGGAATAGTTAAACTGGAGCAAAGAGGATGAGCTATACTGGAGCAAAGAGGAAGAGTTGTACTGGAGCAAAGAGCAGAGTTATACTGGAGCCAAGAGGGTAAGCCATATTGGAGCAAAGAGGATGAGTTATACCGGAGCAAAAAGGACGAACTATACTGGAACAAAGAAGACAAGCTCTGCTGGAGCAAAGAGGACGAGCTATACTGGGGCAAAGAGGAAGAGTTATACTGGAGCATAGAGGAAGAGCTATACTTGAGCAAAGAGGAAGTGTTTTACTGGAGCAAAGAGGACGGGCTATACTGGAGCAAAGAGGATGAGTTATACCGGAGCAAAAAGGACGAACTATACTGGAACAATGAAGACAAGCTCTGCTGGAGCAAAGAGGACGAGCTATACTGGGGCAAAGAGGAAGAGTTATACTGGAGCATAGAGGAAGAGCTATACTTGAGCAAAGAGGAAGTGTTTTACTGGAGCAAAGAGGACGGGCTATACTGGAGCAAAGCGGATGAGCTACACTGGAGCAAAGAGGACGAGCTATAGTGGAGCATAGAGGAAGAGTTATACTGGAGCAAAGAGGAATAGTTATACTGGAGCAAAGAGGAGGAGCTATACTGGAGCAAAGAGGAAGAGCTATACTGGAGCAAAGAGGAAGAGCTATACTTGGGCAAGGAGAACGAGTTATACTGGAGCAAAGAGGGCGAGCTATACTGGAGCAAAGAGGAAGAGTTATACTGGAGCAAAGAGGAAGAGCTATACTTGAGCAAAGAGAAGAGTGTTTTACTGGAGCAAAGAGGACGAGCTATACTGGAGCAAAGAGGATGAGCTACACTGGAGGAAAGAGGACGAGCTATAGTGGAGCATAGAGGAAGAGTTATACTGGAGCAAAGAGGAATAGTTATACTGGAGCAAAGAGGACGAGCTATACTGGAGCAAAGAGGAAGAGCTATACTGGAGCAAAGAGGAAGAGCTATACTGGAGCAAAGAGGAAGTGTTATACTGGAGCAAAGAGGACGAGCTATACTGGAGCAAAGAGGAAGAGTTATACTGGAGCAAAGTGGAAGGGTTATACTGGAGCAAAGAGGACGAGTTATACTGGAGCAAAGAGATGAGTTATAATGGAGCAAAGAGAAGAGCTATACTGGAGCAAAGAGAACGAGTTATACTGGAGCATAAGAGAAGAGTTATACTGGAGCAAAAAGAAGAGTTATACTGGAGCAAAGAGGAAGGGCTATACTGGAGCAAAGAGGAAGAGATATACTGGAGCAAAGAGGATGAGCTATACTGGAGCAAAGAGGAATAGCTATACTAGAGCAAAGAGAAGAGCTATACTGTAGCAAAGAGGACGAGCTATACTGGAGCAAAGAGAAGAGCTAACTGGAGCGAAAAGAAGAGTTATACTGGAGCAAAGGGGACGGATTATACTGGAGCAAAGAGAAGAGTTATACTGGAGCAAAGAGAAGAGTTATTCTGGAGCAAAGAGGGTGGGCTATACTGGAGCAAAGAGGACGAGTTTTACTGGAGCAAAGAGGAAGAGCTATACTGGAGCAAGGAGGACGAATTATACTGGAGCAAAGAGAAGAGTTATACTGGAACAAAGAGGACGAGCTATACTGGAGCAAAGAGGACGAGCTATACTGTAGCAAAGAGAAGAGCTATACTGGAGCATAGAGTAGAGCTGGAGAAGAGTTATACTGGAGCAAATAGGACCAGCTATACTGGAGCAAAGAGGACGAGCTATATAGGAGCAAAGAGAAGAGCTATACTGGAGCAAAGAGAAGAGCTATATTGGAGCAAGGAGGACGTGTTATACTGGAGCAAAGAGAAGAATTATACTGGAGCAAAGAGGATGAGCTATACTGGAGCAAAGAGGACGAGTTATACTGGAGCAAAGAGAAGAGTTATACTGGAGCAAAGAGGACGAGTTATATTGGAGCAAAGAGTAGAGTTATACTGGAGCAAAGAGGACGAGCTATACTGGAGCAAAGAGAAGAGCTATACTGGAGCAAGGAGAAGAGTTATTCTGGAGCAAAGAGGACGAGTTATACTGGAGCAAAGGGAAGAGTTATACTGGAGCAAAGAGAAGAGTTATACTGGAGCAAAGAGAAGAGCTATACTGGAGAAAAGAGGACGAGCTATACTGGAGCAAAGAGAAGAGCTATACTGGAGCAAGGAGAAGAGTTATACTGGAGCAAAGAAGACGAGTTATACTGGAGCAAAGGGAAGAGTTATACTGGAGCAAAGAGAAGAGTTATACTGGAGCATAGAGAAGAGCTATACTGGAGCATAGAGAAGAGCTATACTGGAGCAAAGAGAAGAGTTATAACGGAGCAAAGAGGAAGAGCTATACTGGTGGAAAGAGGATGAGCTTCACTGGAGCAAAGTGGACGAGCTATACTGGAGCAAAGAGGAAGAGCTATACTGGAGCAAAGAGGAAGAATTATACTGGAGCAAAGAGGACAAGCTATACTGGAGCAAAGAGAAGAGCTATGCTCTAGCAAAGAGGACGAGCTATACTGGAGCAAACAGAAGACTAGTACTGGAGCAAAGAGAAGAGCTATACTTGAGCAAAGAGGACGAGCTATACTGGAGCAAAGAGGACGAGCTTTACTGGAGCAAAGAGAAGAGCTATACTGGAGCAAAGAGAAGAGCTATGCTGGAGCAAAGAGGATGAGCTATACTGGAACATAGAGGAAGAGCTATACTGGAGCAAAGAGGATGAGCTATACTGGAACAAGGAGGACGATTTATACTGGAGCTAAGAGAAGAGTTATACTGGAGCAAAGAGGTTTAGCTATACTGGAGCAAAGAGGACGAGTTATACTGGAGCAAAGAGAAGAGTTATACTGGAGCAAAGAGAGGAGTTATACTGGAGCAAAGAGAAGAGCTAAACTGGAGCAAAGAGAAGAGTTATACTGGCGCAAAGAGAAGAGTTATACTGGAACAAAGAGAAGAGCTATACTGGAGCAAAGAGGACGAGCTATACTGGAGCAAAGAGAAGAGTTAAACTGGAGCAAAGAGAAGAGTTATGCTGGAGCAAAGAGAAGAGTTAAACTGGAGCAAAGAGGACGAGTTATACTGGAGTAAAGAGAAGAGCTATACTGGAACAAAGAGAAGAATTATACTGGAGCAATGAGGATGAGCTATAATGGAGCAAAGAGGACGAATTATACTGGAGCAAAGAGAAGAGTTAAACTGGAGCAAAGAGGACGAGTTATACTGGAGTAAAGAGAAGAGCTATACTGGAACAAAGAGAAGAATTATACTGGAGCAATGAGGATGAGCTATAATGGAGCAAAGAGGACGAATTATACTGGAGCAAAGAGGACGAGTTATATTGGAGCAAAGAGAACAGTTGTACTGGAGCAAAGAGAAGAACTCTACTGGAGCAAAGGGGACGAGCTATACTGGAGTAAAGAGGACGAGCTATACTGGAGCAAAGAGAAGAGCTATACTGGAGCAAAGAGAAGATTTATACTGGAGCAAAGAGGAAGAGGTATACTGGAGCAAAGAGGACGAACTATACTGGAGCAAAGAGAAGAGCTATACTGAAGCAAGGAGAATAGTTATACTGGAGCAAAAAGGACGAGTTATACTGGAGCAAAGAGAAGAGTTATACTGGAGCAAAGAGAAGAGTTATACTGGAGCAAAGAGAAGAACTATACTGGAGCAAAGAGGATGAGCTATACTGGAGCAAAGAGAAGAGTTATACTGGAGCAAAGAGAAGAGCTATACTGGGGAAAAAGGACGAGCTATACTGGAGCAAAGAGACTAGAGCAAAGAGAAGAGTTATACTGGAATATAGAGGAAGAGCTATACTGGAGGAAAGAGGTAGAGCTATACTGGAGCAAAGAGGATGAGCTACACTGGAGCAAAAAAAGGACGAGCTATACTGGAGCAAAGAGGACGATCTGTACTGGAGCAAAGGGGAAGATTTATATTGGAGCAAAGAGAAGATTTATACTGGAGCAAAGAGGGTGATCTATACTGGAGCAAAGAGGACGAGTTATACTGGAACTAAGAGAAGAGTTATACTGGAGCAAAGAGTACGAGTTATACTGGAGCAAAGAGGAGAGTTATACTGGAGCAAAGTGAAGAGTTATACTGGAGTAAAGAGGAAGGCTGTACTGGAGCAAAGAGAAGAGCTAAACCGGAGCAAGGAGGAAGAGTTATGCTGGAGCTTTTTGGCTCAAATTTGAATTTTCTGAATATTCTGCGAACAAGAGCTGCCAGGGAGTATGGAGTACATGAAAAACTATCTCACGGGACAGGCCTGGCCAGCAGAGCAATCAATGTTTTGGCCTGAAGTGCAGTATGGCTCTCTCCTCTGCTCTGGACAGGCTTGGCCTTCTTCTCCTGTTGTGCTGGGAGGGATAGGTGCTTTATTTGGGGTGCAACTCTCGGTGCGACTTATGCTCCAACAATCATATAAAAAAATTTAAGTTGGCAAAATTAGGGAGGGTGCAACTTATATTCCGGTACAATTTATACTCCTGCAAATGTGGTACATGCAAACGGTATGCATAATTCATAAACTACTTAACCCTCTCACCGTCGCAGACACCATATGGCACCAAGGCTTTGTAAATGGGGGGTGGGGGGAATACATGTGTTTGTCCATGGCCCATTATTTACATATCATTAAATTACTGAATTTTTACACTATTTATACACCACAAATTACAGCAGATGATGGGGTGATGCTTGGTGGGGGAAAAGGTTTAAACACCGACAATTCACACTCTCGAAATGGCGAAGAGACTTTAGTCTTGCAGAGGTAATTTCTGAGGTCTTTAGGAAAGTGTGGGATCGCTCTGACAAAGAGTCAAGTTAGGATCAAGGAGATGGCATTCATGTTTACCTGAGAGCACAGTTTTTCGTCTGGGGAGCAGTGGGATCCTTGGGAGCTGCTGCCATTCAACCAACACACGCTAGCGCTCTAGCTGACAGTTATGGCTCCCTATCTGATGGGAAGATCACAGATGAGGAAGTTTTCTCTGGTTTGTGAAGGGATCTAACTGTAGTATTAGCCTGTTAGGTGTCCAAGATGATAAGCTTTTCCCGGGTAAAGGGCATGATAATAATGTTGAATAATTATGTTGACAGACTTGATGGTGGATGATAGTGGTGATGGTGGACTTAGCTATACCTTCATTCTTGTGTCAAAGTGGCGCACATAGATAGCACTATCATTTGAGCCACATATCAAGTCACTACCATGAAGTATGTGGCCGCTTGAGTGCCACAAACCAAGCCCACTGTCTTCATAATCATATTCATATCTGTGGTCAATAAAATTCTACCGCAGTGACCGTCAGCAATGGCGCTAACAGATGACCTAATTGCAAGAGATATGAGTAAATCCCTATTGATTTTTATCCGAAACTGATTTCAATTTGGAATGGTTGTCTATAATGCCGACGGTGAGAGGGTTAACAAAATGATCAAATGATAGAACTCTGTATTATTTGGTAATATGTAATGTCTCCTTCATCTTTTGTGCCTGTTGTGTGTGTGTGTGTGTGTTTGGTATTCAGTTCTAACAAAGAATGATCAAATATATATATATATATATATTATTGTTATTATTATTATTTTATTTTTTTTCCCCCAGACTGCTTCTGTACATCCCACTAAAGTGTCTGAATATGTTCAAGGAATGTCTGAGGCTGATAGCTCTGGCACTCGGGGAGGCCGGAAAAAAGCTGGAAAGGTCAAAAAATTGGCTAAAGGAAAAGAAAGAAGTCGGCTTTATGTGGAGTTTGGTCTGGAGTTCATGAGCACTGGAGAGGTAGGGTGGGGTTTGTGAGGGAGTTATTTGGTCTGGAGTTCATGAGGACTGACGAGGTAGGGTGGGGTTTGTATGGGAGTTATTTGGTCTGGAGTCCATGAGCACTGGAGAGGTAGGGTGGGGTTTGTGTGGGAGTTATTTGGTCTGGAGTTCATGAGCACTGGAGAGGCAGGGTGGGGTTTGTGTGGGAGTTATTTGGTCTGGAGTTCATGAACACTGGCGAGGTAGGGTGGGGTTTGTATGGGAGTTATTTGGTCTGGAGTCCATGAGCACTGGAGAGGTAGGGTGGGGTTTGTGTGGGAGTTATTTGGTCTGGAGTTCATGAGCACTGGAGAGGTAGGGTGGGGTTTGTGTGGGAGTTATTTGGTCTGGAGTTCATGAGCACTGGAGAGGTAGGGTTGGGTTTGTGTGGGAGTTATTTGGTCTGGAGTTCATGAACACTGGAGAGGCAGGGTTGGGTTTGTGTGGGAGTTATTTGGTCTGGAGTTCATGAGCACTGGAGAGGTAGGGTGGGGTTTGTGTGGGAGTTATTTGGTCTGGAGTTCATGAGCACTGGCGAGGTAGGGTGGGGTTTGTATGGGAGTTATTTGGTCTGGAGTTCATGGGTTTGGAGAGGTAGGATGGGGTTTATGCAGGAGTTATTTCTTGTGTGATGCATTCAACTCTACTCAACACTGGTTAGCTCTGTGTGTCCGGCTACTAGAATAATAATAATAGTAATGATATCACAGAGGGGTCCAGTTTGGATGTGGTCAATCCTGGCATCATCCTTGGATGCCCTAAGTTCAGAGTGGTTGTACACCTAGCTCCAGGTCCCTGGTCCAACCCCCATATCCTTGATTCTAAAAACGCAATAACGTGCGTGTTTGGGGGAGGGGCTCATGAAATAGATGCTTCCAGTTAACATGCTTATTCTCTAGTTGCTCTTCCTTCTGATCTTTATTGCCCTTGCCAGAGGGTAGCGTAAGGGAACTGCAGGCTGATGTGTACCTCTTCCCACGTCCTTGGCATCCACTGCCATTCCCCCTATTTACTTCATTGTCTGTTTTTACCTCAAAAGCTTCTTCTTCTTCTTCTTGCTTGCTTGGGAGTAATTGATGGAAAACCACACACCCATACCCTTTTTTTCTCCACACACACACCATCGCTTCCCCATCTGTAAACTTGTAACCTTCTCCGTCTTACCCTCCAGGAGCCTGACACCCAACAGGTCTATTATGTGTCACCTCTCCAGATAAACAAAGCAACCTCCCTTCCCCCCAAAACACATTTTACGATCACCCAATCACAGTAATTACGAATCACCCTTACTTCCTGCCCTGTATCCCGTAAGTCCTAGCCATGCAGAGACTGTATAATTATCAGCCTGGGAGTGCCAAATTTTCCACTAGGTTAACCTCCACATCTCACCTGTTCATTGATGGTGCCCAGGGTTTCATTTAGAAAATTGTCCAAAAGTAGGGGGAGGGGGGGGGGGGTGACTGGAGGAATCTGGATTTTAAGGGGTTGGGGGGGTGGGCATGATGGTTAAATATGTGGCAACGTTTCACAAATGCATCTGGGGGGGTTGGGGTATGCTTGAATGTGCGTGTGTGCAGGGTTTCATACAGGATTTTGAGTTTTGGGAGGGGGAACTCCAAAGTTTGGTATTGACGTGGAGGGGGTGTATAGCACATAACAACTAATTGGGTCTGGGGGTGTGCTTCCCCAGAATTTTTTTTAATTTGTTTAATAGATGCTCTGAGGTTGATTCTAGGGCATTCCGGGAGTACTAGTAGTCAGGTCTAAAAGGGAAGTCTACACAGCCAGACTCAGTTTTATTTGGTTGTGAAGGAAATGTGTGCACTATTAATTTTCTTTAAAAATCTTAAGGAAAAGAAACATCCTCAGGGGAGGGAAGGAAGGCTGTTGTTTTGGGAGGTGGAATAAACTGGTCTTTGGGGTTAGGGGAAATCCCAGGGCTTCACTTGAAACTCTGGTGTGTGTGTGGACTCCCCTGCTGCTGTTGCTGCTGTTGTTGTTGTTTTGGGGGTTGGGGTTGGCTGAGGCGGCTTCTGCCTGGATATGATTGAGTACTTAACAGTGCTCTGTCACGGAAGTGCCAATCCTCCGTATGCTCTCCGTATACCATTACAAATCTTGAAAAGAGCTAGCCTAACAAGACTCCACCCAGTTGCTTATTTGCCATCTGCATTTTACACAGCAAACCAAAGCCTGCCTTTTCGGTGAGAGCTACATATACTCCCCCGCTTGCTTACCTTGAACTCAGAAAGTTGTAGTTTCCTCACAGTTGCACTGGTTACTAGTATGTTTTGGTCAGCTATATAATGAGATTTATATAATTGGAAACCGGAAATTTACCCAGGCGCTTCCGTGATAGAGCACTTTTAATGTGGAACTAACAGTTGATACAAAGCATGTAAAAAGGTAAACTGGTGTGTTGAATGCTGTCCATGTGATCTATTTATAGAAGGGAACAATACTAGACACTTACATCATCGTATTGAGTGGTATATAAATATGAAGCACAGAGAAACAAAACATAAAAATGGATATCCGTTCGTATTTCAGGAGTGCATCCAAGTCTTCAGTAGTTTTTAGCTCTAGTGATTCCGAGGATGGTAATGAGTCTGAGATTGATGTACAGCCCAATCTTCCTAAGAAGCATTGCTCCAGTTCTACTTCTAGACCACCTTCCAAGTCAGGATCTGGAATCAGGAGATACAACAAAAGTGGGATGAAACTTTTCCCTGGTTAGAGTTTGATGAAAATTTACAGGGTGCATTCTGCAAATTATGCAAAAAGGGTGGAAGATCTCTTCAGAGGACTGGTGGTGCTTGGATTACCAAACCATTCACTAACTGGAAGAAGGTGACTCAGAAAATGAAATCACATTCAAAAAGTGAAGTGCACCTTCTCTGTCAATTGGACGTGGAAGCTGGTAGAGCTAGAAAGGAAGGATCCATTATCAGCCCACTTCAAAATGTTGGAGCGCAGCAAAGATTACAAAAAGTAGGAAGGTGATTAAAGCTCTAATCCGATGTACTCACTTTCTAGCTCATCAGCACATTGCACACACTACTGACTTTGACAAACTAGTTCCAATTGGTAGTGAGTTGTAGTGGAGAGACTCTTCAAACCTTCCTTGACTGAGCTGGAGGAAATGCAACATACACCTAAAAAATGGCTGTAGTAGAGTTTATGAATGCTCTTGGAACATGGGTGGAAGAGTCTCTACTCAAGCAGCTTCATAAGGCACCCTTTTTTAGCATCATGGATGATGAATGAACTGACGTTACTACCATAGAGGAGCTGACAATTTGTTGTCGTTGGGTGGAGAGTGGTGTACCAGAAGAACACTTCATTGAAATTTTACCCTTGAAGAAAGCTAATGCTGAAAGTGGAGTACTGCAGGGAATTGAACATTTAATGGGGAAGCTTATAGGAATGGGATTTGATGGAGCTGCTACTTTCTCTGATGACAAAACAGGAGTTCAAATAAGGTTGAAAGAGCTCTCACCTCATGCATTGTTTGTCCACTGTCGCTGTCATGTCCTTCAACTGGCTTCTGTGCAAGCTGCTAATGCTACACCAGGTATCAAGCATGTCTACACTAACCTGATGGTGCTATGGAAGTTCTTTCATTTTTCCCCAAAATGTGCAGAGTCATTAAATGAGATTCAGAAAGTACTATATCTTCCAGAGCTCAAGATTGTGAAACCGTCAGACACACGCTGGCTTGCATATGAGCATCTGTCAAAGCAGTAAAAGCTAGTTACAACTTAAGAGTTTTTGTTCTTGAAAATATATATGAAACATCACATGAACCAGAAGTTCTTGGACTAAGTAAAGCCCTTTCTAGTCACTCCACAATGGCAGCAATGCACCTACATGTACTTGACTACATTCTTCCTCTAGTGCCAAAGCTTAGCCGTTCCCAGACGAAGCACTGGACCTCTCCCTATTTCTAGTCTAGTGGATCCTACTCTTAATTCACTTGATAATGAATGCTATACTGCCTTCAGAAGATTGGGTTTTACAACTTCATGATGCTTGAGAAGAGTTAAAAGTCGGAACAGGTATTGAAATCACTCATTTAGATATATGCTCTTTTCAAGAAGGAGTGGGCAAGCCTTTTATCAGACTCATCAAAGATAACATATCCAGCTGGTTTAGATCCTCCTCAAAAGATGTGTTATCAGCCTTCAGTATTTTTTATCCAAAAAAAGTACCCAACCTTACTCATGAGCTACCTTTCTATGGAGCCAGTTCAACTCTCATTGGACAGTTTGTGAGAGGTTTACCAGCTAAATCATTGGAAGGAACTGAATTTTAGAAGGCAGCCATTGTCTCTTCTGACGTCAGTACAGAGTGGAAAACGTATCGTCAGCTCCTTAGCAGCCAAAAGATGATATATCCATGCAACTGAAGGAATTACTCACTAATGACATGCTGATAGCATTATTCCCCCATCTATATAAACTGGCAACCATATGCTTGTCTATTCACATTTCTACAGCATCAGTGGAACAAAGATTCTCAGACATAAAATTAATAAAGAATCACCTTCGTAACCGCTGAACTTAGCCTGTTTAACTCAAAATAGTAAATGAATCTCCCGAAAAAAACTTACTGATAGTGATTTGGAAGAAATTGTTCATGTGTGGAATAGAAAAGGTAGATGGATTGCTGTATAAACTTTCTTTCAGACTCTTATCTCATTATACATATATACATACTCTCACTGCTCATGCACTTGGTCAAGTAGTATCAACATCAATGAATTTTAATAATAGATTTCCAAGGGGGGGAGCAAAAAGGCTCCAAGCGGGGCCCCCCCCCCCCCCCCCCCCCCCCCTTCCCTCTCCTAAATGAAACCCTGGTGCAGCTGTGGCTTCAATAACTGGCTTATCTATGAGTCCATTTGCTGCTGCTCGGGCTTGGGGTTCTCTGTACTACTACTAATCCCTTATCAGGTGTGGGTGGGTGGGTGTGGCTTTCGAGCAGCCTGTGCGACCAAATCGAAAATCCCCTCCAGATTATTTCATGACACTGTGTCAGCCAATTTTACCCACCCCATGGACATGTACTGCCTTCAGGATTAGGTCAAACTTTGCCTCAAGGTAGAACAAGTATTGCAGAATGTGGACCATTGCTGTGACTCTGCAAGCCCTCTTCTCCCCACCTTGTTGCATGTATATCTCTACAATTCTGGCTGCTACTGTGTCTTTGGAGAGGTACAATGTCAGGGAAACCAGGTGTTTGTCGATGCCATTGTTCACACTGCTCCCTTGGGGCAATGCCAGGTCAAATATCAGTCTCCATTCTCCTTGCCGCTAGGAGTTGGTGTGAACCTTTGTCCAGTTTGCCTTCTTCATGGGGCCCAGAATTCTGCCTGCCTCTTTTTATTCACATTCATGACTTCCCCTGCCACCATCACAAATGCACTAGGCCAGTCTGGATGACCAACCATTCCCTTTTGCCAGGCTGTCACCTGGGGAGGTGCTATTCTCCTTGCCTTGTTCTCTTGTTGATCTTTGCATGCAGCGGTGTGCAGGCTTCCAGTTTGAGCAACCATGTGATGTACATACATACACTATACACATCTCCCACTCTCATCCCCTCCTGGGTTGCATGGCCATTTTATGTACTCGTATGTCCCTATGGAATGCAATGACAAATCAACCTCCCCTCCCCTCCCTCTCTCCCCCTCCTTCTCTATCAGTCTCTTTTTTTGCGTGCACCCTCTTCTCCCCATGACCCTTCGGGAATGGTTCTCTGCTTGTGCACTGCACATCACACTTGGCTCATCAAGTGGAAGAACAAGAACAGAACCTTCTGGCATGGACTCCACCCCTTTCTAATTTCTCTATTACTGGCCCTGAGCATACCTTGGTTATCTTCTGACCTCTGACCTACTTTATTGTGGGTGTGCACCGTTGACCCTGTCATTTTGACTCCTTCCGCTCATTATCAAATCAAACTTGGTCTTTAATTTGAGATTTTGACCTATTTTTACTTTAATTTTTGTATCTGATGATTGGTTCAGAAAAGTCCCCGGCAACCGCATATCACATGATTGCCAAAGAGTTGCTGATCAATTTGGCGTTAAATATGTTGCCTAGCAACCAAACCACAAACCATTTTTAAATTAGAATACTTTTTATCTCGGCGTTTATCCACTATTACAAGTATATTTTATGGTTGTTCAGATCAAATACTAAAATATGGTTGCTTATCGACCTGCAACCAGCATATATTCTGAAAAATGTACATTTTTGGCATAATTTATGAATATTGAATGCCCTCATTTTTCTATTTTGCAGGATATAGTAACCAGTCATGTTTGCCAGTCTATAACAGTATTGACTGTTGCCCACCAAGCACCACGAGGTCTGGCCGTATTGTTTGATATAAAAAAAATTATGAAGTTCAAGATGTTGCAGAAAGAGCAAAGACTCATCAATAAAACATACGTCTGCACATGTATCTGCATGCAGAAATGCACATAATAATAAAGAAAATAAGTCTACATGTACATGCCTAACAAAAGTACATACTACAAAAGAAATACAAAGAAAATCTTGAAGAGAAAACGAAGCTAGTTCGAGTAGTCAGAGAGTGTGTGCAATTCCCTGAAGCATGCCTTCCCACGCACAGCACAAAGGCTAACACCACAATGAGAACAGTAACAAAAGGTCTCATGTCTCTGACGGTACACACTACACACCTCACTCAGAGGTTCAGCAGATTCAATATCTGTGGCGAAACCTATTGAAAAGATTATTATTATTATTATGAACTTCACCATGGTGATATAATTATAATATACATTCTGGCTTATTATGCCTCACTATATAGTCAAGTTTGCTAGCTAAAATTTTAGCTAAAATTTTATATTCCATTCTATAGATATCTACTCATACTTACCAAGCAACTCATCCTTCTCATACTCATTCTCCTCATCAGGAGTCACAAAAGCTACATCTCCAAAAGAGCGTCAAACATCCCGAGTTGAACTTACAGCTCTGGACAAAGCTGTCAATTCCTCAGGGTCTAATAGCTCATCCCCAAGGTAGGAAGACACTTTATCTTCATCATCTTCATCGCTGTCACAGTCGGAGAGGTCTAAACCGTCATCAAATAGGAGCTCTAACACTCTAGCACGATCGATTCTTTCGGCCATTTTTGCTTGAATTAAAAATTGTTTGACGTCATAGTTACCTGGGTGCTACGGGTTTTCAATTTTTGGGGGAAATAGAACAATCCTTTGCGCATGTATACACTAAGTTTTGATTGTATAGGATCAACGGTTGATTTTTAAGAATTATTTCCGCGACGGTCATCAATTTCGCGCTTCTATGTGCTCATGACGGTGAAGCGGTTAAGGACCATCTGTCCACAATGACTAACACTTTCATTTCTGTCCACGTGAAGGATATCATCACTGATGCCATCTTGCTACCAATCCTCTGGCTTGGTTTCCTCCCTTCCTCTTGCCTCTGCCTCCTATACCCACCCTACGTGTATGTGGCACTCCACTCACAGTGTGTCCACTTTCCGCTGCTGTATCTCCAAGACAGAATGCGCACCCACTGTTGTGAGCTTGAATTCTCTATCGTGAACTCCTATGATGTGGCACTATCTTAGAAAACTTCCCACCATTGAGCCTAGCCATTTCATTAGGGCCTCATTCTGGTTCCCAGTCCTGAGTGGTACAGCCTCCTCCCACGGCTTTTGAGCATTACTTTCTCCCACAGCACCTTACCACCACGCCAGCCTGGGTAATATGACTCACTCCCCGCTGCACCTCACCATCTTGCCAGCTTATGTAGTATGACCCACTCCTGCAGCACTTCATCGCCATGCCAGCCTGGGTAATATGACCTGCTCCCACACACAGCACCTACTGTGATTCTTGAACGTCATTTACCCCCACCAAGTGTCTCTTCTCCCAGGCCACTGTGTTCCTAATCTTACGTATATGACTCATGGGCACTCCCTGCATACACTGCTCTCATCGGGTTGGTTGATCTGACTTTCTCTATTGAGGCACCCTCTATATCTCTTGAGCCTTCCCTATACTTGGACCTGGTTGTTTCACCTGTCTTGGTGGTCTGACTTTCTCTATTGAGGCACCCTCTGTATCTCTTGGGCCTTCCCTGTACTTGGACCTGGTTGTTTCACTTGTCTTGGTGGTCTGCCTTTCTGTATTTAAGCACCCTCTGTATCTCTTGAGCCTTCCCTATACTAGGACCTGGTTGTTTCACTTGCCTTGGTGGTCTGAGTTTCTCTATTGAGGTACCCTCTGTATCTCTTAGGCCTTCCCTATACTTGAACCTGGTTGTTTCACCTGTCTTGGTGGTCTGACTTTCTCTATTGAGGCACCCTCTGTATCTCTTGGGCCTTCCCTGTACTTGGACCTGATTGTTTCACTTGTCTTGGTGGTCTGCCTTTCTGTATTGAGGCACCCTCTGTATCTCTTGAGCCTTCCCTATACTAGGACCTGGTTGTTTCACTTGTCTTGGTGGTCTGAGTTTCTCTATTGAGGCACCCTCTGTATCTCTTGGGCCTTCCCTATACTTGGACCTAGTTGTTTCACCTGTCTTGGTGGTCTGACTTTCTCTATTGAGGCACCCTCTGTATCTCTTGGGCCTTCCCTATACTTGGACCTGGTTGTTTCACTTGTCTTGGTGGTCTGACTTTCTCTATTGAGGCACCCTCTGTATCTCTTGGGCCTTCCCTGTACTTGGACCTGGTTGTTTCACTTGTCTTGGTGGTCTGACTTTCTCTATTGAGGCACCCTCTGTATCTCTTGGGCCTTCCCTATGCTTGGACCTGGTTGTTTCACCTGTCTTGGTGGTCTGACTTTCTCTATTGAGGCACCCTCTGTATCTCTTGGGCCTTCCCTATGCTTGGACCTGGTTGTTTCACCTGTCTTGGTGGTCTGACTTTCTCTAATGAAATATCCTCTGTATCTCTTGGGCCTTCCCTGTACTTGGACCTGGTTGTTTCACCTGTCTTGGTGGTCTGACTTTCTCTATTGAGGCATCCTCTGTATCTCGTATTCGGAGTCCACCTAAACCTTCTCCTTGACTTAGCCTATCTGTCTCTGCTCCCATAGAGAGTCCAGACACCGTCCGTTGGTTGAGTAATTTCTCGCCTACCTTGTCCATGCAGGCCTCTGTCATGGCTGGTGTTTAGCTGATGCATTCAGCACTGATGTGTAGTTATTTTGTCCTTCCAGAGGTATCTGTTTGTGACTACTTGGCTACCCCATGTCTTCTCTGGTCATTCGCTCTCACCTCTTGCCTCTCCCCACCCTTCCACCCTGGATACCACATGCCTGCCCCTCCCACCAAACCTACTACTGCTCATACATGTTAACTTATTCATAAAAATATATATATATATATTTGGGGGGGAAAAAATTGTACATTACTAATCCCAGTCCTTGATCAGTACCCTCACCATAAGATGCTCAAAAGGTTGCAATCTAATTTCCAGTCCTTGATCAGTACCCTCACCATAAGATGTTCAAAAGGCTGCATATGTATATAATTCCAAAGTGTACCAGGACATCCTATGATTGTCGAAGTATACCCGGATATCCTAGGGTAGTGTTAATTGTACCAGGACAGGGATAGTGTCAATTATACTAGGACATCCCTGGATAGTACCAGGGCATCTTGAGATAATGTCTTATATTCCAAGACATCCCGGGATAATGTCAAATGCTGGATCAAGTGATTGTGTGTGTATTACATGTAATATAAAAACATCAAACTATGGGCATGAGCTCAGAGTATTCTTGGCTCGCTGTATTCTAGGGCTAGGGATATTCTGGGGCTAGGGGTATTCTGGGGCTAGGGGTATTCTAGGGCTAGGGGTATTCTGGGGCTAGGGGTATTCTGGGGCTAGGAGTATTCTGGGGCTAGTGGTATTCTGGGGCTCGGTGTATTCTGGGGCTGGTGGTATTCTGGGGCTTGGGGTATTCTGGGGCTAGAGGTATTCTGGGTCTAGGGGTATTCTGGGGCTAGAGGTATTCTGGGTCTAGTGGTTTTCTAGAGGTATTCTTGGGCTAGGGGTATTCTGGGGCTAGGGGTATTCTAGGGCTAGGGGTATTCTGGGTCTAGTGGTATTCTGGGGCTAGAGGTATTCTAGGGCTAGGAGTATTCTGGGGCTAGGGGTATTCTGGGGCTAGGGGTATTCTGGGGCTAGGGTATTCTGGGTCTAGTGGTATTCTGGGGCTAGAGGTATTCTAAGGCTAGGGGTATTCTGGGGCTAGAGGTATTCTAGGGCTAGGGGTATTCAAGGGCTAGGGATATTCTGGGGCTCGGGGTATTCTGAGGCTAGAGGTATTCTGGGGCTAGGGGTATTCTGGGGCTAGTGGTATTCTGGGGCTAGGGTTATTCTAGGACTAGGGGTATTCTGGGGCTAGGGGGTATTCTGGGGCTAGTGGTATTCTGGGGCTAGAGGTATTCTGGGGCTAGGGGTATTCTGGGGGTAGTGGTATTCTGGGGCTAGGGTTATTCTAGGACTAGGGGTATTCTGGGGCTAGGGGGTATTCTGGGGCTAGAGGTAATCTGGGGCTAGAGGTAATCTGGGGCTAGGGGGTATTCTAGGACTAGCGGTATTCTGGAGCTTGTGGTGTTCTAAGGTTAGGGGTGTTCTGGAGCTTGGGGTATAGCTTGGTGTATTCTTGGTTAGTGCTATGAACATCCTGGCAGGCTAGTCACAAGTATTTGACATATTGAAGGATCCATGCGACACTCAATTACTAGGGATATCCCAGGATAGTCCGAAGTATCCCGGGAATTCTGCGATGTCTAACATATTGGCAGGTTGTGACGTAGTACACATACCTTCTGCTTCGTGCATGTGTAGCATGAGACAATAATAACTTCCTAGTGATAAATACATGTGCATATAACATATGTACACACATACAGTGCAGTACATGTATAATGTATATAACATACATACACACATACAGTACATGTATAATGTATATAACATACGTACACACATACAGTATATTTATATTGTGTGTAACACATACATACAGTGCATGTATATATATGTTCTGTAAGTGTGTCGTGGTTCCACCAATTACCCATGGAATGCCAAGCTCATTAATTCTTCTTCTTCACTTTACCTTTCAATGTCTTGGCTTGTCTGCAGATTTTCAAGCTTCTAAGAGACGATCTTGTCCAATGTGATGACTTGTGTGAGTGCATTGCACTTCACATTGAACGGTAATGATGTCATCAGCTGTACTTGTATGTATGTATGTATATAGTGAATACCATGGATGCTCCATTTATGCAACATGGGGAAAATATTTCTCGTTCGTCTGTGACCCATAAATAGAATGTTGTTCTATAGAATCTGTGGCGCAACATTAGAAGTTGTCGCTGTACATTCTTTCACTACTCGCTGTCTGGTAATAGATGAGTCTGGTGAACTACACAATTCATAGTGCCACATGTTGTCTGGTAAATCTACTTTGCTCTGCTGTCCTCATTTACACCTGTCTTGGGGATTGTCATGTATTGAACTAGTTGTGGCTACTTCAACTAGCAATATGCATGATGGCCTCTAACAATCCATGCAAAGGTAAAGTTAGAAACAGCCATCTTTCTGATCACAGTGCTTGAATGGAAAGGGTCGCTTTTCACTACCAACAGAGAAAATGAATTTACAGAAGTCAATAGCACAGAATTAGAAATTGAGCACTGGAAATTTGTTGATTTCAAGAAAAAATTAGAATGATGCAAAATTGAAGTTTTTGCAGTTTGTGATGTACAGTATGTATCAGGTACTAGTCTATGAAGTGCGTGACTTGATAGTTTACTGAGTGTCCAGACTGAGTGGTCCAGACTGAGAGTGGTCCAGACCGAGTGTGGTCCAGACTGAGAGTGGTCCAGACCGATAGTGGTCCAGACTGAGTGGACCGAGTGTGGTCCAGACTGAGTGGACCGAGTGTGGTCCAGACTGAGTGGACCAGAGTGAAAGTTGTCCAGACTGAGTGTGGTCCAGACTGAGAGTGGACCAGACTAAGTATGGTCCGGACTGAGTGTGGTCTAGACTGAGTGTAGTCCAGACTGAGAGTGGTCCAGACTGAGAGTGGTCCAGACTGAGAGTGGACCAGACTGAGTGTGGTCCAGACTAAGAGTGGTCCAGACTGAGAGTGGACCAGACCGAGTGTGGTTCAGACTGAGTGTGATCCGGACTGATAGTGGTCCAGACTGAGTGTGGTCCAGACTGAGTGTGGCCCAGACTAAGAGTGGTCCAGACTGAGAGTGGACCAGACTGAGTGTGGTCCAGACTGAATGTGGTCCATACTGAGTGTGGTCCAGACTAAGTGTGATCCAGACTGAGTGTGGTCCAGACCGAGTGTGGTCCATACTGAGTGTGATCCTTACTGAGTGTGGTCCAGACTGATAGTGGACCAGACTGAGTGGGTCCAGACTAAGAGTGGTCCAGGCTGAGAGTGGACCAGACTGAGTGTGGTCCAGACTGAGTGTAGTCTAGACTGAGAGTAGTCCAGACTGAGAGTGGACCAGACTGAGTGTGGTCTAGACTGTGTGTGGTCTAGACTGAGTGTGGTCCAGACTGAGTGTGGTCCAGACTGAGTGTGGTCCAGACTGAGTGTGGTCCACACTGAGTGTGATCCATACTGAGTGTAGTCCAGACTGATAGTGGTCCAGACTGAGAGTTGAGTGTGGTCCAGACTGAGAGTGGTCCAGACTGAGTGTGGTCCAGACTGAGTGTGATCCATACTGAGTGTAGTCCAGACTGAGAGTTGAGTGTGGTCCAGACTGAGAGTGGTCCAGACCGAGTGTGGTCCAGACTGAGAGTGGTCCAGACTTAGTGTGGTCCATACTGAGTGTGATCCATACTGAGTGTGGTCCAGACTAAGAGTGGTCCAGACTGAGGGTGGTCTAGACTAAGAGTGGTCCAGACTGAGGGTGGTCCAGACTGAGAGTGGTCCAGACTGAGTGTGGTCCAGACTGAGAGTGTTCCAGACCGAGTGTGGACCAGACTGAGTGTGGTCCAGAACGAGTGTGGTCCAGACTGAGTGTGGTCCAGACTGACTGTGGTCCATACTGAGAGTGATCCATACTGAGTGTGATCCATAGTGGTCCAGACTGAGGGTGGTCCAGGAACTTATGTTCAACTGAATATGTGGATTTGCTTTAAAAACAACAACTAAAGCTGTTAGGTGCCTCGGTACTGGACTCTGTCCCAGCAGGACCTAGCTATTGACAACTCTGTATGTACGGAACTGGACTCTGTCCCAGCAGGACCTAGCTATTCACAGCTCTGTATGTACGGCACTGGACTCTGTCACAGCAGGACCTAGCTATTGACAGCTCTGTATGTACGGTACTGGACTTTGTCCCTGCAGGACCTAGCTATTGACAGCTCTGTATGTACGGTACTGGACTCTGTCCCAGCAGGGCCTAGCTATTCACAGCTTTGTATGTACGGTACCGGACTCTGTCCCAGCAGGACCTAGCTATTCACAGCTCTGAACAGTGCGTTGCCAACTATCTG
>CBDHDV010000018.1:0-15447 GCA_965261175.1 Rubritalea sp. | reverse complement strand
TGTGTCCTGCTAATCATAACCAGGCACATCAACCCCCTCTCTGTTGTGAAAATGTTTCTGCCAACCCCAACATATGAACTATTCTTTCAACATCATTTAATATCCACCTCCGCCTCTCAACTAATCTAGCTATCGACCCTTACCAAATCTCTACGCTGGGAAATATTGGGTAAGGGTCGGCTAGCGAGAGTACTCGCTATCTCTCGACCACCGTCCTCTACAGTTTAGGAAACCTACACTTAAAACTCTGGCATTAGTTTGAAGTATGGGTTTATTATCTTGTACTGAACTGGTTGTAATGGTCCTGAATGGACTCAGCATTTTCAGTGTCTCTTTTTTTTTTATATATATATAGCAACAGCACGAGTTATGCATAGAAGTCTGACTTTGCCAGACATGAGAGCCTTCTGAAATGAAAACTACTCTACTAATATCCTCCAGAAGCACTTTGACCTTGCTGCAAATCTTATCTTTTCCTGGTAGGAGCTGCTTGTAGTAACTTGCCAGTTTAATTTCTTCAAGTTCAAATTCTGCTATCCAAGTGCTTTGTCCCAGCGTAGCGATGAGAGACTAAAGACAGACGTCTTTAAAAAAATATATATATAATATTCTTAATTTATGAATACATATATACTGCATCAACAACATAACAAAATAAAAATACGTAGGTACATTAAAAGGCAGAATGATAGCAGAAAATGGAGATTCACTACTAATGAGGTCAAGTGGGGGCACACCCACAACTAGAATGGGCCTTCCTGATACATTGTATGGCTGACCTGAGTAGTGAGGTTAGGCGACATCTCACCCAGGCAACTGTTTTGTAGTAAGGTTGATTCCATTTTATGGCAAGGAAGGATGCTAAACATTAAAATTGTTGCCTCCTCAGTAATGCCGTAAGTAGCAGCTGACAGTACTAATGGTGTGAACACTCGCTGCTCATATGCTCCTTTCTGCAGCCTCTCGTGTTTCCTGTAAGAGGCCATGTTTAACTGTTTATTGGATGGAGCACAGAGATGCATACAGTGTGGCTGAGGAAGGGTGCAAAAGGAGATTTTCCAAAAAAAATAGGTGGGCATCTAACATATTTTATTGACTTTTCAAAAGTCTAGGGGGCAAGAGCTTCCTCTTAAATGCAGCCATGGAGCATGAGGAATGTCAATAAGGTCCTATCAAATCACCCCTGCCCAGAAACCATTGACGGCAATATCCAAACGTGCACCATCTTCACCATCTTTAGTACTTGCACTTGTCCCAGGATGCATTTCACTAGTGAGTGGTTGGAGATTAAAGTTCGATTCTTACATCCTTGCAGACTTCGGACAGCAGGTTAGCGACGACATCTCAGATCTCATTATGGTTGGGAAGCTTCCTCTAGGACATGAAAGTAAGTGCTAGAAGAAGAATATGGTCCTACAGATGCAGAGTGAGAGTAGGCGAGAAGACAACCAGTCATATCGTAGGGCCAAAACATCCTGGAATGCTCTGTTGTAAAGGGAAAACCCAAATTCTTCTTTGGGTAGCGAAGCCCACAGGAGGCACCTTTCCCGATAGCTGGATTAACAGCTCTCTGAAGATTGTCAGGAAATGCATGTTTCTCTCTTAATACGTCAGCTGCAGACATTCCATGGCTGTCAACTGGTCATTCAGGTTACCATAGATATACTCAGTGACTTGTGATATAGAATAGCGATTCTCAAGGACTAATGACCTTCAGAGAGGCGGAAACCTCAGAGTCAGAGTGCTTTGCATGGTTGGACAGAGTGATACTACTCAGTCATGCAGGTAAGGCAAAAAGATCACAGTCTCTGTTCTTTGGGGGTGGTTGGTTGGTTAATTTGAATTCTGATGATTTCTTTCATTGATGCTTTGGGTGACACGAGTGAGATGGAGCAATTTGTAGCCCGTGGGCAAACAGCAGCATGATTGGGTTTTGGCAATCCTTGTGTTCAGTCACACCTGAGGTGACGTCTGCCTTCTGACACTATATTGACATATCTGTGTTGGCCAAGTCAGCCACGGCATTTTGGAGGTGAGCCATTTCAGTAATAAGCCAAGATATTTAAACATTGGGATAATAACCAATACATGCCGACGGTGGTAATTTGTTCCCATCATTCTCTCAGATAAGTGATGGAATCCCTAACAGTTGCATCATCAGCATACGCCACCTGGTGTACTGGACTATTCAACTCGTTGATAAGAGGAACAGTTGCTACGACATACATGTGCATAGCTAGGTGGTCACATTGAGTTGTACCTTCCATGGATTAGAGCACACCACTATCCACAAAGAACTCTGTTGGCTGTCTGTAGGAGTCTACGAATACAGTAGACAGGGACTGACAAGAGTCAGCTGATATTCTGTAAAGCAACTTGCCGGTTGAGTGAATTGAAGGCATTGCTTACATCAACAAGCAGGTCAGCTTAAGTGTCATCTTGTTGGAAGAACTCTCGCACTGCAGCCTCCATAACTAAGATCCGACCTTCACAGAGTTGTAACGTTCTGACAGCATCCTGCATATCTCCTCTGACGATACTGAGAACAGCCTTGGCCATGATATTGCAGTTTCTCCTACATCAATGGGATGAATACCTGGATTCTTATCCAGAACTAACAACTCACAGGCCATGAGCAGGGCAACATATTTTGGGTCAACGAGGGAAGTACACAACAGGCCTTCAAATGCTAGGGACAAACAGAGGTCAGATGATGCAGACTTGAAGGAGGCACATAATCACTTCAACCATAGGCATCAATACCTGATAGTCCAGCTGCACCATATTTTGAGAGGTGCTGATCTTATTATGGAAGCATCTAGCGTGTCAAAAATGACCGAGTGACTGAGGGTCACCTTGAACAATATTCTCCAGTTGTGCTGGCGTGCCACAGGGATGCTTGTCCTTAAAGATGTCACGGATACATTTTGCCCATCTGTTTCAATTGGGGGGGGGGGGGGGGGGGGGGGGGGGTGATGTCTTCTAAACAAAAAATCCTTTTGGAGTTCACTCCTTCTCCTTCGCATCAAAGTAAAAAAAATTAGCTCTATTTGAACGCTCTGCGCGAATACTATAAGTCTTTATCTCGCTTGATCTCGGTAATAATAGCTTTGCGAGATCGCAAATTTTGCAGTTGTTCAGTTCTGGTAAATAGATTTGACTATAAATTATGCAGGAACCGAAGTGTGATGTAAGTGCTATAGAAATATCTCTCACTATCAGTGATTCTCCAGGGACCCACGAAGAACTAGTTAGCTGGACTGCGACCCTCGAAGAAAACGGAATGGCGAGCGTTCGCCATACCTTACCTGTATTCCAATCTCGAGCTTCTAATCGAACTGAGGCAAGATTGAGCCCTACAGTGTTCGACAATATGTCCAAGCTTGGGGAAGGTTTGAATGAACGTAAGGAGCCCCGCAAGATCTCTGTTCCGTCCAGAGAAAGAGAAAGCAGCGGAACACCTCCACCAGCTAATATGGAAGATATAGAGTAAGTTTTTGTATGTTGTAATTTTTATCTTATAGTCCATAATGTCCATACGAATTACGATTCTTTGGCTGGCTGAGGAACAAATCTCTGTACAAAATAACCTCTATTGTGACTAGGCTGACTTCAGCAGTAACTGGTGTTTTGTCCATCCTCCCTCTTCCTCCATATCTTTCCATCCTAGTCAGTCTTGTAGTTTAGGCACACCCACCCTCATCCATGCAATGCTGAGATTTTGTCACGGCATCACATTATCTCTTGGTGCTAGGTACCAAAACATTCAGCAAGAATCAGTATGCATGTATTTTAGTTTGTAGTTCTCCCTTCTGTTTTCTGTTCATCTCCAGCTCTAAGACCAGCTGCAATGCTAGGGCGTTACACAACCAGCAATTTAATGCACAACATTTATCCACTTTTATTGTCGCTGTCGCTACACTTTGCCATGTGTGTATTGATCTTTCTGTATTGAAGTAAACGGGAGGGTGGGTTGCCAATACATGGAATAAGATTCAAGAGACAGCAAATTATAGCTACTCGATATTTATAGCAGCATAGCCACTCAGTTGCTGCACAGCTTTCGAAATGGCTTTCTCCACAGTCATCAAAGTTTAGCCACCTTTATCAAGTCAGCTCTCTCACTAGCCAAGCAGGACTGCATCACTTATCTGTAAGATATCTGTAATTTGATTGGCCATGCTCATTTCTTGTCTCATTGATGCTATTGACACCAGAACCTTTTCCCCACAAAAGGGTGTGTATATGCCAAACTAGCCTCTCCCCCAGAGTTTAGTGCCATGCTCACTTAATTGTGTCTAAATATAGCATCACCATTTAAATACAGTTCTGCTATCTAAATAGAATGTTGCTACATACATTTCTATCTAAATGCCACAGAGAGTGCTTATATCTAAATAGAGTACTTCTAACTAAATAGAGTGCTTATCTAAATGAGGACATTCTATATTAATAGATTCTTCTATTTAAATGGAGTTTCTTATCTAAATAGAATACTTCTTCCTTCATGCGGATGATGAATAGATGTATTGACATTGAATAGGAAGCACTCCGCAATCCTTGACCTCCCTTAGTAGGACGTGTAACCTGCAAACTTATGATTGCCATTTTTGTCTTGCTGGCCCGGCCATATGGCTATGCATGATACCATGTGTTGTGGTATGCAACCATAGCAATTTGTGCAACAATAGAATATCCGTAATTACTCATACCTTTACCAATTTTAGCTTGACGGCCTTTTAATGTAATATCAATTTGTATATGTGACCATCACTGCAAGGATGGAATATATACGGCAGTGCTGTGTGAAATCCTGAGATCATCCAGCTCAACCTACGTAGCCCTAGCCTTGCCTCCTACCCTTAGCCTTGCCTCCTACCCTTAGCCTTGCCTCCTACCCTTAGCCTTGCCTCCTACCCTTAGCCTTGCCTCCTACCCTTAGCCCTAGCTCTTTTCTTAGCCCTAGCTCTTTTCTTAGCCCTAGCTCTTTTCTTAGCCCTAGCTCTTTTCTTAGCCCCAGCTCTTTTCTTAGCCCCAGCTCTTTTCTTAGCCTCAGCTCTTTTCTTAGCCCCAGCTCTTTTCTTAGCCCCAGCTCTTTTCTTAGCCCCAGCTCTTTTCTTAGCCCTAGCTCTTTTCTTAGCCCTAGCTCTTTTCTTAGCCCTAGCTCTTTTCTTAGCCCTAGCTCTTTTCTTAGCCCTAGCTCTTTTCTTAGCCCTAGCTGTTTTCTTAGCCCTAGCTCTTTTCTTAGCCCTAGCTCTTTTCTTAGCCCTAGCTCTTTTCTTAGCCCTAGCTCTTTTCTTAGCCCTAGCTCTTTTCTTAGCCCTAGCTCTTTTCTTAGCCCTAGCTCTTTTCTTAGCCCCAGCTCTTTTCTTAGCCCCAGCTCTTTTCTTAGCCCCAGCTCTTTTCTTAGCCCCAGCTCTTTTCTTAGCCCCAGCTCTTTTCTTAGCCCCAGCTCTTTTCTTAGCCCTAGCTCTTTTCTTAGCCCTAGCTGTTTTCTTAGCCCTAGCTCTTTTCTTAGCCCTAGCTCTTTTCTTAGCCCTAGCTCTTTTCTTAGCCCTAGCTCTTTTCTTAGCCCTAGCTCTTTTCTTAGCCCTAGCTCTTTTCTTAGCCCTAGCTCTTTTCTTAGCCCTAGCTCTTTTCTTAGCCCTAGCTCTTTTCTTAGCCCTAGCTCTTTTCTTAGCCCTAGCTCTTTTCTTAGCCTTGGCACTGGCTCCAGCTGTCTCTATAGCCTAGCGTTATCACTAGTTCTAACCATATTCTCTATCCTTAGCCTTAACTTAGCCCTAGCCTTAACTTAGCCCTAGCCTTAACTTAGCCCTAGCCTTAACTTAGCCCTAGCCTTAACTTAACCCTAGCTTTAACTTAGCCCTAGCCTTAACTTAGCCCTAGCCTTAACTTAGCCCTAGCCTTAACTTAGCCCTAGCCTTAAATTAGCCCTAGCCTTAACTTAGCCCTAGCCTTAACTTAGCCCTAGCCTTAACTTAGCCCTAGCCTTAACTTAGCCCTAGCCTTAACTTAGCCCTAGCCTTAACTTAGCCCTAGCCTTAACTTAGCCCAGCCCTAGCCTAAACTTAGCCCTAGCCTAAACTTAGCCCTAGCCTTAACTTAGCCCTAGCCTTAACTTAGCCCTAGCCTTAACTTAACCCTAGCTTTAACTTAGCCCTAGCCTTAACTTAGCCCTAGCCTTAACTTAGCCCTAGCCTTAACTTAGCCCTAGCCTTAACTTAGCCCTAGCCTAAACTTAGCCCTAGCCTTAACTTAGCCCTAGCCTTAACTTAGCCCTAGCCTTAACTTAGCCCTAGCCTTAACTTAGCCCTAGCCTTAACTTAGCCCTAGCCTTAACTTAGCCCTAGCCTTAACTTAGCCCTAGCCTTAACTTAGCCCTAGCCTTAACTTAGCCCTAGCCTTAACTTAACCCTAGCCTTAACTTAGCCCTAGCCTAGCCCTTGGTGCTGAACGACTTTAATTTTGGACATTCATGGATGACTTGGGGATGATCCCGAGCTTCATGGCAGCTCTGGGCATATATGGAGCATGGAGCTGTTGTTGCCTGTGGTAGGTGTACACTGGTCCTAAGAAGTTAAACATGGTGACTTTCATGTATTTGTGAAGTGCATCTCTCTGGAATACATCATGCTTGGAGTAGCCTTGCCTTTCTGGTGTGAATCACGCTCAGGCAACCGTTATGTATCCGCAATAATTTTGGCTGGTGTTATCATAACCATGGTTACACTGAATGCATCCAGACCTGGGGACTACTATGTTTTTATCTCATGGCTGTGATTTTGGCAGATGTTTATCGTAACCAAGGCAGTGTTCAATGCCAGGTTGTGTTTATTGGGCGTAATTTGGCTGGTAAGCTAGTTACGGTTTATAATAGCTAACCCATTAGGGAGCTGATTGTTAAAAGAAGGGGGGGGGGGATGTGGGAGCCATCCAACAGGAGACGCAGCATGAAAAGGGTCGGTCATTCTTGTGCTTGATATTGTTCTTATTATCGTACAAAGTCGTACTAAGTCATGTAGACATTTGTTGATGGCTGTTTTCAAATTCTAATGGGAGTAGGAAATGTCTGCCTGATAGTTTCTGTAGCAGAACTGTTTGTAGTGCTGTAGCAGATGGAGTGTTGATATATCTGACATTGTCTGTTGGCTCTGTTAAATAATTTCTGTGGGAATTCTCCCCCCACCCCCTTCCCCCCCTTCCCCCCACTTCTAAGTTCCAAACAATGTATAAATATTCTTCTTCTCCCCTGGAAATCCTGTGAAACCCTTCAGCCCCCTTTAAAGCTTTGCTATTCTCCCTTGGGGGAAATTCATGATCAAAATATAAAATCTGAAGTAGTTACTATATTTCACCGAATAGAAGTCGACCGTAATTAAAAGTTGACCCTCAAATTTTCCGTACTATATGATGCATGATAAAGTAGAACTGAAATAACGTCTGCGAGTTAGCGTGCTTTCCTCATGATGTCTGCAGTTGTCATAGGTCTAGCACAATCTCAGCACTGTTGGAGCCAAGCAGCAAGTTCTGTTTCATGAGCTCGATGACTGCCACCAATCTTTCGTGTGTTCTTCACCACACCAGACCACTTGCCTTGTGCCTTGGCTTTCTTCCAGTCCCCAATTAGCTTCTCCGACACTCCGTGCTTCCTTGGAGCTTCACAGTTGTTTGTTTGTTCTGCGTACTCGGCGATTTTCTCTTTCTCTCAAAGCATGTATCTTCGATGCTTTACTGACATCGATGCATCTTAGCTGCATGATGACAGGCTCAGATGTTAAACGATCCCTTACCCAACCAGTACAGGAAAGGAGTATCTCGAATATAAGACGAGATCAAAGTAGGTGTTATAACTATTGACTTATATTCGAGGAAATACAGTATATAGGAAAAAAGGTGACCTTACTTTAGAGCTTCTGCTTGTCAACAACTTGATATTATTCTATTTTTCTTTTGGTAGCAAAATTGTAGGCACAAACCACACCATGGTTACTTGCGTCCAAAGTCAGAACCTCTATCCGCAATTTGAAAGTTTTAAGTGTGTCTTGAAAGCTAAGATCAGAAACCCTCAAATGAGTTGTCAGGTTTTGTCACATGGTCTTGTTGTGAGGGTGATGACTAGACCAATAACAGCTGCTAGAGCCTCTTAGTAGCTAATAGCCTTCAACATGGAAATAGGGGTTAAGTGATGGCTGACATAAGTTCTGGTGTGGGTAGGTAGGTGGTTAGCATTAGTTTGGTGTGGGTAGGTTGGTGGCTAGCATTAGTTCTGGTGTGTTCCTCTTGTTCTAGTACAAGCATCTTGCTCAAAGGCTGGATATATCAAAGGGTGTATCAAATATCAAAGGGGCCTTACTGTAAGTGGTAGATATCTTGATTTCATTTACTAAATGGTCTACTAAATACCAACATTCCAAGATATTATCTCTTTGGATATGCCTAGTAATCAACCTTTATACTCTCAATACACCAGGGATATAAGTAGCAGACTTACCAGGAGAGCTTCTCAGACTTTGCTTCCCCTAGACACTTGGTAGATCTTGGATGGATAGCTGATACATATACAGTGCACTCCACTTAAAAATGGACCACTGGATAAATGAACATTCCTGATAACTGAGCCATTTTGGCTCTGGACAGAACATTTGTATAAATACACATACAAAAAAAATCAGAGAATTCCTGATATATGGCTACTTTTGATGTACATTGTTATATGTATTCATTCCACTTTGACTAATGATCATTTACACATTCTCTACATGACCTCTACACCTGGCTAATGATGCAGCTGCTTTAGAAGCTGCTTAGCTCATGGCCAAAAGACAGGAGCTTTCTCTACAAGAGAAGATTGAATTGTTGGACAAAGTAAAAAAAAAAAAAACCTCCCAATTCAAGTCAGAGGGAGCTTGCTGAAATCTTTAAAATCCCAAGAAGCACTCTTACTAGACTACAACAAGGAAGAAGAACTTAGGTCACGTTGGTGTGAGGACTTCTGTCATGGTCACAAGCCAGCAAAGAAGTTGAAACACCTTCGTAAAGGTAAAGCACCTGAGGTAGACACTGCTCCTAATCAGTGGTTTGGTACTGTGACAAGTAAGGGACAGAAATTGAGTGGACCTATTCTTAAGGAGAAGGCAGAGGATTTAGCCAAAAAGTTAGGACACACTAATTTTGTTGCCACAGAAGGCTAGCTTTCACGCTGTAAGGCAAGGCATCAAATTAGGTACAAGCGGGCACATGGAGAGAATGGAAGTGCAGACATAAGTGCTGAAGAGTGGACAAGCACTATTCTACCAGGGTTACTGGAAGAATATAGGCCTAATGGGGTAATATAATGCAGATGAAACTGGGTTGTATTACCGAGCCACTCCTGATGGCTCACTTTGCTATTGTCATGAAAAATTAAGTGGTTCTAAGAAAGCAATGGAAAGGATCACAGTTCTTTGCTGTTCAAGTCTGACAGGAACTGATAAGTGTACTCCTTGTCATAGGCAAGAGTTTTAGGCCACGTTGTTTCAAGAATGTTAATGTGGATAATCTACCTGTCACATATCATGCTAACAAGAAGGCTTGGATGACCTCTCAAATCTTTACTGAATAGCTTGCAGCTTGGGACTCGTACCTTACCAAAGTAAATCGGAAGATCCTTTTGCTTGTTGACAATTGTACTGCACACCCTCATGTAAGCACACTAAAGAACATTCAACTAGAGTTTTTGCCACCCAATACCACTTCACTTATCCAACCAATGGATCAGGGAATCATAAAGAACTTGAAGACTCTTTATCATAAAGAACTTGTGCATATGACCCTGGCATACATAGAAGAAAACATTCTCAATCCATCCTCCACTGCAATTGATGTCAGCTCTAAGATTTCAATCCTTCAAGCAGTGAGTTTTGTTGCCAAAAGTTGGCGGGCAGTAAAGGAAGCTACAATTATCAACTGTTTTTGAAAAGCTGGCTTCTTTACTTTATCACCATGTGTGATAGATGAAAATGCTGAGGAGTTTAGTTTACCAGAGATTAATAATGGGGAAGAATACAATAACATAGATGCTCTGAGTTACCTTGTTACAATGTAAACCAATGTTCCAGATGATGAAATTGTGGAGACGATTATTGCCAAAAGGCCTTGCCTTGAAAGTGATAATGATGATAACGATGAGGTTGATCCTGTTCCTCTGATTACGCATGCAGAAGCAAAGCTTCAAATACTTGGACTGCAACGCTATTTTACTGAACAGGGATATGACCATGCAGCACATTCTTTGCTAGACAAGTGTGCTGATTTAGTTCATCCTAGGGGAGCCACAGGCATTAAACAAACCACTCTACTCAATTACATAAACTAATTGTTATACATACATGTATGTACATGTATCATGTGCAATATTGTACATTGTAAACAATTTGCATAAAAGTCTATTATATTAGCCATCTGGATAAATGGACCACTTGTGTTTGAGCCAGATGTGATCCAATTATCAGGAGTGCACTGTATATGTAGTTACCACAGAGCTGGGTTTTACATGATTATTTTGATAAAGGGAGTGGGAATTGTCTAGGTTACAGCTACCATTCCAAGAGGTAAGTATGATTGGAACCCATTGAAAATGTTGGATTGATGTGTGAAGTTTGATTCTTTCTTTCTGCAAGCTACACAAAGCCACACACACAAATACCTTACAGCACACCAGAAAACTCACGCCACTTCATGACCACTTATGGTGTTTGGAAGGTAGTGACCTCGTGAGTTTGTGAGTTTGGTGTACTCGGATATTAGGTGCATGTGCATATGTGGCATTGATATGCCTATGCTATTACCTAAAGAGAAAGCATAGCGATAGAACCATGTGGAAGTTATGTATGTAGGTTGGAAGTAAATTTGTTCTCTGACCCACACACACACCCCCCCCCCCCCCCCCCCCCCCCCCCCCTTAACCCTTTTCTCATCCCTTTGTATTCTTAACCCATGTATTGTGTGAAATATTCACCTCACACAAGAAATATTCATGGATTATGGCGTACTTACTCATGGTTTGGATTTTAACCATGACAACCATAAATATTAATTAACCCCCCTTATCAACCTTGAGCAAAGAAGGACTCTTCTGTCTCTCTCTCTCCCTCTCTCTCCCTCTCTCTCTCTCTCTCCTCGCTTTCTCTCCCATGTTCGTTAACCGATTACAATCCGACTTTATGCTTTTTATAGCAATTATATTCATAGCTATAACTTTTTATAGCAATTATATTCATAGCTGTAACCTTTTCTTCATGAATAAACTTTTCAAACTGTTCATATCATTAGAATGCAAATACAATAAGCTGCAGTTTGATATAAGAATCAGCTCCATTGATGTAAGCAAACATACGCTATCCATCCTGGAGCAACTCCTTTCTAAAGACTGAAAGGATTCAGAGTGTCTTCCAGTAAGCATTGGTGTCTGTCCGGCCTTCCTCAGCAGAGGAGCTTCTCAGTAAGCATTGGTGTCTGTGCAGCCTTCCTCAGCAGAGGAGCTTCCCAGTAAGCATTGGTGTCTGTGCAGCCTTCATTAGCACAAGAGCTTTCAGAAACTGCCATGAAGGCTTGGAGAGACGATTCTTGACAGAGTTGCAAACTTGTCAGCCTTTGTTGATTTCCCCCCTTCATTTCCCTTCGTTTGTGCTCGTGTGACCATCTAACCAGAAGTTATCTTTTCATTGCTATTGTTCAATGTTAGAGCAATCTTTCCTGGGCACGTGCAGGAGCAATCTTTCCTGGGCATGTGCAGGAGCAATCTTTCCTGGGCATGTGCAGGAGCAATCTTTCCTGGGCATGTGCAGGAGCAATCTTTCCTGGGCATGTGCAGGAGCAATCTTTCCTGGGCATGTGCAGGAGAAATCTTTCCTGGGCATGTGCAGGAGCAATCTTTCCTGGGCATGTGCAGGGTTCACGTTAAAAAAAATAATAAAGACACATATCACAGCTATGTGCTTTAGCAAGTCACACACCAATTTGGGGGCATGTCGCTCAAGGCGCCTTGGAGTTATGACTGCCACCAATTAGGAAGTGCCATTTTTTTAGTAACTCTTCCGTGTTTGGATATATCCTCTAAGAAAAGTGCCTATAGAGACTTTTTACATATCATCTTAAAGCACACACAATAAGCAACAAGCTGGTATCAAAAGTATCTGCACAGAAGAAAGGGGGGAAAAGTTATGACAGCTCAAATATGTGTTCAATATTTTGTATTTCAGGTGTAGAACGAGGTTCATAAGTAAAAAAATCTGAACCTTCAACCTGGAACTGACAGATCAAATGACTTAATTAATTCTGACTGACTGTATAGTATAGGAAACAAATATATGTTACTCTACGTCATATATACTGTGTAGCACTTATTATGGGCGGAGATGTAATTTGGTGGTTTGGCAACAACAGAGATTGCAATTGCCAATCTTAGTGCCGCAATTTTTCTTTACTCATGCAAGTCCTTGCATGGCAGCTGGCAGAACGATCGTGAAGATGTCATGGAGCTGCACAAGTTCTTCAAGAGAACATGGCGTTCTCTAACATAGCTGTCCAGCTCCTCCCGTACTGCTACAGGTGTCCCCACTGCCACCGCTGTTCTAACTTGCTCGTAAAAGAGGAGGTGATATCATAGTGATTGCACTTTGAGCATGCTTACATACAAAATTAATAGTGGGCGTGTTGTCGACGGTGATCTTTTGCCAAGAAGGTAGGCCATAGTGTCCGATAAATTTTGTTCTACCACGAATGCTACAGGATAGTTGGCTGGCTGTGAAGAAGCTGCTCCTTCCTTAGATCAAAGGCCACGATCTTGGGAATGGCAAAGGGGGATGTTTTCCAACCATGGATTCCTTAAGCTTCCCCCCCCCCCCCCCCACACACACACACACTCACACACACTTAACACAGTGCCCAAACCACGGACAATATCTGATCTTTCCAACAACTACAGCAAAAATCGCACATTGTATTAGGTGCTAATATTATTAGCTTTTTGAGATCAACTCCTCATGAAGTGTTTATTAGGTGGCTGCAGTGAAGGTGGGTGATTAATTTTTCTTCCCCCCCCCCCCCCCGTTTTCTCCCAGGGTGGAGTTGCTCATTAGTTGGACCTACTTCAACTGTGTTCCCTGCTTCCTAACCCCTAACCTACTTCTCTAGATAAAGCCCAGTCTTCTCTAATATCTGATTACTTTTGCTCTTAATGATTTATTATGCCCTCTATGTACAAGTTTGGCTAATAATTTTTGTGCCCTCTATATACAGGTTTTGCTAAATTTTTGGTAACCCTCTTGTCATTAGCATCTAGAGTATGTTATATAACAAACATCTCTGGATTTAGTTGCCCTTGACAACCATGTATGGTTTGTTGTTGGAGAGAGCATTCCCCTAGCTGTGCATATCTTACTCTCTTCTTGATACAGCCTAGCCCTGGAAGTGCTCCTAGAATGCAAGTGCTTTGTAGAAGGTTGAAGAGGCCTCACACTTGGGACTAATAAATATGAACTTTTCTAGTCTCATGTAGCTGACCCTTTACCCGAAGTTGTGGGGAATGGGTCTGGCTCAGTGATGTCAAGCATTCTGTTCCTGGAGCACACCAGTCTCTGTGTGTCCATCATCACGCAGCAGCATCTCTGGAGGTGGAGCTGCATCAGTTTGGTTGACGTTAATGCACTTGCTGACCACAATACCTGGATTGTGGAGCAAAACATCCGTGTGTTACCATGCCGGGCTAGTTCCCTCCCGTACACACAATGCAAAATAGGTAAAGGGCATCTAGACATGACCTAACTGTGCCAGAACACTTGCCAACTCTTGCCTGTAGTTCAATCCACTGACAATAGCCATCTCCATACTGCTGTAGTTCAATCTACTGACAGTAGCCATCTCCATACTGCTGTAGTTCAATCCACTGACAGTAGCCATCTCCATACTGCTGTAGTTCAATCCACTGACAGTAGCCATCTCCATACTGCTGTAGTTTAATCCACTGACAGTAGCCATCTCCATACTGCTGTAGTTCAATCTACTGACAGTAGCCATCTCCATACTGCTGTAGTTCAATCCACTGACAGTAGCCATCTCCATACTGCTGTAGTTTAATCCACTGACAGTAGCCATCTCCATACTGCTGTAGTTCAATCTACTGACAGTAGCCATCTCCATACTGCTGTGGTTCAATCTACTGACAGTAGCCATCTCCATACTGCTGTAGTTTAATCCACTGACAGTAGCCATCTCCATACTGCTGTAGTTCAATCTACTGACTGTAGCCATCTCCATACTGCTGTAGTTCAATCCACTGACAGTAGCCATCTCCATACTGCTGTAGTTCAATCTACTGACAGTAGCCATCTCCATACTGCTGTAGTTCAATCCACTGACAGTAGCCATCTCCATACTGCTGTAGTTCAATCTACTGACAGTAGCCATCTCCATACTGCTGTAGTTCAATCTACTGACAATAGCCATCTCCATACTGTTGTAGTTCAATCCACTGACAGTAGCCATCTCCATACTGCTGTAGTTCAATCCACTGACAGTAGCCATCTCCATACTGCTGTAGTTCAATCCACTGACAGTAGCCATCTCCATACTGCTGTAGTTCAATCCACTGACAGTAGCCATCTCCATACTGCTGTAGTTCAATCCACTGACAGTAGCCATCTCCATACTGTTGTAGTTCAATCCACTGACAGTAGCCATCTCCATACTGCTGTAGTTCAATCCACTGACAGTAGCCATCTCCATACTGCTGTAGTTCAATCTACTGACAGTAGCCATCTCCATACTGCTGTAGTTCAATCCACTGACAGTAGCCATCTCCATACTGCTGTAGTTCAATCTACTGACAGTAGCCATCTCCATACTGTTGTAGTTCAATCCACTGACAGTAGCCATCTCCATACTGCTGTAGTTCAATCCACTGACAGTAGCCATCTCCATACTTCTGTAGTTCAATCCACTGACAGTAGCCATCTCCATACTGCTGTAGTTCAATCTACTGACAGTAGCCATCTCCATACTGCTGTAGTTCAATCCACTGACAGTAGCGATCTCCATACTGCTGTAGTTCAATCCACTGACAGTAGCCATCTCCATACTGCTGTAGTTCAATCCACTGACAGTAGCCATCTCCATACTGTTGTAGTTCAATCCACTGACAGTAGCCATCTCCATACTGCTGTAGTTCGATCCACTGACAGTAGCGATCTCCATACTTCTGTAGTTCAATCCACTGACAGTAGCCATCTCCATACTGCTGTAGTTCAATCTACTGACAGTAGCCATCTCCATACTGCTGTAGTTCAATCCACTGACAGTAGCCATCTCCATACTGCTGTAGTTCAATCCACTGACAGTAGCCATCTCCATACTGCTGTAGTTCAATCTACTGACAGTAGCCATCTCCATACTGCTGTGGTTCAATCC
>CBDHDV010000017.1:0-39332 GCA_965261175.1 Rubritalea sp. | reverse complement strand
AAGAATTAAAAGGGCCAAATCACAGCTACGTGCTTTAGCAACCGACACACCAATTTTGAGGCGCTCGCTCAAAGCGCCTTGGAGTTAATATTTGTCACAAATTAGGAAGTGCCATTTTTTGTGACCCTTGCGTGTTTGGATGTATCTTCTAAGAAAAGGTGCCTATAGAGACTTTTTACATATCATCTTAAAGCACACACAATAAGCAACAAGCTGGTATCAAAAGTATTTGCACAGAAGAAAGGGGAAAAAGTTACGACAGCTCAAATATGTGTTCAAATTTCAGTCGAATTTCGGTGGTTTCAGGTGTAGTCCCCCCCTTGTCAAATATCAACATTTCTGGCCTTAATTTACAGAAAATATACAGGAAATATAAAGTAACCAAATACTAGCCAGTGAACTGTCACTCTGCGGGTGAATAGAGCTGGGGACCTCAGAATGTGACAGCAAAATTGCCATTTGGTACTTTGTTACTAAGGCCACTACTGCAATTACTGCTCCCAGCTACATGCACATGAACATATAATGCCTCATTTCTCTAGTTCTGAATCTGCCACCTCCATTGATTACTTCTATTTGTATCTGCCACATACTTCATAAAAACTTCATTCAGGAGGAAGTGCCACGGCTTACTTTACTCAGAATGCTGCCTCATCCTTTGTCACACAATAGTCTCATGCAAGTGGAATTCCTCACTCTGGCACAGTTTTGTAGGTATCCCATACCAAAGTATCTACCTATTCAACCATAACAGTAGGGGGAATTTTTAATCATTGAGGCAAGAGTGGAGAAGAAGAATTGAAGGGAGTATCTCTGCATGAGCATGGACATTTCTGCCTGGCCATGCCCATTTTGCGAAACTGCACTCACATTACATGTGCCCAAGCAGAGTTGACTTTGATACTGAATGACTGTCAATAGCTAATTAGCACTAAAACTTTATCTGGCAGCTCTGCCTGGCCCTCAGTCGCTGAGTTTAGTCAGATATACATAGGAACCTGCAACAGTGATAACCATTACAGTATTGCCAAGTTGAGTCTCCAAAAATCCAGAATTCATTGTGCATAAATGCAATCACATGAGGATGAGGCTGGAGGAAGGATCCTCCTGGAAATTTTTGAATTTTACACTCGAGATCAATTGCAGAGATCAGTTCTGAGGCATTCCAGACCAAGCAGATATTACAAAAACCATTCTGATTTCCCATAGCCAGAAAAGAGATAGCCATTTTTTTTCAGGTGGGGAGGCAGCAGGGGGGAGGGGGGGTGGTTAACATTCGAGTCCAATCCAGACTGTTAAGAACCAAATCAGATTAAGAGACAAGAGACAGAAATGGCACAAGTCATTTTATATAGCTAACCCTATTATGTTGGATGAACCAGAGATAGTAGTCAGTGATTTTTACTTTAATGCTTTTTCCACCAGAGAAATGCATAGTGTATGTAAGTGAAGGGGGGGGACAAAATAAATCAAAAGCCACCATGTACCTTAAAAAAAATATGCTAGTTTTTTTTTAATATATATTGAGAGCCACCAAACTTCCCCTAACTTATTTCCACATGAACATTTCCATTTCAGAATTTGTCACTCCATTATGTTGTAAGGTAGGTTGTTCAATCTTGCACATGTAAGGAATACAGTAAAAAAAATACAGTAAAACCTCCCTTATCCGGACTCCCAAAATACGGGCACCTCCCTCAACCGGGCGGTAAGTTGCGACGGTTTTATAGTGTGTGCATGCGCAAAATGGGGCGCATTTTTATTATTGCGCATTGGACCGCACGACGGACAGCAGCTGTCTTTCACGATGTCGGAGAAGAGTGTGGGTAAAAAGCGTTGTCGTAGGGTTGTAACTTTAAAGAAGAAGCTCGAGATTATTAGTCAGCTTAAAAAGGTAAAGTTACAAAGGTTTGTCTCCAGTTTGTTTGACATTCCGAAATCCACAGTTGCCGATGTATAGAAGGCACGAGAGAAGATCGAGCGTCATGTTTCAGCCAGCGACAACCCGTCATTTGCAAAGAAGAGGTGTATTGTAAAAGAAGCTAACTTTGAGAAGTTGGACAAAGCAGTTTACACCTGGTTTATTCAGCAAACGTCGAAGGGTGGCCCTGTATCTGGACCACTTCTGCAAGAGAAAGCATTGCAAATGTTCCAAATTCTCTATCCAGACAAAGATACAGTTTCATTCAACGGTAGCTCTGGTTGGTTACATAAATTCTCATGTAAACATGGAGTGAGAGGGATATCCCTCCAAGGAGAAACCCTGTCAGCTGATGCTTCAGCTGTTTTTACTTTCCGAAGTAAACTGCTTCGTAAGATGGAAGTGAAGGGTACACATGAAACCAAGTGTTTAATGCAGATGAGACTGGGTTATGGTGGCTACTTTTGCCATCAAAAACTCTCATACACTGTGGATAAAGGGAGGCTACAAATTTCAAAAATCAAAAGAGCGAGTTACCTTATTAGCCTGTTCTAATGCTGCTGGGACATGCAGGTTGCCTTTAATGTTTATACACACAAGTGCAAAACCTCGTTGCTTCAAGCATATGGACATGAACTCCCTCCCTGTACATTATTATTTGCAGAAAAAGGCTTGGACAGATTCAACATTGTTTGAATCATGGTTTCATGATCGGTTTGTGCTGTATGCAAAGAAATTTTATCAAGACAATATCATTGAATGCAAAATATTATTACTTCTTGATAATGCACCTGCCCATCCTTCAGTAGAGATTTTACAGTCCAAGGATGGAAGAGTTAACACTATGTTTTAACCTCCTAATACAACCTCAATTATTCAACCATGGATCAGGGAATTCTGGAAGCAATGAAGAGGCGATATAAAAAGTACATTTTACGTCATCTCATTCTTGAGAATGACATGTCATCACTGACTGTTTCTAAAATCTTAAAGAAGCTAACCATCAAGGATGCTGTGTACTGGTATTCCCAAGCATGGGAGGAAGGAACATCTGATGGCTTAGTGAAAGGATGGAATAAGCTGCTTCTTTCTTCTGAGGTGGGTTGTTCTAATGTTGCAGTCAATGGCTCTTCTGGTGGTGCAGTTGCTGGCTCTACTTATGGTCAAGTTGGAGGTTCTTGTGGAGGTATGGCTGATGACTCTTCTAGTAGAGCAGAAGATACTTCAGCTGGTGGTTGTGATGTTGCAACTGGTGGCTCCTCTGGTGGTACAGCTGGTAGTGTAGCTACAAGTCCTCGTTTGCTTTCTGATGGAGATGTTGGAGATGTGATGGAATTTAGAGATCTTTTTCAACAGTTGGGCTATACTCCAGGTGATCAAAACTGGAAAACTCCAGAAGACTGGCTTGAAGAAGACTCAGAAGACCCTGGGTATCAGCTGATGACTGACAATGAAATTGTGAGCGAGATCAATGGTGAAAAAACTATCGATTCTTCGTCTGAGGATGATGAATTGGATTCAAGTTCAGTGTCAAATTCAAAGGCTTGTGAAGCATTTAACATGGCATTGGAGTGGCTAGAAGCTCAGACTGATATCGATCCTGTTCATTTGCTTCTTGTGAAGAAGTGGAGGGATATCGCTGCTAGGAAACGAGGAGAGAACCTGAAACAGAACACCATATCATCTTACTTCATAAAACAATGAATGTTGAATAAATATACATGTATAGTACACTGTACTGTACTTTTAAAAAAAATCTAAGTTACGGGCAATTTCTGAGATACGGGCACCCCTTGGTCCCACACTGCCCGGATAAGGGAGGTTTCACTGTAATTCATGGCTACTCCCCCCATATTACAATCCAACCACTTACACCAGTTGTGAATCGCCAAGGAACATATAATTCTCAACTGCATCACATCTTACAATCATAAAGATGACATCTACAAATCAAATTGGTACTGGGTTAGCCCTTTGTCCTCACTAAGGTTATGGCCAGAGCAATTGCTATGTTTTTAGCCAGGGCAGTAAGGCTAGGAAAATATCTAGAACAATATTATGACAATTCTGACTACAAATACTACCAAATGACAATACTCTTAGTGTTTTTGTTCAGGAACATTGGAATAGCAGTATTTACTAGCAAAGCAGTATTCGCTCGCCTTCGACGTTTGAATGTCATCACTAGTTGGCGAGCGAAGCGAACTCTAGGTGGATTGAAAACTTCTTATTTCCGTGCATGCCCGTATGTGGTTTATAATACGTGCCGTACGTTCATAACCCGCAGAGTGCACAAAAGATTGTACTGACTTTACATAAAAAAAAGGAAATGTTTGTCTTGGAAAACCCGCAATAGATATGCTAGATTCGTCTAAGATGAAGAAATACTTGCGGCCAAGTATACATGAATAATGCATGATTGCTTATAGCAAATATGAGAGCTGTCTCGTCAAGTGTACATGAATAATGCATGTATTGTTCATAGCACACCATGAGAGCTGTCTTGCCAAGTGAACATGAATAATGCATAATGTGTTTCTGTTCGGTAAAGGTCACAGAAGTTTCATTCTGACTAAACTACTCAATTCAACAAAATACTCTGGCATTGGATGTGATGGAAGTCCAGATGGTAGGAGCTATTTTCAATCATGCTAAGGTCAACACAGTTCTGTGCATGTTTACATCCACTCTCTTTCACTGACAGTGAGTAGATAACTGGATAGTTTTGCATGTATAGAAGTATAACTGATAAACATAGTAAATAGTTGTACTAATGATATTGAGCATACTGAAATTAAAAACAGTCAAAAGTGCAAACTATCTTTTGAAAAAGTTCTTGTCACCTTCTGCATGGTCTTCCCATAGTTCACTGATCACTCTTAATATGTTGCTCTTCTCATCTTCATGGAAAGAGTTTCCAAGAATTCTTAACAAAACAACTTACTTCCACATGCACATTTACGTTTATGAATTTAGTCACCCCCTTATGTTGTAGGTATCAGGTTCTATCTTGCACCGTACCAGTAAAGATATGCAATTCATGTCTACTTTCCTAATTACTACCAGTTGTGAATCTCTAAGGAACATATAATTCTCAACTGCATCACAACTTGCAATCATAAAGAAGGTATCCACAAATCACATCACAAATCAGCAGGTTTAGCTCTTCAACTTGTCCTTACTCAAGTATGGCCAGAGCAATGGCTATTTTTAGCCTGGGCTGTAGTTAAGGCTTGGAAAATATTTATAACGATAAAACAATCATCTTGACAATTTTGACAACAGCACTCCCTTATGACATCACTCTCCTTATGACATCACTCGTCGTGTTTTTTCATGCAGGTAAAGTAGTTACTCTAGCACAGTCAAAACAATACTCCCGGCCATATTTCCAAATGTGCATTTCTCTCACACAACTGGTCAGGGACATTGGCATAACAGTATTTGCTGACATGGCGGTATTTGTTCGCCTTTGATGCTTTAGCCTCATTTCTAATTGGCAAGCGAAACGATCCCTCAGTGGGTATGCGGACTGGAAACTTTGTTCTCTGATAATTTCTGCAGAAAGTACTGCCTGATGACTTCTCTTAATGTGGTACTTATCTTCATGGAAAGCGGCTTCTAACAGAACTAATTCCACATGTGCATTTTCATTTCAGAATTTTTAATCCCTTTACTTTGTCGGGTAGCAGGTTGTTCAATCTTGCACTGGTAAGGAATATATAACTATCACTTGTTCCTATCTCTTGAACATATTGTTGTCAGCTTCTGCATGGTCTTCACTTAGTTATCTGACCTTTTCTGCAGAAGCAACTGCCTGAGGATTGCACTAATAATGTGGTGCTCTTCTCAACTTCAAGGAAAGCAGTTTTCAATTACTCATAAGAAACCAACTTATTTCCACATGCTCATTTCCATAACAGAATTTGTCATCCCATTGTTTTAAGGTATCAGGGAGTTTGATCTTGCACCTGTAAGGAATACAATAAAAACATTAATTAATTGGAACTTCCCCATACAATCCAACCACTTACACGAGTTGCAAATCTGTAAGGAACATATCTTAAAGAAGACGTGTACAAATCATATCACAAATCGGTACAGGTTAGCTCTTCAGCTTGTCCTTTCTAAGTTATGGCCAGAGCAATGACTATGTTTTAACCTGGGAAGTAGTTATAGATAGGAAAATATCAAGAACAATAAAAAAAAAATTTGAAAAATCTGTCTATAGATACTGCCTTATGACATCACTCAAGTGTTGTGTTTTTCATGTAAGTAAAGTAGCTACTCTTACACAAGTCAAAGCAATTTATTCTCAGCCATATTACTAAACAAGCATTTCTGTCTCACAGATGGCCAGGATATTGGCATTGCACTATTTGTCAGCTTAGCAATATTTGCTTGCCTTCAACGTTTGAACGTCATTACTAGTTTATGATCATCCTATGTTACTGAGCTGTGTTTATCACTTTCAGATTTGGGTCAGGAAATCATCATACTTTGTTTTGAACTCTATTTACTGGGTCGGGATAACTTAGATGAATATATTGTGACAAATGTTAGTGATTACTGGTTGAGTCTATAAGTTGTGTCCTGATGACTTCAACTTCCATATATTTGGTTTGGGAGATTCAATTTTCAAATATATTGTAATTTGGGAATCTAAATCCTCTAATTTAGCACACTTAAATATGGTGCCATCTAGACCTCCCCCCCCCCCCCCCCCCCCAAAGACATGCAAGTATTATTTAAACTTCATAATACAAAATATCAATGAATTTTGCCACCATACTGCCAATTAAATCATCTATATCTAGCTAATTGGTTTCGAAATAATGGCTCCCAGATCCTAAAAAGGAGACCATTGTGATGCCATATGATGTGAAGGGAAAATACATATCACTAACCTGAAAATTAAATAATATAAGTATAATAGCACAAAGTGTGGTGGACTAGCTTATTGTGAACTTGTGAGTGGTTAGTAGTGTTAATTGGTGTCAGTAAACATGTTTTGTGAAGTTGCAAGCATTACTTGTTATGTTGTAGTTTGGATTTGGACTATATATGGTGATGTCTAAGAATAGAAAGGACAACCTATTTTTATTTCTTGAGTAGCTGTTGACTGGATTGGGTTTGCTGAGTTGATTGTCGGGTGTGGTGTCTTTTGCTATTACCATTTGGAATCTACTTTGTTCTCCTTCTGTATCACACAATGAGACAGGACATGATTGCCACTAGGAACAAAAGCATATAATTACTAAATTATGTGATTGGACCAGACAACATTAGTGAAATCGGGTCATCACTGAGCGAGAGTTATTTGCTAGTTGTTGCTCCCTCTTTCTCATTTCCCTCTTACCTCCATCACATTTCTCTCCCCTTAATCCTCTTCTCTTACTACAACAAAAACACCAAAAGCACAATGTAATGGTATCCCAAACAGTTATCGCTATAATAATATTATATCATGTGTACATATATTATATATAGATCTAAAAGGCTTCCACGAGGACACTATATCACGTCACTTGATTTCCGTGTCTCTTCTTTTTCCATTTAGGTGTAAGGGGTCAAGTGCAGCATTCCCTCTACTTATTCTAGTAAAGCTTGGCCCAAGCAACTTGTTTGTTCCTTGGAATGACAACAGTCATGGTAACAAAAACACACCAAACCAGGAGAACAACAACTCGTCTTGGACAGGATGTTGTTATACACACACAGTAAAAGTTTGACTTGTATATAGGGTGACTGTGATTAGTCACCATTTCATCGGAATATTTTTGGACACAAACTGCAGGACTGGAATATATCAAGCGCTTTTATAGCTTAGCTTTGTTTTAACCTTATTATAGTCTCACCGGCAAGCCAATATTGGTGGTCTAGCTTGGTATTCAATTTTGTTACTACAGTGCTAGGAATTCCTTGGTGGGCGTGTGGTGTAAAAGCTTACTATACTATAACTCTCCACTCGAGTGCATAACATATTTACAGGAGAATAAGTCGTATTTTTAGACCAAACTAAATATATTCATATCTTCTTCATGTTCATGAATTATGTAATTATGAGGAATTTGTTTGCTGTGGAATATTATTACCTCCTTTTGTGTCCGAGAATAGAATCTGGTCTTTATCTGAGTTTCTCTAGCTATGTCTATGTAGAGCTTCTCCGTGCTATCCTACTAATATCACCTCCCCAGCCCTGCAACCAAGACTTCTTACATTTCATATCCAGTCCAGTCACCTGCTACATTCATCTAGGGGTTGCTTCCCTGCAACAAAACCTTACTTAAGATTTTATATAAGATCTGAAAATCTTTAAAAAAAATATGTAAAATAAGAGCTAGCTATCTTACTTTAAGAAGGGTCTTACTAAAATCTTACTGAGATTAGTTATTGATATCATAAAGTATGATGGATCATACTAAGATTTGTATAGTTGTAAGATTATCATATCCTAAGGCACCTAGGGGAGACTATAGGTCAAAACCACTCTAAGTTGTATCATTTTTTAAAATCACATAACTTTTTTCTTGCCTCTTTTCAGTTAATTTTAGTGCCATATTGTTGCTTATTCTTCATGCTTTCAAATGATATATTGGATGTCTACAGCGGTACATTTTCCTTGAAGATACATGCAACAAGATCAAGTCACTAAAAAAATCTGCACACACAAAGTTCCACAGTCATAGCACATGCATACATAACTAAAACACCAAAATTGTAGTGTGACTTCCCTAATCCCTTGGCTGTGATGTAACCACAACAGATTCACAAGCAGTTGAGTTGTTGAATTGTGCCCAAATATGTTGCCATATAACTTTTCAACACCCCAACATCTCGTGAATCTGATATGTACATATCACAGCAAAGAGCTTAGAGAAGCTACGCACTAATTTTGGTGTTTAGTTTTCCATGTATAATTATGTGAGTTATGACTGTGGAACTTTTGTGCGTAGATTTTTAGTGACCTTGATATTGGTGCATGTATCATCTAAGAAAATGTGCCTATAGACACGTTCAACATATTATTTGAAAGCACACAGAATAAGCAACAATATGATACTAGAATTACCAGCACAGAGGTACGAAAAAAAGTATGGTGATTTTTTCATAATATAATCTAAGTAAGATTTCGATGATGTGTTCTAATTGTATTGAGCTTGCTGTTCCTCCTCTGAGGTCACTAGGATGAAGTAGACTCCTCCTGGTGATAGGATGTCTAGATAAAGTAGACTCTTCCAGGTGTTGGCCATATGTGAAGTAGAGTCATCCGGTGATAGTTGTATGGAGTAACTTGGGTGAAGTAGACCCCTCCTGGCGGTGGTCAATGGAGGTCATCTGGTGGTTGTTAGGCCCAGGCCTAACTGTCTACCAAGAGCGAGACAAGATGGCACACCAAAGAGGAATTAACCAAGTGTTGATGAACTAAATAGACACTCTGGGGTGTTAGACTACTAGGTAGATAGCTAGCTAGATTTATGTGGGACAATCGGATTGGCTATGAATGTGGCTGCATCTGGTTGGCTGTTATAATAGTTATTAACTTTTGCATTTTACCATATTTGGTACCTGATGTTAGTCTGCTTCAGCAGCCTATTTAAAGGCACTGAACTGGACAAGAGAGAATGTTTTTGATTTCTACTTACCCAGTTGTTGGACTTGACTTAGATTGATTATGTCTGTCTTGCCTACCAATCTGAATTAATTTTTTTAAACTCGACCAGTGAGATCGTTTTAGCTTAGGCTAAGGTAGAATTAGTAGGTAGGAAGATAGAACAGTGGTCACTTGGACGAAGTAGGCTCTGGCGGTCATATGATAGGCACTTGGTTGAAAGAAGTAGATTCCTCCTGGTAATGATTGTGTGGGGTGACAGGTGAAGTATACCGCTTCTGGTAGTGGCACATGGAGGTCACTAGGGTGAAGCAGACACCACTGGTGGTGGTCGTTTGGGGATCACTAGGGTAAAATAGACCCCTCCTGGTAGTGGTTGCATGGGAATCATTAAGGTGAAATTGACCCCTCCTGATTGTGGTCATATGGGGTCATATGAAGGTAACTAGAATGAAGTAGACTTTACTTGGTAGTGGTCATATTGGGTCATATGAAGGTAACTAGGATGAAGTAGACTTCTCCTGGTGGTAGTTGTATGGGGTCACTAGGGTAAAGTAGACTCCCCTGGTGGAGGTTGCATGGGGATCACTAGGTAAAGTAGACTCTTGGTGGTGGTCATATGGGGCTGACTAGTGTGAAGTAGACTCCTGGTGATGGTCGTATGGGGGTCACATGGGTGTGGTAAAATCCTGGTAGTGGTCATATGAGGGTAACTAGGGTGAAGTTGACTTCTAGTGGTGGTCATATGGGGGTCACTATGGTTATATAGACTCCTGGTGGTGGTCGTATGGGGGTCACTAGTGAAGTCGACTCCTGGTGGTGGTCGTATGGGGGTCACTAGTGAAGTCGACTCCTGGTGGTGGTTGTATGGAGTCACTAGTAAAGTCGACTCCTGGTGGTGGTTGTATGGGGTCACTAGTGAAGTCGACTCCTGGTGGTGGTCATATGGGGGTCACTAGTGAAGTCGACTCCTGGTGGTGGTTGTATGGGGTCACTAGTGAAGTCGACTCCTGGTGGTGGTCGTATGGGGTCACTAGTAAAGTCGACTCCTGGTGGTGGTCGTATGGGGTCACTAGTGAAGTCGACTCCTGGTGGTGGTTGTATGGGGTCACTAGTGAAGTCGACTCCTGGTGGTGGTCGTATGGGGTCACTAGTGAAGTCGACTCCTGGTGGTGGTCGTATGGGGGTCACTAGTGAAGTCGACTCCTGGTGGTGGTTGTATGGGGTCACTAGTGAAGTCGACTCCTGGTGGTGGTCGTATGGGGTCACTAGTGAAGTCGACTCCTGGTGGTGGTCGTATGGGGGTCACTAGTGAAGTCGACTCCTGGTGGTGGTTGTATGGGGTCACTAGTGAAGTCGACTCCTGGTGGTGGTTGTATGGGGTCACTAGTGAAGTCGACTCCTGGTGGTGGTCGTATGGGGACACTAGTGAAGTCGACTTCTGGTGGTGGTCGTATGGGAATTATTGCTTCTTGGCTATTTTGTGATGCCATGTCTACTTGATTAGCATTGGTGGTGACAATCACAGGATGGACTACATGACAATAGCATTGGAATGCCCCTGTGGAACGAGTAATATGGCACTTAGATCAGTAGAACATCCACTCATTAGCTTTTCCAACATACAATGATCTGCTAATAATACCATTTACATGTGACTAATAATCTTATTTAATTTTACCTATATATCTCACCTACTATTTATTTAAATTATTTATTTGTTTTTTTGTTTATTGTTTGTTTGTTTTTTATTTATTTATTTATTTGTGTGCCTTGTTGTGATGTGTTATAATAATGATACGCATAACAATAATAACAATAATGCCAAAATTGGCTGTTTACGATACTATTAAATGTTGCCAGAGCAGGTTTTTGCTGAGATAATAATCTTTTTTTTGTGTGTGTTTATGGCATCTACCATTTTAAGATTGGGGTCAAAACAGTTATAATAACAATACATGGGGGGGGGGGGGAATAGATCCAATTATTTCCAAAAAAAAAGCGATTTTTTTTTGTATGTGTGTTCATCCTACAACGTGTATACTGCTCATTTAACCATTTTAAGGGCAACTGTTAGGGATCTGCATCATTAATAAATGTTAGGTGGAGATGATTGTGGATCAACCAATTTTTTAAATCCTGGCGACTTTTGGCATGACTGGCACATTGGAAATACTTATTGACCTGTCACCAGAATATTTAGATTACTGTCCAAATATATCTGTAATAAATATGACACTCAACCGTATTTGTTCTTGGTCCTAGCTCTAGGCAGTCGCTGATGTGGTAGCTATATGCATAAAAATATATCTATAATCTATATAGAGAGAGCAAAGATGTCTGTCTGTCTGTCTGTCCACGCATCAGTTGTCAATGGTTGATCTCCGAGCAAAACCAATGGCATATTTGGAATCAACAGGTTCCTGCGGATGTTTTAGCCTGGTTTTAAATGATTAAAAGTTTAATTTAAGGAAAAACCTGTTATTTTTTTAGTTAGAGCGTATACGAAACCGAAACTTAACCGGAAACAAGCTCTGTCGTGCACGTAGTCGCTACGACGCATCTTAACCGGAAACAAGCTCTGGCGTGCACGTTGTCGCTACGACGAATTCTTTGTTTGAGACCGCGGATGAGAGTTGTCCGCTAATTAGCGGAATTCCGACTATTTTATTGATTGATCCGGTGAGTGATAATTGGCATTTCTCCGGCTTTTCTTTCATGGTGAGCGATAACTGGCATTTGTTTTTCTTTCATAGTGAGCGATTTTAGCACATTTATATTTTATTGTCCTAGGTATTCCCCGGGCAAAGCCGGGTACTTCCGCTAGTTTAAATATAATTATAGAAATATTTGTACTTGAATTGTTCTAAAGAGTGTTTATGAGAGTGGGATGGTAATGAAGCGGCAAATAGTCAAGGAGGCCGACTGTCTTCTCTTTTGATAGGTAAGGAGAGTAAACCAACTCAGAGAATTCCTATAAAAGTAGCATACATAACTATAGGGCACTCAACTGCGGTCAGGCAACTTGTTTGTAAGATTAGTTGACATAACATTCCTCATGCTCTACATCACTTCTTTTGGGATATATACATTGAAGTAAAAAAAAACATAAATAGTAATAATAGAGACAAAAATAAAATCAGAGCTTTTTAAAAGGGTGGGGGGTAACTATGATGCTGTTGTTGTTTTTAATTTGAGCCATTCAATACTTATGTGCCTATTTTTATTTTTTTTTCCAATGAAAAAATATAGTGGTCTACCATTCCTATCTGACAAGTTGATGTGGACCATTTGAAGAGCTGAGGATAGTGAAGAATTGTTGGACCGCGGTGTCAGTGTGGATACTTGCATGCTGTTGATGTTATATTATCACTGAAGTATAACATGATATACATACTGGTGCAAGGTGCAGAGGTTGTGTTTCTCTGTTTTCTCTTGCCATAACAACAAGAAAAAAAATCAGAAAAGCAACTCAGACCATCACTAAAGTTTTGTCATGCACACAAGGCAAGCAACTCAGACCATCACTAAAGTTTTGTCATGCACACAAGGCAAGTCCGTAACCAACAAAGGGGGGGGGGGGGAGGTTCAAGGGTTCATCCAAACCCCCCTTTAATCCATCCACACATAAAGTGGAAAAATCCGGATTCTGCAGCACTGAGATCTGGCGAAGTAATAGGTTTCTCCATTTCCCGCGGAAATCAGAACTTCTTTGTTTTCCTTGTGGAACTTCCCGTATACTGGCTAGATGGCACAGACAGTGGGCATTTATAATGATTTATTCGGAAAGAGAAGTTGAAAAAGACAGAAAAGGAATGACAGGCAGAAAACTTTGAACTAATCTATATCAAGGTTATTCTACAAGTTTTAAAGCTTTGATCAAGTGAAACAATTTCTCTTTTGGTTTAGATGCATTATTATATACGTGCATACAAGTCATGTAACTGAGGAGTTGGATGAAGGGCAAGTGGTTGAAGGGCCGTATTTGCGATGTATATAACAGTGGCAGAAACGGGGGCAGGGGGCTTGAGCCCCTCCACTTTTTGACATGGGGAGCCACTTAGGATAGCAATGAATATTCATTCCATGAAATTATTTAGCAACTTAATTAAAAATACCTTATTAGCACCCATGTTCTATGGTTTAATAAAATCATAAACACTTCAGTGTACACTACCAGCCAGATTACAATACACATGATGTAATTCTGAAAGCATACAGCTGCTGCATTTTGAACCAAGCATACATTGCTGCCCTGCTGCACTTTGATGTTTGATCCAAGCCAGACTTTACAATAGCAAAAAGACAAGTAAGTTTATTTAGTCTTATGTCCCCCTCCCCCCCCCCCCCCCCCCCCCCCACTTCGAAAGTGGTGACTCATCCCCTGTATAAGTATCTGAAATGGGTTTTAACTGAGATGTGAGCCTTTTTTTTTTTTTTTTTTTTTGGCATATTATATACAGAATTGATTTTTGTTTGTTTGTTTACTTCACTTTAACAGTATATAGCAACTAAGCTCCCCAATCAGTATCTTGCATTCGTTTACTTGCAATATTTACAAAAAAGAACTACTTATTGAGAAATCATGAGTATGGGCCTGGAAGAGATGCACTTGAATATCATTTAGAAATCTCTGGAATGGCACAACATACAGTGCTCTGTTTTGAAAAATTCAGTGTCAGTAGTAAATCAACTTTTTTTCCTCATAATTGCTTTGCATTATCCTGATTGAAGTGATGATAACATCGGGATGAGATGAGAAATGTTAGTCAACTAATCTAACAAATGTACTTCCTAAAGTGAACAGAATTTGGTATACATGCTAGCTAGATGATACTCTTGTTGACAATATCTGAATTGGTTTATCTTTCAGGAATTTGGTAGACAATTTTTTTGATTTTTTTTATGTACCTTCTGCTGTCACTGTGAAAGAATCTTTCTTATGCCTGACCCTTAAAAGCAGTTTTACATTATTAACCATGCATTGATTTGATAATTGTCCTTCACCATAAATATACTACCCTGATACCATCATGCATATTATTGTTTTATTAACTACCCGTGATACATCGTCACGCATATAATTGGTCTACATCGTCACGCATTCGTTTATTGAAGTGCCATGCCAGACTTTCGAACTCGAAACAGTGTAATACTCATGCGACCTTATATTATTAAACCCTTTATTGATTTTCAGTGTGCACTATGAATCGGTAAATGGTCAGTTTCACATGATCATACTGTCTAGTTTCACAAGCCTGACATCACATGCGCGTAAAGGGTAGGGGACGGCATCTTTGTTGAGCTGGGTTTTTATTAATCTGTTGCAATTTTGACACGTGGTTTGATTGGTCAGGTCATATGCCTACAATGCAGCACAAGTAGTGTTATTGGTCTGCTGTCTCGATTGTGTGTCTTTCCATGATTGCAAGAAAGCTGTATGACTGCAAGAAGCAATCTCAAGAGCTCTATCAAAATTAGCCTTTAAGGTGCAATGAAGCAGTTCTTGGATGGAAAGTATATATTTGCGGTCAAGGTAAACGGAAGAGACAGTTGGTGAAAGGGATTTGGTGTCCTTTCATTTGATGATGCCTGCATTACACCAGATCTCAATGAGATGATTTTACAGCTCTTATCAGCAACATTGAAAGAAATAATTGAAAATGTATTATTATTATTGTGATACATACATGCATATTGCACCATAACAATATGTTGAGGTGTGTTCATATTCTTGGTGTGATATATGCATACATACTGCACCATAACAATATGTGGAGGGGGATACATGCATACATACTGCACCATAACAATATGTGGAGGGGGATACATGCATACATACTGCACCATAACAATATGTGGAGGGGTATACATGCATACATACTGCACCATAAGAATATGTGGAGGGGGATACATGCATACATACTGCACCATAACAATATGTGGAGGGGGATACATGCATACATACTGCACCATAACAATATGTGGAGGGGGATACATGCATACATACTGCACCATAACAATATGTGGAGGGGGATGCATGCATACATACTGCACCATAAGAATATGTGGAGGGGTGTGTTCATATTACTGTGATCATGCATAAATACTGTGCTTACACTATGTTCATGATTGATAAGTTGGAATCTGTTTGGAAAATATTATTCTAATTCTCTATGTAAACACACACAAAAGGGGGGGGGGGGGGGGGGGGGGGGGGGAAGGATGCTGTCTCCACTAGTATATTCTAGTATGGGGTGGGGTAGGGCCAGGTAGAGATGATGTTTATTCTAGTATAGGTTGTGATTGGGCCGGACAGAGGGGAGGTATATTCTTGGCAGACCCATACCCAGGGGTGTTTCCTGTTGCCCAGAACCCCCCTCCCTCCCCCATACACTCCTCCCCTTCATACTAGGAGCTACCTGGTGCTCACAGCAATGCCCAGCAAACTAATTAGCATGTACACCATTTTTTTTACCACAGTGATCATATGCTAATGAATGAAGTAGATCATAATTTGCACTACAAGAAGCACATGCTCAATTTGCCTGCCATCTTGAATCATGAAGAATTGAATCATGAATAAGAGAGAGCAACCATCCTTGCTGAACTTTGGTTTAAAGAAAAGAAAGTGGACAGCAGTGATCTGGTACGGGTATATTATGTTTGATAATAGCAGAGACAATTATAAGTGCTGTGACTGGATTGTTTTAGTTACCTGCCTTTGTAACAACAGACTTGTCTCAGGAGGACCAGTCTTCTCTGCCAACTCATTCTGGATGTCAAGAGAGCCATGGTAATTTAGTCCTCAAAATACACTAATTGTTATATCATTAATTTCAAACAGATGTCAAAAGACTCTGCATACATTAATTTCAAGCAGATGAAAGCAACTGTCAATCTCCCAGACTGTCATCTTCTTCAGGAAGTGTCCAGTCTAAGCAAGTGTCAATAGCAGCCTCACTCTCTCCCTCTCCATCTGAGAACTGTACAGATCTAGGTTTGTATACATCATGTGATGTTCACAAACTCAGTGATCAGCAACGAATCTGGATACTTAAATATTCTTTCCGCCCTACTGCAAGTTACAAATGTCCTACCAAGGAAGAATATAATAAATCTAGGTCATTTCAGCATACCTGGATAAAGCAGTATTCTTGGTTATCATACAGTCAGACCTTAAATGGTGGGTTTTGCATAAACTGCTTTCTTTTAGACAAGAACCGCTCCTTGCTTGCTCAGCTGTTCTCACAACCTATGACTTGCTTCACTCGAGCCAAGATAAATCTTAAAGAGCATAACTTACAGCTCACACATAAAATGGCAATGGATGATTCTATGGGATTCATGGGTCAAATGGAATGTGGTCACTTGTCCATTCAGCAACAACTGCAAAACCAAGCCTCTATTACAATCCAAAAAAAATAGAGCCATCTTAAAATCAGTTCTAAAAGCAATTATAATTTGTGGTAAACAGAATATAATGATCTCTTAGAGGCAGTTGTGAAGCTATAAGTCCTGTTAGTTCCTCTCAGTTTGCTATCAACCCAGGAAGGTTTCAAGCACTTCTTCAAATTCGAATTGAGTCAGGAGGCAAAGTGTTGAAGGATCATTTTTCCACTGGACGAAAAAATGCACAGTGTCGTTCTCCTAAAATTCAAAACGATCTAATTGCTGTTGTGGGAAATGGAGTCAACAAAAACTAACCCAAGAAATCAAAGCCACAAAATTTTTCACATTTTGTGCTGATGAGGGAACGGATGTAGCTAACAAAGAACAACTACCTCTAATCATAAGATTTGTAGACCAATCTGGTATGAGTCGAGAAGAGTTCTTAGAGTTTGTGCTTTGTGATACCGGTACCTCTGGACAAGCAATAGCTGACAAGATCAAATTCACTCTGGAAAAGCTTACACTTGACCTCTACGACCTTCGAGGACAAGGATATGATGGGCAGGCAACATGTCTGGTAAGTACAGAGGGGCTGCAGCCATCATTCAACATGATTATCCTAAGGCATTATACGTCCATTGTGTATCACATGTACTGAACCTGTGTGTAGTTGCTGCCTGTAGCATACAGGCAATTCGGAACATGTATGGAGTTATGGAGGAAATCTGCCTCTTCTTCAACTACACCCCAAAACGGCAACAAGAGCTACAAGAGCATATTGAAAATTTACCAGTTGGAACCACTAGTAAAACAAAACTCATGAACTTATGTAAAACACGCTGGGTAGCTCGAATAGAGGCTTTTGAAGTTTTCAGAGATATGTTGCCAGTATTAATTAGCACCCTTGAAGTCATTAGCACAGCACATGGCTGGAGCGCTGAGTTGTCCAAGAAAGCATCAGCACTATTGATCTCAATTACTCAGTTTCAGTTTTTGATGTCTTTAGTAGTAACATGGTCTGGGTTAGGTTTCATTAAAGGCCTAACCATTTCTCTTGCAAGGGCAATCCAAGGATATCTGTTGTGCTTACAATGAAATTGTTACATTCAAGGAAGCCTTGAGTGAAGTGCATAGTAATATTGACAATTACTATAAAAAGTTGTATGACTCAGTCGTGTCACTTGGTGGTAAAATCAATGCATTGCCACCTTCTCTTCCACGGAGATGTTCCAACCAGACGAATAGGGAAAATGTGCCTTCAAACACTCCTGAGGAGTACTTTAGAAGAGCAATAACAATTCCTTTTTTTGATGACATGATTTCTCATCTGAACAACACATTCTCTGATGTACAACAATAAAGCAATTATGGCTCTAAGCATTGTTCGATCTGTCCAGGAGGCAGATTCATCACTGGAGGAGGAGCTCATAGAACACTATCATGATGATCTCCCTAGTCCTTCAACTCTACCACAAGAGTTGCATATGTGGAAGTGCAAATGGGAGTTAGGTGAAAAAAGCAGACTTCCAGACACACCTTCAAAGTCACTTGAACATACTAATAGTCCATGTTTACAAACATTCATATACTTCTGCCGCTAATTTGTACATTGCCTGTGACAAGTAGTGAGTGTGAGCGCAGTATCAGTGTTCTTCGTCGCCTCAAAACGTACCTCCGCTCTACCATGGGACAAGAGAGAATGACAGGGCTAGCTCTCACGCACATCAAGTATGGGATGGAGCTGAACTTGGATGACATAATTAACATTTTTGCTGGACAGCATCAGCGTAGAATGCTTTTTGCAGACATTAGCCAAATAATTTATGCTATTCTACATGCAATTTTTTTAAGTTAATTTTCCTTAGACCTAATTGCAATCTTACAACAATTTGAAAATCCATTAATCTTACATTTGGGAGGAATTATGTAGCAGGGAAACCGCCTTACAAGCCTTCTGTTACTAAGGCAATGCATTTATTACAAGCAGTCTGTTACTAAGGCAATGCATTTATTACAAGCCTTCTGTTACTAAGGCAATGCATTTATTACAAGCCTTCTGTTACTAAGGCAATGCATTTATTACAAGCCTTCTGCTACTAAGGTAATGTATTTATTACAAGCCTTCTGTACTAAGGTAATGCATTTATTACAAGCCTTCTGTTACTAAGGTAAATGCATTTATTACAAGCCTTCTGTTACTAAGGTAATGCATTTATTACAAGCCTTCTGTTACTAAGGTAATGCATTTATTACAGGCCTTCTGTACTAAGGTAATGCATTTATTACAAGCCTTCTGTTACTAAGGCAATGCATTTATTACAAGCCTTCTGTTACTAAGGCAATGCATTTATTACAAGCCTTCTGTTACTAAGGCAATGCATTTATTACAAGCCTTCTGTTACTAAGGCAATGCATTTATTACAAGCCTTCTGTTACTAAGGCAATGCATTTATTACAAGCCTTCTGCTACTAAGGTAATGCATTTATTACAAGCCTTCTGTACTAAGGTAATGCATTTATTACAAGCCTTCTGTTACTAAGGCAATGCATTTATTACAAGCCTTCTGTTACTAAGGCAATGCATTTATTACAAGCCTTCTGTTACTAAGGCAATGCATTTATTACAAGCCTTCTGTTACTAAGGCAATGCATTTATTACAAGCCTTCTGTTACTAAGGCAATGCATTTGTTACAAGCCTTCTGCTACTAAGGTAATGCATTTATTACAAGCCTTCTGTACTAAGGTAATGCATTTATTACAAGCCTTCTGTTACTAAGGCAATGCATTTATTACAAGCCTTCTGTACTAAGGTAATGCATTTATTACAAGTCTTCTGCTACTAAGGTAATGCATTTATTACAAGCCTTCTGTTACTAAGGCAATGCATTTATTACAAGCCTTCTGTTACTAAGGCAATGCATTTATTACAAGCCTTCTGTTACTAAGGTAAATGCATTTATTACAAGCCTTCTGTTACTAAGGTAAATGCATTTATTACAAGCCTTCTGTTACTAAGGTAAATGCATTTATTACAAGCCTTCTGTTACTAAGGCAATGCATTTATTACAAGCCTTCTGTTACTAAGGTAAATGCATTTATTACAAGCATTCTGTTACTAAGGCAATATATTTATTACAAGCCTTCTGTTACTAAGATAAATGCATTTATTACAAGCCTTCTGTTACTAAGGTAAATGCATTTATTACAAGCCGTCTGTTACTAAGGTAAATGCATTTATTACAAGCCTTCTGTTACTAAGGTAAATGCATTTATTACAAGCCTTCTGTTACTAAGGCAATGCATTTATTACAAGCCTTCTGTACTAAGGTAATGCATTTATTACAAGCCTTCTGTTACTAAGACAATGCATTTATTACAAGCCTTCTGTTACTAAGGTAATGCATTTATTACAAGCCTTCTGTTACTAAGACAATGCATTTATTACAAGTCTTCTGTTACTAAGGTAATGCATTTATTACAAGCCTTCTGTTACTAAGGCAATGCATTTATTACAAGCCTTCTGTTACTAAGGCAATGCATTTATTACAAGCCTTCTGTTACTAAGGTAATGCATTTATTACAAGCCTTCTGTTACTAAGGCAATGCATTTATTACAAGCCTTCTGTTACTAAGGTAAATGCATTTATTACAAGCCTTCTGTTACTAAGACAATGCATTTATTACAAGCCTTCTGCTACTAAGGTAATGCATTTATTACAAGCCTTCTGTACTAAGGTAATGCATTTATTACAAGCCTTCTGTTACTAAGGCAATGCATTTATTACAAGCCTTCTGTTACTAAGGCAATGCATTTATTACAAGCCTTCTGTTACTAAGGCAATGCATTTATTACAAGCCTTCTGTTACTAAGGCAATGCATTTATTACAAGCCTTCTGTTACTAAGGCAATGCATTTATTACAAGCCTTCTGTTACTAAGGTAATGCATTTATTACAAGCCTTCTGTTACTAAGGTAATGCATTTATTACAAGCCTTCTGTACTAAGGTAATGCATTTATTACAAGTCTTCTGCTACTAAGGTAATCATTTATTACAAGTCTTCTGCTACTAAGGTAATGCATTTATTACAAGCCTTCTGTACTAAGGCAATGCATTTATTACAAGCCTTCTGTTACTAAGGCAATGCATTTATTACAAGCCTTCTGTTACTAAGGCAATGCATTTATTACAAGCCTTCTGTTACTAAGGCAATGCATTTATTACAAGCCTTCTGTTACTAAGGTAAATGCATTTATTACAAGCCTTCTGTTACTAAGGTATTGTGAATGGACCTGTTGTACATAAGTGATGCACTTGGCAAAGGAAGTGGGGATATGGTAAGGAAATACTGCTTGTATTCTGAGAGGTGGGCCAGAGGGACGTGTATTCTAATAATGTGTGTGTTTTGTAATTATTCAATACTTTGCTATAACCATTATATTTGTGCCTATGACATTTTAAAGAATAACAGTTCATATCATTAGAATGACTTCATATCATTAGAGTGAGTTCAAATCATTAGAGTGAGTTCAAATCATTAGATTGAGTTCAAATCATTAGAGTGAGTTCAAATCATTAGAGTGGGTTCAAATCATTAGAGTGAGTTCAAATCATTAGAGTGAGTTCAAATCATTAGAGTGAGTTCAAATCATTAGAGTGAGTTCAAATCATTAGAGTGACATTAGAGTGAGTTCATATCATTAGAGTGAGTTCATATCATTAGAGTGAGTTCATATCATTAGAGTGAGTTCATATCATTAGAGTGAGTTCATATCATTAGAGTGAGTTCATATCATTAGATGAGTTCATATCATTAGAGTGAGTTCATATCATTAGATGAGTTCATATCATTAGAGTGAGTTCATATTAGAGTGAGTTCATATCATTAGAGTGAGTTTATATCATTAGAGTGAGTTCATATCATTAGAGTGAGTTCATATTAGAGTGAGTTCATATCATTAGAGTGAGTTTATATCATTAGAGTGAGTTCATATCATTAGAGTGAGTTCATATTAGAGTGAGTTCATATCATTAGTGTGAGTTTATATCATTAGATGAGTTCATATCATTAGAGTGAGTTCATATTAGAGTGAGTTCATATCATTAGATGAGTTCATATCATTAGAGTGAGTTCATATTAGAGTAAGTTCATATCAATAGAGTAAGTTTATATCATTAGAGTGAGTTCATATCATTAGAGTGAGTTCATATTAGAGTGAGTTCATATCATTAGAGTGAGTTCATATTAGAGTGAGTTCATATCATTAGAGTGAGTTCATATTAGAGTGAGTTCATATCATTAGAGTGAGTTCATATCATTAGAGTGAGTTCATATCATTAGAGTGAGTTTATATCATTAGAGTGAGACATAAGAATCTGCTCTGTTGAGGTAAGGAAAATATGCAGCACTTTATACAGCAAGTCACTGGCTACACAACACATCTATAGCAAAGAAATCCTCCCTGGAGCGCCTTCTTTCTCAAGAGTGAATGGACTCAGAGTGGTTCCTGGTAAGGTAGAGTGTCTGTGCAGCATTATCAGCTGTGAGTTTCCAGAAACAGCAGTCTAGGCTTAGACGAGGAGGCCTATGGCAGCAGTTGTGATCGTCAGACCCTTTTCTTTCCTTAGGCTTGCCCACCCCCTCTATCAGAAGTGCTATCATGATTCGGCTGTCTACTGGGCATGTGCAACTAAAAAGCAAAAACATGGTCTTTTTAGTGTATATGTCTTTTTTTTGTTTAGTTCTTACCAGTAGGAGCTTATGGCGGTTATCAGAGATGAAGATTGGTCCAGCTTCGGACCTAGCTGTTCTACGCCGATGTTCAAATTATCATTAAAAGTAATGTGGGATGCATATTTGGGAGGTCACACTCTACTTTAGAAGGTGGAGTCAGTTACAACATTTGCAGAACTAGTGCTACCTTTTAAACAAGACTGTTCCCATGTAGACCACAACCTGTTAGATGACCCTTTACCATTTAAAATCATACTTACTGACTACAGAAGTTCAATATTGGTGTTTTGTATACCATTTTAAATGGTAAAGGGTCATCTAAGTTGTAGCCTACATGGTTGTTTCATTTCAAGTGGCTCGTTTGTTTGTTTGCTTTGTGGTCTTAACATTCTGGTTGCGTGGGTGGAAGTCTACACACTAAGTGTGAGCTGAGCAGTGGAAGGTCTCTTAGGCATTTAAAACACCTGTTTATTGTTGACTGTACCTAACATCCTCCCCTCACCAACTTCCCCTTCAAAGACAACCCCCCTTCAAAGACAACCCCCCTTCAAAGACAATCCCCCTTCAAAGATAATCCCCCTTCAAAGACAATCCCCCTTCAAAGACAACCCCCCTTCAAAGACAACCCCCCTTCAAAGACAACCCCCCTTCAAAGACAATCCCCCTTCAAAGACAACCCCCTTCAAAGACAACCCCCCTTCAAAGACAACCCCCCTTCAAAGACAATCCCCCTTCAAAGACAATCCCCCTTCAAAGACAATCCCCCTTCAAAGACAATCCCCCTTCAAAGACAACCCCCCTTCAAAGACAACCCCCCTTCAAAGACAACCCCCCTTCAAAGACAACCCCCCTTCAAAGACAATCCCCCTTCAAAGACAATCCCCCTTCAAAGACAATCCCCCTTCAAAGACAATCCCCCTTCAAAGACAACCCCCTTCAAAGACAACCCCCCTTCAAAGACAACCCCCCTTCAAAGACAATCCCCCTTCAAAGACAATCCCCCCAAAGACAACCCCCCAAAGACAACCCCCCTTCAAAGACAATCCCCCTACAAAGACAATCCCCCTTCAAAGACAACCCCCCTTCAAAGACAATCCCCCTTCAAAGACAATCCCCCTTCAAAGACAATCCCCCTTCAAAGACAATCCCCCTACAAAGACAATCCCCCTTCAAAGACAACCCCCCTTCAAAGACAACCCCCCTTCAAAGACAATCCCCCTTCAAAGACAACCCCCCTTCAAAGACATCCCCCTTCAAAGACATCCCCTTCAAAGACATCCCCCTTCAAAGACATCCCCCCTTCAAAGACAACCCCCCTTCAAAGACAATCCCCCTTCAAAGACAATCCCCCTTCAAAGACAACCCCCCTTCAAAGACAATCCCCCTTCAAAGACAATCCCCCTTCAAAGACAATCCCCCTTCAAAGACAATCCCCCTTCAAAGACAATCCCCCTTCAAAGACAATCCCCCTTCAAAGACAACCCCCCCAAAGACAACCCCCCTTCAAAGACAACCCCCCTTCAAAGACAACCCCCCTTCAAAGACAACCCCCCTTCAAAGACAACCCCCCTTCAAAGACAATCCCCCTTCAAAGACAATCCCCCTTCAAAGACAACCCCCCTTCAAAGACAATCCCCCTTCAAAGACATCCCCCTTCAAAGACAACCCCCCTTCAAAGACAATCCCCCTTCAAAGACAACCCCCCTTCAAAGACAATCCCCCTTCAAAGACATCCCCCTTCAAAGACAATCCCCCTTCAAAGACAACCCCCCTTCAAAGACAATCCCCCTTCAAAGACATCCCCCTTCAAAGACAATCCCCCTTCAAAGACAATCCCCCTTCAAAGACAATCCCCCTTCAAAGACAATCCCCTTCAAAGACAATCCCCCTTCAAAGACAATCCCCCTTCAAAGACAATCCCCCTTCAAAGACAATCCCCCTTCAAAGACAACCCCCCTTCAAAGCCAACCCCCCTTCAAAGACAACCCCCCTTCAAAGACAACCCCCCTTCAAAGACAACCCCCCTTCAAAGACAACCCCCCTTCAAAGACAACCCCCCTACAAAGACAATCCCCCTTCAAAGACAATCCCCCTACAAAGACAACCCCCCTTCAAAGACAATCCCCCTTCAAAGACAACCCCCCTTCAAAGACCTGCAACATTCAGGAGAACGTACCAACCCAACCTGCAAATATTTTGGTATAGGATCAGCTACTCCGGAGCGAGACCTCCACAAACCAAATAGCTGATCAGCTACTCCGGAGCGAGACCTCCACAAATCAAATAGCTGAACTAAGTGCAGACCATTTGTTGCGCATATAATTAGCATGATTAGCTAACTACCATCGCCAACATAATCAATGTGCCAGTATGAGCGGGTCGTGTTTTGAAGACACTTTCTGCAAGATTTCATGTTTGTTTGTTTCAGTGGATTAAGAAATGGAGTAGTTGCAACTACGCAGCAGAGTAGTTGCAACTACGCAGCAGAGTAGTTACAACTACGCAGCAGAGTAGTTACAACTACGCAGCAGAGTAGTTATAACTACGCAGCAGAGTAGTTACGCAGCAGAGTAGTTACGCAGCAGAGTAGTTACGCAGCAGAGTAGTTGCAACTACGCAGCAGAGTAGTTGCAACTACGCAGCAGAGTAGTTGCAACTACGCAGCAGAGTAGTTACAACTACGCAGCAGAGTAGTTACAACTACGCAGCAGAGTAGTTACAACTACGCAGCAGAGTAGTTACAACTACGCAGCAGAGTAGTTACAACTACGCAGCAGAGTAGTTACGCAGCAGAGTAGTGACGCAGCAGAGTAGTTACGCAGCAGAGTAGTTGCAACTACGCAGCGGAGTAGTTACAACTATGCAGCAGAGTAGTTGCAACTACGCAGCAGAGTAGTTGCAACTACGCAGCAGAGTAGTTGCAACTACGCAGCAGAGTAGTTACGCAGCAGAGTAGTGACGCAGCAGAGTAGTTACGCAGCAGAGTAGTTGCAACTACGCAGCGGAGTAGTTACAACTATGCAGCAGAGTAGTTGCAACTACGCAGCAGAGTAGTTGCAACTACGCAGCAGAGTAGTTGCAACTACGCAGCAGAGTAGTTGCAACTACGCAGCGGAGTAGTTGCAACTACGCAGCGGAGTAGTTGCAACTACGCAGCGGAGTAGTTGCAACTACGCAGCGGAGTAGTTGCAACTACGCAGCGGAGTAGTTGCAACTACGCAGCGGAGTAGTTGCAACTACGCAGCGGAGTAGTTGCAACTACGCAGCAGAGTAGTTACAACTACGCAGCGGAGTAGTTACAACTACGCAGCAGAGTAGTTACAACTACGCAGCAGAGTAGTTACAACTACGCAGCAGAGTAGTTACAACTACGCAGCGGAGTAGTTACAACTACGCAGCAGAGTAGTTGCAACTACTCTGCTGAGTTGTTGCAACAATGCAGCAGAGTAGTTGCAACAATGCAGCAGAGTAGTTGCAATTACGCAGCAGAGTAGTTGCAGCAACGCAGCAGAGTAGTTGCAACAACGCAGCAGAGTAGTTGCAATAATGCAGCGGAGTAGTTGCAACTACGCAGCGGATTAGTTGCAGCAACGCAGCGGATTAGTTGCAGCAACGCAGCGGATTAGTTGCAGCAACGCAGCGGAATAGTTGCAGCAACGCAGCGGAATAGTTGCAGCAACGCAGCGGAATAGTTGCAGCAACGCAGCGGATTAGTTGCAGCAACGCAGCGGATTAGTTGCAGCAACGCAGCGGAATAGTTGCAGCAACGCAGCGGAGCAGTTGCAGCAATGCAGCGGAGCAGTTGCAGCAACGCAGCAGAACATTTGGAGTCTTCTGGCCTAACATTTATATGAAGGGTCCTATTGCACTGCCAGTTACTGCCGTAGGGAAGGATTCAAGGCATACTAGGAGTCATTCTAGAGCTAATATCGGCTGAAGCCACCATTTAGGCAGCCAAGAAGCTACGATGTGAGTTTTAGCGAAGATATAAGCTTTGATTTTTGGGGGGTTTCAGCCATTTTAAGAAGTTGGTCAGTCCAATATTATAGGGAGTATATAGTGATTAGGAGAGTGGAGTCATGGATACAACAAGTGCATGACTAGATCTATTAAAACATTATGCTGCTTGCCTGAAGGTAGAAGAGGGTGTGGTTTAAAAGGTCAAACACATGCCTGCCTGAATATACAAGTGGGTGTGGTCAAAATATTGAAATTATCTTACACTAGCTGACACAATACACTTGGAACAGTATCTTATTTCTAATTATTACCCCCCCCCCCCCCCCCCCCCCATGCTCCCATCCATGCAGCCAAGGCATGAACCTCCGTGCTCTGCACCATTGTGTGCAGTCATGAGCCCCCAAGTAGCCTCCCGTGGCCTGCTAAGGTCGTGTGGAGCCCCCAAGTAGCCTCCCATGACCTGCTAGGGTCGTGTGCAGTCATGAACCCCCAAGTAGCCTCCCATGGCCTGCTAAGGTCGTGTGCAGTCATGAACCCCCAAGTAGCCTCCCATGGCCTGCTAAGGTCGTGTGCAGTCATGAACCCCCAAGTAGCCTCCCATGGCCTGCTAAGGTCGTGTGCAGTCATGAGCCCCCAAGTAGCCTCCCATGGCCTGCTAAGGTCGTGCGCAGTCATGAACCCCCAAGTAGCCTCCCATGGCCTGCTAAGGTCGTGCGCAGCCATGAGCCTCCAAGTAGCCTCCCATGGCCTGCTAAGGTCGTGTGCAGTCATGAACCCCCAAGTAGCCTCCCATGGCCTGCTAAGGTCGTATGCAGCCATGAGCCCCCAAGTAGCCTCCCATGGCCTGCTAAGGTCGTATGCAGTCATGAGCCCCCAAGTAGCCTCCCATGACCTGCTAAGGTCGTATGCAGTCATGAACCCTCAAGTAGCCTCCCATGGCCTGCTAAGGTCGAATGCAGTCATGAGCCCCCAAGTAGCCTCCCATGACCTGCTAAGGTCGTATGCAGTCATGAGCCCCCAAGTAGCCTCCCATGGCCTGCTAAGGTCGTATGCAGTCATGAGCCCCCAAGTAGCCTCCCATGGCCTGCTAAGGTCGTGTGGAGCCCCCAAGTAGCCTCCCATGGCCTGCTAAGGTCGTGTGCAGTCATGAACCCCCAAGTAGCCTCCCATGGCCTGCTAAGGTCGTGTGCAGTCATGAACCCCCAAGTAGCCTCCCATGGCCTGCTAAGGTCGTGTGCAGTCATGAGCCCCCAAGTAGCCTCCCATGGCCTGCTAAGGTCGTGCGCAGTCATGAACCCCCAAGTAGCCTCCCATGGCCTGCTAAGGTCGTGCGCAGCCATGAGCCTCCAAGTAGCCTCCCATGGCCTGCTAAGGTCGTGTGCAGTCATGAACCCCCAAGTAGCCTCCCATGGCCTGCTAAGGTCGTATGCAGCCATGAGCCCCCAAGTAGCCTCCCATGGCCTGCTAAGGTCGTATGCAGTCATGAGCCCCCAAGTAGCCTCCCATGACCTGCTAAGGTCGTATGCAGTCATGAACCCTCAAGTAGCCTCCCATGGCCTGCTAAGGTCGAATGCAGTCATGAGCCCCCAAGTAGCCTCCCATGACCTGCTAAGGTCGTATGCAGTCATGAGCCCCCAAGTAGCCTCCCATGGCCTGCTAAGGTCGTATGCAGTCATGAGCCCCCAAGTAGCCTCCCATGGCCTGCTAAGGTCGTGTGGAGCCCCCAAGTAGCCTCCCATGGCCTGCTAAGGTCGTGTGCAGTCATGAGCCCCCAAGTAGCCTCCCATGGCCTGCTAAGGTCGTATGCAGGCAGCCATGAGCCCCCAAGTAGCCTCCCATGGCCTGCTAAGGTCGTATGCAGGCAGCCATGAGCCCCCAAGTAGCCTCCCATGGCATGCTAAGGTCGTATGCAGGCAGCCATGAGCCCCCAAGTAGCCTCCCATGGCCTGCTAAGGTCGTATGCAGGCAGCCATGAGCCCCCAAGTAGCCTCCCATGGCCTGCTAAGGTCATGTGCAGATGTTGGGGCACAGAGTAGTAATGTTAGCTGCCACCAGAGTTCTGTCGTACTTATCTACCCAACCAAGGAGAGGTTTAATCACCAAGGTATCTCACAGAGTTTAGGCTGTAAATATGGTATTGGATAAAATAGAGATTGTACAGAACTGAACTTGACCAGCTGCATAGGGTTTTTATACCTCAGCAGCTGGCCCACCAGAAATGACTATATATGGTAAAACTAAGAGTGATACAAGATACTGTAGGTGTGTGTTAACCAATGAATGCAATAGTTAATTGTCAATCAATACCTAAAGTGTGATAAGCATGAATAGTTCTTGTATGTGTGTTTGGAGTCGTTAAGGAAGGAGCCTGGATGTTAGGCCTGATCCTGACAGCAGTCATGAGCCCCCAAGTAGCCTCCCATGACCTGCTAAGGTTGAATGCAGCCATGAGCCCCCAAGTAGCCTCCCATGACCTGCTAAGGTTGAATGCAGTCATGAGCCCCCAAGTAGCCTCCCATGACCTGCTAAGGTCATATGCAGTCATGAGCCTCCAAGTAGCCTCCCATGACCTGCTAAGGTTGAATGCAGCCATGAGCCCCCAAGTAGCCTCCCATGACCTGCTAAGGTCGTATGCAGTCATGAACCTCCAAGTAGCCTCCCATGACCTGCTAAGGTCGTATGCAGCCATGAGCCCCCAAGTAGCCTCCCATGACCTGCTAAGGTCGTATGCAGCCATGAACCCCCAAGTTGCCATCCATGACCTGCTAAGGTCGAATGCAGGCATCATGAGCCCCCAAGTAGTCATCCATGACCTGCTAAGGTCGTATGCTGGCAGTCATGAGACCCCAAGTAGCCATCCATGACCTGCTAAGGTCGTATGCAAGCAGACATGAGCCTCCAAGTAGCTTCCCATGACCTGTTTCTGTGTTTTCTTAACTGCCGTCATCATAAAATACACCAATCTCTTATACCTACCACACACATGCCAGAGTCTCATACCAGCACTGTCACAATTCAGTACCAAATAATAGAAAAATCATAATTTCAATAATTTTGTATTATTTTAAATTTAGATTTGACTTGAAGCAGTTCTAGGTTTGTATTTCAGCGTATGTTCAGAAGACACAACATTGCCATAAGTTTATTGCCATGACAATATTACGAGATGAATAGTACAAGAACGAACTACATAAGTTACATGGGGACTCAACAAATCTATCTTTCTGTCTCTGGAGCTTTCACAGAGATGTCTGGTCAAGTCACACCATGAGAGAGAGAGAGAGAGAGAGAGAGTGGTTTGTCTACACCGCTGATATATATATATATATAGCTACATCATCCATCTTCTTGACCATGATATTAAAATTAAAATTTTTAAATTAAATAAACCTACCAGTTGGTCTTTCACTTCCTGCCAGAACCAGTCGAGCTAGCCTTATATGCTAATCTAGGGTTATTATGGGGGTGGGCAGAGTAAGCAGTGTCAGGACACCCATTGCCTTATTTTCTTCCAAAAGGTTATAGCCACACCAGTGGCTCTACCTATGGAGGAGAGTGTGTGGTTCAAATACAAAGAAATTGATAGGCTGCCGACATACTACACATTCCTTGAGCTTTATGCTCTAGAATTTTATGTGTGATGACCAGGTTTTGTGCACCTTACTGGAAGCTGTATGTTGCATATGTGAGAGTGATGACCTTTACCTACCCATCACGAGAGAAAGCTCTGGAGCCTTTCCTAATTGCAAGTTCTGACACACTTTAAGTTATCAATCATGTAATCTGGAGTAATTTTGGAACTAAAGTTGCTATGTGTGGACCAAGTCATACATGCCACGAAAGCCTTACATGCAATCATGGCAATGAAGGCTATAACTGGGAAGAAGAATCTTCCAGTGTTCCCAGCTTCTACATTAGCAAGGGATTCCAGACATACTGGCAGCGTAGATAGCAATGAACAATTGAGGATGCAAAGAGGCTGAGAAATGAGCTTAATATTTGGAGGTCATGCAAATGTATAGCCTTGGAGTAACAGCAACCAGATACAGTTGTGCGGGAGTTCTGACTGACACAGAAGACATGTACGATATCTGATTACAATATCTATTATCAATTTTGGGAACTATGGAGACCGTGAGATCACTGGGATGCCACCCAAGTCAGCTTCTTACCTAAAGTCCTGATAGAGGCCACTACCGATGAGTTAGTGATGATGCTATTCAAGTCAGCTTCTTACCTAAAATCCTCAGAGAGGCCATCACTGACTTGACGGTGTTAGTGATCATACAGTACTCGACAGCAACAATGTGGATATCTGAGAGCATGCTAGTACTAGATGTCTCTGTGTGTGCATGTGCCTGTGTGTGTGTTGAGATGCAGTGCTATAACGATCAGCTTGTATTATTGTATATATGTACAAGACTATTTGTTCGGCCCATATCAAATTAAAACCTATTATTGTCATGGTAATGCACATGTTTGCCTCTTAGATGTGTTGTGTGAGAGACAAGGATCTTTTGATAGTACTTTCTAATTTATACTTCAACACAACACAATGGCTCCATGGTACATTTCTTCTTGCTGTTGTCAGATTAGCTCTAGTTGTTGCCAAACCACACACAGCAGGACTCACTTTAGCTAGCTCTGCCAATACATAGAGGTAAAGAAGCCAGAGGGACTGATGAGGTAAGGCGGTTTAGAACCTCATCCTTCCACCTCCAAAATCAACACTACAGAATACCAAGTGCTTCTTGGACAATGAATATCATTATCTAACTACAGTCAGTAGCTGCAGTATTGGAGGACTGTGTTGAGAGTTGTTGCCATGCCTTCTCTGCTCCTAACTACAGTCAGTAGCTGCAGTATGGAGGAATGTGCTGAGCTGTTGTCATGTCTTCCCTGAATATGTAGCTGGCTATTTTCACATGCCAAACATTGCTCAGCTCAACACTAGCACACACACAATGTCTGCACGCCACATCACTTCTAATTAGCAAGAGTAATTTGTGCCATAACCATCCATAATGATCCAATGCCTAGTAGAACTAACTGAAGCTTTCTTCCTATTTACTAAATACCCACTCCCCGTTGACGCTAATTAGCATCGTGGGCATGCTTACACGGAACAGTGGTTGATGCTAATTAGCATCGTGGGCATGCTTACACGGAACAGCGGTTGACGCTAATTAGCATCGTGGACATGCTTACACGGAACAGCGGTTGACGCTAATTAGCATCGTGGACATGCTTACACGGAACAGCGGTTGACGCTAATTAGCATCGTGGGCATGCTTACACGGAACAGGGTTGACGCTAATTAGCATCGTGGGCATGCTTACACGGAACATCGGTTGACGCTAATTAGCATCGTGGGCATGCTTACACGGAACAGTGGTTGACGCTAATTAGCATCGTGGGCATGCTTACACGGAACAGGGTTGACGCTAATTAGCATCGTGGGCATGCTTACATGGAACAGGGTTGACGCTAATTAGCATCGTGGGCATGCTTACACGGAACAGTGGTTGACGCTAATTAGCATCGTGGGCATGCTTACATGGAACAGGGTTGACGCTAATTAGCATCGTGGGCATGCTTACACGGAACAGTGGTTGACGCTAATTAGCATCGTGGGCATGCTTACACGGAACATCGGTTGACGCTAATTAGCATCGTGGGCATGCTTACACGGAACAGGGTTGACGCTAATTAGCATCGTGGGCATGCTTACACGGAACAGTGGTTGACGCTAATTAGCATCGTGGGCATGCTTACACGGAACAGGGTTGACGCTAATTAGCATCGTGGGCATGCTTACACGGAACAGTGGTTGACGCTAATTAGTGTCATTTAGCAGCTAGCTTTTTTTTTGCCCCGATCTGCAAGCTATCCAACTGCAAGAAGGCTTCCTTGTGGGGAGACCTCAACAAAGCTGTAAGTTCATGATGGCCTCTCTATTATACAACTCTTACTTTTTGAGAAAATAGGCTAACTAGCAATATGGCTAAAAGCGGATGTTTATCTGTGGAGGAGGTCCTCAAGGCCTTGGAGACAGATGGAGGCTTTGTTTGCACGTAGCATCGTCGTCCACCGACTAGTAGCTTCCAAGGTTCAGATAAATGTGGTATGCCATGGCTACCCAAGTTTCTTTTAGCGTAGCAGTGTGAAAGAAGTCAATCTAAAGCTGAATGCTGGACGAGAAGCAGACTTTTTTTTGTAGACAGCGGGAGCTTAAGCTTATAAGACTGTATTCTTTCATAATTGAGTAGCCAAGACAGTGCTTTATCTTCGGGCAATAGGTTGCTAAGACTGTTCTGCCCTCAGGTCAAAGATCTAGGCATTTTTCCCAGTACACACCACACCCAAAGATCACTTCAAATGAAGCCAGCCTCACGCAGGACAATTAAATATTTTATGACACGTATAATCGGTATCTCTAACCATATTGCCACGCCCCTTAATCTCTAACCATATTGCCACTCCCCTTAATCTCTAACCATATTGCCACACCCCTTAATCTCTAACCATATTGCCACACCCCTTAATCTCTAACCATATTGCCACGCCCCTTAATCTCTAACCATATTGCCACGCCCCTTAATCTCTAATCATATTTTTTGGACTCTTGTGTTTTTTTGTTCTTTTTGGGGGGGGGGGGGGGGGGCACAACTTTTGTTTGCTTGACAATGCACCATTAGCCCCCCAAAGCTTTAAAAAGTGGTCAAAACACAAGGGGATTTCCCTACGGCCAAAATACAGCCATTTTGGGGGACTAATAACTTCCTCCACAGCTACCATCCCCCCCTCAGTATCCACTCTCCTCACCCACTCACCTTACCTTCTTCATCACCCCTACCTTCTACCTACTCCTGCCTCTTTCTCCCTCACCTTCCACTGCTAGATCAGCACGAGTCTTGATCGGTGCGACCAGATAATGGCTGGCCACACAGTAGTAAGTGCCAGCATCTTCCCTTCTCAGGCTGGAGATTGTGAGTGACCGGGACCCCAACACCACCCTGCCATCTCCATCTCCAATCACATTGATGGTCGTTCCAGTCACACTACTGAATTCCCAATGAATGCTCTCCTCCACATTGCTGACCTCATTTGATGGAACCACGTCACATAAAAAGACAATTGTGCTACCTTCACCAAGCAAGGTGGCTTGATCAGGGATCACACTTACTCTGTAGTTCTGTGGGATACCTGAGGAGGAGGGGGAGGAGGAGAGTGAGGGAAGAGGATGGAAGAGGAGTAGGAGAGGAAGCGGGGTAGGAAGAGAGGAGGAAGGATGAGGAGGAGGTGATGAGGAGGAGGGGATAAGGAGGAAGAGGAGGATAAGGAAGGGGAGGAGGAAGAGAAGGAGGAAAAGGAGAAGGAGGAAGAGGAGGATAAGGAAGAGGAGGATAAGGAAGAGGAGAATAAGGAAGAGGAGGATAAGAGGAGGGGAGGGGAGGAAGAAGAGGAGAAAGGAGGAGGAAGAAGAGGAGGAAGGAGGAGGAGGAAGAAGAGGAGGAGGAGGAGGAAGGAGAGGAGGAGGAGGAGGAGGAAGAGGAGGAGGAAGGAGAGGAGGAGGAGGAGGAAGGAGAGGAGGAAGAAGGAGAGGAGGAGAAAGGAGAGGAGGAGGAAGAGGAGGAGGAGGAAGAGGGTAGGAAGAGGGTAGGAAGAGGAGGAGGAAGGAGGAGGAGGAAGAAGAGGAGGAGGTGGAATAGGAGGGGAGAAAGAGGTGGAGGGGAGGGTTGAGGAAGAGGGGAGGGGAGAAGAGGAGGGGGGAAGGAGGTGGAGGAGGGGAGAAAGTGGAAGAGTAGGAGGAGAGGATATAGAGGAGAAGGGGAAGAAGTGGAAGAGGAGGAGGAGTAGGAGGAGGAGAGGATATGGAGGATGATGAGAAGGAAGGGAGGATGATGAGGAGGAGGGGCGGAAGAGGAGGATAAGGAAGAGGAGGAAGAGTAGAGCGATATAAAATAGGAGCTGTACAAGGACTAGTGATTCTCTACTGCCACAAACCTTTCCAGGACATCCACAAATATCTTGGATGCCAAGAACATCCTGGCTAGACTCTGTAATCATTACCAGGGCTAGGGCTATTCTAGGGCTCAAGCTAGGGCTAGAGAGGGCTATTCTAGGGCTTAAGCTAGGGCTAGAGACATGGGATACTAGGTATCCTGTAGGTATCCTGGAATATCCTAGGAATGTTTGTGGCCGTACTGGACTTCCCTTGAGGAAGAGGAGTGAGGGAGAATATGAGGAAGGGATGAGAAGGAGGAAGGAGGAGGAGGAAATATGATGGAGGGAAGAGGGAAAGAGGAGGTGCTGTCACGTACGTGCTAGATCAAGACTGATGAACATGGTAAGACCTTCTAGTCCGCAGGAATAACGTCCTATATGTGCCTCCGTAGTATTTTGTATGAAGAGTGTAGAGTTACAGGCGTGAGCGAAGAGTCGGAACCCTCCAGATCCTGACGACAAGCCACCAGTATTACGCTTCCACATGAAATTCTGCAAGAGAAAAGAAGGGTGGGTAAAATTGCTCAATGAAGAAAGGTTGAGGGCGGGGTGCTAAGTAAGTGGGAGGAAGGGGGGAGGTAGACAGCGGAAGGTGAGGTCCATTAGAGAAAATGTATGCATGTCATGCTAGCTGACCGGACAGGACAATTCAGGTATAGTATGAAGGCTGAGTTGTGGTATGAAAGCTGAGATGTGGTATGAAGGCTGAGGTATGGTTTGAAGAAGGGGATGGCTGAGTTGTGGTACAAAGGCTAATGTATGGTTATAAAGGCTGAGGTGTGGAATGAAGGCTGTGGTGTGGTATGAAGGCTGTAGTGTGGTATGAAGGCTGTAGTGTGGTATGAAGGCTGTGGTGTGGTATGAAGGCTGTAGTGTGGTATGAAGGCTGTAGTGTGGTATGAAGGCTGCGGTGTGGTATGAAGGCTGAGGTATGGTTTGAAGAAGGAGATGGCTGAGTTGTGGTACAAAGGCTAATGTATGGTTATAAAGGCTGAGGTGTGGAATGAAGGCTGTGGTGTGGTATGAAGGCTGTGGTGTGGTATGAAGGCTGTAGTGTGGTATGGAGGCTGTGGTGTGGTATGAAGGCTGAGGTGTGGTATGAAGGCTGAGGTATGGTTTTAAGAAGGAGATGGCTGAGTTGTGGTACAAAGGCTGAGGTGTGGAATGAAGGCTGTTGTGTGGTATGAAGGCTGAGGTGTGGTATGAAGGCTGAGGTGTGGTATGAAGGCTGAGGTGTGGTATGAAGGCTGAGGTGTGGTATGAAGGCTGAGGTGTGGTATGAAGGCTGAGGTGGGTATGAAGGCTGAGGTGTGGTATGAAGGCTGAGGTGTGGTATGAAGGCTGAGTGTGGTTGAAGGCTGAGATGTGGTATGAAGGCTGAGATGTGGTATGAGGTGTGGTATGAGGTGTGGTATGAGGTGAGGTATGAGGTGGGGTATGAGGTGAGGTATGAGGTGAGGTATGAGGTGAGGTATGAGGTGGGGTATGAGGTGTGGTATGAGGTGAGGTATGAGGTGTGGTATGAGGTGAGGTATGAGGTGAGGTATGAGGTGGGGTGTGAGGTGGGGTGTGAGGTGTGGTGTGAGGTGAGGTGTGAGGTGAGGTGTGAGGTGAGGTATGAGGTGAGGTATGAGGTGAGGTATGAGGTGAGGTATGAGGTGAGGTATGAGGTGTGGTGAGGTATGAGGTGAGGTATGAGGTGAGGTATGAGGTGAGGTATGAGGTGAGGTATGAGGTGAGGTATGAGGTGAGGTATGAGGTGAGGTATGAGGTGAGGTATGTGAGGTATGAGGTGAGGTATGAGGTGTGGTATGAGGTGTGGTATGAGTTGAGGTATGAGGTGAGGTATGAGGTATGAGGTGTGGTATGAGGTGAGGTATGAGGTGAGGTATGAGGTGAGGTATGAGGTGAGGTATGAGGTGTGGTATGAGGTGAGGTATGAGGTGAGGTATGAGGTGAGGTATGAGGTGTGGTATGAGGTGGGGTATGAGGTGTGGTATGAGGTGAGGTATGAGGTGAGGTATGAGGTGAGGTATGAGGTGAGGTATGAGGTGAGGTATGAGGTGGGGCATGAGGTGTGGCATGAGGTGAGGCATGAGGTGAGGCATGAGGTGGGGTATGAGGTGGGGTATGAGGTGAGGTATGAGGTGAGGTATGAGGTGAGGTATGAGGTGAGGTATGAGGTGAGGTATGAGGTGAGGTATGAGGTGAGGTAAGAGGTGAGGTATGAGGTGTGGTATGAGGTGAGGTATGAGGTGAGGTATGAGGTGAGGTATGAGGTGTGGTATGAGGTGAGGTATGAGGTGAGGTATGAGGTGAGGTATGAGGTGAGGTATGAGGTGAGGTATGAGGTGAGGTATGAGGTGAGGTATGAGGTGTGGTATGAGGTGTGGTATGAGGTGAGGTATGAGGTGGTATGAGGTGAGGTATGAGGTGAGGTATGAGGTGAGGTATGAGGTGAGGTATGAGGTGTGGTATGAGGTGAGGTATGAGGTGAGGTATGAGGTGAGGTATGAGGTGAGGTATGAGGTGAGGTATGAGGTGAGGTATGAGGTGTGGTATGAGGTGAGGTATGAGGTGAGGTATGAGGTGAGGTATGAGGTGAGGTATGAGGTGTGGTATGAGGTGAGGTATGAGGTGTGGTATGAGGTGAGGTATGAGGTGAGGTATGAGGTGAGGTATGAGGTGAGGTATGAGGTGAGGTATGAGGTGAGGTATGAGGTGAGGTATGAGGTGAGGTATGAGGTGTGGTATGAGGTGAGGTATGAGGTGTGGTATGAGGTGAGGTATGAGGTGAGGTATGAGGTGAGGTATGAGGTGAGGTATGAGGTGAGGTATGAGGTGAGGTATGAGGTGTGGTATGAGGTGAGGTATGAGGTGAGGTATGAGGTGAGGTATGAGGTGAGGTATGAGGTGTGGGTATGAGGTGAGGTATGAGGTGAGGTATGAGGTGAGGTATGAGGTGTGGTATGAGGTGAGGTATGAGGTGGGGTATGAGGTGTGGTATGAGGTGAGGTATGAGGTGTGGTATGAGGTGAGGGTATGAGGTGAGGTATGAGGTGAGGTATGAGGTGAGGGTATGAGGTGTGGTATGAGGTGAGGTATGAGGTGAGGTATGAGGTGAGGTATGAGGTGAGGTATGAGGTGTGGTATGAGGTGAGGTATGAGGTGAGGTATGAGGTGAGGTATGAGGTGTGGTATGAGGTGAGGTATGAGGTGTGGTATGAGGTGAGGTATGAGGTGAGGTATGAGGTGAGGTATGAGGTGTGGTATGAGGTGTGGTATGAGGTGAGGTATGAGGTGAGGTATGAGGTGAGGTATGAGGTGAGGTATGAGGTGTGGTATGAGGTGAGGTATGAGGTGTGGTATGAGGTGAGGTATGAGGTGAGGTATGAGGTGAGGTATGAGGTGAGGTATGAGGTGAGGTATGAGGTGAGGTATGAGGTGAGGTATGAGGTGAGGTATGAGGTGAGGTATGAGGTGAGGTATGAGGTGAGGTATGAGGTGAGGTATGAGGTGAGGTATGAGGTGAGGTATGAGGTGAGGTATGAGGTGTGGTATGAGGTGTGGTATGAGGTGATGAGGTGTGGTATGAGGTGAGGTATGAGGTGAGGTATGAGGTGAGGTATGAGGTGAGGTATGAGGTGAGGTATGAGGTGTGGTATGAGGTGTGGTATGAGGTGGGGTATGAGGTGAGGTATGAGGTGAGGTATGAGGTGTGGTATGAGGTGAGGTATGAGGTGAGGTATGAGGTGAGGTATGAGGTGAGGTATGAGGTGTGGTATGAGGTGAGGTATGAGGTGAGGTATGAGGTGAGGTATGAGGTGTGGTATGAGGTGAGGTATGAGGTGAGGTATGAGGTGAGGTATGAGGTGTGGTATGAGGTGTGGTATGAGGTGAGGTATGAGGTGAGGTATGAGGTGAGGTATGAGGTGAGGTATGAGGTGAGGTATGAGGTGAGGTATGAGGTGAGGTATGAGGTGTGGTATAAACATTATATGCGTACGTTTGGGTTGAAGGCAGGTATGTGAGGATTGATGACGCAGGTTAGACTAGTCTGTCCTCCCTTCATGGCCAGCACCTTGTCATGACTATCCGTCATAACTATTACATGCCCCAGCTGATTCAATCGTCAATGTTCTCCTTGGCACTAGACCTGTACGGAAAGGCAACAGGAAGTGAGTCAGAGAAGAACCTCTCTCACCTGAGATGATCTCAGGAGTGAGACATAGGACAGAGCATTCAAAACTTAACAATTCTCATCAACCCTTACTAATTGCTTCTTTCCCACTCATTAATAAGTGTGGCAATTAACAATAGGAGGTAGCTGGCAAGGCTGTGCCATCAATAACCTTTGGAGGCACAAAGATGAGAAGTGTAGCCTACCAGAAGTTGGTCTAGCAAGCTAGTCCAAAGGTCTGAAGTGAAGGGCATGAAGTATCTTATGTTTGCTGGTGGGACCTTGTACACCGCATGGATACCCAATCTTCCCTCTCCTCCCTCCTACTTCCCTTACAGAGCTCACAATTAGGACACATTCCAACCTACTTTCAACTTGGATATCAATCTTGTTAGACATCCGGCTTATCTCGCCATTGTCCACATGGCAAAAGTATGTTCCAACATCGGTGGACATGACGTCCACCACATTGAGGTGTCGGCCACTGGCATTGATGTTCATGTTCAACAGGGGCAACAACTCCGC
>CBDHDV010000016.1:0-4495 GCA_965261175.1 Rubritalea sp. | reverse complement strand
TCGTCATACTCTCCCAAATCAAAACGTTGGAATTTATGCATCATTGAGAAATTCCACATCATTTACTCATACAAGCAAATCACCCTAAACAAATGGTTCTGAATTGCTCTCAAAGTTAGGCACAAATTCCTCCTCAGAAACTTTCATTAAGACCTAATGATCACCCCATGGCGAGGAAGGGGGGGGGGAGAAATACCATAACAAGATTGCAGTGCGGAATATACACATTGCAGAATATACATTTACACAATGTTGATTTTTCCTTGGTCACATGCAACACACATAGAAGCTTAGTGCTATGGGTGGCATGGCAAGGTATGTGGGACTGATAAAATAATACATCAAAACAAGAATCAACTTAAAGGCCTTGAGCCTGTCCAGGTGAGGTTCTTGTGGCCATAAACAACATCAGGTGGGTCATTGCTTCATCGATGAATTAACTAACATCCTTGCATCACCGCATCTACTTGTTCGTTGCCTCATTGTCCCTGGTGCTTGCACATTAGCATGAAACTAGAGCAAGACTAGCCAACTCTAAATATTACTTTGATATACCAGCTCTGCCTAGCTTCCTTGTGGCCAACATTGGAAAACCACTTTCTATAATAGTAATAATAGGTAGTGGAGAGGTTAATTGTTATTAGGAAGATAACATGTAGGAAATTAAGGGAAGCAAGGAAGAGAAGATTGGGTGTGGTTACACTGAGCCAACTATGGGAGAACTACGGAAGAACGAGAAAGGAAGTGAAAAAGGCTAACATGAAAGAGAAGAAGGAATTGAGGAAGAGAATGGTGAGGAAGATCAGAGAGCAAGGTGGTACTAGTTGCAAACAGTTTTGGACTGACTTGAGAGGAGAGAAAGGTGAGAAGAATGAAAGATGATGAGGGAAGGATGGTGGGAGGAAGACAACGTGTTGGAAGTAATGGCAAAGCACTGGGAAGAGCTTGGCAGGAAAAGATAAGATACTGAAGCAGAGATGGGAGATATGGGTGGGCATGAGTTAGTTATGTGTGAGGAAGAAGAAGTGGTGGGAAGAGAGGAAAGACAGCAGGTCCTCATTGAATTATGAATGAGATGTTAATGTATGGGGTTGGAAGGTTGGTGTAAGTGATGTTGCTGATGATGAATGTGGTAATAAAGAGAGTTCTGTCCATTAGACTGGAAGAGAAGTCTATTGTTACCCCTCCACAAAGATGGTGATGTAGAGCAAGTAGGTAATTAGAGGGACTGCATTAGGTTGTAGTGTGGTGAAGGTGTTTGTGATAGTTGGCGAGGAGATTAGGAATGTTTGCTGGTGCAGGGATGTTTGCTGGTGCAGGGATGTTTGCTGGTGCAGGGATGTTTGCTGGTGCAGGGATGTTTAAGAGTGGTAGGAGATCGGATCAGTGGTTGGTGTTGAGAGGTGTATGTGAAGTGCAGAAGAGGGAGAAGAAAAATTCATATCTAGCCTTCCTGGATATTAGTAAGGCTTATGACAGTGTGAGAGAGGGACTGTGGCATAAGATGAGGCAATATAGAGTAGAGGAGAAGTTTGTGAGGGGATACGAAGGACTATACAGTAGGGTGGAGACGAGGGTGGTGTTGAATGGAGGGAAGTCACAGTGGTTTGCAGTGGAAAGTTGCCACTCCTATGTAATATCTACTTGATGGGAATGGCAGAGGAGTTGGAGTGAGCTCAGCTAGGAATTAAATTGGAAGGGTGTTAGGGTCACTTATGCATGCTGATGATGTTGTTCTAGTGTCAGACTCAGGGGCAGAGCTGCAGGCTATGTTGGATGTGGTAGAGGCATATGTGTCAAGGTGGAATATGAAGTTTAACAGTAGAAAGAACAAAGTCATGGTAGTGGGGAACTTATGTATGCTGATGATGCTGTTTTAGTGGCAGACTCAGGGGCAGAGCTGCAGGCTATGTTGGATGTGGTAGAGGCATATGTGTCAAGGTGGAATATGAAGTTTAACAGTAGAAAGAACAAAGTCATGGTAGTGGGGAACTTATGTATGCTGATGATGCTGTTTTAGTGGCAGACTCAGGGGCAGAGCTGCAGGCTATGTTGGATGTGGTAGAGGCATATGTGTCAAGGTGGAATATGAAGTTTAACAGTAGAAAGAACAAGGTCATGGTAGTGGGGGACTTATGTATGCTGATGATGTTATTCTAGTGGCAGACTCGGGGGCAGAGCTGCAAGCTATGTTGGATGTGGTAGAGGCATGTGTGTCAAGGTGGAATATGAAGTTTAACAGTAGGAAGAACAAGGTCATGGTAGTGGGGAAGAGGGAAGTAGGAGTGAGTTGGGAGATTGGTGAGGAAATAGTGGAAGAGGTAGAAGAGTTCAAGTACTTAGGAGTATGAGTTGATAGGAAGCTATAGTATTGCTCATTTAGAGAAGATGGCAAAAAAAGCAGAAGAGTGGATTGGAAGGATGACATGGACGAGCAGAGTGAATGGGAAGGTGGAAGTAGGTAGAGGAAGGATGGTGTGGGAGCTTCTAGCGCGACCAAGTATGGAGTATGCTGCAGAAGTATGGTGGACAGGAAGACGTAGTGCATGTAGGAAGTTGGAGTCGTCACCGATGAAAATGGGTAGGAGATTGTTGGGGGCAACCAGTACAATAGCAGGAGTGGCAGTGCAGGGAGATCTAGGGTGGAGGAAGCTGGTGGAAAGGAGGGAAGAGATGAAGGTGGTGTTTGGTAAGAGATGGAGGTGTTAGAAGAGGCAGATTGGTTAATAAAGTGGTAAAGTAAGAGAGGATGGAGGACTCGGCTGGTGGGAAGAGTACAAGGTTTTGAGGAGGAAGTATGAGCTGGGTAGTGAGTACAGGTAAGGGTGTAGCTGGAAGGAAAAGATTAAGATGAGGAGAAGGACTGGGTGGAGGAAGTAAGCAGCAAGAGTACATTGAAGTGGTATAAGTTGGCAAAGAATGGTGCAGGGGTGGAGAGGTATTTAAGGTCTGTGCAGGTCAGGAAGTTGTGAGGCTTGCTGTTCAGACTGAGGACTGGCTCAGCAGGGTTGTTGGAGGATAAGAAGAGATGTAAAATGATTATAGATGAGATGTGTGTAATGTGTGAGAGTGGTGTAGGAGAAGATGTGGAGCATTTATTGGTGACGTGTGAGGAATTTGAGAGGGATCAGTGGGTACTGGCGGATGAGGTGGGCAGAATTGTAGGACTAGGGAGTGGTTGGATGAATATGGGGGAGTGGCTGGATGAATATGGGGGAGTGGCTGGATGAATATGGGGGAGTGGCTGGATGAATAGGAAGAGTTAATTAATAGCATACTCAAGAGTGTCTTTTGGTTGTTGTTTTTTGTTTAGCCGTCTTGGTGACACTGTGCTGTGTATGTGGTGACCTTAACATGCTCAACATTAACAACATTAAATTAAAAATCCTACATGGTTTCCTGTTACCTCTACTTTTACCGTTATAATGGACATCCAATGTGCCACACAGAGATCAAAGACCCTCCGAATAGGCCAGTGGGGGCATAGGCCCATCCAATGCAAGAAATACAGGAGAGGTGGAATACCAGCGACAGGAAATACTCCGATGCCAAATAAAATGAGCAGGAAAGCCGCAACGCCAAGGCAGGAGCGAATCCTAGATTGGATGGGTTTTACCGGTTGTGTAGATAGAGGGTCAGATGCACCCACCGTCAGGTCCACCACGGGCCTCAGGCTACCAGTTGGAGGACGATGCATTATAGCGCAACGATTGGTAAAGAAATTTGCCAATGAGGGGCTTGCATGTTTACTCGCGTTACAGCGCGTCCTGCCACGCCTACATAGGTAACGCCCTTCAACCCCCCCCCCCGATAGAAAATATATTATATCATGACCTCTGGAACTATTTATGAGCACTACTCTTGCATTACTCCGTATATCCCAAAACGAGTTATATGTCTGGAGAGCACAAAATTTCCTACAAGCTAGTATTATTCATGTGTTCAGTCGATCGACGGTTAGCGAGTTCTGGAGAGTGGATATAAATTAGTTAGTGCTAATGTCAGTACCGAGCCTTCCTTTAAGCTTGCTGCTAATTAACTCACTGCCAGGCGTAGTTCTATTGCTACTAGTTATTCTCTAAACTCATTTTATGGAAGTAAATACTGACATGAGAAAACTTTGAGAGGAGGCTATACTTGTAGTGTGCAAGGATGCTACTCTGACACAAAAAGAAACAAGGAATTCTCTTTTCACAAGTTTCCTAGGGATATATCTTTGAGAAAGAAATGGTCAATTCTATCAAGAGAAAGGATTTTATTCTTGATGAGCAGCACCATATATTCTCACAGCATTTTCATGGTGCCAAAAAGCAAGATGTCCCTGTTATATTTCCATTGCTTACTCAGTCCAAACAGAGAAATCCTCCAAAAATATGTTTGCCCCTTGAACCTCCAGCCAAAAGGAAGAAAATTGGAACTGGAAAATCAAAACCCTTAGCAGATGCTTTTGAAGAGGAAGTGGATTTTTTTGGGTGGACTTGTCTGTTCCAATGGG
>CBDHDV010000015.1:0-27020 GCA_965261175.1 Rubritalea sp. | reverse complement strand
CCACAAAGTATTGAGGCCTATAGCAACTCGGGGCATAATACAGCACTCTAATACAGTACTGAGGGGCGCAGAACTCCAATAAAGCACTGGGGAGCACAGAACTACAATAACACACAGGGGGCACAGAACCCCAATAAAGCACTGGGGGGGGGGGGGGGGGGGGGGGGAGGGGAGGCATAATGCAGGACCACAATGCAGAACTCTGGGCCATATAAAACACTCTGGACCACAATGCAGAACTCTGGGCCATATAAAACACTCTGGACCACAATGCAGACTCTGGGCCATATAAAACACTCTGGACCACAATGCAGAACTCTGGGCCATATAAAACACTCTGGACCACAATGCAGAACTCTGGCCCATATAAAACACTCTGGACCACAATGCAGAACTCTGGGCCATATAAAACACTCTGGACCACAATGCAGAACTCTGGGCCATATAAAACACTCTGGACCACAATGCAGAACTCTGGGCCATATAAAACACTCTGGACCACAATGCAGAACTCTGGGCCATATAAAACACTCTGGACCACAATGCAGAACTCTGGGCCATATAAAACACTCTGGACCACAATGCAGAACTCATAGCACCAATAAAGCAGTCAGGGCATAGCACTGCATATTAGGAGGGAATGGTGAGAAGCATACTCTAGCAATCTTTTCCCAGGATTCTAGTCCCAGTGTTTGGCTAAGCCTCCACATGGATCCTCCACATTGATCCCACAAGTCCAGTACTTAAGACGTGAGATGTGCTATGCATTTGAAATTCATTAACATAAATGTTGTCTCAGTTATTATGTCATGGAGCCTGAAAGTTGAAAAGTTTGTCCTTCACGACCTGCCCCATCAGTCCATGCCAACTTCAATAGTCGCCTTGAATGAAATGAAAAATAGGAAAATTAAGAAAATAAAATGAATCTGCATTCGGCTGTGAGGTAACACTTCACTCACCAGTCTTGAGAGAGCTTGTTTAGTTTGCCATCTGACCCCTTGTTACCATGGTTACCAGTCGCTCCTCCTTTGCCAAAACCACTTGAAACATTCTGAACAGGAAGCAAACGCAAACATGAACCAAAGACCCACCCACACCATGAAAGTTGGCTGCATTATGTGACAGGATATGAGAAATGAGCCCACACAGCCAGTTTACACCTAGAAACTAGCTGGAACTTAAATCATCTCTTAAATCCATTCCAAACCAAATACATGCAGGCAATGTATAGGCCTCAAGGCAGAAGCTAAGCATTATCGCAAGTAATGCTCAGCATTTTAAGATGTAAGTCATCAATGCAGAGCAAAGTTTTTTTTTGACTTGGCCATCTTCTAATCTCATTCTTCCCCATAGAGAAGCAAGGAGGAGTTCAAGTTTGGCACATAAGTATCCATGATAGATGCCTGTGACACAAATATACTGTAGGTATGTAATATATCAAAGTTCGTTACAAATGGCTCTTTTCACAGACCATGAACACATGCAGATCATATGGAGTAACCATGGATACCTGGTGTTCCAGCTGCTCCAGCTTCAGTGCCAAGTCCGCTATTTGTGTGTGGTGTAGTCTGCATTCTTTTTTAAAAAAGTATGTTTTTGGTAAAGGTCAACAACATTAAAAGTGCTAGAAATAACCCCTAAAAATCATATCGCAGTTTCAGATATAATTTGTATACATTCAGTAGCATCACAACTTACACATTCAGTAGCATCACCACATTCAGTAGCATCAACTACTTACACATTCAGTAGCATCACTACTTACACATTCAGTAGCATCACCACATTCAGTAGCATCACTACTTACACATTCAGTAGCATCACTACTTACACATTCAGTAGCATCACTACTTACACATTCAGTAGCAACACTACTTACACATTCAGTAGCATCACTACTTACACATTCAGTAGCATCACCACATTTCAGTAGCATCACCACATTCAGTAGCATCACTACTTACACATTCAGTAGCGTCACTACTTACATATTCAGTAGCATCACCACATTCAGTAGCATCACCACATTCAGTAGCATCACTACTTACACATTCAGTAGCATCACTACTTACACATTCAGTAGCATCTCTATTACACATTCAGTATGCATCACCACATTCAGTAGCATCACCACATTCAGTAGAATCACCACATTCAGTAGCATCACTACTTACACATTCATTAGCATCACTACTTAAACATTCAGTAGCATCACTACTTACACATTCAGTAGCGTCACTACTTACATATTCAGTAGCATCACCACATCAGTAGCATCACCACATTCAGTAGCATCACTACTTACACATTCAGTAGCGTCACTACTTACACATTCAGTAGCATCACACATTCAGTAGCATCACTACTCACACATTTAGTAGCGTCACTACTTACACATTCAGTAGCATCACTACTTACACACCTATCACAGAATGTACAAGCAAAATTGTTTTATTTTAAAAAAAAACAATTATTTAAAATGGGTTGACCTGTTAAAAAAGAGAAAATAAGACTGTGCCTTGTAGCTATACCACAACTAGTTAGATGAATAAAAGTAGTACAACATTGGTCCCCTTGATTTTAAATGGTAAAGGGTCATCTAACTGTTATGCTCTAAACTGTAATATGAACTCAAGTGGAGAATGAACTCGAGAATGAACTCTAGAATGACTCTAGAATGAACTCTAGAATGAACTCTAGAATGAACTCTAGAATGAACTCCAGAATGAACTTTAGTAGAGAAGGTAGTCTAGCTCTTACACAAGTAGTGAACTTACTGAGAGCAGAGAGCAGGAAGAAAGGGTGTTGACCCAGTACTTATTCCAAAGGAGATCCAGGAGGTGAGAATCAGGGAGGATTTGAAGTAAGAGACTTCTAGGGAGTAGTATTGGGCGACAATGCACACCAAAGTCTTCAATTTTCTCTAGAGGGATTGTCTGGTACTTAGCAGGCCCATCATCAGGGGGCTTGTAACCCTAGTGGGAGGAGGATGGTGAAGGGAGGAGAATGAGGGAGAGTAGGGAATGAGAAGGAGGAGTATAGGGGTGGGATGAAGAGGGAGGATGTGTGGGGAGTGGAGAGAAGAGTGCGGGGAGAAGAGGGAGAAGTGTAGAGAGTGGAGAGAAGAGGGAGGGAGGAGCATGTGATGGAGAGGGTGGAGTGTGAGGAGGAGAGCGAGGACAGAAAGAGAGAGAAGGCAAGCAAGGAGGGAGGGTGGAGAGGGGATGGAAGAAGAAAATGGAGGAGGAAGGGAAAGACAACGGAGAAAGATAATAGATTATAGTGAGGGTGGGGGCATTTATTAGAGTATCTCCATGTTCGTCGTACTTTAGGGTAAGTCCTGAATGCTCCCAGACTGACTTTACCAGCTGACATTGTTCTAATAGGGTCAACCTGAAGGCAACAACAACAAAACACACAATAGCATCACTTTTAAGAAAAATGGTGACCACCATCTGGGACTGGTGCACAAAGATATAGAGAACAACACCAAGTATGAGCTTCAGGGTCTCCAGGGCTTTTTAAAAAAACTAATTATGGTAAATGGTCATCAAGATCAAAACACTCTAAGTGGTAGAAATTTTCAATTTGCACCAACTCGTAGTTTAGGTCCCTTTCACTCGTTCCAATTAACCACACAATGATAATTCTGCAGTCTCATGTTGCAACTGTGAAGTCATGTGATGTTGTGGGTGGAATGAAAAAATTAGTTCTTGTATGAGCAGAATTTGTTATGCAAGTTGTCACTTCAACTGTACAAGAAGAGGAAATTTGTCTCACCACAATGGCCACCCAAGGTTCTTGAAACTGTTGGTTGGTCATCTGTGTGCCAACATCTATCCCAGACAGCCAGCATCCATAACCAGGGTGACTGTGGTACCAGCCCACAGCGTTTTCCAGGCGCCCCAACCTAACCAAAAGAGAAAAGCTGGTCAAATCATGTATCATTAATGGCTTAATGACCAGCCCATATTGGCATGCTGGTTCTCACATCTTAATACTGACCTGTGGGAACCAGTTCAGGTCAAGTTCCAATAGGACAAGTCATTACAAAATATTTTTTTAGCGAATTTTTTGCTCAAAACCATGCCCTAAACTGTGGGGTCAAATCCACTAGTTAGGATAATGAGGGGGCAGAGGCTTTTCCCCCATCCTCCCCCCTTCCCCCCCCCCCCGTTTAATTATTATTTCTTTTGGGGGGGGGGGGAGGTCTTAAAAATGTTATTTTGGGGTGCCCAAATTCTTTTTGTGGTTTTGCTCGAAAACTCAACATAGCCACCCTCAAATCTACAAATATAGAGCACACCTAGATACAGTGGGCCATGTGATTACATTAATGCAGCATTTTAGCTCCAAATCTCAGCTAGTAATAGTGTGCTAATCACTGCTAATATCACTGCTAATATCACTGCTAATATCACTGCTAATATCACTGCTAATATCACTGCTAATATCACTGCTAATATCACTGCTAATATCACTGCTAATATCACTGCTAATATCACTGCTAATATCACTGCTAATATCACTGCTAATATCACTGCTAATATCACTGCTAATATCACTGCTAATATCACTGCTAATATCACTGCTAATATCACTGCTAATATCACTGCTAATATCACTGCTAATATCACTGCTAATATCACTGCTAATATCACTGCTAATATCACTGCTAATATCACTGCTAATATCACTGCTAATATCACTGCTAATATCACTGCTAATATCACTGCTAATATCACTGCTAATATCACTGCTAATATCACTGCTAATATCACTGCTAATATCACTGCTAATATCACTGCTAATATCACTGCTAATATCACTGCTAATATCACTGCTAATATCACTGCTAATATCACTGCTAATATCACTGCTAATATCACTGCTAATATCACTGCTAATATCACTGCTAATATCACTGCTAATATCACTTTACCAGATCGAGCACTTACATGCATTATCTCACCATGTCCCAGAATGTACCAGAAAACAAATGAAATTCCACCCCCTTACCAGTTTTGAAGACTCGATATAAGTGGACATATATTCATAGGCTTCCGTCTGTGCATTCACGCGCGTCTCCGTCCCCTCTACTGGCAAAGCAAACACATCCATCACGATCATCGTGGGCCCATCTATCTTTCCCAACATTAACCCCATCACCTCCAGCCTTCCACCAGATCTCGCGTGCATTACCATCTTCAAGAGTGCCAGAGCTGATATCTTCACCTCCTTGAAATAGTGATGACTGAGGGGGAACACAAGAGAGAGAGAGAGAGGGAGAGAGAGCAAGAGATAGGAGAGGGAGCAAGAGAGGGAGCAAGAGAGGGAGAGGAGAGAGAGAGAGGAGAGAGAGAGAGGAGAGAGAAAGTATGCAGTGCTCATGGAATCTATAAATGACTGGTACAGGTCATGTGGCCTAATTAACTCACCAGGATTCTTCAAACTCAAACACCTAATTCCATTTAACAAAAACAAAACAAAAGCCTGAAAGAAGTTGTGTGAAGCCTCCAATTGTCATCTTAGGGACACACTACAAACTTGTCATCTTAAGGACACACTACAAACTTGTCATCTTAGGGACACACTACAAACTTGTCATCTTAGGGACACACTACAAACTTGTCATCTTAGGGACACACTACAAACTTGTCATCTTAGGGACACACTACAAACTTGTCATCTTAGGGACACACTACAAACTTGTCATCTTAGGGACACACTACAAACTTGTCATCTTAGGGACACACTACAAACTTGTCATCTTAGGGACACACTACAAACTTGTCATCTTAGGGACACACTACAAACTTGTCATCTTAGGGACACACTACAAACTTGTCATCTTAGGGACATACTACAAACTTGTCATCTTAGGGACACACTACAAACTTGTCATCTTAGGGACACACTACAAACTTGTCATCTTAGGGACACACTACAAACTTGTCATCTTAGGGACACACTACAAACTTGTCATCTTAGGGACACACTACAAACTTGTCATCTTAGGGACACACTACAAACTTGTCATCTTAGAGACACACTACAAACTTGTCATCTTAGGGACACACTACAAACTTGTCATCTTAGGGACACACTACAAACTTGTCATCTTAGGGACATACTACAAACTTGTCATCTTAGGGACACACTACAAACTTGTCATCTTAGGGACACACTACAAACTTGTCATCTTAGGGACACACTACAACTTGTTATCTTAAGGGACAACTACAAACTTGTTATCTTAGGGACACACTACAAACTTGTCATCTTAGGGACACACTACAAACTTGTCATCTTAGGGGACACACTACAAACTTGTCATCTTAGGGACACACTACAAACTTGTCATCTTAGGGACACACTACAAACTTGTCATCTTAGGGACACACTACAAACTTGTCATCTTAGGGACACACTACAAACTTGTTATCTTAGGGACACACTACAAACTTGTCATCTTAGGGACACACTACAAACTTGTCATCTTAGGGACACACTACAAACTTGTCATCTTAGGGACACCACTACAAACTTGTCATCTTAGGGACACACTACAAACTTGTCATCTTAGGGACACACTACAAACTTGTCATCTTAGGGACACACTACAAACTTGTCATCTTAGGGACACACTACAAACTTGTCATCTTAGGGACACACTACAAACTTGTCATCTTAGGGACACACTACAAACTTGTCATCTTAGGGACACACTACAAACTTGTCATCTTAGGGACACACTACAAACTTGTCATCTTAGGGACACACCTACAAACTTGTTATCTTAGGGACACACTACAAACTTGTCATCTTAGGGACACACTACAAACTTGTCATCTTAGGGACACACTACAAACTTGTCATCTTAGGGACACACTACAAACTTGTCATCTTAGGGACACACTACAAACTTGTCATCTTAGGGACACACTACAAACTTGTCATCTTAGGGACACACTACAAACTTGTCATCTTAGGGGGACACACTACAAACTTGTCATCTTAGGGACACACTACAAACTTGTCATCTTAGGGACACACTACAAACTTGTCATCTTAGGGACACACAAAGTGTAGTGAAGCAGAAATGGTATATATATCACTTAACTAAACCATTTGAATGTTGCTTATGTGCTGGTCACAATTCATTGCATTGCATTTGTCATGCAACCCAAGAAGTTCACATTGAACTATTCCACCCCCCTCGTCATGTATGTAACTCACCTAGAAGGGAAAAAGGGGGAGGGGGGGGGGGGGGGGGGGGATGATGTAACAAGATCTACAACTCTGCTTGGCTGACCACCCTGTTTGACACATTGCTGGATGATGCAGCAAAGAGGAAGAAAACTAAAGTACATGGACCTAGTGACGTGTATCGAACGACGGGGACACATATGCAACCTCATCACAACTGACGTTAGATGGTGTGGTCTTCCCAACCCTGCAGGCTTCAACAAGCTAAGAGAGAACCTCACACTATAGAGTTAAAGAGCATCAACCATGAGTTCTAAGGTCTGGTGCACTAGGGTCCTTAAAAAAGAACGGAAATAAGACTGCACCCATGTAGACCACCACGAGTTATGACCCTTTGTCATCTAAAATTATATACACCAATATTGTGGATTTATGGCTGGACACGCTTTCCGCGATTTTAAAACCAGCACACTATTGTAAATGATTTCAAATGGTAAAGGATCATCTAACTGGTTGTAGTCTACATCCAGTATAGCTGTTTGTTTTTAAATAAGACATTTTTGGTCTCATTTCAAGTTGTTTGTTTGTTTGTTTGTTTTGCTGTTTCTATATATTATATAGTTCAGCAGTAAAGACTACATCGAGTATGAGCTGATGGGTGGAAGGCCTCCTTGGCAATTACACACTTATTCTGACTTCTTGTTGCTGTACACTACACACATATCAATACATGCTATGTATTGTTGCTATTGACTGTACCCATGTGGGGTCGATTACAGCTTCCTTCGAGGACTTGGTAACATTGCACAGGAGAACATTACAGCAGATGTTTGGTTGAGGATCAGCTACAGGCTCCTTTGGACATGGTAACAATTGACCAGGAGCAAGAACTCCACAAAACAAACCGCTGAACTAAGCAAGGCATTCATTGTGGTAAGAATAGTCAACATGTGCTGTTTTGATGATACTTCACACTTTCAGCTGGCTTTGGGGCTTCGCTGGTCTGAGAACTGGAGTTGTCATGGACGTTTATTGGAACATTTGGAGTCTTCTGGTACTAAACTTATGAGAGGACCTATTGTACACCAGTTATGCGTGAGAGGACCTATTGTATGCCAGTTGTGATGAGGGGACCTATTGTATGCCAGTTATGATGAGGGGACCTATTGTACGCCAGTTATGATGAGGACCTATTGACGCCAGTTATGATGAGGATCTATTGTATGCCAGTATTGATGAGGACCTATTGTATGCCAGTTATGATGAGGACCGATTGTATGCCAGTTATGATGAGGACCTATTGTATGCCAGTTATGGTGAGGACCTACTGTATGCCAGTTATGATGAGGACCTATTGTACGCCAGTTATGATGAGAGGACCTATTGTATGCCAGTTATGATGAGGACCTATTATGTGGCAGTTATGATGAGGACCTATTGTATGCCAGTTATGATGAGGACCTATTGTATGCCAGTTATGAGAGGACCTATTGTATGCCAGTTATGATGAGAGGACCTATTGTACGCCAGTTATGATGAGAGGACCTATTGTATGCCAATTATGATGAGGACCTATTGTACGCCAGTTATGGTGAGGACCTATTGTATGCCAGTTATGATGAGGACCGATTGTATGCCAGTTATGATGAGGACCTATTGTATGCCAGTTATGGTGAGGACCTACTGTATGTCAGTTATGATGAGGACCTATTGTACGCCAGTTATGATGAGGACCTATTGTACGCCAGTTATGGTGAGGACCTATTGTATGGCAGTTATGATGAGGGGAATGAACAGAGAAAGAAGATCCTTGATGATAAATTTCATGTCTTTTCACATTTCAAGTGTTTTTTTTTTGCACAGCTGGTTTACACTTAGCGAAGGATTCAAGCACTCTTGGAGTCTAGTGAAGGATTCAAGCACGCTTGGAGTCTAGCGAAGGATTCAAGCACGCTTGGAGTCTAGCGAAGGATTCAAGCACGCTTGGAGTCTAGCGAAGGATTCAAGCATGCTTGGAGTCTAGCGAAGGATTCAAGCATGCTTGGAGTCTAGCGAAGGATTCAAGCATGCTTGGAGTCTAGCGAAGGATTCAAGCACTCTTGGAGTCTAGCGAAGGATTCAAGCATGCTTGGAGTCTAGCGAAGGATTCAAGCACTCTTAGAGTCTAGCGAAGGATTCAAGCATGCTTGGAGTCTAGTGAAAGATTCAAGCACTCTTGGAGTCTAGCGAAGGATTCAAGCATGCTTGGAGTCTAGTGAAAGATTCAAGCACTCTTGGAGTCTAGTGAAGGATTCAAGCACTCTTAGAGTCTAGCGAAGGATTCAAGCATGCTTGGAGTCTAGTGAAAGATTCAAGCACGCTTGGAGTCTAGCGAAGGATTCAAGCATGCTTGGAGTCTAGCGAAGGATTCAAGCACGCTTGGAGTCTAGCGAAGGATTCAAGCATGCTTGGAGTCTAGCGAAGGATTCAAGCATGCTTGGAGTCTAGCGAAGGATTCAAGCATGCTTGGAGTCTAGCGAAGGATTCAAGCACTCTTGGAGTCTAGCGAAGGATTCAAGCATGCTTGGAGTCTAGCGAAGGATTCAAGCACTCTTAGAGTCTAGCGAAGGATTCAAGCATGCTTGGAGTCTAGTGAAAGATTCAAGCACTCTTGGAGTCTAGCGAAGGATTCAAGCATGCTTGGAGTCTAGTGAAAGATTCAAGCACTCTTGGAGTCTAGTGAAGGATTCAAGCACTCTTAGAGTCTAGCGAAGGATTCAAGCATGCTTGGAGTCTAGTGAAAGATTCAAGCACGCTTGGAGTCTAGCGAAGGATTCAAGCATGCTTGGAGTCTAGCGAAGGATTCAAGCACGCTTGGAGTCTAGCGAAGGATTCAAGCATGCTTGGAGTCTAGCGAAGGATTCAAGCATGCTTGGAGTCTAGCGAAGGATTCAAGCATGCTTGGAGTCTAGCGAAGGATTCAAGCACTCTTGGAGTCTAGCGAAGGATTCAAGCATGCTTGGAGTCTAGCGAAGGATTCAAGCACTCTTAGAGTCTAGCGAAGGATTCAAGCATGCTTGGAGTCTAGTGAAAGATTCAAGCACTCTTGGAGTCTAGCGAAGGATTCAAGCATGCTTGGAGTCTAGTGAAAGATTCAAGCACTCTTGGAGTCTAGTGAAGGATTCAAGCACTCTTAGAGTCTAGCGAAGGATTCAAGCATGCTTGGAGTCTAGTGAAAGATTCAAGCACTCTTGGAGTCTAGTGAAGGATTCAAGCATGCTTGGAGTCTAGCGAAGGATTCAAGCACTCTTGGAGTCTAGCGAAGGATTCAAGCACGCTTGGAGTCTAGCGAAGGATTCAAGCACGCTTGGAGTCTAGCGAAGGATTCAAGCACTCTTGGAGTCTAGCGAAGGATTCAAGCATGCTTGGAGTCTAGCGAAGGATTCAAGCACTCTTGGAGTCTAGCGAAGGATTCAAGCACGCTTGGAGTCTAGCGAAGGATTCAAGCATGCTTGGAGTCTAGCGAAGGATTCAAGCACGCTTGGAGTCTAGCGAAGGATTCAAGCATGCTTGGAGTCTAGCGAAGGATTCAAGCACGCTTGGAGTCTAGCGAAGGATTCAAGCACTCTTGGAGTCTTTTTGGAGCTAATATTAGCTGAACATTTAGGCAGTTAAGAAGCTGCCGATTTGAAAGCTGGGAGGGTGGGGCTTAGATCCAATTTTAAAAATGGGTCAATCCAATATAGTGCACTCACAGATAGTCAGGCAAGTTTATATCGATTACTCCTCCCACCCTTCTAATATATGTAAGTATAATTCACCTGATAAATTTCAGAAGAAGGGGAAAAGAGGAGGGGGGGGCACCCTACCCATATATCTCATGTACACAGACCACACAGCTCTTGCCGGGATACTCCTAATAAGGGCATTTTAGGTAGGAAATATGCAACCCCTTACCTTAGGAGTTGGACTAAAGATATGCAGATGGGCAGAGTTCAAAGACACATAATATGTCCCGTAACGTCCCATGCAAGCCAAACACTTATAGAGCTATCACAACGACTTCCAATGCACAGCTAGACACATTTTTCTCTTATGTTTTTTATATTGTCAGGAAAAAAATTTTACCATGAAGACCACGAACATTTGTAGGATCCGTTACCACTTAAAATAATGCACACCAAAGGAGTATAATGTGGAGCTCATTATATTAAAAAAAAGCTAACGTCTATGGTCGACGTTGCCTCCTTTCTTTGTTGACATGTATACAAGAAACCAACGGCCTGGAATGAATTATATACCATATTAGACACTTCATCTAACATATTTTTAAATGTTGTACACTGCACAAGTCAGCACATACTATAGCTTGTTGTTCTGTTACTAGAGCCACCCAGGGATCAGCTACAGCTCCTTGAAGGACTTGACAAGAGTTGCACAGGAGAACTCCAGATCCTTCAAGGACTTGGCAAGAGTTGCACAGGAGAACTCCAGATCCTTCAAGGACTTGGCAAGAGCTGCACAGGAGAACTCCAGATCTTCATTAGCTTGGTAAGAGTTACAGAGGAGAACTCCAGATCCTTCAAGGGCTTGACAAGAGCTGTACAGGAGAACTCTGATCCTTCAAGGACTTGGCAAGAGTTGCACAGGAGAACTCCAGATCCTTCAAGGACTTGGCAAGAGTTGCAGTGGAGAACTCCAGATCCTTCAAGGACTTGGCAAGAGTTGCACAGGAGAACTCCAGATCCTTCAAGGACTTAGCAAGAGCTGCACTGGAGAACTCCAGAACTAAGCAAACCTAGCAGATGTTATTCTACACGTGTTTATAGGCACATATATTGTTGTCCAGGAGCATGCTTCAGCTTAGTTTCTGTTAGAAGCAGATTATTCATTATTTATCAGTAAATCAACGATCTCTTCAAATTCAGCTACATAGAGCAAAGCATAGAGTTTGAGGTATGTTTTGGAAATTGATGATCTTTACCCAATTATAATTATAAAACATCACATGAGCTAGCTTGATTGCATCATCAGGCCTCACCCACACCTCTCTACCGCAATCAAGAAACAGATTAGCCGCTGCATGTATTGGAACATTAGGACTCCTCTGGTATTAAAGTTTTTAGAATGGACCTATTGTACGGAAGCTATGTGAGTGGGAAAACAGAGATAGAAGCATAATCCTTGAAAATGAATTTCAAGGATTTTTTTAAAAATTTTCTACACATTTCTACTTTTTTTTTTGTCTGCTGGTTCACTACCTTAGCAAAGGATTCAAGGTACTGGACGTCTATTTAGAGCAGAAACGACTATTTAGGCAGCTAAGAAGCTGCCGATGTGAGTTTTAGATGAGTTATGAGCGTTGGTTTAGGGGGAGGGGGAAACAGGTTCATCGGCCATTTTTTAAAAATAGTCAAACCAATACACTACTTGATACACATTATACACACACATATATACATACATATATATACACATAGATGCTTGGATCACAAGTAGCGTACCTGGTTTTGTTGAAGATCTGTGCTCTCAACTATTATTACAAGATAATATAGCTTGCAGCTAAAAAGTGCAGCAGCTGCTGAATTAGCTCAGAGCCGCACATATCGGGTTTAGTGTATCGACGGGTTTAGTGTAACGACGATCTTTACCTATTTGCGGGGTAGTCATCAAAATACGTTGAATAATTCTTCTGGTATATAGTAAAATTATAATAATGAATGGACTACACAAGTCGGAAGATTTGCCAACCGTTTTGACGGCTACTGGTTTACTATCATAGCGAAAGATCTAAGGCATGCTGGAAGTGTTTTGGGAGCTAAAATCGGCCTAAAACATTTAGGAAGATAAGAAGCTGCTGAAGTGAGTTTTAGCTAAGATATGAGCTTTGTTTTTTTTAACGTATTTTTTGAAAGGTTATAGGAAAGACGTTATGGGTCAAACATTCACACACCTTCAGGTCCTCATGATAGTTCACACATACTTGGCATGGTTGTCACAATGGTTAGCACATACACACAGACCACAAGAAATCTACCACAAACAATATTATTCCAACCAGAACTTCAAGTTAGACATCAGCTGTCCCAACCACTGCAATATTATTCTAACCAGAACTTCAAGTTAGGCTCATCAGCTGCCCCAACCACTGCTATATTATTCCAACCAGAACTTCAAACTAGGCACATCAGCTGTCCCAACCACTGCAATATTATTCTAACCAAAACTTCAAGTTAGGCTCATCAGCTGCCCCAACCACTGCTATATTATTCCAACCAGAACTTCAAACTAGGCACATCAGCTGCCCCAACCACAGCAATACTATTGTTGTTAATTATTGTTGTTCCTGAGGCATAACCCTTGAGTCAAGTTAATATCATCACGTTACATTTCGTGGTTTTACAAGCTCTAATCCATTAAATGTGAGAAGAAATGTGCATGACTTCATCCCACCTTTAAAGTAGTGACAGGAAAGTGCACCGATCACCACGCTTCATGCACAGACGGAAAATGAGTCAGGTCAAATGCCAACCACTTTGCCACAACTTTTGTGGCATTTCGTCGTAATAAACGCAATTAAACAACAGCATGCTAATTAATCTGCATAGCTAAACAAACTCAAAGAAGCTGACAGGCAGGAAGAAAAGATGCCATAGCATTTTACCAAATCTCTCTTTGTCTGTGTGTGAGTAAGAGTGCCTATCTAACAAGACTGGCCTAGTGGAAAGTGCAGGGAAGACAGGAAGAGGAACAAGGAGGATGCATAGGTGAGTGGGGCCACGAAATAGCTTTGCTTATCTTATTTTCTGACTAGAAACACAACTACAAAACCACACCCTCTGTTGCATTATTACGTAACTGTTCTCTACACCTTTACATTTCATTTTAGCTCCCGTCCCCTCCTAGAACCGATGTTAAGGATGTGTGTTCAATGTAATTGGGGTGTGTGAAGGTACCATCTAGCCTGGCATCATTAATGGTTAAGAGAATAACGGTGGACACACACAAACAGAAATGGAGAGAGGACAAATACCCAGACTTACCAATGCTAAATGACCTAATATAGAATTCAATTTAAAAAAAAGCAAAGCAACAGATTACATCTCACTCTTTAGTCCATGGCTTTGTAGAGAGAATTTCTTGCTGCTGCGCATGGTCATATTTGAAAATGGTGTCCACACTGGACACAGAAGTAATGTCATTAGCTAGCTCAAAGGTGGCTCTAGCGGACGACGAATCCATCACTTCAGTCCACCAATGAGGTAAAGGGTCAACTATACTCCACTATAATATGTTGACGTCAACATAAGCGGGTTCAAAGGGTAGATCGAGGAAGAAAATAAAAGATGGAGGCGAAACGTGGTTCTGACAGTGAGTTGAGTAAATCTACGGTACGGTTGTATATTATAAGCACAGTCTCTAGTCCTCCATTTCTTTGTGACGTTTTAGGATACACAGAGGTGCTTTCTCAGCAGAAACTACAGGAGCTTGTGAAAGAGGTGGATCCCAAGCAAGTTCTTGATGAAGATGTGGAAGATGTGAGCTCCTGATAGGCACAGGTCATGCACTAGATTAGCTGAGGAAGTTTACTCTTTATCACCCTATCATTCCTTTGTCTAACCCTAGTCTTAGTTTACAGCAAATCTCACATAGCTTACCAAATCAATGGCATGGTTCACAGATTTCCCAGTCAATTTATTTACCAGGGTGGCAGGAAAAGAATATACAAAAATATATTAAAGACTGCAGACGCAACAAAAAGTTTATTGTTCGCAGAGTTATGTTTTACATTTCCAGAAGCATGCATCCTAGCTACTAGGCTTCTCTCTCTCTGGCCTTATTTGACTAACACAGATAGCCATGAGAAGGACACTGCCATTTTAGTGAGACCATGCCCAATTAATGGTTTGTTTTAGCTACTCTTAATTTTTATAAGAGAATTGACCCACCGGTCTGTTTACCGGAGGGAAGAGGGTGTGAGAGACACTAGTATAGTTGTTGCTGTGCCACCACGGGACGACACCTGAAACCACCAAAATTTGAAGACATATTTGTAGCTGTCATAACTTTTTTCCCCTTTCTTCTATGCAAATACTATTGATACCAGCTTGTTGCTTATTGTGTGTGCTTTAAGATGATATGTAAAAAGTCTCTATAGGCACCTTTTCTTAGAAGATATATCCAAACATGCAAGGGTCACTCAAAAAATAGCGCCTCCTAGTTTGTGCGAAACATAACTCCCAGGCGCCTTGACCGACGCGCCCCAAACTCTGTGTGCGGGTTGCTAAAGCTCTTAGCTGTGATAGAGCAGTTTGTTTGTTTTCTACCATAAACCTCCCCCCCCCCCCCCCCCCCCCTGAGTTATGGTGTTGAGAAGAGGCGGGATCACGGAAATTGCACAAAAAAAACTGACCGCACCACTTCTAATCACCATAAGTCAGGGGGGTTCACGGTAATAAAAAAAAAATTTAAAGCCACTTTATCACAGAGCACTAAAAGAGCTCTCAAATGAACCCACAAATATTAAAATTGAGTGAAGTGTGGGCAAGTTGTGTTTCACACAAAATCACAACAAAATAGATTTTCAAAATTCCTGGGAATAGGTGTTTAAAGTTAGGACAATGAAATGTTTCAATTGCAATGAAATAGCTTGGCAAAATGTGTTCTTATTATACAAGTTACAGTTGTTTCTTGGTGTTCTGGTACTTCCATGAGTTTGCTGTGCCTGTATGTACATGCAAGATAGAAAAATATGATGAAATTTGATATGAGATGTATGTAAATGGAACTTCCCTTGAGAGTTGAACATCATCCCTCAATGAAGTAGTGTCTTGTTCTGTATTGTATGCATAGTTTTAATCTTTTTGATATAGTGTGGCAGCCCAACTGTGCTGGGTGGATTCAAAAATTGGCTTTGAAAAAAACCGGTCAAAAAATATAGTTGGTTGACCAGATAAAAAATATTAATGTATGTGAGTAAGAAAAACCCGGTAAAAAATATAGTTGGTTGAACAGATAGTTTTTTTCTTACTCACATGCACACTCACCCACATGCACACTCACCCACACCTACACTCGCATACACACTCACTCACACATACACACTTGCATATACAGGAAAAAAACCTGTCAAAAAATATAGTTGGTTGACCAAATAAAAATAAGGTAGAAAACTTTAAAAATAAAAAACCACCCAGTAATCAGAAGCCACCTGACTCATAAGTTACCCCTTCTCGAGCAGCGTGGCTCTCCTCCGTCGCAAGTTCAGCAGAGCACATCACTTTTCTCCGTTTTTGGCCGGTGTGCTCTGCCTTCTGCATAGACTTTCTGACCCGCTTCGAATCAGAAGAGGAAAGATAATCAGTTGTGAAGCCACGTGAAGGAAAACCAAACAACTTCACAAACAGAGGCGCGAGTCCTTCGAAGCCATGATTGAAGGTAATCGCTGCCAGATTGACAGCGATTTCAACAATCTCTACAGAACAGTATCCAGTTTTGGGGCACCTAGTCCAGACGATGTTATTGAAGGACTCATTCTGATTCTGAGTGGCTCCCAACACACACTTCTCCAAAAGCTCCAGCTTGGACAGCTCAGTAAATACTGGCTTGATGAACGGACTCAGATCCATTGGGAGCTTAAGTGGTTCCTCATTAGGAGCTTAGGGGTGTGCTCGGGTGGTTCCTCATTATTAGCTAGTGCATGATTGAACTTGCACCATGAGTCGGGTCCTGATGGGCAGAACTGGTGGTCATGAGTTGGGTCCTGATGGGCAGAACTGGTGGTCATGAGTCGGGTCCTGATGGGCAGAACTGGTGGTCATGAGTCGGGTCCTGATGGGCAGAACTGGTGGTCATGAGTCGGGTCCTGATGGGCAGAACTGGTGGTCATGAGTCGGTCCTGATGGGCAGAACTGGTGGTCATGAGTCGGGTCCTGATGGGCGGAACTGGTGGTCATGAGTCGGGTCCTGTTGGGCAGAACTGGTGGTCATGAGTCGGGTCCTGATGGGCAGAACTGGTGGTCATGAGTCGGGTCCTGATGGGCAGAACTGGTGGTCATGAGTCGGGTCCTGATGGGCAGAACTGGTGGTCATGAGTCGGGTCCTGATGGGCAGAACTGGTGGTCATGAGTCGGGTCCTGGTGGGCAGAACTGGTGGTCATGAGTCGGGTCCTGATGGGCAGAACTGGTGGTCATGAGTCGGGTCCTGATGGGCAGAACTGGTGGTCATGGGTCGGGTCCTGGTGGGAAGAACTGGTGGTCATGAGTCGGGTCCTGATGGGCAGAACTGGTGGTCATGAGTCTGGTCCTGATGGGCAGAACTGGTGGTCATGAGTCGGGTCCTGATGGGCAGAACTGGTGGTCATGAGTCGGGTCCTGATGGGCAGAACTGGTGGTCATGAGTCAGGTCCTGATGGGCAGAACTGGTTGTCGGGTTTTCATCACTAGATACAGAGTGGTGGAACACGGCCCAGATTGCTCTGTACATTCCATCCACGTCCCTGGGAAAATTTCCAATGGCCCCTCCGTAGTAGACCGTTAGACTATCTATGACAGAATCGGTCAAGCGTCCTTTCCCCCCATCGGTCAAGCGTCCTTTTCCCCCCCCCCCCCCCCCCCCCCCCCCTTCAACCTTAGGACTTGACCGTTGTCGTCTACAAAGGTCTTTTCTTCAGGTCACGCAATTTCTTCCCGAGGCGCTTCTGGACATGACCAACACACTCCATCTTCTAAAGGTGTCAAAATAACAAAAACAAATATGTAATCACCATAAATGTAAACAAATTTTAAATCACCATAATATAAACAAAATCAACATAAATGTAATTACCTGAATCTCGATATCAGTGCCATAGGGATGCTCGCTATTTAGCCTAGCTAGAAATAGTCTTAGCATCCCCATCCGATATCACCACGGTATACCGCAGCTTGTTCTTTGCAACAGATCTAGCCCAAGGAATTGAAGCTCCCTCAGCTTCCATAGCAGGAGAAGAGCCTGTGTAGTTTGAATTACAGGAGTCCTGGTGCTTCTCCATCCATTCCAGGAACTCCTTCGACTCACTTCCCATGTTATGTCCAACCTCCTTGCAAACCTTGCATGATTTGCTCAGGACCACCACATCAAGTACCTGACCTGTCTCCCATGACAGAACTGCCACCACACCATAAGTCGCTGTAAATCCACGACGGGACCAGGGACCATCACATGTGACTGTGACATCAGCCACATCATCTGGATCGGCACCCTGTAATCTACGCAACTGTGCAGAAGCTGATCTAGAGCTCTCTTCACAAATTTCTTGCGCGATTTTATGTATAATAGAAATGTGTTCTGTGTAGCATTTGGGAAATACAGGAGGAGGGAGGCCCATCACTCCACAGATGGTCTCTAGTCCTGCACTCCCTCTGCCACACATCCTCCCTGCCAGAATAAACCTAGAAATTAAAGCTTTCGAATGCTTGCAAGGGTCAGAAAAAGCATCCTCAACTCCTGTACACAACGGATTGGTACAGGAGAGAGTCAGCTCGGTACACAGACCCCTCCAATTCTTCAGGCTTTCTGTAACAGTCAGCCCTGATCCACAGACATTACAATTAGCCCGCCTAGTAACGGATGCTAGTAGATCACTCAGATCTATAAGCCTTAGACCATTCATTTCACAAATTGAATCAGAAGTACTGGCTCCATCTGTAACTAGGGGGCTTACCGCAAGATCCATGGAGGAAGAGTGTGGCTTAGGGAGTGCAAGCTTCTTCCCAGTAGCAGTTGGAACCACCTCTGGAGAAGAAGTTTCCTTACTACTGGCTTTCTCAAACTTCCCTAAACCTCAGAGAGCACGTCTTACGACGATAGAGAGAACGTTGTTTGCGACCCAAAGGGTGACAAGATTCATCACGAGAAGACATGACTTTAAAAAATTGAGAGGTTTCAACCGATTGACGCACACGCGCCAAAACGTGTTGCTTAGTGGAGAACGTGGAGTAGTACTCATGCGCAACAGTCATAACTAGACTTGGTGTGAAATGAGCTTTCAGTAGACAATAAATGAGCTTCCTAGTATACGTACTCGCCATTATATGCTGGCATAAACTTACCTTACCGTTAGCGTTCGTCGTTAGTGTTCCTTGTGGTTTCTCTTTGAATTTTTAAATCAATGCATCGACAAAAACTATCATAAGTTTGAAATGGAACATCCAATAGCTCTAAAACTTTGGAATTGGCTAGTAGATGTGTATAGCAACAGTTTGAACTGATAAAAATAAATTCAAAAACTCCAAAGTTTTTCTGGTGTCTTCCCCCCTTAATTAGTACATACTTGTGGTCAGTAAAGATATTCACCGCATTTTATGACATGCTCTGTGTCATGGAGTAGATTCTAATGATTCAGAATTTATTTTCTTCCATCTCTTGTTATGGAAAAGAGATCGAACTTAATTAGAATAGTGAACAGTGGCCATCTTTTCATGTCTGTATTCAACTGCACTCCACACATGGCCCCTCCTACACGCAACCACTACCATGCATGGCCACTCCTACATGCAGTCACTACCATGCATGGCCAGCCCATACATGGCCACTCCTACATGCAGTCACTACCATGCATGGCCAGCCCATACATGGCCACTCCTACATGCAGTCACTACCATGCATGGCCAGCCCATACATGGCCACTCCTACATGCAGTCACTACCATGCATGGCCAGTCCCATACTTGGCCACTCCTACACAGCTACTCCCATACATGGCCACTCCTACATGCAGTCACTACCATGCATGGCCAGCCCATACATGGCCACTCCTACATGCAGTCACTACCATGCATGGCCAGTCCCATGCATGGCCAGTCCCATACACGGCCACTCCACATGGCATCATTCCTTCCATTGACGGCCGCTCCATCCATTTGGAGCTGCCAATAATTATACACATTCCAGAAGATCAACAAAATCGTATGCTGTTATTGCCCAACTCTTTACTGGTAGTGAAGGGTACGGGAATACCCGACGAGCCCTCAAGATGATGACATCATCTCACTTCCTCAATTTCTGGCCTAGTGTTTCCTGTTTGCCATCTCACTTCCTCTTTTGTCTTGATCCCTCCCTCCTCCTCTCCCTCCCTCCTCTCCCTCTCTCCCTCCCTCCTCTCCCTCCCTCCTCTCCCTCCCTCCTCTCCCTCCCTCCTCTCCCTCCCTCCTCTCCCTCCCTCCTCTCCCTCCCTCCTCTCCCTCCCTCCTCTCCCTCCCTCCTCTCCCTCCCTCCCTCCTCTCCCTCCCTCCTCTCCCTCCCTCCTCTCCCTCCCTCCTCCAATTCTCCTCTCATAGCTACTGATGCAGATGGCAGACGACTTCATAGAGGGTGTGGTCACATCTGCATGTAAATTGGCCCAGCATCGTAAGTCGAGCACGCTAGAGACAAAGGATCTGCAACTTCACTTAGGTATGCTTATTTATGTGAGGCTGTCCCACCATGCTGTCTTTCCTCCATCCTGTCTCTATCAATTATACAATTAGGACTTTGTAGAGTCAGATTTAAATGCACTACTTTGTTTAGAACGGTCTTGGAACATCAGAATTCCAGGCTTTGCTGCGGATGAGACTCTGCCTCTGGCAAAGAAATCTGCGGCCACTGAAGCACATAAACAAGTAAGAGTATGCTCAATTTCAGCAAGTGCAAACTCCTTGCTCTCTTGTTGTTCTCATGCATACACTTGAGAAATAGAGATGTCGATGTGACCCTCTCAATCTAGTATCATAGTTTGCTGGTCAGCTTATTTGTAATAACCGTGTTAATATATTGTGACTTCAACGTAAATTTGGAATATCTCGTGCTTAAAATTTCGTAAGGAAATATTTCATGTAGTCGATATTTTCGTCGAGCACAAGGTCGATGAATTAATTTTTTATATTATGATGTGACGACCAAGAGACGATGCCCTATTCGGACGACTTCTGTAGCTAGAAAGCTACATCATGAATGAGGTTGCTAGGTCATGCTACTATGGTGTCTATAGCAATATATGGGAAGTAGCGGTTGGAGAAGCACTGGATTGCAAAGAGAGCCAACTGGTTATAGAGACATACTTCAGCACTTCTTAAAGCTCTCATTTGTTTCTCTCCTCTCCATGCTGCCTCCTGTAAACGTGTGCTCATCTAATAATGATACACCTCACATTTTTTATGTTTTTGAAAAATATTTCCCCCTCGGTTCCCCCTCAGTCTAGATGTTTTGCATTAATAGGCTGCAAATATTTATCAATGACATTCACGTATATCCCAGAATTTAGTACCAAAATATTATGTATCTATCAAACGTGTATTTATAATATATAAAAAAATTCTGCTTTGTCCTTTCCTTTCTCCCACTCAGCGTGTCAGTCAGATCAAAAAGTCCAAACGATAATAGCAATACATTTTTACTCCAAATTTTCCTCACTCAGCATTTTTTCATGCACACACAATCATCTACTTTACTGTATAACACTCTTACACATTATTATTATTACTCTATGTCATTATCATACCATGAGGATCACCATTTTGGCTTTACAGAACAATACGGTGGGTGGGACTACAATAAGTATGATGGATTGTTGTTCTGAAGGTGTACGGGTATTAAGTTAGTGATAAATGATGTGTAGATGTGCCAAAAACATCAATAGTGGGGATTTAAAGGAGAGAGCTATAGGAGTAAAGTTGAGAGGAGATTACTACTGGAATAATTAATTCATGGACAGAGGAAGTGGAAGGTGCAAGGCAGGGTTTCATTTAGAAAATTGTCCAAGTGGGGGGAAACTGGAGGAATCTGGATTTTAAGGGGAGGAGGGACATGATAATTAAAGATGTTACAATGTTTCACAAACGGTCAGGGGATGCTGAATGTACGTGTGTGCAGGATTTTGAGAGGGGGTAATTCCAAAGTTCGGTGTTGGGGGTATGGCACATAACAGGTAGGGGGTTTGGGGTGTGCTTCCCCAGAATTAAAAAAAAAAAAATTAATGGATGATCTGAGATTGGTTCTGGGGTACTAGTAGTCAGTTCTAGAATGGAAGTCTACACAGCCAGACTGTTTTAATTGGGTTGTAAAAAGGGGGGGGTAGAGAAAGATAGATAAATGTCTTTGGGATTATGGGAAATCCCAGGACTTCCACCCTAGTGTGTGTGGACTCCCCTGTTAGTTGGCTTCTGCCTGGATATACTAGAGTACTTAAAAATGGTCTATCACAGAAGCGCCAATCTTCCATCCATTACAAATCTTGAAAAGAGCTTAGCCTAGTGAGACTCAGCCCAGTTGTTTATTTGTCATCTGCATTTTACACACAGAGCAAACCAACGCCTGCCTTTTGCTTACTACGAACTCAGAAAGTTGTAGTTTACTCACAATTGTACAGGTTACTAGATGTTTTGGTCAGCTATATAATGATATTCATATAGTTAGAAACCGGAAATTTACCCAGGTGCTTCCCCCCCCCCCCCCAAATAGAGCACCTTTAATGTGGAACTAACAGTTGACACAAAGGTTGTAGAAAGAAAGGTAAACTGGTGTGTAGAATGCAGTCCATGTGATCTATTTATAGAAGGGAACAATACATCATCAATATTGAGTGGTATATAAATTGAAGCACAGAGAAACAAAACATAAAAATGGATATTCCTTCGTATTTCAGGAGTGCATCCAAGTCTTCAGTAGTTTCTAGCTCAAGTCATTCTGAGGATGGTAATGGTCTGACATTGATGTACAGCCAAATCCTGCTAAGCTGCATTGCTCAAGTTGTACTTCTAAACCACCGTCCAAGTCAGGATCTGGAATCAGGCGATACAACAAGAAGTGGGAAGAAATTTTTCCCTGGTTAGAGTTTGATGAAAATTGCATTCTGCAAATTATGCAAAAAGGGTGGAAGATCTCTTCAGAGGACTAGTGGGGCTTGGATTACCAAACCATTCACTGTTGGAAGAAGGAGACTCAAAAAATGAAATCACATTCAAAAAGTGAAGTGCACCTTCTATCCTGTGAAATGGACATGGAAGCTGTTAGAACTAGAAAAGAAGGTAATGAGTCTGTGATTGATGTACAGCTCAATCACTTGATGCTATACTGCCTTCAGAAAATTGGGTTTTACAGCTACAAGAGACAAGGGAAGAGTTAAAAGCAGCAACAGGTAATAAAGTCACTAATTTAGATATATGCTCTTTTCAAGAAAGAGTGGACAAGCCTTTTATCAGACTATCAAAGATAACATATCCAGCCGGTTTAGATCCTCCTCAAAAGATGTGTTATCAGCCTTCAGTATTTTTGATCCAAAAAAAGTGCCCAGCCTCTCTACTCATGAGCTACCTTTATATGGAGACAGTTCAATTCAAACTCTCATTGGACAGTTTGGAGAGATTTACCAGCTAAATCATTGGAAGGAACTGAATTTGAGAAAGCCAGCTATTGTCTCTTCTGACCTCAGCACAGAGTGGAAAACATATCGTCAGCTCCTTAGCCAAAAGATGATATATCCTTGCAACTGACGGAATTACTCACCAATGTCATGCTTACAGCATTATTTCCCAATCTACATAAAGTGGCAACCATATGCTTGTCTATTCCCATTTCTACAGAATTAGCAGAACAAAGTTTCTCAGACATCGAAATTAATAAAGAATCGCCTTCGTAACCACTTAACTGAACTTAGCATATCCAACTTTAAGAAAATTGTCATTGAATCTCCAGAAAAACTCACTGATAGCGATTTGGAAGAAATTGATGACTTGTGGAATAGAAAAGGTAGACGGATTGCTTTGTAAATTCTAATTCAGACTCTTATCTTATTACATATGCATACTCTCACTGCTCATGCACTTTGTCAAGCACTTATCAACATCAATAATGAATTTTAATAATATAATTTCTAAGGGGGGTGGGGGGGCCAAAAGGTTCCAAGGGGAGGCATCTGCCCCCCTAAATGAAACTTTGCAAGGGTTATTAGAGTTCAAATTTGTATCATCATGCATATGCACTAATATATGTATATATATATATGTACCTATTCAATGGTTGAAGTTTGTGATCTCTGGTTGCTCTTGCTTCCATAATCATAATTTTAAGGGGGTATTAGTTAGCTGTACGTTTTATTTTAGGAGAACCAGCTTTAGCTCTGGCTAAAGGTGTGTCTGCTTCTTCTAGCTGCGCGGCTGCCACAATTTGACATGAGGAAGAGGATATGTCAACTAAGGCTCTGGAGGCTCTAACCATATTATTGGAGGAGGGTGCAGTCACTAATGCGTTATGCACAGCATTTGTTTGTAAACATTGCAATTCTGGAAAAAATAGTTCAACATTTTGAGCTGCGCAAGGGTTGTGCGCGTATCCCACTCTGGTTTGTGAGGACTGTAAAGCCTCAACGCCGATTGTTTCTTCATATGCTGGTGAAATTCATAGGCATGCTGTTAACCTTCGATCTTCTCTTGCTAAAGTAGCTATTGGAGAGTCTCATTCATCTTTTGAGACATTTTGCTGCTAAAGGAAGATACCATTTTTGTTTAAAAAAAAAAAATGTATATATATATATCATTTTGTACCTCCATGCCTGTTTTAGATTTTGAAGATATAAATATTTTTATCCATGCACTTCACCTAAACCTTTCATTTGGATCAGCCTGATAACTTAGGGGGTTTGTCTCCAAACTCTCCATCTGTTGCTCTGTGTGGCAAGTCTTCTGCCATCACAGATCCATATCATAAGAGAGATTTGGAGACTTAACACCAAGTCTATGCTAGTCATGAGAGTCATAGGCAAGGGGAGACTTTTTGTGGCATGATGGGCATGTTGCCTCCAGTCTCCCAAAGAGCGTACACCACTCAAAACCAGAAGTTATTTGATGCCTCAGGTGATGTGTGTGACAGGTCTCCTTTGCTGATGATGCTGCCGAGCTAAGGAAGGATGTGCCTGAGGACCAAGTTCTTGACATTACTGTGACTTGTGATGGTACCTTGGCCAGGCGAGGATTCCAGTCTCTTTATGGCATTGTAGTGGTGGTGTCATGGAAGTCTGGAAAAGTGCTGGATGTGGAAGTACTGAGCAAGCACTGCCAGGCTTGTGCCACACACCATAAAATGAATACTTCCTCTGATGAAATTTTGGATTGGTGGGAAGTCACTTTATGGCATTGTAGTGGTGGTGTCATGGAAGTCTGGTAAAGTTCTGAATGTGGAAGAACTGAGTAAGCACTGCCAGGCTTATGCCACACACCATGAAATGAATACTTCCTTTTGGATTGGTGGGAAGGTCACCAGGCTTCATGCGAGGTAAACTACTGTGGTTCATCCTCCGTGATGGAGTCAACTGGAGCCCTTGTAATCTGGAAACAGTCTGTGAGCAAGAATATGCTCAGGTACACACAGATGATATCAGATGGTGACTCCAAGACATTCAGACTTCTCAGTGATCAGCTGTCCATGGTGCGTCCAAACCTGGTGAGTAAGCATGAATGTGTGGGGCATGTGCAAAAATAGAATGGGTACGGCATTAAGAGAGAAGGCAAAGGAGAAGTTTGTGAATAAGAGGGGAGAGCGTGCGAGGATGAGGTGGAAGGGGCGGATCACAGACAAGATGATAAAACTGTTGACTCTTTATTATGGCAAAGCCATCAGATCCAGCACCGGTGTCTGTGCGGCAATGCAGGATGCTGCCTGGGAGGTTTTTTACCACTCCCAGTCCTCGGGACCAGTATTGCCTCAGTGACCAGCGGTCTTGGTGCAAGTTCAACTGGGCACTTGCCAATTCCGAGCCATCCCCACCCCACTCACCTACCATCCATCCAGACATTGTTCCTCCTCTCAAAAAGGTCTTTGAGCGACTTTTTCACCCTACACTAATGGAGAGTTGCGTACTTGGAGCGACTTAGAATTTGAACGAGTCATTCAATAGCACGATCTGGCAGCATTGTCCGAAGACAGAGAGTTCTGCTCTGCAACCACGGTGGAGATTGTTGTCAATTTAGCAGTAATCTCTTTCAACTCGGGCCAGGTTCCCTTTGCCAAATTCCAGGAAAGGTTGGAGGTCACTGTTTCTCCTCCCACGAGGCAGTACCTTTCTGACAAGGACATCTCAGGGTGTCTGCATCAGTGATGAAGGCAGATGTGTAGGTGAAGAGGAGGAGGCAGGCTCAACACCTGGATAAGGTGGCACTGGCGGAGCAGCAAGTGGCGGAGGAGGGAGAGACCTATGGCTCTGGGAGGTTTAGTCATCACAGGACAGGCAGGACACACCTTAGAAGTTGAACTACCACCACCACTACCTCCTCCAAACATTTTTTGACCGGCTTTTTTCAAAGCCACTGCTTACTGAAGGGTTTCACTAACTGTGTGTGTGTGTGTGTATGCATGCGTTTGAATTAGTCCCAAGGCAAATTAGGTTTGCATTGAATTCCGGAAGTGATTAGAGCAAAACATAGTATAGTAGTACAAACTTACCATACCACAACTTCCATCTTGATTTTCTCAAAGGCCGTATTTTTTCGGTTTCAGAATGATATATCAATAGTCATGCATTCAATTCCAACTTTTTATATACCATTTTAAAGCTATTTCTTTGCTTTACAATCTGAGTGGATTTTTTTTCTTTTTCCAAGTATCAGTCACTTTTTATGGGTGGATGTTTGATCCATACTTGGGACTTTTTTTTTAATTTTCAGCCGATCACCACAGAGGTACTCATGAACTTTTTGCTTCCATTCAGGTCATCATAGATCTGTGTAAACTACAACCACTCTCTAAGTAGCTAGTGTTAATTCAATACCATTGATTTTATAAAATTCTGGAAGTGGGTTGAGAGGGTGGTATGTTATACATCT
>CBDHDV010000014.1:0-16652 GCA_965261175.1 Rubritalea sp. | reverse complement strand
TCTAGGGATCCAAGTCCCTTGTAGATGGTGGTGATGATCAAGGGGATTGTCCTGTACTGATGTAGATGATCCCCATCCCAACCTGGGTTGAGGTCTAGGACTTCGAGGTCTCATAGGTCGGTCTTCACCCAGAAGCCATCCCACATCCCAGGGGTTCCTGACAGGGTTGTCAGGTTTCTGATACCCCTCCTCAGGGTCCCTGACTGGATCCCAAACTTCCTGGGGGTGAGACGCTAGGAGTCTAGGTCTCGCCATCTAGTCTCACACACTTAGGATGATACCAAATGGATGACTGGCTCGAGCTTCTATGTGCAATCTCTATTCCCACTCCACAATTGTGTTTCTATTGTGTTACAACTCTTCTAGGATACTTTGACTTATCTATTGGTGGAGACTTGTTAAACTCTCAACCAAAGCTCTTCTTACAGTTTTGTTTGGCAACCATATATCCCACAGAACTGGGCTATAAGAGTTTATTGGAAGGGTCCAGCACTTTGACCACCTTGTGAGGTCCAAATGGCAATGTCTTTTAATATGGACCTGTTCCCCACTTGTATGGTTGTATACCACCTTCTATCGATAGGTACTCAAAGGGCGGATACTCTGTATTGTAGGTCCCTGAATATCTACTGAGTATTCAAGTTTCCTACTCGGATGGAGAGTAATAAACAGAGTCTTGGTGATGCTTGTGTATTGTCTTTATTGTTAGTCACAAAGCATATGATCACTATTTTCTTAGGATGAGTTGACTAGGAAAACAATAGCTAGGATGGATTGTCTTTAGGATTGATAGTATTTAATATTGTTTCTTAATTGCAAGGAAGTAACTGTTTATGTCGTGAAGTGTGTGAACACATTCAAGACCAAACAGAAACTAACCTAGAATCGAGAACTCACAAATCTATTTGTAGCCGACTGGAGGACCGAAACGGGACACTTGACAATTTACATTAATGTCTCTATTTACACGAATGTTGATAGTGAATGTTGGAATGTTGACATTTTAATGTCAAGTGTTGACACCTGTTTTTATATTGTATCAAATATCTCAGATGGGATTCCTCCAGAGGTGGGAAAAGCATCTGAGCATATTTGTACATGATGACCATCTAATCTGACTAGATTGACTAGATACCTTATGAGACCATAAGACCATGGATGACCATGTATCATGGTCTCTAAGACCATAGACCATGGACCATGATTATTCTGAGCTCTGTCATTCTCAACAATTAGCAACACTAGACACCCTATATGTTGATATCAATTTCTTGATAAAATTCATCAGAATACGAGACTTTATGTCATTTGTTTGTCAGGCAAATATAGATATTTTCACTGAACCTGAAACCTTCTGTCATTCACATGTCAGGAGGAAATACGACCCAATTTATTCAATACAATTTAGTTTGTTATTTAATGATTAAATTATCTTATCATTTCCTTTCTTTCTCCTTTACACAATTGATCCAGGTCACATAACCATGCATTCCATGTGTGGACATCCGATCCTGAATCATTTGAGTACAGGTTTATTTGAGGCTACTGTTCGTCCCTCCTTCCTAGCACCTACGATTCCTATGTAAATCCTTATCAACCTTACCTCCCTTGTCAGTACTGAGTTTCCCTGACCTTGGTGATGTTGATAAGGTAGACTGGCAGGTTTGGCTTTTGGCACGCCCTAATCTGCTGTATCTTTGGCTGATCTTGAGTGTTAGTTTAGCACCACATTCCTACATATCCTGGGGGGGGATATTTGCTCTCCTAGCTGTCCATCAATGGTCTTTCTTTGACCATGTTTTCAGAAGAACCCTTATTACACACCCCCCTGGGTCCCTAAAAATGCTATGCCCAACTATTTGCATACCCTTATTTTTGGGCATACTACACCACCCCCACACCAGTTATTACCAGGCTGTATCCCCTGTTCAATTCCTAGCCCCCTTCATCCTTTCTTTATCATATATATATATATGTTTTTTTTTTTTTTTTTTTTTTTTTTTTTTTTTTTTTAAATGGGGGTAGGCAGTTTACCCCCTACTTGCATCTTGTTGTATTTGATTTTTATGTTCCCTTAAATTTAAAATGCACGCTTAATCATGTCCAGTGTGTCCTATTAAATTTAAATGTACAATTAAACATTTCCAGTGTGTTTCCTTAAAATTAAAATGCACAATTAAACAATTTCCAGTGTGTTTCCTTCGACTTAACAACTTAACAATACACTTCCTTTGTTTGAACTGTTTTGTTTTCTAATCCGTCATCATCATGCTTAAGCCTTTCAACCCATCAGTTCCTTTGCATTAATTATATGTAGATCCATAAATGTTTCCTTTCTAGTTTTACATTGACATTGAAGTAAAAAATAATAACTGCGTCCATCTATTTATATCAAACTATAAATGTATCATAAATGTATTATAAATGTATTTTAAATGTATCTTGTTAGTATCCAGTCTTTTACATTTTGTCTCAGTCTAGACAGCTGACCTGAAGGAAAAATTGTAGCATTCAATCTCAAGTGGAGTGCTTAGCCAGTCAACCCAGCATTGAATGCTCACAGCACATTTGAAGGGTTCATCTTGGTTTGCCCTCCATATGAACCATTCAAAGGACATGAGACTGGTGTATGTCTTTAAGGGCAATGTCTCAGTTGATGGTATCTAATATGCATCCAATGGCGGGGCTGATGCATACTAGATAATCCAAGACATTGTCCTCACTACAACTGTAATGTCTAGCATACCTCAGTCCTCATGATTTTTCTCATCTTATTAAACGGTCAATTTGAAGGGAGGGGTGAAATATTTTTTATCTTTGGTTTTTCTATTTTTCTTACTGGCTTTTTAAGCAGTATTTTTAATCCCTCCCTTTACTTTATGTGTACATTTCTTTTGTTTTTAGGATTTTATTTCTGTTATATTGAGGCTCAAATGAATGCCCCTTTTAGGTGCAGCAGAAACAATCACCTCTGATCACGACATCCAACCATTCTACCAGTTACATTCCAAACCAATTCCTCTTATGTCCTGAGGCTGAAACTGTTAACAATATTGGGCCTCGTCTGCCGAGTTCCAGCTGAGATCCGGTACAAGGACGGTCTCAACAGGACCATGGCCGGCTCTCCCTCATCGCTTGATGTTAATAGTTCCCACCACAGGTTTCACAACAGGTCTGACCCGTCTATAACTTTTTATTCATTGTCCAAAATCGACATATGAATTCCTGGTCGGCACTCATGACCTCTAGATTTTTTTTTCTGCTGCAAAGTGATGCATTTTCTTTTGGTAAAGCCTATTTCCTATATCTCCACTCTATCAAATTTGGAAAAGAGGTCATCCAGACATCCCCTTACATTATATTTTAGACATTTGGTTAGCTTCACCAAACCCGTTCAAAATTGTAAATTTGTTTTAGCCCCCTCCCCTTAATAAGAAGAACACCTCTTTTCTAACTTTGTATATAACAACAATTAGAACCCCCACCCCCCTTCTTTGGTCAAAGTTGGTGAGGGTGTTCTGTCTTATAAAAAATCGGACCACCTCTGATTACCCTCATTATTTACCCCTTTTAACATTTGTCACCTAACCTTACATTTTGAACTCTCAACCAATCTAAACCCTTTCCTGAGGATGGCTCATTTAGTTTGGACTCGGTCCTAATTGTGACAATGTCCGATACTTTTGATACCTTCCTTCTCTACCCTGGTTTTATCATTATATTCCTTTAATATAGACTAGTCTGGCTGACCCAGGTGTGTCTTGATTAAAGAAGCATAATTTAGTTTCTATAGTTTCTATACGTGCAAGGTGTGGCGAACTCATGTGTTTGATCCTATCTTCACCTCATTGACTTTCCTCGGGTAACTGCAGGATCGAGACGACGAGGGGGCAGTTCGACTGACTTGATCCTCACGTCACATTCGACTTCTTCGATTCCTTCCTCTACCCACGTTCGCAGGAGACTCTGTACTCCACTGATGGAAGTTGCGGAATTTCTAATCCTAACGGTTGCAACATCAATCTGAGATCCAGGGTATTGGTTCTTTTCAGTTTCCTCAACATCCTCTCCTTCCTTTGTTGCTTCAGCATTTCCCCTTGGATCTTCTCCTGCTCTTGATCTCTTTTGAGCTGAGTTTGTTTCCTTTTCAGGTGCATCTTCTTTGCCGGCACCTTCGCCTTCTCTTCTGTCAACATCTTCTTCTTGTTGTGGGCCTGACTTCTCTTCAGTATCCTTTCCCACAACCACTTGAGGGTCGGCACCGAAGGCGCCCTGCACAATCCCTCTTCCTTCCATGTCACCTTCTTGACGATCTTCTTGTCCTTCTTTGGTCTTAGAATCGACTTCCAATCTTTTTGTTCCATTCAGACGACCTCCTCCTAGTTCGGACTCCCACCTTCCACTGTCGAAGTCTCGGAACCTATATGGCCGGCCTGCCGATGACCGGCCCGCTCCTGGCACGGCGATCACGAAACCTTCGTACCTTTCCTGCTCTTCTTCTCTTCTTCGCCTCTTCTGTTTCTCTCTTCCTTCTCTCTTCTTCTTCTTCGGCACGGCCTGGTAGAAGGTGATGATTTCGTCCTGGATTTTAAAGTTTGTTCCCTTCCAAACTCGTTTGAGTCTGGCTTGACGATTTCCTCTTGACTCGGTTATTTCTTCGTCTTCAGATATGGGTCTAGTTCTTATCAACTTTATCTTGGGAGTTATCTTCACCTTCCTTCGCCTCGGTGGTCTCCAGTCACGGTCTCTTTCACACGTCCACTTCTGATCTTTCTTCTTTCTGGAGGTTTTCTTTCTATTTTTCAGTTTCTTGATTCTCAGTCTTCTCAATGACACGTAGGCGTTTTTGAATGTGCCAACTCCGTCCTCTGTACTCGTTTCTCTGGTACTTTCTCTACCTTCTCCTTCAGAGTCTTTTTCAACTGACAGGGCGAGTTCTTTGTCCGAGATAATCTCATCATTTAATTCCTCCACCCTGTCTTCTCTTGTTGGAGTCTCAGTCTCCAATTCACAGCCATAACTGACTTTCTCTACCTTCTCCTTCAGAGTCTTTTTCATTGTTTGCTGTATGTCTAGATTTGGGACCACGTCTAGCCATACTGACCCCACGATCACCTCCACTGGTGAGGGTGGGTTAACAGGTGGAACCTCTCCGTCTTCAAGCTCTCCGTGGTGACTGACCAGATGATGAGGCCACCTGGGAATCATTACACTATCATTTGGAGGATCTTCAAACAGCGCCTTTAACATGGCCTTTTCATCAACCGATTCCACATACTCGCCCTCACGAAGGGAGAGTACAGGAACTGGACCGGATCCTTCATCATCAGGCATTGCTGGGTCAACATATTCGCCCAGAGACAGCGCAGGTCCAGGCATGAGGCTTGGTATTTCTTCAACACTCATTGGTTCTGGCCCTACTACATCTATCTCTTCCTCTTCGCTGTCCATTACACCAGGTTGAACATGGACATCTTTTCTCCCAACCTCTGGGACTTCTTCTGGGGAGCATGTAGCCCTTCTGACATAACCGTCAACATTGTCTCCTGAGACCCCAAGGTTCAGGTCACCTTCCACTTCTTGTTGGTTGGCAGATTCACTTCCTTTCCTTCCAACCCAGCTGGCCACCCGAATTACCACTCTTGAGGTAGAGGTTGATGTTGGGGTCGTGGAGAAGGTTGTTGATGATCTTGGCTCTGTGACAGCTTTTGGGGTAGAAGTCCCCATGGTTGATGTTAGGGTCGTGGAACAGATGGTTGATGTTCCTGGCTCTGTTACTGGTGGTGGATCCAGGTCAATCACCAACCCTGGAATGTCAATCCACCTCTCAAGACTTTCTGGAGACAAAACCTCCTCTCCAGTTGGAACCGTTTCTGTTCCTATGTCCTTCTCGCTGTCTTCAATGATAGGCATGTTCATCACCTCCTCGTCATCCCTGTCTCCCATCATTGGGTCCTGATCAGCCAACCTGGCTTTCTCGATGATGACAGCTGCTTGCAGGATCTGAGCAATGCCGTGTGTTGAAAGCTCTTCTTCCCTGATCTGAGAGTTCGAAGACAAATGACACGTCGACCTTCCTTCAAGGGAAACCAATGGAGGTGGACTGGAAGGCCACTGACTTGTCGACTCTCCTTCTATGGAAATCAATGGAGGCGGGCTGATGGTCCCCACGTCCTCCCTGGATGTCTCCCGTACTATAGGGACTTTGTGGGACAGATCCATGGGCAATATATTCTCTTCTGGTTCTCCTGTTTCACCCAAAGTTTTAACAGGGATCTGGAGTGTAGTGGGTCTGCGTAATCTATTCCTCAGAATTTCACACTTGTTTGGAGTCCGACTGACTGGAATTATTCTTTGCAAGGTAGATGCTCCCACTTGTACTTTTCTGCCTACTGGCTTAGCTATCCAGCTCCTGTCTGAGAAAGGTGGACTACTGGACATCCTCGGTGTAGGATGTGAAACAATTGGAATGGGCTTTTCAACCGTTCCGCCCCATACCACCCGGATTTCCACACCGTCTTCCTGCTCACCAACTACTCCACCCCCGACACTCGCCCTGTTTGTCTCTTCACCACTGAGTCTCGTTACTGGTTGGCTATCACGAGTCTCTCCACCCCTAAGTCTCGCTACAATTTCTCTTAGTCTGGCTATCTCGTTTCCCCCCTCAGGCAACTGACTTCTGTCCTGAGCTGGATGAGGAGGCGTGCCTGGCCACGGGCAGTTCCCTCTGACTTCTATGACCTGCAGTTCATCCCTCCTCCTTTCGCCTTCTTCTTGCCCGCCTAGTTCTTGAGGGCGAGCAGACTGACCTTCCATGGGTAGTTGGGACAACTCTGATTTCTGGTCGTCCTTCAATCCTCGGTGCTTGTGGCCTAGTATCCGTATCTCTGCCTGCCATGAACGCAGCCACTGTCCATCGCAGAGAAATATTTTCAAACTGGAGTGCACGCATCTGGTCGACTGCCCCTTTGAGGATGTCATCCTTGGGAAGACGTCCTATCTGTGGCAGTGTCTGACAACTTTCCCTCAGGTATTGGAAGCTCTCAATGATCCGCCCAGCTGCTGTCCGTCTCGACTCTCTGGTTTGTGGCGTAGACCTCACTCTTCTCCTGGCACCTCCTCTCCTTCCTTCTTCAGGTGGTTCTCGTCTGTGGCTCGGCATTTGTCTAGGAGGAACAGTTTATACTCGATCCTTTTAGTTCAGTGGCGGTCCGTTCTTCTCCTTCTATTCTTCTGATGGAATTACTAAGATCTCTAACTAAACTAATTTCTTTCAAAATTTGTTGTCTCATGTTGGTACAGAAACGAGGGTTTCATCTAAAAGAAATAAACCTGAAGTTCGTCCTCTTTCCCTCCACTCGCAGGAAATGAAATATGAAGGATGGCTGTTGACAGGACTTTAATTCCCAGTTGATCTCAGAATTTCCTTTGTCCCCAAGGCTCACCTTTCTCTTATGGAGAAGCCTGCTGTTATTTATTTAAACAGTCTCTGTACTGATGGTACTTTTGCTGAGCTCTTCTAAGTGGTATAGATGAACTCATATGTCTCTTGAGATGTTTGGGGATGTGATATTTATACCTTAGGATTATCCTTACATCCCTAAGGTTCACTCTGTTATTATAGACCCCTCTATCCTTCCTTCATTTAGGCTAGTGTTGATGCTACTTCGTTATTTAGCTAACACACACATCTCCTATCTTTTCCTACAGAGCACCTAATTAGACGAGTAGTGGTAATCTCCTATCCTTCTCTGGGCTCCTCCTAAATTAAATTAGCACCACTAACCTCCTAATTAGACTAGCATTACTAATCTCCTAATTAGACTAGCATTACTAATCTCCTAATTAGACTAGTCCTCCTAGGCTCCTACTCTTCTCTATACATCTCCTAATTTCGACTAATACCATTAGTGTCTTGACTAGACCGTTACTATCAATTTCTTAACTAGACTAGTACTACTACTTTCCTAATTAGACTAGCACTACTAATCTCCTAATTAGACTAGTCCTCCTAGGCTCCTACTCTTCTCTATACATCTCCTAATTTAGACTAATATCATTAGTTTCCTGACTAGACCGTTACTATCAATTTTCTAACTAGACTAGTACTACTACTTTCCTAATTAGACTAGTTCTTAGTTCCTAGTTCCCAATACCTAGGTCTCTACTGATCTAGTCCTTGATATCTAGTTACCTACGGAGCTAGTCCCCAGTACCTAAATACCTACAGACCTAGCTCTGATACCTAGATACCTACAGGCTAGTTCCTGGTACCTAAATACCTACAGACCTAGTTTCTGATACCTAGATACCTATAGACCAGTTCCTAGTACCTAAATACCTACAGACCTAGTTTCTGATACCTAGATACCTATAGACCAGTTCCTAGTACCTAAATACCTACAGACCTAGCTCTGATACCTAGATACCTACCGACTAGTTCCTGGTACCTAAATACCTACTATCAATTAGACTCACCCAATTGAAGTTTGCACTGAGTCCTGGAACTTGTACCTTCCGACTCTGCTCGCCGAGTGGGTGAATGAGTCCGGATACGTACTGACGCCTAAGGGTCAGGGAGTGGGCTCTCTCTAAAACTAGTCTGGCCACTGTCTCGTATTACACCTCTCACCTCTCAGGTCAAGTAAGCGTACATGTCTGGCCATTGTTTTAATACTGGGGGAGGGTTTAACAAGAATCCTTTCATTAAGTTGGGATATGCCTGGTAATTGCTGGTTTGTCTAAAAAGGCATTTTTCTCCGTAACCTAAAAATTCATTTTTTCTTTAATCTAAAAATGTATTTTCCCATAATCTAAAAATTGCGGAAGATTCGAAAGCTATGTTTTTGGATTATTTAATTATCCTTTTAGGATTATTTTACTTAGTCCTTTTTGGATTAATTACCTTTATCTTTTTATCCAAAATCCTTGCACCATGTGATAAATTATGCTAAAAGGCCTATTTCTAGAATTTAAAGTTTTCGGACTCTTGTGATATCCCCTAATAATAGTCACGTTATATAATGTAATAACCAGATTAAAGACCTTTGAGTAATCACTTGATGATATGATGATTGCCCTCATAATGATCCTAACTGATTATCCATGATCATCCCATGCTTGATCCCAAGTAATCCAATGACCTGCCAATGATCAAGTGATCATAGTAAACCAATGCATTACCAGTGATCACCCAGATGGTAGATGGATGATTACTTATTGCCCTTATCCCTTATAATGATAACTAATGATGTATTAAGGGTAATATGCTATATAACCACAAGTCATATGAAGGTTCCTATGGACTTGTTAGGTATATACCATGTAACCCACTATACTTTATCATGGGCCTCATTTAGCATGATATCAACTGGATGTTAACATCATTGACACCTTGCTATAACACTAGGGTCCAACCAAAGGTGTTAATGTGAATTACATGAACATCCTATGGTTGGGATTACCTTAATGATATGATCACCAAACACTTGTTATGTCACCCTGATTAAAGTCATGGTGAATTACAATGAAATGACTGATCACTAGTTTGTTATCATTGTCCTTCTCATCCCATGGGATTACCCACGGGACTCATATCTCTGCTTGGTTTGTGTTACACGTCCAGGAGTAGATTCCCAGCTAGTCCATTCTCCTTCCCAGGTCGAAGCTCTGGGAGGGCATGTAGTCCCAGCTTCTAAGGAAGTGGACTCTGGAGTCGTCCTTCGTGTTGGCCATCCTCCTGCATCTCTAGAGTCGGACTCTGAGGTATAACCTCTCCTTGGACAACCCATGGTTGTCTGCCTCCGGAATGAAGGAGGAGTCCCTGGCCTGTGCCTCTTCCATGTGGACCCACCTTCTCCTTGTTTGTCCAGCTGGTCATACCACCCAGTGGAGGCTGGGTGGTTGTCTGATGTCAGCCTGTATCCAGTACCTCCAGACACTGGGGTTTCCTGGGACCAGTCTTGAGGGGAAGCCTGGGTTTGGAGATGTGGAGGTGTGTACACCCAAGGTATGATTATAGCCTTGTATGCTGGCCTTCCCATGATCCTCCTGGTCGGCCTTGACAAGACCATTGACCTGTCCACACTTCTGTCCCTGAGTGCAGGGACTGGATGATGACCAGATTGTTCCATGTCCTGGGTGAGTTCCTCTCCAGCTTCCAGTTCTCCTTCTGTAGTGTCTTCAGGTCTAGGGATCCAAGTCCCTTGTAGATGGTGGTGATGATCAAGGGGATTGTCCTGTACTGATGTAGATGATCCCCATCCCAACCTGGGTTGAGGTCTAGGACTTCGAGGTCTCATAGGTCGGTCTTCACCCAGAAGCCATCCTACATCCCAGGGGTTCCTGACAGGGTTGTCAGGTTCCTGATACCCCTCCTCAGGGTCCCTGACTGGATCCCAACCTTCCTGGGGGTGAGACGCTAGGAGTCTAGGTCTCGCCATCTAGTCTCACACACTTAGGATGATACCAAATGGATGACTGGCTCGAGCTTCTATGTGCAATCTCTATTCCCACTCCACAATTGTGTTTCTATTGTGTTACAACTCTTCTAGGATACTTTGACTTATCTATTGGTGGAGACTTGTTAAACTCTCAACCAAAGCTCTTCTTACAGTTTTGTTTGGCAACCATATATCCCACAGAACTGGGCTATAAGAGTTTATTGGAAGGGTCCAGCACTTTGACCACCTTGTGAGGTCCAAATGGCAATGTCTTTTAATATGGACCTGTTCCCCACTTGTATGGTTGTATACCACCTTCTATCGATAGGTACTCAAAGGGCGGATACTCTGTATTGTAGGTCCCTGAATATCTACTGAGTATTCAAGTTTCCTACTCGGATGGAGAGTAATAAACAGAGTCTTGGTGATGCTTGTGTATTGTCTTTATTGTTAGTCACAAAGCATATGATCACTATTTTCTTAGGATGAGTTGACTAGGAAAACAATAGCTAGGATGGATTGTCTTTAGGATTGATAGTATTTAATATTGTTTCTTAATTGCAAGGAAGTAACTGTTTATGTCGTGAAGTGTGTGAACACATTCAAGACCAAACAGAAACTAACCTAGAATCGAGAACTCACAAATCTATTTGTAGCCGACTGGAGGACCGAAACGGGACACTTGACAATTTACATTAATGTCTCTATTTACACGAATGTTGATAGTGAATGTTGGAATGTTGACATTTTAATGTCAAGTGTTGACACCTGTTTTTATATTGTATCAAATATCTCAGATGGGATTCCTCCAGAGGTGGGAAAAGCATCTGAGCATATTTGTACATGATGACCATCTAATCTGACTAGATTGACTAGATACCTTATGAGACCATAAGACCATGGATGACCATGTATCATGGTCTCTAAGACCATAGACCATGGACCATGATTATTCTGAGCTCTGTCATTCTCAACAATTAGCAACACTAGACACCCTATATGTTGATATCAATTTCTTGATAAAATTCATCAGAATACGAGACTTTATGTCATTTGTTTGTCAGGCAAATATAGATATTTTCACTGAACCTGAAACCTTCTGTCATTCACATGTCAGGAGGAAATACGACCCAATTTATTCAATACAATTTAGTTTGTTATTTAATGATTAAATTATCTTATCATTTCCTTTCTTTCTCCTTTACACAATTGATCCAGGTCACATAACCATGCATTCCATGTGTGGACATCCGATCCTGAATCATTTGAGTACAGGTTTATTTGAGGCTACTGTTCGTCCCTCCTTCCTAGCACCTACGATTCCTATGTAAATCCTTATCAACCTTACCTCCCTTGTCAGTACTGAGTTTCCCTGACCTTGGTGATGTTGATAAGGTAGACTGGCAGGTTTGGCTTTTGGCACGCCCTAATCTGCTGTATCTTTGGCTGATCTTGAGTGTTAGTTTAGCACCACATTCCTACATATCCTGGGGGGGGATATTTGCTCTCCTAGCTGTCCATCAATGGTCTTTCTTTGACCATGTTTTCAGAAGAACCCTTATTACACACCCCCCTGGGTCCCTAAAAATGCTATGCCCAACTATTTGCATACCCTTATTTTTGGGCATACTACACCACCCCCACACCAGTTATTACCAGGCTGTATCCCCTGTTCAATTCCTAGCCCCCTTCATCCTTTCTTTATCATATATATATATATGTGTGTTTTTTTTTTTTTTTTTTTTTTTTTTTTTTTTTTAAATGGGGGTAGGCAGTTTACCCCCTACTTGCATCTTGTTGTATTTGATTTTTATGTTCCCTTAAATTTAAAATGCACGCTTAATCATGTCCAGTGTGTCCTATTAAATTTAAATGTACAATTAAACATTTCCAGTGTGTTTCCTTAAAATTAAAATGCACAATTAAACAATTTCCAGTGTGTTTCCTTCGACTTAACAACTTAACAATACACTTCCTTTGTTTGAACTGTTTTGTTTTCTAATCCGTCATCATCATGCTTAAGCCTTTCAACCCATCAGTTCCTTTGCATTAATTATATGTAGATCCATAAATGTTTCCTTTCTAGTTTTACATTGACATTGAAGTAAAAAATAATAACTGCGTCCATCTATTTATATCAAACTATAAATGTATCATAAATGTATTATAAATGTATTTTAAATGTATCTTGTTAGTATCCAGTCTTTTACATTTTGTCTCAGTCTAGACAGCTGACCTGAAGGAAAAATTGTAGCATTCAATCTCAAGTGGAGTGCTTAGCCAGTCAACCCAGCATTGAATGCTCACAGCACATTTGAAGGGTTCATCTTGGTTTGCCCTCCATATGAACCATTCAAAGGACATGAGACTGGTGTATGTCTTTAAGGGCAATGTCTCAGTTGATGGTATCTAATATGCATCCAATGGCGGGGCTGATGCAGACTAGATAATCCAAGACATTGTCCTCACTACAACTGTAATGTCCAGCATACCTCAGTCCTCATGATTTTTCTCATCTTATTAAACGGTCAATTTGAAGGGAGGGGTGAAATATTTTTTATCTTTGGTTTTTCTATTTTTTCTTACTGGCTTTTTAAGCAGTATTTTTAATCCCTCCCTTTACTTTATGTGTACATTTCTTTTGTTTTTAGGATTTTATTTCTGTTATATTGAGGCTCAAATGAATGCCCCTTTTAGGTGCAGCAGAAACAATCACCTCTGATCACGACATCCAACCATTCTACCAGTTACATTCCAAACCAATTCCTCTTATGTCCTGAGGCTGAAACTGTTAACAATATTGGGCCTCGTCTGCCGAGTTCCAGCTGAGATCCGGTATAAGGACGGTCTCAACAGGACCATGGCCGGCTCTCCCTCATCGCTTGATGTTAATAGTTCCCACCACAGGTTTCACAACAGGTCTGACCCGTCTATAACTTTTTATTCATTGTCCAAAATCGACATATGAATTCCTGGTCGGCACTCATGACCTCTAGATTTTTTTCTGCTGCAAAGTGATGCATTTTCTTTTGGTAAAGCCTATTTCCTATATCTCCACTCTATCAAATTTGGAAAAGAGGTCATCCAGACATCCCCTTACATTATATTTTAGACATTTGGTTAGCTTCACCAAACCCGTTCAAAATTGTAAATTTGTTTTAGCCCCCTCCCCTTAATAAGAAGAACACCTCTTTTCTAACTTTGTATATAACAACAATTAGAACCCCCACCCCCCTTCTTTGGTCAAAGTTGGTGAGGGTGTTCTGTCTTATAAAAAAAAAATCGGACCACCTCTGATTACCCTCATTATTTACCCCTTTTAACATTTGTCACCTAACCTTACATTTTGAACTCTCAACCAATCTAAACCCTTTCCTGAGGATGGCTCATTTAGTTTGGACTCGGTCCTAATTGTGACAATGTCCGATACTTTTGATACCTTCCTTCTCTACCCTGGTTTTATCATTATATTCCTTTAATATAGACTAGTCTGGCTGACCCAGGTGTGTCTTGATTAAAGAAGCATAATTTAGTTTCTATAGTTTCTATACGTGCAAGGTGTGGCGAACTCATGTGTTTGATCCTATCTTCACCTCATTGACTTTCCTCGGGTAACTGCAGGATCGAGACGACGAGGGGGCAGTTCGACTGACTTGATCCTCACGTCACATTCGACTTCTTCGATTCCTTCCTCTACCCACGTTCGCAGGAGACTCTGTACTCCACTGATGGAAGTTGCGGAATTTCTAATCCTAACGGTTGCAACATCAATCTGAGATCCAGGGTATTGGTTCTTTTCAGTTTCCTCAACATCCTCTCCTTCCTTTGTTGCTTCAGCCTTTCCCCTTGGATCTTCTCCTGCTCTTGATCTCTTTTGAGCTGAGTTTGTTTCCTTTTCAGGTGCATCTTCTTTGCCGGCACCTTCGCCTTCTCTTCTGTCAACATCTTCTTCTTGTTGTGGGCCTGACTTCTCTTCAGTATCCTTTTCCACAACCACTTGAGGGTCGGCACCGAAGGCGCCCTGCACAATCCCTCTTCCTTCCATGTCACCTTCTTGACGATCTTCTTGTCCTTCTTTGGTCTTAGAATCGACTTCCAATCTTTTTGTTCCATTCAGACGACCTCCTCCTAGTTCGGACTCCCACCTTCCACTGTCGAAGTCTCGGAACCTATATGGCCGGCCTGCCGATGACCGGCCCGCTCCTGGCACGGCGATCACGAAACCTTCGTACCTTTCCTGCTCTTCTTCTCTTCTTCGCCTCTTCTGTTTCTCTCTTCCTTCTCTCCTCTTCTTCTTCGGCACGGCCTGGTAGAAGGTGATGATTTCGTCCTGGATTTTAAAGTTTGTTCCCTTCCAAACTCGTTTGAGTCTGGCTTGACGATTTCCTCTTGACTCGGTTATTTCTTCGTCTTCAGATATGGGTCTAGTTCTTATCAACTTTATCTTGGGAGTTATCTTCACCTTCCTTCGCCTCGGTGGTCTCCAGTCACGGTCTCTTTCACACGTCCACTTCTGATCTTTCTTCTTTCTGGAGGTTTTCTTTCTATTTTTCAATTTCTTGATTCTCAGTCTTCTCAATGACACGTAGGCGTTTTTGAATGTGCCAACTCCGTCCTCTGTACTCGTTTCTCTGGTACTTTCTCTACCTTCTCCTTCAGAGTCTTTTTCAACTGACAGGGCGAGTTCTTTGTCCGAGATAATCTCATCATTTAATTCCTCCACCCTGTCTTCTCTTGTTGGAGTCTCAGTCTCCAATTCACAGCCATAACTGACTTTCTCTACCTTCTCCTTCAGAGTCTTTTTCATTGTTTGCTGTATGTCTAGATTTGGGACCACGTCTAGCCATACTGACCCCACGATCACCTCCACTGGTGAGGGTGGGTTAACAGGTGGAACCTCTCCGTCTTCAAGCTCTCCGTGGTGACTGACCAGATGATGAGGCCACCTGGGAATCATTACACTATCATTTGGAGGATCTTCAAACAGCGCCTTTAACATGGCCTTTTCATCAACTGATTCCACATACTCGCCCTCCCGAAGGGAGAGTACAGGAACTGGACCGGATCCTTCATCATCAGGCATTGCTGGGTCAACATATTCGCCCAGAGACAGCGCAGGTCCAGGCATGAGGCTTGGTATTTCTTCAACACTCATTGGTTCTGGCCCTACTACATCTATCTCTTCCTCTTCGCTGTCCATTACACCAGGTTGAACATGGACATCTTTTCTCCCAACCTCTGGGACTTCTTCTGGGGAGCATGTAGCCCTTCTGACATAACCGTCAACATTGTCTCCTGAGACCCCAAGGTTCAGGTCACCTTCCACTTCTTGTTGGTTGGCAGATTCACTTCCTTTCCTTCCAACCCAGCTGGCCACCCGAATTACCACTCTTGAGGTAGAGGTTGATGTTGGGGTCGTGGAGAAGGTTGTTGATGATCTTGGCTCTGTGACAGCTTTTGGGGTAGAAGTCCCCATGGTTGATGTTAGGGTCGTGGAACAGATGGTTGATGTTCCCGGCGCTGTTACTGGTGGTGGATCCAGGTCAATCACCAACCCTGGAATGTCAATCCACCTCTCAAGACTTTCTGGAGACAAAACCTCCTCTCCAGTTGGAACCGTTTCTGTTCCTATGTCCTTCTCGCTGTCTTCAATGATAGGCATGTTCATCACCTCCTCGTCTTCTCTGTCTCCCATCATTGGGTCCTGATCAGCCAACCTGGCTTTCTCGATGATGACAGCTGCTTGCAGGATCTGAGCAATGCCGTGTGTTGAAAGCTCTTCTTCCCTGATCTGAGAGTTCGAAGACAAATGACACGTCGACCTTCCTTCAAGGGAAACCAATGGAGGTGGACTGGAAGGCCACTGACCTGTCGACTCTCCTTCTATGGAACTCAATGGAGGCGGGCTGATGGTCCCCACGTCCTCCCTGGATGTCTCCCGTACTATAGGGACTTTGTGGGACAGATCCATGGGCAATATATTCTCTTCTGGTTCTCCTGTTTCACCCAAAGTTTTAACAGGGATCTGGAGTGTAGTGGGTCTGCGTAATCTATTCCTCAGAATTTCACACTTGTTTGGAGTCCGACTGACTGGAATTATTCTTTGCAAGGTAGATGCTCCCACTTGTACTTTTCTGCCTACTGGCTTAGCTATCCAGCTCCTGTCTGAGAAAGGTGGACTACTGGACATCCTCGGTGTAGGATGTGAAA
>CBDHDV010000013.1:0-6283 GCA_965261175.1 Rubritalea sp. | reverse complement strand
TAAAGGAAGATAAGGGACTGTTGGTTGGTCCAGTTGTGCCATGGTTAATCCCTGAATATCTATGGATGTGCTGAGTTCTTTCCCACAGCAGTAGCCAGAGTAGAGTCCAGAATTGCTGCCCACCTAATCCTAGTAGTAGCCAGAGTAAAATCCAGAGTTGCTGCCCACCTAATCCTAGCAGTGGCCAGAGTAGAGTCCAGAGTTGCTGCCCACCTTAACCTAGCAGTGGCCAGAGTAGAGTCCAGAGTTGCTGCCCACCTAATTCTAGCAGTGGCCAGAGTGAAGTCCAGAGTTGTTGCCCACCTAAGTAAAGTCCAGAGTTGCTGCCCAACTAATCCTAGCAGTGGCCAGAGTAGAGTCCAGAGTTGCTGCCCACCTAATCCTAGCAGTGGCCAGAGTAAAGTCCAGAGTTGCTGCCCACCTAATCCTAGAGGTGGCCAGAGTAAAATCCAGAGTTGCTGCCCACCTAATCCTAGCAGTGGCCAGAGTAAAGTCCAGAGTTGCTGCCCAGCTAATCCTAGCAGTGGCCAGAGTAAAGTCCAAAGTTGCTGCCCACCTAATCCTAGCAGTGGCCAGAGTAAAGTCCAGAGTTGCTGCCCACCTAATCCTAGCAGTAGCCAGAGTAAAGTCCAGAGTTGCTGCCCACCTAATCCTAGCAGTGTCCAGTGTAAAGTCCAGAGTTGCTGCCCACCTAATCCTAGCAGTGGCCAGAGTAGAGTCCAGAGTTGTTGCCCACCTAATCCTAGCAGTGGCCAGGGTAGAGTCTAGAGTTGCTGCCCACATAATCCTAGCAGTGGCCAGAGTAAAGTCCAGAGTTGTTGCCCACCTAATCCTAGCAGTGGCCAGAGTAAAGTCCAGAGTTGCTGCCCACCTAATCCTAGCAGTGGCCAGAGTAAAGTCCAGAGTTGCTGCCCACCTAATCCTAGCAGTGGCCAGAGTAAAGTCCAGAGTTGCTGCCCACCTAATCCTAACAGTGGCCAGAGTAGAGTCCAGAGTTGCTGCCCACCTAATCCTAGCAGTGGCCAGAGTAAAGTCCAGAGTTGCTGCCCACCTAATCCTAGCAGTGGCCAGAGTAGAGTCTAGAGTTACTGCCCACCTAATTCTAGCAGTGGCCAGAGTAACGTCCAGAGTTGCTGCCCACCTAATTCTAGCGGTGGCCGCAAAATTTGTGTCTGTTCTCTAGGGTGGAATAAGTTTTGAAGATGTGAAGATATTCTCTCAGCTGGTGGAGTGCATATCGGATGTGGAGATGGCTCTCAGTATGCAGTCTGCCGCCGGAGTCGGCATCAGTGCTGGTCAGTGCCAATACAGACACACACACTCTACCACATACCATCATTTCTCCTTTCTTGTCCTCTCCTACATTTCCATCTTATCTCAGCTGACCTCAAGTCTGTTGCTAAGGCAGTTGTTGGGGTGGAGTTTAGTGACCACCTGGTGGAGTTCATCATCACACTGTTTGATGAGGATGGTAATCTATCAGAGTACTGAGCTAGCTAAGACTCTTGTACTCTATTGAGCGTGTTGGTTTATATTGTGTAGGGGATGGAGATCTGAGCCACAAGGAATTCATTAAGGTTATCAAGTCAAGAACCTCGCGAGGCTTAGAAAAGGCATATATGAATATAATTATTATTATATATAAAGTCTATTATTATATACATCAGTTGTTATTGTACATATAAATGTACCGTACAGCTGGTTTTGAAAGGATTTGAAAGTTTGCGATTTCCAAGTCCATTGCATAAATTGAACAGCAAACCTTTATTACACGCACACTATTAAGCAATAAGTAGTCACATAAATAGTCAGCTCACTAAGAAAATCGTTCATGTTGGCAAGACATCATTGACCTTATAGACAAGATGAGCCTTTTACAAAACTTCAAGCATCGGATTCCTACCCCAGAAGAGGCAGGGATCAGTAGCAAGGAGACTGACGCTGCTAATAAAGAAGCTGAGAAACATCCAACGGTAACTCATGAAAGGGGAACGATATTCGACATCACAAATAAATCGCATATTATTTGATTTTGCTCATTCTTGGTATTTTTTTAAGCACAAATATATGCTGGGAACCAAACTAGCTATACGGTGGAAATTATTATATATAGCTAATTATATTATTAGTATCTACATTAAGATGTTATTATTTTTGTTATTGTTGCAGTCTAAAGAACTCGGCTTTTCCAAATTAATGGGAGCTATTGCAGCCTGTTCTCTGAAAACTGTCAAGGATCAACTCGGACTCCTGTCTCGATAGAGAGAACCATAGAATGAACACATGTAGGTAGCTATAGTATAGTCTGGTCAAGGCTGTGCCTGCCAGCTTGTAACTATTTCAAGAACTTGACACACCATAACTATTGGAAATGCCTTTGCTCAGACCATATCATATGTGACCAGTGATTTACACAACTTACTTGTTGGTAAAGGAGAATCATAAAAAAACAACCTTCAATTGACTTGAGAGATTCAAGAATTGAATTAGTGAAGGCAAATGTGATGACACTGATGAGTGGTTCTAATACGCTTGGCAACACTTGGCAATGGATAGTAGTTATTTTGATTTAGTGTAGTCTTACTTTGCCTGACTATTTACCAACTGCATGGCATAGAAGATAACTTCCTATCCCATAAGGAAGACGTAAGGGTGGTGGCTGAGAAGCGACCATAAGTTTCTAATTCACAACCTTTGAAAATGAGTTTATACGGAGGAAAAGTGCGCAATAACTGTAGTAATATCAACTAACTAATCTTGGGGTAATTAATTATTATTGTGGTAATGTATCTTCATGTCGAACAGTACTTAGTAATGTGTTTCCTGTCAAATATCCAGTTCTGGTTATCGAATGAAATAGGTTAAAGTGTTGTTTGGAGTTACGACAATAAATTGGCGACGAGGACGGGATCCTTGGCAGAAACTAAAGTTAGTCATGGCCACTCTGCTAGGGAAGCTAGAAGAGTTTGACCCTGCCAGTGATTCCATCACAGCCTATGTGGAACGGGTCCAGCTATTCTTCGATGCAAATAGCGTGGCAGAGGGCAAGCAAGTAGCCGTCTTCTTAAGTGTCCTGGGGAGTAAAACTTATTTGCTCCTAAGAAATCTTCTCACACCGGAGACACCGAAAGACAAAACATTCGATGAGTTGGTGACAGTGCTGAAAGAGCATTTTGAACCAAAGCCTCTCATCATCTCAGAGCGTTGTCATTTCTATCGCCGAGAGCAGGCAGTGAATGAATCTATATCTGACTATGTCGTGGAAGACTTACAACACACTGAGTTTGGCGCATTTCTGGAAGACGCCCTTCGATATAGGTTCGTATGTGGATTAAAGAACGAGACTACGCAGAGGAAGTTGCTGACAGAGTCAGATCTCACCTTTCAGCGAGCGTTGAAGGTGGCACAGAGTGATGAGACAGCTACAGCTAAGGCTAAACTGTTACAGGACACCTCTCCTATTGCTCATTCACAGGATCTCTCACAAGATATTGCAAGGTGTCAGTGCGTGGTCAAGAATTATCAGTTGTTATGGGTGTGGTAAGCCTGACCACCATTCTACCCAGTGTCCATTCATGAAGTCCAAATGTGGGAAGTTAGGCCACATCAGGAGTGTCTGCCGGCAGCCTTTGAAGGGGCAAGGAAAATACCAAAGAGGAAAGCCTATCAAGTCAGTGTTGGAGACATCAGAAGATTGCGTCGAATATGAAGTGCCTCTAAATCACTTTGGTGAAAAGTCGGATCAGCCATATGTATTGGATGTACAGCTAGATGGTAAGCCAATAAGAATGAAGATTGACACTGGAGCTGCTTTGTCATTAGTGTCTGAACAGACTTTTAGGAGCCTGTTTCCTCTTAGGTCAGTGGAGACCTCCAAGGTTCACTTACGAACATATTCGGGTGAGGTTATATCGGTAGTGGGACAAGTGCAATTGGCTGTTTCATACCAGGATCAGAAAGCTATGCTACCTTTAGTAGTGGTAAAGGCTTCAGGCCCTAGTTTGATTGGTAGGAACTGGTTGTCTGAGATTCATTTGGATTGGAGTGCAATCAATGTGATTCAAAGCAAAACACTAGCTCAAGTGTTGGATTGCTATCAAGATGTGTTCAAGGAAGAATTGGGGAAATTGAAAGGTCATTAAGCGAGGATCTATGTTGATCCAGGGGCCCAGCCACGTTTTTGTAAAGTACGGCCTGTACCCTATACCATGAGGAGCAAGGTAGAGGCAGAACTTCAGCGCCTTACAGAACAAGGCATTCTTCAACCTGTTCAATTTGCTGATTGGGCCGCCCCAATTGTACCAGTTTTGAAAGCAGATAAACAATTCGTATATGTGGAGATTTCAAACTTACTGTCAACCAAGCGTCAAAGCTGGACAGATACCCAATACCTAGGATTGAGGATTTATTTGCCAAACTGTCTGGTGGTCAGTCATTTACCAAACTGGACATGTCTCAAGCGTATCAACAAGTTGAACTGGGGGAAGACTCTCGTAACTATGTGACAATTAATACACATAAGGGGTTGTTCCAACATAATAGACTTCCTTTTGGGGTATCCTCTGCACCTGGTATTTTTCATAGGGTGATGGAGTGTATCCTGAATGGGATACCTAATGTTGTTGTATATCTTGACGATATTCTGGTCTCAGGTCCATCAGTAGAGAAGCATTTGGCTACATTGGCCGAAGTCCTTCACAGGTTGAAGGAAGCAGGGCTTCGCCTGAAGAAGGAAAAATGTGTATTCTTAGCACCATCTGTTGTGTATTTAGGACATAGAATTGATGCTCAAGGGCTACACCCGATGTCTGAAAAAGTTAGAGCCGTGCTGGATGCCCCTAGGCCACAGAATGTGTCTATGTTAAAATCATATTTGGGGTTGTTGTCCTACTATTCCAAGTTCCTTCCAAATCTATCTACAGTATTGGCTCCACTCTACTATCTTTTAAAGAAAGATGAACCATGGCACTGGACATCAAATCAGAGTAAAGCACTTGAACACTCAAAAAAATTATTATTATCTTCTCAAGTGTTAGTCCATTTTGATCCGTCTCTAGAAATCATTCTAGCCTGTGATGCTTCATCTTACGGGATTGGAGCTGTGCTCTCACATCGGATGCCGGATGGGTCTGAGAAGCCAATAGGTTTCACATCTAGGACTTTGAGTGATACAGGGAAGAAATACTCACAAATAGAGAAGGAGGCATTATCGTGTGTAGTAGGAGTAACCAGATTTCACTCCTATTTGTATGGACATCACTTCACATTTATGACAGACCACAAACCACTTCTGATGTTATTGAATGAGAGTAAAGCAGTACCTCAGCAAGCAGATAATCGTATTCAACGTTGGGCATGGAAGTTGGCATCGTATGAATATACGATTGCTTGGAGGACATCAGCGAAGCATGCCAATGCAGATGCTCTTAGCAGATTGCCACAATCAGAGTTTCCAGCCCACACTACCATTCCTGCTGAACTTGTTCTTATGGTGGAAAACTTACAGGACGCTCCCATTTCAGCCACACAAATAGCAGTATGGACTAGGCAAGACCCAGGTATGGCAAAGTTTCTTTGGTATGTCCATGAAGGATGGCCTGCTGGGGTGGAAGAGGCTCTTAAACCCTACTGGTTATGCCGACTTGAGCTCTCAACACAAGATGGATGCATCGTCTGGGGAGGAAGAGTGGTCATTCCTCCACGTGGTCGAGAAACTGTGTTGACAGAATTGCACGGAGGACATCTAGGAGTATCCAGGATGAAGTCTCTGGCTCGGGGACTTGTATGGTGGCCTGGGATGGATGTAGCAATTGAAGGAATGGTGAAGCAGTGTCAGAAATGTCAGCAAATCCAACCATCACCTCCAGCAGCACCACTTCAGCCATGGAGTTGGCCTTCTAGGCCATGGTCAAGGTTACATGTGGATTATGCTGGTCCTATCGGAACAAAGATGTTTCTGGTAGTAATTGATGCTCATTCTAAGTGGATTGAAGCATTTCCAATGTCGACTGCCACTGCATTTACAACAATTCAGCGTTTGAGACAATTGTTCGCTCAATTCGGAATCTCTGAATCTCTCGTTTCAGGTAATGGACCTCAATTTGCGGCTGTCGAATTTCAAGATTTCTGTCATATGAATGGAATACGACATATCCGAGTTGCACCCTATCACCCTTCTTCCAATGGGTTAGCAGAAAGGGCAGTGAGAATTTTCAAAGAAGGTTTGAAGAAACAGTCCGGTGAATCATTAACAGATCAGATTGCTCATATGTTGTTTCAATAC
>CBDHDV010000012.1:105000-114625 GCA_965261175.1 Rubritalea sp. | reverse complement strand
TGAGAAGATTTGGTGCTGCTACTGTGATCTATACTCTGGAAATGTGGTATACATAATGTACTTACTTGTCATTAGTCATAATTAACTAACTAGAGAAGCTAAATCAACAACAGAACCACACCCTTGGAAAGCCATCAAATCCACCTAAACCTACCCACCCACCTTTTCTGGGGGATCAAATCCACCTAACCCCCCCACACCCACCTTTTCTGGGGGATCAAATCCACCTAACCCCCCCCCCCCACCCACCTTTTCTGGGGGATCAAATCCACCTAACCCCCCACACCCACCTTTTCTGGGGGATCAAATCCACCTAACCCCCCCACACCCACCTTTTCTGGGGGATCAAATCCACCTAACCCTACCCACCCACCTTTTCTGGGGGATCAAATCCACCTAACCCTACCCATCCACCTTTTCTGGGGGATCAAATCTACCTAACCCTACCCACCCACCTTTTCTGAGGGATCAAATCCACCTAATCCTACCCACCCACCTTTTCTGGGGGATCAAATCCACCTAACCCCCCCACACCCACCTTTTCTGGGGGATCAAATCCACCTAATCCTACCCACCCACCTTTTCTGGGGGATCAAATCCACCTAACCCCCCCACACCCACCTTTTCTGGGGGATCAAATCCACATAACCCTACCCACCCACCTTTTCTGGGGGATCAAATCCACCTAACCCTACCCACCCACCTTTTCTGGGGGATCAAATCCACCTAAACCCCCCACACCCACCTTTTCTGGGGGATCAAATCCACCTAACCCTACACACCCACCTTTTCCGGGTGATCAAATCCACCTAACCCTACACACCCACCTTTTCTGAGGGATCAAATCCACCTAACCCTACACACTCACCTTTTCTGGGGGATCAAATCCACCTAAACCCTACACACCCACCTTTTCTGGGTGATCAAATCCACCTAACCCTACACACTCACCTTTTCTGGGGGATCATCCTCATTTGTATCCAGTGTGATGTAGAGAAGAAGGTGGGGATGTCTGTGAAACTTCCGGAGACTTTGAGGAATGAGGGTTCCTCCCTCTCCCCTGCCCCCTGCTACCAATCTCACTAGTCCAACATGTGAAGGGGTCTGTGGCAGGGAGCGGATGGCAGCAGAAGATGAGGAAGAGGTAGCAGAAGAGTAATGAAGAGGAGAATGTGCATGGCCTTTCTTCACCAGGAACTGGAGAGTCTTGCAGGAGGAGAGAGTGGCCAAAACCGAGTCTATGCTCTCCATATCAACGTGATATCCGTTGATAGAAAGGATGGTGTCACCTGTACACACATGGTCCGAGGAAAAAATATTTTCCACCACACAAGCATCTTACTCCCCCCCCCCCCCCCTCCCTCCCACTCTTCCACCAGCCCCACCACTTTTCCCCCTCACTACATCCATTTTCTTAATCTCTAATCATCCCTCACCTGGCTTCAATGAAGTACCAGCTGCTGGACAACCCAACCTCATGCCTTTGACAACAACAGGCTGGGGGGTGGAGACCGCAGAGGGAGATGTAGGAGAGAGGTGACGCTGATGGAGAGGATGAGGATATTGTCCATGCTTCTGCCTAAAGGAAAATTGAAGAGAGAGGAGTGAGCCAAACTTCTCTTTGCTAAGCAACCTGGCCGGTACAATCCCCAGTCTCTCCAGCGAACAAAAAGTTGAATCCATTGCTCCTCCTGATCGTGATCTTGGTTGCTTCTGTAGATGGGTAATGTCCAAGTCAACCTTGAACTTGTCTATGGAGGGGTTAACATTCAGGGAGGTCCCCAGAGAGCCAAACTGAGAACCCTGGGGTATCTGGAGCAAGTCTGCAGAGGAGTGGACGGAAGAGGCAAATGTTTGCTGGCGGTGTGGCTGGTTCAAGTCTGATGATGACAGGAAGAGGGTAACAATTAATCAAATAAGCATCGAGGAAAAGATTTAAAATCCCACAACCACCCCAGCTCTCCCCACTAGCCTGACCTAACCCACTCTTCTCCCTACAGGCAGGTTCCCCCAGCTCTCCCCACTAGTTTGACCTAACGTCCTCTTCTCCCTACAGACAAGCTACCCCAGCTTGCCCCACTAGCCTGACCCAACCCCCTCTTCTCCCCATTAGACTGACCTTACAAACTTCACTCTTCTCTCCATTACACTGACCTAATAGATTTCCCTCTTCTCCCCACAATACTGACCTAAAGCTAAAAAATTGTACCTCTTCATCCCACTAGCCCAACTTAACAAATCCCGACTACCCTGACCAAACAATCTCCCCTCTTCTCCCCACAAGACTGACTAACAAACTCTCTTCTCCCCTCTACACTGACTTTTAAAATACCCACAAGACTGACCTAACAAACTCTCTTCTCTCCTCTACATTGACCTAACAAACTCTCTTCTCTCCTCTACATTGACCTAACAAACTACGCTCTCCTCCCAACTAGCCTGACCTAACATGCTTGTGGTCTGCAAGTGCTGGTGTTTCTTCCCAAACTTCACTCTTATGTTGTGCAACTTCTTCTGCACAGATGATAACCCTTTCTTTTCCTGGTGGGTTTGATGGTGATAGTGGGAGTCCAATTGAAGTGGCACACTTCTGTGAAACCTTCATAAGGACAGAAAGGAAACAACAGGGTAAGCTGTTGGGCTCTCCTTCTTCCCTCCCCAAGTCTTTCCCACCCTTTCCTTCCCTCCATCTTCCCCTCCCACCAATTGTACCTACCTTCCTATCTGGCAGCCATCCTTGTTAACCCATTCTCCCATTTCCCATTCTCCCACCTCTACTTCCCTCTCTTTTCTACTCACCCTTCAAACCCCCCCCCCCCCCCACTTGATCCCTCGACTCCTACCAGAATATCAGAAAGGTGCATTACCTCACTATTCAGGGGGGAAAAAGCCATTGAAAACATCCTCTCCCCCATCCCCTCATTCTCCCATCACCATCCCATTTCTTAGTCTCGAAAACCAGCTCCTTCTGCAGCACTAGATATAGCTCGGAGAAGGATATGAGGACACTTGACATGATTCTGTATGTGTTAGGAATGTAGCTGATAACCGAGTGATATGCTCAACAAAATTTAATAAAGCTCTGGAAATTTGATCTCAAGCCACACGCATTACACTAAGCCAAATGGGAGGTGGGTACAAGAGGGGTGGGTACAAGAGGGGTAAGGGTACAAGAGGGGTAGGGTACAAGAGGGGTGGGGTACAAGAGGGGTGGGGTACAAGAAAGGCAGTCAGCCAGTTACAATTACAGTCTAGAGGTACTGCCTACACGCACTGAACTTAGGAATGCTCGTAAAAGGAGGTGACATAAATTGACCAATTATGTCTTAAAACTCACAAATGAGTGTATCTCAGCTTCAACGCTGCTGCAAACAACAAGTTTAAGTTCAATCGACATGCACAGGGTGCCAGGCTAGTCACGCTAAGCAGAAAAATTAACATTCCAGTGTCATATATCATGTGACAACTCGCAGCCCATTGGCTCTATCAAAATGTTTATAAGAACACAGCAACATGTTAACGTGTCCCCAGATCCTTCTCCAGTGTAGCAACTTCGTACAAAGTGTTGAGCAACCTGCACCTATCTCTACCCCTACCTTCTTGTCTCCTCCCACCTATCTCTACCCCTTACTCTCTTGTCTCCTCCCGCCTATCTCTACCCCTTACTACTTGTCCCTCCCACCTATCCCTACCCCTTACTTTCTTGTCCCCTCCCACCTACCTCTTACTTTCTTGTCCCCTCCCACTTACCCCTTACTTTCTTGTCCCCTCCCACCTATCTCTACCCCTTACTTTCTTGTCCCCTCCCACCTATCTCTCCCCCTTTCGTGTCCCCTCCCACCAATCTCTACCCCTTTCTTTCTTGTCCCCTCCCACCTATCTCCACCCCTTACTTTCCTGTCCCCTCCCACCTATCTCTACTCCTTACTTTCTTGTCCCCTCCCACCTATCTCTCCCCCTTTCGTGTCCCCTCCCACCTATCTCTCCCCCTTTCCTGTCCCCTCCCACCTATCTCTACTCCTTACTTTCTTGTCCCCTCCCACCAATCTCTACCCCTTTCTTTCTTGTCCCCTCCCACCTATCTCCACCCCTTACTTTCCTGTCCCCTCCCACCTATCTCCACCCCTTACTTTATTGTCCCCTCCCACCTATCTCTACCCCTTCCTTTCTTGCCTACTTCCACGTATCGCTACCCCTTACTTTCCTGTCTCCTCCCGCCTATCTCTACCCCTTACTTTCTTGTTCCCTCCCACCTATCTCTACTCCATACTTTCTTGTCCCCTCCCGCCTATCTCTACCCACTTTCTTGTCCCCTCCCACCTATCTCTACCCCTTACTTTCTTGTCCCCCCCCCCCCATGCTTACTCTACCTTTCCTGAGAACATTGTTGAGTACCCAAATATGTGACTGTAGGTGAAGGTGGAACGAAGTCAGTGATAGAGAGATTGGAGGAGAGGCTTGAGCTGCTGCTACTGGGCACCACACTGGATCTGGACGAGTCCCTGGCCTCCATAAAGAAGACTGACCCAGTGGAAGGGTCTGCATTCTCTGCCCATAAATCATCGTCAATACTGCCAAAGAACAATATTATTATTATTATAGTATTATTATTCTGAACTTTAAAACCTGGTGAAATGTGTGAAGCAGATAAAGATATGACATTGTTTTCATAGCATGCATGACAAGTTGATGGACAGCAATTACGAACTGATGGAGATATTGTGTAAATGTGTAGTACCTAGAGAACAGGAATTTTGACTAGTCCAAATGACTGAAACAAGCAATAGGCGCTCACTCATTACAAACGTCAAGCAACTATATTCCGAGACCCAAAGCCAAACCACCATCCCATGCACTTACTTGTAGTTAACAACTGGCGTCGGACTGCAAATAATGGGAGTGTCGGAAGAAAGGGGAGAGAGGTTCGCTGCTACAGCAGTTGCCTGGTGGTGATTGGAAAGGCTGGCGTCCAGAAAAGAGGCCGGTAGAGGACTAGGTTTGCGCTTTCGGCCATCCATGGCCACGCAGCATCAATGTGTTCACACCCCGAGTCAAAGAGAGACACACTTGGAAAAGGGACGCACGTGTGTGGGGTATTTATTTCCAATGAACGATCATCTTGAGTAATGGCAGTTATCCGCGGTAATGCAAACAAATTTCTTGGCATATTTGTTATGATGTATGTTTTTTTTAAGCTAGTTATGCCAATCATAGTTTCCATATATATGTGGTGGCCTTGCCATTTGGTAGCGTTTGTGTTAACCATTGTTACCAATGTGCTGTGTGTGTGGATTGATGTGGGACTTTTAGTTTGGCTTAAAATGACCCGCAATAATTTTACCAATTGTACTACAGATTAATAAATGCACACACACTATATAGATAGAACAAACAATTCTCCTGTTTGTCAAGGTGGAGAAGATGAACCCATATCCATGGCCCAGCAGCTACCCAGGAAGCTGCATTCTAAAGACCAGTTGCAAAAGGGTGTCTTGGACCAGGAGAGAGACTTTGCTTTTGCTGTGGAGTTGGAGCCCTTGGTCTCAAAAGTTGAAGGCCTGCAATCGCTGGAGCAATATCAGGACAGAAAGAAGGCGCAGTGGAAGGTGGACCACCTGAGGGAACTGGGACTCACCTCACAGGAGATAGAGTAAGGATCAATGTCCACACCACATGCTATCACTACAAATCAGTGGCAGCAAACAAATGTGCTGTGGAAGAAAAATACCAAAGGTTTTAGGCGGGAAGATAACAAAAACATTTGACACACCCTCAAGTTAAAAGGTTTATTTTAGGCGGGAGGACAGGACTCCCTTGTTCATATTTGGGATAGGTAACCTATTCATGTTCATATTTGGGATAGGTAACCTGTTCATGTTCATATTTGGGATAGGCAACCCGTTCATGTTCATATTTGGGATAGGCAACCCGTTCATGTTCATATTTGGGTAGGTAACCCGTTCATGTTCATATTTGGGATAGGTAACCCGTTCATGTTCATATTTGGGATAGGTAACCCGTTCATGTTCATATTTGGGATAGGTAACCTGTTCATGTTCATATTTGGGATAGGTAACCCGTTCATGTTCATATTTGGGATAGGTAACCCGTTCATGTTCATATTTGGGATAGGTAACCTGTTCATGTTCATATTTGGGATAGGTAACCTGTTCATGTTCATATTTGGGATAGGTAACCCGTTCATGTTCATATTTGGGATAGTTAACCTGTTCATGTTCATATTTGGGATAGGTAACCTGTTCATGTTCATATTTGGGATAGGTAACCCGTTCATGTTCATATTTGGGATAGGTAACCTGTTCATGTTCATATTTGGGATAGGTAACCTGTTCATGTTCATATTTGGGATAGGTAACCCGTTCATGTTCATATTTGGGATAGGTAACCCGTTCATGTTCATATTTGGGATAGGTAACCCGTTCATGTTCATATTTGGGATAGGTAACCTGTTCATGTTCATATTTGGGATAGGTAACCCGTTCATGTTCATATTTGGGATAGGTAACCCGTTCATGCTCATATTTTGGATAGGTAACCCGTTCATGTTCATATTTGGGATAGGTAACCTGTTCATATTTGGGATAGGTAACCCGTTCATGTTCATATTTGGGATAGGTAACCCGTTCATGTTCATATTTGGGATAGGCAACCCGTTCATGTTCATATTTGGGATAGGTAACCCGTTCATGTTCATATTTGGGATAGGTAACCCGTTCATGTTCATATTTGGGATAGGCAACCCGTTCATGTTCATATTTGGGTAGGTAACCCGTTCATGTTCATATTTGGGATAGGTAACCCGTTCATGTTCATATTTGGGATAGGTAACCCGTTCATGTTCATATTTGGGTATGTAACCCGTTCATGTTGATATTTGGGATAGGTAACCCGTTCATGTTCATATTTGGGATAGGTAACCCGTTCATGTTCATATTTGGGATAGGTAACCTGTTCATGTTCATATTTGGGATAGGTAACCTGTTCATGTTCATATTTGGGATAGGTAACCCGTTCATGTTCATATTTGGGATAGGTAACCCGTTCATGTTCATATTTGGGATAGGTAACCTGTTCATGTTCATATTTGGGATAGGTAACCCGTTCATGTTCATATTTGGGATAGGTAACCCGTTCATGTTCATATTTGGATAGGTAACCTGTTCATGTTCATATTTGGGATAGGTAACCCGTTCATGTTCATATTTGGATAGGTAACCTGTTCATGTTCATATTTGGGATAGGTAACCCGTTCATGTTCATATTTGGGATAGGTAACCCGTTCATGTTCATATTTGGGATAGGTAACCCGTTCATGTTCATATTTGGGATAGGCAACCCGTTCATGTTCATATTTGGGATAGGTAACCCGTTCATGTTCATATTTGGGATAGGTAACCCGTTCATGTTCATATTTGGGATAGGCAACCCGTTCATGTTCATATTTGGGTAGGTAACCCGTTCATGTTCATATTTGGGATAGGTAACCCGTTCATGTTCATATTTGGGATAGGTAACCCGTTCATGTTCATATTTGGGTAGGTAACCCGTTCATGTTCATATTTGGGATAGGTAACCCGTTCATGTTCATATTTGGGATAGGTAACCCGTTCATGTTCATATTTGGGTACGTAACCCGTTCATGTTGATATTTGGGATAGGTAACCCGTTCATGTTCATATTTGGGATAGGTAACCCGTTCATGTTCATATTTGGGATAGTTAACCTGTTCATGTTCATATTTGGGATAGGTAACCTGTTCATGTTCATATTTGGGATAGGTAACCCATTCATGTTCATATTTGGGATAGGTAACCCGTTCATGTTCATATTTGGGATAGGTAACCTGTTCATGTTCATATTTGGGATAGGTAACCCGTTCATGTTCATATTTGGGATAGGTAACCCGTTCATGTTCATATTTGGATAGGTAACCTGTTCATGTTCATATTTGGGATAGGTAACCCGTTCATGTTCATATTTGGATAGGTAACCTGTTCATGTTCATATTTGGGATAGGTAACCCGTTCATGTTCATATTTGGGGTAGGTAACCCGTTCATGTTCATATTTGGGATAGGTAACCTGTTCATGTTCATATTTGGGATAGGTAACCCGTTCATGTTCATATTTGGGTACGTAACCCGTTCATGTTCATATTTGGGATAGGTAACCTGTTCATGTTCATATTTGGATAGGTAACCCGTTCATGTTCATATTTGGGATAGGTAACCCGTTCATGTTCATATTTGGGATAGGTAACCCGTTCATGTTCATATTTGGGATAGGTAACCCGTTCATGTTCATATTTGGGATAGGTAACCCGTTCATGTTCATATTTGGGATAGGTAACCCGTTCATGTTCATATTTGGGATAGGTAACCCGTTCATGTTCATATTTGGGATAGGTAACCCGTTCATGTTCATATTTGGGATAGGTAACCCGTTCATGTTTATTTAAAATGGATGATCCATTGGTATCTATATTTAGGTCAGGTGGCCCGTAACACAATCATATCTATATTTAGGATGGGTGACCCGTTCTTATTTAGGACGAGTGAAAAATGTATGGTCATGCATATAGGACATAATGGCTGTATTTGGAACAAGCTCTCCCGTTAAAATCCCGTGTAAGGACTCATTTTATTCGTCAATTACGTTGGTGAGAATCTTTTGTCATATAATCCAGAACTGGTCCTCCCAAACAAGACATCTGCTTCACTAAAGATAGTCATCCTACATTATCTAGTAGGGCTAGGGAAGACTGCATGGCTACAATATTTAGTCCAGGGGAACCAGTTGTATAATAGCTTGGGGGGGGGGGGGGGGGGGGGGGAAGGTAGGGGTGTTGATTTTAAGACTATTGTTTAACTGTGTTTGCTTGCACAGACTGAAGCTTACAGATAGTGGAGAAGAGTCACAGCTTCCTTGCTCTGCTAAAAGGAGGAAACTGGCCGTGGAGCCTTCCGCTCATAGGGAAAGGGTTAAAGCACTAAATGAGGTATGAATGTGATATACTGTGGTGTAAATGCTAGAGGCAGTAAGAGCTGCGGGAGGTGTTGGCTCATTCTTGTACTTTGCACTATACTACATCATCAAATACCCATATTCTGGGTGTACTGTACTTGGATTGTTCATAGGGATAGTCTAAAGGTATGTATTGCACCCTCGATAACTCCACAATCTCTAATAGCTTGTGCATGGTTGACTACTGTATCCCTCAGGTGAAACGGTGCCAGAGAATTACTGCCGCATTTAATTGCACTGCAATGCGCATGTTCACAAGTGAATTTCTGGTGCTGATATTTGATACAACAGCATAATATGTAGCATCTCTGTGAGCAAAATGGCTAAGAGACATCCATTTCAATGAGCTACATGTTACACAAACTACTACTGTCTCCCAATCATGATCAGATTATTCAAAAGTTGTGGGATTTCTATGTGATGTAAGATTGCATGAAGACAGATTGCACATAGATGACTGTTCGTGAAATTTGGCTTATGTTGCTGCAGAAATAAGGCACCTGGGATGTCTTTATTAGGGAGTATACTAGTTTTTTTTTTAATTGGCGGACCAACTCACTCCTCACCCCTCACCCCCCCAC
>CBDHDV010000012.1:0-100000 GCA_965261175.1 Rubritalea sp. | reverse complement strand
CATAAAATGCAGGCTTTCTGGGAACACGTGCAACATGCTATCGCTATCTATAAAGTGAAAGTGAATACTAATAAAATGATTTTTATGATGGAATGAGATTTCCAAGAGGTCAGGCATCATCAACCTACCTGGACTGATTCAACATTAATGTTGATATATATTTTTGGAACAAAAAGGCTCTTTATATAACTGAACTATATATAGCTAATTAGGCTCCTTATGTAACTGAACTATATATAGCTAATTAGGCTCCTTATGTAACTGAACTATATATATAGCTAATTAGGCTCCTTATGTAACTGAACTATATATAGCTAATTAGGCTCCTTATGTAACTGAACTATATATAGCTAATTTTTTGTTATAGTTAAGAGAAATGAACCTTAAATGATCTCAGATTGTTAAAATTTCAAAAATCTCCTTGGGGAACATGTCCACAGATCCCCTTAAACTTGTTATATGCCATAGGCTCACGATTACACCACTACCCCCCATACAATTTGAAAAATCACAGTTTGCCCCCTTAAGCCCCATTTTCTGTATGCAGCCCTGGCGGATGGCAGGGAAGTTAAATGGCATGCAGCACAGTGCAGGGAACATGTGTCTATAAAAGTGTTCCTATTAGAGATGGTACTAAGGAAATCTGGAATAATATTGCATTTTGTTTAATATTCATTCAAAGTTGATATTTACATATTAGTATGTGCAATACTTGACACTGATTAATAACTTGGTGACTTGCTATATTAGTATGTGCAATACTTGGCACTGATTAATAACTTGGTGACTTGTTATATTAGTATGTGCAGTACTTGACACTGATTAATAACTTGGTGACTTGCTATATTAGTATGTGCAATACTTGACACTGATTAATAACTTGGTGACTTGCTATATTAGTATGTGCAATACTTGGCACTGATTAATAACTTGGTGACTTGCTATATTAGTATGTGCAATACTTGACACTGATTAATAACTTGGTGACTTGCTATATTAGTATGTGCAATACTTGACACTGATTAATAACTTGATGACTTGTTATATTCATCGTTGTAGAAGATTTGCAACCGTGAGGAAATGCTGAAACAGCCTTTGATATTTGCAGGTGCTCATCACATGACCAGGTGAAGACCATGCCTATAATTATTATGAAGTCATGCTTATATTTTTGATGTGAACTCCAGGCATGCCGAGAAGAGCCTGTATCTGGATAGGGGGAGCCCCCTCACTCTGACTGTGCAGGACTCTCAATGCCATGCCTATCCTAAGAGGTACTCTAATTACTTGGAGTGCTCCAAATAGTGGCGGTACGAGGTGGTGACTAATTACAGGGAATTACTCCAAGAGTTGGGAGGTATCTAAGATTCATTACTCACAGGGAGTGCTCCAAATAGTGGCGGTATGGGATGGTGATTAATTACAGGGAATTACTCCAAGAGTTGGGAGTTATCTAAGATTCATTACTCACAGGGAGTGCTCCAAATAGTGGCGGTACGAAGTGGTGACTAATTACAGGTAATTACTCCAAGAGTTGGAAGTTATCCAAGATTCATTAATTACTGGGAGTGCTCCAAATAGTGGCGGTAATAGGTGGTAACTAATTACAGGGAATTACTCCAGGAGTTGGGAGTTATCAAGTATTCATTATTACAGGCAGTATTCAAAGTTGTGTGAAGCATCAGGAGGTCACTAATTACAGTGAGTTAGTTACTCCTAGAGTTGGGAGTCACTAATTATATAAGTTACTCTCCAAGAAGTTGAGGCATGCTGGTAAGTGGAATGTATTTCTATTGGTGTATAGAGATGGAAGCTGATGGTGATTAGATTTTAAGTAGCAGCAGCAGCAGGGAGGAACTAATGGATTTTGTGGCAGTGTGTGTGTGTGTGTGTGTGTGTGTGTGTGTGTGTGTGTGTGTGTGTGTGTGTGTGTGTGTGTGTGTGTGTGTGAGCTTTACTATTTGACTCAAAGTAGTTTTGCAAAGAAGTCTGGGAAGAGAAGAGCTGAATGAGAATTTGTACGGAGTAAGTGAAAAGCTGGTGAAAGAGTTGACAATGCTACCAAGATCAGGAGATCAAATCAGGGCTTGCTCCGGCTCCTACAGAAGATGACCACTTTATTTAGTGTGTAACTTATACTCTGATAATTATAGTATTGATAGGCAATTTTAGGGAGCCTGACTTCTACTCCTGTGCAACCTATACGCCACCAAATATGGTTAATGTGGATAGCTAATATTACGCTAGAGTATACTCATGGTAGTTTCCAATCCCATTAGCCTGTCACTATTAAATCCACTTATGTATGCATGCTTGCATGCACGTGTGTGTGTGTGTGTGTGCGTGTGTGCGCGTGTGTGTGTGTGTGTGTGTGTGTGTGTGTGTGTGTGTGGCACCTCATATTATATTTATGCTGAGTGTTTCCTGGTCACGACTACATAAGTGACGATGGTGCCTCATTTGCACTCCCAAACACTCTTCCTATCAGCCAACAAATCAACCCATGTGTGGGGACCAACACAGAGGTGCACACAAGCTCAGGGAAGATGGAGGGTTGTGATAGCAGTGGGTGTGTATTGGCACTCCCTTCACAAGTGATAGAGAGGAACAGACTGACGGAGGCTGAGATTCGGGCATTGCCAAGGTTCAGAGACTACTGTCAGGGAGAACCCAGCAAAGTAAGCATGCATACATGGATTTACCAAAATATATAGTAATAGATAATAATACTAATATATATTTTTAAAAAGCTTGGTATAATTTTCAGTGCCGGTTAATTTTCAGTTGTCAACTTATTTTTGGGTGCCCTCACTCCGGAGATCTGTTGATTGCTCACACCCACCACTTAGCTAGCACAATATTATGTATTATGTAGATTGCAGCACTATATGTCCCAGATAAAATGGTGTCCAACATGAAGGACTTCCATTATTTCGCTGCCTTACTAATAATAATAATACTAATAATAGATTATCGTTTGAAACACACAGATACCCTCTTTTGGCACTAGAACTGCTTTAATGGCTGTTATGTGGAATTATAAAAAGGCACTTTGAGAAAATTGCCAGGCCTTTAGGTACTCCCCCTTACCCCTCCCCCAAACATATGTACACTATAATATATTGTTGGGTATCTGTTGATGGTGTGTTGTTCAAGGTCCTCTATTTGAAGAACCTGCACCAGGCTGTTTGCACTGAGGACCTTCAGGCTGTGTTTGGGAGTTTACAGGAATCTGCAACCAGCAGCAATGGCTGCAGTGGTGATAGTGACGTCAGCAAGAAGCAGGAAGAATTACACATTCGGCTAATGAAAGGGAAGATGAGAGGTCAAGCGTTTGTGGAGTTCTCGAGTACGTGCTTGTAGAGTGTTTTGTGTTTGTTGATATTTTAGCCGGCCCAGAGCAAACCATTTTGGAAGCATTGTTTTATTAGCCCCTCAAAACGACCATCTTCTGTCTGGAAGCATTGTTTTATTAGCCCCCCCAAACTACCATCTTCTGTCTGGAAGCATTGTTTTATTAGCCCCCCCCCCCTCCCCAAACTACCATCTCTAAGAGGAAAAAAGGCTCAGAATTGGCTATTTCCATGTGTGAAAGGAAAATGGGACAAAGGCCTCAGAAATATGATTTGGCCTCTAAATGTGCTCGAAACCGATTTTCAGGAGTTTTGGTGCATTTCTCCTCAAGTTTTGTTACCCTATAGCCAGTTTTATTTGTGAGAATAATTAGTTGCGATTTTGATATTCCTAAGTCCAATTGCATAAATTTAACAGCAAAAATTTTAGTACACGTATACTATTAAACCGTAAATATAATAGTCGTATAAATAGAGTTGGCACACAGAGAAAATCTTCGATGTCAGCAAGGCATCATTGACTTCGTGTAGACAAGATGAGTCTCTTGCGTTACTGAAAGCATTGGATTCCTATCCCAGAAGAGGCAGGGATCGGGAGCAAGGCAACTGAAGCTGCTAATAAAGCGGTAGAGAAACTTCAAACAGTAAAAGTGCCAACAGAACCAGCTGTACAGTATTGTAGTAACCTTGGCTATGTGTACAGTAGAATATAGAGAGAGAGAGGGAGAGAGAGAGAGAGAAAGTACAAAGGATACCTTACGCCTTAGATTATACTATTGGTTGTGTAGCACCATGATCCCAGTAGTGATTACCAGTATATATTATATTATAGGAGTAAGTGATGCAGTGCGAGGTTTGAAAGCTGTCAATGGGTTTGTGATGAGAGGGAAGCCAGTCATCATCTGCTATGGGAGGAAGAAATAAACCATCATCCCAACATTATACAGCAGCAGTATGCAGTACAGAGCATTATTATGAGTAAGTACATACAAGTACACAGTAATGAAAGTGAGTCTAACAGCCATAAATCTGGAATTCTTAAGTTTTCTTTGTTGAAATAACCTATATACGAAAAGAAGGGGGGGGGAAACAGTTCAAAGTGTTACAATTTGAAAAATGGAAGTAGGGTAATCTACTTAGTTAGCTACTGTTTGATCCAGTGGCAGAGGAAAGATACTAGCTTTGAGAAGTGTACTGGATGGTCTAGCAATCTTATGCTATTGAGCTCTACCAATTTCTCTTTGTAACTGAGAAATCTGCCACACAGAAGGGGCCAACTGTAAAAAAAATCAAAAAATCGTGGACCTCTTGTTCAACAACAAGAATAGTGATGGTGACACTAAATTTATACTGTTTATTTTAAACATGAAATATTCTGGATTTTCGGTAAATTTGCAAACTAATATTGAAAATGTATGGTGCATAGTGTATTATTACAGATTATGTGTATGTAGGCTCTGGATATTGGTTCGCATAGGACAGTTTCTTCTGACTTATTGGCTTTGATGGTGTAGGTGGTGATGTCAGACATGTTCAACTATGAGTGGTCCACCAAGGGGAAGGACTGGAAGAGGACAACAAACTTCATTACTACATTCCTCTTTCTTGAAGTCCTATGCCACATATACTGCAGAAGAAGATAAAACCTGGGGGCGAGAATTTTTCCATCGTGTGTACACTTGTCTCCACTACATCTATTCTTTTGACTCTGGATATGTTGAGTGTGAATTTATACCACCATAGTTGAGGATAACCTTCATCTAAAGTGTTGTGGCAAAAGGAGATTGGTGTGTCTATCCATGAACACATTGCCATTTCTCTCTGGAAGGTTGAGCCACTTCACACTGTACATCTGGCAATCAGAGGGAGGCAATGAATGAAGAAGTGACTCTCCTGCTTGAAATGACTAGCAATCGTAAAAAAAACAAAAACTTTTGTCAAACTTTTTCTTTTTGCTTCCAGTATGTTGTGAAATTTGTCCTGCTTTGTGGGCATACTTAATTAATTAAGCTTAATTGTTTTTGTTTTGTTTTGTTTTTCTTCCCTCTTTATTGTCATTATCAATCACATTATGTAACAAGGATAAATAATAATAAGTTTTAAATTAGTAACAACAATAAAATAGATTAATAATAATAAAAAGTCTTGACCCAGAGTGAATCCTCATTTCATGACCCAAGAACAGAGAGCATATTTCTATTTGGGATAGTTGGCCAAGTATTTGGTCACTTATAGCAGGATGGTCACTTCTAACTTTGTTGCTCCAGATCACGCATGCACTGTTTGATTAAAGTGTTTCAGCCTTTCCGAGGAGGAATAGCAATGTATGATTTAATCTTGATATTGCTGAGCCAGTTAGGCCACCACTTAGACAGTACATTACGTTGGCAATAATTAACTACCTAATTCTAAAATGAGTTTTATTTGTTTGCCTTCCTTTGCGCGCGCGTATGAGGGTTTGCATCGCAAGATCACATGGCCACTTGGTCCAAGTTTGCAGATATGTCTCAGCGTGGTGTTTCTGCTGCTCTCTTCACCCTTACTGTACTAGGTCTTGGCGTATTGGGAATGGGAGGCTACGACATAGTATCGAAAAGCACGAAAAAAAGGCACCAACAGAAAGGATCCCTCCAATCACTATCCGAAGATAACCAGATCACAGAAAAGGTAAGGTATCGCTATACTGGTAAGCTTTAGTTAGTTAGCGATTTATATCTTGGCTTCATTCTTGTTACCTGGTTCTATCTGTGTATGTGTAGATGGATAAACCGGATGCAACCTCAGGGAGATGATAAGATACATTTTATCTTGAATTCACTGAATATGTCCATCATATTATAGTTAGACATAAAAACGAGAGTAGGGTAGCTATATGTTAAGTGACTAATTGTTTGTGTGAAGCACACGATGTAGTGCCTGGTATGTAGTCTACTAAATCTATATGTAGAGATCTAGTCATCTGAGTCACTATCCTGGGCAGACTCTCTGATAGTTTTCTTGGAGTGGTAAGTAACCTGGCTTTTGGTTGGTTTCCCTGCATTAGGAGGTTCAAGCAAACTTCCCGAGTAGTTAAGGACCCCTATGCATCCTAATCTCCATGCCAGCATCTCTGTGGAAAACTCATCATGTCCCCCAAGATCATCGAATCCCTTGATGTAATCTTTTGTCTTTCCATCGACAATACATGCCATGGTGGGAAGGATGTAGATTTTTAGCCGTCCACAGAGAAACGGGGCACGGTCTACACTCAACTTGACAAATTTGGTCTCTAAGTGCTTGGGAGCCAAGAGTCCTAAATGCTTGTCTACAATTTTGCAGCGGAAAGTAGACTCCCTGTAGAAGTGGCACACTACCTTCTTGCTCTTTTTGCACACTTCAAAGAAGTCCTTCTCCTCGGTGACTTCGGAATATATCCCATGGCCTTGAGCTCTCCATGACTCTCTAAGGGAGACTTGCTTCTTCATATCCATGATACGCTTATCTCTAAAAAGAAATGTTTGCCTTAATGTTCGAGATAAGCGTTATAAAATTGAATACCTAAGCTTGTCCAATTCATCCGCGTCCATATTGCCTAATTTATCTATTTCTGCGTCCAGTTCATCCTCCAGATCTTTAGCGGCCTCTACCACAGTCTTTTCTACTGCCTTCGGCAGACCTCCTCCCGCCGCCATGTTAATTCTTTTCACCGATTCAAAGTGCACTCCCGAGCAACCGAAGGTCTAAGACTCGAAGGTATGTGATTATCTAGGGTTCAACAGTGCAACTCCAGGGCAACCTAGGGTCTAAGGTTCAACTGCAAATAATGGAAAAAAGGAAGACTAGCATAGATAAGGGTGCTGGAAGTGAAGAAAGAAACATGAGACTCTTATTAGATCAGATGAAGGTAAACTAGCTCAATTTATAATTCTGATTATTATAATGAATTTAGTTTAGAGACTTTCCTGGAGAGAGGACTGGTTTGGTAGTCACTTTTGCTCCTGCACCATCTATTAGCTTCAGGGAAGAGGAAATACATGTTGTTGTGGGTCACTGTGGGAGCTGCATCATAAAAGAAAACAAAAAATCCAAAGAATTGAAAGAATTGGGACTGGCTTGTCCTGATTGGGTGGCTTCGCTAGATTTGGTGTCTAAATTGTATCCAGCTGGAACTACAGTTGCAGGGATATTTTGGAGACTGACGAGTGATGAGGTCGAAAATCCTGCATATGTAGAAAAATTGTATGATGTTCTGATGGAGACAACTAACTTTAAAGTGAGTTGTAACACTGAGCTGACATAGTCGGTGCAGGTATACTCTGGCACGGGGAATCAACCTGAAATTAAGTGGGACATAGAGGTCTGGCAAATGTATCCCGCTTTGCCTGTTCAAGGATCTTTTTTTATTCCCCATACCTCCCATGCATGTGATGGTATCGAAAGAAAATATCTGTGTGCTTTAAAATGGCGTATTTATGGTCTTGGCATCTTTCTCTCTCCTGACATCTCACTTGGTTTCCTCAACCTATAGATTGGTGCTCTTGCTGTCTCCGTGTTGCTGATCCTGATTAGGGACACTGTATTAGTTTATTTCTTGCTGTCTCAGTGTTGCTGATCCTGATCAGGGACACTGTATTAGTTTATCTCTTGCTGTCTCAGTGTTGCTGATCCTGATCAGGGACACTGTATTAGTTTATCTCTTGCTGTCTCGGTGTTGCTGATCCTGATTAGGGACACTGTATTAGTTTATCTCTTGCTGTCTCAGCGTTGCTGATCCTGATCAGGGACACTGTATTAGCTTATCTCTTGCTGTCTCAGTGTTGCTGATCCTGATCAGGGACACTGTATTAGCTTATCTCTTGCTGTCTCAGTGTTGCTGATCCTGATTAGGGACACTGTATTAGCTTATCTCTTGCTGTCTCAGTGTTGCTGATCCTGATCAGGGACACTGTATTAGCTTATCTCTTGCTGTCTCAGTGTTGCTGATCCTGATCAGGGACACTGTATTAGCTTATCTCTTGCTGTCTCAGTGTTGCTGATCCTGATCAGGGACACTATTAGCTTATCTCTTGCTGTCTCAGTGTTGCTGATCCTGATCAGGGACACTGTATTAGCTTATCTCTTGCTGTCTCAGTGTTGCTGATCCTGATCAGGGACACTGTATTAGCTTATCTCTTGCTGTCTCAGTGTTGCTGATCCTGATCAGGGACACTGTATTAGCTTATCTCTTGCTGTCTCAGTGTTGCTGATCCTGATCAGGGACACTGTATTAGCTTATTGTTTTATTGTTGTGCCCCCCTCCTAGCATTTCATTTTGTCTCAAAAGTAATTGTGATTCCAGTGTGTTCATAGTTGGATGTCTAGGGGATCAAAATATGGTCTAGGGGGTCAAAATAAGGATCAGGGGATCAAATTATGGACTAGGGGGTCAAAATAGGGGCTAGGGGTTAGAAATAAGTTAAGGGCTAGAGATAATTCCATATGTTCAGGGGATGTAAAGTTAGTATTTAGTGTGCAACAACTTTGTAGTTTGGATATGCATGGATGACACGGGATTATCTGTGGCACCATTGGAACGAAATCTGAGAAAGGGTGTGTCCTACTTTGTTTTTATGCCTATTAGAATAGAGGGATCCCAACTAGTAGAGCTGCGCTCGGAGTTGCTAGCTCTAAAGTGTCTGATATAAGCATTTATGCCTATTAGAATACAGGATCCCAACTAGTAGAGCTGCATTCGGAGTTGCTAAGCATTTATGACTATTGGACTATAGGGATCCCAACTAGTAGAGCTGCACTCGGTGTTGCTAGCTCTAAAGTGTCTGATATAAGCATTTATGCCTATTAGAATACAGGATCCCAACTAGTAGAGCTGCGCTCGGAGTTACTAGCTCTAAAGTGTCTGATATAAGCATTTATGACTATTAGAATATAGGGATCCCAACTAGTAGAGCTGCACTCGGAGTTGCTAGCTCTAAAGTGTCTGATATAAGCATTTATGCCTATTAGAATACAGGATCCCAACTAGTAGAGCTGCATTCGGAGTTGCTAGCTCTAAAGTGTCTGATATAAGCATTTATGCCTATTAGAATATAGGATCCCAACTAGTAGAGCTGCATTCGGAGTTGCTAGCTCTTAAGTGTCTGATATAAGCATTTATGACTATTAGAATACAGGATCCCAACTAGTAGAGCTGCACTCGGAGTTGCTAGCTCTAAAGTGTCTGATATAAGCATTTATGACTATTAGAATACAGGATCCCATCTAGTAGAGCTGCACTCGGAGTTGCTAGCTCTAAAGTGTCTGATATAAGCATTTATGACTATTAGAATACAGGATCCCAACTAGTAGAGCTGCACTCGGAGTTGCTAGCTCTAAAGTGTCTGATATAAGCATTTATGACTATTAGAATACAGGATCCCAACTAGTAGAGCTGCATTCGGAGTTGCTAAGCATTTATGACTATTGGACTATAGGGATCCCAACTAGTAGAGCTGCACTTGGTGTTGCTAGCTCTAAAGTGTCTGATATAAGCATTTATGCCTATTAGAATACAGGATCCCAACTAGTAGAGCTGCGCTCGGAGTTGCTAACTCTAAAGTGTCTGATATAAGCATTTATGCTATTAGAATATTGGATCCCAACTAGTAGAGCTGCACTCGGTGTTGCTAGCTCTAAAGTGTCTGATATAAGCATTTATGTTATTAGAATACAGGATCCCAACTAGTAGAGCTGCGCTCGGAGTTGCTAACTCTAAAGTGTCTGATATAAGCATTTATGCCTATTAGAATACAGGATCCCAACTAGTAGAGCTGCACTCGGAGTTACTAGCTCTAAAGTGTCTGATATAAGCATTTATGACTATTAGAATACAGGATTCCAACTAGTAGAGCTGCACTCGGAGTTGCTAGCTCTAAAGTGTCTGATATAAGCATTTATGCCTATTAGAATATAGGGATCCCAACTAGTAGAGCTGCACTCGGAGTTGCTAGCTCTAAAGTGTCTGATATAAGCATTTATGACTATTAGAATACAGGATCCCAACTAGTAGAGCTGCACTCGGAGTTGCTAGCTCTAAAGTGTCTGATATAAGCATTTATGCCTATTAGAATATAGGGATCCCAACTAGTAGAGCTGCACTCGGAGTTGCTAGCTCTAAAGTGTCTGATATAAGCATTTATGACTATTACGACTATAGGGATCCCAACTAGTAGAGCTGCACTCGGAGTTGCTAGCTCTAAAGTGTCTGATATAAGCATTTATGACTATTACGACTATAGGGATCCCAACTAGTAGAGCTGCACTTCGAGTTGTTAGCACTAAGTGTCTGATATAAGCATTGGATGAGCTTCCTAAGAGGCTAAAAATACTCATAGTAATGTTGACTTATAAATATTACTCTTAGTGCCTCCAAAAATCCAGGAATGCCCCTCTCACTGTGTGGTGTGTGTGTTTTTTCCCTGTAGAAGGCCTTCTGTAGCAGTCCTCCTCTCCTGATTACAATATCTGGCAATGGTAGCGACATAAGTGTGAAGGCCTACCAGTTGAACAGCAGCAAAGCCGAAAGCTTTAAACAGGTTCAGACCATGGAGGTCTTGACTTCTCCAGTTCCTTACTCTCTGACTAGATATCTGGGACAGCATGCCACCTTACTCCGACTCCGTGCTTCTCTACCACTCTACTTGCCTGCACGTTCTGATGGTACTGAGTCTAGGCTAGTGGCTGTAGGTTGGTTGTGCTCACATGATGCTGCATCATTGTGATGCTGTGTCACATGACTACATCCATAGAGCTATTATCAATTTTCCCACATGATGTTGATCCAATACACGTTCTGGAATTTGATTATCGTGAATGTTGGTGTGCTCACAACCTCCTCTAGGCTAAGTCGTTTTTGTTTGTTTGTTGTTGTCAGATTCTCTCTTCTCCTTCCAGTGAACCAGTTATTTGATTCCATCTGTACCAAGATTTCTTCAAACTCCACTTACTTTCTAATCCCTTCGGTGCACCAACTAATTAGTGAGAGCTCCAGTGAGTTGAAGTTAAAAGATGTCTTGCCTGAGGTATTTAGAGCTGCTAGCAAGCAGTCTCGTGGGAACTATTTACATGGCACACCCCCTGTGGTTGTGGAACTTTTGGAAAGTACTGCATTTGTGTACGAAACTTGGGAGGAGATTCCTCTGGCACCCACTTTGTCTATGGGTGAGCCCCTAAAGAATGGGTGTTTCTGCATCACTGTCCCCATAGACACACTGACACTGGTGGACTGGAACACTCTCCTCTATAATGTCTCCAACAGCTTGAAGGAAGGCATCTGTAAACAACTTCATGCCATCAAAGATGCTATATTCTGGAAGGTTGTGTGTGTGTGGTGTGTGCATGTGTGGTGTGTGCATGTGTTGTGTGTGGTGTGTGTGCTCATATGCTACTTATTTGTTGTGTAGCCTGGTACTCTACACAGTGTGACTGCTCATCACTTCAAACTGGATCAGCAACATTGTCCAGTGACCATTATCTACCCTAACGTACCAGCAAACCTTCAAGCTAATGCCAAGGGGAAGTCCCTGACCAATAAGGACCTGCAGCCACTACGAGCTAAGTGGACAAGGCTTTTGAATCTTCCTCCTAAATCGCCACTGGTCCGCATCATATCCAGAGATAGTGGAGGTGAGGCAGGCAGAGGATAGAATTTTCACTCATCTATCACTCCAAATTTATTGCAGATCTTAACCAGCCTATATCTAGCATCAGCAAGGTGCCTGGCCCTCAGCTACTTAACCCCCATCTTGCAGTCAAGCACACGAGAGGTCTGTCAGATCTGTCCATACACTTGAGGCATCTACCTCCATCATGTGATACCTGCTTCTTTCTCTCTCTGTGTGTAATAAAGTATTACAGTTTCATTTTACCATGCACTGTGCATGCACGAAGCAGGGGAAAGTAATTATAGATACATCACTCAGGGGCACACTTGGTTTGACCCACTTTTTAAAATGGCAGATGACAGAAATCATAACCACCAAATAATTAAAGCTTATATCTCAGCTAGAACACCCTTAGGCAGCTTCTTAGCAGCCTAGTCAGTGGTTGTGACCACTACTTGCTCCTGAAAGACGTCTAGCAAGCCTTCAATCCTTTACTAAGTTAGTAAACTAGCAGACCTAATAGCCTCTTCTTTTTAAATTAACAACTCAAAATTCATATTCAAGGATCTACGCTAGTTCTCCCAATATTGCGTTTGACCCACTTTTAAAATGGCCAATGAAACACACACACACACATACATCCCTCCTTCCTTAAAAACAACAACTCAACGACTTGTGCTCAGTTCTGCTGTTAAGGTTTTACTTCTGGGAATCTGTTACCTAGTCCAAGGGAGGCTCTAGTTGCCTCTACTAAAATATCTGTGTTTGGTTGGTGGAATTCTCATATGCAACTGATACCAAGTTCTTGAAGGAGGCTGTAGCTGACCTTACATGGGTAGTCAACAGCAGCAGCAAGACATGTCCTGCTATGTGTAGTAGATAATCAAGTAAAAAAAGAAAAGAAAATTATATAAAGTCCTGGAGACCCAGAAACTCTGAGTTGGACTTGTGAAACTCTGACTTGGTGTAGTCCTTCTCTGCTCAACTAGAAAAGCAAACATACAACTTGAAACAAAATTCTACAAAGTGACTTATTACACATGATGACCTATACCCACTTATGCATACTACACATGTAACAAAAAGAGAAACATAAGGATTGACGTCAAAAAAGAAAGGAAATGCATGGAAATCACAAGTTAGATGACCCTTTACCATTTAAAATCATATGTATGTCTGCTTTTATAATCAGTATAATGGTTATTGTAGATTATTTTAAATGGTAAAGGGTTCACTATCTGGTTGTGGTCCACATGGATATGGCCTTGTTTCTTATCTGTTTTGACAGGTCAATCCAATATGTTCTCTTCTTTATGCTTTAAAGAATCTTGAATTTCCTCTATTATGGCTTTGTGTCACTGCAACAAATAACAAAAAGACACCTTGCCTGGCTAGGAAGTCAATAGCCATCACAATAGCTGAAACGTCATTGGTCCTCCCATCCAGCAGGCTAGATCTGTGATAGGAGTTTGCTCTAATTACAGGCAAATGTAGCTTCAGATATATATATATATATGTTAACTTGAAATTGATCGATATCAGGTACTCCTTTGTCATGATGTCCGATCACACTGAGTCACATGCAGTCAGATGGCAGATTAGTTAATATCACAAAGCACGGGATGCATGTGTTCGTGTTGACTCCGAGACGTAGTAGTAAGGCTGGTTAACGATATTTCGCAAAGTTACGCAATGGCCGATGCTTTGATTTTTCAGGACGACATCTTTTATCACTGTTCTCAATTACTGGTCACTAAAGGACTTACTCACTTTGTCATAGATCTTGATTCAGCCTTCACCGTCAACATGAGATACTGACTGACACTGACTGTAGCTATGTATTTGCTATCCCTGCTCAGCATGCAGTATGAACTACAATACTTGCTTCATTAAAGTAGTTGGAGCCATTAGAGCCTATAATTAGAGCCAATCGATCTAGCCTGCTAGATTGAGTGGGCTAGTGCTATGGTGACAGGATTAAAGTATGTGAGTGTGTTTGAATGTGTGCCTGTATGTGTGTGTGCAAGTGTTTGATATGTGTGCTCTGTAGACGAAGTAAATAGCAACTAGAACTAGCGTAGGATTACTTTGCTTCTAACAGACCTGCCATATTATGTGTTGTGTAGTGAAGGGTGGCTGTTTGGCGCTGGTCCAGGGACACTACCTCTACTACCACTACATGCATGATGGCTTTGATGACTCGGTACAAAGAGGGAAAATGATTCACTCCCTGCTCTTACTCCCTCTTACTCCCTGCTCTTACTCCCTGCTCTTACTCCCTGCTCTTACTCCCTGCTCTTACGCCCTGCTCTTACGCCCTGCTCTTACTCCCTGCTCTTACTCCCTGCTCTTACTCCCTGCTCTTACTCCCTGCTCTTACTCCCTGCTCTTACTCCCTGCTCTTACTCCCTGCTCTTACTCCCTGCTCTTACTCCCTGCTCTTACTCCCTGCTCTTACTCCCTGCTCTTACTCCCTGCTCTTACTCCCTGCTCTTACTCCCTGCTCTTACTCCCTGCTCTTACTCCCTGCTCTTACTCCCTGCTCTTACGCCCTGCTCTTACTCCCTGCTCTTACTCCCTGCTCTTACTCCATGCTCTTACTCCCTGCTCTTACTCCCTGCTCTTACTCCCTGCTCTTACTCCCTGCTCTTACTCCCTGCTCTTACTCCCTGCTCTTACTCCCTGCTCTTACTCCCTGCTCTTACTCACTCCCTGCTCTTACTCACTCCCTGCTCTTACTCCCTGCTCTTACTCCCTGCTCTTACTCACTCCCTGCTCTTACTCCCTGCTCTTACTCCCTGCTCTTACTCACTCCCTGCTCTTACTCACTCCCTGCTCTTACTCACTCCCTGCTCTTACTCACTCCCTGCTCTTACTCACTCCCTGCTCTTACTCACTCCCTGCTCTTACTCACTCCCTGCCCTTACTCACTCCCTGCTCTTACTCTCTGCTCTTACTCCCTGCTCTTACTCGCTCCTCTTACTCACTTCCTGTTCTCACTCACTCCTTGCTCTTACTCACTCCCTGCTCTTACTCACTCCCTGCCCTTACTCACTCCCTGCTCTTACTCCCTGCTCTTACTCCCTGCTCTTACTCACTTCCTGGTCTTACTCACTTCCTGCTCTTACTCACGTCCTGCTCTTACCCACTTCCTGCTCTTATTCACTTCCTGCTCTTACTCACTTCCTGCTCTTACTCACTTCCTGCTCTTACTCACTTCCTGCTCTTACTCCCTGCTCTTACTCCCTGCTCTTACTCCCTGCTCTTACTCCCTGCTCTTACTCCCTGCTCTTACTCACTCCCTGCTCTTACTCACTCCCTGCTCTTACTCACTCCCTGCTCTTACTCACTCCCTGCTCTTACTCACTCCCTGCCCTTACTCACTCCCTTCCCTTACTCACTCCCTGCCCTTACTCACTCCCTGCTCTTACTCACTCCCTGCTCTTACTCGCTCCTCTTACTCCCTGCTCTTACTCGCTCCTCTTACTCGCTCCTCTTACTCGCTCCTCTTACTCACTTCCTGCTCTCACTCACTTCCTGCTCTTACTCAATTCCTGCTCTTACTCACTCCCTGCTCTTACTCCCTGCTCTTACTCACTTCCTGCTCTCACTCACTTCCTGCTCTTACTCGATTCCTGCTCTTACTGACTTCCTGCTCTTACTGACTTCCTGCTCTTACTCACTTCCTGCTCTTACTCACTTCCTGCTCTTACTCACTTCCTGCTCTTACTCACTTCCTGCTCTTACTCCCTGCTCTTACTCCCTGCTCTTACTCCCTGCTCTTACTCCCTGCTCTTACTCCCTGCTCTTACTCACTCCCTGCCCTTACTCACTCCCTGCCCTTACTCACTCCCTGCCCTTACTCACTCCCTGCCCTTACTCACTCCCTGCTCTTACTCTCTGCTCTTACTCCCTGCTCTTACTCGCTCCTCACTCACTTCCTGTTCTCACTCACTTCCTGCTCTTACTCACTCCCTGCCCTTACTCACTCCCTGCTCTTACTCCCTGCTCTTACTCCCTGCTCTTATTCCCTGCTCTTATTTCCTGCTCTTATTCCATGCTCTTACTCCCTGCTCTTACTCCCTGCTCTTACTCCCTGCTCTTATTCCCTCTTACTCCCTGCTCTTACTCCCTGCTCTTACTCCCTGCTCTTACTCCCTGCCCTTACTCCCTGCTCTTATTCCCTGCTCTTACTCACTCCCTGCTCTTACTCACTCCCTGCTCTTACTCCCTGCTCTTACTCCCTGCTCTTATTCCCTGCTCTTACTCCCTGCTCTTACTCCCTGCTCTTATTCCCTGCTCTTACTCCCTGCTCTTACTCCCTGCTCTTACTCTGAGAAGAGTCTAATGAAAACACTGATTATGTAGCCTAGGTAACCAAGGTTCAATTTACAGCTGTTTTGGACAAGCATATTAGGAGATATTTTGCTAGAGGTTGGTCCACTGAAGTTTTGAGGTACTGACTTGGGCTACATGTAACTTGAAGGGTATCCCCAAGCTTCCATGGTCATGTGATACAGTTTGTGTAGTGTTTAATACTGAGTCTTGATGTGTGTGGTAGGGCTGGGGCTGTGCTTACAGGTCCTTGCAGACCATCTGGTCGTGGTTCCTACTGCAAGGTTATTCTAATAACAAAGTGCCCATGCACAGAGAAATACAAACAGCGCTGGTGGATGTGGGAGACAAGGAGAAGCAATTTGCAGGCTCCAAAGAGTGGATAGGCTCCTATGAAGTCAGTATTGTCCTTAACCAGCTGCTGGGGGTGAGAGCAGCTTTCTCTTGGTTGTCTTATTCCATCATCTTCTCCCACAATCCTCCGATCTTATTGTCGCTCTCCTTTTTGTTGTTGATCTATTAATGTCTCTGCATCTCCTCCCTGGTTCCTCTCTCTCTGCATCCCCTCCCTGGTCCCTCTCTCTCTGCATCCCCTCCCTGGTCCCTCTCTCTCTGCATCCCCTCCCTGGTCCCTCTCTCTCTGCATCCCCTCCCTGGTCCATCTCTCTCTACATCCCCTCCCTGGTCCCTCTCTCTCTACATCCCCTCCCTGGTCCCTCTCTCTCTACATCCCATCCCTGGTCCCTCTCTCTCTGTATCTCCTCCCTGGTCCCTCTCTCTCTGCATCTCCTCCCTGGTCCCTCTCTCTCTGCATCCCCTCCCTGGTCCCTCTCTCTCTGCATCTCCTCCCTGGTCTCTCTCTCTCTGCATCCCCTCCCTGGTCCCTCTCTCTCTGCATCCCCTCCCTGGTCCCTCTCTCTCTGCATTCCCTCCCTGGTCCCTCTCTCTCTGCATTCCCTCCCTGGTCCCTCTCTCTCTGCATCCCCTCCCTGGTCCCTCTCTCTCTGCATCCCCTCCCTGGTCCCTCTCTCTCTGCATCTCCTCCCTGGTCCCTCTCTCTCTTCATTCATCCACCTCCCTGATCTCTCTCTCTCTCTCTCTCTCTGCATCCCCTCCCTGGTCCCTCCCTCTCTTCATCCACCTCGCTGATCTCTCTCCCTCTCTGCACCCACCTCCCTGACCTCTCTCCTTCTCTGCACCCACCTCCCTGGTCCCTCTCTCTCTGCATCCCCTCCCTGGTCTCTACCTCTCTGTACCCACCTTTCTGGTCTCTCCCTCTCTTCACCCACCTCCCTGGTCTCTCCCTCTCTCCACTCACCTCCCTGGTCTCTCCCTCTCTCCACCCATCTCCCTGGTCTCTCCCTCTCTCCACCCATCTCCCTGGGTCTCTCCCTCTCTCCACCCATCTCCCTGGTCCCTACCTCTCTGCACCCACCTCCCTGGGTCTCTCCCTCTCCACCCACCTCCCTGGGTCTCTCCCTCTCCACCCACCTCCCTGGTCTCTCTCCCTCGCTGCACCCACCTCCCTGATCTCTCCCTCTCTGCACCCACCTCTCTGGTCTCTCCCTCTCTGCACCCACCTCCCTGGTCTCTCCCTCTCTGCACTCACCTCCCTGATCTCTCTCCCTCGCTGCACCCACCTCCCTGGTCTCTCCCTATCTGCACCCACCTCTCTGGTCTCTCCCTCTCTGCACCCACCTCCCTGGTCTCTCCCTCTCTGCACCCACCTCCCTAGTCTCTCCCTCTCTGCACCCACTTCCCTGGTCTCTCCCTCTCTGCACCCACCTCCCTTGTCTCTCCCTCTCTGCACCCACCTCCCTGGTCTCTCCCTCTCTGCACCCACCTCCCTGGTCTCTCCCTCTCTCCACCCACCTTCCTGGTCTCTCCCTCTTGCACTCACCTCCCTGGTCTCTCCCTCTCTGCACCCACCTCCCTGGTCTCTCCCTCTCTGCACCCACCTCCCTGGTCTCTCCCTCTCTGCACCCACCTTCCTGGTCTCTCCCTCTTGCACTCACCTCCCTGGTCTCTCCCTCTCTGCACCCACCTCCCTGGTCTCTCCCTCTCTGCACCCACCTCCCTGGTCTCTCCCTCTCTGCACCTACCTCCCTTGTCTCTCCCCCTCTGCACCTACCTCCCTTGTCTCTCCCCCTCTTCATTCATCCACCTCCCTGATCTCTCCCCCACCTCCCTGCTCTCTACCTCCTTCCTAATCACTCCCTCTCTCCCCCCCCCCCCCCCTCCCCTCTTCATACAAACCTAGGTTGAGTGTAAAATTGAATTCTGTCCCTGTGGGAGTTCTGTTAGCAGTACTGGACGACTCCTCCTGACACACTTTCAAACAGAAGGAACTCCGGTCATGATAGGTAAATATTGCAGGGTGTGATTATTGACTCAGTGTACTACATACGTAGGTCACAAGTTTTCCTAGTCGAATCAAATTTGTGAATTAGTTACACAAATGTTACGAACTACAATAACTTACTATGTAGGACCACACACATGTGTGATGACCCATACCCACTTATTATCTTGTACCCAGGTATTAGTGCAACTTATTACACATGATTATCTATACCCACGTATGCATACTACACATGAAATGATCCATACCCATTTGTTATGCATATGATGCCCCCACATGTGATGGCTGTAATGACTTATTCACACCCACCTATTACATATCTGATGATCCTTGGCCAAACATATGTGATGGCTCACACCCCATTTGTAAATCAGAGCTGATTGATATCCAGTCTGTGGCTGCCATAATGCACACTATGTATTTACCCACCTTCAATAACACACTTACTTGTCCATGAACTATTTATTGAGCACTATAGTCGACCCTCGTGCTTGCTATGTAAGCTGTCTTAATGTACAGCCAGAAGTATTGACGGCGAATTAAATTTGGAGATCGAAGACTAAAACTGCCAAATAACAAAAAAAATACCGCCAGTAAAAACACACGCCATACGCTTGGCGTGTGTCCAGCGTGACCAAGTCCACTTCCCACCATTTCTTTTTGCTGGAGTAGGAAGTGCGTAAAGGAAAAAACATGTCTGCAAATATGATTGCCTTCACAGAGTTGTCAGACCAAGAAGTGAAGTATACAGACAGAAAGTTGAGCAGCAACGACTAACCAGCCATTCAAAAGTTCTATGTCCAATACAGCACTGAACATAAAGAGCACAGATGGCAAGTATGCAGCCGAATGGCCCAACCAGAGCAGCTAGGCATTTCACAGGACTTCTTGATCTAAGTCTACCAGAACCAACTGCATGAAGGCTTGAGAAGATACACAGATTGAAATAGCAGTACATTGTTACAAGTCTGGTTCCTTCTGTAGTGGGTTTTTCAAAACAATCTCAGGGTAGGCCACTGATGATTGGTAAAGCAGGGTTTCATCCAGGGAGGAGGGGAGGGGGCCCCCCCCCCCCCCCCCCCTTACTCAAGATCTATGGGGAGGATATTCCCACTAATTTTTACTAATACCCTCCAAAGTACATGTAGCTATGAGTAGAGAAAAAGGACAAATGATTGGTTACACATTAATTACAACAGTTATTGTTAAAACTCTGTTCAGATTATATAAGCAGTCTCCGTGGCTTCATTGCCTTCCACAAAGCCAGCACTGCATCAAAGTCCACGTCATGGAGTGGAGTTCCTTCGATGGCTATGATCATGATGCTGGAAGCAGTCGATTACAAAGTCGATCTTTGATCTGCTTCATATCACTAAAGGAGCGCTCAACAGTTGCAGTAGTCACAGGAAGCACTTTGGCAATGGTGAGCAGAATCTTAATGTTGGGGAAGGTCACACACTTTGCCTCACTTCTCAGGAACAGTGTTGCAAGTTCCTTCAATGACAAACTCTTCTCATCAAAGATGACCAATTTAAAAGCTTTCCACTCATGTCTTGTCTCTGTCTTATTGACATCTGCTGGAGTTGAGAAGACGTTTCCCTCATATTCAATTGTCTCTCCACAGAATTTCAGGGGCTTCTCCAATTCTGCAATGTCATTTGTGCAGTTGTTAGACATCTGTTGGGCATTTCTGAGTTGCCTGCTGACCTCTTCCAGGTAAGGCTGCAGCATATTCTTGTTGAAATTTTCTCTTGTGTCTCTAGATCTACAACACCAATTGCAAGGTCTGTGACTGTGTCATGGACTGTGGAAAGGTACTCCTGATCATTGGGACATTCCTTGATCTGCTGTAGGGAGTGCTGGACATGGTCAGCTGGCTGGATACAAGAGTGCAGTCTGCTGTCTTGGCCTGCAGGGCTCTACTAAGACAAGTCAATACAGGAAGGACATCACTTAGCATTATCGGGGTCGCCACAAAGTTGTATGTCTTCATAGTCCTCAGCATACCAAGTGCTTCTGGCTCTCCAGTATCCTGGTGGATGTGCTCAAGTGTATCTATCAGTGGCCTCATGGAGCACCTGATTGCTTTTACATATCTGTCGTGTGCCAGCCAGCGGGTATCACTTGGCTTGATCATCTTGAGTTGAGGGTGGTTGATGAGGGCCTGCATTTCCTTCAGTGCAGACAACTTCTTAGGAGAGTAGTGGAACATCTTCCAAACAGACATCAGTGTTGCAAAGACTTTCTTCAGACTTGGCAGACATCTAGCAGCTGAAACGCAGCAAAGATGAAGAACATGTGCCCTACAGTGCACAAACAATGCTCGTGGTGCCAATGTGTGGATACGCATTTGAACTCCATTCTTTGTGCTTGAGAAGGTAGCAGCCCCTCATATCCCTGTCCTCTCAGTTTCCCAGCATCAATGTCACTGTCTGCTAGAAAAGCTTTCAGCGCAGCAAATATTGAAGCTGCATCACAAGCAGACAGGCTAACAAGTCCCAGGAAATGTTCCACTGGTGAACCAGAACTGTTAGCCCATCTGAAGCAGATTGAAAGCTCCTCAATTGTTGCTATATCTGTCGACTCATCAGCCAGTATTGAATGCAGCTTGAGATCTGAGAATACCTTGTTGGACCCACATGCTAATGGCATCAAGGTACTCACTTATGGCGACATGAGAGCCGTAGTTGGCATCTCTTGGAGCTGTATCCAAATGTTTCCTCACTTCATCATCACCATTCTCCACCCTAAGCTGAACCACTTCATCAAAATTGGGAAAATGTGCTATTTTCTGCTTACATAAAAAGTACATGATCCTCAACAACTTCTTGATCAGTACGCAGTTTTGTTGCTTCGTCTGTTCATCGCACCTCTCTTTCCCCTGCTTGAGCTGAAGGATTACACTTCCTTCAGCTTGCTTTGTTTCTCTGCCTCTACTTTGGCCTTTGCCATCTTGTGCCATGCTGAAGCTTCATGTGCTTTCATTTTATCCAGTGTTTTTTTCAGTTGGACACTGGGAAAGAGATCCAAGCGCCCCCTTCTGCCAAGAATGCGCTTTGACTCTTGGAGATACGAATCTTTGGCCGACACCTGGACCTATTCTAATCTCCCCGACTAGAACCTTTATCCAAGCCAACTTAGCTACAACTCTCTCCGAGCTGTACTTCCTTTCAAACTATACTTGGTAAAATATTTAAATACTTCAAAATACAAGTTACCAATAGCATACAACAAGACAAGAGTCCAAACTTAATCTCTAAGAAAAATAGCTAACTCAAATACTTGTTCAGTTTGACGGTCTCTTGTCTTGTTACCCGAACTAGCTAAGTGAATTAGCTTAGTGTTTCAGGTGGGATACGAGTGTATTCTAGAACTACCCGAACTAGCTAAGTGAATTAGCTTAGTGTTTCAGGTGGGATACGAGTGTATTCTAGAACTACCCGAACTAGCTAAGTGAATTAGCTTAGTGTTTCAGAGAAATGTCACGACCTGGAGAGGACATATGGCTACGGGGTAGTAACCCAAGCACAGAGTCTCCTGAAAGAGAGGAGAAGCTCGACCGTTTCATGGAAAGATGGGTGGAACTCGACCAAGCAAGAGCTGAGAGGGAAGAAGCTAGAACTGAAAGGGAAGAAGCCAGAAGAGCAGCAGATAGACATCAGGCCGCTGAACAACAAGATCGATGGATTCAGGCTCTGACTGACGCCAGAAGACCTACTGTAATCCCTCCAGTAACAGCTCTTCCTCCCAGACTGACTCTACAAAAGTTTGTAGAAGGTGTCGATCATATGGGTGCTTACCTCGACACATTTGAGGTGACAGCACGTGCTGGAGAGTGGCCCAGGGAACAGTGGAGTGTATATCTAAGAAGTTCTTTGTCGGGGCAAGGTCTTAGTGCTGTGGCCTCATTGCCTGCTGCAGATCAAGCAGATTATAGCATGGTGAAGCAAACACTACTTTCCACTTACCACATCTCAACGGACACATACAGAAAGAAGGCATTCGATCAACCCTTCGATACCAACAACCCAGACACTTGGTTTCCTATATACCAGCAGTCGTTCACACACTGGATTGATTCAACTGGGAAAACTACATTTGATGCCATTTTGTACGAACTAGCACTGAGAAGATTGCCCAGATGGTTAGAGTTACAGATGAGAAACTTACAGCCAGCAACTTTTAACGATCTGAAGGAAGCTGTGACAAGATACCTAGGTAATCAAAGGAGAGAAGGAGATGGAAGGAAAACTGAACAAAAAGAGCGTTTCAGGCCTACTCCACAACACACGCACAACAAATCGAAACCATCGGAACAAAAGCAGTTTTATTCAGAAAAAGGGAACAACTGGAAGACAGAAGAAAGAAAGCAAGTTGAATGTTTTCGGTGTGGCCGGAAGGGCCACATAAAGAGGGATTGTCGCGTCAAGTTAGAAGAAGCAAATTTTGTATGTGACAACAGTGACCCTTACCCATTACCCCACAAAGAGGACTTAATCAATGACATCGGAAGGGCAAAGTTCATTACCACCCTAGATCTCACAAAAGGTTATTACCAGGTTCCTATGGGAGAGGATAGTAGAGAGAAGACTGCCTTTGTTACACCTTACGGGAAGTACCAGTTTGTTACTATGCCTTTTGGGTTAGTGTCAGCCCCATCGACGTTTCAACGTCTAATGGATCATGTGTTGCAAGGACTGCACAGTTTTTCTACAGCTTATCTTGATGACATCCTGATATGCAGTGATACATGGGAAGAACATGTACAACATTTAACCGAAGTATTTGGAAGACTCAGAGTATTTCTTTTGCCAGTGTGGCTACTTCAGCTTTTTTTCCCGTAATGGCACCTTTGCTGCCAGAAACATAAATAGCCTCAGTATCTTCTGACAGTAATGGCACCTTTGCTGCCAGAAACATGAATAGCCTCAGTATCTTCTGACAGTAATGGCACCTTTGCTGCCAGAAACATGAATAGCCTCTGTATCTTCTGACAGTGTAGTTGATGAAACTTTAGAAGTGGACTGCTGTGGCTGTGTGGGATTTGCATTATTACACTCTGACCTATCATTGCCAACATCCTTCCCCTCTGGCTGTTCATTGGTGTGGATATCGAGTCATCTCCTGCAAGCCTGGGTACTTTACTGACAGCAGTAGTATCGGGAGAGTCAGGCAGTGTACGTTTCTTAAGAAATCTTCTGCTATCCATGGACGATCGGTGATGAATGAGGACTTGTATGATACTGGAAGTGCAGTGGTAGGCTTACCAACTTTTTGAATTCCCTGGGGAATCACAAGGACTCGGTGGATCCATTGGGGGCGGGTGGGGGGTGTCCTTGGGATCACAGGACCTTCCCCCTCCTATCCTTCATTTTTCACACTTCTTTCAATTAAAACTATTCAAGACACCAGCTTAGGGGGGACTATACCCGAAACTGGGGGGAAAAACATCTGATAACTTGGAGTTCTCATAACTTTTTTTTAATAATTGCTCTGTGGAGATAATTTTATGCTCAAATTGTTCCTTGATCTATGTGCTTTACAATAATATAAAAAGTTAGTCTATAAGCATATGTTGTCAGAAGAGAGCAAGACGGAATTACAATAACTAAAACTGTTTTAATGAATGGCAAGCTGCCTTATGGAGCACTCATGACCAATTAACAAAATCTACAAAGGTCACCTCTTCTAATTGCCATAACTTGGCAATGCTTCTAGTGAACAAAAAATATGTCTTGGTTATTATAGTAGCAGTTAGCTTAGGCAAGCCACAGAACAATTTATAGCTTTTGTTGATTAAATATGGGTGAGAGCTGCTGTGGTCAATTATGTAGGGTTTTTGAATGCCCTGGATGTTTCTGCCTGTATAGTCTGACAAAATATCCATATAGACTAATAACTTTTTATATCATGTGTAAAGCACATAGATCAGGGAACACCTTGAGCATAAAATTATCTTCACAGAGTAATTACAAAAAAAGTTATGAGCAGTCAAAGTTATCAGACGTTTTTTCCCAGTTTCGGGTATAGTCCCCCTATGTACCGATGAACTTTGAACTATTAGTAGATGAAAGTTGTCGGACCAATCCCAGCCAGCCCGACTGCTTGCTACGGCTTGCACACACACATGTGCGTATGCACGCGCACGTCAGCAGTCACTCGATGTAGCTACTATATGATTTTAACTGCACAGTGTAAGAATTTCAATTTTTTATTTAAAATGTTAGTCTTTGCCTCAATCAGGTTCCACCCCTCCAAATTTTCTGGATCTGCCCACCCCTGCAGGGATCCAAAATCCCCCCCTTTCCAATAGTGTAAGTGGGATGCACTGTGGCATTGATAAATCTCTCTGCATACTGCTCCTACTGAATCCTAGTCTCGCCGACCAGACCTTTTGATTAATCGCTACGGCAGGAAAGGACCTGGTCAAACTCTTTCCCAGCGTAGTGATAGGTAAAGGATCTGGCTGGCGAGACTAGCTGGACCCCCCAGTTGAAAAATCCTGGATGAAGCTGTTGGGAATGGTAGGCTGTGGAGGATAGGTAATACTGTTATTGTAATGGCTGGTGCCGAAGGGATTGTTATATAGCATGGTGGGCTGTGCTGGTGGGTTGTGCAGCTCTGTGGGTTGTACAGCACTGTGGGTTGTACAGCACTGTGGGTTGTACAGCACTGTGGGTTGTACAGCACTGTGGGTTGTGCTGGTGGGTTGTACAGCACGGTGGGTTGTGCTGGTGGGTTGTACAGCACGTGGGTTATACAGTACTGTGGGTTGTACAGCACTGTGGGTTATACAGCACTGTGGGTTGTACAGACTGTGGGTTGTACAGCATGTGGGTTGTACAGCACGTGAGTTGTACAGCATGTGAGTTGTACAGCACGTGGGTTGTACAGCACGTGGGTTGTACAGCACGTGGGTTGTACAGCACGTGGGTTGTACAGCCATGGTGGGTTGTACAGCATGGTGGGTATTTTGAAATTACGAAGTGGTGGGCCAAATCTCTCTTATTCTGTATGGTGTGTGCTCAAATGCTAGTAGGCTAGTTCTTTACCCTGCTTTCAAGAAATTAAGTTGACTTTCTTGCCGTCCTTCAAGCTGAAGTGTTGGCATTTCACCCACCACAGTTAATAAATAATTAACTGGGATCAAGCAGCACTCCACTGTGCCTTCAAGCAGCACTCCACTGTGCCTTCAAGCAGCACTCCACTGTACCTTCAAGCAGCACTCCACTGTGCCTTCAAGCAGCACTCCACTGTGCCTTCAAGCAGCACTCCACTGTGCCTTCAAGCAGCACTCCACTGTGCCTTCAAGCAGCACTCCACTGTGCCTTCAAGCAGCACTCCACTGTGCCTTCAAGCAGCACTCCACTGTACCTTCAAGCAGCACTCCACTGTGCCTTCAAGCAGCACTCCACTGTGCCTCAGGTCAATTGATGTGCATAAAGTGGGGGAGATGATCGTTGCTATTGCCAACTGATATGAGGCAAATCACTGCTGGCCTTGCTGGTACCTTGCTGGTACCTTGACTGGTGAATTTTTGCCACCACAGATCATTGACCAAGGCAAAACTGCCTTAAAGTTGTTGCCCCCGGGATTATTTGGCTTAGTGAGAACTATTGATCCAACGAGGAAACTATTGAACGATATCGTTGAGGAGAAGAGAGATGGTTTGGATCTTGATAGAAATCTTCTGCACTTGCAATTTTTTGTTGTGTTTGTGGTCAAACAACTCCATCTTTTTATTCCTTTCTGCGTTAGCACAGACAAGCGGCTGCAGCCTTTGTATGTTCCATTAATAAACTAATGAATGGCCATCTCAAGATGCACGGTATGCTGGAGAGGTAAGCGACTCAAAACTGTTTCTCTACAAGATATTCAAGTTGATGTGACAACTGCCATCGTGAAGAACATGACCGTCTTGCTGCATGGCAGTCCTTACAAGTTGAGCCTGCCATTACCATTAATGGTTTAAGAAAAGCTGGTAGGTATTCTAGAAGCTGTTTTGGAAGTTACACAAGAAGGGGCTAACATAAAAGCTTTTTCCTTATATTATGCATGCCTGTCCATTACCATTGATCTAGGATATGCAGTATGTTAATTAGCATTGTATTGGGGGTGGGACTTAGCCATAAAACACACACCAAATGATTCCTCATTCCTTTCTTATTAGCTAAAGTTACAATAGTAGCAATGGCCAGCATTTTTGTTTGCACTGGCTTGCTAGGAGCTTTCTTCTCTTTGACCTAAATGCTTCAAAAACTGGCTTGCTTGGAGCTTTCTTCTCTTTGACCTAAATGCTTCAAAAAGCCTAGATAGCAGATCCAATGTATCCTGGTCAATTGAAGAATATATTCAAAAAACCTTCTCCAAGCCTATTGGACAGTCTATGGTGGTGGTGACTGTATGTACAATATGAAGGGATGGTTGATCCAAGCCTATTGGACAGTCTATGGTGGTGACTTGTAATCCTAATTCCAATGGCTATGGACAATATGAAGGGATGGTTGATCCAAGCCTATGACAGTCTATGGTGGTGACTTGTAATCCTATGATTCCAATGGCTATGTACAATATGAAGGGATGGTTGATCCAAGCCTATTGGACAGTCTATGTTGGTGACTGTAATCCTATGACCAATGGCTATGTAATATGAAGGGATGGTTGATCCAAGCCTATGATTCCCTATGATTCCAATGGCTATGTACAATATGAAGGGATGGTTGATCCAAGCCTATTGATCCAAGCCTATTGGACAGTCTATGTTGGTGACTGTAATCCTATGATTCCAATGGCTATGTACAATATGAAGGGATGGTTGATCCAAGCCTATTGGACAGTCTATGTTGGTGACTTGTAATCCTATGATTCCAATGGCTATGTACAATATGAAGGGGTGGTTGATCCAAGCCTATTGGACAGTCTATGGTGGTGACTTGTAATCCTATGATTCCAATGGCTATGTACAATATGAAGGGATGGTTGATCGAGAACTTATAGATTGATGGCCGCTGTGAAGAAGACATGTTGATTGAAGTCCAGAAAGTTTGGGATGATACTTGTGTAAAATCTATGCTTGTCAGTTGACTCTCTGCCGGAAATAATCATGTTTTGTCTTTCTTTGTCAGTAGCTAAAAGATTTGTATTGCAATCAGTTATATAGCCATAGTTCAGTTGTTTTATTGCTGTTGTCTCTTCACTGATGCTGACCTTGTTGCTAGGAGTTGCACTATCAGCCTCTGCTGTTGCTTGAATAACATTAATAGCTTGCTTACCTTAGAGTTGCTGTTGCTTGAATAGCATTAATAGCTTGCTTACTTTAGAGTTGCTTTGCTTGAATAGCATTAATAGCTTGCTTACTTTAGAGTTGCTTTGCTTGAATAACATTAATAGTTTGCTTACTTTAGAGTTGCTGTTGCTTGAATAGCATTAATAGCTTGCTTACTTTAGAGTTGCTGTTGCTTGAATAGCATTAATAGCTTGCTTATTTAGAGTTGCTGTTGCTGGAATAACATTAATAGCTTGCTTACTTTAGAGTTGCTGTTGCTTGAATAACATTAATAGTTTGCTTACTTTAGAGTTGCTGTTGCTTGAATAACATTAATAGCTTGCTTATTTAGAGTTGCTGTTGCTTGAATAACGTTAATAGCTTGCTTACTTTAGAGTTGCTGTTGCTTGAATAACATTAATAGCTTTCCTAATTTAGAGTTAATGTCACACACCAACTTAAAAATTCAAGGCACTTCCAATCCTCCCTGGGGTAGATCTGCTGAGTAGCGACTTGACCCTGTGGTAGTATGGTGCCTTCTCTTTGAAGGAAGAGTGAACAAGCTGCTGAAATTCTCCATGGAATATGACCTACAACCATTCCTCTGCTTCTGACAACAACAGCATAAGGATCCATGCTGTTGCCAGACTCACACTTGCAGTTCAGCTCTTCTCCAAAAGTTGGGGTCCATATTGGATGGAATATATGGTAGCTTCTCACAAAGAAAATTTGAAGCTGTTCATAACTGATCTGTTGGATCTTGCCATATGTAGATCTTGCCATATGTAGATCTTGCCACACCCACTTTACCGGAACCGCCAATTTTTATTACCGTCAATATCCCAAAGATGTCAAAATCGTCACCATCAACATTTCTGGCTCGATGGGATGCTGTCTGCTCTATCGAGTACGCCCTATATTGAACCAATATCCCAGCTAAAAATACATCGACTGTTTCTTAGCTGCCTAAATGGTGGTTTCAACCGATACTAGCTCCAAAAAGACTCCAAGCATGCCTTGAATTCTTTGCTAAGGTAGTAAACTGGAAGCACAAACAACAACGTTGGCGTGTGAACTCCCCCCCCCATGAAATTCACCTTCAAGATCATGTTTCTCTGTTTTTCCAATCAGCTAGCTTGCATGCAATTGGTTCCATAAAGACCTCAGAACCAGAAGACTCCTTATATGTTCCAATGCTTTGCTGCAACTACTCCATTTCTCAATCCAGTGAAACAAACAAACAAACAAAAACTGGCGAAAAGGTGGAACTCGCTCATACAAGCGTGTTTATTGTGTTGATGATCCTTACCATTTGATGATCCTATCATAATCACAATGAACGACTCGCACTTAGTTCAGTAGTTTGGTTTGGAGAGTTCTCACTCCTGGAAAACTGTTACCAACTCCAAAGGAGGCCATAGCTGGTCCTCTGCCAAAACATCTGCTATTTGGCTGCATCTGCTGTTTGGCTGGTAGTATATTCTCCTGTGCAATGTCACCAAGTCATTGAAGGAGGCTATAGTTGGGGTAGTATATTCTCCTGTGCAATGTCACCAAGTCATTGAAGGAGGCTACAGTTGGGGTAGTATATTCTCCTGTGCAATGTCACCAAGTCATTGAAGGAGGCTACAGTTGGGGTAGTATATTCTCCTGTGCAATGTCACCAAGTCATTGAAGGAGGCTATAGCTGGGGTAGTATATTCTCCTGTGCAATGTCACCAAGTCATTGAAGGAGGCTACAGTTGGGGTAGTATATTCTCCTGTGCAATGTCACCAACTCATTGAAGGAGGCTATAGTTGGGGTAGTATATTCTCCTGTGCAATGTCACCAACTCATTGAAGGAGGCTATAGTTGGGGTAGTATATTCTCCTGTGCAATGTCACCAACTCATTGAAGGAGGCTATAGTTGGGGTAGTATATTCTCCTGTGCAATGTCACCAAGTCATTGAAGGAGGCTACAGTTGGGGTAGTATATTCTCCTGTGCAATGTCACCAACTCATTGAAGGAGGCTATAGTTGGGGTAGTATATTCTCCTGTGCAATGTCACCAACTCATTGAAGGAGGCTATAGTTGGAGTAGTATATTCTCCTGTGCAATGTCACCAACTCATTGAAGGAGGCTATAGTTGGGGTAGTATATTCTCCTGTGCAATGTCACCAAGTCATTGAAGGAGGCTACAGTTGGGGTAGTGTATTCTCCTGTGCAATGTCATCAAGTCATTGAAGGAGGCTATAGTTGGGGTAGTATATTCTCCTGTGCAATGTCACCAACTCATTGAAGGAGGCTATAGTTGGGGTAGTGTATTCTCCTGTGCAATGTCACCAACTCATTGAAGGAGGCTATAGCTGGGGTAGTATATTCTCCTGTGCAATGTCATCAAGTCATTGAAGGATGCTATAGTTGGGGTAGTATATTCTCCTGTACAATGTCACCAAGTCATTGAAGGAGGCTATAGTTGGGGTAGTGTATTCTCCTGTACAATGTCACCAAGTCGTTGAAGGAGGCTACAGTTGGGGTAGTATATTCTCCTGTGCAATGTCACCAACTCATTGAAGGAGGCTATAGTTGGGGTAGTGTATTCTCCTGTGCAATGTCACCAGCTCATTGAAGGAGGCTATAGCTGGGGTAGTATATTCTCCTGTGCAATGTCACCAACTCATTGAAGGAGGCTATAGTTGGAGTAGTATATTCTCCTGTGCAATGTCATCAAGTTATTGAAGGAGGCTATAGTTGGGGTATAGTCAATAATAACAACAATATATCATTATTTTGTAGTGGACAACTTGGTGATGTACACCATCAGCAAAGGCAACAATGTACCATGTGTTGATATTTGCAGTGTACAGCAACAATAAATAAGTTGGAAAGTGTGCTTTAATTAGAACCTTGGGAGACCCCTCCATCAGTCCTCCACCGCTCAACTGTAACATACAGAAACAAAAAAAAACATGAACAAAATGCTAACAAGCAATTATTTTGGATTGACTGCCTGTTAGAAAGAAAGGAAACAATAATTTAAAAACATATTTACTAAGTTTTTAATAATCAGTGCCTTATTGGTGTATATGACTTTAGATGGTAAAGGGTCATCTGACTGATTGTGGTCTACATGGGGAAGTCTTGCTTCTTCTTTTTAAACGGGTTCTCTGCTTTGTTTTAGTTTAAGTGATGTCCTCACTCACTAGAAACAGAATGCTTCTCAGCTTCTAGTTGGTTTTGATAGGAACTGTAATAACACGAGCAATAGAGCGCGAGCAAGCAACAAAAATAATTTACAAACATTTAGAGAAGTTTATGATTTGTTGTTGTTGTTTGTTTGTGTGTGTGTGTGTAGGTGGAGGGATATTAGCTCACACCATTCTAGGTGTTGACTTCAGTGAAACTTCAGGAGAGGTTGAGTAAGTGAATAGTCGACTCGACCCAGGAGAGATCGAGAAGGTCGATATGTGTGTGTGTATGTTAGATTGATATGAACGCCATGTTATCAGAAAGTATGGTTGCACTTTCTATATGGTTGGCCAGCATTTCAAAATGGCAGATCCTAAAACACATACAAAAATAGGTCACTTCTTGGCTAACTTGAACACTTCCAGTGTGACTGACTTGGTAGTAAACTTCTTGGCTAACTTGAACACTTCCAGTGTGACTGACTTGGTAGTAAACTTCTTGCTAACTTGAACACTTCCAGTGTGACTGACTTGGTAGTAAACTTCTTGCTAACTTGAACACTTCCAGTGTGACTGACTTGGTAGTAAACTTCTTGCTAACTTGAACACTTCCAGTGTGACTGACTTGGTAGTAAACTTCTTGCTAACTTGAACACTTCCAGTGTGACTGACTTGGTAGTAAACTTCTTGCTAACTTGAACACTTCCAGTGTGACTGACTTGGTAGTAAACTTCTTGGCTAACTTGAACACTTCCAGTGTGACTGACTTGGTAGTAAACTTCTTGCTAACTTGAACACTTCCAGTGTGACTGACTTGGTAGTAAACTTCTTGCTAACTTGAACACTTCCAGTGTGACTGACTTGGTAGTAAACTTCTTGCTAACTTGCACACTTCCAGTGTGACTGACTTGGTAGTAAACTTCTTGCTAACTTGAACACTTCCAATGCGACTGACTTGGTAGTAAACTTCTTGGCTAACTTGAACACTTCCAGTGTGACTGACTTGGTAGTAAACTTCTTGCTAACTTGAACACTTCCAGTGTGACTGACTTGGTAGTAAACTTCTTGCTAACTTGAACACTTCCAGTGTGACTGACTTGGTAGTAAACTTCTTGGCTAACTTGAACACTTCCAGTGTGACTGACTTGGTAGTAAACTTCTTGGCTAACTTGAACACTTCCAGTGTGACTGACTTGGTAGTAAACTTCTTGCTAACTTGAACACTTCCAGTGTGACTGACTTGGTAGTAAACTTCTTGCTAACTTGAACACTTCCAGTGTGACTGACTTGGTAGTAAACTTCTTGGCTAACTTGAACACTTCCAGTGTGACTGACTTGGTAGTAAACTTCTTACTAACTTGAACACTTCCAGTGTGACTGACTTGGTAGTAAACTTCTTGCTAACTTGAACACTTCCAGTGTGACTGACTTGGTAGTAAACTTCTTGCTAACTTGAACACTTCCAGTGTGACTGACTTGGTAGTAAACTTCTTGCTAACTTGCACACTTCCAGTGTGACTGACTTGGTAGTAAACTTCTTGCTAACTTGAACACTTCCAGTGTGACTGACTTGGTAGTAAACTTCTTGCTAACTTGAACACTTCCAGTGTGACTGACTTGGTAGTAAACTTCTTGGCTAACTTGAACACTTCCAGTGTGACTGACTTGGTAGTAAACTTCTTGGCTAACTTGAACACTTCCAGTGTGACTGACTTGGTAGTAAACTTCTTGGCTAACTTGAACACTTCCAGTGTGACTGACTTGGTAGTAAACTTCTTGGCTAACTTGAACACTTCCAGTGTGACTGACTTGGTAGTAAACTTCTTGCTAACTTGAACACTTCCAGTGTGACTGACTTGGTAGTAAACTTCTTGCTAACTTGAACACTTCCAGTGTGACTGAATTGGTAGTAAACTTCTTGGCTAACTTGAACACTTCCAGTGTGACTGACTTGGTAGTAAACTTCTTGCTAACTTGAACACTTCCAGTGTGACTGACTTGGTAGTAAACTTCTTGGCTAACTTGAACACTTCCAGTGTGACTGACTTGGTAGTAAACTTCTTGGCTAACTTGAACACTTCCAGTGTGACTGACTTGGTAGTAAACTTCTTGCTAACTTGAACACTTCCAGTGTGACTGACTTGGTAGTAAACTTCTTGGCTAACTTGAACACTTCCAGTGTGACTGACTTGGTAGTAAACTTCTTGCTAACTTGAACACTTCCAGTGTGACTGACTTGGTAGTAAACTTCTTGGCTAACTTGAACACTTCCAGTGTGACTGACTTGGTAGTAAACTTCTTGCTAACTTGAACACTTCCAGTGTGACTGACTTGGTAGTAAACTTCTTGCTAACTTGAACACTTCCAGTGTGACTGACTTGGTAGTAAACTTCTTGCTAACTTGAACACTTCCAGTGTGACTGACTTGGTAGTAAACTTCTTGCTAACTTGAACACTTCCAGTGTGACTGACTTGGTAGTAAACTTCTTGCTAACTTGAACACTTCCAGTGTGACTGACTTGGTAGTAAACTTCTTGCTAACTTGAACACTTCCAGTGTGACTGACTTGGTAGTAAACTTCTTGGCTAACTTGAACACTTCCAGTGTGACTGACTTGGTAGTAAACTTCTTGGCTAACTTGAACACTTCCAGTGTGACTGACTTGGTAGTAAACTTCTTGCTAACTTGAACACTTCCAGTGTGACTGACTTGGTAGTAAACTTCTTGCTAACTTGAACACTTCCAGTGTGACTGACTTGGTAGTAAACTTCTTGCTAACTTGAACACTTCCAGTGTGACTGACTTGGTAGTAAACTTCTTGCTAACTTGAACACTTCCAGTGTGACTGACTTGGTAGTAAACTTCTTGCTAACTTGAACTAACTTGAACACTTGAACACTTCCAGTGTGACTGACTTGGTAGTAAACTTCTTGCTAACTTGAACACTTCCAGTGTGACTGACTTGGTAGTAAACTTCTTGCTAACTTGAACACTTCCAGTGTGACTGACTTGGTAGTAAACTTCTTGCTAACTTGAACACTTCCAGTGTGACTGACTTGGTAGTAAACTTCTTGCTAACTTGAACACTTCCAGTGTGACTGACTTGGTAGTAAACTTCTTGCTAACTTGAACACTTCCAGTGTGACTGACTTGGTAGTAAACTTCTTGCTAACTTGAACACTTCCAGTGTGACTGACTTGGTAGTAAACTTCTTGCTAACTTGAACACTTCCAGTGTGACTGACTTGGTAGTAAACTTCTTGCTAACTTGAACACTTCCAGTGTGACTGACTTGGTAGTAAACTTCTTGGCTAACTTGAACACTTCCAGTGTGACTGACTTGGTAGTAAACTGGCAGACCACTAACAAAAACAACAACAACTTTATCTCCCCCAAAATTTTCACCAATGTTATGTGGAACTGGACCCATGTTATGTGGAACTGGACTCATGTCATATAGAACTGGACCCGTGCTATATAGAACTGGACCTGTGTTATATAGAACTGAACTTGTGTTATGAGCACATGCATGTCGCAGATGACCTGGCATTATATTGGCTTGCAGTTTAAAAGGGGGGACTATCCCATTTACCACCGAAATTTGAACACATATTTGTAGCTCTCATAACTTTTTCCCCCTTTCTTCTGTGCAGATACTTTTATTACCAGCTTGTTGCTTATTGTGTGTGCTTTAAGATGATATGTAAAAAGTCTCTATAGGCACTTTTTCTTAGAAGATATATCCAAACAAGCAAGGGTCACTCAAAAATGGCACCTCCCAAATGGCAATGTCTGATTCCCAGGCACCTTTGAGCTACAGACTCAAATTTTGTTTTGTGGCTTGCTAACACCCTAAGCTGTGATATGGCTGAAACCATAATTACAATGGGTGAAGTGTTGAATAGCTATGAGACACTTTATTTCCAACCGCGCCCAAAACCACGGAACATCTGTGACCACGCCTCTTCTAATCATCATATCTCAGGAATGCTTCACGGTAAAAATAATTTTTCTCAGCCATATCACAGCTTAGGGTGCTAGCAAGCCACAGCACAAGTTTGGGGGCGGTAGCTCACGGCACATAGGAATTAGACGTGTTGCCATTTGGGAGGTGCCATTTTTGAGTGACCCTTGCGTGTTTGGCTATATCATCTAAGAAAAGGTGCCTATAGAGACTTTTTACATATCATCTTAAAGCACACACAATAAGCAACAAGCTGGTAACAAAAGTATCTGCACAGAAGAAAGAGGAAAAAAAGTTATGACAGCTACAAATATGTGTTCAAATTTCGGTGGTAAATAGAATAGAACTCCCCCCCCCCCCCCCCTCCCCCCCCTGGTGAAACTGGTTTGGAGCAAGTTCTGATGAGTCATTGTGGACAGTTATACACAAAACAACCAGAGATGTGTTGTACTTCCCGCTATAAGCCAAAGTTAACTGTATATACTATTATATATTTTAGAGGTGTGTGCGTGCACGTCAGAGATGGAGATTTAGTCTAATCAGAACATCTCAAGTATCATCTTGGGTGGGGCAGTAGTTGTTGTTTGAAGTAGGTGTTACATCTGTCCTTCATCTTGGGTGGGACAGGAGTTGTTGTTTGAAGTAGGTGTTACATCTGTCCTTCATCTTGGGTGGGACAGGAGTTGTTGTTTGAAGTAGGTGTTACACCTGTCCTTCATCTTGGGTGGGACAGGAGTTGTTGTTTGAAGTAGGTGTTACATCTGTCCTTCATCTTGGGTGGGGCAGTAGTTGTTGTTTGAAGTAGGTGTTACATCTGTCCTTCATCTTGGGTGGGGCAATAGTTGTTGTTTGAAGTAGGTGTTACATCTGTCCTTCATCTTGGGTGGGGCAGTAGTTGTTGTTTGAAGTAGGTGTTACATCTGTCCTTCATCTTGGGTGGGGCAGTAGTTGTTGTTTGAAGTAGGTGTTACATCTGTCCTTCATCTTGGGTGGGGCAATAGTTGTTGTTTGAAGTAGGTGTTACATATGTCCTTCATCTTGGGTGGGGCAGTAGTTGTTGTTTGAAGTAGGTGTTACATCTGTCCTTCATCTTGGGTGGGGCAGTAGTTGTTGCTTGAAGTAGGTGTTACATCTGTCCTTCATCTTGGGTGGGGCAGGGGTTGTTGTTTGAAGTAGGTGTTACATCTGTCCTTCATTTTGGGTGGGGCAGTAGTTGTTGTTTGAAGTAGGTGTTACATCTGTCCTTCATCTTGGGTGGGACAGGAGTTGTTGTTTGAAGTAGGTGTTACATCTGTCCTCCATCTTGGGTGGGGCAGTAGCTGTTGTTTGAAGTAGGTGTTACATCTGTCCTTCATCTTGGGTGGGGCAATAGTTGTTGTTTGAAGTAGGTGTTACATATGTCCTTCATCTTGGGTGGGGCAGTAGTTGTTGTTTGAAGTAGGTGTTACATCTGTCCTTCATCTTGGGTGGGGCAGGGGTTGTTGTTTGAAGTAGGTGTTACATCTGTCCTTCATCTTGGGTGGGGCAATAGTTGTTGTTTGAAGTAGGTGTTACATCTGTCCTTCATCTTGGGTGGGACAGGAGTTGTTGTTTGAAGTAGGTGTTACATCTGTCCTTCATCTTGGGTGGGGCAGTAGTTGTTGTTTGAAGTAGGTGTTACATCTGTCCTTCATCTTGGGTGGGGCAGTAGCTGTTGTTTGAAGTAGGTGTTACATCTGTCCTTCATCTTGGGTGGGGCAGGAGTTGTTGTTTGAAGTAGGTGTTACATCTGTCCTTCATCTTGGGTGGGGCAGTAGTTGTTGTTTGAAGTAGGTGTTACATCTGTCCTTCATCTTGGGTGGGGCAGTAGTTGTTGTTTGAAGTAGGTGTTGCATCTGTCCTTCATCTTGGGTGGGGCAGTAGTTGTTGTTTGAAGTAGGTGTTACATCTGTCCTTCATTTTGGGTGGGGCAGTAGTTGTTGTTTGAAGTAGGTGTTACATCTGTCCTTCATCTTGGGTGGGACAGGAGTTGTTGTTTGAAGTAGGTGTTACATCTGTCCTTCATTTTGGGTGGGGCAGTAGTTGTTGTTTGAAGTAGGTGTTACATCTGTCCTTCATCTTGGGTGGGGCAGTAGTTGTTGTTTGAAGTAGGTGTTACATCTGTCCTTCATCTTGGGTGGGGCAATAGTTGTTGTTTGAAGTAGGTGTTACATCTGTCCTTCATCTTGGGTGGGGCAGTAGCTGTTGTTTGAAGTAGGTGTTACATCTGTCCTTCATCTTGGGTGGGGCAATAGTTGTTGTTTGAAGTAGGTGTTACATCTGTCCTTCATCTTGGGTGGGGCAGTAGTTGTTGTTTGAAGTAGGTGTTACATCTGTCCTTCATCTTGGGTGGGGCAATAGTTGTTGTTTGAAGTAGGTGTTACATCTGTCCTTCATCTTGGGTGGGGCAGTAGCTGTTGTTTGAAGTAGGTGTTACATCTGTCCTTCATCTTGGGTGGGGCAATAGTTGTTGTTTGAAGTAGGTGTTACATCTGTCCTTCATCTTGGGTGGGGCAGGGGTTGTTGTTTGAAGTAGGTGTTACATCTGTCCTTCATTTTGGGTGGGGCAGTAGTTGTTGTTTGAAGTAGGTGTTACATCTGTCCTTCATCTTGGGTGGGACAGGAGTTGTTGTTTGAAGTAGGTGTTACATCTGTCCTTCATCTTGGGTGAGGCAGGAGTTGTTGTTTGAAGTAGGTGTTACATCTGTCCTTCATCTTGGGTGGGGCAGTAGTTGTTGTTTGAAGTAGGTGTTACATCTGTCCTTCATCTTGGGTGGGGCAGGAGTTGTTGTTTGAAGTAGGTGTTACATCTGTCCTCCATCTTGGGTGGGGCAGTAGTTGTTGTTTGAAGTAGGTGTTACATATGTCCTTCATCTTAGGTGGGCAGTAGCTGTTGTTTGAAGTAGGTGTTACATCTGTCCTTCATCTTGGGTGGGGCAGGAGTTTGTTTGAAGTAGGTGTTACATCTGTCCTTATCAATATATGTATACATAATCAGGTTCCTTGTGCTAGACCCTCACTACTCTGGCAGAGATGATCTCAGGACCATCGTGGAGAAGGTAAAATGTATAGATCAGGACAATCCCAAACAGCTAGCTAACGGACATGAATGGGGGAGATGAGGGCGGAAGAGAGAGGGAGGAGGGAGACGGGGGGGGAGGGGGGGGGGGGGTATATAACAGAAATAGACTGTCTTCCAAGTTTTTATTTGTTGACAACTGCTCTGCTTTTGGAACTACTGCAAATTCTCTAGCCGCTGTCCCTTCAGTGCCAAATCTGATATTATTGTGCACTAACAGCTATTGGAAATAGATGACGTAGGTACAGGATGTCGACATACTAGTCGGGTAGCTTAAAACAACATCTTTTAAGGAAATGGGCGCCAACTGGACAAAAGCATAACACTTCTTTTCTTTCTTTAAATCTTTAAGTGATTAACTTTAAATTTTTTACTATATTATAAGTCCAGCACAAAGTGAGTGCAGTGCTACTATTTTTACTATATTATAGGTCCCAGCACAAGGTGCTGCTATTTGTTGAAAGCAGATACAAAATTCACACATTCTAAATATTTACCCACTTGTCCTAAAAATAGACTTAGTAGCTGCACATGGTCAGATGTCCAGTGCCAATTGCACACTGACTATGATAGTTCTAAGCATGCTCTTAACACTGACTATGAGAGTTCTGAAGCAGCTCTTAACCCTGACTATGAGAGTTCTAAGCATGCTCTTAACACTGACTATGAGAGTTCTAAGCATGCTCTTAACCCTGACTATGAGAGTTCTAAGCATGCTCTTAACACTGACTATGAGAGTTCTAAGCATGCTCTTAACACTGACTATGAGAGTTCTAAGCATGCTCTTAACACTGACTATGAGAGTTCTAAGCATGCTCTTAACACTGACTATGAGAGTTCTAAGCATGCTCTTAACACTGACTATGAGAGTTCTAAGCATGCTCTTAACACTGACTATGAGAGTTCTAAGCATGCTCTTAACCCTGACTATGAGAGTTCTAAGCATGCTCTTAACCCTGACTATGAGAGTTCTGAAGCATGCTCTTAACACTAACTATGAGAATTCTGAAGCATGCTCTTAACACTGACTATGAGAGTTCTAGCATGCTCTTAACACTGACTGTGAGAGTTCTGAAGCATGCTCTTAATACTGACTATGAGAGTTCTGAAGCATGCTCTTAACACTGACTATGAGAGTTCTGAAACATGCTCTTAACACTGACTGTGAGAGTTCTAAGCATGCTCTTAACACTGACTATGAGAGTTCTGAAGCATGCTCTTAACACTGACTGAGAGTTCTGAAGCATGCTCTTAACACTGACTATGAGAGTTTTGAAGCATGCTTTAACACTGACTATGAGAGTTCTAAGCATGCTCTTAACACTGACTGTGAGAGTTCTAAACATGCTCTTAGCACAGACTATGAGAGTTCTAAGCATGCTCTTAACCCTGACTATGAGAGTTTTGAAGCATGCTCTTAACACTGACTATGAGAGTTCTAAGCATGCTCTTAACACTGACTATGATAGTTCTAAGCATGCTCTTAATACTGACTATGAGAGTTCTAAGCATGCTCTTAACACTGACTGTGAGAGTTCTAAGCATGCTCTTAACACTGACTATGAGAGTTCTAAGCATGCTCTTAACCCTGACTATGAGAGTTTTGAAGCATGCTCTTAACACTGACTGTGAGAGTTCTAAGCATGCTCTTAACACTGACTATGAGAGTTCTAAGCATGCTCTTAACCCTGACTATGAGAGTTTTGAAGCATGCTCTTAACACTGACTGTGAGAGTTCTAGCATGCTCTTAACACTGACTATGAGAGTTTTAAGCATGCTCTTAACCCTGACTATGAGAGTTCTAAGCATGCTCTTAACCCTGACTATGAGAGTTCTAAGCATGCTCTTAACACTGACTATGAGAGTTCTAAGCATGCTCTTAACACTGACTATGAGAGTTCTAAGCATGCTCTTAACCCTGACTATGAGAGTTCTAAGCATGCTCTTAACCCTGACTATGAGAGTTCTAAGCATGCTCTTAACACTGACTGTGAGAGTTCTAAGCATGCTCTTAACACTGACTGTGAGAGTTCTAAGCATGCTCTTAACACTGACTATGAGAGTTCTAAGCATGCTCTTAACCCTGACTATGAGAGTTTTGAAGCATGCTCTTAACACTGACTATGAGAGTTCTAAGCATGCTCTTAACACTGACTATGAGAGTTCTAAGCATGCTCTTAACCCTGACTATGAGAGTTTTGAAGCATGCTCTTAACACTGACTATGAGAGTGATCTAATCAGAGCTGCCAACATTATTCGTAACGATCTATTCATTCAAGGCTATCCTCTTTCAGTGTTTCTTTCCCCTTGCTGCCAGCAGGAATTGGTTCCAATCGATCTAAATATCCTCTCTATGATCCAAACTTCAAGGATCTTAATTAAAGGATGAAGATTCAATAGACGGGGGGGGGGGGCTGACCTCACTCTTTGTCTATCCCAGATGATCCTGTTCAACTTCAAATAATGAACACCAGTTACAAGTGTGTATGTATATCTCGGGTATTCTCTGGATTTAGAGCCACCACTGCCTTTGTAAGCTGTTCCTACTCAAACCAGATCTACAAAGTTGGTCACACAAATATGCCAGTGTGGCTATTGTGAGATGTGATGGATCTTACAGGTTGAAAACCAGCTGGCCTCTGTTGTTACGATACTAAAGAGATAGGTTTTGTGTGTTCCTAGTCAGATACAGCATGGGCTTTATACCATTAATAATCTAGATTAGAATCCTTCAGGCACTATTGCTACAGATTCCTTCCATGCAACTGGTAGTAGTTCTTGAGTAGTTCAAATGGAATCCAAAATTAATGGTACCTTAAAACCAGTACAATAAATCATCAGATAGCTGATGATACACTAGAAGGAATCTGGTCCTGTGATGTAATCATCGGGAAGGAATCTGGTCCTGTGATGTAATCATCAGGAAGGAATCTGGTCCCGTGATGTAATCATCAGGAAGGAATCTGGTCCCGTGATGTAATCATTAGGAAGGAATCTGGTCCCGTGATGTAATCATCAGGAAGGAATCTGGTCCTGTGATGTAATCATCAGGAAGGAATCTGGTCCCGTGATGTAATCATCAGGAAGGAATCTGGTCCTGTGATGTAATCATTAGGAAGGAATCTGGTCCCGTGATGTAATCATCAGGAAGGAATCTGGTCCTGTGATGTAATCATTAGGAAGGAATCTGGTCCCGTGATGTAATCATCAGGAAGGAATCTGGTCCTGTGATGTAATCATTAGGAAGGAATCTGGTCCCGTGATGTAATCATCAGGAAGGAATCTGGTCCTGTGATGTAATCATCAGGAAGGAATCTGGTCCCATGATGTAATCATCAGGAAGGAATCTGGTCCCGTGATGTAATCATCAGGAAGGAATCTGGTCCCGTGATGTAATCATCAGGATGGAATCTGGTCCCGTGATGTAATCATTAGGAAGGAATCTGGTCCCGTGATGTAATCATCAGGAAGGAATCTGGTCCCGTGATGTAATCATTAGGAAGGAATCTGGTCCTGTGATGTAATCATTAGGAAGGAATCTGGTCCCGTGATGTAATCATCAGGAAGGAATCTGGTCCTGTGATGTAATCATCAGGAAGGAATCTGGTCCCGTGATGTAATCATTAGGAAGGAATCTGGTCCCGTGATGTAATCATCAGGAAAGAATCTGGTCCTGTGATGTAATCATCAGGAAGGAATCTGGTCCCGTGATGTAATCATCAGGAAGGAATCTGGTCCTGTGATGTAATCATCAGGAAGGAATCTGGTCCCGTGATGTAATCATTAGGAAGGAATCTGGTCCCGTGATGTAATCATTAGGAAGGAATCTGGTCCCGTGATGTAATCATCAGGAAGGAATCTGGTCCCGTGATGTAATCATTAGGAAGGAATCTGGTCCCGTGATGTAATCATTAGGAAGGAATCTGGTCCCGTGATGTAATCATCAGGAAGGAATCTGGTCCCGTGATGTAATCATTAGGAAGGAATCTGGTCCCGTGATGTAATCATTAGGAAGGAATCTGGTCCTGTGATGTAATCATTAGGAAGGAATCTGGTCCCGTGATGTAATCATCAGGAAGGAATCTGGTCCCGTGATGTAATCATCAGGAAGGAATCTGGTCCCGTGATGTAATCATTAGGAAGGAATCTGGTCCCGTGATGTAATCATCAGGAAGGAATCTGGTCCCGTGATGTAATCATTAGGAAGGAATCTGGTCCTGTGATGTAATCATCAGGAAGGAATCTGGTCCCGTGATGTAATCATTAGGAAGGAATCTGGTCCCGTGATGTAATCATTAGGAAGGAATCTGGTCCCGTGATGTAATCATCAGGAAGGAATCTGGTCCCGTGATGTAATCATCAGGAAGGAATCTGGTCCCGTGATGTAATCATTAGGAAGGAATCTGGTCCCGTGATGTAATCATCAGGAAGGAATCTGGTCCCGTGATGTAATCATCAGGAAGGAATCTGGTCCCGTGATGTAATCATCAGGAAGGAATCTGGTCCCGTGATGTAATCATCAGGAAGGAATCTGGTCCCATGATGTAATCATCAGCTACCTGATGATTTGTTGTACTGGTTTTAAGGTAAAGTAATTACCATTGATTTTGGATTCCACTTGAACCACTCAAGAACTACTACCAGTTGCATGGAAGGAATCTGTAGCAATAGTGCTTGTCGTACTTTCCCTAGTCTCCTATAGACATCTAGGAGAAAAAAATCAAGAGAAGTGTTGGCTTTAACTTGGAGAAAGTTTATATACATTTAGTAGCTTGGGCATCTTATCCTGCCTCTAGTAAAATCACTGATAAGATTCACACTTAAAACCCATGATGGCCCTTGCTCAGATCTGGAGCAGTTAATTGCCCTGTGATATGAAGCAAAAAAGATGCTGCTGGTGTCTTCATCAAATGCCAAGAGTTTCTATTCAGTGCACAGAATCAACTACAGACTCTTAAGCTGATGGATTCTCGGTGAGCCCCACTGCACCACCAGAACCCTTGACAACTCATTGTTCTCTCATGAGCCGAATCTAGTCATAACTAAGATGTTTCTTGGTTTTGCAAACAACCCAATGTCTATGCACTTCAAAATCTTCGATAATGGGTTGATTGAGACTTTCCATGTCATGTATGTACACATGCACCCAACGAGAATGGCGACCAATGCAAAGAACCATGGAACCAACAACGAAGAGATTCAACATAGAGAGGGAAGTTCTTCACAATGGGCCCTAGCTAATATCCTGACAAAATATTAGCCAGGTTATTAGCCCCATTTACTTCATTCTGAGTACATTATCCCAGAAATAAAGGACACTTCAATCTTTTTGTGTCTCCCAGCCTCTTTGCTCCCTTCATTGTGCTATCCTTCAGTAGGCAGGAAGATATTTTATGTCTCCCAGCCTCTTTGCTCCCTTCATTGTGCAATCCTTTAGTAGACAGCAAGATATTTTTCTGGGCCATGTCTTGTTCTGGTGAGATGGAAAGGAATCAGCTGTGGCTAGAGCATATATAGAGGCAATTACTGGTATTTGCTCAGGACTGAGAAATTCTGTAGCTCAGCGCTGCACAACCATCCCATGCTTGACCTTGGTTGCTATAGCTGCCTTATTATAAGAAGAGCCATAAGCCAGGTGAGTTATCTCCATCGAGGACAGCCAATGGCTATAATTAGGTCTGTGGTTTGTCAGAGCACTTAGGCGTGATATGAGGGAAGGAAATTGGCTCACAACCTAGTGTTAATTAGTTCAAGGCCACACTGCGAGATAAATTGATTAAACCCCAAAGGTCAATTCTTCAAACTACCATAACGTAATGCTTGCCTTGCAGCATAAAAAATATCTGCCATATAGAGTAATGGAAGATCTGTCAATAAAATATATCTGCCATATCGTAGAGCAATAGATGTCAATAAAATATATCTGCCATATCATAGAGCAGTGGGAGATCTGTCAATAAAATACATCTGCCAGAGCAATGGAAGATCTGTCAATAAAATATATCTTGTCATATCATAGAGCAATGGAAGGTATGTCAATAAAATATATCTGCCATATCATAGAGCAATGGAAGATCTGTCAATAAAATATATCTGCCATATCATAGAGCAATGGAAGATCTGTCAATAAAATATATCTGCCAGAGCAATGGAAGATCTGTCATATCATAGAGCAGTGGGAGATGTCAATAAAATATATCTGCCATATCATAGAGCAGTGGGAGATCTGTCAATAAAATATATCTGCCATATCATAGAGCAGTGGGAGATCTGTCAATAAAATATATCTTGTCATATCATGAGCAGTGGGAGATATGTCAATAAAATATATCTGCCAGAGCAATGGAAGATCTGTCATATCATAGAGCAGTGGGAGATATGTCAATAAAATATATCTGCCATATCATAGAGCAATGGAAGATCTGTCAATAAAATATATCTGCCAGATATGTCAATAAAATATATCTGCAATGGAAGATCTGTCATATCATAGAGCAGTGGGAGATGTCAATAAAATATATCTGCCATATCATAGAGCAGTGGGAGATCTGTCAATAAAATATATCTGCCATATCATAGAGCAGTGGGAGATCTGTCAATAAAATATATCTGCCATATCATAGAGCAGTGGGAGATCTGTCAATAAAATATATCTGCCATATCATAGAGCAGTGGGAGATCTGTCAATAAAATAAGCTTTGAAAGTGAACTACTGTGTCAAAGTTATCATCGCATCACTTCCTCTTGGGCTACTGCTCCTTTGCCGTTTTCTCTTCAAATTTTGACTAAAGATGAGTAAATTGCATGGACAAAAACCACCATAACTTTGAAATGGAACTTCCAATGGTTCTAAAACTTAGAATATGTCTAATACTAGTATATACAGGAACAGTTTATAGTCCCTTAATTAATAGAGTGGATTAATACTAGTATATACAGGAACAGTTTATAGTCCCTTAATAGAGTGGATTAATACTAGTATATACAGAGTGGATGTGATGTCGGTGACAGCTTCAAAGCAGCCACAAGAGAGAAGCCAGATAAAAGGCATTTGAAAGAACAGCTGGTAAGAACAAAGTCCCAGGAAACTTGAGAACTTCTTACATGAAGAGAGCTGTTTGAATTTCTCTCAGACAAAATAGTCTTGATTATCCCGAAGGCAAGTTCTTTGTTACATCCAGTGTTGACGTTCTTACCAAATGGTCCAGTCATGACGTTATCATGTAAGAACCCGACTCCATGGCAGATGCATTAAAGAATGGGTGTAAAACTTGCTTGCAATGTATTCTAGACACAGATGTTTCTAGACACAGATGTTTTGTCATTAACTTTCCTTAAATCCTTCTGTTAGAATTTGGGTGACTTTTGGCACAGGAAGAACCTTCACTTACTTGCTTGCACATCAATTCCATCTGCCAAGCTCGAGGACAGAAGTCTTTAGCTTGTTACATAGTTTCACAGGCTATGATATTACGTCAGGTGTGGCAAAGAAGTTGGCATGGGAAGGAGGCTTGACAGAGCTTTACTTACATGCACTAAACCCTTACATGCACTAAATCCTTACATTGACTTGGACACAGACTCTTAGTACTTCGTATTTATTACAGTATTTCTTCACAACCTATGAACTGGACAATGTTTATGAAGCAAGAATGAAGCTCTTCAGCAATTAATGGCAAGACAAAAGGAAAAAAATCCATGAAAGGAGCTCTTTTATAGCATGTAGCATATCTGTGAATTGACCAACAGGAAAGGCTACTCCAAGGAGTTGGAATGACAAAATCCTATCTTGGACTTAATTATCCGGTGTGGATTGAATGGCTGTAGTGTCAGATGTGGTGTGGCTGTAAAAAACACTGAACATGTAACTACTGCATGAAGCAGGGTGGATGGATGCTGTGTGAAGGGTTGAGGATTGTGTAATCTTTTGCAGGGATGGTGTGCCTGGAAGACCGTCAACTTCTGGGATAGTACGGGTCACTACAACATGTGTTTGCCACAGATCTCGGAAGACATGTGATGGACAGACAAATTTAAATTGCATGTATATTCTTATTGCATGTATAAATACTGATTTCCATAGGGAATGTACTATATATGTATATATATATATATACACACGTAACAATGGCATTAGTTAAATATTTAATCAGGCATTCATCCAACTGTCTTCTACAATGGCTGACACTTTCTTTTCATATTCACGTCTGTTATCTTGATAAAGTTGTGCTGCTTGGCTATTTGCTGGACTGTTTGGGTTCGGTTCATCCAATAAAGACTAATGAGAGAGATGTGTATATATAATTATTGAAATGACATAGGTGGGTGTCTATTGGGGTATATATATATAAATATTGATAGTACATAGGTGGGTGTCTATTATGTATCTAGGAAATGCTGTAATGAAAATAATCCCACAAACCCAATGTACAAAGTTAGGAGTTTGCCATATTGCTTTTAGACAAGCTACCACACGCCTGAGCATATGGTGATCAAGCAGTAGCTACAAGTAATCAATTTTTCTTTAAGTTTGGGGAAGGGTCAAGCAAGAACCCTACACTTGACTTTTACAACTACTTTTCAAGATCGACAATGTAATAGTTCCTTTAACATATACACAGCATCCCTTCCCAGAGATCAGGCTTGAAAACTCAAATTAATGCCCACCTGTAAAGATGTCAATATAGAGGACACATCGTAAGTTGGACTCCACCTATTCTGGAGGATATCGAGACATATACTACCATCAGCGTACACTGCAAGGAAGGCATTATGAAGAATCATGACCACAAGCAGTGAAAATGATAAAACTAATTCTCACCATTAGGATGAAACATTTTTGACACAAATCTAACAACTGGTGGTTTGTTGGGGTATTCTTCACTGAACTGTAGAGTGAGTTTGAAAGTGCCATCTTCAAATGGTGTATCCTTGGGCCTGCAATAATCATACAAACATATTCACCTGCAGTCGAGACGATGATTATTATAGCGCCACCGCCAGTGTTGAATTTTGTATACACCTATATGTATGTACATACTCCTAATCTTTGTTGACCCTAGAGATACAGCTACAAAGTGTACAGTATTGGAGCAGTAAGTAACATCACATAGAATAATGACATGGTAATAGAAGTATACATGGTCACTATGGTGTCAGTGTTCAGGGAGTGTTCATTCCCTATATCCTATTTCAAAATTGAGGATGCCAAAAGCACACTAAAAAGACATCTCTCTAAACTCACTTTGGCAGCTTCTTAGCATTGTAAATGGTTGGCCGATTTTAGCTCCAAAAACACTTCCAGCATGCCTGCCTGGAATCCCTCGCTAAGGTAAACTAGCAGCCCCCAAAACACTTCCAGCATGCCTGGAATCCCTCGCTAAGGTAAACTAGCAGCCCCCAAAACACTTCCAGCATGCCTGCCTGGAATCCCTCGCTAAGGTAAGCTAGCAGCCCCCAAAACACTTCCAGCATGCCTGGAATACCTCACTAAGGTAAACTAGCAGCCCCCAAAACACTTCCAGCATGCCTGGAATACCTCACTAAGGTAAACTAGCAGCCCCCAAAACACTTCCAGCATGCCTGGAATACCTCGCTAAGGTAAACTAGCAGCCCCCAAAACACTTCCAGCATGCCTGGAATACCTCGCTAAGGTAAACTAGCAGCCCCCAAAACACTTCCAGCATGCCTGCCTGGAATACCTCACTAAGGTAAACTAGCAGCCCCCAAAACACTTCCAGCATGCCTGGAATACCTCGCTAAGGTAAACTAGCAGCCCCCAAAATACTTCAGCATGCCTGCCTGGAATCCCTCGCTAAGGTAAACTAGCAGCCCCCAAAACACTTCCAGCATGCCTGCCTGGAATCCCTCACTAAGGTAAACTAGCAGCCCCCAAAACACTTCCAGCATGCCTGCCTGGAATCCCTCGCTAAGGTAAACTAGCAGCCCCCAAAACACTTCCAGCATGCCTGGAATACCTCACTAAGGTAAACTAGCAGCCCCCAAAACACTTCCAGCATGCCTGGAATACCTCACTAAGGTAAACTAGCAGCCCCCAAAACACTTCCAGCATGCCTGCCTGGAATCCCTCGCTAAGGTAAACTAGCAGCCCCCAAAACACTTCCAGCATGCCTGCCTGGAATCCCTCACTAAGGTAAACTAGCAGCCCCCAAAACACTTCCAGCATGCCTGCCTGGAATCCCTCGCTAAGGTAAACTAGCAGCCCCCAAAACACTTCCAGCATGCCTGGAATACCTCACTAAGGTAAACTAGCAGCCCCCAAAACACTTCCAGCATGCCTGGAATACCTCACTAAGGTAAACTAGCAGCCCCCAAAACACTTCCAGCATGCCTGGAATCCCTCACTAAGGTAAACTAGCAGCCCCCAAAACACTTCCAGCATGCCTGGAATACCTCACTAAGGTAAACTAGCAGCCCCCAAAACACTTCCAGCATGCCTGCCTGGAATCCCTCGCTAAGGTAAACTAGCAGCCCCCAAAACACTTCCAGCATGCCTGGAATACCTCACTAAGGTAAACTAGCAGCCCCCAAAACACTTCCAGCATGCCTGGAATACCTCACTAAGGTAAACTAGCAGCCCCCAAAACACTACAGCATGCCTGGAATACCTCACTAAGGTAAACTAGCAGCCCCCAAAACACTTCCAGCATGCCTGGAATACCTCACTAAGGTAAACTAGCAGCCCCCAAAACACTTCCAGCATGCCTGCCTGGAATACCTCACTAAGGTAAACTAGCAGCCCCCAAAACACTTCCAGCATGCCTGGAATACCTCGCTAAGGTAAACTAGCAGCCCCCAAAACACTTCCAGCATGCCTGCCTGGAATCCCTCGCTAAGGTAAACTAGCAGCCCCCAAAACACTTCCAGCATGCCTGGAATACCTCACTAAGGTAAACTAGCAGCCCCCAAAACACTTCCAGCATGCCTGGAATACCTCACTAAGGTAAACTAGCAGCCCCCAAAACACTTCCAGCATGCCTGGAATACCTCACTAAGGTAAACTAGCAGCCCCCAAAACACTTCCAGCATGCCTGGAATACCTCGCTAAGGTAAACTAGCAGCCCCCAAAACACTTCCAGCATGCCTGGAATACCTCACTAAGGTAAACTAGCAGCCCCCAAAACACTTCCAGCATGCCTGCCTGGAATACCTCACTAAGGTAAACTAGCAGCCCCCAAAACACTTCCAGCATGCCTGGAATACCTCGCTAAGGTAAACTAGCAGCCCCCAAAACACTTCCAGCATGCCTGCCTGGAATACCTCACTAAGGTAAACTAGCAGCCCCCAAAACACTTCCAGCATGCCTGGAATACCTCGCTAAGGTAAACTAGCAGCCCCCAAAATACTTCAGCATGCCTGCCTGGAATCCCTCGCTAAGGTAAACTAGCAGCCCCCAAAACACTTCCAGCATGCCTGCCTGGAATCCCTCACTAAGGTAAACTAGCAGCCCCCAAAACACTTCCAGCATGCCTGCCTGGAATCCCTCGCTAAGGTAAACTAGCAGCCCCCAAAACACTTCCAGCATGCCTGGAATACCTCACTAAGGTAAACTAGCAGCCCCCAAAACACTTCCAGCATGCCTGGAATACCTCACTAAGGTAAACTAGCAGCCCCCAAAACACTTCCAGCATGCCTGCCTGGAATCCCTCGCTAAGGTAAACTAGCAGCCCCCAAAACACTTCCAGCATGCCTGCCTGGAATCCCTCACTAAGGTAAACTAGCAGCCCCCAAAACACTTCCAGCATGCCTGCCTGGAATCCCTCGCTAAGGTAAACTAGCAGCCCCCAAAACACTTCCAGCATGCCTGCCTGGAATCCCTCACTAAGGTAAACTAGCAGCCCCCAAAACACTTCCAGCATGCCTGCCTGGAATCCCTCGCTAAGGTAAACTAGCAGCCCCCAAAACACTTCCAGCATGCCTGGAATACCTCACTAAGGTAAACTAGCAGCCCCCAAAACACTTCCAGCATGCCTGGAATACCTCACTAAGGTAAACTAGCAGCCCCCAAAACACTTCCAGCATGCCTGGAATCCCTCACTAAGGTAAACTAGCAGCCCCCAAAACACTTCCAGCATGCCTGGAATACCTCACTAAGGTAAACTAGCAGCCCCCAAAACACTTCCAGCATGCCTGCCTGGAATCCCTCGCTAAGGTAAACTAGCAGCCCCCAAAACACTTCCAGCATGCCTGGAATACCTCACTAAGGTAAACTAGCAGCCCCCAAAACACTTCCAGCATGCCTGGAATACCTCACTAAGGTAAACTAGCAGCCCCCAAAACACTTCCAGCATGCCTGGAATACCTCACTAAGGTAAACTAGCAGCCCCCAAAACACTTCCAGCATGCCTGGAATACCTCACTAAGGTAAACTAGCAGCCCCCAAAACACTTCCAGCATGCCTGCCTGGAATACCTCACTAAGGTAAACTAGCAGCCCCCAAAACACTTCCAGCATGCCTGGAATACCTCGCTAAGGTAAACTAGCAGCCCCCAAAACACTTCCAGCATGCCTGCCTGGAATCCCTCGCTAAGGTAAACTAGCAGCCCCCAAAACACTTCCAGCATGCCTGGAATACCTCACTAAGGTAAACTAGCAGCCCCCAAAACACTTCCAGCATGCCTGGAATACCTCACTAAGGTAAACTAGCAGCCCCCAAAACACTTCCAGCATGCCTGCCTGGAATCCCTCGCTAAGGTAAACTAGCAGCCCCCAAAACACTTCCAGCATGCCTGGAATACCTCACTAAGGTAAACTAGCAGCCCCCAAAACACTTCCAGCATGCCTGGAATACCTCACTAAGGTAAACTAGCAGCCCCCAAAACACTTCCAGCATGCCTGGAATACCTCGCTAAGGTAAACTAGCAGCCCCCAAAATACTTCAGCATGCCTGCCTGGAATCCCTCGCTAAGGTAAACTAGCAGCCCCCAAAACACTTCCAGCATGCCTGCCTGGAATCCCTCACTAAGGTAAACTAGCAGCCCCCAAAACACTTCCAGCATGCCTGCCTGGAATCCCTCGCTAAGGTAAACTAGCAGCCCCCAAAACACTTCCAGCATGCCTGGAATACCTCACTAAGGTAAACTAGCAGCCCCCAAAACACTTCCAGCATGCCTGGAATACCTCACTAAGGTAAACTAGCAGCCCCCAAAACACTTCCAGCATGCCTGCCTGGAATCCCTCGCTAAGGTAAACTAGCAGCCCCCAAAACACTTCCAGCATGCCTGCCTGGAATCCCTCGCTAAGGTAAACTAGCAGCCCCCAAAACACTTCCAGCATGCCTGCCTGGAATCCCTCACTAAGGTAAACTAGCAGCCCCCAAAACACTTCCAGCATGCCTGCCTGGAATCCCTCGCTAAGGTAAACTAGCAGCCCCCAAAACACTTCCAGCATGCCTGGAATACCTCACTAAGGTAAACTAGCAGCCCCCAAAACACTTCCAGCATGCCTGGAATACCTCACTAAGGTAAACTAGCAGCCCCCAAAACACTTCCAGCATGCCTGGAATCCCTCACTAAGGTAAACTAGCAGCCCCCAAAACACTTCCAGCATGCCTGGAATACCTCACTAAGGTAAACTAGCAGCCCCCAAAACACTTCCAGCATGCCTGCCTGGAATCCCTCGCTAAGGTAAACTAGCAGCCCCCAAAACACTTCCAGCATGCCTGGAATACCTCACTAAGGTAAACTAGCAGCCCCCAAAACACTTCCAGCATGCCTGGAATACCTCACTAAGGTAAACTAGCAGCCCCCAAAACACTTCCAGCATGCCTGGAATACCTCACTAAGGTAAACTAGCAGCCCCCAAAACACTTCCAGCATGCCTGGAATACCTCACTAAGGTAAACTAGCAGCCCCCAAAACACTTCCAGCATGCCTGCCTGGAATACCTCACTAAGGTAAACTAGCAGCCCCCAAAACACTTCCAGCATGCCTGGAATACCTCGCTAAGGTAAACTAGCAGCCCCCAAAACACTTCCAGCATGCCTGCCTGGAATCCCTCGCTAAGGTAAACTAGCAGCCCCCAAAACACTTCCAGCATGCCTGGAATACCTCACTAAGGTAAACTAGCAGCCCCCAAAACACTTCCAGCATGCCTGGAATACCTCACTAAGGTAAACTAGCAGCCCCCAAAACACTTCCAGCATGCCTGCCTGGAATCCCTCGCTAAGGTAAACTAGCAGCCCCCAAAACACTTCCAGCATGCCTGGAATACCTCACTAAGGTAAACTAGCAGCCCCCAAAACACTTCCAGCATGCCTGGAATACCTCACTAAGGTAAACTAGCAGCCCCCAAAACACTTCCAGCATGCCTGGAATACCTCACTAAGGTAAACTAGCAGCCCCCAAAACACTTCCAGCATGCCTGGAATACCTCACTAAGGTAAACTAGCAGCCCCCAAAACACTTCCAGCATGCCTGCCTGGAATACCTCACTAAGGTAAACTAGCAGCCCCCAAAACACTTCCAGCATGCCTGGAATACCTCGCTAAGGTAAACTAGCAGCCCCCAAAACACTTCCAGCATGCCTGCCTGGAATCCCTCGCTAAGGTAAACTAGCAGCCCCCAAAACACTTCCAGCATGCCTGGAATACCTCACTAAGGTAAACTAGCAGCCCCCAAAACACTTCCAGCATGCCTGGAATACCTCACTAAGGTAAACTAGCAGCCCCCAAAACACTTCCAGCATGCCTGGAATACCTCACTAAGGTAAACTAGCAGCCCCCAAAACACTTCCAGCATGCCTGGAATACCTCGCTAAGGTAAACTAGCAGCCCCCAAAACACTTCCAGCATGCCTGGAATACCTCACTAAGGTAAACTAGCAGCCCCCAAAACACTTCCAGCATGCCTGCCTGGAATACCTCACTAAGGTAAACTAGCAGCCCCCAAAACACTTCCAGCATGCCTGGAATACCTCGCTAAGGTAAACTAGCAGCCCCCAAAACACTTCCAGCATGCCTGCCTGGAATACCTCACTAAGGTAAACTAGCAGCCCCCAAAACACTTCCAGCATGCCTGGAATACCTCGCTAAGGTAAACTAGCAGCCCCCAAAATACTTCAGCATGCCTGCCTGGAATCCCTCGCTAAGGTAAACTAGCAGCCCCCAAAACACTTCCAGCATGCCTGCCTGGAATCCCTCACTAAGGTAAACTAGCAGCCCCCAAAACACTTCCAGCATGCCTGCCTGGAATCCCTCGCTAAGGTAAACTAGCAGCCCCCAAAACACTTCCAGCATGCCTGGAATACCTCACTAAGGTAACCTAGCAGCCCCCAAAACACTTCCAGCATGCCTGGAATACCTCACTAAGGTAAACAAGCAGCCCCCAAAACACTTCAAGCATGCCTGCCTGGAATCCCTCACTAAGGTAAACTAGCAGCCCCCAAAACACTTCCAGCATGCCTGGAATACCTCACTAAGGTAAACTAGCAGCCCCCAAAACACTTCCAGCATGCCTGGAATACCTCACTAAGGTAAACTAGCAGCCCCCAAAACACTTCCAGCATGCCTGCCTGGAATCCCTCACTAAGGCAAACAAGCAGCCCCCAAAACACTTCCAGCATGCCTGGAATCCCTCGCTAAGGTAAACTAGCAGCCCCCAAAACACTTCCAGCATGCCTGCCTGGAATACCTCACTAAGGTAAACTAGCAGCCCCCAAAACACTTCCAGCATGCCTGGAATACCTCGCTAAGGTAAACTAGCAGCCCCCAAAACACTTCCAGCATGCCTGCCTGGAATCCCTCGCTAAGGTAAACTAGCAGCCCCCAAAACACTTCCAGCATGCCTGGAATACCTCACTAAGGTAAACTAGCAGCCCCCAAAACACTTCCAGCATGCCTGGAATACCTCACTAAGGTAAACTAGCAGCCCCCAAAACACTTCCAGCATGCCTGGAATACCTCACTAAGGTAAACTAGCAGCCCCCAAAACACTTCCAGCATGCCTGGAATACCTCGCTAAGGTAAACTAGCAGCCCCCAAAACACTTCCAGCATGCCTGCCTGGAATACCTCACTAAGGTAAACTAGCAGCCCCCAAAACACTTCCAGCATGCCTGGAATACCTCGCTAAGGTAAACTAGCAGCCCCCAAAACACTTCCAGCATGCCTGCCTGGAATCCCTCACTAAGGTAAACTAGCAGCCCCCAAAACACTTCCAGCATGCCTGCCTGGAATCCCTCACTAAGGTAAACTAGCAGCCCCCAAAACACTTCCAGCATGCCTGGAATACCTCACTAAGGTAAACTAGCAGCCCCCAAAACACTTCCAGCATGCCTGGAATACCTCACTAAGGTAAACTAGCAGCCCCCAAACAGTGAAATTCATTTTCAAGGAACAGCAGAGAAGTTTCCAATTACATATTTGAAACAACTTTTTTTTTCCTAGATTGAGTAAAATATGAAAATCGTTAATTAAAAGATCAACATCAACATGCTTGTGGGGCAACATTGAGCCTAGTTAAGCCGATTCAGAGGCAACATTGAGCCTAGCTGAGCCGATTCAGAGGCAACATTGAGCCTAGCTGAGCCGATTCGGAGGCAACATTGAGCCTAGCTGAGCCGATTAGGAGGCAACATTGAGCCTAGATTAGCCGATTCAGAGGCAACATTGAGCCTAGCTGAGCCAATTCAGAGGCAACATTGAGCCTAGCTGAGCCGATTCGGAGGCAACATTGAGCCTAGCTGAGCCGATTAGGAGGCAACATTGAGCCTAGATTAGCCGATTCAGAGGCAACATTGAGCCTAGCTGAGCCAATTCAGAGGCAACATTGAACCTAGCTGAGCCAATTCAGAGGCAACATTGAGCCTAGCTGAGCCAATTCAGAGGCAACATTGAACCTAGCTGAGCCGATTCAGAGACTGCTGAATGTTTTCAATGCCAAGTCAGAAGTGAACAATTTAAGTTTACTGAGAAGATTGTGACATAGTTAACAGCACGACCTTCAACAAGACATGAAGCTATATAAAGGTTAGCACCAATGGGCTCAACTATAAGAAGAGTAAAAAATAACTAGTCCCAATGGGCTCAACTATAAGAAGAATAAAAAATAACTAGTCCCAATGGGCTCAACTATAAGAAGAGTAAAAAATAACTAGTCCCAATGGGCTCAACTATAAGAAGAGTAAAAAATAACTAGTCCCAATGGGCTCAACTATAAGAAGAGTAAAAAATAACTAGTCCCAATGGGCTCAACTATAAGAAGAATAAAAAATAACTAGTCCCAATGGGCTCAACTATAAGAAGAGTAAAAAATAACTAGTCCCAATGGGCTCAACTATAAGAAGAATAAAAAATAACTAGTCCCAATGGGCTCAACTATAAGAAGAGTAAAAAATAACTAGTCCCAATGGGCTCAACTATAAGAAGAGTAAAAAATAACTAGTCCCAATGGGCTCAACTATAAGAAGAGTAAAAAATAACTAGTCCCAATGGGCTCAACTATAAGAAGAGTAAAAAATAACTAGTCCCAATGGGCTCAACTATAAGAAGAGTAAAAAAATAACTAGTCCCAATGGGCTCAACTATAAGAAGAGTAAAAAATAACTAGTCCCAATGGGCTCAACTATAAGAAGAGTAAAAAATAACTAGTCCCAATGGGCTCAACTATAAGAAGAGTAAAAAATAACTAGTCCCAATGGGCTCAACTATAAGAAGAGTAAAAAATAACTAGTCCCAATGGGCTCAACTATAAGAAGAGTAAAAAATAACTAGTCCCAATGGGCTCAACTATAAGAAGAGTAAAAAATAACTAGTCCCAATGGGCTCAACTATAAGAAGAGTAAAAAATAACTAGTCCCAATGGGCTCAACTATAAGAAGAGTAAAAAATAACTAGTCCCAATGGGCTCAACTATAAGAAGAGTAAAAAATAACTAGTCCCAATGGGCTCAACTATAAGAAGAGTAAAAAATAACTAGTCCCAATGGGCTCAACTATAAGAAGAGTAAAAAATAACTAGTCCCAATGGGCTCAACTATAAGAAGAGTAAAAAATAACTAGTCCCAATAGGCTCAACTATAAGAAGAGTAAAAAAATAACTAGTCCCAATGGGCGCAACTATAAGAAGAGTAAAAAATAACTAGTCCCAATGGGCTCAACTATAAGAAGAGTAAAAAATAACTAGTCCCAATGGGCTCAACTATAAGAAGAGTAAAAAATAACTAGTCCCAATGGGCTCAACTATAAGAAGAGTAAAAAATAACTAGTCCCAATGGGCTCAACTATAAGAAGAGTAAAAAAAATAACTAGTCCCAATGGGCTCAACTATAAGAAGAGTAAAAAATAACTAGTCCCAATGGGCTCCACTATAAGAAGAGTAAAAAATAACTAGTCCCAATGGGCTCAACTATAAGAAGAGTAAAAAATAACTAGTCCCAATGGGCTCAACTATAAGAAGAGTAAAAAATAACTAGTCCCAATGGGCTCAACTATAAGAAGAGTAAAAAATAACTAGTCCCAATGGGCTCAACTATAAGAAGAGTAAAAAAATAACTAGTTCCAATGGGCTCAACTATAAGAAGAGTAAAAAATAACTAGTCCCAATGGGCTCAACTATAAGAAGAGTAAAAAATAACTAGTCCCAATGGGCTCAACTATAAGAAGAGTAAAAAATAACTAGTCCCAATGGGCTCAACTATAAGAAGAGTAAAAAATAACTAGTCCCAATGGGCTCAACTATAAGAAGAGTAAAAAATAACTAGTCCCAATGGGCTCAACTATAAGAAGAGTAAAAAATAACTAGTCCCAATGGGCTCAACTATAAGAAGAGTAAAAAATAACTAGTCCCAATGGGCTCAACTATAAGAAGAGTAAAAAATAACTAGTCCCAATAGGCTCAACTATAAGAAGAGTAAAAAATAAATAGTCCCAATGGGCTCAACTATAAGAAGAGTAAAAAATAACTGGTCCCAATGGGCTCAACTATAAGAAGAGTAAAAAATAACTAGTCCCAATGGGCTCAACTATAAGAATAGTAAAAAAATAACTAGTTCCAATGGGCTCCACTATAAGAAGAGTAAAAAATAACTAGTTCTGGAGTATGAGCAACTCTTACAAAGCTCTTAAAGAAGATTGCAAACAACAACAAATAGATTGACTTGAAAGCAAATAAGAATTTATTCATGTAGACCACCATATTTGAAGAACCCTCTATCTATAAAATAACTTCTGGGTTGCTGGTCAAAATAGCAAGTAAACAAGAAATGGTACTCTCCTCTCTGGTCCTTAAGATGGCGGTCAAGGCCTTACGATAGGTGATATCAGTACGAATTTACGATCACAGGTTTTATGGTAGGTAATATCTGTACGAATTTACGATCACAGGCCTTATAGGTGATATCAGTACGAATTTACGATCACAGACCTTATGGTAGGTGATATCAGTATGAATTTACGATCACAGACCTTATGGTAGGTGATATCAGTACGAATTTACGATCACAGACCTTATGGTAGGTGATATCAGTACGAATTTACGATCACAGAGGTAAATGTGAACCTGCTTTACTCTGAAAATTAAACCCAAAGCCTCGTTTTCTACCTGAGCATGTAATTTTGCTCACTGATGGTCGGCATGTGACTTGCAAAGATTACGGGTCGTTCAGTTATCTGACAAAACATGTCATTCATAGTGCACTAACATATTTGGTAAAATTAACTTTTCCTTAGCCAATCGATTGACTGCTTCACTTCCAATTGTTTGACGAGCTAAGGATCAATTGCTTTTGACCTGATGCTCTATGGGACAAAACTTGAAATTCTAGCACTATTAGATTGCATTGCTCTACCCATTGTCCTAGCCCTAGCATAGCTGAAGACCTAATACAGTACTGATCTGTACATTATTGATGACATCACAATGTGGCATTGTGATTGTGGGAAGTAGCCAATAATTATATGTATATATTCCTTACAAGTGCAAGGTTGAACAACCTGATGTCCTGCAACATAATGGGAGGGCAAATTCTGAACGGAAATGTGCATGGGGAAGTATGGCTGTGAGAGGAGTTTGGGGAAGTATGGCTGTGAGAGAAGTTTTGTTAGAGTAATTGGAAGCAGGTTCCTAGATGGGAAGTGCACCACACTAAGAGTGAGGTCATTAGGTAGTGCTTTCAGCAGGGATTCTTAGAGTAAAGGGAAGACCATGTAGAAGCTGACAAGAACTTGTTCAAGTGATAGTTCACTCTAGACACTGTTTAGTGTGTTAAGTCTGTTCACATCAGCACAACTCTCCTCTTTGGGCTCTATGCACCTTATCCTTCCTCTATTTGCCAACTGTGTAGCCAGTTATTTCTGTCCATAGAGAGCGGCAGTACGTGCATTTACCACATCAAGATTAGCAATTTTTTCTTCATCATCATCATCATGGGAAAAGGTGCACCACACACACCTCAATAGCTAGCTAGAGCAAATTGATAAATTCAGTAGCTGTCAGAATGAAACTCCAGCATCCTTTTCAGTTCCATGCAGCTTGTTCTCATCTGCCTGTGCAGCCTGTTCTCATCTGCCTGTGCAGCCTGTTCTCATCTGCCTGTGCAGCCTGTTCTCATCTGCCTGTGCAGCCTGTTCTCATCTGCCTGTGCAGCCTGTTCTCATCTGCCTGTGCAGCCTGTTCTCATCTGCCTGTGCAGCCTGTTCTCATCTGCCTGTGCAGCCTGTTCTCATCTGCCTGTGCAGCCTGTTCTCATCTGCCTGTGCAGCCTGTTCTCATCTGCCTGTGCAGCCTGTTCTCATCTGCCTGTGCAGCCTGTTCTCATCTGCCTGTGCAGCCTGTTCTCATCTGCCTGTGCAGCCTGTTCTCATCTGCCTGTGCAGCCTGTTCTCATCTGCCTGTGCAGCCTGTTCTCATCTGCCTGTGCAGCCTGTTCTCATCTGCCTGTGCAGCCTGTTCTCATCTGCCTGTGCAGCCTGTTCTCATCTGCCTGTGCAGCCTGTTCTCATCTGCCTGTGCAGCCTGTTCTCATCTGCCTGTGCAGCCTGTTCTCATCTGCCTGTGCAGCCTGTTCTCATCTGCCTGTGCAGCCTGTTCTCATCTGCCTGTGCAGCGTGTTCTCATCTGCCTGTGCAGCCTGTTCTCATCTGCCTGTGCAGCCTGTTCTCATCTGCCTGTGCAGCCTGTTCTCATCTGCCTGTGCATCCTGTTCTCATCTGCCTGTGCAGCCTGTTCTCATCTGCCTGTGCAGCTTGTTCTCATCTGCCTGTGCAGCCTGTTCTCATCTTCCTGTGCAGCCTGTTCTCATCTGCCTGTGCAGCCTGTTCTCATCTGCCTGTGCAGCCTGTTCTCATCTGCCTGTGCAGCCTGTTCTTATCTGCCTGTGCAGCCTGTTCTCATCTGCCTGTGCAGCCTGTTCTCATCTACCTGTGCAGCCTGTTCTCATCTGCCTGTGCAGCCTGTTCTCATCTGCCTGTGCAGCCTGTTCTCATCTGCCTGTGCAGCCTGTTCTCATCTGCCTGTGCATCCTGTTCTCATCTGCCTGTGCAGCCTGTTCTCATCTGCCTGTGCAGCCTGTTCTCATCTGCCTGTGCAGCCTGTTCTTATCTGCCTGTGCAGCCTGTTCTCATCTTCCTGTGCAGCCTGTTCTCATCAGCCTGTTCTCATCTGCCTGTGCGGCCTGTTCTCATCTGCCTGTGCAGCCTGTTCTCATCTGCCTGTACAGCCTCTTCTCATCTGCCTGTGCAGCCTGTTCTCATCTTCCTGTGCAGCCTGTTCTCATCTGCCTGTGCAGCCTGTTCTTATCTGCCTGTGCAGCCTGTTCTCATCTGCCTGTGCAGCCTGTTCTCATCTGCCTGTGCAGCCTGTTCTCATCTGCCTGTGCAGCCTGTTTTCATCTTCCTGTGCAGCCTGTTCTCGTCAGCCGGTTCTCATCTGCCTGTGCGGCCTGTTCTCATCTGCCTGTGCAGCCTGTTCTCATCTGCCTGTACAGCCTGTTCTCATCTGCCTGTGCGGCCTGTTCTCATCTGCCTGTGCAGCTTGTTCTCATCTGCCAGTACAGCCTGTTCTCATCTGCCTGTGCAGCCTGTTCTCACCTTCCTGTGCAGCCTGTTCTCATCTGCCTGTGCATCCTGTTCTCATCTGCCTGTGCGCGGCCTGTTCTCATCTGCCTGTGCGCGGCCTGTTCTCATCTGCCTGTGCGCGGCCTGTTCTCATCTGCCTGTACAGCCAGTTCTCATCTGCCAGTGCAGCCTGTTCTCATCTGCCTGTACAGCATGTTCTCATCTTCCTGTGCAGCCTGTTCTCATCTGCCTATGCATCCTGTTCTCGCCTGTGTAGCCTGTTCTCATCTGCCTGTGCGGCGGCCTGTTCTCATCTGCCTGTGCAGCCTGTTCTCATCTTCCTGTGCAGCCTGTTCTCATCTGCCTATGCATCCTGTTCTCGCCTGTGTAGCCTGTTCTCATCTGCCTGTGCGCGGCCTGTTCTCATCTGCCTGTGCAGCTGTTCTCATCTGCCTGTACAGCCAGTTCTTGCCTGTGCAGCCTGTTCTCATCTGCCTGTGCGGCCATTTCTTTTTCCTCAATAATCGATTCTGCACTGTTTTCTCAAGCTTTCTCTGCACTGTGACAACCATTTCCAGTTTACGTGGCCCATTTTATTTAAGGAGGGTGACCCATTCATATATATTTTTTTTATTTAAGGAGGGTGACCCATTAATATTTTTTATTTAAGGAGGGTGACCCATTAATATTTTTTATTTAAGGAGGGTGACCCATTAATATTTTTTATTTAAGGAAGGTGACCCATTAATATTTTTTATTTAAGGAGGGTGACCCATTCGTTAAGGAGGGTGACCCATTCATGTATATATTTTTTTATTTAGGGATGGTGACCCCTTCATATATATATTTTTTTTATGGGTGTATGTACGGAGAATAGCCACATAGATACGCAATGCGCGGCAATAAAAAAGTATCCATCCAACTTCACTGTGAGGGCTCACTACACTCGCCAACTAGAAACTAGGCACACCATGTCAAAATTATCAAAAACGGTGTTTGACCTTGTGCATGCCAAAGCTGACCGTTCTCCTTTCAGTGGATGCCCTCGTAAGCTGAAATAATACAAAAAAAATTCCTCTTCCTTTAATGTAGACCTGCAGCTAGTAAACCTTGGATGAGGCCGTGGATGAGGCCTTGGATGAGCCTTGGATGAGGCCTTGGATGAGGTTGTGGATGAGACCTTGGGTGAGGCCTTGGGTGAGGCCGTGGATGAGGTCTTGGATGAGGCCTTGGATGAGGTCTTGGATGAGGTCTTGGATGAGGCCTTGGATGAGGCCGTGGATGAGGCCGTGGATGAGGCCGTGGATGAGGCCGTGGATGAGGCCTTGGATGAGGCCTTGGATGAGGCTTGGATGAGGCCGTGGATGAGGCCTTGGATGAGGTCTTGGATGAGGTATTGGATGAGGCCGTGGATGAGGCCGTGGATGAGGCCGATGACCGTCAAAAGTGGCTGGAGTGCCTGGAAAACAAGTAAGTCTTGATACAAAACAAACTATTGGATGCCATTTGACATATTTGATCAACAAAATCTGTCACATTAAAAGTGGCCTGGGAACTATAATCATTGAATGGCAGTACCTATTTATAAGTACATATAGTCAGGCACTCAGTAGCTTGTCTCTCTGTAAAGTGTGGCCTAGGCAGCACCAGCGGGGAGTCACCTCATGACTAAGGTAGGGACAGGGCAAGGCAAGGGCTAGGTGCTAGAATCAGAGCTAGAGGTAAGGCCTGAGGGTCTGGATGGACCAATTTTGGCCAAAAACTTCTTTCTTTTTTTTTTTCATGTCCGTCCAACCCCACCCCCATGTTCAACTATCATCAGCTCAACTCTGAGTGTGTATCTATACTATACAGTCCACCCCATGTTCAACTATCAGCTCAACTCTGAGTGTGTATCTATACTATATAGTCCACCTCCATGTTCAACTATCATCAGCTCAACTCTGAGTGTGTAACTATACTATATAGTCCACCCCATGTTCAACTATCATCAGCTCAACTCTGAGTGTGTAACTATACTATATAGTCCACCCCCATGTTCAACTATCATCAGCTCAACTCTGAGTGTGTAACTATACTATACAGTCCACCCCCATGTTCAACTATCATCAGCTCAACTCTGAGTGTGTATCTATACTATACAGTCCACCCCATGTTCAACTATCATCAGCTCTATATAGTCCACCCCATGTTCAACTATCATCAGCTCAACTCTGAGTGTGTATCTATACTATATAGTCCACCTCCATGTTCAACTATCAGCTCAACTCTGAGTGTGTATCTATACTATACAGTCCACCCCCATGTTCAACTATCATCAGCTCAACTCTGAGTGTGTATCTATACTATATAGTCCACCCCATGTTCAACTATCAGCTCAACTCTGAGTGTGTATCTATACTATATAATCCACCCCCATGTTCAACTATCATCAGCTCAACTCTGAGTGTGTATCTATACTATATAGTCCACCCCATGTTCAACTATCATCAGCTCAACTCTGAGTGTGTATCTATACTATATAGTCCACCCCATGTTCAACTATCATCAGCTCAACTCTGAGTGTGTAACTATACTATATAGTCCACCCCATGTTCAACTATCATCAGCTCAACTCTGAGTGTGTAACTATACTATACTATATCAGTCCACCCCACCCCATGTTCAACTATCATCAGCTCAACTCTGAGTGTGTATCTATACTATATCAGTCCACCCCACCCCATGTTCAACTATCATCAGCTCAACTCTGAGTGTGTATCTATACTATACAGTCCACCCCCATGTTCAACTATCATCAGCTCAACTCTGAGTGTGTATCTATACTATATAGTCCACCCCCATGTTCAACTATCATCAGCTCAACTCTGAGTGTGTATCTATACTATATAGTCCACCCCCATGTTCAACTATCATCAGCTCAACTCTGAGTGTGTAACTATACTATATAGTCCACCCCCATGTTCAACTATCATCAGCTCAACTCTGAGTGTGTATCTATACTATATAGTCCACCCCCATGTTCAACTATCATCAGCTCAACTCTGAGTGTGTATCTATACTATATAGTCCACCCCCATGTTCAACTATCATCAGCTCAACTCTGAGTGTGTATCTATACTATATAGTCCACCCCATGTTCAACTATCATCAGCTCAACTCTGAGTGTGTAACTATACTATACAGTCCACCCCATGTTCAACTATCAGCTCAACTCTGAGTGTGTATCTATACTATATAGTCCACCCCATGTTCAACTATCATCAGCTCAACTCTGAGTGTGTATCTATACTATATAGTCCACCCCCATGTTCAACTATCATCAGCTCAACTCTGAGTGTGTAACTATACTATATAGTCCACCCCCATGTTCAACTATCATCAGCTCAACTCTGAGTGTGTATCTATACTATACAGTCCACCCCATGTTCAACTATCATCAGCTCAACTCTGAGTGTGTATCTATACTATACAGTCCACCCCATGTTCAACTATCATCAGCTCAACTCTGAGTGTGTATCTATACTATATAGTCCACCCCATGTTCAACTATCATCAGCTCAACTCTGAGTGTGTATCTATACAGTCCACCCCATGTTCAACTATCATCAGCTCAACTCTGAGTGTGTATCTATACTATACAGTCCACCCCATGTTCAACTATCATCAGCTCAACTCTGAGTGTGTAACTATACTATATAGTCCACCCCCATGTTCAACTATCATCAGCTCAACTCTGAGTGTGTATCTATACTATATAGTCCACCCCATGTTCAACTATCATCAGCTCAACTCTGAGTGTGTATCTATACAGTCCACCCCATGTTCAACTATCATCAGCTCAACTCTGAGTGTGTATCTATACTATACAGTCCACCCCATGTTCAACTATCATCAGCTCAACTCTGAGTGTGTATCTATACTATACAGTCCACCCCATGTTCAACTATCATCAGCTCAACTCTGAGTGTGTATCTATACTATATAGTCCACCCCCATGTTCAACTATCACCAGCTCAACTCTGAGTGTGTATCTATACTATATAGTCCACCCCATGTTCAACTATCATCAGCTCAACTCTGAATGTGTATCTATACTATATAGTCCACCCCATGTTCAACTATCAGCTCAACTCTGAGTGTGTATGAAATATTCATGGTGGTCAGGTCAACACCATGGACAAATATGGGCTAGGTGTCTTTGGCCTTTGAAGTCGCCTTTGAAGCCACAAGAAGCCACCATCGCAAAGTGGCAGTTGCGAAGGTCAGCCATTTTATTTAGATTTTGGGTTTTACACATGCTGTTCAGACTATGATTAACTAGCAACACACAGCTTCTCAGAGTTTATACTAGCTAGTACTACAAGTCTAACCTTAGTTCCTCCCCCCCCCAAAAACAAAACCACAAATTTTAAGGACAGTCCTAATTTTGGCCATTATACCTGACAATCTACATTGTTGATAGTGTGGGCATAAATTCACTTCTGCTGAGTAAAATGACAATTAGACTCCTTGCAGGATTAGAGTACAACCACGCTCAGCTATTCCTTATGGCAAGTGCTTCTGCTAAAAGAAGAGTGTTGCTTGGAGGGCTGTTTCACTTCTGTCAGTGATCAAGTTGGAGGAAAAGGGGATCAAGTGACTTCAACAGTCTCAATGGTGAAAAAAATTGATGCGACTACATATAAGCGCTGATATAAAAAATAAAATAGCCCAGGTCCCGCTTGCTTGCTCTCTCTCCTAGTACCTTATGGGTGTGTAATTTGTAGTGGAGAATACATACAGACCAATCAAGTGACACCACAGTGTGGACTCACTTCACTTGCCCACTGTGTGTCTCTCCTAGTACCTTATGGGTGTGTAATTTGTAGTAGAGAATACATACAGACCAATCAAGTGACACCACAGTGTGGACTCACTTCACTTGCCCACTGTGTGTCTCTCCTAGTACCTTATGGCTGTGTAATTTGTAGTAGAGAATACATACAGACCAATCAAGTGACACCACAGTGTGGACTCACTTCACTTGCCCACTGTGTGTCTCTCCTAGTACCTTATGGTGTGTAATTTGTAGTGGAGAATACATACAGACCAATCAAGTGACACCACAGTGTGGACTCACTTCACTTGCCCACTGTGTGTCTCTCCTAGTACCTTATGGGTGTGTAATTTGTAGTAGAGAATACATACAGACCAATCAAGTGACACCACAGTGTGGACTCACTTCACTTGCCCACTGTGTGTCTCTCCTAGTACCTTATGGCTGTGTAATTTGTAGTGGAGAATACATACAGACCAATCAAGTGACACCACAGTGTGGACTCACTTTACTTGCCCACTGTGTGTCTCTCCTAGTACCTTATGGCTGTGTAATTTGTAGTGGAGAATACATACAGACCAATCAAGTGACACCACAGTGTGGACTCACTTCACTTGCCCACTGTGTGTCTCTCCTAGTACCTTATGGCTGTGTAATTTGTAGTGGAGAATACATACAGACCAATCAAGTGATACCACAGTGTGGACTCACTGCACTTGCCCACTGTGTGTCTCTCCTAGTACCTTATGGCTGTGTAATTTGTAGTGGAGAATACATACAGACCAATCAAGTGACACCACAGTGTGGACTCACTTCACTTGCCCACTGTTTGTGCAACACGCAGAATGCATAAATGAGTCACATCAATTTTTCACCGTCAGATCCGTTAAAATCACTTGAAAAACCAACAGTGTGCTTCAAGGAGTAGATGCTTATGAAATTTCAAGACCTGAGCTGATGGAATGTATGTATGGCCGAGCATCACGCACTTCATGTACGCCCAGTCCCTATGCCCATATGAAGAACTGCTCAACTACAAGAGTTTAGACTGCTACACAAATTTGTGTCTGTTGGGTTAGGGAAGAGCAGTCAAAGTTACTAGTGACAGACAGAAGAGTTGTTATAGCAAAGGTATGTCAAATATGCGGGACATTTTATCTAGCTGATCACTTGCTAATTATTCTTTTAGATACATCACTCACAAAGGATGAGTCAAAAGCTTCTAACCTCATGGATCGTTGCTGAAGAAGCTAGTAAGATAGTTTATTTCTGCTCACAGTGACTGTATGGCAGGACTAGGAGAAACTTGGTCACATGTGGCATCATTTGTATGGGATATAGAATCAGGAGTACATATTAGAGATTATATGACTGGAACTCGAAAAAAGCTTATTGAGTTATTCCAAATGGCATTAAAGTGGTTCCATAAGCTCCCATAATGAAGATGGTTCCATAAGCTCCCATAATGAAGATGGTGGTTCCATAAGCCCCCATAATGAAGATGGTGGTTCCATAAGCTGCCATAATGAAGATGGTGGTTCCATAAGCTCCCATAATGAAGATAGTCGTTCCATAAGCTCCCATAATGAATATGGTGGTTCCATAAGCCCCCATAATGAAGATAGTCGTTCCATAAGCTCCCATAATGAATATGGTGGTTCCATAAGCTCCCATAATGAAGATGGTGGTTCCATAAGCTTCCATAATGAAGATGGTGGTTCCATAAGCCCCCATAATGAAGATGGTGGTTCCATAAGCTCCCATAATGAAGATGGTTCCATAAGCTCCCATAATGAAGATAGTCGTTCCATAAACTCCCATAATGAAGATGGTGGTTCCATAAGCCCCCATAATGAAGATGGTGGTTCCATAAGCTCCCATAATGAAGATGGTGGTTCCATAAGCTCCCATAATGAAGATGGTGGTTCCATAAGCTCACATAATGAAGATGGTGGTTCCATAAGCTCCCATAATGAAGATGGTGGTTCCATAAGCTCCCATAATGAAGATGGTGGTTCCATAAGCTCCCATAATGAAGATGGTGGTTCCATAAGCTTCCATAATGAAGATGGTGGTTCCATAAGCTCCCATAATGAAGATGAATTTTAAAGGAAAAAAAGTGCTTAAAAATTGCTTACTTGCACTTCGTCTATGCCTATTCAATTGCAGTTAATGTTCCTCCTGCAATGAAGAAATGTAAGCTTTCTTTTCATCTTCAGCATTCTGTTCTTGCAAACTACTATCTTATCATAAGTTGAGCCATACTCATCGAGTTATATTCCGAAAACTCTCGATAGCCTGCCAAAGCTCATGATAGCCTGTCAAAGCTCTTGATGATAGCCAGTCAAAGCTCTTGATGATAGCCTGCCTAAGCTCTTGATGATGACCTGCCAAAGCTCTTGATGATAGCCTGCCAAAGGTCTTGATGATAGCCTGCCAAAGCTCTTGATGATAGCCTGCCAAAGCTCATGATAGCCTGCCAAAGCTCTTGATAGCCTACCAAAGGTCTTGATGATAGCCTGCCAAAGCTCTTGATGATGACCTGCCAAAGCTCTTGATGATAGCCTGCCAAAGCTCTTGATGATAGCCTGTCAAAGCTCTTGATGATAGCCTGCCAAAGCTCTTGATGATGACCTGCCAAAGCTCTTGATGATGGCCTACCAAGGCTCTTGATGATGACCTGCCAAAGCTCTTGATGATAGCCAGTCAAAGCTCTTGATGATAGCCAGTCAAAGCTCTTGATGATAGCCTGCCAAAGCTCTTGATGATAGCCAGTCAAAGCTCTTGATGATAGCCTGCCAAAGCTCTTGATGATAGCCTGCCAAAGCTCTTGATGATGACCTGCCAAAGCTCTTGATGATAGCCAGTCAAAGCTCTTGATGATAGCCTGCCAAAGCTCTTGATGATAGCCTGCCAAAGTTCTTGATGATAGCCTGCCAAAGCTCTTGATGATAGCCTGCCAAAGCTCTTGATGATAGCCTGCCAAAGCTCTTGATGATAGCCTGCCAAAGCTCTTGATGATAGCCTGTCAAAGCTCTTGGTGATAGCCTGCCAAAGCTCTTGATGATAGCCTGTCAAAGCTCTTGATGATAGCCTGCCAAAGCTCTTGATGATAGCCTGTCAAAGCTCTTGATGATAGCCTGCCTAAGCTCTTGATGATGACCTGCCAAAGCTCTTGATGATAGCTTGCCAAAGCTCTTGATGATAGCCTGCCAAAGCTCTTGATGATAGCCTGCCTAAGCTCTTGATGATGACCTGCCAAAGCTCTTGATGATAGCTTGCCAAAGCTCTTGATGATAGCCTACCAAAGCTCTTGATGATGACCTGCCAAAGCTCTTGATGATAGCCTGTCAAAGCTCTTGATGACCTTCAAAAGCTCTTGATGATAGCCTACCAAGGCTCTTGATGATGACCTGCCAAAGCTCTTGATGATAGCCTGCCAAAGCTCTTGATGATAGCTTGCCAAAGCTCTTGATGATAGCCTGCCAAAGCTCTTGATGATAGCCTGTCAAAGCTCTTGATGATAGCCTGTCAAAGCTCTTGATGATAGCCTGCCAAAGCTCTTGATGATAGCCTGCCAAAGCTCTTGATGATAGCCTGTCAAAGCTCTTGATGACCTTCCAAAGCTCTCGATGATAGCCTACCAAGGCTCTTGATGATGACCTTTCAAAGCTCTTAATGTTAGCCTGTCAAAGCTCTTGATGATAGCTTGCCAAAGCTCTTTGATGATAGCCTGTCAAGGCTGCCAAAGCTCTTGATGATAGCCTGTCAAAGCTCTTGATGATAGCCTGCCAAAGCTCTTGATGATAGCCTGCCAAAGCTCTTGATGATAGCCTGTCAAAGCTCTTGATGATAGCCTGTCAAAGCTCTTGATGATAGCCTGCCAAAGCTCTTGATGATAGCCTGTCAAAGCTCTTGATGATAGCCTGTCAAAGCTCTTGATGATAGCCTGTCAAAGCTCTTGATGATAGCCTGCCAAAGTTCTTGATGATAGCCTGCCAAAGCTCTTGATGATAGCTTGCCAGAGCTCTTGATGATAGCCTGTCAAAGCTCTTGATGATAGCCTGTCAAAGCTCTTGAAGATAGCCTGCCAAAGCTCTTGATGATAGCCTGTCAAAGCTCTTGATGATAGCCTGCCAAAGCTCTTGATGATAGCCTGCCAAAGCTCTTGATGATAGCCTGCCAAAGCTCTTGATGAGAGCCTACCAAGGCTCTTGATGATAGCCTGCCAAAGCTCTTGATGATAGCCTGCCAAAGCTCTTGATGATAGCCTGCCAAAGCTCTTGATGATAGCCTGTCAAAGCTCTTGATGATAGCCTGTCAAAGCTCTTGATGATAGCCTGCCAAAGCTCTTGATGATAGCCTGTCAAAGCTCTTGATGATAGCCTACCAAGGCTCTTGATGATAGCCTGCCAAAGCTCTTGATGATAGCCTGCCAAAGCTCTTGACGATAGCCTGTCAAAGCTCTTGATGATAGCCTACCAAGGCTCTTGATGATAGCCAGTCAAAGCTCTTGATGATAGCCTGCCAAAGCTCTTGATGATAGCCTGTCAAAGCTCTTGATGATAGCCTGTCAAAGCTCTTGATGATAGCCTGCCAAAGCTCTTGATGATAGCCTGTCAAAGCTCTTGATGATAGCCTGCCAAAGCTCTTGATGATAGCCTGCCAAAGCTCTTGATGATAGCCTGTCAAAGCTCTTGATGATAGCCTGCCAAAGCTCTTGATGATAGCCTGCCAAAGCTCTTGATGATAGCCTGCCAAAGCTCTTGATGATAGCCTGCCAAAGCTCTTGATGATAGCCTGCCAAAGCTCTTGATGATAGCCTGCCAAAGCTCTTGATGATAGCCTGCCAAAGCTCTTGATGATAGCCTGCCAAAGCTCTTGATGATAGCCTGTCAAAGCTCTTGATGATAGCCTGTCAAAGCTCTTGATGATAGCCAGTCAAAGCTCTTGATGATAGCCTGTCAAAGCTCTTGATGATAGCCTGCCAAAGCTCTTGATAAACACTTTGTTGAGTAATTTACCTGCAAAGACTAGGAGAGCTACTAAAGCTGGATTAAAGCTGGTTGAATAATGAACCATCTCCTGACACCAGAAGCTAGACTTGCTGAAGCTAAACTTGAGGGCAAAAGAAATCACATCTCAGGTTTATGATGCACACAGGTAGGATTACAGCTTCACGTTTAAAAGTGCTTACCATGCCAACCCTGCATCTCCAGCTCTTAGCCTAATCATGCCGATTTGCAATCCTGAAATGAGAAATGTCCCAACTATTTGGGGGATATGAGCAGATCAGCTAAAGAGGATCAGCAGCCAGAACTACAGCACAAGAGGTCAGCAGCCAGAACTACAGCACAATAGGATCAGCAGCCAGAACTACAGCACAAGAGGATCAGCAGCCAGAACTACAGCTCAAGAGGATCAGCAGCCAGAACTACAGCACAAGAGGATCAGCAGCCAGAACTACAGCACAAGAGGATCAGCAGCCAGAACTACAGCACAAGAGGATCAGCAACCAGAACTACAGCACAAGAGGTATCAGCAGCCAGAACTACAGCACAAGAGGATCAGCAGCCAGAACTACAGCACAAGAGGATCAGCAGCCAGAACTATAGCACAAGAGGATCAGCAGCCAGAACTATAGCACAAGAGGATCAGCAGCCAGAACTACAGCACAAGAGGATCAGCAGCCAGAACTACAGCACAAGAGGATCAGCAGCCAGAACTACAGCACAAGAGGATCAGCAGCCAGAACTACAGCACAAGAGGATCAGCAGCCAGAACTACAGCACAAGAGGATCAGCAGCCAGAACTACAGCACAAGAGGATCAGCAGCCAGAACTACAGCACAAGAGGTATCAGCAGCCAGAACTACAGCACAAGAGGTATCAGCAGCCAGAACTACAGCACAAGAGGTATCAGCAGCCAGAACTACAGCACAAGAGGATCAGCAGCCAGAACTACAGCACAAGAGGATCAGCAGCCAGAACTACAGCACAAGAGGATCAGCAACCAGAACTACAGCACAAGAGGTATCAGCAGCCAGAACTACAGCACAAGAGGATCAGCAGACAAGAGGATCAGCAGCCAGAACTACAGCACAAGAGGATCAGCAGCCAGAACTACAGCACAAGAATGATTTCTACTGTTCCAACACAACTTCAAAGTGTCAGACATGGGTCATATATTCATGAGGAGGACTATCCATTTACTGGTGCATCTCCCGAACATGCTGTAGTGATGGATTAAGGTATGAACAGGTTAATGAGTATGCAGCTACCCAAACAGTAGTCGCAACAGTAGTCCGCTAAGCCCCCAAATGGTAAGATCAGTTGTACTCCAAGATGGCGCATGATGTAATGGCCATGCCTACTTGTGGCTTCATTTAGGGAGGTGAAGGGGAGCATTCACCCCTTTGATAGAATCTCGCCTCCTTGGAACTTACATCATGAATGTGTACATACATCCATACATGGTTAATGAAATAAAACATGCCATGGTCAACTTCAGCTATTCTTCTTCCCCTTCTGTTCTATACATCCAAGATTGTTTCCAGACCACTGTCTGTCAGTGTTTCTGGACTCTCGATAGCAATTTTCATGAGGTGTGAAAGACTGGAGTCACTTAAGCTGCTTCGTAGACGAGTTTTTATTTAATTTCTTTGAGAAAAGCTTCCTCTATGGAGGCAGTAGCAACAGGTATGGACAGACTGATGGTGGCAAGTGTCTTCAAGTTTGGCAACATGGTTTTTAACATTTCAGTTGAAAGTTGCTCTTTCAATCGACACTTGATGCTGTCAGTAGGCTGCTTAGCCTTGAACTGATGAAGAGTCTTCCATGCTGGACTAATGTCAGGGATATCATTGCTTCTTATACAGTTTCTTCTCCCTGTAATGTCCCAGCAGATCACACTGTGCCATAGAGTGCAAGGAGTGTGCTAAGAGACTTTTCTCTATAGGAGGACAGATCCTTTGAGTCCACACTAGGCACTTTCCTTGGATCAAAGATGCTCAGTGCTAACAAACATCTCCAGAAGAAACAAAATGGCTCGAAATGTTATCTTTCAGATGACTGAATGTTTTGACTACTTTTTCCTGGAACAACTTGATGTCGCCTGAGTAATTTATATTCCAGTTGCTCCTTCCAAGTTCTCGCAATCATCCAAAAGCTCTAGTACCCAATTTTCTGCTGGTACAACATCTGCATCATCCTGCATGTGACGGGTTGCATCGACAAGATTGTCCAGATATGATGGACAAGACCAAATGTTCTGTCAACTGAGTTTGGCTACTTGTGGAAGTGTGTGTGTGGTCAATCAAGAACATGGCTGCAATTGTTGTCTGCTTACTGAGAGCTTTGCTAAGTCCCAATGCTTCTGGCTCATGTGTACCATCATGGATGTTATCGACAGCAGTAACAATTGCAGAATAGCTTGCCATTACTGTTGTTACACACTTCTCATGTGCCAACTAGCGAATATCAGAAGCCTTGATAAACTTCAATTCTAGCATATCAAATACATATTATGTTCTCTTTGGGGAGAGATGGAAATGTCTACAGAGCCATGCGTGTTGTATAAACATGGTTTATTCCAGGAATGGAATTAGCAGCTTGAACACAAGCCAACTATAATAAGTGGCAGTGCAGATACAGGACATGAGATGTAACAGGTCATGATGCGAGTCTGAACTCCCAGTTTTCTCCCCTGAAAACCTACTTGCTCCGTCCAATCCCATCCCCACAATTCTGCAATGAAGATTTTTCTCTGTTCCAAACATTCAATTAGAGCTGAGTAGATACTCTGTGCATCAGCTTTATGCAAGTGGATGACCTCAAAGAAACGCTCCTCTGGAACACCACCTTCTTCCCAGAAACACACTTGAAATATCTGTACACTTATCTGCCACGATACTGTAATAGAAGGCTTTATGAAGACGCTTCAGCATGGACTCCTCAATCCAAGTGCCTACAACTACAGCTATATCAGATGGGTATATAGCATTCCTCCCTGCTTTCTCCATGAAGTACTTGAGATTCTCACCTCCACAGGACACTGCTAAATCAGTCCGTTTTTCAAACTTTGTAATATGTGCTATGTGGTTACATGCAAGAAAGTGTGTGCAGCGAATGAGAAACATTGTAGCTGCTTTATTCTTCACAATTTCATGCCATTCTACTTTTTTGAGCTGTTGAATGACTGATTCCTCTGTCTTTCAGAGCTCCCTCTGCTGCCAAAGCTGCCCGATTAGCCTGGGCATTGGTATCACTTTTTTCATGGGCTATCATTTTCTCAACAGTCTTCTTCTAATTGGAAAATGGCTTGGTAACCAACATGCCTGTCTCTTGTTTGCTGAAGTGGCTTCCCAAATTTCCTGCAGACTTTGCAAAAAGCAACTCACAATTCTCATCATATTTCAGCCAAATAAAGTTGTTTTCCCACTACAAGTATTTCCTGTGGCTTGGGTGGCTCACATGTTTCTCTGCATATATAACCTTACTGGTGCCCTGCTTCTTGGGTTGGCTAGGTTATAAATCCAAATTCTCCACCTCCAACTCATCCTCACTACACTACTGCTACTACTATTATGAGCTGATGTGGCTGCAGATGATGTACTAGTGGCACTGAAATAAGACCAAGATAAATTTGTCTTTGCAAGTAGACACTTTGGAAAAATAACTAAACCTGTGAGCCCTCTGTATTATAGAACTAATCCTGTGAGCCCTCTGTATTATAGAACTAAGCCTGTGAGCCCTCTGCATTATAGAACTAAGCCTGTGAGCCCTCTGTATCATAGAACTAAGCCTGTGAGCCCTCTGTATCATAGAACTAAGCCTGTGAGCCCTCTGCATTATAGAACTAAACCTGTGAGCCCTCTGTATCATAGAACTAAGCCTGTGAGCCCTCTGTATCATAGAACTAAGCCTGTGAGCCCTCTGTATTATAGAACTAAGCCTGTGAGCCCTCTGTATTATAGAACTAAGCCTGTGAGCCCTCTGTATCATAGAACTAAGCATGTGAGCCCTCTGTATCATATAACTAAACCTGTGAGACCTCTGTATTATAGAACTAAACTTGTGTGCCCTCTGTATTATAGAACTAAGCCTGTGAGCCCTCTGTATTATAGAACTAAACTTGTGAGCCCTCTGTATTATAGAACTAAGCCTGTGAGCCCTCTGTATCATAGAACTAATCCTGTGAGCCTCTGTATCATATAACTAAACCTGTGAGCCCTCTGTATTATAGAACTAAGCCTGTGAGCCCTCTGTATCATAGAACTAATCCTGTGAGCCCTCTGTATTATAGAACTAAGCCTGTGAGCCCTCTGTATCATAGAACTAAACCTGTGAGCCCTCTGTATCATAGAACTAAGCCTGTGAGCCCTCTGTATTATAGAACTAAGCCTGTGAGCCCTCTGTATCATAGAACTAATCCTGTGAGCCCTCTGTATTATAGAACTAAACCTGTGAGCCCTCTGTATTATAGAACTAAGCCTGTGAGCCCTCTGTATTATAGAACTAAGCCTGTGAGCCCTCTGTATTATAGAACTAAACTTGTGTGCCCTCTGTATCATAGAACTAAGCCTGTGAGCCCTCTGTATTATAGAACTAAACCTGTGAGCCCTCTGTATTATAGAACTAAGCCTGTGAGCCCTCTGTATTATAGAACTAAGCCTGTGAGCCCTCTGTATTATAGAACTAAACTTGTGTGCCCTCTGTATTATAGAACTAAGCCTGTGAGCCCTCTGTATTATAGAACTAAACTTGTGTGCCCTCTGTATTATAGAACTAAGCCTGTGAGCCCTCTGTATTATAGAAGTGAGCCCTCTGTATTATAGAACTAAGCCTGTGAGCCCTCTGTATCATATAACTAAACCTGTGAGCCCTCTGTATCATAGAACTAAGCCTGTGAGCCCTCTGTATTATAGAACTAAACTTGTGTGCCCTCTGTATTATAGAACTAAGCCTGTGAGCCCTCTGTATTATAGAAGTGAGCCCTCTGTATCATAGAACTAAGCCTGTGAGCCCTCTGTATCATATAACTAAACCTGTGAGCCCTCTGTATCATAGAACTAAGCCTGTGAGCCCTCTGTATTATAGAACTAATCTTGTGAGCCCTCTGTATTATAGAACTAAGCCTGTGAGCCCTCTGTATTATAGAACTAAGCCTGTGAGCCCTCTGTATTATAGAACTAAGCCTGTGAGCCCTCTGTATTATAGAACTAAGCCTGTGAGCCCTCTGTATTATAGAACTAAGCCTGTGAGCCCTCTGTATTATAGAACTAAACCTGTGAGCCCTCTGTATCATAGAACTAATCCTGTGAGCCCTCTGTATTATAGAACTAAACCTATGAGCCCTCTGTATTATAAAACTAAACCTGTGAGCCCTCTGTATTATAGAACTAAGCCTGTGAGCCCTCTGTATTATAAAACTAAGCCTGTGAGCCCTCTGTATTATAGAACTAAGCCTGTGAGCCCTCTGTATTATAGAACTAAACCTGCGAGCCCTCTGTATTATAGAACTAAGCCTGTGAGCCCTCTGTATCATAGAACTAAGCATGTGAGCCCTCTGTATCATATAACTAAACCTGTGAGCCCTCTGTATTATAGAACTAAACTTGTGTGCCCTCTGTATTATAGAACTAAGCCTGTGAGCCCTCTGTATTATAGAAGTGAGCCCTCTGTATTATAGAACTAAGCCTGTGAACCCTCTGTATTATAGAACTAATCCTGTGAGCCCTCTGTATTATAGAACTAAACCGGTGAGCCCTCTGTATTATAGAACTAAGCCTGTGAGCCCTCTGTATCATAGAACTAAGCATGTGAGCCCTCTGTATCATATAACTAAACCTGTGAGCCCTCTGTATTATAGAACTAAACTTGTGTGCCCTCTGTATTATAGAACTAAGCCTGTGAGCCCTCTGTATTATAGAAGTGAGCCCTCTGTATTATAGAACTAAGCCTGTGAACCCTCTGTATTATAGAACTAATCCTGTGAGCCCTCTGTATTATAGAACTAAACCGGTGAGCCCTCTGTATTATAGAACTAATCCTGTGAGCCCTCTGTATTATAGAACTAAACCGGTGAGCCCTCTGTATTATAGAACTAAGCCTGTGAGCCCTCTGTATTATAGAACTAATCTTGTGAGCCCTCTGTATCATAGAACTAATCCTGTGAGCCCTCTGTACCACAGAACTAAACCTGTGAGCCCTCTGTATTATAGAACTAAGCCTGTGAGCCCTCTGTATTATAGAACTAAGCCTGTGAGCCCTCTGTATCATAGAACTAAACCTGTGAGCCCTCTGTATCATAGAACTAAGCCTGTGAGCCCTCTGTATTATAGAACTAAACCTGTGAGCCCTCTGTATTATAGAACTAAGCCTGTGAGCCCTCTGTACCACAGAACTAAACCTGTGAGCCCTCTGTATTATAGAACTAAGCCTGTGAGCCCTCTGTATTATAGAACTAAACCTGTGAGCCCTCTGTATTATAGAACTAAGCCTGTGAGCCCTCTGTATTATAGAACTAAGCCTGTGAGCCCTCTGTATTATAGAACTAAACCTGTGAGCCCTCTGTATTATAAAACTAAGCCTGTGAGCCCTCTGTATTATAGAACTAAGCCTGTGAGCCCTCTGTATTATAGAACTAAGCCTGTGAGCCCTCTGTATTATAGAACTAAACCTGTGAGCCCTCTGTATTATAGAACTAAACCTGCGAGCCCTCTGTATTATAGAACTAAGCCTGTGAGCCCCTGTATTATAGAACTAAACCTGTGAGCCCTCTGTATTATAGAACTAAACCTGTGAGTCCTCTGTATTACAGTCAGCCTGTGTGAGGATGATGCAACTATCTGAGTTAACCACTTTTGGAATTCAGCAGTCATCACTATTTTTAAGACCAAGTTCCAAAAGAAGTCACTCTAAGATGCTAACAATGCAGAAAAAAGTGTATTCCACTGTCTTATCAGCACACCGGTAAATGCACTCACAGAAGGACAAAAATTCAAAAATATATATATCTGGGGGGCATGCCCCCAGACCCCCAGCCTGTTGATGTGCATGTAGGAAAATATTTGGGGGCCATGCCCCCAGACCGCCCAAGCTCAATGGTATGCATGTGGGTGTTGCCCCTCCCAAAATTTTAATACTCGACTTTTTGCTCCCCTTCAGTATTTTTCTAACCGAAGACCTGCTATTGCAAGGACGAGGGGCGATACAAGAATCCATTTTGATGTCATGTTCCAAAATAAATAATTTAAAATTTACAGCAACTTGAAAACATCCCGCAACAAAGTGCAGGTACCACTGCTAGTTTAAACATTAAAATTATATATATATATATATTGGATTGACCACAAACATTTGAACGACCCTTTACCTGTTATACATTAAAAGTTGGAGACTATGTAATGTAGATTTTAAAACCTAGTTATAAGGTAAAGGGTCCTATAATTGTTTGCAGTCTCTCCATCGGTTAAATGTTTGACAAGTCACCCCAATATCGCAGGATCATTAATTTATGTGACATTAAATTTATGCTAAAGTGTACAGAAATACATTATGTATTTCCATTTATGCAATTTAGCAGCCAGTTTGAGAAAAAATTAAACACACTGCCATTCCCATCTTTGGCTGCATGTTTACCTATTATTGCCCTATCCTCATCTGTAAAGACTATATAAGTCTTCCACTTCCTACCACCAGCAGTGGCTCAAGTATAGCAAGTTCTCCAATTCCAGTTTGTTCTGGGATAGGTAAAGAGAAATTTAATTCATTATTTTCGCAAACACGCATCTTTTTTGTGAAACCCATCAAACTGGCAAAATAAAGTTGCTTGCAATAATTCTCTATCCTACGGTATCTTGTATCCATTATCTAACATCAAACAGCTTCTTTCAAGAAGTTGCTCAGGATAACTCCATAACTAACCGATCATAGCTAGCTTATTACTCAAGTTATACATACATCCATATGCATATACCTATACACATACATGGATCAAAAGTAGTTACCAAAGGTTTGTGCTATATGTTGCTAACAATTTTCACAAGAGTAAGCTTCTCAGTAAACCGAAATCAGTTCAGCTGGTGGACTCAATATTGCACACACTCGAGCATCGATGACCCGTTACTGGGTTTTGGTTGCTTCACTGAATTGAGAAACATATTACTCATTGCAAAGTGTTGAATTGTGGAGTCTTCTGGGAGTAAATTATAACAAATAGACCTATGGTGCTCAAGTTACGTGGGGGGAAAAGATAAGATGGATAGATAGGTGGATGCATGATCCTTAAAGAAGACAAATTTCACAGTTTTAATGGTTTAGGGGGGAGGGGGGGGAAGTTGCTGGTTAACTACCTTAGTGAAGGATTCAAGGCATGTTGGAAGCGTTTTTCAGAATGTCAATTGGCCAAACCACCATTTTGGATGCTAAGAAGCTGTCAAAGCTGAGATCAGCATTGTTTTTTTGTGTGTTTTTGGCGTCCGCCATTTTAAAGGAATCAAATCAATACAGGGAGGACTCCCGGATGAAGTCATATTAGCATACCCAAATATGACTGCATTCCATAGCATGATGTTGTTGTCAGTGGGAGATCCACTAACTCCAGCTGGAGGATCCTCCTGCAGTCTGCACACAAGGTAAAAGGAGATTATAATACAGCACATTTGAATTTGTCATACCTATAGAGTCAATCTTGGCTTCTGTGCCAATTATAGAATGCTACCAAAACATAGCTAGAAACTGAAAACCGAGCTAAAGATGGCAGGGGCTTAATTTGGTACCAGATTTGTGCATGGAAGCTAGTATAAGTACCACAGACCTCACCAACATTCCACACCTTTTAATGGTCACACAGACTAGCCCCAAACTGACTTCATGTTGCAACTATCTCAACTAGAACTAGTCCTTAATGTTCTGTCCAAACTGAAACTACCAACAAACTGGTTTACATGCCTACTGGTCTACTATTGTACCAGCATGGATAGGCCTACTGGCACTCTAGTTTAATAGTATGGTCAGGCCTAATGACCCTCTAGTGTACCAGTATGGACAGGTCTAATGTACAAGTAAGGACAAGCCACTGGACAGGCCTAATGGCCCTCTAGTATACCAGTATGGACAGGTCTAATGGCCCACAAGTGTTCCAGAATGGACAGGCCTAATGCCCTCTAGTGTACCAGTAAGGGTAGGACACAAGTATGGACAGGCCTAAAGGCCCTCTAGTGTACCAGTATGAACAAGTCTAATGTACCAGTAAGGACAGGCCACTGGACAGGCCTTATGGCCCTCTAGTGTACCAGAATAGACAGGTCTCATGTCCCACAAGTGTTCCAGTATGGAGAGGCCTAATGGACCTCTATTGTACCACTAATGGCCCTCTGGTGTACCAGTAAGGACAGGACACTAGTAAGGACAGGACACTAGTAAGGACAGGACACTGGTATGGACAGGCCAAAATAATAGTTAGACACTGAGACCAGGGACCTAAGGTATTTGGAGACCTAAAGGTCCTTGGCTGTCATTAGCCGAGTGTAGTGAGGCCACTACTAAAGGCCTGACAGTCTCTAAATACCTTAGGTCCTAGTGTCTGACAGATTTAGAGTATAACAACTGTAACCTAGCTTCATCGTTCAGCAATAGCTAGCGAGATGAATTGAAAATATAAGTGGCTGCTTGCTGAAAAATTAACCTTTTAGTGATACTAGCTAGTTGTTTGTTGGAAGATGGATGAACCTTGGCAGCACTGAAGAAGTGGGCACGGCTAAGGTTGAGTGTACAAGTTCAACCTCAAAGAGCTCCTACCACAATAGCTATGCCTCCATTTTCACGCCCGCTTCTTTAGTAGCTGCTAAGCTAGTTCTTGATAGCAGCCAGTCCATTTTCCAACAACCAATAGAAAAACAACCAGACTGTCACTCTCAGTTATGCTAGGCTCATTTTTCAGCAACCCTAGTAATATTTTACTAAAACAAAGGAAAAAAATCTCGCTAGCTATTGCTGAATGATTTAAGATTTAACTACAAGAGTCGTCATAAAACATTCATAATATAACTAAGAGTATAACTGCACTCATAGCCACAGAGGAAAGGTCAAAGTGCCAGAGGGGTGACTACTAAGGGCCAGAAGGGTGGCAACTAGGGTGGCTACTAAGTTGTGTAGTGGTACCATGTGATTTAGAAAACCACATACTGACCAATCAGATTACTCTATTCCTGACAGCTTTACTCTAATGGCCCACTAGTATACTGGTGTGGACAGGCCTAATGCCCTCTAGTATACCAGTATGGAGGGGCATAATGCCCTCTAGGATACCGGTATCTATAGACAGCCTAATGGCCCCCTAGTGTACCAGTGTGGACAAGCCTAATGGCCCTCTAGTTTACCAGTATGCACAGGCCTAATGGCTCTCTAGTTTATCAGAAGGACAAGCCTAATGCCCTCTAGTTTACCAGTATGCACAGGCCTAATGGCTCTCTAGTTTACCAGAAGGACAGGCCTAATGGCCCCCTGGTGTACCAGTGTGGACAGGCCTAATGGCTCTCTAGTTTACCAGTATGCACAGGCCTAATGGCTCTCTAGTTTACCAGAAGGACAGGCCTAGTGTTCCTCTAGTGTACCAGTGTGGACAGGCTTAATGAACCTCTAATGTACGAGTAAGACAGGCCTAATGGCCTTCTAGTGTAATCTAGTGTACCAGCATGGACAGGCCTAATGGCTTCTAGTGTATCAGTAAGGACAGGCCTAATGACCCTCTAGTGCACCAGCAAGGACAGGACTAATGCCCTCTAGTTTACCAGTATGGACAGGGCTAATGCTATCTAGTGTATCAGTATGAACAGGTCTAATGGCCCTCTAGTGTACCAGTAAGGACAGGTCTAATGGTCCCCTAGTGTACCAGTATGAACCAGTCTAATGGTCCCCTAGTGTACCAGAATGAACAGGTCTATTAATGAACCTCTAATGTACGAGTAAGACAGGCCTAATGGCCTTCTAGTGTAATCTAGTGTACCAGCATGGACAGGCCTAATGGCTTCTAGTGTATCAGTAAGGACAGGCCTAATGACCCTCTAGTGCACCAGCAAGGACAGGACTAATGGCCCTCTAGTTTACCAGTATGGACAGGGCTAATGCTATCTAGTGTATCAGTATGAACAGGTCTAATGGCCCTCTAGTGTACCAGTAAGGACAGGTCTAATGGTCCCCTAGTGTACCAGTATGAACCAGTCTAATGATCCCCTAGTGTACCAGAATGAACAGGTCTAATGGTCCCCTAGTGTACCAGAATAAACAGGTCTAATGGTCCCTAGTGTACCAGAATGAACAGGTCTAATGGTCCCTAGTGTACCAGAATGAACCGGTCTAATGGTCCCCTGGTGTACAGAATGAACAGTTCTAATGGTCCCCTAGTGTACCAGAATGGACAGGCCTAAAGACTCTCTAGCTTAGCCAGTGGTCATGGACCACCTAGGGGTCCAGAAAAGGGTCCAGGGGATCCGTGATAGGGGGGAAAAATCTGGATTACACAAAATTCAGACTTCAAAGATCAAAAAATTTTAAAAAAATTGAAATAAATACCGTATTTCCTAGATAAGAATGTGTGCACATATTCCATTATATGCTATTATTTCCATTTCTGGAGAAAGGGTCTATGGACTTCATCTGAAAGGGGTCCGTGACACTAAAAAGGTTAAGAACCCCAGTTCTAGTGTATCAATATAGACAGGCCTAATGGTCCTATAGTGTATCATTATGGACAGGCCTAATGGCCCTCTAGTATATCAGTATGGACAGGTCTAATGGCCCTCTAGTATACCAGTATGGACAGGCCTTATGGCGCTCTAGTGTACCAGTATGGACAGCCCTAATGGTCCTCCAATGTACCAGTATGGAGATTATCCAGTGCACCAATATGGACATGCCTCTTGGCCCTCTAGTGTACCCATATTCATTAGACAGGTCTCAAGGCCCTCCAATATACCAGTATGGACACACATCATGACCCTCTAGTACCCATACCTGTATAGACAGGTCTCACTGCCATCCAGTTTATCAGTATGGCCAGGTCTCATAGCATTCTAGTGTACCCATACCCATATCAAGGCCCTCCAGTGTACCAGTTTGGACATGCCAAAATACAGGTTCACAATAAAATGTGGAGCATTCTGTCATGAAATAGTAATGTGAAGGTGCTTCATTACATTCCTGAATTAGTGAACCAGCCTTTAGACTCATAGCATTTTGACTCGCTATTATGGCCAGATCAGCAACTGGCACCAAATACACTCCTGAAAAGATCTCTCACATCACACAAGATTTAGCAACACCCGCTAATGAAATTCTAGCAAGTCCCCAGTACCAATGACATACGAATGGCCGAACACTAGTATCCAAGCATCTATTAAATTATTCCCTACTCCAGCTACGAGTAAAAATACCTTTTAAAGTCTCTCATTAGTCTTCTTCTAGCGGGAGTAGACATATTCTACCTAAACAGGCCTCACAACAACCAGTCAATTTCTTCGAAATTCGTCGCTAGGAAATTCTGTCGAGGCAACGAATATCCTACGAAAAATACTTTCGGTATACTGTCGGTAGCGGATGAAGGAAATGGTAATTTCCTGGAAAATTTTTATTGAAGACTCGAAAGACCAAGTTCATAATGCCACGTATCCTGTACATTTTACATGTGTACGAGTTTTTCTTTCTTTTTTTTTTGGTGGTAGAGAGTACAATGTCAAGAATCCTAGCATTGCATCGCATGATAACATCATGAGCATTGTTAGATTGCATTGCTCTAGACATTTCCTTAGCCCTTTGCCCCAAGCCCTTGCCCTAGTAACTGTCCTGAACCTAACCCTAGCTGAAGCCCTACGCCAGTACTGATCTGTAGTATGATGTCATGGTGATGATGTAATGCCAGGACACCTACATCCGATGTCTCTCCCTATATATCCTATTGATGTTCTACCCCTTACCTACAAACCTGCCCTGAAGCCCAGCATGCTGCTGGTACTTGAATCTTAACTTAACTCTGTTAGACTTCATGTTATCAGCAACTGGTGTTTTGTAACTGATGTTGTGTAAAAGGCAAACTCGCTCCGCTTGTGTGATTTCACTTGTGATTTGATTTTTCCCTCTTCTTATGAGCGATAGGTTGCCTGCTACAGATGAACCCAACTTGCAATAGTGTGCTTTTATTATCATTACTATCAATAATATATATATATATATATATATTGTGCTTAAGTTCCTTTAGCTACCCTGAACAATTGAGCAATATAACAAATCCCTTATCCCACACCAGTTCTCCCAGTACTATAAGGGTGTACCTCTTTTGCACTTAGTCCACAAGAATTACAACACCTCACCAAAACATAAAAATAATGCTTGTGCTCCAGGCTATGCCCACCACTAATTCCTTTCTTCTACTCCATATTTCTCCAACACCAACACTACCCTTTAACTTCCTGATAACAACTTCCTTTTATCTATCAATATTTGTATACTACCACTAGCCTGCGAAAACTTTCTCTGCTGGACAAGACTACTAGGAACCTGCTATATACACCTTCTCCTCTCTCTCTCTCTGGAGAAACAATTTGCTAGCACTAAAATATTAATTTCGTATCTCTCAACGTACACCATGCTTCGACCACATGCCCTATATATAGCCCTTCTCACAAGTATTTCCCCAAGGGTGGAAAATTCCCTACATAACAGTCCCTTCTTTCAGTACTTCCTAGCCCTATATCCCTAGTCCTACATGTACAGCCCTAGTCTTGCTGTGCATTCCTAGCCCTAGTCCTACATGTATAGCCCTCGTCTTGCTGTCTATTCCTAGCCCTAGGATATTTTGTCTTGACAGAAATTCTTAGTGATGAAATACCTAACAGTGACACTGGTTCTGGGAATACACCCAGACTCCACCCTAAAGGAAAAATAGGACACAAACAGAATACAAGTAGAACTTTATAACTACCTCCTATATTATGCGATAAAAAAGTGGTTCTTGCACCCATTGTTTTTTTCCTGTTGCATTCCTTTAATTATTTAAGAAGCAAGAAGACTTGTCAGTTGGAGACTACATTTTAACAAGAAGCAAATTAAGTTTGGAGTGTGTGTGTTGTGTGGTGTGCTGTGGGAAAGGTAGAGGGGCAGATATTACCCATTAAAAAACAAAATGCTCTCCTATCCTACCCTTACCATCTACTAGAAAAACCTCCTGCAATAAATGATGATACAAACTCCTGGGATTCCTGACTCAACAAATCATGTGATTTTGAGCAATTCTCGTGCCTCTCACCGTTGCTAGTTCTCTTGTACAGCTGGTTGCTACATTTAGTTGCCAGCACCATTCTTTAATTTTGTTTCCATCGTAAAGAAAGAAATGTTATGTCACATAAAAAAAAATTGGGACTGGACTTCTTGCACACAAAACACACTCATGTACATAGTGTGACATAAATATGTATATAAGATGATGATGATGATGCAAACAAAATGATGATATTCCATACTGATATATACATATATATTTATATAAAGTCATGTTCGTCAACTAGCAATTACTTTTTGACAAGTATCACTAGTTTGCTTGTTTTTCTGTGGAACAAAATCCTCCTGAATGCGAAAAAAAATTATATATATATATATTATCATGTCTTATCTGACCAACAGCAGCATCAGCCAATCCCAACATTGCCTTTCAGTATATATTAACAATCAGTCACATAGCATACACATGCATCATCAACTAGCGCCATCTGAAATAGTGTAACAACAAGAACTGGGTCAGTGGTGTATAATAGGTTGTCTTGACAAAGAAGCAATTGACTGGAAACAGTTGGGTTTGTGCATGCTCAGAGAACATCCACAAATCTGATACACCTGAAGTAGATGGATCGGTGATGGCTTATAATCAGAGTGAACCAGGTTTTAAGGATCTGGCATGGTGAATCGAGAAGGCTGAGTGACTTCAGCTATTGTGAGTTGTCAAATTCTATAAAGATTTTCCAAGGTGAACTTTGCACCAATGCAAGACAGTAATAGAAGTACAAGAAACTGTGCAATTGCTTTGTCTGGACACAATACATGTGACATCTTATCTACCCATTGATGGACAACTTGATTATATGTACTTTACACTGCATTGCTCATACGCAGTGCAAATATATCATACCTCATGCATTAGACACACCACTTATGGTATCAAATATATCATACCTCATGCATTAGACACACCACTTATGGTATCAAATATATCATACCTCATACATTAGACACACCACTTATGGTATCAAATATATTATACCTTATACACACACCACTTATGGTATCAATTCCAAGCACATTCATGACTTCATGTGAGCACTGCAAATGCATCACAATAATACCTCTATGCTGATATAAGCAGGAAGAGTTGCCTTTTTTCCTTTGTTAAATATTGATGGATAATCCAGGAGATAGAAGTCAACAGTGGCCTACCATAAGCTTGCTGCTAGTTTTCCTTACATCTCTTGCCAGGTGGCACTTCACTAGTTAAATAACATTTCCCTGTAATATAAATGATTATAAATAGGCATGGCTGAGTAGTTCTCATAGGAAGTCATGAAATAACATTTCCCTGTAATATAAATGATTATAAATAGGCATGGCTGAGTAGTTCTCATAGGAAGTCACGAATATTTCCTTGGGTTGATACTTCAAGTGGGCATGGCTAATTGTATGTCATGTAAGCTCTATTGACATATCAAAAACAAGAACTGAACTGACCCAAACAAATTACTTGTTCACTCAAACACTTCTTTTTACACCTACACGTTCACCAGCTAATTGCAGAGCAAAGGTATGGAGGGAGAAGATACATTCCCTTAGCATTGCACAGCAGAGCTATTTACAATTCATACACACACACACATTATGTCACTAGCACATTAGCAAAAGTCATAAAGGGGGCTCACAGTACGATGCTGGCCGAGCATATCATATCGTATCCCCGTATTGTACCAATCGTCTTGTCAAATTGTGCATGGTTCATAACCCTGGTATAATGACATAATGTTATGGAAATAATCTTGAACTTTGACCTGACTACCATCAAAGGACAGCTGATCCAACAGGAGTACACATTATGACATTGTGGACGAGAAGTTGCTATGGCCATGTACCATTGCTACACCAGCCAGCAAACTATTGTCACTAAACAAAATAAGCTACACTGCTAATAACTAGTAATTACGTTTAAACGTCGAAGGCAAGCGAATACTTCTATGCCAGCGAATGCTGATATGCCAACAAATACTGCTATGCCAGCGAATGCTGCTATGCTAATGTTCCTGACAATTGTGAGACAGAAATGCATGTATGGAAATTCGGCTGAGAGTGAATTGCTTTGTGTAAGAGTAGCCACTTTACTTAGAAACAAATATGCAAGCATACTAAGAGTGATGTCGTAAGGCAGTACATATCAGAATTGGCAAGATTTTTATTTTTATTTTATTGCTCTAGATATTTCTCCAGCCTTAACTACTGCCCAGGCAAAAACATAGACATTGCTCTAGCCATAACCTTGGTAAGGACAAGCTGAAGAGCTAACCCAATACTGATTTGTGATGTGATTTTTAGATGTCTTCTTTACGATTGTGGAATGTGATGCAGCCGAGAATTATATTGTTAGAGATTAAACAACCTGATACCCAACAAAGTAATAGGATTATAAATTCTGAAACAGAAATGTACATGTGGAAGTAGTTTTGCTAAAATTATTTGGAAGCCGCTTTTCTTGAAGATCAGTACCACATTAAAAGGGGGGACTTAACCATTTACTACCGAAATTTGAACACATATTTGTAGCTGTCATAACTTTTCCCCCCTTTCTTCTGTGCAGATACTTTTGTTACCAGCTTGTTGCTTATTGTGTGTGCTTTAAGATGATATGTGAAATGTCTCTATAGGCACCTTTTCTTAGAAGAGACATCCAAACACGCTAGGGTCATTAAAAAGAAGGACTGCCCATTTTGCAACAATGATAATTCATTGGCGCCTTAAGTGACAGACCTCAAAGTTTGTTTGTGGCTTGCTAAAAGGCTAATCTATAATATAATGCCCAAGAAATTATTTTTACCATGAAGCATTCTCGAGTTATGGCGATTAGAAGGAGGTGGTCACAGATATTGCGCACAAACAAACTTTGAGGTCTGTCACTTCAGGCGCCAGTAAATTATCATTGTTGCAAAATGGGTAGTCCTTCTTTTTAATGACCCTAGCGTGTTTGGACGTATCTTCTAAGAAAAGGTGCCTCTAGAGACATTTCACATATCATCTTAAAGCACACACAATAAGCAACAAGCTGGTACCAAAAGTATCTACACAGAAGAAAGGGGGGGGGGAAGTTATGACAGCTACAAATATGTGTTCAAATTTCGGTAGTAAATGGTTAAAAGTAATGATTAAGAGGGACGGTTGGGGGCATTCGTATTTAATTGTCAGAGGTGAAATTCTCGGATTTATGAAAGACGAACAACTGCGAAAGCATTTGCCAAGGATGTTTTCATTAATCAAGAACGAAAGTTAGGGGTTCGAAGACGATCAGATACCGTCGTAGTCCTAACCATAAACTATGCCGGGTGGACTATTCCATTTACCTCCGAAATTTGAACACATTTGTAGCTGTCATAACTTTTTCCCCCTTTCTTCTGTGTAGATACTTTTGGTACCAGCTTGTTGCTTATTGTGTGTGCTTTAAGATGATATGTGAAATGTCTCTAGAGGCACCTTTTCTTAGAAGATACGTCCAAACACGCAAGGGTCACTCAAAAAATGGCACCTCCCGAATTGCAACATGTATAATTCCTAGGCACCTTTGAGCTACAGACTCAAAATTTGTTTTATGGCTTGCTAACATCCTAAGCTGTGATATGACTTTGCCACATTTACAACCTTAAAGTGTTGCTGAGATATGGTGATTAGAAGAGGGGGGGGGGTTTGGAAATAAAGTGTCTCATCTCTATTCAACACTTCACCTCTGTGGTAATTATGGCTAGGTCATATCACAGCTTAGGGTGTTGGTAAGCCACAAAACAAATTTTGAGTCTGTAGCTCAAGGCGCCTAAGAATTATACATGTTGCAATTTGGGAGGTGCCATTTTTTTGAGTGACCCTTGCGTGTTTGGATATATCTTCTAAGAAAAGGTGCCTATAGAGACTTTTTACATATCTTAAAGCACACACAATAGCAACAAGCTGATAATAAAAGTATCAGCACAGAAGAAAGGGGGGGGGGGGGGGGGGGGGGGGGGGGAGTTATGACAGCTACAAATATGTGTTCAAATTTCGGAGGTAAATGGGATAGTCCCCGTTCCCCCCCCCCCCCCCCCCCCGAGTTAGATCATCAGGCAGGGCTTTCTGCAAAAATTATCAGAGAACAAGGGGATGCAGAAGCTGAGAAGAATTTGTTGTAGTGATAATTTTCACTTTTAACACTGTTTATTGTTTTCAGTTTGCTCTATATCATTAGTTGCATCTGTTATGCTTTCTATATATGCTAAACTATCCAGTCATGTATTCGCTATCCAAGAGAGCGGCAGTAAACATGCAAAAACAGCATTTACCTAGCAAGATTGAAAATAATTCCTAGCTACCATCAAGAGCTTGTATCACATCCAATGCCAGAGCATATTGAAGCATTAAGCTAGTTCAGTCACAAAATAACTCCAGCAACCTTTACCTGACAGCTATTGACAATGTAGGTAGCCACGTGTGTATTATTGAAGCATTAAGCTAGTTCAGTCACAAAATAACTCCAGCAACCTTTACCTGACAGCTATTGACAATGTAGGTAGCCACGTGTGTATCCAGTGTTCTTCCTTTTGGACTTCGAATCTGCAGTCGTTTCTTCATTAACTAATCCAGCGACCTAGTTTTCCAAGACGACCGTTCCTTTTTTAAGTTGAATCCGTAAAATCTTCCATGTACGGCACATATATCTATTATATATACCACATACGGGCATGCGCGGCAATATGAAGTTTTCCATCCACCTCTCCACTGAGGGCTCCCTACACTAGCCAACTAGGTAACTTGCTACCTACACTGCTAATAACTAGTACACTACAAGCAACACCGATAATAACTAGCTAGCTATACCACTAATAACGACACTGCTAATAACTAGGTAGCTAGCTAGCTACTGCTAATAACTAGCTAACTAGATAGCTACACCACTAATAACTAGGCAACTAGCTAGCTACACTGCTAATAACTAGGTAGCTAGTTAGCTATACCGCTAATAACTAGCTAACTACACCACTAATAACTAGCTAGCTAGCAACACCACTAATAACTAGGTAACTGGCTAGCTACACTGCTAATAGCTAGCTAGCTACACCATTAATAACAGGTAGCTAGCTAGCTACACTGCTAATAACTAGGTAGCTAGCTAGCTACAACATTACAAGTGGTAGAAAAACTACTAACTGGCTAATCTTCTAGAAAACTACCGGCTAGCTATGTAACACTTTCAACCGAACTTACAACTTGTTTCCTGGCAGTGTCTTTCTTGCCATGCATGCTATAGCAGATACTTGCCACAAGCTGGGGGAGGTCTTCAAGCCTCCAATGAGCTTGTTTACATCCACAAAATCCATAACTTTTTTTTACTTGAAGCTAAATAGCTGATGCTGCAGTTCATGTGTTAAACTCTGATTGGTCAGACGCTCAATGCTCAACACTGGAATAGAAGTAGATGTACTCCATCGAATCTTATCGTGCCATCATATCATATCTGGTTCACAATACGATACAATGACTATATGATAAATACGTTCTGCAAGCTTCATATTATGAACCAACCTTTACCGTACCACGGTCCTCAGAAGAGCTACTGACTCGTTTTAGTACTGCGAGAGTTCTTAACCATTTAACTTTGGCTGCAAAATACCGAGTCTCATAGCATGAAAAATTGCTGTAGGAAGCAGACCCTGGATTCACTAGTCCCTGATACATAACATGCCATCTTTAGAATTATATCCAGTTATACATTCCATCCCTGGAACGAGATTTCAAGGTCCAAATTCTTACTAAGATCAAACCTTTACTCATGCAGGTAATGATTAGTCATTAGAATTGTCATCCGTTCCCTTCCAGCAAAGGATCTGGAAATATTAGCATACTAAATTTGTTCTGCAAATGAATAGCTGCTCTAAATGGATGGAAGTGAAGGAACCGACTTAACATAGGACAAGTGTGTAGCCAATGTAAGGTCACTCTAAATCAGTTAGTAGTTTCTCATCTGGTCTCTATTTTCGCCCGCATTCAATTATCATTGCACATGCTCAGTGATCATGAGAATTGCTAGTGTCTTGTGACAGAAAGGTGAGTTTGTAATCAGTTTTTTATTCTTCATACATACACCGAATAGTGACACATCAGCTTCATTGAAGTAAGAAAACAAAAGCTACATCGCAAAACTTCGGCAAAGACATTCATCTGGAGTGACTCCTTTTCCCAGGATTCAGAGTGCAAGTCATGCATATAGGTGTGCAGGTTTTTAACCCAAAAAGGGCTTTCCAGAAACAGCAGCAAAGGCCAGGAAGAGACTACTCATGACAGCAGTTTCAATCATCCTTTTTTTCCTTCCTCCCCCCTGCATCCTCCCCCCCCCCACTTTTTCTCGCTCACCTTGTTCAACTGGAAGTAACCGATACAGCATTCCACTGGCATGGGCAGGTTAAATTTTTTTTTTTTAACTCCAAACCCAGTTCTTTACCTGTAGGCACTTAAGGCGGTCAATCGGTTAACCCTTTCATGGATAACTTTATACAAGATTTTTTTTTCCAGAAAAAAAACCATATCTTTTCAGAAAAGCAATGAAGTACCTAGCAACCATAGTCTATGAGAAAGCCCCTACTTTGTGGATCATTTTGCACCCACTCGTGGTTGCTAAGCAACAAACCACAGTTCCATGAATATCATATGTGTTAACACCATTTTGTACCGTCTTTTATATACAAAGATATGCTACATGTTACAGTTTGTTATATGGATATATATAAATATAATACTGAATTCAGCAAAAATATGATATAAATGCTTATATTACATATACATATAATATTAGCTAACCACACAGCCAATGTTTAGGTGTAAACTACTATACAGAAAGAGACAAACACTACTCTATGAAAGATGTATGCAATGCACATAGCAGTTATTTTACAAAGGAAAATATATTTCTTTCTAACAAGGCAGGTGCAGTAATCCACATGCGTATGATATTTTTCAAAACACCTACGCTCGTCGTCAGTGCAGAGGTGGACTTGGCAGGTCGAGCACAAGTCCGTGATTTATGTCTGTTGCCACGCTCTGGAAGCTGCTTCCTTCACCTTGTACCCTCACACACAACACAACGCCTGGTCTTGGCCACTGTACGAGGATAGTGGTCAAGGTTATGGTTCAGGCGGGTACGCTCGGCATGCTCATCACTTCGAGGTCATCCTAAGCGCTTCCTAGAAGTAAATGTGCCTATGAGCTCACTGGCAAGCACAAGGCGAAAGGTGAGGTAGTCTCTCCTGGTTGAAATGTGTGTGTGATCAGCTGTCCTAACATGTGACTCCATGATGAAACTATTCAATATAGTAGATTCAACTAAGTAATAAAAAATACGCTTCCACCACTTTATACTACGTCTCCCTAGATTGTAATACTGCTGCATTTGATCATTGCGATCTACTCTCCTCATGAAGCACTGGTAATCAGGTAAACAGGGAGGGCAAGGCTCGTCTTCCTGGGCACCAGTAGTTGTGCGCCTCTTGACTGTGCATGTGGACCCAAGTGGAGGCTCCGCCACATGAATGGTGGACAAGAAATATATACTCCTCTTGTCCACCCAAATAGTTGCAAGCAGAGGACCATTTGAAAGAAAGTCCACGAACCCACGGTTGGTGTTTGTAGCCTTTGTCAGCAATTCTTTAGGAAATCCTATCCGGTTTGGACGGGCTGTTCCACATGCGTTGATGCCACGGTTATATAGATGTAAATAGAGGGAGGGTGAAGTATAATAATTATCCGTATACAAGTGTAAACCACTGCCTTCCAATCCAGACATAAGATCTAATACTACTTTAGTACATAAACCTACACTACTATTGCCATCTTCAAGAGACTTCCCAGTATATATCTGGAATGTCCTGATGTAGCCATTGGTGGCATCAGCAAGAACAAAGACCTTGATGCCCCATTTGGTAGGCTTAGCTTTCATATATTGCTTGAAAGCTAGCCTACCTTTGAATGGGATCATGGCCTCGTCAATCGTACACTCCTGATGGATATGATACTCAGACTCAAACTTAGGAAAAAGTAAGTCGAGGAGGCCTCTAACTTTGAACAAACGGTCATGTCCAGGCTGACCAACAGGAATCTGGGCAGAGTTGTCAGCTAGTTGTAAACATCTAAATAGCTGCTGAAAACCATTGATTCTCATGACATCAGCAACTCCATGGACAGCTAGGGGAAACTTGGTTGTCCAATAGAGGCCTAATCGGGGTAGCCTGCATACACCCATGTAAATGAGCACACCAAAAAATGCTCTCATTTCCTGCTGAGAAACATCAATCCAGGGACGAGCTCTGGGAGTAGTTCCACAAACCGAGGCAGCAAAGCGATTAGTCTCAAGGACCAGTAGTTCCCAAACTTCATCAGTGAAAAAACGCGAGAAGATTTGGAGAGGAGTACTCTCTGATGTAACTAATATGGACGTAGGTCCAGGGGTGTCTGTGTGTACATGGCAAAGGCTTGATGGTTCTATTCTTTTCCATGCACCTACAGGAACATCAACGCCAGTAGACCTAACACTTGATGGACCTAGAGCTGAAGCAGATGAACCAGCAGCAGAAAGTGAAGCATGCCCACCATGTCTCCCTCCCATGCCTCTACTTCTACTACGAGCTCTGCCTCGAGATCTACCAGTATTTCTAGGTCTATGCTGGCATCTAGGAAGCTTCCTTCTCTGTCCATGACCATGCCCTTGAATTGTATGAAATGTAGGTGTGATACAAAACTCATCCTCTGAGGATTCCTCAGAAGAAATAAATGGATGAGAGGTAGTGGGAGATGCCATAGTCACACAATATGATATAGAAGGGCCTGGAGGGGATACCACATACTGAGATGACGAAAGGCTTGGAGGGAATACCATTGACATAGAAGGATGAGCGGGTGCAGCAGCCACACTACTCTGGACCTCTATATCAGCATCATATGCTTCACCGGCATCTATGAAAGGAGAAAGCTGCAATTACTTTCAGTCATGGACAGCTAGGCCTAGCTGCACCACTACCCATATCTCCCTCTCTGTCAGTGTCCTGCTATATCTATAGCCTCACCATATACTTCTCCATGTCCTATTGATAACCCTATAATCAAAGTCAAACCCTGGTTCTTAGTAATCTCAAAACCAAGGAACTACCCAGGAACAACACAGGGGGGAAAAAGTTCAAAAACAACTATTGCATCATATTTTTTACAAGTTCTATTTTATGTCTACACTTACTACTCACCTTGGGACTGTTCTTGGTTCTCCTCAGCATCTGTAGAGACATTATCATCGACAAAAGGCGCTTCTACGAAGGCACTACGGCTACCACTAACTATAGGCTCAGAAATGACAGCTCTACTCAGAGCTGCTACTTCTTCAGGAGCTACAACTCTTTGTCCAAGGTAGGCATGGACATCTTCTCCATCATCGCAAATGGATTCGTTCTCAGAGAGACCAAAATCGCTGTTGTAGCACATTGACAAAATATCGCTCACAGTGAACTTGGAATCCATTTTTTGTTCAAGTTTGACGTCACGGTTACCTTAGTTACCTAAGTAGTACGTCGAAAATATTAAATCCAGAGCTAGAGCAACTCTCTGGGAATGCGCTGATATAATGAGTACGGGTGTAGCTGCAACGGTTGATCTGTAATAAATCTTTTTGCGAAGTTAGTTTGCTCATGCGTCATATGACACGCTTACATCCAGGAAAGGGCTAAGCTTCTACAAATTTGCTATGCCTAAGGGGCCTTTGTTTAGCCCTTAACGCAAAAATGCATAAAACTTTGGACTTCTACATGGCAGAATGCAATAGTGTGTATATTTATGTTACTATGGACTGCCACCTGCCATTGTGCCAAGTGTAAAGAACTAATTAATTTGGTGGAATGGCCAGACCCCAAAAGATGGCCGACTGCATGTTCTGTTTCAGTTGTGAAGAGGACCTCTCTTCCAGAACAAGAGACAGAAAAGAAACTATATCTAATCCACATGAATTGGAGCGACACAGACACGCCATAAGGATGCACACCTGCATAGACCACACAAGTGCATACTGATCACTGCCTCAATTCTAATGCTAACAAATTCTAGTGCCAACAAATTCTAGTGCTAACAAATTCTAGTGCCAACAAATTCTAGTGCTAACAAATTCTAGTGCCAACAGAACAGATTTAGTATAGTAGTGTTTCTAGACCTTCTTCCCTTCCCACAATGGGTCAACTATGTGAGACTAGGATATTTGTACATACAGGATCATAGATAACCTTCACTATCAGAGAACAGCTGGGGCATTCAGCAACATCCTCGCCATTCTCCAAGTCCTCCTGCACAGAATATACATATTCATAACTCCTGACTGACATGTCGGACCCCAAAAAGAGTCTCTCACCAAGGTTATCTGGAATTGGTCACCACAAGGGCAAGGATAGTAGTACGTGTCAGATTCTTCATCATATTCGAAGTCCTCTATCTCAACTTCGTCGTGAAATATGGACATGGGTAATCAACTATCCGTTGACAACAGAATCTTATTGTATTATTCTAACCGACCAAGAGCTTATGATTCAGCCGTCTACTCAAAAACAGAGATCGGGCTGTTGGTCGTCCCCGCCAAAATTCCTGACGTATAATTAGATTCCATTCTTCGCGAGTGTGATGACCGCCAATTCTGGCGGACCAAACCAACCCTTGTAAAGTGTCAACGGGTAAATCGATGACTAAATCGATGACGTAAGCTGATAATTTGGTCATTGATGTTGAGCACGTTAGGCCACCTCATAACTTCAAATACTAACACTAATGAGTCTGAACTAATAAATTAAAAGTGCAAGTAGTGTCCAGCTGTTCAAGGGGAGATGAGGAGACCAGTGGAGAGAAATCGAGTTATAACCTTTTGTATAATAACTCCTTTTTTTTTTTACAACTTTACCAACCAATACACAACATTTTCACCATCTCCTCCAACATGCTTTTGCTTACTTTCTCCACACTTCAAATGACCGGTGTTTAGTTGTTTGTGGAGTTCTTGCTCCTGGGTAACTGTAATACCAAGACCATAGCTGGTCATCTATCAAAATATCTGATGTTTGGTTGCCGACTTGACAGGAGTATAGTCATCAGTAAACAGATCAGTAAACAGACCTCTCAGTTCAATATCCCTCTCTGGAGCCTTCAGGCATTTGTTTGGTTGCCGACTTGACAGGAGTAGTCATCAGTAAACAGACCTCTCAGTTCAATATCCCTCTCTGGAGCCTTCAGGCATTTGTTTGGTTGCCGACTTGACAGGAGTATAGTCATCAGTAAACAGACCTCTCAGTTCAATATCCCTCTCTGGAGCCTTCAGGCATGTTTGGTTGCCGACTTGACAGGAGTATAGTCATCAGTAAACAGACCTCTCAGTTCAATATCCCTCTCTGGAGCCTTCAGGCATTTGTTTGGTTGCCGACTTGACAGGAGTATAGTCATCAGTAAACAGACCTCTCAGTTCAATATCCCTCTCTGGAGCCTTCAGGCATTTCTTGCTTAGATGGCAAGCAATGACGGGACTTCCATTGTCTCCTGGAAGAACGGCCATGTTCTCGTGTGGGATGCTACATGTTGATAAGGTACATCGATGGACTACATAAGTCATCTGGTTTCCTTTCTTCTTTTTATATTTATAGTTAATTAAAATGGTTTTCACGTTTGTTTTGGAATAGTAAGTTCGATACATTTGCTCGTCATGCCTTGGTTCATATAAAGAAGCCATGAAGTATATAGGGTCTGAATCAGGTTTTTTTTTTTGCTTATATTCCCGAGATAATAAAAAATTGACTAAGATACGCAGAAATTCAGCTATTGATCATATAATGAAATAATTAGAATTGGACACATCACCGCTGTGTTCAAGTCATACATATATAATCATTCCACCATCACCAAAATCAACGCCCCCTTTCCCACTCAAAGAATTCCTTGTCGCCCAATCCCTTGTTGCCCAGTATACTACACAAATGGCACATTCCGCTCTTGCTGACAGACTTGTGTAGGATCAACTACACCCACTAGGTAACATTCTTGGAGAAACTCCTCCTGCCAAGACCACCTCCAGAATAAATGCACTTGCCATACAAAATTACTCGGTCCACTGACCACTTCCTGTCCACCTGCTAACTAGCATAATCTTAACTACTTATTTAACCACAAGCACCACACCTTGCTATATACAGCACGCCTATTACAACAGCAAGTACAGAACCAGTACGTGCTTGATGATGGAATGGTCCTCGCAATGGAGAGCTGCATCATGGATGGTGGGGTGTGTGTGCTTGCAAGTTACAGACCACCTCCTTTTAGAGACTGCTTCAATGTTAAAGGTGGTCTCAAAAGAAATACAAAAAAAAATTGTGTAGAGCACCATAAAAACACAGACAACAATGACACATTGTTTATATATATATATATAATGTGCATAATTTATCATGTAGATACATAGTCAGCCATGTGAGAGAATACACTGTTCATTTGTAGAGGGAGCAATGCTCTGTATTCTGTGTTAGCACAATCAGGGGGGAGAGGAAGCTGCCTCAGACAGGACACCATCTGGTCCACAATATACCGGTCTGGTTCCTTCATGCTCTCAGCCTACAAGGGAAAAAAGAAAGGAAGAAAAAATTTAATATAATTAGTTGAATCAAAAACAGATACGGGTGGGTACCATTCACAAGACAGCCAAGGCATTTGTTACATACCCATGAGGATAGGTACACTTCCATGACGATAGGTAGTCACAAGACAGTCAAGACATTGTTACATACCCATGATGATAGGTACACCTCCATGAGGATAGGTAGTCACAAGACAGTCAAGACATTGTTACATACCCATGAGGATAGGTACACTTCCATGAGGATAGGTAGTCACAAGACAGTCAAGACATTTGTTACATACCCATGATGATAGGTACACTTCCATGAGGATAGGTACAATTCCCATGAGGATAGGTAGTCACAAGACAGTCAAGGCATTTGTTACATACCCATGAGGATAGGTACACTTCCTTGAGGATAGGTGTCACAAGACACAGTCAAGGCATTTGTTACATACCCATGACGATAGGTACAATTCCCATGAGGATAGGTACACTTCCATGAGGATAGGTACACTTCCATGAGGATAGGTACACTTCCATGAGGATAGGTACACTCCCATGAGGATAGGTACACTTCCATGAGGATAGGTACACTTCCATGAGGATAGGTACACTTCCATGAGGATAGGTACACTTCCATGAGGATAGGTACACTTCCATGAGGATAGGTACACTTCCATGAGGATAGGTACACTGCCATGAGGATAGGTACACTTCCATGAGGATAGGTACACTTCCATGAGGATAGGTACACTTCCATGAGGATAGGTACACTTCCATGAGGATAGGTACACTTCCATGAGGATAGGTACAATCCCATGAGGATAGGTACAATTCCCATGAGGATAGGTAGTCACAAGACAGTCAAGGCATTTATTACATACCCATGACGATAGGTACACTTCATGAGGATAGGTACAATTCCCATGAGGATAGGTACACTTCCATGAGGATAGGTACACTTCCATGAGGATAGGTACACTTCCATGAGGATAGGTACACTTCCATGAGGATAGGTATACTTCCATGAGGATAGGTACACTTCCATGAGGATAGATACACTTCCATGAGGATAGGTACACTTCCATGAGGATAGGTACAATTCCCATGAGGATAGTTCACGACAGAAAGGCAAACGATAAGAATTAAGGAATTAATTCAATTCACCTGGGTAGTTGATTGGTGCCTAGCCATATGTACTGAAGTTCACTACTAACAACAAAAGCATAAACACAAGTAGAAGAAAAACAACAAAAGCATAAACACAAGTAGAAGAAAAACAACAAAAGCATAAACACAAGTAGAAGAAAAACAACAAAAGCATAAACACAAGTAGAAGAACAACAAAAGCATAAACACAAGTAGAAGAACAACAACAAAAGCATAAACACAAGTAGAAGAAAAACAACAAAAGCATAAACACAAGTAGAAGAAAAACAAAAGCATAAACACAAGTAGAAGAAAAACAACAAAAGCATAAACACAAGTAGAAGAACAACAAAAGCATAAACACAAGTAGAAGAACAACAACAAAAGCATAAACACAAGTAGAAGAAAAACAACAAAAGCATAAACACAAGTAGAAGAAAAACAACAAAAGCATAAACACAAGAAGAAAAACAACAAAAGCATAAACACAAGTAGAAGAACAACAAAAGCATAAACACAAGTAGAAGAACAACAACAAAAGCATAAACACAAGTAGAAGATAAACAACAAAAGCATAAACACAAGTAGAAGATAAACAACAAAAGCATAAACACAAGTAGAAGAAAAACAACAAAAGCATAAACACAAGTAGAAGAAAAACAACAAAAGCATAAACACAAGTAGAAGAAAAACAACAAAAGCATAAACACAAGTAGAAGAAAAACAACAAAAGCATAAACACAAGTATAACAACAAAAGCATAAACACAAGTAGAAGAACAACAACAAAAGCATAAACACAAGTAAAACAACAACAAAAGCATAAACACAAGTAGAAGAAAAACAACAAAAGCATAAACACAAGTGGAAGAAAAACAACAAAAGCATAAACACAAGTGGAAGAAAAACAACAAAAGCATAAACACAAGTAGAAGAAAAACAACAAAAGCATAAACAAGTAGAAGAAAAACAACAAAAGCATAAACACAAGTAGAAGAAAAACAACAAAAGCATAAACACAAGTAGAAGAAAAACAACAAAAGCATAAACACAAGTAGAAGAAAAACAACAAAAGCATAAACACAAGTAGAACAACAAAAGCATAAACACAAGTAGAAGAAAAAAAGCATAAACACAAGTAGAAGAAAAACAACAAAAGCATAAACACAAGTAGAAGAAAAACAACAAAAGCATAAACACAAGTAGAAGAAAAACAACAAAAGCATAAACACAAGTAGAAGAACAACAACAAAAGCATAAACACAAGTAGAAGAACAACAACAAAAGCATAAACACAAGTAGAAGAACAACAAAAGCATAAACACAAGTAGAAGAACAACAAAAGCATAAACACAAGTAGAAGAACAACAACAAAAGCATAAACACAAGTAGAAGAAAAACAACAAAAGCATAAACACAAGTAGAAGAAAAACAACAAAAGCATAAACACAAGTAGAAGAACAACAAAAGCATAAACACAAGTAGAAGAACAACAAAAGCATAAACACAAGTAGAAGAACAACAACAAAAGCATAAACACAAGTAGAAGAAAAACAACAAAAGCATAAACACAAGTAGAAGAAAAACAACAAAAGCATAAACACAAGTAGAAGAACAACAAAAGCATAAACACAAGTAGAAGAACAACAAAAGCATAAACACAAGTAGAAGAACAACAACAAAAGCATAAACACAAGTAGAAGATAAACAACAAAAGCATAAACACAAGTAGAAGATAAACAACAAAAGCATAAACACAAGTAGAAGAAAAACAACAAAAGCATAAACACAAGTAGAAGAAAAACAACAAAAGCATAAACACAAGTAGAAGAAAAACAACAAAAGCATAAACACAAGTAGAAGAAAAACAACAAAAGTTCTCATTTTTGTCTGGGAAGAATTTTAGTGGAATGTGAGAA
>CBDHDV010000011.1:0-20949 GCA_965261175.1 Rubritalea sp. | reverse complement strand
TGGTGACATTCAGTCTAAAGCTGGGAGAGGAGGCAGCTGAAGTAAAACTAGAAATTACAAGGTTACCTCCAAGCTAGAAAGTCTAGCGACCCTCTCGACAATGACCAAGAACTAGGAAAAAATGAAGAAAAAACTACAATAGAAGAGGACTTTCAAACTCTGCTTATAACTTTGTTTGGCCCCTGCACTTATTATGATCACTTTTGTGCATGCATTTGCTGGGCAGCCAGCTCAAAGCAAAGTGCATGCCCAGTGCCCAGTTCAAGCCAGCTATCAGGGGATTGAGATCAATCCTCCAATGTACATCTTCAATTGGTTAGGACACCTGTATCCATAGTAACCATTCAAGGAAATATGGTATTCTATTTTAAACACACCATTTCCTTCTTCCTTTGATTCGCCAATAATTACTGAGGCTGTAAAAATTCAAAGCCTTGTGGCTACGACGACGTCAGCGTAATAAAAACCATGAATATTCATCAGATATACACATACAAGGTGGAAACATTGGAAGCCATTGTGGAATCGTAAATATTAGGAGTGGGAATATGTGGAGAGGGAAGGGCCAGTTATGGACAAGCAAAGTAAATGTCCTACCAGCAAATTAGTTGAGAAGTTTCTCTAATACAGGTTGTCTGCTCAGCTGAACATGACCAGGTTACCTTACACAACATTAGCGTGGCATGCACGTGGCCACTCATAATAAAAACGTGGCCACTCATAATAAAAACGGACACCACAATAGCTAGGCTTCCTACAAAGCCAGTGCATAGTCGTAACACCCACAAGCTAGGATCTCACTGAATGGAAGTGCATAGGCACCCACCACCAGGCACTCACTAGTCTTGCTAGCCATACTTACTAACATGCACATACACAGTAAAAGAGGGTCAGGTCTATGGCCCTCGATTTGCGGTGCATTTTGTTGCAAAATTTAAAGGAAATTGAAAACCAAATCTGGGAGGTATGTGTCCATACACTTTGGCACACCATTGTAATGCAGCCTAGACAAGAACAAAATTCAATATGGTATTTGACCGTGCATGTGTATTATAAGAGCTTGGCTAGTGAGAGCAGCCACCCACACATTAGATATAACCAGTTACAACGATATTCATTGCCTATTACAGTGCCTGGGATTCTCTTTTTTCAGTTCAGTACTCACACTTCCTCCACCTGGTATCAGCTTCGATAACCTTCTCCACATGGGCCACATCTTTAAACCTCTTCTTCTGCAGTTCCCTTATTTTATCTGGATCTCCCCCTTGGTCAGCACGGAATAAAATGAGATCAAGAACCATCTTTACCTGCTCACACACTCGCAGGTGTCAACTACGGAGAAATAACAATTATACTGAAGTCGGGATGTGGGCGTTTATATGCGCGCATGCGTGCAAGCTCTGCACAAGGTTTGATAATTCTGGGCTGCCTATTGTGTTTCGTGAGTGGATCTTCTTACATCGCTGTCGCTAATGCTTATAATTGTAGCACTGAAGTAAATTATAGAGCAATACGATATGTGTTTCAGGCATGCTGTGGTAGCTGTATCCAAGGGGTGCCACAAGGATACTTTTGTTGTCTAGGTGCGACAGACATGGGATAGACCACCTATTCAAAGTCTTTAAGGTGAGTTATTTTAATTGTAGTTAAGTTGGGGAATGTAAAATAATTTTCTACCATTCATCCATGGTATTGGAAAAAAAATGTAGTAATCGTGGTAATAAAGGAAGATTATTGAGTATGATTGAAGGCATTAAAGGGACTGAAGAGTGGATTGCAGAATGGAGGAGCAAAGCTGATGAAAGAGTAGGTTTATTGTTGCAATCTCTTATTTATTTATTTAAATTGTTCTTTGTACTCCATGAATTAAATTAATTCATTTCATCATTGTCACTAGTTATATATTTATATGTACTTAGTGATGGCCTCTCCCAAGGTCAACAGAATAACTAAATTATTAATTAACAGGGTAGTTGATAAAGTTAGTGCTTGTATTGAATGTGTGAGCCACTCCAGACATTCAATTGAAGACCTGTATCTCTTGCCCAGCTCACTACACAAGAGATATGACCTTGTATTATGTGGTGCTATATGCTTATTGGACTTGGTACTGTGATTATAAAGATTAGTTGTGTTAGTGACGTGGTATGACCATGATGCAGGATTTTTACCTCTTTTTTAAAAATCAAGCACATGATATGCCGAATATTCCATTTAGATTTATATATATATATTTAAAATAGCTTCATTTCATACTGGTGGGGAGGGGGGGGGGGGGGGGAGAGAGACTAGGATTTTCCCCCAAAGATATTTCCTCGCCCAAGAATTTTCACAAATAGAGTACAGTAACAGTTGTAGTAACTAAATTAAAGAGAAATTTGTTTTTCTTTGGTTTTAAATATCTCCTGAATGCCTCAGAGCATCTATTTGGGGGGGGGGGGGGGGGGGGGGGATCTAGTAGGGGAATGTAGTAGGGGTGAGCATGCTCCCAGATATCATTGGCTCCATGATAAAGCAATTCTCTATATCAATACCAAACTTAGGTGTGTCCTCCCTCCCTCCAAGCTAAAAATCGTGTTCAACAGTGAGCTCAATTATGACTTGTGCACATAATGATTGTCATGGCTTCAATCTGAATGTCTTCTTTAACTTTGCATTTACATTTGCCTATCTTCCTGCTTATGGCACGCCCTAGAATTCTGGGCTTCGTGACACTTGTTCTTGGATATGCTGCCCACCATCGTAGATTGTGGAGTACTCAGTTGTAAGCTTTGCGTAACTAGAGAATTTTCATGTTAGCGGAAGAGTAAAACCGAATGCCAAATGAGATGTTTTATTTCCCTATAATTGTGACAAAAACTTGAAACATGGAAAACAGGCTTCTCCTGGACCTGGAACATGGATAATAGCCATCTCCTGGACCTGGAACATGGATAATAGCCATCTCCTGGACCTGGGTCATGGATAATAGCCTTCTCCTGGACCTGGGACATGGATAATAGCCATCTCCTGGACCTGGGACATGGATAATAGCCATCTCCTGGACCTGGAACATGGATAATAGCCATCTCCTGGACATGGGACATGGATAATAGCCATCTCCTGGACCTGGAACATGGATAATAGCCATCTCCTGGACATGGGACATGGATAATAGCCTTCTCCTGGACCTGGGACATGGATAATAGCCTTCTCCTGGACCTGGAACATGGATAATAGCCATCTCCTGGACCTGGAACATGGATAATAGCCATCTCCTGGACCTGGAACATGGATAATAGCCATCTCCTGGACCTGGAACATGGATAATAGCCATCTCCTGGACCTGGAACATGGATAATAGCCATCTCCTGGACCTGGAACATGGATAATAGCCATCTCCTGGACCTGGGACATGGATAATAGCCTTCTCCTGGACCTGGGACATGGATAATAGCCATCTCCTGGACCTGGAACATGGATAATAGCCATCTCCTGGACCTGGAACATGGCTAACAGCCATCTCCTGGACCTGGAACATGGATAGCAGCCATCTCCTTGAACTGGAACATGGACAGCAGCCATCTCCTTGAACTGGAACATTGCTAACAGCCATCTCCTGGACCTGGAACATGGATAGCAGCCATCTCCTTGAACTGGAACATGGCTAACAGCCATCTTCTGGACTAGGTAATTCCAAGTCTGGTCTTTATTTTTCAGTGCAACCTGTAGTTCTTGGTTATAACTGGATGGACAAGCTGACAACAATTTTTCTAGTAGAGAGACTTCTATTTAGCTTTAGCTTTACCTTATCTGCTGATTGTAGCGAGGATGGGAACTTACCAGTAGTTTCTGTCACTGGGGTGGGTAAGGCCAGGAAGTGTGGAGCGAGTGACTTTAAAACACAAATATGTTGTTTTTCCAGTATTTTTCATGTCTTGGTGGACGAAGTATGTGGCTGTGAATGACCAAAGTGATGTGACTTTGAAAAGAAGCTTTCTAAAGCAACTAGTGATAAGTCATAGAGTCTGAAATGTTTTGAGGAGATTGAATTTGACATATTGGCAGTCAAAACTTGCCAGCTAAAATGGCTGGTCAGTATTGAACACTGCCAATTTCAAATGTTGGTCAAGGTCAAGTATTTTGACAGTAAACATTTTCGAACTGTATCATCTTTATAAATCCTGCAAGCATGCCTTCAACCTCCAAAGACTCTGCAAGCATAAGCATATGCCCTTCAACCTCCTCTATGGTAGTAAACCAGAGTGCAAAATAAAAAGTTTGGAAGTGTGTGAAACTGGTGGAAGTTGTATGATAAACTGAGCATGCTCATAAAAGTGCATTTATTATGTTGATTCTTGCGACATATGTTGGGATCTGGAGGAGTAAAGTATAGTTGTGTTGATGCAATTAACTTTTTTAAAAAGGTTAGTTTTTGTCATGTAAATAGTAATTCAGTTAAAATCAGCACAAGTGCAAATCATATGAAAGATTTCTACTGCTGTGTTCTGTTCGCTCGTATTTTAAAAGACCGAGTTCACTTGCTGTAATTAAATGTCCAAATATGGAAGTTGTGATTGTTGGCTGTTTTTTCCCCATTCATTTGAAGTTTTCTAACATATACGATATTAACTTTCCTGGGGGTGTGCTTGTTAAATAATCGTGTGTGGCTTGCGTGGTTCATATATATATTGTTAATCGTGTGTAGAGTTTGGTGGTCAATCTGTAAATATTCCAGACTTTTGTGCTGTACAATGCTGACTTAGCAATGCAGTTATTTGTAGCCGTAGTATTTTTATTAGGTGTGCTCTATTTTATGTGTGGGTACCACTAGGAAGGCCTTGTACTCGGCTACTTCACGAGAATTGGCAGTCCCCACACCAAAGTGAAGCAGTGGTCTAGCATTATATAGCACCTTGAGAGCCGTGATGAATGAACCATTCATTTCTTTGCAATATAAAATCCCGGCAGCAACATTCTCTCGAACTTGGCCACGCCCTGTTCAGCTAAACCTCTGTGTGCTATTGCTTGGCATAAAACTTGTGATTGGGAGTGTGGAGGCTATTGTGGTGGTTATTCATAATGCTTTCCTTGAGTGTGTCATTGCAAACTTCTACAAATTTAATAGCGCACACCAAATTTAAAAAATAATTGGCTTACAATAAATATTGCTTAATAGCTAAAGTTATTCTCTGGTTAAAACATATGGATATTTCCATACCGTCAGAAGCACACACTTATATTTCTGAATTTCTTAGGAATGAGGAAGGATTTGAAAGAGTATTATTATAATTGCCATAATCAGGCTGGATAAGGCAGAGTAGTCATGAGTGATGTTACTAGCAGTATTGATTTTTACTCGTGCTTTAAAAAATATATATATATTTTAAAAAATTCCTCAAATTTATTATTTGTGTCCCAGTGATGAGATGAATTTATTGGAATTACCGTCTGATATGGCGTTGCCATAGTGATTTCTATGCATCAGAACTGAGGGGCCGGATAATGTGACCTAAATTGTACTTGTCTCAGCATGTCAGAGTACTATCAGCATTAGTTTATCTAGGAATTAGTGATCATCTCTTTAGGGCCAACCATTGAAATTGCACATGTGCGCTTGAAGTCATGTGGCAAGTAACAGCAACAATCGTGGTTTCCTTCATTATTGCTCAAGGGATTGTCAGGTAAGCATTGTTGATGTGCTAACTAGCATGGTGACGTTATTAGTAAGCAATGCACTATATGTTGGCTTATCTAGCTAGCTGGTGTCTAGGCTAAGATCGTGGCTCATTTTGATCTGTTTGCTGCTGGTATTCTGATCTTCTACGCTGTAGTACGGCTAGTAATGAATTAATCTTTCCAAGTGTATCCTAAATTATTTGCTATCTTCAACAAGTGCTATATGGCCACTGAATTCTTACTTTTTTCCTGCTTTATCGATGGTGACGATGCTAGCCGCTTAATATAGAGCAATTGATATTCTTGTAGGAGAACACGTCGATAAGGAGGAAGGGATACCCTTTGGTGAGGAGGAGGGAATACATGTTGGTGAGGAGGAGGGAATACATGTTGGTGCGGAGAGGGGAATACATGTTGGTGAGGAGGAGGGGATACATGTTGGTGAGGAGGAGGGAATACATGTTGGTGAGGAGGGGGGAATACATGTTGGTGAGGGATAGGGAATACATGTTGGTGAGGGGTAGGGAATACATGTTGGTGAGGAGGAGGGAATACATGTTGGTGAGGAGGAGGGAATACATGTTGGTGAGGAGGAGGGAATACATGTTGGTGAGGAGGAGGGAATACATGTTGGTGAGGAGGAGGGGATACATGTTGGTGAGGAGGAGGGAATACATGTTGGTGAGGAGGAGGGAATACATGTTGGTGAGGAGAGGGGAATACATGTTGGTGAGGAGGAGGGGATACATGTTGGTGAGGAGGAGGGAATACATGTTGGTGAGGAGGGGGGAATACATGTTGGTGAGGGATAGGGAATACATGTTGGTGAGGAGGAGGGAATACATGTTGGTGAGGAGGAGGGAATACATGTTGGTGAGGAGGAGGGGATACATGTTGGTGAGGAGGAGGGAATACATGTTGGTGAGGGGTAGGGAATACATGTTGGTGAGGAGGAGGGAATACATGTTGGTGAGGAGAGGGGAATACATGTTGGTGAGGAGGAGGGGATACATGTTGGTGAGGAGGAGGGAATACATGTTGGTGAGGAGGGGGGAATACATGTTGGTGAGGGATAGGGAATACATGTTGGTGAGGAGGAGGGAATACATGTTGGTGAGGAGGAGGGGATACATGTTGGTGAGGAGGAGGGAATACATGTTGGTGAGGAGGAGGGAATACATGTTGGTGAGGAGGGGGGAATACATGTTGGTGAGGGATAGGGAATACATGTTGGTGAGGGGTAGGGAATACATGTTGGTGAGGAGGAGGGAATACATGTTGGTGAGGAGGAGGGAATACATGTTGGTGAGGAGGAGGGAATACATGTTGGTGAGGAGGAGGGAATACATGTTGGTGAGGAGGAGGGGATACATGTTGGTGAGGAGGAGGGAATACATGTTGGTGAGGGATAGGGAATACATGTTGGTGAGGAGGAGGGAATACATGTTGGTGAGGAGGAGGGAATACATGTTGGTGAGGAGGAGGGAATACATGTTGGTGAGGAGGAGGGAATACATGTTGGTGAGGAGAGGGGAATATGTTGGTGAGGAGGAGGGAATACATGTTGGTGAGGAGGAGGGGATACATGTTGGTGAGGAGGAGGGAATACATGTTGAGGAGGGGGGATACATGTTGGTGAGGAGGAGGGAATACATGTTGGTGAGGAGGAGGGAATACATGTTGGTGAGGAGGAGGGAATACATGTTGGTGAGGAGGAGGGAATACATGTTGGTGAGGAGGAGGGAATACATGTTGGTGAGGAGGAGGGAATACATGTTGGTGAGGGAGGAGGGAATACATGTTGGTGAGGAGGAGGGAATACATGTTGGTGAGGAGGAGGGAATACATGTTGGTGAGGAGGAGGGAATACATGTTGGTGAGGAGGAGGGAATACATGTTGGTGAGGAGAGGGGAATACATGTTGGTGAGGAGAGGGGAATATGTTGGTGAGGAGGAGGGAATACATGTTGGTGAGGAGGAGGGGATACATGTTGGTGAGGAGGAGGGAATACATGTTGAGGAGGGGGGATACATGTTGGTGAGGAGGAGGGAATACATGTTGGTGAGGAGGAGGGAATACATGTTGGTGAGGAGGAGGGAATACATGTTGGTGAGGAGGAGGGAATACATGTTGGTGAGGAGGAGGGAATACATGTTGGTGAGGAGGAGGGAATACATGTTGGTGAGGAGGAGGGAATACATGTTGGTGAGGAGGAGGGAATACATGTTGGTGAGGAGGAGGGGATACATGTTGGTGAGGAGGAGGGAATACATGTTGGTGAGGGATAGGGAATACATGTTGGTGAGGAGGAGGGAATACATGTTGGTGAGGAGGAGGGAATACATGTTGGTGAGGAGGAGGGAATACATGTTGGTGAGGAGAGGGGAATACATGTTGGTGAGGAGAGGGGAATATGTTGGTGAGGAGGAGGGAATACATGTTGGTGAGGAGGAGGGGATACATGTTGGTGAGGAGGAGGGAATACATGTTGAGGAGGGGGGATACATGTTGGTGAGGAGGAGGGAATACATGTTGGTGAGGAGGAGGGAATACATGTTCGTGAGGAGGAGGGAATACATGTTGGTGAGGAGGAGGGAATACATGTTGGTGAGGAGGAGGGAATACATGTTGGTGAGGAGGAGGGAATACATGTTGGTGAGGAGGAGGGGATACATGTTGGTGAGGAGGAGGGAATACATGTTGGTGAGGAGGAGGGAATACATGTTGGTGAGGAGGAGGGAATACATGTTGAGGAGGAGGGAATACATGTTGAGGAGGAGGGAATACAGGTTGGTGAGGAGAGGGGAATACATGTTGGTGAGGAGGAGGGAATACATGTTGGTGAGGAGGAGGGAATACATGTTGGTGAGGAGGAGGGGATACATGTTGGTGAGGAGGAGGGGATACATGTTGGTGAGGAGGAGGGAATACATGTTGGTGAGGAGGAGGGAATACATGTTGGTGAGGAGGAGGGAATACATGTTGGTGAGGAGAGGGGAATACATGTTGGTGAGGAGGAGGGGATACATGTTGGTGAGGAGGAGGGAATACATGTTGGTGAGGAGGAGGGGAATACATGTTGGTGAGGAGGAGGGGATACATGTTGGTGAGGAGGAGGGAATACATGTTGGTGAGGAGGAGGGAATACATGTTGGTGAGGAGAGGGGAATATGTTGGTGAACTTATGGAGGAGATGTGGTTACTTTCAAAGCAGAAATATCCTTATTGTCTTCTGTTGACAGATATTCATCAGGAGAGTACTTACTGATTGAATGGATGCTATATGCATTGTTTCATGTAAATGCACAGACATGGTCACAAAAGGGTTATCACCGGACTGATCACTGTATCTGGTTCCTCTTCATGGTCACCTTGGAAAGCAGTGATGTTGTCTAATATGCCTAATAGCACTTGGCATAACATTAGAATAGATTGTAATCGTGATGCACTATTGATCCTTCGATTGTTAATAGGAATCTGCTCCATTGAGGTCAGCAAACGCTACGCACCACTTCACTCTTCCCCATTCTCAAGAGCGACGGGATTCAGTATTTACTAAGCATTGGTGTCTGTGAAGCCTTCCTCAGCAGAAGAGCTTCTAGTGAAGGCCTGGAAGAGATGCTTCTAGACCAGGGGAGGGCAAACTTTTCAGAGAAGGGCCAATTTTTTTAGTAGAAACTTCACATGAAACACATTTATTTGGGGGGGGGGGGGGAAGTAACTCAGTATGTAACTGAACAATGTCAATGAGAATGATGCATTTGACTGCAGTCATTTACCAGTTTGTTAAAAATAGGTGTCAATTTGCTTGTGCTGATCCTTAACACTGACTGAAGATTTGAGTCAGTGAGAAGTGACCTCTTCTTGACTCGTTAACTTTCGTTATAGAGAAAGTCTGCTCACAAATGTAAGCTATGCAAAACAACACAAACATCTTTCTTGCAAATTTTTTCAGATTTTGAAACTTTTCTGAGTACAGAGATGAATAAAACTCGACCAGTGGTTTACTTTCAAACATCCTCTTTAAGGAGTGTCGGCTTGTAAATCAATCAGTTTCATCTGGAGTTCTTCAGTAGCTGTTTCAATGTCACAGGCAAAAGGTGAGCTGGGCAAATCAAACTGTCCTTCAATTGCTTTGAAATCAGCAAACCTGCTGATAAATTCCTCTTTTAAAGCCATCAACTGGGAACTGTACTTGTTTGATAATGCTTGTGTAACAGCTCGTGTTTTCAACAAAGGAAAATTAACACAAAATTTTGCTCATTCAGCTACTTGGCAAAGTTTAAGGGAGGACTGATCCATTTCTGAGACATTTTTTAATTATGTCATAATTTTTTTGGTTCTCTACACTATGATGTTGAAATTAGGACCAAAATGCTGCCCATTGAGAGAGCTTTCCAATGGTATATTTAGTTTTGACCTGGTGCCATCCTGGTCAGAGTTGTGCACACCAAGGTGATTTCCCATTATTGCACTTTGCTCAACACCTGTTGAACATAGCCACTTACAATTTTGACAGCACATAGAGAACCCACTGATATGCATTTTGAATGGATGGAAACATCATAACTTGTAAAATGGATTTTTAAGAAAGGTCAGTAATTCGCACTTGATTAGCAACATTCCAGGGTTCATATCAGGGTCCATATCTCCCCCATAGATTTTTTAGTAGATTCTGTCCATTCAAATGAAAGAGTGTGAAAAGAGCTTTCCAGTGATATATTAAAAGTTTATATAGGACAAAGCATGGCCCAGTTATGTGCACATAAACTTGAAATAACTCATTTTTAGACGGCTCTTGAAGTTGAATGGGGAAAAAAAGGACATTATTATGTTCTCTATCTTCCTTTCTGGATGGTAACTTCGATGCAGAACCCACTGACTCTGCACTCAGAATTCACCAGCACCATAGGTCATCACTTCCTCCTCAATATGTGCTCCTTCTGGGCGCTTATCGAATACTCGCTTCGATATTCTACGCTTTTTGGCCCGAGTTGTCACACAAAACTGTGCCTTCTTGATCCTATGCTGATCCTTTTTGGCCAGATATTCAGTGCAAATAGGACCAGGATCAAGCACAGCCTGGCTGACAGCAACTTCAAAGGTGGACCTTGTAGCATATTCCGTCTTTGGTGCACGAGCCCAGATTAGACTATTGAAACTCTCATTTCTGTTTTGGGTTGTACCAAGAAGACACGTCTCAAGCAAGTTCTGATCACAGAGTCCCTCAAATACTGGCTTCACATAGTCTGCATAGCCAAGTGGAATTGTTGGAGTATAAGGTGCAATGCCCTGATTGAGTGCAGTATGCGTTGGAACTTGCACCAACTCTCCGCGCCTTTTGGGCCATAATGGTGCTGAGGATTTTCGTCAGTGGATATAGAGTGGTTAAAAACTGCCCAGCAAGCAGTACTCATTCCCTCCAGGTCACATGGGTGGGCACGGATGGCATTGCCATAGTAACGCTGCAATTATAACAGAAAACACAATTATTAGTAACATTATTATTATATGTAATGTGTTTTTGTATACAAACCTGGAGTTTGGCTATGTTCTCTGGTTTCAGGAACCTTTCGATGACGTTGCCCTCCGCCACAGTGAGCCGAGCCTCCAGAGCAGTCACTGCATTTGACTTGCGTGCCTTCCCCTTGCCCTTCCCACCTTTCCCCTGGCTCTCCTCCTGCTCCTTAGCCACTTTTAGATCGCTCTTCAGTTTGGCTACTAGACCCCGGGCTGCTTTCTTTTCCCTGTTGGTATCCTTCAAATAAGCAAATCCAAATAATAATACTGTCTGTCCTGAAGGTTGTAAATTTTATTATTTGCTCACCTTCTTCACGGCCTCGATGCGCTTTGTCACACGCTTCTGCACACATGCCCCACACACTCGTGCTTGCTGATAGTAACATCCTTTCCGTATGGCTTCACCACTGCATTGAGGTTACCCACCGTCTTGGTATCTCCATCACTAATAACTTCGGTGTACCGAAGGTGAAGACTTTTCTCAAACCGTCGGAAGAGATCACATGCAGCACTTATTTCCATGGCTGGCGATGATCCAGCATGGTTGCACTCACAATAGGCCTGATGGGCCCCCCCACCCTTCATCAAACTCATTGGAACCTTCATCCAACACCATCTTCATGCACAACTGAGCAGTGCTTTGACTTGCTCTCAAAGTCAAGTACTTGACCGGTCTCCCAGGCAATGACCGCCACAACTCCATGTGTTGCTGTGAAGCCACGCTTGCTCCAAGTCCCGTGACAGCGAAATCGATGATATCAGTGGACTTGGCACCGTGTAAGTGATGGAGATGTGCAGAAGCAGCCAACATATTACTTGTGGCCATCTCCATAGAATGCTGAGCAAGCTGTGCTTGTGCTGCTTGTATGAATGGGCCGCTACTGGAGGAAGTATGTCCATCAGTCCACAGAAAGACTGTAGACTGGTTTGCCCTCGACCTATAGCCTGCATAGCCATGACAGACCTGGCATTCAGTTGCTTTGCATCAGGAGCATAAGAGTCTGATATTACCGCCTTCTTGTCGCACACAGTACAACAAATAACCAGCTTCGATACAATTCCTCTCCTACTAACTAGGCTCTCCCTGAGCGTGAGGGGTGACTTGCAAACAGAGCACAGCCCGATCTCACTCACTGCTTGAGAAAGACTCTCACAGTTTATGAGCCGGTAACCTTTTCCCTCCTATGGACTACCAGAGCCACTGACTTGTGCTGCTTCACTGTATCCAGAGGGTTCCCCCAGAAGACAGACAACTGGCCAGGGTAGAAGAGATAGCAAACTTCTTGTGACTTGCCGTCTCCAGAGGAAGGGGTCTCTCAATTAGAGTTTCAGCTTGCGCTTCCACGGGAGTTTCAGCTCATTCAGCTTTTGCATTATGTCTACAACAAATGCAAAATCACAAACCCATTCTTCACTCTCCATTTCCTTTGAAAAGTCACCATTTCCTTTGAAAAGTCACAAGAGATGTCTTCATATTGAAAAACAAGACTATCTCTGCTTTGAGGTCCCACGCCCTCTTTTACTTTTCCCATGCTTAACCAGTGGTTGTGTGGTACAGTAAATCAGTAAAATCTGCCTCGATGTCTCGCAAGGAACTTCGGAATTGCCTGTGTTTCAGTAACTACCACTGGCTGTTAACTGTTGTTCTTGAATATTCACCGCAATTGCATCTAGGTGACGAACAATAGTTCTTCATGACATATATATGGCTTCTACTTTTGACTTAACTTCAGGACACACAACACTGACAGCATCAACCATGCAATCTTTAATAAATTTAGCTTTTGCAAATGACGTGTTTTGCTTTGCAATTTTATTGGCCAATATAAAACTTTCCTTTGTAAAGATGAAGTTTTCTCAAACACAGTTTGCTGTTGCTTCAAACTCTTTACCAGATCAGTTGCTTCTTTTGCAGTTATTGCTTTGATAAATTGTGTTCAAAGTTAGCGTGCTTGGTTTGAAAGTGCCGTTCCAAATTGTATTCCTTAAACACAGCAACTGTTTCATGACAAATCAAGCATAGCTTTAACTCCAAGGTCAGTAAAGAAATACCTTTCAGTCCACTGTTTGTTAAAAACATGGCATTCATCTTCATTCGCTTTTTAGAGATAGCTTCCAACAACTCATTTTGGGTAAGTTCTGTCAGATAATAAAAGCTAGTGTGAAATATATGTTTGTCGGTTTCGTCCGTAGCTGATCGTGTAACCGGCGTCATTTTGATGAGTTGTTGTGATGATGTGAGATGGTCACATGACTAATCGATCACCAGGGATTTAATTCGATGCGACGGTAAAACGTCTATAGTGGACCTAAGACACCAAGTCTGATATATTCTCTCTCTCCAAATAACGTGAGTATATGACTAGACGTTGGCGGGCCGCTTAAAAACCTTTGGTGGCCCGTAGTTTGCCCAACCATGTTCTAGATGGATTTGTTGATTTTTTTTTCGTTTTTGATCACGTAACCGTCTAACTGGAAGTATTTATAGCAGTGTAGCAATCTATTGGGCATGTGCAAGTAATTAATATAGTATTTAGTCCATGTGGTTAGAATAATAATAATTAATAAAAATCCTAATAACTGTATTTACAAAAAATATATATACTTCTTCTGACGTTTTATTGGTTAAGCTGATGACATTCTCATTAGTACACTCTCTGTGTTTATTTGGTGTTTAATTTATATTCTAAGCGGATGACAATGCTTCTCTGATTATGCAGATAGTCGGACAAAATCTACCCTCTCCCTTTTTGGTTCTTCAACGTTAAGGGCCCCTTGACGGGGGCCACCTGATCGATGTATATGGGAGCAGGCCATACATCTTTCTTCATCTTCATCTCTTTCAAGTAGGAAGAGCAAGAATGTGTGAGCACTGGTAAGAAACTAAAGTTGAGTGTGTGAACTATTGTATGAGGTCTTAATATAATACTGTTAGTGTTGTAATGATATTCATATTGTAACAATCCAACACACTCTAGATCAATTACTCAATACGCCAAAAAAAAAAGTTGGTCCACTGTGGAGCTGCTGGTGGGAGTGAAGCAAAAAAAAAAAATTGTTGGCAAGCTTATATGGTGACCAAGCAGCAGCTACGAGTAATAAATTTTGCTACTCCTCTAGGGAGGAAACCGTAGGATTGCAGACAAGGAGTGGTATAATTGGCAAGGTCTGGCAGAGGTCAATTGATTTCTAGCAATTATATTTCAAGTTTTGACTATGGACAGTGTGGGGTAGCTCCTTTAATTTATGCCAGCAATATATGTCTTGTTAGTTTGTGGGTGAGGGCTGTACATGTCTTCTGCATGTATCCAAAGGTCTGGGAGCTTCAATTGTTCCTATGGTCAGAAGATTGCTTAATTTTGTGGTTTTCATTTTCCTGTGTCCCTGTGATGAAATGAGTTTATTGGAATTACCGTCTGATATGGTGTTTCCATAGTGATTAATAGGCACCAGAACTGAGGGACAAATACTGGAAAGTGTTTTGTTTTGTAGTTGATGAAATGTGTTCGATTTGTTTTGTTGGTTTGTTTCCCCCTTGGTCTGCCAGAGAAAATTAAAATTTAGTCGGAGTATGATATCCTTCTCGTTGAAAATGAGAATTTTTGATTAATTGGGTGAGGTTTATTACCTATGTCACTAGGAACCTAGGCTTCATTGGGCTACAGGCAAAAGCTGCAGCACCTCCTTCATCAAGTAGTAAATGGAATCCAGGTTGGTAAAGGGAATCCAGGTTGGTAAAGGGATTCCAGGTTGGTAAAGGGATTCCAGGTTGGTACAGGTATCTATGCAGCCTTCTAAGCAGAAGAGCTTTCCAACAGCACGAAAGGCTTTGAATAGGGGATTTATGACGATGGGGTGGGGGGAGATATAGCCTCACGCAATTCAACAGCAGTCATGTGCTTTGTTTTATATGTTCATTATTATTTCCTGTTGATATTGTCTGAATTAGTCAGTGTTCAGAGGAACTTCCTTGCTTGCCCAGTTCCAGAGAGATTCCTAGAACCTTCATTTAATTAGAGTTGCATTTGCCTATTGCCACATCAATTGTTCACCTGGTAATTATGTAGTGCACTTATTTTCTAGGTACCAGGGACCTCCATCTTCTGTTAGCTTGGATGCACTACAAGTGTCTTCTATGAACATGGTGAATGATTATTCTGTTGGACAAGGTAAAGATGGCTATGTCCTTGCTTGCCAGTTATTATACCGTACTTGTGGGCATGTGCAGTCGATGACGAAATTGGTCAAAATATAGGAATTGCCGAATGATGTCTTGAGAAGGACATGTGAATTCTGTGGTCATCTGAGACTTCCCACAATGTCTATTAATACTGTGCATGTTTTCTTATGGGTGGGAAGGGAACTCTGGTCTACTTCCTCCCACAATGTCTATTAATACTGTGCATGTTTTCTTATGGGTGGGAAGGGAACTCTGCTCTACTTTCTCCCACAATGTCTATTAATACTGTTTTATCATGGGTGGGAAGTGAACTCTGCTCTACTTCCAAAGCTAAAATATCCTTATTGTTTTCAGTTGACTGGTATTCATCAGGAGTGTCATTAACTAATTCAATGGGTGTAGTTGCATGTAAACAGTCATCTGACACTAAACTATCTTGCTCTATTGCTATTTCTAGAAAATACTCCAGATGTACCAGCAATAGGGCAATAATCTCCATATAGCTATCTCAGTAGTGAAAAATTTACAGGATCTACCACATCTCCTGGGTCAGCACTGGAATTACCATTGTAGGCATAGATACCTTTCACTATCACTGGTCACCTTTGGAACGTCATCATCTCATATGCCGGATATCACTAAGCCTATAATTAGAATCGATTGCTATCATGATACAATATTGATGTTTCAACCCCAAGAGTTTGACATCGGTGACCCCGTAGATACATGTGTAGTATGGCTTCCATTATTATCCTCTTCTCTAACAAGTTTTTGCACGTGTTACATGTGGTACGTTTAATTTGTTATATATTTTTTATCTTTCTCACGGTCAAGGGGGGATTACACCTGAAACAGCCGAAATTTGAACACATATTTGAGATGTCATAACTTTTTTCCCCTTTCTTCTGTACAAATATTTTTGATACCAGCTTGTTGCTTATTGTGTGTGCTTTAAGATGATAAGTAAAACGTCTCTATAGGCACATTTTCTTAGAAGATACATCCAAACATGCAAGGGTCACTCAAAAATGGCACTTCCTAATTTGTAACAAACATAACTCCAAGGTACCTTGAGTGACGTGCCCCCAAATTGGTGTGTGGGTTGCTAAAGCATGTAGCCCTAATCACCATAACTAAAGAGGGGAGGAGGGGGTGGAAGGAAGTAAACCTCAGAGCATCTTTTTCTTTTCTTTTTTCAATTTTTTTCCAATTTTTAAGATTCCTACAGTTGCAGCCCCGCCCCATTTTGTAAATGAAACCGTGATGTGGCGGTGAAACTGATAAGTCTTGTGTTGACATGAGCGACGTAGCGATAGCTTAGCTTCTGTTTGCTCAACCAAGATGAATGATTGTTATAAAAATACTAATTATGTCCATGTGTGATCAGTTAACAAATCTTGCAGCAAGGAAATCCATCTACGAGTGCCTTGATGTGAAGGAATTCTTAGTGTGTGTCCTCAGCAGAAGAAGTGTTGGGCCTTTGGGTGCTTCTTAGAGTTGCGTTCAACCAAGAGCAGTCTACTGAGGTATATGCAGGTAAGTAGTATAGTTTTCATCCTGTAAGTTTCATCTTGTATATATTGTTTTGCTGCTGATGTCCGTGTTTATGGCAAACGAAGCTTTTGCTGTAAAATGGGTTGCAGTTGACTTGTCCTACTGGTACTATTTCTGTATATATTTTTGCGTACAATTTATATCTCCAAGGTGATCACATTGATTATCTGATTTTTCAGATCGTCAGGCAGAATCTCTCACTTCTTAGTTCTTCAACATTGAGAGTTCCTTGATAGATGTGTGTAGGTGTAGGCCGTCTGTCTTTCCTCCCCTTCACATCCTTCATGTTGGTAGAGCAAGAATGTGCGCTCTGGTAAGGTTATAAATTTGGCTAGTGGAGTATGTGAGCCATCGCACAAGATCTTAGTATACTTCATGATGTGTCTAGTATACTACTGAAGAGGATATTCGTAATATAATAATTCCACAAACTCGTAAACAATTTGTGCACATAATTTCTTTGCCTATTCGTTTTGTGTTGTCCACCATGGTGTATGCTGGTGAGTGTGAAGTACAGATTTCTGTTGGCCATCTTATATGGTGACCAAGCAGCATCTGCAATGAATCGATTTTGCTGAAACTCTTGGGAGTAGCCAAGCCAAGCATGAATACTTTGGGATCGCAGACCGAGTGGTACAATTGGCAGGGTCAGGCAGAGGTCAAGTGTTTTCTATGAACTATTTTCTTGTTTTGATTAAGTATACCGACAATGAGGGATAGCTCCTTTGATTAATGCATGCCCTTTTGTTTTCCATTTAAGTGCCTTGTTTCCTTGTGGAAGGATTTTGGGGGGGGGGGGGGGGGGGGGGGAAGGGATGTACCCAAAGATCTGGAGGCTTCGATTATGTCAAAAGTTTCCTTGCATTACAACTGAATTACTCAATTTTCATGTTTTCGTTTCTCGTGTGTCCCAGTGATGAGATGAGTTTATTGGAATTACCGTCTGATATGGTGTTGCCATAGTGATTAATAGGCACCAGAACTGAGGGACAAAGTTTTTTTGTTGTTTTTATTTTCAAAATGCTCAAATTATTTAATTTTTGAAAGCTTCCAGTCTGCCACAAAGCTGACCCCTCTCCTTGAAGAGTAGATACTTGGTTATTGTGCAAGTTTGTTAGCCATTGTAATCTATGATTACATGATATGCTATGTCTACAATAAATCTCACAGCAAAGAAATCCATCCTAGACCATCTCCTTTGACAGAGAGAAGAGCTTCTGGTGTTTCCAGGTAGGTACAGGTACTTGTGTAGTATTTCTGAGCTGAAGAGCTTCTAGAAACAGCAAGAAAAGCCTGGAATGGGTGATCCATGATGATGGGAAGAAAAATGAAGTTGAATAGCCTCACTTAAACCAGAAGCTGGTGGTTCACTATGTATGGTTATTAATTATTACTTCTTGTTAATGTCTGTATTTGTCCGTGTTCAGAGGAACTTCCTGTATCCAGCTTGCCCAGTTCCAGGCAGATTCCGAGAACATTCATTAACTCTTTCACAGATAGATGCGCGGCATACACACAAGCGAGGTACTACTAGAGAAGAAATTGTTTAAAATCAATTGTTTACACAAGCGTCTAGAATCACGTAGGAATGCATTTTAAGTCGTTCTAGCTCTGTAAAAGGATTGAAGCCTATGTATATGGGTAACCATGACAACATGATCCTGACCTTATTGTTCGTGACGCCTCAAGTTTACTCCCGGCAATGTGGTATGATAGCATTTTAGCCTCTCTGAGGAGGTATCTAGCTGTGATGAAGGTGAGGAGGTCCCTGCCTACTGTGGACACTGAGTTATTCAGCCTGAGGAGGTGACTGTTCCTTTCAGAGCTGTCATTTTTGCGTGTAGCTCGGCTAGCCTTCTCCAGGACTGCGATTCAATGGCCGATGAGGTGAATCAGGGACTTTGAAGGTGAGTTAAGGGGGGACTGGACCTGAAACCAGCGAAATTGGAACACATATTTGTAGCTGTCATAACTTTTTCCCCCTTTCTTCTGTGCAAATACTTTTGATACCAGCTTGTTGCTTATTGTGTGTGCTTTAAAATGATATATAAAAAGTCTCTATAGGCACCTTTTCTTAGAAGATATATCCAAACACGCAAGGGTCACTCAAAAAAATGGCACTTCCTAATTTGTGGCAGACAAAACTCCAAGGCGCCTTGACCACAGCGCCCCAAACTCGTTGTGCGGGTAGCTAAAGGCCTTAGCTGTGATATAAGCGGGGGGGGGGGGGGTTTCTTTTCTTTTTTTTCTTCAGTAAACTCCCCCTGAGATATTGAGCTGAGAAGAGGCGGGACCACGGAAATTTGCGTGGGCGTACGGCAAATTCCGTGGACCCGCCTCTTCTCAGCTCTATATCTCGGGGGGGGGGGGGGAGGGGGTTTACCGGAAGAAACCCCCCCCTCCCCCCGCTTATATCACTGCTAAGGCCTTTAGCTACCTGCACACCTAGTTTGGGGCCCGTAGGTCAAGGTGTCTGGCTCTAAAGTGTGCCACAAATTAGGAAGTCGATTTTTTGAGTGACCCTTGCGTGTTTGGATATATCTTCTAAGAAAAGGTGCCTATAGAGACTTTTTATATATCATTTTAAAGCACACACAATAAGCAACAAGCTGGTATCAAAAGTATTTGCACAGAAGAAAGGGGGGAAAGTTATGACAGGTACAAATACGTGTTCCAATTTCGTTAGTTTCAGGTCCAGTCCCCCCTTAAGATCCATAGAGAGAGTTTGAAGCTGGAAAAATATATAAACTTGAGCTCCTGAGCAAGTAACTTTCTTCTCCCCCCCCCCCCCCCCCTTTCCCTTTCCCTGAGTGTTTGGAAATGTGGGTGTGGCTATTTTCCTGGGTAATTGGCAGGTGTTTGAGTGCATATGAATTCCAGTAGTCTTATTGACTGTTGGAGGCTCCACTGTGTGTTTTCCCTCCTGTTATTTCAGAGCTTGATTGTGCATATAATCCTCCACTCTGTGTGTTTGGCATCTTTTCCAGGCCCTTCACCCATGGGTAGGCATCTCTTCCTGGCCTTTCCTCATCAGTATCTTCTGAGGTATCACATTATCCTGTAGACGACTCCTTGAGTGACAACTCTGAACCTGCATACACTGCTCCCCCGCAAGGTCATGAGGTGAGAGCAAAGGGGTTATCCAGAAGCAGAGCCGTGGGTTTTGTTTTTTATATAGTGGAGTCGGCAATATTGAATAGCTACATCATGGAGGCACATGTTGGGAATGCTGTGCATGCACACGAGGGATTACTTGCCATGACTACTTGAGCTTGCAATGCTGCTCACTTGGCCTGTTGACTTGAGCTTGCAATGCTGCTCACTTGGCCTGTTGACTTGAGCTTGTAATGCTGCTCACTTGCCCTGTCGACTTGAGCTTGCAATGCTGCTCACTTGGCCTGTTGACTTGAGCTTGTAATGCTGCTCACTTGCCGTGTCGACTTGAGCTTGCAATGCTGCTCACTTGCCCTGTTGACTTGAGCTTGCAATGCTGCTCACTTGCCTTGTTGACTTGAGCTTGCAATGCTGCTCACTTTCCCCGTTGACTTGAGCTTGCAATGCTGCTCACTTTCCCTGTCGACTTGAGCTTGCAATGCTGCTCACTTGCCCTGTTGACTTGAGCTTGCAATGCTGCTCACTTGCCCTGTTAACTTGAGCTTGCAATGCTGCTCACTTGCCCTGTCGACTTGAGCTTGCAATGCTGCTCACTTTCCCTGTCGACTTGAGCTTGCAATGCTGCTCACTTGCCCTGTTGACTTGAGCTTGCAATGCTGCTCACTTTCCCCGTTGACTTGAGCTTGCAATGCTGCTCACTTGCCATGTTGACTTGAGCTTGCAATGTTGCTCACTTGCCCTGTCGACTTGAGCTTGCAATGCTGCTCACTTTCCCCGTTGACTTGAGCTTACAATGCTGCCTACTTGCCCTGTTGACTTGAGCTTGCAATGCTACTCACTTGCCCTGTTGGCTTGAGCTTGCAATGCTGCTCACTTGCCCTGTCGATTTGAGCTTGCAATGCTGCTCACTTGCCCTGTCGAC
>CBDHDV010000010.1:0-4167 GCA_965261175.1 Rubritalea sp. | reverse complement strand
CAGTACCTTGTTTTAGCAGCTTATCAATACTGGAAGCAGTAGAACTGAGATTGAGAGCCTGCGGACTGGACAGAACATCTACTACTATTCCCCAGTTGAGCAGTGCAGCTTCAGAATTCCTCTGGTAACAAGCCTGGCTTTTCTGCAGCTCTAGTTTCTGCTGCTTTTGTGTTGCTGGATCATCCTCTTCAGCTACAGCACTGAACACTGAAATCAAATCAAACCAACCGCAAGATAAATAGTGCAAGATAATAGAACTCTCTAGCTAGCTACAGATTCCAGTAGAACTTTTCTTGTACCTCTAGTTAATGCCCCACCAGCTTTTCCAAATCTGTGCAGGTAGCTCTGAGAGTAGCTCTGGTCCACGTAATAACTGCTCTGTCCTAAGTAGCTACCAAATTCTTGCTGCTGCAAACTCTTTTGCAGCGCTTGCTCCTGAAAATACTGCAGTTCTGTAGTTTCTCCTAAGCTTCCACCATAGCCATAGCTGTAGTTGTAGCTAACGCCACCACATAAAGAGTGCTTTCTTTCCATAACAGTTTAATCGAGCCACCGCCTTCTTTTAGTCCAGTCACGCCCACTTAACCAACATACGTGGGATAAAAATTGGCGCAGTGCTTGAGGCAGAATTGTTTGGACCTAGTTTGGGTTGTGAGAAGATGGGTGGAATTGAGAGGAATGGGAAGGAAGAAGGTGATGATTGGAGTGGTTTATGTGAATCCAGAGGGTGTGAGAATAGGAGGATCTGGCGTCTGTTTGAGGTGAAGGTGATGTGGTAAAGGTTGAAGGAATTGGGTTGGGAGCAAAAGATCACCCATATAACAATGGGATGAGACTACTAAAGTTTAATAAGAGAGTAGGAGAGTTTGTTGAACATGGGAAAGTGGTGGTGAAAAGTCATAATGCAGCACATTTTGTTTGGAAAGACCTGGGATGTGAGTAAGATGGTAAAAGAGGACTCGGGCATGTTGGGTTGGATCATATCTGAGGCGAAGTGATGTGGGAGAGGATGGAAGGAGAAGTAAGAAGAGAGCAGTATGAATAGAGAGTGGATGGTAGGCTAGATTGGGAGGAGTATCAGGAAGGAGTATTCATAGGGTGGGAGGATGAGGTGAGAGAGCTTAGTCAAGCGATGGATGGAAGTATAGTTGTGGAGGTTTGATGCAGATAGAAGGTCTTAGTGGCAACAAGAAAGGAATAGGAAGGAAGAAAGTTGCAATAGGTCAGAAGATGTAGAAAGGCTAATTAATGCTAAAAAGTTGACCTGTAGAAAGTTTAGTGTAGCAAGGAAGAGAGAGGATGAACAGGTTATAGTGAGGCAACTTTGGGACAAATACATGAGATTGAGAAAAGAGGTGAAGAAGGTGATCAGGAAGGAGAAGAAAGAGTTGGGAAGAGCACAGTGAGGAAGATTAGAGCGCAGGGTGGTAGGAGTTGTAAATTGTTTTGGAGTGATTTGAGAGGGAAGAGGATGGGAGAAGGTTGAATGGATGAGGAGGGATAGGACGAGGTGTTGAAAGTGATGGCAAAATATTGGGAAGAACTTGGGAGGGGACGAAATTATGCCATAGTATAGTGGCTGATCTAAGGGGTGGAAGGGGTTGCAACCTCTCTCCCCTCCCCTCCCTCCCATATGCTGGCTGGTTTATTGCCTGCATATACTATTGTCTACACTCACATGCATGTATCACATCCACTCAATGACTCAACTCATCTCAGTATTTGTACATGACATCTGATTTTTAGCTAAACCAACCCTATAGTGTGTTAGTTGTTTTACAGCTGGTCTGCTGTCACTAGATGCTGTTTGACATCTTATATTATCAGGGATAAATTATAGAGAAAGTTAGATACCTCTCAGTGAAGAAAGCTGTAAGGCTGGCTTGTCACAGTTTCGTTACTGGTTGCTGATATGGTAGTGCTTAGGTAAAGAAGCTATGCTTCTAAAGATGCCATACATGTAGCTACAATCATGATTACTTCAATGAGACACATGCTTCTGAAGATAGCATATATGAAACTACATCCCTGATTACTTCAATGAGACCCATGCTAACTGTGCTGAAAAAGAGGACATGTACATTAGCTAAGATCTGGAGTGTTTGAATATTCAAATTATTTTATACAGGTGTCAGAGTGATGATCACAATGTGGCTACTGAGCTAGGTGATACTGATAACTGCTTGTATTGATGTTGATGGTGGTGAAGGTACTAGTGCTGATGGTGTCAGATCTGCTTTGGGTGGAGGCTGTAGTGAAAGTCCTGGGTTCCACGTAGAGTCTGAAGAATCTGCCATGGTTGTAAATGTCGTCGATGTTGGCTTGCTTGTTTGTGAGCCTCTAGATGAAAAATCAACCCTCTCTGACACACAGTAGTTTCAGTTCCTCATGAACCATTTCTAACCTGATGGGGACAGCGAGGTACTACTGGCATACCAGAAGAAAACAGAAAACATCTGAATTTCAAAATTTTCTGCAAGAGGAGGGGGGAGGGCTGTCATGCCCCAGGACAACCTCAATCAATAGTGGATTTGCTGAACGTTTCTGAACATTGCTAGAGTGAGTGTTCTGAAGAGTGAGTGTTGTCCAGAAGATTGGATGAGGAGTTGGTGATACCACTCTATAAGGATGGTGATGTAGAAGTGATTGGAAACTACAGAGGGATATCATTGGGATGTTGTGTAGCAAAGGTTTTTATTAGGTTGCTGGCATGGAGGTTAGGAAAGTTTTGCAAGAAGAAAGTTTTCTCAGAGGAATAGGGAGATTTCAGGAGTAAGAAGGGATGTGCGATCAGTTGTTTGTCTGAGGTTTGTGTGAGATTCGGAAAATTGAGAGGAAGTGTTCTTACTTTTCTAGCTATCAGCAAGGCTATGACAGTGTGTGGAGAGATGGCTTGTGGTACAAGATGAGGCAGTATGGTGTAGAGGAGAAGTTTGTATGAGTGTGTGAAGGACTACACTGGAGTGGAGGCTAGGACAGTGTCTGGGGGAGGTCAATCGAGGTGGTTTGGGATAGCGATGGGGCGTAGGCAGGGGTGTCCTTTGTCACCAACATTGTCCAACCTGTATGTGTTTGGAATGGTGGAGGAGTTGAAAGGAACTAGGATGGGAGTGAAGGTAGAGGATAATGAGCTTCTGGCAAGACAGAGTGGAGCATTAGGACATGTTGAATTTGGTGCAGAATTATATTGAAGTAAAAGATGAAGTTTAATGGGAAGAAGAGTAAGGTAATTGTTGTTAGGAAAGGTGGAAGGGGCTTGAAGTTGTATATTGATGGGGAGGAGCTAGAAGTAGTAGAAGCATTTAGGTATCTTGGGGTCTGGGTTGATGAAAAATTAAGAGTGAATGTCTACCTGGAGGAAATTAAGGTGAAGGCAGAAAAATGGATTGGAAAGTTTGTTTGGATGAGCAAAGTGAATGGGAAAATGGAAGTGGATAGAGATAGGATGCCATGGGAGTTGTTGGCTAGGCCAAGACTGGAGCATGCTACTGAAGTTTGGTTAACAGGAGGACTGACTGCTCGTAGAAAGTGGATAGAGGTAGGATGCCATGGGAGTTGTTGGCTAGGCCAAGACTGGTGCATGCTACTGAAGTTTGGTTGACAGGAGGACTGACTGCTCGTAGAAAGAGTCAGCTCAGATGAGAGTGGGAAGAAGTCTGTTAGGGGCTAGCAACACGGTGGCAAGAGTAACAGTGCTGGAGGACTTATGGTGGAGGAAATTGGGGGAGAGGAGGAGAAAATCTTGCATAGTAGGAGGTTAGCAAAGCTTGATGAGGACAGACTAGTGAAGGTAGTGGCTGACAAATTGAGAATGGATGGGGATAGGATGGTGGAAAGAATATTTACTGTTGAGGAGGAAGTATGAACTAGATAGTGAAGTTGGATATGTGCACCAATGGAAAGGAGATGATAAAGGAGAGATTTATGTGATTGGGAGATGAAGTAGAGAGTAACAGTAGCTTGAGGTGGTACAGTTGTCAAAGGATGATGTTACAGAGAGGTATATCAGGTCATTGCAGGGATGTGAAGGAGTGAGGTTGAGGACAGGGTCAGCAGGTTTACTTCAGGACAAGAGGTGTAGTGATTACAGGTGTGTGATGTGTGACTGGAGAAATGGAAGATGTTGACCATTTCCTAATTTAGTGCACTGAATTTGGAAAGGGAAGG
>CBDHDV010000009.1:0-9420 GCA_965261175.1 Rubritalea sp. | reverse complement strand
TTAGTTTTTTTTTACAGGATGGTCTCGTTAGGAAGTTTCAGACTCTAATGCACAGTAATCTCTAATGCATAGTAATCTCTAATGCATAGTAATCTCTAATGCATAGTAATCTCTAATGCATAGTTATTTCTAATACATAGTAATCTTAATGCATAGTCATTAAAAATAATAATCAAGATTTCATGTGGGAGAAGTGAAAAACAGGAAGAAGAAAACTCAAGAAAATACATTTAATAATTAGATAATCCCGCATCGTCCGTGTTAATTCCATCAGACATGGCAATGTTCACCACAGATCCTTTCGTCTTTCTTCTCCAGCTACTGCGAATGTCTGGAGGTTCGAGAACTGGGGCCACCTTTGGAACCAGATGCAGCAGCATATCTGGAAATGGGCTGGGGCAAATTGGACTCAACTTTCAAAGACTTGGAACCCCTCCGAGGTCGTATTTTTACAGGCTTGGAATTGGTATTCAAAGGAGTAAGCTCGCTATCACCCGGAGTTTTTTTGTCCGTGGGATGGTTGGACACTGCTGAATCAGTCACATCCACTGTCTTGGTAGGATTGGAATATTTGGTTGGAGGTTTGAGTCTTGCCTTGGTTGGAAGCTTGGGAGCAGTAACAGACTGAGGCTCCATATACGGAGTGGGACTTCTTGGAGGAGGCGTTAGAACGTTCACTGCTTCCGTAGCAGAATCATGCCCCGAGGAGATCTGATCAGGTTCAACAGGTGTAAAACTTGTCACAGCTGATTCCAAATTTCCAGAATAGTCTTTTAAATCAGTACCATTGGAACCAAGCTTAGAAGAATGGGAACTCACTTTTAAATCAGTACCATTGGAACCAAGCTTAGAAGAATGGGAACTCACTTTTATGAGCTTCGAAGTGGCGGGGAAAATAGGGATTTTATGAGGCAATTGAGGTTTCATTTCTTCCCCAGGAGGGGGTTCAATATTGTCAGATGGAAAGCCCACCACGGGACGAGCAGGTTTCGGCTTCAAGACGACTTCCTCCTTCGACGAAAAAGTTGAAGGGCGCACACGCGTCTGGATCGGCATGGCGTACGCTAGAGGGAGGGGTTCTCGTGGAAAAACACCACCGGAAGTGTCAGAATCAGTTTCAGACTTCAGATGCCGACGTCGTTTCATTGGTCCACTGACATTCCGCTTATGAATGGGAATCGGAGTTTCATAGATACTGCCTTCCAGATTTGCGTCGTTCCCATTCTGAGCCACACTGTTACCACTTTCAGCCGATTTCACATCCATCATCTCATTGACCTTCGTGTCCTTGCCATGATCGCCCAGAGAGCGATTCGGAATTATCAACTGGGACATACTGTTGAACCTGCCCTTTCCCAGAGCAGACGAAAGAGCTCCAAAACGTAATGGCATTAATCTCCGATACCCTGTGCATTTGGTACGACCTCTCTCTGTTTGACCGACAAGCCTGTCAACAATGACAGGACTAGGCTTCTCTGGCACTTCCTTCGGAGGACCACCCAAAAACTCCAACTTGTCTATGTCTTCGTAGATAGCACTGACAGGGCGGTTCTGGGAGAGGGGCTGGCAACAGATTGTAGAACCTGATAAAGAGGTATTCGAGACCCCGGGTACGGCGGGAACCCCTGTGTCCAAACCAAGTCTACCCTTAGACTTCATCATAATGCTGTTATGCTTGGAATCACCGCCACTACCATCACGACCAATGCTACGAAGATGACTGTCATGTTCATAGCTTGATACTTCTCCTGCTGGACAGCCACCATCAGAAGCTTCAAAGGAACCTGACTCAAACAAACCACCATTTATTACACTTCTGTCCTTCACATCAGCCAAGCTGGATGCCAAAGACGAAAGTACAACAGCATCGGCCGTAGCTGAAGGAGAATTTCTCGTATCCATTGACGTCACAATCCGGACATGTATCTCGTAATCACTCCGATCCAGGTTCCGGATCATTTCGAGTAGATCACCTACGTGTCTGTTCAGCTGCTCGGTTCTCTGTCGAAGAACGCCGTTCTCCCTTGTCACCAATTGCAGCTTCTCGGACACCAAGTCAAAGTGTTTCTGATGAAACGCAGAATTGTGATCTGGAATATCGCCCAACAGAAGTTCAGCGTCGCAACCGGCATGTCGATAGTCGCACGCGACGATGCGAAAGGGGCACTCTTCTTCGAGATGGTTTGCAATGTCATGATGGAGGATGCCTGGCAGACCACAGTGGTTTGGGCACGCGACTGGAGACGAGGAAGAGACCGCCTGGTTTGTAGTGGTGGCAGTCGTCGGAGGTGTGCTCTCGTCAACACCAAGTACCTCGTCGCAGACAACCTTTCCCTTCCCACACTGAGAGAGACAGTGCTCCTGCATGACCCAACGGGGGAGAGAGAGTCCGCATAAGTTTGGGCATTCCAACTCCTGATATTGGCATGCCATATTATTCGGATCGGGCTTGATACCGACAGGAGACGAGCTCCAGTGAACGGCTTCGAGATCTTCGATGCTTCCAATCCAATTACACCCATTCTCCTGCCTAGGACAGTACACTATCACCTGTTTGATCCTCCTCTCAATGTCGTCATCGGTAACGATGTCAAACTCCTTGCCACAGTTTACTTTGGCACATTTTTTTGTCGTTAGGTTAAGGAGCTCTACGCAGTCCAGGCAATACGGAGAGCTGCAACAGGTCACATGACAGGGTCTCCGTGATAGCTGGTGGCAGTAGGTGCACATCAAACTCTTGGGAATCGCAGACACAAAGGTAAGTTCCACTAACGTTCCCTTTCTGCTCATTTCAGATGATTGGTTGCCAGAATTTGGCCTGATCGTGAAACAAGCTCGGTTTTCCATCTGAAAAGGCATAACACAGACGACAATCTTCACCAGAAAGTAACCTTCTCCCTCCTCAATTAAAATACCTCTTCTCGAGAGCAGGCGGATATCGTCTCCAGGGATGACTTGATCAAAGTTTAACAGTACTCACTTAACATCGACTAATTCTCTACCTCCTGTTTCCAAACACCACTTGATAGCAGTTCTCAATACGAGCACAGGTATGTCGACATTCCCACTTGACAAACTCTTAAAAATCCAACACTTCACAAACCTTCCAAAGATGACTACAAAGCTGGTGGTGTGCCAAAGGTCACTTCCTCAGGTTTTCTTGAACAACTCTCCTTCAATAATGTTCCAAATCAAGCACACTTGGTTTTGCTCCTCTGTGGCTGATAATTGCTTCCATTCATAGAGTACGTGCGTGAAAATGTCCAGATGAGAAAACTCCAACTTGTTGTGCTCAGAGAGAATAAATCAAACTCTGTAACAGAGCACAGCCTACAAATTAATACACTTTGACCTTTGTTCTACAAAGAGCTGAGCAACACCGCACAACTTAGCACGTCAACCCCTGAGATAACGATGGCAAAAAGAGATCACAAAACAGTGATCGCAAAAAGGCTTAGTCCAGTGATCAAAGTGGGTAAAAGCTTACAAGCCAGCGTGTAGTTACTCGTCTACAAGGAGGAGCTGTATACACACAAACCTTTAAGGGATACAGAAGAACTAGAGGGATATGTTAATAGACAGACGGAGATGTTCGTGAATGCAGCTAATTAATAAAGAAACAAGATGGTGACAAATCTGGTACAGGATTTTCAAGTCAACTACGACAGCGGATATATCCACACAAACCGAACGCTGGCAGGCAGCCATGAGCCAAACAGCTACATGAATTCTACGCCATCATGTTGCTAGCGAGGCTCCATCTAACCCTTCTCTACTAGCTGTATAAACATAAACATCCCAGCAGCTGTTGCCATGGCAGGTTTGTTCAGGCACAACCCCTCCTCCTCTCCACACCCTCTGCTTGAGTTAATCAAAGACCCAGCTGGTAGCGGACCACTAAACGACCATTTCCTTCTGTCTTATTAAAGCATGTTGTATTAAAACCGGTGACCCATTTATATATATATATTACTAAAGTGCAAAGCATATAGTGAATAGTGTAGATCGCTGATACGGGCATGCCCAGTTAGACAAACTTCTTCATCCAACTCCTGAGCAAAGGCTAGAGTTGCTAGCCAATCAATATACGAGAAGGTCCGCCTAGGGCTAAGGGTAGGGATATTCCAGGGCCAAGGCTACGGATATTCTAGGGCTAGGGCATGCTAAGGCTAATGCACTTTAGCACTAGGGGCATTCTAGGACCAAGGCTAGGGCATTCTAGGGCTAAGGCTAGGGATATTCCAGGGCTAAGGCTTGGGACACATAGGCTAAGCATGGCTAAGGAGTATTCTAGGACTAAAGCTAGGGCATTCTAGGGCTAGGGGCACTCTAGGGCTAAAGCTAAGGTACTTTAGCACTAGGGGCATTCTAGGACTAAGGCTAAGGAGTACTCTAGGGCTATGGCCAGATACTTTAGGACTAGGGCTGGGCATTCTAGGATTAGGGCTAGGGACACTCTAGGTCTAGGGGCATTCTAGAGCTAGGGCATTCTAGGATTAGGGCATTCTAGAGCTAAGCAGGTAAGGCTATGGACAAGGCAATGAATATCTAGGACTAGGTCAAGGGACATGCTGGGGCTAGCAGAAATCTATGGCTAAACTAGGGGTATTGTGTGATTAGGGCTAAGGCTAGGGGTATTCTATGACTAGGGCTAAGGCTAGGAGTATCCTGTGACAAGGTCTAAGGCTAGGGGGATTTTATGACTATGGCAAAGGCTAGGGGTATTCTGTGACAAGGTCTAAGGCTAGGGGGATTTTATGACTAGGGCAAATGCTAGGGGGATTCTATGACAACGCTAGGGGGATTTTATGACTATGGCAAAGGCTAGGGGTATCCTGTGACAAGGTCTAAGGCTAGGGGGATTTTATGACTAGGGCAAATGCTAGGGGGATTCTATGACAACGCTAGGGGGATTTTATGACTATGGCAAAGGCTAGGATATTCCGTAACTAGGGCTAAGGCTAGGAGTATTCTGTGACCAGGCTAGGGGTATTCTATGACTATGGCTAAGGAGACGTTCTTGTATCTCACGGCCAGGGCCAGAACTAGGGCAGAAAAAGACAGAACGTGTATGTCTAATGCAAATATCCACAAGAACACCACGGAGACTATAGCAGACACGACACTTCAGGATGTGGCTATGAAACAAATGAACTTATCTACATACGTTATTCTCGTTGAAGGTAGCTTTGACAAGGGACTGGAGGGCAGACAAAATACCCAGGGCTGTCAGGGCCTTGTAGCTGTCCTCATCCGTAGACTTTCCAGTGGGGTCCACAATTTCACTGAAGGTGGCCACCTGGATAACAAATGAAAACGGTATTGCTAGCGACCATGGACCACCACACCCACATTATACTGAAGCTAAGCAATATGACAGAACATGCCAAACACTAGTACTCTCAAATATATTATATAAAGCATATATTATATAAAGCATATATATTATATAAAGCATATATATTATATAAAGCATATATATTATATAAAGCATATATATTATATAAAGTATATATATTATATAAAGTATATATATTATGTAAAGCATATATTATATAAAGCATATATATTATATAAAGTATATATATTATATAAAGCACATATTATATAAAGTATATATATATTATATAAAGTATATAGATTATATAAAGCATATATTATATAAAGTATATATATTATATAAAGCATGTATATTATATAAAGCATATATATTATATAAAGCATATATTATATTATATAAAGCATATATTATATAAAGCACATATATTATATAAAGCATATATATTATAGAAAGTGAACCATACATGCTAAATGCCATATTATTTATCTGCACATGCCAAGTAGATTGCTCTATTATTATAGATTAGCAATAAAAACTGGACTTCCTATTAGACGGTGAAGCGAGAAAAGAGAGAGAAAAAACCAATAATGGTTGACTCGTTTGAAACTCAGTCAAAAAGCATCTCTTCCAGGCCTGGTCTGCAGAGGAAGGCTGCACAGACACCAATACTTACTGGAATCTCTTCTGCAGAGGAAGACTGCACAGACACCAATGCTTACTGGAAGCTCTTCTGCAGAGGAAGACTGCACAGGCACCAATACTTACTGGAAGCTCTTCTGCAGACGAAGGCTACACAGACACCAATGCTTACTGGAAGCTCTTCTGCAGAGGAAGGCTACACAGACACCAATGCTTACTGGAAGCTCTTCTGCAGAGGAAGCCTGCACAGACACCAATGCTCACTGGAAGCTCTTCTGCAGAGGAAGCCTGCACAGACACCAATGCTTACTGGAAGCTCTTCTGCAGAGGAAGACTGCACAGACACCAATGCTTACTGGAAGCTCTTCTGCAGAGGAAGCCTGCACAGACACCAATGCTCACTGGAAGCTCTTCTGCAGAGGAAGACTGCACAGACACCAATGCTTACTGGAAGCTCTTCTGCAGAGGAAGCCTGCACAGACACCAATGCTCACTGGAAGCTCTTCTGCAGAGGAAGCCTGCACAGACACCAATGCTCACTGGAAGCTCTTCTGCAGAGGAAGACTGCACAGGCACCAATACTTACTGGAAGCTCTTCTGCAGACGAAGGCTACACAGACACCAATGCTTACTGGAAGCTCTTCTGCAGAGGAAGGCTACACAGACACCAATGCTTACTGGAAGCTCTTCTGCAGAGGAAGACTGCACAGACACCAATGCTTACTGGAAGCTCTTCTGCAGAGGAAGACTGCACAGACACCAATGCTTACTGGAAGCTCTTCTGCAGAGGAAGCCTGCACAGACACCAATGCTCACTGGAAGCTCTTCTGCTGAGGAAGCCTGCACAGACACCAATGCTTACTGGGAAACACTCGGAATCCCTTCGCTCCGAGAAAAGAGGCATACCTGGATTTTTGTTGTTGTTGTTGTTGTAGAGTGATGTAACGATGTGTAGCTTTTGCTTGCATACCGCCGCCATGGAGCCGATTCTTATAACAACCTGCAGTTATTATACCGCTTGAAAAGTTTATTCTTGAAAAGCAAGACAGATTGGAGAGCAAAGTAAGCCCACACCCAGGGATTGAATGGGAATGAGCTCTAAGAATATGGCTCCCAGGTAGATACAGCAACCGTTTCAATTGAATCCACAATCCCCCCCCCCCCCCCCCCCCCCCCCCCCCCCCCCCCCAAAAGGGTCTTTCAGTATTTCACGCATAATCCCCCTTATGTCATGTGATTCCTTTATCAGTTCATATCACACTGTGATCGTACAGCACTCACAGTACAGCTATGTGGGGTGAAGACCCTTTACCATCAACACATGATGATACCTTACCAGTTCCTGGCACAAGCCAACGGCTACGTCTCCCATCTGGTCACCATACGTCTCAATGAGTTCTTGCATGACACTGGTGAGGTCATCATTCTGTGTTTCCTTTATCACTACCAGGAGCTCCTGGATGGGGTAAACAGTAGGGGGAAGAAGATGGAGTCATTGATAACATCGAGGACCAGAGATATGGCGGATAAGGTGATGGAGAAGGAGAACCTGTGCACCTTGATGATGGGTTTGACGTGAGGCTGTATGAAGGTCTCCGCTGCCTCCTGATTCTTGATGAGATACTGGAGCGCTACAGCGGCCTCCACCTTCACCGGCAACTCCTTGTCCAGAGTGAGACAGTTGAACACCTGAAGAAACAGTCAAAGTTTAATGATGATGTGTGCGGAGAGGACAGAGACGGCGTAAAGAAGAAAAAATGATGAGAGAAAGAGATGACAGGTGAGGACACAGGAGAAGACAAGATGGAGACAAGATAGAAAGATGATAGGTGAGGACAGAAGAGAAATAGACGACAGAGGAGATGACAAGATGGAGACGAGAGAAAGAGCTGACAGATGAGGACACAGGAGATGACAAGATGGAGTCAAGATTGAAAGACGATAGGTGAGGGCACAGGAGAAGACAAGATGGAGACAAGATAGAAAGACGATAGGTGAGGACACAGGAGAAGACAAGATGGAGACAAGATAGAAAGATGATAGGTGAGGACAGAAGAGAAATAGACGACAGAGGAGATGACAAGATGGAAACGAGAGAAAGAGCTGACAGGTGAGGACACAGGAGATGGCAAGATGGAGACAAGATAGAAAGACGATAGGTGAGGGCACAGGAGAAGACAAGATGGAGACAAGATAGAAAGATGATAGGTGAGGACAGAAGAGAAATAGATGATAGAGGAGATGACAAGATGGAGACGAGAGAAAGAGCTGACAGGTGAGGACACAGGAGAAGACAAGAAGGAGATGAGAGAAAGAGATGGCAGGCTAGGGCAAAGGAGAAGACAAGAAGAAAAGAGAGAGAGAGAGAGAGAGATGACAGGTGAGAAGATAGGAGAAGACAAGATAGACACGAGAGAGAGAGAGAGAGATATGACAGGTGAGGATAAAGGAGAAGATAAGATGGAGAAGACAACATGGAGATGAGAGAAAGAGATGGCATGTAAGAACACCGAAGACAAGATGGAGAAGAGAGAGAGAGATGACCGGTGAGGACACAGGAGGAGACGAGATGGAGATGTGAGTTCAGAGATGGGACAAAAGCAAAGACACCAATGTTGATGAATGAGAGGCAGAGAAGGAACGAGAGAGAAGAGGGAATGAGGAAGAGGAGAAAATGAGGAGAGGAGGGGATGAGGAAGAGAGGAGCAAGAGGAGGGGAGGAGCAAGAGGAGGTGGTGAGAAACAGGAAAAGATGACAAGAAGGAACAAATGGAAGGTGAGGAGGGGGAGAAGGGGTAAGAAGGGAGAAAGGGGAAAGGGAGAGGAGGGGTAAAAGGGAGGAGGGAAAAGGGAGAGGAGAACAGAGGGAGAGATGATACAATGGGAAGGAGTTGGCAATGGAGAGGGGAGACAATTGAGAGGAGACAAGGGAAAGTGGAGACGTTGGATAGGAGGAGACAAGCGAAAGAGGAGACATTGGATAGGAGGAGACAAGCGAAAGAGGAGACATTGGAGAGGAGGGGACAAGGGAAAGAGGAGACATTGGAGAGGAGGAGACAAGGGAAAGAGGAGACATTGGAGAGGAGGAGACAAGGGAAAGAGGAGACATTGGAGAGGAGGAGACAAGGGAAATGGGAGACAATGGAGAGGAGGGGACAAGGGAAAGGGGAGACAATGAAGAGGAGGAGACAAGGGAAGTGGAGACAATGGAGAGGAGAGGACAAGGGAAATGGGAGACAATGAAGAGGAGGAGACAAGGGAAAGGGGAGACAATGAAGAGGAGACAAGGGAAAGTGGAGACAATGGAGAGGAGGAGACAAGGGAAAGGGGAGACAATGGAGAGGAGGGGACAAGGGATAGGAGAGGACAAGGGAAAGGGGAAACAATGGAGAGGATGGGACAAGGGAAAGGGGAGACAATGGAGAGGAACGAGTTGGGAA
>CBDHDV010000008.1:0-11237 GCA_965261175.1 Rubritalea sp. | reverse complement strand
GTCTTTCCGATGTGTGGTGTAGCCCTAGTCACGGATTAGTACCTGATCTAGGGGGCTGTTCATAAATCTCGAGATAGTGACTGGGGAGGGGGAGTAACTAAATTGCTCACTTTGGATCTCCTGGGGGGAGGGGGGGGGGGGTGGTCACCCAAAACCTCACATATCACAGTCACAGGGGACTTTATGGTGGTGCATTTCTACTCCTTCTCATTCTCCTACTCATGTTGTGGGGAAATGTTCCCACCTGTTTCCAGTTCCATTTGTGTCTGCTCATAACAAATATTTGCTTTCCCTCAGATCTTTTTGCTTGTGTTTCTATGTTTCTGGATGGTGGGGGCATTCCAACAGTCGCTTTATACATATGTAGGCTCCTGAATCCCGTAATTCCCCGCTGCTACAGAGGTAAGAGACCTCGGCCAAATGTGAAGACTGGACGTGGGAAGAGTGGGGAACACACGACTGACAGAGGTCGGCATCCTAGGCTGATGGTGCTGAGCCATGTGGCTTCTAGAAAGACATTGGTCTGTTGTTGGTATTGTTGTTGTCATCCTAGTTTGTCAAACTGCAGATATTGTGACTTCAATCAATACATCAACTTAACTACTACCATAGTGGTTTTCAGTTAGTGTGTCCTGTCGCCTAGCTAGGGTGGTGAAACAAATTGTAAGTTTGTTCATGGGATATTTTGTATAGTAATACCATACAAAGTGAACTCTAGACAATTTAACACATGTCAAAATAAAACAAGCCCAGTAGCAGTCCATACCCACAGTCTGTGTTTGTGTTGAACAGGTTTGTGAATGCTAAATGTTAATATATATATTTAATGTATATTTGTCTATAGTTTTTAACACTTTTTACAATGTTCATTAGCTCATCAAGACACATAGATTTGCCTTTTTAGGGGCAAAAGATGGCACAGGATGGGTTACAGCAAACCACAGTTAAAGAAAGGTACTTCAATAAAGGTTTTAGACATGGTCCTGGGAAGAAAGAAGTGTTTCCAGTAGTAAAGCATCTGATAATGTACTGAGAGACTAGTCATAGTAGAGAGAATCTTTATCATTTGTATGTAATGGGGTTGAGTCACATGAATGTTAACCCTGGACTTGATTGGAGGAGGACGGACTTGTTGTTTCTAGTTTTTGGATTAATTTTGAAAAATGTTGGTTTGATATTGGAGGAGGAGTACGGACTTTTGGTTTTTACTTATTGGATATGTCTGAAGGAGGAGAAGAAGAAGGATAAACAAGAGCCCATACCAGTACAGACCCCATGGGCCACAGTACAGTACTGCCCTCTGGGCAGTGTGGAGAGGTTTGGTGAGTTCCAAATGTTAGAGGTGTGGAGGAGAAAAAGAAGAAGAAGGAGAAAAGTCTATATGAAAATTTGATATTTTAAACTAGACAGCTATCACTGTTGGTAGCTGCTCGCTTAGTCAGCTGTAGCAGCAATATTGCTGTCTAGCAGCAGCAGCAGCAGCAGCCATCTAGCAGCCATCTAGCAGCCGTCTAGCAGCTGTATAGGCAGCCATCTAGAAGCTTTCTAGCAGCCGTCTAGCAGCTGTCTAGCAGCCGTCTAGCAGCCGTCTAGCAGCCGTCTAGCAGCCATCTAGCAGCCATCTAGCAGCCGTCTAGCAGCCATCTAGCAGCCATCTAGCAGCCATCTAGCAGCCATCTAGCAGCAATCTAGCAGCTGTCTAGCAGCCGTCTAGCAGCGGTCTAGCAGCCATCTAGCAGCCGTCTAGCAGCCATCTAGCAGCTGTCTAGCAGCCATCTAGCAGCTGTCTAGCAGCCATCTAGCAGCTGTCTAGCAGCCATCTAGCAGATGTCTAGCAGCTGTCTAACAGCTGTCTAGCAGCCGTCTAGCAGTCTAGCAGCCATCTAGCAGCCATCTAGCAGCTGTCTGGCAGCCTTCTAGCAGCTGTCTAGCAGCCGTCTAGCAGCCGTCTAGCAGCCATCTAGCAGCTGTCTAGCAGCTGTCTAGCAGCCGTCTAGCAGCCGTCAAGCAGCCATCTAGCAGCCGTCTAGTAGCCATCTAGCAGCCATCTAGCAGCCATCTAGCAGCCGTTTAGCAGCCATATAGCAGCCGTCTAGCAGCCATCTAGCAGCCGTCTAGCAGCCGTCTAGCAGCCATCTAGCAGCCATCTAGCAGCTGTCTAGCAGCTGTCTAGCAGCCATCTAGCAGCCATCTAGCAGCCGTCTAGCAGCCGTCTAGCAGCCTTCTAGCAGCCGTCTAGCAGCAGTCTAGCAGCCATCTAGCAGCTGTCTAGCAGCCATCTAGCAGCCGTCTAGTAGCCATCTAGCAGCCATCTAGCAGCCATCTAGCAGCCGTCTAGCAGCCATATAGCAGCCGTCTAGCAGCCATCTAGCAGCCGTCTAGCAGCCGTCTAGCAGCCATCTAGCAGCCATCTAGCAGCTGTCTAGCAGCTGTCTAGCAGCCGTCTAGCAGCCATCTAGCAGCCGTCTAGCAGCCGTCTAGCAGCCTTCTAGCAGCCGTCTAGCAGCAGTCTAGCAGCCATCTAGCAGCTGTCTAGCAGCCATCTAGCAGCCGTCTAGCAGCCGTCTAGTAGTCTAGTAGTCTGGTAGTCTAGTAGTCATAATTATAATATAAGTGGCACTATCCATTTTCCATACCTAAATGAAACACTGAGACACAATATCTGCAGTTTTAGAAACTGCTGACAGACAGACGACGACAGACAGACATTTGCCTATCTAGAGCTGGCGAGCGGCTAATAATCAAATTTTATGAGCTTTCTTGTGGTTAATAAAATAGGCCATAGTAATTTCTCTGAGCCTGGTCCAAACTTTGTTACTAATAGTGTTTGGCATGATTTGACAGGGGGCCAAAGGGCCCCAGGCCCTCCGCAGGAGCTAGAACAAGGGGGTCAATGGCCCCCGAAGTTCTAGTTTAAATATAATTCATGGATCGCAATTTTTATATTAATAGTACACATAGGTTAGATTACATCAATAAAATTGAGAAAATATTACATTTTCCCTAAAAAAAAATAGTTTTTAATTGTTTGAATTCAGGTATCCACAATGGTTAGTTAGAGATAACTATCATCAGCTGTTTTGAGAGGAATGTGTACAGACTACAGACGAGTGCATTTCCCTCGACAACTTGTTCCTCGATTATTGGAGATAATCCGGTTATTCGCACAGACGGCACAGGTTTACACGGTAAATCTCAACAATGGACAGGTTCATCTGTTGAACGTCTGTCATTCGGGTCGGTCAGCTTTGGTGTCGTCCTCTGCCGAGTCGCCTCGGCTTTGGTTTGTCCCTGTGATCTCGGTGAGTGCTCTCTAGTCTGTTGGTTGTTCTTTCAGAACCTTCCTGGGATTGTTGGGTATGGATTGCAATGTTTGGGACTAGAAGAATTTTCTAGCAACATTCTTGTTTCAGAAACTTGTGATTTCTTCTACACAATCAGTTTTTGCCGATTTTCAAACTTTAAAAATCTGAGTTCCCCCGAACTCGCCTTGTTTCAAGGGGTTTTCCGAAATATTTTATTTCGAATAGTCGTGCCAGAAGTTTTGGCCAAACTTCTTACAATTGAGAAATTTCAAAACTTTTACCTTCAGTAAAAATTTATAAATTTTGGCTCAGTCGTCACTCCTGATGACATGGAGAAATTGATACGTGGCCGTGGCCTCGTAAACTAATTTCTCCAGTGCATTTCTTCTCACGTTCTTTCAGCTGTGATTCATGGTTTGTCCTTTGTTAAAGGTCATTAATCCACTTTCTCGTCTCCTTGCAAGAGACTTCACCTACCAGCGTGAAATTGGCAGCAATTCTCACTCAGTTAGTGGACTATGTTGGCACGGCAGGGAACAGCCGAGTGTGTGTTTTTCTTTTCAGACTACTTGGGTCTCCAGCTGTCGGACGCAGTCCTCGAGCACATTGGATGGGTCGGTGAAGTCGCAGACGACGTTGCTTCCGGGCAGCGGGTCAGCTCAGGCAGGCTGCTTTTCACCGTCATCGGCATTGAGGGGGGGAACGTTTTCACGGGTTTCCTCGAGCCTAGAAGGGGTTTTCTTCTTGATTGCCGTCATCCAGAGACCCGGGTATTCTGGGAGTGTTCTGTCCGGTCACGGCTCTTTGCTGGCATCGCTCCGTGGCTGCATGGTTCTCTCCTGACACTCGTTATCTTAGTGGGATGGTTGGAACTTTCTCCATGTATGATGAGATTATGTAGGATATTTTATTCAACTTTTCTCTTGTACAACATTTGGGAAATGTGGAGGTTTAGTTTCATGACATTATTGTTGATTTCCGTGACCACAACTTCAAACAGCCTTGACTGGGTTTGGCCTGCCGAAGGCCAGCTGAGGTCCAGTTGGCATGGATCTCGGCGGTACGAGGGCCGGCGCTCGTTGAGCTTGAGATGTTTAAAGTACTGGTCTAGGGTCTTGTCTCTTGACTTGGTCAGCCATTGGGCAGTCTTGGTGTCTCGATAAGAATGTGAAATCAACATAGTAGGATTCTCTCCACAGGAGTTTTCTAGTCTAGCTTAGGCTGGAAATGTCAAACGTCGAATATCGAACGGTTTGGTTTGATAACTTTGGTCGGATTTGTCCTCGGACAAATATGTGTTGGATTTGTTGGTTTCCAGGGATTGTGTTCTTTGGAAGGAATGCTGAAATTGAAGTTTATTCTTTTTCTTCATTTCGACGCTGGTAGATGCTCAGATCTGTTGATTTGTCAGTCGCACTCGATACCCACCTGGAGCAGCTTGTCGCCGCACAGGTAAAGGCTGTAGTCCGACTGTGTCTTCTAGAAGTCGGTCTCCTCGGCGCCGGGGAGACAGTCTGTCACCAACAAACGTACTTTTCTTCCGGTTATGTTCTTCTCTAGCTATTAGTGGGGGGGGGGGGGCTGGACGCGTTAAATAACGTTAAAAATGGTCCAGCTTTTGTCCTCTATTGAATGGTCGGGTCCAACATATCTGGATAGACTATTGAATTGAAGCTTCGGTTTCAGGATGTCAGTCTTCTCTGCAATAAGTTTGCATCCTGTTCAGTTCAAGAGTTTAAGTCATATGTTTCTTACAGACCTTGGTTTTGTTTGTAACAAAGACTAGAGAGGTATGTCTCTTGGCAAGAGAATGGAAGTCTGGGACTCCTGTGATTTTGGCCTGCCATTATCAAGGAGTCTGGGTGAAGTTGTCAGTTTGAATGTATGGCTGGATTTGAAGCACAAATGTTTTACAGTCTCCAGTTTGTCATCTGAACAATGGATGTGCTTCATTTTCCCCTAGCAACATGTAAGTTCTCTGATGTTAGCATTACAGGATTGGCATGTAGTAAAACTGATTGCCGTGATTTGTCACTATTTCACGGACATCTTTGTATTATACTAGAGTTTTGGAGCCATACAACCCTTAATTCTATTATACTCAAAGATTAGTTTTTGAAAGCTTTACTTTCAGAAACAGGAAAAACTAATTTTCCTTGCTGATATTTTGGTGCTGATGGGCCCTATTATTGGCTTTTGGATTAAGATTAGTATCGGCAAACCAACGCAGGCAGGGCATGTGGTCATGTGTCTTGTTTGTCAGAAACCCTGTTTTTTCTTGAAGAGAAGATGTCTCTTGAAATTGGAAAATTTCGTTTTCTTCAAGGGGAAAGGTTCCCCCTTCAGGATAAAGTAGTTTTTCATATTGCTTCCAAGAAATAAAGGTCTTTTCTGACTCTGGTATAGAGATACTCGTTTTTCTTCAGCTTGATTTGCAGGCCAGGGGCCTCAGACACAACCTGATGAATGTTTCGGTATCTTGCAGTCACATGCCTGAGTTTCTCTTCATTGAAAACAGGGGTTTTTGGACAAGGATTGAATGGTGAGAATAATACATTGGTGAGAATCATACTTTCCTCCAGTGAGCATGGTCTTACCTAGGTCAGTCTTTGTTGCATGGTTTGGTAACTTGCTGTCTTTAAATGCTGGCATTTTTTGACAGGCAAGTGAGAGAAACAATTAAAGTGACAATTTATTTTGTCAGCTTTCTATGGAAGTTGCTGTTTTAGTCCCAAACTAGGCCTGCTCCTTTTTGGCTACTTTTGCACTCAACTACCGTGGTGGGTTTCTTGTTCATTTCTGAGCTGAACAATTGTTTCTTTCCTTTCGACTGTTTGTTGGGGGGGGGGGGGGTCTGTTACGGCCCCCTCTTCCAGGACAAGGTGATACATTCAGAATTTCGTTTCTGATGTTCCTTGTTAAAATGGAAAAATCTTTCCATTTGTTGGTTATATTTTTCACCCTTGCGTCTATGCAGAAGATCCAAAGGTGACCAATATAGCTTTGTTTAGGATTTAAAGCATTATCCTAAACCCCTTGAGAGTCGTCCTAATATTTTAGTCCTGGGTGTTGGCCTCTAGAAAGTCATTTGTCTGCCGTTGTCGTCATTCCGACCAATGCCTCGGTTTGGACCACAGCGATAGTTGTCTTCTAGTTTTTCTTCCGAGAATAATACGGCTACTGGGACAGTAAATTTAGGACATTAACATTATTTCCCGAATAATGTGACTTTTCAAGGCCTCAGAAGTTTGCTGTTCTATCATCTTTTGACTGTTTTGTGGAGTTTCAGTCGTGATACAGGCTCGGATCAGTTCCATGTTTGCTGGTACCATTCATAGGTTCTTTTGTATCCAGGAGCAAATCTCGATGTTTCAACACATTATGCTTGAAAGTTTTAGTCTGGCCATTGAATGGAAATAAAGTATTCACTTTTATTCTTACATAATTTTATGCAAGATTTCCAGCTTCTGAGTCGTTCCAGTTTGGAATGAACACGAAATGTACCGTTGAGAGATGATCAGGATTTTCATCCAAGTTGCCATTCATTAACTCGGACACGAGTTATATGGATATTTTTCCTAACGGAAATAGCAATGATTATCTTTCTCAAATTGTCTCTATTTGCAATGTAGTAACGCTTCCATTTTCTCCTGTCTCGTATATTTTCAGCAATGAAAAAGAACGTGAGTAGTTTCTTGGAGGCGATCCGAGAGACCAGGAGCATTTCGACACGTGGGGTTGCTTCATCTGTTCCAATGAAGTTCAAAACAGGAGTCGGTCCTTTCCGGAAGGAAGGGTCGGAAGCGTTTACTTTCTATAGCATGACCTCTGCAGTTAAGCAAGGTTCAACTGTGTTTGTACTTGGTTGGGTGACCACCTGGGAAGACACGGTGCTGTAGGCATGGAAAATGGTTTTATTTATAATTCCATTTAGAATAGAGACATAGAGGGTACGGGAGAGCGAGCCACCAGGATTGTATCTTGTTTGCTTTCCGCACACCGAAGTCACACATTCATGACAATCTGCCTAAACGTTGTTGTTATTGAATGCATTGAATCATGGAAGCAACTTTTCGGTTCTCATTGCAGTTGGGTGCAATCTGATTCTGTTCCTTCCACCACTGGTCGAGGAAAGTCGTTTTCTGGAAACTTTGAGAATCGCTTCTTTGAAGCAAATTCTATAGGTCTATGGAAAACTCTTTGCCACTGGTTACGATTCAGGTGATTTTCATTTGTTTGTTTCCGGACAAACATTTTGCAGCTTTCGTTGTCGAGTTTATTCTCGTTTTCGATGGAGTCGGTTCTCTGTGGATTTTCCTTCATACGGATTCAGGCTTGAAATCAACTTTTGTCGTCAGACAAGAAGTTACGATCTCAACCCAAACCACATGTGTTACAGACAGAACGACGGTCGTGTCAGGGAGACTGTTTAGTAATGTCTGGGATCGATTTTACCGAGTTGCATGAGCTCTATTGCTACTTATGAGCTGTTTAAAATAAACACTTTGTTTGAATACATATTGTAGCAGTAAAAGGAAGACGGTATTGCATTGTATGCACATAACGTATATCTAGTTAGAGAGAGGACTGTGGGTTGTTCTTGAACATCACCTTGAGCACGGTAGGGTTGAGACCTAGGTATTGTGTCCAGTTTCCAGCATTTGTTTGCTCTCTCTCTAGGACATTGCTCTCTTGCCGTCACGACATCAAGTTCTCCATTTCACCAGTCAAGTCCGTTCAGAACGCACTTTGTCTGCTGGAAGGATAATGATTTTGTCGGTTTGATGAAAATTTATTTTTATCAAGCAGCAAGGTGAGACTCGGTGGTTTTCTGTACGGATCAATAATCTGCGAGGTAATTGTTCCGATCAGAAAGGGTTTTTCCTGCAGTTCTACAACTATGCCTGGATATACACCAACACATGCCGAGCTATGATGGATTTAATTCCTGTTTGTCCTGGGGTCAATATTTATGTCCAATAAATCTTTTGTCTCCAGATATGAAGAAATTCTTCTTGACAAACTAGGGGGACAGGGCTTCAGCGAGCGTTTCTAGTCTGGCTAGGTAATATAGGATAATGCAATAGCATTCTTGTCGGTAAATATTAGGCAGGTTTGAGTCCTGTATGAGCACAGTATGTCATACTCCACATTACCTAGGGTTTGCTATGGGTTAGCCGAGTTGGCAAGGTTTTTTCCTGACCAAGTTTCTTTTATATTTCTTTAAATTTAAAATAAATAGGATATGCAGGTTTTTAATCCTAGCCTTGAAAAGTAGGTGAGTGAGGACATTAGTACCCTCATTCCTTGGCCATTATGCCCTAAGCAGACGCTTTGCCTGGTCACCATGACCTAAGCCCATCTTTGTCCATGACTTTAGAAACCATGCTCCTGTCTAAGCCATGCCTTATCCAATCAATGTTATGTCTATAGATTCATGGGAGAAATTTCAAGATTTAGATACATCAAAAAAGCACAGAATACACGTCTTCATGGAGTATCCTGGCGAGGTTCCGTGAGTCCAGTAATATAGGAATGCTACAAAAAACAAGGGTTTTTGTGATAGTATTCTTTATTATTGGATCTCACTAGGAACCGAGCACAGGATACTCCTTTTGGTGCCCACCCACCTCGGCCTGCTTTTCTTGGGACTTTCAGTCAAGTATCTAAATTCTGGGTGGAAATTTCTCTAGAACGGATGGAAGTATCCATGGTTCTTACTAGGCTCACTAGTGAGACCTGTCCAGTCACTTGACGTGTCTGGGGTTTGGTGAGGAGACCACACCACTGGGTTTCTTGCGAGTACATGAAATCAGAGCTGAGTAAACACTTCTCTGTTTCGCCTCTTCGCCCTCGCCTCGAGCCTCCAAGGTTCCCCCAGCTGTTGGACTACGTCAAGCGTGCATGTCTGCGCCCTCCAGTGGGGCTCTGGACTCTGGAGGATACTCACCAGGACCCGGTCGGTGGCCATCGTAGAACAGGTTGTATACACTCAGTCATTCCTGTTAAAATCCCGAGATTTTATTGGAAGGGTTAAAAAAATAGCATTATTTTTTCAACTTGAGCGTTACGATCCTTTGGCCACTTTCCTGTTTCGGCTGTATTTTAGATACTTCAATGATTGGTGCATTTCACAAGTCTAAAAATCGCCATCAGCTGAAATAATGGAATATTTCGCTTGACATGTACATGCCTTTCATGTCCAGAGAAAGAACTTAATTGACCATTAACTTCACATCTCTGCCACGTGTTAGCCAACTGCGCCTATTTCTTATTAGAATTAGGTCTGGTCCCGCCTCCAAACTTGTTCCAAGTTTGGACTTCTTTGGAAATTATATTCCAATAATTTCAAGAAGCCTCCCCTTCATTTCAGAGAGCAGACCCACCCGACTTTGTCAAGTCCTCCACACCCACACCGCCACGATTTAAAATTTCAAATCGAACTTCTCGATTTATTTTGCAATCGTCTCGCTGCTTTCTGTTTTCTGTTCATGAAGATTGGCTGGACCACGTGCATGCCTTGAGAATGATGTAGGAACGATCAGACTGGCTGATCTGGGTCTGTCCAAACTATTGGATAGTTTATTCAGTCCACCAACTTAGATTCAAGTCGCTGCCCGATCCAGTTTAATAGAAAAATTAATCATTGCATTCATAATTTCTCGACTAAACAGGATCTGGACTTTTATCTTTGTTCGTTTTCCTACATTTCATTCCCAGGTGTCTTTTCTACTCGTAGAAATGACTGCGATCCTACGACATTGGTGTCTTGGTGGTGAGGCCGGCAAGAGTGGATGGAAGCCTGCGATTTTCATCGGAGGTCCCCTCCTGCCTGAGGAAGAAATTGTAAGTTTCCTTTCACTGTGTCGCCTTGGGTACTTCAGCCAAATGGGATAACTTCAATTCGGATTTCATCCTTATTATCGTTTTCCTATCATTTTCCTTCACCTGAAAGGAATTGCTGGCCATTGCACCCAGGTCCCTCTTTGGGGGTTCTCACCCAGGAGAGCGACACGTACGAGCCTCGGATTCTACGACTAAGAGCATGCATGGGCTCGGCGTCCGTCAGGACGGAGCCTGAATTGGATCGACTGCTCCACATCGATCCTGCGAACGCTCTAGAGACCAAGTGGTTCCTTGACTTCGATTTCATCGTCGTCAAGATTGGTCTCGTCGACAGGGTCCTTCATGATGGTGATCAAGGACATGGCCTCCATTCTGCGGGCAGAATGCACGACCTTGAGCTTCGGTCTCCCTCCTGCCATTCGTTCAACAGATGAACCTGTCCATTGTTGAGATTTACCGTGTAAACCTGTGCCGTCTGTGCGAATAACCGGATTATCCGCTTCTTCATGGAGTATCCTGTGCTCGGTTCCTAGTGAGATCCAATAATAAAGAATACTATCACAAAAACCCTTGTTTTTTGTAGGCTAATTTAAAAGACACCTGTATTTCAGCCACTGCCCTTAAGAGTTTTTAGCCATGCCTCCTGTGGAGCATGGCTATTCAGATGGACTTGTTTTCGTTCTCCTTCTTCACACCTCTAACTTTCCGGCCAATTCCAGGCAAGTATGATGGACAGGTCTACAGACAATGCATTAATTTTAGCATTCCTGTCCGGAGAGCTGCCCCCAAAGTCGTCTGCAGTTTCGTAACTCCTATGTCTTCTCACTCCTTCTCCTTCTATTTCCTTTAGCTTTCCTGTCCAGAGAACTGTCCACAGCCTTCTGCAATCCAGTGACTCCTATTTCTCTCATACAAGTTGCAACAAAATAGTGATTTTCAATTGTGATTTTCATCTATCTACACTGGATTTCATGATTTCATCAGAAAAGACAAAATATAGCCCTGTATTTTTCCTTAACAAATATGTAAGCCACTCCTCTGTAGCTCATCTGAGGCCAGAGGTAGAGCCATTTCTGCAGAGGTACC
>CBDHDV010000007.1:0-6551 GCA_965261175.1 Rubritalea sp. | reverse complement strand
GTTCAGGGGCCTTGCATGATTGCTGTTTGTATGGCACATATACACTGTTCTGTCACACCCACTATGTATAGTATAAGAATAATAAACAACAGTGCCTCATCGAAATTCCCTTGCAAATCATAATCTCATGCAATTCACGAATGCTGTCGATGGTTTTATTCCTGATGAGCAACATCTTGTATGCTCACAGCATTTTCATGGTGCCAAAAAACGTGGTGAAGCAGTTGTCCCTATTTCCATTGCTTGCTCAGTCCAAACAGAGAAACCTATTTGCCACTGCACCTCTAGCCAAATGGAAGAAAATTTAAACTGGAAAATCAAAAGCCCTAGCTGATGATGTTGTTGAAGAGGTGGTTTTTTTTGTGTGGAATTGTTTGTTTCTTGAAGTAGAAAAGAACTGACTTGAAGTTAGATATGGCTGGCATGAGGTTAGTGATGATGACATTCAATTCTAAACCTGTTTTTTTTTTAGTTTCTATGAAGTTCTTCAATTTCTGCCAACCAATTGAATTACTGGGATTCAGATGATACCGAGAATCGTCCCTCGACTGATGAAAGCATGGCCCCAGTCATAAGCTACACAACCAATAAATGAAATGTGTTTCTTGTAGCTTCGCTATTGCTTATAACCTTTCTTCCTCTGTGGTTCTGAAAGTTTATGAGAGACAGGCAGGTCGTGAATGTCTTGCTCTTGGCTCATTTCTGCATGACAGAGTAATTTTTCTGTGTCCGGACTCCTCACCACTAGATTTACCTGACTGTTCCTTTCTCTTAGTTCTCCTTCCTAAATAATTTCTGACATCTACCATGTTCTGCTCATAATTAGCTGAGAAAGAGTCGAAAAGATGGCTGCTTTGCCAGCTGTAAAGCATCCAGTTCCAATCAGCATTAAATTACAAAGGCTTATGTGCAGAAAAATTAGCTCCAGCTGTTGTAGTGGAGAAGGCGGAGATATATCCCTCCCAAGACCACCATATATTTATATGTGTAGGAGATATATCCCTCCCAAGACCACCATATATTTATATGTGTGGGAGATATATCCCTCCCAAGACCACCATATATTTATATGTGTGGGAGATATATCCCTCCCAAGACCACCATATATTTATATGTGTGGGAGATATATCCCTCCCAAGACCACCATATATTTATATGTGTGGGAGATATATCCCTCCCAAGACCACCATATATTTATGTGTGGGAGATATATCCCTCCCAAGACCACCATATATTTATATGTGTAGGAGATATATCCCTCCCAAGACCACCATATATTTATATGTGTGGGAGATATATCCCTCCCAAGACCACCATATATTTATATGTGTAGGAGATATATCCCTCCCAAGACCACCATATATTTATGTGTGGGAGATATATCCCTCCCAAGACCACCATATATTTATATGTGTGGGTGATATATCCCTCCCAAGACCACCATATATTTATATGTGTGGGAGATATATCCCTCCCAAGACCACCATATATTTATATGTGTGGGAGATATATCCCTCCCAAGACCACCATATATTTATATGTGTGGGAGATATATCCCTCCCAAGACCACCATATATTTATATGTGTGGGTGATATATCCCTCCCAAGACCACCATATATTTATATGTGTGGGAGATATATCCCTCCCAAGACCACCATATATTTATATGTGTAGGAGATATATCCCTCCCAAGACCACCATATATTTATATGTGTGGGTGATATATCCCTCCCAAGACCACCATATATTTATATGTGTGGGAGATATATCCCTCCCAAGACCACCATATATTTATATGTGTGGGAGATATATCCCTCCCAAGACCACCATATATTTATATGTGTGGGAGATATATCCCTCCCAAGACCACCATATATTTATATGTGTAGGAGATATATCCCTCCCAAGACCACCATATATTTATATGTGTGGGAGATATATCCCTCCCAAGACCACCATATATTTATATGTGTGGGAGATATATCCCTCCCAAGACCACCATATATTTATATGTGTGGGAGATATATCCCTCCCAAGACCACCATATATTTATATGTGTGGGAGATATATCCCTCCCAAGACCACCATATATTTATATGTGTGGGAGATATAGCCCTCCCAAGACCACCATATATTTATATGTGTAGGAGATATATCCCTCCCAAGACCACCATATATTTATATGTGGTCTTTAGTCCACCACACACCAAATAAAAGTGTAGTATTGAACCATAAATAAAGACAGTTAAAATTCCCTCATCTCTGGCAAAGATGTCTGCATTCCTGTCCCTTCTTCGTTTCTTGCTCAGTCACAGACATATTCATCTTATAAGAGCCACTGCTAAGGGCCTTGTTGTATTGCTCCTAGTGGACATACTGTGTGCACATCATACAAGAGCCATAGCACTGCTAAGGGCCCAGGGGCGGATCTAGGATTTTTTGGGGGAGGGGGGGGGGGGGGAGGTTTGAGAGGAAAGTGCATGAATTTTTTTTATTCGCATTTGATTGATGAAACATGTAATGTAAGCGGTTAACAATAGTGATCATGTCTGTCAGTCAGCAAATAGTGATGCTTTAAATAGCCTTCTTGGATGCGCCTATACACTGTAATGCATTGCTGTCACTGCGAGATCAGAAGTGTTCTTCAGCCATGGTTGACCTAGTGTAGGTCTTTATCCTAGTAAGAGTGAAAATGGCCGCTCAACTTCTGCACTGGTAATGGCAGTTTACTTCCGATCACCAAGAGACTATGGGAGGCCACATCACAAGAACCAGATGCAAAAAGGAGATTGTGTGGAATGATTATTTCTTTGCTTTTTTGATGCCACAGATTTCGCCATCTTCTCGGTTCGCTTCCCAGTGATTTAGAGCGTGGAAGATCCTGGTCCCAGCAGGGAAGCTCATCTAATTGCTCAGAGAGTTACGAAGAAGAATGTGACTTAAGTATTCCCTCACCTTCAGATCAATCCTCCAATCATTAATAAGGGAATCCAGCAAAGGAATGGCAACCATTAGCTTGTAGTGCTCTTGAGGAGTCTGGCTTGGAGTGTTGCTGCGGTTCCTCGCCAGGCTTGTATTCCTTGGAACACTCTACACCACACCAATTTTTCGGATAGCTGAAGGGCTCCATATACCAGAAACACAAAGTTGTATCAATGTTGCTTCTGGGGGTCTTCACTCGATTAATGACCTCGTGTGCCATCATGTACATTCATAGATGTCTTGATCACTCTTCTGGAGCTTTGCACTGAGGCTCTTAACTTCACCACGGACGTTCTGGAGCTTTGCACTGAGGCTCTTAACTTCATCACGGACATTCTGGAGCTTTGCACTGAGGCTCCTTCATCACGGACGTTCTGGAGTTTTGCACTGAGGTTCATCACGGACGTTCTGGAGCTTTACACTGAGGCTCTTGACTTCATCACGGACGTTCTGGAGCTTTGCACTGAGGCTCTTAACTTCATCAAGGCCGTTCTGGAGCTTTGCACTGAGGCTCTTAACTTCATCATGGACGTTATGGAGCTTTGCACTGAGGCTCTTAACTTCATCAAGGCCGTTCTGGAGCTTTGCACTGAGGCTCTAACTTCATCATGGACGTTATGGAGCTTTGCACTGAGGCTCTAACTTCATCATGGACGTTATGGAGCTTTGCACTGAGGCTCTTAACTTCATCAAGGACGTTCTGGAGCTTTGCACTGAGGCTCTTAACTTCATCGGATGTTCTGGAGCTTTGCACTGAGGCTCTTAACTTCATCACGGACATTCTGGAGCTTTGCAGTGAGGCTCTTAACTTCATCAAGGCCGTTCTGGAGCTTTGCAGTGAGGCTCTAACTTCATCAAGGCCGTTCTGGAGCTTTGCACTGAGGCTCTTAACTTCATCGGATGTTCTGGAGCTTTGCACTGAGGCTCTTAACTTCATCATGGACGTTCTGGAGCTTTGCAGTGAGGCTCTAACTTCATCATAGACGTTCTGGAGCTTTGCACTGAGGCTCTTAACTTCATCAAGGCCGTTCTGTAGCTTTGCACTGAGGCTCTAACTTCATCAAGGCCGTTCTGGAGCTTTGCACTGAGGCTCTTAACTTCATCGGATGTTCTGGAGCTTTGCACTGAGGCTCTTAACTTCATCATGGACGTTCTGGAGCTTTGCAGTGAGGCTCTAACTTCATCATAGACGTTCTGGAGCTTTGCACTGAGGCTCTAACTTCATCAAGGCCGTTCTGGAGCTTTGTACTGAGGCTCTTAACTTCATCAAGGACGTTCTGGAGCTTTGCACTGAGGCTCTTAACTTCATCGGATGTTCTGGAGCTTTGCACTGAGGCTCTTAACTTCATCACGGACATTCTGGAGCTTTGCAGTGAGGCTCTTAACTTCATCACGGACGTTCTGGAGCTTTGCACTGAAGCTCTTAACTTCATCAAGGACATTTTTGGTGAGGACAAAAACAACTATGGTCTGAAATGAGGACAGTGCAACTTTCAGTCCTTGTGCTCATATGTACCTTGGCTTCACCATCCCAATTCCAACTTCCATCAGAAGAAGCCAAGTTTGGGGACTCATCAGGAGACAAGATGGCATCTAAAAAGGTAACAAGAGCTTCATATAATTCCAGAAAGACTTCGAAGCAAGTGTGCCTCTCCACCCATAGTGTCTTGCACAGCCCTGGGGGTTTGCTTGCCTTGGACACAGGTAAGGACTCACTTATTGTTAATTCAAAAGCTTTTGCTGCTTTGTGTTGTTGGAGAGAAAGAGATGTGATTCATTGATGAGTGAAATCCGGTTTCTCACTTCCTGAACTCTGCAAGATGCTGCAATTGTGAGATTTAGTCTGTGAGAATAGCCGTGTCTGTACAAAGCTAGTGGGTTAGTCTCCTTGATCTTAGTCTGGACACAAGCTAGCCCTGATAACACTGAAGCTCCATCGTAAGCTTAACCTCGAATTCTAGATGGATCCAAGGATACTGATGGCTCAAAAATGGCTTCCAAAATCTTCCCAGATATAGAGGGAGCATTGGCTCTTCCAAGTGGATGAAGCTTATAAGGCACTCCTTGGGGGGACTACACCTGAAACCAACGAAATTGTAACACATATTTGTAGCTGCATAACTTTTCCCCCCCTTTCTTCTGTGCAAATACTTTTGATACCAGCTTGTTGCTTATTGTGTGTGCTTTAAAATGATATATAAAAAAGTCTCTATATGCACCTTTTCTTAGAAGATATATCCAAACACGCAAGGGTCACTAAAAAATGGCACTTCCTAATTTGCCGCAAACTTTACACCCAGGCACCTTGACCGCAGCGCCCCAAACTCGGTGTGTGGGTAGCTAAAGGCCTTAGCTGTGATCGTATGGATTTACTTTTTTTCCCGGTGAACCCCCCCCCCCCCCCTTAGTTATAGTGTTGAGAAGAGGCGGAACCACGGAAATTTGCCGTCCTCCCACGCAAATTTCCGTAGTCCCGCCTCTTCTCAACACGTATAACTAAGGGGGGGTTCACCAGGGGGAAAAAAGTAAACCCATACGATCACAGCTAAGGCCTTTAGCTACCCACACACCGAGTTTGGGGCGCTGCGGTCAAGGTGCCTGGGTGTAAAGTTTGCGGCAAATTAGGAAGTGCCATTTTTTTAGTGACCCTTGCGTGTTTGGATACATATATATTCTAAGAAAAGGTGCCTATAGAGACTTTTTATATATCATTTTAAAGCACACACAATAAGCAACAAGCTGGTATCAAAAGTATTTGCACAGAAGAAAGGGGGGGAAAGTTATGCAGCTACAAATATGTGTTACAATTTTTTTGGGTTTCAGGTGTAGTCCCCCCTTGTGAGGGTCTTGAAGGGGGGTTAAATCTGCATACCTCATGCACACAGATAGGGTCTCCTGGTCGGAATGAGGATCTGTGGATTTATCTGCTATGATGGGGAAAGGTAAGCAATTCTCTCAGAGTTGTTCAGTAAGCATTTCTCTGATTTTGCAGGCATAGATATGAATAACCTGATTGTGAATGGTTTTACTTGTGTACTTAGCATTGCCTTTAGCAGAGAGAAGGTGCTTTCGTAAAAGAGTATCCCCCTTTGCCATGATTTGTAGAGTTGCAATGAAATTCGCTCTATTCAAATCTTCTTCAGAAAAATCTACCTTATCTTCTTGATGACCTCTAAAAGGCGGAGCTTGCTTTGCCAAAAACTCCTGCTTAGGCAATCTGATGGCGGGTGTGTTTGTTGGCCTCCACTTGCGGCTCCCTCTCCTTCATCAGCCTTGAATCTACCCTCTCACTAGGATTATTGAAATTGCTTAGAAAAAGGTCTGCCCTCTCAGCGGCATGGCAATGCATCAAAGTTTGCTAGAGGCACACAAGAACACCATCCTTATCTAATGCTTTGGAGTATGTCTTCTGGTAGGGAGACAAAACTGCAACACTGGATCTATTACCAACTCCTAATTACTCCCTGTGATGGCTGTTCCGGGAAAAAAGGTGCAATACCAACGAACACCTCCTGGAAGCACAGCACTATAAGAGAGCCTGGAAAACTACCTATGTTGGAACGAAACA
>CBDHDV010000006.1:0-36213 GCA_965261175.1 Rubritalea sp. | reverse complement strand
ATCATTCCCTGTCTGCTTCCAGCATTACTCGAGCAAGCCAAATACACCAGGTTAGAGTGCACCTGGTCACGGCCTCCATCAACTACTGTGCATCGCGAGGAAATGACAAGGATATCATGCGTGGTCAGTACAAGCCCTAGCCCTAGCCCAGGGGTCGGGAACGTATGGCTCGCGAGCCAGGTGTGGCTCTTTTGATGATTGCATATGGCTCTCTCAGATAAAATTGGATTTGAAAAACTTCAAATTTTAGTTCCTCCAGTGACGTAGCGCCGCCGAGACGCGTAGCGGAATTAATCTCGACCAATGAAGCTCCGCACCTCTCGAGTATATAAGCTCGTGCGCAGGCCAGCCAGACTCACTGTTTACCACGCCTCAGTTGGCTCAACATCTCCCTCTCTCTCATTTGCTCAAAACTAACCCTTCGACGAAGAAGATGGCAAAAAGAAAAAGAGACGAGGAGTATCGTAAATTTCAGGGCGAAGGACCGAAGAATTTGCCGTTGTGGAGAGAGCAGATTCAGCGGTGTGTCTAATTTGCAATGACAAAATTACATCGATGAAACGGTCGAATGTAAAGCGCCACTTCGACACACGCCATGATACCTTTGCATGAGTATTATAACAACATTATGTAAAAGAATAAATTCAGAGGCTTATTATACTCACATTTAGTTGAATTCAGTCTTAAAATATATTATATGGCTCTCATTGAAATAGATTTTTTAATATTTTGCTTTCTTGGCTCTCTGAGTCAAAAAGGTTCCCGACCCCTGCCCTAGCCCTAGCCCTAGAACATTTTAATTACTGTGATGTCATGGCTGGGTGTGGTGGTTGCCAGCTATAATGTATTGCCGTCTATGGAGACTCATGACAAACTGTTTTTAAAATTTCCGCCCCGCTAATGCCATTCCAATTTAGTAAAAAGTAAAGTTGACTTCATTATATTGCAAGCAAGTCTTTCTTCAAAGATAAAAAAACCAAGCAGTTTGAGAGATACCAAGTCTTTTATGACTAGCCATAGATGCTGTGTTGATTCCCCTACAAAGTAGCCACCAGCATAGATAAGAAATAGTATATGTCCCTAGTATGGTTCTGAGAGATTTGCCACAGATTATATGTATCTTCTAGAGAAAGAGTTACCTCGCTACTAATCACTTCCAAGCATTACCTTCGATGATGTCTTCGTATCTCTCGAACTGCTTGACCTGACTCACTTGCAGCTGGAATACTGGAGGCAACCTTACTTTGCGATCAACTGGAATAGCATCTATAGCAAACGTGAGACAGGAATTTCAGTAACTGTCGTGAATCTATATAGACAGCAATACATTTCAGTTGGCAACCACGGCACCGAGCCGGAATGTTACGCAATTAATTCATATGCAGCGTAGTGGATGTGTTGACCTGGCATCCATGAAGTACCAACCAATCAACACCTTATGCTTGGCCTTTAGTTTGTTTTGTTTCCTTGCATAGCTGATGAGTAGAGTTACATTTCAACTTGTAGTTCATGAACAAAAGTATGTATGGCAAGATAAAGCACACCATTAGAAAGTATGTATAGGAAGATAAAGCACACCATTAGAACGCATGTATGGCAAGATAAAGCATACCATTAGGAAGCATTTATGGCAAGATAAAGCATACCATTAGAAAGCATGTATGGCAAGATAAAGCATACCATTAGGAAGCATGTATGGCAAGATAAAGCATACCATTAGAAAGCATGTATGGCAAGATAAAGCATACCATTAGGAAGCATGTATGGCAAGATAAAGCATACCATTAGAAAGCATGTATGGCAAGATAAAGCATACCATTAGGAAGCATGTATGGCAAGATAAAGCACACCATTAGGAAGCATGTATGGCAAGATAAAGCACACCATTAGGAAGCACGTATGGCAAGATAAAGCATACCATTAGGAAGCATGTATGGCAAGATAAAGCATACCATTAGGAAGCATGTATGGCAAGATAAAGCATACCATTAGGAAGCATGTATGGCAAGATAAAGCATACCATTAGGAAGCATGTATGGCAAGATAAAGCATACCATTAGGAAGCATGTATGGCAAGATATAGCACACCATTAGGAAGCATGTATGGCAAGATAAAGCATACCATTAGGAAGCATGTATGGCAAGATAAAGCACACCATTAGAAAGCATGTATGGCAAGATAAAGCACACCATTAGGAAGCATGTATGGCAAGATAAAGCATACCATTAGGAAGTATATTGAATGGGCTACATTTTGGCACAACATGAATGTTTGCAAAGATATGCCAAAAGAAAAAAAGAAAAATGGCGGAAGCTCAAAAAAAAGAGAATGAAAAAGGCAGCCATTTTGGATTTTCAAGTAGCTAATGTACTTTTCAGAAAATATGGGCACAGAGGACCTTATATGCCAAATTTGGAACTTGTATCATCATTTGAATAATTTCCCAGAAATATGCAGTTATCCGGTCGACTACACCTAGCAAAAGATGACGATCTACTACAGCCCATGACCATGGAGGAAATTCCACTAGTGTGTGGATGGATCATTCCATTGTCTCTCCTGCTCATAGTCATGTGCTGAGTAATTACTCCATTGACGTGAACAGGTGACTGCTCTAATCAAGGTGTGGAAAGAACTGGACAACAATATGGGCATGAGTAACCACAACTTGTTACCCTTCACAGCATGTTACCCTCCACAGCACAGATCCAATAGGAAGCAGAGTACAATAAGAACCACTAACTTTGTTACTATTGGATAAGCATGTCTACACATGGCTGAATTTAGTTAGAAAATATATTGCTCCTGACTTTTTAAAATTATTATTACTATTATTATTATTATATAGTTTGTGAGTGGCATGCCAATAGTGGTCCAGATTGAAAACTAAAACTGTATTAGTTAAGCTGCTGAGTGACTCTTTGGTGCCTAGGAGCAGGACTCCAGTCAAAGCAGGGCCTAGGCATTCAGCAGCTCGACTCCCCGTGAAGTGGGACCTAGGCATCCACCATCATCAGTCACCTCATGGTAAGGTACGGCCAGGACAATGCAAGGGCTAGGAGCTGCAATCAGAGCTACAATAGAGACACGCAGAGGCTAGAATATGAGCTAAGGCCAGGGCAAGGCAAGAGTTAGGTGTTGCAATCAGAGCTAGAGCCAGGGCAAGGAAAGGACTAGATGTTGTGATCAGAGCTAGAGCTATGGCCAGGGCAAGACAAGGGCTAGGTGTTGTGATCACAGCTAGGGCCAGGGAAAGACAAGGGCTAGGTAGTAGAATCAGAGCTAGAGCTAAGACCAGATCTAAAAGGACTAAAAATGCCTGGGCGGACCAATTTCTGTCCTAGACCATTTTTAGATTATTTTTTTAGCAGGACAACTGTCTCCGATGGCATTAACAGAGTAAACACACAATACTAGGTGTAACATCACACATTACCTGCACCAGCTTCATCCTGAAGTATTCAGCTGCCTTGTTAAAGGCACAGTGAGCAGACAGAGGGAGAACAATCTCCGGGTACTTAATCCCTTTGTCGTATCCAATCTTTCTATATGCCTTCATTGCAAGAATAATGCTCTCTGTCCCTCCAGATGACATGACACCACAGGCTTCGTGACCACCGTGGAAAAGATTCACCACCCACTGCACCACCTCTGCCTCCATCTTTCGGATCTGGGGGAAGACATCGAGATGAAGAGGATTGCTCCAGATATACTTCTCGAAGACATCAGTCATAAGTTTGCTGAGTTCAGGGGAGCTGTAATAAAGAGCACCTGATACATATCCTTTCTTCCACTCTATATCTACCAGCTCATCAAACAGTGCAATTTCATTGAGCACCTCTTCATGAGAAAGACCTTTCTTTGGAAGGGTTAAACGAAATGTCTCCTTTGGTTTGGCCATGAATGTTTGTTCATCAATTTCATCCACAGATTCTTTTAATCTTCTTTGGATGATAGTTTTGATTACTGGTAAACTGCGTACAGATTTGAAGAAGAAAGATAAAAACCTTTGTTTGAGCGTGTAAATATGATCACCAAATAGAAAGGAATAGAAGTGGACCAATATCAAAGTTATACCAGCAGTAACAAATAGGACCTGCCAGCCTTCATAATGGTCTGTCAACGAATTGATGAAGACTCTGGCACTGTTCAGCTCCGTTATCAGTAGTCTCTGACTGTCCTGGTTCTGCCAGATAGCCCCAAAGCTTACAGCCAAGATTGCTAAAATGATCCATTTCCAAATCATCTTCAGCCTCCACACCATACACAACAATAGTCAGTCGTAGCCACTCCCTTTTGTAATCCCGTCGACCTGCTTGCATGACCTTGACAGAACGAGAGGTTGCGGTAGACGACCCTTACCCAATACTACGCTGACTCGACGATTTGGTAAAGGTCGGCTAAAGATATGACTGGATGAGGGTTGGTAGTCTCATCTCCGCTACTCCACGTGAAGAAAGTAATTAGCAATGGCTGTGAGAGCTGGGCATCTTCTTGGAAGAGCTTTTATTGCACCTGTTGGTGTCCCTATTGGTGTCCTGCAGCCTGCAACATCCGTATGGCCAGCTGAAACACGAATATCTCGGCCTCTATACCGAAGTACATTAGGCCATCTTTGCCTCTTTGCAAACAGCCGCAGCAGTTGCAGCAATAATTACAGACAAAGCATCAACCACAGCTGGTCTTTCCGGAAAAAGTTGTTATGTGTTACTGCAGGTTCCTGTCTCTTCTTTGGCTTATCCTTCAGATCCAAGGCATTTTGTAACCCCCGGAAATTTTCAACAGACACAATGACCAAAATGCCTTCTTTGAAGCTCTACCAGTACAAATCATGTCCATACTGCTGCAAAGCTCGAGCCTACATGGACTACTATGGCATCAGCTATGAAGTGGTGGAGGTGAATCCGCTGACTAGGTCAGAGATCAAGTTTTCCAAGTACAAGAAAGTTCCTTTCCTATTCAGCAAGGATGGGATTCAGGTCTGTAGTTGCTTGTTAATGTGTGCACCATGTTTCTGGTTTGTAGACTCATCTGAGAAGTATGTTTTCACTAAATGTGAAACATTTTTGCCCCAAATAATTGATTACACCACACCCACTGGTAGACTACTGGGTAATTTTAGTGGTAGGACATGAGTGGTTTATGCTTGGTAATTAGAGAGATGCCACAAGTGTATATATTTAAGTACTGTATATAATGTCTGTTTGTGGGTCAACTGGTGAGCACAATATAACTTCTGGTAAAGGGTCATCTAAATAGTTATGGTTAAAAAAAAATTAATCTTTTTTAATATATATCTACTTACGATATTGGTTAAGCCTACTTTTTAAAATGGCAGATAGCTGAACACTTAAAAAAAATGCTCATATCTCAGATAAAACTCATCAGAAGCTTCTTTGTAGTGGTTTCAGCTTCTATTGACTCCACTCTTTGAGCATGCCTTGAATTATTTGTTAATGAACTGAAAAAACTTGAATACAAGTGGTCCATTCATAATTTATTTTAGTACCAAAAGACTCAGAATTTTCCAACACACGTCCACGACTAATCTGTTTCTCAATTGCAGGAGAAACTCTCGTCATCATGTAAGTAAGGTTAGTTAACTAGCCCACATGCGGTATTGTGGGAAGAACAAGGGACCGGTCGATTGATTTACTGAGAATCTTCTTGTTCTTTTTCTGCTGTTTGGTTTGTGGAGTTCTCCTATGCTACTGTTACCAAGTCCTTGAAGGAGGCTGTAGCTGAACCTCTACCAGGGACTGACTCTAGTAGCAAAACAGTTACAACAAGTGTGGTATGTGCTGACTTGTGTAGTGTACAACGAGAAGAAACAAGTTAGAAATTATCTTGACTGACAGCTCGTATATAGAAGCAGCAACAAGAACAGAATTGTGAACACAAACAACTATAATTATTGCATTGGCTTGAAGCACATGACCGTATCCATGTAGACAACAAACAGTTAGATGACCCTTTACCAGCCATAATGGATCATCTAACTGGTTGTAGTAGACATGAATGGGTGCAGTTTTTTGGGGTTTTTTTTTCTGTTTTAACTAGTCAATCCAATATACCATATTTGCCGGGCGGATTATATGCCGCAGTAGTAGCCGCTATAAATTTCTTTAATTAGGGGCTGTGACTTATAGGAATTGTATTAAGTCCAATAGTGGGTGTGTCCTCAACAAGTATTGGAATTATTTTGAAGCTTGCACTATTTAGTTGTGTGTATCTATGGTTACGACAGCATGAAGCCAGACCGCTAGCTTCATGCTGCTGGTTTTTATCTTTCACTGAAAAGAATGGAAATCAAAGTGCACAGATAATGGTTCAGCAGCTCAACTGCACCGTAGCTTCTTCGAGGGCAGCGATCTACAGCTTAGCCTGGCTTGTGTGTGTATTACATGACGTACAAGTAGATATTTGTGGTATCGAAGGATGCAACTGATACGCAAACAACTCTGTAGTCCAGCGGTAGATTTGGGGTTGTGGCTTGTACCACAGGTGAACGGTGAACTTGTACCCCAGCAAGTACGACGGCTATTTGTTTTAAATAGAACCATTTTGTCTGGTTAAGTGTATTAATTGGAGGGCTTCGTTTAGAAAGTGCAAAAATTGTGTTTGGTGAAATATAGGTGCATAGTCCTGTGTGAACCTCTCACTGTGTGGGTAGAGGCGGAGGGGGGGGGGGGGGGGGGGGGGTGTGTGATATGTGTAACACACTAGTTAGAAGATTCTCTTGCTTGTATATAGATACAGAAGGAGATACAGAAGGGTCCTGTTCTTGTCTAGTCAGTATCTTTATAGTTGCTCGCATGAATTAATGATCTCACCGATATAATTACATTTTCACACTTTTTTATTTGTGCGATGAAATGCTACAAACATTGTGTTAATCAGAACAAAATGCTTTCCCCCTCTGAAACATATTGCTGAGGAGGGACTTCAGATCATAGGTTTGTGTTGCCACGTCTACAGACTTCTCCACTTCAATAGTGCCACAGGTTTCTAAAGAAGCGTACCTATTGCACGGTCTACAGACTTATAGCATACGTCTAATGCATTGTTTGTGTACACCTTTACTTGTTGCTGTATGGGCTTGCAAAGAATACGTCTCATGCAACCAAACTATCCTATCTTGTTTGTAGACTTTGCAAATCCATACAGAAATTTATTGCAACCCAAAGCTCCCAAGGGTGGGAAAGTGAGGTTGACGATGCCCACCTCTCCAACCCCCCCCCCCCCCCCCGCCTTGCTTGTATACATATTATATGTACAAAGGCAAAATGTCTTTATTTTATTAAAAAGAATTAATTAATTAAGAAATCTTGATTGACTTGTCAAAAGAAGAAGAAATAAACAATATGTTGAACACATTGATTTGTTGACCCTTTACCTATTAATATAATCAACACCAAATGTAATTCAGATTTTTAAAAGCTGCTTTGCATTATTTTAATGGGTGAAGAGAATTGGTAAAGGGTCTTATAAATGTTGGTAGTGTACATCGTGAATTTTTGTTCATTTTTCCCCTGCCAAGCATGGTTGGAAGGTTTTAGCTGCTTGGTGGTTAAAACTAGCTACAACCACCCTGGCTACAACCACCCCGGCTAAAACCACCCCGGCTACAACCACCCCGGCTACAACCACCCCGGCTACAACCACCCCGGCTACAACCACCCCGGCTACAACCACTCCAGCTAAAACCACCCCGGCTACAACCACCCCGGCTACAACCACCCCGACTACAACCACCCCGGCTACAACCACCCCGACTACAACCACCCCGGCTACAACCACCCCGGCTACAACCACCCCGGCTACAACCACCCCGGCTACAACCACCCCGGCTACAACCACCCCGGCTACAACCACCCCGGCTACAACCACCCCGGCTACAACCACTCCGGCTAAAACCACCCCGGCTACAACCACCCTGGCTACAACCACCCCGGCTACAACCACCCCGGCTACAACCACCCCGACTACAACCACCCCGGCTACAACCACCCCGGCTACAACCACCCCGGCTACAACCACCCCGGCTACAACCACCCCGGCTACAACCACCCCGGCTACAAACCACCCCGGCTAAAACCACCCCGGCTACAAACCACCCCGGCTACAAACCACCCCGGCTACAACCACCCCGGCTACAACCACCCCGGCTACAACCACCCCGGCTAAAACCACCCCGGCTAAAACCACCCCGGCTAAAACCACCCCGGCTAAAACCACCCCGGCTACAACCACCCCGGCTACAACCACCCCGGCTACAACCACCCTGGCTAAAACCACCCCGGCTACAACCACCCCTGCTACAACCACCCCGGCTACAACCACCCCGGCTACAACCACCCCGGCTACAACCACCCCGGCTACAACCACCCCGGCTACAACCACCCCGGCTAAAACCACCCCGGCTACAACCACCCCGGCTACAACCACCCCGGCTACAACCACCCTGGCTACAACCACCCCGGCTACAACCACCCCGGCTACAACCACCCCGGCTAAAACCACCCCGGCTAAAACCACCCCGGCTAAAACCACCCCGGCTAAAACCACCCCGGCTACAACCACCCCGGCTACAACCACCCCGGCTACAACCACCCCGGCTACAACCACCCCGGCCACAACCACCCCGGCCACAACCACCCCGGCCACAACCACCCCGGCCACAACCACCCCGGCTACAACTCAATGTTCCTTTTTTTCTTTCTTTTTCACAAAACTATTAAAGAAATTGTTAAAAGTTGTTACTAATGCTACATTTTCTACTTCTATATCTTTTAGTGTACCATGGGGAGGGAGAGGGAGGGGGAGGGGAGGGGGAGGGAGGGGTTATTGTAACCAGAAGTGACTATAAATATTGTAAACAGTAGTGGCTAAGACTATTTCTTGTGACCAAAGGAAAAGGTATTTATTTACTTGCATACACAACATTAAAAAGGATCCTGTTTAGCACTCGTGTATATGTAACCAATTTATTACTTATATAGAGTCCAGTGACCACAGAAGTTCAGTTTAGTATTTAGAATGTCACACTAATTGTCCAGCTCTTTGGGTCCTCTCAATATCCTGTAGATGAACACCAACTTTGCAGCTTCTAGAGTCCGAGCTTGTTGCGGAGCTTGGTGAGTACCAGCTCAAAACTACTGTCTGGAAAGTGACTGATACCCTGGACGAAGATTGGACACCAAGGACTTGAAGGGGGGATGTTCAACGATGCTGAATGGCAGACTACACCCATACAGGAACTCGGCAATCTGGTCATCCAGGTCATCTTTAGTAGCTGCTGGAGTCCTCACCACATAACTGTTGAGGTCAGCTTGATGCGTCTTGGCTGGTGGTAGATCAGGACCGAACTGGAGAGCAGCTGGATGCTTGGCTTGCTGAGCTGGCGAGGGTTGGAAAACAGGGACTGGAGCTGGGTCACACACTGCGTCCTGCTCACTGGATCTGGGCTGCTTGACACACTTCTCATAGTGTTTCTTCATCCTGTCAATGTGGTTACTCTGTGCATTTAAACAGAGCTTACACTGAGCAGTGACTTTAGAACCGTCCACTGTGCAGTTGAACTTGGTCCAGATAACGTCCATAGGTCTACATCCTTTCTGCATGTTGACTAGTATGACTGATCACTGTTGTCACTATGAGAGTCAGACTGGTTATGACATTATGGCTGAAATTACCCTGTATTATACCAGGCACTATCTGCTCAACATCAAAGAAATTTGTACTCTAGAAGGTTCAGCTCACTCTCAAAACCCTAGTAGCACGGCTCTTCTCTTTCTCTTTGAAGTTGTAAGGTAAGAGTCCAGGTAGAGCAGGTTGAGGTTGTACACGCCTACTTCAAGTTCACACCTCACAAAGCCCTAGCAGCACACCTCTTCCCTATCTCTTTGAAGTTGTAAGGTAAGAAAGAGTCCAGGTAGAGCAGGTTGAGGTTGTACACGCCTACTTCAAGTTCACACCTCTCAAAGCCCTAGCATCACACCTCTTCCCTGTCTCTTTGAAGTTGTAAGGTAAGAGTCCAGGTAGAGCAGGTTGAGGTTGTACACGCCTACTTCAAGTTCACACCTCTCAAAGCCCTAGCATCACACCTCTTCCTTATCTCTTTGAAGTTCTACATTTAGTGATTTCCTTTACATCTATGTATATAAAGCAAAGATGTCTGTCTGTCCACGCATCAGTTGTCAATGGTTGATCTCCGAGCAAAATCAATGGCATATTTGGAATCAGCAGGTTCCTGCGGATATTTTAGCCTGGTTTTAAATTAGCAGGTTCCTGCAGATGTTTTAGCCTGGTTTTAAATCAGCAGGTTCTACTATTTCAATGCCCCTGGGCGGGATTATTTTCTACTATTTCAATGCCCCTGGACGGGATTATTTTGGAGGAATTTTTTTTGTTGTTGCTTTTTACATTTTTTTAATGGCTTGAAACTGAAGATATGATCAAGGTTGACCAAATAAGGATTTGAGTCATGAATGTGCACAAACAGCTATTAGCTAGTAAAGATAGCATAACTCTGTGTCAGCATCTAAATGAGCAGTAGGCAGAGTTGGTGGTGGGCTAGGACTGGAACTCTGCCTGCTGCTATGACTACCATCATCACTCAAGTCTCCTGGACCTAAGTCAACATCATCTGGTCCACCACCACCACTATCCAGATCACCACTGGCAGCTCTACTAGAGTTTCTACTGCTTTCCCGTCTAATTCAGACTCAGAGTCAGTCAGAACGGCCCCACAGCCATGAGGTTGTCTATATATTACATCTCCTTCATCCTCAGATATCATATTACTAGACTCACCAAGTTCCTCTCATCCACTGCTTGCAAATACATCGTCCAAGACTTGTGAAAGCGTAAGGCACAATCTTTTCTTTGATGCCATGATGATCCGATCCACTTGTGCTGTCTGGGCAGTTGCAAAAGTAACCACAACTTATTAGATATGCGCAGCTAGGTTTTTACGAGCCCTGTGCTTCAAACCAGTGAAAAGTGCTTTCGATCTATATATAGGTCGACCTGATTACGAGAATTTTGTCATCTGCCACGGTAGAAATAAATATCTTGACGAGGATTTCGTCATCCGTCCGCAAGTGGTAAAAAAAAAAAAAACTTTTTGAATCTTGTTTGATTATTTTTATCGTCAAGCAGCTGCCTTTGAGAGGTTGCTTGGACTTCATAGCCGATGTAATTCTTGACCATGTTTAGTACTAAGTATACACAAATGCTTATGTGTTTATATATACGCACATGATGCCGTGGATCTGGAATACTGCCTGCTTTAAAGTCACTCGTAAGATAATATTTCGTGTAGTTATATTTTCTTCTAAGAGCATGAGTTGACGAGTTAAATATTCTGATGTGATAATCAAGAGATAATATCGAACTCGGACAACTTCTGTGTCTGGAAAGCTATCATAGATGAGATTGCAGGCCATGCTGTGTAAGAAGGTATCGTGTGTATAGAGGTATATGGTCAGTAGAGATTTACTCCAGCACTTCTCAAAGCTTCCGCACGCTTCTCTGCTCTCTTCCACTGCCGTCTGTAGCGTGTGCTCATGCAATGATGTACCCAACCTCAACATTTTTGTATTCAAATTTACAGGGAGGGGGGGGGGGGGGGGGTTAAACTTTCCCCATGTTTAATTATTTACAGGGAGGGGGGGGGGGGTTAAACTTTCCCCATGTTTAATTATTTACAGGGGGGGGTTAAACTTTCCCCATGTTTAATTATTTTGTTTTTCATAAGACTACCTAAATTTATCAGCAACAAAGAGCTCCAGATTTATAATCGCTCATAAATAGTTTGTTGAGGGCATATGCTTTAACTATTGTCACAAGAGGAAGCTCTCAGGAAACCAACTCATCGCGTAGCTCAGCTTGACACTATATTGCATATAACAAGTGTGTTCATTGCACTAATGGAAATAGAGCAAGGCTCACTAAGGAAGGAGAGCAAGGCTCACTAAGGTAGGAGAGCAAGGCTCACTAAGGTAGGAGAGCAAGGCTCGCTAAGGAAGGAGAGCAAGGCTCACTAAGGAAGGAGAGCAAGGCTCACTAAGGAAGGAGAGCAAGGTTCACTAATGAAAGGAGAGCAAGGCTCGCTAAGGAAGGAGAGCAAGGCTCACTAATGAAAGGAGAGCAAGGCTCACTAAGGAACGAGAACAAGGTTCACTAATTAAAGGAGAGCAAGGCTCGCTAAGGAAGGAGAGCAAGGCTCACTAATGAAAGGAGAGCAAGGCTCACTAATGAAAGGAGAGCAAGGATCACTAAGAAGGAGATCAAGGCTCACTAAGGAAGGAGAGCAAGGCTCACTAATAAAAGGAGAGCAAGGCTCACTAAGGAAGGAGAGCAAGGCTCACTAAGGAAGGAGAGCAAGGTTCACTAATGAAAGGAGAGCAAGGCTCGCTAAGGAAGGAGAGCAAGGCTCACTAATGAAAGGAGAGCAAGGCTCACTAAGGAAGGAGAGCAAGGCTCACTAATGAAAGGAGAGCAAGGCTCACTTATGAAAGGAGAGCAAGGCTCACTAAGGAAGGAGAGCAAGGTTCACTAAGGAAGGAGAGCAAGGCTCACTAAGGAAGGAGAGCAAGGTTCACTAATGAAAGGAGAGCAAGGCTCGCTAAGGAAGGAGAGCAAGGCTCACTAATGAAAGGAGAGCAAGGCTCGCTAAGGAAGGAGAGCAAGGCTCACTAATGAAAGGAGAGCAAGGCTCACTAATGAAAGGAGAGCAAGGGTCACTAAGAAGGAGATCAAGGCTCACTAAGGAAGGAGAGCAAGGTTCACTAATGAAAGGAGAGCAAGGCTCGCTAAGGAAGGAGAGCAGTGAGCAAGGTTCACTAATGAAAGGAGAGCAAGGCTCGCTAAGGAAGGAGAGCAAGGCTCACTAATGAAAGGAGAGCAAGGCTCACTAAGGAAGGAGAGCAAGGCTCACTAATGAAAGGAGAGCAAGGCTCACTTATGAAAGGAGAGCAAGGCTCACTAAGGAAGGAGAGCAAGGTTCACTAAGGAAGGAGAGCAAGGCTCGCTAAGGAAGGAGGGCAAGGCTCACTAATGAAAGGAGAGCAAGGCTCGCTAAGGAAGGAGAGCAAGGTTCACTAATGAAAGGAGAGCAAAGCTCGCTAAGGAAGGAGGGCAAGGCTCACTAATGAAAGGAGAGCAAGGCTCGCTAAGGAAGGAGAGCAAGGCTCACTAAGAAGGAGATCAAGGCTCACTAAGGAAGGAGAGCAAGGCTCACTTATGAAAGGAGAGCAAGGCTCGCTAAGGAAGGAGGGCAAGGCTCACTAAAAAATTATTTTTGCCATGAAGCATTCCTGAGATATGAAGAGGCGGGGTCACAGATATTCCGTGGTTTTTGGTGCGGTTGGAAATAAAGTGTCTCATATCTATTCAACACTTCACCGTTGTAATTATGGTTTCAGCCATATCACAGCTTAGGTTGTAGGAAACCACAACACAAGTTTGGGGCGGTAGCTCACGGCACCTTGGAATTAGACTTGTTCCAAATTAGGAAGTGCCATTTTTTTAGTGACCATTGCGTGTTTGGCTATATCTTCTAAGAAAAGGTGCCTATAGAGACTTTGTACATATCATCTTAAAGCACACACAATAAGCAACAAGCTGGTAACAAAAGTATCTGCACAGAAGAAAGGGGGAAAAAGTTATGACAGCTACAAATATGTGTTCAATTTTCGGTGGTAAATGGGATAGTTCCCTATATTTGTTTGTTTTGTTGTTTCTTGTGTTATTGTTGTTAGTGGCTGGCGGAGTACACCAAGTCCAACTCTGAGCTTCTGGACTCAGCACTTTTAGACACTTTTTCTAACTCGTTTCTTCTTGTACGTCACATATTTCAGTCACATATTTCAGCGCATGCCATGTCTTGTTGCTATTGTTAACTCTACCTATCTAGGGTCAGCTATAGCCTTCTTCAACGACTTGGTAATGGTTACACAGGAGAACACCACCAACCAAACAGCTGATGTTTTGTTAGAGGTTCAGCTACAGCCTCATTTGAGCCTGGTAACAGTTGCCATGGAGCAAGATATCCACAAACCAAACAGCAGAACCGAGTGCAGGTCGTTATAATACAGAGCCTGAGGTCATTATAATACAGAGCCTGAGGTCATTATAATACAGAGCCTGAGGTCATTATAATACAGAGCCTGGGGTCATTATAACATAGAGCCTGAGGTCATTATAATACAGAGCCTGAGATCATTATAATACAGAGCCTGAGGTCATTATAATACAGAGCCTGAGATCATTATAATACAGAGCCTGAGGTCATTATAATACAGAGCCTGGGGTCATTATAATACAGAGCCTGAGGTCATTATAATACAGAGCCTGAGGTCATTATAATACAGAGCCTGAGGTCATTATAATACAGAGCCAGAGGTCATTATAATACAGAGCCTGAGGTCATTATAATACAGAGCCTGGGGTCATTATAATACAGAGTCTGAGGTCATTATAATACAGTGCCTGAGGTCATTATAATACAGAGCCTGAGGTCATTATAATACAGAGCCTGAGGTCATTATAATACAGAGCCTGAGGTCATTATAATACAGAGCCTGAGGTCATTATAATACAGAGCCTGAGATCATCATAATACAGTGCCTGAGGTCATTATAATACAGAGCCTGAGGTCATTATAATACAGAGCCTGAGGTCATTATAATACAGCCTGAGGTCATTATAATACAGAGCCTGAGATCATCATAATACAGAGCCTGAGGTCATTATAATACAGAGCCTGAGGTCATTATAATAGAGCCTGCGGTCATTATAATACAGAGCCTGAGATCATTATAATACAGAGCCTGAGGTCATTATAATACCGTGCCTGAGGTCATTATAATACAGAGCCTGAGATCATTATAATACAGAGCCTGAGGTCATTATAATACAGAGCCTGAGGTCATTATAATATAGCCTGAGGTCATTATAATACAGAGCCTGAGGTCATTATAATACAGAGCCTGAGATCATTATAATACAGAGCCTGAGGTCATTATAATACAGCCTGCGGTCATTATAATACAGAGCCTGAGATCATTATAATACAGAGCCTGAGATCATTATAATACAGAGCCTGAGGTCATTATAATACAGAGCCTGAGGTCATTATAATACAGAGCCTGAGGTCATTATAATACAGCCTGCGGTCATTATAATACAGAGCCTGAGGCATTATAATACAGAGCCTGCGGTCATTATAATACAGAGCCTGAGGTCATTATAATACAGAGCCTGAGGTCATTATAATACAGAGCCTGAGGTCATTATAATACAGAGCCTGAGGTCATTATAATACAGAGCCTGAGGTCATTATAATACAGAGCCTGAGGTCATTATAATACAGAGCCTGAGGTCATTATAATACAGCCTGAGGTCATTATAATACAGCCTGAGGTCATTATAATACAGAGCCTGAGGTCATTATAATACAGAGCCTGAGGTCATTATAATACAGAGCCTGAGGTCATTATAATACAGAGCTGTTTTAGTTGATTGCATCAGCGATGAGTTTACTCCCTGGATGATCCTTACCAACAGCTTTATTACTCCGTCGAAAAACAGATTAGTCGTGGACTTACATTGGAACATTCAGAGCCTTTGGTACTAAATTTCTATGAAAGACTTACTGTATGTAAGTTATGCAAGGGGAAAGCAGCTATAAAAACTTGACCCTTGAAGGTGGAATTTCAAACTTTCAAAGTCTGCCAGTTTACTACCTAAGCAAAGCATTATGGGAAAGCTGGTGTCTTTGTGGAGCTATTGATGGTGAAAGCCTATATAAGTTTGCTAGTTCTAAACTTACATTGGCTTGACCTACTTTATTAAATGGCAGCTAGAGAACGAAACCCCCAAACAGGCTCATATCACAGCTAAAACTAATTCCCAGTTGTCAATATACACCTTATAAAATGGCTGCTAGGCAGATGTTATGCACCTACCTTTTGTTAAGCACCTACTATACTATCTTTATTTGTGAAGCGTCGATTGTGACTATGTCTCCTGACAACTAGAGAAATGTGTAGAATTGATATCCGTACAACACTCTCCAGGTTCTGCTCTGCAAATGTTTAACTGTTGGCCATCCCTTCTAGCTAACCTGCCTGGTGCACACCCTCAACTACCTAGCTAGCCTATCTGGTGCACACCCTCAACTACCTAGCTAGCCTGCCTGGTGCACACCTTCAACTACCTAGCTAGCCTGCCTGGTGCACACCCTCAACTACCTAGCTAGCCTGCCTGGTGCACACCCTCAACTACCTAGCTAGCCTGCCTGGTGCACACCTTCAACTACCTAGCTAGCCTGCCTGGTGCACACCCTCAACTACCTAGCTAGCCTGTCTGGTGCACACCCTCAACTACCTAGCTAGCCTGCCTGGTGCACACCCTCAACTACCTAGCTAGCCTGCCTGGTGCACACCTTCAACTACCTAGCTAGCCTGCCTGGTGCACACCCTCAACTACCTAGCTAGCCAGCCTGGTGCACACCCTCAACTACCTAGCTAGCCTGCCTGGTGCACACCCTCAACTACCTAGCTAGCCTGCCTGGTGCACACCCTCAACTACCTAGCTAGCCTGTCTGGTGCACACCCTCAACTACCTAGCTAGCCTGTCTGGGGCACACCCTCAACTACCTAGTTAGCCTGCCTGGTGCACACCCTCAACTACCTAGTTAGCCTGCCTGGTGCACACCCTCAACTACCTAGCTAGCCTGTCTGGTGCACACCCTCAACTACCTAGCTAGCCTATCTGGTGCACACCCTCAACTACCTAGCTAGCCTGCCTGGTGCACACCTTCAACTACCTAGCTAGCCTGCCTGGTGCACACCCTCAACTACCTAGCTAGCCTGCCTGGTGCACACCCTCAACTACCTAGCTAGCCTGCCTGGTGCACACCCTCAACTACCTAGCTAGCCTGCCTGATGCACACCTTCAACTACCTAGCTAGCCTGCCTGGTGCACACCCTCAACTACCTAGCTAGCCTGCCTGGTGCACACCCTCAACTACCTAGCTAGCCTGCCTGGTGCACACCCTCAACTACCTAGTTAGCCTGCCTGGTGCACACCCTCAACTACCTAGCTAGCCTGCCTGGTGCACACCCTCAACTACCTAGCTAGCCTGTCTGGTGCACACCCTCAACTACCTAGCTAGCCTGTCTGGTGCACACCCTCAACTGCCTAGCTAACCTGCCTGGTGCACACCCTCAACTACCTAGTTAGCCTGCCTGGTGCACACCCTCAACTACCTAGCTAGCCTGTCTGGGGCACACCCTCAACTACCTAGCTAGCCTGCCTGGTGCACACCCTTAACTACCTAGCTAGCCTGTCTGGGGCATATCCTCAACTACCTAGTTAGCCTGCCTGGTGCACACCCTCAACTAGCTAGCTAGCCTGCCTGGTGCACACCCTCAACTACCTAGCTAACCTGTCTGGTGCACACCCTCAACTACCTAGCTAGCCTATCTGGTGCACACCCTCAACTACCTAGCTAGCCTGCCTGGTGCACACCCTTAACTACCTAGCTATGTCTGGTGCACACCCTCAACTACCTAGCTAGCCTGCCTGGTGCACACCCTCAACTACCTAGCTAGCCTGCCTGGTGCACACCCTCAACTACCTAGCTAGCCTGCCTGTTGCACACCTTCAACTACCTAGCTAGCCTGCCTGGTGCACACCCTCAACTACCTAGCTAGCCTGCCTGGTGCACACCCTCAACTACCTAGATAGCCTGCCTGGTGCACACCCTCAACTACCTAGCTAGCCTGCCTGGTGCACACCCTCAACTACCTAGCTAGCCTGTCTGGTGCACACCCTCAACTACCTAGCTAGCCTGTCTGGGGCACACCCTCAACTACCTAGTTAGCCTGCCTGGTGCACACCCTCAACTACCTAGCTAGCCTGCCTGGTGCACACCCTCAACTACCTAGCTAGCCTGTCTGGTGCACACCCTCAACTACCTAGCTATGTCTGGTGCACACCCTCAACTACCTAGCTAGCCTGCCTGGTGCACACCCTCAACTACCTAGCTAGCCTGCCTGGTGCACACCCTCAACTACCTAGCTAGCCTGTCTGGTGCACACCCTCAACTACCTAGCTAGCCTGCCTGGTGCACACCCTCAACTCCCTAGCTAGCCTGCCTGGTGCACACCCTCAACTACCTAGCTAACCTGCCTGGTGGACACCCTCAACTACCTAGCTAGCCAGCCTGGTGCACACCCTCAACTACCTAGCTAGCCTGTCTGGTGCACACCCTCAACTACCTAGCTAGCCTGTCTGGTGCACACCCTCAACTACCTAGCTAGCCTGCCTGGTGCACACCCTCAACTACCTAGCTAGCCTGCCTGGTGCACACCCCCAACTACCCACACATAATTTTTTTTTTTTTCTGTCCATGGGCGTTGCATGTTAAGCAGCTGCTCGGAATTAAGCACTCATTTTCTTGTTGACTGGTGACTATTAGATTTTATATTTGCTACATCTCTATTTATTCAGATAAATGACTCTAGTCTTCTAATTAGTGTGCTACACACCTTCCTCGTGAATAATGGCAGTGAGAGTCTGCACTGCACTCTTGACCTCTACCCTGAGATGACCTTCAAGGACAAGAAGGGACAGATCATGAAAGAGAGAGGGAATAAATACTTCGTTATGTACGGAAAGAAGGAAGGAGGCGGGTCTCTTGCTGAGAGGAGGTGAGTAGGCATATAGCACATTATTTCAATGTGGTCTAGTGCGTATGTTGTATAATACACACTGTTTACAATAACCATTGTTTGGGTGATGGTGATATTCTGCAATACATACGTCCTCTCATCATAACTAGCGGACAATACATACGTCCTCTCATCATAACTAGCGGACAATACATATGTCTTCTCATCATAACTAGCAGACAATACATACGTCCTCTCATCATAACTAGCGGACAATACATACGTCCTCTCATCATAACTAGCAGACAATACATACGGCCTCTCATCATAGCTAGCGGACAATACATACGTCTTCTCATCATAACTAGCGGACAATACATACGTCCTCTCATCATAACTAGCGTACAATACATACGTCCTCTCATCATTACTAGCGGACAATACATATGTCCTCTCATCATAACTAGCAGACAATACATACGTTCTCTCATCATAACTAGCAGACAATACATACGTCTTCTCATCATAACTAGGGGACAATACATATGTCCTCTCATCATAGCTAGCGGACAATACATACGTCTTCTCATCATAACTAGCGGACAATACATACGTCCTCTCATCATAACTAGCGGACAATACATACGTCCTCTCATCATAACTAGCAGACAATACATACAGCCTCTCATCATAGCTAGCAGACAATACATACAGCCTCTCATCATAGCTAGCAGACAATACATACGTCTTCTAATCATAACTAGCGGACAATACATACGTCCTCTCATCATAACTAGAGGACAATACGTATGCCCTCTCATCATAACTAGCAGACAATACATACGTCCTCTCATCATAACTAGCGGACAATACATACGTCCTCTCATCATAACTAGCGGACAATACATACGTCCTCTCATCATAACTAGCGGACAATACATACGTCCTCTCATCATAACTAGCAGACAATACATACGTCCTCTCATCATAACTAGAGGACAATACGTACGCCCTCTCATCATAACTAGCAGACAATATGTACGCCCTCTCATCATAACTAGCAGACAATACATACGTCTTCTCATCATAACTAGCGGACAATACCTACGTCCTCTCATCATAGCTAGCGGACAATACAAACGTCTTCTCATCATAACTAGCGGACAATACATACGTCCTCTCATCATAACTAGCGGACAATACATACATCCTCTCATCATAACTAGCGGACAATACATACGTCCTCTCATCATAAATAGTGGACAATACATACGTCTTCTCGTCATAACTAGCGGGCAATACGTATGCCCTCTCATCATAACTAGCAGACAATACATACGTCCTCTCATCATAATTTTAGTACCAGAAGACTCCAAATGTTCCATTAAACTTTCATGACTACTTGGTTTCTCGATCCAGTGTAGCAGCAAAAAACTGGCGGAGTGTTAAGTATCGTAGAGCCCTACGTAAGTAGTCGATTCGTACTATTATGGATGACTCACGCTTCGTTCAGCTGTTTGGTTTGTGGAGTTCTCGCTTCTGGCCAACAACTGTGACCACGTCCAAAGGAGGCCATTGCTGATCCTCTACCAAAATATCTGCTGTAGTGTTCTCCTGTGCAATGTTACCAAGTCCTCGAAGGAAGCTCTAGCTGACCATACAAGGGTGCGGTCAAGCATTTGAAACAAGGACAAATTTTTTTTATTTTAACAAACAATTATATTGGATTCCTTTTTAAAATTAATGGAAACAAGACTGTACCCATTTAGACCACATCCAGTTAGACCCCCTTTACCATTTAAAATCAAATACACTAATATTGTGTGGGTTTTAAAATCACAGAGTGCCTGTGCCAGCCACAAAAAAAGAAACTGCATAATATTGGTGTATATGATTTTAAATGGTAAAGGGTGTCTAACTGGGTGTGGTCTAACTGGATGTGGTCTACAGTGGTATAGTCTAGTTTCCTTTGGCAATATGGCTGTTTGGTTTTGAATAAATCTTCTTTGTTCTTGTGTATAGATATGTATGTATATATGTAGGCAATAGCCCGTCGTTACAGGCTCTTTGACATCTCGGATTTATTGCTTGGAGCACTTATAATCCTTTGACTCATGCTGGGGCAATTTGATTGGCTGGTTGTCTGTTGTGACAGTATTAATTGCTGCCATAACCTTCTTTCGATTTGTTTCAAGCTGGAAACTTATTAGACTATATTATCATGGCAACTGCAACTTGGCTTAGTGACCATATCCAGCCCAACTTAGTGTGACTGGTCTGCTCCATTTCCTTACAGTCATGGCTACAAACATCAGAAACAATAAAAACTTCAATTAAGAAACTATTTTTGTAAATTTCGGAAGAGAAAGTGAAATGGCTGCACGTGAATCCCTGGCTTTCTGAGTGCTCTCTCTAGGCTTGGAATGGCCTGTCTTTTTCCCGCCTGTTCAGTTGCTGTGTTGTTCTTTAATCTACAGTATCTACCCGAGTTTTCAACGGGATGCATTCTATATCAACTTCAGCAGCTCTCTTAGGCTTGGCAAACATTTGCTTGTAGTGGGAACTGTTTTGCTTCCAATGAAGGCTCCAGCGCAGCTACAGCCACACCCAGTCAGCCTCAGCCAGTCAGCCACACCCAGTCAACCTCACCACCCAGTCGGCCTCACCCAGTCAGCCTCACCCAGTCAGCCTCACCCAATCAGCCTCACCCAGTCAGCTTCACCCGGTCAGCCTCACCCAGTCGGCCTCTCCTCCCCAAGGTTACAGGAGTATTTATTGCTTCTGATGTTTGCTACCACGACTATATGTATGGAAATGGAGCTTACCAGTTACCAAGTTGGGCTGGATATGGTTGCTAAGCTAAGTTGCAGTTGCTACGACTATAATCTAACTCACCTAGACCAGTGGGACCTTTGGTATTTAGAAGCTCTCTCTGTCCCTTCCTAGTTCCCCTGCTGCTCTCGAGCCTGTCAGAGATAGAGACTCTGACTGGAGAAAATGCAACAGAGAGGGTGGAGATGGCTTTAGTGCAGCCACTTACTAGTAGAGAACAAAGTCCTGAAAGAACGCTACAGGAGAGGAAACTACAGAATAAGGCCCGTAATCCTGAATAAGCTTCCAGAAGCTCTTGTCCAAGATGATTGGCCAGCAGTTAAACATGCCTCCGGCATAAGTTCAAAAAGAAGAGTGTCTTGCCTAGGCAACTGAGAACTGCTAGTATTAAAGAATGACTATATTTTATCTAGCTAGTTTAAGTAGAGAGATAACAGCATATTGTGTAACTTTGAGCACTTCTTGTGGTTGAAGATTGTTTATAACCAGTTATTGCAGTTGTGTTGTTATTTGAATATATCTCAGTAAACTAATTTATTAGCAAAAGGCTAATCCACATATCTTTCGGAGATAAGTGGGAAAACAACTATTATAAAGAATAGACTGATTTTGGCTTGGCTAAGGTTTAGCTGTAGTGAGACAGCTAAATAAGGTCCAGGCGTCGAGGAATATTACCAGCAGTCAAGTAAAGCAATTGAAGTCTAGGTAGATATATCTTACAGGGCCACTATAGCCCAGGACCTTCAGGTTTCTAACTCCGTACGTCCCTCAATCTCGGTGTCCAACTGTTACATAATACTTATGTTTTTATTATTCTGTGAACATTGTTGCTTCTTCCTGCAGAGAAGAGAGAGAGTGGCGAGAGTGGGTGGACGACAAGCTTGTGCATGCCATTCCTCCGAATATATACAGAACATGGCCGGAGTCTCTGCAGGCGTTTGAATATATAGCCCGGGTGGGCAACTTCAGCAAGTCAGAGAAGTTTGGCGCTAAGTATTGCGGTGCTGTGATCATGTACTTGCTGTCCAAGAGGCTGAGGAAGAGGTACAAGCTAAAGGATGATGTAAGGCAGAGCTTGTACGACTTCTGTAACGAGTGGACGAATGGCATTGGACCAGACAGGAAATTTATGGGAGGAGCTGAACCTGACCTAGCAGATCTGGTGAGGGAAACTATAGCAACTACAGTGATGGTGGTGATGATGGTGGTGGTGGTTGATGGTAGTGGTGGTGGTGGTTGATGATGGTGGTGGTGGTTGATGGTGGTGGTGGTGGTTGATGATGGTGGTGGAGGTTGATGGTGGTGGTGGTGGTGGTGGTGGTGGTGGAGGTTGATGGTGGTGGTGGTGGTGGTGGTGGTTGATGATGGTGGTGGTGGTTGGTGATGGTGGTGGTGGTTGATGATGGTGGTGGTGGTGGTTGATGGTGGTGGTGGTGGTTGATGATGGTGGTGGTGGTTGATGGTGGTGGTAGTGGTTGATGGTGGTGGTGGTTGATGATGGTGGTGGTGGTGGTTGATGGTGGTGGTGGTGGTTGATGGTGGTAGTGGTTGATGGTGGTGGTGGTTGATGATGGTGATGACACAGGGTAGTCCTGTTTTGCTGTAGGGTCTGGCCAGGATGAGTGGCTCACTTGGCAGCTGCACTTTGGTTTTATTGTTTAACACCACTTATGCCCTGACTGACTGAGATAAGGTTTTTGTTTCCTAAGCCACAACATGCCAAGTATGTAGGAGGACATTCCCTAGCCTTTATCTCTAGCCCTAGCCTTTATCTCTAGCCCTAGCCTTTATCTCTAGCCCTAGCCTTTATCCCTAGCCCTAGCCTTTATCTCTAGCCCTAGCCTTTATCTCTAACCCTAGCCTTTATCTCTAGCCCTAGCCTTTATCTCTAGGCCTAGCCTTTATCTCTAGCCCTAGCCTTTATCTCTAGCCCTAGCCTTTATCTCTAGCCCTAGCCTTTATCCATAGCCCTAGCCTTTATCCATAGCCCTAGCCTTTATCTCTAGCCCTAGCCTTTATCTCTAGCCCTAGCCTTTATCTCTAGCCCTAGCCTTTATCTCTCTAGCCCTAGCCTTTATCTCTAGCCTAGCCTTTATTCCTAGTCTAGCCTTTATCTCTAGCCCTAGCCTTTATCTCTAGCCCTAGCCTTTATCTCTAGCCCTAGCCTTTATCTCTAGCCCTAGCCTTTATCTCTAGCCCCAGCCTTTATTCCTAGCCCCAGCCTTTATTCCTAGCCCTAGCCTTTATCTCTAGCCCTAGCCTTTATCCCTAGCCCTAGCCTTTATCCCTAGCCCTAGCCTTTATCTCTAGCCCTAGCCTTTATCTCTAGCCCTAGCCTTTATCTCTAGCCCTAGCCTTTATCTCTAGCCCTAGCCTTTATCTCTAGCCCTAGCCTTTATCTCTAGCCATAGCCTTTATCTCTAGCCCTAGCCTTTATCTCTAGCCCTAGCCTTTATCTCTAGCCCTAGCCTTTATCTCTAACCTAGCCTTTATCTCTAGCCCTAGCCTTTATCTCTAACCTAGCCTTTATCTCTAGCCCTAGCCTTTATCTCTAGCCTAGCCTTTATCTCTAGCCCTAGCCTTTATCTCTAGCCCTAGCCTTTATCTCTAGCCCTAGCCTTTATCTCTAGCGTAGCCTTTATCTCTAGCCTTTATCTCTAGCCCTAGCCTTTATCTCTAGCCCTAGCCTTTATCTCTAGCCTAGCCTTTATCCCTAGCCCTAGCCCTTATCTCTAGCCCTAGCCTTTATTCCTAGCCCTAGCCTTTATTTCTAGCCCTAGCCTTTATCTCTAGCCTAGCCTTTATCCCTAGCCCTAGCCTTTATCTCTAGCCCTAGCCTTTATCTCTAGCCCTAGCCTTTATCTCTAGCACTAGCCTTTATTCCTAGCCCTAGCCTTTATCTCTAGCCCTAGCCTTTATCCCTAGGCCTAGCCTTTATTCCTAGCCCTTATTCCTAGCCCTAGCCTTTATCTCTAGCCCTAGCCTTTATCTCTCTAGCCCTAGCCTTTATTCCTAGCCCTAGCCTTTATTCCTAGCCCTAGCCTTTATTCCTAGCCCTAGCCTTTATTCCTAGCCCTGGCCTTTATTCCTAGCCCTAGCCTTTATCTCTCTAGCCCTAGCCTTTATTCCTAGCCCTAGCCTTTATCCCTAGGCCTAGCCTTTATTCCTAGCCCTAGCCTTTATTCCTAGCCCTGGCCTTTATTCCTAGCCCTAGCCTTTATCTCTCTAGCCCTAGCCTTTATTCCTAGCCCTAGCCTTTATCCCTAGGCCTAGCCTTTATTCCTAGCCCTAGCCTTTATTCCTAGCCCTAGCCTTTATCTCTCTAGCTCTAGCCTTTATCTCTAGCCCTAGCCTTTATTCCTTGCCCTAGCCTTTATCTCTCTAGCTCTAACCTTTATCCCTATCCCTAGCCTTTATTCCTAGCCCTAGCCTTTATTCCTAGCTCTAGCCTTTATCTCTAGCCCTAGCCTTTATTCCTTGCCCTAGCCTTTATCTCTCTAGCTCTAACCTTTATCCCTATCCCTAGCCTTTATTCCTAGCCCTAGCCTTTATTCCTAGCCCTAGCCTTTATCTCTCTAGCCCTAGCCTTTATTCCTAGCCCTAGCCTTTATCTCTCTAGCTCTAGCCTTTATCTCTAGCCCTAGCCTTTATTCCTTGCCCTAGCCTTTATCTCTCTAGCTCTAACCTTTATCCCTATCCCTAGCCTTTATTCCTAGCCCTAGCCTTTATTCCTAGCCCTAGCCTTTATTCCTAGCCCTAGCCTTTATCTTTCTAGCCCTAGCCTTTATTTCTAGCACTAAGATTGTTTTTGACAGTACAGGTAACTAGATGCTAGACATTTAATGAGGTAGTTAAAGACTGGGAGGGAGTAGTGATTAAGGGGTTGTTGTTGTTGTTGTTGTTGTTGTTGTTGTTGTTGTTGTTGTTGTTATTTTATTATTATTATATTATTATTAATTTCTCTAATCTAGTATTTTTGTTCCTTTTTCAAGTTTTGTTTGTTTGTTTATTTATTTTGTTTCTGTATATTTTAGTGCTGGAGGAATACACTAGTGGGAGCTATAGCGTCTCCATGGCTTTTTATCATTGTTTACTGTTGTTGTACACTACACATATCAACACATACCATGACTTGTTGCTATTGTTGACTGTACCCATGTAGGGTCAGCTATAACCTTCTTGAAGGGCTTGGTAACAGTTGCACAGGAGAACTCCACCAACCAAACAGCTGAACTGACTGCGAGTCCTTCGTTGTGCTTATAATACAACAAGTTAGCTAGCAGCTTGATTGTGTCACTGACCCCAAACCTTGCCCATGCCTCTTTTGCCTTGGAGCTAATATCAGTGAACCAATATTTAGGCAGCCAAGAAGCTGCTTTGATATGAGCTTTGTTTTGTTGTTTACTGTCCGCCAATTTAAAAGTAGAGGTCATACCAATATGGGGGTTACCCTAGGGTATTCCCTGATATATATTATATTTTAAAGGTGATATCCATAGCCAGAGGCAAACATGACAGTTTAAAATGGCTTCCGTGTTATTTGACATCATGTTGCTCTTAGTTGCTTCAACAGCTATATGATTGCTTCAACAGCTATATGATTGCTTCAACAGGTACCTGGTTGATTCAGTAGGTACTTGGTTGCTTCAACAGCTACCTGGTTGCTTCAATAGGTACTGGTTGTTTCAATAGGTACCTGGTTGTTTCAATAGATACCTGGTTGCTTCAATAGGTACCTAGTTGCTTCAACAGGTACCTGGTTGTTTCAATAGGTACCTGGTTGCTTCAATAGGTACCTGGTTGCTTCAAAAGGTACCTAGTTGTTTCAATAGGTACCTGGTTGTTTCAACAGGTACCTGGTTTCTTCAAAAGGTACCTGGTTGTTTCAATAGGTACCTGGTTGCTTCAACAGGTACCTTGTTGCTTCAAAAGGTACCTGGTTGCTTCAAGAGGTACCTGGTTGCTTCAAGAGGTACCTGGCTGATTCAATAGGTTCCTGGTTGCTTCAAAAGGTACCTAGTTATTTCAACAGGTACCTGGTTGTTTCAATAGGTACCTGGCTGATTCAAAAGGTACCTAGTTGCTTCAAAAGGTACCTGATTGTTTCAATAGGTACCTGGCTGATTCAAAAGGTACCTGGTTGCTTCAAAAGGTACCTGGTTGCTTCAATAGGTATCTGGTTGCTTCAACAGGTACCTGGTTGCTTCAACAGGTACCTGGTTGCTTCAACAGGTACCTGGTTGTTTCAACAAGTACCTGGTTGCTTTGCTAGAAGATAGCTCTGTGTAGTGTTCTCGATACTATCTTGGACAAACATTGTAGTGCAAACAGGGGCCCCATAATCCAGTTGTCTGCTTGGCTCTTGAGGCATTACTTGCAGATGTCCTCTCACCAACATGCTCCATTGTGTCCCGTCTCAGTAGCATAGGAAACTACACCTACACTATGAATCTCATTACCACACTTCTGCAGTAGCTCTTAATTTCCAACATAATTATTTTAATATACTTACAAAACTATGAATCTCATTACTGCACTTCCTGCAGTAGCTCTTAATTTCCAACATCATTATTCTAATAGGCTGTTTATGGAGTCCTGAGTTCCTTGGAGACCCTGGACACTTTCTTTGATATGATGGAACACACCATGATAGCTCCTTGGTATTTTTCCTTGAAAGAGTTGCTTCAAGAGAGGAAGATGAATAGAGAGACTCCTCCTGTACAATAATCAGTAAGAACATGTTGACGATATATATTGTAGTCATTTACTATTATTATTATTATTATTATTGTCATATTATTGTTATCATCATTATTAATATTATTAGAATGGTAAGAATTGCTGATGAAATAGTAAGTGATTAATTGACTGACTTTGTAGGTATCAGAACAGTTGGTTCTATTTCCAATGTTTCAAGTTAACTCCGCCAACGGAGTTGGAAGGTTGTTTTCACCAGTGTTGGTCTGTTAGTAGGATTACTCAAAGGGTATGGATGGATTTAGACAAAACTTTCTCAAAATGATTTAACTGAGACAAGGAACAGTTGATTGGATTTTGGTGAAGATACTGTGCTCAAATCTCCACAGCTCGCGAGACTCCTGTCTACTAACCTGCAGCCATAGCAAGGTTGAAGTCCTATTTGCCACCACACAGTTTGATCATGAAAATAATTAACATTACTTGTGCGCTGTCAGAATGCCTGTCATTGATGGCAGAGGTTTGCATTCTACTGAGTGCCACTCTTGTATTTCCACTGTGTCAAACAAATCTTGGACCCAATACAGTTGAAACAGCTGCCGCTGATTAGATACGTTAGGAGTGGAGGGAGGTTAGAGGATTTGTGAGGTGTCGGGGTAGGAGGGAGGTTAGAGGATTTGTGAGGTGTCGGGGTAGGAGGGAGGATGAATTATTAATAATATCTGATGGTAATTCCTTCAATCATATAAATAATAAATATGTATACATATAAATTCAGGAACAAAAACATGATTAAAAATAATATGATGTGTGTGAAGATTGTCATGGCATTTTACTGGCTAGAATGTCAAGAATATCCAAAAGCATTTCCTTTCTCAAGCTCCTGAAATAACTCTGCCTCACAATGTCTGGGAAGTGGGCAGTAATCATCTCCAAGCAATGCTTCTTCATCACCTGCATGCCAATGGTGTCAGCAGTCTCCAGCATTCTCGCAACATTGTCCTGGTTGACGTCTCTCTCGAGGCTGGCCTTGCAGTAGCTATGGAGTCGTAGGTTACTAAACCCAAAGTAATTGGGGGAAGAGAAAATGTAGAGAGCATCTTGTGGAGTAATGCTGATCACTCCACAGTAAACATACTGCAAGAGTGCTCCAAAGGAAGACAATGTGGGGACGACCTCGCCAAAGGTGATTTCGATCTCGTGATTACCAGGCATGAAGGAGCGGAAGAGAGCTTCAAAGAACATGCAGCGCACAGCCAGGATGGCCTTGTGTGCCAGGACAACATGTCCCCCCACCTTCAAGATGATGTCTGTGAAAGGTCGTCCAACGTCACCACTGAGGAACTCCTTCAGGTCGTCCTGAATGGAGAGAGGGAAGTCATCCTGACCCTGAACTGCGGGAGGATCGGGTGAAGTGGGCCGAGACCGGAACAGCTGACGACGTATGATCTGCACCATGAGAGTCTTGTCCAAAGTATCAAAGGAGTTACTCATGACCACTTTGCGATAGTTGCAGTCTTGAATGATGAAACACATGCAATAATCCTTCAGACTGCTCAGACCTAATTCCGTGGCATTCTTCAGCACCAGAAGGATGTTTTCCTCATTGATGGAGGCCTCGATGTACTTGATGCTGAGAAGCTCCAGTCTTTTCGTCTCGAGAAGCAAGGAGAGCTTGTAGACATCCACCATGAGAAGAGTCTGGGAGACTGTGGCTCCTTCGCAAGTGTGGTTCTCCAAGTCTGGGTGGACTTCATCCGTGTAGAGGGAGTGAAGAGCAAGCATGAACACTTCACAAGATACATCCGGCAATGATATGGTAATTGGCTCCTGGATCAAAAAAGGTGGAACCAAATTGCTATCGTCAGAGGTAGATGTATAATTCTGAACACTGCCATGGCTGGAATGGTACGTGTCCAGAATCCTCCTTCGCAGATAGGGACTTCGAGCAGCCACCATGACGACATGTGCTTTCACAACTGCATTGTCCTTCAAGACAAAGTGGACATCACAGAGGTCTTTGCTTTTAAGAAGATGAGCAAAGTCACTTATGAGAGTACACTTGGGGATAGTAGAGAATCGGAATCGATACAAGTCTCCACTGCGATTGGACATAGAGTCAATGGTACCCCCAAACACATACATCCCGTTGTTCCAAACGGTTGCCGAGTGAAACACTCGTCCGCAAGGCACGTCGCTGGCTTCAGCTGGATGTATGACACTCCAAGTATGGGAATCGACATCAAAACAGTGGACCTCATTGTCCAGAATTCCGTCCGCTGCTCCTCCATACACATAAAGTGAGCGCTTATACGCCATCATGGTGTGTCCATATCTCCTCTGCGGTGGTGCTGAGGCCTGGACCTGATGCTCGGTCCTAATCCTCACCCACTGTCTCTCCTTAATGCGGAACTGGTACAGCTTGTTGGTGATCTTGGCTCCACTTTGTCCTGAGAACACGTACATGCTGTCGTCCACTACCGCCACAGGAAAATTACAGCAGGTTGGGGGATTGTCTCCTTTCTGTTCGATCTGCTCCCAGCAAGGCTGAGAACTGGTGAGGTCAATTCTCCACATATCATTCAGACGCGTATGTCCATCATAGCCGGCAAATATCCACAGGAAGTTGTCGTAAACTGCCACCCCATGCGCCGAGCGAGCTGGAGGGAGCTCTCCCGTTATCCTGTCCTCCCAATTAATCCACTGGCTGGTGGTGAACTTGTACTCAAAGAGGTCGTTTTTGTTCTGGAGGTTGGAATTGGAGTAGATGTCTCCTGTGTAGCCACCAAACACAAACATGCTGTCCATGAAGACCACGGCAGAGTGATGGTAGCGTGGGGCAGGGGGCGAGCCTGAGAAGAAATACGGTTATTATAATATATACAAGCTATACCCAGCAATTAGTATGCATAGTTATTATAATTTATACAAGCTATACCCAGCAATTGATATGCATGGAGGGAGATCTGCTCCTCTGTGTTTTCCTTTGCACTTTACTTCTTGTGTTTAAATGTAGAACCCCCTAAGATGCTATGGCAACATGGAACTAAGCAACTGACGAAATCAGTCTTCAGACTGTGATAACAATCATTATACTGATTTAAATGGTAAAGGGTCATCTAACTGGTTGTGGTCTACATGGTTTCCATTCTTTCTTTTTTTAACGAGGTCAATCCAATATAATTGCATGTTGTTGTTTATGTTGACTGTATAACAAAAACAACAAATTATTTTGTTTCAAGTTTGTTTTGTTTCTGTATATTATAGTTGAGCGGTAGTGGAGGACTACGCCTAGTGTGAGCTCCATGGTTTTTAAACACTTGTTTCCTGTTTATTGCTGAACACTGCACATAAACACATGCCATGTCTTGTTGCTATGGCTGACTGCAGTCTTCTTGGAGAAATATCAGCTGAAACGACTATTTAGGCAGCACGAAGCTATTGATGTGAGTTTTAGCCGAGATATGAGCTTTGGTGTTGCTTTAGGTTTAGAGTCTGCCATTTTAAAAAGTGGCTCAAACCTGATAGTGGGAATGGTGAAGTTGGTTTGTTTTGTTTCGTGTACACTCAATTCCAGTGAAAAACTAAAGGAGACACCCACCATATCACCAGTTTGACATTCAGGAGTAAAAGCCACACCCATTAACTGAGCCAAGAGAGAACCTAGCTAGTGATCTACTGCTCTTTGATCAATAACTTCCAGAACTTCATATACGCAAGGAAATCAAGTCCTAGTGGATGTGGTTTGTCAGCTGAAATTTTTTTAATAAAATATCTACCAAAGAAATGTTTATAAAAATATTTTTAAGCTAACGAAAATTACTTTTAACAAACACATTCAGTGTTTCATGTATACAGGATTTTATATTTGGTGGGGGCAAGATAACCTACGCATCAAAGGAATAGTAGAGGGTTTGGGATCCTCCCCTCCCCTCCCCCTCCCCCCCCCCTCTAAGATGGCAGTGACTGTTGTGACAGTGCCAATGTCAGGTGCTAAGTAATACCATGTCAGCAAAATTTAGGATGTGTTCTTAACTTAACTTGATTATAGGCTTTTACCTTTTCAACTATTTACGAAGATGAAATTCAGCATTGTGATTTTCAAAATTCTTGGGGTTGGAGGGCCTGGACTTTAGGGTGTGTGGTTTGGGGATGTCCCAAGGTCCCTCTCCCCCTCTGTATGAAACACTGACATATATATATATATATATATATATATATACACACAATGGTAAGTCAGAATTGAGCAATTTGATTGGTCAATTACGAGTTCATATTTTACTTAAAGAATCTCCTCGGAGCACTTATGAACCTGGGATTATGTGGAGTAATTTGATTGGTCAGTTGGTGTTTTGTTTTGCTTTAACTACTCGTATGAACCTACTTTTGAGACCTTTTTTTATTTTTTATATTTTACCGTGGGAGAAGTTTTACTTCCAGTGAAGGCCCCAGCGGAGATAATTCCCCTTCAACCACTACTTCCACAGGTACTCGTTTCGCTACTTCTTTAAGTGTAAAGCCAGCCACACCCAGTTCTCGTAGCCATTCTCCATCCACTTTTTCTCTGGAAAATTATTCAAGTAATCGCTCAAGTCTTGCTGCCATGACTGTAAGGAAATGGAGCATACTATGTATGTAGTTGCTATAAAAGGTGGGCTGGTTACTAAAGTTGCTACGACTAGTGTCTAAATTGGTTAGACACCTCCACCTTCAGGATCTATGGCATTTATAAACCCTCGGGGTCCTTAGTAGTGCCCTCGCTGCTCTCCGGTCACTACAGCTCGATAGTCCTCATGTCTATAAATGTCGTAGATCACTCAGGCTCAATGTCTAACCTATACACACCAATATCTGCCCTTGTACTACAGCAAATGAGTGGGGGGCTTAGAGGTATGTAGGAATGTGGAGGGCTGTTTATTTCCAAGGCACTTTAGCTTCACCAAATAGTTTTATTAGATCACTTTTTAATCTTTTGTCTGAGTTGCTAATTTTTCCTCTTATGTAGAGGATGCACCACCAGCTACTGAGGCTAGAAGGTGATGGCAGATCATCACGTACAGCACAGTTTGGAGAGTGCCATAGGTGGAATAAAAATAAAAGACATGGTTAGTCCTGTGGTCTTCATCTGTTCCTCACTTTCATCAACTATTCAACCCTCTCAAATCTTGAGGGCACACTTGTGTTTGCTGTTTTGCTACCTGAGCAGAGAAACCTGTTGTACAGCCATGCTTCTTGAGCTGCCAAAGCAGAGCAAACTGTTGTACAGCCATGTTTCTTGAGCTCCAGAGCAGAGCAAACTGTTGTACAGCCATGCTTCTTGAGCTACCTGCTGTAGAAAGGAATCTAGCAGCAGAGTACTAGATACAGGCTTTCAATAGGGGGGAAAATGGCTTGTGAGGGGGGAAATGTTTGGTGTGACAAAAATTATTCTCTTGGCTGCAAGCCTGGCCCACCCACTTTAACAAAGGCAATAACCAGTTACAAAAAAACAATAAAATAAAATTTAAAAGGAAGAAAGTAGAAGGACCAGAAATGAGTGAAGCTCCCTTATCTTGGAGGACAAGAAATGAGTGATGCCTCCTTATCTTGGAGGGCAAGAAATGAGCGATGCTCCCTTATCTTGGAGGGCAAGAAATGAGTGATGCTCCCTTATCTTGGAGGGTAAGAAATGAGTGAAGCTCCCTTATCTTGGAGGGTAAGAAATGAGTGATGCTCCCTTATCTTGGAGGGTAAGAAATGAGTGATGCTCCCTTATCTTGGCGAAATGAGTGATGCTCCCTTATCTTGGAAAAGAAATGAGTGATGCTCCCTTATCTTGGAGGGTAAGAAATGAGCTCCCTTATCTTGGATGAGTGATGCTCCCTTATCTTGGAGGACAAGAAATGAGTGATGCTCCCTTATCTTGGAGGGCAAGAAATGAGTGATGCTCCCTTAAAGGGTAAGAAATGAGTGAGGAGGGCAAGAAATGAGTGATGCTCCCTTATCTTGGAGGACAAGAAATGAGTGATGCTCCCTTATCTTGGAGGGTAAGAAATGAGTGATGCTCCCTTATCTTGGAGGGTAAGAAATGAGTGATGCTCCCTTATCTTGGAGGGCAAGAAATGAGTGATGCTCCCTTATCTTGGAGGGCAAGAAATGAGTGATGCTCCCTTATCTTGGAGGGTAAGAAATGAGTGATGCTCCCTTATCTTGGAGGACAAGAAATGAGTGATGCTCCCTTATCTTGGAGGGCAAGAAATGAGTGATGCTCCCTTATCTTGGAGGACAAGAAATGAGTGATGCCCCCTTATCTTGGAGGGCAAGAAATGAGTGATGCTCCCTTATCTTGGAGGGCAAGAAATGAGTGAAGCAAGAAATGAGTGATGCTCCCTTATCTTGGAGGGAAATGAGTGATGTTCAAGAAATGAGTGATGCTCCCTTATCTTGGAGGGTAAGAAATGAGTGATGCTCCCTTATCTTGGAGAAATGAGTGATGCTCCCTTATCTTGGAGGGCAAGAAATGAGTGATGCTCCCTTATCTTGGAGGGCAAGAAATGAGTGATGCTCCCTTATCTTGGAGGAAAAGAAATGAAGAAATGAGTGATGCTCCCTTATCTTGGAGGGTAAGAAATGAGTGAAGCTCCCTTATCTTGGAGGGCAAGAAATGAGTGATGCTCCCTTATCTTGGAGGACAAGAAATGAGTGATGCTCCCTTATCTTGGAGGGTAAGAAATGAGTGATGCTCCCTTATCTTGGAGGGCAAGAAATGAGTGATGCTCCCTTATCTTGGAGGGTAAGAAATGAGTGATGCTCCCTTATCTTGGAGGGAAATGAGTGATGCTCCCTTAAGAAATGAGTGATGCTCCCTTATCTTGGAGGGTAAGAAATGAGTGATGCTCCCTTATCTTGGAGGACAAGAAATGAGTGATGCTCCCTTATCTTGGAGGGCAAGAAATGAGTGATGCTCCCCTTATCTTGGAGGGCTCCCTTAAGAAATGAGTGATGCTCCCTTATCTTGGAGGAAAAGAAATGAGTGATGCCCCCTTATCTTGGAGGGCAAGAAATGAGTGATGCTCCCTTATCTTGGAGGGCAAGAAATGAGTGATGCTCCCTTATCTTGGAGGAAAAGAAATGAGTGATGCAAGAAATGAGTGATGCTCCCTTATCTTGGAGGGCAAGAAATGAGTGATGCTCCCTTATCTTGGAGGGCAAGAAATGAGTGATGCTCCCTTATCTTGGAGGGCAAGAAATGAGTGAAGCTCCCTTATCTTGGAGGGCAAGAAATGAGTGATGCTCCCTTATCTTGGAGGACAAAAATGAATGCTCCCTTATCTTAGAGGGCAAGAAATGAGTGATGCTCCCTTATCTTGGAGGGCAAGAAATGAGTGATCCCTTATCTTGGAGGGCTCCCTTATCTTGGAGGAAAAGAAATGAGTGATGCTCCCTTATCTTGGAGGAAAAGAAATGAGTGATGCTCCCTTATCTTGGAGGACAAGAAATGAGTGATGCTCCCTTATCTTGGAGGACAAGAAATGAGTGATGCCCCCTTATCTTGGAGGGTAAGAAATGAGTGAAGCTCCCTTATCTTGGAGGGCAAGAAATGAGTGAAGCTCCCTTATCTTGGAGGGCAAGAAATGAGTGATGCTCCCTTATCTTGGAGGGTAAGAAATGAGTGATGCTCCCTTATCTTGGAGGGTAAGAAATGAGTGATGCTCCCTTATCTTGGAGGAAAAGAAATGAGTGATGCTCCCTTATCTTGGAGGGTAAGAAATGAGTGATGCTCCCTTATCTTGGAGGACAAGAAATGAGTGATGCTCCCTTATCTTGGAGGAAAAGAAATGAGTGATGCTCCCTTATCTTGGAGGGTAAGAAATGAGTGATGCTCCCTTATCTTGGAGGACAAGAAATGAGTGATGCTCCCTTATCTTGGAGGAGTGATGCAAAGAAATGAGTGATGCTCCCTTATCTTGGAGGAGCAAGAAATGAGTGATGCTCCCTTATCTTGGAGGACAAGAAATGAGTGATGCTCCCTTAAGAAATGAGTGATGCTCCCTTATCTTGGAGGACAAGAAATGAGTGATGCTCCCTTATCTTGGAGGGCAAGAAATGAGTGATGCTCCCTTGAAGAAATCTTGGGAGATGAGACATATTACATGCTACTAATAATTGGTCCCCCATCCCCACCTTCTGTACGGCACACTGAGCTGTTGCAAACTTACAGTAACATTTTAATCTTTTTAGTAACTGGAGGATGTTGCAAAAGATAAAGCAAAAATAAAGTGACTGAAGTTAACTGGCTCTCTCTCTCTCTATATATATATATATATAGAAGACCCAACTCTTCAATATATATAGAAGACCCAACTCTTCAATACGTACCAGAAGCAAGTGTCAGTATTTGCACAGATCACATGCCGAATACGGGATTGGAAACACACCACATACCCACACATTGAATAGTATAAAACCATCTGTGTTATTCCTCGTGATAATACTAAAAAAAAATTTAGGGGGCTGAAAGTAAGAAAAACCTGGAGAAGGTATTTTAGAGGCAAGATTAGCTCTTGTAAAGGTCCACAGAAAAGTCTGGAAGGTAAACAAGCCAATTAAAAGTTTTATATGAGGGACAGCACTTACTGTTAGCTTCCAGAGCAGCCAACTAGGTTGGAAATGAAGGCTACAAATTGGTTGTACCTATAGAAAGGACAAAAGTAGGTAGGCCATTTTAAAGTGGATATGAAGTTTCTGTTAGGGCTATTTTGCTTGGGCAACTTGATCAGGAATGTGACCTATTCTATCCCTGCATGCTTTTCAAAGTGAAAAGTGATGTATTCAGTGTACCTCTCCTCTACATGCAAATACCACAGCCACATTCATTTGGTGTTTTTTCCTCTTTATGGAAGCAATTAACAGCTTACAATAACTTATTACAAACTTACTGTAATTACCTTGACCTTTACACTAAAATCCTTCATTTCATTAATGGTGAAAGATGTTTTTGGGTCATCCGTTGTTACA
>CBDHDV010000005.1:0-4791 GCA_965261175.1 Rubritalea sp. | reverse complement strand
TTTATGACTGGGATAATAATAATAAATAATAATATTTAATTAACAATTAACTATGGTTGGTACTTGAGAGTGGCAATCCAGCAGCCAAATAAGTCCCTCCCGTAGGGACCACTCACTGTCTGGTACTAGGCTGATTTGCAATGCCTATGTCACTAGCAGTTCCTTCTGTCTTCTTGCCTGGTCTAAGATGGTGGTCCTATCTTATGAGAGGAGGCCACCATCTTAGACCAGGCCAGAAGACAGAAGGAAGTGGTATAATTATATATAATTAATAAGAATAAGCTATATATAGTGGTGGCCGTGGCTTCAAGTTCAGGCTCTTGAAATGGCGACCCAACAGCCAAGTATGTCCATCCCACAATCTTTATTGAACCACACATTCACAGTTACTTGATTTTTAGTATTTTTGGTCAAGACCACATCCTGTCATCGGCACACATGCCAGGATGTGGTCTCGTGATGTGTTGGACGCAAGCTATATATAGACCCCACATGGCCACATGAGCCTAGTATCTTATTATCCCTCATGAAGGCTGGAACATTTGGCTCAAATGTCTAAATGTAAATTTGAAGTTGATTGTGGAGAAAGTTATTTTATTCTACAAGATAAGGTATGTACTGATTATTGTAAATGGGTTCAAGTCAATAATAACCCAAAACAGGGTAAATCAACAATGAACAAGCTCTGGAGACCCTGAAGCTCACACTGGGGGGAGGGGGGGGGGGGGGTTTCTCCTCTACCACTCAGCTATACTTGAACAAGTACAGAAATGAAATAGATAAACAACTTGGATTGACCAGTTAAAAAGAAGGAAACAAGATTGTGTCCACGAGGACCAGATGACCTAAAATCCTGTACATGTACACCAATATTGTATATAACAGATACTGCTTTATAATAGCTACTGCTTTTATATCAATGTTGTGTATATATGATTTTAAATGGTAAAGGGTCATCTAACTGATTGTTTTTAACAGGCCAACCCAATATAGTCGATTTTGTTCTTGTGTATGCATGCATGGATGGATGGATGTAATATTATCCACCATGTGGGTCTGTGTGTTTGGTATTCATAGTGACCTGTAAGATAGTTAGAGTGAAAGAACAGGACCACCCCCTCAAAGGAGAAGTTTTCTTTCATCTTTCAGAAGTCTACTATATAGAAACACCAATGTATATTATTAAGAAAAGAAGTGAATGATGTCTAGCGCACACATGGACTTATATAAGGTGGTTTAATCTGTCTTAGCATACAGGATGGGACGACACCTGAAACCACCGAAATTTGAACACATATTTGTAGCTGTCATAACTTTTTCACCTTTCTTCTGTGCAAATACTTTTTATACCAGCTTGTTGCTTATTGTGTGCTTTAAGATGATATGTAAAAAGTCTCTATAGGCACCTTTTCTTAGTAGATATATCCAAACACACAAGGGTCACTCACAAAATGGCACTTCCTAATTTGTGGCAGTCATAATTCCAAGGCGCCTTGAGCGACGCGACCCCAAATTGGTCTGAGGGTTGCTAAAGCACGTAGCTGTGATACTGACGAGTCAAAAAAATTGTTAACGTGAACCTCCCCTCAGTTATGGTGTTGAGAAGAGGCGGGATCACAGAAATTTGCCGTCCTCCCACGGGATCACGGAAATTTGCGTGGGAGGACGGCAAATTTTGTGACCCCGCCTCTTCTCAACGCTATTACTCAGGGGGGGGGGGGGGGGGGGGTTCACCGGGAAAAAAATGTCAATCCATACGATCACAGCTAAGGCATTTATTACCCACACACCGAGTTTGGGGCGCGTTGGTCAAGGCACCTGGGTGTAAAGTTTGCAACAAATTAGGAAGTGCCATTTTTTAGTGACCCTTGCGTGTTTGGATATATCTTCTAAGAAAAGGTGCCTATAGAGACTTTTTATATATCATTTTAAAGCACACACAATAAGCAACAAGCTGGTATCAAAAGTATTTGCACAGAAGAAAGGGGGAAAAAGTTATGCAGCTACAAATATGTGTTACAATTTCATTGGTTTCAGGTGTAGTCCCCCCTTAATCTGTCTTAGCATATACGGACTTATATAAGGTGGTTTAATCTGTCTTAGCATATATGGACTTATGTAAGGTGGTTTAATCTGTATTAGCATACATGGACTTATATAAGGTGATTTAATCTGTCTTACTGTAGATTTTGCTTCATATATGCAAAGGCAACCTATGTACTCCATCTCTCTTGTGTGTGTGTGTGTGTGTGTGTGTGCAGCTGATCCATGTGTCTATGGTCCGTGCTATGAAGGAGTATGATCCACGCAGGGTACCTTTACATCCCAAACTAGCCACCATCACGAAGATCTTGGCTGGTACGTTAGCCCAAGCTTCCCTACACATACAACACTCCTACACATATATATATATATAAACTATACTAGATTAAAACCTGTCAAAAAAGAATGGAAACAAGATTACATCATAACCATTGGATGACACATAACCAGTCCACTAATATATACCTATAGTTATTCAGAACTCCCTATATTGGACTGACACACTTTTAAAATGGCGGACCGAAACTTTCCCAAAAGTAAAGCTTGTGTCTTGGCTAAAACTCACATCGGCAGCTTCTTAGCTTCCTGAATGATGGATTTTGCCAATAGTAGCTCCAAAAAGACTCCAAGTGTGCCTGGACTACTTCGCTAAGGTAGTATTTTAACTGACAGTAAGAAAAAGCCATGAAATTCATCAAGAGTTTGTTTCTCTGTTTCTTCACAGATCTAAAGTGGTGTGCAATATATCCTCTCATCATAATTTTAATATCAGAAGACTGAAATGTTCCAGTAAACATCCACGACTACTCAGTTTCTCTATCCAGTGAAGGATGGAAGAAAAAAACTGGCGAAAGTAGCATCATCAAGACAACTTCTGTTGACGATTCGTACCGTGACGAAAGATTCACGCTTAGTTCAACTATTTGGTTCATGGAGTTCTCACTCCTGGTCAACTGTTACCTTGGTTCATGGAGTTCTCACTCCTGGTCTACTGTTACCTTGGTTCATGGAGTTCTCCCTCCTGGTCAACTGTTACCTTGGTTCATGGAGTTCTCCCTCCTGGTCAACTGTTACCTTGGTTCATGGAGTTCTCCCTCCTGGTCAACTGTTACCTTGGTTCATGGAGTTCTCACTCCTGGTCAACTGTTACCTTGGTTCATGGAGTTCTCACTCCTGGTTAACTGTTACCTTGGTTCATGGAGTTCTCCCTCCTGGTCAACTGTTACCTTGGTTCATGGAGTTCTCCCTCCTGGTCAACTGTTACCTTGGTTCATGGAGTTCTCACTCCTGGTCAACTGTTACCTTGGTTCATGGAGTTCTCCCTCCTGGTCAACTGTTACCTTGGTTCATGGAGCTCTCACTCCTGGTCAACTGTTACCTTGGTTCATGGAGTTCTCACTCCTGGTCAACTGTTACCTTGGTTCCATGGAGTTCTCACTCCTGGTCAACTGTTACCTTGGTTCATGGAGTTCTCCCTCCTGGTCAACTGTTACCTTGGTTCATGGAGTTCTCACTCCTGGTCAACTGTTACCTTGGTTCATGGAGTTCTCCCTCCTGGTCAACTGTTACCTTGGTTCATGGAGTTCTCCCTCCTGGTCAACTGTTACCTTGGTTCATGGAGTTCTCCCTCCTGGTCAACTGTTACCTTGGTTCATGGAGTTCTCCCTCCTGGTCAACTGTTACCTTGGTTCATGGAGTTCTCCCTCCTGGTCAACTGTTACCTTGGTTCATGGAGTTCTCACTCCTGGTCAACTGTTACCTTGGTTCATGGAGTTCTCACTCCTGGTCTACTGTTACCTTGGTTCATGGAGTTCTCACTCCTGGTCAACTGTTACCTTGGTTCATGGAGTTCTCCCTCCTGGTCAACTGTTACCTTGGTTCATGGAGTTCTCCCTCCTGGTCAACTGTTACCTTGGTTCATGGAGTTCTTCCTCCTGGTCAACTGTTACCTTGTTCATGGAGTTCTCACTCCTGGTCAACTGTTACCTTGGTTCATGGAGTTCTCACTCCTGGTTAACTGTTACCTTGGTTCATGGAGTTCTCCCTCCTGGTCAACTGTTACCTTGGTTCATGGAGTTCTCACTCCTGGTCAACTGTTACCTTGGTTCATGGAGTTCTCCCTCCTGGTCAACTGTTACCTTGGTTCATGGAGCTCTCACTCCTGGTCAACTGTTACCTTGGTTCATGGAGTTTCTCACTCCTGGTCAACTATTACCTTGGTTCATGGAGTTCTCACTCCTGGTCAACTGTTACCTTGGTTCATGGAGTTCTCACTCCTGGTCAACTGTTACCTTGGTTCATGGAGTTCTCCCTCCTGGTCAACTGTTACCTTGGTTCATGGAGTTCTCCCTCCTGGTCAACTGTTACCTTGGTTCATGGAGTTCTCCCTCCTGGTCAACTGTTACCTTGGTTCATGGAGTTCTCCCTCCTGGTCAACTGTTACCTTGGTTCATGGAGTTCTCCCTCCTGGTCAACTGTTACCATGTCCAAAGGAGGCATAGTAGATTCTCTATCAAACTATCTGTTGTAGTGTTCTCCTGTGCAATGTTATCAAGTCCTCGAAGGAAGTTGTAACTGACCCTCTATGGGTACAGTCAACAATAGTAACCATATATAGCGTGTATTGTTATGTGTGTAGTGACGTCAACAATAGCAACCATATATAGCATGTATTGTTATGGGTAATGACAGCAACAATAGCAACCATATATAGCATGTATTGTTATGTGTGTAGTGACACCCAACAAT
>CBDHDV010000004.1:0-21779 GCA_965261175.1 Rubritalea sp. | reverse complement strand
CTTCTTTATTACTGCCTTTACCACACATCTTCTAATCAAGATGTCTTCACACTTTTAGCCTCCCCCACCCCCCTCCCCCCTCTCCCCATCCAAGTGATTAAGCTAGCTGCTCCAACAAGCATCTATATTGTAAACAACTATTACAGGCAAGCATGCACTACAGATGAAACATTGTGGGCAATGTCTGGGATAGATACTGATGAAACATTACAGGCAAGCATATAGTGAAGGTGAAACGTTGTGGACAATGTCTGTGATAGATACTGATGTAACTATTACAGGCAAGCATATAGTGCAGGTGAAACATTGTGGGCAATGTCTGGGATAGATACTGATGTAACTATTACAGGCAAGCATATAGTGTAGGTGAAACATTGTGGACAATGTCTGGGATAGATACTGATGTAACTATTACAGGCAAGCATGCACTGCAGATGAAACATTATGGGCAATGTCTGGGATAGATACTGATGTAACTATTACAGGCAAGCATATAGTACAGATGAAACATTGTGGACAATGTCTGGGATAGATACTGATGTAACTATTACAGGCAAGCATATAGTACAGATGAAACATTGTGGACAATGTCTGGGATAGATACTGATGTAACTATTACAGGCAAGCATATAGTCCAGATGAAACATTGTGGGCAATGTCTGGGATAGATACTGATGTAACTATTACAGGCAAGCATATAGTGCAGGTGAAACATTGTGGACAATGTCTGGGATAGATACTGATGTAACTATTACAGGCAAGCATACAGTGCAGATGAAACATTGTGGACAATGTCTGGGATAGATACTGATGTAACTATTACAGGCAAGTATATAGTGCAGATGAAACATTGTGGACAATGTCTGGGATAGATACTGATGTAACTATTACAGGCAAGCATACAGTGCAGATGAAACATTGTGGGCAATGTCTGGGATAGATACTGATGTAACTATTACAGGCAAGCATATAGTACAGGTGAAACATTGTGGGGAATGTCTGGGATAGATACTGATGTAACTGTTACAGGCAAGCATATAGTGCAGGTGAAACATTGTGGGGAATGTCTGGGATAGATACTGATGTAACTGTTACAGGCAAGCATATAGTGCAGGTGTAACATTGTGGGCAATGTCTGGGATAGATACTGATGTAACTATTACAGGCAAGCATATAGTGCAGATGAAACATTGTGGGCAATGTCTGGGATAGATACTGATGTAACTATTACAGGCAAGCATGCACTGCAGGTGAAATATTGTGGACAATGTCTGGGATAGATACTGATGTAACTATTACAGGCAAGCATATAGTGTAGGTGAAACATTGTGGGGAATGTCTGGGATAGATACTGATGTAACTGTTACAGGCAAGCATATAGTGCAGGTGAAACATTGTGGACAATGTCTGGGATAGATACTGATGTAACTATTACAGGCAAGCATGCACTGCAGGTGAAATATTGTGGACAATGTCTGGGATAGATACTGATGTAACTATTACAGGCAAGTATATAGTGCAGGTGTAACATTGTGGGCAATGTCTGGGATAGATACTGATGTAACTATTACAGGCAAGCATATAGTGCAGATGAAACATTGTGGGCAATGTCTGGGATAGATACTGATGTAACTATTACAGGCAAGCATGTACTGCAGGTGAAATATTGTGGACAATGTCTGGGATAGATACTGATGTAACTATTACAGGCAAGCATATAGTACAGGTGAAACATTGTGGGCAATGTCTGGGATAGATACTGATGTAACTATTACAGGCAAGTATATAGTGCAGGTGTAACATTGTGGGCAATGTCTGGGATAGATACTGATGTAACTATTACAGGCAAGCATATAGTGCAGATGAAACATTGTGGACAATGTCTGGGATAGATACTGATGTAACTATTACAGGCAAGCATATAGTGTAGGTGAAACATTGTGGGGAATGTCTGGGATAGATACTGATGTAACTGTTACAGGCAAGCATATAGTGCAGGTGTAACATTGTGGGCAATGTCTGGGATAGATACTGATGTAACTATTACAGGCAAGCATATAGTGCAGATGAAACATTGTGGGCAATGTCTGGGATAGATACTGATGTAACTATTACAGGCAAGCATGCACTGCAGGTGAAATATTGTGGACAATGTCTGGGATAGATACTGATGTAACTATTACAGGCAAGCATATAGTACAGGTGAAACATTGTGGGCAATGTCTGGGATAGATACTGATGTAACTATTACAGGCAAGCATATAGTCCAGATGAAACATTGTGGACAATGTCTGGATAGATACTGATGTAACTATTACAGGCAAGCATACAGTGCAGATGAAACATTGTGGGCAATGTCTGGGATAGATACTAATGTAACTATTACAGGCAAGCATATAGTACAGGTGAAACATTGTGGGCAATGTCTGGGATAGATACTGATGTAACTATTACAGTCAAGCATATAGTACAGATGAAACATTGTGGACAATGTCTGGGATAGATACTGATGTAACTATTACAGGCAAGCATATAGTGCAGATGAAACATTGTGGGGAATGTCTGGGATAGATACTGATGTAACTATTACAGGCAAGCATATAGTGCAGATGAAACATTGTGGACAATGTCTGGGATAGATACTGATGTAACTATTACAGGCAAGCATATAGTGCAGGTGAAACATTGTGGACAATGTCTGGGATAGATACTGATGTAACTATTACAGGCAAGCATATAGTGCAGGTGAAACATTGTGGGGAATGTCTGGGATAGATACTGATGTAACTATTACAGGCAAGCATATAGTGCAGGTGAAACATTGTGGGCAATGTCTGGGATAGATACTGATGTAACTATTACAGGCAAGCATATAGTGTAGGTGAAACATTGTGGACAATGTCTGGGATAGATACTGATGTAACTATTACAGGCAAGCATATAGTGGAGATGAAACATTGTGGACAATGTCTGGATAGATACTGATGTAACTATTACAGGCAAGCATACAGTGCAGATGAAACATGGTGGGCAATGTCTGGGATAGATACTGATGTAACTATTACAGGCAAGCATATAGTACAGGTGAAACATTGTGGACAATGTCTGGGATAGATACTGATGTAACTATTACAGGCAAGCATATGGTGCAGATGAAACATTGTGGGCAATGTCTGGGATAGATACTGATGTAACTATTACAGGCAAGCATATAGTGCAGGTGAAACATTGTGGGCAATGTCTGGGATAGATACTGATGTAACTATTACAGGCAAGCATATAGTGCAGGTGAAACATTGTGGGCAATGTCTGGGATAGATACTGATGTAACTATTACAGGCAAGCATACAGTGCAGATGAAACATTGTGGGCAATGTCTGGATAGATACTGATGTAACTATTACAGGCAAGCATATAGTACAGGTGAAACATTGTGGACAATGTCTGGGATAGATACTGATGTAACTATTACAGGCAAGCATACAGTGCAGATGAAACATTGTGGGCAATGTCTGGATAGATACTGATGTAACTATTACAGGCAAGCATATAGTGCAGAGTGAAGGAGCCCTCACTGGGTTGTTGGGTGAGTGGAGGAGCCCTCACTGGGTCGTTGGTGAGTGAAGGAGCCCTCACTGGGTTGTTGGGCGCGTAAAGGAGCCCTCACTGGGTCGTTGGTGAGTGAAGGAGCCCTCACTGGGTCGTTGGAGAGTGAAGGAGCACTCACTGGGTCGTTGGCGAGTGAAGGAGCCCTCACTGGGTCGTTGGTGAGTGAAGGAGCCCTCACTGGGTCATTGGTGAGTGAAGTAGCCCTCACTGGGTTGTTGGGCGAGTAAAGGAGCCCTCACTGGGTCGTTGGTGAGTGAAGGAACCCTCACTGGGTCGTTGGAGAGTGAAGGAGCACTCACTGGGTTGTTGGGAGTGAAGGAGCCCTCACTGGGTCGTTGGAGAGTGAAGGAGCCCTCACTGGGTCGTTGGCGAGTAAAGGAGCCCTCACTGGATCGTTGGCGAGTGAAAGAGCCCTCACTGGATCGTTGGCGAGTAAAGGAGCCCTCACTGGGTCGTTGGCGAGTAAAGGAGCCCTCACTGGATCGTTGGCGAGTGAAGGAGCCCTCACTGGATCGTTGGCGAGTGAAGGAGCCCTCACTGGGTCGTTGGAGAGTGAAGGAGCCCTCACTGGGTCGTTGGAGAGTGAAGGAGCCCTCACTGGGTCGTTGGCGAGTAAAGGAGCCCTCACTGGGTCGTTGGTGAGTGAAGGAGCCCTCACTGGATCGTTGGCGAGTGAAGGAGCCCTCACTGGGTCGTTGGCGAGTAAAGGAGCCCTCACTGGATCGTTGGCGAGTGAAGGAGCCCTCACTGGATCGTTGGCGAGTGAAGGAGCCCTCACTGGGTCGTTGGAGAGTGAAGGAGCCCTCACTGGGTCGTTGGCGAGTGAAGGAGCCCTCACTGGATCGTTGGCGAGTGAAGGAGCCCTCACTGGGTCGTTGGAGAGTGAAGGAGCCCTCACTGGATCGTTGGCGAGTGAAGGAGCCCTCACTGGATCGTTGGCGAGTGAAGGAGCCCTCACTGGATTGTTGGCGAGTAAAGGAGCCCTCACTGGATCGTTGGCGAGTGAAGGAGCCCTCACTGGATCGTTGGAGAGTGAAGGAGCCCTCACTGGGTCGTTGGAGAGTGAAGGAGCCCTCACTGGATCGTTGGCGAGTAAAGGAGCCCTCACTGGGTCAGTGGATGGAAAACTTTGTGTTGCAGCCATGCCCATATTTGGTTGTAGGTCTATCTAGATGTATTATGTGGCTGCTGTACATTCATATATCGGAGAGTACACAGAGAATTTACGGCTTCCAATTCTTGAAAGGAAATGGTTGCCTTGGTGATTTCTAGAAAACTCGATTTGGAAATGGTCGTTGATTATGGAGTGGGGGGAACCTGCAGATTCAAACTGACTCCAAATGTGACCGGCGTGGTTAATAGCTGTCAGGAAAGATGGCTATAGTTTTATTCTGACAAAACCACTTAATTCATCAATATGCTCTGGCATTGATGGAGATGCAAGTTATTTATCTAGGTATAGGACCCTTGCTAGGACCCTTGCTAGGTGTAGGACCCTTGCTAGGTGTAGGACCCTTGCTAGGTGTAGGACCCTTGCTAGGTGTAGGACCCTTGCTAGGTGTAGGACCCTTGCTAGGTGTAGGACCCTTGCTCGGTGTAGGACCCTTGCTAGGTGTAGGACCCTTGCTAGGTGTAGGACCCTTGCTAGGTGTAGGACCTTGGTGTAGGACCCTTGCATGTGTTCTGCTGCTCTCTCTCTCTCTCTCTCTCTGGCAGTGAGGAGATGGCTGGCTACATAGTTAGCATATATAGAAAGATAACTGATGCGTATAGTCAATAGAGGAGTGTTATTGATGGAGAGCATTCTGAAACTGTGTCAAGAGTGCAAACAATCACGTAACAAGTTCTTGTCAGCTTCTGCATGGTCTTCCCTTTCTTGTCAGCTTCTGCGTGGTCTTCCCTTTCTTGTCAGCTTCTGCGTGGTCTTCCCTTTCTTGTCAGCTTCTGCGTGGTCTTCCCTTTCTTGTCAGCTTCTGCATGGTCTTCCCTTTCTTGTCAGCTTCTGCATGGCCTTCCCTTTCTTGTCAGCTTCTGCCTGGTTTTCCCTTTCTTGTCAGCTTCTGCATGGTCTTCCCTTTCTTGTCAGCTTCTGCATGGTCTTCCCTTTCTTGTCAACTTCTGCATGGCCTTCCCTTTCTTGTCAGCTTCTGCATGGTCTTCCCTTTCTTGTCAACTTCTGCGTGGTCTTCCCTTTCTTGTCAGCTTCTGCATGGTCTTCCCTTTCTTGTCAGCTTCTGCATGGTCTTCCCTTTCTTGTCAGCTTCTGCATGGTCTTCCCTTTCTTGTCAGCTTCTGCGTGGTCTTCCCTTTCTTGTCAGCTTCTGCATGGTCTTCCCTTTCTTGTCAGCTTCTGCATGGTCTTCCCTTTCTTGTCAGCTTCTGCGTGGTCTTCCCTTTCTTGTCAGCTTCTGCATGGTCTTCCCTTTCTTGTCAGCTTCTGCATGGTCTTCCCTTTCTTGTCAGCTTCTGCATGGTCTTCCCTTTCTTGTCAGCTTCTGCGTGGTCTTCCCTTTCTTGTCAGCTTCTGCATGGTCTTCACTTTCTTGTCAGCTTCTGCGTGGTCTTCCCTTTCTTGTCAGCTTCTGCGTGGTCTTCCCTTTCTTGTCAGCTTCTGCATGGTCTTCCCTTTCTTGTCAGCTTCTGCGTGGTCTTCCCTTTCTTGTCAGCTTCTGCATGGTCTTCACTTTCTTGTCAGCTTCTGCATGGTCTTCCCTTTCTTGTCAGCTTCTGCGTGGTCTTCCCTTTCTTGTCAGCTTCTGCATGGTCTTCACTTTCTTGTCAGCTTCTGCGTGGTCTTCCCTTTCTTGTCAGCTTCTGCATGGTCTTCCCTTTCTTGTCAGCTTCTGCGTGGTCTTCCCTTTCTTGTCAGCTTCTGCATGGTCTTCACTTTCTTGTCAGCTTCTGCATGGTCTTCACTTTCTTGTCAGCTTCTGCATGGTCTTCCCTTTCTTGTCAGCTTCTGCGTGGTCTTCCCTTTCTTGTCAGCTTCTGCATGGTCTTCACTTTCTTGTCAGCTTCTGCGTGGTCTTCCCTTTCTTGTCAGCTTCTGCATGGTCTTCCCTTTCTTGTCAGCTTCTGCGTGGTCTTCCCTTTCTTGTCAGCTTCTGCATGGTCTTCACTTTCTTGTCAGCTTCTGCGTGGTCTTCCCTTTCTTGTCAGCTTCTGCATGGTCTTCACTTTCTTGTCAGCTTCTGCGTGGTCTTCCCTTTCTTGTCAGCTTCTGCATGGTCTTCACTTTCTTGTCAGCTTCTGCATGGTCTTCCCTTTCTTGTCAGCTTCTGCGTGGTCTTCCCTTTCTTGTCAGCTTCTGCGTGGTCTTCACTTTCTTGTCAGCTTCTGCATGGTCTTCCCTTTCTTGTCAGCTTCTGCATGGTCTTCCCTTTCTTGTCAGCTTCTGCGTGGTCTTCCCTTTCTTGTCAGCTTCTGCATGGTCTTCACTTTCTTGTCAGCTTCTGCATGGTCTTCCCTTTCTTGTCGGCTTCTGCATGGTCTTCCCTTTCTTGTCAGCTTCTGCGTGGTCTTCCCTTTCTTGTCAGCTTCTGCATGGTCTTCACTTTCTTGTCAGCTTCTGCATGGTCTTCCCTTTCTTGTCGGCTTCTGCATGGTCTTCCCTTTCTTGTCAGCTTCTGCCTGGTTTTCCCTTTCTTGTCAGCTTCTGCATGGTCTTCCCTTTCTTGTCAGCTTCTGCATGGTCTTCCCTTTCTTGTCAGCTTCTGCGTGGTCTTCCCTTTCTTGTCAGCTTCTGCATGGTCTTCACTTTCTTGTCAGCTTCTGCATGGTCTTCCCTTTCTTGTCGGCTTCTGCATGGTCTTCCCTTTCTTGTCAGCTTCTGCCTGGTTTTCCCTTTCTTGTCAGCTTCTGCCTGGTCTTCCCTTTCTTGTCAGCTTCTGCGTGGTCTTCCCTTTCTTGTCAGCTTCTGCATGGTCTTCCCTTTCTTGTCAGCTTCTGCATGGTCTTCACTTTCTTGTCAGCTTCTGCATGGTCTTCCCTTTCTTGTCAGCTTCTGCATGGTCTTCCCTTTCTTGTCGGCTTCTGCATGGTCTTCCCTTTAGTAGTATTCTGAGACTTTGTTCAGAAAGCACTGCCTGATGATATCCCTCGAGTGTTGCTCTGCCCATCTTCAAGGGAAGCAGCTACCAAGTACTCTTAACACAACTCCTTACTTCCACCTGCACATTTCCATTTCAGAATTTGTATTCCCGCTATGTTGTAAGGGATCAGGTTGTTCAACCTTGCACCTGTAAAGAAACATACAATTCTAGGCTACTTTCACATTTCACAATCCAACCATTGCAACACCATGGTGGCATCAGATCAGTAGGACTGTGTTAGGCTCTCGGCTATGCTAGGGCTGTGACAATGGGTAGAGCATTGCAACACCATGGTGGCATCAGATCAGTAGGACTGTGTTATGCCCTCGGCTATGCTAGGGCTGTGACAATGGGTAGAGCATTGCGATCAGCAATGCTAGAATTTCAAGTATTGGTTTGTTGTCTCTCCATCTCACCTTCACTCTCAAGCATTGTATGGATGGTCCCGCTGACCTGCAGGACAAACTTATCAGGCAGAAGTGTAAAGGACTCTTGGCTTGATTGCTGTAGTGTTACCATGTAAAATCATTGCATTCTTACTTGAGCAGAGCTGCGTGTGTTGCCCATGAGGTCCAGGATCCATCTTCCAGATATTATGATGGAAATAAACATCTTGTACTTGTAGCGCAAACTTGCTTATTATCGGCGCGACTTGTCCATACGGCCTCTCACAGCAACATAACTATCTGCCAGCCACGATTTTAACGTTTCAGCATAGGGACAGCGCCACCAATCAACTGACACCTTCCATTTATGGCATCAGCACGAACTTTTCCAGTTATGAAGTCCAAAGTATACGTAGGTTAAGTGGCGATAATAGGACGCCAAATGTGACATGCTCAAAAAAAACTCTGGAACAGGAATGGTTGCATCCACACATGACCTCAGACAATTGAAATTATAAGCATGTACGCCAGCACATCATTAAAACAACAACTCGATGACTATTTGCTGGACAATCACTGCACACATATTTGCGACTGACAGCTTTTTTCTGGAAGACACAATAATTGTGCACCCACACACCACACTTGTCACAGTCGATCCAGAACACAGTGCCGGATGCCCAACCTTCAGGTTCAGTACTGTGGCAAACCTCACAGAGAACACCATCAGTATCATCGATGTCTTCGTGGAATCCAGCTGGAAGTTGTGATCGGCGTTGTGGACGATTACGTCCTGGTGGACGATTACGTCAGGTTCTTCACCTGTCATTGTGTCAGAATCACTACCAGTGGATGAAGAACTAGTGGCATGCCCGTCAGAAATATCATCACTCACAGAACTGCTCTCTCTGACCTGACGGCGGGCGTTGGCCTGTGCCTTGCAATTACCATTCTTCTGTTCCTTCTCTTCTCAACTGTTTCTTTCTTCTTCTCTTCTATTTCCCTCTTCCTCTTCTCTCTTTCATGCTTTCTCTTTCCCTTCTTTTCTTCAGCCTCTATTTTCTTTCTCTTGTCTTCTCTAAGCATCTCAACATATTCCTCGGACATCAGGTCCCTCGCTCCAGTTATACGCTTTGTTCATTTCTTTGTAACAGCAGAATCATTCGGAGGGGTGCTGAGAATGTCTGACAAGTCCTCAGGTATCCATCCCGCCATAACAAGCGGGTTCATTATTGGAGAACGCCTGCCTGAAGAGACATTGAGGTGCATAGACAACACTTGAAGGGGAAAGAACAGGAGTTTGTGTTGTGCTTGTCGTCACAGGGTCACTCTGTGAACAAACAGATTCAGTACCTGAGGAAACAACAGTTACAGCACCTTCAGCATGTAAGGCTCCAGAAGTTCCATAAAGAGTGTGTGGAGGAGGCAGAGCTGGTTGAACAATAGTCTGTGTTGTTTGCTGGGATAGTTGTCTAGGCGGCTGAGATGGTGGATTTGGAGATACTGAAACTGAAGAACGATACAAACTAGAAGATTCTGAATCACTTGTTGAGGAAAGTGATCCATGCAAGGAAGAAGGGATCAGCTTATGTTTTGCAATGGCATCCAGATTAAATGGGTAAATCCCTGACTTACTTAACAAAACCTGCCTTGACATTAGGAATTGAAAAGGCTTGTTCCAATGGACATTTCACAATTCTAGAAAATTCCCTCTTCGTAACAATGAAATTCTTTTTCGTGAAAGAAAGAGCTCTGACTGTCTTAGAGAAAACATCTTTAAGGGATTTGAAAAGAGCTACATCCAGAGGCTGCAATGCATGGGTCGTGTGTGGAGGTCAACAAAAGAGGATGACATCATCACTACGGCAAAGGTCAATGACATCATTGATATGATACTTGTGCCCATCTCTGAGGAGCAGAATTGGGCGCTGGGAAACAACATATTTAAGAAACGATTTCTTCAGCCAAACCACAAACAGTTCTGAGTCTATCCAGCCCGACTCGCTTCTTGCATACACTGCATCATCAGTGCCTTCAAAGCCATACTGGCCACCAGGAAATGATTTAGCATAAATGATCGTTGGTGGATGTCCAGCAGCAGAGCAAAGCAGCGTAATATGTTCTCTTGTTCCATATGATTGACAATACTCATTTGTAGGACCACTACGTGTTACAGCTTTCTCTTGCATGCAATTTAAAGGGGAAACGCTTCGTCACAATTGTATGACTGTCGTGGTTTATTATTCAGTCCACTATCATCTAAAGTCTTACTGAGAAGCGTGAAGTATTCGTTGACTGTAACTTGATTAAGTGCTTCGGCATGAGTACGGTCTAACATATCACATCTACGAAGGATTATTTCAGGATGACGACTCTTAAAATTAGTCCACCAAGGTTCCCCAGGGCCAGTCTCCATTTCCAGACTGCTTAGCCAATGCCCATGCAAATGCTTTCACCATGGTTCTAGTCAGTGGAAAACCACGATCAGCCATGTATAAAGGGTAGACAACTAAAGCATCTTCTTCCACTGCTGAAAGAACTGGATTTCTCCCAGGCTTAGAGCCATGTTCCACATAACCCTTAATCCTATTATCTACGGTCTTTCGAGGAACATGGAAGTGATTGGCAGCATCAGATATTGTCATTTGGTTGGTCTTGACAGCATTAATAGCAGCTACCATGTCCACGTCGTTCCATAGCTTGCGGACTTTTCTCCCAGTCATCCTGCAACAAAGTAAATAGAAATGGCCTTATATTTTATACCCAGACAATAGCACAATCAGTCAGTGACCAAAGAGAAGCGATAGCACAGGTTTATCTCTCACTTACCTCGACTAATAGTCCTCCTAGATAGCACAGGTTTATCTCTCACTTACCTCGACTAATAGTCCTCCTAGATAGCACAGGTTTATCTCTCACTTACCTCGACTAATAGTCCTCCTAGATAGCACAGGTTTATCTCTCACTTACCTCGACTAATAGTCCTCCTAGATAGCACAGGTTTATCTCTCACTTACCTCGACTAGTAGTACTCCTAGTCTAGCGAACTCCGATCGCCTGGATCGCAAAACAACGAGACAAACAGCTTCTCTCCTCTGGACCTAGTAAGCCAGACACGAAACGAACTATAGCTGCTAAATGGACTTGTTTGGCGATAATAAGGTAAGCATTTTTTTGTCGATAATGGGCAAGTTTACGCTGTAACGTGAGCAATTGCTTTGAAGGGTTAGCTAGCTATTGAATTGTAGTTGCTAGGGAGATAAATGATATAGCTAGCTTGCGAAACAGCCATAGCTTCTAGCTCAACATCAGTAACTAGCTAGCTACTTGTGGTCTTCCTCCGACACATCGCAATCTAAAGAATGATGAGAAGATAGTATAAATGTTTTACATAAGCTACCTTAGTTGTAGGCTGGAACTAAGCAGAAAGTTTGTATAGTTTCTGCTGCTTGCCAAGTGCTCCGTCTAAACATTAGTCGGTGACAATATTATTGTGCTCGATCAAAACGCTCGTAGAGTTGCTCAACTAGAAGCGCTATTGCCAAAAGATCGAGAAAACTTCTTTTCCGGAGAAATTTTGCTATGCTCCTGTATCCTTGGAAGTACCAAAGATGGCTCACAACTTGAACCAGCCTTAGAGCTAGTGCCCGAACTACTGCTAACTTGCGTTTTTAATCTTTGGCTGTCGTCCTTAGGGTACAATTGTCGCCATAGAAGACCATTTATGGAGAAGAAGGTTGAAGGAAATAATGTATGAAAGAGGAGCCTCAAGGTTGAATATCAGGAAGGGGTACAATCTGCCGACTGTTCACGCCCAGCTATTGTCATGTGATTTCCAGTCACGTGACATAACTAAGGTCTGTGATGATGGCTGTGAGGTATGACTGGCAGTCTTAGTCATCAATGACCAAATAACAAGACACAAACAAGTAATTAATTATTATTTTGTTGTTATTTGACTAAATTTGTTTCATACGATGTTTGAAATGATATTCATGGATGGGGGGAATGCTCTCTATTTGATGCATGAACTTTGAACTTTTACTTACATGCCACATGTACGGAACTGGCGGCAACGAATGTCCAAGGGGACGGTGTTGGTATAAAGTGTATTAGCTAACTGGCCAGTCTTACATATTGATGGCTTTTGTTGACATGATGCCCATGAATAATGCTCTTCGCTGAGTGTAGGATGCCCATGAATAATGCTCTTCGCTGAGTGTAGGATGCCCATGAATAATGCTCTTCACTGAGTGTAGGATGCCCATGAATAATGCTCTTCACTGAGTGTAGGATGCCCATGAATAATGCTCTTCACTGAGTGTAGGATGCCCATGAATAATGCTCTTCGCTGAGTGTATGATGCCCATGAATAATGCTCTTCGCTGAGTGTATGATGCCCATGAATAATGCTCTTCGCTGAGTGTAGGATGCCCATGAATAATGCTCTTCGCTGAGTGTAGGATGCCCATGAATAATGCTCTTCGCTGAGTGTAGGATGCCCATGAATAATGCTCTTCGCTGAGTGTAGGATGCCCATGAATAATGCTCTTCGCTGAGTGTAGGATGCCCATGAATAATGCTCTTCGCTGAGTGTAGGATGCCCATGAATAATGCTCTTCACTGAGTGTAGGATGCCCATGAATAATGCTCTTCACTGAGTGTACGATGCCCATGAATAATGCTCTTCACTGAGTGTAGGATGCCCATGAATAATGCTCTTCGCTGAGTGTAGGATGCCCATGAATAATGCTCTTCGCTGAGTGTTGGATGCCCATGAACAATGCTCTTCGCTGAGTGTAGGATGCCCATGAATAATGCTCTTCACTGAGTGTAGGATGCCCATGAATAATGCTCTTCGCTGAGTGTAGGATGCCCATGAATAATGCTCTTCACTGAGTGTAGGATGCCCATGAATAATGCTCTTCACTGAGTGTACGATGCCCATGAATAATGCTCTTCACTGAGTGTAGGATGCCCATGAATAATGCTCTTCGCTGAGTGTAGGATGCCCATGAATAATGCTCTTCGCTGAGTGTTGGATGCCCATGAACAATGCTCTTCGCTGAGTGTAGGATGCCCATGAATAATGCTCTTCACTGAGTGTAGGATGCCCATGAATAATGCTCTTCGCTGAGTGTAGGATGCCCATGAATAATGCTCTTCACTGAGTGTAGGATGCCCATGAATAATGCTCTTCGCTGAGTGTAGGAAGTATTTCTCTTACTAGTCACGTTGTCACATCGTAGTTAGTTTGAATTGTGCAAGATTTTTCTCACTGCACCATTATCATCCCTGGCTGATTAGCAATGCACATGGATTAATAAGTGCTGGTTTTAGCTCCCTAGCCATATAACTCGTTAGTGTGTGTTGAATGGGGGCAGGGTAGTAACAGGGTGCCACACCTGGAAATCTTGTAGATCGTTCGGTGATGGACCTCCAGAACTAAATCTATTTATCCATCTCGATGTGTGTGTGTGTTAAGAGGGGACTAAAGAAAAGTTGAAAAATTCTGAATTTCTTCTCACATTTCTAATCTTCGTGCAGGTAATTAAGTGTCATTTTGTTGGGTATTCTGTGTGGTTTCAGAGCGATATGTTGTATATCTCTAGAGACACATTTCCTTGGATACACCAACATTCAAGGTCTCTCTTCAAAAAAAGAAGTAATCTGCACATGCAAAGCTCCCCAGTCATAACCCACACAGTCATAACCACCCAGTCATAACCCACCCAGTCATAACCCACACAGTCATAACCCACACAGTCATAACCCACCAGTCATAACCACCCATGCATTGATAACAACACCAGAATTGGTGAGACTTCTCAAAGCTCATAGCACAAGCTGAGATATGCATCAATCATATTCACGAGGGGTTGTGTTGTCCAGGTTATTGGCTGCCATATTAGAACACGCCTCAAAGTCATTCTTGTGAGACTTGTGCATAAAGCAGCTGCAAATATATTACCAGCAAGAAGGAAAAAGTTGTGAGGGTTAGAAATGTCATCAAAAATTCGGGATTTTTCTGGACCTAACTTTGTCTCTGGATCTCTAACGATTTTCCTAATGCAAAGCCATCTTCCTAATCCAGTACCATTTGGTCTCTATCACACTTGATTTTATTAGGGAGGGAATAATAGTTCCCATACCTGACACCAACCATTCAACAAGTGTCTCTTTCTCTCTCACTAGTCCTGCAGTAGGCATTCTATTGTACAAGCATGGTTGCTGCTGGTTTCAAAAATCCCCCCCCCCCCCCCGGGCATTTCCTATGGCTCCCTAACGTTTCATTGTTGTATTTTAGGGTTTCTGAGTGATAGACGCACAGGAATACACTTTAACCTATTATTTATATTATTATTATTATTTATTATTATTATTATTATTATTATTATTATTATTATTATTATTACTACAAGATTCTAGTATCAGATTTATTAGCAAGACCAAATATGAGTTGGATACTATTGAGTGATATTTCTGGGGAGGTTAATTAATATTCACAGTAGGATCTAGTCCATGGATTGGTAGGGCCTCCATGATAAGCTACACAACCCACCAAGAAACTTTTAAAAAGAAACTTGTGGTTGAGTCTTGGTATCTCTGACTGTCGACCTGAATCTCCCCAGTCATAGCTCCTTATTAGGAAGTGCAAGACATCTGTTTTTTTTTACTGTGTGGGATAGAGAAGGCCACAAGCTATGGAATGAGGTTTCATGGTGAAGCGTCCACGTCGCGACCCTGGGTAATTCTAATTCTACCACCACCATACTCACGTTCACTTAACATCTATCTACTAGCAATATCTTCATTATGCCTCGACTAGACCAGAGCAGGTCCTTTCTAGGGGTAGCCCTTATAGTTCTATCTGCCAACGTCGAAGGTTTCTCAACGGCCAAGCAACAAATCTTAGCTGAACTTTGCAGTAATCTTCATTGTGGTGTCCTCTGCCTGGAGGAGACCCACCGAGGGAGCAACAACAACCGCCCATCCATTGAGATGTCCTCTATTGGAGCTTGATTGCAAAGCCGATGACCTTGCAGAATACAATGAATGTGCTAGGAACTGTGTTCAGCTTTGGCTGAAGCATAATTTATAGCGGGTGTATGGACACGATAAGAAGACTACCTACTGGTTAAGGGTTGCTAAATGGGCATAAATTTAAAAAATCTTTAGTGTTTTCAACTGAGGATTTGCTGAAGTTCCTTATCCCCCCCCCCCCCCCCCTTAAAGGGTTTCATTTTCACATCTGCCCTCCCCCATCCCTTCCACCCCCACTATAATTTGATTTTCCCCCCTAACCTAGAACCCTAAAAATATTAAACTAATCAAACTCTGCTTGTGTTTCTATTAAAATTAAAATGTCGTTCTGTTATTTTTCTGCTTCAGATTGCATTTACCACAAAGATCTATCATGCTAACATCAATTCCAATGGTAGTATATGTCTGGACATCCTGCGCTCACAGTGGAGTCCTGCCCTAACTATTTCAAAAGGTAAGACTCTAGGCAACTGGATTGGAAATCATCCTCGTTGTCTTTTCATGATGTATTTACTACATAAGTTAATTATTTGGGGGGGGGGGGGGGGGGGGGGGTTGTTTGTTTGTTTGTTTTAATTTATTTTATTATTTTTATCTTCTGTGCTGGAGACATCCAGGGGATTGTAACCCGAAAAAAGCTTTTGGCATATTTGTAGTCGCCATTTTTTTCCCCGTGTGGTAAATTTGGTATCCATATTGTTGCTTATTCTGTGTGCTTTCAAATGATATCTGAACCCCCAACTTAGGGTTCTATTTAGGGGGGGGCAGGGACTACTGCCCTCCCCCCCCCCCCCCCCCCCTCTCTCCTTGGAAACTTTTTGACCCCCCTTTGGAAATTGTGGTATTAAAATTCTTATTGATGTTGATAAGTGCTTGACAAAGTGCATGGGCAGTGAGAGTATGCATATGTAATGAGATAAGAGGCTGAATGAGAGTCTACGCAGCAATCCATCTACTTTTTCTATTCCACCCGTCAATAATTTCTTCCAAATCACTATCAGTGAGTTTTTCCGGAGATTCAATGATAATTTTCATTTAAGTTGGACAGGCTAAGTTCAGAGCGGTTACGAAGGCGATTCTTTATTTAATTTCATGTCTGAGAAACTTCGTTCCGCTGATGCTGTAGAAATGGAATGGTAGACAAGCATATGGTTGCTATGTAGATTGGGGAATAATGCTATAAGCAGGTCATTGGTGGGTAAGTCCTTCAGTTGCAAGGATATATCATCTTTTGGCTGTAGGAGCTGACGATAGGTTTTCCACTGTGCTGAGGTCAGAAGAGACAATGGCCCGCCTTCTCAAATTCAGTTCCTTCCAATGATTTAGCTGGTAAATCTCTCCCAAACTGTCCAATGAGAGTTTGAATTAAACTGTCCCCATATAAAGGTAGCTCGTGAGTAGAGAGGCTGGGCACTTTCTGTGGATCAAAAATACTGAAGGCTGATAACTCATCTTTTGAGGAGGATCTAAACTGGCTGGATATGTTATCTTTGATGAGTCTGATAAAAGGCTTGCCCATTCTTTCTTGAAAAGAGCATATATCTAAATGAGTGACTTCAATACCTGTTGCTGCTTTTAACTCGTCTCTTGTAGCTGTAAAACCTAATTTGCTAGAGGCAGTATAGCATCATCAAGTGAATTAAGAGTAGCGTCCACTAGACTAGAAATATGGGAGCAGTACAGGTGCTTGGTCAGTAAGGCACGGCTAAGCTTTGCCACTTGAGGAAGTATGTAGTCCACACACACACAGGTTTTATTTAGGGGTGGATTCCCTGGGATTTCCCCTAACCCTAAAGACCAGTTCCACCCTGAAAATATTTCTTTTCCTTAGCAATTCTATATCAGTGCGCATTAATAACTGTATATAGTGCACACAATGTAGCAAGAATTTCCGCACCCACCCCACCTCCTTTCCTTCACATCCCAAATAAAACTGAGTCTGGCTGTTTTAGAACTGACTACTACTACCCTCTGAATGCTGCAGAAGCAATAGCTGACATTTTTTTTCTTTAAAAAAAACAAAACTGGTTATGTGCTATGTACCCCCTCCACATCAACACCGAACTTTGGAGTTCCCACCCTCCCAAAACTCACCCCCTCCACATCAACACCGAACTGGAGTTTCCCCCCTTCCAAAACTCAAAATCCTGTATGAAACCCTGCACACATACACTCATGCATACCCCGACCCCCTCCCAGGTGGCGTTTGTGAAACCTTGTCATATCTTTAACCATTCTGCCTCCGCCCCTTTAAAGTTCCCCCCCCCCCCTGGACAATTTTCTAAATGAAATCCTGGAGACAGTCATATCTCACCTGTGCGTGGTCAACAGAATCTCGGGTTTGGTTTGTGCGTTCCCAAAGCTCTTAGCTGTGATATACCTGAATCAAATTCACGAGGTGTTGTGGTGTTGATTGGTTATAGCCCGCCATGTTTGCACACGTCTCAAAATACCAATTCACACACTGAATCTGAGGTTTTATTGACCACGCATAGGGGGGTGCAATATGACTGTTATCAAGTAGGTGGTACAGATTTTCTGAGTGGCCTTGACATTGCATGTGCCTATAGAGACATTACAAATGTGTTGAAGCTTTTTCAGATTTAGGGGTGTAGTCCCTCCCTTAATTAATGTAGCTGAGCAGCTACACTCTCCCACAATGTTTGTTGGCCTCTCCATGGCAATGAATGCTCTCATATTCAAACCATATAGTGCGTTCCTATTGAACATGGCCGTTGTTCCTGCATGACTTGTACCTCAGACCACATGGAACAGAGCTGTACAGTCACACCACAGGTGGGAGCAGCAAGACCTGAACTAGCCAGCAATGTCTTGATAGGCTGAGACCAAGTCATCACACTACATGTGGGAGCAGCAAGACCTGAACTAGCCAGCAATGTCTTGATAGGCTGAGACTAAGTCATCACACCATAGGTGGGAGCAGCAAGACCTCTGAACTATGCCAGCAATGTCTGGACAGGCTGAGGATAAGTCATCACACCACCGATGGGAGCAGCAAGACCTCTGAACTATGCCAGCAATGTCTGGATAGGCTGAGACCAAGTCATCACACCACAGGTGGGAGCAGCAAGACCTCTGAACTATGCCAGCAATGTCTGGATAGGCTGAGACCAAGTCATCACACCACAGGAGGGAGCAGCAAGACCAGCAATGTCTGGACAGGCTGCGACCAAGTCATTACACCACAGGTGGGAGCAGCAAGACCTCTGAACTATGCCAGCAATGTCTGGACAGGCTGAGACCAAGTCATGACACCACATTAGGGAGCAGCAAGACCTCTGAACTATGTCAGCAATGTCTGGACAGGCTGAGACTAAGTCTTCACACCACAGGAGGGTGCAGCAAGACCTCTGAATTATGTCAACAATATCTGGACAGGCTGAGACTAAGTCTTCACGCCACAGGAGGGAGCCGCAAGACCTCTGACCAGATTTTGACTAAATCTACCTGGACCTCTTCCACCAAGCTCTGGTCCTTCTTGATCAGAGCAACCAAGATCTCTTCCACTAAGCTCTGGTCCTCCTTGACCAGATCTACCTGGATCCCTTGGACCCCTTTTACCAAGCTCGGGACTTCTTCAAAACTCTGGCCCTCCTTGACCGGATCAGCCACGGCCATGTGTGTGTGTTGGTCTAGAGAGGAGTGCTATGGGGAGGGAGCTGTTGTTGTAGGAGTGGTTGGCAATGGTACCCATCGATACACACTATATGCATGTACGCTTCAATTGATAGCTTATGAATCTGAACTGAAATATTGGCACCACTTGTAGAGTTGTGAAGGCAGAGCAATTGCAATAATATACACACTATTATTGCAGTAATCAAGGCAGTGGTGGGCAGATAAGTATGAATACAGATATAGTACATCATTACAGGTTTACTTGCTGTGCATATTGTATTTCCTCGGTTACAACGCTGGGATATAATGTTCAAGTGGGGGCTCTATTATTTTGCTTGCAAGCCTGCAGTATCAGCATGCATCACCAGATCTCTGCTGCTTGACTAGCTGTGGATGCATTCTGCTGCTAGACTTGCTGTGGATGCATTCTGCTGCTAGACTTGCTGTGGATGCATTCTGCTGCTAGACTTGCTGTGGATGCATTCTGCTGCTAGACTTGCTGTGGATGCATTCTGCTGCTAGACTTGCTGTGGATGCATTCTGCTGCTAGACTTGCTGTGGATGCATTCTGCTGCTAGACTTGCTGTGGATGCATTCTGCTGCTAGACTTGCTGTGGATGCATTCTGCTGCTAGACTTGCTGTGGATGCATTCTGCTGCTTGACTAGCTGTGGATGCATTCTGCTGCTTGACTAGCTGTGGATGCATTCTGCTGCTTGACTAGCTGTGGATGCATTCTGCTGCTAGACTTGCTGTGGATGCATTCTGCTGCTAGACTTGCTGTGGATGCATTCTGCTGCTAGACTTGCCGTGGATGCATTCTGCTGCTAGACTTGCTGTGGATGCATTCTGCTGCTAGACTAGCTGATCTTCTAAGCAATTTTGCTCTCAGATTCATAATTTAAAATATTTATAGTTATGATTGTATGTTTCAAAATGGCAGGCTGTGTTTTTTATGAGCGTGCTCATTGCAATGCCGCTGCTCTAATTGAGGGTATGCATTATTTCACTCAGGATAGTTCACTTTGTGCAGCGTACTGGAGGTGGGGGAATTATCACGGGTAAAATCTGTGCCAGGAAATGGGATATTCCGTAAAGGTTGGAATTTTCGAGTGGTTGATGTCGTGGACGTTTCTAATGCACGAAATTTAGTCACTACAGTACATATGGCAGTTAAACTACCACGCCCACTTCTCTCTCTTTTTGCCTTTGTGAAATTCAATCTCCTCGAATTTGAATTAAAGGATTCTTAAACAAACATGAAATTGTGAAACCTCGAATATTCCAGACCTTGTATAGTAGGTAGGTAGAGATATTGAGGGGGGGGGGGGGGGGGGGTAAGGGCAACTTGCAACCAGGAGGACATTGGCTGTGTTCACAGTAGGGTGTGTCTTTTGGTATTCTTAGTTTGGGTCATAATCTTGTCTCCATAATGCCATTTGTCACGGTCATGCACTCTGTCACATGATAGTGCATGAACAAACGCGAGGCAGCAGTTTACGACTGTGACTGTGACTTAGCCATGCCTACACCGTACTTGAAAATCTGACCATAACCCACCAGGCTCTACTTTTTATAAAGTCTGGCTCACAAGCGGAGTATCCCATAGATGTAACTGCGAGTTGGTAAGCATTCGTTTGGTCACCTGAACCATGCCACAGCTCCAAGTGAATATTTGATCACCTGAACCATGCCACAGCTCCAAGTGAATATTTGATCACCTGAACCATGTCACAGCTCCAAGTGAATATTTGATCACCTGAACCATGCCACAGCTCCAAGTGAATATTTGATCACCTGGACCATGCCACAGCTCCAAGTGAATATTTGATCACCTGAACCATGCCACAGCTCCAAGTGAATATTTGATCACCTGGACCATGCCACAGCTCCTAGTGAATATTTGATCACCTGTACCATGCCACAGCTCCAAGTGAATATTTGGTCACCTGGACCATGCCACAGCTCCAAGTGAATATTTGATCACCTGAACCATGCCACAGCTCCAAGTGAATATTTGGTCACCTGGACCATGCCACAGCTCCAAGTGAATATTTGATCACCTGGACCATGCCACAGCTCCAAGTGAATATTTGATCACCTGAACCATGCCACAGCTCCAAGTGAATATTTGATCACCTGGACCATGCCACAGCTCCAAGTGAATATTTGATCACCTGAACCATGCCACAGCTCCAAGTGAATATTTGATCACCTGGACCATGCCACAGCTCCTAGTGAATATTTGATCACCTGTACCATGCCACAGCTCCAAGTGAATATTTGATCACCTGAACCATGCCACAGCTCCAAGTGAATATTTGGTCACCTGGACCATGCCACAGCTCCAAGTGAATATTTGATCACCTGTACCATGCCACAGCTCCAAGTGAATATTTGATCACCTGGACCATGCCACAGCTCCAAGTGAATATTTGATCACCTGAACCATGCCACAGCTCCAAGTGAATATTTGATAACCTGAACCATGTCACAGCTCCAAGTGAATATTTGATCACCTGAACCATGCCACAGCTCCAAGTGAATATTTGATCACCTGAACCATGCCACAGCTCCAAGTGAATATTTGATCACCTGAACCATGCCACAGCTCCAAGTGAATATTTGATCACCTGGACCATGCCACAGCTCCAAGTGAATATTTGATCACCTGAACCATGTCACAGCTCCAAGTGAATATTTGATCACCTGGACCATGCCACAGCTCCTAGTGAATATTTGATCACCTGAACCATGTCACAGCTCCAAGTGAATATTTGATCACCTGGACAATGCCACAGCTCCAAGTGAATATTTGATCACCTGAACCATGCCACAGCTCCAAGTGAATATTTGATCACCTGGACCATGCCACAGCTCCAAGTGAATATTTGATCACCTGGACCATGTCACAGCTCCAAGTGAATATTTGATCACCTGGACCATGCCACAGCTCCAAGTGAATATTTGATCACCTGAACCATGTCACAGCTCCATGTGAATATTTGATC
>CBDHDV010000003.1:0-12281 GCA_965261175.1 Rubritalea sp. | reverse complement strand
GCAGAAAACCTCAGAGTCTGAAGGAGCCAGCATTGTAAAGCCTGGCTCAGTCTATTCACACTAGCAGAGAAGCTCGGAGGCTGGGAGCCAGCATTGTCTAGCCTGGCTCAGTCTATCCACACTAGCAGTAAAGCTCGGAATCTGAAGGAGCCAGCATTGTATAGCATGGAATTGTTTGATCCATAGGTGTGGATCACCACTAGAGAGAGTGTATTGGAATTTAAACAGCACTTTAAAATAGCTGCAGCGGTATTTCAACTTTCTAGAAAAGTGTCCTTGTCTGGTATATCAGCATTCTAATCTGAAGACTGTGCATCACAAGGCAGTTGTCCATCATGTCAGGTTCTGAGAGGCTAACATTTAGCTACACATTTTAATCTCTCAAAAAAAATTAGAATTTTGTTGACAATCTCTCCAGGATATGCTCTGCCCTTGCCTGTCAGTTCATGATGTGTCAAGTCAGGCACAATAGGGAGCATACTATCATTGTTGGCATACAATGCTTGGCTTGCCACTCCAAACCCGCCGTTTGAACCAGTTTCACGAGGCATTGTGCATCCGTGTTCATATTAAAATAAATATGGAGGTGACTTCCCGCCTTCTGAACTACTTGCACTTTCTCTGACTCTCTTTTCTTCTTTGTTGCAGCTGCATGGTTGAACAGACCAGCTCTCTGCCTCTTCCTAGACATTTCATTTCATATTTGGCGGCCTAGGTCACCTTTTTTTGCATCCTTATTCGGCGATGAGCTCTTTTTTCCCACTGAAAAGGAGGACACTCCTAAAATAAAAAAGGCACTTCACACGAATTTGAGTGGTCGAGATTGGGGAGGTCATCGCCAGCCAACCCTCTGGATCTTCCCCTACAAACAACACTAGCTCAGAAGCTCAGAGCTGGAGGAGCCATTGTAACCTTGCCTGGCCCATCTATCTACACTAGCTGAGAAGCTCGGTTTAGAGGAGTCAGCGTAGCCTTGCCAGGCTCTATCTATCTACACTAGCTGAGAAGCTCGGTACTAAAGTAGCCAGCGTAGCCTTGCCAGGCCCTATTGGGAATGGGAGGATCTAGCTGGCCCTATCCATCCACCCTAGAGGAGAAGCTCAGAGGTGGAGGAGCCAGCGTAGTCCCACAAGGTCCTGCACTGAAAACTAAATTATTAAAATAATAAAAATAAAATTATAATCTAATACACTGCCCCTGAGCAGTGTCTACAAAACTAAGCCAGGCAGAGACAAAGAGGACATGTCAGGAGAGAGCAAGAAAACTGAGCAGCAATATCTAGATATGCTGATGAGATAAAGAGAGAAGCAAGGAGAGAAGATATGCATATAGATTTCCTCTCTATAAAAGCTACTCTTATTAGAAATAGCACCACACAAACTTCTTGATTGTCATTTTCATGGCCAATATAGAAATGTTAAGTAAAATGCACAATGTTATTACTTGACTATACATCTACCTCAAGATAACTAAGAAGCCTTTGAGTACCATTATAAGACCTCCACCTGCTTAGTGCCATTGCCAAGGAAATGTCAAAGTTGATAGGAGCAGGAAAATTCCACAATAGAAAATTAGTCTACAGGATGCCCAACCAAATTAGTGCTAGAGGTGATCAATCAGGTATAATTGTTGAGCTATACAGCAATATATTAATAGCAATACCAGACTGTAATATGAGCACAATAAGCTACCAAAATGGGCGCTTATTTCAAGACATGCTTCCTATGGGCTAGCCTTTGGGATACCATTACTAGTAGTCACTCTATAGTTATAGCACATTAATATAGCACACCCATCAAGTCAAACACAACAAGATATAGATCATGACCAGCTGATTCTTACAAAACAATATATTTAATATAGCATCACGTTAATCACAATTTATAGCTATGTACCTGACGTTGTTCCTAATAGAATCCAAAAAAGAATGAACCAATACATTTGGAGCAGTCAGTGAATCTGTAGCAAAGAAATAGGAAAACCAGTAAGAGCCAAGATCTACGGACAGTGTGCACAGAGCTTCAATTCTGCGTGTACATGACAACCCTTTTCCCATTACATGTCAGCCCCACCCACTACGTCACGGTTCAGGAACTTTTTCTATCACTTTGGATACTGTAGTCTCTCGGGCCAGCCCTTTTAAAAGGGGAGACTAGACCATTTACTACCGAAATTTTAACACATATTTGTATCTGTCATAACTTTTCCCCTTTCTTCTGTGCAGATACTTTTATTACCAGCTTGTTGCTTATTGTGTGTGCTTTAAGATGATATGTGAAATGTCTCTATAGGCACCTTTTCTTAGAAGATATATCAAAACACGCAAGGGTCACTAAAAAAATAGCGCCTCCCTAATTGGAACACGTATAATTCAAAGGCGCCTGAGCTACCGCCCCCAAACTTGTGTTGTGGCTTCCTACAGGCCTAAATTGTGATCTCACCTGAGATATTATTTTTACCGTGAAGCACTCGTGATTTATGGCACTTAGAAGAGGAGGGGTCACAAATATTCCGTGTTTTTTTGCGCGTTTGGAAATAAAAGTGTCTCGTATCTAATCAACACTTCACCGCCGTTCTAAATATGGCCCGACCATATCTCAGCTTAGGGTGTTAGCAAGCCACAAAACAAATTTTGACTCAGTAGCTCAAGGCGCCTAGGAATTACACATATTCCAATTTGGGAGGTGCCATTTTTTTAGTGACCCTTGCCTGTTTGGATATATCTTCTAAGAAAAAGTGCCTATAGAGACATTTCACATATCATCTTAAAGCACACACAATAAGCAACAAGCTGGTAATAAAAGTATTTGCACAGAAGAAAGGGGGGGGGGGGGGGGTGGGGGTGGGGGGAAGTTATGACAGCTACAAATATGTCTTCAAATTTCGGTAGTAAATGGTCTAGTCTACCCTTCCTATCTAAGGGCTTTATCCGCGAGACTACTTGCGGACTTGTCCCATTCGAGCTAATGTTTCCATTTTACTGCTATCACCCAACAATAAAAGAAAATATTACGCTGATGAGGGGAAATATTATAGCTAGCAAACTTCAATCTTAATGTGTTGCTCTTCTCATCTTCATGGAAAGCTGTTTCCAAGTATTCTTAACAGAACTACTTACTTCCACATGCATATTTACATTTAAGAATAAGTCATCCCATTATGTTGTAGGTATCAGGTTGTTGTATCTTGCACCAGTGAAGAATAGATTAAAGATGTGAAATTCTTGGCTATTTCCCCATATCACAATCCAATCACTTACACCAGTTATGAATCTCTAAGGAACATATAATTCTCGACTTCATCTCATCTCACAATCATAAAGAAGACATCTACAAATCAAGTTCTTGATTTCAATCTTGCTAAGGTAAACACAGTTCCTTGCATGTTTACTGCCTCTCTCTCTCTCTTAGATAATGAGTACATGACTGGAGAGTTAATTATCACTTCAATAAGTTATTCTCTGCTTCAGCTTCCCTCTGATCTCTGATCATTTCAGCAGAAAGCGCCTGATGACCAAACTCTTATTGTGGTACTCTTCTTCAAGGAAAGCGGCTTCAAAATAATCTTAACAAACCTACTTCCTCATTCACATATCCGTTTCAGAATTTTAAATCCCATAACATGTCGGGTAGCAGGTTGTTAAATCTTGCTCCTATAAGGAATATGTAAGAACTTACAATTCATGGCTACTTCCCCATACTCAACCCAACCACTTACACCAGTCAGTGCTTTCTGCAGAAATCATCGGAGTTATTAGGCACTGCCTTCTGCAGAAATCATCGGAGTACTACAAGAAGACCATGCAGAAGCTGACAAGAATCTGTTCAAATAATAGTTTGAATTTTGACAATGTTTATTATTTTCAGTAGGCTGTATATCATAAGCACAGCTATTACACGTCAGTTATGCTTTCTATATATGCTAAACTCTTCAGTCTTCTACTCGCAGTCTGAAAGAGGGAGTAGTAGTAAACATGCAAGGAACTGTGTTTACCTTAGCAAGATTGAAAAAATGTTCCTTGCTACCATCTAGAACTTGTATCACATCCAATGCTAGAGCATATTGAAGCTAGTTTAGTCACAAATAACTCCAGCAACCTTTCCTGGCAGGTATTGACCATGTATTCGCGTGTGTATCCAGTGTTCTTCCCTTTGGACTACGAATCTGCAGTCTTTTTCTTCATCAAGAGCTAATCTAGTGACCTCTGTGAGACTAGAACTGTGGTCAGACTCTCTCTTTCTAGACCACTCTAGCTCTGACGCCAAACTCTTAACCAGAACTCTGCCTTTGCTCCCAAGTCCTTAGTTCAGGTTCTAGCTTGACCAACACTTAACCACCCTTAGCTTATCTACAGCCTTTACCCTTCTATCAAGAGGTTGTGGTCAAATAATAATAGCTTGCTACAACAACTTAACAAGTCTGCACAAACTGTCTTAGACAATGTTCTCACTAACTAACTACAGTCCAGTCCCTCTTTATAATTTACAAGTTCCCTCATTTACATCACTTGGTTTCCATGGTATCCCTCTCCTTCGGACCAATCAGCTTCTTTGACGTGTCTTGGCTTGCCAGTGTCTTGGTGGGTTGGTGAACCTAACTTGTACTTGTGGTCTGGTAAACTTGTAACCAGATGTAAGGGCTGTTGTGGCCCTCCTTTCTCACCAGTCAGGATAGGGTTTCCTGACATTCCCCATTCCTCCTGGTGAGAACCATGTTCTCTTGAGAGTCCGTCAGCATTCAGATGTTCTCGCCCTGGTTTGTGCACAACGGTGTACCGGTATGGTTGCATTGCTAATGCCCACCTTGCTAGTCTTCCATGACTCTCTTTCAATCGGGCCATGTGAGTCAACGGGTTATGGTCAGTTTCAATGGTAAAGGGAATTCCCTCCAAATACACCCGAAAGTGCCTTGTACCTTCCACTATGGCTAAGGCTTCCTTTTCTATTGTGGAATAGTGGGTTTCTCTGGCCAACAACTTCCTCGATCCATATGCTATGGGGTGCTCGTCCCCGAGCTCATCTTTTTGGGATAATACAAAGCCAATGCCTGTATCAGATGCATCGGTCTGGAGAATGAATGGCTTACTCCATATAGGGGTGGAGAGTATGGGGTAATTGGATAGGCTATTTTTCAACCATTCGAATGCATGTTGAGTTAGGTCATCCCATTCAACAACATTGGGTCTATCTTTCTTGGTTAGATTAGTCAAGGGTGTTGCGATGGTTGCAAAGTTCGGCACGAATCTACGATAATATCCGCACAACCCCAAAAATGCCCTCACATCCTTCTTAGTTTTGGGTTGTGTATATTCTTGCACTGCTCGTACTTTAGCTACAAGGGGGTACTATCCCATTTTCCTCCGAAATTCAAAAACATATTTGTGGTTGTCATAACTTTTTCCCCCTTTCTTCTGTGCAAATAATTATTATACCAGCTTGTTGCTTATTGTGTGTGCTTTAAGATGATATGTAAAAAGTCTCTATAGGCACTTTTTCTTAGAAGATATAGCCATACACGCAAGGGTCACTCAGAAAATGGCACCTCCTAATTTCCCAGGATTCTAATTGTCAGGCGCCTTGACCTACAGACCTCAAACTTCCTGTGTTGCTTGTAAACACCCTAAGCTGCGATATGACTGAGTCATAATTTTTTTACCATGAAGCATTCCTGAGATACGATTATTAGAAGAGGCGGGGTCACAGATATTCCGCGATTTTTTGGCGCGACTTGAAATAAAGTGTCTCATAACTTTTCAACACTTCACCGCGTTTTAATTATGACTCAGCCATATCACAGCTTAGGGTGTTAGCAAGCCACAAAACAAGTTTGGGGTTTGTAGCTCACGGCGCCTGGGAATTAGAATCCTGGGAAATTAGGAGGTGCCATTTTCTGAGTGACCCTTGCGTGTATGGCTATATCTTCTAAGAAAAAGTGCCTATAGAGACTTTTTACATATCATCTTAAAGCACACACAATAAGCAACAAGCTGGTATAATAATTATTTGCACAGAAGAAAGGGGGGAAAAGTTATGACAACCACAAATATGTTTTTGAATTTCGGAGGAAAATGGGATAGTCCCCCCTACAAGGGGATGTACTTGGCCCTGGCCCACCGTGTGACCCAAATACGTGCATTTGTTACACGCAAACTTGCATTTCCCTTCCTTGATAGTGAGACCAGCATCCCTCAATCTCTGAAATACTTCTTGCAGGTGAGCCAGGTGTTCATCCCAAGTGTTGCTGTGGATTATCACGTCGTCCAGGTAGGCTGCTGCATATGAGTGTGTTCCTTCGAGAATCATGTCCATCAACCACTGAAATGTCGAGGGCGCAGCTACTAGTCCAAATGGCATGGTCCAGAACTGGTATTTCCCCCCCAGGGTGTTATGAATGCTGTTTTGTCCTGGCTTGACTTTGCCACTGGAACTTGCCAGTACCCCTTTGTGAGATCTAAGGCCGTGATGTATTTTGCCCTTCCGATATCATCAATCAGATCTTCTACTCTTGGTATTGGGTATGGATCCGCACGTGTGATTAGGTTTAGCTTACGGTAATCTACGCACAACCGTTTACTACCGTCCTTCTTGGGTACCAGTACCACTGGGGCGGCCCAGGGACTCTTCGAGGGCACGATAATTCCCATTGTTAGTAACGACTTGACTTCCTTCCGCAGGTATTCATGGGCGGCATGTGGCAACCGATATGGAGGCAATCGAATGGGACTTGCGTCCTCGGTTTCGATCTTGTGTTCCACCAGGTCGGTCCTCCCTGGGTCATCGCTAATGACATCCGCGAACTTCTCCTTCAGCTTCTGGAGTTGCTGCTCTTGACAGTAAGTGAGGTTGTTAGTGTTTTGTTTTTCTTCCTCTTCAGTGGCATCCTCTTCAAGGACGTCGTCTACTGATAGAAAAACTGCTGGCACAGGAGATTTCCACTCTTTCATTCTATTGACATGGAAGGTTCGTTTCTGACCATGATCCAGCTCGACCTCATAGGTTACATCTGTAATTTTGTTTGTCACAATCACAGGGCCTCTCCATTCATTGCAAAGTTTGTTTTCTTTGCGGGGTCTGAAGACCAAGACGTAGTCTCCAACCTCAAACTGTCGTGGGACTGCCTTTTTGTCATGGTAGTGTTTCTGTTCCTTTTTCTGTTGCACTTCATTCGTGTAGGCTATGTCTCGCACCAGAGCCATCTTCACTCGTAGCAGACGGAGGTACTCGATCACCTCTCTTCCGCTCTCTTCATCTTTCACAGTCCACAACTCGATTAATTCGTCCAAAGGTGTTCTCATTGGGCGACCATAGAGCAATTCGAAAGGGGAGTAGCCCGTCGACTTGTGGGTCGTTCCACGGTAAGCCCACAAGAGATATGGTATACATTGATCCCAATCCACTGTGTTCTTCTGCGTTAGCTTCCGTAAGAGGTGCTTCATTGTGGCATTGAACCTCTCTACCATCCCATCAGTTTGGGGATGGTAGGGCGAGGTACGTATCTGCTGTATCCCTGCCAAGGCACAGAACTTCTTCATAGTCCTCGAAACAAAGTTAGTGCCGTTGTCGGTAAGTACTTCTTTGGGGACTCCCAGTCTTGCTGTCAGCTCAATCAAACACTCCACCACCGATTCTGTGGTTACATTGCGTAAAGGAAAAGCCTCCGGCCATTTAGTGGCATAGTCCATAATTACTAACAAATATTTGTACCCTGACTTGGTTCTTTTGAGGGGCCCAAAAATGTCCATGGCCACTCGTTCAAAGGGTGTCCGTATGATCGGCAAGGAGTGTAGGGGAGCTCTCTTCATAGTCGTGGGGGCAGACCGTTGACAAGTAGGACACGAACGACACGCCTCCTTGACGTCGGATGTAATCCTCGGCCAGGTCACTCTCTGTCGTAGGGTATCCAGCGTTCGTGCCTCAGCAAAATGTCCAGCTGCCGGTGAACTGTGTGCCAGCTTCAAAACTTCATTCCTGTAACAAGTAGGAATAACTAGTAAGTTAGCTCCTCCTTTTGCATACGGTTTCTTGTGGAGTAACCCCTCCCTCCAGCAGAAATCACCCTCCTCTCCTGTATCTGCCTGTCGCCTCCACTCCTCCAACGTGGAGTCAGACAGCTGGTGGGAACGCATCTGGGATGGCGAGATCCGCTCAAGCTGGATCTGACTTGCTACTGTACTCCTGTGGTGAGTGGTCTGGGTAGGAACAACAAACACATCACTGTCAAAGTCAAATATTTGACCCAAACCTTGCTCAGATCCTGACTCCATCTCGTGGGTGACTGCTTCATCCCTCTCACCCTCGAGCTCTGTTTCTGACTCCATCTCGTGGGTGACTGCTTCATCCCTCTCACCCTCGAGCTCTGTTTCTGACTCCATCTCGTGGATGACTGCTTCATCCCTCTCTTGGTAGAGCTCTGACTGACTTTGGGCTAGCTCTTGTTTCTTCTTTCCCGCCCGGGTAACGACCATCACTGACTCGGACGTCTGCATCTGTTCCTCCAACCCCGGGTTACTTTTTTCCCGAAGAGCTTCTTTCAGAAGTTTCCTGAACTTGGGGACATCTTGTCCGAGAAGCATGTCGACTGTCAGATGTGACGATACCCCTACAGCCAACTGGTAGGTGTGGTCATCAATGTTTAGGGTGATCCTTGCGGCTGGAAACCACACCTTCTTAGCACTGGCTGTCGTATACGGTATTTTCCATCCCAAATAATCATCTTTGTTGATGAAACGAGGATGTATCATGGATTTGGTACAGCCAGTGTCCAACCATCCCACTACGGAATTCTGGTTCACTTGTACCTCACGAGTCCACTTGGGGAGGTTGGTTCGAACATAAGCGGCACGGTTTGCAGACTCCACTTTCACTCGACAGTCTCGGCGTAAGTGTCCTTTTTTCCCGCACTGGTAGCACGTCATCTGTGACACATCCTTAGACAGCGACCGACTGTTATTTCCGTCCCCTTGGCCTGGTCTCAGACTAGGTGACATTGGTTGTTGATGCTGTCGGGACGGTAGGAAGTGTTGTTTCCCTTCCCTCTCCCTAGGATGATTTTTCTCGTTTGTACCTGATCGCTCAGTTGGTCGAGGTACCCCTGCTTCTTTCCTTGGTATTGACTGGTTGGCTAAGTGACGTGCCACTGCTTCAGCTAACTCTTCAAAAGTTTGTGGGTTGAGGTTTCTCATCTTCACTTCCAACCACCGAGGTAACCGTTTCAGTGTGACTTCAATTAACATTGTAGTCTCCGGGTCATTGTGTGATGATGCGAGCCACTGTTGAAAACTCTGCTGGTGTTTAGCTAGCCACACATCTGGGCTGGTTGCATCAAATGGTACCTCAAACGTCCGACGACGGAATGTCTCAACTGTGATATGATATTGTCTCCGGAGTACTTCTTTTACTGCAGGATAGTCCAATTGTTGATCTGCTGGCATGGCCGCCACTGCTGTGAGGCCGGCTCCCGATAGTGCACTCCGCAGAAACATAGCCCATTGATCATTTGGCCAATGTGCTGCTCTTGCCGTTGCCTCGAACATTTCCAGATATGCCCCCATGTCGTCCACACCTTCATTGAATTTTTGGAGTGTGAGTCTTGGAGCAGGCGGAGGTGGTTCGGCTACGACTGGCCTCGGCGCTGTAGCCATTAGCTGAAACATCCGTTCTTGCTGTTCCATCATTCTCTGTTGATCCTCCTCCCGCCTTTGCGTCTCCCTCTCGGTTCTGGCCTGGTCCATTTGTATCCACTGTGTCATGAACCGATCTATGGAACTCTCAGACCGTCCCTCCTGATTGGCTATCCGAAGGCGACGTGCATCTGGTATCCCCTGAACATGTATGGGGGGAGTCTCTTCCCCTCGTTGTGATCTCAGTCCCCTGACGTCTTGCCGTTGGTCCTCTGCCATTGAACCAAGGTCGAGAACACACACACACACACACAAAAAAAAAACTTTTTACTAACTAGTTCTTCTGGGCACTCAGAATCTTTTTCTCACAAGCCTGCTCACTTGACGTGTGGCTGTTCCCTCCGAGGACCCAGCTAGCTAAAAAATAAAACAAAAAATTAACAACAATCAATTGGGCCTCTGACTAAGACAGGTCCAGGGTCTCACTCTTGAGATCCCACCGCTGCCACCAATGTGAGACTAGAACTGTGGTCAGACTCTCTCTTTCTAGACCACTCTAGCTCTGACGCCAAACTCTTAACCAGAACTCTGCCTTTGCTCCCAAGTCCTTAGTTCAGGTTCTAGCTTGACCAACACTTAACCACCCTTAGCTTATCTACAGCCTTTACCCTTCTATCAAGAGGTTGTGGTCAAATAATAATAGCTTGCTACAACAACTTAACAAGTCTGCACAAACTGTCTTAGACAATGTTCTCACTAACTAACTATCTCGGACAGTCCAGTCCCTCTTTATAATTTACAAGTTCCCTCATTTACGTCACTTGGTTTCCATGGTATCCCTCTCCTTCCGACCAATTAGCTCCTTTGACGTGTCTTGGCTTGCCAGTGTCTTGGTGGGTTGGTGAACCTAACTTGTACTTGTGGTCTGGTAAACTTGTAACCAGATGTAAGGGCTGTTGTGGCCCTCCTTTCTCACCAGTCAGGATAGGGTTTCCTGACAACCTCCAAGGCGTATATTCCCCTTTTGTAGAGTACATAAAATCTTCCGCGACTCATTTTTTTTTTGTTTTTTTGTAATGGCTGGGTTATGAACGTACGGCACATATATATCATTCATCGATAATAATATAATACTAATAATAAATAATAATATATAAAAATAAAACAACAACTATATATCAGCTAAAATTCACGTCGCAGTTTCTTAGCTGCTGCCTATTACCGCTAAAAATGAAAAAAAGATTCAAATAATAATAATAATAATAATAATAATAATAATAATAATAATAATAATAATAATAATAATAATAATAATAATAATAATAATAATAATAATAATAATAATAATAATAATAATAATGATGATAATAATGATAATGATAATGATAATAATAATAATAACAACAACAACAACAATAATAATTACACCATAAACGGGCATACGCGGCAATACTTTTCCTTCCACCTCCCCAATGAAGACTCACTTCGCTGCCAATTAAACCCCCCTCTTAAAATTTCATTCCTCTATAATGCAGGTAATAATATTTAATCTACAAATAATGCTTTTGTTAAAATATGTAGCATAATATTTATCTCAGGGGTGGAATACAACCTATACTGGATTGACCGATTTTTTTTTAAATGGCGGACCCAAAACCAACTCCCCCCCCCCCCCCCCCCCCCCCCCCCAAATACAACAAAACAATTATATATCAGCTAAAACTCACGTCGCAGTTTCTTAGCTGCTGCCTATTACCGCTAAAACGAAAAAAGATTCCAAAGGTTCCATCAACGACCATAGGTGACCCTGTAAACTGGTGAGAGTGGTAAGTATTGTTAAGTATACTTAGTACCACAACTATAATAACCTCGCTTAGTTCAGCCATTTGGTTTGTATTGTTCTCGCCCCTGGTCAACTGTTACCATGTCCAAAGGAGGCTGTAGCTGGTATTCTACCAAAATATCTGCTGTAGTATTCTGTGCAATGTTACCCAGTCCTTGAATGAAACTGTAGCTGACGGTTATATGGGGGTAGTCAACACGAGCAACATGATATGGTATGCTATGATTATTTTGTAGTTGACAACGAGGTGTACATGGGTAAGTAAACTATAGCAATATACAAGTTAGAAAAAGTGCTTAAATCTTTAGGTAACCTGTCATCACAAATTTAGTTTCCCCATATTTGGTTCCCCTTGTAATTTTTATTTATTTATTAATTTTTTTAATACGTTCCCTCAGTAACCTTAATTTGAAAAAAATATTCCCGTTTGAAAAATTCTGACCCCCCCTTTATATTTCTTTGCAAGACAATATGTGTCTACAGTCCTGATGACGACAGTTTAAAATGCCCATGATTATCTGGATTGCCTCCGTACATTTTGTGCACATCACTTACATGGCAGGAGCGAGCATTACGTGCTCTCCCATACATTTGCATGATCTATGGTTGTAGAGTAGAAGGGCAACAAATTTGAAAATTCTCATGGAGCAAATTTCCTTGAGGGGGGAAGGACAAATTAGACATTACAGAACCTCCACCATTCAGCTCACACTTCTAGTCCTCATCCATTGCTGAAACAAACAAACACGAACACTTGAATCAAGAGGAAAAACAATTAAATTAAAACACACACTGCTCACTACCAAACAAGACTGCCCA
>CBDHDV010000002.1:0-41652 GCA_965261175.1 Rubritalea sp. | reverse complement strand
AGGGCTGTTGTAACAGTGCACTTGCTCAGGACTGTTGTAATAGTGCACATGCTCATGGCTGTTGTAATAGTGCACATGCTCAGGACTGTTGTAACAGTGCACATGCTCAGGACTGTTGTAATAGTGCACATGCTCAGGACTGTTGTAATAGTGCACATGCTCAGGACTGTTGTAATAGTGCACATGCTCAGGACTGTTGTAATAGTGCACATGCTCAGGACTGTTGTAATAGTGCACATGCTCAGAACTGTTGTAATAGTGCACATGCTCAGGACTGTTGTAATAGTGCACATGCTCAGGACTGTTGTAATAGTGTGCATTCAGCAGCCCAATAATTCGAAGAAGTAGAGCTGCTGAATTGGCAAAGCTTTTGTGCCAGTGTGCATCATTATGGCTACACTCGCTCTCACCAATTAACAGGCACTGGTTGTCACTAAAGATAGAACCATATTTGTAGATTTTATAGTATCACCTTGGCAATCTAAACTAGCAACTGATTATATATGATATAGTCACTAACCTTCCTTGTTTTCTCCCAGACCGTCTAGTTTCTCGTGAACATCCATCTCCTCTGTCCTCTCTTCCTTCTCCTCCGGTGTCTTAATCTCATCCATTTCATCTGTCTGCGCTTCTCCCGACAAACACAGCAGTTCCTCGGGTATGACTAGTTCACCACTGGTGAGTTTGAGGGCATCTTGAGCGGTGAGGAAGTCAAGGGCTAATCTCTTGGGGTTTGTAGAGGGCCACTTGGTGCCGTGGAGCCTGCTACGAGTAGCCAGCGCTATTTCAGCACTGTCATACTGTGTGCACACACACAACACAGAGAGAGAGAGAGAGAGAGGGGAGTATCAGAAGAGGTATAACTACTTGACAATGAACCAGCTCCTTTGGTTTCAAACAAAGTTATTCGAATCATGAGCCAATGCATCATATTTATGTAGTACATGACAATATGTGTTTCAACACCAAGAGGCACGGTCAGCACTTGACTCTGGCAAGAGGCACGGTCAGTACTTGACTCTGGCAAGAGGCACGGTCAGCACTTAACTCTGGCAAGAGGCACGGTCAGCACTTCTCTGGCAAGAGGCACGGTCAGCACTTAACTCTGGCAAGAGGCACGGTCAGCACTTAACTCTGGCAAGAGGCAAGGTCAGCACTTAACTCTGGCAAGAGGCACGGTCAGCACTTGACTCTGGCAAGAGGCACGGTCAGCACTTAACTCTGGCAAGAGGCACGGTCAGTACTTAACTCTGGCAAGAGGCACGGTCAGCACTTGACTCTGGCAAGAGGCACGGTCAGTATTTGACTCTGGAAAGAGGCACGGTCAGCACTTAACTCTGGCAAGAGGCAAGGTCAGTACTTGACTCTGGAAAGAGGCACGGTCAGCACTTGACTCTGGAAAGAGGCACGGTCAGCACTTAACTCTGGCAAGAGGCACGGTCAGTACTTGACTCTGGCAAGAGGCACGGTCAGCACTTGACTCTGGCAAAAGGCACGGTCACTACTTGACTCTGGCAAAAGGCACGGTCAGTACTTGACTCTGGCAAGAGGCAAGGTCAGTACTTGACTCTGGCAAGAGGCACGGTCAGTACTTGACTCTGGCAAGAGGCACGGTCAGTACTTGACTCTGGCAAGAGGCACGGTCAGTACTTGACTCTGGCAAGAGGCAAGGTCAGTACTTGACTCTGGCAAGAGGCACGGTCAGTACTTGACTCTGGCAAGAGGCATGGTCAGTACTTGACTCTGGCAAGAGGCACGGTCACTACTTTACTCTGGCAAGAGGCAAGGTCAGCACTTGACTCTGGCAAGAGGCACGGTCAGTACTTGACTCTGGCAAGAGGCACGGTCAGTACTTGACTCTGGCAAAAGGCACGGTCAGTACTTGACTCTGGCAAGAGGCATGGTCAGTACTTGACTCTGGCAAGAGGCACGGTCAGTACTTGACTCTGGCAAGAGGCATGGTCAGTACTTGACTCTGGCAAGAGGCAAGGTCAGTACTTGACTCTGGCAAGAGGCAAGGCCAGTACTTGACTCTGGCAAGAGGCACGGTCACTACTTTACTCTGGCAAGAGGCAAGGTCAGTACTTGACTCTGGCAAGAGGCACGGTCACTACTTTACTCTGGCAAGAGGCAAGGTCAGTACTTGACTCTGGCAAGAGGCACGGTCAGTACTTGACTCTGGCAAAAGGCACGGTCAGTACTTGACTCTGGCAAGAGGCATGGTCAGTACTTGACTCTGGCAAGAGGCATGGTCAGCACTTGACTCTGGCAAGAGGCATGGTCAGTACTTGACTCTGGCAAGAGGCATGGTCAGTACTTGACTCTGGCAAGAGGCATGGTCAGTACTTGACTCTGGCAAAAGGCACGGTCACTACTTGACTCTGGCAAAAGGCACGGTCAGTACTTGACTCTGGCAAGAGGCACGGTCAGCACTTGACTCTGGCAAAAACAAACTTCCTAATGTCCAGTGGTACCGTGGACAATGCCAGTATCTATCACGGATACCCCAACCTCAAAGTTCTTCCCACCTGCTTCTGGCTAGGCTTAGGATGAAGTGGACAAGAATTTTGAAAATCCCTAGTTCAACATGTGCCTTTCCCGGCACTATCAACTAGACAACTCAGAAAGGATTTTAATTTAATTTAATTCTTTATAGAGACACACCACCATGAGTATAACACCAGAAATTGATGAAACTTGAGGGTCCAACTATAAACTTGGAAGGAGAAAAGAGGCAATGGTAACAGTCGAACACCAGATGGATCCTTCCCAACACCTTATACAACAAACTACCCACAGCGGATGGGAGGGTGTGGCTTGTGGATATCATCACACTCACAAATGAGAGGAGGAGAAATGCCAAATGATGTCAATCCACTCTCAACCGAGCCAAAGATTTTAGCAACACTATAATCATGGAGCTCACACTAAACAAGAGGAATCTTTGCAGTCTCATCAACCTACCTATCCAGTCAGATATTGCTGCTCAGCCTCCTTCCCTGCTCTCTCCTGGCACGTCCATTTTGTCTCGGCTTGCACCAATGCTGTGGTGATGCTCTCTTGCATGTTCACTGTCGACATATTTATCTATTGTTTGCTTCTCAGGGCCTTCATCCCTCTCCTTGTCTTTCTTCAGGGCCTTCATCCCTCACCTAGTCTTTCTTCAGGGCCTTCACCCCTCACCCCTCACCTTGTCTTTCTTCAGGGCCTTCATCCCTCACCTTGTCTTTCTCCAGGGCCTTCATCCCACACCTTGTTATTATCTTTCTTCAGGGCCTTCACCCCTCACCTTGTCTTTCTTCAGGGCCTTCATCCCCCACCTAGTCTTTCTTCAGGGCCTTCACCCCTCACCTTGTCTTTCTTCAGGGCCTTCATCCCTCACCTTGTCTTTCTCCAGGGCCTTCATCCCACACCTTGTTATTATCTTTCTTCAGGGCCTTCACCCCTCACCTTGTCTTTCTTCAGGGCCTTCATCCCCCACCTAGTCTTTCTTCAGGGCTTCACCCCTCACCTTGTCTTTCTTCAGGGCCTTCATCCCCCACCTAGTCTTTCTTCAGGGCCTTCATCCCTCACCTAGTCTTTCTTCAGGGCCTTCATCCCTCACCTAGTCTTTCTTCAGGGCCTTCATCCCTCACCTTGTTGTTATCTTTCTTCAGGGCCTTCATCCCTCTCCTTGTTGTTATCTTTCTTCAGGGCCTTCATCCCTCTCCTTGTCTTTCTTCAGGGCCTTCATGTCTCACCTTGTTGTTATCTTTCTTCAGGGCCTTCATCCCTCACCTTGTTGTTATCTTTCTTCAGGGCCTTCATCCCTCACCTTGTCTTTCTTCAGGGCCTTCATCCCTCTCCTTGTTGTTATCTTTCTTCAGGGCCTTCACCCCTCACCTTGTCTTTCTTCAGGGCCTTCATCCCTCTCCTTGTCTTTCTTCAGGGCCTTCATCCCTCACCTTGTTGTTATCTTTCTTCAGGGCCTTCATCCCTCACCTTGTCTTTCTTCAGGGCCTTCATGTCTCACCTTGTCTTTCTTCAGGGCCTTCATCCCTCACCTTGTCTTTCTTCAGGGCCTTCATGTCTCACCTAGTCTTTCTTCAGGACCTTCATCCCTCTCCTTGTCTTTCTTCAGGGCCATCATCCCTCACCTTGTTGTTATCTTTCTTCAGGGCCTTCATCCCTCTCCTTGTTGTTATCTTTCTTCAAGGCATTCACCCCTCACCTTGTCTTTCTTCAGGGCCTTCATCCCTCTCCTTGTCTTTCTTCAGGGCCTTCATCCCTCACCTTGTTGTTATCTTTCTTCAGGGCCTTCATGTCTCACCTTGTTGTCTTTCTTCAGGTTTCCTTCCCGTTTTATTTCGACAAATCTAGTCATTATTCCATGTTGTCTTGTAGTTCACAGATGTTGAGTCTGTTTCCTCAAGCTTCTCTGCTAGAATGTGCATAGCTTGTTGATGCTTGCCTATTGACTCTTCATGCTCCATTGAGGCAAAAAAAAAAGGAGAAAAAATATTTCAACCGCCATTGCCAATACACGCTCTCTAGAATACCTAGTAATGCCTAGATAGAGATGCCTTCAACTATATGACTTGGCACTACAAATGGGGGAGCTACACAACTGAATCATGCATTAGGAATATTTTGGTTAATTTCACTGTTACAAGTGTTATTTGAACAACCTAAAAGTGTCGGGTCAAAGAAAATGGGCACTTCGGGAGGGGGGGGGGGGGGGGAACTACTGCTCAAAACAAGAGAAAGTTGTAACAAACTTGGAAGTGCATACCTCTTCCCTCTTTCTCTGTGCAAGTAATTCTGGTATAGCATTGTTGCTTATTCCGCGTGCTTTTAAATAATATGCTGAATTTGTCTATAGGCACATTTTCTTAGAAGCCACATCCAGCAACAGCAAGGCCATCGACATCCAGCAACAGCAAGACCTTTCAGAAACTGCACTTCCATCAGGGAACAGTCAATCTCCCCAGCCCAGTGCTGTGTGGACCAGGATCGGCTGCACAAGTGGTAAATACACTAAGCAGAGATATGGTGGACCAGGATTGGCTGCACAAGTGGTAAATACACTAGCAGAGATATGGTGGACCAGGATTGGCTGCACAAGTGGTAAATACACTAGCAGAGATATGGTGGACCAGGATTGGCTGCACAAGTGGTAAATACACTAAGCAGAGATATGGTGGACCAGGATTGGCTGCACAAGTGGTAAATACACTAAGCAGAGATATGGTGGACCAGGATTGGCTGCACAAGTGGTAAATACACTAGCAGAGATATGGTGGACCAGGATTGGCTGCACAAGTGGTAAATACACTAAGCAGAGATATGGTGGACCAGGATTGGCTGCACAAGTGGTAAATACACTAAGCAGAGATATGGTGGACCAGGATTGGCTGCACAAGTGGTAAATACACTAAGCAGAGATATGGTGGACCAGGATTGGCTGCTCAAGTGGTAAATATACTAGCAGAGATATGGTGGACCAGGATTGGCTGCACAAGTGGTAAATACACTAAGCAGAGATATGGTGGACCAGGATTGGCTGCACAAGTGGTAAATACACTAGCAGAGATATGGTGGACCAGGATCAGCTGCACAAGTGGTAAATACACTAAGCAGAGATATGGTGGACCAGGATTGGCTGCACAAGTGGTAAATACACTAGCAGAGATATGGTGGACCAGGATCGGCGGCACAAGTGGTAAATACACTAAGCAGAGATATGGTGGACCAGGATCGGCTGCACAAGTGGTAAATACACTAAGCAGAGACATGGGTGGACCAGGATTGGCTGCACAAGTGGTAAATATACTAAGCAGAGATATGGTGGACTCGGCTGCACAAACGGTTATGCAGAGATATGGTGGACCAGGATCGGCTGCACAAGCGGTTATGCAGAGATATGGTGGACCAGGATCGGCGGCACAAGTGGTAAATACACTAGCAGAGATATGGTGGACCAGGATCGGCGGCACAAGTGGTAAATACACTAAGCAGAGATATGGTGGACCAGGATCTGCACAAGTGGTAAATACACTAGCAGAGATATGGTGGACCAGGATCAGGCGGCACAAGTGGTAAATACACTAAGCAGAGATTTGGTGGACCAGGATCGGCTGCACAAGTGGTAAATAGTTTATGGCAACTGGTGCAACTGATCAAAACTAAAGGTCACCTCTTCAAATCACCATAACTTGGCAATACTTGGAATAAAAAACCTGAGCTACTGGTATCACAGAGAACTAAAATACCTCTCAAATTATGTACACAAACACACACAAAAAGTGAGTGAACTGTGGCCATTCGTAAACCGGAAAACATGGACGTCGATGAATTGTGGCGTCAACTGCCAGACAGTCAAGATATTCAACGAATCATTTAGAAGCACACAGAACAAGCAATATGGAATAAGATTCCAGCAAGAGGTAAGAAGAACACAGTTATGGCGATGACAAATTAGTTACAACTGTTCCTTGTTTTGACCAGTAGTCCGCCATTAAAACCAAGCAGGAGTCAGCTCTTCTCTATTAGTCTAATTATCCCACAGAGCAAAAGATTCTTTCAATCCTACTTTTAAAATTGCAAATACATACTCTACACTGATCCCCAATTAATTAATTAATTAACTGATCCCCAACTAATTAGGGACCACTCACAAACAACATGTCTATTTTCACCGGATTTTTTTAAACCCCACCTCTCCCACCTCATCAGTAGCCTATTATGCTACACCCACTTCCTGCCAAGTCTGGTTGATTGGAAGGTACCTGACTACATAGTCTAAAGCCTTGTCCCTCTCCTCCCACCCTGTAACCTACGCAAAGCCTATCGGCCACCAATCCCTCACGAGGCGTCGTTTGTAAATGTTCCCTAATCTGTCTTAGATCAACAACTACCACATGGAAAGTCGGAATCAACTTAGTATAGCTTTCACTATCGATAGTCACAGCATACATTAGCCACGCAACTTACTTTTACCAGGAAGCATGTTAGTTCTCCCAAAAATGGATTGACTAACACTTTAAAATGTTGGACTAAATATCTCCCCCCAAACAAACCTAAAGCTAAACTCACATCGGCAGCTTCGTAGCTGCCTATGGTGGCTCAGCCGATGTCAGCTCCCAAAACACTCACATCGGCAGCTTCGTAGCTGCCTATGGTGGCTCAGCCGATGTCAGCTCCCAAAACACTCACATCGGCAGCTTCGTAGCTGCCTATGGTGGCTCAGCCGATGTCAGCTCCCAAAACACTCACATTGGCAGCTTCGTAGCTGCCTATGGTGGCTCAGCCGATGTCAGCTCCCAAAACACTCACATCGGCAGCTTCGTAGCTGCCTATGGTGGCTCAGCCGATGTCAGCTCCCAAAACACTCACATCGGCAGCTTCGTAGCTGCCTATGGTGGCTCAGCCGATGTCAGCTCCCAAAACACTCACATCGGCAGCTTCGTAGCTGCCTATGGTGGCTCAGCCGATGTCAGCTCCCAAAACACTCACATCGGCAGCTTCGTAGCTGCCTATGGTGGCTCAGCCGATGTCAGCTCCCAAAACACTCAAAGCAAGCCTGGAATACTTCGTAAATCAGTAGCGCAAAAAAAAAAAAAAAAAATGTTGACGAGTGAAAACCCGATGAGAGTCATCGTCAAGTGTTTGTTGTTCATCTTCCCACACATAACTGGCATAGGTCCTCTCCATTATTTTCGTACCAAGAGACTCCAAATGTTCTAATAGAATCCACAAAACTGGCAGAAGTGGAATGTATCATCAAACACAAATTCTGTTGACGGTTCGTATCTCGTGAATGACATGCGCTTAGTTCAATTATTTGGTTTGGTTTGTGTAGTTCTCGCTCTTGTTCAACTGTCACCATCTCCCAAGGAGACTAAAGCTGATCCTCTATCAAAATGTCTGCTATAGTGTTCGCCTGTGCAATGTTACCAAGTCCAAGGAAGCTGTAGCCGACCCTATATGGGTGCAATCAACAATAGCAACAAGATATAGAAGGTTCTGATATTTTGTAGTAGACAACATGGTATAGAGTAGGTAATAGCAACAATACACAGCATGTAGTGATATTCATGTAGCCAACAATGAAATAAAAGGAAGTTATAAGCAGTGTCTAAATGTCTAGGAGACCCTCCACTGATGTCGTCCTCCAGTGCTAATCTACTACGAGACACAGAAGAAACCAACCAAACAAGACCGTACCCACGTAGACAACAACCAGTCACACTCCATTACCTTTTAAAATTAAATACACCAATACTGTGCAGTTTTGCTTTTAATCACCGAGTGCCTGTGCAACCACAACCCCCCCCCCCCAGTGTAATATTGGTATATATCATTTAAAATGGTAAAGGGTCATCTATGGGTTATGGTCTACATGGGAACAATTTTGTTTCCGTTTTTTCTTACCGGTCCTCCAATGTAGCTGGTCGTTAATAAATAAAATATTTTTGCTCCTGTATATAGTGTTCCTTCAATAGAGGGCTCAACTGCGGTGTACAAGTTATAGCTTCAAACCACAGTCATAGCTATAGTAGCTGCTACTGGTCTAGGCATGGTCCAACATAGCAGAGCCACAGGTGAAAACATAACCGATTAGCTACAAAGAGTCTTACGAGCCACAGAATAGGTTAGCTATGCAACAGACTTGAATATAAAATAGAGTGCTCAGTGCAGCTTTAGCAATGGCAGCTGCAATAGGTCCAAGCTTCGTACTGCAATACAATATCAGCTACGATATTGAATATCACCCTCCACGTTAACGGGAAGTTATTTTTGTTGTTGACTATAGTCACTGTCGCAGCTGAAGGTCAACAAGTAATGCCCGTGTGCAGACGTAAGCAATTTCTTATAGGTAAGGATCATCCAGTGTATATTCTGGGCTAGCTAGAAGGGATGGCAAACCCAACTGTTGGAGAATGTCTACATATCTGTCTGTCACCATAAATGGAAGAAACACAGACTTTTGAGCAGGAGACATAGTCACGATCAGTGCAAGGGGGGGAGGGACCATATGTCAAAACCACAAAAGTTGTAACAAATTGTAATCGCCAATCCATTTCCCTCTATGCAGGCATTTTCGGTAATGAAATGTTGCTTCTCCTACGTGCTTTCAAAACATAAATATCTCTAGAGGCACATTTTCTTAGATCATCCAACAACATCAAGGTCACTCAAAAATTGCTCTTCCAGGAAACAAGAGCTATAATTTGGTCTGTGCATTATCAAAGCACTGAGGCATGTTAGAAGTGGAAGGAAATTGCTCTTCCAGGAAACAAGAGCTATAATTTGGTCTGTGCATTATCAAAGCACTGAGGCATGTTAGAAGTGGAAGGAAATTGGCATATCAATTAGTTCAAGGCTATGGAGTGAGCTCAACTGATTAAAACCCAAAGGTCATCTCTTCAAACCACCATGACTTGGCAATGCTTGCAGTATACAAAAGCCAGCCACGGTCATATCACAGGAAGTGGAAGGACATTGGCGTGTCAATTAGTTCAAGGCTATGAACCCAAAGATCATCTCTTCAACAACCATAACCTGGCAATCTTGCAGTATACAAAAGCCAGCCACCACCGTACCACAGAGCAACGAGAGAGCTTTCAAACGATATACAAAATGAGGCCAGAAAGGAAACTGTGGCACGGTATCATGGCATCGCTCGCATCACGCTAACTCTTAGGTTACTGCTCCTATGCAGTTCCCCTTTATTTTATTTTTATTTGAACTGAGTGAAATGGCATGGACAAAAACCAGCATAACTTTGAAATGGAGCATCCAATGCTTAGAATATGGCTACTATACCAAGTAGAGAGAGCAAAAGGATTCCATCCTTTCTTTTTTTGAAAGGTTTTGAGCTATAGCCCCCCTCTCTTCCCTAACATATAGAGGCTAAAACTAACAGTATGAAGTATGTATTAATACAGATTCCTGCTAACAACCAACACTTATTATGTACGGGTTTGGCATTGTGGGTGTGGCAGTCCATAACCTGTGAGTAACTGCACCCTATAGTATCTACACTAACATACATACCAGAGCAATACAGTGCGACTTGATCCGATTGGTCCAGAACAGCTCTTGTACAATGGGTCCATCAATCGTTAGCAGCTCAAACAACTGGCCTTTGGTAAAGGGTCGGGTAAGGTGGTTCACATACAACAGTTTGCTGGGTGGCTTGCTCGAAGGAGATACTTCAGGCCTCACTATATGCAGAGAACATCACCAGTGAGGGGTGTGCAGTGAGGGGTGTGCAGTGAGGAGTGCTTAAAGTGAGAGGGTTTGTAGTGTGGGATGTGCAGTGAGGGATATGTAGAGAGGAATTTGTAGAGAAGGACGTGTAGTGAGGGATGTGCAGTGAGAGATGTGCAGTGAGAGATGTGCAGTGAGGGATGCGCAGTGAGGGATGCGCAGTGAGGGATGCGCAGTGAGGGATGCGCAGTGAGGGATGCGTAGTGAGGGATGCGTAGTGAGGGATGCGTAGTGAGGAATGCATAGTGAGGAATGCGTAGTGAGGAATGCGTAGTGAGGGATGCGTAGTGAGGGATGCGTAGTGAGGGATGCGTAGTGAGGAATGCGTAGTGAGGAATGCGTAGTGAGGAATGCGTAGTGAGGAATGCGTAGTGAGGAATGCGTAGTGAGGGATGCGTAGTGAGGGATGCGTAGTGAGGGATGCGTAGTGAGGAATGCGTAGTGAGGAATGCGTAGTGAGGAATGCGTAGTGAGGGATGTGTGGTTAGGGGAGTGTGCAGTGAGGTATATGTGCAGTGAGGGTTATGTGCAGTGAGGGTTACGTGCAGTGAGGGTTATGTGCAGTGAGGTATATGTGCAGTGAGGGTTATGTGCAGTGAGGGTTATGTGCAGTGAGGGTTATGTGCAGTGAGGGTTATGTGCAGTGAGGGTTATGTGCAGTGAGGGTTATGTGCAGTGAGGGTTATGTGCAGTGAGGTATATGTGCAGTGAGGTATATGTGCAGTGAGGGTTATGTGCAGTGAGGGTTAAGTGCAGTGAGGGTTAAGTGCAGTGAGGGTTATGTGCAGTGAGGGTTATGTGCAGTGAGGGTTATGTGCAGTGAGGGTTATGTGCAGTGAGGGTTATGTGCAGTGAGGGTTATGTGCAGTGAGGGTTATGTGCAGTGAGGGTTATGTGCAGTGAGGGTTATGTGCAGTGAGGGTTATGTGCAGTGAGGGTTATGTGCAGTGAGGGTTATGTGCAGCGAGGGTTATGTGCAGTGAGGGTAATGTGCAGAGAGGGATGTGTAGAAAGGGATGTGTAGAGAGGGATGTGTAGAGAGGGGTGTGTAGTGAGGGGTGTGTAGTGAGGGGTGTGTAGTGAGGGGTGTGTGTATTCAAAAGTAGACTATCCCAGGATAATTATGTCCATGACTAGTTTGCACATTGGAATGATGAAACTGTATAACCTTGACTAGTATGCAGTCACCTGGTGACTTGCTGATCAAGTGCTAATTTGTAGGTTTGTTATTTATAAACATTTTTAGCTTACTTTTTCAGGAATAAACATTTACAAATACAAAACTCCTGCACTTTGTACAACAAACCTCACAGCAAAGAAATTCACCCGGGAGCGTCAACCCTTCTCAATGGGAATCACAAAATTGGATTACAGACAACACACTGTACAGATCCCATAAAGAGCACACCCTCAAATAAGACGCAGAGCTAGGCTATTCACGATACTAATAGCACGTGCAAAATCTATTGAGGATATTCATTACTTGTTTGCACATCCTCGAATAGGATGCAGAGCTAAGGCATTCACGATACTAATAGCACGTGCACAATCTATTGAGGATATTCATTACTTGTTCTTTGCCGGTTAACTTAGGAGGAACTATTCATGCATGTCATGTACCTTCCCTAGGACATACCAGGAATCCAAGAGTACACGAGACTATTCTGTAGTGTCCCCTAGTGAGGTTGACAGACCAAAAATAATGGATCCTAGAATAGAACAGGGCTAACCCTGGATAGTCCCAAGTATCCAGGAAATCTGAGGATATCCTAGGAAAGGTGGTGGTAGTATATGACATCACTCTTTTGAAACATCTGGGAATCAGTCACAAAATATAGAAAAGTATCATCTTACTCTTCTCTGTGCTCTCTCTCCGTAACCGGTTCTCCGCCTCCTGCTTGGCCCACAGCCGTGCCTCTATCCTCCGTCTGGTCTCCAGCTCTTGCTGAGCACGCTCAGTGTCTCTCCTCCTCCCCTCCCTTTCTGGCTCCTCCCCTCTCACCTTACCACTCTCAGTGGGAGACACCATCTGAGTACCAGATGAGCTGTGAATGATGAAAATAAATTCTCACACACACTCGGCACACTATTAGGGTAGTCGGTGGTGCTGTGGACAATCCCTGGATCAACTACAGATTCTAATTTCAATTCAAATTTGTTCCTACCCAGCTATATAACCCTAGCCCCAACCCCAGCTATATAGCCTAGAAGCCCAGCTCTAGCCAATTATATAGCCCTAGCTTCTAGCTACAGCTATATATCCCTAACTCTAGTCACTTCTACATATCCTTAGCTCCAGCCCGTTATATAGCCCTAGCTTCTAGCCACAGCTATATATCCCTAGCTTCTAGCTACAACACCCCTAGCTATAGTCCAAGCTACATAGCCAAAGCCCGAGCCCATTATACCCTCCCCAGCTATATATATATATATATACCTAGCTCTTGTCCCAGCTACATAGCCCTAGCCCCATCCATATAGCCTTAGTTCTAGTCCCAACTATAAAGTCATAGCTAGTCTTAAAACAAGCTATCGAGCTAGTGTTAGGTTGAACTTCGTACATCCCTAGTTGATCCTAGGATAGTCCACAGCACCACCAGTGATAACGAGAGCAAGAAAGCTTCATGAGAACGAAGGGCTACCAAAAAGCGTTTTTTGAATAATTTTCACCTTTGAATAAAAACCATGATGCAAAAAAAAATAATAGAGTGGCGTATATTAGAGTATATGTCGTAGTCATAGCGTGCAGTGACAGCATGCAAGAGTGGCTGTCTGCAAGGCTGTCGTCTGCTAAAAAAAAAAAGGAAAAAAAAAGGGGGAATTAAATTGTAGGTCAAGCAACAGTCAAAAGGACCTGAAAGATCACGAATAGTTAGTGAGGCTGCTTCAGCAGCGGCTACTAATGTAGGTTGAAATTAGTCTCGCGCCACAAGCCAGACCCTTTACCAGCTTGCGGGATTAAGAAGAGAGAAGGAAACCCCAGCAGCTACCATGGTAGGATGGAAGAGAAGGAAGCCCAGCAGCAGTTGTAACTACTATGGTAAGATGGAAGAGCAGCTATTATGGTAGGATAGGAGAGAAGGAAGCTCTATCAGCAGCAGTAGTCTTACGTCAAAGTAATGCCGATCACATAGCCGCAATCAAACATTATCAAGATTAAAAAAAGTTTTGTCAGCTGTAAGTTGTACATAAAATGCACATCTCAGCATTAGCATGAACTTCAGGGTAGGATTAGATGCAAAGTTAGAGAGACTCCTGAATGGAGCTTTGCATGACTTGGAGGTATGAAGGTCCAGGGGCGGTATGAAGGTCCAGGGGAGGTATGAAGGTCCAGGGGAGGTATGAAGGTCCAGGGGAGGTATGAAGGTCCAGGGGAGGTATGAAACACTTTGTCGAATCAACCTTCCTCTAACGCTCTTCCAGAGATTTGCGTCCTAAACAATGACGTCCATCTGGAAATTTTGCTAGATGAAGCATCAGATGATTGGACAAACCATTGACGGTATTCAAACTTGGCAGTGATGGTCAAGTGGGTGGGAGATCTACTTGTGGCAAGATCAAGGCCAATTTGAATTTGTTAAAAGTTGAGTGAGAGGACCCAACACAAGACACCAGAGCTACTAGTTTTGTGAGAGGCAATCTACCATCCTAAAAAAACAAGCTATACTAAAGCAAAAATTAAATTAGATTAATTTTTTTAAAATATAATTATATATAAATAATATACATTTTAAAACTATTTAGTCTTTCATTCTTAGTCGTTTAACATTTAGTAAGTTACTGCTATAATTACTATAGATTATAATATAACCTATATTAGTTTCAATTGTTGTATAATAAGTTTTATAGTATTACTATAATTATTTGTAAATATATACAATAATAAAAATAATAGTAGTTTTCGTAATAACAATAATTAAATAATATTAAAAAATCCACTTAATTTAATTTTTTTTAAATAAATAATAAAATGCCACAGGAAAAGTGGACATGTTCCAATTATTGGCAGTATTTTTGGTATTTATGATCTTTGACCGCCAACGCGCCAAATTTAATTCCCCCTCAACATTTCCAGTGCTACGATTCTATAAACAAGTAGACACTCCAATAAACCCAAGACAGGGACACGCTAGACAACGACTTGGAATGCTACGTGCAACCAGAGGACACAGCAACATACTGTCTGGATCTTGCTCTGTCATCGCCTTTCATTCCCTCCGATGAAGCCTCACTTGGATGACCTGTCCTCGTCAACTGACCAGTCATGTGATCGGTCACATGATCTGTCTCCATCTCATCCAAATTCACTTCCACTCTGTCAAGATGATCCAGAACAGCTGGAATAATCTGCTACGAGAGACAAATGGTCATAAACAATAGCCTGAAAACAACAAAACAAAACAAACAACAACAAACCAACAAAGGTTGCAGCAACAACACCACATTTCTAGAACACATCGGGTTTTCATTAGAGGGGGAGGGGCTGGAACCTTTTTGCCACACCCCTCTTGGAAATTATTAAAAATTTATTATTGATGTTGATAAGTGCTTGACAAAGTGCATGAGCAGTGAGAGTATGCATATGATGAGATGAGAGCTGATGATACGTTTCCCACTCAGTGCTGAGGTCAGAAGAGACAACGGTTGCCTTCTCAAATTCAGCTCCTTCCAATGATTTAGCTGGTAAATCTCTCCCAAACTGTCCAATGAGAGTTTGAATTGAACTGTCTCCATATAAAGGTAGCTCATGAGTAGAGAGGCTGGGCACTTTCTTTGGATCAAAAATATTGAAGACTGATAACATCTTTGAGGAGGATCTTGAAAAGATCATATATCTAAATGAGTGACTTCAATACCCGTTACTGCTTTTAACTCTTCTCTTGCATCTTGTAGCAGTAAAACCCAATTTGCTGAAGGCAGCATAGCATCATCTTAAGAGTAGCATCTACTAGACTAGAAATAAGGGAGAGAGGGAGAGGTCCAGGTGCATGGTTTGTAAGGCACGGCTAAGCTTTGCCGCTTTAGGAATGTAGTCAAGTAGGTAAATCACTGCTATTGTAGAGTGACTAGAAAGGGCTTTACTTAGTTCAAGAGCTTCTGGTTCATGTGATGTTTCATATATATTTTCAAGAGCAAGAACTATTGAGCTGTAGCTAGCTTTTACTGCTACTCTGGTGCAAACCAGCGTGTGTCTTACGGTTTCACAATCTTGAGCTATGGAAAATCTAGTACTTTCTGAATCTCCTTTAATGACTGCACATTTTGGAGAGTAATGAAAGTACTTCCATAACGTCATCAAGGTAGTGTAGACATGCTTGATACCTGGTATAGCATTAGCAGCTTGCAAAGAAGCTAGTTGAAGGGCATGGCAGCAACATGGACAAACAATGCATGAGGTGAGAGCTCTTTCAACCTTCTTTGAACTCTTGTTTTGTCACCAGAGAAAGTAGCAGCTCCATCAAATCCCATTCCTATAAGCCTTCCCAACTAAATGTTCTTTTCCCTGCTGTACTCCACTAGTGCAGTAGTACTTCACTAATACAGAATAGATACTATCAGCATTAGCTTTCTTCAAGGGTAAAATTTCAATGGAGTGTTCTTCTGGTACACCACTCTCCACCCAATGACAACAAATTGTCAGCTACTCTATGGTAGTAACAGCAGTGCATTCATCAGCCATGATGCTAAAAAAGGGTGCCTGATGAAGCCGCTTGAGACTCTTCCTCCCATGTTCCAAGAGCATTCACAAACTCTACTACAGCCATTTTTGAGGTGTGCGTTACATTTCCTCCAGCTCTGTCAAGGAAGGTTTGAAGAGTCTCTCCTCCGCAACTCACTACCAATTCAACTAGTTGTCAAAGTTAGTAGTGTGTGCAATGTGCTGATCAGCTAGAAAGTGAGTACATCGGATTAGAACTTTAATCACCTTCCTATTTTGTAATCTTTGCTGCTCTCCAACATTTTGAAGCTGGCTGATAATGGATCCTTATTTTCTAGCTCTATCAGCTTCCACGTCCAATTGACAGGATAGAAGGTGCACTTCACTTTTTGAATCTGATTCCATTTTCTGAGTCGCCTTCTTCCAGTTAGTGAATGGTTTGGTAATCCAAGCCCCGCCAGTCCTCTGAAGAGATCTTCCACCCTTTTTGCATAATTTGCAGAATGCACACTGTAAATTTTTATCAAACTCTAACCAGAGAAAAGTCTCTTCCCACTTTTTGTTGTATATCCTGATTCCAGATCCTGACTTTGAAGGTAGTTTAGAAGTAGAACTTGAGCAATGCTTCTTAGGATTGGGCTGTACATCAATCTCAGACTCATTGCCATCCTCAGAATCTCTAGAGCTAGAAACTACTGAAGACTTGGATGCACTCCTGAAATACGAACAAATATCCATTTTTGTTTTGTTTCTCTGTGCTTCAATTTATATACCACTCAATATGATGATGTAAGTGTCTAGTATTGTTTCATTCTATAGATCACATGGACTGCATTCTACACAGTTACCTTTCTACAACCTTTATGTCAACTGTTAGTTCCACATTAAAGATAATCTATCATGGAAGACCCTGGGTAAATTTCTGGTTTCTAACCATATGAATCTCATTATACAGCTGACCAAAACATACTGGTAACCAGTGCAATTGTGAGGAAACTACAACTTTCTGAGTTTGAGGTAAACAAGAAGAGGAGTATATGTAGCTTTCACTGATAAGCCAGGCGTTGGTTTGCTCTGTGTGTAAAATGCAGAAGACAAATAAACAACTGGGCGGAGTCTAGCCAGGTTGGCTCTTTTCAAGATTTGTAATGGTATACAGAGAGAAGCACCTTTGAGTCCTCCAGTATATCCTGGCAGAAGCCACCTCCTCAGTAAACTAAAAAGGAATAACAAAGGGCGTCCACACACGTCAGCGGTTCATTTAGGGGGGAGACCTGGGATTTTCCCTCACCCCCAAGACCAGTTTATCCCTCCCTGAAATGTTTTTCCCTTAATAATTGTTTATTAAAGAGCATTAATAAAGTGATGTAGTGTGTAATTCCACACCAGGCCCACCCAACCCGCCTTTCCGTCACAACCTAAATAAAACTGAGCCCCCCCCCCCTTGTTGTTATGTGCTATACACCCCCTCCACGTCAACACCGAACTTTGGAGTTCCTCCCTCCCAAAACCCTGTATGAAACCCTGCACATACATACAATTCAAGCATACCCCGAACCCCTAGATGGCGTCTGTGAACTTTGTCACATTTTAACCATCTTGCCCCCCCCCCCCCCCCCCCCACCCACCCCCCAAAAACCTTTAAAATCCAGATCTCTCCAGTTGCCTCCCCTTGGACAATTTTCTAAATGAAACCGTGCACATGCATCCTGTGCTGCACTGCATAAGATTAGCTCACCCACCACCTGACCCGTCACCTGTGTGTGTGTAGTTCTGCGTGAGATTAGCTCACCCGCCACCTGACCAGTCATCTGTGTGTGTGTAATTCTGTGTGAGATTAGTTCACCCGCCACCTGACCCGTCATCTGGGTGTGTGTAGTTCTACGTGAGATTAGCTCACCCGCCACCTGACCCGTCATCTGGGTGTGTGTAGTTCAGTGGATAAGAGAGCACATAACATGTCTGGAAATAACTTTATAGTGTAGCTGTTTAATTTGTGTAAGCTCAGCAAAACCAAGAACAGTATGGACCCAAAGTAAGCTGAGGCATAATTGCATGTAACCAGAGTAAGCGTAAAGACAGGTAGAAAGAGTCGAAGGTAAGGGAGCAATTAATAGTAAGACAAAAGATAAAGAGTTCAACTAGCTTTAAAGATGGTTGCCCGCCAGATTGAGAAGGCTAGGCGACTCCTCTGAACAGTAGTGATATGAACCCATGGAGTTTTCAAGTTCAACTAGCTTTAAAGATGGTTGCCCACCAGATTGAGAAGGCTAGGCGACTCCGCTGAGCAGTAGTGATATGATCCCATGGAGTTTTCAAGTTCAACTAGCTTTAAAGATGGTTGCCCGCCAGATTGAGAAGGCTAGGTGACTCCTCTGAGCAGTAGTGATATGATCCCATGGAGTTTTCAAGTTCAACTAGCTTTAAAGATGGTTGCCCGCCAGATTGAGAAGGCTAGGTGACTCCGCTGAGCAGTAGTGATATGATCCCATGGAGTTTTCAAGTTCAACTAGCTTTAAAGATGGTTGCCCGCCAGATTGAGAAGGCTAGGTGACTCCTCTGAGCAGTAGTGATATGATCCCATGGAGTTTTCAAGTTCAACTAGCTTTAAAGATGGTTGCCCGCCAGATTGAGAAGGCTAGGTGACTCCGCTGAGCAGTAGTGATATGATCCCATGGAGTTTTCAAGTTCAACTAGCTTTAAAGATGGTTGCCCGCCAGATTGAGAAGGCTAGGTGACTCCTCTGAGCAGTAGTGATATGATCCCATGGAGTTTTCAAGTTCAACTAGCTTTAAAGATGGTTGCCCGCCAGATTGAGAAGGCTAGGTGACTCCGCTGAGCAGTAGTGATATGATCCCATGGAGTTTTCAAGTTCAACTAGCTTTAAAGATGGTTGCCCGCCAGATTGAGAAGGCTAGGTGACTCCGCTGAGCAGTAGTGATATGATCCCATGGAGTTTTCAAGTTCAACTAGCTTTAAAGATGGTTGCCCGCCAGATTGAGAAGGCTAGGTGACTCCTCTGAGCAGTAGTGATATGATCCCATGGAGTTTTCAAGTTCAACTAGCTTTAAAGATGGTTGCCCGCCAGATTGAGAAGGCTAGGTGACTCCTCTGAACAGTAGTGATATGATCCCATGGAGTTTTTTTGTGTGTTTTTGGTCTCGTAAGACAGTAACGAAGTAAAAAAAAAGGGTATTTCTGGTTTCTTTATTCTTTGTTTGATTCCCTTTACCCAGGCTACCAATGCATGGTAACCCTTTACCCAGGCTAGCGATCTGTGGCTGCAACAAACGTTCCCTTTACCCAGGCTACCAATGCATGGCTGAATCAAACATTCCCTTTACCCATGCTTCCGATGCGTGGCTGCAACAAATATTCCCTTTACCCAGGCTACCAATGCATGGCTGAATCAAACATTCCCTTTACCCATGCTTCCGATGCGTGGCTGCAACAAATATTCCCTTTACCCAGGCTGTACCAATGCATGGCTGAATCAAACATTCCCTTTACCCAGGCTACCAATGCATGGCTGAATCAAACATTCCCTTTACCCATGCTTCCGATGCGTGGCTGCAACAAATATTCCCTTTACCCAGGCTACCAATGCATGGCTGAATCAAACATTCCCTTTACCCATGCTTCCGATGCGTGGCTGCAACAAATATTCCCTTTACCCAGGCTACCAATGCATGGCTGAATCAAACATTCCCTTTACCCAGGCTTCCGATGTGTGGCTGCAACAAACATTCCCTTTACCCAGGCTAGTAATGTGTGGCTGCAACAAACATTCCCTTTACCCAGGCTAGTGATGTGTGGCTGCAACAAACATTCCCTTTACCCAGGCTAGTGATGCGTGGCTGTATCAAACATTTCCTTAACCCAGGCTACCAATGCATGGCTGAATCAAACATTCCCTTTACCCAGGCTTCCGATGTGTGGCTGCAACAAACATTCCCTTTACCCAGGCTATCAATGCATGGCTGAATCAAACATTCCCTTTACCCAGGCTAGTGATGCGTGGCTGCATCAAACATTCCCTTTACCCAGGCTACCAATGCATGGCTGCAACAAACATTCCCTTTACCCAGGCTTCCGATGCGTGGCTGAATCAAACATTCCCTTTACCCAGGCTAGTGATGTGTGGCTGCAACAAACATTCCCTTTACTCAGGCTACCGATGCGTGGCTGCAACAGATGTTCCCTTTACCCAGGCTAGTGATGCGTGGCTGCAACAGATGTTCCCTTTACCCAGGCTTCCGATGTGTGGCTGCAACAAACATTCCCTTTACCCAGGCTAGTAATGTGTGGCTGCAACAAACATTCCCTTTACCCAGGCTAGTGATGTGTGGCTGCAACAAACATTCCCTTTACCCAGGCTAGTGATGCGTGGCTGTATCAAACATTTCCTTAACCCAGGCTACCAATGCATGGCTGAATCAAACATTCCCTTTACCCAGGCTTCCGATGTGTGGCTGCAACAAACATTCCCTTTACCCAGGCTATCAATGCATGGCTGAATCAAACATTCCCTTTACCCAGGCTAGTGATGCGTGGCTGCAACAAATGTTTCCTTTACCCAGGCTTCTGATGTATGGCTGCAACAAATTCTCCCTTTACCCAGGCTAGTGATGTGTGGCTGCAACAAATGTTTCCTTTACCCAGGCTTGCGATGAGGGGCTGCAACAACTGCACCATTACCAACCATTGCTGCAACAGAAAACCACTGACCTTGAGTACATCAGTGCTGATGGAAGGTGTGGTGGTTGAACTACTGTTACTTCGCTGTCTGCCGGAGCCCCACTTCCTCTTACGCTGCTCCACCCCTCCAGGCATACTCCCTCCCACACTCCCACCAGAGAGAAGACTGCCAGAAATACGTCTCAACTTGATAGAAGGTAGATCACACAGAACCTAAAAAATAATAATAATAAATGAAAAAATGCTGCAAAATCACGGAGACTCATACGCCACACATCTAGTAATCTCAGAGATACGCTACGCATCTAGTAATCTCAGAGAATCATACGCTACACATCTAGTAATCTCAGAGAAATACGCTACACATCTAGTAATCTCAGAGAATCATATGCTACACATCTAGTAATACAAAGAGGTCTTGCACGTCATCAACTGCATCACTTGATAACACAGCGCTCTTGCAATCCTCAAACACATAGTCCATCCAGTGATGCCGTGGACAATCCTGGGGTCACCTTTGCATCTCCAAAATGATTTGTTCTTGCCAACATAATACTAGCTAGGACTATGGTTACAGATAGGGCCAGGGTTGGGATTTTAGGCTAGGAATAGAGTCTAGGGCAAGGACTGTAGCTAGGGCTAGGACTGTAGCTAGGGCTAGGACTGTAGCTAGGGCCAGGATTGGGGCTATGGGCTAAGGGTGGAACCAGGTCTGGGGGTAGGAATAGAGAGCCAGGGTGAAGCACTCGATCTACAAAGCAAAATTCTGATGGCAAAACAATAAGAAATAACATTGCGCCCAGTCTGGCAAAGAGTACTTCTTACGACGCTCATCAAGGATAGAAAAAGCCAAAATACAATCTAGAGAGGGGAGGAGCAGGAGGGGAAGGGGGTGGGGGAGGAGGAGGAGGGGAGAGGGGTGGAGGAGGAGCAGGAGGGGAAGGGGGTGGGAGAGGAGGAGGGGAAGGGGGTGGGGGAGGAGGAGGAGGGGAAAAAAAAGAAGAGTTCATGGAGCAAGTAAAATAACTAGGGGAGCCAGATTTAGTACTTTGCGATGAAATGGATTAGATGATAATATTGCTCTATTTACGGCTGGTCCGAAAAAGGCTGTCATACTTATGGAGAAGTAGAAGGATTTCGTAAAGAAAGAGACAGTATCATTACTGGCCATACACCTGGATCCAAGCAATTCATTGCACCAATGGAGTATCAGGGTTTTATTGACAGCAGATAATTTAATCAAGGTCTAGAAGAGCAGCTTGGTCCAATTTACATAAGGAGTAATAAGTATTAGACAACGCTAGCTTTCATAAATCATCACTCACCAAAACATAGAAAAAGCTGGATGCCATTTGCTAAATTTACCTCCTTATTCACATGATCAGCTTGGGATCGGGAGAGAGGGCTAGGCCAGGGCTGGGGGGAGAGGGCTAGGCCAGGGGTGGTGCTCGGGAGAGAGGGCTAGGCCAGGGCTGGGGCTCGGGAGAGAGGGCTAGGCCAGGGGTGGTGATCGGGAGAGAGGGCTAAGGTCAAGGCTAGGGTTAGGGATAGAGGCCTAGGCCAGGGGTGGGGCTAGGGATAGAGGGCTAGGCCAGGGGTGGGGATAGAGGGCTAGGCCAGGGGTGGGGCTAGGAATAGAGGGCTAGGCCAGGGCTGGGGCTCGGGAGAGAGGGCTAGGCCAGGGGTGGTGCTCGGGAGAGAGGTCTAGGCCAGGGGTGGTGCTCGGGAGAGAGGGCTAAGGTCAAGGCTAGGGTTAGGGATAGAGGCCTAGGCCAGGGGTGGGGCTAGGGATAGAGGGCTAGGCCAGGGGTGGGGCTAGGAATAGAGGGCTAGGCCAGGGCTGGGGCTCGGGATAGAGGGCTAGGCCAGGGCTGAGGTTAGGGATAGAGGGCTAGGCCAGGGGTGGGGCTAGGGATAGAGGGCTAGGATAGAGGGCAGGCTAGGATTAGATGGGCAACAAATTTGGACATACATAACAATCCTGGTATTGTCCATGGCACCACAAGACCACACTACTCACCCAAGACATGCAACAAATCACATCACAAGTGTACAATCACAAGTCTAATCTACACATAGCTCACCTCTACCTTTCCATCTCTTTGCCGTTTGTTCTCCCTGGGAGCAGAGGAGGAAGAAAGTGGTGGAGTTTTCCGGGAGGAGGAAATTTTATTAGTAGAGACATCTGGGTTAGATTGCGATGCACTCGGAGCCCCACTGCCTAGAGAAGAGGCACTGACCCCAGACCCTCCCTTCTTGCTATGCTTGCTACTAACTCTTTTCTTGTGAGTTGCAGAGCTCATGGCCAAAAGCTGATCTGCCTCAGCTGCTTCTGAAGAAAAGACAGACAAATCCTCGGCCTCTGCATGAACCAAGAGATCAACTTCTATTTGCCCCGCCTCTAAGGACAGCTCACTTACCTCCACCCGCCCAGAGAGGGCACCTGGACCAGACCTTGCTACACTTCCATTACTCTCCGGTACAGACCAAGATGGACCAGTTGGTTGCTTTTCGGGAGAATTATCCCGACCTTCCACATTCCTGTTGTTATGTGTAATGTTTGTGGCGTCTTGAGACGAGGATGCAGCCAGACATGGCTGGTGGGTATCTCTGACATAGAAACTTAGTTCACTCTTCACTAGATGGCCATGATAATATCTGGCATTGTCCTGGCATTGTGTTAATATACTCTGTTTGATGTTTTTATTTTCTGTGACTCCATCACAAGCATCTGGACACTGGATGTCCTGATCATGAACATCTTGACTATGAATGTCCTGATCACAAGCATCACGATTCTCAATGTCCTGATCACGAGCATCTTGTCTCTCCATGTCCTGATCGCAAGTATCTTGTCTCTCAATGTCAGGATCATGAGAATCTGGTCTCTCTATGTCCTGATCACAAGTATCTTGTCTCTCAATGTCTTGAACACAAGTCGCTTGACTCTCAATGTCCTGATCACTAGCATCTGGTCTCTCCATATCCTGATCATGAGGATCTTGTCTCTCAATGTCCAGATCACAAGTATCTTGTCTCACAATGTCCTGATCATGAGAATCTTGTCTCTCAATGTCAGGATCATGAGTGTGTCTCTCAATGTCCTGATCACAAGTATCTCGTCTCTCAATGTCTTGAACACAAGTTACTTGACACTCAATGTCCTGATCACGAGTATCTGGTCTCTCCATGTCCTGATCATGAGGATCTTGTCTCTCAATGTCAGGATCATAAGTATCTTGTCTCTCAATGTCCAGATCACAAATATCTTGACTATCAATGTCCTGATCATGAGCATCTGGTCTCTCCATGTCTTGATCATAAGTATCATGTCTCCCCATGTCCTGATCACAAGTATTTTGTCTCTCAATGTCTAGAATACAAGTAGTTTGACTCTCAATGTCCTGATCACGAGCATATGGTCTCTTTATGTCCTGAACATGAGGATCTTGTCTCACCATGTCTTGATCGCAAGTATCTTGTCTCTCAATGTCAGGATCATGAGTATGTTGTCTCTCAATGTCCTGATCCCAAGTATCTTGACTCTCAATGTCCTGATCACAAGTATCTTGTCTCACACAAGTCGCTTGACTCTCAATGTCCTGATCACAAGCATCTGGTCTCTCCTTGTCCTGATCATGAGGTTCTTGTCCTTCCATGTCCTGATCGCAAGTATCTTGTCTCTCAGTGTCAGGATCATAAGTATCTTGTCCCTCAATGCCCTGATCACAAGTATCTTGTCTCTCAATGTCCTGATCACAAGTATCTTGTCTCTCAATGTCTTGAACACAAGTTGCTTGACTCTCAATGTCTTGATCACGAGCATCTGTTCTCTCCATGTCCTGATCATGAGAATCTTGTCTCTCCATATCCTGATCATGAGGATCTTGTCTCTCCATGTCCTGATCAATAGTATCTTGTCTCTCAATGTCAGGATCATAAGTATCTTGTCTCTCAATGTCCAGATCACAAATATCTTGATTCTCAATGTCCTGATCATGAGCATCTGGTCTCTCCATGTCTTGATCATAAGTATCATGTCTCCCCATGTCCTGATCACAAGTATCTTGTCTCTCAATGTCTCGAATACAAGTAGTTTGACTCTCAATGTCCTGATCACGAACATCTGGTTTCTTTATGTCCTGAAGATGAGGATCTTGTCTCTCCATGTCCCGATCGCAAGTATCTTGTCTCTCAATGTCAGGATCATGAGTATGTTGTCTCTCAATGTCCTGATCACAAGTATCTCGTCTCTCAATGTCTAGAACACAAGTTGCTTGACACTCAATGTCCAGATCATGAGCATTTGGTCTCTCTATGTCCTGATCATGAGGATCTTGTCCCTCCATGTCCTGATCGCAAGTATCTTGTCTCTTAAAGTCAGGATCATAAGTACCTTGTCTCTCAATGTCCTGATCCCAAGTATCTTGACTCTCAATGTCCTGATCACAAGCATCTTGTTTCTCAATGTCCTGATAATCATAATGAGCATAGTGACTTTCAATGTCCTGACCACAAGTATCTTGTCTCACAATGTCCTGAGCACGAGTATTGTGAACACCCATGTCCTGATCACGAGCACCAAGTCTCTCCATGTACTGAAAATGAGGATCTTGTCTCTCCAAGTCCGGATCCCAAGTATGCTGTCTCTCAATGTCAGGATCATGAGTATCATGTCTCTCAATGTCCTGATCACAAGTTCCTTGTCTCTCAATGTCTTGAACACAAGTAGCTTGACTCTCAATGTCCTGATCACGAGCATCTGGTCTATCCATGTCCTGATCATGAGGATCTTGTCTCTCCATGTCCTGATCGCAAGTATCTTGTCTCTCAATGTCAGGATCATAAGTATCTTGTCTCTCAATGTCCTGATCACAAGTATCTTGTCTATCAATGTCCAGATCACAAATATCTTGACTCTCAATGTCCTGATCATGAGCATCTGGTCTCTCCATGTCTTGATCATAAGTAACATGTCTCTCCATGTCCTGATCACAAGTATCTTGTCTCTCAATGTCTCGAATATAAGTAGTTTGACTCTCTATGTCCTGATCACGAGCATCTGGTCTCTTTATGTCCTGAACATGAGGATCTTGTCTCTCCATGTCCTGATCGCAAGTATCTTGTCTCTCAATGTCAGGATCACAAGTATCTTGTCTCTCAATGTCCTGATCACAAGTATCTCGTCTCTCAATGTCTTGAACACAAGTTGCTTGACACTCAATGTCCAGATCATGAGCATCTGGTCTCTCCATATCCTGATCATGAGTATCTTGTCTCTCCATGTCCTGATCATGAGTATCTTGTCTTTCCATGTCCTGATCGCAAGTATCTTGTCTCTCAATCTCAGGATCATGAGTATCTTGTCTCTCAATGTCCTGATCATGAGCATTTGATCTCTCAATTTCCTGATTATGACAATTTTGTCTCTCAATGTCCTGATAATGAGTATCGTAACTCTCCATGTCCTGATCACGAACATTGTGACTCTCAGTGTCCTGACCACAAGTATCTTGACTCTCAATGTCCTGACCACAAGTATCTTGACTCTCAATGTCCTGATCAAGAACATCTTGTTTCTCAATGTCCGGATAATCATAATCAGCATCGTGACTTTCAATATCCTGACCACAAGTATCTGGAATGTCAGGATCATGAGTATCTTGTCTTTCAATGTCTTGAACACAAATAATTTGACTCTCAATGTCCTGATCACGAGCATCTGGTCTCTCCATGTCCTGATCATGAGGATCTTGTCTCTCCATGTCCTGATCACAAGTATCTTGCCTCACAATGTCAGGATCATGAGTATCTTGTCTTTCAATGTCTTGAACACAAATAATTTGACTCTCAATGTCCTGATCACGAGCATCTGGTCTCTCCATGTCCTGATCATGAGGATCTTGTCTCTCCATGTCCTGATCACAAGTATCATGTCTCTCAATGTCAGGATCATGAGTATCTTGTCTTTCAATGTCTTGAACACAAATAATTTGACTCTCAATGTCCTGATCACGAGCATCTGGTCTCTCCATGTCCTGATCATGAGGATCTTGTCTCTCCATGTCCTGATCACAAGTATCTTGTCTCTCAATGTCAGGATCATGAGTATCTTGTCTCACAATGTCCTGATCACAAGTATCTCGTTTCTCAATGTCTTGAACACAAGTCACTTGACTCTCAATGTCCTGATCACGAGCATCTGGTCTTTCCATGTCCTGATCGCAAGTATCTTGTCTCTCAATGTCAGGATCATGAGTATCTTGTCTCGCAATGTCTTGAACACAAGAAGCTTGACTCTCAATGTCCTGATCACGAGCATCTGGTCTCTCTATGTCCTGATTATGTGAATTTTGTCTCTCAATGTCCAAATAATGAATATCACAACTCTCCATGTCCTGATCATGAACATTTTGACTCTCAATGTCCTGACCACACGTATCTTGACTCACAATGTCCTGATCACTAGCATCTTGTTTCTCAATATCATGATAATGATAATCAGCATCGTGACTTTCAATGTCCTGACAACAAGTATCTTGCCTCACAATGTCCTGAACAGGAGTATTGTGAACCTCCATATCCTGATCACGAGCATTGGGACTCTCGATGTCCTGATCGCGAACATTGTGATTCTCAATGTCCTGACAAGTATCTTGTCTCTCAATGTCTTTAACACAAGTCGCTTGACTATCAATGTCCTGATCACGAGCATCTGGTCTTTCAATGTCCTGATTATGAGATTTTTGTCTCTCAATGTCCAGACCACAAGTATCTTGACTCTCAATGTCCTGATCACGAGCATCTTGTTTCTCAATGTCCTGATAACGACAATGAGCATCGTAACTTTCAATGTCCTGACCACAAATATCTCGCCCCTCAATATCCTGAACATGAATATTGTGAACCTCCATGTCCTGATCACGAGCATTGGGACTCTTAATGTCCTGATCACGAACATCTTGCCTCTCAATGACCTGATCACAAGTATCTTGTCTCTCAATATCCTGATCATGAGTTTCGTGACTTACCATGTCCTGATCACGATCATCATGACGCACAATGTCGGGCTCACGAGCACCTTGTCTTGGAATGTCCTGATCATGAGTGTCTTGTCTCTCAACATCCTGACATTGAGTATTGTGACTCGCAATGTCCTGATAATGAGCATCATGAATCTCAATGTCCTGACCAGAAGTATCTTGTCTCTCAGTGTCTTGATCACAAACATCTTGTCTCTCAATGGCCTGATCATGAGTATTGTAACTTTCAATGCCCTGATCACGAACATCTTGTCTCTCAATGTCCTGATCAATAGTATCATGTCTCTCAATGTCCTGATCAATAGTATCTTGTCTCTCAGCGTCCTGACCAGAAGTATCTTGTTTCTCAATGTCACGAGCATCTTGCCTCTCAAAGTCTTGATCACAAGCATCTTGTTTCATGTCCTGATCACAAACATGACTTGCCATGTCCTGATCAAGAGCATGATTCTCCATGTCCAGATCATAAGTATCCTGAGTCTCCATGTCCTGAAATTGAACATCATGACACTCCATGCCTGGATCAAAAGAATCTTGACTTCCAATGTCCTGATCATGTCTATTATGACCATCAATGTTTTGGTCAAGAATATTTTGACTCTCATTGTCCTGAACATGAGAATCATGACTCACCATGTTCTGATCAGCTTGACCCTCCATGTCCTGATCACAAGCAGCCTGACTCTCCATGTCCTGATCATGAACATCTTGACTCTCAATGTCCTGAACACGGGAATCATGACTCGCCATGTCCTGATGACAAGCAGCTTGACTCGCCACGTCCTGATCACAAGCAGCTTGACTCACCACATCCTGATCACAAGCAGTTTGACTCTCTATGTCCTGATCACGAACATCTTGACACTCATTGTCCTGAACACAGGAATCATGACTCGCCATGTCCTGCTCAGCTCGACTCTCCAAGTCCTGATCACAAGCAGCTTGACTTGCCACATCCCGATCACAAGCAGCTTGACTCTCCATGTCCTGATCACTAACATCTTGACTCACATTGTCCTGAACACAAGCATCTTGACTCACAATGTCCTGAACACAAGTATCTTGACTCTCAATGTCCTTATTATGAGTATCATGACTCTCCATTTCCTGAGCATGAGCACCTTGAATCACAATGTCCTGAACATCAGTATCTTGGCTCACTATGTCCTGAACCTGAATATCTTGACTCACAATGTCCTGAACCGGAGCATCTTGACTCTCCATGTCCTGAACACGAGTATCTTGACTCTCAATGTCCTGAACATGGGAATCACGACTTGCCAAGTCCTGATCACTAACATCTTGACTCTCCATGTCCTGATTACTAACATCTTGACTTACATTGTCCTGAACACAAGCCTCTTGACTCACAATGTCCTGAACACAAGTATCTTGACTCTCAATGTCCTTATTATGAGTATCATGACTCTCCATTTCCTGAGCATGAGCACCTTGAATCACAATGTCCTGAGCATCAGTATCTTGACTCACTATGTCCTGAACCTGAATATCTTGACTCACAATGTCCTGAACCGGAGCATCTTGACTCTCCATGTCCTGAACATGAGTATCTTGACTCTCAATGTCCTGAACACGGGAATCATGACTCGCCATGTCCTTATCACAAGCAGCTCGACTCGCCAAGTCCTGATCACTAACATCTTGACTTACATTGTTCTGAACACAAGCCTCTTGACTCACAATGTCCTGAACACAAGTATCTTGACTCTCAATGTCCTTAATATGAGTATCATGACTCTCCATTTCCTGAACACGAGCAGCTTGACTCTCCATGTCCTGATCACTAACATCTTGACTTACATTGTCCTGAACTGGAGCATCTTGACTCTCCATGTCCTGAACCAGAGAATCTTGACTCTCCATGTCCTGAACACGAGTATCTTGACTCACAATGTCCTGATTACAAGACCCTTGACTAGCAATGTCTTTATCATGAATACCATGACTGTCCATGTCCTGATCACAAGTATTTCGACTCTGAATGTCCAGTTCAGAACTGTCTTTCATATCAATGTCCTGATCATTCTGGCCTAGACCCAAAGCGTCCTGACTCTCAGTGTCCTGTTCAAGAGTATCCAGAGATTTTAAGTTGTCTCCCAAGGGAGCATCAGTTCTACCAATATTGCCACCCTCAACATCACATGCTCCATACCCTCCCTCACCAACCAATCTCTTTGCCCTAGCTTCCAACTCCCTCACCTCCACACCAACTTCTCTCTCAGCAATGTGATCACGGATAGACACCTCTCTAACCCTCTCCTCCTGATGTTCTTCTTCCATTTTCTCTCCGGAAAATTCCATCACAGCTTCTCCCTCGCTACAAGGAGCAGGCAATGGCTCTTCAATCACCTTTTTTTTCACGTCAGGTAGATCAGAGGTCCAAGTAGTTTCTGCATGTTCCTCAGAAGCACATGTGTCACCTTTGTTATCTTCATCCCTCCTCAGTGGTAGCAATATCAGTGGAAGAGGCATAGCCCCAGGGAAGGTCACATTTGGTCTTCCTTTGTGCTGTTCCATGAGCTCTCCCTGGGGAAGTCCCTCCTCGCTACAGTCATCATCTGTAGTGGTAGGTGGCAGAGAAGAAATTTCTGATGACACCTCACTTCCCATCTTCTCCTCCAGAGGGAAATCCTTCAAATAAGAGGATGGCAGTGGTCCTGTCTCTGACTCTGGCTCACTGGGTGTTGTGGCATCGAAATCACTTGTCCTCATCAACTCCATGGCTGTGGCTTGTCCGTCAATGGGTGTTGCATCAGTGAAAGAAGGCATGTCCACTGTAGATGTCTCGGAGCGGGGAGATGGAGGTTCCACCCTCAATGAAGAAGTGTCATCCAGTGATGGAGCAGGAGACTGAAGAAGTAAGCTACCAGAGATGATGCATTCTTCTTCCAGTAGAGGAGCACTGGACGGGGCAGGACTATGACGAGGGGAGAGGAACCCACTGGTCTTGAACCCCACAGTGTGCTTGTATACTAACAATGGCCCTTCAGATTCACTCACTGTTTCAGATTGACCTGAGGCAGAATGGGAAGGAGACCTAGCGATTGGGTTCTCACCTGCTTCAGAGTAATCCATGCTAGTGGTATCAGCGATGGAAGATGTTTGAACAGGACAATCGTACTGGGTATTGGTAGTCGATAAGGGTGGACTGTTTTCAACAAAGAGAGATACTTTTGCTCTCTGATCAATGTTCACCTCTTCATTACGTCCCTTCAGATTTTTTTCATCAATCACAAAGAATGGTTCAGTTCCCTGATCAATCTTCACCTCTTCGAACCCCTTCATATTGCCTTCTTCATCAGTTTCCTTTTCTCCCTTCAGATCTTCTTCATCAGTTTCAAAGAGAGATGGTTTCGTTCTTTGATCAATCTTCTCCTCCTCACACCCCTTCATATCTTCTTCATAAGTTTCATAGAGAGATGGTTTGGTTCCCTGATCAATTTTCTCATCCTCATTGTGCCATTTCAGATTTTCTTCATCAGTCACAAAAAGAGATGGTTTGGTTCTTTGATCAATCTTCTCCTCCTCGCACCCCTTCATATCTTCTTCATCAATTTCAAAGAGAGATGGTTTGGTTCCCTGATCAATGTTCTCCTCCTCTTCATGCCAATTCAGATTTTCTTCATCAGTCTCAAAGAGAGGTGGTTTGGTTCTTTGATCTATCTCCTCCTCCTCACACCCGTTCATATCCTCATCAGTTTCAAAGAGAGATGGTTTGGTTCCCTGATCAATGTTCTCCTCCTCTTCATGCCAATTCAGATTTTCTTCATCAGTTTCAAAGAGAGGTGGTTTGGTTCTTTGATCTATCTCCTCCTCCTCACACCCCTTCATATCTTCATCAGTTTCAAAGAGAGATGGTTTGGTTCCCTGATCAATGTTCTCCTCATCGTGCCCCTTTAGATTTTCTTCATCAGTCTCAAAGAGAGACGGTTTGGTTCTTTGATCAATCTTCTCCTCCTCGCACCGCTTCATATCTTCTTCATCAGTTACATAGAGAGAAGGTTTGGTTCCCTGATCAATCTTCTCCACCTCATCATGCGCCTTCATATATTCTTCATCAGTTACATAGAGAGATGGTTTGGTTCTTTGATCAATCTTCTCCTCCTCGCACCGCTTCATATCTTCTTCATCAGTTACATAGAGAGAAGGTTTGGTTCCCTGATCAATCTTCTCCTCCTCATCGTGCCTCTTCAGATTTTCTTCATCAGTCACAAAGAAAGACGGTTTGGTTCTTTGATCAATCTTCTCCTCCTCGCACTGCTTCATATCTTCTTCATCAGTTACATAAAGAGAAGGTTTGGTTCCCTGATCAATCTTCTCCGCCTCATCATGCACCTTCATATCTTCTTCATCAGTTACATAGAGAGATGGTTTGGTTCCCTGATCAATGTTCTCCTCCTCATCGTGCCTCTTCAGATTTTCTTCATCAGTCTCAAAGAGAGACGGTTTGGTTCTTTGATCAATCTTCTCCTCCTCGCACCGCTTCATATCTTCTTCATCAGTTACACAGAGAGAAGGTTTGGTTCCCTGATCAATCTTCTCCGCCTCATCATGCGCCTTCATATCTTCTTCATCAGTTACATAGAGAGATGGTTTGGTTCTTTGATCAATCTTCTCCTCCTCGCACCGCTTCATATCTTCTTCATCAGTTACATAGAGAGAAGGTTTGGTTCCCTGATCAATCTTCTCCTCCTCATCGTGCCTCTTCAGATTTTCTTCATCAGTCACAAAGAAAGACGGTTTGGTTCTTTGATCAATCTTCTCCTCCTCGCACCGCTTCATATCTTCTTCATCAGTTACATAGAGAGAAGGTTTGGTTCCCTGATCAATCTTCTCCGTCCCATCATGCGCCTTCATATCTTCTTCATCAGTTACATAGAGAGATGGTTTGGTTCCCTGATCAATGTTCTCCTCCTCATCGTGCCTCTTCAGATTTTCTTCATCAGTCACAAAGAAAGACGGTTTGGTTCTTTGATCATCTTGTCCTCCTCGCACCCCTTCATATCTTCTTCATCAGTTACATAGAGAGATGGTTTGGTTCCCTGATCAATGTTTCCCTCCTCATTGTGCCCCTTTAGATTTTCTTCATCAGTCTCAAAGGGAGCCGGTTTGGTTCTTTGATCAATCCTCTCATCCTCGCACCCCTTCATATCACCATCAGTTTCAAAGAGAGATGGTTTGGTTCCCTGATCAATGTTCATCTCCTCATCGCGCCCCTTCAGATTTTCTTCTTCAGCAGTCACAAAGAGAGATGGTACGGTTCTCTGATCAATCTTCTCCTCCTCTTCACATTCCATCAAATCTTCTTCATTTTCCAAGAGAGATTGTTTAGCTTTCTGCACAATCTTCTCCTCTTTTTCCTCCTCAAGCCCCATCATATTTTCATCAGACTCAAAGAGAGATGGTTTCTGATCAATCTTCACCTCCTCTTCACATCCCTTTAGATCATCTTCATCAGTTTCAAAGAGAGATGGAGATTGTTTGGTTCTCAGATCAATCTTTGTCCCCTCCCACCCCTTCAGATCTTCTTCATCACTTTCAAAGAGAGATTGTTTAGTTCTCTGATCAATTTTCCCCTTCTCCTCCTCCGCAACCTCCATCATATGTTCATCAGACTCAAAGAGAGATGGCTTGGTTAGCAGATCAATCTTCATCTCCTCTTCGTGTCCCTTCAGATTTTCTTCAACAGTCTCAAAGAGAGATGGTTGGGTTCTCTGATCAATCTTCTCCTCCTCCACTTCATGCCCCTTCAGTTTACTTTCATCACACTCTGCAACGAATTGGACCACCTTTTCCTCACTACCTCTCTCCTCCCGCCCCATTACCTCCCCACTTTCCACCCCCATTCCCAACACCTCCTCACTTCCACCTTGGATTACTTCAACTTCACTGCGATTATGTAGCGACACTCTCTTTTCCTCTCCTGCATGATCTCTTTCACTATCTGCTTCTAGCGCACTCATTTCTCTCTTCTGTCCAACCTTGTCCTGACCGTCTTCAATCTTATCTGTTCCCTTATTCTCTTCTCTTACATCGTTTGTTCCAACCATCTTCTCCTCTCTTCTCCTGGCCTGCTCAAGTTGCAGATTCGCCTTTTTCTTTCGTACAACTTTACCTTTCTTCCTTACTACTGGGACTGCTACTGAGCAAGTTTGTAACTCAATCTTCGTCTCTTCCTTTCGTCCCAACTCCCCAAGTTGCTTTCCTCCACCAATCATATCCACACCCTTTTTTTTCGAAGGCTCTTCCATTTCTTTTTCCAACGTTGAATTGGCCACTACTACTTCCATTTGCGATGCAAGTTCATCTTGGGCCACAAGCAGCACATCAGCCCCACCCACCTCATCATTATACAACAATCCAGTTGCCAAATTTTTCCTTGCATCCTTCAAAGGTTTACTCTTGTTGGCTTCGGCTGAAGAACTGGAGAGAACTGACTTGGCCGATCGTCTGGTATGGGCCTGGCTACTAGAGCGTAGAATGGTTCCTTCGCCTGACCCTTGACTAGGAACACACAGGTAGCTGGACTTTTTGTTGGTAGTAAGGCTTCGCCTCTGCCTATGGGTGGCCATATCAATCTCCACAATCATCGGAGCCACCATGGGACTCAGACTTCTGTCCCCCATGCTTCGATCTTCCACACCTACATCCATTTTAGTTGTAGCACTCGCCCTAGGGCAAACTTCGAGGTTATCCTTGTTGCTAAGTTCTACAGACACAATCATAGGTTCACATTCAGTCTCCTCAGCATCAGGAACAATGTCTTCTTCTGCTATGAAGCTTTCAGGGGGCACTTCAAAATTGAATCCTCCACCCCCTAAACCAATTGTGTACGTATTGCCTCCAGATTCACTTCCAGAGCTAGAATCATCCAACTCCTCCTCTTCATCATCCAGTACCTGAATATGCATGGATACATAATCGATGAACACACCTTACACAGTCGCTAACAACCCACCTCACATACAATAACAGTGCTTTCGAAACAATACCATACAAGCTAGTTGTAAGGCGAGTAGAAACAACAAAGCTTACTTGCTCAAGTCTATCCCTCAGGTCTCTTTTAGTTCCTTTCGTGTTAAGTCCGCGTTGCTTCAACTGATCTTTGAGTTCGGACACTGTCATAGCCACAACATAAGCTTTGGACGCCATTTTAATGCAGCTCTACATGTGAACCACTGATTCTCATCTCCAGCTCTTGCGCGGCATGAACGTCATTTACAGCCAATTTTCAAAAGCCGACTGCACGTGACCGAAGCTTGCTGAGTCAGCATAAATGCCGCCCACTTCGGGTGCGCAAAAGCGCGCGTAAATAGCTACAGTAAGTTCACAACGAAGAATGCAGAATCAGAGCGAAGTCGCACTGTTCTCGGTGTCTACCATTGGCTCTCCTTTTGCCTTCTCCACCGCTATTAAGCGCGCCTCTCTAAAGAAGGACCCTCCTGATCGGAGGTAAGCGTACAACTGCCCATTCCATAGTGTACAGCTTCTAGATGACACATTTTAATATTCTTTTTGTTTTTATTCTGTGTAGTCCTCGTGGTAGCAACAGATTCTCACTGGGAAGCAATTCAGATGCAGATTCACCTCGTGTCCTGGGTCTTCCTAGCTTGGAGGAGAGGGAGGAGAACAATGATGTAAAGAAAACTCCTATGCTTAGTCCCACTCACAATGACTCCACAGTAGGAATTCTTGACCTGGATAGCATTCAGTGTGAGCTTATTTTATATAATGCAGGTGCATCAGGACAGTAGTCTCTTAACACAGATGCATACATGACTTAGGCAGAGAGTCAAATATATGACAATAAACGTTGGCAACTTTTTGAGAAATAAATATCTAGTGTGGTGATCTCATTATTATTGGGGACTATCAAAGTGGGAAAGGACTAGGATTCCTGGTACCTTGATGGGGAAGTCTTAAATCCTTGGGTCCGACAAAGTTGCAGATGTTAATTTCATGGGGAAAATATTAACTTGACCTCTCATGACCTTGAAAAGTTGCTTGCTTTGTCTTGCCTGCAGAAGTTACCGACATTCTTTCCTTATGTGCAAAAGTAAATTGAAGACCACACGGTATGAATAGTTACAAACTAGGTGCAATACTTCTCCATTTTCTCCTAGAATTTGTGGAGCATTCTGCACAAAGAATGAATGAATTAGACTTGCACATTTTGTTATTATTCATTGTTTGACTTGCTAATTTGATTGATGGACTATTCAATTTCTTTTGTTTTGTATCCAGTTGACAGCTCAACTAACCGGCCATTTCTCACATCCCCTCAAGCTGCTACAGGTCTACATGAAGCCGTTATTGTCTTAGGTAAACCTCCTGACCCTGCAATTAGTGATACTGCTAGCTTGCTTGGGGTCGACTGTGCCATGGATGGCAAATCCCTTGCCCCTTCAATTAGTGATACTGCTAGCAACTGTACCATGGATGGAAAACCCCTTGCCCCTTCAATTAGTGATACTGCTAGCGACTGTACCGTGGATGGAAAATCCCTTTCCCCTTCAATTAGTGATACAGCTAGCGACTGTACGATGGATGGAAAACCCCTTGCCCCTTCAATCAACATTGACAACTCACGTGAAGGACTACCGTCTATGCTGCTTCAAAACAAGTCAGCTCTCTCTGTTTCTCACATCTCAGGGTCTGACAGTGAGGGGGACACTGTTCTCAGTGCCATGGCTTCTGCATTGGCTCTGTACAGAAATTCTTCGTCCTCTGGTGGATGTGTAGTTTCCAGTCCCATCTCGCTGGAGTCGAGCCTGGAAGGAGTGACGTCTGTCATGAAGGTATCTCCACAGCCTTCTGGTGCTAACATCAACCAAGGCAAGTCAAGACACTAACATGAGTATAGAATAGGTGATAGGATGACCTGGAAGTACATAATGTATATCCTCGAATATATACATGGTTCTAATAAATGCTGGTCTTGGTTATAAGCCGGTGGTATAGTTGCTACTTCTGAAAACAAGCACCTGATCTTATTTGCAATTCGGTGTTGTATTTACTACTGCAAAAAAAAATAAACACCAGGTTATTACGGTCGAAGGGAATGCATCAGAACACTAGTTCATTTAACGGCTGCATATTGCATTGCATGCTAGCTAGAGTTTGCTTGCACTATGTCGAAGAGAAGGAAATTGTATGCGGTATCTTTAAAGTTGATGGCTGATGAAGCAGCGGAAAAGAAGACCAAGGAAGCAGGTAAAATGAATAGTAGTTATTATAAGTATAGGTAGCTACTGATAATAACTAGCTATATAGCTATAGCTAAACACTTGCCTCCTGATAGCTTGCCTGATTGCTGCCCTGGCTGGCCATCATAAATAACACTGTCAGTATGCACTAGTGATGGCTGCCCTGGATGGCCATCATAAACAACACTGTCAGTGTGCACAAGTGATGGCTGCCCTGGCTGGCCACCATAAACAACACTGTCAGTGTGCACTAGTGATGGCTGCCCTGGCTGGCCATCATAAACAACACTGTCAGTGTGCACTAGTGATGGCTGCCCTGGCTAGCCTTCCTAAACAACACTGTCAGTGTGCACTAGTGATGGCTGCCCTGGCTAGCCTTCCTAAACAACACTGTCATTGAGCACTCGTCATTTAGTCTTTCATGGTGTGCTCAAATCTTGAGCCGATTAGGAAATGTTTGATCATGGATTGATTATATGAATGCCCTCGATTAAATGCCTGGTCTTGTTTACAAACCTGGTTTGAAAGTAGCCTTGGCTCGTAATCCATGCGCTACTCCTGCAAAATCATAGTTTTTATCATAATTTTCCTTTTTTCCTTTAAATTTTTTCCTTATTTTTTTCATGTTAATTTTAATGTTTTATGGTTAAAAATATATTTCACAATGATACATTTCTACATAATGTACGTGCAGTGAGTGGTATGGTGCTGGAGAAGAGGCTACTAGGTATGAGTGTGTCAAGCCTTGCAGTGTGAGAGGCTACCACATCAAGGCTGGTGTGTGATAATGCACCAAACAATGATAGAGCACGCTGTCTTCGCTTTTGTTGGACTCCATCACTCTCTCTATATTCTGAAGTGTTAGCTCCAGGCTATGTATCAGCTAACAGGAACCCCTGGGTTCAGGAAGTCCATACTTGTTTCAAGTACACTAGTGAAGCGCCATGTGAAACAGAAATGCCACAGATAACTGCCACAAGTGATTGTGAAGTTCAAACTTAAAATGTGTTTAGAAAATATTCCGCTGTGAAACTACAAATATCCATGTGAAATATATTCACGTATTTAAATTTTGTTCATTTGATATCAATAGAAATCGGTATTATTGTTGAGTGTTTTAGCCACCTTAGATAGCCACCTTAGTTAGCCATCTTAGTTAGCCACCTTAGCCACCTTAGTTAGCCACCTAAGTTAGCCACCTAAGTTATCCACCTTAGTTATCCACCTTAGTTAGCCACCTTAGTTAGCCACCTTAGTTAGCCACCTTAGTTAGCCACCTTAGTTAGCCACCTTAGTTAGCCACCTTAGTTAGCCACCTTAGTTAGCCACCTTAGTTAGCCACCTTAGTTAGCCACCTTAGTTAGCCACCTTAGTTAGCCACCTTAGTTAGCCACCTTAGTTAGCCACCTTAGTTAGCCACCTTAGTTAGCCACCTTAGTTATCCACCTTAGTTAGCCACCTTAGTTAGCCACCTTAGTTAGCCACCTTAGTTAGCCACCTTAGTTAGCCACCTTAGTTAGCCACCTTAGTTAGCCACCTTAGTTAGCCACCTTAGTTATCCACCTTAGTTAGCCACCTTAGTTAGCCACCTAAGTTATCCACCTTAGTTGGCCACCTTAGTTGGCCACCTTAGTTGGCCACCTTAGTTGGCCACCTTAGTTGGACACCTTAGTTGGACACCTTAGTTGGACACCTTAGTTGGACACCTTAGTTGGACACCTTAGTTGGACACCTTAGTTAGCCACCTTAGTTAGCCACCTTAGTTAGCCACCTTAGTTAGCCACCTAAGTTAGCCACCTAAGTTAGCCACCTTAGTTATCCACCTTAGTTAGCCACCTAAGTTAGCCACCTAAGTTATCCACCTTAGTTAGCCACCTTAGTTAGCCACCTTAGTTAGCCACCTTAGTTAGCCACCTTAGTTAGCCACCTTAGTTAGCCACCTAAGTTATCCACCTTAGTTATCCACCTTAGTTACCACATTAGTTACCACCTTAGTTACCACATTAGTTCAAAGTTTTTGTTCTTTTTGTAGATTGTGCTACCTGCAATGAGGAGAAGGATGTGTTAGGAACAGGAGACCTGACTGTGGCACCCTCTGTAGGCCATTCCCATGTCCCTATCATCCCTTCCTCCGCTGTAGTGCATGCTTTGCCTGCAGACACTATGACAGTGGGTGTTGCCACTGCCTGCTCATCTGTTGGAGGTGTTGGGGATATCCCTGCTCGGTACTCATTTACTGACCTTGGAGACACTCCTGGCGACTACCTGTCTGGATCTGGCAACTCAATGGAGGTGATATATAATATGTGTACATGAGAAGAAATAAGAAGGTTTATACAGAAACAAAACCCTGGGATTGTTTGTAACATAGTATATAGTCCCGAGACTATGTAGGCATGGGACTGTAGGCTTGGCTTTGTGTAATTGGGGTCTATAGGTAGTTTAAGGACTATACAGTTCTGGGACTGTATAGTTCTTAGACTATATACTGGGACTAGGTGGTGCTGGGACTATATAGTTCTGGAATTAGGTGGTGCTGGGACTACGTAAGCCTGGGACTATATAGTTCTGGGACTGTATAGTTCTGAGACTATATGCTGGGACTAGGTGGTGCTGGGACTATATAGTTCTGGGACTATATAGTTCTGAGACTATATAGTTCTGAGACTAGGTGGTGCTGGGACTATGTAAGCCTGGGACTATATAGTTCTGGGACTAGGTGGTGCTGGGACTACGTAAGCCTGGGACTATATAGTTCTGGGACTATATAGTTCTGAGACTAGGTGGTGCTGGGACTATATAGTTCTGAGACTAGGTGGTGCTGGGACTATGTAAGCCTGGGACCATATAGTTCTGGGACTATATAGTTCTGAGACTATATAGTTCTGAGACTATATAGTTCTGAGACTAGGTGGTGCTGGGACTATGTAAGCCTGGGACTATATAGTTCTGAGACTTAGGTGGTGCTGGGACTACGTAAGCCTGGTACTATATAGTTCTGAGACTTAGGTGGTGCTGGGACTATGTAAGCCTGGGACTATATAGTTCTGAGACTTAGGTGGTGCTGGGACTACGTAAGCCTGGGACTATATAGTTCTGGGACTATATAGTTCTGAGACTAGGTGGTGCTGGGACTATATAGTTCTGAGACTAGGTGGTGCTGGGACTATATAAGCCTGGGACTATATAGTTCTGAGACTAGGTGGTGCTGGGACTATGTAAGCCTGGGACTATATAGTTCTGAGACTAGGTGGTGCTGGGACTACGTAAGCCTGGGACTATATAGTTCTGAGACTGGGTGGTGCTGGGACTACGTAAGCCTGGGACTATATAGTTCTGAGACTAGGTGGTGCTGGGACTATATAAGCCTGGGACTATATAGTTCTGAGACTAGGTGGTGCTGGGACTATGTAAGCCTGGGACTATATAGTTCTGAGACTAGGTGGTGCTGGGACTATGTAAGCATGGGACTATATAGTTCTGGGACTTGGTGGTGGTGCTGGGATTATGTAAGCCTGGGACTATATAGTTCTGGGACTTGGTGGTGCTGGGACTATATAGTTCTGGGACTAGGTAAGCCTGGGACTAGATAGTTCTGGGACTTGGTGGTGCTGGGACTATATAGTCCTGGGACTTGGTGGTGCTGGGACTATGTAAGCCTGGGACTATATAGTTCTGGGACTTGGTGGTGCTGGGACTATATAGTTCTGGGACTAGGTAAGCCTGGGACTAGATAGTTCTGGGACTTGGTGGTGCTGGGACTATATAGTCCTGGGACTTGGTGGTGCTGGGACTATGTAAGCCTGGGACTATATAGTTCTGGGACTTGGTGGTGCTGGGACTATATAGTTCTGGGACTAAGTAAGCCTGGGACTAGATAGTTCTGGGACTAGGTAAGCCTGGGACTATATAGTTCTGGGACTAGGTGGTGCTGGGACTACGTAAGCCTGGGACTATATAGTCCTGGGCTAGGCTTGTACTGGGACTTTATAGTTCTGGGACTAGGAGGTGCTGGGACTACGTAAGTGTGGGACTATATAGTTCTGGGACTGTGGTGCTAGGACTGCGTAAGTCTGGGACCATATTGTTCTGAGACTATATAGTTCTGGGACTAGGAGGTGCTGGGACTACGTAAGTGTGGGACTATATAGTTCTGGGACTGTGGTGCTAGGACTGCGTAAGTCTGGGACCATATTGTTCTGAGACTATATAGTTCTGGGACTAGGTAAGCCTGGGACCATATAGTTTTGGGACTACGTAAGCCTGGGACTTTATAGTTCTGGGACTAGGTGGTGCTGGGACTATGTAAATGTGGGACTGTGGTGCTCGGACTGCGTAAGTCTGGGACCATATAGTTCTGGGACTGTGGTGCTGGGACTATGTAAGTGTGGGACTATATACTTCTGGGACTGTGGTGCTAGGACTGCGTAAGTCTGGGACCATATAGTTCTGCAACTATATAGTTCTGGGACTACGTATGCCTGGGACTTTTGGGACTAGGTTGTTATCAGACTAGATGGTTCTTGGACTACGTAGGTCCGGGACTTCTGTGGTCTATAGTTCTAGGACTGGCTAAGTGGTACTGGGACTACGGAGGTGGTACTGGGACTATATAGTTCTGTGACTAGGTTGTTCTGGAGTTGTATTGGATTAACTTGTCAAGAAGAAAGGAGACAAAGCTGAACACATTTTAGACGACACCCATTTGGACTCTCCTTCCAAAAATTAGTTTCGATGAGCGGTAGTTTGGTTCAGATTAAAGACGGGGGCG
>CBDHDV010000001.1:0-32987 GCA_965261175.1 Rubritalea sp. | reverse complement strand
TAGTCTGGGTAGTCCAGTCTGGGTGGTCTAGTCTGGGTGGTCTTCTCTGGGTGGTCCAGTCTGGGTGGTCTAGTCTGGGTGGTCTATTCTGGGTGGTCTATTCTGGGTAGACTTGTCTGGGTGGTCTAGTCTGGTTGGTCTACTCCGGGTGGTCTACTCCGGGTGGTCTAGTTGGGCTGGTCTAGTATGGGTGGTCTACTCCGGGTAGTCTAGTCTGGGTAGTCCAGTCTGGGTGGTCTAGTCTGGGTGGTCCAATCTGGGTAGTCTAGTCTGGGTGGTCTAGTCTGGGTAGTCTAGTCTGGGTGGTCTAGTATGGGTGGTCTAATTTAGGTGGTCTAGTCTGGGTGGTCTACTCTGGGTAGTCTAGTATGGGTGGTCTAGTTTAGGTGGTCTAGTGGTCTAGTCTGGGTGGTCTAATCTGCGTGAACTAGTCTGGGTGGTCTAGTCTGGTGGTCTAGTCTGGGTAGTCTAGTCTGGATGGTCTAGTCTGGGTGGTCTAGTTTGGATGGTCTAACTTCGGTGGTCTGGTTGGTCTAGTCTGGGTGGTCTAGTCTGGGTGGTCTAGCTTCGGTGGTCTAGGCTGGGTGGTCTAGTCTGGGTGGTCTAGTCTGGGGGTCTAGTCTGAGGGTCTAGTCTGGGTGGTCTAGGCTGGGTGGTCTAGTCTGGGTAGTCTAGTCTAGGTAGTCTAGTCTGGGTAGTCTAGTATGGGTAGTCTAGTATGGGTGGTCTAGTGGTCTACTCTAGGTGGTCTAGTCTGGGTGGTCTGGTCTGGTTGGTCTACTCGGGTAGTCTAGTCCGGGTAGTCTAGTCTGGGTAGTCTAGTCTGGGTGGTCTACTCGGGTAGTCTAGTCCGGGTGGTCTAGTCTGGGTGGATATTTGCTGAACTCGTTGAAAACATAACAAAAGTGTCGTAAACAAGTGTAGACTAGGTGTTGTTGTCCACAAATATTTAGAGGACCCTTTACCTGGTGATGTGGTCAACTGTAGCCACCCATGTAGGTCACCACCAGTGAGATAACCTTTACAATTGCATGCTGCTACTATAATGTATGTGATTTTCTGATCATCTATTCTGATCATCTAACTGGTTGTGTCTGCATGTGTGCACCACACCACCTCCTCTAAACATTTGTCTAGATGTGTGCACCACAACACCTCCTCTAATCATTTGTCTACATGGGTGCACCACACCACCTCTAAACTTAACCGATTGAATGCATATGCCATCATCGCTAAATATGTCACAATATATATATATATATATTTAAAGTCATTGATATATTCATTGCCATGCACTTCCCGTTAGACAGTCACACAAAAAGTGAAAAAATTAACAAGGCTTACTTGAACACAACTTTGTCAAGAAGTGTCTCTTCTGGCCTTCACATTAGCTTCTGGAAGCTCTTCTGCTGAGGAAGGCTGGTTAGACATCAATGCTTACTGGGAAGCTCTTCTGCTGAGGAAGGCTGGACAGATATCAATGCTTACTGGGAAGCTCTTCTGCTGAGGAAGGCTGGACAGATATCAATGCTTACTGGGAAGCTCTTCTGCTGAGGAAGGCTGGTTAGACATCAATGCTTACTGGGAAGCTCTTCTGCTGAGGAAGGCTGGACAGATACCAATGCTTACTGGGAAGCTCTTCTGCTGAGGAAGGCTGGACAGATATCAATGCTTTCTGGGAGCTCAGACACCAATGTTACCAGGAGCTCTTCTGCCGAGGAAGGCTGGACAGACACCAATGCTTACTGGGAAGCTCTTCTGCTGAGGAAGGTTGGACAGACACCAATGCTTACTGGGAGCTCTTTTGGTGAGGAAAGCTGGCCAGCCACCAAGCTCTTCTACTAAGGAAGGCTGCACCGACACCCAATACTTACTGGGAATCTCCTCTGCTGAGGAAGGCTGGCCAGATGCAATGCTTACTGGACAGACACAAATTTTTACTGGGAAGCTCTTCTGCTGAGAAAGGCTGGACATGGACCAAGCTCTTCTACTTAAGGTAGGCTGGACAGACACCAATGCTTACTGGGAAGCTAATCTGCTGAGAAAGGCTGGACAGACACCAATGCCTACTGGGAAGCTCTTCGGCTGAGGAAGGCCGGCCAGACACCAATGCTTACTGGGAAGCTATTTTGCTGAGTAAGGTTGGACAGACACCAATGCTTCCTGGGAAGCTCTTCTACTGAGGAATGCTGGACAGACAACAAGCTCTTCTAAGGAAGGCTGGACAGACACTAATGCTTACTGGAAAACAATCTAAATCCTTTTGCTTGGGAAAGGAGTCACTCTTGGATGGATTTCTTTGCTGTTAGTTTTTCAGATATAGAAAGCTGTAGAGATGCGTAGCTTTTGTTTGCTTACTTCAATGGAGCTGATTCTTATACCCATCTGTAGCTTATTGCAATTGTATTCTAATGATATGAACAGTTAAAAAAAAAAATTATATAAAAAACACAAATAAAGTTTGAGTAGAATCAGTCTAAAAAACGTCGAAAAAATGGTACGAATCATCAACATAAGAAATATGTTAGTACAAACATGTTGTTTTAGCAATACTTATTAACACTTTTCTTCATGATTTTGTTTTGTTTTGTTTCACTAGATTGAGAACCGGAATAGTTGTGGACGTGCATTGGAGCATTTGGAGTCTTCTTGGGACTTAAATTATGACAAACAAGAAAAGAAAAGGATAGAGATGAATTTAATCACTCTCTTTTTTTTTTTTTTGCGCTGCTGGCTTTCTACCTAAGCGAAGGAATCAAAGCATGCCTGGTAACTTTTGGAGCTAATATCAGCTGAAACTACCCATTTGGCCTTTAATACGCTGCTGGTGTGAGTTTTAGCTAAGTAATAAGCTTCTGTTTTGGGTAAGTTTCATTCCGACATTAAAGATGGTCTCTCAAAAGAGCAACATTGTCTTCTAAATCTGTAGCTGGTATAAATCATATATATATACTATATTCTAAATATACATCTTATATAAATGATATACACTGAAGTCAAATCATATAGACCAATACTAGCTTCTTTCTAAGAGTGTAATGATGGTATTGATAAAATAACTGGTAAAGGGTGGACTAATTTGTTGAGCTTTTAGAGTCTTTGCTATAGCAATCCAATATATGTTTGATTGTTCTAGTATACCATATAGTGGGTATGTTTTGAGGGGGTGTGCTTGTATTGAAGTTCCATCTATGGGTAGCTATCCCATGCCCACGATTGTGTTCCTGTCCATTTGTGGATATGTCTTTTAATGACCTAAATTGGCAAATTTTACTCCCTCATCACGTCTCTGCTATATATATACCTCATGCTTATAATCAAATTACACTCGGTTGATACCACCCCCCTGTATATAGATAAGACATGAAGGGGTCGATCCATATGTCATCGATGGACAAGACCCATCTCACTCTAATTGGATGAGATTTGTTAACTGTGCCAGAAATGAAGATGAACAGAACGTACTGGCATACCAGTACTGTGGCGGCATCTATTACCGCACATTTAAGACCATATATCCAGAGTCAGAACTTCTGGTCTGGTACGGGGAGAAGTATGCCAAGGAGCTAGGAATAGATTTAGACATTGAAGGTTGGACCGCCAATTGTTGAGGCACATTCATTGTATAATAATTGTCATTTCCTTGTTACAGCCTCAACTGCTAATTTTTGTTGCCGTGGCTGTGGAGGATCTTTCTCAGAAGAAACTTCATTTCGTATCCACTTGAAGCACAGCTCAAAGTGTACTATGGCTAATCCACAAGTCTTCACTTGTCTCAAGTGTCATCAACATTTCACTCAACTTGAGTACTTGCAGCAACACATTAAAACGCATGAGAACCTTTCTAAAGATAAACAGTGCTCATACTGTGGAAGGAGTTTCAGTTGGAATAGCCACCTATGAAAACTTCGTGTAAAGAGAGATATTCTTCTGAGTTGTTCAGCAGCACACACATACTCAGAATTCATGAACCGCAATAGAATTTTCGTATTAAGTCATCAAGCTCTTGGTAGAAAACATGAAGAATTGGAGATTGCTGCTGCATGTACCTGTTGAAATTAACAATTGGTAATGCTGACATAGAAAGAGCAAGTAAGCCTTGGTAAGAGGCTTTTCAATTACAATTTTTACTCTTCTCACTACTGCCTGCTTATCCTTAGTACTTCGAAAGTAAGAGAGTTAGTCTTCATATTGCTCGATAAGATGATTTACACAAGCTTCAGGCTGAGCCATCATGTTTGGCATGCTTTTAACAACTTGTGTGGCTTGCATCCAACAAAACTCTGAAATTCTTCAAACTATAGCAGCCTCCTTGGGCTCTTCTGGAAATAATACCATACATAGGTTGTCAGATCTTCAAATTCATCAGACAAGATTTTGCAGGCCTCATTTGCTATTAGTGCTGCTATGTGGCAATGACAATGAAGAGCAACTAAAGCTGGTTGCTTACATCGTTACCGTGACATCACTGAATTTCGTACTCCCAACATTATGGCCCCATCTGTACCTAATCCGACAAGATTATCATAAGGAGGGTAGTGGATTCTTGAAAATGCTTATCGATTACATTAAATAGCAGCTCTGCAGTTGCCCTCTCTACACTCTCTAGGGCAAATAAGACATATCTCACCAGTCCTTGGGTGTTATCGAAGAATCGAAGCATAATAGCAGCTTGTTGTGCAACAGTAATATCAGATGTCTCATCAGTTTGGTTGCTGAAGTATTTAGTCCATCTAACTGCTGCGGAAATGGTTTTCCAACAATCCTGGGTAATAACTTTCAGCACAGATAGAAGAATCAGGAAACATCAACTTGAATAGTTTGGTACAATGATCTCCCAATTGAAAGGCAAGATGGTGCTCACCAAGGAAATATGCGAAGAGTACTTCTGCATGGATTACAGACACCTCTCTAATTGGCCCAAAGCAGGACTGTAGAGCAATACACTCACACCATCTTTTTCTGAGTGTTTGTGTAATTTCGTTTCCTGATGTCTCCTGAGATCTCTAGTACCACCTCTTCCAAGGTATATATCACAAGAGCACTTCAAACAGAAGGCAAAAGATCCCTTTCTCGAAGTTGTGGCCCATGGGAAAGTCTTTGCATACTCTCTGTTTGGGTTAGACCCAACATGACCTGTCGGGTCAACTTGAAGCACAGTGTCTGTAAGAGGGAGAGTGTTAAATGCCCAACTTATGTCACACTGTTAGTATAAGTCACACATTTGTATTTATATTACCTTATGGATAGTTGCCTGTTTTCTGTGCATTTCATTATTAGCTGTGTATAGTATTGTATATCCTGTTTTGTCATTTCCTGTAAGAGGCTGACAGCCAGTTATATAATTAGTCTCTTGTAAGCTATCAGCTTGTGTTCTTTGTAACATTAAAAAGCCAAAAATCTCTGGTTGGTTTAAGTAACGGCACCTGCCTGGGAGACTCTGGTGGCAGCACTACCAAGTTGGGGACTCATCAGACAGAGAACCTCGACACGTGGTGGCAGCGGTTTAAACTCCATCAAGAAGAAGATCGCCATCACTGATCGCTACCAATATCCGTGAGTGAACCATTTATTCTTAACTTTTTTTTTCGCTCATCCGCCCAGATGAATACAGAGGAGAACTTCGAAGCTAGCGGGTTGGAGTACAGCAACGAGGTACGGGTTCATATTTCCTCGGCTAACATAAGGACGCAGACAGCTCCATCGGATGTAGAACTCTCCACAGCTGACATATTGGACAAGTTCATGAGAACCCAAATGCTATGCCAGCTAAAGTGGGAGAAAGAGGTAGAGCAAAGGGAGAAGGATGCAATGCTATGCCAGCTAAAGTGGGAGAGAGAGGCAGAGCAAAGGGAGAAGGGTGCAATGCTATGCCAGCTAAAGTGGGAGAGAGAGGCAGAGCAAAGGGAGAAGGATGCAGCTGAACAAGCTAAGCTACTCACAGAGTTATCCGCCATAACAAGGATATGCAGCAGCGGGAGCAGGAGAGAGCGGAGAAGTATGAACAAGAAAAGGAAGAGAGACAAGTAGAAATGAAAAAAATAGGAGAAGAACTCGCCGCACTGAACGAGAGGAAACGAGAGGAGGAGCTTCGTATTGAGGCTGAGAAAAAACCCTTTACCGCATGGAAAAGGTTGATCGGAAACGCCCCTCTACCTGCCAGCAACTGCAGAAGTGGGACGACAAGACGGATGCAGAAGCCTACCTAAAGACGTTTGAGGCAGCAATGCACGAAGGAGATTTCGAGGAAGCAGGTTGGCTTCCCACCTTACGGAAGTATCTAACTGGAAGAGCATTTGCAATATATAATGAAATTACTCCATATGGCGACATTTCCTATGCCCAATTTAAGGCTGACATCTTGGAGCGCCTTGGACTAACACCACAACAAGCCAGGCGAACAATCTGGCTAAGCAATCCAAGCTGGAAGAGGGACCAAGAAGCTTTCTTCAACCCATTGTTCAAGCTGTGGCAAGGCTAAGACAGAATATAATTACACCACAGGATGCAGCAGAGGAGCTATTCCAGGGAGTGCTACTGAGTGCCTATTCCACAGATGCTCTCCTTTACCTCAGACAGTGCAACACAGAGTCCCACTACCACTCTATGGAAGCCCTCCAAGAGCTCTGGGATGCCAAATCCCACTACAACAAGAAGAAGATGCTCAGGACTCAGACGGATGGACACCAGCAGCCACCTCAGCGCTGAACCAGAGAAGGATGGGGCTGGAGCAAGGACACGCCTACACCAGGGAGGGAAGGTGAGCCTCCTAAAAGTAGGGGCGGGGTGAGCCTTCTGGGCGTAGTTGGGGAGATGGCCAAAGGGGGAGCGGGTATGTTTCCCAGAGTGCTCAGCCTAGCCATGGGAAGGTTGACAAAGGTTTAGTTTGCTATGGATGGCAGAAACCAGGTCATATCTGGAGGGAATGCCCTGAGGCAGAAGCTAAGCCAGGTCGCATTAGGTCACTTGGCCCAGAACCTTCAGCAGGCAGGAGGGAGGGAAAGGTGAATGGAATGTCTTGTCCAGGTACATTAAACACTGGGGCAAATATGACTGCAGTAGATTTATCGCTCCTATGCAATTTACAGCGTAAAATATCGGGGTATTCTTGCAAATATGGACACTACCAGTAGTGGGAGGCTGTTTTGTCAATTGAGTTTGACGGCAAAGCTCATTCCCTTACGGTTATTGCTCTAAAGGATGAGGCTCCTGAGGTGCTGTTGGGAACAGACCATGAGGTAACTAGGGAGCTGTTAAACCCTAAGCCAATAGGCCCAAAGTGTGAAGTAATCTCCCAAGTTGAAGTATGTGCTAATACTAGGGATAAAAGCCAGGCACAGAAGAAAGAGTGGGCTAAAGATATGGCAGCTGATACCAGGGATGGTGCAGAGCCCAACGAGTCCTTTACCAGCCTTGTTGACCCTATACCAGACAAGCCAGCTAAGTCTAGCCCCATACCTTACCAGTTCACAGATGGAAATGGGTACAGGGAGGTGAAAGAAGTAGTGGTAGGCCCCAATACCAGTTCTTGGGGTGAGGAAAGAGCAAGGGTTGAGGAGGAAGAGATATTTGAGGATGATAAAGAGAAATTTGAGGATGAGGAAGAGAGATTTGAGGATGAGGAAGAGAAATTTGAGGATGAGGAAGAGAAATTTGAGGATGAGGAAGAGGATGAGGTGGAAGAAGACTCTTCGGTTGAAGTAGAGGCAGAGAGTCTTACAGGGTTAGAAGGAGAGGGAATTGAATTGAGTGACCAGCCCCTCCCTGCCTTATGCAAGGGGAGGGAGGAGGTAAGGGTGCTAGTTCAGCAGCAGCGAGGCGATGCTAGTCTGCTTGAGTTTAGGAAGAAAGGAAAGGAATAGACTTACGGTTATGTGTATGCAGAAGGTGTTCTGGTACACATCAATGTAGCGGACCCAGGAAGGGAATGGACCAGGGTGGTTGTTCCCACACCTAGGAGAAGAGAGGTATTGAATATAGCCCACAGGGGGCTAGCCGGTGGCCATTAATCCCACAACAGAATGGTTGGGAGTTTGAGACAGTATTTCACTTGGCCAGGGATGCGAAGGGATGCTAGGAGCTACTGTTGTTCCTGCCCAGAATGCCAGAAAGCTGGCAGGCCACTACAACCTAAGGTGCCCATGGTGGAGACCCCCATAATAAGTGTCCCATACCAAAGATTGGCATGTGACTTAGTAGGACCTTTACCAAAGACAAGTGCAGGCCATAGATATATACTCACAGTTATGTGCCTGGGGACAAGGTATCCTTACTGTGTGCCCATCAAGAGGGTAGATGCCATTACCGTAGCCGAGGGACTCATGGACGTTATAGCTCACACTGGCATACCCTTAGAGCTCCTCTCAGATCAGGGAGCTGTGTTCACAGGCCGAGTTAACCAAGAGCTCTGTAGGTTGCTGAACATTAGTAAGCTCAGAACTACAGCTCACCACACCCAGACGAATGGAGCATTAGAGAGGTGGCATGGCTGCCTCAAAGGCATGCTCCGACATCTGGAGGATGGCAGGGAGGAGTGGGACCGCCTGCTCAAGTATTGCCTACTCGCATACAGGCCAACCCCGCACACGGCAACTGGTTTCTCACCGTATGAGTTAGTTCATGGCCGGGCCTTGAGGGTGCCACTAGAGGCTATGAAGGTGGGCTGGGTAAAGGGTGAACTAAGTTTTTCCAACTCCTGCCAGTGGGTTAATGACCTTAGAGAAAAATCACTAAGCTGCATGAGGTAGCAAGAGTAAATGAGGCTAAGTATAAGGCTTCCGTGAAACAGGGCTATGACGAGAAGGCCATGGCCAGGGAATTCAAACCTGGAGAAATGGTGTTGCTCCATACTCCTTGCCTATCTGGGAAGTTAGACTCTATCTGGGATGGCCATTATGAGGTGGAGAAAGTCATATCAGCTATACCATACATGCTATCAGTCCCAGACAAATGGTCACACACCATAGTTGTATATATTAACAGGCTTAAACCTTGGAAGACTCCCACAGCCAATTTATTTCGGGTTGTGGTTGCTGAAGGGAGTGATGGTACATCGGAGCCTGTGGGTAAAGTTAAGATGGGGAAGTCTGTATTGTCAGAATTTCAAAAGATGGAGCTGCAGAAGCTCTAGGATGGGTACGGGATGTTGTCACAATCGCCTTGGGTAAAGTGTCATCAACTCACCACACAATTAACACTGGTGATTCACCACCCATACGGTCCCACCCATATAGAATTGCACCTGGATGGAGGGCAGAATTAAAAGAGGAAGTACTAAGGCTTGTCAGGCCGGGCATATTAGTTCCCTCACAAAGTCCATGGTCGTCACCAATAGTGCCAGTGAGGAAGCCTAGTGGTGCAATCCGCTTGTGTGTAGACTACAGGCGTCTAAACCAGGCCACTGTTCCTGATCCATATCAAATGCCACGAGTAGAGGACTAGCTGGATGATGTCGTGGAGGCCGCCTGGTTATCTAAGTTAGATATGAACCATGGGTTCTACCAGGTGCCCCTACAAGCTGATAGTGGTCTCAAGACAGCTTTCTGTTCTCCATGGGGTAAATTCATTTTTACAAGAATGCCCTTTGGGCTGATGAATGTCCCTGCAACATTCCAGAGGTGCATGGATGAGGCACTAACAGACCAGTCTGAGAACACGGGTACATACATTGATGATGTCCTTGTTTACTCCCGGACATGAGAGGAGCACCTCCACCATATAGAGGAAACACTGAAAGTGTTTAGGAGAGCCGGTCTAACGGCTAAACCCGAATGTGTGTTTGGGGGGCTCGATCTCTATCCAACCTGGGGCATGATGTAGGGGAGGGGCTTGTTAGAGTTCCCGATGCACGGGTCAGGGCACTCAGGGATTTTGCTAGACCTAGGACCAAGAAAGACCTAAGAGCATTTCTGGGAACGGCCAGTTATAACCGGAGGTTTATCCCCGATTTCGCTAGGAGGGCAGGCCCATTGTTCAATGCCCTGAAAAAGGTGGCTCCCACCTCCCTGGTGTGGGATAATATTATGACCAGTTCATTCACATATCTTATCTCTACCTTATGTTCCTCCAACATGTTATGGCTACCTCGGGAGGACGACCATTTCACGCTACACATGGATGCCTCACTGCAAGTACTGGGAGTGGTGCTCTCTGTAATTAGAGATGGGGAGGAACGACTTATTGCATATTTCTCGAGACGACTACTTCCGGCAGAGGAAAACTATAGTGCCTCGGAGCTGGAGTGTTTGGCAGTAGTAAAAGCAATTGACCATTTTGCCATCCACCTCCTCGGCAAACCATTCACAGTAGTAACCGACCACCGTGCACTGGCAGCTCTGCAGACACCAAACAAGCTTAACGGGAGGCTGATGCGCTGGGCACTAGCACTTCAAGCCTACAACTTCAAGGTGCAGAACAGACCCGGATCCAAGTACCAGAATGCTGATGGTCTCTCCAGGCAGTCCTGGCCAGATGGTAGTGACACAGAGAAAGGAGAAAGAACGCCGACCCCTGGCATTACCTTAACGAGGGGGAGATGTTGGAGTTCGACCTAACATGACCTGTCGTGTCAACTCGAACCACAGAGTCTGTGAGAGGGAGTGTGTTAAATGCCCAACTTATGTCACACTACTAGTACAAGTCACACATTTGTTATATATTTCATTCTTAGCTGTGTATAGTATTGTATATCCTGTTTTGTCATTTCCTGTAAGTGGCTGGCAGAGGTTATTTAAGACCCTGCCAGCCAGTCATATAATTAGTCTCTTGTAAGCCATCAACTTGTGTTCTTTGTAACTTAAATTAAAAAGCCTAAATTCTCTGGCTTGTTTAAAAGTGAGGACTATCCCATTTTCCTCCGAAATTTGAACACATATTTGTAGCTGTCATAACTTTCCCCCCCTTTCTTCTGTGCAGATACTTTTATTACCAGCTTGTTGATTATTGTGTGTGCTTTAAGATGATATGTAAAAAGTCTCTAGAGGCACCTTTTCTTAGAAGATATAGCCAAAAACGCAAGGGTCACTAAAAAAAAATGGCACCTCGCAAATGGCAAGATGTCAAATTCCAAGGCGCCGTGAGCTACCGCCCCCAAACTTGTGTTGTGGCTTGCTAACACCCTAAGCTGAGATATGGCTGAGAAAAAAATATTTTTTACCATGAAGCATTCCTGAGATACGGTGATTAGAAGAGGCGGGGTCATAGACATTCCGTGGGTTTTGGCGCGGTTGTAAATAAGGTGTCTAATATCTATTCAACACTTCACCGCGTTGTAATTATGGTTCAGCCATATCTCTAAGGTGTTTAGCTTTCCAAAAAACAAATTTTGTGTCTGTAGCACATGGCGCCTGGGAATTAGACATCTTGCAATTTGGGAGGTGCCTTTTTTTGAGTGACCCTTGCGTTTTTTGGCTATATCTTCTAAGAAAAAGTGCCCATAGAGACTTTTTACATATCATCTTAAAGCACACACAATAAGCAACACTGGTAATAAAATTATCTGCACAGAAGAAAGGGAAAAAAAAGTTATGACAGCTACAAATATGTGTTCAAATTTCGGGGGAAAATGGGATAGCCCCCCTTGGGCACCTGACTGGGAGACTCTGGTGGCAGCACTACCAAGTTGGGGACTCATCAGACAGAGAACCTCGACACTGTCTACGATAGACGCACGATCACTTTTTTGCAGACTTTGAAGATCTGATAGATGTAAAGAATTGACTGTCAATGTCAATTTGTGAAACCTCATTATCAGATCAGAAACCTTCTGAAAGTATCTTCTTCTGGTAACCATGAAGTACTGGGTTCTGAAGATGCCACAGCTAACTCTTTCTGACACTCACTGTTAAAGATTCTAACTCTTGCACAAATCAGTCTTTAAATACCCAACCAGATAGCTCATGCATGAGCATGCACTTAGATCAAAAAGTTCTGCCTCTGCAGGCATATTCCTGCACAGATCTGGGTGAACACAGGACAGTGCAGGAATATTCCTCCACAGACCAAGTGACCACATGAACAGACCAGGTGACCACAAAATGACCACACTCTGGTAATACCACAGAGAGTTGTTTTGAAATAGGCTGCACTGGTCTGATGCATGAAATGTCAAACAATTTTCTAGTGATGAAAAATCCAAACTTTTAGTGATAAAATCCAAACAGAAAATTTAAGGGACAAAAATCCACACAGTTTGGATAAAATCCAACACTATGGCAAAACTGTTTGTTCGTCAGATTTTGTGTTTATTTATAAATATATAAATTTACTGATTTAAAAAGATGTTATCCCCTCCCACTCGGCAGCAACAGAGTGCACGTGATCTTGTTCGGACTACTAATAGCGACCTCGAGCTCCCACCCACCCACGTGAAGTAGCACGAGGAAACTTGGAAGGCAGTTGGTGTAGGTGTGTACCACAGTTTTGCTACAAAAGTTATATTCATTCTGCTTGGTTTCTTAATTGCCTGATGGCTATCAACTGCGACGCCTCCAGTGACCGTGATAGCCAATGTAGCAGTAGGCCAGATGAAGTATTGTGCAACTATGAAAAAAAGAGGCTGGAGAATGTTAAGAAAAACCAGGAGATGATGAAAACCCTGGGTAAGTAGCTCGCACTATGTCATACCTGAATACTATTGGGCTTATAAAATTGTTCGTTTGAATGAATTTCATAGTGCGAAATTTCATTGTTTCTGTTAGCTACAACCAATTATTACTGTTAAGAAAATTGTCCCACAGCAGTGCATTCTCCCATAGGCTGAAGGCTGGAGGAATTTGAAAGGCGCTGTTGTGTTCTTGGCTAGAGGCATAGCGAGAGCTTTTGACCTTTTGTTTTAATCTTGTGCTAAGACTAGGCAGTGGGGAACGTGATGGTGCTATCAGTCTGACTTTAAAACAACTTTTTTTATACTTGTAGTATATACCTTCAATGGGAATACTTTCATTCAATGGGTATGTCAACCTTGGGTTCCACTTGACAAGTTAAAAATTATTAATAAATGAGAATACAAAATAGATATGGAAAACTAATAGTCACTTGAAGTGACTTGGTCTTGATGTTTGAAATAGTGCTAGCAGCAAATGATTCAGCACTGCATGTTTTTCAGGAAAGAATTCAAAAAGCAATTGGTTTTCTGAGAAGCATACTCTTTTGTGAAACAGTCCAGAGGTTAAAGTTCTTTCTCATTAATACTGGCTAGAGCTACAGGGCCTGTGTTAGGATTAGGTGGGCAATGGTTTTGAACTTTGGACAGCCATAGAAACCTCTTGGGATTAATATCCATGACACGTTGCACCAGCTTGCAACAGCCTGGTTAAGAAATACCGTGTCTATAATAAAAATTCTCGAGAGACAATTCTTATGCTGGGGTCTCAGAAGCTCAGACATGGAGACTAATGCTGAACTGGACTAGCTCATGACATCACGACTGCTCAACTATTGAATAACAAACGAACAAAATGATATAAACATGAAAAAGTGAGTTGTAACCATTGATGGAAGCATGAAGAAAGGAAAGATAAACCACAGCCCCTCCTTTAACCAATATATTAATGGTACCAATGAATTAATGACACCAATATAATAGTTAAAAAAAAGAAATATAAAATTGTCCCTACATAGGTTTAAGAAATGAGCATGCTCTAGTCATTATATTATTACTTATTGTATATTTTTGTCTGGGCAATTGTTCATTTTTAGTTACCCTCCTCCTACGACCCACAACACGATATCTACTTTAATTCTCATGTCTTTGCTAATATCATCTTGGTAATTAGCTCTCTCAGTTCAGCAGGTCTGATAATTTGCTCTTTGAAAAGAGTGGAAGGTTCATGAAGCATCTAAGCATATGAAAACTGAAAGGATACATTTAGTATGTTGTTTTTCCTTATAAAGCTAGATAAGTCATCAGTATACCTCCCGCGGCATTCTTGAGTAGCGAGGAAATAATAATATATTCAGGTAATTTTCGTTTTTTGGACCAGTTATAATATAATTAGTAATATAGATAGGACTATTGTAATAATGTTATAATATTATTGAATATGAGTGTACATTATCACAAATAGGTTTGCCAGTTTGTGAGTTTGGTAAGACCGGAAGACCCATCACTAGAGGCAAGACTAGGACCAGTGGCAGAACACAGGGAGCAGGAGGTAGTCGTGGAAGGAAGAGGAAGAAAAAGAGAAAGCATTGGTCAGCATCAGAGAGTGACTCGGACTGGGAGCCCTGGATGGAAGTACAGACATCCAATATTGGACATAAGACAAGTGAGAGGAACATCTGCTGTGTACTATGCACTAATGCAATGAGCAAATATGCAAATGTATTATTATTATGTATAATCTGTACACAGAGCTGCCAACTGAATTCCTGGAAATGCAGGAAGCTGTGGACAGAGAAGTGGTGAGGAATTTCATTGCATTATGGTTGGCAGGTGGGGGATTGTTGCCTTGGAAACCAGCATGTATCCCACTATTTTAGATGACACTTGCTTCAACTTCACATTTACCTGTTTAACTATTTTTGGAAGAGAAACATCCATGTACCTAGTAACAGAGAGTCAGCATCTTTTGTTTCAATGGCAAGATGCTCAAACATGTAGCTATTGCTCAGACCAGGTCAAGGGGAGTCTCAAGCCATACAAGTAGGCACTAACTCACAGTATCTTGTGGCCAGCATGTAGTCCTACATGTATATTGTGTAGTAGTTAAATAGTGAAATATGGTTTATTACATGTTGTTTATTTTTAATACATGGGGGCAGACCTCCAAGTGGCCTGGTCTAAAAAAGGGCCTCAGCTGGGAAAGTTTGAGAACCACTGAATTCTAATGCTCAGTACTACACATCAAGATTCAGTGCTAGGGTGTTGATTGAAACAATTGATATAGCGGGGAGACTTCACCTTAAAAAATTTGGGGGAAAAAATAACCACATTTTGTAGCTGTCATAACTTTTTTCCCTTTCTTCTGTGTAAATAATTATTATACCAGCTTGTTGCTTATTGTGTGTGCTTTAAGATGATGTATAAAAAGTCTCTATAGGCATCTTTTCTTAGTAGATATAGCCAAACACGCAAGGGTCACTCCAAAAATGGCACTTCCTAATTTGTGGCAAAGATAACTCAAAGGCGCCTTGAGCGACGCGCCCCAAAATTGGTGCGCCCCAAAATTGGTCTGAGGGTAGCTAAAGCACTTAGCTGTGATTCTGACGAGTCGGATTTTTTTTCCGGTGAACCCCCCCTGAGTTATGGTGCTAAGACGAGGCGGGATCACAGAAATTTGCCGTACGCCCATGTAATTTCTGTGATCCCGCCTTTTCTCAACACCATAACTCGGGGGGGGGGGGGGTTCACCGGAAAAAAATTCCGACTCGGCAGTAACAGAGCTAAGTGCTTTAGCTACCCACAGACCAATTTGGGGGCGCGTCGCTCAAGGCGCCTTTGAGTTATCTTTGCCACAAATTAGGAAGTGCCATTTTTTGAGTGACCCTTGCGTTTTTTGATATATCTACTAAGAAAAGATGCATGTAGAGACTTTTTATATATCATCTTAAAGCACACACAATAAGCAACAAGCTGGTATAATAATTATTTGCACAGAAGAAAGGGAAAAAAAGTTATGACAGGTAAAAATTGTGGTCAATTTTTTCCCCCCAAATTTTTTCAGGTGTAGTCTCCAAGAGAGCCCCAACTTTTCCATCTTAGCAGATGAGTGCCAGGACATCAGTACTCAGGAAGAGCTATCCATCTGCGGCAGATGGTTAGATAATGGAAAACCAGAGAAGCACTTCTTAACGGTACTTCATGTCTGTTCTACAGTTGCCGGTACTGTCGCAGATGCTTTACAGTCCTTCTTACAGCAGAAGCAGCTTGATCTAAGAAAGTTGATTGTCCAAGGATATGATGGTGCTGCTACATTTGCTGGGAAGATAATTGGAGTTTCATAAGTGAATTCAGACAGCCTTTACTACATCCACTGTTCTTGTTACAGGTTACAGCTTGCTTTTCAATTCAGGCAGCTGCATCAGTGAAGGAGACAAGGATATTTTTGGAACCATGACCAGCGGTTGGCAGTTGTTTTATTATTTCCTCCCAAAAGCAGAGGCATTGAAGGGCATCCAGGCTGTCCTTGGTTTTCCTGAGCTGAAGATGTTGAAGCCAAGTACACTAGGTGGCTGTCACATGAGCGTTGTGTTAAGGCCATTTGGAAGGAATTGCCTCCATTGTTACAAACCCTTTCACAGTCATACGAGTCACCTGGAAATGCTGGGGCATATGGTATATACTCCCTTTTGGCTATTCATAATGGTGCATCATGCAGTTATCTCCTATCAGAAGTTCTCAGTGCCCTTGCCTCAAGGGGAGGGGGGAGGGGGACTGTACCTGAAACCTCCGAAATTTGGACACATATTTGTAGCTGTCATAATGTTTTTCCCCTTTCTTCTGTGTCGACACTTTTGTAAGTTGTAACATTTTTTTAGACCACCAAACCTTTTTTCTTACCTCTGTGCAGTAACTTTAGTTCCATATTGTTGCTTATTCTGTGTGCTTTAAAATGATATGTTGAATGTCTCTACAGGCACATTTTTTTATCACCATAACTTGGAATGCTTCAGGTAAAAATAAATAAATAAATTAAACCACAATATCACAACTATGTGTTTTAGCAATCCACAAAGGTCTGTAGCTCAAGGCCCTTGGAGTTATGTTTGCCATGATTAGGAAGTACAATTTTTTGAGTGACCCTTGCCGGATGTATCTTCTAAGAAAAGGTGCCTCTATAGACATCTCACATATCATCTTAAAGCACACACAATAAGCAACAAGTTGGTATAAAAGGTATCAGCACAGAAGAAATGGGGGGAAAGTTATGACAGCTACAAATATGTGTTCAAATTTCGGTTGTTTCTGGCTTATTCCCCCCTTAATCATGTTGTGAATACAGTTGTAAAAGTTGTTAACTTTATTCATGCAAGGGGACTTTAGCACCGTCAGTTTATTTCGTTCTTAGAGGAAACCGAAGCAGATCACCAGGACTTACTTTACCACTCTCGTGTCCGCTAGTTATGTTTGGACAAAGTGTTTCAACGAGTGTGGGAGCTCAAAGTTGAGATCAGCGCATTTTTTGGAGTTAGTGGAGAAATCTGACGAATTTCCTGGGCTCAGCGATAAGAACTGCCTTTGTGATTTTGCGTTTGCTGTAGACATATTTTACCACATGAATGAGCTGAATGTGAAGCTACAGGGGAAAGAGCAGTTTGTGCATGGCATGCACACAAATGTGAGAGCCTTCAAGTCCAAGCTGACTTTATTCTCCAGGCAAATTTCAAACAAATCTTTTGCTCATTTTCCCACACTAGCCACGCCCACACTAGCCATGCAGGTAGAGGCCACCCAAAATGCAAAGGAATACGGCAAATCACTGGAAGACCTGCATGGAGAATTCTGCCGTCGGTTCTCTGACTTTGAAAAAACTGGCAATTCACTTCAGCTGGTGTCCTGTCCTCTATCACAAGACCCTGAAACTGCACAACCTGAGTTGCAGTTGGAACTGATAGATTTTCAGTCTGACTCCGTCTTTTAGGCGAAGTTCAACTCTAACTGAATGACTTTAAGCTTCACTCAACGAAGCTACATTTCCAAACCGTAGGAGGACAGTACAGAAGATGCTGGCGTTGTTTGGCTCGACTTGTGTGTGTGAGCAGACGTTCAGCGTTATGAACATCAACAAATCTCGTCACAGATCAAGTTAACTGACCAACACCTCAAATCTACCCTGAGAATTGCCACAACAAAAATAAATACAGACTTTGATTCACTGGCTAAAACGAGAGACCAACAAAACTGTTCCCACTGAAATTGCTGTTTCACTTCTGTGTAATACAAAGAAGAGGAAGTAATTCGTGCAATAAGCCCTCCTCCAAGGAGGGGGGTCTATCCCATTTTCCTCCGAAATTTGCACATTTTTTTTTGTACCTGTCATAACTTTCCCCCCATTTCTTCTGTGCAAATAATTATTATACCAGCTTGTTGCTTATTGTGTGTGCTTTAAGATGATATGTAAAAAGTCTCTATAGGCTCTTTTTCTTAGAAGATATAGCCAAACACGCAAGGGTCACTCACAAAATGGCACTTCCTAATTTGCAAATCCTCTAATTCCAAGGCCCCCCCCCCCCCCCACCCGTGAGCTACAGACCCCAAACTTGTATTGTGGCTTCCCACAAGCCTCAGCTGTGATATGACTAAGAAAATTTTTGAAAATTTAAAAAAAATATATATTTTTTACACGGGGAAGCAATGTTGAGTTATGGTGATTAGAAGAGGCGGGGTCACAGATTTTCCGAGGTTTTTGGCAAGGTTGGAAATAAAGTGTCTCATATCTATTCAACACTTCACCGTTGTAATTGTGATTCAGCCATATCACAGCTTAGGGTGTTAGCAAGCCACACAGGAAGTTTGGGGTCTGTAGCTCAAGGCGCCTGGTAATTAGACCTCTTACCATTTGGGAGGTGCTATTTTTTTAATGACCCTTGCGTGTTTGGCTATATCTTCTAAGAAAAAGTGCGTATAGAGACTTTTTACATATCATCTTAAAGCACACACAATAAGCAACAAGCTGGTATAATAATTATTTGCACAGAAGAAAGGGGAAAAAAGTTATGACAGGTACAAAATAAATGTGCAAATTTCGGAGGAAAATGGGATAGACCCCCCTGTCTTGTTTTTGTTTTATTAAAATTGCTCCTGTTATTGCCATTTTATTTTTGTTTCTAGTGCATATTTATCTTGTAAAGCTCTTTGTGATTTTTATCTGTAAGAAGTGCTATATAAATGAAGTTTACTTAAGAAAAGGTTTGCAATCTGAGGCTAAGCCTTTATGTATTGTTTTTAAATGATTTTATTATAGTTAACACAAACACTACTTCTATCTGCTCATATCCCGGCCCCCTGTCAAATTTTAGAACTCATTGTGGCCCCCCCCCCAGTCAGAAGGTTTTCCCATCCCTGGTCTAAGCACTCAGATAAATATCTTTTGGGCTAAAATTGCATGTATGGAGACACAGGGAAGAAGTTATGGACCCACCCTTGATTATAGCCTATTTTACCTAGTCCTATGCCTTAGGTCCCATTCTAGCAATCAGCTGCACTATGCTTGTCAAATATGTTTTGTGTGGGTATAATATTTTTATGCTTTTTTCTCCTGTCACCTCCAATGACAACACAAGTAGGCAACTGATGAATGCTATCGCTTATAATTTAGACATCGAAAGGCTTTTGGTTCACTGTATGCCAAAACTAGACATCATTTTTGTGTGATATTATGAACAGTGAATACATCACACCGCATATTCTGAATAGATGTTCAAGCAACGCAATGAGATGTAATAGCCTTGTGGCATATTGTGAACCAGCCTTCAGGGCAATATGTACCACAATAATTAGTGTGTGTGTGTGTGTGGTAGGAAGAGGTGGTGGAGAGAAGATGTGTTGTTGGTTACAAGAAGAGGCACAGAACCTCTGCACGAGGAAGTGGTAAGAGATCTACATGTCAGGGGACATCATCTCTGCTGGAGGTTACATTGCCAGAGATGTTTAACTCAGACCTCTCTGATAAAGAAGAGTTTAAAGCCGTTAGTGTTGAAGATTTGGAGATGCCTAATGGCTGCACTCACGGTCTGGTGGGCAATGATGGTGGTCATGATAGTAGGAATAGTGACGGCTTGTTCCCTGAAGAAACATTGGATGATGAGACAGAGTTCACACGGTTCACAGAACAAGACGTGTAAGTTGGTTTAAGGTCACCATTGAGCGGAGGGAGTGTTCAATGATTGTTGGCAGTAATGTTGGTGCCATCGTGCTGGTTTATTCATTGTAATGCTCTGCAGGCAAATATGTGAGGTACACAACTATAGCACCAGAAGAAGCTTGTGGCTTGCAACTATTGGTAACAAGAAATATGAAGAAGACGTCCTCTCGGATGAAGATGAATATTTATGTAAGTTGCAGATGTTACTCTCTGGCCATGTTCTATGAAAACCCTTCTAATAGTCTGTGATGACGGTAACGAGCTGTATCATGGGGAGCGCCCTGTGCACGGTCCTCTCTCTGAGCTGGATCCCACAGCTGGAGATGATAAGGCCTCTCTTGTCTACACGCAATTACCTGTGCCAGCACAACTTACTGTCCGACCCTCGGTGATCCCTGGGGCCGGACTAGGAGTCTTTGCTGTCTCTCGCATCAATAAAGGTGTGCGAGTTGGACCTTATGAAGGCAGGAAAGTGGCCCGGGAAGATATGGGGGACCTTTACAATACTGCCTATGCGTGGGAGGTGAGTGATGTATGCCTTCATCATCATCTGTCAGTGCTCAAAACATACACTGAGCTGTGGCAGGTTGATATATAATTCTTTGGGGATGATACAGGATATATCTGCACATGTGATTTTCATGTTCCTGATGGTAGCATTGATATCTGCACACAAGAACACATCTTGGCAAGCATTACACAAGCACTGCTCTATAGGGGAAAATACCACAGTTGTTCAATGGCCGTTTACTTACAGCAAAATGGAGGGGGGGAAGAACTAGCTGGGTGGTCTAGTCTGGGTGGTCTAGTATGGGTGGTCTAGTCTGGCTGGTCTACTCTGGCTGATCTAGTCTGGGTGGTCTAGTCTGGGTGGTCTAGTCTGGGTGGTCTAGTCTGGGTGGTCTAGTCTGGGTGGTCTAGTCTGGCTGATCTACTCTGGGTGATCTAGTCTGGGTTGGGTAGTCTAGTATGGGTGGTCTAGTATGGGTGGTCTAGTCTGGGTGGTCTAGTATGGGTGGTCTAGTCTGGCTGATCTAGTCTGGCTGATCTACTCTGGCTGATCTAGTCTGGGTGGTCTAGTCTGGGCGGTCTGGTCTTGGTGGTTGGTCTAGTCCTGGTCGTCTAGTCTGGGTAGTCTAGTCTGGGTGGTCTAGTCTGGGTGGTCTTGTCTGGGTGGTCTAGTCTGGGTGGTCTAGTCTGGGTGGTCTAGTCTGGATGTTCTGGTCTGGGTGGTCTAGTTTAGGTGGTCTACTCTGGGTGGTCTAGTATGGGTGGTCTAGTCTAGGTGGTTTACTCTCGGTGGTCTACTCTGGCTGATCTACTCTGGCTGATCTAGTCTGGGTGGTCTAGTCTGGGTAGTCTAGTCTGGGTGGTCTAGTCTGGGTGGTCTAGTCTGGGTGGTCTAGTCTGGGTGGTCTAGTCTGAGTGGTCTAGTCTGGGTAGTCTAGTCTGGGTAGTCTAGTCTGGGTAGTCTACTCTGGGTGGTCTAGTCTGGGTAGTCTACTCTGGGTGGTCTAGTCTGGGTGGTCTAGTCTAGGTAGTGTACTCTGGGTAGTCTACTCTGGGTGGTCTACTCTGGGTAGTCTACTCTGCGTAGGCTAGTCAGGGAGGTCTATTCTAGGTGGTCTCGTCTGGGTGGTCTATTCTGGGTGGTCTAGTCTGTGTGGTCTATTCTGGGTCGTCTAGTCTGGTTGGTCTACTCCGGGTGATCTAGTCTAGGTGATCTACTCTGGGTGGTCTAGTCTGGGTGGTCTAGTCTTGGTAGTCTAGTATGGGTGGTCTAGTCTGGGTAGTCTAGTCTGGATGGTCTACTCCAGGGGGTCTAGTTGGGGTAGTCTAGTGTGGGTGGTCTAGTCTGGTTAGTCTAGTCTGGGTAGTCTACTATGGGTAGTCTAGTCTGGGTAGTCTAGACTGGGTAGTCTACTCCGGGTGGTCTAGTCTGGGTAGTCTAGTCTGGGTGGTCTACTCTGGTTAGTCTAGTCTGGGTAGTCTAGTATTGGTGGTCTACTCTGGGTAGTCTAGTCTGGGTAGTCTACTCTGGGTGGTCTAGTCTGGTTAGTCTAGTCCGGTTAGTCTAGTCTGGGTAGTCTAGTCTGGGTAGTCTAGTATGGGTGGTCTAGTCGTGTAGTCTAGTCTGGGTAGTCTAGTCTGGGTAGTCTAGTCTGGGTAGTCCAGTCTGGGTGGTCTAGTCTGGGTGGTCTTCTCTGGGTGGTCCAGTCTGGGTGGTCTAGTCTGGGTGGTCTATTCTGGGTGGTCTATTCTGGGTAGACTTGTCTGGGTGGTCTAGTCTGGTTGGTCTACTCCGGGTGGTCTACTCCGGTGGTCTAGTTGGGCTGGTCTAGTATGGGTGGTCTACTCCGGGTAGTCTAGTCTGGGTAGTCCAGTCTGGGTGGTCTAGTCTGGGTGGTCCAATCTGGGTAGTCTAGTCTGGGTGGTCTAGTCTGGGTAGTCTAGTCTGGGTGGTCTAGTATGGGTGGTCTAATTTAGGTGGTCTAGTCTGGGTGGTCTACTCTGGGTAGTCTAGTATGGGTGGTCTAGTTTAGGTGGTCTAGTGGTCTAGTCTGGGTGGTCTAATCTGCGTGAACTAGTCTGGGTGGTCTAGTCTGGTGGTCTAGTCTGGGTAGTCTAGTCTGGATGGTCTAGTCTGGGTGGTCTAGTTTGGATGGTCTAACTTCGGTGGTCTGGTTGGTCTAGTCTGGGTGGTCTAGTCTGGGTGGTCTAGCTTCGGTGGTCTAGGCTGGGTGGTCTAGTCTGGGTGGTCTAGTCTGGGGGTCTAGTCTGAGGGTCTAGTCTGGGTGGTCTAGGCTGGGTGGTCTAGTCTGGGTAGTCTAGTCTAGGTAGTCTAGTCTGGGTAGTCTAGTATGGGTAGTCTAGTATGGGTGGTCTAGTGGTCTACTCTAGGTGGTCTAGTCTGGGTGGTCTGGTCTGGTTGGTCTACTCGGGTAGTCTAGTCCGGGTAGTCTAGTCTGGGTAGTCTAGTCTGGGTGGTCTACTCGGGTAGTCTAGTCCGGGTGGTCTAGTCTGGGTGGATATTTGCTGAACTCGTTGAAAACATAACAAAAGTGTCGTAAACAAGTGTAGACTAGGTGTTGTTGTCCACAAATATTTAGAGGACCCTTTACCTGGTGATGTGGTCAACTGTAGCCACCCATGTAGGTCACCACCAGTGAGATAACCTTTACAATTGCATGCTGCTACTATAATGTATGTGATTTTCTGATCATCTATTCTGATCATCTAACTGGTTGTGTCTGCATGTGTGCACCACACCACCTCCTCTAAACATTTGTCTAGATGTGTGCACCACAACACCTCCTCTAATCATTTGTCTACATGGGTGCACCACACCACCTCTAAACTTAACCGATTGAATGCATATGCCATCATCGCTAAATATGTCACAATATATATATATATATATTTAAAGTCATTGATATATTCATTGCCATGCACTTCCCGTTAGACAGTCACACAAAAAGTGAAAAAATTAACAAGGCTTACTTGAACACAACTTTGTCAAGAAGTGTCTCTTCTGGCCTTCACATTAGCTTCTGGAAGCTCTTCTGCTGAGGAAGGCTGGTTAGACATCAATGCTTACTGGGAAGCTCTTCTGCTGAGGAAGGCTGGACAGATATCAATGCTTACTGGGAAGCTCTTCTGCTGAGGAAGGCTGGACAGATATCAATGCTTACTGGGAAGCTCTTCTGCTGAGGAAGGCTGGTTAGACATCAATGCTTACTGGGAAGCTCTTCTGCTGAGGAAGGCTGGACAGATACCAATGCTTACTGGGAAGCTCTTCTGCTGAGGAAGGCTGGACAGATATCAATGCTTTCTGGGAGCTCAGACACCAATGTTACCAGGAGCTCTTCTGCCGAGGAAGGCTGGACAGACACCAATGCTTACTGGGAAGCTCTTCTGCTGAGGAAGGTTGGACAGACACCAATGCTTACTGGGAGCTCTTTTGGTGAGGAAAGCTGGCCAGCCACCAAGCTCTTCTACTAAGGAAGGCTGCACCGACACCCAATACTTACTGGGAATCTCCTCTGCTGAGGAAGGCTGGCCAGATGCAATGCTTACTGGACAGACACAAATTTTTACTGGGAAGCTCTTCTGCTGAGAAAGGCTGGACATGGACCAAGCTCTTCTACTTAAGGTAGGCTGGACAGACACCAATGCTTACTGGGAAGCTAATCTGCTGAGAAAGGCTGGACAGACACCAATGCCTACTGGGAAGCTCTTCGGCTGAGGAAGGCCGGCCAGACACCAATGCTTACTGGGAAGCTATTTTGCTGAGTAAGGTTGGACAGACACCAATGCTTCCTGGGAAGCTCTTCTACTGAGGAATGCTGGACAGACAACAAGCTCTTCTAAGGAAGGCTGGACAGACACTAATGCTTACTGGAAAACAATCTAAATCCTTTTGCTTGGGAAAGGAGTCACTCTTGGATGGATTTCTTTGCTGTTAGTTTTTCAGATATAGAAAGCTGTAGAGATGCGTAGCTTTTGTTTGCTTACTTCAATGGAGCTGATTCTTATACCCATCTGTAGCTTATTGCAATTGTATTCTAATGATATGAACAGTTAAAAAAAAAAATTATATAAAAAACACAAATAAAGTTTGAGTAGAATCAGTCTAAAAACGTCGAAAAAATGGTACGAATCATCAACATAAGAAATATGTTAGTACAAACATGTTGTTTTAGCAATACTTATTAACACTTTTCTTCATGATTTTGTTTTGTTTTGTTTCACTAGATTGAGAACCGGAATAGTTGTGGACGTGCATTGGAGCATTTGGAGTCTTCTTGGGACTTAAATTATGACAAACAAGAAAAGAAAAGGATAGAGATGAATTTAATCACTCTCTTTTTTTTTTTTTTTGCGCTGCTGGCTTTCTACCTAAGCGAAGGAATCAAAGCATGCCTGGTAACTTTTGGAGCTAATATCAGCTGAAACTACCCATTTGGCCTTTAATACGCTGCTGGTGTGAGTTTTAGCTAAGTAATAAGCTTCTGTTTTGGGTAAGTTTCATTCCGACATTAAAGATGGTCTCTCAAAAGAGCAACATTGTCTTCTAAATCTGTAGCTGGTATAAATCATATATATATACTATATTCTAAATATACATCTTATATAAATGATATACACTGAAGTCAAATCATATAGACCAATACTAGCTTCTTTCTAAGAGTGTAATGATGGTATTGATAAAATAACTGGTAAAGGGTGGACTAATTTGTTGAGCTTTTAGAGTCTTTGCTATAGCAATCCAATATATGTTTGATTGTTCTAGTATACCATATAGTGGGTATGTTTTGAGGGGTGTGCTTGTATTGAAGTTCCATCTATGGGTAGCTATCCCATGCCCACGATTGTGTTCCTGTCCATTTGTGGATATGTCTTTTAATGACCTAAATTGGCAAATTTTACTCCCTCATCACGTCTCTGCTATATATATACCTCATGCTTATAATCAAATTACACTCGGTTGATACCACCCCCCTGTATATAGATAAGACATGAAGGGTCGATCCATATGTCATCGATGGACAAGACCCATCTCACTCTAATTGGATGAGATTTGTTAACTGTGCCAGAAATGAAGATGAACAGAACGTACTGGCATACCAGTACTGTGGCGGCATCTATTACCGCACATTTAAGACCATATATCCAGAGTCAGAACTTCTGGTCTGGTACGGGGAGAAGTATGCAAGGAGCTAGGAATAGATTTAGACATTGAAGGTTGGACCGCCAATTGTTGAGGCACATTCATTGTATAATAATTGTCATTTCCTTGTTACAGCCTCAACTGCTAATTTTTGTTGCCGTGGCTGTGGAGGATCTTTCTCAGAAGAAACTTCATTTCGTATCCACTTGAAGCACAGCTCAAAGTGTACTATGGCTAATCCACAAGTCTTCACTTGTCTCAAGTGTCATCAACATTTCACTCAACTTGAGTACTTGCAGCAACACATTAAAACGCATGAGAACCTTTCTAAAGATAAACAGTGCTCATACTGTGGAAGGAGTTTCAGTTGGAATAGCCACCTATGAAAACTTCGTGTAAAGAGAGATATTCTTCTGAGTTGTTCAGCAGCACACACATACTCAGAATTCATGAACCGCAATAGAATTTTCGTATTAAGTCATCAAGCTCTTGGTAGAAAACATGAAGAATTGGAGATTGCTGCTGCATGTACCTGTTGAAATTAACAATTGGTAATGCTGACATAGAAAGAGCAAGTAAGCCTTGGTAAGAGGCTTTTCAATTACAATTTTTACTCTTCTCACTACTGCCTGCTTATCCTTAGTACTTCGAAAGTAAGAGAGTTAGTCTTCATATTGCTCGATAAGATGATTTACACAAGCTTCAGGCTGAGCCATCATGTTTGGCATGCTTTTAACAACTTGTGTGGCTTGCATCCAACAAAACTCTGAAATTCTTCAAACTATAGCAGCCCCCTTGGGCTCTTCTGGAAATAATACCATACATAGGTTGTCAGATCTTCAAATTCATCAGACAAGATTTTGCAGGCCTCATTTGCTATTAGTGCTGCTATGTGGCAATGACAATGAAGAGCAACTAAAGCTGGTTGCTTACATCGTTACCGTGACATCACTGAATTTCGTACTCCCAACATTATGGCCCCATCTGTACCTAATCCGACAAGATTATCATAAGGAGGGTAGTGGATTCTTGAAAATGCTTATCGATTACATTAAATAGCAGCTCTGCAGTTGCCCTCTCTACACTCTCTAGGGCAAATAAGACATATCTCACCAGTCCTTGGGTGTTATCGAAGAATCGAAGCATAATAGCAGCTTGTTGTGCAACAGTAATATCAGATGTCTCATCAGTTTGGTTGCTGAAGTATTTAGTCCATCTAACTGCTGCGGAAATGGTTTTCCAACAATCCTGGGTAATAACTTTCAGCACAGATAGAAGAATCAGGAAACATCAACTTGAATAGTTTGGTACAATGATCTCCCAATTGAAAGGCAAGATGGTGCTCACCAAGGAAATATGCGAAGAGTACTTCTGCATGGATTACAGACACCTCTCTAATTGGCCCAAAGCAGGACTGTAGAGCAATACACTCACACCATCTTTTTCTGAGTGTTTGTGTAATTTCGTTTCCTGATGTCTCCTGAGATCTCTAGTACCACCTCTTCCAAGGTATATATCACAAGAGCACTTCAAACAGAAGGCAAAAGATCCCTTTCTCGAAGTTGTGGCCCATGGGAAAGTCTTTGCATACTCTCTGTTTGGGTTAGACCCAACATGACCTGTCGGGTCAACTTGAAGCACAGTGTCTGTAAGAGGGAGAGTGTTAAATGCCCAACTTATGTCACACTGTTAGTATAAGTCACACATTTGTATTTATATTACCTTATGGATAGTTGCCTGTTTTCTGTGCATTTCATTATTAGCTGTGTATAGTATTGTATATCCTGTTTTGTCATTTCCTGTAAGAGGCTGACAGCCAGTTATATAATTAGTCTCTTGTAAGCTATCAGCTTGTGTTCTTTGTAACATTAAAAAGCCAAAAATCTCTGGTTGGTTTAAGTAACGGCACCTGCCTGGGAGACTCTGGTGGCAGCACTACCAAGTTGGGGACTCATCAGACAGAGAACCTCGACACGTGGTGGCAGCGGTTTAAACTCCATCAAGAAGAAGATCGCCATCACTGATCGCTACCAATATCCGTGAGTGAACCATTTATTCTTAACTTTTTTTTTCGCTCATCCGCCCAGATGAATACAGAGGAGAACTTCGAAGCTAGCGGGTTGGAGTACAGCAACGAGGTACGGGTTCATATTTCCTCGGCTAACATAAGGACGCAGACAGCTCCATCGGATGTAGAACTCTCCACAGCTGACATATTGGACAAGTTCATGAGAACCCAAATGCTATGCCAGCTAAAGTGGGAGAAAGAGGTAGAGCAAAGGGAGAAGGATGCAATGCTATGCCAGCTAAAGTGGGAGAGAGAGGCAGAGCAAAGGGAGAAGGGTGCAATGCTATGCCAGCTAAAGTGGGAGAGAGAGGCAGAGCAAAGGGAGAAGGATGCAGCTGAACAAGCTAAGCTACTCACAGAGTTATCCGCCATAACAAGGATATGCAGCAGCGGGAGCAGGAGAGAGCGGAGAAGTATGAACAAGAAAAGGAAGAGAGACAAGTAGAAATGAAAAAAATAGGAGAAGAACTCGCCGCACTGAACGAGAGGAAACGAGAGGAGGAGCTTCGTATTGAGGCTGAGAAAAAAACCCTTTACCGCATGGAAAAGGTTGATCGGAAACGCCCCTCTACCTGCCAGCAACTGCAGAAGTGGGACGACAAGACGGATGCAGAAGCCTACCTAAAGACGTTTGAGGCAGCAATGCACGAAGGAGATTTCGAGGAAGCAGGTTGGCTTCCCACCTTACGGAAGTATCTAACTGGAAGAGCATTTGCAATATATAATGAAATTACTCCATATGGCGACATTTCCTATGCCCAATTTAAGGCTGACATCTTGGAGCGCCTTGGACTAACACCACAACAAGCCAGGCGAACAATCTGGCTAAGCAATCCAAGCTGGAAGAGGGACCAAGAAGCTTTCTTCAACCCATTGTTCAAGCTGTGGCAAGGCTAAGACAGAATATAATTACACCACAGGATGCAGCAGAGGAGCTATTCCAGGGAGTGCTACTGAGTGCCTATTCCACAGATGCTCTCCTTTACCTCAGACAGTGCAACACAGAGTCCCACTACCACTCTATGGAAGCCCTCCAAGAGCTCTGGGATGCCAAATCCCACTACAACAAGAAGAAGATGCTCAGGACTCAGACGGATGGACACCAGCAGCCAACTCAGCGCTGAACCAGAGAAGGATGGGGCTGGAGCAAGGACACGCCTACACCAGGGAGGGAAGGTGAGCCTCCTAAAAGTAGGGGCGGGGTGAGCCTCCTAAAAGTAGGGGCGGGGTGAGCCTTCTGGGCGTAGTTTGGGAGATGGCCAAAGGGGGAGCAGGTATGTTTTCCAGAGTGCTCAGCCTAGCCATGGGAAGGTTGACAAAGGTTTAGTTTGCTATGGATGGCAGAAACCAGGTCATATCCGGAGGGAATGCCCTGAGGCAGAAGCTAAGCCAGGTCGCATTAGGTCACTTGACCCAGAACCCTCAGCAGGCAGGAGGGAGGGAAAGGTGAATGGAATGTCTTGTCCAGGTACATTAAATACTGGGGCAAATATGACTGCAGTACCAGGTAGATTTATCGCTCCTATGCAATTTACAGCGTAAAATATCAGGGTAGTTCTTGCAAATATGGACACTACCAGTAGTGGGAGGCTGTTTTGTCAATTGAGTTTGACGGCAAAGCTCAATCCCTTACGGTTATTGCTCTAAAGGATGAGGCTCCTGAGGTGCTGTTGGGAACAGACCATGAGGTTACTAGGGAGGTGTTAAACCCTAAGCCAATAGGCCCAAAGTGTGAAGTAATCTCCCAAGTTGAAGTATATGCTAATACTAGGGCTAAAAGCCAGGCACAGAAGAAAGAGTGGGCTAAAGATATGGCAGCTGATACCAGCGATGGTGCAGAGCCCAACGAGTCCTTTACCAGCCTTGTTGACCCTATACCAGACAAGCCAGCTAAGTCTAGCCCCATACCTTACCAGTTCACAAATGGAAATGGGTACAGGGAGGTGAAAGAAGTAGTGGTAGGCCCCAATACCAGTTCTTGGGGTGAGGAAAGAGCAAGGGTTGAGGAGGAAGAGATATTTGAGGATGATAAAGAGAAATTTGAGGATGAGGAAGAGAGATTTGAGGATGAGGAAGAGAAATTTGAGGATGAGGAAGAGAAATTTGAGGATGAGGAAGAGGATGAGGTGGAAGAAGACTCTTCGGTTGAAGTAGAGGCAGAGAGTCTTACAGGGTTAGAAGGAGAGGGAATTGAATTGAGTGACCAGCCCCTCCCTGCCTTATGCAAGGGGAGGGAGGAGGTAAGGGTGCTAGTTCAGCAGCAGCGAGGCGATGCTAGTCTGCTTGAGTTTAGGAAGAAAGGAAAGGAATAGACTTACGGTTATGTGTATGCAGAAGGTGTTCTGGTACACATCAATGTAGCGGACCCAGGAAGGGAATGGACCAGGGTGGTTGTTCCCACACCTAGGAGAAGAGAGGTATTGAATATAGCCCACAGGGGGCTAGCCGGTGGCCATTAATCCCACAACAGAATGGTTGGGAGTTTGAGACAGTATTTCACTTGGCCAGGGATGCGAAGGGATGCTAGGAGCTACTGTTGTTCCTGCCCAGAATGCCAGAAAGCTGGCAGGCCACTACAACCTAAGGTGCCCATGGTGGAGACCCCCATAATAAGTGTCCCATACCAAAGATTGGCATGTGACTTAGTAGGACCTTTACCAAAGACAAGTGCAGGCCATAGATATATACTCACAGTTATGTGCCTGGGGACAAGGTATCCTTACTGTGTGCCCATCAAGAGGGTAGATGCCATTACCGTAGCCGAGGGACTCATGGACGTTATAGCTCACACTGGCATACCCTTAGAGCTCCTCTCAGATCAGGGAGCTGTGTTCACAGGCCGAGTTAACCAAGAGCTCTGTAGGTTGCTGAACATTAGTAAGCTCAGAACTACAGCTCACCACACCCAGACGAATGGAGCATTAGAGAGGTGGCATGGCTGCCTCAAAGGCATGCTCCGACATCTGGAGGATGGCAGGGAGGAGTGGGACCGCCTGCTCAAGTATTGCCTACTCGCATACAGGCCAACCCCGCACACGGCAACTGGTTTCTCACCGTATGAGTTAGTTCATGGCCGGGCCTTGAGGGTGCCACTAGAGGCTATGAAGGTGGGCTGGGTAAAGGGTGAACTAAGTTTTTCCAACTCCTGCCAGTGGGTTAATGACCTTAGAGAAAAATCACTAAGCTGCATGAGGTAGCAAGAGTAAATGAGGCTAAGTATAAGGCTTCCGTGAAACAGGGCTATGACGAGAAGGCCATGGCCAGGGAATTCAAACCTGGAGAAATGGTGTTGCTCCATACTCCTTGCCTATCTGGGAAGTTAGACTCTATCTGGGATGGCCATTATGAGGTGGAGAAAGTCATATCAGCTATACCATACATGCTATCAGTCCCAGACAAATGGTCACACACCATAGTTGTATATATTAACAGGCTTAAACCTTGGAAGACTCCCACAGCCAATTTATTTCGGGTTGTGGTTGCTGAAGGGAGTGATGGTACATCGGAGCCTGTGGGTAAAGTTAAGATGGGGAAGTCTGTATTGTCAGAATTTCAAAAGATGGAGCTGCAGAAGCTCTAGGATGGGTACGGGATGTTGTCACAATCGCCTTGGGTAAAGTGTCATCAACTCACCACACAATTAACACTGGTGATTCACCACCCATACGGTCCCACCCATATAGAATTGCACCTGGATGGAGGGCAGAATTAAAAGAGGAAGTACTAAGGCTTGTCAGGCCGGGCATATTAGTTCCCTCACAAAGTCCATGGTCGTCACCAATAGTGCCAGTGAGGAAGCCTAGTGGTGCAATCCGCTTGTGTGTAGACTACAGGCGTCTAAACCAGGCCACTGTTCCTGATCCATATCAAATGCCACGAGTAGAGGACTAGCTGGATGATGTCGTGGAGGCCGCCTGGTTATCTAAGTTAGATATGAACCATGGGTTCTACCAGGTGCCCCTACAAGCTGATAGTGGTCTCAAGACAGCTTTCTGTTCTCCATGGGGTAAATTCATTTTTACAAGAATGCCCTTTGGGCTGATGAATGTCCCTGCAACATTCCAGAGGTGCATGGATGAGGCACTAACAGACCAGTCTGAGAACACGGGTACATACATTGATGATGTCCTTGTTTACTCCCGGACATGAGAGGAGCACCTCCACCATATAGAGGAAACACTGAAAGTGTTTAGGAGAGCCGGTCTAACGGCTAAACCCGAATGTGTGTTTGGGGGGCTCGATCTCTATCCAACCTGGGGCATGATGTAGGGGAGGGGCTTGTTAGAGTTCCCGATGCACGGGTCAGGGCACTCAGGGATTTTGCTAGACCTAGGACCAAGAAAGACCTAAGAGCATTTCTGGGAACGGCCAGTTATAACCGGAGGTTTATCCCCGATTTCGCTAGGAGGGCAGGCCCATTGTTCAATGCCCTGAAAAAGGTGGCTCCCACCTCCCTGGTGTGGGATAATATTATGACCAGTTCATTCACATATCTTATCTCTACCTTATGTTCCTCCAACATGTTATGGCTACCTCGGGAGGACGACCATTTCACGCTACACATGGATGCCTCACTGCAAGTACTGGGAGTGGTGCTCTCTGTAATTAGAGATGGGGAGGAACGACTTATTGCATATTTCTCGAGACGACTACTTCCGGCAGAGGAAAACTATAGTGCCTCGGAGCTGGAGTGTTTGGCAGTAGTAAAAGCAATTGACCATTTTGCCATCCACCTCCTCGGCAAACCATTCACAGTAGTAACCGACCACCGTGCACTGGCAGCTCTGCAGACACCAAACAAGCTTAACGGGAGGCTGATGCGCTGGGCACTAGCACTTCAAGCCTACAACTTCAAGGTGCAGAACAGACCCGGATCCAAGTACCAGAATGCTGATGGTCTCTCCAGGCAGTCCTGGCCAGATGGTAGTGACACAGAGAAAGGAGAAAGAACGCCGACCCCTGGCATTACCTTAACGAGGGGGAGATGTTGGAGTTCGACCTAACATGACCTGTCGTGTCAACTCGAACCACAGAGTCTGTGAGAGGGAGTGTGTTAAATGCCCAACTTATGTCACACTACTAGTACAAGTCACACATTTGTTATATATTTCATTCTTAGCTGTGTATAGTATTGTATATCCTGTTTTGTCATTTCCTGTAAGTGGCTGGCAGAGGTTATTTAAGACCCTGCCAGCCAGTCATATAATTAGTCTCTTGTAAGCCATCAACTTGTGTTCTTTGTAACTTAAATTAAAAAGCCTAAATTCTCTGGCTTGTTTAAAAGTGAGGACTATCCCATTTTCCTCCGAAATTTGAACACATATTTGTAGCTGTCATAACTTTCCCCCCCTTTCTTCTGTGCAGATACTTTTATTACCAGCTTGTTGATTATTGTGTGTGCTTTAAGATGATATGTAAAAAGTCTCTAGAGGCACCTTTTCTT
>OZ253479.1:0-2099370 GCA_965261175.1 Rubritalea sp. | reverse complement strand
TCTTCCCATCTAGAAGATCTAAAGAACCTAACAAGTTAGCAAGATCATGCTTCTGTGCATAAGACTTGAGCTCACTTCTGTCGTCTTGCTCTATCATTAGAGCCGTAAGCCAAGACCCTTCATTTTGAGGTTGATTTCGCTTAGTTTGCTTCTCTAGCTCAGTCTCTAACTTACCAGACCTAGATAGAATAAATGCCTTAGATCTCATAGTTGCAGGTGTCTGTGGCACCATGTCTAACAACTCTAATGCACCATCAATATTGTCTTGGGCCAGTGACTCCCTTGCGGCAAGATGACCTAGTAAGCCAAAACGCTCATAGAGTCGTTTAGATTGATCCTTATTCTTCATCTCGGAGAGCATGAAAAGCATCTGATTGTATTGTTTCTCCCGATACAGATTTTGTAAAATGTCTTCCTTCTCATCTAGTCCATCGACCTGGAATCTTTTGACCATCTCTACAATGTGCTTAGGAGTATCAGCAGAAATACCAATGCGAATATTACGTAAAATCATCGAAGCTCTAGCCGTAAGTTCTGGATCATCAGAATCTACCACACTCTCTAAAGTCGGTATAATAACCTTACCCTTCGACCAAACTGCTTTATATGCCAGTTCGCGGATTTTATAGTCTTCGTCCGATAGTAACTGGACTACCTCAGTATCCGATAACTCTGAAAACTTTTTTCCACCTATCAATAATTCTTTAGACTCTATCTCAGTAGTGTCAGCAACCTCGATCTCAGCTACTGCGAAACACCTAATTACTAGACCAGTCACAGCGGCGGCACCTAATAGATAACCAACTTTATTTAATTGGTTTGCGTAAAAATCTTTAATGATCGTCATAATAGGGTTTCGTATTTAAAACTCATTGATCATTTACTCTTAAGAAGAAAGAAGATCAATCTCTTAGTTAAGAGTTAATATAACGACTAAACAGTTTAAATCCAGAATTTCTTTTCAAGAGCTGGGTCACAACTACCAAATCCATAGAACTACCAACTGAATTTAACACCAAACACAGCATTAAATCCTGTTTCATTCACACCAGATCCGTGCACTCGATAATCTTCATCAGTCAGGTTTTCTAATCCTAAAGTAAAAAGTAAATCCAATGAGGTAACTAGGAGTTCCATTAGTAGGGACACGCTCGCCATCACGGAGATCTCCCGCACCAAGATTATCCTGAGTTGCGGAACCTAGCACAGTGCCTTCTAACCAGAATCGATCATTCGGATGCGTCCAGCGTAACGATACAGATCCAGCCAGTGGAGACAACCTACGGATGGTATCCTCAGTCACAGAACCACCTACTTCACTTAGCTACTTCTGCTTACCATCTTGCCAAGTCAAATTGCCACTTACCTTCCAATCATCAGTAATATACTACCCAGTCACGACCGAAGCCGACTTTAAAATAGATTCTTTCACTTTAGATCCAGTCACAATAGTAATGTCCAGATCACTCGTTTCGATTTCACCTTCTTGAGCCACGACTAAAGCAGTCAATGCGCTTAGGACGGTGACAACTAAGCCAGTGGTTGCTAATTTTTTCATCTATTATTCAATTCCAATTTGTTCAATTTTCTAGCGTGGTGAATCATTTATTTGGTTCACTACGCTTTTTTGGTGCCTAACTAACTCTTGGATTACATAGTTAGTTAATTAATGCTTGTGAAATATTTCACAAGCATCTTGACCTATGGGCTAAAATTTGTCTATCTGTGTATGGAAAGTTGAATACTATTCAGCCCTTATAGCCCATCATTTCATCTATGAAGACTACTACTGACTACCAAGCTCCTGATAATGTAACAAAAGCAGCAAATCTAGCTGATCATTATCAAGCAGAAACCACAGACCTGATTGGCGACAAGATGGTGCTCAATATGGGTCCATCACACCCTGCTACTCATGGAGTTCTGCGTCTTATCCTCGAATTAGATGGAGAAGTTATTACTAAGGCTGAACCGGATATTGGGTTCCTCCACCGTGGTGATGAGAAGATTGCTGAGAACATGCACTACAATCAGTTTATCCCCTATACTGATCGCCTCGACTACCTAGCACCACTCGCTAATAACGTGGCTTACGCCTGCGCTGTCGAGAAACTCATGGGCTGGGAGCTTCCTCCTCGTGGTCAAGCTGTCCGTGTCCTCGCTTGCGAACTCGCACGTATCTCATCCCACATGCTCGGAGTCGGCGTTTGCGCCATGGACGTCGGAGCAATGACTGTTTTCCTATACACCTTCACTGAAAGAGAAAAAATCTACAACCTCTGCGAACAACTCACTGGAGCTAGATTTACCACCTCTTACACAAGAATCGGTGGTCAGATCCGTGACTTGCCTGAAGGTTTTGATGGCAGAGTAAAAGAATTCCTCAAGGAATGTGTTGAACAGATTGATGAAATTGCAGCACTACTCGATAAGAACAAGATTTTCATGAAGCGTATGTGTGATGTCGGTGTCATCTCTCTAGATGATGCTATTTCATATGGTATGACAGGCCCTAACCTAAGAGCATCTGGTGGTCAGCGTGACCTACGTAAAGACTCACCATACCTTGGTTATGCACAATACGATTTCGATGTTCCAGTCGCTGAAGAAGGCGATTGTTACGCTCGTTATCAAGTCCGCATGGAAGAGATGCGCCAGTCGATCCGCATCATCACACAAGTCCTCGATACTTTACCAGAAGGTCCAGTCAATATCGTCGATCCTAAGAGCACACTTCCAGCTAAGGAACGTGTCCTCATGTCGATGGAAGAACTGATCCACCACTTTATCGTTTCAACTCAAGGCATCGATGCTCCAGTGGGCGAAGTCTACTTTGGCCACGAAAACCCGAAAGGCGAACTTGGTTTTTACATTAACTCAAAAGGTGGTGGCGTTCCCTACCGTCTCAAGATCCGTAGTCCATCATTCGTTAATCTCTCCATCTGCTCCGAGCTACTCAAAGGCACCATGGTCTCAGATGTTCCTGCGATCCTCGGCTCATTAGACTTCGTCATGGGCGAATGCGATAGATAAACTACTTTCCTACTTAACCAAATGTCTCAACAAATTTTAGAAAACAACGTGACTGCTGAAGTCACACCAGGTGAACAGCACTTTCCGCCGTTCGAGGTCAGCTATGATATCGTAGCACTGGCTGACGAACGTATGTCTCACTACCCTGAGAGCAAACTGTCAGCTGTTCTCCCACTCATTCACATCGTCCAGCATAAGCATGGGTTTATTTGTAAAGAAGCGATCGCTTGGATTGCTGAGAAACTAGAAATTGAGCCGATGAAGGTGGTTTCAGTTGTTACTTTCTACCCTGGATTCCGTCAGTCGGCTCCGGGGAAATTTCATTACCGTGTCTGCCGCACCTTATCATGTGCGATGGAAGGATCCTATGAACTAATGGATAAGATCTGTGAGATTACTGGAATCGACCGCTCAAAGCTTTCTCATCATCACCCTATCGTGGTTTCTCCATGTGGAGTCTATTCAGTAGAGTTCGCCGAGTGTCTCGCCTCATGCGGGTCTGGTCCAGTCTGTCTTGTGAACGACGCCTTCCACGAGAACATCAAGCCTGAGAATGCTCAGGCTCTTATCAACAAATACCAGTCATAATTTACACTAGCCATGAGCGACATCAAATATCTACCTAGTAAAGAGCCTCACGTTCGTGAGTTTCGACTTATTTTTAAGAATATAGACCGTGAAGGCTGGAATACATCTATTGACACTTATATGTCAGACGGTGGTTACGATCAGTTAAAAAAAGCGGTCACGATGGAACCTTCTGACATCACTGCAGAGGTCAAGAAATCTGGACTCCGTGGACGTGGAGGTGCAGGCTTTCCTACTGGTGTTAAATGGGGATTTATTCCACCTAAGAACACTAAGCCAGTTTATCTCATCTGTAATGCAGACGAATCTGAGCCGGGCACATTCAAGGATAGATACATCCTCCACCAAGATCCGCATCAGCTTATCGAGGGCATGGTTATCTCAGCCCTTGCTGTAGGAGCACACACTGCCTACATCTACATGCGTGAGGAATTCCCTGAAGCTGCACTCACCATTGAAAAAGCGATTGAGGAAGCTCGTGAAAAAGGCTTTGTTGGTAAGAATATCCTGGGATCAGGATTCGATCTTGAGATTTGGGTTCACCGTGGAGCTGCTGCTTATATTTGTGGTGAAGAGACTGGACTCATCGAATCACTAGAAGGCAAACGTCCTTACCCACGCATCAAGCCACCATACTTCCCTGCTGCGCTCGGACTCTACATGGCTCCTACGATTGTTAACAACGTAGAATCTCTCTGCCACGTCAAACACATCCTAGAAATGGGCGGTGAAGAATACGCAAAGCTCGGAGTAGATCGCAACACAGGAACTCGTATCCTCTGCGTATCTGGTGATGTTAAGAAGCCAGGTTATTACGAAATTGAGGTCGGTAAGATGACTATGCACGAACTTCTCCATGATGTTTGTGGCGGACCTAAAGACGGTAAATCATTCAAGGCAGTTATCCCTGGTGGCTCATCATCTAAGATTCTCCGTTGTGACGAAACTTTCAAGATAGGTAGAGGCGAAGACGCCAAAGATCTCAACTTCTGGGATATCCAGCTCGACTTCGATACCTTGGCCGCCTGTGGTTCAATGGCTGGATCTGGTGGAGTTATTGTTCTCGACGACTCACGTAAAATGTCTTGGATACTCAACAATATCAACCACTTCTACGCTCACGAATCATGCGGGCAGTGCACACCATGCCGTGAGGGATCGACTTGGATGAAGAAGATTTCAGATCGTATCGTCGAAGGTAGAGCTAGCCCTGAAGATATCACTACGCTAGAAGAAATCGCATACCAGATCGACGGGAAGACGGTCTGTGCCTTCGGTGAAGCATCATCATGGCCAGTAGAAGCAATCATTTCTAAATTCAGAGACGAGCTAATAGCTGAAACCAGCGAAACTAACGAAACACTTTCAAAAGAGCAACTCCAGAGAGAGGTGTTTCTTGGGAAGTGAAATTCTGAGAAACACGAAAATACAAATAAAATACATTATGCAAAATCCACATCAAACACCAGAATCGAACAAATACGGCCCCGATCCATTAAAATAATATCTAGTCAAAAACATCTCCCTCCCATTCACTAACCATTCATTTCCACAATGAGCGAAACAACACCAACCAAACTACTTCCAAAAGACGAGGCCGCTGAAAAGGGGCTTGTGAATGTGCAGATCGATGGCAACTGGATCCAGGTGCCAAGAGGCACTCGTATGATCGAGGCCTGTAAGATCGCGGAAAAGGAAGTTCCTCATTATTGCTATCACCCTAAACTCACATCGCCAGGCAACTGCCGCATGTGCCTAGTTCAAATGGGTATGCCTCCACGTCCAGCTCCTGGAGAAGCCCCTACATTTGGTAATGATGGTTTCCAAGAAATTGGTTGGATGCCCCGCCCAGTGATCGCTTGTGCAAACACGGTTGCTGAGAACATGGGGATCAGAACTGCTGGTGACCTAGTAGAGAAAACACGTGAAGGTGTGATGGAGTTTCTCCTCATCAACCACCCTCTCGACTGCCCTATCTGTGACCAAGCTGGTGAATGCTCACTCCAAGAATTTTCAGTCGAACACGGTCGTGGACAATCACGATTCGTCGAAAATAAAGTCAAGAAACCTAAGAATGTAGATATCGGACCTCGTATTAATCTCGATGACGAGCGCTGCATCATGTGCTCACGTTGTATCAGATTTATGGATGAAGTAGCGGACGATCCAGTCCTTGGCTTCTCAGAGCGAGGAACACACACGACTGTTACCTGTCACCCAGACAGAAAACTAGATTCTAACTACGGTATGAATACCGTGGATCTTTGCCCAGTAGGAGCATTGACCTCCAAAGATTTCCGATTCCAGATGCGAGTTTGGTTCCTTAAAGAAACTCCATCCATCGATGTGAACTGCGGCACTGCTTGTAACACGACTGTTTGGACACGCGGAGATAAGGTTTACCGAGTCACCCCACGTAGAAATGATGATGTTAACTCAGAGTGGATGCCAGATTCTCACAGACTTTCCTTCCACGAGACTCAGGGTGATGACCGCCTCACTGATCCAATGATCAAAACAGATGGTAAGCACGAAGTTACTGACTGGACTACTGCCATTGAAGCATCAGCAGATGCACTGAAGCAATTTGAATCAAACGAGATCGCAATCATCGCATCAGCACGCATGACTAATGAGGAACTCTTCCTTACACAAGGTCTAGCTGACACACTCGGAACATCTAATGTAGCGATAGTTGAACGTATGGGAAAAGCTGACGGCAAACTCATCTCAGCAGATAGAAATCCTAACACTAATGGTGCTAAGCTCATTCTAGGCGACTCAATCAGTAAGCCAAATAAGATCAAATCTGGTCTACAGAACGGCGCTATTAAGGCTGTGGTAGTGCTCGGAGAAGATCTCTTCGAAGCTGCTGGTTTCACACATGATGAATTAGCTGGTGCTGAACTCATTCTCTCAAGTCATATTCTAGCAAACAAGACTGCACACGTCAGCGACATCGTTCTTCCTGGAGCAAGTTTTGCAGAGAAACGCGGCAGCATGATCAATGTTACAGGAAGACTCCAAAGACTCAACCAAGCAATCCAACCAATGGGTAACGCGAAAGAAGACTGGGAAATTATTCGTGACCTTATCCTAGCTATCTCTGGAGAAAAGAACGACATGTTCATGATCGAAGACGTCTTCAAGCTCATCAGCTCAACTATTATTGAATTTAACGGAATCACTTTCTCCAAAATCGGAACTCTTGGTCTACCAATCCTAGATACAGGAGTAACAATCCCTCTCCTCATCAAAGAGAGAGAAAGAGCTGAAGCTGGCATTATAGTTGGCTAATTTATAACATTGATCACTAATAGTTAATCGCTGATCACCTAAACACATGGAAGCACTCATACCATACATCATCACTCTGGCTAAAGTCATCGGTCTTACTTTTGTCCTCACACTACCTATCATTGCTTATTCAGTCTATGCTGAGCGACGTTTTGCGGCGATCATTCAGGATAGAGTTGGGCCTAACAGAACTGGAATTCCACTTACCTTATTTGGCTTCAAAAAGGACTTCAGCTTCTTCGGGCTACTCCAGCCACTTGCTGATGGATTAAAATTCATCCTTAAAGAAGACTTTGTCCCATCACACGTTAACAAGTTCTTCTTCTGGCTAGCTCCAGCTCTCACAATGGTGCCTGCTCTAGTCACTCTAGCAGTTGTTCCATTTGGCTCGGAGCTATTTGGTGAGAAACTTGTAATTGCTGATGTTTCGGTAGGTCCCCTTCTAGTCTTCGCAATTGCTTCACTCTCAGTCTACGGAATTACTATCGCTGGTTGGGCATCGAATAACAAATATTCATTCTTTGGTGGTGTTCGCTCATGTGCTCAGATGATTTCTTACGAGATTGCTCTTGGTCTCTCAGTCATCCCAGTACTTATGCATTTTGGTGAGCTTAATCTTTCTAACATTGTAGCTGAACAAGCACTAAACGGCTGGCTCATTCTGCCTCTCTGGGGCGAAGGCCTTACCTCTGAGCGTATGCTTCTCTGGATCCCAATGCTTATTTCCTTCTTCATCTTCACTATCTCTATTTTTGCGGAAACAAACCGTATGCCGTTTGACCTTCCTGAGTGTGAGACTGAACTCGTTGGTGGTTATCATACCGAGTATTCTTCCATGAAATTCGCCCTCTTCTTCTTAGGAGAATATGCAGCGATGATCGTAGGCTCTGCCTTGATCGTGACACTGTTTTTCGGTGGTTGGTCCATGGGGTTTGGAGCTGATGCTTGGATCGTTGGAACATTTGGTGACTGGGCTGGCCTCATTCACCTTGGAGTCTTCCTTACTAAACTAGTCGCATTCATCCTCTTCTTTATCCTTATCCGCTGGACAGTTCCACGCTTCAGATATGACCAGCTCATGAATCTTGGTTGGGTAGTATTCTTTGAGGCAGCACTCATCAACATACTTATCACGGCCGTTATTATAGCAACTCCACCAATGCTTGAACGTGGAGAGACTGGTGCTGTAACAGCTCTGATCATAGGTGTAATCGTCTTCTCTGTACTAATGTTCTATATAGCGAAATCTCTCGATAAGATGCTTTCTTCAGACAAGAAATCAGCTGCTAGAATTGGGACAGACTCTAATAAATAATTTAATACGAATCACACACTTCCATGGCTAAAGTAACTAAACTAACTCGCCCTAAACTTAGTAAGACAGACGAACTCTATCTTGTCGGCATCTTCAAAGGCACGCTCGTGACTCTGAAGCACGCATTAAAATCCGTGATGGGTAAATCCCGTGGAGCAGACTCTTTCAAGTCATCTGGTCTAGGTATCACGATGCAGTACCCAGAAGAAAAGTGGGACGACGAACTCCCAGAATACTACCGTGGAGCTCCAGCTCTCGTGACTGATGAACAAGATCGTGAACGCTGCGTGTCTTGTCAGTTATGCGAATTCATCTGCCCACCTAAAGCTATTAAAATCGTTCCAGGAGAAATCCCTGAAGGTGACGAATGGGCTAAAGTGGAGAAACGACCACTAGAATTCGAGATCGATATGATCCGTTGTATCTTCTGTGGACTCTGCGAAGAAGTCTGCCCAGAGCAAGCTATCTACCTAAGAAAGGACTACTCTATCACCGGCACTAGCCGAGAGGAAATGGTCCACGATAAAGACAAACTCTACGAAATCGGCGGCAAACGAGTCGGTCTGGTAAACAAGTGGAACGATCTCAAATAATTTTAAATCTCCAATATTAAATTAAAAATCTAAATCATGCCATCCATACTCTTTTATATATTCGCCATCCTGATGCTCGCAGGAGGTATTTGCGTTGTCTCGCTTAAGAATCCTGTCGCCTCTGCTATGGGGATGATCGGTTCCTTTATCGGAATAGCCGCCCTGCTCATTGGTCTTAACGCTTACTTCGTGGGAACGCTTCAAGTTCTTGTGTATGCAGGAGCGATTATGGTCCTCTTCATCTTCATCATCATGTTACTGGATCTCAAGAAAGAGGAAAACAAGACAACTAGCTATTCCATCATCGTAGCAGGTATCTTTGTTCCTCTCATCTTCGTTCTCATCATGCTTCCTGTTCTAGGTAGTGTAGAAAATGATTTTAAGAAGCTAGACCTCAAAGCAGCTGAAGCATCACTTCCAGATAGTATCTCTAAATACGATAAAGAAGCGGGCACGGAAGAAAGCCAGATCAGAACATCTCTCAAAGTAGGCTCACTTCCAGATGTAAATCTCATTGGTCAGAGTCTCTTCACAGATTACAACTTCCCGCTTCAGGTGGTAGGAGTTCTTCTACTAGTCTCCACTGTAGGTTGTGTAGCATTATCTAAGAAGCTTCATGGCGACACAGCGCCTGGTGAAGACACGAGAATGGCAAAAACTCTTGCTAAATCTGACGATATCCCACAGGTGATTAAAACTACAACCGCACCTGAAAGCACAGAAGCTTCACCTCAGGATAACTAACATTCACAACTCATATTTTTCCTTATCATGCCTACTGCATCACTCACAGAATATTTGTTCTGCTCAGGACTACTCTTCGCCATCGGTCTCTCCGGTGTCATTATCAGACGTAATATCATTGTCATTTTCATGTGCCTCGAGCTTATGTTGACAGCAGCGTCACTCACACTCGTTGCATTCACCCGTGCTAATACTGGGACAACAAATCTACCAGACTATGACGGACAAATGCTAGTCTTCTTCATCATCACTGTAGCAGCGGCAGAAGTTGCTGTAGGTCTAGCCATCATCGTAGCTCTCTACCGAGCACGTAAGACGACTAGCACAGATGATCTCACCGCTCTCAAAAACTAACCAAAACTTTAAATACACACTAAATCATGAATCCTCTTTGGTTACTCTTTCTTCTTCCGCTCATAAGTGCGGCAGTTATCCATTTTGTCCTTAAGCAGAAATTTGTATGCATTGCAGCACTCCTGGGCACAATTACAACGGGTGCTACTCTAGTGCTCTCTATCCTCTGGCTAAACAGTTCACTCACAGAAGTGTTCCCTAATTTTAGCTGGATTAGTGTTGGCAGCTTCAATCCAGAAATTGGCATTGTTGGTGACCAACTGGCTAAAGGCATGATGATCGTGGTTTGTGGTATTGGTTTCCTCGTCCACGTTTTCTCACTCGGCTACATGAAGTCTGATGAATCTAAGGCTCGTTACTTCGGTAACTTATCTCTCTTCATGTTCTCCATGACGGGGATCGTCCTCGCTAGTAACTTCGTGATGATGTTCATCTTTTGGGAGCTTGTAGGACTCTCTTCTTATCTTCTTATCGGTCACTGGTATCAAAAGGCATCTGCTGCGGAAGCGGCTAAGAAAGCCTTCCTTTCTAACAGGATCGGTGACTTTGGATTTCTTATCGGTATCCTAATGGTTAGCGTTATGGCTGGTTCATTCGCTTTCGCTGATATGAACGGAAGCCAGTTTATCTCTTACGGTCCTTGCTTAGCTGGTCTCGCTGTAATTTTTGTCTTCTGTGGAGCTATCGGTAAATCTGCTCAGCTTCCACTCCACATCTGGCTCCCAGATGCGATGGAAGGCCCTACTCCAGTATCAGCCCTCATCCACGCAGCGACGATGGTAGCAGCAGGTGTTTACATGATGGCTCGATTCTTCGGAAGCATTGGTATCGAGTTCCTAGCTGAAATTCCAGCAGTTCAGATAATAGCTTGGATCGGTGCTATCACTTCATTAGTCGCAGCACTCATAGCGACTCAGCAGAATGACATCAAGAAGATCCTCGCTTACTCAACACTCTCACAGCTCGGTTACATGGTAATGTCTGTCGGACTTCTGGCACCAGCCGTAGGAATGTTCCACCTCTACACCCACGCTTGGTTTAAAGCTCTCCTTTTCCTCGGATCAGGTGCAATCATCTACGCATGTCACCACGAGCAGAACATCTGGAAAATGGGTGGTCTTCTTAAGAAAATGCCGATCTCAGCGATCACATTTATCATCGGAACTCTCTCACTAACAGCTGTGCCATTCACATCAGGTTTCTACTCTAAAGAAGGTATTCTCCACGTAGCTGAACATACAGGAAATACAGCTCTACTTGTTATCGGGCTTTTCGTAGCAATGCTTACTACATTCTACATGTTCCGTCTGATCTTCGTTGCATTCCTAGGTGATCCCAAGCATAAGCACGCTGAAGATGCTAAAGAAGTCTCCCCTATTATGTGGGTTCCACTTCTAGTGTTAGCTGTCGCAGCTGCCTTATCTCCTTGGTTCTCTAAATTCTTCCCAGCTAATGAGACTTCAAATATACATGTAAGTTTAGACATTCTCTGGCTTGATCCTTTAGTTCTCATGTCAATCGGAGTTTTCGTAGTTGGGTTCATCCTCGCTCTAGTCCTCTACAAAGGGAAAACTAGCGATCCACTTGCTAACAACAAATTCATGAAAGTCTTTGCGAACAAGTTCTACATCGATGAATTTTACGCAGGTATCGTCAAATGGTTTCAAGATATATTGGCTGCTATTATTCACTTCCTCGATGAGTTTCTGATCAATGGTATACTAGTAGGTGGCTTCACAAGACTAGCTCAAGGCACTGGTAATATCTTCTGTAAATACATCCAATCTGGAAATCTTCAACACTACGCATTCCTTAGTGGGATAGGCATTATCATCGTTATCTATCTTACTGTATTTGGAGGCTAAGTCTCAGGCCTTACATTTTAAATCACTACAATTTTAAATCACTACACTCATGCTACTAGCACTCATACTAATACCCATCCTCGCCGCAGTAGGCATCTACTTCGGAGCTCCAGCTCGACTCACTGCTCTCGGAGCGGCTATCGCTAACATCGCTGTTGCGATCTTCTCCATCTCTTCTAATAGCGCATTCAACGTAGAGGTGATGTCATCACTCGACATCCATCTCTCACTAGGATTTGCTCAAGGAGGTATCAGCATCGTCATGATCCTGCTCTCTGTAATCGTCACTTTCGCAGCTGTCTTCAGCGGTAGTGCTCCTGAAGGTCGTGAGAAACTCTGGTTCTCAAGTATTCTACTTATTTGCGCAGGTGCTATCGGTGCGTTCATCGCTCGTGACTTGTTTTTCTTCTTCGCCTTCCACGAGCTAGCTCTCATCCCTACCTTCCTAATGATCGGTATGCTAGGACGTGGCGACCGTAAAGAAGTGGCGTGGAAAACTACTATCTACTTAGCATTCGGCTCCATGGTCCTCCTAGCAGGATTACTCATGATAGCCAATGGCACTGGTTCATACGACATGGCTAAGCTAGCACCACTCGCAGCTGATCAACAAAACACAGTGGCTCTTCTACTGATCATCGGATTCGGAACACTCGTTTCTCTCTTTCCCTTCCACAGCTGGGCAGCTCTTGCCTACGCTTCGGCTCCTGCTCCAGTAGCGATGCTTCACGCTGGAGTGCTTAAGAAATTCGGTCTCTACGGTCTTTTAGTCGTCGGTTACAAAGTAGTTCCTGACGGAATGGCTCACTGGTTACCACTTCTTCTCACACTACTCCTCTTCAACATCATCTGGGTAGGACTCATCACAATCAACCAAAAGCGTATTGATCTAATGCTAGGTAACTCATCAGTGATGCACATGGGCTATATCTTCCTCGCTATAGCGGCACTTGTCGCTAACGACAAAAGCACCTTCGCTATTCAGGCAGCAGTTCTCCTCATGTTCGCTCACGGTATTTCTATCGCCATGTCATTCTGCCTCGCTGATCGTATCGAAGCTAAGACTGGATCACTCGAACTCAACCAACTTGGTGGCTTAGCTAAAAATGCACCTACACTAGCATTCCTCTTCGGCCTTGTCGGTATGGCATCCATCGGACTACCTGGACTAGCAAACTTCGCTGGTGAGATCATGGTGTTCTTTTCAGGATTCGAAGGTTGGAAGCCTGCTGACGGATTGGGCATACTACAAATAGCCACTATCATTGCCATCTGGGGTGTCGTTATTTCAGCCATCTACATTCTTAGAGCGTTCCTCCACATTTTCCAAGGCGAGACATCTAGCCGCACTGAGTCAGCTATTGATCTCGGTGTCTGTGAGAAAATCCCTTCTGTCTTACTAGCGGTTGTTCTCCTCATCGTAGGAATCTATCCACAGTCCATTCTTCAGTTCCTTAACTAATCTTTCCCCTTACACACTTTTAAAAATCTAGTCTTACAAAACTAATGCCAACTTACACTATAGAATTCCTCGTCGTAGCACTCGGTGTCATCCTGCTCCTCTGGGAAGCATTTGCGGCACCTAAAAACAAAGCCAATCTGGCACTGATCGGAGCTGGTGGACTTACCGTAGCACTCATCTTACTCATCATGAACGCATCCTGTGGCTGCGGAATGGATGTCCCCGCTTGGATGTCACGTTTCTACACGACTTCTGGCTATGCTATTTTCTTCAAAGGTTTCGCACTGGTCAGCACTATTATCGTGCTGCTCATGTCCTACGACTTTCGCAGTATTCTAAATAGATACACTAGTAACGATAATACTTGCACTAATACTGGTGAGTTCTACACACTCCCAATCTTCGCCTGTGCTGGACTCATGTGGATGGCCTCTGCTATTGATCTTGTTTCAATCTTCGTTTCGCTAGAGTTAGTTACTATTACCTTCTACATCTTGGTTGCCTACATGCGTAGAAATGTTGGCTCTCTCGAAGCTGGTGTTAAATTCCTCATCCTCGGTGCTTTGTCTACTGGACTCCTTGTGTATGGAATCGCTTGGTTGTATGGTGCTACTGGGACAACTCATCTGCCAACTATCGTAGCCAGCTTGAATCTGAACTCTAGTTATATCGAACTGCTCAAAAACTCTGAAGAAGGTGGTATTATGTATTCTATGCTAGCTCTTTATAGTAATGGTGAGATTACATCTCAATTAATCCCAATTCAGAATTCTTACACATTACTCTTCGGTCTCTCTCTCATCATCCTTTCACTAGGCTTCAAAATAGGTGCAGTGCCTATGCAACTTTGGATTCCTGATGTTTACCAAGGTGCTTCAACTCCTATCACAGCATTCCTGTCAGTCGCTTCTAAAGCAGCAGGATTCGGAGTTACTATCATGATTCTCTCTCCATTCATTAAGTCACCCGAGACCGGCGACACAGTGAGAAATATCCTCGTAGTGCTAGCCGCTGCGACACTACTCTACGGAAATCTCTCTGCTCTAGCTCAGACTAACTTTAAGCGACTCTTAGCCTACTCATCCATCGCTCACGCTGGCTTCATGCTTATGGGAATGGCTGCTGGAGCATTTGAGTTCGTGATGGTTTATCTCGTCACTTACCTCATTATGACCTTCGCCGCATTCTTCATCTTAGGACTTGTTAGAGTTCAGGATGACAACGAAGAAATCAGCGTATTCGACGGACTAGCTAAGCGCAATCCACACCTTGGATTAGCAATGACTATCATCATGGCTGGTATGGCTGGTGTTCCTCTGACTGCTGGATTTGTAGGTAAACTATTTATGTTCAAAGTGGCTGTCGGCACGCTTCCAATGTTCCTTATCGTAGTGGCGGTCATTTCTACAGTGGCAGGATTCTTCTACTACTTCAAGATCATCAGAGCTATTTACTGGCACGCTCCTAAGAATGACAAGTCTCTCGAAGTGCCAATTATTTCAAAGGTCGCCATCATTATTCTAACACTCCTCGTTATTGCAGTTGGACTCGTTCCTAACATTGCAGAAAAGTTAGTAACTATTTCTATATAACCAATACCAATTTAATCACTAAGTAGGGATATGAGAAAGTTACTTGTATCCCTATTTTTGTGTCTGAGCTTCACACTCTACTGCTTATCTAGTGGTGATGTGAAAATTGATAATATCGTATGGCAAGACGGCGATATTATTCTAACTAGCTCTGGAGGAACTCAGGGCGATGCGGGCAAAACCGCAACTAATTCTGAATGGACGGACAACTGCTGTCATTTATCAGCCAACGGTGCTAGAAGCTGTGCAGCCAGTGCAGACGATCACCCTACAGAAATACTTGAACCGATACGGGGAGAATTGTAAACACAGATTCATGCGTCTCAAAGATCCGAGTAAACTGAAGCCTGAATTCATGGCTAAAGCAAAAATATGGGCAGGAAAACATCTCGGTAAAAAAAACTATGATGGCCGTTTCCAGTGGTCGGATAAAACGATGTATTGCTCAGAACTGGCATACAAAATTTATAGTGAAGCTGCAGGCATCGAACTCTGTGACATCAAACAGGTCAAAGATTACGATTTATCGTATCCTAAAGTCAAAGCCTTGATCAAAAGTAGATTTGGATCAGTAAATCTGTTCAAACAAGACGAAAAAATAGTAGCTCCGTCAGACATTGCTGATTCAGAGCTACTAGAAGAAATTGTTGCCACTATAAAGTAGCGTTCGATGTATCTATCGAGTTCCTAGTCCACCAAACTGGCCTTGGCCTTCACCAGCTTGTGGGACGTTCCATGGCTTTTCACTCTCACTAGACTGTGGACCTACTTGTTTTGGAAGTTCAGGTAGAGAGCCACATGATGTGATAGAAAGTGTTAGCCCAGCGGAGGCTGTCGCTAATAATAGGGTGATTACTTTGGTGAATTTCATAGTAATAAGTTGCACCAGTCTATGCTCTAGTGCAACTCCAAAATTTAATCGTTGAGTCCTCGACTATCCAACGAATATTATGACCTTCTATGAGGTATCCATACTCCCTGTCTCCAGTCTCGTGATAGGCTGGACGAGGGTCAACTGCTAGAGTCTGTTCGATGAGGTGTTCTAAGTTTGTTTGGTGCATCACAGATCCATGAACCAGCCACTTGCTTAGGAGATCCAGTCATGAATCCACCTTTAGCGTCTTCGATAGAATCACAATATGGAACGTAAGGCTTAATATTATAAATAGGTGTGTCATTCACTAAGTCCACTCCCTTGACATAGATGACTGGTTCCGTGTCAGATGATGTCTCTATACGATCTATTGCCACAACTGAAAATCCCAGTGAGTTTGGCCTAAACGGAGAACGAGTTGCAAATACGCCGAACCTCTAATTCCCGCCTAGTCTAGGCGGGCGAACTACCGTCTTCCCTTTACTAACAGGCACTTGATGAAACTAAAATATAACCATTAATGACTAAAACCCTCTAGCCTCCTAAGTAAATTAGGATCACGACGACCTTCACAGAACTTAATCTGATTTCAGGCTTCAGGCACCACACCAGACTGTCTGGGCATGCCAAACTTTTCTTGATAGCACGTTTCTATCCAACCGATTTGGCATAATTCCATGACTTACTAGCTATTAAATTTAACTATTAATGAGCTGTTGATCTATCAGGAACCATATCGCTATCGCTAGGATCAAGGCTACTATCTTCGCCATCCAATTCGTCATCTGTGCTTTCTTCATCTTCATCGTCTTGTTGTTCATCTGGCACAAAAATTTGTTCCAGACGTTCTTTAAATTCTGTTTCAGTTAAATTTCTCTCCATTTCACCACGGACTGCAATTGAAATAGTTCCAGTCTCTTCACTCACGATGACTACTACAGCATCAGTATCTTCTGAAATGCCCATCGCCGCACGGTGTCTTAAGCCCAGTGTTCTATCAGACATTTCATTCTTACTTAAAGGGAATACGCAACCAGCTGCTGCAAGCCTGCCTTTAGAGATCGTTACTCCACCATCGTGTAAGGCAGTGAGTGGGAAGAATATAGTCATGGCTAGTTCAGTAGAAAATTCTGCATCTATCTTGACTCCATTTTCAGCATATTCCTTCAAACTGATCTCACGTTCTAGGGCGATTAATGCTCCGATTCTCTTATGAGAAAGTCCTATTACCGCTTCAGCTAGTTCTTCGGTTAATTCTAGCTTCTGCACTTTAGAGAATGAAAAGAGTCTCGTGCTGCCTAATCTCGCCAGAGCTTGCCTCATCTCTGATTGAAAAATAATGACCAAGGCAAATGCAATACCCAATGCTGATCGTAACAGAATCCAAGCGATGACTTTAAGCTGAAAGATATAAGCACATGTAATGACGACAGCAAATATCATCACTAATCCTACAAAAATTCTGGCACCTCTGGTGGATTTAAACACACGATACAGCTGATATAGACCTATCCATAGGATAAGTATTTCAACTCCTGATCTCCAGTGCTCTGTGATGAATTCCACCATTAGTTTCAATGCTAACATAAAGCGAGATTGTTGCCAAAGAAAATTGAAAGTTGAACTGAAATTTTAAAGGATAAAGGTTAAAGATCTCTACGCATTACTACTTGGTCTGAAATCTGTCAGTCCTAGTCCTTGACCAAGTGTGGATTCACTGCTTCATTGTCTTGCCTTCACATTACCATGTCATTCGTAGAAACATTTAACCAACTGCCTGAGAAAAAGTCTACCCTGTTGCAGAAGTTTGAAAGGTTAATCTCCCCTGCTAGTCCAGATCAACTGGAAAGCATGGCCGCTCAAAGCCAGCTCCTGACCCAGCAGAACTTTGGTAAAACTATGCGACTCTTCGCCCCTCTTTACGTCTCTAATGAATGTGTGAATAACTGCACATACTGTGGGTTTTCTAGAGATAATGACATTCTACGGACGACTCTAACGATCGACCAAGTCGTCACAGAAGCGAAGCATCTCTATGGTCTTGGCTTTAGGAATATTTTGTTAGTTGCTGGTGAACATCCTAAATTTGTCTCTAAAGGTTATCTACAAGAGTGTATCGATACGATCAAGTCGTTCATCCCTACTATCGCCATAGAAGTCGGACCAATGAAGGATCATCAGTATGGTGAACTAGTAGACCATGGTGCCGAGGGACTGATGGTTTATCAAGAGACTTATGTTCGTGAGGTGTATTCGAAACTTCATACAGCTGGACCTAAAAAGAATTTTGATTGGCGCTTGGAATGCCCCGAGCGAGCCTACGCTGGCGGGTTCCGGCGTATCGGGATTGGAGCATTATTTGGTCTTGCTCCCTGGCATCAGGAAGCGGTTGCTCTAGCGGCACACCTTGAATACCTTTATAAGTATTGCTGGAAGGCTTCATTCTCCGTCGCCTTTCCACGGATGCGACCCTATGCAGGGAACTATCAATACACACCAAATCCAGATCTATTTCTCGATGATAAGGCTATGGCTCAATTAATATTTGCGTTTCGTATTTGCTTCCCTAAAGTTAGTATCGTTCTTTCTACACGAGAGTCGGCTGGTCTGAGAGACGCACTACACTCGCTAGGAGTGACTCATATGTCAGCTGGATCACAGACTGAACCTGGTGGTTATACTGGAGCTGGACATGATGATCTTCACCTGACAGTAAAGGGTAAGAGAGTCGAATTGACTGAATCTAAACCTTGTCAAAAAGCGACTGAACAGTTCACGATCGATGATACTCGCTCGCCTGCTATTGTCGCCAATATGCTAAAAACCAACGGCTATGATCCTATCTGGAAGGACTGGGACAAGTCGATTTTACAAAACACGTAATAAAATATCATGAATATTGTTCTCAACGGTAAGCAAATCGAAGTTAAATCTAATAGCACGATTACGCAGATGTTAGATCAACTTGGTTTATCTGGTAAGCCAGTAGTGATTGAGTATAACAAGATTGCTATCTTCCCTAGAGACTACCCACTCACGAATTTAGAAGATTCAGATGAATTAGAGATCATTAATATTGCGGCTGGCGGATAATTTTTCTAGATTACCTGAATTCTACTTTAGATAACCTCTGTCAACCTGTAATAATTCCGCTTTAATGTTTTCAAATTTGTCTGATAGATTAAATTGAGCTTATCAACTTCCGAGAGCATGAAAAAGGTGGCAATTTATTCTCAGCCATTGAGCACCAGCAAAAGATGACTAAGCACACTGTTGGAGTCTTAAAGCTTAAAACGATCATCGATTGGAATGCTTTCCTGGCTACACTGACTCAGTGATGATGCAACGGAGTATCAAATAGGTGATCGACTTAGTTTTATGAACTTCCTAGATCTTCAAATGGGTGACCACATTCCAGATGCTAAAACGATTTGGGATTTTAAAGAACTCATTGAGAAGGACGGACGTAATGGAAGTAATAAGCTCTTTAGCTGTTTTCATCAAATGTTAGATCAGAAAGGCCTGATAGCTAAAAAAGACTAGGCTATTTTTTATGAATTAGATGGATAATATCATTTGATTGATGTTGAGTAAGCTGTCTAAACGACAGGCTAAGGAAACGGTATGGATATCAGTCACCTCAAGAAAAACATCAACAATTAACCAACGAAGAGAAAGTTGCATTAATGAGCTGAATCCAAGTAATCTTATATTGCAAAATCGGAATTTTCAGACTAGATACAGTGCATGGCGACAGTAACTTTTAAAGTAGGTAATGAAAAACTCATCAAAGTTCTTGATGGTGCTTCTGGATATTTTTCTGGGCTGTTAAAGAAACAAGGTCGTTCGGATGGGGCTTTACGTATCGCCGTGGTCGGTGGCGGATGTTCAGGGCTTCAGTATAAAATGGATCTTGTAGATGGTCCACGTAATCGCGATATGCTGGTTTTGAGTAATGGAGTCAACGTAGTAATCGATCCTAAAAGTGCCCTATTCGTGGCAGGTAGTGAACTAGATTACTCTGATGATCTTCAACAAGGTGGATTCAAGGTCACTAATCCTAATGCCGAAGTCACCTGCTCATGCGGTGAGAGTTTTGCAGCCTAGTTACCGTTTAACTTGCTCAAAAATAATCCTATTCTAACTTTAGGCAGACATGCTTTCAGAACAAAACATTCCTCACCTTATCAAACTTCTTGATGATAAAGAACCCGCGACTCAGCAGGTTCTTAAGCAGGAATTTGCCTACAGTAGTGGTGATCTTAGTCATGAAATGGCGGCCTTAGCTATCGACCTCAAGTCACAAGATCGTGCTAAGCTCAGTCAACTACTCCTGCCTGGAAGGAGAGCGACCCTACAGCAAGAATGGCAGAGCCCTGAAGCTGGATCTGGAGCTATCTCTGATGACTGGGACAGCTTTGAACATCATTTAAGAATCATCTCTGACTATCTTCACGACGGAATCAGTCTCCGCCCACCATTACCAGACATGATCAACCTCATCGCTAAAGAGGCTCAGGAAGAGCTCCCAGAAATGAATGCTAATGAACTGCGCAAGTGGATGTTCGTGAGTGGTAAATTCTCTGGTAATAAAGAGAATTATTATCTGGCTCAGAATGATGACATCTGCTGGGTAGCAGACTCTGGTCTGGGTACCCCTATCAGTCTAGCCACTCTATTCATGCTGGTCGGCAACCGGCTAGATTTAGAGATCACAGGCTGTAACTATCCCGGACACTTTCTCGCTCGTATATTTATTGATGGTGAAGCCAAACTAGTCGATTGCTTTCATAAAGGCAGGTTACTCACGGCAGATGATGTCCTCCAGGATCATAAGAAAATTTCACTAACCGCTAAGATGGCTATCCAGATCGATACTCCACTCGGTCATATACTATGGAGGTTTTTGAGAAATCTTGAGCATTCATTTAATCAGCTTGAACAACCAGATGAGGCGAAATTATTCGACATACTAGCGAACAGTCTACACTGATCTGATCGAACCATGACTATTACAGAATCAGATTTCCGCATCGACGGACATCAACTACGCAGAACAATCTTCGATCCACCTGCTGGTGTAAAAACAGTAGCAGTGTGTTTCTTCACTCATGGGCAGGGCGACTACTCTGAACGCTACGCAGACGTCCTTCATCCATTCACAGAAGAAGGTATTCGCTGCATTTCCGTAGATCTTCTAGGTCACGGTCTAAGCTCAGGTAAGCGTGGAGATTGCGGAAATATCGAGCTACTAGACCATATCATCCAAAGTAATCTATTACTCTCTGATGGACTACCCTATGGTATAGCTGGGCACTCGATGGGTGGACTAATGACACTCAGGTATCTAAGCCTAGCTCTAGAGGGCAAGCTTCCTATGCCATCATTCTGCTGGGTAAATTCGCCCTTACTCGACCCTACTCATAACTATTCAGACTGGTTTATTAAAATCGCCCTAATCCTAGCTAAAATAATCCCTCAGACCTGTATCAAAATTGGAGCTTCACCAGATCTATGTCGTACACCAGAGATCGAATCCATCATTGATGGTGAAATAGTTTATAAAAAGACAGTGGCTGGCCCTCAGAGGATAGCGATAGGTTGGGGTGCTCAGCTCATCCACACGGCAAGATCTATCAATGCCACTCTACCTCAAAAAACGTGTGATATCCCATTCCTGTTAACGCAAGGAGATGACGACAAGGTCTGCCCACACGAAATTACAGAAACATTTTTTGAACAACTCAACTTCACTCACAAGAGGATGGAGTTATTTAAAGGCATGTGCCACGAGACATTCGCTGAGCCGAATAAAGATCAGCTTTTCTCTATGCTCAAGACCTGGATTACTCAGCTAAACTTCTCCTAAAAAGTCCTCTGGGGTCGACACATCAGTGCCACAGGCATCGATATCGTCAGCAGTAGAGCTGCCTAATCAAATCTGGTGCACCGATATCACGTATGTGTCGATTCCTCATGGGCATGCTTATTTATGTGCAGTAATGAACTGGTATTTGCGCAAAATCCTTGGATGAACTGTTTCTAATACCATGAACGGAACTCTGTTTGGAAGCTCTAGACAAAGCTCTGAGAATTACTGACGAGGTTCCTGAAATATTTAATACTGATCAAGGAAGTCAATTCACCTCGGCAGAATGGATCAGTGAGCTGTTAGATTTAGGCGTTAAAATAAGCTGAATACAGGATAGGAGGAGGCTAGATGCCGAATTTGGGAAGGTGAACCCCTGCTGGTCTTTTTGAGAAGGCTAAATCTAGGTATGGATTTCCTCACAAACGGAAACAGCTCATGGTGCTATAAATGGTTATTTTGTGAAATGGGAAACATTTCTCAACGACGGAGATAAAGTTGTTTTTATACCACCTACAGCAGTATTTTACCGCTTATATTTATAGCGTAAATTTAAATGTAAAACTTTAATTGTTATTAATTTAAGTTTTATCATAGAGCCTATTTTTGAAATCTGTTTGAGGAACCTAGTATTTAGTCCCTTCGCAAAAGTAATACACAGTCTTCTTGTTTACTGGCTTCAAGCTTAGGTTAAACGGGTCAACTTGTCCACGGTTTCCCATGATTGTGAGCAATTGATCCTTGTAAGGTGTTAGTTGTGCGATTGTTACTGCAGTTATTTCTGTGACCTGTTTTACCTCCTAGTTGCTCCATAATACTCGGTCATTGATGGTTAAAATAGTTCCGCTATGACCACTGCCAATCATTAAATCTATCTCTAAATCATCCAAGAGATTACGCTCGTCCACGACTCCAGGACGCTTATCAATACTTGTTGCGTTACGGATTTTACTGCGTAGATCCTTCTCTGAACCTCTTTTGCAGTAACGTTTACTACCATTGTGTAAATTCTCATATAACTTACCACCCCTCTTTTTATCAGCCCATATTTTCAGGTAGATTATCACTCAACATAAGTTTCAATAGCTGGTGTATAATCGCACACCTACGGCAAAGCACCTCGTTACATGATCAAAGATGGATTCGTCTTCCAAGAACTCAGTGAGTCATATATCCAGCTATTCGGCGAAAACTGGAAATCTAGAGCGACTCTCACATTACTAGATACTCTCAACCACCCAGAAGATTATCAAAAGGTAAGAAATGCCTCGTCATCCTCAGCCGCACAATCCCTACCAAAGCCACCATCGATTACGAGCGAATCAGAGCCACAATCACCACCAAAGTAAATGGCAAAGACATCCCAGATATCCTAGCCCTAATGGAAGTTTTTAAAAAACCAGCGGAAAATGGTATCCACACGATCAAACTCGATAACGACTTGGAAAAAATTTACCTCGATGCTAAAACTACCGACATAGTAGATCTAGAATTCCTACAACAAGGACTACCAGCACTCTCAAAAGACAAGGAATGATACCATTTAAAAACACCTACGCCAAACTCCCCTCCCGCTTTCACAGCTCTACAATCACTGCAGGCTCATCAGCACCCACGCTGCTCGAAGTAAATGATGCTCTTGCAGTAGAGCTAGGTATAGATCCAGCCTGGCTACGCTCAGACGATGGTCTAGCCGTGCTTTCGGGTAATGTCGTTGCTAAAGGATCAGAGCCGATCTCACAAGCCTACGCTGGGCATCAGTTCGGAAATTTTTCTCCACAGCTGGGTGATGGCCGAGCGGTCCTCTTAGGCGAAGTCGTGGATAAAAATGACCACCAAAAAGATATCCAACTCAAAGGTTCAGGTAGGACTATATACTCTCGTGGTGGCGATGGAAAGTCAGCACTAGGTCCAGTCATCAGAGAATACCTAATGAGTGAAGCCATGCACGCACTCGGAGTCCCGACTACCCGAGCACTAGCAGCAGTCACCACAGGAGAGAGAGTATTCCGTGAAACTCCACTCGACGGAGGCATCTTCACCAGAGTCGCCTCCAGTCATTTGCGTATCGGCACATTCCAGTTTTTTGCAGCCAGAGAGGATAAGGAAGCACTCAATATATTAGTAGACTACGCCCTAGAAAGGCATTATTCAGATCAATCGAACTCTAGCTTACCCGCTATCAACCTACTCAATGCAGTTATTTCAGCTCAAGCTAAACTAGTCGCTCAGTGGATGTCCCTCGGCTTCATCCACGGCGTCATGAATACCGACAATTCATCCATCGCTGGTGAAACAATCGACTACGGCCCTTGTGCCTTCATGGATGAGTTTCATCCTCAATGCGTCTTCAGCGCTATCGACCGAGACGCTCGCTACGCATGGGGAAATCAAGCCCCAATCGCCCACTGGAACCTCACTCGACTAGCTGAAGCTCTCCTCCCCGTATTAGGTGAAGATAAGGAACAAGCAATCACTCTAGTAGAAAAATCACTAGCCAACTTCTCAGGCGTGTTTCACCAACACTACCAAGCAAATTTCTCTAACAAATTCGGGATCAAGCAAGACACTCCAATCGAGTTCATTCAAGACTCACTAGCCATGCTTGCCGAGGAACACATCGACTACACCTTATTCTTCAGCCATCTAACAGACTACGTAGAGATTGATAACCCAAAAGAATTCAAAGTATTATTCCAAGATAAAGATATTTGCCAACAATGGTTTACTGACTGGAAATCAAATCACGATCCAAACTTATTAGAAACTATGAAGTGCACTAACCCAGTTCTCATCCCCAGAAATCACCAAGTAGAGCAAGCGATCCAACAAGCTTACCAAGGAGACTTCACTCACTTCCACAGACTTAACAAAGCCTACAAATCCCCCTACGAAAACCACCCACAATACCAAGATCTCCAACTTCCCCCAACTCAACAACTGCGAGTCACCCAAACCTTCTGTGGAACATAAAATACAATCATGAAAACACTCACCATACTAATCTTATTGTTAAGCCTAGGAATCTGCTCAGCTGCTGAACATGAAAAAGATAAAATCTCACTAACTCCACATTTCAATAAACGATTCGGCGATGTTATAGATAAAAGCCATTTTCGTTAAGAAGTTTAGAAGCTATTACGCTCAAAACCTCGTAAAAGTCAAAACCTATATGAAAGTTCTAGAAGTGAATGGTAAAAAATTAGCAAAACCAATCACAATGCAATATAGATGTCATAGTCCAGAATTTAAAGTTGGCGATCTTCGTACACTCACCGTCTACCAAGATCTTCAAACAAGTGGAGTCAATAGAGAATGGGGTGGAGTAATCAGGCAACAGAACTATGGAATATATCGTTTTCTAAGAATCAGGAATCCAGTACTTCCAAAGGTAAAAAACATACACTTTATTTTAAACTTTTACCCATACTCAAAATCTAAGATACTATTCACCGCCACCACATATGCTTCCACACGGTATCTCATAACCAAAGCACTAGGCGACTCCAAAGTGAATGATAACGGACAACCATTTTTAGCGAGCTAGATCGCTTCTGGTCATTCATCTGGGAAGTCTGCTTCGGCTTCATGATCAATCCAGCCTTCTCGGCGTAAATTTCCACTTCAGCACCGGCAGACACTAGTGAATCATCGATTTCCTTCATGTAACGTTGAAGCTGGAATTGCATAGGCACTGTTAAGACATTATTCACCTAGTTGAACAACCCCATAATCAAGAAATCTTACTAATTAGTGACACGATTAACTATTTGCTTAATCACTCTAAACATGATTAATTAAGGTATGCGAAAAAAGTTAATCCAACTCAGTCTGATTGCCATCATGGCTCCGCCGCCTTCCCTAATGGCACAACAAGCGAACCCTGCTGGACCTACTGTAGGTCAAGTGGCACCTGCTGAAGAGGAAGATGATAATGTTAGAGTTCCCGTGCCAAAGGACCTTATCGATGATGATCACGTCCGTGAAGAACTAGGTATTAACGAATTCACCGCACCATCGATTCGACTTATCTTTGATGATCTTGATCAGCTCACACCTATGCCAGTAAAGGAAACTCAGCACAAACTACCTGAGCGTATGCCTCTAAACCGCCCTGACCTCGCTATGGAAATAGGCTTCTTGATTGCGGATGGATTTCTAGCGGTGCAGCATGGAAACTTTGATGAAATAGAGCCTCTCGCTAAGGAACTATCCAAATACGGCCGAGCTCTCGGTGTTGGTGAGCGTGTAAACCGTCACGTAGCAGCTATTCTCGACAATGCGAAGAAGAAGAACATCGAAAAACTCAAAGACGAACTAGCAGCCACCCAGAAGGACGTGGAAAAAGAACTCGTCCAACTCCGTGACGCAGACCTAGCTCACCTCATCTCACTTGGTGGATGGCTCCGTGCACTAGAATGTGCATCTGCTGGAGTCAGCAAGAACTTCACAGAAGAACGTGCAAACCAGCTCTTCCGAGAAGATATTGCTGAATACTATGAGTCATCGATCGGCTCACTCGACCCGCGTATCTCTAAGCTACCAAATTACAAAGCAATACGTAACATCTGCTCTGGTCTCAAAGTAACAATGACGCTAGCTGAAGACGAAGAACCGACTGAGAAGCAAGTCAAAGAGATCACCGCACAGTCTAAGAAACTTGCACTTTTAGCCTTGACTAGAACGAAGTAATTTTATTACATATACACACTTTTATCAGATCCTTTTTTCTATTTTAGAGAAAAGGACTTTTTTATAAGACAATAGAGATCCCTAACTACGCTATAATCTTCAACACTATACTATAAAACACAGCCTATGAAAAACAAATCACTTCCCCCTCTACTCACTAGCCTTGCTCTAGGAGCCATCGCTCTGCCCATATTTGCTCAGCAATCATCCATGCAAAAGGTCATCAATACCAACCAACCTAAAGTATCTGCCAACGCTACTTACGGTATAGCTCGTGTAACCAGCAGTGCAGATCAGGCTAAGATCGATAATGCTATCGCTAAAGTCTATTCATCTCTCGTGCGCATTCACGTAGTCATGGAGCAACCTAAAGATGGACGCATGCAGAAGATCGGCGGCACTGGTTCAGGCACAATCATCCACCCTGATGGTTACGTTCTGACAAATCACCACGTCGCTGGAGAAGGCACAAGAATCTGGGTGAGACTCTCTAATAAACTTAAAATCGACGCTACGCTCGTAGGCACTGACCCTCAAACTGATCTGTGTATTCTCAAGTTAAACTTAGACCAAATTCCTGCTGACATGAAACCACTCCCAGTGGCCAAATTTGGAGATTTTAAGACCCTCCATATCGGAGACTCGGTGCTAGCGATGGGCTCACCGGCAGGCGTTTCACAGTCAGTCACTCTCGGAGTCGTTGCTAACTTAGAAATGATCATCCCAGGTGGACAAGGCACAACACAAGCTGGAGAACGTGTGGGAGACCTCGTCCGCTGGATCGGTCACGATGCTGTCATCTACTTTGGAAACAGCGGAGGTCCTCTAGTAAACCTCGAAGGAGAAATCATCGGTATCAACGAAATCGGTCTTGGCTCACTCGGTGGTGCTATCCCATCAGACATCGCTAAATACGTCACAGACGAACTCATTCAGCATGGCACTGTCCGTCGCTCATGGACTGGACTATACATCCAGCCACTTCTTCACACTAGTGCTCACAAACAAGGTGTTTTACTAGCCACTGTGCTAGGTAACTCTCCCGCAGACAAAGCAGGATTAAAGGCTGGCGACATCATCACACACTTCGATAACAAAGAAGTCAATGCCACCGCTCCTGAGCATATCCCACTTTTCAATAAAGTTGAACTTGGAACTCCAGTTGGTAAAACGGTAGAGATAAAATACTTCCGAGATGGAAAACTAAGCACCACTAAACTCACTACTATCGAGCGTTCAAAAGCAAAAGGTGAAGACCTCGCGATCCGTGAATGGGGAATCACAGCAAGAGATTTAACAGAACGCAGTGCTATCAATCGTAAGAAAAAATCTACCGATGGTGTGCTCGTCTCATCCATCAGCAAGACTGGTCCGGTAGCAGCATCCAAGCCAGCTCTCCAGCCAGGCGACATGATCCTAAAAGTGAACGGGACGAGTATCAAAACACTTAAGGATTTAGCAGAGATCACAAAGGAAAGAGTTGCTGGTAATAAAACTGATATCAAAACCATCGTAGAATTCGAGCGTAAGGGTGAACTATTAGCAACAGTCGTAGAACTAAACATGCATCCTAACAGTTCCCAGTCAGCAGCGGCCCAAAAAGCATGGCTAGGAGTTCAAACTCAGGTTCTCACCAGAGACTTAGCTTCTATTCTAGATCTCAAAGATAAAAAAGGAGTCCGCATCACTCAGATCATACCTAACTCTACAGCAGCAAAAGCAGGACTCGAAGCTGGCGACATCATTCTCAAACTAGATGGGACTGTCATCCCAGTAGAACGTGAGCGTGATGCTAATATTTTCGCATCCATGATCCGTGAATACCCAGCTGATGAAGCAGTTGAACTAGCTATCAGACGTGGTGCAGAATCACTCATCATCAAATGCCCACTGGAAATAGCACCAACTCCAACCAAAGAATTTCGCAAGGTAACTAACGATGTTCTAGAGTTTACTGTTAGAGAACTTTCTAAAACCCTTGTCAAGGAAGCAGAACATCAGCAAGGCGTTTTTGTTCAGGGTGTGGAATCAGCAGGTTGGGCATCATTCGCTGGACTTAAAGCTGGTGACGTTATCGTTTCCTTCAATAATAAGCTAGTCACTAACCTCGATATAATAGAAAAAGAGCTAGACTTAGTCGAAAAAAACCAACAAGATTACGTGGTATTATTCATCAAACGAGGTAACTTCTCAAAATTCATCGAGATCCACCCAATTTGGGGAAAATAATCTAAATCTATAACACCAACTATAATTAATACTATGAAACTAAAATCATTCTTCAATCTACTCTCTCTAGCTGCAATCAGCTTCAGCTCTATCTCAGTTGCTAGTGCAGACACTGAAGCCCTACGTAAAGTCTATAACGAAAAGAAAGCATCAGTCTTCGGAGTGAAGGGCATTCTCAAGCTCAATATCACATTCCAAGGTCAAGCCCAAAACCAAGAATTCCCACTCTGGTCTAATGCCACATGTATCGATGACGGAATACTCGTAGCAGCCTACGCATCTCTCAGCCCAAAGCTCGGTGGTGATCGTCCAGGTATGGAAGTCATTAAGGAAACCGAAGCTCTAAAGCTGATTAATGCAGCAGGTGAAGAATTCGATGCAAAACTTATTCTCCATGATGAAGATCTAGGACTAGCATTTTTAGCTATCGACCCTAAGGGCGAAAATGCAGCAGCTTGGAAAGCAACTGCTATCGACATTTCAAAAGACATCGATCTCAAGCACCTCGATACAACTGTAAACATCTCACGTCACGGCTCTAACTTACGCTACCAAACTGGTGTTAAAGAAGGTTCTGTAGCGACAGTGATCGAGAAGCCTAGAAAGTCATACCAGATCCTAGGTGCAGCAATGAGCGCTCCTAGTTTCACCACTACTGGCGACTTTATCGGTATCACAGTTGCACCTAGCAACCTAGCAGTCAAAGGTCAGAAAGCTCAAGCAATCACTATCCCAGCGAAATATATTCGTAACCTAGTGAAGCAAGTAAAAGCAAAACAAGCTGAACTTGCTAAGTAGAACTTCACTGATCACCTAATATTTAATATAGCCACCTAGTTATCTGGGTGGCTATTTTTTTGTATATTGCCGAGTGATACAAAGGAAACCCTAGACCTCGATAGTATTTCCTTACTGAAGTGGTCCCAGGAAACGGAGCCAATGAATTGTTAGTAGATTTGCTGGTCTAACATGGGGGATAAGCTGAAGATAGACCACATAAATGAAAAGAAAAAGAAGACATCTAACAGCCGAGTTCAAAGCTAGGGTCGCTACAGAAGCTCTCAAAGAAGAGAAAACTATCCAGCAAATCGCTCAAGATAATGATATTGCTTCAACTCAAGTCAGTTCCTGGAAAAAGGAGCTTGAAGAACAAATGTGTGAAATCTTTGAGCGAAAGAAGGCATCAGATAAGCAGCTCAAACATCATGAAAAAACTCAATGAAATTTACATGGAATGCCCATTTTATGGTCAACGCAAATTACGCTTAGAACTCCGTGATCATGGCTTCAAAGTAGGTCGTAATCGCGTTAGAAGACTGATGAGTATCATGGGTATTGAAGCTTTAGTCCCTAAGCCTAACACGAGTAACCCAGTAAGATCAACCACATCTACCCGTATTTACTCCGCAATCGCGTAATCAAAGAAGTGGATGAAGTTTGGTGCGCGGACATTACCTACATCCCTATGGAAAAAGGTCACGCTTACCTCGTTGCGATCATGGACTGGCACAGCCGATCCGTGCTTAGCTGGGAAGTCAGTAACACGATAGATAATATTTTACTGGCAACATTAACGAGATCACTTCATTATAACATTTATATGAAGGCATCAGCAAAAAATCTATTATCCATTATTAAAGAACCTAAACAGTTCATCATTCCAATTTACCAACGTACTTACAGTTGGCAGTTCAAACAATGTGATTTATTGCTTAAAGATATTCAAGCAGCATCCAATTCTGAACAAGGGCATTTTATTGGTTCTATCGTTTATTTTCAACCAGACATTCACACCCTTGCAGAGATTAATAAGTACTTAGTAATTGATGGGCAACAGCGTTTAACTACCATTACTTTATTGATTGCAGCTATTGTAAAGTTTATAGAAAACAACCCTGATTGTACAGTAGATACAACAGCCAAAAAGCTAAAAAACTACTATCTATTTAATGCAGAAGAGGCCAATGATTTGTACTTCAAATTATTGCTAACAAGAAGAGATAAAGAAACACTTACAAACCTATTAACCAATAAGCCTTTACCAACAAAGCATTCAAATAGAATTGTTGAGAATCGCGATTACTTTTTTAAGCAAATAGATAAGAATAACGTCAATAAAATATACAAAGGACTTCAAAAATTAATAGTAGTTGATGTAGCATTAGAAAGAGAAAAAGACAATCCACAATTAATATTCGAGAGTCTAAACTCTACAGGCTTAAATCTATCACAAGCAGACCTTATTAGAAACTATATTTTAATGGGTCAAGAGCCAACATTCCAAAAACACCTATACGAAACCTATTGGTATCCTATGGAACAGAGTTTTGGCGAAAACATAAGTACTTTACCTGGGTTTATGAGGGGTTATTTAACAATGAAGTTGAATAGTATTCCTAAAATAGGAGAGGTTTACGATACGTTTAAACTGTATTTTAACAATCATAAAGATAAACTAGGAACAGAAAATATTGTAAAAAGCCTTTATGAGTATTCGCAATATTATGTTGCTATTGCTTTGCAAAAAGAAGAAGATAAAACCTTAAAATCTGTACTCAAAGAAATTGCCAAATTGCGAATGGATACTTCGTACCCATTCTTATTGGCAGTTTATGGAGATTACAACAATGAGCTAATCACGTTTGATGAATTGGTAGAGATATTGCACCTTACTAAAAACTACGTTTTTAGACGTTCTATTTGTGGTATTCCTCCCAGCAGTTTAAACAACACATTTGCTACACTTTATAAGAATATTAAAAGTGAAACCTATGCAGAATCTGTAAAGGCAGCATTTATGTTAATGGATGGTTATAGAAGATTTCCAGATGATACAGAGTTTACAAGAGAAATTAAATTGAAAGATGTCTATAATTTTAGGTCAAGAAATTACCTATTAGAATCATTAGAAAACTTCAAGCGTCAAGAATTAGTAAATGCAGAAAACTATACCATAGAACACATTATACCACAAAATCCAAAAACACCTATGGAATGGCAACAGGAATTAGGCGAGAATTGGAAAGTTGTAAAAGAAAAGTATTTACACACATTAGGAAACCTATCCTTAACAGCCTATAATTCAGAATTGTCTGATAGATCATTTACTAATAAAAAGACCATTGAAGGAGGTTTTAATGACAGTCCTTTATTCTTAAATAAATCGGTAAGAGTAGCTGATGTATGGAATGAACAAGCAATCAATAACAGAGCAACAGAATTAGGCGAAAGAGCATTAAAGGTATGGCCATCACCTTACTTGAATGAGGATGTTTTAGATATGTATAGAGCACCAGCAACAACAAAAGACACAGTTCAATACACCATAGAACAATACAGGCATTTACAAAATGAAATGTTAGACTTATATCGTTTGTTTGAAAAGAGAGTGTTAAATATTGATGCTATAGCAAAGGTTGAATTTAAGAAGCTATACATAGCGTTTAAAGCACAAACTAACTTTGTTGATGTAATACCTAAAAAAGTGAAATTACGTTTATCCTTAAATATGGATTTTGAGAATATCAAAGACCCTAAAAACCTATGTAGAGATATTAGTGGTTTAGGAAGATGGGGTAATGGTAATGTAGAAGTATATTTACGTCACGCTTCAGAATTAGATGATATTATCGAATTAGTAGAACAAGCATTTGAAGAACAGATGAATGGTTAGAAGTAACATTAAAGAGTTATAAGGTGTGCCACAGGCACAACTTTAATAACGGTTGATTCCGTAGCTTTCTTTCCCCAGCTTATAAAAATCCAACGTTATTCGTGCCTCATAACTCCTCTGTCTTTTTATAGGCTTCCGCTCTTCCCACGCTTCAGTTGTTATTTTCTGTCACACTTTTTGCAATCCAACGCTAAATATAGCACATTACTATCCTCGTTCCTGCGGTAGTAAAAAGCTATGCCAACACACAAAAGCAAAAAGGCGTATGCACTCCAAAGTACCGCTCTGTGCAACTTGTACCAGAAAATAACAACCCCAAGCTATGTTTACATAATGTGGCATTATAGTACATACCACAAGGGCTTCATTGCATTACGGGCTAAAGCCTATGTCCTATAATAACATTATGTAAAATATCCGCTCATTGCCAAGGCTTTAAACCTACTTCACCAACCGAAAGACCAACAATTCCCCACCACCCTTTTCAGCGGTCAGAAAAAAATAAACTATGAGATAATGTCGGTTTATAGTAGGTATATTCCATTCTCTCATTTCGTGCCTACATTCTTTCATTGCATATACCCACTAACACCTAATAAGGCAAGCAAGAGTAGCTCATTCTCTACACTTCACTAAGCCACACACTATTCCATTACGCAATCCGTATGCAAACCCACCGCACAACAACTTTGCAGTAAATTGTAAAGTCTGCAACCTTGCAATGCATACAGTATTGCTTCATTCCACCCCACCGCAATTAGTTCCGTTTCTTTCAATCGCTACACTTGCCACACACCAGCCCACGCTTTTAGAATAGGTATAGTTTATTTTTTTCTGATCATATTTCCCCAAAGGAATTGAACAACACAATAAGCATTTTACAATCAAGAGAGTAAATAAATAATGTTATGCCAAAAGAATTAAAAAGGCAGCAAGTATAGGCGGTTACAATTGGTCTGAAAAGGTCAAGCCCTACGGGTTTTAAAAAACCTTGTCAGTCCACTTTCCACCACCAGTTGAATGACTTTCTTTTTTTCGTTATCAATTTTTTTGTGAAGGGGATTTCGGAAGCCAACTAAAATTCTCGGCAAATGACAAAATTCAATCTCAAAACTTACAGTCCATCAACCGAAACTGAAAAACCACATTTCTTCATTATAGCAGTTAATCTTCCAGTCACTTGACTGTTTGCCATATTTTTCATTAGGCTTGCTAAACCGACTCTTACGGATTTACCAACCATTGCACAACCTCCAAATTCGTTCATATTTTCACGAGTTCGATCTGTTGCAATTTGTTCAGCAGTTGGACCACCAGTCAAACCTGCAAAATAACCTTCATTTCCTTTAATTTTTAAATGTTAATAATAATTCTTACTATTACATATATAAGCCTAACGTATTGACTGTCAATTGGTCTTTATTTACCTTAGATGTCTTGAGGAATTCAACCCAGATAGGTAGCGTGTCTTTCATCCGTTTCCCACATGGCTGATCCATACATAGCCAGCATTTTTTTTAGAACCTCAATCAGCGAATTACCATAGATTTTTGGAGCACCACGTTTACCTTTTGGACTAGACTTTCTTTTGATGCCGAGGATGACTTTATTAGCATGTTTACGATCCCATCCAGTGATCTTTACGAACTCATCTAAGAGCTTTGATTTTGCTTTGCGACCCGTCATGCGAGAGTATCGTTCTCGCATGTACGGTGTATTCTTGTATGCTTGGTTCACTCATTACCATGATAGGTGTAGAGTGTCCTCATTTATGAGGTGACGGGAGCTATTCTCAACAATTAAAGATTTTTTTCGGGATCCTCTTCAATGAGGTAACACGTATGACATGAGCCGTTCACATCATTATTGACATCAAATAATTATCCGACACAATCCCCCGCATTATGTATGAAGCAACAGGAGCAATAAAGATCATTAACGATACACAGACCTTCGGAAGTGGGTTTACTAAGCGTGAATTCGTCATCACAACAGGTGACTCTAAATATCCTCAAGACATTAAGTTTGAGATAGTCAAAGACAAGTGTTCACAGCTGGATCAGTTTTCAATAGGCCAACAAGTCGCAGTAAGTTTCGATGTTCGAGGCAACGAATACAACGGCAAATACTACGTCAATCTCAACTGCTGGAAGATCCAAGCAGGTGCAGGATCTGGGAATGCAGGTGGTGACGGACAAGCTGCTGGAAATAACGACATGCCAGACTTCAACAGTGGAACATCCGATGAGCCGTCTATGGACGACCTCCGCGGCGATGATATCCCATTCTAGATCGATCAATAACTTTTAACTTAAACCCTAAACATCTAACCAAAAATATGATCTTATGCCAGTAGCAACACCACAACAATACAAAGACATGTTAGCCGCTGCCCAAAAGGGTGGTTACGCTTACCCAGCGGTTAACATCACATCACTTTCAACAATCAACGGAGCGCTCAAAGCATTCTCTGAGTCAGGATCTGACGGTATCATTCAGGTATCTACAGGTGGTGGTTCTTTCGCTTCTGGTCTCTCAGTAGCTGATGAAGCATACGGTGCTATCGTTCTCGCTGAGGCGACTCACCTACTCGCTGAGAAATACGACATCCTCGTCGCTCTCCACACAGATCACTGTCACCCACAGAAGGTAGACAGTTTCCTCCGCCCACTACTCCAAGTATCACGCGATCGCATCGCTGAAGGTAAAGGACCACTCTTCCAATCACACATGTTCGACGGATCTGTAGTAGACCTCGACCAAAACATGGAGATCTCTGTAGGACTCCTCAAGGAATGTGCTGAACTAGACATCATTCTCGAAGTCGAAGCTGGCTGTGTAGGTGGCGAAGAAGACGGACACGACACATCAGACCTCCCAGCAGAGAAGCTCTACACTACTACTGAAGACATGCTTCAGGTATACGAGACACTCGCTCCTATCGGCAGATTCATGTTCGCCGCTACGTTCGGAAACGTTCACGGTGCATACAAGCCAGGTGCAGTAAAGCTCAAGCCAACTATCCTTAAAGATGGCCAGGCAGCAGTCATCGCTAAACACGGTGCAGTAGCAGAAATGGACTTCGTATTCCACGGTGGTTCAGGCTCTACTCTAGAAGATATCCGTGAGACACTTACTTACGGTGTGATCAAAATGAACATCGATACTGACACTCAGTATGCATACACTCGTCCTATCGTTACTCACATTTGTGAGAACATCGAAGCAGTGCTTAAGATCGACGGCGAAGTCGGCGTAAAAGGCAAGTATGACCCACGCTCTTACATGAAAAAAGGTGAGCAAGGCATCTGCGACCGTCTCAAGACAGCTTGTAACGATCTTCTCTCTACAGGGAACTCAATCTACAATAAGTAGATCTAGCAGATTCTAACAATCTTATTTAAAAGTTCTCATGGTTATCCATGAGGGGGGCATTTAGGATTTAAAATGTGGTCATTTGGCATTGTGCTAATGGCTCTGCTGTGGGTTGCTTTCGTCAGAAAGCTGGTTACTCTCACTATTATGTTAGAAATTTATCGGAGCGCAAACCTTGTTAAAGTGGGATATTATAAGTCGGTTTTAGAAGCGGCTAATATTGGCTGCTATATTAAGAACGAAAATATAGCCCTAACAGAAATCCCCATTCCTACATTCTACCCGGCTCTTTGCATAATGAATGCTAAAGACAAGGATGAAGCGGTGAAACTCATCTCTGAGAAATCATTCATGGAGCAGGATGCTAGTGCCCCTTCAGGTAATGAAATGTTAGCTGATATTCCCTGCCCACATTGTAAGGAAGAGAGTCCAGCTAATTTCACTGAGTGTTGGTCGTGCTCTAAGCCCATGAACGCGGAATAGATTTCATCAAGCCGTTTCCGTGAATTCACGTGCCTTTTCCGTAGTTCAAATCATCCAAACATTCGTGAAAATTTGTGGCGATTCGTGGTAAAATCCACAGGCATCCCCCGCATACAATACACCATTAAGTTGCGCTAAATTTAAACTCGCTATTCAGCACTGGCTGTAGACACTTAACCAAACAAACAATTATGATTTTTCAAAATTTAGCACGAGACAACGAAATTGGTTCTAACTCCTACTTCCTGGACACTGGGGACTGTAAAATAGTGCTCGATGCAGGCATGCACCCTGCTGCAGAAAGCACAGAGGCCATTCCAAATTACCAAGAAGTTCCTAAAAATAGTGTGGACGCTATTTTCCTAACTCACTCACACCTTGACCACGCTGGCACTCTCCCTGTTCTCATGCGTGACCAGCCAGAAGCACCAGTCTATATGACAGCGGCTACTGCAGCTCTAACAGATGCTCTACTGCATAACTCTGTTAACGTAATGTCCAGTAAACGACTTGAGCTCGGTATCGCAGAATACCCACTCTATGGTCACCGTGAACTAGATCGACTAGAGACACAGTGGAAACACCGTGGCTACCATGAGCACATTGATCTTTCTTTGAAAACTTCCGCAACTCTACATGATGCAGGTCACATTCTGGGCTCATCTGGTGTATTGATTGAGAAAGACAACACCAAGGTATTCTACACCGGTGATATTAATTTTGAAGACCAAACTCTTATTACTGGAGCAGATTTTCCTACTGAAGACATCGATGCTCTAATCATCGAGACCACTCGTGGTGCCTCTCCTCGTGACCCAGCATACAACCGTGATAAGGAAGAAGAACGTCTATTAGAAGCAATACTAGCGACAATCGACCGTGGTGGCGCAGTGCTTATCCCGGTTTTTGCTATGGGTAAAACTCAAGAAGTTCTAGCCATGCTGCATAAATTCAAAACATCTGGCAGACTCTCTGACAAGACTCCTGTATTCATCGGTGGTCTTAGCACCAAGATGACTATCTTGTTTGATAAATTCGCAGATAGCACCCCAAGAAAACTCCCTGGATTTGAGATTTTCAGAGACATGGATGTTAAAGCAGGTTCTAAGAAAGGATCACGTAAACCAATCGTCTATCAAAAAGGTGCCATCTACGCACTCTCTAGCGGCATGATGACTGAGAAAACAATCTCTAACGGATTTGCTCAGACATTTATCTCCAATCCTAAAAATGGACTACTCTTCATAGGATACGCAGCACCTGACACACCGGCCGGTAAAATCCGAACCATGCGCCGTGGTGACAATATCGAACTAAACCCTGAGTTCCCCTCTGTAGTCTTTGACTGTGAGATGGAGGAATTCGATTTCTCTGGTCACTCTGAGCGTGAAGCCCTGTTAGACTATATGCTAAAAGTAGCACCTAAGCAGATATTCCTCGTGCATGGAGACATTGAAGCGATCAAATGGTTTGAAGGTCAACTGCATGAAAAGCTTCCAAATTGTGAAGTCATCATCCCTATCCCTAAAAAGCACTACACTATTAATGAAAACCCTGCTTAATTGAGAAGCTGTCCTAGACACTTAGAAATCTAAAGCACCACTCAACAAATCACTTTAAGACCATGAGACCATCTCTCCTAACTAGTGCCGTTCTGGCCACATTCGTTAGTGTTTCTACTTTTGCACAAGCACAAGAGACATCCCCTACTACTACTAAAGAAATCGACGAACCTACACCTCAAACAGCCCAACAAGAGCTTAAAAAAGACATGAGCCACGGACTAGGATTCAGAAAGGGCGTAAGTTTTGCATCCTATGGATTCAGCGCAGAGGACTTCGACCCTGCTAAATATGAGCAGGCGATGAAAATGATCGATCTCATCATCCAAAAGCGTGAACTACAAATCGCTAAAAAAAAACAGAACGCTGAAAAGCTGTTCATAGCGAACAATGCAACGCGTAAAGAAGTCCAGACAACTACGACAGGACTTCAATATGAGATTCTCAAAAAAGGCACGGGGGAAACTTACACTCCCCCTACTGGCCTGATGAACGGTCTAGACAGAGTCACAGAGTTTCATATCGAATGCTCTGGCAAAACTCTGAATGGAAAAGAATTTATCAACACACCTAAAGACACCCCAGTCACCTTTAATCTTAAAGTAATCAAAGGTTTTTCCGAAGCTCTCAAAATGATGCTTATTGGCTCAAAATGGAAGGTCTACATCCCAGTTAAAATCACATTTGGACTTCAACGTAAAGGCACAAAAATCGAGCCTAACTCTATGCTAATTTATGAAGTAGAGATGCACGACATCACAGTAAGAAAGACTAGTCCAGCACAAGGCGGACAGCCCCCTCACCACTCAGTAACCCCTACTCGACCTTAATCATGCAAGTCACTTACTATGGTCACTCATGCTTCTCAGTAAATATCGCTGGTAATACTCTGCTCTTTGATCCATTCATATCGGCTAACCCTAAGGTTCAAGCTCTAGGTGAAGCAATCGATATTAATAAAATAGAGGCTGACTATATCCTCATTTCCCACGGTCACGAGGACCATATCGTAGATGCTGAAGCGATCCTTCTACGCACTGGTGCTACCCTGATCGCTAATTTTGAGATCGTTTCTTGGTTCCAAGAAAAAGGCATCGAGAACGCACACCCAGTCAACCACGGCGGCACTGTTAGACTACCATTTGGCACAGCTAAATTTGTCAACGCTATCCACTCCTCAGTCCTACCAGACGGTAGCTATGGCGGGAACCCTGGTGGATTTGTAATCGAGTCTGATGAGACAAACTTCTACTTCTCAGGTGATACAGCCCTCACTTACGACATGAAACTTCTTGGTGAATTCCATAAGTTAGACTGGGCTGTCCTCTGCGTGGGAGATAATTTTACAATGGGCTATAAAGATGCATCTATCTGCGCAGAATGGATCGGTGTAAAGCGAGTTCTTGGAACTCATTTCGACACTTTCCCAATGATTGAAATCGACCATGACGCAGCTCGTGCTACATTTGCAGTTAACGACGCCACACTTTACCTACCTAAAGTAGGTGAAACCATAAATATCAAACCACTTTAAATCACACTAAGCATGAAAATACGCACCGGAATAGGATACGACGTTCACCAATTCTCACCTGATCGAAAATGCATTCTTGGAGGCGTAGAGATCCCTTCTAAACTTGGCCTCATAGGTCACTCTGATGCTGATGTCTTATGTCACGCTCTAGCTGATTCCATACTTGGAGCCCTTGGCCTTCCTGACATCGGCTACTATTTCCCTCCTACTGACATGTCAATTGAAGGAATTTGCTCATTGGATATTCTCAAGAAATGTAAATCACTCGCTGATGAGTATGGCGGTGAGATCCAAAATATAGATTCTCAGCTGATAGCAGAAATGCCTAGAGTCATGCCACACATAGTGCCAATGAAAGCAAACATAGCCGACGCTCTAGGCATCACCCCTCAACAAGTAGGAATCAAAGCCACGACGAATGAAACAATGGGGTTTGTAGGTCGTAAAGAAGGTATTGCAGCGATGGCGATCTGCTGTATCATTCTAGAATGAGCCTCATCAATGACCTCCCCGAGGACGACCGCCCTAGAGAAAAGCTTGCTCGACTAGGTGCAGGTGCCTTATCAGATGCGGAACTCTTAGCCATCTTCCTCAGAGTGGGTGTCATAGGTGAAAGTGCTGTCGAGATAGGTCAGCGATTGATGCAAACCTACGGAAGCTTAAGTCAGCTCAGCCGACTAAGTGTCAAAGCGATTGTAAAGGAGCACGGGATAGGTCCCGCCAAAGCCTCTCAGCTTGGCGCTGCATTTGAGATAGCCTCTCGGATCGCTAGAGAATCACTAAAATCTACCCCCCTTAATAACCCTGCATTGATTTATAATGCAATGGCTCCTCAACTGAGAAATCAATCCACTGAGAGTCTCCATGTGATGCTAACAGACACTCAGCTTCATCACATTCGCACCTATTGTCTCTCTCATGGAACGATAAACCAAACAGTCTGTCACCCTAGAGACATTCTACACCCAGTAATTCAGCATCAAGCCTATGGATTCATCCTCATTCACAACCACCCTTCTGGTAACCCTCAACCTAGCTTTGCTGATGATTCCATGACAAAACGCGTACTTGAAGCAGCTGAAATCATGCAAATCCGCTTTGTTGACCACATGATCATTGGCCATTCTATTGATGGAAGAGATCCGTATTATTCGTATCGTGAATCTGGAGAGATCTTTTAAACTATCAGCCCCCCATACCCCACGGCTCGCAACTTCCACCTTTCCCCTGTGCCAAAGGCACAAAAACAAGAGCCTCCGATTAAGAATACTCTTTCTTTATAAAAGTCTTTAGAGCTGAAAACTAGATGCCCCTAGGATACAGTTGATTTTTCAGCTAACTTAGCTTTAGCTGCGGCGTCTTGTCCTGGGCTTGTGTAGCGGAAACGTTGCTTATTACGCTTAGAAGCAGAACGGCATTTACGCTTAGCACGAACTACTGGTGTTTCAAATGCACGACGACGGCGCATTTCTTCGAGAATGCCTTCGTTATCAAGCATTGTCTTCATGTGCTTAAGTGCACGATCTACTGGTTCTCCTTTATTTATTGTTACTCCTCGCATAATCTTTATAAGTATTTGTTGTTTTCAGGTCGGAACGGAAGCTAATCAGAATGCTGATTGAAGTCAAGTAGTAGAAATGAGAAAACCTCACTTTTTTCTATTTACCCCCCCCCAATTACTAGAAATATATCCAGATCTTAATTTCTACATTGCAAGAAATGAGTAAATAAGCAGAATATAGGGCGTTAATCATTAGATCATGACAATAGAACGCTACGAAATTAAAGGAAAGATAGGACAGGGAGGTGTCGGAGCTGTTTATAAGGCTTACGATACGCAACTTAAAAGAGACGTAGCCATCAAGCGAGTTCTTGCAGATGATGAGCTAGAAGGTAGTTCAGATAATGCTACAGCCAATCTAATCAAGGAAGCCACTGTGCTTTCATCTGTTCAACATCCTCACATTTGCACAATCTATGATACAGACATCGATGAAGACGGCCCTTTTGTTGTGATGGAACTGATCAATGGCAAAACTCTCGACAAGATGGTCGAACAAGGGGCTCTTACATACAAAGACTTCCGTGAAGTAGCTATCCAGTGCCAGGAAGCGATGATTGCGGCACAAGACCTCAACCTAGTTCACCGTGACTTGAAACCTAGTAATGTTATGGTCAGCTGGCTACCTTCTGGCCACTTCCAGATCAAACTTGTAGACTTCGGCCTCGCAAAATTTTCAGCAAAACCATCTCTCCAGACCATCGACCATAGTGACGCCGTATTGGGATCTATCTTCTTCATGTCCCCTGAGCAGTTTGAACGCACTCCACTGGATCAGCGCACAGATATGTATTCTCTAGGAGCTATGTTCTACTACGCCCTGACTGGAAACTACCCATTTGATGGTGATACAGCCCCTCAGGTCATGGCTAGCCACCTCCAAAACTCTGTCGTCCCCCTTCATCAAGTAAGACCAGATCTTCCCATCTGGCTTACGGAATGGGTCATGTGGCATATCCAAAGAGATATAAACCACCGCCCAGATTCAGCAGCCTTAGCTCTCGAGAAATTCCTTGCAGACGAAAATCTTGCGGTACAAGGAGTCCTCGGAACGACTCAACAACTCATCACTCCGTCTGCTCCTGCTCCAGGCACAGGACCCGTTCTAGTAACACCACAGACTGGTAGCCATGCAGTGACTCCTGCTGGTGCTCAGCCTTATAGAAACCCAGAAGTCCTCACTTCAGCTCAATCTATCACCCCCAATATAGGCAATCAACCAGCAGATAGCACAAATATACACGCCCCCCAGGCACAGATGACTGCAGAAGAAGCAGCATACTTAGCGATGCAGAAAAAACTAATGAACTCAAAACAGAAGATACTTATCTTCTCAACACTTGGTGCCGCCATACTAGTAGCAACTATTATCTCCTTCTCTATCAGCGGAAAAAATAACAAAATAGATTTATTCTACAATGTCGTTAACCAAAAGAACCATGACGCACAAGGTGAGATAAAGATTAGCCGTGCGGAGTTTGACTCAATGTTGAGTTCACTTGAGGGAAGAGTTTCTTCTGACAAACCGACAACATCGAAGAGAAATCCAGCTATGACTATTTTGATGAAATCAGTATCTAGAGACGGCTCATTTAACGTCCCTGAAGAGGTGACAACTAGAGCCTCTAAATCATCAAATGACTACGATGAAGACGTGCGTGCCAACATGTTTAAGATCGGACTTGCACACCCTAAAACAAACCCACTCATCGAGAAAAAAATCCTCGATTACACAATAGCTAACCCTGACACTGAATCTGCAGCTAGAGCGATTACTATGCTTTCTAGTAAAGCTAGCACAGCCATTACTGAAAAAATAATAACACTCATCTCTACAACCACAAATCCAGCTATGCGCACCAGTGCTGAGAACTATATTAAAACTCTTTTCTACAGCGATAAAATTAATAATTCTCAGAAAAAAATAATTTCTAGACAGATCCTCTCAGCCCATCAGGACACGATGGGAACAAAGAAGAGCAAGAACACATTCCTAAAATTATTAGGTAACAGTAGCTCAGAAGAAGCGCTCTCTATCATCCTTTCATCATTGAAAAGCGACAATCCTGGCAGCGTGAGTGTCGCTCTAAAGTCACTAAGTAATTGGTCTGACTTGAGACCTCTAGGTGACCTACTTAAATTGATAAAAACAGAAGATCATAACAAAAAGAAGTTTGTAACGACTGCTGTATCCATTCTGAAAAACCAGAAAAATTCTGAATCAGCTAAATTCTCCCCGAACTGGGAAAAACTAGCTGAAGCAATAGAAGAGCCTAACCTGAAGTTCATGATTATTAGAGCTCGAATCAAGAATGTGCAGGAAGATTGGGCGAAATCAGCAATAGAAGACCTTCTCACTGACGGATTACTAAAGACTGCGTTCATCCGTGAAGCCAATGAAATCATCGAAAACTGGGGCACAGTAGAGTAACTCCCGCCCCTATTATAAATTTAATTTCAATTAATCACATTTTACCATTGTCAACCACACAACCAATAGTGCAAACTGCTAAAAGTATGAGAAAAATCATAATCACTGCAATCGCACTTATCACTACATGCACTGGTGTCATGGCTGACATTCAGTCACCTCCAGGATCACACTACACCTCTACCCGTAAGCTGGGCAGAGCCATCAGTAACATCCTTTACGGCTTCACTGAAATTCCAGAGCAAATGGTTCGCAAGAACAATACCTATGCATCTAAGGCTGGTTGGTCATATGGAGTTGTAGATGGAACACAAAAAGCATTCCGCAGAATGGGATACGGTTTTTATGAGCTATTTACATTCCGCTGCCCTACACACCACGGCACATTTAAGCCACCGTATGAAAAGTGTGGAACTGATAACCGCATTGAAATGGACGTCCAAGGCGGTCTTTCTGAATTCCCACCACAACTTGGTGCTGAAGGTTATTATAACCACACAAGAACACAGCAATACTAATCTTAACGATTACTTTTCCTAAACAATTTTAAAGCACTCAGCAATGAGTGCTTTTTTTGTCCAATTTTAGAGAGAACTAACAACTATCTTAAAATACCTAATTTGATATAAATCTTCACTAGACATCTCTGATAAATGCGACAAAGTAACCCCGATATGGCTGTATTTCACACGGCTAACAACAAACATACTTAAAACTATATTATGAACGCCAAACAACTACTCATGTCAGCGGCCCTAGGCTCTACATTTATCTTTGGTCTATCTTCATGCGGAGATAAAAAGACTGACGAAACATCCGCATCAAGCGATAAAAAGACATTTGTCATCACCGCTATACCTGATGAAAAGATCTCTGATCAAGAGATCAAATATCAAGCACTTGCTGATTACCTCTCCAAGAAACTCGATGTTGAAGTGAAACTCAGTGTTTCTAAGAATTACGAGGCTGCAGTCATCCGCTTTGCAAACAACGAGATCCAACTCGTCTGGTTCGGCGGAGTCACAGGTGCTCAGGCTAGAGCAAAGGTAGAAGGGGCTGTAGCAATCGCTCAAGGTATTGCTGACCCAAAATACAAATCATACTTCATAGCCCATAAGGACACAGGTCTTGAGAAATCAGACGAATTCCCGAAGGGAATCGCAGACATGACATTCACTTTTGGTAGTGCCTCATCTACATCTGGAAGAGTTATGCCGACTTGGTTCATCAAGCAAGCTACTGGTCAAAACCCTGATGATTTTTTCACTAAAGATGTGCAATTTCGTAAAACTGGTGGTCACGTCGCAACTGCTGAAGCAGTTCAAGCTGGCACAATTCAAGTAGGAACTCTTAGTTATAAGACATACGATAAGCTAGTATCTCAAGGAAAGATCGACCCATCAGTAGCTAAAATCATCTGGGAGACTCCCTCTTACGCAGACTATAACTTTACTGCTCACCCATCACTTAACGAAACATTCGGTGAAGGATTTGTAGAGAAACTACAGAATGCACTCATCGAGTGTGATGATGAAAAATCTCTTGCTGCGATCAACCGTAAAGGAATCATCAAGGCTAAAAACTCAGACTTCGATGGTATCGTAAAAGTTTGCAAGGAGCTAGGATTCCTCAAGTAATTTAATCTTTGTAAAACATCCTTGGTGACCACTACGAGGGAGGTTTTTTCTATGGCTAGTTTATTTCATCTCTCCTCAGTCACTAAGAAGTTCGGCTCAATGGCCGCACTGAGCGATATTAGCCTAGATATTAAGCAAGGTGAAATCATAGCTCTCATAGGCTCATCCGGCAGTGGTAAAACAACTCTACTGAAACTACTAAATGCCCAGCATGAAGTAGACAATGGAGTCATCCAAATTTCAGGTAGCTCCATAGACTTACTCAATCACTCACAACTTCGTGCGGCACGAAGTAAAATTGCATTCATCCCTCAAGATCTTGGCCTCGTCAAAAATCTCAAAGTCTTCCAGAACATCTTTCTGGGAAAAGTAGGTCACATTGGAACACTTAAAATGCTATGGAGGTTTTTATTGCCCCCTAAAATGGAAATCCAGAAAGTTCATAAACTCCTGGAGAGAACAGGGATCGCTGAAAAGCTTTATACTGAGACTTCCCTACTCTCCGGAGGACAACAACAACGCGTCGCAGTCGCTAGAGCTCTCTACCAAGGAGCTCATACAATTCTAGCAGATGAACCCATCTCCGCAGTCGATCCCGCACGAGCGAGGAGCCTAATCAAACTCCTCATAGAAATCAGCCAAAAAGACAACCTTACGCTCATCATGTCGATCCACAACATCAAACTAGCTCTGGAGTTTTTCCCACGCTTGATCGGACTCAAGAACGGTGAGATTTTCTTTGACGGTGTCGACATTAACGAAAAGGAACTCAAGGAACTCTATCAACTAAGCGAGCACCAACTCAGTGAATAGATGGACCAGCAGTTCACCACTCAGAATAGTCGATTAGCCACTAAGTCTAGAGGCTTTGGCAAGAAGCGTTCATTTATCATCGCTATCGTCATTCTGCTTATCTATTCGCTTCAGGCACTGGGTCTAAAATGGATCGATTTCACCCCCTCCGAGAACGGCTATAATTTACTGAACAAGTTTCTGACTGCCGGACTCACCCCAGCCATAGACTATCAAAGCTCTGACATAGCATCCAGCGCCCCCCCCTACCACATGAAAGTGCTAAAGTCTCTCTGGCTCACTCTTCAATATTCGATTTGCGCAATGAGTATCTCTATCGTGGCTGGCATATTTCTAGGGTTTCTCTGTTCTAAATCCTGGTGGCCACAGTCTGGCTCTAGACGTGGACTAGCTAGAATCACCCACAGGATTTCTCGCACTGTAATCACCCTTGGAAGATCAATCCATGAGTTACTTTGGGCGCTTTTGTTCATTTCAGCCCTAGGCACTTCACCTTTTGCTGCGATCATAGCGCTAGCTATCCCATTTGGCTGCACACTAGCTAAAATCTTCTCAGAAATAATTGATGAACAAGACCCAAGAAATAGCAACATAATCAGAGCACACGGCGCACCATCACTAAGCGCTTGGTTCTTTGGAACTCTTCCAAGTGCACTACCCGACCTCATTAGTTACACTCTCTACCGCTTCGAATGCACCATCCGATCCGCAGCTATTCTAGGTTTTGTTGGCATCACTACTGTAGGATACCACATCGAAACCGCCTTCACTGATGGTCACTACAATGAAATATGGACACTACTCTATAGTTTACTGTTATTACTAATTGTTGTCGAAAGCTCCAGTTCCTACATACGCACAAAAATCAACACGCCTCTCCAACCAAAATTAAACCTCTCAGATAAACCTGTCACTATTGTAAAACTAAAGAAACAATCCGGTCGCAAAACCTCACTTTACGTCGTAGCCACCCTACTAGCCCTTTTAACATTCGTATCCTGGAACTCTGGAGAACCTTTGTTCTCTGATCTCAGCAGCGAGCAACGAGCAACTAATTTAGATCGTTTTTTGAGTAATGAGATCACACCATACCCTGTGCAACAATCAGGAAACTGGGCAGATGCTCTACCATGGGCGAAAGAGCTACTATTAGATAAGGGGTTGGCTGCAGCGGGTAAAACTTTCTACATTGCCACGGCTACGATCATCATTGCATTCTTGATGGGAATCATGGTCATACCTTATGCTTCTAACAAAATAAACAACACCCATTATGAAGGCGTCACCTTAGGCCTAAGTTGGATTTCAAAACTCACGAAAAGGCTCACCTACTTAGTCACAAAATCTATCCTCATGATCACTAGATCAATGCCTGAATACCTTATGGCTTATCTACTGCTACAGATCTTCGGCCCCACAGCTTGGCCACTTATTCTAGGCCTAGCCCTGCATAACTTTGGAATCATAGGAAGACTCGGAGGTGAAATCATCGACAACACTGATGGCAGTAGTGCTAAAGTGGTCATTTCTCAAGGAGGCAATAAAAATCAGCTCTACCTATTCACACTACTACCCTCCGCATTCAACAGATTGGCCCTCTACTTTTTCTACCGCTGGGAAACCTGTATCAGGGACGCCACCGTGATGGGTATGCTCGGAATCCGCTCCCTAGGTTTTTTGATCGTAGATGCTTCCGCCAGAGATAATAAGGATGAGATGTTCTTCTATATTCTAGTCGGTGCGTGTCTGGTAATGATCGGAGATATCCTCTCAGATATCACCCGGGCGAAACTAAGAGCGGCATAACTATTCAAGCCATTCATATTAAAGATTCTTAAAATAAGCTTAAGGAAACCTCTGGCAACTCCCTTGGAGACTGGCAGAAATTTTGTGTTTCTGGTCTAATTTTAGATCATTGATTCTTTGAATCGATGATTTATAAACCACTTCTCGCTAAGTGGAGGAGAACCATCAGATTTTTGGTTAGAGGTTGATTCTATTTATATCAGGTAGGCGATCTCCAAATCTAGTTGAAAATCGCTCCAGTGCTGGCACCCAGTTCTGGATAGGCATCGTCCATTTCTTATTCGCTCGTTCTATGGATAAATACAGAACCTTCATCATCGATTCCTCATTAGACAAGGATTTCTTGTGCTTCAATACCCTTCTAAGACTGTGATTGAGACTCTCTATAGCATTAATCGTGTAGATAGCTTTGCGAATATCTGCTGGGTAGTGAAATAGCACGCTGAGCTTTTCCCAGTTAGTCTCCCACTGTTGGCCGGTGATGGGGTGTTTCTCATCCCAATTCTTGCGGAACCTCTCGTAGCTCTTACTCTGCGGCTTCTCTTGTAGGGCTTTGATAAATCTTCTTCAGATCCAATGCTACCTTTTTACGCTCTTTCCAGCTCACGAATTTGAGCGAATTCCTCACAGCATGAACTATAATAGTAATTTTTATCTTGCAAACTGATTTTATAAATCGTAACAGTTTTACTCCTTCGAGTAACTCCTTCTAAATAAATACTAACTAACTTGAAGCATGAAATACACAATAAATAATAAAACACGGATTAATAAATATACGGTCGCTCTGGCGACATCCACAGCGATGATGGCATCAGCCTCAGCAGCTACCATAGCATGGGCAGAATTTGATCTAGACGCTGCGCCAGGTGAAATTAGCACCAACGGCACTTCTATAGAAGCATGGAACCTAGTGAATAATGATGCTCGAGAAGCGACTGATACAACGACAATCAATGGAGTAGTCTTCACGGCTAATAACCTTTTTGATAGTGGCTATTATACTAACGATACCTTCGGAGTTAGCACAGGTGATGATAGCCTTGATTTACTATACCTACAGGCTAATTATAGTTATAGTCTTGACCCGATAACATTGACAGGTCTAACGATCGGAAATGAATATGAACTGCAAAGCTTCTTCGGCGACAACAGGACAGGACTCAACTTGACGATGAACGTTGGTAATAGTATCACTATTCAAAAAACATCTTCTGGAACTGTAAATAATGGAGCGTGGATCATTGGCACATTTACTGCTGATGCTACCACACAAGACTTCCATTCTTCATACGGTGCTAGTAGATCCAGTTTCCTTTCAGGATATCAGCTCAGAGATATATCATCAGTCCCCGAGCCATCTTCCACAGCCCTCATTGGTCTTGGAGCCCTTGCTCTGATTTTACGCCGTAGTAAGTAATTACTGAATCAAAAGGGAAGGGTTTTCGAACCTTTCCCTTTTCGATTTAACAGTTTACTTCCTACCCATCAAAAATTGCGTTTATTAGTTGAATCCAAGGAGTATAATCATACATCTATCAAGAATCACACAGAACGATTTGAGGGACGAATCTATAGTAGTTCATTCGACTCACTACATTTAACGAAAAAGCTCCATCTGCAACCTTTCGGTGCGGATGAAGCTTATGAATATTATTAGCAATTTAAGAGGCTAACAGGAGAAATTACTCTGTTGCTGGCGCCTGTTACTTAGCTTCTTTGAGGGCTGCTCTAATTGACATCTTAACGCGACCTTTGTCATCGATACCAATGCACTTAGCAGTGACTTCGTCACCTACTTTAACTACGTCTTCAGTCTTCTCTACGCGGCCTTCAGAGAGCTCAGAGATGTGGATGAGTCCGTCCTTACCAGGAAGCACTTCGATGAATGCACCGAAAGTAGTAGTAGAAACAATCTTACCTTTATAAGTCTTGTTCACTTCAACTTCAGCAAACATTTGGCTTACCATTTCAACCGCACGGTCAAGGCTTTCCTTCTTGGCAGCGTAAATGTGGACTGTACCGTCATCTTCGATGTTAAGGTCAGCACCTGACTCGGCTTGGATCGCCTTGATGTTCTTGCCACCAGGTCCGATAAGCATACCGATCTTGTCTGGGTCAATCTTAACTGACTCAATACGTGGAGCATTTTCGTTGATAGGTGCTGTCTCGTTGATTACAGAGAGCATCTTCTGGAGGATAACCTCGCGACCTTCCTTCGCTTGGTATACAGCCTCTTCAAGAATCTTGAGTGGGATACCGTCGAGCTTGAGGTCAAGCTGGTAAGATGTCACACCGTCAGGAGTTCCACAGAGCTTGAAGTCCATGTCGCCATAGAAATCTTCAGATCCGATGATGTCGAGAAGACGCTCATACCTGACCATTTTACCAGCTTCGTTGAACTCAGTCACAAGACCTACTGAGATACCTGAAACTGGGTTAAGAAGAGGAACACCTGCACCCATGAGGGACATTGTCCCTGCACAAACTGTAGCCATTGATGATGAGCCGTTTGACTCAAGCACTTCTGATACTGTTCTGATTGCATATGGGAAATCTTCTTCAGCTGGGATCACTGGAGCGATTGAACGCTCAGCGAGGTTACCATGTCCGATTTCACGACGGTTAAGACCACCGAAACGTCCTGCTTCACCTACTGAGAAAGGAGGGAAAGAGTAGTGGAGGATGAAGCGCTTGCTGTCTTCACCACCTGCGTAGTTGTCGAAGTATTGCTTCTCGTCAGCTGGTGCGAGTGTAGAGACGGCTAGTGCCTGAGTTTCTCCACGAGCGAAGAGTGCTGAACCGTGCACTTTAGGAAGGAGTCCTTCTTCAGCGAATAGGTCACGGAGGTCAGCTGGCTTTCTGCCGTCTGCTCTTGTGCCCTTCTCCATGATAGAGATACGAAATGCTTTCTTCTGTAGGAATTCAAATGCTTGCTCGATCTGGAAGTCAGTAGTGTCAGGGAAACGCTCCATGATTACTGATTCAACTTCCTTACGAAGTGCTCCAACCTTAGTTGCACGCTCTACTTTAGTAGCTGCGTAGATAGCACCTTCGATACGGTCACCTGCAACTTCGTATGCGATGTCGAGAAGATCTTGCTCAGCAACTGAAACTTCGTATGGACGAGTCTCTTTACCAGCAAGTGCTTTAAGCTCTTCCTGTGCAGCCACGAGGATTTCTACCTGTGTTTGAGCGAAGTAGAGTGCTTTAACGAATTCCTCTTCAGGAACTTGGTCCGCTCCACCTTCGATCATGATCACGTTCTTGTAATCTCCCACATAAACGAGGTCTAGGTCAGACTCTTCACGTTGATCGAATGTAGGGTTCACTACGAACTCACCTTCAACACGACCGATACGCACTGCACCGATAGGGCGAGCGAAGGGAATGTCAGAGATAGAAAGTGCTGCAGAAGAACCGTTCATTGCAAGAATGTCAGCGTCGTTGATGCCGTCAGCTGAAAGCATGAGAGCTACGATTTGTGTTTCGTAAAGGTATCCTTTAGGGAAAAGTGGACGTAGAGGACGGTCAGTCATGCGGCATGTGAGGATTTCCTTTTCAGTTGGGCGTCCTTCACGCTTGAAATATCCGCCTGGGAATACACCAGCTGCGAATGCTCTTTCTTTATACTCTACTGAGAGTGGGAACCATGATTGTCCCGGCTTGATTCTTGTGAGTGAACAAGCAGTCGTAAGGACTGTTGTTTCACCTGATCTGACGACTACTGCGCCATCAGCGAGTTTAGCCATTTTACCTGTTTCAAAGGTAATTGGGTTAGCGCCTATATTAGCGGTAACCGTGTGTATGTTCATTTCCATATTATTTATTTTCTTTATTCTGTCGTCCTCGTCCAGCACATCGCTCATCCCGTGTGGATAAATTTAAGTCATTGGACACTTCGTTGTTTCGAATTGGAAAACGTTTTCCTCACTCAGGAAATATGATTACAGACGATCTGTCCTCGCATTCCCTTAAACCTAAAAAGACCACGGTATAAGCCGTGACCTTTAGAAAGTTGTTTATCGGCGGAGACCTAGGTCTTCGATAAGCTTCTTGTAGTTATCTTCAGATTTACCTTTGATATAATCAAGATGCTTACGGCGCTTAGCTACCATTTTAAGAAGACCGCGTCTGCTTGATACGTCCTTCTTGTTTGTTTGAAGGTGCTCAGTGAGACTTGTGATGCGGTTTGTGAGGTTTGCTACCTGATAGCGGGAGCTTCCAGTGTCTTTTTCGTCTTGCTTGTAATCAGCAATGTTTACTAGTTCCATATTATTATATTTTTTGAATGTTGATGTGTATTCTGGACCAGCAAGAAATTAGATAATCTCAAACCAGACCACCCTACGTGGGCACGCTGTCTCTACCATACTCTGACGAAGACATGTGAAATGAATCACAAACTAGCTTATTTGCAAGAATAAATGTAATCATTCCCTCGTATTAATTAAGATAAGTTAAATAGATCTGAAGCCAGTGATTGATAAATCAGCTATTATAAAAAAATTGGCGGTCTGCCAAATGAGAAGGAAAAACCGAAAAACCTAATCAAATAAAACAGACCACCTTCACACGAAAAAATGATAAAGACCTATAACCCTATAACCAGTGTTTGTAAATTATTATCGAACATTCATATAAAATTTCAATAATAGCTTAAGATTAAAAGTTAATGCTAAAGTATTACTTTCTAATTCTCCAGATCTCACAGAGTTGGTTATCGCTCACCTTAGTAGCTGAGAAACGCTTCGTCTGACCGAGGAAGACCGCTTTCACATCCTGCCCTTGCTTCTTCAACTGATTAACCACTGAAGCCACTGCTGCGGCTCTATTCGCAGAAAGAGTCTCATTACCAACAGTGTCCCCTGTAGTTGAATCGTATCCCACTACAAGAAAGTAGTCAGTATTTGCTGTTACTGCTAGCTTGTTTTGGATCGTTGCTTGGTCAGTAAAGCTGAGTAGTGATGAACCTTCTGCAAATTTCACTTGGTGCAAGTTTTCAGCGTCAAGAGCCACTTGGATTTTAGAATAAGCAGCGAGGAGCTTCACATCATTGACATCTCCTAATATATCTAGTTCTGCGTATAGGAGTCTTGCTTTAGCAGGGAGTAAGTCTTGAGACTTCACAAACAAACTACTGAAGTCAAGTTCAGTGCGCTGCGCCTGAATGATGTTTCTAAACTCTGCGTTCTCTTTTTCTAGAACTGGTAGACGTCGCTTAAGTTGGTCAACCCGAGACTTGTCTATCATGGTGATCATCTTCTGCTTGAGGCTCTGGATCTCAAGGCTGAGTTGTTCTCTGCTCATTTGACTAGAGTTGAGACTACTTCTGAGTGAATTAAAGGACTCTTCAGAAGGACGTGATCGAAGATCTGACATCAGCTTGTCTTTATCAATGAGTTGCTGACGTATAGTCGCTAGTTGTTGCTTATAAGACTGAGCACTTCCAGCGAGAGTTCTTAGCTTCAGATTTTCTTGTGTAAGAACTCCATTAGAAGCACTAATACTTTTGATTGTATTAATGTTTCCGTTGAGTGCTGATTTAGCATTTTTCAGTTGGTTTTGAGCTTCCTGATAGCCAACCTTCATACTGCTATAGTCAGCTAGAATTTGGTTCGCATTCTCATTGATCACCGCAACTCTTCCTTCCAGAGTGAATGCCCCAGTAGAATCACCCTTCTCCGCGGAAAGCTGACGCTCTAAACGTGCTCTTTCTAGCCACTCTGAATCAGAACTACCTTTAAAAGCGAAAACTGCAGCCACTCCGATGAGTAATATCATGAGCATTACCATTGCCATCATTAGATTAGCACTACTCTGTGACGAATTCGGTGCTGGATTGTGAATCACAGTAGTTTCCTGTGGAGCTGGGCTAGGAGCGGGTGTGTTGTTGGTTTCTGATTCTGACATAATAGTTCTTAGTTGTGAGCATGAATAAATACAATATTACAGCTCAGTGCAAGACTCTATCCACCACATTTTGTGAAAAATTTACAATCTGATCACTAAGTCACAATTTAACCGATGATTCTTAACAGTTCAGCAGGTTCTTCAATCAGGTAACTAGGTTTAGCACCCAACAAAGCCACACGTGCGTTAACCCCCCAAGTCACTGCAGCTACATCTAACCCTACTTTTTGGCAGGCTTCGACATCCCTCACTTCATCACCTACGTAAATCATTCCAGATTTTTGATTCCCCTCACCCTCAGACACTTTAATAATACGCTTCAAACATTTGGATTTACCTGAAAACGTTGAAGTCGATTGGATGAAGTTGACGCAGTCAGAAAGCTGATTCACCTCTAGAAACATCTGCACATTATCTACGCTGTTAGAAGTAAGAATGCCGACACGCTTAGAACTAGATCTAAGCTCTAGCAGAATGCTCTTCATCCCCTCAATAAGTGGAATTTTAGAGATTTTATCTTTAATTAGAGCTCTACCTTTTATTAGTAAGCTTGGGGTCTGAAGCTTGGAAATCCCTAATATTTTCAAGATTTCATTTAGATTTTTTTCTCTAAGATTGGGAATATCTTCAGGTGAAATTTGCTTGAAACCAGAAGATAAGGCGATGCCGTTATATGCAATTCTTGCAGACTCTAGAGTATCCGCAATAGTGCCATCAAAGTCAAAAATTACAGTATTATAAGTTGCCATGGGTGAGCTAGCGTAGCACAAGGGCATTCAATGGCAAATTAGGATTTATATCCTCGGATAAATCAGAAAATTCTAAACGTAAGCACTTATGTAAAGCGATGTAGCCGATCATCACTGCGTTGTCTGTGCTGAGAACAGGACTACACACCATGAGTTGGATACCATGCTTATCACACTCGGTCTGAAACGCCTGCCTAAGAGCAGAGTTGCATGAAACTCCCCCTGAGAGTGTTATTATTTTAGCCTCTTTTGCTAGAGTTACCTTCATCGTCTTATACACGAGAACATCAATGACAGCTTCTTGAAATGAGGCGCAGAGATCAGGAAGCTGATCCTTAGTAGCGGATCCATCTTCACTATTGAGTTGGCTTAATGTGTAAAGGACAGCAGTCTTCAGACCAGAGAATGAAAAATTATAATGTGGCTTCTTTTTCATCGAACGTGGAAAAGCGTAAGCTTTAGGATCACCAGTGAGAGCACACTTCTCTATCTCTGGGCCACCAGGATATGGAAGAAGAAGCATTTTTGCCACTTTATCAAAGGCCTCACCAGCAGCATCATCGAGAGTCTTGCCGATCAGTTCATACTTTCCAAATTCTTGCGTATCGAGAATCATCGTATGCCCTCCCGACACCACGAGAGCTATATTAGGTTCTATCCCTTTACCCGATTTACTTTCTATAAATGGCGACAACAAATGACCTTCCATATGATTCACAGAAACGAATGGTTTACCTGTGGCTACTGACATCGCTTTAGCAGCTGTATGCCCCACAAGCAGAGATGATGCCAGACCTGGTCCAGCTGTAGCACTGAAGCAATCAATCTCTTGTAGGGTAACACCTGCATTCTTCAAAGCTAGTTCAACCAATGGACGCAGACTCAAAGAGTGATTCCTAGAAGCCAGTTCAGGCACGACTCCACCATATTCACGGTGGATATCAACCTGTGAGCTGATTTCAGAACAGAGAATTCCCACCTTAGTCGCATTCCCCCTGAGTACAGCTACGGCGGTTTCATCGCAGCTAGATTCTATGGCTAATACAGTCTTTATTTGATCACTCATGCTTATTGCTATTGGTAACACCGTTATCACCTCGCTCAAGAATATTGATAGTAGGATTAGAAATTTCACCATTTCCTGTATTATTGGCTTTGTCATGAGCGTATAATTAGACTAAGGAGTTTCTCACAAAACCATTTATGCCTGCTAAAAAAACAACTTTTAGAAAGCCTGCCACCAAACGTGCTCGCAAAACAGCTAGGAAGACTCGCAGTAAAAAGAAGCAGCAATTTGGTCTCTTAGCTTTTTTCAGTTCTTTCTTTAGAAAGGTAATTTCCTTACTCACTCTTCCCTTCCGATTCGTCACCAAGAAGACTCAGCACTGGTCAACTTCTATAAAATGGTTCACCCGCCTTACACTCCCTCCAGCGATCATCGGTTTAGTAATCCTCTTGATTGGCATTATCTTTTACCGAGTCCGTGCTGAAATGGTTTACGAGAAGTCTTTGCTAGAGAAGATACCTGCCAGAACCGTGATTCTAGATCGCAACGGAAAAGTAATGGGTCATATGCACGGAACAAACCGCCACATGATCGAAATCAATAAAGTGCCTAAACATTTCGTCAAAGCTCTAATCGCCAGAGAAGATGTGCGCTTTGAAGATCACGGAGGAGTCGATCTCATAGGCCTAGCCCGTAGTGTCAAGGTCTTACTAACTACTGGAAGCCGACAAGGTGGCTCTACTCTCACCATGCAGCTCGCTGACAATTCTTTTAACTACAAAGGAAAAACGTTCGACGGTAAATTCCTGGAAATGGCGCTCGCTTATAAGATCGAGGCAGACTTTGAAAAAGATGAGATCCTCGAAATGTATATTAACCATATTTTCTGGGGAGGCTCTATTCACGGCGTAGAATCCGCAGCTCGCACCTATTTTGAAAAAAGCGCCTCAAAACTCACACTTTCCGAATCCGCTATGCTCACTGGTATCATTAGTGCTCCAAACGCCTTTTCTCCATTCCGACACATGGATAGAGCGATCATAAAACGTGATATCACACTCGCTAGTATGGTGAAATACGGATTCATCACTCAGAAAGAAGCTGATGACTCGATGAAAGAGCAAATTCACATTCGTCCACCAGAGCGACGCATGAAACAAGAATCATACGCCATGTCAGCCCTACGTGATGAACTTGATATCATCTTAGAGGATAATAACATCAATATGGGCGGACTCAGAGTGAGAACAACACTCGATCTAGATATGCAAAAAAATGCCGAAAAATACCTTCAAAAGCATTTACGCAGTATCGAAAGTAAATCTGCCTACCTCACCAGGCATCAAAGTCACTCAGAGTATAGCCGACTCAACCCGAAGAATCGAAAAGCACCAAATTATATTCAAGGTGCTTTAGTTTGTCTAGAAAATCACACTGGAGCCGTCATCTCCATCGTAGGTGGCCGCGATCGATATCACTCAGAGTTCAACCGTGCAATAAATGCCAAGCGTCAGATTGGCTCCATATTCAAGCCCTTCGTTTACCTCACGGCGTTCGATAGAGGCATGAAACCTAACAACTGGATCAGTGATGAACCTCTGTTCAGAAATGAAATCAAATACGCAGACTCTAACTGGAATCCACGTAACTCAGATGGCATTTACCGTAACAGTATTAAAGTCTCAGACGCTCTCGCCAAATCCCGCAACACATCATCGATCCGTGTAGGTGACTTTGCAGGCATCGATAACGTTATCGACACCGCAAGACATGCTGGATTCAAACAAGAGATCAAACGTAATCCAGCGATCTATCTAGGTTCATTCGAAGCCACCCCGATGGAGGTAGCCAAAGCCTACACCGCATTTCCTAACGACTGTATCGTATATCGACCTTACATGATTCAAGAAATCACCGATAGTCACGGCAACATCGTCTACCGTGGATCAGGAGTAATCTGGTGGGACAATAACGCTACTAAAAAGTCCTGTCGAGAGGTGTCCAGTATACTCCAAGAAGCCACCCGCACAGGCACTGGTAGAGCAATGCGCTCCAGCTACGAATTCTCAAAAACGGCAGCAGGCAAAACGGGCACAACCAATGCGTCACGTGATGGATGGTTCGCTGGTTACACTTCTAAACTAACTTGCGCCGTCTGGGTCGGAATGGATGATAACAGTACGGTCTATCGTGGAGCTTCCGGATCTAGTCTCGCATTGCCAATATGGACTAGATTCATGAAAGCTGCCGACAGTAGTTACCCAGCTGGATCGTTGAAAAATAGAGCAATTATTGTCGCCCCTAGTGACACCAGATCTATTCCCTCTGTTTCTCAGCCAGGAGGTGCTATTATCGTAGAATAGTCACACTACTAAACCAATGACAGCTCACGCAAAAAAACGATTTCTTAGATACCCAGAGTGGATTAATCTGTCTGTTCGTGTCGGTTACCGTATTGGGTTCATTTTCATTATTATAGGGTTCCTGCTATCATTATTCTACTGGATACTCGCCAGACAATATGATCTAGACAAAGTCTCAAAAGTCCCTGAACCCAGCATCATATACTCTGATAACAAGACAGAGATAGCACAACTCGCTGGTAACGGTCGTAGGCTGATCAAGATTGATGAGTTAAATCAATTCACCATTAATGCAGTCATCGCCAGAGAAGACACTAGATTCTATCACCACTGCGGCATCGACCCTCGTGGACTTGCTAGAGCTACCTATAAGAATGTTACATCAGGTGCTTATAAAGAAGGTGCTTCTACTATTTCGATGCAACTGACTAAAAACATCTATAATAATAAATCTAAATCATTTCATCGAAAACTGTTAGAGATCTTCATCACTTTCAGGATCGAATCTCACTATAAAAAAGACGAGATTCTTACCCACTATCTAAACCGTATATACTTCGGATCTGGTTGCTACGGGATCGAAGAAGCGGCACAGACATACTTTGGAGTCACTACGCAGGGACTCAGCTTATCCCAGAGTGCTATGATGGCAGGGATCATTCGTGGTCCACACATTTTCTCACCATTTAATAATTTAGAAAAAGCCCTAGAGCAGCGTGATCAAGTGCTCGATAGGATGCTACTTCTTAAATCCATTACTTTGGATCAATATCACTCAGCTAAATCCCGTAACATTGGGCTAGTTAAAAGGTCTAACAAAAAGAAGCTCAACAAATACACCAGCTACAGCGTCCAAGCTATCGAAAGGCATCAAGAGCAGATCATTGACACCTCAAAAATCACCTATGGAGGATTGGAGATTAATACAACGATCGATGTCGAATTACTATCGAACATAAACGCTGACCTTAAGAATATTCTCCCAAAAATAACTGCTGACTCTAAGACTCCGCTACAAGTGGCCGTTATCGTATTAGAAAATAAAACAGGTGCAATCAAAGCCGTGGTCGGTGGACGTGACCCGATAAAGTATCCCTACAATAGAGCGCTCGATAGCAGCTTAGAACTAGGATCTACATACTATCCATTCCTCTATCTAGCGGCCCTAGAGCGAGGGAAACTTCCAATCATGAACCAACCTCAAATCACAGGTAATCAACTAAACTACCAGGACATGCTTGGTTTTAGTAAAAGATTTGGCATTAATTCTGACCCAAATGAAGTTCCTTCTGAACTCTACCGTGGTGGCATTTCGGCGACCCCCCTAGAGCTAGCCACCGCCTACTCCATCATTCGCAATGAAGGTCGAAGAACTGAATCTTATTTAATAGAATCAATCAAAGACAACCAAAGTAACACCCTGTTTCAACATCAGCCCTACGAGTTACCTGCGGTGAAGCCTGGAACAACAAGTTCCTGCCTAGATCTCCTGAAAGTAAAGGGAGGCTGCTACACAGATATAGCGTTCCGATATCAGCACCTCTGGATTGTTTCTAGCTCCCAAAATTTTACAGCTGTAATCTGGCTAGGTCACGACCTGCCTGATGAAATACCTAACAAAGAATCACTTAGTGAGAAACTCTCCAAAGCAATAAAAACTTGGGTCAACTAGTATGTTTAGATCTTAGAAAATATATCACGCACCTGTAATACATCTTTATCTATTTGGGATTTAAGCTCTTCGATCCCAAAAAAATTATGTTCTTTACGAATATAGCTAACAAACTGTGCCTCCAAATCTAGATCATAGAGATCTCCAGAGAAATCGAATAAATGAATCTCTAGTAGACGCCTTGCACCCTCGTGCTCCACCGTCGGTCTCCGACCTAAATTGCCGATTGCGTTAAATACTTTACCACCCCACCTAGGATCAAGAATAGTTACTTTAAGAGCCCAGACGCCATCTGGCGGCAGTTGCTCATTATGAACAATAATATTGGCTGTAGGGAATCCTAACTGGCGAGCCAGCTGTTTACCCTCGATCACAGTGCCGACAACATCATAAGGACGACCTAGCATTTCTTCAGTAGCCTGCAAGCTGCCGTCTCTAACCGCCTGACGAATTCTAGTGCTACTAACTCGCTCTCCCCCCACCATCACTGGTGTGACAGCGTGAACATCAAAACCAAATTCTTCTCCCCACTGCTTTAATTTTAAAACATTACCGCCTCTATCCTTACCAAAAATCCAATCTTCACCTACCGATATTGACTTCAGATTTCGACAGCTTTGGACTAGATCAAAAATGAATGTCTTAGCCGTCACTGATGCGAAGTCTAAAGTGAATTCCTGCACACAAAGCACGCTCATACCGACTTCACTTAGTAAATCAGCTTTATGACCAATAGACGCAAGAATTCTCCTCGGTGCACGCTCTGGAGCTAGAACACGGATCGGATGAGGTTCAAAAGTAAGAACACCTGCAAGATCTTTATCTTTTTTAGCGGCATTCACCGCCTCTAACATCACGGCCTGATGCCCTACATGGACACCATCAAAGACGCCCAAGGCTAAGTGTAAGGGGCTATCGTAGCTGGCAAGATCTTCTATACTATGAACAATATTCATTAAGCTAATAGCCATACCAGAGGTACGGGTAAAATCAATATTAAGTCAGCTAAAACTCGCTGCGCATTCAGATGAAATCGGCTACGGTATTTATTTAAAAGCTGTAACAACGCCGCCGAAACCATGAGAACATAGCAGAAGGCTCGCTCAAGTTCAGATAAATAATTTGCCATGATAAAGACGGTGATCCCTACTAATACAATCAAGCCAGTTCCTAGCATGACCTCATAAGCATCCTTTTCATCATCATCGTCAGTGCTACGAGATTTTCCCCAGAGGTCGATAGCTGTGATATTTAGAAAACATAACAACCCAAATAGAATAGGCAGGATTGGGCTTATTAAAAACACATTAATAATACACCCTCTGACCATCCAAGCAAGGTTATACAAGCTGTTAATGAGCACCTCCATAAATGGTAGATTCTCTTGGTTACTCAAATGATACCAGGCATCACTAAAATATTTTGGTAATACTACAGACTCGACAATAATGGGAGCGGATACCCCATAAGCAAAAATCATCCCTGCAACAAAATTCTTTATGTAAGCAATTTCTCCTGCATCGATCTTCCTTACTTGTAAATATACAAGAACCAGAACCATTCCTGAAATACCCACGGAAAGTAACGCCCCAGAAGCTATATTAAATGCCGAGTAGATCGCCCCAATAATGACGACTAAGACTAGAAATAATAACACCTTACGATGCTTCCAGTGAAAAACATGCCTTTCAGCAAGGACTCCATCCTCCCCTACTGACACCCGAATCCTTACAACATCAAAAATGCGATCAAGAACATAAACACACCATACAGCAGCGGCAACCAGCCAGTAGGTATAACTTTCCACGTAATCCACACGGAGAGATTTAGCTAGTGTCCACATCCATACCACCGCCACAACTGGAGCATCGAGACTTAGTAAATTAGGATACAACCACCATGGAGAACGTTTATTCATAATCATTGGCTATCAATAAATAGCCATCTATAACTACGATAATACACTATAGATCAAGTTGTCTACAACAGCTTGAAAAAAATACTATTAACAAAAATCACTACGCCCAATAAAAGCAAGTCAACGACTAGTGCTTTTCCCCTGCATGATCGTGACCGTGGTCACCCTTATCGGCATGGCTTTTATAGAGCTTGATTGTCTCTTTCTCCCAACTGTGTTTTTCACATGAGAATAGTCCTAATGCTGAGGCTACGATTACGGAAATGGCTAAAAATCTTTTCATTGCGAGATTAGATGTAGTTAAATATGAGATAAAATCAAGAGTTGATTACTCCAAAAACTGAAATAATTGAATCTCAGTAGTAGAATCGACTTCTTCCACCTGGTCTAGATCAACCAATACAACCCTGAAACCAAATAGATTGTCGGCAAAGTCCTTGCCTGTCGGGAATCGACTCCATGAGGTCAGATAACGCTTCTCGTAACTCGCCCAGCTGCCACCACGTGCCACATCGTATTCTAAGTCAGGATCGTAGACATCTGAAACCCATTCGTAAACATTCCCTGAAACATCATACATACCAAGTCTATTAGGCGGATAAGAACCTACTGGAGCAGTATTTATATAACCATCTTTATACTTACTAATACTCCTATCTTTGCTGATACCAGTCGCTTTTGCCGCATCTATATCAGACAGGTTTGCAACGACTCTTCGCGGAGGAAAATCTTTACCCCAAGGATACATATTCCTAACTGAACTATCTCTCTGAACTTTACTGTAGCGGGATCCAGGAGTTTTACCCTTTTCATTTTTAAGACCACAGAACAGACTCCACTCTTTATCGGTAGGTAGTCGATATTCCATTTTAGACCCTAATCTATTTTCACGACGTTCTTTCTCAGTAAGCCACTTACAAAACTGAATCGCATCTGTTTTAGTCACTCCTACTACAGGGTGATTAGGACCTTGACTGAACTGTGGATTTTTAGGCTGACGGTGACCAGTAGCTTGAGTAAATGCTTGGTAATCCTTTACTCTGATCTCCCAAGCTCCTGCCATTTTCCCCCTCTCCAGAGGCACCAAATCAGCCTTCTGACTGTTAGACCATTTTGAGGTGAATACCACACTGTTATTCTTATTCATCGTCACGGAATAGCGACGGTTCTCATTATCAGAAAGCTCTATTTTTTCACTGTTTTTCTTATATCCAGCCAGATCTAGCATTATTTCAAGTGGCTCAGGACGAAGCTTCTCAGCCACCATTGGGGTCACACCTTTAAACTCACCATCAAGATACACTCTTGCTCCAGATGGAGTGCTCACAATGTCTAATTGAGCAAAGGGGATGTTCTTTGCAATACATCGGACTGCGTATTGTTGCTTCAGCTTCTTATCCTCTATTCTGTCCGCAGGCCCAGCCATCAGGCTTCTATTGAGTTTCAATGTTACATATTGATCATCTTCTAACAATCCAGTTGTCTTTGCCTCTAGCTCAAGCCAGGAAGTATATTTCCTAGCTGTCCCCTCAGTCATGAATACAATCCTGATCGTCTTCCCTTGTTCGCTGAAATTTTCTATTGTGTATGGATCTATCTTAGGCTCAGTGATGAGAAATTTCTTGAAATACTTCCCCTGTATATAACCTGATTCATGATAACCAACTCTAGGTGAATACACTGCCCCTACTGAATCGATCCATTCTTGACCTACTACTGGTGGCAAAAAGGTTTCTAAACTCACAGAGAAAATCTTATATTCCTTATCTGGCACTACAAACTCTTCCGTTTTAGTTCGATAGCCATCTTTCTGAAAACGATACAATAACCGTGTCCCTGGTGGATACTCTCGGAACGCGGTTTCGATGCCTTCACCAACCTGAACTCCGTTCTCATAAAATTTCACCCGCAATGGTGAAGTCACAAATTGGACTGCACACATTTCGTGTTTAAGCTCAATAAGTTCAGGGTTCTGATCAATCCCTAGTGTGTCAGTGATGATAGATTCAGACCCCTTCCATGGTTTAAACATGTAAACTAAGATCCCAAATGAAATCAGTAAAACAGCGAGTAGTAACTTACGCTGTAAAATACGATTATTATCCCTAACCTTTTTTCCTCTCTTTATTTTATCTAGTGCGATACTAAGCTGCTTAGCAGTATGGATAGTGCGTTTTGTTAGCTTAGGTTCACAGATATTACAGATAATCTGATTCAGCACTAACCATTGCTTTCTATTAGTGTTCTCAGGAAGCTCGTCTGGTAATTCAGGAAACTGTAACCTGTCTTTACCAGTAGCCATCTCATACAACACTTTCCCCAAACTATAAACATCAGCCTGACCTGAGCCTGGCCCCTCAGGTGGCACAAATCCTTCTGTGCCCACAAAAGTCTGCTGTCCTCTAGACGCCACTAGACCAATATCAGCTAACTTAGCCTTACCATCCACAAAGATTACATTTGCTGGTTTAATATCTCTATGAGCCAAATCCTTATCATGAAGATGCGTCAGCGCATCTGCTAGTCTCTGACCAGCATCTAGACAACATGAAATTTCTAACGGTCTCCCCTTAGCGCTCTTCAAGTCACTGCGTAGAGTTCTCGCCTCATACTCTACAGGATGAATATCTCTTCCAGTTCGGATATCATCACCCAGTTCCATCACATAATAATAGAATGGTTTCTCATGCTCATCTCCTCTACCGACATGCAGAATATTCACCATTCCTGGATGATCCCGAGAGATTGGCTCGAACTTTAATATCCCCTCAAACTCTCTCTCAAACCCGCGTTCATCTTCGAAATCTTCTCGCCAAACGATCTTTACCGCTCTTAGGGCTCCGGTCACACCTCTCGCCATCCAGACTTCGCCATAAGCTCCGCCACCGATCTTGCACAAGACTTCGTGGTCCGGAATAGTTATGTCTGAGCGTGGTGCAGCCATTCTAAAATTAGATTTTTCCGAGCTTAGAAATTTCTTTCTTCAGAACTGAGCCGACACGGTGCTTCGCTAGATAAACTTGAGCCATGCTCACGCCTAATAAATCCTGAACCTTTTTCGCATCCCATTGCCTGATCACATAATAATCAAAAATTTGATACTGCTTAGGGGAAATTTGTCCCTTCACCTTATCCAGTGCTGCCTCAGCCATATTCTGCTTCCACTCCACATCCCAAAGACGATCTAAAGTATCCCCCTTAGGATCTTCCACTCTATCAATAATAGCTGTCTTGCGACCATCATCATCCTCAAATCCGAACATAGCAGTGTCCTTCTTACGCTTACGAAACTGATCATTGATCCTCCACCGAGTCATATTCATTAACCAAGTCTTAAACGCCCCTTGTTTGGGATCATACATTTTCTTCTTACTTTGTTTAGCAATGGATAAAATAGTCTCCTGAACACAATCAAAAGCCTCTTCTGAGCGTAATCCAGATTTTAATGCTACGGAATAAATAAGACGCCAATAGATCTGATAAAAATCATCCCAAGTTCGCTGATCTTCCCAGTCATCTAGTCTAGCGATAAGGCTTTCTCTAGTCTTCGCAAATCCATGAGAGAGCATCTCTTTTCTCTGCTTTGCTTCATCGTCTTTAGATTGCTCTTTCATCTTCATATATTACTAACACATCGTTATCAGGATGTCCTAGTTAAAAACGTATATTCTTGAGCACTTCTTTCTAATTACTTTGTCTAAACACAACATTCCTCAAATCACGCCGTTATATCAGCCTATTCTTGCCCTCTTCAGTTGCTCTAGTGTCACTATTTCACCTAAAATCATTTTCGACATCCAGAATCCCGCAATACCTCCACCAAAATGACAGGAATGCGCCACACTGAATAAGACGCTAAACTGATATGTTCCCAACCATAAGCTCGCACCTTCAAATAAATTACTAACTATAGCTACATCTAGCAGTGCCAGTAATAGTGACGAGGACAGTAAACCCACCGCCATATTTATAGCCTTCACGGGTATTGGAAATAACTTAGTCTGAGGATCCAGCATTGCCATCAGTATAAATAAACCAATAGCTCCACCAGATGCTCCTACTAGCGATCTACTATTTCCTGCTAATAGCTCAAACAATAGAAAAAATGCAGCCCCACTTAAAGTCGTGAACATCAGTGCGAGAAGCATCTTTCTTTGACCCAAAATAACTATCAGATAACCACCGACCATCCAGATCAGTAGTAAATTAGTTAATAAATGAAACCAATCCCCATGGAGAAAACTATAGCTAAATAACTGCCAAATCTTAAACTCAGTCATACCATTTAGGGACAGCCCTAGCCACTCGGTATAGAGTTCAGGGTGCTCTATCATACCACCTCTAAACTCGATGAGTAAATGAACTGTAACTAACAACAAACAAAAACCGGTTAACACATCGAAGCCTGGACGATGAATACTGAACTTTTTCCACCATCGCGGTCCCCTCTGCTCATCACGATAAGTCACAGGTTCAGATGGCTTCGTTTCATTCGTCATATTCTTTAAGACACGAGAACATGAAAAATGCTCAAATTTTTATCGTATTTGATTATCTTATTTAAGATAGCCCTAATCAATACTTGCACTTTTTTCTCATTCTGCGAAATCAATTCAACGCAAATCCTTGCCATGGCTGAAACTAAGAAGAAACCAGACAACTCGCTCGTAGATATCCTCATCAACGTGATCCTCCCCGTTCTCATTCTCAGTAAAATGAGTAAGGACGGAGACAGCTTTTACCATCTAGGTCCTGTTACTGCGATGGCGATAGCCCTCATACTTCCACTAGGCTTCGGGATCTGGCACTTTATTAAAAAGGGTAAACTTAATCTCTTTTCCTGTGTAGGATTGATCGCCATTTTACTTACAGGTCTCATCACGATATACCTATACAATGATACAAACTCTAGACAACACGTAGGTGTTATCTTCGGAATCAAAGAAGCTATTCAACCTCTAATACTAGGCTCTCTATTCCTTATTACTCATAAAAAAGCGACTCCCCTACTCAGGACTTTTCTCTACAACGATGCTCTCTTCGATATCCCACGCATCGAAAAGACAGTTAAAGAAAAGCAAAGTAAACCAGCCTACGAACTCCTCCTCTGGAAGTGCACTTGGATCATGTTCGGATCATTCTGTCTTAGTGCTGTAGCGAACTTCTTCGTGTCTGTCTATTTCTTCCAGGATCTAGTTCCTGATGCAGACTCATGGACAGTGCTTTATAATGAAATCGTAGGAAGTATAACATTCTGGGGCTTCATCATTATAGGGGTTCCATTCTTTGGCGTCATGATTGTTATCATGATATCACTTCTCAAGGGTCTGCGTAAGATTACAGGTCTAGAGAATGACAACATTCTCATCCCAAGATAACGATGCACCCAAACACCCTTCTAGCCTACCTGATTACTGGTGCCACGATCGTGGGTGCAAAACTCTATGTTGATCATGGAATTGCTGATGGGACTAGCAATCAATCATCCGAGCAATTCACTCAACTAAAAAAAGAACTCGAAATCCTCAAAACTGAAAACGAAACACTCAAAATGATCCAAAGTGAAGGAGGTGAAATCGTCTTACCCCTCAAGCTCTACACCTATGTCGAAAAGAATCTAGGTCTAGAGTTTTCCCCACACGTCAAAGCTTTTAGCTCCTCAGAAGATAAACTCGCTGAAGCTGTTGAATACCGCTGGGTAAGTCAGTTCAGTGATGAAGGGATGAACAAGCGTAACTACGCCTTCCAACTATTAGGACTATTACCAGTAAATCAAAACTACTCAAAGCAACTAGCACTTGCCGAGGCTAACGGAGCTATAGGTATCTATGATGCTAATGCCAAGGAACTACTTCTGTCGAATCGCTACGACCCAGAAAACGTATTCCATCAAGCGAGCCTAATCCGCCTCCTTTCTATTGCCCTTCTCGAAGAGCATTACCCATGTCAGCAAAACTTAACAGACGACGCATTTATATCCAGGGACGCCGTCATCAGAGGCAGAGCTAGCATGGTGTCACATCGCTTCCAGAATAACTACGCACGATCAGGGCACATTAAGTCTGGCTCCGATACAATGAACACAGAGGTTATAGAACTCTTTCAATCTTTACCAACGCTGGTTCAAGGTATCACAACCTTTCCAGTGAAGCATGGCAAAGGCTACGTAGAGCAACTCACTCTCCATCACGATGAAGTCTTCCCTGAGCTGTTTAAAACACCACCATCCAGCACCGCTCAGGTATATGCCAATACACTTCCTAAAAACACGACTTCACCGGATGTAAATGACCCTACTCAGTTACTTAAAACTACTCTCGGTCAAGCGATCACCAGTTTTTACATCCAACGTTTTAAAGTCGATGGAATAAAGTTACACACCAAACTCCTCGACGACGAACTTACTCTAAAACAAAACCCCGCTAATTTCACAGCCAAATGGACTACCACTTGGAACAACGAAGCATCAGCCACAGAATTTCATAAAATAGCCAATGAAGTTAGCTCCAGCATGGAAATCCCCTGCGATGTCTTGTTAAAAGGAAAATTAGTCACGCTGAGCCAATCAGTCACCAAGTAACAGTCTTCCCGCTACCTAAGTAATCCCTCTAGCAACTCAAACCCAACTTTAAGAGAATCACGCTTCAGAGGCGACATCAAATGATTCATATAGCTCAATTCAGGATCAGATAAAATCCCTGATAACTTCACGAAGAGAACTACTTTGCCATCTTCAATAAGCGACAGTTTATCATCTACCTTACCCGCTATCATTCCTAAAAGATCAGTCACCTTTTTAGATTTATCGAACAAGCCCATCACCTTGGCTGATAAATCCGTCGCAACATAAAGTTTAAGCTGAGCCTCGTGCAGACCAGCCCCCGTATTAAACCAACTATCAGCTAACGCTTTAACTTCCCAGTCACGAATATACAATGAGAGGTCTTCTAAAATAGTTACTTTACCAAGCTTATAAGCCACCGTGATTTTCTTTTAGCTCAGCCTAAGACAGACACCTGTCCCTTTAATCTGTAACTGAGTTTTCTCGATCAAGAGTTCAAAATCCACATCATTAAATTCAATACTCTCAATAGGAGTCACAAAGTCATCATTGTCTTTGGCGTTAAATGAATCCCCTTTGACATTCTTCTCCTTGTCAGGCTTCGCAAATAGTTTCTCAATACTAGATGAACCATCCTCTAGTAGCTCCATTTTTACCAGCATTCCATCGACCATAATGCTTTTAATAGTTACCTTACGAGAAAGAATATCGAGCAAAAAAACATGAAAGCTTACCGAAACTAGATTCAGAGCACCACTCTCTAACGTAGATCTTTCATCATGTGGCACTTTCAATTCAGCTAAATTATCTCTCTCAGCTATAATCACATTCTTTAACTCTACATTCCCTAGTAATCCAATGGAGATCTTTCCCACCTGAACTCGACTATTAATCGATTTCTCCAACTTCTCTACCACATAATTTTTAGTAAAGTAAGATTGAGCATAAAAGAATAACCCTATCACCAAGACTGTGATTAGGAGGAAGACACGTAAGAACTACTTTTTCATAATTTAAATGCTACAACATAGATCATCGACTGCAATAAGCTAATCGAATATTGACTACGCAACCACGCTTTGGTGAGGTCTGGTATGAGTAACTCAATCAGCGTTTTTGGATTAGGAATTATTGGCAGTAGATGTGCCGACAACCTCGCTAAATCTGGCCACAAAATCACCACCTGGAACAGAACACCGAAGGATAGATCCGATGAAATAAACGATGCCAGTCTAGCTACTCAAGCATCCGAAATTCTTTCTTTTTATCTCAAAGACAGCCAAGCATGCAGAGAAGTCTTTAACCAGATCCGCACTACATTACGTCCTGATCACGTCATTATCAATCACTCTACGATCGATCTAGAAACCACTCACTGGCTCTCTAACGAATGCTCATCAGTAGGTTGCCAATTCATTGACAGCCCATTCACCGGTAGCAAAGTAGCCGCCCAGAATGGAGAACTTGTCTACTACGTTGGAGCTAGCGATACTCTCTTAGAGCAATACCGCAGTGTTCTCGAAGCCACCTCAAAAGAAATTATCCCAGTCGGAAAAGTAGGTAACGCCACAATCATCAAGCTCGTCACAAATCTTATTTCCGCCTCCACTGTCCAAGCTCTCAGTGAGTCTATGGCGATAGCATCAGCTCACGGTATTAGCGCTGACAGTCTGATCTCCGCCATCGGAGGAAACGCATGTGGTTCACCACTCGCTGCGATGAAGATGCCTACGATGAATGAAGGGAATTACGAAACTCACTTCTCGCTAGACAACATGCTCAAGGATGCTAACTACGCCATCCAGCTAGCAGATGAAGCCGAGTTAAAGACTCCGGGCATCAGAACAACTACTGACACTATACAGAAACTCTGCGACGCCGGATCAGCCGACCTCGACTACTCTGCACTGTTCCAACAGTTCACCGACAAACCTTTATAATCACCATGATCACCATCCCACTCAACGCCACCGCCGACCTCAGCGACCGTGCTATTTTCCAAGTCAGAGGTCCAGATGCCGTTCGCTATCTCAACGGTCAAGTCAGTCAAGATGTGCGCCTTGCTACAGACACTGAAACCGTCTACTCCATCACGGCAACCTTCAAAGGGAAACTCGTTGGTGATTTCTATATTCGTAAACACGAAGGTAATATTCTGATCGACACAGAAAGCTCACAGCGTGAATCACTCTTTATGCGACTCGACAAATACCTCATCGCAGACGATGCAGAACTCATCGATGTCACTGACTTATACACACTAGCCTTCACCACAGGTATAGTTCCCGCTTCCCTAACAGATGCCCCAAAATGGGAGTCACTTAGATTTGGTGTCGAGGGAGCAGACTACCTCTTAAAGAAAGACACAATCATCGAAACTCAGCACTCTGCAAAAGACTGGGATAAAGTTAGAATTATCAACGGCATACCACGCTGGGGATATGAACTCGACGAAACGGTTCTTCCACCAGAAGCCTCTTTAGAGGTCACAGCAGTTTCTTACACAAAAGGTTGCTACACAGGACAAGAGGTCATTTCCAGAATGAAATCCTCAGGTAAAACAAACCGTCATTTAGTAAAACTTCAATGTGAGCAAGAGCTACCTGTCCCCACTGAGTTCTTCGCCAACAAAGAAGACGTCAAGCCAGCAGGCATATTCACTAGTATAGTTGAATCAGATGATCACTGGGTCGGTCTAGGATACAGAACAAGAAAACACGAGATTCTCACTGAATTCGTTACAGTCGAAGGCGTTAGGATCACAGTCGGTTAAGTAATTCTCCTAGAATGCAAGTAGATATTAAATTTATCTTCTCGCATAAACCCTACCAATGTCATCTTTGACTCCTCTGCAAAGGACACAGCCAGTGAAGTGGGCACTGAAACTGCTGAAAAATGTATCCAGTGCCTTGTCTTGTTCTGTCTTCTTTTTTTCATTTATCGTATTTTAGCTATACGACCAAAAACACAAACTTTTACTTAACCCCCTCTAATGCTGAACCCTCAATTTTTGTCGTGTATTGAAGTGGTCCCAGGAAACGGAGCCAATGAATTGTTAGTAGATTTGCTGGTCTAACATTTAATGAAAACAGCTAAAGAGCTTATTACTTCCATCACGTCCGTCCTTCTCAATGAGTTCTTTAAAATCCCAAATCGTTTTAGCATCTGGAATGTGGTCACCCATTTGAAGATCTAGGAAGTTCATAAGCTCAATTTAATCTATCAGACAAATTTGAAAATATTAAAGCGGAATTATTACAGGCTGCCAGAGGTTACCTTTAAATAATTCGTTTTTAACAGGTAGCTAGCTCAGATCGAAATCAGTAAAAAAAAGATGAAGAAAGTTTCATTTTAACATTGTCAAAACCTCTCTACCTCTTTAAATAATGCCCACCACAAGGCAGTGCAACAATTCGCACGACTTATGTGGCTCATTAGCTCAGTTGGTAGAGCAGCGGATTGAAAATCCGCGTGTCCTTGGTTCAAATCCGAGATGAGCCACCATTTTTTTGCCCAGATCACTCGATCTCTCCTCTTGTGAGCTTACACCCACCATCTCAGTGAAAATTATTGTGTTCATCACTCTAAAGTCGACCTCTGGCAACTAGCGATGATGATACAGACCATAAAATTAAACTTTACTTGGAATTATCAATCTATCTCATCAAACCAGCATTGTGGGAGGTTGCCTGAGGTTAACTAATACGAATACTAAATTTCCTCTGGCAATTTGCATTCTCCAGCCTAATATCCCGCATATGAAAAAAGCACTAGCCTACTCCCTTATTACTTCATCCATATTATGCTCTGTCTCATGTAATACCACCACCGATCAGCCTAGATTAGCTAATGGTGGATTATCCGATGTAGGTTCATCTATGGCTAACAACTATTTCGCCCAAGCCAAAAGACAAGAAGCAGCAGGTAAGACATCTGCCGCTATTAAATCATACAAAAAAGTTGCCGAGAAATGTCCTCTCGCTCCCCAAGCTGCACAAGCTCGATACCAGCAAGCAACTCTCCTCTATCACCAAGGCGACCTCATCAAATCCTTCGACGCCTACCAGAGCTTCATCGAGAAATACAACTCGAGTAATCTCTACACCAAAGCTCTCGCCAAACAACAAAAAGTCGCTACAGCCGCTGCTGATGGTAAGATTAAAAATAACTTCCTCGGACTCAAATCTAACATTGGTGTCGTAACTGCAGTCAAAATGCTTACTCAGGTAAAGAACAATGCTCCTTACGCAAAAACAGCTCCGCAAGCTCAGTTCTCCATCGGCGAACTCTGGCAGAAACGTAAAGAGAACCTCAAGGCAATCAATGCATACAAGCAAGTGCAGAGAGACTACCCTAACAGCAAGCTGACACCTGAAGCTCTCTACCGCGTAGGTATCCTACTTATGAATGAGTCACAAGACGGCAACCGTAACAAGTCTAACCTCGATCAAGCTCGTAGCGTATTACTAGACCTCCGTCAGCAATACCCTAATAGTCCACGTGCTAAAGACACTAAAGTGAAACTCAGAGAACTCGCTACCGCCAATGTCCAACATAGCTATGATATTGCAGAGTTCTATCGTAAAAAAGGTCAGAATAACGCTGCTATTATCTACTACAAAGAAGTCATCAAGCTCTCTCCATCAGGAAGTCTTCATAACCTCGCTAAGCAACAACTTGCCACTCTAGCTCAGTAAAAATATCCACTTACTTAAATCGATGCTTAAAATCTACCTAATCCCTACATTAATCACAGTGCTATTCCTTAGCTCCTGTGCTGGCTATCGGCTAGGTAGCGCTAAGCCTGAGTCGCTACGTAATATCAAAAACATCTCAGTGCCGCTCGTTAAGAACGACACTCTAGAAATCAAACTAGCTCCACTCGCGACCAATGCACTAGTCAGCTCAATCAGCAACGATGGAAGCTACCGTATTACTGAAGCAAGTAACTCTGATGCATACCTCAAAGCTACTATTAGAAAAATCGACTACAGAGAATTCCGCTCAGCACGTCTAGACATACTCCGTGCTGAAGAGCTCACCATGACTATCGTGGTGAATTGGGAACTCATCGATAACTCTGGATCGACCCTTCTATCAGGGTCATCTACAGGAGAGACCCGATTTTTCAACGACAACAACCAACGTATTTCTAGAGAACATGCTGTGGCTAATGCTCTGCAAAATGCAGCATCTAAGATCACCTCTCGTATCTCTAACGGATTCTAACAAACACATGGTTTATTTTGTTCCTACACCTATCGGTAATCGTGAAGACATTACCAGAAGAGCCCTAGAGGTTCTCGAATCCGTCGATCTCATTACCTGTGAAGACACCCGGCACTCTGGCACTCTACTCAGCCACTACGGAATTTCTAAACCCCTGATGGCTCTTCACGAACATAACGAGGTAAAGAGAGCTCCTGAACTCATCAAGCGAGTCCAAGCTGGCGAAACCATCGCAGTCGTCACAGATGCCGGTATGCCAGCTGTATCCGACCCTGGCTACAGGCTACTCCGTGCTTGTATCGAAAACGACATCGAATACACTGTCCTCCCTGGTCCATCCGCCATTCTTACCGCCCTTGTAGGCTCAGGATTCCCAGTCCATGCATTCTACTACGGTGGATTTCTTTCGGTAAAAAAAGGCAAACGAGACAAGGCTCTCTTCGCCGCAGCCGAGTCTAAAGACACCTCCATCTTCTTCGAGTCACCACACCGGATCCTCTCTACTCTAAAGGTCTTATCTACAGAATACCCAGATCAACCTGTCTGCGTGGCTCGTGAGCTGACTAAGAAATTCGAAACCTATCACCGTGGCACCGCCAAGGAAATATTCGATCACTTCTCTGTTTATAAGGCAAAGGGAGAAATCGTCTTCCTCATCGCTCCTTCCGACTTTAAATCAGCTTGTAAGCCACCATGCTAAGCTTCTCTACGTGCTGGAATAACTCACGCCATATCGAAGGTGACACCATGATCGATGAAATAGTCGAAATGGGCTTTAGTAACATCGAGCTTAGCCACGGCATGATGATCACCAAACTACCGGGTATCCAGAGAGCCTACAAAGATGGTAAATTTAACTGTGTAGGAGTCCACAACTTCTTCCCCTCACCCGTCGAAGTCATGATCGATGCTCCAGATGCCTTTGAATACACTTCACACCGTCCATACGATCGTAAAAGAGCCATGGATATGACTCTAAAAACGCTAGAGGTAGCCGCACAATTCAATGCCGACTACATGGTCCTCCATATGGGATCAGTCCCCATGCCTCCTAAGAAGTGGACCAAGCACCTCACTCAAATGGTCCTCGATAAAGTCGATATTGATGCTCCTAAAAAATACGATAAGCTCAAAGACAAGTTCATCTCCAAGCGAGCTAAGGTAGGCAAGCTTTACTACACCAGAGCTATCGCAGCTCTAGAACAAATCGCAGAAAAAGCGACCGAGTATGGAGTCCAGCTGGCGGTAGAATCTCGTAGCCGCTATGAAGACATGCCGACCGAGACTGAGATGATTGCTCTCCAGGAACATTTCGCCGACAACCCAATCGTAGGTTACTGGCATGATTTTGGACACGTCCAGCTCAAGAATAATATCCACCTCCTCAAGCACGAGGAGTGGCTAGCCTCTATGAAACCTTACTTAGTAGGTTCTCACGTCCATGACGTATACTGGCCACAGCGAGACCACAAAGTCCCGCTAACAGGTGAACTAGATTTTAAAACCCTCCTAAAGCACATAGATCCCAAGCTCCCACACACTTGGGAACTTAGCCCTACTCGTGACAAAGGAGAAATACTCGAAGCTAAGAAAACATGGGAACTAGCCTTCCCTGACACTCTTCAATAACACTCTAACCATTTCTAACAACCTGCACTCATGACAATTAGCCAATCCATTCGGACTCCTAGCACTGCTAGCTATTCCTCTCGTGATTTACTATTCATTTCTTGCAGCATAGAGCACAGGTCCTCCCTGTCAGCACCCTTTTCCTCCTGCAGAAGACTCAAAAAGAATCCCCCAGTGGTCGTACGTTTGACCGTCTGATGAACTCTATCCCCCTCGGCCATCCCCCAGCAATCAAAAAAAGCATACCTCCAATTAAAGGGAGCATGCTTTAAAATTTTAGCCCTCAGGCTAACTTACTCAGCTGAATAGGCCTCCATGCCGATGCATGAACACATGAGGTTTCTATCACCATGAACATTGTCCACTCTGCCCACGTATGGCCAGAACTTATGCATGCGTAGTCCAGCTACTGGATACGCAGCCTTCTCACGACTATATGGTCTGTCCCAGCTATCCGAAGTCACTACCTCAGCAGTATGAGGTGAGTTTGTTAGAACGTTATTTTCCTTATCCGCTGTACCATTGATCACTTCCTGGATTTCTCCATAGATCGAAATCAGAGCATCACAGAAACGATCTAGTTCTTCCTTAGACTCAGACTCAGTGGGCTCGATCATGAGTGTGCCAGATACTGGGAAACTCATGGTTGGAGCGTGATAACCATAATCGATCAAACGCTTAGCTACATCTTCCACACCGATACCTGAAGCATCTGTTAGAGGACGCACATCGATGATACATTCGTGAGCAACGAGTCCCTTGTTCCCTGTATAGAGGATTGGATAGAATTCCTTAAGTCTGTTTGCCACATAGTTAGCATTGAGGATCGCTATTTTGGTGGCCTCAGTAAGACCTTCAGCACCCATCATGGCGATATACATCCATGAAATAGTGTTGATAGAAGCACTTCCAAATGGAGCAGCACTTACAGCACCATCTTGAGATTCACCATGCACATGACCTGGCAAGTATGGAACAAGCTGCTCCGCTACGCCGATAGGTCCAACTCCTGGTCCACCACCACCGTGTGGGATACAGAATGTTTTGTGCAAGTTAAGATGACAAACGTCAGCTCCAATATGTCCAGGGCTAGTCAAACCAACCTGTGCATTCATGTTTGCTCCATCCATATATACCTGTCCACCATTCTCGTGAATAGTATTACAGATGTCCTTAATCGTCGCCTCATAAACACCGTGAGTCGATGGATAAGTCACCATCAAACACCCGAGATTAGCAGAATGTTTCTCAGCAAGTTCCGTTAAGTTAGCAACATCGATATTTCCTTTTTCATCGCACTTCACTGCCACTACCTTGAAACCAGACATCACAGCAGAAGCCGGATTTGTTCCGTGTGCAGAGGTCGGGATAAGGCAGATATTTCTATCTGCGGCTCCATTCGCTTTATGGAAAGCACGGATTGCCAGAAGACCAGCATACTCACCCTGTGAACCAGCATTTGGCTGGAGTGAAACTGCAGCAAAACCTGTGATCTCAGCGAGCCAATCAGAAAGACTGTCCAGCATATCTAGGTATCCGTGAATCTGTGACTCAGGAGCAAATGGGTGCATGTTCGCTACTGTTGCCCATGACATTGGCATCATCTCAGATGTAGCGTTCAGCTTCATCGTGCATGATCCTAGAGCGATCATTGATTCATTAAGAGCTAGGTCACGCTTCTCTAAACGAGCTAGGTAACGTAGCATTTCTGTTTCAGAGTGATGACTATTAAATACTTTAGCTATGCAGAATGCTGATTCACGTGCAAATGTGCCTTCCCAACCGAATTCTTCGTCCTCTGGCATCACTACGTCTTCCTCTACTCCGAATGCTTGGAGAATAGCCATTCCCTCTTCTACAGTGTGTGTCTCATCGAATGAAAGACCCACTGTATCAGAATCAATCTGGCGAAAATTAAGACCAAACTCATTCGCTGATGCATGAATTTCATCTGCCTTACCCGGAGTCTTTACAGTGATAGTATCAAAGAACACATCATCCGTAAGCTCGAAGCCAGCTGCTTTAAGATTCTTAGCAATGACAACTGCCATCTCGTGACATCCCATCGCAATAGTCTGTAGTCCAACAGGACCGTGATAGACTGCATACATCGAAGCCATCACCGCTAGTAGCACCTGTGCTGTGCAGATGTTAGAAGTAGCCTTGTCTCTGCGGATATGCTGCTCACGTGTCTGCAGTGCTAGACGGTAAGCTGGCTTACCGTTAAAGTCGATAGATACACCGATGATACGACCAGGAAGCTTACGCTTAAGCGCATCTTTACAAGCAATATAACCAGCATGTGGACCACCAAAACCGAGAGGAACACCAAATCTCTGACTTGATCCCACTGCGATATCAGCACCGAACTCACCAGGAGCACGGAGAACTGTTAAAGCTAGTAGATCAGCAGCAACGATAGTCACCGCTTTAGCTGCGTGCACCTTCTCGTGGAAATCAGCGAAATCAGAAACTCCACCATTCACATCAGGATACTGAACGATAGAAGCGAAGAGACCTTCACATGCTGATGGGTCAAATAATGCGTGATCACCTACGATGACCTTAAGTCCGAGTGGCTCACAGCGGTTCTGCACCACATCGATAGTCTGTGGCAGACACTTCTCAGAGACAAACACTGTCGTTCCCTGTGACTTACCTGATTTAGCAAGTGCTACAGCTTCAGCCGCCGCAGTCGCTTCATCCAGGAGTGATGAGTTAGCAATATCTAGCCCAGTAAGATCAGTCACCATTGTCTGGTAGTTAATAAGAGCCTCAAGTCTACCCTGAGCGACCTCTGCCTGATACGGAGTATAAGCAGTATACCAACCTGGATTCTCAAGAATATTTCTCTGAATCACTGCTGGAGTGTGAGTTCCGTAGTAACCCTGACCGATGAAGGACTTCATCACTTCATTCTGATCCATGATCGTCTTTAGAAGCTCTAGAGCCTCTACTTCTGAGAGAGCCTCTGGAAGCTCCATTTCATGTTCCTTGCGAATATTAGATGGCACCGCATCTGCGATGAGATCTACGATGTGATCATAGCCTAGTGACTTGATCATCTCCTCACGAGTGTCACCAAAGATTCCTACGTGACGGCTACAAAAATCTAAATGTGCTGACATAATATTGTTCTATTTTAAATGTTAATTAATGGGATAAATAAGAAAGAACTCACCCTCTAAGATTAGAAGGATAAGTTCTTTAAAAATGAAAATAGTGAACCTAAATCGCCTAACACATTGATTTCAAGGTGTTAGAGAAAGCATCACCATAAAAGTTAGCTCCCAATGTGGGCATTGTATGCATCTGCATCCATGAGAGCAGCTACATCAGTAAGATCTCTGACTTTCATCTTGAAAATCCAACCATTGCCGTGTGGGTCTGTGTTTACTAGAGCAGGATCACCCTCAAGAGCTTCATTAGCTCCTACGATTTCACCTGCTACAGGTGCAAATATGTCAGAAGCTGCTTTTACAGATTCTACCACTGCGATGCCTTCTTCATCTTCACAGTCGCGACCTATCTCTGGGAGTTCTACAAACACGATGTCTGTAAGTTCTTCTTGTGCGTGATCAGTGATACCGACTGTTGCTACATCACCTTCGAGTAAGATCCACTCGTGATCTACTGTGTATTTTAAATTTGCTGGAACGCTCATAATTTTAGTTGTTTATTCTTGATGGATTATTGGCTTAACAGATTGCTTATGGACAATTTAATCCTTCTTGTAAAAAGGTTTTTTCACGACCTTAGCTGGGAACTTTCTCCCTCGGACATCGATATCTACTTCAGTGCCTATCTTAGCAAAATCTACAGGGAGATACGCCATCGCAATACCTTCCTTGAGACTTGGTGAAAACACCCCACTTGAAAGCTCTCCGATTTGTTCACCATCCTTATTGAACACACCATAATGTGGGCGAGGGGGAGCACCTTTACCGATGTATTTGATTGCTACCAAACGCTCCTTAAGACCGTTTTCTTTTTGCTTCACAAGAACTTCACTGCCGATAAATTTCTTATTTAGTGCACAGAAGAAGCCGAGACCAGCTTGGATCGGAGTTCTATCAGGTGAAAGGTCTGAACCGTTAAGTGGGTAACAAACTTCAAGACGAAGACTATCTCTAGCTCCTAAACCACAAGGCTTAGCACCTGCGGCTACGAATGTCTTAAACCAAGCTGAACCCTTCTCAGCAGAGGTGAATAGCTCATAACCATCTTCTCCAGTGTAACCGGTGCGGCACACGATAAATTTCTGCCCATCTTCATCCCATGTGTCGATACCATTTCTCTTAGGTAGCTCACGTGTTGGGAAAAGCTTAGTGTAAAGTGCTGCTGACTCAGGTCCCTGCACAGCCATACCAGCCCATGCATCAGACTCGTTAGTAAGCGTCAGGCCATCCGCAAGATGCTTATTTAGCCATGCGTAATCTACGTCGATCATTGAAGCATTTACCACAAGGAAGATCTGATCGTCTCCAAACCTGTAGATAATTAAATCATCAATCACACCACCCTCTTCATTCAGCATGAAAGTGTATTGAGCTTCACCGATAGCGAGCTTGTTCACGTCATTGGAAAGAATACCGTTCAGCCACTCTTCAGCACCTGACCCACTGAGGAAAAACTGCCCCATGTGAGAAATATCGAAAATTCCAACTTTCTCACGCACAGCATTGTGCTCGTCCATGTTAGAAGTATATTGCACAGGCATATTCCAGCCTGCAAATGCAACCATTTTACCACCCAACTCAATGTGTAGTGATTCCAATGGCGTTGATTTGATTACTTGTTCGCTCATGATTCAAGACTGAACTATTATACCGATAAAAGTCAATTCCAGTGTGGTCCAAAAAATCACATTTTTTACGAAATTGACTAATTATTTATAAATACGCTAGAAAGCATCCCAACATCACACAAACTTCCTATTTTTATCCTCCATAACAGCCACAGTGATTAACATCAGGATTAAAATTTATGGTCATTTCAGCATCTATAAATTATAGCTCTGCCATGGAAAATCCTTACCAATCACCAAACACAGATCCTCTCACCCCTAAGCCATCTGCTCCCACAGATCAACTCGTCATACCCAGTCTCGAAAATGTGATCTACCCCCTCAATGTCACCTTCAAAATTCTCGCTCTTGCCCAACAACTCAGCATCACTGACGCCACAGGCAAGCCACTCATTTATGTCAGACAGAAGCTCTTCAAGTTTAAAGAAATAGTAGAAGTATTCACCGACAATTCCAAATCCACTAAGCTCTGCACAATACAGGCCAATAAAGTTCTCGACTGGTCAGCACGATATTTCTTTGAGACCCCAAGCGGCACTCAGATCGGCTCAGTAGGAAGAAAAGGCATGCGATCCATGTGGAAAGCCAGCTACGAAATCTTCAATCCTGGTGACGAAACTCCAGACTACAAAATCACCGAAGAAAACCCTTTCGCTAAAATCATGGATGGCCTCATCGGCGAAATCCCGATCGTTGGAATGGCTTCCTCTTACCTATTCCACCCTAAATACGCAGCTACGAACCATAGCAATGGACAAGTAGCCATGCTCCTCACCAAGAAGCCAGCACTCTTGCAAGGCAAATTCATCATTGAAAAGTTCGGCGACCTCAACACCCAACAAGAACTAAACCTCATCCTCTCCTACACAATGCTCCTCCTCTTAGAACGATCCAGAGGCTAAGCCAAAATCTCCCCCCAGCATCAAACCCAACTCCGTGCTTTCAGTGCTGTCCGTGGTCAAAAAACATCTCCCTAAGTGCTAAAATCCACGTCCCTAAATTTTAATGGAATAAATCTCAGAATAGTGTATCTTACTTATTACGTTATGAAAAAAACATACAAAACAATCCTCATGAGTGGAGTCGTTGCCTTTTCGGTAGCTGCATTCGCATCATGTGGAGAAAAAAATGATAACGCAGCCACTAGCACACCAGACACTGCACCTGCTGCTCCCGCTGTGACCGAAACTGTCAGCTTACAGCTATCAGGACTCAAGTGAGCATCTGGTTGCCCACCGAAAGTGCAGTCTGCACTTTCAAAACTAGATGGAGTTACTGTTTCAGATGTTACTAAAACATCAGCAGAAATCACGGTAGACAGATCTAAAGTTAGCGACCAACAGCTCCTTGAAGCAGTTGCAGCAGCTGGAACTGGCTACGCAGCCACAGTAAAATAACTAACCACACTGAAATCATTATGAGAAAATTAGTATCATATTCAGTAGCGGCACTACTCGCCATCGCATCATTTTCAGTCATCTCGTGTTCAACACCAGTGCCGACGAACACACTTGATGCTTCAGCGAAAGTCGAAACAGTTAATCTAGCGTTAAGCGGATTATTCTGAGGCGCTGGTTGCCCACCAAGAGTGCAGGCTGCACTCTTAAAAGTTAACGGAGTCGCAAGTGCTAAAGTCACTTTAACATCCGCAGCAGTAGTGATCAACCGTAATAAAGTCACCAACGCTCAGCTAATCAATGCTGTCGAAGGTGCCAGGAATACATACAAAGCAACAGTGAAGTAATCCGACACAACATCATTCTCAGAACGGAACGAGCTACCATACTCGTTCCGTTTTTTTGTGCAGAAAAATGTCACAAATCCAAGCTCCACTCTCAATACTTAGCATGAACCCAAACAAATACATCCCGAAGCTCTGTCATGAAAAATGGAATAGCATATCAGGTAATAATAAGCAGAAACACTGCGATAAATGCTCCTGCTCTGTCCATAACCTCACCGATATAAATCATGACCAAATCATGCAGCTTAGGCACCAGCATAAGCACCCTCGCTCTGGCAGTTTGTCAGCCTGATAAACCAGACACAGTGGATAGGAAGATGTGTAAATCTACCCCCTGTAGAGATTCCAGAACAGCCAGATCAGATCGAACTCCTAGCCGAAATCTGCCCAATAACACCACTCGTCCCACCTAAAATAGTCACCTCACCCAAACCAGAAACAAACCTTCCCCTAGCCCCAGAACCTCAAATAGTAGGCAAAATTCAAATGCCCCCGTAAGTAATAACAGATGAACAAACCAATCAAAAAAGACAGTAATTCACAAAAACTCTACAAAATTAAACAATCACCTCTCCCCCTAATCATTCAGCCTTACTCCGATGTCAAATACAACATTAGCAATTTCTAGGACTTTTGTTTCTATGATAGAGTCAATAATCTGCTTTAAAACAGGTATCGCCACACTATTTCCAAACTGCTTGTATGACTGAGACTGAGATGAGACAATTTTGAAGTCATCTGGAAATCCTTGCAGACGTGCACATTCCCTTACTGACAGTTTTCTGATTTGATCATCAATAAAGTATAGCCCAGTCTTTGATCCCACACCGCCGCCATAAGCCGACAAGGTAACAGCGTGCCCATATGGGCTGTATATCCGCTCACCTTGACCTCCTTTGTTAACATAGCCAATCTGTATAGGTCTATTCGGAAATATCACTTCTCCAGACAGGGCTACTTCAGGCTTATAATCCTTTCTTTTAAAGAAAGTGGCAGACCGAGTTACAATTTTTGCGTCAGTTGGAGAACTCTCTAAAATGTCATGTAAGCATACTGACTTATGAGGTGCATCAGCAAATTTAAAGCCTTTAATCTTTAGATCTTTACGAAAACACACAAAATAGATACGTTGCCTGTTTTGTGGTAAACCATAATGGGAAGCGTTCAGCACTTCATATGAGACGTCATAACCAACCTTATCCAATTCATATAAAACCCTCTCCAATGTTCGACCACCATCATGCCTTTCAAAATTCCTCACATTTTCAAGTAATAGAACCTTGGGTTTATGATGGGAAACAATTCGTAGAATATCAAAAAAGAGATTACCCCTAATGTCTTCAAAACCTTTCTGATTACCCGATATAGAAAAAGCTTGGCAAGGGAATCCTCCACATAAAACATCGTGCAGAGGGATCTCCTTAGCTTCTATCTGAGTAATGTCTCCATTTGGCTCAATACCATAATTTTGGTAATATGTATCAGCTGCATGTTTATCCCATTCTGAGGTAAATACACATTTGCCTCCTCGTGAGTTCATCGCTTGATGAAAACCACCAATACCCGCAAAAAGATCTATAAAAGTAAATTTATTATTGGTCATGTCCTAATTCAAATAAGTGCAAAGGGTTCATTTTAAACTGAAGGCTTTCTGGATCAGGAGTTCCACCTTTTCTTTGAGCTGTAATCCTCCCAATTTTCAAACTGCCTCTTGGGGTCATGCCCACGTTTCCCGTTGAATAATGATCACAGGCTGTGGTAATGTCTACAATTATCCATCTGTATTTATCAGTATCTCTTTCTGTGACTAAAACATAATCGGCTTTTAGGGCACCCCGCCCCATTATAGCATCAGAGATTATTCTATGTTTCTTAAGATTCAAGAAATCTAGAACGATTCGCCGATCGTCTTCAGTTAATTCGTCCATAAATAAACGTCTTTTCTTGCTATCTTTATATTCAACGGGTTGAGGATATAAATGAGGTGAAAGCTCACCCGTGAAAAATTTCAAAGCAGTAGCCACTTCATCAGAAAACCCTCAAATATCTTGATATGTAGAGACGGGTCGTTTGTCGATCTGATTAAAACCAGAGCTCTTATTAGCTTTCTTTAAAGATAAATTTTCTGTCATCAAAACGTTATCAAGTAGAATTTCAACCCTTAGCTGAATATCAGCCTTTTTGAAGCGTTTAGTTTCGTCAAATTTGTCATTTGTAATTCCCAACTCAGCCGCTCTTTTCTTGCTTAAAGTTGGAGGAATTTGTATAGCTCTGAGGGATTGAATTTTAGTATAGTCATACCCCATATAATACAGCCACTGTTGAGCTTCTAGATCACTTTTATAGTTTAGTAGTTTGACACAAACATCTAATTCGTTTTCAAAACCACCCTTTGCAGTGTAAGATCCTATAAGTTGTTTGTTAAATAGCATGCATCTGGTTACCAGAGCTTAATAAAAATTCAACATTTTTAAGCACTGCAAAAATAGTGCAAATTCACCTCCCCATCCTGAAATTTAACTTTCACCTTTAAAATAAATCATTCACTCTCACCCCGATGTCAAACGCCACTACTAAGCACACCATTACCGCCGCAAAAGTCCTTATTGATGGCCCCGCTGAGTTGGTATTCGATTATGGAATCCCTGAAGGTATTGGCAATGTAGTCGTCGGCTGCCGAGTTAGAATCCCCCTACGTAACAGGAACTCCACAGGCACCGTTATCGTAATCGGCCCTCCACCACAAGGCGATTTCGCTCTAAAAGATGTTGTTTCACTCATAGACCCAGAACCACTCATCACTCCGAACCTGATGAAGCTAGGTCGTTGGCTGGCCGATTACTACAACGCTCCCCTGGAGCAAGTCATGCGTGCTCTCCTTCCCGAGTCCGTCCGCCAAGACGCCTACTCCGAGAAGACCCGTAAAATAGTCGTCCTAGAGAAAATGCCAGACGACGAGCAACTCGCTAAACTCACTAAAAAAGCCCCTAAACAAGGTCTTATCCTCACCCTTCTTAAAGCATCCTCTGGACAGATCGCCCTAGCAGATCTGGGCGGAGGATCTATTTCTGCCTCAGTTAAATCTCTAGAGAAAAAAGGCTACATTCTCATGAAGCAGGAAGCCGTCCGCCGTGACCCAGACGAGGACCAAGAATTCATAGAATCCTTCCCTCTCAAGCTCAACTCTGAGCAATATCTCATCCTCAAAGAGATCCTCAACCCAGAAAACACTAAACCCTTCCTCCTCCACGGAGTCACCGGTTCTGGCAAAACTGAAGTCTACCTCCAGGCGGTCCAGTACCATCTCGACCTCGGTAAATCTGCTCTCATCCTCGTCCCAGAAATTTCCCTCACCCCACAGACAGTCCAGCGCTTCAAATCCCGCTTCGCGTCACTCCATGATCAAGTCGCCGTCCTCCACTCACACCTCTCGCAAGGTGAACGATTCGATGAGTGGCACCGCATCCGCAAAGGTAAAGCCCGCATCGTCATCGGCGCCCGCTCCGCCATCTTCGCACCTCTTACTAACCTAGGCATCATCATCGTAGATGAAGAACACGAGAACACCTACAAGCAAGAAACCTCTCCACGTTATCACGGCAGAGACATCGCCGTCCTCCGTGCTCACATGGAAAAGTGCTCGATCGTCCTTGGTTCCGCCACCCCATCACTAGAAAGTTACCACAACACCCAGACTGGCAAATACCAGCTCATCAAACTTACCCTCCGAGCCGACCATCAGACCATGCCCATCGTTCGTGTCATCGACATGAAAATAGAAGTCCAGAAACAAAAAGGTCGCATCGCTATCCTCTCCGATAAGCTACGTCACTCCATGGACACCAAACTCAAGAACGGTGAACAAATCATTCTCTTCCTCAACCGCCGAGGCTTCGCACGCTCGCTCCAGTGCCCACCCTGCGGCCACGTCTGTGAGTGCCAACACTGCGCCATCCCACTCACCTACCACCGAACCGAAGAACGACTTGTATGCCATATGTGCGGCTACCAATCCATCACCCCCAAGAAATGCCCAGCCTGCGGAGATAAAGCGATCCGACTCCAAGGCTACGGCACTGAAAAAGTAGAAGAAGTCATCAAAAAAGTTTTCCCCCAAGCCAGACTAGCCCGCATCGACGCCGACACCATGCGCCGCAAAAACTCCCTCCGTGACACCCTCGCTAAATTCAAAGCCAACAAGATTGACATCATCATCGGCACCCAGATGATAGCCAAAGGCCTGCACTTCCCTAACGTCACACTCGTAGGAATTCTCAACGCAGATCTAGGCCTCCATGTTCCGGACTTCCGAGCAGGTGAGCGCACATTCCAGCTCATCACTCAGGTCGCTGGAAGAGCTGGCAGAGGCGAGTTAGAGGGCGAAGTAGTCGTCCAGACATTCACCCCACACTCCCCCTCCATCCAGTTCGCACGCCACCATGACTTCGATGGTTACGCCGAACAAGAACTCCAGTTCAGAAATCAATTCAGCTACCCACCCTTCTCCCACATCGCCACCCTAGGCACCCGCTCCACCCACGAACGCCGAGCCGAGTTCACCCTAGAAAACCTCCACAAGCGCCTCAAAGCCTCCGCCCCACCAGAGATAGAGCTAGGCCAACCCATGCCCTCCCCACTCACCAAGGCACACGGTCAATTCCGCTACCAACTGATGATAAAATCCTCCTCAGCCAGACTCCTCTCCCACTACGTTCGCTCTATCCTAAAACAAACCCCACCCCCAGAAGACGTCAACATCATCTTCGACATGGACGCACTCAGCCTCTTTTAAGGTCTAGTATCAAGCATCTTCTTTCCAGCTAATCTACCCCTGCTATCCTTAGTGTTGTGGCGCTTACGTCGTAGTTTCCTAGCCCCTCTGAGTTCCTTATAGAGTTCCCCTCCGTATTTCTTATCATGCCATATGTGACTACAGATTGTTTCATAGCTGATGTTGAGTTTGCCCTCCCGATTTAGACGTCCTGATATTTGCTCTGAACTGTATTGCTTTGATAAAAGATCGAGCACCAGGCTCAACTCTGTAGTGCTGAAGTTAGATCCTATTCTACATCACTTTATTCGACCTCGATAATTACTCTGAGCATGAAAAGATTTGTAGCCTCCATTAGTGTATAGAGTTCGCTTTATTTATCGCGAGACTGTCGAAACGCTTCTGTTGATCCTTCGAGCTACTTCTCGCATGGATAATTTATGATTTTTGTAATGCCCAATGATGATTCTTTCTGCGTATGATAGATGCTTGTAATGTACCATAGTAAGTGTTATTATTTAGCTAGCTGCATTAGAACTAGGCTAGCTGTTGCACTTACTCTATGGATTCAGCCTGTTCAACATGAGTTGACATGTGTGTCAAATGTGATACATTAATTTCATGTCTCAAACTTCTGTCATTCATGCTCGTATCGATCCCGATACTAAAGCGGCTACTGAAAGAGTGCTCGACGCCTTGGGTATCACCCCAACTGAGGCGATTCGTCTCTTGTATCGTCAAATCGCAATGAGGGGTGAGTTTCCTGTTGAATTACGGGTTCCGAACAGAGAGACAGCCTCAGTTCTGAAGAAGACTGAGTCAATGAAGGGAGTGGAGACTTTTAGTAGCACTGAAGAACTCTATTCATCCTGGGATTAATGAAGATAATTCAGCCGACATCCTTCAAAAAGGATGTGAAACTCCAAAAGAAGAGAGGTAAAGACCTTGGTAAGCTCAAAGAGATTATTGAGCTATTGATTTCAGGTGCTGAGTTACCTGAGCGATATGTGGACCATACTTTATTCGGGAATTGGAAAGGGTGGAGAGATTGTCATGTCCAGCCTGATTGGATTCTCATATATAAGCTCGATGAAGTATCATTGACCTTGGGTAGGATAGGTAGTCATTCAGACCTATTCTAAGAAACCTAACAATACGCAGTAGATGAATCCTATACCCGTGCACTGTTTGAGATCATTCCTGAATAGGCTTGTGTCACACGGAACTTAGCCTAAAATTCTTCTAGTTAGGGTATGAATCCCTATACTCGACGTTAGGTAAAAAATGCGTTATGAGCAAAATCAAATTCCTTCTATTCTCGCTCGGTGCTATCATCGCCATTACCTTTGGAGCGATATGGGTATTCAACATCATCTCTGGTTCGACTCCATATTCTCCACCGAAACGAGATACCGCAAAGCTACAGGCAGCCTGCAAGCAAACACATTAGCAATGCCAACCGCAAAGCGGCAGAAGCCATTACAAAGCACTCCAAAGCTTTCGTAGCGTTTATCGACTCTAAGAAGTCAAGCGTTGAGTCGTTCTCCAAAGAGATTACTTCGTTTGGTAGTTCGTCGAGAGTCGTGAAGCCATATCTTCCTTTCACGAATGATAACGGACACAAGGAATATGTTGAAGAGAAGTTTGCGCATTATATTTTCTCTAAAGCTGAATTGCCAGCCGCTATGCGGCTGGCAATCGAGGGTAGCATCAAAGACATTGAAGGCATCGAGAACGAATTGGCAGTGACTCTGCAGCAAGAAATTCTCGAGTGGTCATCGTCACTTGCTCAAGACGAGATTTCCATTGAGGTCGAGCAATTCAAAGAGGCTATTGGGATCTCCATTGTTTCGGATCTCGTAGCGCAAGTTGCTACTCGGGTTACGATACGACTTGGTGTTTCTGCGGGTATCCTTACCGCTGGCGTAGCAAACTCTCCGTGGTCTTTAGGTGCCTCTTTTTTAATTGGCTTTGCGGTGGAGCGTGTATGGAGTGTGTTTGATGACCCCCAAGGTGACATTGAACGTGAGATGGTTGCCTTGCTTGATCAACTTTCAGAGCAAGCTTCCACAGTGATTGACGTAGAAATGAACAAAGTTGTTTCCCAGAGAAACCAATTGTGGACTAAAACAATAAAAGGGATATCACCATAAAACATTTGTTTGCTCTATTCATATGAATAGTTATAGTCGCCTAACAGCTAATACAGGGACCGCCAGCACCGCAGTCCGAGAGACAGCCGAGTTCATTGCTTCAAAGTTTGGACGTGGTGTTACGGGACAATCAGTCAAAGAGGTGACAGAGTCAACGGCTAAAGCCGTAGCTCGACACGGCAGCGACGCTCTCCACTCCTTAGGAAGACTGGACACGCAAGTTTTACAGCCTTAGAGCAAGCAGGAGAGAAAGCTCCAGAAATCATCAAGTTGTTTGCGAGACACGACGACGAAGCGATCTGGATAATCTCAAAACCCAAGAAGCTCGCCATCTTCATCAAACATGGTGACTCGGCTGCAGATGCGCTACTCAAGCACCCAGGAATCGCAGATAATTTAATTGGTGAATATGGAAATGAAGCTGTCGGAGCACTCAATAATATATCCCGCAAAAGTGCTCAAAGGCTGAGTATGATTGCAAATGACGGGTTGCTCACTGCAACTAAGCAAAGTGCTGAATTACTTCCAGTTATTCGACGCTATGGCGATGAATTTCATTTGGAAAAACAAAGACTCTTTAGCTGTCACAACTGTCCTCGCCACCTTCCTAGCTAATCCAGAACTTTATATCACGGGAGCGAAGGAGTTAATTGTTGATCCTATCGTCACACCAATAGTGAAGCATATGAATGGGACATTGATCATCGGTTCCATTCTGGTCGTTGCGTTCTTGCCGTTCATTGTTCGATCACTTGTCAAGGCAAAGGAGGTCATCAATCCCCCAAATGAAGACACCTAACCCCTAAGATAGCTTTGATCTCCTTAGCGATAGATTTAAGCAGTTTACTAGTATCTATGGTAGCGAGATCATGGGTTACCTTGATCGCTGTTTTAGATCTCACCATTTTTACTATTTACTCTGGGGGATGGCTGGAATAATAACTGAAATTTATTTGGTTATTCAGGTAACCCTAACTTCATAACGATAGATCCAATACATTGCCCAACGGTGAGCAACTATGAAGGTCAGACCTTTAGAAATAAGGAGGGACAGTTTGTAGGTCTATCTCGAGTGTAGTTCACATAGATCGCTATTTTTATTGCCAGCTGGATGATAGCCGTTATTTTGATTGAGAAATTATGACTGAATCTGGAGTAAGACAAGATATTGCGGTAGAGGTAAAAGACCTCGTCAAAACCTATAAATCTTCTTTTAAAAGGCAGACATTTAAAGCTGTAGATAATGTTTCTATTAAAATAGCTAGTGGAGAAGTCTATGGTCTGATCGGCCCAAATGGCTCAGGGAAATCAACTACGATGAAGGCGGTGCTAGGACTGATCAGCCCAACGTCTGGATCATGCAGTGTCTTTGGTGCAGACTCTACCCGTGTCGATGCTCGAAGCGAGATCGGTTTCCTCCCTGAGAACCCTTACTTTTATAGGCATCAAACATCAGCTGAAACACTGAAGTTTTATGGTCAGCTCTGTGGCATTAGGGGCAAGAAGCTCACTAACAAAGTGGATGAATTATTAGAGTTGGTCTCGCTGGATCACGCTAGAAACAGACGGCTTGCTGGCTACTCGAAAGGAATGCTCCAACGCGTAGGACTGGCACAGGCTCTCATCCAAGAACCTCAATTGCTTATTCTAGATGAACCTACAGCTGGAGTCGATCCTATCGGTTCTAGAGAAATCAGAGACCTCATATTAAAACTCAAATCACAAGGCGTGACAATCTTCCTCTGCTCACATTTACTAGAACAAGTGCAGGAGGTTTGTGACCGAGTGGGTATTATTTTTGAGGGTAAGATGGTCAATGAAGGCACGCTTGAAGAATTAACAGAAATCAAGAATCAGCATGAATTTATCATAAAAAATGCTCAACCCGAGCTGGTAGAGAGTATCGAAAAACTTATCGCTCATCACCCTCAGACCGAAATGGTCAGAAGTGGCAAACCACGTTCATCGCTAGAAAAACTCTTTATAGAAACAGCCAATATGCAAAAACAGAACAAGGGAGAAACTCAGTCATGATCACTCCACGTAAGACATCATTTATCTCACTACCTAGGATCTCAGTCATCGCTGGTCATACCTTCACTCAGCTTGTTCGCATGAAGGTGTTCTATTTCCTGATCGTGTTCGCTATCTTAATATTAGCCTTTAAGCAGTTAGTCTTCGACTCATACACTGGAGGAGACACTGCCTCTGAGCAGCAGCTTAGATTACTCAAGAGCACCGTCTTTTTTACAATGAACCTGTTCTCTGCGATCTTGGCTCTGTCCGCCACTGCCCTGCTCATCCCTAAAGATATCGAGGACAGAACACTCTACACTATTCTATGCAAGCCGGTGCCACGACTAGACTACTTATTAGGTAAATTACTAGGCGTGCTGGCACTTATATTTGTATCTCTTCTAATGATGGATCTCCTTCTGAGTGTGATGCTACATTTTAATACTCAATCATTAATAGCCTCTGAAAAAGTGCTCATGGGTACAGGTGTGCATCCAGAGATTCTGCAGGAGCGGATCGACACTCTAAATTCTCATGGCCTAAGCAATAGCATCCACTACGCGACACTAGTCATCTTCTTCAAAGCAGCCGTGATCGCTTCTGTAGCATTACTCATCTCGACTTTCTCGACCTCCACGATCTTCACTCTCATCCTGACGATCATCGTTGTCTTGATCGGTATGATCCAAGCGGATGCCAGAGAGATAGCGTTAAAAGGCCAAGAAGGAATCACTTCCAAACTGTTCATGTTCTTAGCTCTGGTATTCCCAGATTTCCAGCTGATCAGTGTCGATGACGGAGTGATCGATGGCAAACAAGTCCCTACGTTTCTCATGATCAAAATCACTATTGTATCGATCTTCTACGTAGCTCTCTACACCTGTCTGTCATGGTTCACTTTCCGTAAGAAAGAGTTTTAGAATGAAAAACAATTGGTACAATAGTGTCATCATCCTCTGTGCATTGCTTATTTCTGGCTTCGTTAGGCTGAGCTTTGAGCCTCAGTTCTCTAAGGAAATGATAGAGACTAGACTTATTCACCAGTCGTTCGATCTCGAAACTAGAATCGCTTTAAAGCAGAAAAGCTTCGCAGTGGGCTTCGGTAGTCTCAGACCCACGATCGCGGCATTCATGGGAGTAAGCGCTTCTAATGATCACGCGAAACAAGACTGGCCTAGCCTAGAGAAAAAGTTTCACGACATCGTGCTACTAAATCCACATAATCCACATTATTGGGAAATGGGTTCATGGCATATGATCTCAAATGCCTCTGCCAGTAGCAGAGACAATGAAGAACTCTCACCAACAGCACGTAGAAGACTATTCAGAGAGTATATAGATAAGGGCACTAGGTTTATAGATAAAGGGATCGAGATGAATCCGAATAGTTGGAAAATAGCGGCTCTAAAGGCTAAACGCTATGCGAACCGTTACCGTCTCCCCGACTTTGATAAGGCTGCTGTGGAGTATCTGAAGCTTAGCAAGAGAGACGATGTCCCTGGATACCGCAAAGATTTCTTCCAGTTAAGCACTCTTAGGTGTCTAGCGAGGGTGCCAGCGAAACATCAAGAAGCATATGACCTAGCTTACCAGCTCTTCCAGAACCCTAACCAGCGAGTTCCATCACTATTAAACTCTCTCTGGATAGGCCAGAATCACCCTCTGAATAAAGTGACCCATCCCTACACATTACTAGAAATATACAGGACAAGTCACAGAGCCTATAAGTGGCTCAAGGTAAAATGGATCGGTTCAATCCGTCTCGAAGATGAAGCCATCTATGGAGTAGAGGAAACCATTCGTAGCCTAGAAGAACTGCTACACATAGCACAGAATAAAAGAGTCTTTCCGACCCAGCCCTTCAACCCTAATTTCATACTAGAAAGTAATTAAGCGGGTGTGACATCTACAGAGATGTCGTTTCTACATAACCAAATCAGCGATCCACCTCTAATCACACCATCTTCACAGTCATTCTGGCTTAATAGTAATATTTTGAGTCTTTGAATTTACAGTAAAATTGATTCTCAAGAAGTAAAACTAACTATTCAAATGGTATTATAAGTAATCTGAACACAAAAAAGCTCTGAACATTTCTGCTCAGAGCTTTAGTTAAATGAATTGGTTCGTAGAACGATTAGTCCTCTGACTTTTCTTCAGCAACTGCAGTAGGAGCCTTTTCTTCTACTTTCTTAGCAGGAGCTTCTACTTTAGCTTCAGCATCAGTAGACTCTTCCTTAACTAAGGTTTTAGCCTTTCTTGGAGGTCTGGCTACTTTTTCTGCCTTAGCTGTCTCTTTGTCATCTTTAGCTTGCTTGGCTGATTTCTTAGCGGCCGCTTTATCGTTCTTAGCTTGACCTGCTCTGCGGTGATCTTCTTCTTGGAAGATCTCTGCAAGTCTGAAACTACGTTTTGTAAGTTCCTTACCTTCTTTATCTCCAATAAGAACGAGACCTTCTTCAGTAACTTCAGCGAGGAAGATTTTCTTCGCTAACTTAGCGATTTTAGAAGAGTTAAGAATGACTTCCTGTTGCTTTTTAGGCTGAGGTTGATCATTCGTTTTTCTACCTCTACGGTCACGACGGTTTTGATTACTTTGACTGTTCTGTCCGTTAGAGTTACTGTTAGGCTTCTTATTGGACTGTGAATTGTCGTCAGATCCTTTTTCAGGAGTAGATTTGGATGATTCAGCTTTATTGTCAGACGATTGAGCAAATGAGTCAGAATCGTTATTTTCTGACTCATTTGTGCTTGTGCGAGTGTCTCTCACATTTTGCTTAAGCTCTTTTTTCGTTGATTTAGTCTTATCATTTGAGTTCTGGGCTTGAGCTTCATTCTGGTTTTGATCTGAAGAAGCATTATCTTTAGTTTCTGCTACTGACTTAGTCAGTGCTAACACAGACTCGCTCGCAGACATATTATTTTCGCTCATTTTTAATTCGATTGCTGTTCTAAGCTAGGCCAACAATGTTGCTAAATCTTCACCATCCTAGAGAAGAAAAGTGGCACTACAGCTGCTCAATATTTTACTTCTTAAAAATGATCTGGTTAGTTTGTATCTATCATCAATATTCTAATTACAATCTATAACAAAGCATTAAATGACAGCTCAAAATTGCATTATTTGAGCTAGTGTAAAGACATTTTTATCATTATCTTGCTCAACTATTTAAATAATCTCTTTTATTGAAGAATTTTGATTATCTGTATAATCCACCCCATGCGATACGAACAAATTGACAATTCATTATTTATAGACAACCGTAAAAAGCTAGTCGCCCATCTAGAACCTAACAGTATCGTGGTAATACACTCTCATGATATTTATCCAGTCAATGCAGATGGAGAAATGCCATTCAAGCAACACGCTGACTTACTGCACCTCTCGGGAGCGGATCAAGAAGAGTCTGCCCTCATACTCTTCCCCGACTCTGTCAATGAGAAGAGTCGCGAGATATTATTCGTCAAAGAAACGAACGAACACATCGCTATCTGGGAGGGCGAGAAACTTACTAAAGAATCCGCTACTGAAGTATCAGGCATAGAGCACATCGAATGGTCTAGCCAGTTTGATAGTATTTTCAGACAACTTGCACTACAGGCTGACAACATCTACCTTTCTACTAATGATCATCCTAGATTGAGCAATCCAGTAATGACTAAGAACGATCGATTCATCAAGGAATGTAAAGAGAAGCTTCCTCTGCATAACTTCGAGAGACTCTCACCGATCATGCACTTACTAAGATCTCAAAAGCACCAAGTAGAAATCGATGTGATGCAGAAAGCATGTGACATCACTGAAAAGGGCTTTCGTAGAGTGCTCGGCTTCATCAAACCTGGTGTCGGTGAGTGGGAAATCGAGGCAGAGCTTATCCATGAGTTCACTATGAATAAGTCTAAAGGCTTCGCTTACACTCCGATCATCGCTTCTGGTAAAAACGCCTGCGTCCTCCACTACATAGAGAATAACTGTGTCGCTAAAGATGGCGAAGTTATCCTCATGGACACCGCCGCTGAATACGCTAACTGGAACTCTGACCTCACTCGCAGTGTCCCTGTAAACGGGAAGTTCACTGCACGTCAGAGAGCTGTCTATGACGCAGTCCTCAGGACACTCCGCTATGCGAACACCATCCTTAGACCTGGAACACTACCTAAAGATTATCAAACTAAGGTGCGTGAATTCATGGAAAAAGAGCTCATTAGTCTTGGGCTTATCGATGCTCAGGAAGCGAAGAAACAAGATGCTTCTAAACCACTAGTAAGTAAATTCTTCATGCACGGGACATCACATCATATCGGACTGGCCGTGCACGATGTCTCTGTAGAGAATACTCCATTTGCTGTTGGTCAGGTGCTCACTATTGAGCCTGGCATCTATATCCATGCAGAAGATCTCGGTATTCGTATTGAGAACTGTGTGGTGATCGGCGAAGATGAGAATATCGATCTCATGGCGACCATCCCTATCGAGGCAGACGACATTGAGGCCCTCATGGCCAAGTAAAATTCGAGAATTTCAATAATAAGCATCCAGTCTAACACCTGGATGCTTTTTTATTCTCTGAGTGACTCTATCGCGTCCGTCAAATCATCTACTGTAATATCCGATGAAACGAATGCACTACCTAGTTTATCTAACAGGATAAATTTTATAGTTCCACTCTCAAACTTTTTGTCACGGGTAAGTTTCTCCAGAATAGTCTCTGTTTTAATCTTATCCGACAAAGTAAGAGGCAGAGAGAACTGATCCAGTAAAGCGATAATACGCTCACCATCTCGATCACTCAAGCCTGCATACTTTTTAGAAAGGTAGACTGCAGCCTTTGTTCCTAGCGAGATCGCCTCACCATGAAGAAACTGTCCATAAGGCACAGCTGCTTCAATACCATGACCAATGGTATGGCCAAAATTCAACAGAGCACGTGTGCCACTGAGCTCTTGTTCGTCTTCCTCCACCACTCTGGCTTTGATCGCGATATTACGAGCAATGAGTTCAGCTGGTGGACTATTTTCATTAGGGTCTAGCTGTTCTAAGTCATCAAACATCGCAGCATCTCTGATAGCGGCATACTTGATCACCTCAGCGTATCCTTCTTTATATTCTCTACTAGGTAAGGTGTCTAGTAAAGCTGGGTCGACTAAAACAAGCTTCGGCTGGTGAAAAGCTCCGACGAGGTTTTTTCCCTCAGCAATATTCACACCAGTTTTACCACCTACTGAGCTATCCACCTGTGCCACGATCGTCGTTGGCACCTGCACGAATGGAATTCCCCGGTAAAAGACGGAAGCCACAAATCCAGCTAAATCCCCCACTACTCCACCACCGAGTGCTATCACAAACGACTTGCGTCCATGTCCAGCTTGCGTCATTTCTCGACAGAGTAATTCTACATTTGTCATAGATTTAGAAGCCTCTCCTGCTGGAACAATATGAGAGTTCACATCAAGTCCAGCCTTACTCAGTATATCTAAGACACGCTCTAAATAAAAGCCAGCTACAGTTGAATCAGTGATCAGTGCGCACTTTTGACCTAGTTTAAGACCAGCTATACGAGACCCAAGAGAATCAAGAATTCCGTATTCACAGATCACTTCGTAAGATCGCTCAGATAGTTGAACTTGGATTAATTTCATAGCCGATGAATTAATCTAACATGAAGATTAAGTAAATCCTCAATTGATGCTGGAAAAATAAAATCGAACGGTTAGTGTCGAATCATCTACTAACAAATAGAGTAAGCTCTATCAGACCCTTTTGCGACTTTTTAACTTAAGGGAACCTCTGTCAACCTGTAATAATTCCACTTTAATGTTTTCAAATTTGTCTGATAGATTAAATTGAGCTTATGAACTTCCTAGATCTTCAAATGGGTGACCACATTCCAGATGCTAAAACGATTTGGGATTTTAAAGAACTCATTGAGAAGGACGGACGTGATGGAAGTAATAAGCTCTTTAGCTGTTTTCATCAAATGTTAGACCAGAAAGGTCTGATAGCTAAAGCAGGAAGCATCATTGATGCAAGCTTTGTTGATGCTCCAAAACAACGCAACAGCAGAGACCAGAATAAAAAGCTTAAAGAAGGAGAGTACCCAGAAGGTTTTGAGAAAGACACTTCAAAGGGAGCACAAAAAGACTGTGATGCTCGGTGGGCAAAGAAAAATAACCAGACCCACTTCGGTTATAAAAATCATGCCAAGGTGGATCTAAAGAGTAAACTTATCGACAGCTATGCCACTACTCCAGCAAGCACACATGATAGCCAGATTTTCGAGGAACTGTTAGATAAAAAAGACAAGGCTATTTTATCTGATAGCGCCTACAAGTCAGAGAAAAATGAGCAAGTGATACTGGATCACAATTTAGAAGGCTTCATCATCGCTAAAGCCTATCGGAATAAACCTCTGACTGATCAGCAACAACGATTTAATAAGACTGTTAGCCGTATAAGGGTGCGAGTTGAACATGTATTTGGCAGGATGAAATACATCGGAGCCGATCTATTTAGAAAGATTGGAATACAACGATCCAGACAGCATAATGCCCTCTGTAATTTAACCTACAATATGGATCGCTATGCGTTATTAGTGGCGTAAAACCCAGACAAGACACTCAAAAGGACTAACATCAATTAATTGATCAAACCACAAGCACAAACCAGCGATAAATCCCTAGAAAAAGTCAAATAATACAATCAATAGCAGTTAGATTTCTCTCAAATTACAAGGACTTGGGAAAAGTAGACTGCCAGAGGCTCCCTAAAATATATTTCATGAAAAAAATCCAGATTAAATGCACCTCCTGTAGTCAGAAATTCTCAGTTTCTGAATCTTTTAAAGGTAAAATGGTAGAATGCGGTGGGTGCGACCACAGGTTTAAAATAGAGGGTCTAGTAATCGTTAAACAAAAACGTAAAAATTACCCTGGTGAAAATCTAGCAATGACCTCCAACGAGTTTACCCAACTAACAGGAAATGACTCAAGTAAAACGACTCCAGCAAGTCTGGTAAAGTTTGAGCCAGCAAATTACAGCCAATTTCCTAATCTAGACTATGCTGCTCCAGTGGAACCTCGTAGGACTGCAGCTCTAATCATCGGAGTAGTCCTCATCTTACTATTCATCTTAGTATTCTTACTCGAAGGTCGAGAAGGCGGAACTCTTCAAAATATAGACAATACTAAACGACTCTTACTAACATGTTTCATTGCGATCCTTGGTAGCGGCTTGATCCTCTACGGCTCTAGAAGCAGGAGCAAAGGCCTACTTACATCCCTAATACTTGGAGGAGCTCTTATCGTTATGCCATTTGTCTTCCCAGAGACGCTGTCTCCACAAAGACTCTCTTTAGCCAGTGACGATGATACCAGCCAACAACCAGAGCAGAATGATGAAAAAGAAATTTATACTCAAGGAATCGGCTATAGAGATATCATTAAGTTACGAAAACAAGCTACTGATAAAGGGATAGATCCTACTACGGTCAAAGCCATAGTTCTTAGAAATGTAAGCTATCACATCGATACCATCCTGTTTTATGTTAAAAATAAGTTACAATTGAAAACAGTGCCCTCTAAATACACACTAGGTAGAGTGGTAAATGACAAGCCTATCACACTGATGGTATTTGATAGTGATGCTTCTATGGAAGAGGTTCTGGAAATATCCAAGCGATTCGGAACTCCAACACCGATGGAAGGAATGCTCACAGATCTAGGAATCATCGAAATTAACGTGGATCACAAACAATTCATAAACCAAGACGCACAGATACTGGGTAATGAAAACCACGCCAACTACTTTAGAGCTAACTACATCGAGCTACGTAGCATGGATCGCACTAAACAAATAGAAGCGATCAAACGACTCAATAAAACACAAGCCTCACTAGGCAGGCGATTTGATATATCCACTAGGCTCGCAAGTCTAATCTCAGTTAACGATAAGCCTCTCTCCAAGGAAGTAATCAAAACACTCAACAAATGGACATTACCAGACTACAATCTAGATGGCATCGTTCTAGAATACGCTAAAAGTCTGTCTGCCAAGGGAATCCTAGATGAGATAGTCATGAACTACCTAGTAGATAAGCAGATCAAGGGATCTAGCAGTATACTAGCCCAGCAATGGCTCCGTCCTAAAGGCTACCTCCGATGGGAAGATCAGATACTCAGAGCAAAGAGTCAAGGAGAACAAGCTATCATAGAAGCACTGCCTAAAACGCCAGACTCTCACATCAAATCAGCTGCTGCCATCCTGAAAAAGATAGGAACAGCTAAATCTATACCTGCCCTAAGAGACTCAGCATTAAAGCACAAAAAAGAAGATGCAAATTATTTGAAAGCTACTATTGACGAAATCAAATCTCGTCAGTAATCTGCCGACGCAGTTCGAAAATCAGCCAATTGGTTTTCGATGTTTTATGCCATCGTGGCGGAATTGGTAGACGCCCCAGACTTAAAATCTGGTGTCCTTCGGGGCGTGCCGGTTCGATTCCGGCCGGTGGTATTTTCATCTTGATGGGAGCTTTTATAAACTCCCATTTTTGTTACCTCATGTCTCAGCTTCATTAAGACAACTAGCATTCCAAGCCTGATTACTGAAGGTATTTACTTACCGCTAAGTCCATTGATTTCGCGAAGAATCCCTTAGAATTGACCATATAGACATCAGAAACAATTTCACCAACACAGTCATATTGTTCTACAATATTTCCAATATGTAATCCATTCAGGACCTTAATGAACGGTAAAGCAACTTCATTCCTAATCGGTTCTTGAATTCAACTAATAAACGCAACTTTTAATGGGCAGGAAATAAACTGTTAAATCGAAAAGGGAAAGGTTCAAAAAACCTTCCCTGTTGATTCAGTAATTACTTCACTGCTGCCCGATCAAAAGAAGCCATGAAGCACATTACATCTGAAGAAAGACAGACTATCAAGCATCTGCTCAATCAAAACCTAAGCCCAACAACTATTGCAACGCAGTTGGATCGCCATAAGTCTACGGTCACACTACATCTTCTCAGTAACGAGACATCTCTAACAGATCGACTACTCCTTCCAATACATTGCCTTTGTAATCAACAGTGCTTAAAGTTTGATAGCGTGAAGGGCTGCTCCACAGACGTCTATCAATGTGCCATCTATATCGAAGAGTATCAGCTCTTTCATACGCGTTAACTAATAAATTATATCAGATTACATGAGAAGACAAATTCTCAGATGCTGTAATATCGTTTATCTTACTCATTCTGTAGATTGCACACTTGCAATAAAGCAAATGGATCGCCATATCTAGGACATGAAAATGATCACCAATAATCGCATCGGTATGCTTCTGTTAGTTTCAGGCCCTTCTGGATCTGGTAAGACAACTCTCTGCCGTAGATCAGCTGACGAAGGACTCTCCAGTTATGCCATCTCATGCACCACTCGTTCCCCACGCTCGGGTGAAAGACACGGTGAAGACTATTTTTTTCTATCAGTCGAGCAGTTCAAACAGAAAGTAGACAACGGAGAGTTTATAGAACACGCTGAAGTGCACGGTAACTTCTACGGAACTCTCAAATCAGAAGTTCTCAATGTCGTGAAACAAGGAATAGACGTAGTCATAGATATCGACGTTCAGGGTGCTAGCCTTATTCGTGAATGCCAAGATCCGATCATTCAACAAGCTCTCGTAGAGCTTTTCGTGATGCCTCCGAGCGAAGCTAAGTTACTCAAGAGACTCTCTGGACGCGGCACGGATAGTGATGAAATCATCAAGCACAGAATGATTAACTCATTAGAAGAGATGCAGCACTGGGATAAATACACGTATTGTATCATCTCAGAGGACAAAGAAACTGACTACAGCAATTTCAAATCACTCATTTTAACAGAGAGGCTCAGCGTCAGTCGATTTAAAGACAAAACCTAGTTTAGCCTCCGTCCCTCATACTTATGAATGATGCTCACCTACACTTACAGGATGAACGATTCGAAAACATTGCATTACTTATCGAAACAATGTGTCGTGAACGGGATCAAGCCAAGCGACTAGAGTAGAGCCCATGGGACTGGCAGAAATTTTGTGTTTCTGGTCTAATTTTAAATCATTGATTCTTTGAATCGATGATTTATAAACCACTTCTCGCTGAGCGGAGGAGAACCATCAGATTTTTGGTTAGAGGTTGACTCTACATATATCAGGTAGGCAATCTCCAAATTCGATTGAAAATCGCTCCAGTGCTAGCCCCCAGTTCTGGATAGGCATCGTCCATTTCTTACTCGCTCGTTCTATGGATAAATACATAGCCTTCATCATCGATTCCTCATTAGGCAAGGATTTCTTGTGCTTCAATACCCTTCTAAGACTGTGGTTGAAACTCTCTATAGCATTAGTCGTGTAAATAGCTTTGCGAATATCTGCTGGGTAGTGAAATAGCACGCTGAGTTTTTCCCAGTTAATCTCCTACTGTTGACCGATGATGAGGTGTTTCTCATCTCAGTTCTTGCGGAACTCTTGCTCTGCGGCTTCTCTTGTAGGGCTTTGATAAAGTTTCTTCAGATCCGTTGCTACCTTTTTGCTCTCTTTCCAGCTCACGAATTTGAGCGAATTCCTCACAGCATGAACTATACAGCTTTTCACCTGAGTCTTAGGGTAAGACACTACTGATAGACTCGCTAAAGCCACTCAGACCATTTAATACAGGCGATCAAAATATCTTGCAGACCTCGATTCTGAAGCTCTGTGAGAACTCTCAACCAAAACTTAGCTCCTTTATTTTGGCTCACCCATAAGCCTAAAACCTCCTTAAGTTAACGCCTAAGGCAACATACACAGCATGATTACTGACGGCTCTCGCCGATCTGACTTTAACAACCAAAGCATCGAGATAGATGATAGAATAAACGCTATCCAACGCTCGATTGCGCCACTGCTTTACATCCTCACTCACCAGATCGATCTCTAGGGACATCTATATCAATATTACCTGACTCAGTATTCACCGACTTAGAGCTATAGCCGTTGCGGTGATTATCCTTATTCAGCTCAGTTTTTTCACCCTTAGAATATCCTAAATGATGCTCTAATTCGCCCTGTAAAGCTGATTCATAAAAGCGTTTAATAAACTGCTTAATCAACGCCTCACCGCTAACCGCTAATTCTTGAGCACTAGCTCCATTTGATTTTTGAAGTGGTCCCAGGAAACGGAGCCAATGAATTGTTAGTAGATTTGCTGGTCTAACAGGAGGGATAACCTGAAGATAGACCGCATAAAGAAAAAGAAGACATCTAACAGCCGAGTTCAAAGCTCGGGTCGCTACAGAAGCTCTCAAAGAAGAGGCAGCAAACTACTAATAAAACAAACTTTTTACTGGCAACATTAACGAGACCACTTCACAGTGCACTTAGTCATCTTTTGCTGGTGCTCAATGGCTGAGAATAAATTGCCACCTTTTTCATGCTCTCGGAAGTTCATAAGCTCAATTTAATTTATCAGACAAATTTGAAAATATTAAAGCGGAATTATTACAGGCTGCCAGAGGTTACCTCTAGTTCTTTTTTTAGTTTTCTCCAAATATTACACCATAATCGACACTATCCTAAAAAAGATACTTCGGACACCTTAACTCTCAGCTAAAATTAAGAATATTTCTTCTGAAAAGGAGTAATTGATGCTTGCTAAATTATAAAAATATACGGCTATTGGTCTGTCGCTAGACAGAACTATTAGATCACTCAAATGAGCCTTAGAAAACAACTTAACGCAGCACTACCCGAAATACTTCCGGCAAATCCGAAAGAGGCTATTAAGGGAACAGAACTAATCAGACTCATCCATATGCGGATCGAGGGCAATTACTCAGACGCTTCTCTAAGATACCATTTCTCTATCATGTCCTGTGACCCAGGCTCCCCTATCGCCAAGGTAGAAAAAGGACAAGGTTATTATAGACGCACCGCACCAGTGCCAGTCCTCTCCAGTGCCCAAGAAATCCTCTCACTCCAACAAGGCCGCTTTGATGAGTTTAGACCAGATGGGCCTAATAAAGAAGTCATCGATATCGCTCTCATGCGTGTGAAGAAGTTCCGTGCTATTGTCCAGTGCTGGGCTGAGTATAATGGTCGTCAAACATTTATCTTCCGTGAACCATTCGCAGCCAAAGCTCCAGTAGGCAATTTATGGAAGTTCCCTGAGATGTGTTTAGTCGACTGGGAAGGCGGCATGGACAGAGACGATGCTCACAGAATTTTCAGCATGAAGCAGCAGCTCAAGATACCATCATTCAGACTAGTATCTGCTAGACTACGTATCCAAGCAGGTATCCACAGCTTTAGAGAAGACGTTTATCAAGCACTCAGCTCCTCTGAGTGGGCTAATGGTGGTGAAATTTTCTATGCTGAACCAATTCAAGATGAAGCACTAGCCGAAGCTCTAAGAAGACTCAACACCAAGTTCGGCATCGGCATCACAAGCTTCGGACTCGATCCTCTTACTCTCGATGATCTACCAAGACCAGCTGAGATACTTAATGCGCACCCACGCGAAACTGAAGCTCTCATGAGCAGACTCGATATTAACCGAATCGCTAGCACCAACATGAATCAACACATCGACTGGACTGCACTAGAGTCTGTGCGTAACGACTCCTCTGAGATCGACGCCCTCTTCAACTGGCTCAGCGAAGGCGTCCAGACCGAACTCCCACAGAATTATCAGCCTCAATAACATACGACTCACTCATAATCACCATGCATGACATCTCTCAGTCCCCTCCCAGAACATGGGCTGAAATTGACTACTCAGCACTACTTCACAACCTAGAAGTAGCGAGAAAGAGCTCTGGTTGCCAAGTCATGGCTGTCCTCAAGGCAGAAGCATACGGACATGATCTCAAACGTATTAGTGCATTCCTCGACCCTCACGATCTTGCATTCTTCGGAGTAGCCAGTGTCTTCGAGGCTCGCAAATTAGCCAAAATAGATATCAAAACCAGAGTCTATCTCCTAGGCCCCACATTTGCTAAAGAGCGCCAAGAAATCGTCCAGATGCGTTGGACACCATCGATCTCTAACCTTGAAGAAGCCTCTCACTTTGACTCGCTCAATACCGCTCACTCACCAGACTCCCCCCTCCTCGTTCACCTGACAGTCGATACCGGCATGGGCAGAGGCGGATTCCTCCCAGACCAGCTCAGCAATGTTTTCCCAGAGTTACTCAAACTCAAACATATCAGCATCGAAGGCATAGGCTCACACCTCCCATCCGCCGATGAGGACAGAGAATTCACCCTCATTCAGTATGAGAATTTTCACCAAGCGGTCGTAAACTGCCAGTTTGACTTTAAATTTATCCATCTAGCGAACTCCGCCGGCCTACTCGACTACTCCTCCACAGTCGTCAACCTATGCCGCCCAGGGCTCATGCTCTACGGGCTCTCCCCCATTCCTAAGTTTCAGTCCCAGCTCAAGCCAGTGATGACGCTGAAATCTCGTATTTCCATCATCCGTGAGCTACCCAAAGGCCACGGCATATCCTACGGTCGCTCTACTATACTAGAGAGAGACTCCCGCATCGCTACTGTCGGCATCGGCTACGGAGATGGCTATCCACGATCAGCTTCATCGAATAAGCCAGAGGTCTTTCTCCACGGCAAACGCTGCCGCATCATCGGCCGCATCACCATGGATCAGATAATGATCGATGTCACCGACCTCCCAGAAGCCCGTTCTGGAGATGAGCTAGAACTCTTCGGCAGTAACATCCTCGCCACAGAAGTAGCCGAGAAATCTGACACCATCTCCGAGGAAATCCTCACTAGGATCACCCCACGAGTCACAAAAATCTTCTTGGATTCAACCGAAAACAACAAGATATACAAAAATCCAACATGTGAATCTATGAGAAAAACCGTCGTTCCAAAGGCAAAGGTGTAGAGCTCAAGAAAGCTTGGAAAAAGTAACGATACTATACTCGTGTGCATCATGTTTTGTGAAAACATGATCCTTAGATTCTATGAGTCGCCCTGCACATGACATAGACAGCCCTCGTTGGGGCTAAAATGATAAAATAGCCTCCTCATAAATCACAAATCATGGTGCGTGCCTTAGTAATCGTCATTCAACATTCAACTCTACCCCAGTTCAGTCACCGTTCTCGATGTAGCACCTTGATGAAATTCTAACACCTCAAGCGCTGCATCGCACTGACCACTAGCCATCTCTTTATCAGATAGTAATCTTTGCACAGCATCTGACAGTTCCTTCTTGGAGCTGATCTCCGTTAAACCACCCTTGCCCTTGATATCTGCTACCAGTGGTTGAAAATTCTGCATATTAGGACCGGTAATCACAGGCACTCTAACTGCCATTGCTTCCGTAGGATTCTGACCACCTTTTCCCAGTATTGATTTTCCTACAATGACTATATCCGCGTGTGCCGTCCAGTCACGGAGTTCCCCAGTGCTATCCACTACAAAAGTAGCTCCTCTCAGATCTTTATAATCACTGCGTAATACTACAGCATTCCCCAGATCTTCAAGCTCCTTCTTCACCTCTGCACGCCTCTCAGCATGACGTGGCACCAACACTAATAAAATCTTAGTCTGTAGTTCATTCAGAGCTTCCTCTATCCAGACTTCCTCACCAGCATGAGTACTGATTGCCATCACTACTGGCTCGTCATGTTCATGCTGTAAACCATGCAGCATATTACTAAATTCTTCACGCTTCTGCGGCACGATCACACTCGCTCCATCTTGATCAAATTTCACACTACCAGTCACTACCACTTTATCAGCAGCCACACCCACATTAACCCAGCGTTTCTTATCTTCATCATCCTGAGCACACAGCTTTGAGATCATTTCTAACAATGGTCGTAAAATAAATCCAAGCTTCATATAGCGATCTTCTGACCGATCTGACAGCCTCGCATTCGCAATACTAACAGGAATCCCCATTTTCTGTGCCACATTCAGCATGTTAGGCCAAATCTCGGACTCCATCAGCACGATCTGTTTCGGAGCAAATCTCTTAAACACCTTGTGCAAAATAAAGCCAAAATCCAATGGGCTATAGATCACTGTAACATTATCAGGAGCGTGCTCCAAAGCCACTGCATGACCAGTCGCTGTCGTAGGAACCAGCAGAAACCTCTCCTCTGGATACTGCCCTTGCCACTCCTTGATGAGCTTCACTGCAATCAAGACCTCACCCACACTCACCGCATGAATATAAGTCGCTCCCTGCTTCTCAAAATCCGCAGCTTCTTTAAAAAAACCAAACCTCTCTAGTAAACCACTACCAAGCCCACCCCGCTCCACCATTTTCATCAGCCATGCCGGAAATGCTACAATGAAGAAGATTGGCAACAGAAGATTATAAACTCCGAGAACGAGGAACTTAGACATTAGACAGAGTTTCTATAAGAGTGAGAGAATTCATAGGATTATGACTTTTGAAAAAGATGAATCGAGCAACCACCATACTTACGTTTCTCGATAAGCTCCCATCCCTCAGTCTCTGCGATCTCAGCTCGTTCATCGGCCTCAACAATCAACATGCCTTCATCAGTCAGAAGATTCCTAAAATCATCTAAGGCAAACATTTCAGCTACAAAGTCCCTGTCACCAGGATACTTATGATAAGGTGGATCAGTAAAAATCAGATCATACTGACTTAACGACACCTTATTAATAAAATTCATCACATCCGCCTGAATCACCTTACCGCCATCCAATCTCAGCGTCTTAAGGTTCAGACTCACCGTATTCGTGCACGCACGATTTTCATCCACAAACACACAGCTCTCTGCTCCACGACTCAGACTCTCTAGCCCCAGACCACCAGAGCCAGCGAAAAGATCTAGCACCTTTGCACCATCCACCAAATGAGCCAACATCGAGAACAGTGCCTCACGTGTCCTATCAGTCGTAGGTCGCACCTCTACCTTAGACGCATTCGGGACTCTAAAATTTCTTCTACCAGCTGTTCCAGAAATAATTCGCATGGCTAAAATTTACCCTCTAATGCTCCATAAATACAAGAGAGAACAACATAAAACTAAATTTCAACCAGAATCCCCCCTCAATCCCCAGAGTGCCTCGAATATATCGTCGTGCACGAAATGATGCATCTACTAGAACCAACTCACAACAAACGCTTCGTAACCCTCATGAATCACTACCTACCAAAGTGGAGATCAGATAGAGATGAACTCAATCGCTTGCCTGTAAGGCATGAAGGATGGAAATATTGATCAGTATAGTCGCTAAAATTTCTCAAAATAAATCCTGTCCAAAAAAATACCGCCTATCACTAGGCGGCATTTTAAAAGTTTTAAATAAACTCAGTAAATCTTACTCACTATCCTTGCGAGATGCTGTAGGTAGCTTATCGACTTCATCGAGTAGATTCACCCACATTAACCCAGCGTTTCTTATCCTCGTCATCCTGAGCATACAGCTTTGAGATCATTTCTAACAATATCCAAGCTTCATATAGCGATCTTCTGACCGACCTGACAGCCTCGCATTCGCAATACTAACAGGAATCCCCATTTTCTGTGCCACATTAAGTATGTTAAGATAGATTGCTTTGTGCCCTCGTTTTTTTGCGGATTTCCCCAGAGTTCCTTTCCCGTTGAGGGTTTTGATTGCTCATAATTCCAGATAGTGTTTTCATCTAGGCATCATTCTATATGGCTCAATGCGTTGTTCATTACCTAGAGAAAAAAGATGTTGCTATCCGATCACTTTTTGCTAAAAATGTTGCTGGTTGAACAAGTTGGTGAGCCTTTTTGGATTCCACTCAATGATTTACTCTCATTCTTTCTGATCTGCTTTATTAGTCATTTCTAGGATTTCCCTATTAAGACGATAAACATTTTTAGACGAGCTGACACTAAGAGCATACTCTAATCTCAATCGTTCCCCACTCTTTCAAAAAATCCGTATTTTATCATGAGCGAAAATAATTCTACCGTCCCTGGTGACACTGATGCAACTAAGCCAGCCAAAAAAGTAGCTAAGAAACTATCTCCAAGCGAAACCGTAGTAAAAGAGGCTACTAAAGAATCAAAGCCAGCTGCTCAACAGAGCGATAGACCAGCTAAAAGCCAATCAGAGCCTGCTAACTGCAACGATCAGAACAGAAATCAATCCCAACAATCTGACAACAATCAGCCGAGACAAGGCAGACAGCCAAACCACGGACGAGTAAAAGGCCACAACAACGCCAACAACCGCCAAGGTAAGAATCAAGGCAAGCAGAACAACGGTCAAAATAATAACAACAACCGTCGTAACAGGAATCAACGCGGTAATAACCATAATAATAATAACAACCACCAGCAACGCCGCGAGAAAAAGGTCGAGCTTACTGGAACACCTGTAGAGGTGAATGGTATGTTAGAGTTAGCGTCGAAAGGATTTGGATTCTTACGCACCCTGGACAGAGGTTTAGAGCAGGCTAATGATGACGTTTTTGTAACACCTGATCTCATCCGCGCTCACGGTCTCAGACTCGGAGTATGGGTACACGGAGAAGCGATGCAGGGCCCTAAAGGACTCCAGCTCACTACCGTAAAACAGGTCAACGCCAAAGACCCAGAGGAAGCTCGTAAACTCCCTCACTTTGAAGAACTTAAAGCGGTGAATCCTAATAAGCGTATCTCGTTTGAGACTACTGCTGACAGATTCACCACTCGTGTCGTCGACATCATTGCACCCATAGGTCGTGGCCAGCGTGGACTAATTGTATCTCCTCCTCGCTCCGGTAAAACGACGATGATGCTCCACATGGCTGAGGCTGTGCAGGAAAAGTATGAAGAAACCATGCACCTCATCATCCTACTCGTAGATGAACGCCCTGAGGAAATCACAGAGTTCAAGCATCAACTCCCTGACGCAGAAATATTTGCTAGTTCTAATGACGCCAGCGCTAAGAATCATTGCCGTGTAGCCGAGCTTTGTATCGAGCGTGCCAAACGACTCGTAGAAGCTGGAGAGCATGTCTTCATCCTCATAGACTCTATCACCCGACTCGCTAGAGCGTATAACTCAGCAATGGGTGGAGAGAAATCAGGCAGAGGAAAAGGAATCCAATCTGGTGGTATCATCACTGGAGCTCTGGAAATGCCTCGTAGAATTTTCGCTACCGCTAGAAACACCCGCACAGCAGGATCTCTTACAATCGTAGCAACCGCACTCGTGCACACTAACTCTAGAGCCGATGATGCGATCTTCCAAGAATTCAAAGGAACTGGTAACATGGAGCTAGTGCTCGACCGTCGCATTGCGGAACAATACATCTACCCCGCAGTCGATATATTCAAGTCAGGCACTAGACGTGAAGAACTTCTCCTACCAGAGATCCACCTTCATAAGATCCATCTCATCCGCCGAGGACTCGCAGGGCACAGACCAGAGGAAGCTATGGAACGATTTAACTTCTTCCTCAAGCGCTTCAATAATAATGCGCAGATGTTGCTCGAAATCAAAGGCTAGCCCCCTTACTTCTTAGGAAGCTCATTCAGCGTGTAATAAACATCTGGATGCCAGAGATTCATCTGCTTATTTGACATTATCTTTGAGCAATTGATATGATGAATATGGTCTTTTGTCATCTTATCTAATGTGAATCTCACTGACATTCCATCGTCTGCAACGACAGCTTTAACCACACTAGGTTTCAGTTTATCCATCTCAGGGCTATCGTATTCATCCCTGTAAATATACGTCCATGCTGAGCATACGTAGTTCACAGGGTTATCTACTATTTTTTTATCTACTGGCTTAGTAAAATTGAGCTCAAACCCTTCAGGGAGAGCCTTCATATCCAACATTTCGAATGGAACCTTACCAGTCCATCTTATACGTTCAAAGCTGAACGGCTTCCCACCAGTAAATGCCCAGCCACGATTAGTTCCACCCACAAAAAGTGTGTCGTCATTAGCCAACCTCATAGGAACGATCCCACAACGAAACCCCTCTAGCATCTTCCAGACAGTGCCCTGATAGACACCATTTCCCCCATGACAAACCGAGCATCCCTGAGTGTCGCTAATTTTACCTAGATCTATCTGCCCATAAATAAATTGTGAGGAACAGCAACCCCCATGCTTTCAAAAAAGTCATAGACTCTATACTATAGAATACCACTCACTCTATTAAGTATTTAAAACCTTAGAAGCAAGTGAAAAAAAGAAGCTCCCCGTAGGAAGCTTCTTAAAATTAGTTAATTGGTTACTTTATGATTATCAAATGACTAAACTAGTCTTTCTTCTCACCACGCTTACCACCTTTTCTACCACCTTTAAATCCGCCTTTTTTGCAACCTTTGTGATCTCCAAGCTTACCTTTGAGGTGATGCATGAGCTGGAATGGGTGGTTCTCCAATATCCACTCACCAGCTTTCTTGCGCTCGTCGCCATCTAGCTCTCCACTACCATTTGCGTCAAACTTATCTACGATGTCTTGCTTCTCAGCTTCGTGGGCAGCTTTACGCTCGTCTTCTGAGAGTTCACCATCTCCGTCGGCATCATGCTTACGAAGCATGTTTGCTTTAAATTCTTCGCGCTTACCCTTCAGGCTGGCTTTTACTGCACTACGCTCATCTTCTGAGAGTTCACCGTCACCGTTTATGTCGTGCTCAGCCATGAAACGATCTTTCATCTCTTTCATTTTATTACCCCACTCCTTGCGGAGATTTTTCATACCTTCACGAGCTACTTTCTTTTCGGTATCAGAGATTTCACCGTCTTTATTAGTATCATACTTCTTCATCATGCGCTTCTTCACCTTTTCACCATACTTACCACCATGACCTCTATGAGCTCCTCTGTGCTTATCACGAAATGCCTTCTTCTCTTCATCAGAGACTTCGCCGTCACCATCTTTGTCCATGGACTTCTTCATCTTCTCCATCCAGGTTGTCTTCATTGCCTTTTTTTCGTCTTTAGAAAACTCACCATCTTTATTGGTGTCGTATTTTTCCATCATCGCTTTCAAGCGATCTCCGCCACCTTTTTTACCTTCGCACTTTTCACCTGCGAAAGAAACTCCAGTGAATCCGAAGAGTGCTACTGACATTATTAATACTAGTGTTTTGTTCATAATCTTATTTTTGTTAATTTATTCCGCTGCAGAACCATTTTAAGTCAAATTCAATTCACTGCTGTTCAGTTATCTATATACTGAAACTGTCAGATTCAGAAATAGTTGCAGAGTTTCTATCTTTTTTTCAAAAAACTGAAATTTACTACAGTGTCACCTTCTGCCCTAGATCATACTGCTCAGCCAAAAGAAGAACTTCAGCTGTGTAAACTAGATTCTGAATAGCATTACCAACAGACTTAAAAAAAACATCACCGATCTCAATCAGCCGAAATGATTCATCTATTAATCCAGACTCTCTCTGTAGACAAATCTCCCCTGCCTCAGCCATATACACATTCGCTCGTAGCATTGTCTCAGCACTAATCTTAGTGCGGCTAGACCCCAATGAGGCTATCGCATTGATATGAACATTATCAGCAAACACAGAAACAACCTTCGCACAGAGGATTCCAGCAGTCTCACAATAAGCGGGTTTATACAGGATCGTCCCAGACTCATTCACTCAGCGGACTATCCACCTCTCCCGCCGACAGACTACTGTAGGCCACACGCATCAGCTCTATTGCCTTCTTCATACTTAAGTGCTCTTGCACGGTCTCTTTATTAATCAATCTCAAATTCATGAGCACATTCAAAAGTTCATAAAATCAAACTTGTTTCAGCTAAAACTTCACCTAACCTATATACATGAAAAGAATCATCGCCATTCTCGTCACGATAGTGACCCTCTTCATTACCTATTCATGCTATTACTCAGATGAAAAAATCATCCTTCGTAAATCAGAAACACTACTCCAGTGCTTCGATGGAAAAGCAGGGGTCAATGGCCTAGGCTCCTCAAATTTCAGAGCCCTCCTCTACAACAAGGTCGCAATAAGTCTACCAGATGACGAAGATAACCTCAGCGGCGATCTCCTAAGAGACCGAGCCACACTCACAGCGGTATTCAGCAGCGTGCTGCGTAACTCCACAGAACTCAGCATAGAAAAAAAGTCTATTGCCCTAGAATCAATCAATGATGACCTAGCAATCGTTTCTATCCATTTTCATGCCAAAGTTGTATTCAGTCGCTACACTAAAGATGAAGACTTAGTCGCTAAAATCACTTTTATCCAATCAGACGAATCGGGAAATACTGGCTGGAAAATTAAAGTTATTGCGATTACTGAATAGTATCATCCGACTGACTTAACCGAGCTCACATAGCTACAGCTAACATCCGCAGAATCATTCCTAATACACCTCAACTACTTAGACTTAGAATCACCACAACATCTGTTATTCTAAATAAATAATCCTATTGAAATAGTTATTGTAGGTTAATAACAAAAAAATAGTGAGAGTAGCATGGCAGGAGGAGGACACATATCAGTCCATACAATTAACGACTAACGTAGCTAATCCAGCATATTGTTTACGCTCTTCAGAATCAGCTTCCGCTCAAATTCAAAGACCAACAATATTACTATCAATCAAGAGTAACGCTGAATATACGATAAGCGCCACAGCTTAAATCCACACGTCGATCAATCTCTTGTGAACCTAAGTCACCAGACAATAAAAAACCCACTCAGTAATCACTGAGTGGGTTGCTTTAAAAATTTATGGAGAAATGAAATTAATTAGTGCGAGCCTTAGAAAGAATCACTCTGTCTCCTGCACAGATTCTCATTCCAGCTACGATGCTTGAGTAATCGATGTTTGCAAGAACTCTACCGTCTTCGATAGCGTTAATGCTAAGTCTTCCAACATGCTTGTGTCCACGAACGACGATTAGTTTAGAGTCTACGTTGATGCTAGCATCAGCATGTGGCTTCACTACTACGAATCCCCAGTCATTATCTACTGAAGTGATGAGTGATGAAACACCATTTGATTTTAGGTTCTTACGACGCTTAGTTTGAGCTGTTTTGAAATCACCGATCTTACCCTTATTAAGGGCAACATCACCTGTGAAACGCTCCACTTCTGCAAGAAGATCACCATGTGACTTATTAAGCTGCTTTCTCTCATCTTCAAGTTGCTCGATGTATTCACCAATTTTGTCGATTGGGATGTTCGCCTCTTTGACGATAACCTCAAGTCTCTTTCTGAACTCATCAACTTCAGCTTGCTCAGCTCTGAGAGCTGTAAGCTTGTTATTAAAACTAGCACTCTCGTTTACGAGACCCTTCTTGTTCTGAACTTGAACTTCAAGATCACTATCTCTGCCATTTTTCTCATCGATTCTCGTTTCTTTAAGTTCACCAGCATCTCTTAAATCACCTTCAATATTTTTGATTTTTTTACTGATTCTGAGATTATCTGTCTCTTTCTGCTTCGTCAGATCGAGTTGCTCCTGATGTAGATTAATATTACCTTTCACGAAGATTCCAGCGGCTACTAGTGTGACTAAGGCCACGATATAAAGTATTACTTTCATAATTTTTATTTATTAAAATTGGTTAAATGATTATCGGATTGATGCGTTGGCTGATCCAGCTGGAGCATCAACTACTTTAGGAACTGCTTCTGCTTTTACTACGTCACCTGATCTTAGGTAGATCTCACTGTCTACTGATTCTGTAAGGATATCGGCGGCGGCTCTATTAGGTTCCACAGTGGTAACCTTTAGTTTAGCCACTACTTCACCGTCACGGATTACATCTAGAGTAGATCCAGGAACTACGCCTTGCACATCGCCACCGTTAAGTGTGACGAATCCCCATGTAGAATAGACTGTCTTAATAGTAGTCTTCAAGAATGCTTGTGACTTACCGATTGTCTGTTTCTCGACAATAACAGAGTTGTTATCGATTTTAACCTGGGTGTCAGTTTTAATCTGTTTGAGGTTGTTAAGATTAGCTGTTTCAGCTTCGAGATCATCCTTAAGTTGGACGATCTCGTTTCTGGTTCTATTGATCTTAGGAATGAGTTCCTCGATCTCACCATATTTAGCTGTCTGCTGTTTAGCTTCTTCAACGCTCGCTTCTAGCTTAGCAATTTCAGATTTCTTAAATGCCATCACTTCTTTTACCTTAGCGATTTCCTCTGCGACTTTACTGATACTAGCTTCTAACTCTTTAATTTTCGTTTCTAAGATAGCACTGGCATTATTTGTTTTAACAAGTTCATCTTCTTTCTTCTTTTTAAGGGCAACTTTTTTGTTCCAAGTTTCTTCCTCTTGAACTCGAAGATCGATCTGTTTAACATACTCTGTCTTATTCTTATATCCAAACCAAGCGATGAAGGTAAGGGCTACTGCTGCTAGTGTTCCAAATAGTATTGGCATAATTTTCGATTGTAGTGAGTGGTGGTTAACGGTGTGTAAATTGACATTACCTATTTAATCCTCGGTTCGACAACCCTAAAATTCATTCATTTACACCATTTCTTTACAAACGCATTTTCCGTGCACACATTTCCTCCGCTCATGAAGACTATAAAACGCATATTTTCTTACTACGGACGCTACCCGAAACTCGCTACAGCACAGATACTTTGCGCTATCTTAATGACCGTCATGCTACCCATCTTCGCTGAGGTGTCTGGCCGAATCTTTAAAAATATAATTAGTGAGCATAAGATCGTAGAAAAAACCACAAAACTGATTATAGAGGTCGAAAACACTCAAATGAGCAATCCAGATGACAAACAAAGAGTCATCGAAACCCTTTCCAAAGACCTGCCTGATCTAACCTCTCAGAATTATAAAGACAATAACAGCAATAACCTCCTCTTCTACACACTGATAGCCCTAGCATCCTTCTTTGGTAGAGATTTCTTCAACTGCCTGCGTATCCTTATTAATAACTCCTTTGAGCAAAAAGCGATCTTCGATCTTCGTTCCGAGCTTTATACTAAGCTCCAGCGTCTCCCACTCAGATGGTTCGACACCAAACGTACTGGCGACATCATGACAAGAGTAGCTGAAGACGTCCCAGCGATGGAGAGGCTATTGATCGATGGAGTAGAACAAGGCCTTATTGCAGTCCTGCAGATCATTGGTGTCGCAGCATTTTTAATATGGAAAGATCCTATCCTAGGCATGACCGCACTAGCCCCCATCCCCTTCTTAGTAATCGGAGCCGTCATCTACACTAGAAATGCTAGAGGAAGATTCAAAGATGTCAAAAAATACACTGGCGATATGAACTCCATCCTTAGTGATAACATCTCAGGCATCCGCCAGATCAAATCCTACGCAGCAGAAGACGAAGAAAAGAAACGCTTCAACTCACTTTCTGATAAAGTCCGCACAGCCACTCTCAAGGTAATGAAATACTGGGCCTTCTACACACCTTCCATGAGCTTTGTCACCTCCATTGGTTATGTCCTCGTTCTTGGAGTTGGTGGATACCGCATCATCACCGACCCAACTGTTGGCACCGAGATCTACCTCGTATTCTTCACTATCATCTGGGCCCTCTACGAACCTATCGGCAGACTCCACGGACTAAACCAAATGGCTCTCTCCTCCAAAGCAGCCGCCGAGCGTGTGTTTGAAATTCTAGACACACCGGATGAAGTCAACGCTAACGACGGAGTAGACTTACCTAACCCTACAAATGGCGAAGTCATTTTCTCTAATATGTCCTTCTGCCATGATGAAGACACCCCAACCCTCTCCGACATCACCTTCACCGCCAATCCAGGTGAAACCATTGCTTTCGTAGGAACTACTGGTGCAGGTAAAAGCACACTCGTGAACCTCCTTACTAGATTCTATGAATACAACAGCGGCTCAGTCACTATTGACGGAATCGAACTCAACACTATTAATAAGACATCACTCCGCTCAAGTATCGCCTACGTCACCCAAGACGCATTCCTCTTCAACGGCACCGTCCGCGAAAACCTGATCTTAGGTAAGCGTGACGCCACAGACGAAGAGCTCTGGACAGCACTAAAAGCAGCAAACGCCACACCATTCATCCAGAAACTAGATGAGGGACTAGACACCAATGTTGGCGAACGTGGGGTCAAACTCTCCGGTGGTGAAAAGCAGCGCCTCTCCATCGCTAGAGCACTGCTTAAAAATCAGCCCATCCTCATACTCGATGAGGCCACTGCTAGCGTAGACTCTAAGACTGAAAAACTCATCCAAGACGCACTCGACAACCTAATGTCGCACCGCACCTCATTCGTCATAGCCCACCGCCTCTCCACTATCCAAAACGCTGCCTGCATCTACGTCCTAGACCTCGGCCGCATCATAGAACACGGCACCCACATCGAACTCCTCCAGAAAAACGGCAAATACGCCCAACTTTCCAAACAATCGTTCTTGGAGCAGAATTAAAATTAATAAGCCAGTGATGAACCACAATCTACAATTCTACACTCCCTTCCTTATACTATTTGTAGTATTCGCTTTGATCACGATAGGCTCGTTTATTGCGTATAAGAACTTACGAAGTCGCTCATCATTAGGTATGATGATATTCAGCACTCTATCCATGATTGGAGTATCTAGTTTTCTATACTATTCTTATAGACTGTTCAACATTTGGGCTCAGTATGGCACAGCTCATTCAACGCTAAGCGATGCTAGTTACAGTAAACTTTTAGCTGAAGCTAAAAACCTTACTCAATACACCATATACTCAACAGAGCTAACATGGAAAAATACACCTACATAACCATCGTTCTAATCTGTAGCAATAAAACTTTGAGCATTATTTCAAAAAAAATCAGATTCCTCACTTGACATTGCCCTTATTCCATACATCTTGCCCACCAGCCGCATTGGAAGTGCGGTTTAACAACATATTAACATGAAATCAGAAATTCACCCAGATTACCATGCAGTCATCTTCCAGGACATGACTACAGGTAAGCGCTACTTCACCCGTTCTACGGCTAAGTCAGCGAAGACAGAAAACGTCGATGGCGTTGACTACTTCGTGATCTCAGCAGGTGTAACGGCTGATTCACACCCTTTCTACACAGGTAAATCTACCTTCGTGGACACAGAGGGACGTATCGACAAGTTCCAAAAGCGCTTCGGTGGCCAAGTCCGCCGTGCGAAGAAACCATCACTCGGTTAATTCCGCCTGATAAGGCACTTCGCCCTATTGCTCGAAATCAAATTTGAGCAACCTTTCAAAACCATCTTATTCAATCAAGGTGGTTTTTTTGTGTCCCCGAAGCACGGAAAAAAACTGGTAACCTCAAATGAAGATTTTTGAAAAAAAACCCATTTGGACAACTAGCCATTGACGTAGGCTGAAATCACGTTAAGAACATTCAGTTCATTGCAATAGATCATCTAATGCAGCAAGGGAATATGCCAGCCATACTCCACTGTAACGACATAAAACAAACCATTCATGACTACATTTTCTAACCTACTCGTAGCTACTATAGATGCTGCTGCTAAAACCTCTGGATCAGGCCCACTCGTTCTAGCGATCGGTATATCCATCCTAATACTCCTCTTCTGGTATATGGCTACTGAGAAGTTCAAGCGCAAACGTAACATCGGCACAGTCATCGTCATAGTCATTGCCGCTTGTTCATTCTTAGCAATCATCCCTCCATCTGGCATCTGTGCTGTCATCAAAGGCGAAAAGACATTTATCGAAGCAAGTAACCTCAGCGGTGGTATCGACCTCGTAGGTGGAACAGCTGTCACAATGGAAGTCCAGGAAAACGAAGACGAATTCGGCAACAAAATCCCACTCGACGCTAAAGCCTTATCTGTCGCTCGTGACCGTCTGCAAGAACGTATCGATGTCTACGGTAACCTGAATGCTGAAATCAGCATCATCGGCGGAACCCGCATCGAGATTCAGATCCCCAAAATTGAGCCTGGCAGAGCAAAAAAAATCATCAACAAGCTCACAACAGCAGCTAAACTCACCTTCCACTCATGCCACCCGAACGGTGCAAACACAGCACTCGCTAAGCAAGTATTTGACGGCGACGAGATCATGCCTGGTTACAAGGCAGTTGCTGAATACCATACCAACAAGGAAACTGGTATCGAAACAGTGACAGGATACTACCTTATCAGACGTAAAGCAGCACTCACTGGTGCTTACGTAGAAGCTGCTTTCCCAGACATTCAAAACTCTGGACAAGTAAACATCAGACTCACCAACGAAGGTGGAGACAAGATGGTCGATTTTACAAGCTCCATGAAACAGCGTGACTTCATCATCTCAGTTCTTGATGGCAAAGTAGTCAGCGCAGCAACGCTAAACGCACCGACGCTCGGCAGAAATTTCCAAATCTCAGGTCAAGAGAATGCAGCAGAATCAGAGAAACTCGCAGAAGCGCTGCTCAATCCACTCGAGAACGACATCGAAGTCATCAAGAAACAATCTGTTTCAGCGACACTCGGAGAAGCTACTGTAAACCAAGGCATCAGTGCTGGTATCGCAGGACTAGCACTCACCGTAATGTTCGTGCTCCTCTACTACCGTTTTGCAGGTATCATCGCCCTCATTGGCCTTGCTCTTAACATTCTCATACTCTTCGGAGCGATGGCCGCATTCGGAGCAGCATTCACTCTTCCAGGTATTGCTGGCATCATCCTCACCATCGGTGTAGCGGTAGATGCTAACGTGCTCATCTACGAACGTATGCGGGAAGAGCTTGCTCTTGGCAAATCAGTCAAAGCATCCATCGCAGCGGCATACGACAAAGCATTCGCAGCAATTTTCGACGCCAATATTACCACACTGATCACAGCGATCATCCTATTCTGGCAGGCAGCAGGTTCCATCCGTGGATTCGCAGTCACACTGACTATCGGTATCCTCGGCACACTTCTAGCAGCTCTCCTCTGCACAAGAGTTCTCTTCTGGTGGAGTGCAGACACAGGCATTCTTAAGAGCATCAAGTTCATGAACCTAGTGCCATCCCGCTCGATTGATTTCCTCAGTAAGCGTAAACTAGCCTTCTTACTCTCTATCATCATGATCCTCGGCGGACTCGCTACGATCGGATACAAAAGTAAGCAGAACCTCGGTGTTGACTTCACTGGTGGTAACATCGTCCGTTTTGAAATCCCTGAAGACAGTGACATCACTCAGTCTGACGTAGAAGAATCCATCAAGGATCTCAAACTCATACAAGCTCACTCTAGCCAGATCGAAGGCACAGCTAATCTAGGCCTCGCTGGTGGACGTTTCATCAAGGTCAAGTGTGGTGATAAGCAACCTGAATCTGGTCAAACAGATAAGGACAAGATCGTAGAAGCAGTCATGAAGAAGTTCAGTATCACAGAACAACCTGCCGAAGAGAAAGTCAGCGCAGCTCTTGGTGATGAATTCCTCAGCAAAGCCATCTGGGCTCTCGCCCTCGGTCTATTCTGTGTTCTCATCTACATCACGATCCGATTCGAGTTCTCATTCGCAGTGGGTGCGTTCTTCGCCCTACTACACGATGTTCTCATCGTGCTAGGTATGCTCATGATCTTCGATCAAGAGCTCTCCCTAATCCACATCTCGGCGTTCTTAACAATCATCGGTTACTCCATTAATGATACTATCGTAGTATTCGACCGTATCCGTGAGAGCCTCAAGAGCCAACGTGGCGAGATCAAGGACGTAATGAACGCAGCTATCAGCGCAACACTCTCTAGAACCATCCTCACATCTGTGACCACATTCGTAGCAGTCCTCGTGCTCTACATCTATGGCGGATCATCTCTTCAGGAGTTCTCACTCACCATCATGATCGGTGTCGTTATCGGAACCTACTCATCCATCTTCGTAGCGTCCCCCATCGTTTACATCTTCTCTAAGTTCCGTAAGACAGACCTTAGACGTGAACTACTAGACACAAACTTAGAAGCTGAAATCAGCCCGACTGGAAGTAACAGTAAATAATCCGATAACATTAAAGATCTAAATATTGCTTGAACTCAATATCTAACATCGATAATATATAGACAAGTTGAAATTTAGGTTTTAACCTTCACTTAATCAATTACACATTATGGCTAACAAACTCTCTATCCCACAACCTAAAACAATCTATCCCTCGACTACTCTACCTGATGACCAAGAGAAGCTCCACTCAACTCTCGAAGAACGTATCTACGGAATCATAGGAACTGAACTACTAGAGAAGAACTTTAAACCGAATGCATATGCTCAAGCAGTGCTGCAGTCAACTGGAGATGAGCACCAAATCATTTATAACTACGCCAGAATTCGTTATAAAGAACTCTATGCGACTGCTTCCAGAAGACTTAAGCACAGTAAAGAACTCAAAGGCTAATAAGACCTATTGCTAAAAATCATTTCTACGCTCTGGACGATTCATGTTCAGAGCGTTTTTAGTTTAATGCCACACTCTTCATTCGATCTCTCGGATTGTAAACCCTAGAGAAGTTTATACTTCACACTCAGTAATTTATGGAATATTTAATGACCCCGATGAGAAACTCATATCTTCTAACTTTATTCACTATTTGCTTATCACTAAGTGGAGTTATATCCATTAGTAATGCTCAAGTTGTGCCAGCTGAGAAAAAACAGGAAGTCCGCCCAGGTTCTATATTTCTCTCTGGCTATTATGCCATCAATGAGGCTGAAAAACTAGAAAAGGTAAAGCTCTACAAGACCGCTTGGAATAAGTATCACCAAGCAAAAAGATACTACGAGACCCTCGCTAACAATTTCCCAAAATGGAAAACCGATCTCGTCAGCATGCGTATCAGAATCACGCAAGAAAATATCGACCGACTACAGCCTCTCGCAGCTAAGCAACATGGTGACAAGCAGAACAAGCTCAAAGCCTACATCGCAGACAACACCTCAGAAAATGGGATCAAAAGTCCAACGCTCAAAAACAATGATGGACTGACAACTACTGAGAAAAAACGTATCAACGACCTCACAAATACAGCTAATCAGTATAAAAAACTTCTCCAAGACGAACGCAACAAGCATAAAGTCGAAACAGAAAATATGCGCCGTAGAATGGCCAAACTAGAAGACAAACTCAGAAAATCTCAGCAAGGGCTACTCAGAGCAGACAATGAACAAACAAAAATAGTCAACAACCAGATCAATAAGTTAAGTAGAGAACTGAATAACTACGAAAAACGCAGTAAGGCAGACCAAGCAAAACTCCTCCAACTATTCAACGAACTCACTCAAGAAAGAGCCAAACTTGCAGCAGCTCCACTAAAGAAAGACGTCGAACGCCTAGCGGCTGACAAAAAACGCTATGAAGCCGAACTAGGTAACATTATCGGGATTTACCAAAGACACCTCAAAAGATACAAAGCTCTCCAAGAAGACAGAGACAAGATATCTGGTGATCTAAAACTAGCTAATGAAGAGCTAGCAGCAAAATCTAAACAACTTGAAACTTCAAAGAATGCAAGTTATAAAGTGGTCAAAGCCTTGCGTAGCCAAATCAAAACGCAGCAAGCACAGATCAACGGACTGAACGACCAAGTCGCACTCCTCAATAAAGAGAACGCCAGTATAAAGGAACGCCTTTCTGCATCTGATGTCATCAACAAAGAACTGCAGAAGAGTCTCGCATCCATCACTCTAGAGAGAGATAAACTCTCAGGAATCCTCAACCTCAACGACGCCGACCGTGCCAAGCGCATGATCAAAGAATCTCTCCGACTAGGACAAGAACTACGTGAAGCTCAGCAAACAATTAAACTCCTCCAAGACGGTAAAAACGTCGCTCAAGATGAAGTGATTATCGCTGAGAGCAAACTCGCAGTCGCCAAACAAAGAATCATCAATCTTCAAAACGAGAATGCCGACTATAGCAAACGAATCGGCTCACTAGAAGACAGCCTCAAGCTCACTAAAAAACAGCTAGACCAATCCTTAAACTCACCTGAATCAACAGCTCTAGAAACAGAAGAAGCTAAAACCCTGAAAAAAGCTCTCCAGCGAATCACCACTCAGCTAGAACGTAAAAAACAGGCTGAGAAATTCCTACTTGAAGAATATCAGAAATCAGGAATCCAAGGATCCTCTATAGGGAATGCCATTGCTAATCTCGTAGAGAAAAGAATCACTCTGACAGCGAAAGAATCAAAATACCTCAAAACAAGAGCTGACACCGCAGGGTTCCGCCTTCCTAATGCAGGACCACGCTCAGAGTCTGAACGTCAACGAGCACTCTCTAAAGCCAAATTCCAAGTCGATAGCCTAGAGTCCCTAGCGAACCGCTGCATTGAAAATGGCAAGCTTATCACCGCCATGGATATCTACGATGAAGCCTACGATGCCCACGGATACCACTACCCATTCTTTATCAACAGAGCCGTCGTCCGCCTCAAGCTTAACCGCTTAGTAGAAGCTGAAGAGATCTTCGAGAGCGCATCACAGCTCAAGGAAAACAGCCCATACACTCACTTCATGCTCGGTGTCTGTAGATTCAAAAACGGAAAACTTGAACTCGCTAGAAAATCACTTGAAACAGCAGTGAACCTCCGCCCAGACTATTCAAAAGCCTATATCTACCTCGGGAACGTCACTAGTAAACAAGGCAATAACGAAAAGGCCAAAGACTATCTAGAGAAAGCCGTCCGCCTTAATCCTGAAGACCATACAGCTCAATTTAATCTCGCCTATATTCACTATCTCTTAGATGACAAAAAATTAGCAAAAACTGTCTATAACGAAGCTCTCAGACAAGGTCTTGCACCTAACATTGATTTTGAAAAAAACTTGGAATAAAGAAAGCTCAGTAGTCATCATCTACTATCTCAATAAAAAGCGACCAATTAGGCCGATTTTTAGTTGAAGAATTTAATCTAGGGTTCATCCTCACGACGTGAGCTATCAAGTATTCGCTAGAAAATATCGCCCCAAAACATTTAACGATGTTCTTGGCCAGGATCATGTCATCACGACACTCAGAAACGCTATCGATCAAGATCGCTTAGCACATGCCTACCTATTCGTAGGCCCTCGTGGCACGGGTAAAACTTCCACCGCTCGTATCATGGCTAAGGCACTGAACTGCCCCAATGGTCCAAGCATCGACTTCGATCCAGAAGACAGTATCTGCCAAGAAATAGCAGAAGGCCGTTCACTCGATGTCCTAGAAATCGATGGAGCCTCTAACAACAATGTAGAGCAAGTGCGTGACCTACGTGAAAACGTTCAATTCGCCCCCTCAATTTGCCGATTTAAAATCATCTATATTGATGAAGTTCACATGCTTTCAAACGCCGCTTTTAACGCTCTACTTAAGACACTAGAAGAGCCGCCTGCACATGTTAAGTTTATCTTTGCAACCACAGAACCTCATAAAATTCTCCCAACTATCATCTCTCGTTGTCAAAGATTTGACCTCCGTCCTATCAACACCAAGACGATCGCTGACCACCTCACCTACATTGCAGTAAATGAAGGTGTCAAACTAGATCAAGCCGCCGCTTGGTCTATTGCTAAAGGTGCTGATGGCGGAATGCGTGATGCGCAATCCATGCTCGATCAGCTCGTCGCATTCTGTGGAGATCACATCACAGAGCACAACGTTCTCGATGTCTTCGGCTTCACCTCCCGTGAAACCATAGCATTCCTCACCAAGAGTATTTTAACCAAGGACACCACAGCTGCTCTAGAGTTACTTCACGAACAAGCAGACTCTGGCAAAGATCTTGGCCAACTTTTAAACGATGTTATCGGTTGCTTCAGAACCCTCCTTGTTTCTAAAGTTAATAATAAAGCAGACAGCGATGGTATTCCTGAAGCACTCTGGAACGAACTCATGGCTGCAAACGAGTCAATCCAGACTGACCGACTACTCAACCTAGTAGAAATTTTCGCCCAGACAGAAGCCAACATGAAATGGGCTTCGAACAAGCGGCTCCATATGGAGATCGGCATTATCAAATCTGTTCAATCACTCTGCGACATCCGCATCAGCGACGTCATCACCTCACTAGCTGGAGCTGGAATACTAGCGACTATTCCCCAACCAGAAGTCAAAGTTTCCACACCTACTCCGACTCAGCAAGAACAAGAATCAGTCAGTAAAGAGGAACCTGCCGAGACTCCAATAGCAGCTCAGCCTGAAGCAGTAAAAGAAACAGCTCCAGAGATTAAACCAGCAGTAGCAGTGAAAATCGAACCTGTAGTCGAGCAAGATCCTGAGCCAGTCGTCCAAATTGAAACTGAAACTCCTTCTGAGACACTACATGATGCTGATGACATCCTATCATCAGGTGCAGCACCTGTAGTCAAAACAGATGCAGACGACATGATGTCCAGCTTTAACAAGCACATCAAGTCTGCACTAGAAGAGTCTGATGCCCCTACCCCGTTAATGGCTGTGGACGTAGCACCAGCTGCCAAAAAAGCTGTTCCTCAAGCGGAACCAAAAGCGGACGCCTCCCCTACACCAGTGAAATCAGAAGACGACTTTAACAACGACCCTCTCATCAAGCAAGCAATAGAGACATTCCAAGCTAGCAGAATCTAAGAACACACTCTAACAAAACTAATATTATGGATATCAACAAACTCATGAAACAGGCTCAGCAAATGCAAGCTGGGATGGCTAAGGCACAAGAAGAACTCGCAGAACAAACTGTAGAAGCTTCAGTAGGTGGCGGCAAAGTCACAGTCGTAGCGACTGGTGCAGGCGAAGTTCGCTCCATCAAGATCGACCCAGCAGTGATCGACCCAGAAGACGCAGAATTTCTCGAAGAACTAGTCCTCTCAGGCATTCAAGAAGCAATAGCAAAGGGAAAGTCAATGGCTGAAGGTGAAATGTCCAAGCTCACAGGCGGAATGAAAATCCCAGGAATGTAATTTCCTGCTAGTATTCTACGCATATTTTATCCTGAGTGTCGCACGATGCTTAGGATTTTTTATGCCTCAGATTTTGTAACATTTCTTTTCACACTACACGATGAAAAATGACAAGCCACTAAAGGACATGTAAGTAACTTATGATAAATGATTTGAATTCAACTAACTAATGCAACTTTCTCTTCGTTGGTTAATTGTTGATGTTTTTCTTGAGGTGACTGATATCCAAGTCGTTAAATACTGCGTCACACGAGGAACTCACCCAGCCTTCCGCTACCCTGGACCATTGCTCGACGCTAAAAAAGGCATACACCTAGCAAAACCCATGGCTAAAAAATATCAATTCTCACCCGATCAAGTAGGAGTCATCGGCTTCTCAGCCGGCGGTCACCTCGTTGCGATGGCGGTCACTCAGTTTGACGACACCTTCGATCTAGAGAAGTCATCTACTGACAGCCTCACTGACATCAGTGCTCGCCCAGTTCTCTATCAACTTAGCTATGGCTTACACCAAGGCACGTGTTCATTGCTCTCTTCACCTTTTTTCAGGCAGGGCATGGGTAAACCTGGACAGACTGAGAAGCAGAAACCCAGCGATAGCTTGGCCACGTCTACTCGAACAATACATGCGCAACCAACAGAAATAAACTGCACACCGCTAGAATTCCTCGACTTTATCCTCCCACATATTATAGTCCCGCCATCATGTCATCCGCTAAATCAAAACAATCTGTTTACGAAGTCTACGACCACCAGAAGCCCGAGTTCCTTCAGCATCTCCTAACGAAGACTGAGGGCTTAGGCTCAGCGATCATCTATGTGCGCACGACTGCCGAGATCCACGCTCTCAGCTCTGAAATGACTAAAGCAGGAATGACCGTCGATTCTATACACGTTAAGAAAAAGCCTAGTATGGCAGGCAAAGCTCTCACTAACTACGCAAGTGGTACTATCGACTACCTCATTCTCTCCGAAGCTATCTCTAGAAACACATCGCTAGAGAATGTTCAAAATGTCATTAACTACGATTTCCCAGATGTCCCGCAAGACTACATCGCCCGAGTCCTAGAGTGTCCAGAAGGTCAAATCATCAGCCTCGTGAACCCAAAAATTAGTAAGCAGCTACTCAAACTCGAAGGTTTACTAGACGCTAAGCTCCCTAGAGCGATAGCAGAAGGATTCCTCTACGCCAAGCATGCACTCAAGGTCTCCACGAGAAATAAAAGCTATAAGAGTAGTGCTAGCACTAGATCGAAGCCACTTCAGAATAAGAAGAAAAAGCTCAAGAAAAAGTAGGTCAGGCTTTTAGCCAATTGTAACAGCAGCACCCCAGAGAGTGGGGTCTAGATCAGCTCTCGCTTTCTCTAAGAGACCAGCAGCCTTGTCTGCCTCCACTAGAGCAATAAATGTAGAACCTGAACCGCTCATCATTGCCCCTATCACCTCATCTTGATTGAGTAACCACATCTTTATCTCCGCTAAGAAAAAATGCTTTTGAAATACTGGTTTTTCTAAATCATTTACCATTGTTCCCCAGTCAAACTCTTGTGGAGAGTAATCTATCTCAGGCAGTTCTTCTGAGTCACTCCATGCCTTATATGCTGAAGGAGCCTCCACACCAAAGCTCGGTTTAAGCAACAGAGCGCTAAGTTGATGATCCCATTCTACAGGAGTCACCTTCTCACCTCTACCGCCACAGTCGCAGACACTTTCATAGACAAAAAATGAAATATCTGAACCTACCTCAGAGAGTAACTCAGCCATTCTATCGTTACTCAAATCTTTCTTCTCTAACTGATTTAAAGCACGCAAGGCAGCGGCAGCATCTGCACTTCCTCCACCGAGACCAGCTCCGTGTGGAACTTTTTTATGAAGAACAATTCTCCATTTACAAGTTAGCCCAGTCTCTCTTTCAAAGAGCCTAACAGCCTTAGTTACAAGATTAGACTCATCCAGAGGCACTCCCTCAGTATCACACTCTAGGCTGTATTGCTCAGCAGGATAAAAATCTAAACTATCCGCCAAACTAATCGGAGCCATCCGAGTGCTAACCTCATGAAATCCGTCTTCACGTTTACCTAGAACTTTAAGATCTAAATTCACTTTGGCTTTCGCTATTTCCGTGTGCTTCTTCATGATGATTTACCTAATAGTGCAAGCATTCTTCCAGTGCTACCCTTTTCTATTCGATAGCTATAAAACTGGCCAAGATTACCACTAGTGCAGACTCCAGAGTCTACATAGTTCTCAGTTAAAACACCAGCACTTATAGCCTGCTCACGGATCTAAGATGCGAAATCAATATCATACGCTGGCGGTCGGATACATGGAGCTAGACAGATCACCAAGTCTCTGTGCTGTATAAGCTCCAAATATCACCAAACTTTTCCATTCTTCGAGTGATACAGTAGCTTTCCATTTCACATCATGAGAATCACAAGTATCAATCACAGTTTTTACCTGTTCTAGAGTGAATGCATCTTTTCCCTGAGCGTTCCGTTTCTCCCGATCAATTATTTTCAGCAAAACAGCAGGATTACTAAAAATGTAACCTCGTTGATACGCATAAAGAAAAAGCATCCTTACTACCTTGATTTTGAAATTTACCGTAGTTGCCTCATGAGATTTCAATTCTGATTTTTTCCATCGTTCAAGATCTTGAATGTTCCCTCTCTGAATAGACTCGCCAGCTACTTTACCTAGAAACTCTCTCCACCTACGCAAGACTCTATTATAGCTTGCATAGGTATCATCATCCACCTCGCCTAGTTTATTGCTCAACCATATCTCACAGAGTTCACAAACTGATAAGCTACGATTCACCCCTGTAGCCTCGGCATGAAGATCTTCCATCCTCTGAGCATATCGAGCCTCACTAACCTCACCTTTAGCAATAAGCTCCATTTCAGCAGCTCTCACACGAGCCTCTGCTAGTGTGTTTTTCCCTGTGCTTTTTTCCACAGGCTGAGAATCCCTAGGTAAACGAAATCTCGCATAATAAACATTCCCTTTTTTTCTCACGCTAGCCATGAAAACAACCCCACTAAAAACCCCACGGTTTATCAAGATTTAATTAGTTCCATTAACTTTTACAAACTAAATTAAATAACCATAAACCACTAATATAGAACTTGGATTCAACTAATAAACGCAACTTTTGATGGGCAGGAAGTAAACTGTTAAATCGACAAGGGAAAGGTCCGAAAACCCTTCCCTTTTGATTCAGTCATTACTTCACTACTGATCAATCAAAAGAAGCCATGAAGCACATTACATCTGAAGAAAGACAGACTATCAAGCATCTGCTCAGTCAAAACCTAAGTCCAACAACTATTGCAAAGCAGTTGGGGCGTCATCAGTCATCAAATAAAGAGCAATGGTGACCACAGAAACGGGGAATACCGCAACGACTTAGCAGAGCGTAAGGCTCAAAATAGGCAAAAGTTTAAAACCAAAAGGGGCGACTATACACCAGCTATTGAAGCTTATGTTGAGAGAGAGTTAGCCAAGTGGGATAGCCCCGAGCAGATTGTGGGAAAGGCTTATAAACTCGGTATAGATTGCGTAAGTATCGAGACAATCTATCTGAAAATATGGGCTGACAAAAAGCGGGGTGGCAAGTTAGATGAGAATTTACGCCATCGTAGTAAACGTTACCGCAAAAGAGGTTCAGAGAAGGATCTATGCGGTAAAATCCGTAACGCAACAAGTATTGATAAGCGTCCTGGAGTGGTGGACGAGCGGAATCGCTTGGGTGATTTAGAGCTAGATTTAATGATTGGCAGTGGTCATAGCGGAGCTATTTTAACCATCAACGACCGAGTCAGTGGACTTCTTATTATGGAGCAACTAGGAGGCAAGCAGGCGGCAGAAATAACTTCCGCAACAATCGCACAACTAATACCTTACAAGGCTCAATTATACACAATCACTTCAGATAATAGCAAAGAGTTCGCCAGTCATCAGGAGATAGCAAAAGCATTAGGAATTGACTTCTTTTTTTGCACATCCCTATCATAGCTGGGAAAGAGGATCTAACGAGAACCTCAACGGCTTAATCCGCCAATACATACCGAAAGGCACGAATATAGCGAATCTGCCTTCAGAGCTGTTGCTTAAAGTTGAAAAAGCTCTAAACGACAGGCCAAGGAAACGGGATGAATATCAATCACCTCAAGAAAAACCTCAACAATGAACCAACCAAGAGAAAGTTGCATTAGTTAGTTCAATCCAAGTCATGAAACTTAATGCCGACATAGGAGAGCTCACCGGAAACGATCTAGAGCTAGTTCCTCATCTAGACATGGCAAATATAGCCTGTGGATTCCACTCCTCTACTCCACATCATATGCGAGAAACTGTTAAGTTAAGCCAAGCAAATGAATTGAGTATCGGAGCCCACCCTAGTTATCCAGATCGAGAGAATTTTGGTCGAATATCAATGACTCTGACTACCAATGAGATTTACGATCTCATCTTTGGTCAAGTCGAATTATTAATACGCATAGCATTCAGTGAAGGATCTAAGGTTAGTTACATTAAACCGCATGGAGCACTCTATCACGATATGATGGACTACCCTGACATCTACTCCGCAATCGTCAGAATCGCATCCCATTTCCACCTTGATCTTATGATCCCTGCTCGCCCAGATCTTACGTGTCATCTAGAAACGGCACTAGTCAGAGAAGTTACTATTATCCGAGAAGTCTTTGCTGATAGATGTTATACTAAAGATGGTTTACTCATCCCTCGATCACAAGCCAACTCTCTCTTCACGGAAACTAACAAGATCATCGCTCAAGCTAGTGAACTCATCACCTCTAACAATGTCATCAGTGAATCAGGTGAACGCATTAGTCTCCAAGCAGACACTATCTGCCTACACGGTGACAACCCAGCAGCAGTATTAGCTGTCAGCTCTATTCATCAACTACTACATCCCTAAATGTATCGTATCGAACACCCAACAGAAAATTCATTACTAGTTCGGTTCAGTGATGAAATAGAAATCAGCACTACTATTCGTATCGCGAATATTGCGCAAAACATACGCAGTGAAATGATCGATCTGTTAGAAGTCGTCCCTTCATATTCTAATCTCTATTTAGAATATGATTTTCTTAAAACGAACTTACCACTGTTAGAGTCAAAATTAAAAATCATCCTTGAAAGTCCTCATACGATCCAAACCTCAACAAAAACTATTACTCTCCCCTGCTTCTATGATCCCTCCGTTGGGCTAGACCTCATAAACTTAGCGGAAGAGAAGCGACTCAGCATCAAGGATATTATCCAAATACATAGCAGCCAAGAATACACCGTATTCAGCACTGGCTTTGCTCCCGGCTTCGCTTACTTAGCAGAAGTCGACCCACGAATCACTAGCCCCAGACATGACACCCCGAGAGCTAGAGTTCCTGCTGGTAGCGTTGGCATAGCAGACCGTCAAACAGCGGTCTACCCTTCTACCAGCCCTGCGGGGTGGAAGATTATAGGTAATTGTCCACTCACCTTATTTGATCTCGACGCTAGGCCAATGAGCCCATTCTTGATTGGAGATAAGGTGAAATTTCAGTCTATCTCAAGTTCAGAATTTCTTCAATTAGGAGGTGAAATTGAATAGTCTTAAGATCATTCGCTCTGCCCCAAGCATACAACTTCAGGATCTAGGACGCTTCGGAGTCGCGCATCATGGTCTAAGCCAAGGAGGAGCACTCGATCTCCATGCTCACTGCTGGGCGAATCGACTTCTAGAGAACTCTATCGAGTGCTCAACTCTAGAAATTCTCATAGGCAACACTGAGATTCTAGCGACACAAGACTCTAACATTTCTCTAACTGGTGCTGAAGTTAACGTTTCTATAGACGGAAAAAAGATCGATAACTGGTCATCATTTATTCTTAAAAAAAATCAGCACCTGAAAATCGGCTACGCTAAAACAGGACTTCGTATTTATCTAGGTATCAAGGGGGGCTTCGCCTCAGAACCGATACTTGAAAGCATCTCAACTGTCTTACGAAACGATATCGGATCTAACCTAACAGAAGATTCAATTCTAGAATCACCCTCAATAAAATCATCACTACATAACCGCACACCTTCAAACTTCATCCCTAAATACAAAAACATCATGACTGTTAGAGTCATCACTAATGAAGCATCCAGCATCACTGATAATACTTTTACAGTAACACCAAACTCTGACCGCACTGGCATTCGATTCCACTCAGACGCTGCGTTCACTACTGGCTCTGGCATCATCTCTGAGCCTAATGCTCTAGGAGCTATCCAACTTCCACCCGATGGCCAACCAATCATCCTACTCAACGACCGACAAACCCAAGGCGGTTACCAAAAGCTCGGTCATATAGCCAAAATAGATCTAGCTATCATCGCCCAAGCCAGACCAGGGACAAAAATTAGATTCAAAAAAACCTCTCTAACAGAAGCTAGAGAGGCTTGGATGATTTTTCTGAAATTCTTTTCAAAGTAAGAACTGAATTAGCTCCAGCTACCCATATTTCTGAGAATCTCCAGACGCTCATCAATCTCTACTCTATGGACAGCTTGTAAACGATTCGTAGAGAATGCTTCACAAGTAAAACTAGCGATCACTGAACCTCGTGCCATTGACTTACTAATATCCGTAAAGTCATAGTCGGTCTTCTCTAAGCTATCAAGATAGCCAGCCATGCCACCGAGGAAGGAATCCCCTGCTCCAGTAGGATCTACGAGCACTCTTAGTGGCCATGCGTGTAGCCTGAAAATCTTCCCATTAGGTCCAAACAATACTGCACCGAACTCTCCAAGTTTGATAATCACATACTTAGGCCCTTTACCTAACAATATCTCACCAGCTAGGATCAGATTATTTTCTTTAGTGAGGTCACGAGCTTCAGACTCATTCAGCACGAGAACATCAATTTGTTCTAATACTTTCTGTAGATTCTCAGATGAGATCATGATCCAAAGATCCATCGTATCTGCGATTACAAATTTATTCTCAGCGGTGCACTGCTCTAGCATCTGCAACTGATTCTCAGGTGACATATTTGCCAACACAACTAACTGTGAGTCCGCTATTTCTTTTGGTATTTTCACTTCCCAACCTTCCAGAACATTGAGAGCTACTGCATGAGTCTCACGATCATTCATGTTCTCCATGTATTCACCAGTCCAGGTAAATGACTCGGCATCACTGCGTTCAACACCTATTAGACTCACTCCGTGCTCCTCTAGCATATCAAGATGTTGCTTAGAATAATCATGACCAATGATCCCAACTAAATGAACTTTATCTGCGTAATAGCTAGCGGCTAATGACCCATAAGATGCTGATCCACCTAGTAAATTTTTCTCTTCTGCGATAGGCGTTTTTACATTATCTATTGCGATAGTTCCTCCTATTATAACTGACATGATTTTAGTTTATTGTTGTGCTGTTAGTAAATTTTTAGCCTCGGCTGTGGCTTCCTCTATCGACTCGCTACGCAAGAGATCAGATACGATGACCATTCTATTCGCTCCTGCCTGCACCACAGTGCATATATTAGACCTAGTAATACCACCAATACAAAATACTGGTATTTCTCTCCCGACAGTTTCTTCCACATAGCGGACATTCTCCATACCGATTCCAGCTCTACCTTTTTTCGTAGGGGTAGGAAACAGTGGTCCGAACCCGATATAATCAAAACCTTCTCTAAGCGCTAGCTGGGCTTGTTCCACTGTGTGCGTAGAGCGACCCACCATCATTTTCTCCCCCACGATCTCCCTCACCATCAATAATGTCCCATCATCTTGACCTATATGCACTCCGTCCGCATTGACCCGTGCTGCTATAGCCGCATGATCATTCACAATAAAAGGAATACCCGATATTTTACAAATTGGGCTAATCTTTCTCGCTAAGCTCTCTATCTCCGCTTCATTCACACCCTTTGCCCTCAGCTGAATCACATCCGCACCACCTCTAATCAATGACTCGGCAGCTGACTCTATATTCTCAAAATCCACATATCCGAGATCTACGATGCCATAAATCTTTGCATTCTCTAAACTCTCATTCATAAACTAATCCCTATCTCCCAAGCCTCTAAAAACGAGACAAAAATCCCCTTTCACTAAAAAAACTCTATAAAATAGCGACTTCCGCCCTTTAATACTTGCATTCATAGTCCTAGAGCTTTATTTCCAGCTCAATCTTATGCAAGATACACCTACACCAATAGCTGAGATCGATCACGACCCATCCAAGCTAGATCAATTTTTAGAGAAACATCAGAAGTCTTTGATGATTCTTGCCGCCCTCCTATTCCTAGGCATTATCACCTACGTATTTAACCTAAAGTATCAAGAGATGAAGGATCAGGAAGCTGGATCCGCACTCTCCGCTGCTACCACTGAAGATGAATACAGAGCTGTCATTGAGAACTACGGAAACCGCACAGCAGCGGGAACTGCAGCTCTCGCTATCGCAGACCTTAGAACGACTGATAAAGACGCTATCGAAGCTCTTCAGTTCTTCATCACCACTTACAAGGATCACCCAAATATCCCTAAAGCTGAGCTTCAACTCGCTCTGCGCCAAATCAATTCAGGTAAAACTGGTGAAGCTAACACAACTCTCGACAATCTTATCTCTCGTGACGCAAACGGCTACCTAGTCCCAATGGCTAAAATATCACTCGGGGACATTGCGGTAAAAAACAACGAAATCGATAAAGCCAAGGTGCTCTATACCGAAGCTAAGAATCTTAACCTTGATATCAACGCATTTGCTAATATCGCTGTATCACGCCTAGCATTCCTTAATGCTAAGCTTCCGCAGCTTGTCACAGCTCCAGCCCCACCAGCACCTACTCCAGCTGAACCTAACTCTAAGAACCTCCCATTCGGACCGGACGGAGAGATACAAGGAGTCATCCCTGAATCATCTCCTATTCCTGACGTAACTACTCCAGAGGCTCCTGCTAAGCAAAAAACCACTGAAGACCCAGCTCAGCTATAAGCGATTTCAAAACTATTACTCTATACTGTTAAGGTGTTCTTACATCTAACCTTGTGGAAATAACATTTTAAAAGAAAGTTATTCACAACCAACTACGTATAGATTATAGATAATCCGTAACTCAGCAGAGCTCTGCTGGAATATTTTCTAAGAAAAGATCAACTAACCAACAACCTAAACTAACTACCGTGTCTGTATTCAAAAAATATATTAGTAATAACGAAGAGGAAACCAACAAAAACTCTTCACCATCAACTCCTGCAGTGTCTGCTCCAACAGCGACTAGTAGCCAACAGCCTCTATCAAATGCGTCATTGACTAGCAAGCCAGTTCCTTCATCTAAGGTCGCTGCTACTAATGGTCGTAATATTCTTAGTTCAGACGTAGAGATCAAAGGAAAAGTTAAATTTACAAATGACCTCGTTGTTGACGGTCTCATCGAAGGTGAGATCATCTCTGACGGATCACTCACAGTAGGTGAGAACGCTCGCATCAAAGCTGAGGTTCACACACGCTCAGTAGTTATTTACGGTAAAGTCCACGGCAATATCAATGTGACTGACCGCGTAGAGCTTAAAGCAAATGCTGAGCTCGTAGGTGACATCAAGGCTGCTACTCTCTCTATCGAGGCTGGTGCAATCTTCGTAGGTAAATCAACTGTAGGAGCTCCTTCAACACAGTCCACATCTATTACACCTTCTGCAAAGAAGACAGATATCAAACCTAAGAACGGTAAGCTCGCAACTGCGTAGCCAACAGACTTTGCTACTGAGACCACTCAGAACAATCTAATATAAAAAACGGGCACTACAAGTAGTGCCTGTTTTTTATATTAGAGGGGAATTACTTCTGAATGATGACTCCACATGCTGTAAACTGCTGCTCTAGCTTCTTCTCGCTGACAGCTCCCTTCACCATCAGATTAGACGCAAAGTAATTTACTCTCAATTCCTCAATGAGGTAGGCGCATTCCATCAGATTCCCATCTCCCCTACGATTTATCCACTGCTCAGACCAAGGGGCAAGGTAATCCAACACAGCATCCATCTTCTCCAGATCCTTGTTTATAGGGTATGATTTCAACCTCTTGATCCGCTCTAGCATCGCTTGAAAATACACAGGATATCTCTGTATGCCTGTCCAACTCACCTCAGAGATAAAGTTAGGACGTAACAACCAGCTCACTTGAATTCGTAGATCGTCTGCCACTTCACCCAGATGCTTATTATCGCCATTCGTCTTAATGAATTGTTCTACTTCACGCTTGATCGAGATGATTTGCTCCAGAACCCTGCCTAGAGTCTCTACATTTCCAAACAACTCTCCACGTCCTGCATCCGCAACACTATAAAAGTCCTGAGCATTCCTAGGCAGATCATTACTAAAGATCCCTGCTGCTGCAAATCTCAGTAACTCAGCTTGATTAATCCCTTTTTCACCCACATGTGGTAGGTAGAGTTTTAGACCCGTAGATAGAGGGAGATTCTTCGAAACATACTTACAGTGGTCCGAATGGCGCAATAGAAACAGCCTTACGCAGCCAGATAATTGATTACGATCCGCCTCCCACTGAGTGAGGAAGACACTCACTCCCACACTAGCACCTTCATCTGTCAGAGCTGGGTAAGCATACTTTGCACGGACTTCTATCCACTCTGGTAACATTCCACACTCCCAGTCTTTCATCCCGCTCATCTCCCACTCAGCACCAGACTCATCTTCAAATCTCTGATCGATCAAACCTGCCAAGTTCTTACGCAGTGTCTCTAGATCCTTCCCCATCGCCAATTCACCACCATCATCATCACAGACCCAGACCTTGGTCTGCATCTCCTCAGGTAACTTAGACAAATGAAACATTCTCTTATCAATAGTAGCACCAGTTTCACGACTGAGATAATAACTCAGCACGTCTAGATAAGATCCTCTCCCGAAGCCACGGCTCTCGGTCATAAATTGCGTAAATAGTTTTGCTCGTTCAGCGGCTGGATTACACAGCACTCTCTGTCCTTTTGGCAGTCCCTTGATTAGCAAGAATGTTCTCTCCTCAAGCATACCTTGCATACCCCATTCTAGAACACCCTCAGTCATCGACGATAACTGATCCACATGCACTCCGAGCGTCACCCCATCATCTACAGCTCCGTATTCAGACTTATGATAAACACTGTATTCCTGATCTCCATCTTGGATTACATCGGGATATCCAGCGAGCTCTTCCTGGATAGTTTCTACATCATCATACATGACATCATGGAATTCTAGCAGAACCTCACTCCCATGCTTTGATTCCCATTTATGAAATGACTTCGCTGTATAAATTTCTTTCGGAATCCTTTCCTCGAAGAAATCAACAATCTTCTCCTCGCTCCATATTCCACCCACTCTCCTAAGCTTCTGCTCTATCTCCATCACCTTACTACGTAACGAATCGATTTCCCGCAAACACTTAGGCTTATTATTCAGACCATTTCCTAGTAATCCTTCTCTAACAAAAATCTTCCACGATGCCTCCGGATCTATCCTTCCAAAGTGCACACTCCTATCGTCCACGATCCTCAAAGGTCCAAAAACCACAATCTCTTTAGCATAGACAGCTCCCTGTTTCCTGTCCCACTTCGCACTGTGATACCTATATCTACACAATTCAGGCACGACTTCCTCTAGCCACTTAGGATCTATACTAGCCACTTTCCTAGCCCACAGCCTAGTGGTATCCACCATATCATAAGCCAATATCCACTCTGGCTTCTTCTTACCAAAAAGCCCACTACCAGGAAACATCGCAAACTCCTTAGCACTCACTCCTTTATAGCAGTGCTCTTCCTTATCATATTTACCGATCTGTCTAGGCATCCCCACTAAAAGCGCTTTATGAATCACCTCATGACTAGCCCAGCTATTAATCTCACCTAAAACTTCAGAGGAACTTTTAGCTTTCCTATCTGACAATCTAATCTGCCTCAGCTCACCGAGAAGGTTCCCCCACTCCATCACCCTACGAAAATTTAAGAAACTACGCTTACAGAATTTCCTCAGAAGATTTCTCTTCCAGTCTCCCCGTTTGCCTACTTCCTTATACTCAGAAAGTTCACTCCACATATGTAGCAGTGATGTAAAGTCTGACTCATTATCCTCCCAGCGCTTATGCTGATTATCAGCCTCATTCTGTCTATCTGCAGGCCTCTCCCTAGGATCCATGATGCTAAGACCACTCACTATGACCAACATCTCTTCATAGCAACCTACCCTAACAGACTCTAACAGCATCCTTGCCAATCTAGGCTCCACAGGAATATGTGCTATCGTTTTACCAATATGACTCAAATTATCCTCACCATTGAGAGCACCAATTTCCCTCAGCGTCCTATATCCCTCAGAAACATGCTTACTAGAAGGCGTATCTAAAAATGGAAAATCCGTTATCTCAGGAAGATGCAACGCCTTCATTCTTAATATCACTCCAGCCAGTGAACTCCTCCTAATCTCAGGATCAGTAAACTCATCTCTCTCCTCAAAATTATCCTCACTATAAAGTCTTACACAGACACCCTCACTGATACGACCACATCGCCCCTGTCGCTGTCTAGCACTTGCCTGACTGATCTTTTCTACCTGTAGTCTCTGCACTTGACGGCTAGGATTCCAGCGACTCACTCTAGCCACACCAGTATCTATCACATAAACTATTCCTGGAATAGTCAGCGAGGTTTCAGCCACATTTGTAGCCAACACCACTCGACGCATTCTCTCCGAAGTCGTAAATACTTTCTGCTGCTCCCCCATCGCCATCCTCGCATACAGAGGTAGGATTTCTGTCTGAGACATCCCTCTACCCTCTAACACATCAGCACATTCACGGATCTCTCTCTCTCCTGGCAAGAAAACTAAAATGTCACCCAAGTCACCTCCACGAGCGATCTCTGAAACAGCTCTAACCACATGCTGCGACATATCCTCTTCTCCATTATCAGGCAGATACTTCGTCTCTACTGGGAAAGTTCTCCCCTCAACATTAATCATCGGAGCTCCCTCAAAGAAGTCTGAGAAACCACCAGCATCCAATGTTGCTGACGAAATAATCACCCGTAAATCACGACGTTTTAAAACCAATCGCTTCAAATAACCTAATAGAAAATCAATATTCAGATTACGCTCATGAGCTTCATCGATAATGATCACACCATATTCCTTCAGGCTCACATCCCCCTGCGTCTCAGCTAGGAGAATACCATCAGTCATGAATTTCAGACTCGTATCCTTCTTCGTCCTATCCTCAAACCTCACCTGATACCCCACTTGGTCACCCAGAGTAGCCTCCATTTCCTCAGCCACACGCTTAGCAACACTTGTAGCAGCAATCCTTCTCGGCTGAGTGCAACCTACTTTAATTTTTCTACCAGAGGGATTAGCAGCCAAGTATTCTAGCGCCATCTTTGGTAACTGGGTAGTTTTACCACTACCAGTGGCACCTACCACCACGATCACCTGACTCTCTGCCAGAGCCTCTAAAATTTCTTCTCTAGCCCCACTAACAGGCAGACTTGGGTATGACAGTTTGTATCCTAAATGATCCATTCTAAAATAAACGATAACAAATTAAATTATTTACTTTCAGAAAGATCTATCTTTAATGTGGCTTAAGTAAAGTTATAACAAATAACAAATAACAAATAACAAATAACAAATAACAAATAACAAATAACAAATAACAATGAAACAAAATAGCCGACGTAGTTTTCTAAAAACAATGACAGCAGCAGGTGCTGGCATCGCTGCCCTAAGCAACATTTCACAGGCTGTTGACAGACCTAAAGGTGCTAAATACATGGGTGGTTTCATCGCCCCTAAACTAGACAAAGTAAGAATCGCCATCATCGGCTGTGGATCACGTGGAGGCACTCATTACCACCACCTCTCAGCTATCGCTAACACTGAAGTAGTCGGTGTCTGTGACCTTTATAAAAAACGTGCAGAGAGAGCTAAAGCTAAAGTGCTCAAGAACGATGCAGTGCGTCACGCAAACGTAAAAGTCTACGCTGGTGACAAAGACATCTATAAGAAGATGCTCGCTGAGCTTAAACCAGATCTCGTTTATGTAATCACTCCATGGGAGCTACACACACCAATGGCGATTGCAACTATGGAAGCTGGAGCACACGCATGTGTAGAAGTTCCCATTTGCCAAACAGTAGAAGAAGCTTGGGAACTCGTGAATGTTTCTGAGAGAACTCAGAAGCACTGCATGATGCTTGGAAACGTCATCTACGGCAGAGATGAACTCCTCTTCCTCAACATGTGCCGTCAAGGTGTATTCGGAGAGTTACTCCACGGAGAAGCAGCTTACATTCGTGATCTAAGATACCAGATGAACGATAATCACACCACTGGATCATGGAGAACTTACCACTATTCTAACAGAAATGGCAACCTCTTATCTACTAGCTTAGGCCCAGTAGCTCAATGCATGAACCTCTGCCGCACAGATGATAACTTCGGTCGCATCACATCATTCTCTACACCTGCTAGAGGACGCACACTCTACGCTAAGAAGCACTTCACTGCTGATCATAAGTGGTACAAGCTCGACTTCAAAGGCGGAGACCTCAACACCTCTATCATCAAGACAACCATGGGGAAAACTATCATGCTTCAATGGGATGAGACATCACCACGTCCACGCTCACGTCACAACATGATCCAAGGAACCAAAGGTGTAGGAGTAGGCTTCCCAACACGTATCGCTCTCGACTACAGCAAAGGTGAACTACCTGAAGCCGTCTTCAAAAGTCTCGCTGGCGATAAAGATCACACTAACCTCCACAGCTGGACTAAAGATGCCCAACTAGAAGCTGTCTATGCAGCTTACGATCACCCACTTTACACACGCATGAAGGCTAAAATGGGTGAACACAGTGGAATGGACTTCATCATGAACTTCCGCGTTATCGAAGCTCTCAGAGAAGGTCAGCCACTCGACCAAAACCTCTACGAAGGTATCCAATGGTCAATAGTATCTCCACTCTCAGAAGCATCAGTAGCTCAAGACGGGGCATCCATCGCATTCCCTGACTTCACTCGTGGAAACTGGAAAACTACCCCTCCACTTCCAATCATCGACTAATTAATATGGCCTATCCCAAGTTAGGTCTCCCAAATTTACGAAGCCTAGTTCTGAAAATGAACTAGGCTTTTTTATTTATAGGCAGAAATCACGACTTGAATCCAAGTATTGAAGACCGCTTGATCTCTCTAACTGAGTCTTACGTATAGTGCTCGCTGGTGCCGTGATCGTGATAAAAAGCGATGATATCTTCTGATGTTTCGCCTAGATTTGTCCAGTAGGTATCTACTTCTAGTTCGTGTTTATCTATGCTATAGCAGGTGACACTGTAAATGAATGTTAGAGGTTCTTGTGAGCTTTTTACGCCGCCATGTTTTAAATGTTCGACAATTCCTATGTAGACCTCTTTTCCTTCTCTAGGGCATCCTCCAACACCTTTATACATGGCATGACAGAGCCATTTGACTTTGTTTTCTTGACGCAAATTTCGCTTCACTATGAGGCATTTACCGCCTTTACGTAACTCTTCGAGAGTATCTGCACTATCATTTCCTGCATCAATCCGATGAAGTATAGGGTGCTTGAGGTCGAGCCTTTTTGAGTAGTTATGCATTGCGTCTGAGGAATGCACAACTCCGTGATGGTGTAGCAAGCGCGAGTGCACTCACTCTGACTGGTTTGAACAATGCCCTCACCTACGATCTCACCTTCTACTCCTCGTTTGATCGGTTAGCTACGAGCTTCACAGCAGATGGGCATACAGTAACGACATCGGAAATCACACCGATCTATCACCGAAATCCGCAGATCTCTAAGTGGTCTTTGAAGCTGATCTAACGGCTTCATATTACTTAATCTCCGTCACAGACCATGGCAGTGCCTCACCAGCGTGCATCGGCACCACGTGCTGACCAAAGCCTTCGTAGAAAGCCGGCACTTTAGATGAAGTCTTTGTAAGTGTTACTTTTTTATCTATAGGATTCAGACCATACAAACGCTGAGCATTTCCAGAGATAAAGTCCTGTAGGTTATCTAGCTTTCCGTGATCATCAAATAACTGAGCTAACCTAGGTAAAGCCAGAGGTGAAGTAAACACACCCGCAGCACAGCCACAGCATTCTTTTTTGCTCAATGGATGTGGAGCACTGTCGCTACCAAACATCAAACTAGGATTTGCAGCAAGTGCCGCCTGCAAGAGAGCATCTCTATCCTCAGGACGCTTAGCGATAGGCTTACAGAAAAGATGTGGATTCAATAATCCACCAGCCACATCATCTAGTGTGATAATCAGATGCTGAAGAGTAACCGTCGCTCTCAGATTCTCATACTTACCCATCAAATCTACAGCATCTACCGTAGTGATGTGTTCCATCGTGATCTGTAGTTTAGGAAATTTTTTCGCTAAATACTCATAACTCGCAAGGAATTCCTCCTCCCGATCCATCACAAACCCATGCGTCTCACCATGAACCATCAGAGGAATTTCCATTTCCTCCATCATCTTGAAAATAGGCTCTACAGCATCGATAGCCTTAACACCCGCTTCACTATTAGTAGTCGCTCCAGCTGGATACAGCTTGATCCCTATTATATGCTCCTTCGCCGCAGCAAGCTCAGCCTCGGTGTAATCTCTAAAAAACATCGCCATGTAAGGTGTAAACTTATGATCACCCTGTGCTGCGGTAATACGCTCTTTATAAGCATGCAGACTATCTAGGTTATCCACAGGTGGTATCAGATTAGGCATAATCACAGCACCTGCAAATGTCTCAGCAGTCAGTGGGGTAACCAGTTTAAGCATTTCTTCATCCCGTAGGTGAAGGTGCATATCTAGTGGAGAATTAATGGGGATCTCTTTCATTAGTTTAGTCTCCCTTCGTCAGCATCGATAAAATCAAAAAAGCACTCGATATCACATCTGTTTCCAAATCCGGCCTCGACCTTTCTCTTCTCTAAAATCACTGATAAGTCATCACTATAACCACGATTCCTCATATAGCTCACCCACCAGTCTAACTGTGGTGATTCTAGTTTAGCTCCTCGCTCTCGGCACCATTCTAAAGCCTCTGCATCGCTCGCTCCATCACGAATCACATTTACCAGATCAGTATATTCCACGTTCAGGAATTGACAGATCCATAGATCAAAGCCACCTCCTAAATTTGACTGATAATCTGCATGGAGATCACCATCACGCTCTAATCTGATCTTATGACTCATTCTCGCAAAATAAGGAATTCCCTCTACCTCATCCTTCGGATTACATGAAAAAATTATATCTTCTGACATGCCGTCATAGTCAATCTTCTTAGCCCAAGGTCAAGCTCACCTAACTCCATAATGAAAAAAAATGACATTGTCCGAATATTTCACCTCCTCACTCAGTCTAAAAGTAGTATCAGGACATTTCAAAATATCTTCAATCAACAGAGAAACACACGTTTCATAAAATATGTTTTGGTCCACTCTCCTACCTCTCACATAAAAAATAGCTAAATGAATGATTCATTTAGCTGCTTTTTTATGCTCCAATCTTACCCAAATTCCTCCGTATCGTTCTCGACAAGCCACACTTCCCCATCTTTAATCCTCTCATACATGAAAGATTCTCCTATTATCACCACAGGTACTGTCATCGAGAGACGCGATGAACGAACATTCTTCGTGAAACTCAAGAATGGCAAACGTATCCTAGGCCATACCCAGCTGAAACTCGCACACATCCGTGACGAGATCAAAGATGGCTACACTGTCACACTAGAAATGACCCCATTCGACTTCGAAAAAGGCAGAATCGTGGGATACACTCCAGCTTAATTCCTCCTACCCCAGCATGCACATCATCCTAGGCACAGCGGGTCACATCGACCATGGTAAATCGTCACTCATCAAGGCGCTCACTGGCATCGATCCAGACCGCCTACCCGAGGAGAAAAAACGTGGGGTAACCATCGAACTAGGATTTTCCCACCTCACACTGGGTAAGCACGAACTAGGAATTATCGATGTCCCAGGCCATGCTGACTTCGTAAATAACATGGTCGCTGGAGTAGGCTCACTAGACCTCGCCCTATTTATTGTAGCTGCAGATGATGGCTGGATGCCTCAATCAGAGGAGCACCTACATATATTAAATTACCTCGGAGTTAAAAATGTCATCATCGTTATCACCAAGAGCGATCTCGCTGAAGACCTAGACTTCACTATCGAACTCGTCAAAGAAGACCTCATCGGCACAAACCTCGAAGATACCACCATCATCCCCGTCTCTTCACACACTGGAGACGGCATCAATGATCTCAAAGCTGAGATCCTAGAACACATCAACTCAGGAACTCTTCAGTCATCACCTAAGCACCTCATCCCAAGACTTTCCGTTGACCGCACCTTTTCACCAACAGGTATAGGCACAGTCGTCACAGGCACACTCACAGGCGGATCACTCAGCAAAGGCGACACCATCAGCTGCCAGCCAGAAGATCATAGTTCTAATATCCGCGGAATCCAGAACCATTCTAGCACAGTCACCGAAGCACATCACGGTATGCGCACCGCACTAAACCTTCCTGACCTAAATCTCAGCGAACGAGGAAAAACTGGCGTCCAACGTGGCTCAGTCATCACACTTCCCAAAACTCTCACCCCTACAATAGTCCTAGACGTAACACTCACTAGACAGAAACGTCCAGTCACAGGTCAGACAGCTACCCAGCGGCCACTCAAACACACCGAAACAGTTGTCCTCCATCACGGCTCATCCCGCACCAGAGCAAGAGTCATCCTACACTCACAAACCCAGATCCCCCCCGGAGAAGAATGCTTCGCACAGCTCAGATTAGAAACCCCGATCACCGCATGCGTTTCTGACCGATTTGTCATCCGAGATGGTGCTCAGCAAGGCACATTAGCTGGGGGCATCATCCTCGACGCTATGGCTGAGCCCAGACAGTTCCGCACAGACGCTCGACTAACATTTTTAGAAACTAGGGCAGAAAACACGAACAATCTCCGCCAGCTCATACTCACTGAACTCAGCAAGACTCCCATCCTCCCAGCCAAGCAACCGCTCATAAACTCACCCTTCACCGCCCATCATACGGAGCAGACGATCACCAAGCTCAGCAAGGAGAAGAAGATCACTCAGCGAGGCGACTACGTGATAGATCCTAAAGGATGGAAAGTAGCACTAAACACTGCCTCTACACTGATTAACAACTACCACAGCCAGACCCCTGATACCCCGTCTATGCCTCTCGAGCACTGGCGAGCACAGCTGATTGAAAATAACATCCACCCCACTCTCATTCCCCACATTGAGAAACACCTTACAGCCAATAGCTACTCGCAGATCAAAGACGGGATCGCCAACGCTGAACACAGCCTAGAGCTACCAGAGCATCTAACTGCAATCGCTAGTACTATCCTCAGCACTCTGAAATCTGCAGGTCTCCAACCACCAGCTAGAGTAGATCTCGCGCCCACAGCTGAAGCACAGCAAGCCCTAACATTCTTGATACGCAGCTCACAAATTATAGAGCTAGATCCCAAAGCACTTCTCGAAAGTTCACAATATCACCTAGCCAAACAAGCCGTCATTTCTCACCTCACCAGTGCAGAAAAAGCCACCGCTAGCGAGATTCGCCAACAGATCGGCACCACCCGCAAGGTCCTCATGCCACTGCTAGAAAAGCTGGATGCAGAAGGCGTCACAATAAGACACGATGACTACAGAGTCCTCGCTAAATAAGTGACCTAACCGATCAATCCCCCGATCACAGAGCCTAGTAAAACTACCAACCACACTGGAAATTTCTTACTAAATAGCACGGCGAACAACGCCATCGCTATAGCCACGTCCAGCCAGTCAGTCAAAGCATCTACTCTCAGTATATGTATCAGCACAGCAACTAAAAGGCCAACTACCGCTGCATTTGCTCCCACTAGACCCCCTCGCACCAAAGTATTATCTTTAAAGTAATTCCATAGCGGCATCCCGATACTCAACAAGATCATCCCTGGAAGAAAAATACAGCCTACCGCAGCTAATCCACCAAGCCAGGGACTTCCAAATAGAGGCAATTGCGCAGCCATGAATGCCGACAAGGTAAACATCGGTCCTGGCACAGCCTGAGCAGCCCCGTAACCAGCTAAAAAATCCTGCTGACTCAATAGTCCATTACCTACTGTCTCAGCCTCTAACAGCGGTAAAACTACATGCCCACCACCAAACACCATCGATCCAGTCTTCACCATCCCACGCATCATCTGACCATCATTACTCGTAATTGTCATCCAGCTTAAACCTACTAAGCTCACTATAAATACAGCTAAACCAGCCAAGCACATCTTAGGGAGTTTACGCTTTAGCTCTTTATCGACCAGTTCTCCAGCCTTAGACTGCTTAAACAGAATAGCACCTAGAAGACCACCAGTCAGAATCATGACAGGTTGTAGCCAAGTCACTCGAACAAAACATAAAACTAAAGCCACGAACACCGCGATCAAAGTCGTCTTAACATCAGGACACAACTTCTTCTTCATCCCAATAATAGCCATCGCTACCACAGCAACAGCCACCACCTTCAGACCATGAATCCAACCACTCCCCACCCAGCTATTAATACTCTCCAAATGACTCGCTAGAATGATTAACAATACTGCCGATGGCAATGTAAAGCCTAACCAAGCAGCCAAACCTCCCAACCAACCACCCCGATGGTAACCGATAACAGCACCTAATTGACTACTTGCAGGGCCAGGCATAAACTGGCAAATTGCCAATAGCTCAGCGAACTTCTCATCACTCAACCATTTTAATCTCTCAACATACGCCTCCCTGAAATAAGCTAAATGTGCCACTGGTCCACCAAAAGACGTTAAACCCAGCTTCAATGCTGCCAACAGACATTCAATAAATTTCATGATTAATCACTAATCGATCCCTCCCTGAACTCAACACTAAAAATGCTACAAAACAACCATACTAAAACCTGTCTCATCGGTGGAACCTTCGACCCCATCCACCTAGGCCACACCTATATTGCAACCAGATGTAAGCGTGAACTAGGTATGGACAAGATCATATTTCTCCCCTGCAGACAATCTCCTCATAAACTCACTAAACAAAATGCTCCTGATCACCACAGACTCAAAATGTGCCAGCTATCAACAGCGTCATTACCATGGGCAGAAGTTAACGACTACGACCTAACCTCCCCCATCCCTTCCTATTCATGGCGCACTGCAGAATTCTTCTCTGACAAATACCCAGATACTGAACTCTACTGGCTCATGGGATCTGACCAGTGGGAGACTATCGACAAATGGGACCGCCCAGAGCATCTCGCCAGCTTGGTGAAATTTATCGTTATTTCTAGAGGTGAAGACCCATTAGAAATACCCAACTTTCAACACATACCACTAAGTGGAGCCCACACGGCATCCGCCACATCGATAAGAAACGCACCGTCATCACCAACTGCCATCGCCGATCTTCACCCCGACACCCTAAGCTATATGAAAAAAAATCACCTTTATACCACCTAGACGAATTGATTCCTTGCAAAATACCTAATTCTTCATACCATAATATCACTAACGAAAAATCCATCATGAAACTCTTAAAATCATACCTCACCACAGGGCTAACATTAGGACTACTTCAGTTCGCCTCTGGACAAGAAGAACCGAAACAACCCGAAGAAAAATCTGAGCGCCAAATCAAGATAGAGAAACTCAGCCTAAAATTCAGTAACCTTCCTAAAGCTCAGAGAATCGCTTACTACAAGGGCCTTGCTGAAGCTCAGCGCCTCTTCAGCAAAAACAGAACATTTGAAACCTTGATGGCTTTCTATAAAATCGAAAAAATCTTCAAGAATGACCCAGTAGCTCTCAATATTCTGGGTGCAGTCCATGTCGAATTCAGAGATTTTGACTACGCTAGAAAAGTCTTTAATAAAGCAGTTGAAATAGCTGGAGAAAACCCTAAAATACTTTTCAATATCGCTGAAATCGAATTTTGTTCTAACAACTGGCAAGTTTGTATCGAGAAATTTGACGTCCTCATTAAAAAAATTGATGATCCAAAATCAAATCTCGTCCACCTCATGGAGTTTAAAAGACAACTTTGTTACCTAGCCCTAGCCAATGAGAGTAAAGGTAATCCTGCTAAAAAAGAGGCATATTATAATAAAGCTAAAGAAATATCGTCCATGTTTAATTACATGATCGATAGCCCATTTGCTTATTACTCACAAGCATCACTAGCCTACTACCATGAAGAAAGACTCTTAGCCAGCGAGTGGATCATATGCGGCAAAAAAATCTTCGGTGAAAGCATAACCTTCACATGGGACGACACACTAATAGAATTCGGATACATCACCTCTCACTACGGATTGCACTTCTCTAAATAAGTAAGAAATGCACCTACACCATAGATTATAATTTCCTATAATCCACTTTCTTTTTCTGCACCGGAGCTGGTTTTTTATCAGTTGCGATTCTCTTTTTAAGTTCTGCTATCTGGTCACGTAAGTGCCCCGCTCGTTCGAACTCCAGCTTAGCCGCAGACTCCCGCATCTCCTTCTCTAGCTCGGACAGGACTTCTAACACATTATAGTCAGCCTCACTATCAGCCACCATTGCCAAGTTTACCTCTTTAGCTGATTTCTTCACCTCCTGACCAGCTCCTAGACTTTGCTGTACCGAGCGTATCACACTCTCTGGAGTAATACCGTGCTCCTCATTATAAGTCATCTGGCTGGCTCTTCTGTAATCCGTGATATCGATCAAGGCTTGAATACTATCGGTCACTCTATCGCAGAATAAAACACACTCCCCCTTCACATGCCTCGCCACTCGACCAGCTGTCTGCACCAGACTCGTCTCATTTCTCAAGAAACCTTCATTATCTGCATCTAAAATACACACCAAACTAATTTCAGGTAAATCTAGCCCCTCTCTCAGCAAGTTAATCCCAACCAAAATATCAAACTCCGCAGCCCTCAACTGACGTAGAATCTCTACCCTCTCCACCGCATCAATATCCGAGTGGATATAACGCACCTTGAACCCCACCCCTAACAGATAATCAGTTAGCTCCTCCGCTGTCTTCTTCGTTAGCGTCGTGATCAATACTCTCTCCTCATTCTCTACCCTGTCCTGACAAAGCGCAATCGTTGCATCGATCTGTCCCTCCAGTGGCATCATCGTAATAATAGGATCTAACAGTCCAGTTGGTCGGATGATCTGCTCCACCATCAGTGTCGCACCACGACTCGTCACATCGAACTCCTCAACCAGCTGAGTGCTCTGACTCGGGAATACCTGCTTTTTAAGTAGCTTAATTGCTTGGTTAGCACTCATCTCCCCCCTCACCCAGGGTATATACTTCTTATTATCTGGCCTACAATTGGTCAGTTCAAACGGCCCAGGGGTCGCAGACACATACACCTTTTGCTTCGTCATCTGCATGTATTCTTCAAATTTTAGTGGCCTATTGTCCATCGCACTCGGCAAGCGGAACCCATGCTCTACAAGCACACCCTTCCGACTCTTATCACCCTCAAACATCCCTCCCACCTGAGGAATCGTCGCATGACTCTCATCCGCCAGCAGTAAATAATCATCCGGAAAGAAATCTAATAAAGTATAGGGTCTAGCTTCCTTTTCTCTCCCTGTAATATGTCGAGAATAGTTCTCAATACCCTGACAGAATCCCATTTCGTGCATCATCTCCAGATCGTAATTCGTCCGCATCCGAATTCGCTGTGCCTCGATTAACTTCCCCTCTGTTTCAAATTCCGCCACTCTATCCTTCATCTCCTTACGGATAGTAACGATTGCCTTCTTTATTTTCTCTCCACTTGTGACGAACTGCTTCGCCGGGAAAAATCGGTAATCATCCATCTCTCCACGCTTTTTACCACTAAAGCTGTCCACCTCAGAAATCCGATCTATCTCATCACCGAAAAACTCCACCCGGATCGCCGTGTCCTCAAGATACGCTGGGCGAATCTCCACTACATCACCACGCACACGAAACTTCCCACGACCAAACTCAATGTCGTTTCGCTCAAACAACAACTCCACCAATTGCCCTAAAAATTCATCTCTCCCTATTTCATCCCCCACCTTCACCGACAACATCATATCCATGTAATCGTCGGGAGATCCCAAACCATAAATACAACTCACACTGGAGATCACGATCACATCTTTACGCGTCAGTAGACTACCCATGGTGCTAAGACGAAGTCGTTCAATCTTATCATTGATAGCACTGTCCTTCTCAATATACGTATCCGTCCTCGGAATATAAGCTTCTGGTTGGTAGTAGTCGAAATAACTCACAAAATACTCCACCGCATTATTTGGAAAGAAATTCTTAAACTCAGAATACAACTGCGCAGCCAGCGTCTTATTGTGGCTCATAATAAGAGTCGGTTTACCCACACCCTGAATGATATTAGCCATCGTAAATGTTTTACCAGACCCCGTCACCCCCCACAGAGCCTGGTGATTATTCCCAGCATTGATAGATTTCAGCAACTTATCAATCGCCTGCTGCTGGTCCCCCTTCGGCTGGTAATCACTCTTTAAATCAAACATAATATTAACTCCCCCAACCTAGCCCCAAACCCCAAAAAAGAAACCACAAAGTGCCCCCCTGCATCAAGTCAAAGCAACATCAACCTCCTCCCAACCATGCTTCCCCAACATTCGTTCGTGCAGACTCGTGTTAAAGAAACCATCAACCAAGTTCAGCTTCATCATCCCCGTTCCGTTCTTTCTGTGCCTTCCGTGGTCAAAAAAATCCAGCAACCCAAGTAACAATAAAAAATCTGCGTAATCCCAAAATCTGTGCTAAAAAAACTACAACCCACCTGACCATCCACCCAGAATATATCTAAGCAGATGGATATAAATTTCTTACCTGACTAAATCCAATTATCTCGGGAGTGGAAATGCTCTATTAAAAGCAAACACCTCTTCACGGATCTCAGCGAGCTTCGCATCATCTTCACGATTCGTTAACGCAGCATGGATAAAATCTGCAACAGTCGCCGCATCCTCTTCCTTCATCCCACGTGTCGTGACAGCTGGAGTTCCCAGTCTGATACCACTTGGCTTAAACGGCCCAGATGTATCGAATGGAATCGAATTCTTATTGATCGTGATACCCACCTTATCAAGTGCATCAGAAGCAATAGATCCATCCATTCCTGAAGGTCTTAGATCTACCAACATCAAATGATTGTCAGTGCCACCAGAAACAATGCTATAGCCATTCTCCACGAGCTTAGCTGCCATCGCCTGTGCATTCTTCACTACCTGCTCAGAGTATGTCTTGAACTCAGGCTTAAGCGCCTCACCAAAACAAACCGCCTTCGCTGCAATCACATGCATAAGTGGTCCACCCTGAATTCCTGGGAATACAGTCGAATCAATCTTCTTAGCATACTCAGCCTTGCATAAAATAATTCCACCACGTGGTCCACGTAGTGATTTATGTGTGGTCGAAGTCACAAAATCGGCATGAGGAACAGGATTCGGATGCACTCCAGCTGCTACCAGACCAGCAATGTGTGCCATATCTACAAAGAGATACGCTCCCACCTTCTTAGCTATCTGACCCATCCTCTCAAAATCAATCTCTCTAGGATACGCACTCGCACCACTAGTGATCAACTTAGGCTGAAGCACAATCGCTGTCTTCTCAAGCTCGTCATAGTCAATACGCATGTCTCCTTCACTCACACCATAATGAGTCACATCATAAAACTTGCCTGAAAAGTTAGCCTTATGTCCGTGTGTCAAATGCCCACCATGAGCCAGATCCATTGTTAAAATCTTATCACCCGGCTTCAAAACCGAAAAGTAAACCGCAGTATTAGCCTGTGAACCAGAGTGTGCCTGAACATTCGCATAATCAGCACCGAAAAGCTCTTTAAGACGATCAATCGCAATCTGCTCTACAACATCAACATGCTCACAGCCACCATACCAGCGTCTGCCAGGATAACCTTCAGCATATTTGTTAGTAAGCAAGCTACCTTGAGCCTCCATCACTGCTGGACTTGTGAAGTTCTCAGAAGCGATCAACTCAATGTGACTACGCTGTCTTCTCCCCTCAGTATCAATAGCTGCTGCAACATCTGGATCAACCACAGACAGTGGGCTACCAGACGCCTTAGCTAATCTACGATCATGTCGTCCACCTTCATACTCAGTATGTAAAAACACATCAACGATCGCTGTAACCTGCTCTTCAGAAACATGCTTCTGCCCCATGCACAGAACATTTGTATCATTATGTTCACGGCAAGTTTTTGTCTCATCAGCAGAACGCACATTCACAGCACGCACACCAGTAAAGCGGTTCGCAGCCATACACATACCCACACCAGAAGTGCAGACCAGTATACCAGTATCATAAGTGCCATTCGCTACCTCTATCGCCACATCATTCGCATAGTCAGAATAGTCCACACTATCTGTCGTATCCGTGCCGTAGTCAGTTACCTCATGGCCTTGTGACGCAAGATATCTAGCAACTGCGTCCTTAAGTTCTACACCACCGTGATCGGCACCTATCGCTACACTATAAGAAGAATTATTCATCGTTAAATTAGTTAATTATATCAAAATTTACCTACCCATCAATACCCCTTCCCTATCGAAAAAGCAACCTTATATCGGCAGAAATTTGTCATCATCAGAGATTAAGAAAGAGCCTCAACAGCCACATCTAGTGACTCGATATCCTCTACACAGATCACAGTCGCAGTTTTATCAATACGCTTCATCATTCCAGCAATCAACTTACCAGGTCCGAGCTCGATAAATGTAGTATGCCCATCAGCTATTAACGTCTCGATACACTCTACCCATCTCACAGAACCAGTCACCTGCTTCTCCAGAGTCTCGCGGATCTCAGCCGCTCCATTCACTTTACCACCCTTAAAATTACTAACCACTGGAATACCAGGCTCGCTCACCTCAGTCTCAGCCAGCACACCAGACAGCTTATCCTGCGCACTCTGCATCAATCTAGAATGATACGCTCCTGCCACATTCAGCTTCTTCGCCACCTTCGCTCCTACTCCCTTAGCTCCTGCTACAGCCTTATCGACCCCCTCTTCATTACCTGAAACTACGATCTGTCCCGGAGCATTAAAATTAGCCACATCCACATCACACTCAGCTGCCAGCTCTTTAATCGCCTCAGGAGTTCCTCCGATCATTGCCGCCATCGCCCCCTTAGTAGCATCACATGCCTCTTCCATAAACTGCCCACGCTGCATCACTACCTTAAGTCCATCCGAAAACGTAAATGTCCCAGCCGCAGCATGTGCTGTAAACTCACCGAGAGATAATCCAGCAGCAGCAACAGCTTCAAATCCAGGAACCCTCTCCTTAAGAGCTGCCAAACAAGCCAAACCATGCAAATAAAGTGCTGGCTGACATCTAGAAGTCTTCATCAACTCCTCTGCTGGGCCATCAAACATAATTTCACTAAGAGAAAACTCCAAAGTAGCATCCGCCTCAGCAAATAGTTTCTTAGCCACATCATAGTTCTCTACGATATCTTTACCCATGCCCACTTTTTGTGCACCTTGCCCTGAGAATAAAATCACTGCTTTGCTCATATCGACAAGATCTAATCTCCAAAATCAACCCTTCAAAGAAAAAAATGAACAAACTACACACTTTTTCTTGCAATTACTCTCAGATTACGCTTCTTTCCCCGTAGCCAAATAACTTGTAACACTTTCAGCGGAGGGGTGGCAGAGTGGTTTAATGCACCGGTCTTGAAAACCGACGTGGGGAGACTCACCGTGAGTTCGAATCTCACCCCCTCTGCCATTTTATTCAAAATTACCCTAAAGGGAGCCTACTTTTCGCAAGCACTTGTAATTTGAGAGGAATCTAACTGCTATTCAAAGAAGTGGATGAAGTTTGGTGCACGGACATTACCCACATCCCTATGGAAAAAGGTCACGCTTACCTCGTTGTGATCATGGACTGGCCCAGCCGATCCGTGCTTAGCTGGGAAGTCAGTAACACGATGGATAGTAGCTTCTGCGTCCGCACTTTGAAATCAGCAATGGCTCTAACTGGTTGAAAGCCAAAGATATTTAACACCGATCAAGGAAGCCAATTTAGCAGTGCTGAGTGGGCTGACAAGTTGGTCAGCAGAAAAACGCATGAATTTTTAAATAGACGTCAAGGAAAAGAAAAGCTAAGAAATGTGTATGCTGGTAATGATAAAGAAAAAGGATTTGATGATGAGTGGACGAAAAGGGGCTGTAATATTGATGTAGTTGATTGATTTAGAGTGCTTGGTAATTGTCATTTTTTGTCGTGTAGTGTGATATTGTGTAAGCTTGGTTAGCTATGCTGAAACCCTCGTGATTTTTTTGGTAACCTGAGGTTGATGAAGTAGGCGACTAATGTGAGTATTGTGGTTGCAACCAGGCAGGCACTGAGGCTTCCATATAGATAGGTAACCCCTGAAATAAGGGTTCCTGCTAATCGACCACAGGCATTAGCCATGTAATAAAAACCTACATTGAGGGCGACATCTTCTGAGCTTGTGTAGGCTAGAATAAGGTAGGAATGAATAGACGAATTGATGGCGAAAATGAAGCCAAATATAAATAGTCCGATCACTAATGAGTAGTTGAGATGGAAGTTAGTGAGTGCGATAGTCGTGAGAATTGTGCAGATGATGACGAGTAAGAAAGCCCAAGTTTTAAGTGTCTGAACAGTATTAGCCAGACCAGTGTCCGAGTTTTTCTTGCTAGCGCCAGTGAGTTGAGGTGCTACTGACTGGACGATACCGTAGCCGATGATCCATGCCGCCATGAAGCTTCCAACCTGGGTGAAAGTCCATTCTAGTGACTGATGAAGAAAAATGGGGAGGCCGACGACGAACCAGGAGTCTCGTGAAGCGAAAAGGAAAGCTCTAGCGAATGAGAGTCGATTGATCGCTAAGCTTTTTGAGAATAGCTGAGTGAATTTCACTTTCTGCTTCATTTTCCCATAGTCACCTCGAACGAAGATGAGTGAGAGGGCTAGTATGGCAATGAGAAGGATCGCTAAGGAATGGAGTGCTGAGTTAAACCCATGATTAGAAAGAAGGTAACTGCCGAGAAAAAAGCCGATACCTTTGATCGCATTCTTAGATCCTGTCAGTATTGCTACTAGTTTAAAGAGCCCACCTTGGTTTTCTTCTTTCACGAGGAGCTTTACTGCACTTTTAGAACTCATTTTTGTGAGATCTTTAGCGATGCCAGCGAGGCACTGGACTAGCATTACAAAGCTGACAGAGAGGGCTATCGCCCAACTAGGGTCGAATAATGTCAGAGTGAGTAGGGCTATGATTTGTAAAGCGATGCCAGCGTAGAGCGTGATTTTAAGTCCAAGTCTAGAACCGATCCACCCCCCAAGTAAATTTGTAGCAATACCAGCGCACTCATAGAGAATGAAGAGGAATGCTAGCTTGTCAGGTGTGAAACCTAGAGCATGGAAATGGAGTAACATAAGCATCCGCAGAGCTCCATCAGTCAGCATGAAGAACCAATAGGCTAGGGTGACGATTGCGTAGCTCTTTATGTTCATGTGGGTGTGGAGACGGTCAGGGTAGGATGACGTTTATTGGATTTGCGACCCGTCATTAGTTGACTGGTTGATTAGTCAATGGTCAGGGATGTTGGTGCTTTGGTAAATGCTGTATTTGGGGTGCCGATTAGGTTTATCTGATTAGGATGATTTTAGGAGTAGTTCGGATTACTCGGCGATCAATCCCTACCGTATTGCTGACCAATTATAGAGATTTGGCTACTTTCTGGGTGAGTTCCATCATTCTGGCTGCGTAGCCTATTTCATTGTCATACCATACGAGGAGCTTGAGCATCGTGCCATCGACTACCATGGTGGATGGAGCGTCGATGATTCCGCTACGGATATCATTGGTGTAGTCGGATGAGACTAGTGGCTTTGTTTCGTAGCCTAAGATTCCTTTGAGTTCACCTTCTGAGGCCGTTTTGAGGAGTGAGTTTACTTCTTCGATAGTGGTTTTGCGGGCTAATTCGAAGACACAGTCTGTCAACGATGCATTGAGTAGTGGTATCCGGACGGCGATGCCATTGAGTTTACCTTTTAATTCAGGGTAGATCATGGTGATGGCAGTCGCTGAACCTGTAGAAGTGGGGATGAGTGAGTTTATCGCAGATCTGGCACGGCGTAGGTCTTTATGGGAAGCATCTACTAGCACCTGGGTGTTAGTGATGTCATGCATTGTGGTGATCGTGCCGTGTTTGATGCCGATATTCTCGTGAATGACTTTAATGACAGGAGCGATGCAGTTTGTGGTGCATGATGCTGCGGTTAGGAGCTTATGTTTAGCGGGGTCGTAGAGATGGTCATTACAACCGATTACGATATTGAGTGCTCCCCCTTCTTTTACTGGAGCAGCAACGATGACTTTTTTGACTCCTTGGCGAAAATACTCGTTTAGAGTCTCTTCAGTTCGAAATGCTCCAGTGGATTCGATGACGATGTCGCAGCCAGACCAGTCGACTGCTCCGATGGTGTTTTCTAGTGTGACGGGGATTTTACTTCCAGCGACTGTGATGGAGTCGTCAGTGAATGTGATGTTTCTGTCCCAGCGTCCGTGAACTGTATCGAACTCTAGAAGGTGGGCTGCTGTTTCTGCTGTGCCTTTGTGTTCGTTGACTTGGAATATTTGATACTCAGAATGATCGAATCCCTGTCTGAATCCTAATCTACCCATTCTTCCGAAACCGTTAATACCTACTTTGATCATGTTACTATTATATGTGGAGTGAGATGAAATTCAAGAGAGAGTGTGTGACTATTTTGTCTCTTGGCTAGAGTCGAAAAATATTTTGATTTCAGCGTTCTTGGTTCCTAGTAGTTCTTGAGCTCGTAGGAGTGCGTCACGGGTGGAGAGGTTAGGGTTACTTGGAGATGAGAAGAATAAGTTGGTTTCACCTTCTTGACGATTACATCCTTCAAGAATTGTTTCAAGGACACCAGATTGCTTGAGGACTTTGTAGACGTTTCTGGTGGCTCCCGAGATGATGACATGGCGGTCTTGTTCACGCATGTGCTTGATGAGTTCGTCTAGAGCCATGACAGAGGTGGCGTCTAGGTGACGAGCATTTTTCATCCGTAGGATAATGACTTTGAGGTTCGGGTCTGACGCTGTGAGCTGGACTTGGGTGCGGAAGAGGTCAGCGGCGCCAAAGTAGAGGTTTCCTTCTACGTGGACGATGGATATGGCAGGATTAGATCGGGCGCTTTTCTTGTCTCGCTCACGGAGTCCACCTTCCTCGTTCATTTCGTATTCTAGTAGATGAGGGCGAGAAGCATGTCTTAGAAATAGTGAGATAGAGACGGCCACACCTATGAAAATGGCATTGTCCAGACGGGTGAAGAGGGTGGCAACGAAGGTGATGATCACCACGATGGCGTCATGATTAGTAGAATGGAGGCAGATGCGGATGTTCTTCCATTTTATAAGTGAGATGGCTATGCCAATGACTAGTGCAGCAAGAGAGGCTTTCGGTATGTTCTCTACGATAGGGAATCTTACTAAGCAGTAAAATCCAGCAAGGCAGAGGATGCCTGAGTAAATGGAGGCAAAGCGCGTTTTAGCTCCGGCTTCGAAGTTAAGGGCTGAGCGGGTGAGCGAGCCAGAGCTAGGGATGGGAGCTATTAATGAGCAGGCAATGTTCGACATGCCTAGTGAGAACATGTCTTGGTTTTGGTCGGGACGTTCGCCGGTGAGGCTACCTAGAGATTTACCCATGACGGTATTCTCTAGCGATGCTAGGAAGGCGATGGCGAATGCCAGACCAAATAGGAATGAGATGTCTGCGTAGTTAAAGTCTGGTAGTGCTTGTGCAAAATTGTCTAATTGAATGGCTGCAAAGGTATCGATATTGTAGCCTAGTATTGAGATGCTGAGAGTCCAAGAGACTAAGGTTGATAGAGCCAAGCAGAGTGAGAAATTCGGTAAGGCTGGGAGTTTTTTTATGAGTAGCAGGTAGAGGACTAGGGTGGAGACACCGATGAGTATGGGGGTGATTTGGAAATGCTGATAGGCTCCGAATAGTTCTCCCAAGCTACTTAGAAATGTTTTGGCATGGATGTTGTCTGCAACTCCGAAGATGTGCTTAAATTGACCGTTCATAATAAGAATGGCAGCACCGGTGATATAGCCGACTAGAACACTATGCGAAACGAACTGCAACAGGTCAGCTAGTTTAAATAATGCTCCTAATAATAGAATGATACCGACCATGAAAATGAGCAGTGGCATGTAGTAGATGATATTCTCAGAAATGTTAGGGTCTGCGGCTACGAAAAAACTAAAGACCATGAAGGCAGTCGAGTTACTAGGTCCCTGAATCGTGTGTCTAGAGCTGGCGAATAGTGGTCCGACGATGGCTGCAATGGCTGCGGCTACTATTCCATAGTAGATGGGTAGGCCAGCAATGGCAGCATAAGCCATGCCTTGGGGGAGCGCGAGCAGAGCTACACTAAGAGCAGCTTTCATATCGAGACCGGCACTCTTTCTACTGTAGTTTTTCAGAGCATGTCTGACAGGGAATAGTTCGATACTATTATCGGAGAAGAATGTCTTCACGGATTTGAAAGATTTCCGAAGTCTTTTTTGGGATCTGTTCATCTAGGTCATCTAATGGAGAACTATTTATATCTGGTCTTTCTGAATAACCAGATAGCAAGTATGACAGATAAGATGTTAGGTAACCAGAATAAGATGGTAGCGGTGTCACTACTCTCATCTCTGATCTTCCCAGCGAAGATATGGAAGAGAAAGTAACCTATGCCAATAGCCATGCTGAGGGCGAAGCCCGTAGAGCTTTCCTTACGCTTAGATCCCATGCCGAGAGGTACACCTATAAGGGCAAATGCCATGCAGGCGAGTGAGAATGATTGTCTAGAAGTGATGGCTTGTGAAAATTTGGCTCTTTGTCTAGGGGTAATATCTGGTTCAGTCGCTAGGTAGGCACGGATTTCGTTATTCGTCATTGCCGAGGCTTTATAGCGTTTCTTTGAGTTCATGTCGAAATCAAACAATACAGGATCAACTTCACCAATTTTTATGGGGATTTTGGTTTTGTTTTCGTCGTTAAGTATGTTGAAAGCATTTTCTAAACGAAGCTGGATTTGGTTCTTTTCCATATCGACATAGATGAGAGCAGATTCAGCGTAGATGTAGGATTTAGAATAATACTGACTATTCTCATCTCCTACATCATGGATGTGGAGGCCGTAGAGCATGTCGTCTTTTCTTTCTCTAACATAAATACGTTTATTCTTTAGCTGCGTCTGGACGACTCCTGGATCGAGAAACTTGTTAGGATCTGCTTTTACTGCATTGATGAGTAGTTTTTTAACGCTACTTTTAGCTTGGGGAGCCACCTCTACATTGAGCCAGAAGCAAAAGGCTGAGAGAGCTGCTGCGACTACAAATACTGGGATAGCAATGCGCTGAAGAGAGCGTCCAGCCATACGCATGGACTGGATTTCATTATCTGCAGAGAGTCTCCCAAAAACGAGCATTACAGCTGCTAGGAAACTGAATGGGATGGTGAACATCAGCGAGAATGGCAGCACGCTTAAGATGAATTCAAGAATAAGCATGGGTGAAGGATGCTTTCCGACAAAGAGTGGGCGGGCTTCCTTAAAGATATTACCTAACATGAAGACCCCACTCAGAATCATTATTGCGAAGAGAGTTGTGGTAATTATGTTTTTTCCAATATAGCGGTCAAATCTGTTCATGCGATTCAAAGTTTTAGCCTTCAGTTGGAAAGCTAATTCAATCATTAGCATGCTTTGTGTATTAATCGACGAAAAAAAGCTATAGATTGGATGAGAGCGACCTTTATGTATTCAGAATTACGATAGAATTGATAAATAGTTCAGCATGGTGTTCAAGATCTTTTTATTCGTTCGTAGTGGCGTGTCAGCTGAAACAGTTATTTAGCGGAGCTTTCCTTTATTGTCTTGATCGTCTGAGAGTAAGACTAATGGATGCGATGGCTAGAAGTAGAGTGGTGCTAGGCTCTGGGACTTGTAGCTGCAGGTTCCAGCATACTGAGACTGTCGTTGCAGTTGTTTCATACCAGTAGACATCTGAGGGTCTGAGTGATTAGCAGAGCTCGGTCTAGATCGGTGAAGTTATCGTAGGAGATATTATTTACTCCTGTGAATGAATTAGCTTCGATTAGTAGGTTACAATCACTAGACACGTTTGTGGTTCTCATGCTTGCTAACGCAAGGTCATATCCGTGGATTTCAAGGTCTTGAATTTTGACGTTACCGTCTATGTTTAAAAATTCATTTTTGGTATTTAGAACCAATATAAGTTAGCTTAAATAACTAATGCTAATTATGTCTTTTTTTATGAATATCTATGGTCGTAAGAGTTTGGAAGCATATTAGCTTCTAAGGCACAAAAAAGCTCAGGGTATTCACCATGAGCTTTCTATATTGTTACCTTGTTAGATTCTATTAAAGCGTGAATGAATCTTGGGCTGGAGTTTTACCTTCACTCTTGATAACTTCGCCATTAGCGGCGAGGTGAGTGAGTGCGTGGTAGACATCTTCAGGGTCATGACTGATTGCTTCTGCTATGTCGTCTGCTGTTTTTTCCCAGCCAGTGATTGCTCCTCTGACTTGGTTGAGTGTTCCTAGAAAATCACCAGCGGCTTTCTTGCCTGCTTCAACACCTGGTTGGTGGTAGGCGTTGATATTTACTAGTGATGCGTAGAAACTGACAGCTCGTTCAAATAGACCGATGAGCATACCTAGAGTGAATGGGGTGACTTCGTTGATAGAAATCGTGATAGATTTTCTACCTGAATCGTAAAGTGCTTTACGCGTTCCACGGAAGAAGCCTTGGAGGTAGTCGGCGCTGGTGTTACCTGGGTCGACTTCGATGCTTTCACCTTTACGGCCTTCACGGACTTCAATGAATGTGGCGAAGAAGTTATGAACTCCATCACGGAGCTGCTGGACGTATGCGTGTTGGTCTGTGGATCCTTTGTTTCCATAGACTGCGATGCCCTGGTTAACGACGTTACCATCGAAATCATGCTCCTTACCTAGTGACTCCATTACGAGCTGTTGGAGGTATTTGGAGAAGAGGGTCAGTGAGTCTTTATAAGGGAGAACGACCATGTCTTTTTCACCTTTACCATTTCCTGCATGGTGCCAAGCGAGTGCTAGTTGCATGGCTGCGTTGTTAGAGGTGTCGGTGGATCTGGTTTTTTCATCCATGGCGGCTGTGCCAGCGAGGAATTTCTTGATGTCGATGCCTTGGATGGCGGCTGGGACGAGGCCAACTGTAGACATAACGGATGTTCTTCCTCCGACCCAGTCTTCCATCGGGACTTTTGCTATCCAGTTGTTAGTGGCAGCAAACTGATCTAGTTTAGAATTGAGACCAGTGATAGCGATAGCGTGGGAGCCAAAGTTGAGATTGATATTCTCGTATGCATGCTGCGCTTCGAGCATGGCATTTCTAGTCTCAGCAGTTCTGCCAGATTTAGAGACGACTAGTGAGAGAGTCTTGCTTAGGCCGTGACCAATTTTTGTGAGAATGTTGTCGATTCCCTGAGGGTCGGTGTTGTCGAAGAAGTAAGTTTTTACTTTAGAGTTAGTTCCAAGAGCTTCATAAACTAACTGTGGTCCGAGTGCTGAACCACCGATACCGATGATGAGAAGGTTCTCGAAAAGGCCACCTGTAGATGGAGCGATCTTACCAGAGTGGACGTCTTCTGCGATCTGTTCAAGCTGTTTGATAGGCTCGGTAATCTGTTTGCGGATTTCATCATTAGGAGCTAGCTCTGGCTTACGTAGCCAGTAGTGACCTACCATGCGACCTTCGTCAGGGTTGGCTATTTCTCCTGCTTCTACAGCTTTCATGTCTTCGTATGCCCTGTTGATCTTAGGCTGAAGGTCTTGAATGTAGGTATCAGGGATGTCCATGCGAGAGAGGTCGAGAGTTGTTCTCAGATCAGGGTATCTCAGGAGGTTGTTGTAGTCGGTCCAGTTTGACATGTTAGTTAGGATGTTATGATTGAGTTTATGTTAGAATGGTTGATTTTTTTCGTCCATTTAGAAATGAGAGTTCTATCAGGAATGAAACACTGAGGATGTCTGCACCAAGTTTCTCTAGTAAACTTACAGCGGCTACGGCAGTACCTCCAGAGGCAAGTAAGTCATCTACGAGTAAAACTTTCTCTCCTAGCTGAATGGCGTCTTGGTGAATCTCTACGGTGTTCTCACCATATTCTAGTGTGTATGATTCGGTATACGTTTTCCATGGGAGTTTTCCTTGCTTTCTGACTGGGACGGAGCCCGCATCTAGAGCAAGGGCGATGGGGCTACCGAAGATAAAGCCTCTAGCATCGATGCCTACTACTTTGGCGATCTGATGACCTTTAATAGTATCGACTAGGACGTCTATAGAGTGCTGAAGTAACTTAGCGTCAGCCAGGATGGGGGTGATGTCTTTAAAATTGATTCCAAGTTTAGGGAAGTCGGAGACATTTCTGATGGCATCAGCTAAGGCGTTTGGCATAGTTGAAATACAACCTTTATCATGAAGGAATGCACGAAAAAAATAGGACTTCTCATCTGAGAGAACTAGGATTATGTTAGGCGGCATGGAGAATATCCCACCGCACATATTATTAGGTGCCTATGCCGAGGGAGTATTCCCGATGGCTGAAGACGGGGAACTATTATGGTTTTCTCCAGTGAATAGAGGGATTATTCCAGTGGATGATCAGTTTAAAATACCACATGGATTGAAACGTGCTCTTAGGAAGAAGCCTTATAGGGTGACTAGAGACGAAGCCTTTAAAGAGGTGATGTTAGGTTGTGCTAATAGGGAGAGCACATGGATCGACAGAACGATATTAGAAAGTTATCACGAACTTTATGAATTAGGGTTTGGGCACTCGATAGAGTGCTGGGATGATGAGGGGCTACAAGGCGGGCTTTATGGTATAAAGCTGAGTAATGCATTTTTTGGGGAAAGTATGTTTAGTCGAAAGACGGATGCGAGTAAGATCGCGCTAGTTCATTTAGTCGGGTGGCTGCGTGAGGAAGGGGTACAGTTACTAGATACTCAGTGGATGACAGATCATTTAAGGCAGTTTGGGGGGCATGAAGTTCCGAGAGATGTTTATGAAGAGCTGTTGGCTGATGCATTAGAGGAGTTACGTGCTGAGAGTGAGTAGTAGTTTTAAATAAATGCAGGATAATTCAATGGGTGCTTGCCATGACGATTGAAGATGGTATGTTAAGTGAAATAGAGAGTTTCAATGATGGGTATAGTTAAAAACTGCTTATCAACATCTAAAAAAAACTTAATAATATAAAGATAAGTAATTTTATGAGTGAAGAAATAGTTGAAGTAAAAGAAGCACAGTTACCACAGAATCTTAAAACTCTATGGCTAAAAGCTTTGAGTGCACTAGAATTGCAAAACCATAGTTATGTAATCAGCCTGTGTCAGGCGATTTTAAAGGATCAACCAGGCTATCTAGAGGGCAGAAAGCTCGCTAGACGCTGTGCAATTATTTTAAATGGCGGAGCAAAGAAGAAGAGCAATGCTATGACGCAGATGTTCAGTGGAGGTTTTTTATCATCTAAGCTACAGAGCCAATCTAAGAAAGATGGCAAAGGGGCATTAGTTTCTCTTGAGAAGGAATTAGAGAAAGATCCTTATAACAGTTCACTTAACGACATCCTGTTTGATACAGCGATGCGTATGAACCTTCTAGATACCGCTTCTTATGCACTAGAGACAGTTCGTAAAGGAGTACCTGAAAACACTAAGCTGCTTCATAAGCTAGCGGAACACTATCTAGCTAGAGACATGCCTAGTGATGCGGCCAATGTATACCAGGATATTACAAAGCAGGATGAGACAGATATTGACGCAGTCAAGGGCTACAAGGATTCGACTGCGAGAGCATCGATGAAGAAGGATAAGTGGACTGAAAATGCTAATCTCGAGGACGTTCAGAAAGATAAAGGCGAAGTCGCTGAAATGGAAGACTCTGATAGAGCAGCCATGACGCGTGAACAGATGAAGGAGAAGCTGGCTAAGCTGATGGAGAAGTATCAGGAAGATCAGAATAACCTCTCTGTGGTAAAAGAAATTGCCAAGATCTACGAAAATCTCGAATACTGGTCTGATTCCTATGTATTTTATAACTGGGCATATCAGATCAGTAATAAGGATATGACTCTGAAAAATAAATCAGATATGATGAAGCAAAAGGCTGCTGATGAGAATATCAAAGAACTTACTGCTCAGTTGGCACTAGATCCCGACAATGCTGATCTCCAGGCTCAGTTAGTAGCAGTGAAGCAAGAGTGCTCCACAGAGGCTATCGGTGATGCGCAAAAACGAGTAGACCAGAACCCTACTGACCCTCAGCTAAGATTCGAGCTAGGTTTTGCCCTCTACACGGCTGGTAATTTCAATGATGCTATTCCGCATCTACAGCAGGCTAAGCGTAACCCACATATTCGCACAAGAGTTCTACTCACACTGGGTAGAGCATTTGATGCAAAGGGAATGTTTGACCTGGCTCTAAACCAGCTCAATGATGCCCTCGCTGATCTCACTGCTATGGATGGGACGAAGAAAGAAGTGTTTTACGAAATGGGATTGATTCATACCAAAATGGGCAATAAGCTTCAGGCTCTAGATAGCTTTAAAGAGATTTACGAAGTGGACTACGGCTACTTAGACGTTGCGAAGCGGGTTGAAGAGTCATACTAACATTTACTTACATATAGCAGTTTAATATCGATCGGGTTCACAAGTTGACCCCGATTTTTTTCTATGAAAAATAGGTTTTACAATAGTTTTGATCTGGAACGCCTCTCTGAGGAAAAGGTGCAGGAGACATATCGAACTGAATTTCAGGTGGATCGAGACAGGATCTTGCATACGCCGTCATTCAGGTCATTGCAGAGTAAGACTCAGGTGTTCTGGAGTGGTGAGTATGACTTCTACAGGACGCGTTTGACTCACTCGCTTGAGGTCGCCCAGATAGGCCGATCTATTTGTAATTATCTGAATACTCGATCTGATCTGTTAACTGAAGATTACTTTATTGATTCGGATTTAGTAGAAGCCGCCTGTTTGTCACATGATCTTGGGCATCCTCCGTTTGGGCATGCTGGAGAGAGGACGTTAAATACATTGATGCGAGAGCATGGTGGATTTGAGGGGAATGCTCAGACATTGAGGCTTCTTACAGAGAGAATTTTCTCGTCGAGTAAGAGTGGAATGAATCCTACGCGTGCATTTGTGGACTCAGTCTTGAAATATAAGACGCTGTGGTCTGAGCTGAATACGGATGAAAAACCACCTAAGAACCATTTTATATACGATGAGCAATCTAAGTATCTCGACTGGGTAATGGGTGGGAATGATTTTCCACCTGAATACTTAGCTGGTAAGACGAGAGATGAATTTAGCTGTATCGAGTGCCAAATAATGGACTGGGCGGACGATACTGCCTATTCTTTGAACGATTTAGCGGATAGTGTGAGAGCTGGATTTCTTACAATAGAAAGAGTGGAGCGCTGGGTTGAAGAACATGACTGTGGAATGGAGAAGGGAACACCGATAGGTGACCTGCTACGCTCGATCGGTGGGAACCGTGTCGAACTGATGGCTGGAAACAGGATCGGTCGTTACATTCAGAGTGTGAGGATAGAGGAGGATAGTAATTTCATGAGTGGTTTATCAAACCGTTATAAATACAAGCTTGTCATTGATAAAGGTGTGCAGCTCGAAACGCAGGAATTTAAGAAGCTAGCTTACGATCTAGTCTTTAAATCTCCTGAACTAAATCAGCTAGAATATAAGGGTGATCACCTTCTTAGTAAACTTTGGGATATCTTAGGCGATGAAGAGAGCCCTTATTTCCTTATGTCTGATGATGTGGCATCTGAAATTAAATCAACACCAGATTTGTCTGTTAGACGAAGACTACTGTGTGACTACTTTGCTAGTCAGACTGATGGGTCTGCGACACGACTTTATAAACGATTAATGGTGCCAGACTTTGGTTCGATCGGTGATCTAGCAGGTTAAATTTATGAATAATCGTTTGATAAAACAACCACTGGATGCCCTTAAAGAGTATTTTGACTTTGATGGCTTTCTGGATAGTCAGGATGAAGTTGTTAATAATATCCTTAGTGGCGCAGATGGCTTGGTCGTGATGCCGACTGGTGGAGGTAAATCTTTATGCTATCAGCTTCCTGCAATGTGTTTAAGGGGGGTGACTTTGGTTGTGAGTCCTTTGATAGCATTGATGAAAGATCAAGTAGATGCTCTCGTTAGTAAAGGGATACCAGCGACGATGATTAATTCGATGCTGAGCCATAGCGAACAGAATGATAGGCTTTCTAGGATGCGAAATGGTGAGTATAAATTAGTCTATATCGCTCCAGAAAGATTTAAAAGTGAGGGCTTCATGAGGGTATTAGAGCATATAGAAATTGCTTTATTTGCCGTGGATGAGGCGCACTGTTTGAGCCAGTGGGGACATGATTTTAGACCAGACTATATGCGGCTTGGAGTAGCACTAGAAAGATCTGGTAGTCCGCAGTGCATCGCTCTGACTGCAACAGCCACTGCTGTCGTTAGAAAAGATATTCTTTCCGTTTTACGTCTACGAAATCCATTTGAGATGGTGAGTGGGTTTGCTCGTCCTAACTTGTCATTAGCGATCACTGCTACTGAAAAACATAGTTTAAAATATAAGCGAATTAGAGAAATAGTAATGCAGCATAAGACAGGGATTGTCTACTGCACTACTAGGAAACGGGTCGAAGAGGTAGCAGAGATGCTGCATGACTGGGGGATGAATTGCGTAGCGTATCATGGTGGAATGAGTGATCAGGAACGTGATCGGACGCAGAACGAGTTTATTTCTAAACGAGCTGATATAGCGGTGGCTACGAACGCTTTTGGAATGGGTATCGACCGATCAGATGTTCGATTTGTAGTGCATTTTGAGGTTCCTGGCTCAGTGGAAGCCTACTATCAGGAGGCTGGTCGTGCGGGACGAGATGGGGAGGTCTCGGTGTGTGAGTTGTTTTTCAACTACGCAGATACAAGAACCCAAGAATTTTTTATTGAAGGTGTGAATCCGAGTTATACTGATATTTGCAGTATTTATCAATATTTACTTAATCAAGCGGACAACGATTACGAAGTGCGGATGTGCTTAGATGAGATCAAGGAAGGTGCAGATATTAAAAACGGAATCGCTGTGGGAAATGCTCTTGGAGTGCTGGCTAAGAATCGATTGATAGAGAGGTTTGATATTGCGGGGACTAGAATTCGCGGAACACGATTACTCAGACCAGATATTCTTACTTCTAAGTTACCACTTGACCGAGCGACACTGGAAGAAAAAAAGAGTCGTGATAAGGAGAAGCTGAATACCATGATCGAGATGTGCTATTCTCGTCAGTGCAGACAGCAGTGGATCATGGAGTATTTTGGGGAGAAAAGTCCTGAACCGTGTGGTAGCTGTGATGTCTGTCAGAGCCAGTTCGGAGGTAATTCTCGTAAAGGAACTGATTACGAGATATTGATTGTCAGGAAAGTGCTCAGTGGAGTGGCCAGGATGAGCTTTAAAGGCAGAGGTGGGAAGTGGGAGGGGAAGTATGGCCGTGGCAAGGTAGTACAGATGCTGATGGGTAGTAGATCACAGGATGTTCTAAAGAATAGACTCGACCAACTGACTACCTATGGACTTCTAAAAGAGTCTGGAACGGCCTTTCTCAATGAAATTTTTAAGTATATGCACGATGCTGGTCTTATATTTACTCAAAAAGGCGAGTTTCCATTAGTGACGATCACTCCATTAGGCGAAAAGGTGATGCTAGGAAAAACCGCCTTTGTAATGGCTTGGCCTAAGGCTATTCGAGATGATTCACCTATTAAGAGTGGTCTAGACATAGAGATCGAAGAAGTTGGATTTGACCCCAAGCTTTTTGCCGCATTAAAGGATCATCGAGCTAAGTTAGCGAAAGCCCAAAATGTCCCACCCTATGTGGTGTTTTCGAACAAGACACTAGAATATTTCACGAGACTTCGACCAACTACCCTCGAATCAGGTATGAGAATCAAAGGAGTAGGCGAGGCTAAGGCTGCTCAATACCTCCAAGGGTTTATTGAGGTCATTGAAGGGTATCAATAGCCGCTAGATTTAGGCGAAAAAACCTTATCTCAATGATGAGATAAGGCAGGATGATTATTGATTGGAGAACTGGTTATTTATGGCCAGTGTTCCTTAGAATGTTCCGTTTAGCTTACGTCCAGTCCAGAACATCGCAAGCAGGACGATCAACGCTATCAGAAGAGCGATGTGGGCCCATATAGGATATCGAGTCTCAATGGACTTCTTAATCGGTAAGGCGCTGATAATATCGCTGATCTTGTTGAGTTGATCTGGCTGGATCATTTTACCTTTGGTGATTTTAGCCATTTCGTTCAGCAGATTAGGATTAGTCGGCTTACCTATCTTCTCTAGCTCTTGACCTATTGATATGACTGTCGCTGATACTGACTTAGCTGTTGGGTCATCTTCGATTTTGGCAGTGATTTTCCACTCACCTGGTTGCTTGATCACAAATCGTCCTGTGAATGCTCCCCATGTTCCATCAGTGCGTTCTAATATTTTTGTAGATTTATCACCATTCGGGTCTGTGATTTCTACTTCAACATCACCTTCACGCAGTGGAACTCCGTTGGCATCAAATGCGTTGGCACTGAGTGTTACAGTGTCGCCTGGTTTTGGTCTATCAGGAGTTCTGTAGAGGCGGATTCTCTCACCAGCGGCCATGTTACGCTGATAAGACATCCAGCGAGCTACATTTTTCCAGAATCTAAAGTGATAGAGATCTTCTACACCACGGCGCCATCTCCAAGCCGAGTCGTGGCCTAGGAAAAGAGCTTTACCGCTACCTGCTTGCTTAGTGACAAGTAGGGGAACAGATCCGTATGAGTTCGTTCTATTCGGGTGAGTGGCTAGGACGGTGGCATCAGCCTTGATCTTCTGCACGGCTGAGAACCAGTGGAATCCAGGTAGATTACGCCAGATCTTTGGGTTTTCAGCTTCGTTCTTACCTAAGAGAGTGAGTAGTGATGACTTACCACTCTTAGTGAGGTTAAGTGGTGATGGAGTAGGGTCTGTGAGACCTTTTGGATGTTTAGGATCAATGATCACTGGGATGATCTTCTCAAGTTCTGTTCCTGTTAGAGTCGCTTGGTTCCCTTGAGGTCCAGGGATAAAGACAATTCCACTGGCTTGTTCTTTTACTAGTCCAGCAAGGAGATTAGCTTGTTCTTTGGTTAACTGATCTTTACCGACACCGACATCTCCTAAAAAGATAACATCGTATTTTTGCAGATCTTCTAGCTTATCCGGGAATTCTTGGATGTAGTCTGGGCCGTTACCTTTACCGATAGTTGGGTGGAGGAGGAGGCAATCTACTTTGACACCTGGGTCTCTGGAGAGGGCATTACGGATGAAACGATATTCCCAACGAGGAATGGTCTCAATCACTAATGCTCGGATTGATTCCTTCTTTGCTCCGATATTAAACCTCTGGTTGTTGTTGCGGGCATTGAGTTCGCCTCTTGCCACTGGGACTGATAGAGTGAGCTTAGTGTCGCCTTCTTTATTGAGCTGCCAGAGGATAGATCCATGATATGTTTTGTTCGCAGGTATCGTAATCGTATCAATCTTAGGTGCACTAGTCTCATCTTTAAGAGTGATTGTAGTGCGGATATCTTTGTCGAGAGATGATTGGATAGAGTAAGGAATCTGGACAAACTCTCCTACAATGCCGTATTCAGGTGCAGAGAAACTGATCAGATCAAGGTCAGGCAGACTAGTTTCAGCACCTATTGGGACAGTAAAAAGGGGAGTGTTTTTGAGGAGTAGCTGTTGTGCTGCTACTGTTGGAGATGATGAGCCTTTACTCGAGTCGGATGGAATGTTGTGGCTTCCGTCAGAAAGTAAGATCACAGCTCTGAGATTGTCATGATTATCTACCAGGTTCTCAAGGGGGCTACGTAAGTCAGATCCACGTTTGCCTTTGTCTTCCAGTTTTATGTCTTCTGGGATAGAGCTAAAATCACTGAAGAATAGTTTTACCTTACCATCTTTTTCCAGTGGTTTCCAGAAGGGAGCTTCTACAAGTCTTTTTGCGTAGTCCGCTCTAGTTGTGAGTGATTTTTCAGCATCTAACCAAGCTGGTAGCTGCACATCCTGAGTGGACATGGAGCCTGAGCCATCCCATAGAATAGCAATTTCTGGGTTGTCTTCTGGGTGGATGATCGTGCACCACTCTGGTTTCCAAAGCATGAGGACGATGACGGTGGCAATGAGAAAACGAAGAAGTTCAAGCAAACCAGTCCTGATAGGTTTAGTGCTTGCTCTTTTCCAAGCAGTAAAGCAGAGTGTTCCGATAATCAGCAAAGCGATGACCCCAGTATAGAAAAGGCCTGAGCTAGGAGAAAATACCAGATTTGAGAAGCTGAAAGACATGAAGTTAGTGAGATAGTTAAAATAGGGAGATTAGTTTGCGTTGACTCTTTTCAGAGCTTTAGCTTGGTTCTTAGTTGTCTTATTAAGACAGAGTAGGGCCTCGATGATTAGGAAGATGAGTGCGGCAATGAGAAAGATCTGCCAGATACGTTCCGTAGTGGATGTATCTTGATCACCAGAGTTACTAAATAGGCTGTATTCAGTGTCTTTGAAGATGGTGTCGAGATCTTGTTCTTCGATCATTGACCAGTCGTCTTCAGATTCTGGACGATTAGTCGCTAGGACTCTTTCTCCGATACGCTTAACACCTGCTAAATAGAGAGGCTGGCTGTTTACCCCATCTTTTTCGATAAAGTAGTGCTCGTTGACTTTGCTATTATCGATAACTGAGACGATGTCGTCAGCCTGATCTGCGATAGGTGAGTTTTTACCAGTATCTGAAAAGTAGGATGAACCAAATCGTTTATTACCGACTTGGAGCATGTTTTGAAACACAGGAACAATGATTCCGCCAGTATCAAGATCTGACCAACGTCTGTCAGGCAGAGTATTGATAAAATAAGCTGTGCCTTGACCTTGGATGACTCTGCCCATTGCTGTGGAGCTGTCGTCCCAGCTGGCTAGGTGAGTGATGTCTCCTTGGATTACTCTACGCTGGATCGAGTGGAGCTGTTCTAGTGGGACTGTTTCGCCGTTGTTGTAGTTTCTCTGAGGACCTTCATCTTCATTCCATTCCGAGATAATGAAGTATTCGCCTCTAGGAGACTTTTGGGTCTCTCCCCAGCTGATTCCAGCAAACTGTGTGTCAGAATTTTCGCTTGGAGGGAAAAATATCACTGATCCACCTTGTTCGATGAATCTATTGAGGATTTTTGCGTTGGAGTCTTTAGGAAGTGGCGCTTGCCAGATCACCATGGAGGTTTTCTGTAGTTTACCGCTATCTAGCTGATGAGGCTCGATGTTCTCCGCGTTTTGATGATCAAATCCTGGTAAGGCTGATGCCTTCTCAAGTGATTCAAGTGACTCACCATCTTCTGTAACGATCAGAGTATTTGACGGTGTTGCTTCACCGTAGGCGAAGAATGTGTTGTTATCTCGGTTATTTCCATCAGGTGAGATGGAGATGTAACCGTAGCCAGAGAGAGGCTCGTTACTGAGGTCTAATGACTCTTGAAGCATGACACGTTGTCCAGTGAGTGAATATTTGTCTACTTTGTATTCTTTACCGTTCAGGAAGATACTCGCATCTACAAGAACTTCTTTAGTCGCGTCTACACGAGAGATATTGAAGTCGAGGAGGATTGTGTTACCTCTGCGTTTTACTTCATTGATACTGACGAACTTATTGTCAGCTTGTTTTGCTGTGAGAGCGAGGACTCGAATTTTAGGTTTCTGCTTGCTACTTGCAATGCCTGACTGGACCATTTCCCAACGTGATGAATCAGTCTGCCAGTTAGTGCGCTGTAGATCTGATGAAACCCAGATCTCTGTTTTACCAGTATTATTAGCTAGCACATGATTAACAGCGGTGTCTACTAGGCTAGGAATATCTGCCTTTGTGTCAGAGGCTGCTGCTTGGGAGATGATGCTGAGAGTTTCAGGATTTCGGATTTCTTGAATTTGACCAGAGGCTGAATCTATGAGGATTAGGTTTGGATTACCTAGCTCTTTTAGAGTGCTCTGAATCTGAGAAATAGCTTCTTCACGTTTGGAAATTCCGTCGAGACCAGTTTCTGACTCCATGGAAAGTGAGCGATCTAGGACGAGAACAACGGTGTCTAATTTACTGCCTCCCCAACCGAGGAATCCACCAATGAGTGGCTGAGCGATTGCAAAGACGAGTGCAGCTAGAGCCAGTGTTCTAGCTGTAAGAATAATGAGGTGTTTGAGATTCTTCTTACCTCTTGATTCTCTTGTTGCCTTGAGAATAAAAGACATAGCCGCCCATTTTACGGTGCGGTGCCTGCGTCGGTTGAGCAGGTGAATGATGATTGGGATAGCAGCTGTGAAGAGTAGCCAGAGTATTGGTTGATTTAGAAATGTCATTATGCTTTCCCTCCTTTAGGAATGCGGTCTATCAGGAATTCTGCGAGAATATCTTCGTAGTTCTCATCAGTGCGGATCAGTCTGTAGGCGACATTTGCATCGTGTGCTGATTTTTTGATCTGTCCTAGGAACTCTTTCACTGCTTCATGATACTCGTCAGCGATGATGGTAGGCTCTGCAACGACTGAAGTGTTATCTTCCATGTCTACGAAGCGATGTGGACGCTCGAACTTGAAATCAATTTCCTGTGGATCCATGAGATGGAATAATGTCACATCATGTTTCTTATGTTTCAGGTGTTGTAGTGCATCAGTGAGTTCGTCGATATCGCAGAAGAAATCTGAGAATACAACAATCATGGCACGAGAACCAATTTTTTCTGCAATGTCATGCAGTCCTTGAACCAGACCAGTTTCACCTTTTGGCTTGATGCTGTTCAGGCTAGTGAAGATTTTTTGAATGTGTGATGCCTTACGTCTAGGAGGTATTTCTAGATGGGTTTTCTCATTACATAGAGAGAGTCCAGCTGCGTCACCTTGATCTACTACGAGGTAAGATAGGGTGGCCGCAATTTTTCTGGCAAATTCAATTTTTGTAATGGAATCGAAGCTGAAGTCCATTGATCCACTAGAGTCCACAAACATGTAGGCTCTGAGGTTAGTATCAGCTTCATATTCTTTAATATAGTATCTATCTGATCGGGCGTATGCCTTCCAGTCTAGTCGTCTGGTGTCATCGCCCTGCACGTATTTACGATACTCGGCGAATTCTACTGAAGAACCACGCAACGGTGAGCGGTGGCGACCAGCAGCATTTCCCAGCATAGGCTGACGTGCTTCAATCGGTATTGCCCCTAAACGAGCGATAGCTTGATAGTCTAAAAAAGAATAATCCATTTTTTTGTTTTAATAAGTCATCGCGTTTGACGTTTCACTTACTTTTGTTATTCCACCATTCTGCGGTTTCTTTACTCATTGCTCTTATTAATCCAAGAATCATTACGATACAGACAATTGTTGCAAAAGTTTCTCCATTAGCACTATAGCGGGATCCTCGAGAGGAGATCCCCATAGCTATTGCACCGCCGAGAGATTACAGCAAATTTCATAGTAATGATTATTAAATAGCGATTATCTCATTTCCTGAATGAGGCGATCGACTACCTTATTAGAATTCATGTCTTGAGATTCTGCTGCGAAGTTAGTGAGGACACGGTGGCCGAGCACTGGTCTAGCTACCGCTTCGATGTCTTCCATGCGAGCCATGTATGAACCATGTAGTGCTGCACGAGATTTAGCACCGAGGATGAGATACTGAACGGCACGAGGACCTGCACCCCAGCTTACGTTCTGCTTTACCCAATCAGGAGTTGTGTCGAGATCTGGACGTGTTTTACGAACGATTTCTACAGCATAGTCATAAATGTGATCTGGGACTGGGACGCGGCGAATGAGGTCTTGGTATTCGATTACTTGCTCACCTGTTAGAACTGTCTTGAGAGCTGATTTTGCTGCGCCTGTAGTTTCACGAGCGATGCGTTTTTCTTCAGCTGCAGTAGGGTAGTCCACATTGATAAGAAACATGAAGCGGTCAAGCTGTGCTTCTGGAAGAGGGTAGGTTCCTTCTTGCTCTACTGGGTTCTGTGTTGCTAGAACGAAGAACGGTGGCTTGAGGTCGTATTTCTTACCTAGAGCAGTTACGTGGTGCTCCTGCATGGCCTCGAGCATCGCTGCCTGAGTTTTAGCTGGTGCACGGTTAATTTCATCCGCTAATAGTAAGTTTGAAAAGATAGGACCTTTGATAAACTGAAACTGTCTGTGACCATTCTCATCTTCCTGAATAATGTCTGTTCCTGTAATGTCAGACGGCATGAGGTCGGGAGTGAACTGAATTCTGTTGAAGTTCAATTCTAGAGTTTGTGCTACTGAGGACACCAAAAGAGTCTTAGCTAGTCCAGGGACACCCATCAGGAGAGCGTGACCTTTAGCGAATAGTGCGACAGCGAGCTGTTCGACGACTACTTCTTGTCCGATGATGACCTTAGCGATCTCTTCTTTAAAGGCTTTGTATGATACGCCTAGGGTATCGATTGCAGCAACATCGTCAGCTGGAAGGCTGGTGCTGTTAGTCGGAGTTGGGCTTGTTGGTATAGTGGTTGTTTCCATTCTGTATTGGTTAGTTAGTCTGTAAAGTTTTATGCGTGATATATTTCAAGCGGAGCCAAATGAATAATTTATCTATGCCAGATGATAAAAGACTGTTTTATTTTATATTACAAATTAAAAAGGTAGAGAACTTGGATTGCGAGGTGTTAGGGATCAATGAGTAATGAGTGATTTACTCACTTACTAAAAACACACTGTGCTGGATATAGCACGGTGTGTTTTTTAATATTATTGGATGGTCGATTACTTGTAGATTATTCAATATCTTTGACGTTGTATTGAAGTGGTCCCAGGAAACGGAGCCAATGAATTGTTAGTAGATTTGCTAGTCTAACATGGGGGATAAGCTGAAGATATTTAACACCGATCAAGGAAGTCAATTGAGCAGTGCTGATTGGACGGTTGAGTTGAGTAGTAACGGCATTGAAATCAGTATGGACGGCAAAGACCGCTGGATGGACAATGTCTTTATTGAGCGGCTCTGGCGGAGCATTAAATACGAGAAACTGCGGCTCTGGAGCTACGATGGCATCACCGATCTACGAGCTCTAGTCGATGATTGGATGGAGTTCTATAATCATCGACGTAAGCACCAAGACCTAGGCTATTGCACTCCTTGGTCACTCTACTCTGAGCAGCAACAAGAAGCTGCCTAGGGTGGCGGCGACCGTAGTTGGAGAGATTCCATTGAGCTCCTTCCGCTACGCTCCATTCCCTCCATTCCCTCCATTCCAACTACGGAGAAAAACCACAAGCAAAGCCTCAAGGAAGATCAGCAAACTACTAATAAAACAAACTTTTTACTAGCAACATTAATGAGATCACTTTATCTTTTGATCGAGCAACAGTGAAGTAATGACTGAATCAAAAGGGAAGGGTTTTCGGACCTTTCCCTTGTCGATTTAACAGTTTACTTCCTGCCCATCAAAAGTTGCGTTTATTAGTGGAATCCAAGGTAGTGATCAATACCCGTCAAGGTCATTAGGCATTTGTATTGATTATTTTTTCTAAAGGCAACCTGTATTGGTAGCCAGTAGTTGTCCTTATTGAACCGTCTCGCTAGGTGCTACGTGGGACTTTAATAATCCACCAAAGTCAGCCCTAACCCAGCAATATCATTTTTATTGCTTACATTACGCTGTGCGAGGGATAGGTATGTCGTGGTGAGAGAGAATCTGTAGAGATTTAAGCTTACCACAAAAATTATAATCAAATATCAGAAAATAAAAAAGCTACCGAGGCATTATGCCTTGGTAGCTGAGATGTTTATGAAACATGTATTTAGTAATTACTTAGCAGGCTTCGGGATAGAAGCGTGGATTGTCTCTAGGGTGAGAACTGCGTAGCTTGTGACTAGTTCAGGTTGGTTTTCCCACCAGCGTCCGTTGGCATTAGTCCATGATCCGTCTTCACGTTGAGTGGTGAGGATCTTAGTGGCTAGTTCTTTGCGCCAGTCGATCTCTTTACCATCTTTGGTCTTGAGTGTATCGATGTTGGCAGCACTGAGGCCTTTAGCCATGACATTGTAGTAGTAGTAGAGACCTTGTTGTCCGAGTCCTGGGTTTTCTTCGACAGAGAAGTTATTACTGAGCCAGCTTGAGACAGCTTTCACTCTAATATCATCATGATCTACATCTGCATAAATCATGGAGAGGAGTCCAGCATAGGACATAGAGCCATAGCCTCGGTGAGTTTCTGTGCCGTCTGCATTCTTTTGCTTTCCCGCTTTAGAGTCGCCAGGGAAGTAAAAAAGTGAGCCGTCGGTTCCTGTGTCTGGCTGATCATTGGTTTCCTGTAAGTTTTGGCAGCGACTGATAAACTTGAGTGCGCTGTCCCAGTCGAGATCTGGCTGCTCACCATTTTCTCCATCTTTAGCGAAGCTTTCTGAAATTTTCAGCGCCTCGATAGAAAGGTAGGTGTTAGACATATCAGAGTGTGGGAATCTTCCTCCGTAGCCGATGCCTCCATTCATTTTCTTATCTTTATTATCTGTTGCCTGCAGACCGATGAGGTATGCACGGGCTTTGAGGATAGGCTGGACGTGTGACTTATCGCCAGATGCGGCGAGAGCCATGATGCCAGTGGCAGTGTTATAAGTGGCTAATCCTTTTCCAAAGATAGCTCCTGAGGGTTTCTGGTTAGTGAGTAGCCAAGTGTAGGCGCTTTCAATGTGATCTGGAGTCTTGTCACCAAGGTTTGGCTCACGCATTGCTGCCGATATAGCAAGAGCTGTATAGGCTGGGATGCTTTCTTCTTTCCAGTAGCCTTCGGCGTTCTGTTGAGATTTTAAGTAACTGTTACCAGTCCTGATCGCATTTTCCATCTCTAGTTTGAGTGAGAGATAGGGTGCTTCTTTATTCGCCTGAGCTGATATACCTAGTGAAAGACATGCGGCAGTGATGCTAGTAGTAATGAATGTTGTCATAATATTTATTCAGTGTTATTTTTTTCTATGTGAGGAGTCAGAGTAATGGTTACTGCTGTTCCGTGTCTTGGTAAAAGCTTACTGTTAGGCCTCCAAAGAGTGTCGTCTTCTCTACCTGCACCAGCGTAGTTTGCGACTGCTGTTCTGTCTGTGAAGATGGCCAAGATATCGTTATTCTGATCTGCTACATAAGTTCCTTTATAGATGAATGATCCGCCATAGACCCAAGGAGTGGATTCTAAGTGTTCATCGTTTTGTGGGTTTAAAACGAGTTCCTCAACTACGTAAGACTTGTCCTCACCCTTTTCTTTCCATGAGACTTTGACGTGAAATTTTGACTTCTTCTTTTCTTCATCGGTTGCGGTTTCGTAGTCTTCCTGTGGTTGGAAGTCCTTGTTGACCTTGCGGAACAAGTGCTTAGCTTCCTGATAACCTAGTAGTTTGAATGCAATGTTTACATTACTAGGTCTAGCATCAGTGATAAGGAGACTCTCATGGATTTTTCCCTGAGAGCTGACTAGTAAATATTCTACAATTTCTTCACCCACTATCTCAGCCGTAGCTGGGATCATGATCTCTCTGGTCTTTTTATTTAATGTGATCTTACCTAGCTGATAGATATTCTCAGATATTTTGACGACCTGGAGTTCTTTTTTATCGTTCTCAGGCTTAGCTACTGGTTCAGTCACTACTTCTTCAGGAGCTTTCTCTGGAACTGGAGCAGTGACAGGTTCTGGGATTTCAGTGGGAACTTCCTTACACGAGACTACTCCCATGAGAAGTGAGCCGCCAACGAGTGACGGGATGATGATATTTTTAGCGACGGAGAAATTCATTACGTAGTGATTATAATTAGAACGGCTGGGAGGATAGAAAACTTAGAGAGGAATCTACTTTTTTACTTTATAGGTCTTACTGAATGCGTCGATAGCATTGTGAAGCTTATGTGCTTTCTCAAGATCAGTCGTTTGCTTGCACTTCATCGCGAGCACTGTGATTTGGTGAAGTTGAGTAAGCTTGAGTATGTAGGCGTTCTTATCCTTCGTTGCCTCCTCTGGTTTGATGCGTTGAGTGAGGAAGTATTGAGCGACTACTTCCTGGATCTTAGATGCGTGGATTTCTTTGTTGTTAACCCAGCGGATTAGTTGGTTCGCATTCTTAGTAGGCTCTTTTGAGAGTTCATTGATTTGCTCCATCGCTTTTTCGATAGTATTCAAGTGAGTGTGGAGATCAGTGAAGACGGTGTCGTCAGAATAGATGCCACAGGGGACTTCACAGTGAGCCTGAGCTACTGGAGTGAGTGCGGAGAATGTAGCGATCGTTGCTATTGCTGTTAGATTTAGGGTGTTTTTCATAATGATATATTTATTTAGAATTAAAGTAATTTAGAACCGTCTGAGCTCCGTGTCATGTAAAAAGGCATTATTTTTTTCTGGATAATCTAGAGTGTAATGAATGCCTCTGGATTCCTTTCGTCGTATAGCACAGTCTACAATAAGCATGCCAGTGGCTACTAGGTTACGAAGTTCGAGGACATCTGAGTTTACACTGTTTCCCCAGTAAAATTCTCGCACTTCTTTACGTAAGTTTCTGAGTCTACGTGATGCTCTCTGTAAACGATTGTCGGTGCGGACGATCGATACGTAGTCCCACATCAGACGTCGGATCTCGTCCCAGTTATGGGAAATGAGGACCTGCTCATCAGGGGGTGTGGTGTTTCTTGCTTCCCAAGCTGGGATAGGAGGGGTCGTGAAGCTAACTTTATCGAGAGGGTAGGTTTTCAAGATTGCTTGGAGTGATCTTCTTGCGACTACATTTCCTTCTAATAGTGAGTTTGAAGCTAGGCGATTGGCTCCGTGGAGGCCAGTGCAGGCGACTTCTCCTACTGCGAATAATCCGCGGATCGTGGTGCGTCCATCGACATCTGTCGAGACTCCACCACACTGGTAGTGTGCCGCGGGGACGACGGGGATCGGATTTTTTTCACAATCGTGACCGAAGCTTATGAGGGTGTTATAAATATGGGGGAAACGCTTCTTCATAAATCCTTTTGGCTTATGAGTGACATCGAGGAATACGCAGGCTGCCCCGGTTTTTTTAATCTCATAGTCAATTGCTCTAGCCACGATATCACGGGGAGCGAGGGAGCCTCGAGGGTCGTGATCTTTAGTGAATTCATGGCCTTTCTCGTTGATGAGAATTCCGCCTTCACCACGCACAGCCTCTGATACGAGAAAGGATCTAGCCTCGATTCCTGTGGCTGATGGATTATAGAAGCAAGTAGGGTGGAACTGGATGAATTCCATATTCGCCACAGTGGCTCCTGATCTCCAGGCCATGGCTAATCCATCGCCAGTAGCACTGTCTGGGTTTGTTGTGTAGAGGTAGACTTTACCGCATCCACCTGTTGCTAGTAGAACTCTGTCTGAATGGAAGATTTTTACTTTACCAGACGCTTCATCGAGCACGTAAGCACCTACTATTTTATCCTCAGTAGCTATACTTAGTTTGGCAGTAGTAATGAGGTCGATGGCGAAGTGTTCTTCTAAAATGGTAATGTTAGGATGATTGTTAGCAGTTTCAATGAGAGCATTAGCTATTTCTAAGCCAGTGCTATCCTTACAGTGGAGGATTCTACGCTGTGAATGACCGCCTTCTTTTCCTAGAGCGTAGTGAGTGTTGTCTTTATGATCTCGGTCAAACTCTACCCCAGAATTGACTAAATCTACGATGGTTTCTGTCCCATCTTGGATAATCTTACGTACTACGTCTTCCTTACAGAGGCCAGAGCCAGCATCGAGTGTGTCTGCGACGTGTGATTCGTAGTTATCGCCATCTTCACGCAGGGTTTTATCGAGGATAGCGGAGATTCCGCCTTGTGCCCAAGCTGTGTTGGACTCGATGGCTTTACCTTTAGTGATGACGGTGACTTTACCGTGATCAGCCGCATGGATGGCGAAGGAGAGGCCTGAAATGCCGGAGCCGATAACGAGGAAGTCTGAAGTCATGATGATTGGGTGTAAGTTTTGTTAGAGAACGATATTATCGATGAGACGAACCTGCTTAAAGAAGACCGCGGTAGCGATCACAGCTGGTTTATCGACAGTGTCTAGAGCTTTGAGCGTAACTGCGCAGACACATTCTATGTAGTCTATCTTGGAAATTGGTGCATGTTTGGCTAAATGAAGTCTGAACGCGGCTAATATTCTGTCTGCAGATGTTTCACCTTTGTCGTAAACGGATTTTGCTGCGAGCATTGCTGAGCGGATGAATGGAGCCTGTGACATTGAAGCCTCTGTTAGGTTGAGGTTTCTTGAGGAGAGAGCTAGTCCAGATTCAGCTCTAATCGTTTCTGCTCCGATAACTTCTGTGCGAAAATTCAGATCTTTAGCAAGCCGCTTGATGATAGCGAGCTGTTGATAGTCCTTTTGGCCGAAGATTGCGGCAACTGGTTGGAAGAGATTAAAGAGCTTTGTGATGACTGTGCAAACACCATCGAAGTGTCCAGGTCTTGTCGCTCCACAGAGTAAGGAAGATAAAGAATTTTCAGAGATGTGGATAGAGCGATCATTCTGGTAGATCTCTGAGCTGTCAGGAGTGAATATGTAGTCTACTCCGAATCGGTCACAGTGGGCAAGATCCGCATCGATAGACTGTGGGTAGTTATCGAGGTCTGAAGCTCGGTCGAACTGTATAGGGTTGACGAAAATACTCACAGCGACTTTTCCATTGTCACCGTATTGTTGAGCAATTTTCTTAGCGTTTTTAATGAGAGAGAAATGTCCTATATGGAGTGCTCCCATGGTGGGAACGAGGATGATTTTGTCAGAGTCGCAGACCTCGTCGTTAAGGTCTTGTATAGTGAAAAGTTGTTTCATGAAGAGGCGTAGAATGTTCTACTACATGAAAGATGAACGAGAACTATTAACATTCCAGAAAAAACTGTTGATGATTTAGCATGCACTAAGGACTAGCAGGAGGCACAAAGCTTATCCTAGGTGATCACTTGAGGGGATGGAAGCGGAATCTAGTTGTTTTCAAAGTAATCGGTATTGAGACGTTTGATTTCGATTGTGCGTTCGGTAGAGACGCCTACGTTGCATGCTATCATGAGATCAGCGAGACGATGACCATCGATGAGGATGATCTTTTGTTGAACTGTTGCTGCGAATTCGATAGCGTTGCTGTTGTAGTTGCTAGTAGTGATGAAGATGCCTTTGTGGGCTTTTTTTCCAGCGAGGGCTCCTACGAAGTTTTGCACATCGACTCGACCGACTGGGTTCTTGTAACGCTTTGCTTGGACGTAGATGACATCGAGACCTAGTCGATCTTCGTTGATGATGCCGTCGATCCCTCCATCATTGGATCTCTGGGTGACTTGTGATGCTTCTTCTCTTGAGCCGCCGTAGCCCATAGCAACAAGCACATCGATGACGATTTGTTCAAAGTGGTAAGGGTTAGTGTTCAGTAGGTTTTCTAGTAGATCAGTCCGTAAGTTTTCATCTAGCTCGGATGTAGCATCGTCGATAAGAGCATCAGGTGTGCTGTTACCTATAGTAGGAGAAGGCTCAACGAGTTGTTTATTCTGTCTATTCTGTCTATTCTTTTCACTAGCAGCCTTCCAAGCCTCTTGGTAACCATCAACTTTGCAGAGATCTTGAGATGTGATTGCTCCTTGGTGTTGTCTCAAGTATTCACGTCCAGCGGTAGTGATTTGATAGGTAAATTTTTCTGTGGAATGCTTCTCAATGAACTTTGCCTTGACCAATAAGGTCATTGCCCAACTCGCACGGTTCGCCATTTGATTTTGACCACTCTTGAGTTTTAGATTTCTAATTTCGTCTGGTAAATTTAATTTGTCCAAGAGTGATGGCACCGTCGTTTTACGCGAGATAGGGGATACCTTTGCTTGTTCGAGAAGGGGTCTGAGGAATGTATCCTTGGTAGGGTATTCAGTTGAATTGTTTTGCATTTTATTTGTCTCTTGGATGTATGTATTGGCGGATTATGCCGTTGAGGTTCTCGTTAGATCCTCTTTCCCAGCTATGATAGGGATGTGCAAAAAAGAAGTCAATTTCTAATGCTTTTGCTATCTCCTGATGGCGGGTGAACTCTTTACCATTATCTGAAGTGATTACTGAATCAACAGGGAAGGGTTTTCGGACCTTTCCCTTTTCGATTTAACAGTTTACTTCCTGCCCATCAAAAGTTGCGTTGATTAGTTGAATTCAAGAGTATTAAATAGTTTCTTAGCAAAAGATCATCTTTTCCACACTCCCTATGTGAGTTGTCGTTGGGGAGAACAAGCTCGTATTAGAGCGTAATCTACTGAGTTTGGTTTTCGAAAACTAGATATAGAACATTATTTCGTTATCCTGTCCTGCAAGCATCGTTAATGTAGTTTCTTTTAGACTATTTGTGAACCGGCTATTCACTTCTACTCATGCTGCAGCTACTTCATTGGCTGATTCTCCAGTCTGAGTTACTATTTTAGTCACCATGGAAGGCTCTACAGCTGCCACAATGTCATATAAAGTAATGTCATCAGAAGATTTTTCTGGGAAATACCCACCGACCTTACCTTTCTTACTTTGAATTACTTCTGAGTTTTTTAGGTAGTTCATGATCTGAACTAAAAAGTTTGCAGACACGTCTTCGCATTGCGCAATTTGGTCTAGTCGTGTAACAGTCTTGTCATTAGCACGCTTTGAGAGTTGCACCATTGCTCGACAGGCATATTCTATGTTTCTGAGAAATCTTCACATCGACATCTAATCTTTACATGAAAGAAAAATCTAGCACCAATAACGTCACACTGTGTCAGCCTACTGATATAAACATAGATGAAATCTGGAAAGAGATCCATCATCAGGCTACTGTTCTTGCTGATAAAGAGCCACAGCTTCGTAAGTTACTCACTGAAGTAGTGCTCTCTCATCAGTGTCTTTTCAGTTCACTGTCAGCACGCCTTGCTAGTAAGCTCGCTCGTGAAGATATGACAAAGGATGAACTCTATCCATTATTGTTCGATGTTCTAAAGAATAGCAGAAACATCACACTCAGTGCTATCACTGATATACAGGCTATTTTCGAACGAGATCCAGCTTGTCATTCAATGCTAGAGCCACTGTTGTTTTACAAAGGATTTATGGCAATTACTACCTATCGGATCTCCCATCACTTGTGGGTGATGGATAGAAAATCGTTGGCTTTATATTTCCAGAGCATTTCCAGTGAAATCTTTGGTGTAGACATCCATCCTGCTGCTCGTGTCGGCTGTGGTCTTATGCTCGATCACGCTACCAGTGTAGTTATGGGTGAAACCGCTATTGTAGAAGATAATGTGTCGATCCTCCACGAAGTGACTCTAGGAGGAACAGGTAAGCAGAAAGGATCCAGGCATCCTATTGTCCGTAGTGGCGTTATGATCGGAGCAGGAGCTAAAATTTTAGGTCGAGTAGAGATTGGAACTGGAGCTAAAATCGGAGCAGGAAGTGTTGTGCTCGAAGATGTCCCTCCTCATACAACAGTAGCTGGAGTTCCTGCGATCGTCGTAGGACACACGAGCGAGGCGAACCCTGCACTAGAAATGAACCAAAGTATTAACTGTGGTCAGATCTAGGAGAGTAAGCCCGTGACTCATTATTATCCTACTGCCTACTGTTAAAAAAAGATCCATCGCCCCCCTATAAGCCGGATTCTGTCCTCCCTGGTTTTGACACCAGAAATGTGTGACCATTTGTCTTCTCAGCTCTTGCGAGCAAAGCGTCATTTTGCAATGATCATGCGACTATTACCCGAGGATACTGATCGAGTGGGCACTCTTCCTCTGTTGTGTCTTGCACCACGCTGGGTTTACCTTGCCTTACAGATCGCTCTGCAAGCGGTGGGCTCTTACCCCACCCTTTCACCCTTACATGCCTCCGAAGAAGCGTTGCGGTCTTCTCTCTGCTGCACTGTCCGTCTGCTAGACGTTTCTTCCTAACATCCCTCGTTCTTCACGAGGAGCGTTGCCCTATGGTGTCCGGACTTTCCTCTGCCATTACCTTGCGGCACTAACAGCGATCACCCAGAGGACGATGGATCTGCAAGCTAGCTTTCTAACTAGAATTTGCAATCAATTAAATGGCATCAGATCAATTATAGGATAAATTACCCAATTCATAAATTCTCATCGTGGAAAAATAAGCTGACTTCAAAGTTTAATAAAGAACCTTGTAAAAATGGGAAAGGAGGAAAGAAACATGTTGAATAGAGTTTTGGCAAGTTTTGGCAAGTTTTTTCTAGTTGTGTAATAGAGGGTTGAAGCTAGAAGGGGGGCAGATGAGATTAGACAAATACATAGCGACCCATTCTGAAGCCACACGATCACTCGCAAAAATGGCGATCAAGAGTGGTAGAGTAGAAGTGAATGGTAAGATGACTAAGAGCCAAGCTCTACAGGTCAGGGTCAGCGACGTGGTTAGTATCAACGGAGAAGTACTGGAAGAATGTGGTGAAGTATACCTAGTGATGAATAAGAAAAACGGTGTGATCTGTGCTACCCAAGATGAGGAACAAGACACGGTCTTAGATTTTCTAGATGGTTATACGCATAAAGAATTACACATAGCGGGGAGACTGGATAAGGATACTACTGGACTGGTGCTGATCACTAGTGATGGTAAGTGGTCACATAGGGTGACTTCTCCTAAATACACCTGTGAAAAGGTGTATCTTTTAGAGACTGTGATTCCTATGGAAGAATCGTATGTGGAGGAATTTGCTAATGGTGTGCGACTCCGCGACGAACCTAAAGCAACTAAGCCCGCAAAGCTTGAGATACTGGGACTTAAGAAAGGGAGACTGACTCTCACAGAGGGCAAGTATCACCAGGTGAAGAGGATGTTTGGGGCTATGGGTAACCGAGTCACCAAGCTCCACAGAGAGAGAGTTGGTGGGATTAGCTTAGAGGGAATCGGAACTGGAGATTTTCGCGAGCTGAGCGATGAAGAGATTGCCCAGTTTTAGTTATTGATTAAGCCTAATACCAGACGGTGACTATTCCGTCTGGGGCGAATGTGGCTGCTTACTGGCAGAGTGTGTCGAAACTAGAGTATACAGCTCTGAAGGTTTTGTTTTTTAGAGTGCTCAGGAACTTACTGCTTAGGTGATATATCTACTGCTCCATCATTCTTTTGAGGCACACCTGTAGAGCTACGACCATTGTCAACGTAGGTTTTGAGAAGAGCTTCAAGTCGTTTCGCTATTTCAGGGTGTTTTTCTATCAGGTTATTTGCTTCCTTGAGGTCATTTTCGAGATTGTAGAGTTGCGTGGCTGGGACGCCTTTTTTTGCTTTGCCTGGCTTTGGTGTGCTCCATCCACCTGATCCTTTACAGAGGATCAGCTTCCATTTACCTTCTCGGATAGCGAATGAACCGTTGATAGAGTGGCTGATAATAGCTGTGCGTTCTGTAGCGGATGTGTCGCTTAGTGTGGCTAGGAAAGACACACTGTCGACCCCAGCATTATCTGCTAATTTATGATCTAACACCTCTGCAATAGTCGCAGTGATGTCCGTTTGGCATGTGAGTCTTGAGGTTTCAGTGCTTGGCTTGATTTTACCTGGCCAGCGGACGATGAATGGGATGCGGTGTCCACCTTCGTAAATGTCCGCCTTGTGCCCACGAAGTTTGCCATTGGGGAAGTGACCTTGCTTTTGCAGTTTTGGAATTCCTGCGGCTGGTGAGCAACCGTTGTCTGTTGTGAAAATAACGAGAGTATTATCACTTAGTTTATTTCTATCGAGTGCCCCTAATACTTGTCCTATGACCCAATCAGTCTCCATTAGGAAGTCACCATATTTACCGATGTCTGATTTTCCTTTCCAGGTCTTGCTAGGGACGATAGGTGTGTGCGGTGAGGTGAGTGGTAGGTAGAGGAAAAAGGGAACTTTTTCCTTTGCTCGTTGGTTGATGTATTCAACAGACTTGTCTGCCCATTGTGTGAGACATTGGTTGGCCTCGAAGTCGTCTTGAGAAGCTCCTTTACGGAAGAATGCCTTAGTGACTGTGGCTGGTTTTGTGGCTAATTTATTTTCGATATAGACGTAGGGAGCCATGTCAAGTGAGGCTTGGATACCGTAGAAATAATCGAAACCATTACTGGTGGGAGTGACTGCTGGTTTTGAATAGTCTATGTCCCATCCCTGACCTTGTTTGGTTTTGTCATTAGGGTCTTTTTTGAAATCTTTGATGAACTGCCATCCTATTCCGAGGTGCCATTTGCCGATACAAGCTGTGTGGTAGCCGTTTTCTTTAAGCATAGTGGCGATGGTGGGTTCGTCTTTTTCGATCAGAGGTTTATCATGTGGGTTAAAAAAGACGGATTTTTTTAATCTAGTTCTCCAGTTGTATCTACCAGTAAGGCAGGAATAGTTACGGTTGCATAGCTGTGGTATTGGTGCTAGCTGTGCAGGCACAAACGATATGACTAACGGTTTATTTATTACAGGGACGGATACTGATTCAGGAAAGACTTACATAAGTTCGCTTATTATTAGAGCATTGAGACAGGAACGTGTCGACGCAGTGGGGTATAAACCAATTTGTTGTGGTGATAGAAACGATGTGCTTGAAATGGCGATGGCAGCAGATATTTCTATTGATGATGATGCTGAGTTGGACCGTATTAATCCTGTCTGGATGAAGACACCAGCAGCTCCTCATGTGTCTGCTATGTTTGAGAATAGACCTATCGAGAAACAAGAGCTTACGGAGGGCTATAAATCTATGAGAGAGTCTCATCAGGTTGTCATTACTGAGGGAGTCGGTGGATGGCTGGTTCCTATCAATGGGATGAAGTTTAGCGTGGCTGAGCTTGCTGTGGAGATAGGTGATCCTGTCGTTCTCGTTGTGGGGAATAAACTAGGTGCTCTGAATCACATACTTCTAACAGTAGAGGCAATGCGCTCACGTGGGATAGAGCCAGCGGGGATGATATTTAATAATTTGATCGATGAATTAGACACGGCAACTATCACAAACAAAGGTATTGTGGAGGATATGTGTGGTGTGGAAGTGATTACTGATGTTATTAGGAATCAAGAGGAGATCGAGTCTTGGCCATTTATGGAGCTTCTTGGGTTGTAAGTTTTCAAATACAGATTAGTTTAACCTCATGATAGACATGATCGTAAATCTCTATGAGTTACCTGATTCAAGAGAACTCTATGAAAAAGTGGAAGCGCATGGGATTACCCTCCGTAGAGCTCGTGCTTATGAGCGTCACATAGTAGCTAACTGGGTGGGCGATCATTTCTCTCCTAAGTGGGTGAGTGAAGTGAAGGTGGCAATGTCTAGACAGCCAGTGACTTGCTTTATTGCTACTAGAAATAAGAAAATTTTAGGTTTTGCGTGTATCGAGACTACCGCGAAAGGATTCTATGGTCCTACTGGTGTAGGCGAGGATGCGAGAGGAACAGGGATTGGAAGGGCATTGCTTTTTAAGTCGATGGAAGCGCTTAAAGAAAGCGGCTATGTTTACGGAGTGATTGGAGGAGTAGGACCGAGAGAGTTTTACGAAAAAGTCTGTAATGCAATAGAGATCCCGAACAGTGGTCCCGGAGTTTATACCGATATTTTACCTGAATAATTTTTTACTATTAATAACGAAAGTCGATGCAAGATCCAGGATTTGTAAAAGACGCTTTTAGCAAGATAGCTGATCGCTATGTGCTGACTAACCATGTGCTGAGTATGGGTACAGACATTATGTGGCGTAAGCGTGTGGGCCAGATTGTTATGGAGTGGGCGCCTGAGAAGATTCTCGATGTGGCGACTGGCACTGGTGATCTAGCGATAGAGCTACAAAAGGTTTGTTATGATGCGGAGTTGATTGCCTCAGATTTCTGCCCAGAAATGCTTGCACATGCATCACGCAGAGGTGTGAAGCGGACTCAGGTGGTGGATGCAATGAATATGCCATTTGAAGATAGCAGTTGCGATGTCCTCACCGTGGCATTTGGTCTGAGAAATATGTCTGACTACGCAGCGGCTCTAACAGAAATGCGCCGTGTGATCCGTCCGGGTGGACATCTGTTGGTGTTAGATTTCTCTCAGCCTGAAGGTTTGCTACAGAAGCCGTATACTTTTTATCTGAATAAGATTTTACCTATTATCGCAGGGAAACTTACTAACGAGAAGGAAGCTTATGCGTATCTAGCTGGGTCGATAGGGGATTTTCCAAGTGGTCAAGCCATGCGTGATCTCATAGAGACTCAAGGATACACCGAAGCCAGACAAGAATCACTTAGCGGTGGGATCGCATCCATTTACACAGCCCAAGCTTAAAATTATCATGACAGTTATAGAACAAATCGAAGATATTACTGATATTCCGTGTCAGTGTTGTGGTTTCATGACCGTGTATTCATCAGGATTCGTAGTGATCGAAGATGATGGATTAGAAGAAGAGTATGAGTATGTTGCTCGCTGGACTGACCCAGCCGATCCGTGCTTAGCTGGGAAGTCAATAATACGATGGATAGTAGCTTCTGCGGCGGCGCTTTGAAATCAGCAATGGCTCTAACTGGGCGAAAGCCAAAGATATTTAACACCGATCAAGGAAGCCAATTTAGTAGTGCTAAGTGGACGGCTGAGTTGAGTAGTAGCGGCATTGAAATCAGCATGGACGGCAAAGGACGCTGGATGGACAATGTCTTTATTGAGCGGCTCTGGCGGAGCATTAAATACGAGAAACTGCGTCTCTGGAGCTATGATGGCATCACCGATCTACGAGCTCTAGTCGATGATTGGATGGAGTTCTATAATCATCGACGTAAGCACCAAGACCTAGGCTATTGCACTCCTTGGTCACTCTACTCTGAGCAGCAACAAAAAGCAGCCTAGGGTGGCGACGACCGTAGTTGGAGAGGTTCCATTGAGCTCCTTCCGCTACGCTCCATTCCACCTCTCCAACTACGGAGAAAAACCACAAACCAAGCCTCAAGGAAGATCAGCAAACTACTAATAAAACAAACTTTTTACTAGCAACATTAACGAGACCACTTCAGGAATAGACACAATTCTTGTAGAGCAATTTAAAAATTCACCTGTGTTAGTTCGATCACAAAAAGATAATGAGATACTAAATGAAGCCTTATCTCTACTTTCAAAAGCTATGAAAACTAAGAACTCAAAAAAATCTATTTTGATTAAAACCTCTTATGAAATGGGGGTGTCGATTCTTCGTATAATGATGAAACCATAGAGATTGTATTATCACCAGTATTACAAATATTAGGGAGCTAAGGCATCTAAGGTTCCTACTGCTCCAGAGAAGAAAAAGAAGGAAAGCGATTTTGTTCCTCAATAATAGGTCAAACTAGGGCTAAGGACTGTGCTAAAACATCATTGTAATGATGGTCTTTTAGCATTCCAAAGTCTGAGTGCTTATAAAGGTAGAAATGCCTATTATAAGGTGTAGGTATTCCGCATAAAAATCTAGTCAGCTTTTGTGGGCTATTTAAGCGTTTGCTTTTTTTCTCCAGAAGTTGGTTGATTCTCTCCAGATGATCGTGAGTGATCTGTTGGTCCTTTTGCTTAGGAAGTTTACGTGGCCTTTTATGGCCTAGGCATGAAGAGCATTTACCGCAAGCTTTCGTTCTGTCCTCTACTGGCACCCCGAACCACTTTTCAAACTGTGCAGGAATACAGGACTTTGTCGTCGCTATACGGTTCACTTCTCGGAGTCTTTCTTCGCCATCTACTAGTTGTTGTTGATGGTATTTGTATAGGTCTTGCGAAATCTCATTGAGTTCATCTTTTTCTACTACTTTAAGCATTTTATAGTGCTTGCGCCAGCCAGAGAACCTCACTTGGATCTCGCCTGATTGCTTGATCTCCTCTAGAGTCGAATAGAGCTTTTCTGAGGGGATATTGAATTCATCTCTGGATTCATCCAAGTCGTAGCGGTAATACATTTGCTTCTTATCAGCACTATTCTCAATGATAAACTGAATCGCATCTCTATGTGGCTTTGGGTAATCGTTAAGTTCAAATATACGACCATAGATCTGCCACATCGTAGCATACCTCCAGCTGTTATGACTATATCGTATGATTTTACTCAGCTCCATTTTAGCTAGCAAGACATCTAAGGTTGAAGGCAGTATTTCTAGATCAACCCTTGTTTTATAGGGTTGAATAGCAGTGATCTTCCCTTGTGAAGTCACGGTCTCTAACAGGCTGTGGATAGTTGTTTCTTTAAGTTCTCTTGCTCGTAAGAAATTAGTAAGAGGAATGGTGTCATCGCCACAGGCTAAGAGATACACTCTTGCTGGGTGACCATCTCGACCAGCACGACCACTCTCTTGTAGCCAGCCTTCTGGAGATTTCGGTAAATGGTAGTGAGTGACGCTACGAATGTTAGCCTTATGCACACCCATTCCAAAGGCAATCGTGGCGACTATCACATCAACCTTATCATTGATAAAGTCGTCCTGCACCTGCATACGCGACCCATTAGATATTCCTGCGTGATACAATCTAACATTAAATCCTTTCTGGCTCAGCTTGCCGGCGATCTCTTCGCACTGCTCCTGTCTCATTGCATAGATCACTGCTGGCAGGTGATCAGGTTCAGACAATAGTGATGCTAGCTTATCGTCTCTTTCATCACTCTGACATGGTATAACATGATAGCTCAGATTCTCCCGGGTGGGTGATATCGCAATATGTTGAGCTACTTTTATTCTAAATGCTTTGCGTATATCGGAGGCTACTTTCTTTGTCGCTGTCGCTGTAAGAGCTAGTATTGCATGGGGCTTGAGCACTCTACATAGCTGAGGTAGTGATAGATAAGAGGGCCTGAAACTATGTCCCCACTCTGAAAAACAATGAGCTTCATCGATTGCAACTACGCTAACCTTGATGCGTTTCAGAATTTCTAACAGATCTTTTGAAGAAAGTGTTTCGGGAGAAGTATAGACGAGTCTGATTTCTCCTTTAGCGATCCGTTTTAAATTTACCACACGTTCATTCTCGTTTAGAGTAGAGTCAATCTGGCAGATAGGCACTCCTTGTAATTCTAATTTCTGCACCTGATCTCGTATCAGTGAGAGTAGAGGAGAAATGACTACGACTGTTCCTTCTAATAAATAGGCGGGAAGCTGGAATGTCAGAGATTTTCCAGATCCCGTTGGTAGTGTTGCTAGGGTGTTTTGTCCAGCGATGAGGTTCTCAATAATCTCTAGCTGAGCTGGGCGGAACTCAGTTAGCCCAAAGTGCTTTTCGAGAGCAGTATGGGGGCAGATTTTCATAGCAGTAGTGGATAACTATTCACCTAGCTTGTTCTTAGAAAAGGTATGATGAGGTGAATCTGACCATTCTCTTTTCCTATCCCAAGGTAGACGTAGTCGTCATTTACTACCCATTCATGTGAATAAAGTATTCCACAGTCTTGAAGCTTGTTGCCATTAGGGTAATCACCAGTTTTATCAGTTTTTCCATGAATACTAGAGATGAGTTGGATCGCACTGTTCCATGAGCTTTTAAGCTGAGTATCATAGCTTGCTTTAGAAAATGCTGTGGATATGAAGGTGAGTTGATCTAGTGAGTCTGCGTCAGACCAGTTGAAGTAGAGTAGAAACTGCTTTCCTTTAAGGTTGTTCAAGGTCTTAAAACTACCATTTAATTCAACTCGCGTCAGCATCACCTCTGGAACATCAAACTTCACCAGCTTACTGTTACGTAGTTTTTTAGTCACTTCATCTCGGCTATCACCGAAATTAATACCTGAAATAAGTAGATCAGCCTGAAGTATACAAGCGGTGAAAAAGAAGAATAGAATACCAATAAGTCTCATGATTAGATGATTTATAGACCATCACCTAGTGCGTTGGCAATACAAGTGTGGGACATTGAATCATTTTGTTTTACTAGTGCAGAGATTCCTTTAGAAAATCCCCATGGAAATAATGCGTGAAGATGTAGCCGATATTCTAGAAGAAATAGCTCTCTTACTGGAACTGAAAGGTGAAAATGTCTTTAAGATAAGAGCCTATAAGAATGGTGCAGAAACTATGCGTAACGCAGAGGAAGATGTCCTGCAGTTGGCGCTAGATAATAAACTAGCCGAGCTTAAAGGCTTTGGTAAAGCGCTACAGGAAAAAGTGTCCGAGCTCGTTCAGACGGGAAAAATGACCTATTATGAGAATCTACGTGGTGAGTTCCCCCTTGGATTGTTTGACCTTTTCGATCTTTCTGGCCTAGGGTCGAAGAAAATTAAAGCCCTCTATGATAAACTCAACGTGGATTCCATTGCGGTTCTAAAAGAAGTCTGTAATTCTGGTCGAGTAGCTGAGCTCAGTGGGTTTGGAGTCAAGACTGTTGATAAGATTCTAGAAGCGATCGAGCTGAAAGAGAAGTTTTCCAGTCACTTCAGGCTAGGTAGTGTCGCTGTGATGGCTGAGACTCTCCTAAATTGTATTCGTGCTCACCCAGCCACACTGAGGTGCACCCACGCAGGGTCTTATCGTCGATCAAAAGAAATTCTACATGATATCGATATCTTAGTCGCTACCGACAAGCCTGCTGAGCTCACCAAGTATTTCTCTGAGTTAGAAGAAGTCGAATCCATCATCGTCTGTGGAGACACTAAAGCTTCTATCCGATTAGATCATGGCCTACAGTGTGATCTCAGAGCAGTCTCTAATGCCGCCTATCCTTTCGCTCTCCAATACTTCAGCGGTAGCAAAGAGCATAATGTTGAAATGCGTAGAAGGGCCAAGACCAAAGGCTGGTCGCTCAATGAGTATGATTTTCAAGGCGAAGACACCAGCATAGAACTCCCAGAGGTCAACGAAGAAGCTGATATTTACAGAGCACTAGATCTCGATTTTATCCCCCCCGAGCTACGTGAGAACAGGGGAGAGTTCGAAGCTGCGGAACAAGGTAAGATACCGAAACTCATCGAGCTGGAAAACCTCCGGGGAACATTCCATAATCACACCACCGCATCTGATGGTCGCAATAGCCTTCAAGAAATGGCGGATGCAGCAATCAAGCTAGGTTTAGAGTATCTAGGCATAGCAGATCACAGTAAATCATCATTCCAGGCTAGCGGACTCTATGCAGATAGGCTACTCAGACAGGTGGATGAAATAGCTAAGCTCAACAAGCAGTGGGCTGGTAAATTTAGATTATTAGCGGGTTCAGAAGTGGATATTCTGAAAGATGGAAGCCTAGATTTTCCAGATGATGTGCTAAAGCAACTCGATTACTGTGTAGCCTCTGTTCATAATGCATTCACTCTCCCTGAAAATGAGATGACAGCCAGAATAATCCGAGCGCTGGAAAATGAACACGTCACCATGCTGGGTCACGTAACAGGGCGCCTACTCCTCAAGCGTAATCCCTACCAAGTCAACGTGGATAAAATAATCGACTGCGCTGCCGAGATGGGAACGATCATCGAGCTTAACTGTAATCCTATGCGACTAGATATGGACTGGAGGCACTGGAAGAAAGCCAAAGAGAAAGGTGTCAAATGTTCCATCAACCCTGACGCCCACAAAACTGATCAACTACAGTTCCTCGCCTACGGAGTCCGACTTGCGAAAAAGGGCTGGCTCACTAAAGATGATGTCATCAATACGAAATCTCTAGCTGAGATCGAAAAATTCCTTAATTTATAATCTATAGCCATGCAGATAGAATCTCTAGAAGTCAGAACCAGCTCAAAAGCTGGGCACGTTACCACACAAGAAGGTGAGTTATTAGAAGTTCCACAAGACTGGGTGCTACTACCACCGGGTGATGCGACTCTTAGCCGTCGTATCAAAAAAGATGGTCCAGCTTGGACAGTTAAAGAACCGAAAGGTAGAAAAATGTTTTCCAGGGGGATCTACGCACCAGCAGACAGGATAGAGGTCCTCAGACAACAACTCATCCTAGAGCGTGAAGACCCTAGTTATCAGAAAAAACTTGAGGCCAGCAGAGCACGGAGGGAACAGGAGCAGGAAATCTATAAGCATGAATTCTGGAGAGCCATCATCAATTTCCTAGATTTTCATTCTGATGTGGAGGATTTGGCTACCGATATGGCCTCACGGATCACAGAGTATGCTGTCCCTGTAGGCTGTGGCTCTGTCGCTAGAACCCAGCTCATTCCTATCGAACAGAGAGCTGAAGCTGCAACTATCGCCTGGATGCGTCACCAGACTACAGCCTACGATGACATGTCGATCCCTCGTGGGAAAGGTAAGCGCCAAGAAGTCCGAAGGATGCTAGCTCAGCGATCGAGAAAGCTATTAGAGTGCTACCGTAACGGCAGTGCTGACCTAGAGAACTGCCCACTCTATCAAATCCTTAGCAGTTTTTAATGCGACTTACTCTTTTCAAGAGATACCTCAGATCTAAGGAAAACCAGTTCGGTATCAGAGCTGTCAGGTTTACTGAATTTGTAGCCAGCTGTTTTAAATTTCTTGAGGCCAGCGACATCAGTGATTTCGTTTCTAATAATGTAATCAGTCATCATGCCACGCGCTTTTTTAGCATAGAATGAAATGATCTTATATTTCCCGCTTTTCTCATCCTTAAACACAGGCGTGATCAGATTACCATCGAGTTTAGCCTTCTTGACCGATGAGAAATACTCATTAGAAGCCAGGTTTACCACGATGTCTCCACCGCTTTTCTTAAGATCCTGATTAAGCTGTTTAGTAATCGACTCACCCCAGAACTCATAGAGGTTCTTATCACGACCATTATCAAGGTTAGTGCCCATTTCCAATCGATACGGCTGCATTAAGTCTAGAGGGCGGAGAGTTCCATAGAGTCCAGAGAGGATCCGGATCTGCTTTTGAGCCGAGTTAAAATCAGCGGTCTGCCACTTAGTCAGCTCAAGTCCTTGATAAACATCACCAGCGAAAGCGAATAAGGCTTGTCGGCTATTCTCAGGAGTAAAATCCTTCTCCCAAGATACATATCGCTCAGCATTCAGATCAGCTAATTTATCACTGATCGACATCAGTTTACCTAACTGAGTCGGCGACATTTTGCGCAGCTGCCCCACTAATTCCTCAGAATCATCTAGAAACCGAGGGATCGTATGCTTCTTCGTAGGAAGAGAGGAATCGTAGTTGAGTGACTTAGCCGGTGAGAGTAAAATAAGCATACCGACACTCTTCAATCGCCCAGCCAATTTGGCAAGTCAGAATACCGTATAAAATAAAACAGCCACTGGAATAAATCCCAGTGGCTGCTTTAATAAGTATTCTTTCGTATTAGTCTGACTAATTACGCTGCGTTTTTCTTAGCAAGTGTACTTTTAGCTAGTTCAACAACTGAGTTGAACGCACCGATGTCGTTGACTGCGAGGTCAGCGAGGATCTTACGATCCACTTCGATACTAGCTGCTTTCACACCTTCCATGAAGCGTGAATAAGTGATATTCTGTGCTCTAGCTGCAGCGGAAATTCGCTGAATCCAGAGGCGACGGAATGCTCCCTTACGCTTTTTGCGGTCACGGTATTCGTATTGACGTGCCTTGAAGACAGCGTCCTTTGCGTAGCGGTATAGTTTTGAACGGAAACCACGGAAACCTTTTGCACGGAGAAGAACTCTCTTGCGGCGGGAACGTGATGCCGGACTATTTGTTGCTCTTGGCATTGTTCTATTTGTTATCTAACGGACTGTTTTTATCCTATCTCCCACAGTCTCGTCCATTGTATTCCAGCTAAGCTGGAAAGGCTGTGTAGAGTCTGCTCGAATCGCGAACAGGGGCGCCAGGCGAGTTGCCTAGCTTCTTAGTTCACTGTAATTAGTAAGTTACTTACTTAAAATCAAGATTAATGGAAAGGAAGTGATTCCTTAACTCTCTTGATGTCCGCAGCCGAAACAAGTGTAGCTTTCCCGAGGGAACGCTTGCGCTTGCTACTCTTCTTTTGCATGAGGTGACGAGCACCTTGCTTGCGGCGTAGTATCTTACCAGTTCCAGTTACCTTGAAGCGCTTAGCTACTGCCTTACGTGTCTTGGCTTTACCTGATGTTCTTGCCATAGGAGGCGGAACCTAGGTTGATTCCATGGTTAATCAAGCTAAATATCATCTCTTTTACACATTTTCTCAGTTTTCTGCAAAATTATGTTGATGCTCCCAGTGTATAAGTGTTTCTTGTTTCCATTATGAGCGATATTTCAGACATCAAAATTACAGTAAAGACAAACAAAGGCGACATGAAGGTAACAATGTTCGCACACGACGCACAGGTAACCTGTGCTAGTTTCCTTAACCTAGCAAGCCGAGGTTTCTACGATGGAATCAAATTCCACCGTGTCATCCCAGATTTCATGATCCAGGGTGGTGATCCGACTGGCTCAGGAATGGGTGGTCCTGGCTATAAGTTCGAGTGCGAATGCCAGCCACACCTTAAGCACGACAGGGCAGGTATTCTCTCAATGGCTAATGCTGGATCTAATACTAACGGTTCACAGTTCTTTATCACACACGGCCCTACACCTCACCTCAACGGAAAGCACACAGTTTTCGGTTCAGTAACTGAAGGTCAAGACGTGGTTAATTCAATCGTAGGTGGAGACAAAATCGAATCAATCCAGATCCACGACTGCACAGACACACTCTTCGCTGCACAAGCTGACCGTATTTCTGAGTGGAACAGCAAACTTAGCTAAAATGATCGAGTTTAGTTTATTTAGGGAACCTCTGGCAACCTGTAATAATTCCGCTTTAATGTTTTCAAATTTATCTGATAGATTAAATTGAGCTTATGAACTTCCGAGAGCATGAAAAAGGTGGCAATTTATTCTCAGCCATTGAGCACCAGCAAAAGATGACTAAGCACACTGTTGGAGTCTTAAAACGAGCAAGCACGCATGATAGCCAGATTTTCGAGGAACTGTTAGCTAAAAAAGACCAGGCTATTTTAGCTGAGAGTGCCTACAAGTCAGAGAAAAATGAGCCAGTGATGCTGGATCACAATTTAGAAGAGGTCATCATCACTCAATGCTAGAGCCATTTTTTTGCCAACGTCAACGACCTATCAGGAACTGACCTTTACCAGATATTACGAAAAAATAAGACTACGGCAAAACGAGTCATCGCCTGTAAAAAACTACTCAACAGCAAGAAAAAGGAATTCGTCACTACGATCCGCCCACTCATCAAGATCCAAAGCCCAGCCAATGAGCTTGGTAATCGCCAATACACCTGTGAGACCTTCAATCACACAGCTTTCCATCAAGACATGGGAACGATCAAAGTAGGCACTGATAAGCACACCCACCTATCGCCCTCTTCCACACCAAGACTTGGAAGAAAATAAGAACTGGCGTCATCACCTTCATTAAAGAAAATAAATAATCCATGAGACTACTCACTCTAATATCCTCTATCAGCATCTGCACCCTACTAAGCTCATGCACCCTAATCACCGTCCCAGTTAAGATCGTAGGTAAAACGGCTACCACCACTGTTGGTCTAGCAGGAAAAATCGCTAGAACAGGCGTTGGTCTCGTGACTCCAAATAGTCATGACGATGAAGATTTAGAAGAATAAACTCTTTAGTTCATCAACGCCGATTCTTATTCTAGCGTAGGCATTTCTAGCCTACCACACGGTCACAGAACCGTTCATGTCAGTGGTAATCCATACTATTACCATGGAAGCTCCTAGTATAGACACAACCAAGGGAGATACTACAGCTGTAGCCGACCTTTAGGATACCACGATTCAATAGGTAGAATCACACATTCTTCTCATGGCTACAGCCCTTTTAGTCACGTTGGTCACACCTATTATAGTAATAATAATAATTACTACAGATGCCACAACTGCCAATATATCAAAACCTGTAGACCTTCAGACTACAGTACCCATTATTCTAGTGTGAATTATAACACTCATCGTAGCTCCAGTCATCGCTCCTATCAGACTCCTGCTAGCTGTAATACTTATCGCAGTTATAGAAAACCTCACAATCAGCACCGTAGTTCTCAATACGTAAATACTAGCCATTCGGCTCATTTTAGATCTAGTTCATCCCATAATCGTCACCAAAATGGTAATGGTCATATCAGAAGCAGGTAGGCGTCTGATATCATTGGGCCAATAGAGTAATGAGTTCCTAGCTCATTACTAATCCAGGCACGAAACCTCGTAGCCTCGATTTAGGAATTACTCCACCAGCCTGCTCTATGATCAGGCTCACGATAGTTCCACAATTTGCTCTATCTTGACCTGATCTATTCCTCCCATGTGGCCATATTCCATTGAATACGTAGTGACTATCTAGTCGATCCATCACCTCATCACCAGCTGACATCACTGCCTTGGCCCATTCCTCGTCACTCATTTCAGACGGTGGAAGGATAACGATTTTCCCTCTCTCACCGTCACGATTATGATCACGCTTATAGTTCTTATAAACTCGGAGAATCTTACCAGCCTTAGCTCCAGAGAAGCTTACCTTCTCGTCACCCGACTCTATCACCAGCCACACGTGAGTTCCCTGACCTAAGAAAGTTCCCTCCGCTTTACTCGCTTTTAAAACTACCATCACTTAACAAGATACATGAGCTTTGTGAAAAATCACACTAAACTTACTAATACAAAATCCCCTTCCTTACTCGCAAACCCGAAGAATATCTTTAACGCATCGAACAGGTCACCTAATGACTGAGAATCCGTGTCGTATTTATCGTCGTCATTCACCGTCAGAACCATTGTTTCTAAAACAGCCTGAGCATGTTTCACCTGATCTACAGTTAGTACACGCACAGGGCCGTATTCATTGTAGATTTGAGAATTTCTCCCCTCAATCTCTATCATTTTAAGCGTCGCTAAACTCACATCATCCGATACAAATTTTTGCTTCAACTCACCCCACAATTTCTCAAAACTAAAGTTAGTCTCCTCGCCACTCCATCGTCCCTCCATCATGTAATAGAGCACGCCAGGATCACCGCCTTGAGCCGTCAGCGTGGCGAGCATATCCTCTTGATCGAAGCCCATATCCTCCACCGTAGCTAACACTAGCTCAGGATCAGACATCAGTGTATCGATATTATCCGCCTCCACTCTAGTGAAGATCAGTACTGCCTCAGCAGGATCTATTTTATCACTAGCCTTTTCCATCTAGATACTTCCATTGACCTCTGTTTTTTCTAAAGCGAGACTTCTCCAATAGTTCCTGGAACTTGCCATCCTCGTGATACTGAGCAATAAATTCTACTTTGCCCTTCTTATCATCTACACCGCCTTGGCTAGTAGAGATAATCTTTAGATTACGCCACTTGATATCATCGATACCATTGTCTATCTCTTCTGCCAGACTCTTCCCACGCTTATCTGGATGCGTGCTAAACACGAGATAATCTACTAATCTAAAAAAGTAAGCAGAATAGCGTGAGCGCATCATCTGTTTCGCTGTAATTGCATGCGACTGACCGATATGTAAAGGTCGGCAGCAGTCGTGATACATAGATCCACTACCGCAAGGACAGTCTGTCCGCGAGCGGATTTTAAGCATTCTTTCGTCTTCCATGGCTACTACTTAACAGATCGTTGCTATTGTTCTACAAAAATTAGGTTATCGGGATCATATACCAGTCCTTTTACCCCCTATTTGCTGAATCTCGCTTTTATTTTTTCTAAATTAGCCAAAATAGGAACTAACGACTCTGGGTGTGGACTGAAGTGGTCTCGTTAATGTTGCCAGTAAAAAGTTTGTCTTATTAGTAGTTTACTGAACAACGACCTGCAGCAATCACTGTATTCTTCATCAGCATCGCAATCGTCATAGGCCCCACTCCTCCAGGAACTGGCGTAATCGCTAAGCATTTCGCAGAAACCTCATCGTAGGCGACATCACCCACTAGCTTGTAACCGCTTTTCTTAATTGACTCTTTGACACGGTTAACACCGACATCGATTACTACTCCACCGTCCTTAACCATGTCCGCTGTGACGAACTCTGGCTTGCCTATTGCGGCTATGATAATATCTGCTCGTCGACAGATTGCTGCTAAATCTTTAGTTCTTGAATGAGCCACAGTTACAGTCGCATTTCCAGCCTTTCCCATCAGTAGAAGAGCCATTGGCTTACCTACGATCATAGATCTGCCAATGACGACTACTTCAGCGCCGCTAGTTTCGATACCTGCATCTTGAAGAAGTCGCATACAGCCGTGTGGAGTGCATGGGAGGAATCCGGTCGGATCTTCAAGCGTTAGTTTCGCGACATTCACTGGGTGAAAACCATCCACATCTTTCTCTGGATCTATAGCTCTCACGATCGCAGGTTCATCGATATGTAATGGGAGTGGTGACTGGACTAGAATACCATGAATCGCATCATCATTATTAAGATCTTCTACTACCTGCATGACCTCTTCCTGAGTCGAACCCACTGACATTTCTACCTTTTTACTATAAATCCCTAATTCTTCGCACTTCCTTGCCTTAGCTCCTACATAGACTTTAGAAGCTGGATCTTCACCGATGAGAACTACAGCGAGACCAGGTGTGATTCCACGTTCTTTAAGACCTACGACCTCTTCCTTACATTCTGCAATCACTTTTTCAGCGACTTGTTTGCCATCGATTCTTTTCATAAATTATTCTAATTAGGATTGATTATATTCTTTATTCATTAGCGACTCTACGTCCACTCTGTATTTCTCAAATTCTTCTTGATCCAGTACTTTCGGCACCTCTACTCCCTCTTCTAGCTTCACGTAGACCTTACTAAACGGCTTCGGAATGCAGAACTTATCCCAGGTCTTCATTCGCCAGCAGCTGGAGAACTCCACATTGATTGCAATGATGGGTGAACCACTAAACTGCGCCAGCTTTATCACACCTGCCTGTAGCACCTGCATCGGACCTCGTGGTCCATCGGGAGTGATGCAGACATGGACTCCTACTGTGAGTTTCTTACGAAGAGCTATCAGTGCCGTGGCTCCCCTTCTAGAGCTAGAGCCACGCACAGCTTCTATTCCAAAGACTTTTACTGCATTTTCTAGAATAGCTCCGTCCTCACTAGCACTAGTAAGCACGACAATATCCCGCTCAGCTCCGAGCTGTGGATTGATATGGGGCATGGCGAAAATTCTATTGTGCCAAAGTGAGTAAATGACCGGCTTAACAGAGTATTTACCAGTGATCTGCTTCAACCCAGATATCTTATAGCGCAGCGTCCAACCCACGACACGAAGGATCCAACCAATCATCTTTCCGATAACTCGTTGTTTCCAGGTTCCACATATTTCTTGTGATTTAGACATTATTTGCGACTTAGTGCACCAGAATCTAACCAAATGGCAAGCCTATGACACAACTTTTATAAAACTCTTACTCGACAATATTTTCAGCTTTAGCTATCAATATTCAAATTTCAAACACTTAGTATTATTATCGTAACCCTCAGATCATGAATGCTTTAATCTTCTTATTACTTGGCACGCAGATTGCTTCTATGGATAGTAAGTGAGTTCGAACTCACTCAAAATCCACAATCAAACACAACAAATACATGGCTAAATATAGACTAGATTACATCTGGCTGGATGGTTACACACCTGTTCAGAACCTCCGCACAAAGTGCATGATCAGAGAATTTGAAGACTTCCCAACACTTGAGCAGCTTCCTGAGTGGAGCTTCGACGGTTCATCTACTAAGCAGGCAACAGGCGGAGACTCCGACTGTGTTCTTAAGCCAGTATCTCTCTATCCAGATCCTACACGTGCACACGGTGTCCTCGTCATGTGTGAAGTCATGCTTCCAGACGGATCAGCGCATCCATCTAACGCACGTGCAACTGTAGCAGAAGACATAGGCACATGGTTCGGCTTCGAGCAGGAATACTTCCTCTTCCAAAATGGACGTCCACTCGGCTTCCCTGAAGACGGATATCCAGAGCCACAAGGACCTTACTACTGTGGTGTTGGATACAATGCTGTCGGTGACATCGGTCGTGAAATCTCAGACATCCACCTCGACTACTGCCTATCAGCAGGAATCAACCACGAAGGCATCAACGCTGAAGTGGCTAAAGGTCAGTGGGAATTCCAAATCTTCGGTAAAGGTTCACACAGAGCAGCTGACGAAATGTGGGTAGCTCGCTTCCTTCTAGAGCGTCTCTGCGAAGAGTATGCTATCGACGTAAACTACCACTGTAAACCTGTTGCAGGTGACTGGAATGGTTCAGGAATGCACTGTAACTTCTCTACAGACATCCTCCGTGACACAAGTAATAAGGAATACTTCCTCAAGCTCATGGATGCTTTCGAAGCAAATGTAGAAGAGCACATCGCAGTCTACGGCCCAGACAATAACCAACGCCTCACTGGTCATAACGAGACTCAGTCTATCGACAAGTTCTCATGGGGAATCGCTGACCGTGGAGCATCTATCCGTGTGCCACACGCGTTTGTTAAAGACGACAAGTATCAAGGTTACCTTGAAGATCGCCGTCCTAACTCACAAGGTTGTCCATACAAGATTGCGTCACGCGTGATCAAAACAATCCAGTCAATCTCTGTTTAATTCAGACACTACTATAAGTTTTCAATAATTTCCAAAGGCTCCTGTTTCAACAGGAGCCTTTTTTGTCATTCTTGTTCTAATTCACATCACACTACACGCCAAAAATTGAGGATTCAGCATTAGAGGTGATCCATTCATGAAACATATTAATTTTATTCTTGTTAGATTGAGGAGAGCTTTGAGAGGTTCACGCTACGTGACCTAATGACACCGATGATGAGATAAATTAAAGCTTTAAGTCACGCTTTGTTTGATAAAGTTGATTGATTTAGAGCACTTAATATTGCTTGATAAATGTCCATATCAAGCATGGTGTTCTTGATGCGAAGGCAAGAAATAAATGATAGTTTTTCACTATTTGTCATTTTAAAGTGGTCCCAGGAAACGGAGCCAATGAATTGTTAGTAGATTTGCTGGTCTAACAGGAGGGATAACCTGAAGATAGACCACATAAATGAAAAGAAAAAAAGACATCTAACAGCCGAGTTCAAAGCTCGGGTCGCTACAGAAGCTCTCAAAGAAGAGAAAACTAAGTCGATCGCCTATTTGATACTCCGTTGCATCATCACTAAGTCCGTGGAAGCTTTGAAGAATAAGGATTTTAAACATTAGAAGAGGATGAAAAGGCAAATTACCACCTTTACTCCAATCCTTCTTATCGTAGCCTGTCACTTGGATCAATGTAGCCAGGAAAGCATTCCAATCGATGATCGTTTTAAGCTTTAAGACTCCAACAGTGCACTTAGTCATCTTTTGCTGGTGCTCAATGGCTGAGAATAAATTGCCAGCTTTTTCATGCTCACGGAAGTTCACAAGCTCAATTTAATCTATCAGACAAATTTGAAAACATTAAAGCAGAATTATTACAGGCTACCAGAGGTCTTAAGCAACTTTTACTTTAAGAGCACTCTTACCAACACGGTCGCGGAGGTAGTTAAGCTTAGCACGACGGACTTTGCCGCGAGCTACAACTTCAATCTTGGAGATACGGGGGGTGTGGACTGGGAATACACGCTCAACGCCTTCACCGTAAGAAATCTTACGAACTGTGAATGCCTGATTTACGCCGCTTCCTTTACGTGCAATGCAAAGACCTTGAAAAAGCTGGATACGCTCTTTGCCGCCTTCAACAACGCGTGTATGAATTTTTAGAGTATCGCCTACGTTGAAAGGTGTTACTTCGTCTTTTAGCTGCTCTTGCTCGATTTTGTTGATGATGTTCATCGGAATTAGTATGGTTGAAAATTATTGGAAAAGTGCACTGATATGTGCGTTGAGGGGCGAAAGACTATCGGATTCTAGTGATCTGTGCAACTGGTTTTTTGCAAAATGAGTAAATTTATTCACTTATGTCGGCTTCTGGGTTGCATTTTGGGTAAGTGTGGTTAATTTCTGAGTAACTAACTAAGTGAAAATTATGAACGGAGATATTAAAGTAGTAACGTATTTAAAGACATTCTGTGGCTGGAGTGAAGGAGTCAGAGCAATTATGCGTAAGTATAATTTAGAATTTGAAGAGAAGGATATTATAAAAAATCCTGCGTTCCGTTGGGAAATGGAGCAGAAGAGTGGTCAACCACTAAGCCCATGCGTGGAGATCAACGGCACAATGCTTGCTGATGTATCAGGTGACGAAGTAGAGAACTGGATGCTCGAGAATAATGTGGTCAAGTCTACTTCAGAAGAAGCTGATGCACCGATTAATAGTTCCTGCACAGATGCTCAGCATGAAGCAATGGCGAGAGGCGAAGATCCAAGTAAGGCTGGGACGATCAAGTTTATTGTCTAAGTCTAGTATCGAAGATCTGAGTCATTAGGCGCTTTATTTCTACCTGTTGTATTCAGAACGTTTTGATAACGCAGGATACCTTTATAGATACCAGTGGCTATTTGCCGCTGGTATCTTTTTGTTTCGATGAGTCTGCCCTCGGTAGGGTTACTCATGAAGCCACCTTCTACTAAGATAGCAGGATGTTTGATTTTAGTAAGAACGCTAAATCGGCCTCTTTTGATTCCACGGTCGAAGATATTCGATGCTTTGGTGATCGTGAGCATTTGTCCGTGGATAGCGGTTGCTAGAGCGACGTTTGCAGAATCTTGCTGGTTTCCTCTGAGGACTCTGTAGTCTGAGCTTTTAACTCCTCGTCCGTAGTGGGCTACACCAACTGGGGAGAGGGTGAATGTCTCTATGCCTTTCGCTGCACTGTGAGATGAAGTATTGAAGTGAATAGATACGAATATAGCGTTACTGTATTTGTTGGCGAGGTTGACTCTCTGCTGGAGTGATAGATAGACATCACTGTCTCTAGTCATAATGACGTTAAAGCCGCGTTTTTTGAGTCCAGCGGCTAGTGTGCGGGCTACTTTTAAATTATAGCCAGCTTCGGTGCCGTAGCTATTCACAGCTCCGGCGTCTTTGCCTCCATGTCCAGGGTCGATTACGATGGTGCGGAATCCTTTAGGGTTCTGAATGAGAGTAGGGCGGAGGACTGGTGTGATGACTTTGTTGACATCTGTTTCTGAGATGAACAAGGATTTTCCTTGTGTTACGACAGGGAAACTAAATACAAATTTAACGGTATTCATGATGCAGTTATGGCTGCCTGAGGAGAGTTTGAGGTTGATTCCTTTTTTAGTGAGTGTATGTGAACCGCCTGATACTGAGTAATTAGTAAATCCAAATGCTACTTTGATCTCTTGGGTAGAAACATATTTTTTTCCTTTGTAGGTGATTGTCTTCAATGCGGCACTCAGGGAGGAGACACTGATCACAAGGAATGCGATAAGTGAGATCCAGAAATAGTTCTTACGGTTGTTGATCATGTTTGTTGATTGATAACGTCTTAGCTCACCTACCTCTGACAGAGAGCAAACTTGAGCTTTTGGTTAATGGTTGAAGTAGATATAAAACTTAACAATCAGCACGTGTCAGTGGTTAGGTGCAGCGTCTTGTTGAACAGAGCCATTTGGCAGCGGTTTCGTATTGGATGGTGAATGCTAGTTGGTGGATGAATGCCTTTGGCGTATATTTTTTGGTATTATGAAAAAAAATCCAAAGACATGTTCTAATTATTCACCCGAATCATCAGAATTTCCATCCATTAATTACCTAGAATGGTATCAAAATCACGTTCACTTTGTCGAGCTAAAAGGGCAACAAGATAGCTCTGTTAAATCTTACTTAAAATGGGCTAAGGCAGCTTGCGGAACACTTTAATAAACCCGATATCCGATCTCTAACAAGCTTGCAGGAAGCACGGTCAATCAAGCCGTGTGCGCACTGAGGATTTTGTATATGTATGAGGTGGTCCCCTAAATTCAGGCGAGTAGCTAAGTTATGTAATTGGTGGACAGGGACGGTAAAAAGACACGAACCCAAACCACATAATATAATGAAAGCAAAAAGAAGAAGACACGAACCTGAATTTAAAACAAAAAACCTCACATGCTAAAGAAGCAAGTGAGGTTTAAAAAGCTTAAGTAAGGTTAGTTTACCTACCACGGCGTAAGATCAGAGCTAAATATCCAAGACCAATGAGGGCTGTGGAAGATGGCTCGGGAACTGATGATATATCTCTGAGCTGATATCCTGAAAGGAAACTGCTTACACTAGAATCGGATGAAGAATGGAAAGTTTGTGTGGTAGCATCAGCAATAAATGTGCCAGTGATCCACGCTCCATTTTCTGTAGTTCCAGAAGATGTTTTTTCAATAGTGATACCATCACCAACGTTCATCAAATAGTTGACCCCATTTATGCTAAAGCCTAAGAAGTTTTGCAGTTCATATTCATTTCCGATCGTTAGATTTGTCAATGTGAACGGACCAGTTGGAAAAATCCTAATCTGTCGGTATAGTAAATCAAGGCTTGCATCACCTGTGCTAACTTCGAAGTTACCAGCATAGACCTGTGACCCAAGGTTAGTAGCGGTAAAGGTTATTCCATTGATTGTCGTTGTATCAGTCCCTACTCGGTTAGAGTTCACCATGTTAATTGCCTCTATAAGCGTGCCCTTGGTGCTAATTTCAGACGCCGCAGCGTCTAGATCAAATTCTCCCCATACTATAGTAGCTGCTGAGGCTGATGCCATCATCGCTGTGGATGTCGCCAGAGCGACCGTATATTTATTAATCCGTGTTTTATTATTTATTGTGTATTTCATGCTTCAAGTTAGTTAGTATTTAAGAAGGAGTAACTCGAAGGAGTAACTCGAAGGAGTAACTCGAAGGAGTAACTCGAAGGAGTAACTCGAAGGAGTAAAATTGTTACGATTTATAAAATCAGTTTGCAAGATAAAAAATTCCTTGGATTCAACTAATAAACGCAACTTTTGATGGGCAGGAAGTAAACTGTTAAATCAAAAAGGGAAAGGTCCGAAAACCCTTCCCTTTTGATTTAGTAATTACTTCATAGCTAGCCATAGTGTACACCACAAGATCTTTAACAACTGGTGATGTAACATCGACCATGGTCTTAGGCATTCTTCTTGCGCCTTGTTTCGCCTTGGCGGTATCTTTTTCCCCACATGATGGCACGATTCACATTTTACTTTCATAGTTTTATTATTTTCGGTTTCATTTTTTTGTATGTTTATATTTAATTTTCATCATTTTTCTTATTTCTATATTTAAGGTTTCCTATGGCACGGGTGCGTGGAGTCTCAATATAGATTTCGCCCACCTTGGTCCCACCACCAAGCGCCTTGTAGAGACGAACATAGTTTTTTGCTATTTCACCTTTAGAGACAGATATTTGATCTTTTAAGCTATATTTAGCTCGCTCTGAATCCAGCACACGCTGGAAATCAATTAATCCTTCTTTGTAATTATCCTTTACCAAATTAGTAGCCTCACTAGAACTAACATAGGCTTGACTGAGATCACTATAGCGGTCGCGCTCATAAGCAACACCAACCATACTATTCTCAACTTCCTCAACAGCAGTAAGCACTGTTCTTTCGTAGTTCAACAGACTCTGTTCGGTGCGAGCTTCCTCGATCTTTATTTGCTTACGAATACTACCAGCAGAAAAAATACGCCACTCAAGGGATGGACCAAAAGAATAAGCAGGGCTTCTTCCGTCGACTAACTTCCCTAGTTGCTTCGACTGTAAGGCAAACTGTCCAAAGAGTCTAAACTTAGGATAAAGCTCGGCTTCCGCCACACCAATTTTGGCAGTTTGCGCAGCTAGTTCTCTCTCAGCTCTACGAACATCTGGTCGTGCTCGCAGTAGGTTAGCTGGCAAACCAATCGACTTCATGGAACGTGGTGAAGGAATCGACTTTGAGTTAGATAGTAATTTCACTACAGATTGTGGGTATTGGCCAGTTAACACAGCCAATCTATTTCTCGTTTGTAATAACTGAGCTTTAAGCTGTGGAATCTGTGCACGAGTCGTATTTAAATCTGCTTCTGCCTGTAAAAGATCTATCTTAGGCTTCAATCCAGCATCAAGTAACTCCTTAGTCAAATCCACTGTTTTTTGCTGAGAGTTAAGTCGTTCATTAGCAACCATGATGCGTGACTCTAGTGTGCGATAATCAATATAATTTAAAGCTGCTTCAGCATACAAAGTCACTAGCAAGTCACGATAACTCTCAAACACAGCTTCCTCACTCCGCCTAGCAACCTCGACGTCTCGTCTCAAGCCACTAAATACATCTGCCTCCCACGAAATATCCAACCTGCTATTATAGAGAGCACTTCCACCCACATTCACACCAGACACAAACTCACTTGACTGCGAACGTGAAGCACCAGCTGACGCGTTGACTGTTGGTAAAAGCTGAGCATCACTGACACCTCGTTGCAATCGAGCTATCGAAATGCTCTGAGCAGCTATTTTAAAATCCTTGTTATGCACCTTAACCCTAGTTAAGAGGCTATTCAGGCTACTGTCATTGAAGCTCTTCCACCACTGATCTATCTGCGGCTCCCCTGCATTAAAATCTTTAGCTATTGCTCTCGTCCAGCCATCAGGCGTAGGCACTTGCGGTCTCTTGTAGTTCACTCCTATCATACCACACTGTGTCATTAATACGCACCCTAAGACCATTGAAAAACCTTTCATTGCTTTGCTTAATGCCATTTGTAGAAATTAACTAATGACCGTCCAACTTCAAGTATATTCAACACAAATGAACACATCTATCCCTAACAGGTGTTTGAAAAAACTATTATTACTTCTCCCCTATTTCACATTTTTCAGTTCTACCGAAAGAAATATATTTGAGTAAATCAAGTCTATTAAGTAAGCAACCAATCCACACGCTCCCTAAACTCAGGCATCCTATCCATAATCTCCTTCGTAAGGGGCATATTGGCAAAGAGTGGCAACAAGCCAACTAGTGAATGAGCCTTCAGATGCATTGGCTGATCATCATCAAACACCCCGAGATCCGACTATCCATTCAGCCCATCTTCGCTCCAGAGATACACCCTGCTACAAGCCTGATCATGCGGAAATGCTGTTCAGCTGTGTCCATGCTCTGAGTAATCCTCACGCACAGTTCCCCACTGTCTCTCACTCAGATAAGGCCCCCAGCGTAACCAGTGTTTAGAGAGTTCACGGTTTTCTTTAAGGTGTAGATTTTCTGGGTTCATTATGATAATCAGTTATTCATGAGGCATTCCATAGCTTAGATCAGCCAATTCTCAAGCCATATTAGATTGATTTTTCAGAGAATCTGTGTCACCGAATAATACACTTAAACCAGATAGGAACCAACAACCTAACATAAAAAACGCTCCCTGCTTCCAGAGAGCGTTTTTGAAAAATTTACTGAAAACTGCACACTGGCAACTTCCAACTAGAATGATTACTTCTTAAGCATATCAACCAGTGTGCGACCCATATTAGATGGAGTCTCTGACACTGCGATTCCACATTCAGCGAGGATCTTCTTCTTCGCTGCTGCTGTGTCTTCTTCACCACCTACGATAGCTCCAGCGTGACCCATGCGGCGTCCCGGAGGCGCTGTAGAACCTGCGATAAATCCAGCAATAGGCTTCTTACAATGCTCAGCTGCCCAGCGTGCTGCTTCAGCTTCTGCGTTTCCGCCGATTTCACCGATCATAATGATCGCTTCAGTCTCGTCGTCGTCATTGAACATTTTAAGAACGTCAAGGTGTGAAGTTCCGTTAATCGGGTCACCACCGATACCTACACATGTGGACTGACCATAGCCGATCTCAGTGAGCTGGTAGACTGCCTCGTATGTGAGAGTGCCTGAACGTGACACAACACCAACGTTTCCACGCTTGTGAATGTAACCTGGAGCGATACCGATACGGCAACCACCATTTGAGTTCTCGCCGTGACCTGGAGTCACGATACCTGGACAGTTAGGTCCGATAAGACGTGTCTTAGACCCCTGCATTGCTGCTTTGACTCTCATCATGTCAGCCAATGGGATTCCCTCAGTGATTGCGATAACGAGATCCATGCTTGCATCTACTGCTTCCAAGATCGCATCAGCTGCGAATGGAGGAGGAACGAAGATAGCGGATACAGTAGCACCAGATTGCTTGGCAGCGTCTTCTACTGTGTCATAAATTGGAGTGCTTGTGCCGAATGTCTGACCACCTTTACCTGGAGTCACACCTGCTACGATCTGTGTGCCGTAGTCGAGAGAAAGCTGTGCGTGCTTCCCACCGAATCCACCTGTGATTCCCTGAACGAGGACCTTAGTGTTTTCATCTACTAGAATTGCCATAATTTATATTAAATTTAAGATTTGAAATTAGTGATTACCCTTTAACAGCAGCTACGATTTTCTCGGCTGCGTCGTTGAGGTTGTCTGCTGGGATGACTGCTAGATCAGAATCTGCGATGAGTTTACGACCTTCAGCTACGTTTGTGCCTTCTAGTCTAACTACGAGCGGGATAGTGATCTCTAGTTCAGCTGCTGCGGTGAGGATACCTTCTGCGATGATGTCACACTGCATGATGCCACCGAAGATGTTTACCAAGATACCTTCGACCTTAGGGTCAGAAAGGATGATCTTGAATGCTACTGCAACCTGCTCCTTAGTAGCACCGCCTCCTACGTCGAGGAAGTTTGCTGGCTCACCACCACAATGCTTGATGATATCCATTGTCGCCATAGCAAGACCTGCACCGTTTACGAGACAAGCGATGTTACCGTCTAGTCCGATGTAGTTGAGGTCAAACTTAGATGCTTCTACTTCACGAGGATCTTCCTCAGAAGTGTCACGCATTGCTACGATCTCTGAGTGACGGTAAAGTGAGTTATCATCGAAGCCGAACTTAGCGTCGAGTGCGAGAACGTCACCTGTAGGAGTCACTACCAATGGGTTGATCTCCACCATATCGCAATCGCATGAGATGAAAAGCTTATAAAGATTCTTAATGAGCTTAGAGAACTGCTTAGCTTGTGAGCCTTCGAGCTCAAGAGCTTTAGCAAGTTTACGAACTTCGAATCCCTGAAGACCAGCGAGTGGGTGGATGAACTGACGCACAATCTTTTCAGGGGTGTTCTCCGCAACTGCTTCGATGTCCATGCCGCCTTCTGTAGAGACAACGATCACTGGCTGTGAAGATTCACGGTCAAGAAGAATAGCGAGGTAAAGCTCACGAGAGATGTCAGCTGCTTCAGCGATCATCACTTTAGAAACGAGACGCCCTACTTCACCAGTCTGGTGAGTAACAAGAGTCTGTCCGAGCATCTTGCCTGCGAGTTCGCCTGCTTCTGCTGGAGTCTTAGGGAAATGAACACCACCCTTGAAACCGTTCAAGAAAGTTCCTTTGCCTCGTCCACCTGCGTGAACCTGTGCTTTAATTACAAGGTCGTTACCACCAATTGCCTTGGCTGCAGCTTCCGCTTCTTCCGCTGTGCTTGCTACCATCCCATTAGGACTTGGCACACCGAACTTTTCAAATAGCTCTTTTGCTTGATATTCGTGAATATTCATAGATCCGAAATCGCCTTGATGACGAGTGCATTGGTTGAAACGGCTTATGACACGATAGTCAAGGTGAAACAGAGTTGAATTCCTATTTAAACCTGCTAACAAAAAAGATAATATCTATCTCATCGAGTTGTGTATAGATTCCGTTATCAGCATTTAGAATTATGGAACTTGACCTCATAGACACACACATAGACCTTAAAGCCTGCAAGCCTCACGAGATTGAAGAGGTCATGGAAGATCCCTTTACAGCAAGAATCTTACCAGACCACGAACGTGAAGATGGAGAATCTAGATACTACATGCTGGGAAGAACGATTGGAGACAGATACCTCTTCCTTTCCTTCTGTTCAGACGGTAAAAAAGCACGCATCATCGCTGTCAGAGAACTGACTGAATCCGAAAAACGCTTTTACGATCGCAGATACCTTGATTTCAGATAAACCCCATTATTAAACCACTTTTTATTACAAAATGAAAACTATTACCGACTGGAAACAACTCCCAGAATTTAAGAACAATCAAGAGGAAAACGATTTCTGGCTTACGCACGAGATCGATCCGAACCTCATGCACGGCTCTATCCATGAACCAGATTCTAAAAAATCCACTACGATCACTCTGAGATTTGACCCTAGAATGCTCTCACGCATCAAGCGTATGGCACGTAGCCGCTATCTTAACTACCAGTCAATGATAAAGCAGTGGCTTTCTGAAAGACTAGAAGATGAAGCTGGTCGTAATGGTGGAGTATCAGATGCTGATTAGTTTGATTGAGCGACACTAAACCTCCATGTTAAAATTCCCCGATTGGTGTTATCGTAAACTATCTAGCAACTCTTGTTTCTGGATCACTCTCTGGGCAGCATGGTGTCTGATACTCTGGTATCTATCTTCGACTGATCACGTCCCTATAAATATCCCCCATCTAGATAAAGTAATGCATTTTGGCTACTTCATGATCGGTGGATTCACACTAGCCAACTATCTGCATATCAAGTCAGCCTTCAGTTGGAAAAAAGTATTAATCATCAGCCTCATCACAGGATCAGCAGTCGGAGTAATTGATGAGTTTCACCAGTCATTCACTGATGGAAGAACTGGTAATGATATTGGTGACTGGATTGCGGATACTTTAGGCACACTCGCTGGTAGTCTTTATTGCTATTATATGTGGAAGAGACTGAAAATGATCTCTCCCTAAGCGTAAATACGCCACCGCCTTTATATTACCAGAAACCTTGATCTCAGTAAAAAATTCTAACAACGAAGTTAGCGGAACTACTTCAGGCGCCTATCTCTCAGAAATAGGTGGAACTGGTGAAGTCGTTGTAACACCTACATACTTAGTAAGTGGTCTGTAAAGTCTGTTGTCCTGAAGCTGCTCAAGCACTTGTGCTGTCCAGCCTGACATTCTAGCGATTGCGAAGATCGGTGTGAATAGATCAGTAGGGATATCAAGTGAGTAGTAAACTGTCGCAGAGTAGAAATCTACGTTTGCATTCAGTCCCTTACTCTCACGCATGATTGTAGCGATACGCTCAGACATGTTGATCCACTTAGAATCACCGAGTTCTTCAGTGAGCTTAATAGCCATTTTTTGAAGGTGTGGAGCACGTGGGTCGAGCACCTTGTATACACGGTGTCCGATTCCCATGATCTTCTTCTTATTCACTAGACAGTCTTCAACAAAAGCATCAACAGCGTCTTCGCTACCAATCTCCTTAAGCATCTTGATCACAGCTTCATTAGCACCACCGTGAAGTGGGCCTTTAAGTGTGCCAATCGCTGAAGTCATTGCTGAATAAAGATCTGAAAGTGTGCCAGTAGTGACACGAGCTGAGAAAGTAGAAGCATTCATACCGTGGTCAGCATGGATGATGTAAGAGATGTCCAATGTGCGAACTGCTGCTTCTCCTGGCTCTTCACCACTCATGAGGTAAAGAAAATGTGCTGCCTCAGAAAGATCAGTTCTTACAGGAAGAAACTCTAGTCCCTGACGAACTCTGTGGTAGTAAGCTACGATCACTGGAGTCTTAGCAACTAGAGAAAGAGCTACTTCACGGTTCACTTCATGATTAGGCTCACCCACTGCAGCTCTATCATCAAAGATTCCAAGCATGGAAACACATGTGCGGAGAACATCCATAGGAACTGCGTCCTTAGGAAGTGACTTAATGAAATCAATCACCTGAACAGGAAGTTCACGATCATTTCTTAGTGCTGATTCTAGACCATCTAGCTCAGCTTTGTTTGGAAGTTTACCGTTATGTAAGAGGTAAGTTACCTCCTCGAAAGTGCAATGCTCTACTAGATCATCGATATCGTATCCGAGATACGAAAGTTTTCCTGCTAAGCCCTCTACTTTGGAGAGAGCTGATTCATTTGCTATGACGCCTTCTAGGCCTTTTGCGTAGTCACTCATGGTAATTAATTTTAAATTTGTGGTCGCCACAATTGCTCAGAATTGAGCAATTGGCAATGAACTTGTCAAAGAAAAGCGAGTTAGCTGATCTTAAGCAAGAAAATATCGTATATTCATGATTGGCATAAGCCCTCTACTCAATATACAAGTCCTGAGTGAGCATTATCTTAGCCATAGAAACAAGCGTAGCCAACGCATCCATTGCCCTCTCTAAAAACGGGGTAATCATTGCTACTCAAGAATTTGAAAGCCATCGGAAGCAAAATCAACTACTATTCCCTGCCCTACAAATCATTCTACCAGAACTAGCTGACAGTAGATCCGACCTCATCATCGTCGGCACTGGACCAAGTAGCTACAGTGGATCGCGCATCTCCATCGCCGCCGCTCAGGGACTAGGAATCGCTTATTCATGCCCAGTCGTAGGACTCTGTTCCTATCTAGCGACTCCCTCTATACTTAAATCTGGAACTGGCTACGCAGTCGGCGATGCCAGACGAGGAAGCTTCTTTATAGCTTCGCTAAATTCTAACAATGCAGATTTCTCAGCCGACCTCATGGACGAGTCTACCTTTATAGAAAAGAGCTCAGCACTAGACGCTCCGCTAATCTGCTTTGAAGACACTCTCCCTATCGCAAACATCAGACAAGAAATCCCCCACGCTGAAGGACTCATCGATGCATGGCTAAAGCTAGAAGAGTCCGAACAAGATAAATTAAAAGTCCTTCCACCACAGCCACAATACCTCCGAGCACCATTCATCACCAAAGCGAACCCTGGTCACCCTCTCCTCCGCCAAAAAAAATAAGTATTATCACATGTCTAAGTCATTTAAATCAGTAGAAGAGAACTTTCTCAACCTAGCTATTGCCATCCCCGCTCTAAAAGGATCCGGCTGGAGATTGTTCGCAAGAAACACTCTAGAAAAGCTTCTTGGCATCCAGCGTATCCGCACTATATTCTCCCAAGCTGCTAAATCTGAAGACAGTCATGTCACAGATCGCATCCTACAGATGCTCGACATCACCGTGGACCACAGCGAAACTCTCGATATTATCCCAGATAAAGGTGGTGCCATCGTCATAGCTAACCACCCATTCGGAGGCACTGATGCTATCTCACTTTGCTCACTCTGTAATGAAAAACGCAAAGACCAGACCGACGCTAAAATTCTAGCCAACTCAATCGTTTATCACGCACCTAAGTTCGACGAATTCCTCCTCCCCCTTAAAATTCTCAACGAACCTGGCGCTATGCGTCATAATTTACTCACCCTAAAGCATGCCGCTACTCACGTCAGAGACGGTGGACTACTAGGCGTATTCCCAGCAGGCTCAGTGTCTAGATTTCGTAAAGACCTCGGAGGAATAACAACCGATGCAGAATGGTCAGAGCACATCGCTCGTATCGCTCTCAAGACCAAAGCCCCAGTCATCCCTATCCGCTACTTTGGCACCCCTCCCGCTTGGTTTAGCATAGCAGGAAGTATTGCACCGATAGTAAGAACCGCTCTCATCCCACGTGTTCTGCTAGCAATGCAAGGCCGCACCATCCGTTGCAGAGCAGGCACACCAGTCACTTATGAAGAACTAGCCAGCGCCAAAACCCCCACTGAATATCTAAGAGACAAAGTCTATTCCATCCAGTTAGATTAGATTATTGAATCCGTAATCTTACTAGTTTTTCTATCTTCTCTGGTAGCTCATAGATCTCCAACTCAGTCAAAAACATCTTATTGTCCCTGCTGAAACCATGGCCTAAATAAGCGTTGAACCGAGTCGCTATCGTTGAGTCTGCCAGTGACTTTGCATCTGGATACAGACTATTTAGATAGTCTCTGATTTCACCTTTAATCGCATACTTTTGATGATACTTCTCAGCGTAGGTAAATTCCTTCACTGGCAGAATCTTAGTCGCAACCTGTTCAGGAGCGATATTCAGACTAGCAGCCTTGATCTGTAAAGTTTGTTGAGCTACTTTCCTCTGCTCCTCATTTCTATAGAAAATGGCATTCATATACTGAGTGCTTGAATTATTCCTATCACAGCGGTGACCTCTCCAAAAATACTCTAGTATCTCTGAGTATGTGATCACTGTAGGATCGAAATCTATAGAAATCGCCTCAGTGTGATCGCCCATTGAGTAGTAATTAGGCTTCGCTATATCTCCACCACAATAGCCCACTCTAGTTCTTAGAACTCCTTTAATGCTTCCGAACTCGGAATCAGGTCTCCAAAATCATCCCATCCCGAAAGTCGCCGTTTCAAACGGAATCTCCACCACAACTTGATCGAAAGCATGGTGACTAACAATCACCTCAGATTCCGTCACAAGATCTTCTTTTTCTCTCCTAGCAAACATAATGATAACACTAACACCGATCACCAGAACGGTTAGATTAAATAAATGGTTAAATTGAAATTTCATAGGTTCTATTGGTTTATACAAGCTAAGAGAACGTTCACGTGCTTTTTATTCCAAGCTAGTATCAATTTTACTGTTGAAAGTTTCTCGATATAACTGATTTTTTACATGCATATATTTAAATACTCCATCTTCACCCTGCCCATCATCATAGCTATGTAAGCTCAGATTATCAGGGTGCTCCCCCATTTCATAGCATACGTAATTACTTTTTGCAGATTATCATAAGCTTCTACTTGGGTCACACTACGAGTAAAAAACTGAATAGTGTAGCCAAATGGGTCACCTTCAATAATCACATCTTTGAATCTAGTTTTACTTTTTATTTCATCTCTAAGCTCCTGATTACTTCGCCCCAAATATCTCCTCATGATAGTTGAGCAGTAGCCCACCAATTAAGAGTATAATGACTGCTCATTTTATTCTCATATTCTACCTTCTCCCCTGTAACGCTCTCATCAGAGTCAACTCATCCGCATGTTCCAGACCACCACCAGCTGGTAGCCCCTGAGCGATTCTAGTCACTTTACAGTTCTTCTGTAGCAGGATCTCCGAGAGATAATTAGAAGTCGCTTCCCCTTCCACATCTGAGTTCAAAGCTAAAATAACCTCCAACTCTTGATCAGGCTCAATCCTTCTAAGTAATTCCCCAATCTTAAGATCCTCAGGAGTAATATTATCCAGAGGTGATAATTTCCCCCCGAGACAATGGTAGTAACCAGCAAAGGCCCCAGATCTCTCTAGAGGCAACACATCCGTCGGTTGTTCCACCACACAGAGCGTGGTCACATCTCGGTTATCATCTAGGCACAGAGCACAATCGCCATTGGTCGAGAAGAAACCGCATATCTGACACAGTTTGACCGATTCCTTAGATCCTGCTATAGCGGCAGACAGTGTTGCTGAGTTAGATTTCTTATTCTGAATCATCCACACCGCAATACGTTCAGCACTTCTAGGGCCGATACCTGGTAGACGTTTTAATTCGTCGATCAGATCAACGATTGGTTCAGGATAGCTAAGTTTAGGCATCTGGTTGTTGATCTGGTGAAAATTTTTCTAGTGACGGTTTCAAGAGTTCCCCTTGTCCCACATTCTTGGTTACATTCTTCTTTCTCAACATCTTGTGAGAAATACCTAGTTCACAAGGCATCACATGCTGGCTCGCATAAAAAAAAGCACAGAGCCAAGCCCACAGGATAGCAGACACCTCAACAGGTGGAACCCAGAATACATCCCAAAGCATCAATAAGGGAGAAAACGAAATCACTAAAGTTAGCACGATCATCACGATCAGCACCCGACGCCATTTCCCCACAGAGTCTAGCACGACATAGGCGACTCCCACGGCAAGAAAGAGAGCTGTTACCCATCCCCAAATCGGAGAAATCGTAACAGGATCACTCATCAGAATAGGTTCACTCTTATAAGCGTTCAGTAAACACCCACGTAGTCCATCGAAACGATGAAGCAGATCTAGCATGATCCCCAATAATCCACCGACAAGCCCACAGATCACAGTAGCAATCGTGGTGTGACCTAGCGGTTTATCGATATGGATCGTGTTAGCACTACTACTTTGGTTCGTAGTTGAGTCACTCGATGATACTTTATGTGAAGTGGATTCAGTCATTTATGATGGATCTTCCAGAGAGGCTTTCTCCTTCTTGACGGCATCATAGGACTGAACTACCAGATCACTCAAGAACTTGTCTGCATCTTCTACCGCTTCTTTACTGATTCCAAACACACTCTGCCCCGAATTTCCTTGTATAAGCTTGAGTCCGAACTGGTAATCTTTGAATTTTGTTTTACAAATTTGTAAAACACTACGCCCCTGAAGTGCCGAAAGATCGCCCAAAGTAGTCACGGCATCCTCATTAAACTCCATTTTCACCCCATGCTTAAACTTAAACTCACGGCAAAATGTATCCACCTCGTCTTGAAGTTTTTCTAAATTCACTTCCAGCCCTTCGAGTCGGTATCTCTCTAGGATTTCTTCTTTATTATCGATCAGCTGAGAATTAATCCGCAATTCAGACACCGACGTACCTGGCAGCTCAAACTTAAAATCTCGCAAAACCTTAGCCAACACCGTCATTAATGCCCGTGCTCCAGTATTCTCCTTTTCTGCCAACTCAGCTACTTTCTCAATCGCTGAATCCTCAAACAAAGCATTGATCCCATAGGCATCAAACTCCCGCTCATACTGGCGTAAAATACTACCCTCAGAGTTCTTCATAATATTCACAAAGTCCCCCTGTTCTAGCTTCTCACAAACTACCCGCACAGGTAAGCGACCAATAAACTCTGCCTCAAATCCATAGTCAATAAAGTCCTGAGTCTCCGTCTTACGAAACAACTCGCTATCTAACACCTTCTCTTGGTCACCCACTTGGAAGCCGATCTGTGAACTCTGAACACGCTTCGAAACGATCTTCTCAAGCCCAGAAAACGCACCACTCACTATAAACAAAATGTGACGAGTATTGATAGTTTCCTTCTGAGGAAGTCCACTATTCTGACCAGACATCATAGACATCATCTGGCCCTTCATATCCATCGGGTTTGAGACAGCAACCTCGGTCTCTTCCATCAACTTAAGCAAAGTCGTCTGCACTCCTCTACCACTCACATCTTTCCCAAAACTCCCACCACCTTGGTTTGCAAGCTTATCCACTTCATCGATATAAATAATACCATACTCCGCCATCTCCACATTCCCATCTACCTTACGCACTAGCTCACGGACGAGATCGTCCACATCACCACCAACATAACCAGTTTCACTAAATTTAGTCGCATCCGCTTTAACAAATGGCACACCGACCATCTCCGCGATGTGCTTCACCAGATACGTTTTACCCACACCGGTAGGCCCCACCACAATAACGTTTTGCTTCTGATACTCCATCTTATCAGCACCTTCACCATACTCATTCTCAAGCGCACGCACCTGCTTGGCATGGTTATAATGATCACAGACAGCTATCGACAAAGCCTTCTTAGCTTCATCCTGACGAATCACATAGCGATCTAGATGTGCTTTCACATCACGAGGTTTCAGGTCAAAACCAAAGATCGAATCAACCGAATTTACAATCTTCACAGGTTCCACCTCTTCTGCATCACCCTCTTTCACGTTCTCTTCAAATTGGTTAAACGGCATGGAAAACCCACCACCGATCTTATCGAACAGATCTTTAAGAATCTTCTGCATCTCCTCAGGTGAAGGTGTCTCGTCTTTCTTATCGTTATCTTTGTCGCTCATAATACTAGATAGTTAACCCAGATTACAAACTCCGCTAGTATAAATTTCACTTCACATTATACCCACTCTGCACCGCATTAAGCAGCTCCACATGAACCTTTGGAAAACCTACTACCATGAGTTTGTCATTAAACATATCATACCGTTCACCACGCTCATTAGTAACTACAGCTCCATACTCTTCAGCCATCAGCATGCTCGCAGCGATGTCATAAGGCTGGAGATCCGTTTCCCAGAATCCCTGCACCCACCCCATACTTAGCTGTGCTAAATCCAGTGCAGCACTACCAGACCTACGAATCCCTTGGCCTAACACAAGCACCTCAGCAGCTGTCTTGAAGAAGCCTTCAGCCACAGCTGGAGATCTATACGGGAAACCTGTGATAAATAACGATTCAGACACTTCTGGATCAAGATCGTTTGGCTGACTAACAACTCCATTATAGCAAACGCCATGACTTTTGATTACAGAATAAATTTCATCACTAAACGGCTTCATCACCACTCCTAAGAGAGATTCACCTTCAGAAACTAAAGCTACTGAGATAGAAAAGTGATCTTGTCCGCTTAGAAAATTCGTCGTCCCATCCAGTGGATCTACCATCCACATCAGATCTTTAGAACCACTCTGACCAGTCTCCTCACCATAAAACCCAGCCTTTGGTAGAAGCGTAGTCAGTCCCTCATAGATCATCTTTTCAGACTCTAAATCTACGAACGAGACAGTTTCCCGCAGAGCTTTCACATCTGTCGATCCACTTGGCATGACTCTAAAATGCTTCATCTGGAAAGTCGCAACGCTTTTAACAACGGCGATTACCTTCTCTAACAGATCTTCAGTGAGTTGGCTGGAGTCTAGCATTATACTTTAGCTAGTTCCTCTAATAGAATTTGGTTCATCTTGATACCAGCCTCGAAGTTTTCCACATAGTAGTTCTCATTCGGTGCATGGATTTGGCAATCAGGTAGCGCGAGACCTAGTAGCAGTGAGTCTGCTCCGAGGATGTCCTGCATATCCTTAATGATAGGAATGCTCCCTCCTTCACGGATAAGAACTGGCTTCTTTCCAAATGCTATCTCTAGTGACTTCTGCCCAGATTTTCCGAAATCTGAGTTAGGATCTGAATAGTAAGGCTTACCATCATGTCCTACATAAACATCCAGTTCAACACCAGCTGGCTTATGCTTCTCTAGATGCGCTAGCACCTTCTCAGAAATATCTTTAGGATTTTGATTTGGCACTAATCGGAATGAAAATTTAGCCATTGCCTGTGATGGAAGAACCGTCTTGCTCCCTTCACCTTGGTAACCACCGCTTATTCCATTAACCTCAGCCGTAGGTCTAGCCCAGAGACGCTCAGCACTGCTATAACCTGGCTCACCATACAGATCAGGCGATCCTGTGTTCTCTAGCACATCTTCCTTACTCATACCTGGCACTTGCGCCCACATATCACGTTCCCAATTCTCCAATGGCTTAACATCGTCATAAAATCCTTCGATTGCGATATTACCTTTGTCATCATGAAGACTCGCTACTAACCTAGCAACCGCAGTCGCTGGGTTCGCTATCGCTCCACCATAAACACCTGAGTGCATATCGCCTTTAGGTCCAGTCACTGTCACCTCGCAACATGTGATCCCCCTTAGTCCATAACCCATAGTCGGCACACCTTTTGCCACCATTCCTGTGTCGGACACTGCGATGATATCACATTTAAGAAGCTCCTTATTTGCTTCGAGGAATGGCACTAAGTTTGGGCTACCGATTTCTTCTTCTCCCTCGAATAGGAATGTTAGGTTCACAGGAAGTTCACCTTTCTCCTGCATCATCTGCTCCACTCCGAGCACATGCGCCATCATCTGACCTTTATTATCTGTAGAACCACGTCCCCAGATTCTTCCATCACGGATCTCTGGCTCAAATGGTGGGCTGTCCCAGAGCTCTACTGGATCCACTGGCTGCACATCATAATGACCATAAATCAGAACATTCTTGCGTCCCTCAATGTGCTTATTTTGCGCCACAACAACTGGATGTTTAGGAGTCTCATGCATTTCAGCAGTGAGTCCCATTCCAATTAGCTTCTTCATTAACCACTCACCACAAGCTCTCACATCACCTGCATGCTCGCTAGCTGTAGAGATGCTGGGGAACCTCAAAAACTCAAATAAATCTTCTAGTTGTTTTGTCATGCCTACATCCATAAATCCCCGTGCGAAAATCTCAAGTAATAAGGGCTGGTATTTTGAGATTTCACATCTAGAGTCCAGCCGATCTCAAGAAACGGGGAATCCAGTTAAATTCTGGAGCGGTTCCGCCACTGTAAGTTTATGAACTTTTCGAAGTCCACTAATAAGCCAGATAACCAGCTAGAGAGAGAGAAAAACGCCTGCGGAAATACAGGCTAACATCCAAATACATGAAAAGAAAACACGCTAAAAAAGCGATACAGACAACGATAGCAGCATCACTAGCATGCCTCAGCCCACAGCTCACCCTAGCCCACGGCGAAGACGCAACTGATAAAATAGAAGACCTCGGCACCACCACTGCCGTAGCAAGAAGAGCGACCCAGGACATCTCCTCCACCACCTCCAAGCTCCACACACTAGACGCGGACTCACTCCGGAACTCACAGATTCACAGCCTGACTCGTGCTCTAGAGACTCTCCCGGGAGTTAATATCTCTAGAAGTGGTCAAGCTGGAGTCATCCAGGGAGTCAGGGTCAGAGGACTAAGACCAGGAGACACACAGTTCCGCATCGACGGCGTTCGCTACACCAGACGGACTCCAGATCTAGACTCATTAGTCAGTCAGCTATCTAATAATGGCTTCTCCCGAGTAGAACTACTCAAAGGAGCTCAAGCCTCGCTCTACGGCTCCTCAGCTAATGGCGGCGTAGTCAACCTCACCACAAAATATGGAAGTAAAGAATCCTACACGAAGGTAAAACTAGAAGCTGGTTCATTCAATAGCCTCTCGCTCGATACCGAAGATGGTGGCTCCATTGGCAAGCTTTCTTACTACCTCTCTAGCCGCTACAGCACTACTGATAATGATACCTATGGTGACAACTCAGAAACTGCTAATCGCGATAATGACTACATCAGCTACTCTGAAGCACTCAGACTAGCCTACGCAGTCAATGACGATCTTGAACTAGGACTCACCTACAGAAACATCGACAGCCAGATCGAAACTCCATCGGCAGGAAAAATAGACAATAATTTCTATCTAGGAACAATCTTCGCTGACTACCAAGTCACTGAAAAGTGGAAATCAAAACTAACGCTAAGCTTTCTCATCGATAACTCACAGTTCCCACCTACAACCTTCTCACCACTCTCACAGAATGACTACGATCAGTTTGGCATGAGCTGGGAGAACGCCTACCAGTATTCAGGTAAGGGCTCAGTGAGCTTTGGTGCAGAATATGAAAATCAAGATTTCCGTGGACCATTCGGAGCTGAAAATGGATACAAAGATCACTACCTCTCAGCGTATGTTAACCACACCTACGAGCTCCAAAACTTCTCGACCGATATAGGACTACGCTACGAGGACTACCAATCATTCGGCAACCACACGAGCTGGAAAACTGGGCTAAGATACGATTTAGAACAGACCAATACTATCTTAACCGCTAATGTCGGAACCGGCTTCAACACCCCCACCCTTATCCAGCTCTACAGCCCGCTGTCAAATGGCGTTGCGGGGAATCCAAATCTAGATCCTGAGACTAGCCTCGGCTGGGATCTAGGTATCGAACAGAAACTACACGAAAACCACACAGCAAGTGTCACCTTCTTCGAGACAGACATTGAGAAGGCTATCCAGAGAAATCAAACTATAGACCTCTTCGCTAACACACCAGGGAAAAGTAAAGCGAGTGGCATCGAGGCATCCTTTGACGGAGATATCACTAATCAACTTGCCTACGAATTAAGCTACACTTGGCTAGATCGTTCGCTTAACGGTCAGCCTCAGCAGACAGCAAAAGCCCAGCTTGCCTACACACCTAATGACAAAACCATCCTAGGTTTCGGAGCACAGTATCTCGATAAACGCAGCTACGGCGGAGATACGATAAACGATACATTCATCGTCAGAGCTTACGGTAGCTATCAGTTGACTGATAATGTTAGGTTCAATGCTAGAATTGAAAACTTAACTGATACTGAATACAACCACTACGCTGGATTTGGTAATGAATCACCCACACGCAGACTAGGCGTCTTCGGCGGTGTGACGATTGATTGGTAATGACCAACTTTACTAAGCCTAACAGATAGAAAAAAGGGCTACGGTGAATTCACCGTAGCCCTTTAAAATTTGTATCGTTTTAGCGATCTGACTAATTGAGAATTACTCCTCTTCGGTCTTCTTTACTACAACGACCTCTTCCTCTTCTTCATCAGGTGCATTGTCATCAGTGTCGTCATACTCCTCATTATCATGAGCTGTAAACTTTCTGACTCTCTGCTCTTTTGGAAGCGGTGAAAGTAGCATGTTAACATTTCTACCAGCTAGTCTAGGTGGAAGATCAACGTTTGCCATACCAACCATGTCAGCAAGGACACGATTAAGCACTTCAACACCGAGCTCCTTGTGTGCGTTTTCACGACCACGGAACATTAGACCTACTTTGACTTTGTTTCCTTCATCGAGGAACTTCTCGATTCTTGAACACTTCATGTCATAGTCATGCTGCTCAGTTCTCACGCGGAATTTGATTTCTTTCAACTTGAGAGTAGCCGTTCTATTGACTTTCTTAAGTTTAGACATTTGGTATTTATGTTTACCAAAATCACAAATCTTACAAACTGGTGGATCTGACTTTGCAGTAATTTCTACTAGATCAAGACCTAGTGACTTTGCTTTTTTGAGAGCATCTTGGGAGCTCATCACTCCTAGTTGATCACCGTTATCCATTACTACACGGATTTTTGGCGCCCGTATGTATTGGTTAACACGGGTCATTTCACGACGTTTCTTATATGGCTTCTTTGGCTTAGCTATGGTCTTATCCTCCTAATTGTTTGTTTTCATTTATTGCGTTCCCACACTATATGCTTAGCAGATTCTCAGCTAAGCCAGTGATGGGGGAAATTTTATTGAATCGATACTCCTAGTCTCCCTTTAGAGAGATTTCTCACTGATTTCTTTTGTAATGTTAGAAATGAAATCATCGAGTGGCATTGATCCGAGATTTTGACGATCTCTGTGACGGATGGAAACTGTATTTGTTTCAGCTTCCTGACCGCCGATGACTAACATGTAAGGCACGCGGTCTAATCTTGCAAGTCGAATCTTCGCACCCAACTTCTCCGAAGCCCTATCAACACTGACACGAACGCCCACATCTGCTAATTTCTTAGCGGCTGACTCTGCATGCTCGATGAATTTATCCGACAAGGTCAACACACGCACCTGCTCAGGAGCTAACCATGTAGGAAATTTACCCTCAAAGTGCTCGATAAGTAGGCCAACAAACCTCTCAAGAGATCCGAATGGAGCTCTATGAATCATCACTGGTCTGTGTGGCTTATTATCTGCTCCGATATATGTCAGGTCAAATCTGTTAGGTAAGTTAAAATCAAGTTGAACAGTTCCAAGCTGCCAGTCACGTCCAATCACATCCTTCACTACGAAGTCAATCTTAGGTCCGTAAAATGCTGCTTCGCCATACTCAATCGTATAGTCAGCTCCAAGATTCTCAACTGCGAGTTTGAGTGAATTTTCAGCCTTCTCCCAGACATCACGCTCACCGACATACTTATCTGAATCTGGATCACTGAAGGACAGTCTCACACGGTAATCATTCATGCCAAGAGTCTTCAATACTTTCTCGACCAATGCCAAGCAACCTTGAATTTCTTCATCCACCTGCTCTGGCAGACAGAAAAGGTGAGCATCATCTTGAGTAAATCCTCTAACACGAGTCATACCACCCAGCTCGCCAGACTGCTCCCAGCGATACACTGTGCCAAACTCAGCTAGTCTAACAGGCAGGTCACGGTAGCTTCTATGCTCACTGCTATAAATCTTAATATGATGCGGACAGTTCATTGGACGCAACATGTAGCCTTCTATCTCACCAGTCTTTAAACCGTTGATCAGCTCACTACATTTAGCATTCTCATCAGAAAGCTTCTCCAGAGCAACACGCTCAGGAATAGCAGCAAACTGACTTTCCTCATAATAAGGGAAATGCCCAGAAGTGCGGTAGAGATCTAGTTTACCAATGTGCGGAGTAAAGACTTGGCTGTAACCCTGCTTATCTAGCGCACCAGTAATAAAATCTTGTAACTGACGACGAACCAGAGCGCCTTTAGGCTTCCAGAGAATTAGTCCCTGCCCCACCATCTCATCGATATAGAAAAGCCCAAGCTCACGACCAAGCCTACGGTGATCACGCTTCTTTGCTTCTTCCAGTTTCTCAAGATGATCAGTCAGCTCAGTCTTATTCTTAAAACATGTGCCATAGACACGTTGCAGAGATTCACGGTCCTTATCACCTTTATAAAAGGCACTAGCCACGCTCATCAACTTATAAGCCTTACAGTTGCCTGTTCTTCCCACATGAGGACCTGCACACAGATCCCAAAAATCATTATTCTTGAAGATTGAAATCTCCTCGTCTGCAGGAATGCTATCCAACAGGTCTATCTTAAATTTACTCTCGACATCACGTTCAGCAACAGCACCGAGACGGCCACTCTTAGCCAGCTCCATAGCCTCATCACGAGTCACCACCATGCGTTCGAATTGTGAATTCTCCTTCACAATCTTCTTCATCTCCGCCTCTATCTTATCAAAATCTTCAGTGCTCAAACGGTGTTCAAGTTCTATGTCATAATAAAAACCATTCTCCACAGGAGGTCCACCAGCAAGCTGAGCATCTGGCCACAGTCGCATAATAGCCGTAGCCAACATGTGAGCACAACTATGACGCAAACGATCCAAGTCACTCATACTGTGACGCTCCTCTAGTGATTTTCTTTCTTCATCTGACATGTCATTAACTAAAAACCACTCTACCCCCCATTTTGCAATGAAAAAACGCCTCCAAGATGGCATATTTTGACTAATTTCCGCCTCAAACTAATTTATAATTATGAACATCTTCTATAACCTCCTCAGAAATCTCCCTATGCTCATGAATCAACCTCATCGCCATAGTGATCCTATTCGTCATTTATAAAATCATAGTCTCTCACATAGCCTCTCAACTAGATCACGTCATTCAAGTAGCGACAATAGCAACTGCAAAGAACTAAACTTCAATCACAAAGATAAAACACCAAATGCGATTACGACCACACACGCTTTCTATTCTATGTAGAATGATCAACCTCAAATCACCAATCTCCAATTTGAAACTCGTCTTTTCAAATCCATCACTCCCAATCATCTTCCTTTACTTTCTTGGTCATTCACCGTCATAATTCGGCTAGAAAATTATGACTAAGTTAATCACCAACGCACACATTGTTTCCCCTGATCTTGAAATCGAAAACGGCTCTATCCTTATCACTTACGGTAAGATCACCGAAGTCTACCCAGCAGGAACTAAGCTACCGGAATCCGACTCTAGCTATGACGCTAAAGGAAACTACGTCTTCCCCGGATTCGTAGATATTCACGCTCATGGAGCAGATACCAAAGACGTCTGCGACAACGACGTCGAAAGCATCCGCCACATCGCTCAAAAGAAGCTCGAAGAAGGTGTCACTACATGGCTCCCAACCACACTCACACAACCACAAGCCAAACTCATCGAAATCGCAGGTAAATGTGCTGAATACATGAGTAACCAAGAGTTCTGCAAAACTCCAGGTCTTCACATCGAAGGCCCATTCATCAACGTATCAAAAGCGGGTGCACAAAACCCAGAATACGTTCGTGAACCAAACTTCGCGGAGCTCAAGGAACTGCACGACATCGCACCAGCCACGATCTTCTCCATCGCACCCTGCCAGCCAAATTCTTGCGAAGTAATCGCTGCAGCTAAAGAGATCGGCATCAGCTCATCCGCAGCTCACTCTGAAGCCACTGCGGCACAAGTCTTTGCTGCCAAGGACGCTGGACTCACCCACCTCACTCACTACGGAAATGCTATGACACTACTCCACCACCGTGAAATCGGCATGGTAGGATCAGGCCTTCTAGATGATGACATCAAGCTAGAACTCATCTGCGATGAAATCCACCTAGCTCCAGATTTTCTCAAGCTCATCTTCAAGATCAAGCCTATCGAGCAGATCATCATGATCACTGACTCAATGGCTGGCTCATGGATCACTAATGGCGAATGCCAGCTCGGCGGACTCGATGTAGTAATCGAAGACAAAGTGGCTCGTCTCAAGAACGGCGGAGCCCTTGCTGGATCCACACTTATCTTCAACGAAGGCGTAGCCAATGTCTACAAACTCACTGGTCTCCCACTCTGGCAGATAGTAAAAGCGACCTCATGGAACCAAGCTGAATCACTCGGACTGGAAGACATCGGACGTATCGAAACCGGCTTCTGTGCAGACCTCGCCGTGCTCGATAAAAACTTCAAAGTCGTCCAGACATTCGTCGACGGCATTGATAAGCTATAGTCCTACTTTAAAACAACCTGCCTAACAGAATCCAGTTTCTCACACCACATTGGCTCTACCTCATCCCAGCAGTTTTATTATTAGGATTTGTGTGGAAACGCATTCAGTTATTTAAACCACTCAGAGTTCTTACCGTAGTCCTCATTGCCCTGATAATGGCTCATCCTACGATCCAGAAGCAGCAGGACTCGATCGAATTCTGAGTTCTACTCGACCGATCTAAATCCACCGAGGGTCTAGTCGCCCAGAAATTTTCCGAGTGGGATAAGCTCATCCGTGAAAAGCAGAGCCGAGAACAAATTTCAAGTAGTTGCCGCAACGACAACCAATATCCCAGCGGAAACATACAGCTACTCTACTCCGACCAAATCAATCACCAAGGAAGAGCCTGTTAAAGCAAGATCTATGGAAGAACCCATCATCCCAGAACAACCAAAAACAGACCGTCAATCCAGATTCTCTCGTGCTAAGAAAGGCAAAGAGTAGAGAGCACCCAGTTCTCGGTTGCCAGTTTCCAGTTCCTGCATATTGCTCACCTTATTATGAAACAGTCGTTATTAAATGAAGTCGTTAATTTGTTAGAGGATGATCTAAAAACTTTGAAGCGTGCTGCTGCGGAGACGCATCGAGCTTCGACTGGTGATGAGAGTAAGCAAGAAGGTAAATATAATACTCGTGGTTTAGAGGCTTCCTACCTCGCAGAGGCGCAGGCTAACCAAGTCCGCCAGTTTGAAGAAGGACTACAAAAACTCAAGTTGCTTACTCTAACAGAAGAACTGGATTCCGTGATCCTAGGTGCATTAATCGTGGTCAGCGACACCGAGACCGATGAAGATAGCCAGTTTCTCCTCCTGCCCACTGGCGGAGGAATGATGTTAAAACACGAAGGTGAAACTCTAACAGTCATCACCCCAGGCTCCCCTATTGAAGCCGCTTTACTCGGTAAATCAATAGGCGACACGATTCAGACTGATCAACTGGGAGAGATCTTTATCTCAGAAATTTACTAATATTTCTAAGATTCCCTCCAGCTCAAGAGTTATACAGTTAACAACAGATCACTAACTAGAAGTCGACTAGTTAGAATCTATAAACCTGCAATCTATTATATAATCCTATGAGTATCCACGCTAAACTGAGTCCAGAGGCACGCCAAAAAAATGTAACTCAACCATATCAACCATATCAACCATATCAACCATATCAACCATATCAACCATCGTCATAACAATCATATCAATCGCTAGAAATGGCGTTAAACGGATGAGCGAAAACAACCACTTTGACTTCAAAAAAGAAGTAAACATCTACATGCACTACTACCAAGCTCAAACAATGATCAACGCTAGTGACAAAACCTGGTCTGACTATAATAAAGAAACGATGACGAACCTCTCCGTTTCACAAAACGCCGAAGGTTCATGAAACATCCTTGGAGGCGCCGCTCACGGAATGAGCAGTAAGCACTACGCTACGTGCCTCAGTACCCTCATGATGGAAGTTCACTACAGGTTCTTACCGAGCAACTAATAGAAACAAGCCCCCCTGCTTTAATCCAATAAATCAAGAAAATGTGGGAGGACTCTTCTAAACAAGGAGTTCTTACCACCTCTTGAAAGTTGATTTCCAACTAACTCAAAACACTCGTCACTATCAGCTGGCCCATCAACATCTAATTCATGACTACCGCAGATCAGTTGATGCCTGAGCAGTTTATCGCCTTCTCCTCTAGAGATAATGACTCTCACCGAGTCAGAGATCACTTCAAACTTAGCCAGAGGTACACCCTCTTCTTTATAAGTGAGTTCCACGTCAACTAGTTCGCCATTCGATTTTAAAAATCTATAGCTTGTATGCTCAGCATTACTTTCAGCGATAAGATCTTGTGTTCTTTTCCATCCTGACAGCTCGGTAAACCAAGCCACCATCTGAAGAGCAGAGTTCTTATGATTGCGATGAGCTTCTACACGGATTCTCTTAGTTGCAGATAGTGATGCCTCTACAATAGGATCATCGTAAAGTGAAGCGACAGCGAGTCTGTAGTGAAATATTCTGGTCCAAGCTAGATCCTGAACCACTAGATTAACTTCCGACATCGCCTTTCTCACAGTCTCAAAACCAGCTTTGACATCAGACCAATCAGAACTATTCATCACAAGACGATCTATTCTACGATAAAGCCCTTCGCTAAAAATACGACTAAGCTCTCCCTGCCACCAGAAAACTAGTGGCAGATCGCTCTGCAAGTGTGCAAAAATTATGTTTCTAAAACGGCCCTTTGAGTGACTTGTAAGATGAAAGGCTATCTGTTCACAACAGACAGATTTCTGACCATGAGCTAGGTGACAATGCACCGTGATCCAAGTCTTTATTGGTGATTCCTCTAAATATCGATCCATCCCTATGAGAATAGCTCTACAAGCATGCTCTTGCGTGATCTCTCTTACAATATCTGAGTTCTCAGCGAGGGAACCAGATTTTTCAGAATACACAGCAAAATTAATCAATGAAGCATTCGAACGAGCTTCATCCACTTCCCAAAGGAGCCTAAGTTCTTTCTCGATATCCGCTATCGGCACCGATACTCCGAGTATTGCTGTGTTGTCTGTAACAGTCATTTTAAATAGTGATTCCTACTAAATTTTACTAGTGCTTAGAGTCTACGCCAAAAATTGCCATCTTGCTTCAATAACTCATCCGCCTCTTCAGGTCCCCAACTACCAGCCACGAACTCAGACATTGCTGGTGGATTCTCTGACTCATGCCATGCCTTCTCGATGTGATCGATAAATCGCCACGCCTCCTCCACTTCATCGCGTCGAGCAAACAAAGTAGCATCACCAGCCATTGCATCTAGAAGAAGTCGTTCATAGGCCTCAGGGCTGCCTTTACCGAAACTCGTAGAATAATGGAAATTCATCTTCACTGGCTCCAGCCTCAGAGTAGTCCCAGGTAATTTAGAAACCATACGAAGAGAGATACCCTCGTCAGGCTGAATTCTGATTACTAGAACATTGCCGTTATCATTCGCTCCAGGGATCGCATTGAAAAGAACATTAGGTGCAGATTTAAAATGCACAGAAATCTCAGTCGCCTTCTTAGGTAATCGCTTACCCATACGGACATAGAATGGAACCCCACTCCAGCGCCAAGTATCCACCATACAACGCAATGCCACATAGACTTCCGTCTCTGACTCTGGATCTACTCGATCTTCCTCAGTATAGCCGATCACGCTCTTACCATTCACATAGCCAGACGTGTATTGACCTCGGACCACATTTGCAGCCACCTTCTCAGGAGTATCCCATTGGCGAAGTGAGCGGATCACTTTCACCTTCTCATCTCGCACACCATCGGCGCTCAGATCGGTCGGTGGCTCCATAGCCACTAGACTGAGAAGCTGTAGAAGGTGGTTCTGAACCATGTCCCTAAGTGCTCCAGATTTATCATAGTAACCACCACGGCCACCCTCCATCCCAAGATGTTCAGAACAGGTAATCTGGATTTGCTCGATATGCCGACTATTCCAAAGCGGCTCAAAAATTGCATTAGCGAAACGCAGCACCATAATATTCTGTGCAGTTTCCTTTCCCAGATAATGATCAATACGATACGTATCTTTTTCCTCAAAAGTCTGATTCACCACCTCATTAAGATGCTGAGCAGTTTTCAAATCTGTGCCGAACGGTTTCTCCACGATCACTCGTGACCAGAAACCTTCAGCATTTTCATTAAGACCTGCCTTCTTCATATTCACTAGAATATCATCAAAAAACTCAGGTGCACTCGCGATATAAAAGAGTCTATGCCCCTTCCCACCACGTTCAGTATCAATAGCATCTAATCTATCGGCCAGACGCTTGTAACCATCTACATCCTGAAATTCGCTTTGATGATATTGGATCGTTTTTTCAAACTCACTCCAAATATCTTCATTGTGTCCATTCCTAGAAACTTCCTTATTAAGCACTTTTAGCCCCTCTCGAAACTCCTCATCACTCTTTTCTCGCCGCGCAAAGCCTACAATTTTAACGCTAGTTGGAAGTTCTCCATCTATCGCTAAATTATACAAGGCTGGGACCAGTTTACGGTGCGTTAAATCACCTGTAGCTCCGAAAATTACCACCGAGCAGGACTCGGGGCGGGATCTTGATACTAAATCTTCTCTAAATGGATTACTCATAAACAGAGGGGAATATCTACCAAAACACCCCATTAGCCAAGCGGAATCTCTTGGGTGATTTAGAGCTAGATTTAATGATTGGCAGTGGTCATAGCGGAGCTATTTTAACCATCAATGACCGGGTCAGTGGACTTCTTATTATGGAGCAACTAGGGGGCAAACAGGCGGCAGAAATAACTGCACCAACAATCGCACGGCTAACACCTTACAAGGATCAATTGCACACAATCACTTCAGAGCTGTTCCCTAAAGTTGAAAAAGCTCTAAACGATAGACCAAGGGAACAGCATGGATATCAGTCACCTCAAGAAAAACATCAACAATTAACCAACGAAGAGAAAGTTGCATTAGTTAGTTGAATCCAAGTTTAAATAAAAAAGATCGCACCTTGTAAAATGCGATCTTAAAATTTATTTGAATCTGAGTGATCTACTTCTTCATCTCGTCATCATGCTCTAGATCGTGACCGAGGATGAACTGAAGATCATCCATATCGAGGTTACTTGCGAAGCCTTCGTCTCCAAGGACGTTCGTAACAAGAGCGGTCTTCTGATGCTGGAGGACTCGTATCTTCTCCTCGACGGTATTCCGAGTGAGTAGTCGGTATGCAATAACCTTATTCTTCTGTCCAATACGGTGAGTTCTGTCAATCGCCTGATTCTCAACCGCTGGGTTCCACCATGGATCGTAAAGAATAACGTATGAAGCAGAGGTCAAGTTAAGACCAGCTCCACCCGCTTTGAGTGACAGCATGAATACTGACGGATGTTTGGTTGTCTGGAAGTTCTCAATCTCTCCCTTACGATCCTTAGTTTGACCAGTGAGGTAGTTGTAAGCTCTACTTTCAGTTTCAAGGCGAGCCTTGATGATGTCCAGCATGGATACGAACTGTGAGAATACGAGAACCTTGTGGTTCTCTTCTTTAAGCTGATCTAGGAGGTAGAAGAGAGCGATCATCTTCGCACTTTCTTCCTTGAGGAACTTAGGGTCGATAAGACCAGGATGACAACAGATCTGACGGAGTCTCATGAGACCCTGAAGGATTGCAAATGAGTTCTTCTTCACTGATTCATCAGAATCAACTCCTAGGAGCGCCTTCTGAATTCTCTTAAGTTCATTCTTATACATCTCTGCTTGCACTCCTTCCATGACTGCGAAGACTTCTTCCTCAGTTCTTGGTGGAAGATCTTTCGCTACCTGAAGCTTAGTTCTTCTGAGAAGGAACGGACGTAGTCTTGAAGCCAATCTCTGCTGTGAGGTTGGGTCCTTACGTTTGTCGAATCTCTTCTTGAAGTATGCTTTAGAACCTAGGACACCTGGCATTGCGAATGCCATGAGTGACCACATATCCATGAGTCTATTCTCAATCGGTGTTCCTGTGAGGACTAGTCTGTTAGAAGCGTTAAGCTCACGAGCTGACTTGGCAGCCTTAGAGTCTGGGTTCTTAATTTGCTGTCCTTCATCGAGAATGACTGTTAGCCATCTGATCGTGTTAAGATCTTCTCCACAAACACGGAGCTGAGCGTAGTTAAGAACTACGAGATCTAGATCATTCTGAGCTTCGTCAATAATGAGGTCATCCTTAGTTCTAAGAACTTTAACTCTTAGCTCAGGAGCAAATTTCTCTGCCTCAGTTGCCCATACGTCCAATACAGATTTAGGACAGACGACGAGTGCTGGCTTGTTTCTAGAATTCTTCTCTTTACCATTCTCAAGACGTAACCAGAGAATATATGTAAGTGACTGAATCGTCTTACCTAAACCCATGTCATCGGCAAGAATACCACCAAATCTGTTAGTCGCAAGATACGCAAGGAAGTGGAAACCTTCAACCTGGTATGGTCGGAGTGTCGCTTGTAGACCATCAGGAACTGAAACGTCGATATCGATTTGAATATCTTTCGCTGTGTCCTTAATCTTCTTCCATGCTTTCGGGTCAAACACCTCAGCCGCTTTAGGATCTGCAAGCTGGAGAGCGTGCATTCTGTGGGTTTCACCTGAGAGATCGAATGGATCTAGTCCGAGACGAATCACCGCATCGCGTTGATCGTCGTCAAGCTTGATCTCTAGTCGCATCCAGCCGCCATCTTCCATGCGGACATAGCCACCACGAGCTGCTACCAGCTGGCGGATTTGTGATTTAGTGAGGTTTACACCTTCTACATCGATAACGATACGTAGGTCAAACCAGTCAATATCCTGATTAACTACCTCAAATCTAACAGCAGCTGCCACTGGATCTGCAAGAAGTGTCTTGAGCTTAAAGTCCATTTCGACTTCGACTGACTTAGGCATTGCCTTCGCCCACTCTGAGAACTTTTCAGGGAAGAGCTTAGTCACTCTACTCTTAAATTCGTCTAACTTATCATCATAGGTAAGTCCCATTTCTCCGAGGAGTCCAGGCACTGGATAGAGGTTTTCACGAGCGAAACGTAGCAGTTGCTTTCCTTTAACAGGCTTCTGCTCCACAAGCTCCCAGCCATCTTTGACTAGTTTCTCTATGCGGCGATCTTTCTTCTCGAGAGCTTTAATGTCGATAACTAAGTGCTCAGTCTCTGCAGCGGTAAGTCCCTGCTCGATACGCATCTGAAATCGTGGGTAAAGATCTAGGTCTATAACTCTTTTACGGAGTGATTCAGGTAGTTTTGAACCAATTTTACGTAGGAATTCTACACCTTCCAGGCTGTTGATCACCTCTTTAGGGATCATGTATCGAGGCATTACCTCAGTATCATTGAGCCATCTTGGTGGTCCGGGGAAGACAGTTTCATCAGATTGATAAAGTTCTTCACGACCTGGGAGAAGTCGCACTGAGTGAGACACATACTCCTTTTCCTTCGTCATTAGCTGAAGAGCAAATGCATCTGGATAGTAAGGATCATCTTCACAGATCCAGTTAATCTTATCAGTCGAAACTTTATACTCACGCTCATCGAGGTTTACGATGTGCCCTTTGAGTGCCTTTTGGTGGAACAGACGGTTCATGAAACGACACGCCTCTTCAGTTTCGAGATCCATAGTAGCTGCCCCTTCTTTATTATAAAATGCTAGGAAGTGCTCCCAGATAAGCTGACTAGGAGCATCCATACGGAGTGCTACCATTTCAAATAATCCAGCCAGGCGATCAATATCATTCTTCTCTCTCAGAACGATCCATTCTCCGTCTCCGTCTCCTTCTTTAACTTCAACTTTTGCTTCGTTAATTGTAGAAACGATACGGAAGTTAATAGTCAGCGGCTTCTCTTGTGGCGGACGATCGTTGACTAGCTCGATGCGGTCATACCACTCAGCTACTTCACGTTCCTTCTCCCAGTCCTGCATCTTCTTCTGCACAGACTTAAGATTAGTCACAGCATTCATGAATTCTGCATAAGGGAGCTTCTTCTTGTAAAATGCGTAAGCTAGATAGTTCCAGAACTCTAAAATATCTCCAGGTGGGATTGGCCATAGCTCTAGTGGCTCATAGCTAACGATTTCCCAACGTGGATTGAGGCGAACCATGTCATGATCGTGGATTTCACCTTCGATCACATATCTGCGGTAACGCTTCTCTAATTTAGTGATGAAGTCAGCCTCAGAGTCATCTAATTCACGGTCTAGCGTCTCTTCGATTAGATCAATAATCGGAGTGTCATCAAATTCATTTGGTGACTCAGGAAGATCTTCACCACGGTGCATACGCTCCATCATCGTCGCATACATACATGCACCTGCGATGATGTCGTCTTCAGCCGTGCAGCTACCGAACCAGCGGTTGCCTTGTAGTCTAAGACTAGTTCTGTAAACTCCAGATTTATCCTCTACTCGTCCTTGGATGAATAAGTGATTACCGAAAATTTGTGTTACAGCACCTTCTTGCTGAAGATCATCTCCCCTATTACGAGATTCTTCTGGGAAGCTGTTAAGGAAGTTTAAAGTCGCTCTATCTGGATTCATGCAATGTCTTGTTGTCGTTGTTGATTATAAAATTTGGGAATGTGTCTTGCTTAGACTGGTTGCATTCCGTGCTTATTTTTATGCTCATTTAGCATCTCGGATATTTGACTTCATCTCTGAGCAAGAATTGCGTCCCCATCACTCTAAGAGCCATCAAGGGAGTTCGATGTTATAGGTTAAAATCTCGAATTGGCAAGATAAGATTGCATCTAATTTACATTCCCAAGATCAGACATGAAAGAATTGTTTGGCTATAGACGATCGATGTTACTATTTTTCAGTAACAATATGTTGAGAAATAACACCAATTTCATCAATCCCCATATCTACCTTATCACCTAACTGGAGGAATGTCGGAGGAATCATCCCCATCCCCACACCAGCTGGAGTGCCCGTGGAAATAACATCCCCCGGAAGTAGGGTCATGTATTTAGAGATGTAGCTTACTAAAAATGGGACATCAAATAACATGTCTCCTGTCCAACCGTTTTGTCTGAGCTCACCGTTCACCTTTGTCCAGATACGTAGTTCACTAATATTTGAAATCTCGTCACAGGTCGTCAAGCAGGGGCCCATGGGGGCAAATGTATCTGCACTCTTCCCTTTCGTCCACTGACCGCCTCGGTATTTTTGGTGATCTCGCTCGGTGTAGTCACCCATGACTGAATAGCCAGCGATGTATTCCAGAGCGCTCTCAGTAGTCACATTCTTAGTCGTCCTGCCAATTACCATAGATAACTCAGCTTCGTAATCTAGATGAGTGCTGTCTAGTGGCATCTCCACATCATCCAGAGGTCCTGAGAAAGCGCTAGAGGCTTTCATAAATAGGACTGGCTCATTAGGAATCTCACTATCAAACTCCTTGGCATGATCTGCATAGTTTTTACCCACGCAGACGATCTTAGATGGTCTCGCTATAGGAGCACCCATACGAACGCCATCTTCTACGACTCTTCCGCCAGGACAGCCATCTCCCACCCAGAGCTGAAGTGAGGTTAAGCCATCACAAGCAAAGAATCCTTCATCGTAATCCCCAAATTCACCACTAGCGTCGATGATTCTTCCGTCAACTAGGACAGCAGGGGTTTCCAGCCCGTCTTCTCCGTATCTTACTAATTTCATAAAATTAGCTCTATCATTTTAAAACCACTTTAGAAAGCAGTCAATCTGGATTGGCTCTTTAGTATGTGGGTAGGGCTTAGTTGCTTTAATCCACTTTAGAAAGCAGTCAATCTGGATTGGCTCTTTAGTTGCTCTTCTCTTGTTCAATTTTTCTCATAGTAAAATACACTATACAGTAATTATCAGATCGAACAAATAGTTAATCACACAGAAAAAACCCCGAGGAACATAAAGAACCTCGGGGTTGCTGATAATTTATTGGGTGCTAGAGAATGTTCATCTTTCTCCAGACGCTAAACGTAAGAATAAACACCACAGCACAGATAGCCAAGTTGATAGTTACGGACTGAATATCACCGTAAATGATGTTACCAGTTGCAAATAGAGCAGTATTATACTGCAACAGAACTGAAGAGTGTGCAAAGGATCCCCTTAGGTCCGCCTGGCTGAACTGTTTTGTAGAATTTATTGAGGATTTCTTTAGATGTAGGACGGGTCACAAATGTGACGATTAGCCAAAATATAGTAGTAGCTAATGCTCCATAAAGCATGATCTGCCGCCTAAGAAAAACTCGGCAGAGTTTTTCCCTGCTGTTCTTGATGCCCAAACTCCTATAAGAAGTGACACGATGAAGAATGCGGAAATACCCCTCCAACCCAGTCCGTTTAAACTAGTATCTGCTAATATGTTGAAATAATTCATATTTTTTACTATGTAGTGTGGGGGGATAAGTGGCTAGTCTAGCTGATGATTATAAACCCGTAAATGTAAATTATCGGCATGACTCCATATGAAATTTGACTAACTGAAATAGCTTGGTTCATTACCTGCCTTCCATTTTATGTTGCAACCAGTTGCTGGTATCAAGGTTTCCTTAGGTGACTTGCCTGCAAGGATTCTATCCATAGCATTTTTAAGATCTATACCATCGATCACGAGCTTATTGTTAGGTCGTGAGTCATCAAACTGTCCCGCGTAGTAGATACTCCCATCCCCATCCAGTAAGAAGAAATCTGGAGTGCATGCTGCTGAATATGCGTGAGCCACAAGCTGAGTTTCATCATAAAGATAAGGGAAATTCCACCCGTATTTTACGGCGAACTCAAGCATCTTTTCAGGGGAGTCTTGAGGGTAATTCGCTACATCGTTTGAGTTAATAGCAACGGTATTGATTCCCAGAGGTTGATATTGCTGAGCTACATCAGCCATTTGTTTAGCTAGGTGCACGACAAATGGGCAATGATTACATACAAAAGCGATTAATGTGCCTTTAGTTCCTTTGATTCCATCGAGACCGTGCGAGATACCATTACTATCTGACAAACTGAATTGAGGAGCTCGCTGACCAAGCTCTAGAGTGAATGTGGATAGGACAAGTGACATAGTGCCACAGATCTTAGCCATCAGAAACTATCGTCAAGTTTAAACTAGAGATCAGCACCACTAGAAAAGTTATTCGAGTATCAATAATCCATCTTCTTCTAGCTCTTTATCTTTGAATCTTTCTAAAGAGTTGAGGGCTTTATTTAAACTTTGCCAGTGGTCGCTCCTGTTATGTTTCAATTGTAGATCTGTAAGTTCACCGTAAAACTTGAGATCACAGAAGTGTCGATCAGGATTATCTAAGGGCTCTAATATTACAGCCCTCTTATGATCTAGATGTAATGCTTTCGCCCCGTGGTGAATTCTATTTAACTTATTTGCCATGTCCTCCGTCCCTATGATGCGCATGGTTCCATAGCTGTATAGATTTTTTTGAACGACCCCATTCATCAGGATGATTAACTGATGGCTAGAAGCTTCAGCTCTTTCTATAACTAGACTCCCCCCTAGATATCTAAAAGTCATTCCAGTGTAATCGAACTCCAGTTTTGAATGAGTTTTCTGGTTTTCTACTATGTTGACATTCTCTGCAGATACCCTGCCCTGACCTAGCCAGCTTTGAGAGTTATTCAGACTACCATTCATTATGAACTCTGATCTTAAGTGCTGAGCATCAATACTAATATCAAAGTTAGGGATTGGCGACTTTAGACTAAACGACTGATCTAACACGTTGATCTGCACTGTGAACAATTTAGCTGGGTGCCTAACTAATAGCACCGCGTCCACATTAAATTTAATACCCAGCAGATCAAAGCACCCATTATTAACAGCCAGTCTACCATCCTTCCAAAGAATGGGGACATTTTTTTGACCCAGTGAGTTAGTGAGTAAATCCTTTACCCCAAACCTTAGGAAGCCCTCTGCCTCAGGACCAGAATGAGGAATTGAAACTTGGATGCCTTTTTGTTCCTTTAATACTAGTTCGCCTCTTCTTATAATAAGATTCACATTTTGGATATTAACCCACTTAGCTAACTCTACTGGCTTATCCTTAAGCGGCAGGGTTTTATTAATTTGCTTTGACGGTTTAGTTTGCTGAACAACTACTGGAGGCGTTTTTTTATTGAGCGTAGAGTCTGGCTTACGTTTAGTGATCGGTAGAGGAGGAATTTGCTGAACCACTGAAGACCTGATTGGCTCCGTCGGTAGTTTTTGTTCTTTCAAGTATTCCTCTAACCATAACTCATCGAGGTCAAGAGTGACCTCATCTAACGAGATATCCCCCCAATTAAGCCTGCCTTTAATTAATTCAGCCCAGACAGGAACAACAACAATAGTTTTAACCTCTACTCCACCAGCACCTAGATCAGACTGAAGGTCGTGGATTGTTATGTCAGAAAATGGCACCCACAGAATTCTGCCGCAGTTCCATTCTAATCCCGTTTCAATCTTAAGCTGATCAGTGATTTTTGATTTAGCCCAAGTTGTATTAAGGGTGATTAGTGAAGCTACATATAACCCTAATGTGAGTATAATAGTGTAGCAAATAAATTCCCCCCACGAACATTTCTTTCTCTTACCTCTACTCTTATGAGTCGAAACTCCATCAGTAGTATTAGAAGTGTTCTCAATTGGCATTGGATTACTCCTTAACTTTGTTAGGCACAAAGCGGATCATTAGAAGTTCATCAGCGAGTATTAATCCTTCAGAGGATAGTTCTTGAAGTGAATAAATCATGATGCCATAACGAGTGTCACCAGTGCGGCCGATCGCAAAATTCTCTTTAGTTTTAACTAGAGGACCTTCATTGAAATAACGCCACTCATGACCACTCCATTCTTGATAGACACTGGTTGGGGCCATTTTAATATCCTCTATCCGCTTCATGACACCGTTGAACGTTTTGAATGTGTCACTCTTCTCAAAATATTTGATGAGTGAAATAGGCATCCCCTTACCTGAGACATTAACGACCCACTCACTGGGGGCTTGCTCTACGAGCATGAGTTCAACTTGCCCATCTTCAACTCGCTTATATTGACGCTTTTCCCAAAGCTTTATGTAGTTGTCATATTCTGCCTGAGTAATCCCTAATTTTGTGTCAAAGTCTGGAATAGGGTTATCAGCACCAGATTTAAGAAGATGCTCTTTAAACCATTTAGGGTCATTGGCCTCTGCTTTTTCTAGTAGTGTTTTGAATTTAAAGAACTCCTTTGGGAACTCCATTTTTACAACCTCACCTTTTACAATGACGTCTTTATCGAGATAGTCGCTAAAAACTTTAGGGGGGGCTCCAGCTGTGACTGCTCCTGTGAGTGAAATAACCCCGACGATGGATACGAATAGTTGTTTTAAAATCATAATGTTAAAGTATGAGCAAAGGTTAATTTGCGATAAATAAGCGTAGCTCGGAAGGTGATTTGTGCAAGCTCTAATCAAAAAAATGACGTAAGGCTTCGATGGCTCCTAGGCTTGCTGGTTGTTGACATACCAATCCCCCTTGCTCCTCGACATGTAGCTTAACTTCGTGTGAGGAATTCGAAGGGCAAGCAATCATACTAGCATAGTCACTGTGCAACATATCCAGGTCATTGTGACCGTCACCTATAGCAAAAACTTTGCTAGCGTCTAGGTTGCAGCGACGAGTAATTTCAGCAAGTGATGAACCTTTATGATAGTCTTTATGGCTAAACCTCATGTAGATCGTGTTACGCAAGTAGCCAACGAGTGGGACTTTGCCCTTATGTTCATCTATGTAAGCGATAATATCATCCATTTCTTCATGACTGGTAGCGATCACTCCTGCAGGATCACCCTCCTCTGAGACCCAGCGAGCCTTAGTGGAACTCTTTACGTATTCACGGATTTGTTTCAGTAGTCGCTTCGCTTTACGAAACATTTTCTTGTGATCTTTTTCTGAACGTTTGTTCCATTCATCAATTGCTAGCCAGCGTCCGAATTCACCAGGAAGGTAAAGTTCACGTTCCCTTGCTACCATGAAGTCTGGGAGAACTGGAAATTTGCCTTCATTAAAACCAGCGACTGTCTGCATCTGAGATCGCCCAGTATTAATTCCCCAAATCCATCCTTTTACTCGAAGATCCTCGATGATTTCGAAAAAATGTGGGTCAAGTTGGGGGCTAGTAGTCGGGTCTAGTAGAGTTCCGTCAAAGTCAAACGATAGTATCCCTGTAATTTCTTTAGGTAAATCAAGCTTCTGCATAATATATGTAATCCTAGTATTTCGGGCTGCTTCTCAGTTATTCTATTGGGACGGTTTTAGGTGCTTTCGTTGGTTCACTAGCATTACTAGGATCTTCTACAGGCACTGCTTTAGCGCCCCTTTTTGGCCTATCTTTTATGTCCGTTGCTGGCTTCTGAGGATTCGCCAATTCTTCGCCTATATTTGGATTACGCTTAGGTTTTATAACTGATAGTTGCCGCTCAGGAAGATTTTCTATCATAGGTGTATTAATATTATTACCTTGAGGTGGAGCCTTCTTCCGCATCTTTATCTCGACTCTTCGGTTTATCGCTTGTGCATCTCTATCACCCGTCATGACTACTACCTGACTTTTTCCCATGCCCCTGACATATAATCTATCGGGCTCAATTTTTATAGAATCTACAAGCCAGTCCTTCACCTCTTGAGCTCTTGCTAATGAAAGTTGATAATTAGCTTCATCCGTGCCGATCAAATCTGTGTGACCTTCGATCCAGCATTTCATCTCGGGGTTCTTATCAATGATTAAAACAACCTTCATCAGACTATTCTTAGCACTATCACGTAGAGTTGCTTTGCCAAAATCATAGAGTAGATCAGAGCCTATCATACCTTTGGCATTTTCGAGATCGCTCTGAGATAGTCGGGTCATTTCGGCAAGCGGAGTATATCCGTCTAGCACTCCATTTATATCATTACCGCCAGCTCCCTTAGCCAGCTCAGTATTAAATTTATCAGAATCAAATCTATCTGCATTCTGAATACCTGGGTCAATAACGATTTGACCCTTTTCAGGAGTCATAAATTCATCTGTGCTGCCGATGTCTTCTAAATCTGGAGTCATTTCGATTCCCTCAGTCATATCCACACTAGAAGAAAGTTCATCGCCCATCAAAGCTGGGACAGACATTTCGACGCTCATCTCAGGTTCATCAATGGTAGGTGAAAAATCTATTTCCATATCCTCTGGAGCTTCTTCTAGTATCTCCAACTCTTCCATCATAGCTTCAGCTGTCTCTGGTGAAGTTTCGATCTTGTCAGGCAAGGCCTCAGGAAGATATTTCACATCATTCACACTACGCACTACTACTGGTTCAGTGGAAATATTAGTGTCACCATCATCACTGCCAAAGATGATAGGCATCTTTTGCATCGCAATTAACACAACTAAATGGCTGATGACTGCCAACAAAATAGCTACAGCAATCCATCTGCCTAGGTGGTCAGAGTTACTCTGAGCACTGCGACCATTGTATTGAGAGTTTTTCCAAGTGTATCCTGACGCCATATAAATAATTGAGTTTAAAGTATGCTAGAACTAATACTAGCAATACTTCTATACGCAATTAATAGCCCAATCTATCCAATATACAAACAGATACACAAAATATCTCTGAAGGGATTTACTTTCTAATATCGTCAGCAGTGCCGAACTTACCATCTATTCCAGCTGATAGAAGGTCAAAACTGTTGTCAAAATTATTATAGTCACCAGTAGCCACACCATTTTTGAGCTTGTGGATATATCTGATAGGTCTTCTCCAAGCATCAACGATGCGGCCATCTTTATCTAAACTAGCTTTACTAGGATCCTTCTTAAGGAATTTAGACATAATTGGAATCACGCTGTTTCCATTATTATCTAGTCTGTCTAGTTCATCAAGTTTTCCATCGCCATTAAAGTCACCTGATACATAGAGAGCTAGATTAATAGTGCTGTCATCCCCACCATCTCCTTTTGGGTAGATAAGTCCGCCAGTAATATTGACTCTCCCTCTCTGAGCTTGAGATACTCCTGCTGCAGATCTAGCCTCCATATTATGTGCTAATTCATTTAGTAGGACAGCGGTAGTGTCTTCTTTGGCACCTTCTCTGAGATTAAAGAAAACTCCAAACCCGATTGCGGATAAACTAGCGATGATGAACATCACGACTATAAGTTCTATTAGTGTGAAACCTGGCTTCTTAACGAGGATGTGCTTTTTATTAGAAAATTTCATTGTGTTATGAGGTTTTGAGATTTGGTAAGTCACCATGTATTCACCCTTATTCAAGGGTGTTTGTAATCACTTAAGATTATCCATCCATTGAGTTGATCATCTCCATTAGTGGTAAGAACATCGCAAATACGATAGTTCCAACTACGAGAGCGAGGAATACGATCATGATAGGCTCAAGCACTGATGTGAGAGCATTCACTGAGTTGTCTACTTCGTCATCATAAACATCTGCAATCTTTAGAAGCATGTCTGGAAGTCTACCAGTCTCTTCACCCACATCTACCATGCTGATCACCATCGGTGGGAAAACATGACTTGCTTGCATCGGTGTAACAATTGACTCACCTTCTTTAACTGCATCATGCACTTGATCGATCGCTTTAGATACAACGGCATTACCTGATGTATCACCTGTGATCTTTAGGGCTTGGAGGATTGGGACACCTGATGTGACTAGAGTTCCTAGAGTTCTACTGAAACGTGAAATAGAACTTTTGCACTGAAGATCACCTAACAGAGGCATTTTGAGTTTAAATCCGTCTATTGAGAATCGACCATTTTTAGTGGAGATCCAAGCTTTAAACGCCACAATGGCGATTCCTACTACTAACATAATCCATACGATCACTGGCACACCAAACTTGGTAGCAATCATAGTATCAGAGAAACCAAATACAGCTCTAGAAATAGCTGGCATTTCTAAGTTTTGACCTTCAAACATTTTTCTGAACTTAGGAACCACCACGACCATCAAGAACACGAGAATCGCCACTGTGATGAACATAACAATCATAGGATACATCATCGCCGAGACGATCTTGTTCTTTAGTTTGTTTGCCTTCTCCATGTATTCAGCAAGACGTTCTAGCACGATTTCTAGAACACCACCGAGTTCACCGGCACGCACCATGTTAACATAGAGTTTGTTGAAGAGTTTAGGATGCTGGGATAAACTTTCTGAAAATGTAGAGCCACCAGAAACGGAATCAGAGATACTAGAAATAGCATGCTTCAGTGCTGAGTTTTCTTCCTGTTTAGAAAGAACTGTTAAACTCTTGAGGAGTGGTAGACCAGCTTCGATCAATGTAGCAAGCTGACGAGTGAAGATCATCATATCCTTAGGCTTAACCTTACCGCCACCAGCTTTCTTCACCTTAATTTTACCTCTTGCCTTCGCAGAAGATTTTTTACCAGCTGAAGGAGAAGCTGATAGAGTGCCCTTCCCCTGTTCTACTACTTGAGTAGGATAGAAACCTTGAGCCCTGATTTGAGTGATCGCTTCAGCTTCTGAGTTAGCTTCGATCGATCCAGTCATTTGTTCTCCTTTAGCATCGAGTGCTATATATTGAAAGTGTGCCATAAATTTTGTGGGATTATTTGTTATATATTAAAAGTAAAGTGTTGGACTATTCCAAGCCCTAATATTTAAAATCGGCGTTTTAGGTATATTTGAGAACCTCTTCGATAGTCGTATTGCCACTATAGATATTTCTTAAACCATCCTCACGGAGAGTCTGCATGCCTAGCTCAATAGCCTTCTGCTTCATTACGACAGTAGGTGCTCGTTCAGTAATGAGTTCTCGGATTGGGTCAGTAATGTCTAATAGTTCAAACAAGCCTTGTCTTCCCTTGTATCCGTTTCCACAGACCTCACAGCCTTGACTTGTATAAAACTCTTTATCACCTAATTCATGTGGCGAGACTCCAAGTTGGTTGAGTAATGCCTCATTAGGCTCATACGATGCTTTACAGTCTGGGCAAATTGTCCTGACTAATCGCTGAGCTAATACGCCTTCCATAGATGCCGCTACCAAGAATGGCTCAACTCCCATATCTACTAATCGAGTGACCGCACCAGGCGCATCATTCGTATGTAGTGTAGAAAGAACCAAGTGACCAGTCAGTGATGCCTGGATCGAAATCTGTGCGGTTTCCTTATCTCGAATCTCTCCTACCAATATACGGTCTGGATCTTGACGAAGGAATGCACGAAGGATTCTAGCGAAGTTTAAGCCAATAGCCTCATTCACAGGAATTTGTATAATCCCATCAATGTCATATTCCACTGGGTCTTCCGCAGTGAGAAGTTTGGCATCAATTGTGTTAATCTTCCTTAACGCGGCATAAAGAGTCGTCGTCTTACCGGCACCAGTTGGTCCAGTGACTACGAAAATCCCATTAGGTTTGTGAATCGTTTCTACTACATAATCAAACATGTTTGTAGGAAGGCCTAGGGCTTCCATCTCCAAGTTCACATTACTACGGTCTAGAATACGTAGCACGATACTTTCTCCGTGCTGAGTAGGTAATGAAGAAACACGCATGTCCACTTGATTGTCGCCAATCTTCTTTACGATTCTTCCATCTTGAGGGACACGGCATTCAGCTATGTTCATGTTAGACATGACCTTCACGCGAGAAATAATCGCTCGAGAAAGATTCAGCGGAGGTGGTGCCATCTCGAAAAGTCCACCATCTACACGATAGCGGATTTTGAATTCATCTCCAAATGGCTCAAAGTGAATATCAGAAGCCTTTTCCTTGATTGCCTGAAATAGAACCAAATCGACATAACGAATAATGGGTGCTGAGTTTGCCTCTGCTTCCACGTCTTGTTGGTTTGCCTCTGAGCCTTGAGGGGGGACCATCTGGCTTAAAATGTCATCCATTCCCCCGACTGAGCCACCATAGCACTCATTGATTTTCTGCTCGATCAAGTGGTCTGGAGCCACCATCACAAAAATTTGCTGACCAAGAGCAAAGCGTAAATCCTCCGCAGCCTGTGGATTAAGGGGGTCTACTAATAAGACTGATAGACCCTCAGCACTCATGTTGATAGGAAGAGCTCCATGTAGTCTAGCCATTCCCGCTGGGATTACTGCTAGCAGTTCATCCGGTGGAGTGAAATTCACTATATCTACCATCTCTGTCCCCAGCTCCGTCGCAATGACTGGCCAGATATCATCTCTATTAGAAATGATCTCAAAATCTGTTAGAGTATCTCCGACAGATTTTCCCGTAGTTTCTATTGACTGAAGCATGTCATCAGCCAGAAATTCATCTACTAATCCGCGTGACTTAAAAAGGTCGATTACTTGTTGATTATCCATTAATTTATTTTCCTAATCTATACATCTAAAATTTGTTATTTGTATCACGTGTTCTTACTACGCCATATCAGACATTGTTACCGATATTACCTCTTCTGCTGAGGTCATCCCTGATAGCACCTTACGAATGCCATCCTCTCGTAGTGTGCGCATACCTAGTTCCCTTGCTCGCTTACGTAGCTGTGGAGAAGATAGACCATCGTTGACCATATTACGAACTTCATCATCAATCTTGAAAATCTCGAATAATCCAGCACGTCCTTTATACCCGTTAGTTCGACATTTTTCACAGCCTATTGAACCGTGAATTTCACTATCCATGACTTGATTGCCGTCAATATTTAACATGCGAAGCTCTCTGTCTGTCAGAGTTGCTGGAGTCTTACAGAATGGGCAGAGCTTTCTAACAAGTCGCTGTGCGATAATTGCACGCACTGCTGAAGCAATAAGGAACTTCTTAACTCCGATGTCTGCCAAACGAGCAACCGCACTAGGTGCATCATTCGTATGCAGAGTTGAGAATACTAGGTGACCAGTAAGAGCTGCATTGATCGCAATATTCGCGGTTTCAGCATCTCGGATCTCACCAATCATGATGATATTTGGCGCCTGACGAAGCATCGCTCTAAGAGCAGCTGAGAATGTCATTCCAATGTCGGCTTTCACCATAACTTGGTTGATGCCTGGCATTTCATATTCCACTGGATCTTCCACCGTGATGATTTTCTTATCTGGACGATTGATCACATTGAGGCAGGCGTAAAGTGTGGTTGTTTTACCACTACCAGTAGGTCCTGTGACAAGTATGATACCATCAGGTAAACAGATCATTTCATTGAATGTCTCTTGGTCATCAGAAAGGAATCCTAGTTCTGGTAGACCTAGCAGAAGCGCAGACTTATCAAGGATACGCATCACGATACTCTCACCGTGATTACTAGGAACACTAGATACACGAAGATCGACACCTTTTCCAGCCATCTGGATTTGAATTCTACCGTCCTGAGGGAGTCGCTTCTCCGCAATGCTCATCGTCCCACTCATTACTTTGAGTCTCGCTATGATCGCTGGGAGAAGTCCCTTAGGGTGATTGTTGGCCTCGATTAATTTACCATCAATACGGTATCTAACACGCAATGATTTTTCAAGTGGCTCAATGTGAATATCACTTGCTCTAGAATTAAATGCGTCTACTAAAATTTGGACCACTAGCTTGATGATCGGAGCATCATTCGCATCTGCTTCATCTTCGTCTCCACTCCAAGATAAGCCTTCCGATGCTGTGTCACTGTCATCTTGAACTAATCCATAGTTCTGCTTAATCGTCTGTTCGATAGCGCTAGGAATAGCACAGACAGGAGAGATCTCTCTGCCAATCAAGTGTGGTAATGTATCTAGAACTTCGAAGTTTAAGGGGTCAGCTACAGCGACGACCAAGTAACTACCATGATCGACTACAGGGACAGCCTTGAATCTTCTAACAACATCCTCAGGCATGGTGTCAAACACATCAGGAGAAATCGGGGTGTGTTCTAGGTCAATATAATCAACACTAGAGCTCTGGGCACAGACTTGAGCAACCTGTTCTTCAGTCAGTTTCCTCTCAGAAATCATGAACTCAATCACACTTTGATTACCAGTCAGATTATTTCGGTAAAACTCAATGTCATTTTGAGTAATTAGTCCTGACTCTACGATCAGGCTTAAAAGATAATCTTCGTTTGAATACACGGGATAGTTTTATTGTTTGATTTGAAAAATATGAGCCAAAAGATCAAAGTTAGAACCTGCAAAGATTCTAGCTAACATAAATATATAGCACACTGACCAACTCACACTCATACGTCAAGCTACCATCGAGAATAAGTGAACTTTCTTGAAAAGAATACTTAATACCTACTAGGCAATACATCTGACATTCTCTTTAACTAGGTAACGTTCAGTAAAAACCTTAAATTAATCTAACAGTTCTAAAGCATTAGACACTTTAGATCGAACGTGCCACACAGCGATGAATTCGCTAGCAAGCTCAGGATCATTCACGGGGTAACTCCCTTCAGAGATTAAACTGTCACCTTTAGACTGGTTAAGATCCACTAGCCATTGTCTCCAATTCTGATGAGATGATTTTCTGATTATTTGATACAATCCAGCTTTCCCTGGCAGAGTCTTTCGTAATAATTCTGAAGCGACTCGTCCCATTGTCATTCTAGGATTCACCTCCACTACTTTACGTAGTTTATATTGACCGTTATCTAAGTAGACCATTGCATCGATTCCGATATTTCCAAGGTATCCACTATCCACCATCCCACGGATGAGCTTCGGCATTTCTTGGCGATACAACTGCATTACTTTCATGTCGTTAAAGAGAAATTTCGACAGCATTTCATCCAGCCCACTAGCCCATTTAGTATGTACTAGAGTCCCCAGATACCGACCAGCAGTATCATTAATAACTCTAGTCATCCCCATGAACTTCACTTCGTCTTCTCTGACTTCATATTGAGCAGAGAAATCTAACACTCGGTCTAGCCAAGGTTCCACAACGATTCCACCTTGTTCGTTGAGAGTATTACGAACCCAGCCCAGATCATTCTTGGATAGTTCACCTTGCTCAACTCTGTGATGACCTCGGCCAGAACTCGATAAGGCAGATTTCATTAGGACATCGCCTCCATTATTTGAAATTTCTCTAACAGAGCTTAATACGTCCTCTTCATTCAGACACCATGTGCCAATTTCCTCATCTAGCATCTCGGCTAATTTCAGCCCTGATTGTTTAGAGAATAATTCAGCCGCTACAGGCTCTCGCCATTTGAGCTTAGACACTCTAGGGATACATTCAGCATACCTAGTCATCATCTTACTAGCCTGAGGGCCCCATGCCCATGGTTTCAGACCACCAATTTTTCTTTCTAGTAGATCCTTATCTTTTTCTATTTGAATAAATTCAGGCAATGGGAACCCCCAGTCTCGAAGGTTTATCAGATGCTCACGACTAGGCATTGATTCTGTAAGAACCACATCATCACGTCTGGCCCAAGCTAATGGTAGGAGGCTCAAATCTGTTTCTAACATTCTGTGATGCTTCTTGGCTGTGAAGTTTGGTTTATTCGCCGCCATTGCCATCTCCTCATTCGGGTTAAACCAATGCACAATCGGCGTCCGTCCCCTGCTCTGTTCAATCACTTCTAACGACTTCACCCACTCCTCATCCAGTCCAGCATTCAGTCGTCCTTGAGTATTGTAAGGAGTCATTCCCTTTGCTCTCGCTGGAGTCAGTGGGAAATGTAATTGTTTCTTGAATGCCGCCCAATCTGTTAGACCTTCATCTTTCCACTTTCTAAACCATTTTAGACCGTGTCCCACATGGCCTATTTCATCGATGTAAATCTTATCTAATACCGCGGCAGTTCCCGTGTCCCCTACTTCTCGGAATAGTTTACCGTAGTGAAGTGAGTAATCTAGGTTCGCCTGCTCAAACACCAAGCTTAGACGGCTCACGAAATCCATTGGGCAATTCATCGGAGCCACCATACGCCAAAAATAATCATTCACAGGAAACTGACCAAACTCGATCCCGCACTCCTTCATCCGCCGCATATACATCAGCGTGTGTGCCTGCTCTTCCTTCATCGTGTCATAGACCCCCATTCGAAATTCCTCAGGAGCATTGGGGAATTTCAGTAAGACCAGTGCCATCAGTTCAGTCGCTAACAGCTCATGGTTCGCCAGAAAGTGCAGCATCTTCCCACGCTCCACTTTATCATCCATCTTATTCGTTCCAGGGAACTCCGCTCCCTTTTCAAGCTTAACTCCACGTTCAGAAATACGCAATTCGCTAGGCCGACCAGGTAAGCCAGTCAGTATCACAGGAATCTCCCTATCTATATCACTCACCTCAGACGTTTTAGGAGAAAATAACAATTTCTCATCTAGCGTCTTCGCAAACAATATCTGCTCAGCGATATCTCTCAGCTCAATCGACATGATTTCACAATTTTAAAATAAACCAACGATTTTTCCATCAGAATCAATATCGATTCTTTCAGCAGCCGATATTTTAGGTAGTCCAGGCATTGTCATTACATCGCCACAGATCATCACTACAAATTCAGCTCCAGTAGAAAGTCGCACCTCACGGATTTTCACGACATGGTTCTCAGGAACTCCGAGCTGTTTTGGATCCGTTGTGAAGCTATATTGCGTCTTAGCGACACACACTGGGTAATGTCCATATCCATCTTCTTGAAGTTTTTTTTGACCCTTCACCTTAGCATTAGCATCGATTCCGCTAGCTTTATAGATCTTCTTTGCCACGGTCTCCATCTTCTTCCATAGAGGAGTTTCATCATCGTAGAGAAACTTGAAGTCAGATTTAGAGTAATCAATCACATCCACCACAGTTTTAGCCAGATCCTCAGCTCCCGCTCCACCATTCGCCCAGTGATCCGCTAGCACTACTTTCACATCCAGTGGGGAAAGTTTATCATGCACTAGATCTATCTCGATCTGTGTATCAAAGGCAAATTTGTTAATCGCCACCACACAAGAAAGGCCAAAGTTCTCACGCATATTATGAACATACCGCTCCAAGTTTTTTAACCCAGCCTCTTGAGCACTGAGGTGAAGGATCGAAAGAAAGAATGTGAGAATGAGTAATCGCATGGGAATGATGACGCTTAAAATACGTGTGAAAACTAATGGATTTGTGGAGATAAGCAAGTCTAAGGGTGATAAACGTGGTGCTTTGCTCCGGGAGCAGGGAGGGTGACCTTTGGTCGGGTGCGAGAAACTCTGTGGAATTACTTTACATGTCCTCCCAATGCTTGAGGTTTCTTGATTACGGCTTCTTAATCTCTTAGGGTTTGATTCCCAGCCCCTTGGTGCGTCAGATAGTTAATGAGTGAATATATTGATAAGAGTCATAATGTTAGCATTCTACTTTAGCATATCGTTTTTTCAGCGAAATACAGACGTGCTATTATCGATAGAGTAGTAGATGAGCAATTGAAAGAAGTGTGTTTGGAAATAGAAAAAAGGTATGAGCTGAAATTTTTGGAGATTGGAACAGATAAGGATCATGGGCGCTGAAAAAACTATCACGAATTCTGTTAAGGGGCAGGAAGGCGATTATACAAAATTACACCAAAAGACGTGCAGTTGAAGTTGTTTATTACTGATCTTGTCGCCTACAAGAGGCATTAGGAAATCATACACCATCAATAATCTATGCAGGGAAAGTCCCAAAGTACCTCCAAGAGAAGGTCAGACCTCCACGTGAAGCAAGCTGAATACAGGCTAGAAGGGGGCTAGATGCCGAGTTTTGGAAGGTGAACCGCAGCTCTTCAGAGATAAACCTTGAAGATTAAACTTAGAACAAATACAAGCAATTCAGCTCCTGCACCATAACTTAACTTAGCCTTCTAATGGTAGTGGTCGAACTATGGGGTCACCTCAATAATTATTTAAGATGTCAGAAAAATTTACATTTATAGACCTTTTTTCAGGCATTGGAGGCTTTCATTTGGCAATGCACGACTTAGGGGGGAAGTGTGTATTTTCTTCAGAAATAGACAAAGAAGCCCGGAAAACTTACGAACACAATTTTAAAGCTATTTCCCCAAAGCTTTTTGAAGAAGACTTATACAATGACGACATAAGAAGTATTTCCCCGCAAATGATCCCAGATTTTGATGTGTTATGTGCGGGTTTTCCTTGTCAACCTTTTTCACAAGCAGGATACAAAAGAGGCTTCAATGATACTAGTAATTCAGAGCGGGGAAACCTTTTCTTTAATATTGTCGATATTCTTGAAGCAAAACAACCAAAAGCTTTTTTCTTGGAGAACGTTCGAGGAATCATAAATCATGATGATGGAAAAACCTTTAAAACAATACGAATGATATTAGAGGACGAGCTAGGATATAGCTTTTATTTTAAAGTGGTGAAAGCCTCGGATTATGGTTTACCTCAGCTTCGCCCCCGAACGTTCATGATAGGTTTTCGGGATGATTCCTTCATGGGTAATTTTGAGTTCCCAGAAAAAAAGCCCCTCAAATTTACTATGTCCGATATATGGGACGGGGAATGTTCCCGGGAAATTGGGTTTACTCTCCGGGTAGGAGGGCGGGGAAGTAAGATTACAGACCGTAGAAATTGGGACTCTTATTTAGTGGACGGAGAAGTAAAGCGCCTTATGCCAGAACAGGGTCTAAAAATGCAAGGTTTCCCGAACACCTTTGAATTTCCCGTTTCTAAAATGAACGCAATGAAACAGCTAGGTAATAGTGTTGCGGTGGATGCAATTTATGAATGCGGGAAATTCCTTGTCGAGTATATGAGGCAATTATCACCTAAAGAAAAAAGCATGAACAATAAATCTAATAAAGGGGAATGGACGGAGCTTTACAGCTTTATACAGTTACTACACGAAAAACATTTAAACCTTGCCGATAAAGACCTAAACCCAGTACTAGAAAACTGCCTTTCGGTTACTAAGGTAAAGACAAATAATTCTCAAAACGAGTATATCCTCACAGAGTCCGACAAGGTGATTGTTCGTGACTTAGAAAATACAACGGAAAATATTATTTCAGTTACCGACTTATTGAACGAGGAAACAATCCAAATTCTCGCTTCCCGTATTAAGGAAGGGAAGGGACCAAGCTTTGAAATTACAGAGTTTGACGTGATAAAATCCTCACTTGGTATTCATGCTACGAAAGGTGGGACGAGTAAACAAAAGGCAGATATTATTCTTGATATAAAAAATAAAAATATTGAGAAAGAAAATGAAGGTTTCGGTATTAAATCATATCTCGGAGGCAAGCCTACCCTGTTGAACGCTTCTGGCTCAAATACAAATTTCATTTTCAAAATTGAAGGGATTAAAGAGTTCGATTTTGAAAAGATCAATCAAATTGATACTGGGCAAAAAATAAAGAAGCGGATTGCCGAAATTTCAAAGGCTGGTGGAAATTTTGTATTTGACCGGGTAGAAGCTCAGACAATGGAACATAATTTAAAAATGGTTGATTCTTCAATGTGTCACATCCTCTCGGAAATGCTTCTTAAATTTTATGTTGATCGGATTTCATCCGTAAAAGAATCCGTTGCTCAAATCGACTCTGAAGGGTCTCTAAACAAGGGCATAAATTACGGAAAGAAAGAACACTTGGAAGTAATTATAAAACGCCTTTTAGTTGGGATACTGCTTGGCTTCTTTACTGGGGAGAAGTGGGATGGTCATTATTCCTCTAATGGGACTATTATTGTAAAAGACGATGGTTCTCAGGTAGGGTTTCACATTATAGATAAGAAAAATATGGAGAATTATCTTTTTGAGCGTATCAAATTTGACACACCGTCTACATCAAGACACCGTTTTGCTTCTATTATAAAAGAAAATGGAGGTTATTATTTTAAGCTTAATTTGCAACTGAGATTCTAAAAATATAAAAATCTCACTCCATAGCCATCAACAAAAAACAATCGAAGCAAATATAACTTTTTACTGGCAACATTAACGAAACCACTTCATGAATCCAAGGAGATAAAAAAGGTTCATTACCAGTAATAGGTAATGAACCTTTTTGAAATTAGTTTGAGTTACCCTATCTTGATAAGCTCCACCTCGAAGATGAGAGCTGAGAATGGAGGGATGGATCCTTGTGATCCTTGTTCACCGTAGGCGAGGTCTTGTGGAATGAAGAACTCATACTTAGCACCTGGCTTCATAAGCTGTAGACCTTCTACCCAACCTGGAATCACCTGAGTAACACCAAACTGTGTAGGCTCTCCACGTGAGATGCTGCTGTCGAATACTGTTCCATCAACAAGCTTACCTGTGTAGTGCACAGTGACTTGCTCGCTTGGCTTTGGAAATTTGCCTTCACCTGCTTCGATAACTCTGTATTGAAGTCCTGAATCAGTAGTGGTGATGCCGTCTTTAGATTTGTTTTCCTCTAGGAATGTCTCACCTGCTGCACGGAGTTCTTTAGTAGCGTCTGCTTGAACAAGCTGGGTTGCTTCAGCGAACTGCTCTTGGTCAGGTGCTTCACCTTTGCCTTCGAATACAGTTGTGATTGCTTTGAGGATGGTGTCACTGTTAAGGTTTTCGTCTTCTGAGATCTGGCTGCCGATTCTGAAACCAACACCTTGACTTACGATTTCTTTTGCTTCTTGTAAATTCATGTGGGTGGGACGCTAGGGGTGATTGAGGTAAAGGTCAATTATGAGTTTTTATTTTATCTGACTAAAGTGGATGATGGTGCTTTTTTTGACCACGGAAGGCACGGAAAAGCACGGGACTTTGTTGATGAGGCGGAACCAGTAGGTTGGAACTGATGACTGGGAACTGTTAACTTGTTTTTAATCGCTTCCAGCCTTGGATCGCTTCCCAGATCATCCAAGCTTCGATGATGATGGTTGCTAGTCCTATGGAAACTAGGAGCCATTGACCTTGTTGGATCCAGCTTTGATCGGAGCCTATCGCTTGGAGAAAGATTTGGTAGAACATGGTCCAAGCGGGGATGATGAGCATGAATACGGTAGGGATAACGATGAACCAGATTGGGAGTTCCTTGCGTTTCATCCAGAAGAGGATAACAAGGAAGGCTAGACCGCCGAGGAGTTGGTTGAGAGCTCCGAAGAGCGGCCAGAGGATAACTCCACCTGATCCAGGAAGACTTAGAATCCCTTCAGTTCCAGGTTTAGCGGGGATGTAGGCGATGACGTAGGCGATGGTAATGGCTAAAATAGTAACGAAGTACTTGTTGGTAAGGAGGTTTGGTTTGCGCACCTTGTCTTCAGATTTATAGACGAAGCAGCCGATCAACTCTTGCATAACGTAGCGTTGGAGGCGACAGGCGGTATCGAGTGTGGTTGCAGCGAAGGAAGCAACGAAGACTCCCATGAGTGCTAGGGAGAAGGCTTTAGGTAGTCCTAATGAGTTAAGAAAATTACTAGCTCCTACTACGAAGGCACTAACTTTGGCCGTTAGACCTGTAGAACTGCTCCAGTTGGCATACTTTGAGTTCCAGGCATCTACACCTGTTAGAGTTGATCCATCGGCCTCAGTAACACCTAGGCCTAGGCCTGCGACACAGGCTAGGATGACTAGGACAGCGAGGAATCCTTCCGTAAGCATGGAGCCGTAACCTACCATCTTGGCATCAGTTTCGCAACGGAGTTGCTTTGAAGAAGTTCCTGACGAGACTAGGCAATGGAAACCAGAAACTGCTCCACATGCGATAGTGACGAAAAGGAAGGGGAATATGAGAGGGAGTTGCTTGGCGGTGACGCTTTGTTCTATAGCAGGGGCTACAATTTCTAGTGGTGGGCGAACTCCATCGACTGGGGAACCTCCAAAAATGCCTGCGTAGAATAATCCTAAGATGACTAGTCCTAGGGCGGAGATGAGTTGGAGTGAGTTGATATAGTCGCGTGGCTGGAGAAGAGTCCAGACTGGCATAACTGAGGCGACGTAGGAATAGATAAGGAGAACACTGACCCAAGTCATGACCGCCCATTCTTTACCAAGGTATTGATTAAAGTCATGCAAGAAGCCCGAATCTCCATAGATAACGGAGAGATATATTACGCATAGGGCGATGATCGAAGGAATGAGGATATTGACACCTTTTTTGTGAACGATAGTTCCAATGATAATCGCTAGAGGGGTCTGAATTAGACAGGGAATAATAGCATTCGGATACATCTTAAATACGACCGCTATCACGAGTCCAAAGATAGCGAGAACTAGGGTTATAGTTAGAAACAGGATGAGGAGGAAGAGGAATCGAACACGCTTGGTGATGACGGTGCCAGCGACATCGCCAACAGTCTGACCTTTATTACGCATCGACACGACAAGTGATCCAAAGTCATGCACAGCTCCTATAAAGATGGAGCCGAATAACACCCAGAGGAGAGCTGGAACCCATCCCCACATAACGGCTAAGGCAGGACCGACAATGGGCCCTGTGCCGGCTATCGAAGTAAAGTGATGGCCGAAGACAATACTTTTCTTAGTAGGAACAAAGTCCTTTCCATCTTCTAGTTCTATGGACGGGACTCTAACATTTTTCTTTAGCTTAAAGATCTTCTCGCCCAAATATTTACCGTAGGTATTGTAAGCGATGATGTAGAGGATGATTGAACCTATAGCGATGAAGAGTACTTCCATTCCGTCATGAACCATAAATTTTAGCTTCATTACAATAGTAAAGTGCGATAATGTGGGTAGTTAGAGAGAAAATTCCCCTGATTGCTCACGTCCTTCTTGCTAATGAGCTACTTTTTGTTTTGAATTCAACCTCCTTCAGAATATAAACTAAAACTATGGCACTCATCGTCCAGAAATACGGAGGCACATCAGTAGGATCACTCGATCGCATACGCAATGTAGCCAACCGAATCAAAACTCTCCGAGAAGCAGGGAATCAGGTGGTAGCAGTCATCTCAGCGATGGGTGGAGTCACGGATAAGCTCATTGGCATGGCTAATGAGCTGAGCAGTGAACCAGTGGAACGCGAGATGGATGTCTTGCTCTCTACAGGTGAACAGCAATCTACAGCACTCTTAACTATGGCTCTTCAGGAGCTGGGTATAGATGCAGTGTCAATGACTGGCCGACAAGCCGGCATCAAAACTATTGGATCACACACTCGTGGGAGAATTAACTCCATCGATCCTGACCTCATTAACGGTTACTTAGCTGAAGGCAAAATGATTGTCTGTGCTGGATTCCAAGGTCTTAGAGAAGATGGGGTGATTCACACTCTAGGCAGGGGAGGTTCAGATCTTTCAGCGATAGCGGTGGCATCAGCCCTTAAAGCAGACGTCTGTCAGATCCTCACCGATGTGGATGGTGTCTATACCAGTGATCCACGAGTGGTAAAAGATGCTCGTAAGTTACCAGAAATTTCCTATGATGAGATGCTGGAAATGGCATCAACAGGAACTAAGGTAATGCAGTCACGTTCAGTAGAATTTGCAAAAAAATATGGAGTCGTCTTCGAGGTCCTCTCCAGCCTCAATGATAATCCCGGAACAATAGTTACAGAAGAACACGATCAAATGGAAGCAGTAGTAATCAGAGGCGTATCAATAGAACGCTCACAAGCACGAGTCACCATCACAGGTATCCCAGATGAACCAGGTATGTCAGCAGTCATCCTTACTTGTCTTGCTGATGCAGAAGTTAACATCGACATGATTGTTTCTAACATCGCTCACGATGGATTAGTCAGACACTCATTCACCATGCATAGTAATGATCTTGGTAGAGCACAGGCAGCGCTTAAGCCAGTGTTAGCAAGTCTCAGTGATGTATCAGAAGCTATCACAGAGGCGGGGATCGCTAAACTTTCCTGCGTAGGTATCGGTATGCGCTCACACTCAGGTGTTGCAGCGAAAATGTTCACAGCTCTTGGTGATTCAGGTATTAACATCGGCATGATCACTACCTCTGAGATCAAGGTTTCTATTACTGTAGAAGAGCACCAAATCGAAGAGGCTGCGAGAGTAGTGCACACAGCCTTTGAGCTGGATAAGGCTCCTCTTTGTCAATCTGATGATATATTTCTCAAATAATTTAAAGAAGTGGTTATCGCTAACTTTAAGGTTATGGATCGTATTCTTGTGTTCAGGGAACTCGTGTAGTAAATCGTGTTTTTCTATTGGTATAATTGTGTTTTAGTTATGCCAATAGTTGTAGCATTAAGGTTCTAAAAACCTATGCGTGTTCTGGATATATTTGAGCAAAATGTGCTGACTAAGGTTTGGCCCATGGATCACCTTTTTGGACACCATCTTCGAATTTATTTGCCTTGATCCAGGCTTTTAGTTCTTGAGCTGTTCTGCCTTTAACGCTTACAAATGCGATAGGTCTATTGCGCTTGCCCTGGGGATTGTAAGAATATCGTAGAGCTCTGACAGGAGTTTCTTTATCAGGGCTTTTAGGATCATTCTTACGGATTTGACGTGCGTCATACATGTTTTCGGCGATTAAGCGCATCGTTTTATCATATCCGTAAATAATACGGTAAAGCTTAATGCGCTGACCATCTTCAATGATGCCGCTACGGAGTAGTCCGGCTTTATCACGACGATAAACTGTGCGAGTGCGGACGATTTTTTCACCATTCTTTTTCTCAATATAGGAAGTCTGTTCAAGTTTTGTGTTAAGGTGGTCACGTTTAAACTCAGTGGTGGATCCATCTGCGTTTTTCATGAGCCTGACATGAGCACCTTCCTGCAACTTCTGGGCGGTCGAAACGGTCGCTAGTGAGATAAAGCCGATATTTAGAAGGATGAACTTACTGATCTTGTGATTCATAGGGATAATTTCCCACTGTTTTGCTCTAAAATCAAGTTTTGAGTTTTCCAAATGTAAATCTTAGTCTAAATCATGGCTATGCGATGGAAAACTAGGCGACGAGTCATAGATCTCAGCCATGATGGGATAATCATGGGGATACTCAATGCGACTCCTGATTCGTTCTCGGATGGTGGAGAGCACCACGGTGAGGCGGCAGTGCGACATGCTATCAAGATGCTGCAGGATGGAGCGGGGATTATTGATGTTGGAGGTGAGTCTACTAGACCAGGTGCTGATAAAATCGGGGTGGAGGATGAGCTAAGACGGGTGATTCCAGTCATCAAAGGGATTCGTGATATTAGTGATGTCTTAATTTCTATCGATACGACTAAGGCGGCAGTTGCGAGGGAAGCTATCAAGGCTGGTGCGGATATCGTGAATGATGTGAGTGGTTGCATGACTGATCCTGAAATGATTTCAATCTGTGTCGAATCGGGTGTGGGTGTTGTCGTGATGCACATGCAGGGCACTCCAGAGACGATGCAGGATGATCCGAATTATGAAGATGTGGTCATTAATATCCGAGATTATTTTAAAGAACGTTATCAGACTCTAACAGAATGTGGAGTAGAGTCAGATGCAATTTGTTTTGATCCAGGTATAGGCTTTGGAAAAACCGATGATCATAATTTAACATTGATGAATACTCTGAATAAGATGACTGTTTCTGGACGACCTGTTTTACTTGGAGTGTCTCGTAAGTCGATGATCGGAAGGACTCTAGAAATAGAAGATGCTGAAGATCGGGATGCTGCGACATCAGGGCTGACTGCTTTCGCAAGACTATCAGGTTGCATGTTACACCGTGTGCATGATGTTAGAGGTAATTACGATGCGATGCGAATGATAGAGGAGGTGATGAAATATGGTTAACTTAGAAGAGACTTTGAAACAGGCTCTGAAGCATAGCTCCACTGACTTCGCACTTCTGAAGCAGGCGGATGGGCAAATTATCTTTGGTCAAGGACCATTTAGAGAAGTTGAGGAGTGTCCACATTCTGGCACGGCATTTTATGTGAATGATTTTTCCTTGAGTGATCCTAAACCATGGAAGATCCCAGCTAGGGCGATTAAAATTTCAGAGAGAACAGTGTCAGTGAATGATCAGTTGTTAGATGTCGATTGGCAGGAACTTAAGCCAGAGGGGTTTAGTAAAATATTTGCGGAGATCAACGAAGCGATACTTAAAGGCGAGATAGAAAAGTCTGTGCCTGTCGCCACGGAGATAGGAGCTGTTAAAAATGACAATGTGAGGAATTTGTTAGAATCACTTGGAGGTAAGGGTGAGTCATTCTATCCATACGCGTGGGTTCAAGGTGATAAGGGATTCTGCGGTGAGACACCTGAAGTTTTATTTAATTTAAGAAAGGGTAGATTTACCACAATGGCTCTGGCTGGAACAGCTAGAGCTGATGAGAGGGTTGTCTTTGCCTTCGATGAAAAAGAAATCCGTGAACATGAATTTGTAGCTCAGACATTAGTATCTAAACTATCTGATATTGGGATGGTGACCCGGAGCGAGCGTAGTATTTTAGATCTTGGTTCATTGGTGCATTTTCATACTCCGATCGAGGTATTTCTGTATGGGGATAAGAATATAGATTCCCTGATAAAGCGACTGCATCCGACACCAGCACTTGGTCCGTTACCTAGAACTGAGGAGACAATGCAGAAACTTATTGAGTGGAGGCAGAGACTGGAGTGCCCTGACTATTTCGGCACTCCATTTGGAGTGCTAGATGATGGAGTTTTCCATGCTGTAGTAACAATTAGAGGTGTGCACTGGGATGGTGAAAATATAGCGGTGCCATCGGGGTGTGGGGTCATAGAGGCATCACGACTAGTCAACGAATGGCGAGAACTTGCACTAAAGCGTAGTGCTGTGAAACGTAGTTTTAACTTAACTAGTTAAGAACTCCTGTAAATCTGTAGTCGAAAGGTTAAGTGCCTGAGCTGCTTGGGCTAGATTGCCATTGTGTTGTAGCAGAGTTTGTTCAGCTACAGTAGAGTTTATCCAGTTGATTACGGATTGCTCAGCGATTTCTGTAGGCGCTGAGGCTATCAAGGTGTTAACGGCGTTGATCGTGGCTTTCTTATTTTCTATATTTCTAGAAAGTGAAATATCTTCAGGTAGCAAGAGGTTACTATCGGCCAGTGCACAGGCTCTGGTCATGGTATTTTCTAATTCTCGGACGTTGCCCGGCCACTTTTGTAGCTTTAGCTTATCTTCGGCTTCAGCAGAAAGATGGATTCTGACCATGCCATTTTTCTTGGTGATCTTCTGTAGGAAAAACTCTGCAAGTAATGGGATGTCTTCGATGCGTTCTCTAAGTGGGGGGAGTGATAGTTCAACTACATTAAGACGGTAGTAAAGGTCTTCACGAAATCTACCATGAGCGACTTCTTCTGTAAGGTCTTTATTGGTTGCCGCGATGATACGGACGTCACACTTTAGAGTTTCATTGCCGCCGACTCGTGAATAAGTCCCTTCTTGTAGGACACGGAGTAATTTGACCTGAACGCTGAGTGGCATGTCGCCAATCTCATCGAGAAATAGTGTGCTCTGGTCGCATTGCTCGAACCTTCCTGCACGTCTGGCAGAGGCTCCAGTAAATGAGCCTTTTTCGTGACCAAAGAGTTCGCTCTCTAACAGGTTCTCTGGGATAGCTCCGCAGTTAATGGCTACTAGATCGTTTTGACGACGAGGTGAGTGGCTGTGAATAGATTTAGCGACCACTTCTTTACCGGTCCCGCTTTCACCAGTGATGAGTATGGGAGCATCGGTGAGTGCTACTTTACCGACTATTTTGAAAAGATCTTGAAATGCTTTCGATTTTCCGATGATGGTATTGTTCGGTTGTATTGAGGCGTTGTTAGATTTGATGCTGTCCTGAGCAGACTTTCTAGAGTCGATAGTCTGCCAAGCATTTTCAACGATTGGTCTTAGTTCAAAGATGAGCGATTCCTTCTTTAAAATATCATGTGCCCCTTGCTGAGTGGCTTGGATAATCTGTGAAGCGCTGGGGAATACTGCGGTAAGGATAAATATAGTGCCAGGGCTGTTACCACGTGCTTGTTTAAGGAAATCTATTCCATCGAATGGTTGGAGATTTAGATCTGCTACAATGATTTGAACGTCCACCTTTTGGGTGACTTTAAGTGCATTCTCGGCATTGTCACACTTCAGGATTTTAATGCCTGTGGCTTCTAGGTGCTTGGCTGCCCAGTCTAAATAATCGTGATCAGGATCTACAAGTAATAGGTGGCGATCCATCTGTTTACTTAACGTTACAGGGTTGAACTTTACCGAATCTTCTATCTCTCTGGGAATATTCTTCGAGTGCTGTGATCAGTTCGTCATGGCGAAACTCTGGCCAATTTTTCTGAGAGATAACGATTTCAGCATAGCTGAGCTGCCAGAGCAAGAAGTTGGAAAGTCTGACCTCGCCTGAAGTCCTGATAAGTAGATCAGGATCTGGAATATCACTGGTGTAAAGGTGTGATGAGAATAGCTGATTGTCAATCTGTTCGGTCGTAAGATCACCATTTTTTACTGCTTCGGCAATGCTTTTAGTTGCGTCGACTATTTCTTCACGTCCTCCGTATGAAAGAGCGAGCGTCATTGTGATGGCGGTATTTTTAGAAGTCTTCTCAATGGCATTATCTAACTCTACTCTGACGTGATCAGGTAGTTTATCCAGTCTACCGATAGCTCTGAGTCGGACATTGTTCTCAAGCATTTCAGGAAGTTTATCTTTAAGAAATTTCTCTAACAGCTCCATCAGCATGGTGACTTCTTTCTCAGGACGATTCCAGTTTTCAGAGGAAAAGGCGTAGAGTGTTAGATATTTAATACCTAGGGTATCACAAGAACGGATGATGTCTCGGACTGATTCAGCCCCAGCACGATGGCCAGCCATTCTTGGTAAGTCACGTTTTTTTGCCCAGCGACCGTTGCCGTCCATAATGATAGCCAAATGCTCTGGCACTTTGAGCGTGTCAGGCGTAATGGTTTTCTTTCTGAAGGGCAGTTGCATCTATTATTAAATTAGTCTTCGATTTCAACGATCATGTTTATTTCTACGGAGACGTTGAGTGGTAGGGAAGCTGCACCCATAGCTGTTCTTGAGTGGATTCCTTTGTCGCCGAAGATTTCTACGAGGAGGTCAGAGCAGCCGTTAATGACTGATGGATGACCATAGAAGTCTGGTGCTGAGTTGATGAAGCCGTTGACTGTGACGATCTGTTTGATCTTATCGAGGCAACCGATCTCATTTTTAACCACTGCGAGGCGATTGAGAGTGATGAGTCTGGCTGCTTCCTGAGCAGTCTCTACGCAGGTGTCGGTAGGGACTTTTCCTGTGTATTCGTCTGTGATTGGCGGTATGCCACCAGCGAGGAATAGTAGGTTGCCTGAGCGTGTGCAGTTCACATAGGATCCTGCAGGAGCTGGTGCTTCAGGGAGGATGTAACCGAGTGCGTTGATTTTTTCTTCGATCATCTGTTTATTGAATTATGCGTTCTTGAGTGCTGTTGCTGCTGCCACGAATCCTGCGAAGATTGGGTGTGGTGCATTTGGACGTGACTGGAACTCTGGATGGAACTGAACACCAATGAAGAATGGGTGATCAGTAATTTCCACGATCTCTACGAGACCTTCATCAGATGAGACTGAGCTGATTTTCAGTCCAGCTGCTTCGACCTGCTCACGGTAAGTAGGGTTAAACTCATAACGGTGGCGATGACGCTCAACGATGGTTTCAGATCCATATAGTTCATAGACCTTGGTACCTTTTTCGACGGTGGACTCTGATGCTCCGAGGCGCATGTTAGCGCCCATGGTAGTGAGGCCTTTTTGCTCGTCTTGGAGTGAGATGACAGGGTGGATGGTGCTAGTATCGAATTCTGTAGAGTTTGCGTTATCGAGTAGACAGACGTTTCTAGCGAATTCGATAGTAGCGATCTGCATACCGAGGCAGATGCCAAAGTAAGGCACCTTGTTTTCACGAGCAAACTTGGCTGCTACGATTTTGCCTTCGACACCACGATCTCCAAATCCACCTGGGATGAGGATGCCATCCATGTCTTTTAGTAAAATAGATGGTCCGTCAGCAGCCAGTTTTTCAGCATCTACACGGTGAATATTTACGCGGGTATCATGGTGTGCTCCTGCGTGGGTGAGTGATTCGTAAATTGATTTATAAGCGTCTTGAAGCTCAATGTATTTACCGACTACTGCGATGTTGATTTCGTGAGTAGGGTTAATGATTCTGTCGACGAAGCGTCTCCAGTTTTCGAGATCCGGTGTGGCAGACTCTAGACCTAGACGATCTGTGACGAGACGATCTAGCTTGTCACGGCGGAGGTCGAGTGGGCATTCGTAAATAGTATGTGATACATCACGGAAGACGACTACGTTTTGCTTCTCTACGTTACAGAACATAGCGATTTTTGCTTTATTGTATTCATATAGATCATGCTCAGTTCTGCAAACGATGATGTCTGGCTGGATTCCAATTTCACGGAGTTTAGCGACAGATTGCTGGGTCGGCTTCGTTTTAATTTCCCCAGCTGCGGCGATGTAAGGGAGGAGGGTAAGGTGGATGAAGCAGGTATTTGCACGGCCTACTTCTAGAGAGAACTGACGGAGTGCTTCGAGGAAAAGGTGTCCTTCGATATCACCTGTAGTTCCACCGATTTCAGTGATGATGACGTCTGCGTCGCTAGAAGCTGTGACTTCACGGATGTGATCTTTAATAATATCTGTGCAGTGAGGGATATACTGGACAGTTTTACCTAGGTATTTTCCTGCACGCTCGTTGTTGATGACTGTTTCAAATACTTGACCTGAGGTGATGTTGTTAAGGCTAGAGCATTGGCAATTGGTGAATCGCTCGTAGTGACCTAGGTCTAGATCAGTCTCTGCTCCGTCAGCTAGGACATAGACTTCACCGTGCTGGAATGGTGACATTGTGCCTGGGTCAACGTTTAGATACGGGTCGAACTTCTGGATGAGGACTTTAAGTCCACGGTGTTCTAGAAGTGTGCCGAGTGATGCTGCTGCGAGTCCTTTTCCTAGTGAGGAAACGACACCGCCTGTGACGAAAATGTATTTAGTTGGATGAGACATGTTGTGTTGAAATTTAATGAATTGAATTGATGATGGCTTCGAGCTCGTTTGCTTGCTCTAGAGTGTCGACTCCACCTGATTCGTCATCTGTGATAATGACTTTAATGCGAGCTCCATTTTCTAGTGCTCTGAGCTGCTCGAGATTTTCTGCAAGCTCTAGGGGTGATAGTTCCCAGGTGACGAAGTTTTGTAGGAAATCTTCACGGTATGCGTAGATGCCTTTGTGTCGGTAGAGTTTCAGCTCTGGGCTAGCACTGCGTCTGAAGGGAAGTGGACTACGGGAAAAATAGAGGGCGTCGCCATCTAATCTGAATACTACTTTGACTACGTTGGGGTCATTCAATAAGGTGTCATCGGTGATCTCATTGGCTGCGGTAGCCATGGAGATATCTGCGTCACTTAGTAAAGCATGAGTGAGTTCATCTATGAGCGCTGGCTCTATCTGAGGTTCATCTCCTTGAATATTAATGATATGGGTGGCTTCAGGGAAATTAGCCGCGGCTTCAGCGAGGCGATCGGTGCCAGTGGGGTGGTCGGTTAAGGTCATGATGACTTCGGCACCAAATTCCTTAGCTACTTTGTAAATACGATCATCATCAGTAGCGACAATTATTCTGTCCAGAGATGAGCACTGCTGACATCGTTCCCACACATGCTGCACAAGGGGCTTCCCTGCGATAAGATGGAGCGGTTTCCCAGGGAAACGAGTCGAGGCCCAACGAACTGGAATCATTCCTATAACGAGTGTTGAATTATCAGAAAGTTCGTCCATGACGTAAACTACGGTACTTTATAAATCTCACCCTTAAGGTGCAAGATTCTTTTTCAGAAAGTATGTTAGAGCTGTTTTCCCAAAAACTAGAGCGAGAAAATGGAGTGATGAACCACCAAATTCAAGTTGTGCATGATGATGTGCAGGTGTTTTTAGATGAGAAAGAAGAGTTATACGATAGGGTGGTCGCTAACTTCTTTCTTAATGTATTTAGTCTCTCAGTTGTTAAGAGTATTCTAGTAAGCATCTTAAAAAGATTAAGCAAGGGCGGCGAATTAGTAGTAGGGGACTTTTATTGAAGTGGTCTCGTTAATGTTGTCAGTAAAAAGTTTGTTTTATTAGTAGTTTACTGATCTTCCTTGAGGCTTGATTTGTGGTTTTTCTCCGTAGTTGGAGAGGTGGAATGGAGCGTAGCGGAAGGAGCTTAATGGAACCTCTCCAACTACGGTTGCCGTCACCCTAGGCAGCTTCTTGTTGCTGCTCAGAGTAGAGTGACCAAGGAGTGCAATAGCCTAGACCTTGGTGCTTACGTCGATGATTATAGAACTCCATCCAATCATCGACTAGAGATCGTAGATCGGTGATGCCATCATAGCTCCAGAGCCGCAGTTTCTCGGATTTAATGCTCCGCCAGAGCCGCTCAATAAAGACATTGTCCATCCAGCGGCCTTTGCCGTCCATGCTGATTTCAATGCCGTTACTACTCAACTCAGCCATCCAATTAGCACTGCTAAATTGGCTTACTTGATCGGTGTTAAATATCTTTGACTTTCGCCCAGTTAAAGCCATTGCTGATTTCAAAGTGCCGACGCAGAAGCTACTATCCATCGTGTTACTGACTTCCCAGCTAAGCACGGATCGGCTGGGTCAGTCCATGATCGCCACGAGCTAAGCGTGACCTTTTTCCATAGGGATGTAGGTAATGTCCGCACACCAAACTTCATTCACTTCTTTGATTACGCAATTGCGGAGTAAATACGGGTCACACATTCGTTCCTCAAGCTCCTTTTTCCAGAAACTGACTTGAGTTGGAGCAATATCATTATCTTGAGCGATTTGCTGGATAGTGTTCTCTTCTTTGAGAGCTTCTGTAGCGACCCGAGCTTTGAACTCGGCTGTTAGATGTCTTCTTTTTCTTTTCATTTATGTGGTTTATCTTCAGCTTATCCCCCATGTTAGACCAGCAAATCTACTAACAATTCATTGACTCCGTTTCCTGGGACCACTTCATCGCTCTAGGGAACTTGCTGGTAGAGTTGGTGACGCAACCAGCGTATAAAGCGTTGCGTTCTGTGGGTGGCTCGCTGGATAGCTTGATTTATGTAGTTTGTGCTTTCAGTGAGAACTTGTCCTTCACGGTTTTTAAGGCTTAGATTCAACTAACTAATGCAACTTTCTCTTCGTTCGTTAATTGTTGATGTTTTTCTTGAGGTGACTGATATCCAAGACGTAAATTTTAAGAGTAATGTCTGGAGTAACCAGCCGACACCTATACATAAAAAACATCTCAACTAATGTTAGCTGAGATGCTTGACTTTAAAAAGTATGATATATAACTTCAGTAATTACTTACTACGACGTAAAATCAGAGCTAGACCTCCAAGACCAATGAGGGCTGTGGAAGATGGCTCGGGGACTGATGATATCTCTCTGAGCTGATATCCTGAAAGCTGAGACCTTGTACTAGTACCGTATGAAGAATGGAAAATTTGTGTGGTAGCATCAGCAATAAATGTGCCAGTGATCCACGCTCCATTTTCTACAGTTCCAGAAGATGTTTTTTGAATAGTGCTACCATCACCAACGTTCATCGGATAGTTGAACCCATTTCTGCTAAAGCCTAAGAAGTTTTGCAGTTCATATTCATTTCCGATCGTTAGATTTGTCAATGTGAACCGGTTAGGATTTGTCAATGATACCGGACCAGTTGCCAAACGCCTAACCTGTTGATATAGTAAATCAAGGTTTGCATCACCTGTGCTAACTCCGACGGTACCATTATAGCCCTGTGACCCAAAGGCAATAGCGATAAAGGTTACTCCATTGATTGTCGTTGTATCAATCCCTTCTCGGTCAGGGTTCACCATGTTGAAAGCTTCTATAGAAGTGCCGTTGGTGCTAATTTCAGACGCCTTAGCGTCTAGATCAAATTCTCCCCATGCTATGGTAGCTGCTGAGGCTGATGCCATCATCGCTGTGGATGTTGCCAGAGCGACCGTATATTTATTAATCCGTGTTTTATTATTTATTGTGTATTTCATGCTTCAAGTTAGTTAGTATTTAGAAGGAGTAACTCGAAGGAGTAACTCGAAGGAGTAACTCGAAGGAGTAACTCGAAGGAGTAACTCGAAGGAGTAACTCGAAGGAGTAACTCGAAGGAGTAACTCGAAGGAGTAACTCGAAGGAGTAACTCGAAGGAGTAACTCGAAGGAGTAACTCGAAGGAGTAACTCGAAGGAGTAACTCGAAGGAGTAAAATTGTTACGATTTATAAAATCAGTTTGCAAGATAAAAATTGAGGGTTCAGCATTAGAAGGGGCTAAGTAAAAATTTGTGTTTTTGGTCATATAACTAAAATACGCCAAATGAAAAAAAGAAGTCATGAAGCACATTACATCTGAAGAAGAAGTGATTTTTTTCTCGATCTGTCCTATGATCCACTAGATTCTAACAATTACGCATGAAGATTATTGTCGATGACACTACTAAAAAGAGATTAGACGTTTACCTGAGTAGACAGCTAGCCGAGATCACTAGAGCTAGAATCCAAGCCTTACTCAAGACAGGAGATATTCTAGTGAACGGAAAAATTAGTAAACCTAAAGCAGCCGTCATACCAGGTGATATCATCACCATAACTATCCCTGAACCAATCTCAGCCGAGGCTCAGCCAGAAGATATACCTTTAGAGGTGCTCTACGAAGACTCAGAATTCATCGTCATCAATAAGAGATCTGGCCTAGTCGTCCACCCTGCCGCTGGAAATCTGACAGGAACTTTAGTCAACGCACTCTTACATCACTGTGATGGTGAACTCGCAGGCATCGGTGGTGTTGAACGTCCTGGTATCGTCCATCGACTAGATAAAGACACTTCAGGCTGTATCATCGTAGCTAAAACTGATTACACCCACCAAGAGCTCGTGAAACAATTTGCCGAGCGTAAAACTAAGAAACAATACCTCTGCGTGGTCCAAGGAACCCCCAATAAACCAGCAGACACCATTTTTACCAACATCGGTCGACACCCAGTGAACCGTATGAAAATGGCTGTCCATAACCCTGGCTCTGGAAAATCAGCTATTACCGACTATGCAGTTCTAGGAACCCTCAGTGAAACCGATAGCTCTCTGATCAAATGTGATATCCACACTGGTAGAACTCACCAAATTCGCGTCCACATGCTGCATTTAGGCACCCCTATCCTAGCTGACCCCATTTACTCAAAGCCAGCTAGCCAGCTAGCTAAGGTAGATCGCCTCATGCTTCACGCTCATAAACTCACCATCACACACCCTCGCACGATGGAAATAATGCAATTTATCGCTCCATTACCCAAGGAATATAAGCCGTGGATAGACAGCTGCCTCTAATCTAAAGTCATACAAATCAACCATACAGAACTGACTAAATGCAAAATAAGCTCCCTGCTGACTCCCACACTCACACTCTACTCTGCCTCAACGCAGTAGGTGAACCTGAGCAATATATAGGCAATAGTACTAAACCTTGCTGAATATGGTATCTCTGATCACACTCCTCAGACACCAGAACCCTTCGATGACTGGAGAATGAAAGTCAGCAAACTTCCCGAATACTTTCAGTGGATCGACCGTACTAGAGCACATGCTGGCGACCGACTCACAACCTGGAAAGCCTAATCTGACTCATTCCTCAGCTTAGCTCTCTCCGCCAGCATCCCCATCACTCTCTCCTCAGATGCCCACGCCCCTGAGGAAGTCGGTAGAGAATTCGCCAAAGGGGTAGAAACACTCAAACAGGTTGGCTACACAGAAACATGCCTATTCAACGGCCTAGAAAGATCATTTCGATCACTCTTTTAAAACCACCCGACCAGTCAATCCTACCTAGATTAAGACCTAGGCCAACTTAAACTCCCCCCTATCCTAACATCATGAAATCTATCGTCTCTAAAAACTTTGCGACCAAGTTATACGAAATAAATCGTTTAACTTGGGGATATTAAAAAGTTCTATCTAAGCAGTCGCTTAAACAAGTAGTGTGGTTGGATCAACATATTCGATCCCGTGAGCTTCAGCTACAGGCTCGCAAGTGATCTTCTTGGACATACAGTTGATTCCGCCAGCAAGTAGTGGCTTCTTAGCACACGCAGCTTTCACACCCTGATCTGCAATAAGAGCAGTCCATCCGTGAGTCACGTTGTTAAGAGCCTGAGTCGCTGTTCTAGAATATGCACCCGGCATATTAGCCACACAATAGTGAACCACACCTTCTTCGATGTAAGTAGGCTCTTCATGCGTAGTAGCACGAGTCGTCTCAGAACATCCGCCCTGATCCACTGCTATATCTACAAACACACTACCTGGCTGCATGAGTCGGAGCATTTTACGATTGATCAGCTTAGGCGCTGCTGCACCTGGGTGGAGCACTGCACCGATCACGAGGTCTACCCTAGGTAGTAATTCGCTCAGGTTAGCCTCTGTTGAAAAGACTGTTCTAGCACCTTCCATCGTGATATCTAGGAAGCGCATCCTATCGAAATCTACTTCTAGAATCGTCACATCTGCGCCGAGTCCTTTAGCCACTCTAGCGGCGTTTACACCAGCAGTTCCACCACCGATAACAACCACTCTACCAGGAGCTACTCCAGGGACTCCACCTAACAGAACACCTCTTCCATGCGTGTGTTTTGCTAAGTGATACGCCCCTACCATTGCTGACATACGACCAGCGATTTCACTCATTGGCTCCAGTAGTGGTAAATTCTTGTTCACCTCAATAGTCTCGTAGGCGATACATGTAGCACCTGTCGCAGCAAGAGTCTCAGTAAGATTCTTGTCAGCAGCCAGGTGTAGATAGGTAAAGAGAATATGATTCTCAGTCAGCATCGCAACTTCACAAGCCTGTGGCTCCTTCACCTTAACGATAAGTTTAGCACTAGCAAAAACGTCCGCAGCAGTGTCCACCATAGTAGCACCACAGGATACATACTGTTCGTCAGTATAGCTTGATCCTTCACCAGCAGTCTTCTGAACAAATACTTCATGCCCATGTGCCACAAGATCCTGCACACAGGTTGGAATCATTGCAACACGGTACTCCTGATTTTTTATCTCTTTTGGTATTCCTATTTTCATGATGCATCCACTGTTACACAACAATTCAAGCAATTCGACTATAAATCTACGTAAAGATACGAATTTGGACTAACATCATGAATAACAAGAGAATCCGCTAGTCTGAAATCACTTCAAATTTCCCTTTTGCACGGTTCTTCCGCACTTTACCTGCCTCAAAGATCTCACCGCTCATCGCGATATAAACTCCAGCTTCTCTAGACTGCACAGCTCCTAAGGCTAACCCTAGATTAAACACCGCATCAGTAATTCTGAATCTAGCTGGTGAAAGAGCACCAGTGATCACGATTACTTTCCCCTTAATATTCATTAGATCGTCAGCCGTTTCACACATCGTGTCAGTCCCATGAGTAATGAGAATTCTATCTTGCTCACTGTCTTCACAGCTTTTGCGGATCAGAGCTCTATCTTCATCATTTAACTCCAGGCTGTCTTTACGCATCAGCGAAATAAGCTCGTACTCTAAATGCACACCCACTTCACTAAAAATATGCGGAATCGTAGGCTCACCGATTTCATATTCTGAGGTCGCATCAAAGTAGATTTTATCGATCGTCCCGCCTGTTGCTAGTATCTTTATCATGAGTTAGAAGAAGTATTTCAATCTGGTAATGAGGCTTGAACACCCATCTTACCAAATTATTATGATCTTGGATTATCTACGACCTAACGAATCATTAAATCGCTTCATTTTCTGCGACAAGCACAATTAAAAAAAATATTTTTTAAGGTTCAAATCAGCTTCATTCCAAGGAAATGCACGTTTACCAGCCTCAGCTCTCATCTTCTTCGCATCTGCTGGTGACACATAGGAACCTTTGTTAGTTTTTAGATTTCTCAGGTAGTTCAGTAAGTCAGACAATGCTTTATCATCCTTCAAGGCAGGGTTCTGAATATAGGGAGGCATCGCCATTGCGGTCTTCACTCGCTTACCATTAACGGTGATTTCTCCAGCGAGACCATTGAGTATCACTTTACCTAAAATATGCTTATCACCTACAACCCAGTCAGATGGTGACAAAGGCGGAACACCTGTCGCATCCATACCCTCTCCCTCAGGACCATGACAAGACCCACAAGCTACAGCCACAAACACTTTTTTACCACGCTGAAAACTAGCCAAATGCTTACCTTTAAGATCATCACCAGATTTCTTCTCGCGAGTTTTTCCTGAACCATCTATCTGAGCCAACAGGCCCTTTAACCGCTTATCATTCGTAGATAGGTTTTTCATTTTTGGAGTATTTTTAAGATGTTTTGAACCCACAACAAATAAATCCTGCGCATGCTGAATCTTAGGAAACTTCTTCACCATCTCTTCGAATCTAGCGACAGTCTCCTTAGAAGCGTTTACACCTAAAGCGTAGAAATACGAATGAACTGAATTGTCTTCAGGCCCATAGTTTAGAAGTAAATCTTCAAGCGATTTATCAGAATAATGAATCAACTCCAAAGCTGCCGACTGAAGCTCTACCGAATCAGAATCCAATGACTTTATGATGAGTTCACTAGGGATTTTATGGATGGATTCAAATGCCCATAGAAGATGCAACAACTGAAATTCATTATTAGATTCCTTAGTTTCGCTTTTCGTCAAACTTACTAATTCAGCAATATCAGTAGCATTTCCTCTCTCAAGTTTTTCCACTAAGATCCTCTGAGTCTTATCTCTAACAGTTCCATTTACATGACCTAAATAACTGATAAGTTCTTTATTAGTAGCCTTTGAAAGCTCAGGAACTTTACCAAGTGGATTCTTAGTATAGCTGAGTCTATAAATTCTACCGCAGTGAATCGCAGGCTTATCCAGCCCTCTAGAAATATATTGCTTCCTCAGATAGCTGGTCATGTATGCCTTATGCTGAATTAGTCCGAAGTGTAGATCTAGAATCCAAACTGATCCGTCAGGAGCAGTGTAAATATTCACAGGACGAAACCACTCATCAGTGGTAGCGATCATGTCCACTGTTTTAAAGGGATTTGAAGACGTTGCTGATTGATTAGACTTCCGCTTGATATCAAGCATAGCCACCGTATTCACACACGTCGCACCAGTCAGACTTCGACCTACATATTCTTTAGGGAAATTCTGTCCCCGATAAATAGTCATCCCTGCGGCTGCCGTCACATTGAACAGTTTACCAGTATTCTTATCTAGAATTCCAGTGTAACCCCTATTAATGCCAGGATTAATTCTGATCGGCTTCACCTTATTGCTCAGGTTTGATATAGGAGTCTTATTTAGCTTAACCTTAGGAAAAGTAAGAGTCAGCCCCGGTCTGTAGTAATCAGTTTGTAACAAAGTTGAGTTATGATTAAAATACAGTCTACCATAATTATCCTGAGCTATTCCCCACTGACCTCTAAATAGCGTGCACTCCTTCACCCACTTACCATTAATTCTGCGATAACGCTTATTAGACTTAGCATTGTAATACCAGTTGTCTAATCCTCTAAGTAATCCATTAGCCTTGTGTTCAGCATTGCCACCCACCGCATATTTATCATCAATAAGCTTTTTCTCACCCACTGGCTTGAGTCCATCTCTCTTTATAAAATAAAGTTTGTTAGCACTACAAAACAACACTCCATCAGACATTACAGCCACTGCTCTCGGCAAGATGAGATCATCCATGAACACAGTCGCTTTATCTAGATTACCATCACCGTTACTATCTTCTAAAACACGGATCTGTCCAGTCGGAGCATTTTCATCCTTACCGTCAAGGTCAAGCATGTAGTTCCTCATTTCTACCACCCACGCTCTACCATCAGCATCAAAATCCATCGTCACAGGCATTCTTACGATTTCCCCATGAGCGATAGCATCCAGCTTGAAACCATCCACCACCTTGAAGGCCTTCATCGACTCCTCAATATTTAAATAAGGAGATGGTGGTATATCCTTCGCATCGATTGGATCGATCTGTTTACCTTGGTTAGCTTTATCACCGTTTTGAGCAATAGCCTGTGATATTAATAGAGCCGCTACTCCTAATACAGTAAATTTCATGTAATCAATCTAATGCACAATATGCGATAAACAAGTACATATTGCGTATTGGTCGCTAGTAAATTGCGACCTATTCCTTTGATCTGCTATCGATCTCATTCATGTGATCATCATAGATCTTCACCTCTTCCTTTATCTTAGGAAGCAGGAAGTAGATACCTATTAAGTTAGGGAAAACCATTGTAAACATCATTGCATCTGAAAACTTCAGTACACTTTTCAGCTCAATAGAAGTTCCTAGAACAATAAACCCACAGAAAATGAGCTTATAAACGATCTCTAGTTTCTTACTTCTACCAAACAGATACGCCCAAGCTGTTTGACCATAATAAGACCAAGATATCATGGTAGAAAATGCGAATAATATCACAGATACAAACAATACATAAGGGAAGAACGAAATCACACTTCCAAATGCTTCAGAAGTCACACCAATAGCCTCAGCACCAGAGGCTTCAGCAGATGTTTTGAATCCAGTAATGATGATAACCAGCGCAGTCATCGTGCAAATCACAACAGTATCTATAAATGGTCCTAGTAAAGCCACATAACCTTCAGACGCCGGTTTACGAGTCTTCACAGCAGAGTGGGCTATCGGGGCAGAACCAAATCCAGCTTCGTTTGAAAAGGATGCTCTCTTCACACCTTGAATGAGGACACCGATTACACCACCAAGTCCAGCTTCTGGAGAAAATGCACCATTAATGATGCTGCTCAAAGCCTCTGGAATATCACCAAAATGTGCCAAAATGATATAAAGCGCACATATTACATAAATCCCACACATTAACGGCACAAGCTTAGAAGCCACCATACCAATGCTCTTAATACCACCAATAATCACAGCTCCTACAAAACCAGCTAAAATCACTCCAAACACCCAACCCTTACCGTATAACCAACTATCTTCACCACCAGTCACTAAAACCGTCTGTGCAAATGCCTGATTACCTTGGAACATATTACCACCTCCCCATGTAGACACCACACAAGCAACAGCAAAGAGCACCGCCAAAATTTTACCTACCATAGGCATTCCTAGCTCGCCAAGCCCCTTACTCAAATAATACATACCACCACCGTGAACCTTACCGTTCTCATCGATCTCACGGTATTTTACACCTAGTGTGCATTCACAGAACTTAGTCGTCATGCCTAGCAGTCCACACACGATCATCCAAAATGTAGCGCCGGGACCACCAATAGAAATAGCAATCGCCACACCCGCAATATTACCTAATCCAACCGTAGCAGATAACGCGGCTGCCAAAGCCTGAAAATGTGTGATTTCTCCTGGATCATCATCATTACTATATTTACCTTTGATTGTGCGGATCGATTTACCAATCCCTCTAATATTGATAAACCCGAAAAAGATCGTCGTGAACAAAGCTGTAATGGCTAACAGAACTAAAACAAACGGAGCTGTTGTACTCTCAGTAAATGGAATAGGTACATCGAAAAAAACCGCATTGAAAGCGGTATCACTCACCTTCTCATGCCAAGTTTTAAGCTCACTATTTTCAGTTGCTAACGCACTCCCAGTAAATAGAAATAGGCATAGCGAGACGGCAACGTATTGAAAAGTCGCTCTAGTTTTGGTGATAATATTCATAGATTATTTGTGGGGGGGGATGGCAGACTCTGACATTTTAACTCTCCTCCCTCAAGCAAAAACATATTTAATTGATCAGAAACATTATTCAAAAATTTAGATAAATGCCTCTCTGTCTATCGCTCCTAAGTTAATTAATTGATAAATTTATGACTTTAATTTTTTACTATAAGTAATAAAGTAAACCTCATCTCGTATAATAACGTAATCATTCGGTCTATTCCCAGTACCTTAAAACATGCCAGAACCAATAGAAAAACAACACTTAGCACCACTTCCTGAGTCACTACGCACGCAGCTTGGACAGTTCAAGAAGCATCTTTGGCGCATCAAGGTCACTGAAGCCATCCTCGCTGGACTCCTAGGACTTATTGCTTCTTTCGTGCTCGTATTCGCACTGGATCGCATCTGGGACTTGTCTCCATTACTAAGAACTATCATCCTCCTTCTGGGTGTTTCACTTTTTGCCGTCTTCGCACCTCTATGGATTAATCGCTGGGTATTCAAACACCGTCGTGAAAACCAATTAGCTAAACTAATCTCTCAGCATTATCCAAATCTTGGAGATCGCCTCCTCGGTGTTGTGGAACTCCAAGATCAAGACGAAAACTCTAAAGCTCTCTCTCCAGAACTCCGTGAGGCAGCTATGATTGCGGTTGCTAACGATGCTAAGTCCCGTGATCTTGATCTCGCCCTCTCATCATCTTGGCTTAAGAAACTCACACTTGGTGTAGCTGGCCTAGCCCTTGTTGCAGGCTCAGCCTTTATGATCTATCCTAATGCTGGTAAAAATGCTCTAAAACGCTGGTTCATGCCTCTTTCTGACACGCAAAGATTTACTTTCACTAAAGTCGACCTTTCAGACATTCCACAACCTTTTTACGTGCCATTTAACGAACCGTTCTCATTAAGTATCCCACTTCATGCAGACACGGAGAACTCTCCCAAATTTGCAGAGACCCGCTATGAGACAAAAGGTAGCTACACAGAATGGCAAGAATTCCAACTCAAATCAAACGCTTACGATCTAAGGTTTAAAGGTAAGCGATCCAAAGGTAACATCACCTTTAACTTAGGCGACGCAAGTCACACTTTAAATGTCATCCCAGTCAAAAGACCTAAGTTGGCTGGCATAAAAGGACGTGTTGTCTACCCTGAATACCTCCAGAGAAGAACAGTCATGCAAGATTTCGCTTCTGGTCAAATCGATGTTCTGGAAGGCAGCCAACTCTCAATCATCGCTAAAGCAGATAGAAAATTACAATCAGCCACTGTTGGACCTCTCCTCATCGAACCATACTTAGACCTTTCAGATATCGAAGCTCTAGAGATCCAAGGCATTGACCCGAATAATCTCCCAGAGCCTACATTTAAAGACCTCAGCCATAGAATCAGCTCAGACGAAATCTTACCAGAGCCTATCAACATAGCTAAGAATACACTTAGACTCCCTATTAAATGGGTCGATAAATATGGTATACAAGGACTAAGAAAATCAGAGATCCAAATCTCACCTGTTACCGACACCTCCCCATCGACTTATATCCGTGATGCTAAAAAGCAGATCTACATTCTACATACCGAAGTCCTCTCCCTCGGCTTAATAGCAGAAGATGATTTCGGCATTAAATCTGCTGGATTTGAATGGGTTGGAGAATTTAATACTCCGTCTGCAAATACTCCAGCGAAAGGTCAGCAAGAATTCATCGAAGGCGACCCTTATAATCAGAGTGTAGAAAATAACATCCTCATGGACTTTGCGGCCAGAGAGATCATCCCCCAGAAACTGACAATGCGCTCTTACGTAGATGACTACAATCCGGCTACAGAACGTGTCTATTCAGAGCCTATAGAGATCTATCTCCTATCAGAATCTGAGCACGCTAATTACCAAAAAGAACGCATCAAGGAGATTCAATCTGAGCTAGAAGATTCTATCCGCAAGGAACAAGAGCTTCTAGATGAAAATAAAAGAATTGAAAGAGATCTCGAGGATCCTAAAAAAGCGGACGAAGCAAAAGACAAACTTGCTGACCAAAAAGATAAGGAACTCGATAACAAAGAGGAAATGAAGAAGCTTAAGGAGAAAATGAAAGACGTCCTTAAGCAATCTATGAAGAACGATAGCATCGACTCCAAAACTCTTAAAGAAATGTCAGACACTGCTCAAAAACTAGAAAAAATGGAGCAGAAAGACATGGAAGACATAGCCAAAAAACTCGATGACGCTCAAAGCCAAAAGAACTCAAAAGAAAAAACTAAAGAAGATCTAAAAGAAGCTATCAAGAAGCAAGAAGAACTTATCAAAGAGATGAAGGACACTGCTAAGAAAGCGGAAGAGGCTAACAAGAAACTAGAGTCCAGCACATTCATAAACCGTCTAAAGCAAGCAGCGGCAGAGGAAGAAGGCATCCATTCTAATCTTCTAAGTAACTGGCTGGAGCTAGGGTCAAAAGACTACTCAGAGTTAGCCCCTGAAATCCAACGACTAGCCCAAGCCCTCTATCTACAACAGCAACAGACATCAGCGGATATCCGTTGGATCCAAGAAGACCTAAGGTTTTTCCATGCACGCACTCAAAAAGAAGAACATAAGAAGCTCATCGATAAAATGACGGAAGCAAATATCGATGAAGGAATGTCCGAACTCGAAAATAGGTTAGAAAAAAACCACACCTATGTAGCAACTAAGAATTCAAAATACTGGGCTGACCTTTATCGTGAGTGGGCTAAAGAACTAGAAGGCACTAAAGATGAGAAAAAAAGCGGTGGAGGTGGTGGAGACCAAAACACCGAAGACCAAGATTTTGAATTCATGATTAAAGTCATGAAAATGGTCCAAAAAGAACAAGCAATCCGTGCACGCACTAGAGCCCTAGAACAGAGCAGAAGAGACGCAACTAAAGAGCTGACTCCTCAACAACGCCCAGAATTTGAAGGCTCAAACTTTCAATCCATTCAATAATCACGTAAGTAGAAGTAAAGCACTAAACCATCCGTAAACTATGAAAAAAATATTACTTATCACCACATTCACAGTGCTCACCTGCTGTGTAGTTAATGCTGGAAGTTCGTTAAAAGACGACATCAAAAAGAATAATAGTGAAGCTCCTAAAATAGCTCCTAAAGAAATGCTTAAAAAACACGGTAAGGACTCGACTAAAATCGCTGGTGAACAAGACGAACTCTCTGCCGATGTGCAAGACCTAGTCCAAGAACAGACGGACCCGAAAGTGATGAAACTTCTTAATGAAGCTGAAGAACTCATGGGGGAAGCCACCGAACTACTAGAAAACAAGAAAACTGATGGCGGCACACTCGCTATTGAGACTGAAATTATCGAGAAAATATACGAGGCTGCTAAGAAGAAACAACAATCTAGTGGGTCCTGAAAAAATAGCAAAAAAAGCATGGGTTCCATGCTAAAAATGATGGAAGGAATGCTGGGCAAGAAAAAAGGTGGGAAGCCAGGAAACAAGCCCGGTGAAGGTGGTGAAGGCACTACTAATAAAGCCAGCAGTAAAATAGATGGGACAGCTGACAACACTAAAGAAGTCAGACGCGTCCCTAAGAACACCTCGACAGCTAGTAGAACACTACCTCGTGAAGAGCAGAGAGCGATTGATGCATACAACGAGCTAAAAAAAGCTAAGAACAAATAGAATTAATAAAGTCACATCAATATGTTTCAAATCAAGAATATCGCCAAATCATCTCGCCAATGGAGTTCGTGCTTAGCACTAGTTCTTAGTATGGGGACTGTTCCATTACTTTCAACTAATGCTAATGGTCAGAGCATCCCCTGGCGTGGCGTAGATGTCATTCCAAACGAGATTGAAATGGCTTATAGGAAGGGCTTAAAATACCTAGCCAAGTCACAAACTCCCAATGGAGCATTTGGTTCTGGATTGGGAGCGCAACCTGGTCTCGTCGGTATTTGTGTTCTCTCATTCCTTGCGCATGGAGAAGATCCAGTAAATGGACAATATGCTAAGAACATCCAGAATAGCATCGATTTCTTAGTGAAAGCTCAGAATAAGAATACTGGAATGTTGGGAATCAGTATGTATAACCACGGTTTTGCGACACTAGCCCTAGCCGAGATTTATGGCATGGTAGATGACAAACGTGTAGAAAAAACTCTTCAAAAAGCTGTAAATCTAATCGTCTCATCACAAGAGCGTAATCCAACAAATGCTTGGCGTTACGGTCCAGATGAGAAGACCGCAGATACCACTGTTGCTGGTTGTCAGATAGTAGCACTACTTGCTGCTAGAAATGCTGGGATTCCAGTAGCAGATAAAAATATCGATAAAGCGCTAGCCTACATGGCAAGCTGTAGAGCATCTAATGGAGGCTATGGATACACCTCTAAGAGATCTCCCCGCACCACACTTACTGCGATCGGTTCATTATGTCTATCACTAGCTAAACAGAAAGATGATAAAGCGTTCCCAGTCATTACTAAGTATCTTAAAAACCGTATAGATGACTCCTCGCACCACTATATATTCTATCATGAATACTATATGGCCCAGGCACTCTTTCATGCTGACGAAGAGCTTTGGCAAATCTGGAATGAAAAAAACACTAAACTAATAACTTCGTCACAGATGCCCGATGGCAACTGGAACGATCGTCGCATGGGACCTTCAGGTGCTACCGGATTTGCCCTCCTCTCAATGGCTCTCAATTATAGATTTTTACCAATTTACGAAAAATAGTAATGAAATTTTCTACTTCTAAACTACCTCTTTTAATCACTCTACTCGCTGTACCATTTTGTAAGGCTGACCAAAAAGATCTCATCAATTTCGGAAATGATGACACCCTCCACGGAAAATTCCTAGGCTTCACCACCAGTGGTAAAGTAATCTGGAAAAATCCACACGCTGAAGGCAATATAGCTTTTTCTACTAATGAACTTAACAGAATTGTCTTTAATAAAGGAGAGCTAACCAAACCATTCACTCATAGTAGCTATGTTACTATGACTAACTTGGACATCATACCAGGATCGATCATAAAAATGGATAAGCAAGCAGTCACTCTAAAGACTGATTTTGCTGGTGAAGTTTTAATTCCTAATGACAAAATTCGCAGTCTTACATTCCAACCTTTAGGCGATAAAATCCTCTATAGAGGTCCCTACACAAAACGGGGCTGGACTCAGCATCTTATTAATCCAGCCAAGATATCCGACGAAAAGAAAGTGCAAAACAAAGAAACAAAGAAAACGAAGATAGACAGCAAAGACGGCTGGTCCTTTAAAAACTTTTCATGGAAGCATACTGGTTTACCTAGCATTTTGATGAGCGACATAGAACTACCAGACACTTTCCGTTACACCTTCTATATGAAATCAGAAAATACAGTCAAGCTCAACCTAGTCATTTTTTCTGATATGAATCCAACTGAAGAAAAGGAAAATAAAGACGACAAAGCTAAGAAAACGAATACCGCGAATCTTGTGACTAAAATCATCGGAACTAATCTTTCATTCCGACTTTCTAGTTATTCAAGTTCTCTAATCTTTTCTGGATTTGACAAAGAAGGTAAGCCCTACTCTAAAATGTTAATTAATCTCCTTGTAAATCGTTCCTCAAGATCTCAAGAATATGGGGAAAGGTTCTATGATATTAGAGTAGATAGGAAAAGTAATTCAGTGTTACTCTATAGAGACAAATCGCTTCTTGGTCAGTGGGACATTTCTGATGTAACCGAGAACTTAAAAGGCAACAAGCTAGGTTACTATGTCGACTATAGTGGAACGAAGCGGATGCAAAAAATCAGTAATATTACACTCAACTCTTGGAATGGAGTGATCGACCCAGCAATTTCCATAGAAAATGACAACAGAGATATCGTAATGCTCTCAAACGGTACGGATAGATTCTCAGGCGAGGTAATAGGAATACTGGATAACAAATTAGAACTCAAAGGTCCATATGCAGAACTAGTTATACCTACTGACCAGATACAAACACTATCATTTGCTAAGAAAAAGCGTGCGGAACCTAATACCCCTTCTACAGGCGACATTGCTGTCAGATTCTACGGAACAGGTAAAATTACTGGTTCATTCAGTAAGGGACCAGATGGATCTCTATTTATTAAGAATCCGACTTTAGGTAAACTTAAAATTAACTACGACTACATAACGTCAATCCAGTTTTCCGACTTAGATTTCATTTACGAAATAGAATAATATTCCAGTGAGTCCAAATCATCAATTTAGATTCAATTTATTATCTTATATTCATTAACTACAAATTTCACATTTCTATTCAAGACAACCATGCAGCCACAATCCACAATTACTAGCATCATTACCTTCTTATTCCTGAGCATATTTACAAGTCTAGCTCAGCATAAGGTCACATTAACTAACGGAGATACATTGTCTGGAAAGCTCTCTGATAGCGATACTGAAGGTGTGCTTTTCCTTAGCTATCAAGACTCGCCTATGCCTATCAAGATTTTAGAGGCATCAATACAGCGTATTCAACTCAGCAACAAAGGCATTCTTTCAGATGGAATACATAAAGAACGTATCAGACTCAGTAATGGTGACAAATTCCCTATCACTCTGACATCTCTTGATAAGGACTCTGTTTCGTTTACGACAAACTACTTAGGTAATCATACTATCTCTAGATCAATGGTTTCGGGTATTTATTTCAACAATGTTGCTGAGAACCTACTCTATAGCGGACCTACTAAATTATCCGAATGGAAACAATTCGGTGGAAAATGGAGTCTCAAAGACAATGTTCTCACTTGCATACAGCGATCTAAGATTTCTAAGAAAATCGACAACTTAACTGATAACTTTAAAATAGAGTTTTTAGCCAGATGGACAGAGGCAGCTCCAAAAATGAGGGTCTATTTCTCAACATCATCTGCTGATATTACTAAAAAACAAGACAGCTACTACATCGAAATCAATGCAAGCGGACAACGTATCGTAAAAAAAGAAAACAATCGTCTCGTGTTTTTAGGAACCAATCTGGCCCAACCAGACACCTACAAAAACAAATTTGCTAAATTCAAAATCTTCGTGGATAGAAAATCTAAAGTTTATACTCTCTACATTGATGGTGTGAAAATTAAAGAATTTAAGGACAATAAAGCGGTTCCTAAGGGTTCATATATTATATTAGAATGCCTACAAAAACACAATGAGACCATCTCATTTGAAGACATTTCCGTAAGTGGCTGGAATGGTGGTGCTCCTACAGGTAACAAGGATCTCACTGAGGCTCTTAAGACTAAGGATCTCATTATGAATACTTCCAGTATTCAGATGGCTGGGAAAATTGATAAAATTGTTCGTTCAGGTGACATACTAAACGTTCATCTCACTATCCCATTTGCTAAAAAAACAAGTATTATCCCGACCTCTAAAATTCAGTATCTCAACCTGCAATCCACAGCTAATACCAATCCTCCTAAAACAGATTTTAAAGCAACTCTTTCACTAGGCGGTAACTTATCATTCGATAAATCAACAATATCTGATGATTTGGTGACCGTCACCCATCCTATTATCGGTGAACTCATAATAAAGTTATCTGCTCTACACGAAATTAAGAGAACCGCTAAGGATCAGGAATAATCTACTAATTCAACGATGAAACACTTAACAAAATACCTCTATAGACTGATCCATTATCACTTCAGTGCATTTTGTTTGTTATCTACAGGCCTCTTATTCTTGCTTACTTATCAAGCATCTAAGGCCCAAGACCAGTATCAATTTCATCTTAAAAATGCAGACACACTGACTAGTCATAATATCAGTAGCACAAGACAACTAATCACATGCCAATCCTCTAGATTAAATGAGCTGGCAGTATTTACAATTAAGCAATTCAGAAGTATCGAGTTACAATTATCTCCCCTACCACACACTCAAAATTCTCCCCAGCACGTGGCTGTTGTTACCGTTGGGGCAACTCATACAATCTCTAATTTTAAAGTGAAACAATGGAACCGGACTATAGACACCTCAGCACCACTTAATAATAACGATGAAGAAAACGATCCTAATGACATCGATCATTAATAATGATGATACCATTAACGGTAAAGTAAATCGTATTGAGAATGAACTCATCATCGTAGAAACTCCATTTGGAAAACTATCAATCCCTCTAAAATAAGATTAACACTAAAGACTCAACAACTCACAATTTAATACCATCTAACATGCTTAAATATCTCTCGTCCTCAATACTAATCCTCGCCGCCATCACTGGATCATCTATGGCTCAACAAGGCAAAGAAGAATCATCACTCTCAGTTAAATTGAGTTTCCTTAACGGTGACACATTTTCTGGACAGATCATGAAATGGTCCTCTGATGAGATACAAATCAAGAGTGAGTTTTTAGTAGATCCAGCCACATTCCCGACTTCGTCCCTTCTTGACGTCAAATTAGAGAGTGAAGAAATTCCAATGATTCAAAAGGATGACACTGATGCGAAAGATAAATCGATCACAACAATCAAGATCAACAACCGCTTCAACATGTCTGATCAACACGATGTCCTTAAAGGTGAGTTTAAACAAATTGATAAAGACACAATTTCCATCAACACATCTTACGCAGGTGAACTCTTGATCAATCGTAATATGATCAACAAAATGTGGATTGAGACTGAAACTGGATACATATACAGAGGTCCTAATAGTTTAAAAGAATGGCATAGCACAAAGCCTAGCCAGAACTGGAAATTTAGAGCCGGAGCTCTTATCGCTGAATCTACAGCAAGCATATCTAAAGATGTGAAGTTACCTAAAAAAGCCATTTTAAGCCTTGATCACGAATGGAAAAACAACGCCTATTTCACCGTTAAACTATACTCTAGCGACTATGAAATGTCTCGACCAAAATTCTGTTACGAGTTTGTTTCACGTTACGGTAGATTCTATGTACAGAAAGTTTTTGAAAACAGAACAACACGCCTCCCAGCTAATCAACAACTGGGTAGAGCTGCCTTTAATAATATTAGAAGAGGGTCAAATAACAAAAAAAGTGCTCACTATGATATATACATGAACTTAGAAAAAGGACTGTTTCATATTTATGCAAATGGCAAACTAAAAGGAACTTTCACCGACCAAGATGCTAAGCCAGAAAAGTTTGGCACTGGGATTCACTTTTATAATCATAATAATTCAAAGTCTAAAATCTCTAAGATTAAAATCACAGGCTGGAACGGCAATAAGCCTAGCGATACTGACGACTCTACGCTTAAAGCTCTCAAAGGTGACGGACAAAAGGTTCTACTTCGTAACGGTGATGCTGTGCTAGGTCAGATCGGCACAATTGAAGACGGATTCATTGAAGTCGTTACAGAATTTGGACCACTTAAAATACCCGTGACTGGGATGAGAACAATTGACCTCTCTAGTTCCGAGAAGCATCAACCAAAAAGGTATAAAGAAGATATTAAAGCTTGGTTCAACGACCAAGAATGGATCATCCTGAAACCAATCGAATTCAACGGCAGTAAGCTCAAGGCATTCCACCAAGCCTTTGGCGAAAAGAAATTTGATCTCAGAGCGTTCAAGAGAATCGACCTTCATATCAATAATGAGAAAATCAATGAGCTACGTAAGGTTGTAGAGTGGTAGTCAATGACACCAAAAACACTCAAAATCTTAGAATTTAATCTTCAATAATTGAGGATTCATGGTTTAATCGTTCTATGCAGAATGAAGATAAGCTAATTAGTGTCAAAAAACCTAAAACATGGGCAGCTGGACGTCCTACTGTGACGTCCTCCATGAAGCAGATTATTGCCACCTCTGGTCTCGTGCGTGGCATTAAAGCACTATTAGAGCTAAACCAGACTAATGACTCCGATTGCCCTAGCTGTGCATGGCCAGACCCCGATGACCACTGTGCTACCACTGAGTTTTGCGAAAATGAAGCCAAAGCAGTAGCCTCAGAAGCCACTTCTGAAATCGTCGATGATCGCTTCTTCCGAACCCACTCTATCGACCAACTCCAAGCCGCAAAGGCATCGAAATTTCACTTAAAGCTCTCTAAATTTAGATCATGCTCTCAGTCATCATAGTAGCAGCTGGATCCAGCAGACGCATGGGATTCGATAAACTCATGTCCCCTTTGAATGGTCAGCCAATCCTCTATCACACCATCAACGCTCTGCTCACTGCTCCTGAAGTAGGCGAAGTCATCCTCGTCAGCACTCAAGAGCGATACACTGAGCTAAAGATTAATCACCAGCAGCTCAAACTCGTCGCAGGCGGGGCAGAACGACACCACTCAGTAGCCAACGGAATAGCCGCCACTTCACCCGATGCTAGCTACATAGCAGTTCACGACGGTGCACGCCCACTTATTACCCATCAGCAGATCACCAACGTCCTAAACTCAGCGAGAGAGCACGGTGCTGCCACCTCAGCCAGAAAGGTCACCGAGACTGTCAAGCTCTCCAACGACCAGCAATTCGCCATCGAATCTGTCAGCCGAGAAAACCTCTGGCTCATGGAAACCCCTCAGATTTTCAAAGCCGACCTCCTCCGCCAAGCTTATCAACACATCCAAGAAACCGGCACTCTAGTCACCGACGAAGTCTCCGCACTAGAACTCCTCAACATCCCCACTTACCTAGCAGAAAATGCTACTCCCAACCCAAAAATAACCTTCCCCCACGACCTCGTAATACTTGAAGGAAACTAGCTGTGGTGGAGGCTTATAACCTCCCAGCCTAGCACCACAGATCTAAAATGATTCTAATAAACAATGATAGTTCACTCGGCATATCGTTTGGAGTATTAACAGAATATGGCTGGATACTATTCCTCGCATCGTTAGCCTATTATTTAGTAATCATTTTTTAAGCTCTAAGACTACTATTTAAAATGTATCGTAAATGCTCAAAATTTGACGTCATTATCCTGCTCATATACATCTCTATAATAATAGTTTCTTCAATATCATCCCTAGATCTCCAAATGACATCAATACATAACCAAAACGGTAGGCATATACTGTGCAGGGAATATCCCATTGAGTAGCTCCATAAGCCATCAAAAAAATATTAACTTCTAGTTTGCCCAACACATAAAACCCCGCTAATATATCATCTAACATGCCAGACACAGTTCAACCTGACCTTCGTTTCAACGATTTCGTCCTACTACAAGCTCAGAATGCTGGGCTCTTCCTCGGCCAGCTTCCACACCCATCCACGGGTAAAAAGTCAGTTAGTCTTCAAGCTGCTCAGAGCGTCATCGACTCACTCCAAATGCTCAAAGTCAAGACCACTGGAAACCTCACTCAACCAGAGAAAAACCTTCTCAACAAAGCAATTGAGAACCTCGAACGTCTCTATGAAGAAGCTCAAGACCACGATTAATTTACGTAGCAAATACTCAATCACAAATCTTAAATCACCATTTTATGAACCAACCATTTTTCATCCTCGGCCCCTGTGGTCTCGAAAGCGAAGAATTTGCCTGGGACATGGCAAGATCTATTAAAGAAATAGCTGATCGTCTCGACATCAAATACTACTTCAAAGCATCCTACGACAAAGCAAACCGCACATCAGGCGACGCGTTCCGTGGACCTGGAGTCAAAGAAGGTTGCCGTATTCTTGGAGAAATTTCTCGTGAGCTAGGAATCCCAGTCACCACAGATATTCATAACGTAGCTGACGCAGAGATCGCCGCTGAGAACATAGATCTTCTTCAAATCCCTGCATTCCTTTGCCGCCAGACTGACCTCATCAAAGCCTGCGCCAAAACTGGTCGCGCAGTCAATGTCAAGAAAGGTCAATTCCTCGCACCTTGGGACACAGTAAACATCGCTAAAAAACTCAAAGATTTCAACTGCGATGACTTCTACATCACCGAACGTGGAACCACATTTGGCTATAATAATCTCGTCTCAGACATGCGTTCCCTTTACTGGATGCGCCAAGAAGGTATTCGCGTGATTTTCGATGCTACTCACTCAGTTCAGCGCCCAGGTGGCCTCGGCGGAGCCACTGGGGGTGATGGTGAACTAGCCCCAGTTCTTGCTAGAGCAGCTGTCGCTACAGGTGTCGAAGGAGTCTTCATAGAAATCCACTCTAACCCTGCCGAAGCTCTGTCCGATGGACCAAACCAGATCCCTCTTACAGAAATCGAATCTGTCCTAAAATCACTCATTAGGATTCACGCTGCTGCTCACCAAGCATAAGTTGATCTCTATCTCATGCTAAAAATCATCACATTCATCAGTCTCTGCACTCTGCCTCTCTGGGCAGAGGATGCTGTTGATGAACTTGTGACAGAACACAAGACTCACAGCGTCCTTCCTGTATTACGTGTATTACCTGCTGGTAGCACCCTCAAGAACGTCAATATCCCACGATATAATCCTGACTACTCCCCAGCTTCTATCCTCATTGCGGAACAACTCAAAGTAGTCAGCAAACAACAGATTATAGGGACTAAGGTCGAGATTACCTTATTCGATGAATATGGTGCGTTGCGGGTTAACACTCATATGGAGTCTGTAAACTACAACCAAAATAAAGGATTACTCCAAAGTAACGAAAACCTGCTATTCACAGCAGATTCCTTCCAGATCAGCAGCCAAGGCGTAGTGCTCGACTGGGATAAACAGCGTGGTTTTTTCCTAGGCAAGAACCAAACCATGTTTTATATTAACCAATCTGTTTCAATGAAAGACACTACCAAAAACTCTCAATCTAAGCTGCTAGACACAATCACCAAAAAGAAATCTAACTCGACTGCTGCCGCCGCTCTAGCACTAGTTAGCTCCCCTACCATTCTCAGCACAGATGACCTAGCTCAGATAGACCAACTATCCCAACCATCAACATCGCACATTCAGCAAATCGATATTCAGGTCAACACTGAGATCTCTAGCTCAGAAAAATCTACCGAAAGAGCGACTAAAGCCAAAGCATCTTTCACTAAAATGATAGGTGTAGTCCCAGATCCAAAAGCAGATCAACCAGACCCTGAAAAGCTTCAGCCAATAAAAGGTAAAGCACACCTCTCTATTAAAAGCGATGGAGTCATGTTCTTCGATGCGATCAAAGGCATCATGGTATTTTCAAATAATGTCATCTTAAACCATCCACAATACACCTTCACCTGCGATGGCGAACTAAAAGTATTTCTTAAGAAAGAGCCGAAGCAAGTGGACTCAAAAAACAAAGATTCCAAAAAAACATCCAAGCCCAATGAAAGCTTCGGTGATATTAGCCAGATCGTTGCTACTAAAAATATTCTGATAAAAGGCAAAGACAACGAAGGTAACCCAATCGGAGCTAGAGCAGGAAGTCTTGTTTACAATCACACCACTGGTGCTATCGTGTTAAGAGGACTTCATTCCCAACTAACTACCGTAGACAAACAGATCAAAATCACCAGTAAAGATGGTTACATCATGATCGATAAAGATTCTCACGTAACTGCAAAAGGATATGAAATATTACTCAATGTCGAAAACCTCAAGAACACCGCAAGATAAACACTTCAATGACAACAATGTCTCCCTTAGCAAAACAACAAACTAAAGTGGATCAATCAACTCTAGCTGGGCAAGACACTCCGTCTCGCCGCAAAGCATCGAAGTTTATACTCCTCTCTAGCGATCTCTGCAAAGTATATGGAGGCAGAACCGTAGTAGATAAAGTCAGCATCCGCGTAGGACAAGGTGAAATAGTAGGTCTCCTAGGACCTAACGGCGCTGGTAAAACGACGACCTTCTACATGATCGCAGGACTGGTGCCGCCAAATTCTGGTATAGTCACCTTCCAAGGCAACCAGATCACAGAATTACCGATGCACAAACGTGCTCGTCTAGGAATCGGCTACCTGCCTCAGGAAGAATCAATTTTCCGCAAACTCTCAGTCAGAGACAACCTAATAGCGGTCCTTGAAACGCAGAAGCACTACAATAACAAGCAACGCCTCGAAAGAGCCGATGAACTAATGGAACGCTTCCGCATCACGAAACTCCGTGACTCAGAAGCTCTCACCCTCTCCGGTGGAGAGAAACGCCGACTCAGTATCGCTCGCTGCCTCTGCACAAATCCTAAGCTCCTCATGCTCGACGAACCATTCTCCGGAGTTGATCCTAAAGCGGTCGAGGACATCCACCGCATGGTTACCGAACTCAGAGACCAAGATGATCTCTCCATTCTCATCACAGATCACCACGTTCGCGAGACACTTAAAATCGTCGATCACGCATACGTCATGGACGACGGCAAAGTAATCATCGAAGGCTTAGCCAACGAAATAGCCAACGACCCAGTCGCCAAAAAACACTACCTAGGCGAAGACTTCATCCTCTAATAATTTTCATCTAACAACTAACCAATTCAACAACAATAACGCTCAAGACATAGGCTTCATCAGTCCCAGTTTCAAACAACCAAGACCAGAGCGAAGCTCAAATCCCCCCCTCACTGGATGATCTAGTGGAGTGCGACAACTGAAACCATAAAAGAAAGGAAATAATAAATGCAAACAAACAATGCAAATCCACAAGTAACGATCACAGTAAGACATGAATCTGTAACTGACTCTATCCGTGAATTCGTGCAAAAGAAAATCGGAACACTCCATCTGGACTACCCGAAGATCATTGAAGCACGTGCTATCCTGGACGTTCAAAAGAATAGACACATTGCTGAGATCATACTTTTCTGTGCTAACCACATCGTCATCGATGCCTCTACAGAAGGTTCAGACATGTATGCAGCGATAGATGAAACTATTTCCAAAATCGCCCGCAGAATGCGTAAACACAAAACTCGTTTACTTAAGCGCAACAAAATCAAGCCTGAGCAGAGCATCAAGTATCTCGACGAAAAAGTCTTCTCTTCTAATATTCTCGACACACATCTCGATGAATCAAATATAGACCCAGAGCCAATGATCATCCACTGCGAAAGCCAGAAGTTGAAAACTCTAAATAAAGAGGACGCTATCTTAGAGCTAGAGCTCACAGACAGACCATTCCTAGTCTACACTAACGCTCGTAAAGGCATACTACAAATCGTCTACAGAAGATCAGACGGCGACTACGCAATCATTGAGCCATAAGCTCGAACGGTAGAAGGTCGCAGAGGTGAATCCGTCCCCAAAGGTTTTGATAGAAGTATAGACCTTGCTGGAGGTATTGGAATAGGTAAAGTGTTACTTTTCCCTATTTTCACGCGGGAGCACTAAAACTAAAATACTCCTCATTGTTGGCGTCATCATCGCCATGTTTGTGTTTAAAATAAATCCTTTGACCATTCTAGGAGGAAACTCTAGTCTGCACACTCTACCAAACCAGCTCCTAATGATGAACACGCATCATTCATTAAAACTGTCCTTGGAGCGAATGAAGACATTTGGAAAGAACTATACCCTAAAGCATATAATGACCGCTATAAGCCAGCCAAACTAATCTTCTACTCACAAAGAACCAAGCTAGGAGATGGTAATATGACTTGGATTTAACTAACTAATGCAACGTTCTCTTCGTTGGTTAATTGTTGAGATTTTTCTTGCGGTGACTGATATCCATGCCGTTTCCTTGGCATGTCGTTTAGAGATTTTTCAACTTTAGGGAACAGTTCTGAAGAGAAATTCAAGCTGTATAGGACTTGTATAGGACTCTGTTAGAGCTAGTGCGGCGGCGATATTACGGCTCGCTGAGGAAATCTAACAAATCTTCAAACGACTCATCTCCTGTATCCCTTGCCTTGAGATTCTCGCAGGCGACTACAACTGTAGAGTTTTCAGAACTACCTTCCTCAAAATCTAACATTATTTTATTTCTCTGTATCTATCCCCAAAGAGACAAGTATCCAGACGCCTTCAGCTAGTCTAATGCCGTCTATCATGAGTGCCAAAATATCACATCCAGTTAGAGAACGAGAACGGAGATAGTTTAGCTATTCTATACTTTTTTCATACCACATTCTACTGACCGCACTTTTACTGAGGGACTTGGACTTCACTCGTGCTGCTCCACGTTGCGATAGACCTTGCTCCATAGCTTCGTAAAGTGCTATTCTCACACTCTGTCGTAAGGTCTTGTAGTAATTCGACGACTCAGGGAACGCTTCCCCAAACTCCTCCAGCCAAACCCAAAATCAATACTCCAATATACTTAACAAGTTTTATTCTAGATACCTACACTATTTCCCAATACAAAACGCTCCAAAAATAGCATCGAAGATCTCTTCAGTATCAACTCGACCAGCCACTTCGCCAATCGCATCTACAGCATCCCTCAGATCCAAAGCAGAAAACTCAGCCCCGATTCTAGATTCTAAACTTTCTCTCGCTGCAATCAGAGCCACTTTACCACGTTTTAGACATTCCTGATGACGAGCATTGATCGCCACCGCGTGACCGCCCCAAGCGTTTTCACTCAACATCAGCGTGTCCGCTATTGCCTCGCTCAGTATATCCAGACCACCTTCGCTACTACAAGAAATATTCACTCCCTTAGTCTCACTCCACTTAGCATTGACTCCGAGATCGTTCTTGTTAATCACTAAAATATGAGACCGTTTCCCGATCATTTCGTCCGTCAATAGTCGTTCACTAGGCTTCGATCCGTCCACCACTTCGATGATTAAGTCCGCCAGTTCGATCTGCTTCTCAGAACGTTTAATTCCCTGCTTCTCAATAGCATCATCAGACTCTCTAACACCGGCAGTATCAATTAATCTTAAAGGTATTCCTTTTATATTTACAACTTCTTCTACAGTATCTCTAGTCGTGCCTTCCACGTCACTCACGATTGCTCGTTCATAACCTAACAGTCCGTTCAACAAGCTAGACTTCCCTACATTAGACTCACCACAAATCACCGTGCGAACTCCCTCTCGAAGAATACGCCCCTGCTCAGCAGTCGATAACATCTTGTCGATTCCAGTCAACACTTCGTCGATGCGTTTCATCATCGCCTCACCCGTATCAGGATCAATATCTTCATCTGGAAAATCAATAAATGCCTCTACATGTGCTACCACACCGATGAGCTTTTCACGGAGTTCTTCACTCTGATCACCTAGTTTACCCTGCATCTGCTCATGGGCCGCTCGAAGCGCAAGATCTGTTTGTGCCGAAATGAGATCCATTATTCCCTCCGCCTGCGTCAGATCCATCTTACCATTCTCAAATGCTCTTCGGCTAAATTCACCCGGCTCAGCATTTCTCGCACCACAATCCAAAATTCTCTCCAACACTCTCCGTGTCACTAGAACACCACCGTGACATGCCAGCTCCACCACATCTTCACCCGTGAAACTCCTCGGGTTCTTAAAGACAGTCGCTAACACCTCATCCAGCACTAATCCTTCCTCGGACACTACCTTGCATAATGTTGCGTAACGCTCCTCAGTATTCTCAATCCCACGCTTACTCCGTAGCACCTTGTTACAGATCTCGATAGCCTCTGGTCCAGAGACTCTAACCAGTGAAACAGCACCCACTCCAGGGGCTGATGCAATAGCTGCGACGGTGAAATTCATATCTACATAAAACGTAAAATTAAACAGAACTATTTTTTGATAAGACAATTTTAAGAACCTCGATGCAACGAATGTTTTCGCTCTCAGTTCCCACTGATATTCTGACCCAGTCTGGTAATTTATAACCACGCATCGCTCTCACAATGACTCCCTGCTTCAACATTTCGGAGAAAACATAGTCTCCACCGTTAACATTCACGAGGATAAAATTCGCCACACTCGGCACATATTCGAGCCCCATTTCCTGGAAAGCCACTTCGTAAAAAGCCAGCCCTTTAGCATTATTTTCGACCGTTGCTTTGACGTGATTCACATCTTCTAGAGAAGCTAACGCAGCACGCTGAGCCACCTCATTTGTATTAAACGGTTGTCTCGCTTTCTGTAGAATATTCACCACCTGAGGAGCCCCTAGCCCGTAACCGATACGTAAACCAGCAAGACCATAAGCCTTACTAAAAGTCCTCAGAACGATCACGTTTCTCCCCTCTCTCACGTATTTAAGTGTGTCTGGAGCGTTTGTGACAAACTCGTGATACGCTTCATCGAACACTACCACTACATGATCTGGGACTTTCGCCATGAATTGATCAATCGTCTCTTCATCCACCATTGTCCCGGTCGGGTTATTAGGATTTGCGATAAATAGTAAGCGAGTCTCATCAGTCACAGCAGCAGCCATGCCATCGAGATCGTGCACAAAATTAGGATCAGGAACTTCTACATAATTAGCTCCGAACAATGTCACCATAAACTTATACACCACAAAAGCGTGCTCAGCTGCGATCAATACAGCATTCTTATTCAAGAAACTGTGACAAAGAAGCTCGATGATTTCATTTGAACCATTGCCAAGAATCACATTCTCAGAATCGACATTATTCTTAGATGCCAATGCCGTGCAGAGCTTATAGCCACCACCATCTGGATAAATGTGCATGTCTTCAGCCGCTGAACGGATCGCATCTAACGCCATCGGTGCTGGACCAAGTGGATTCTCATTCGATGCCATTTTAACAATACTAGCTGGATCTAGCCCCAACTCGCGTGCAGTTTCTTCAATCGGCTTTCCCGGCTCATAAGCCACCAAGTCACAAACAAAGTTGTTCGCAAATTTCTCAATCTTAATCTTCATTCCGTAAACACTATCCACTAAGCCCGCTTACACAAGGAGAATACATAACTAAACCTCGAACGTCATATAAACATCGCCACTCAGGAGGCTCTGATTATCTAAGAAATATTTGAGGAAATCTGATGAAATTGCAAATCCTAGTCCGTCCGAGCTTGGAGATCCTAGGCTGTTGATTCCGATCACTTGCCCTTTCATGTTAAATAATAGATCACCTTGAGTTACCGCCGTTTATCTCCGCAGTGTGCTGGATGTAGATTAACTGAAAACGTGGGGCTTTCATTTGCTCATAAGAGCGATTATTTAAACTTATATATACCTTATTATAAGTTATTTACAGCACTTTAGGAACTCCTATCGCAACTACTTCATCGCCTTTTTCGACTTTATGCCCAGTGGCTAGTGAAACGTAAGGAAAGTGACATTTCTCAAACCCTTCTATCTTCAGCAGAGCTAGGTCATAGCGATGACTCACAGCGACAACTCTGATCTTTTTGAAAACCTCATGCTTGATAATGCCTTTCTCGATGGAGTGAAACTTAATCCATAGGCTGCCTTTATAGTTCTCATTGATGACATGCTGATTGGTGATCACATAACCATCAGGGTGAATAATTGTTTCTGACTGTGCTGTCAGAGTAGATAAAATAGTTAGTAAACTGATGATGACTTTTCTCATTATTCTGTGCGCTTATGTTTTACTGAAATAGCTTCGACTATCACTGGCAAGATGACAATGATAGCAATGTAGGATAAGAAGAGACCAAAGATCAGCGTTACAGCTGAAGGCTTCCAAATTCTCCCCCAAACATGTAGAGTGATAGTAGCGTGGCTATTTGGACATCCAAAAGCAGATAGCCAATACCATCCAATCCAGAATCGAAGCCGATAAACTACGCCTCATCATCACGGATGCCAAACTCAACACAGCGAAAACTCTATTGGCACTATCACAGCCGAATTAACACCAAAATCAGGTCTTAAGTAAGTCGTTGTAATTTTCTTGAAAATCGCTTTCTAATCTAACTTAGGATAAGTAAAAAGAATGCAAAAACACCAGCAAGCAGAGTTATGATTAAATTAGAAGCTGTGATTGGCAAACGTGTAGATCATTCTTTACCGTCAGTCTTTCTGAAGAGGACTCCAGATTGAGTTTCCTGCGAAGAAATATGCTTAAACTCCGAAACACCAATCTCAAAGTTTATAATTGGGACTTCATAACATCCCGAGTATATTCCCACCCTAAAGTAATCGAACCTGACATCGATAAAATGAAAAGACATACGGTTATAATGAAGCCCATGTTTTTAGTCGAACAGGCAATTAGTCTAGTCGATCACCACACTTCCGACAAAAATTAGCATCGGATAAATGACCATGAACTCCACAGCTTTTACAAGCCTCGGTAGACTCATTTGCTTCATTCTCAGCTGAGATCATCGCACTACTCACAATCCCAGTCGGCACGGCTATAATAGCATAACCAGCCAAGATCATAATAATCGTCACAAATCGACCAAGATCTGTGCTCACGATAATGTCCCCATAACCTACTGTCGTGATCGAAACTATCGCATAGTAAATACTCGTTGGGATACTGGTAAACGTAGTATTAGGCTCATCACCTTCCACGAAATACATCAACGTTCCCGCTATCACAGAGAAAATGAATACCGAGAAAAAAAAGACTGTTATCTTGGCTCTGGACTTACGTAATCCATCAAGAATTATACTCGCCCCCCTCACATGATGTGCCATTTTGAAGATCCTGAAAATACGTAACAGCCTCAAGATTCTAATCACTCCGAACCCAGAAGTATTCACTAAGAATAGTGCCACATAACTAGGGATGCAAGAAACTAGATCAATCACTCCAAAAAAGCTCGTTGCGTAACGCAGGGGTTTCCTAGTCACCCACAGCCTTAGTGTGTATTCTATCGTAAATATAATAGTAAACCCCCACTCAATAATAATTAGAAGTTCGCCATGCTTATTAGCGACAGCATCCACAGTCTCTAACATCACCGTCACAACACTTAGGAAAATCAGCCACAATAAAGCGACATCAAAAAACTTACCAACAGGAGTTTCGGCCTCGAAGATAATCTCCCAGACCTTTTGCTTAAGACCTGCTCTAGGTGCTCCTCTCTCTTGTTCTTGATCGTTTTGTAGCATAGAATGATTCTTTTCTACGCCACTTACTCACATGTGCAACACCTAACTGGAATTTACGCACATGCTGACGCATCGTGAAAACTTCATCAGCATGCTGTAAACACACAAAATCCTTAGACAGATGATTCTGTAACCATGTCCAACTATCTCCTGCTGGCCAGTTCTCCTTAGGTGTATACTTTTCAAGCCAGCTAAAAGGTGTCGATAACACAAGCTCCCCGTCCTTCTTCAACAATGTTGAAAACCGTTTAAGAAGCTTTTCCGGATCTGGAACTCGGCATAGCAAATTAGAGGCATGCACTCTGTCAAAATCTTTAAATCCCTCAGGAAGCTTTAACACGTCACCTACCGCAAAGCTTACTACATCAGACTTAACCCCGTCACCGAGAGACGCCACTCCATCAGCTAAGACGTCACCTTCCACTTGATACTTATAGCTCAAGCTACCCTTAGCCTTCATAGCATTAGCCGCTTGAACGAATTTCTCAGAGAGATCTATCCCGATCACCTTCTTTGATGTCCTACTAAGATGGAAAGATGACCCGCCTACTGAACAACCTAAATCTAGACTAAGATCTACTCGTCTCTGGGTAAAATAGTTTACTGTCACGGCTGGGAAATCAATCGCTGACATACGACCCACACTCCACGGCATGCGTTCTTCATCACTTCCATAGTGCATGAGTAAATACTCGCTAACTGCTACGTCTGATTCGTAATCCATAATATTAAATTGGGTTCTACTAATTTACTTTTTCACTGATTTTTCTGGAGCTGTAATCATCTTCCTTACTAGCTGCTAAAATTTCTATAACCGGAGCGACCTTACCATCACTTATTAGAACTCTAAATCCATCGTGTGTCTTATCTTCAATAACATAATAGTTAGTCACCATCACACCATCTTCAGTGAGAACCCAGCAAGTTACCATCCCTGACCTATGCCACTTTGGACATTTATTACACTTATGGACTGAAGCTATAATCCCAACGCTACCGACTCTATCAGAATAAAGATTGTCTAATGCCTTCCCCTGGGTCTTCGACAACTCAAGAGCAATTGACTTACGTGGTAATTGTTTTAGTAGCTCAGCGACTGGAGTTATCTTCTTTTCAGAAACAAATTTACCAATCTTACCCCCAAGATCATTCGTCAGCTCTCTGTTATTAAAAACCAGAGCCGCCGCAGTTAGATTAACTGTTAGATAACTCGCCACTGCTAGCATCCATCCCGACGATTTACGTAATGCCTTAGAAATCCTCATACTTTATGTAAAAAAATAGCTGACAAACTACAAGTAAAAAAGCATCTATCATCATTCACACTACACGATAAAAAATGACAAATAGTGAAAAACTATCATTTATTTCTTGATTTCGCATCAAGATCGCCATGCTTGACATGGGCACTTACCAAGCAATATTAAGCACTCTACATCAAACAAAGTGCAACTTAAAGTTCTAACTTATCTCATCATCGGTGTCATTAGGTCACGTAGCGTGAACATCTCAAAGCTCATCTCACTTCAGCAGTCGGGGATATCCCACAAATCGTTTGTTTTTTCACAAGTCTGCTTTTTGTGAAAATTAACAACAATCATTTTGCTTGTTTTATGAGTAAGACGATTTATGAGTCTTGATCATAAAGATATGACAAATTCTATAAAAAAATTAAATGATCACGATTTACTAGTTGCCGCATTTACTGCAAAGCAAACGAATCAAGTGATCTTGGCTATTAAGCATTTCAAGGAGGCATTACGCCGTGATCCAGGTGACCCTTTTGCTTACATTGAAATAGCTAAATGCTATTTCAATGTAAATGAACCTGATCAAGCACTTGTTAATGTTGAGAAAGCTTTTCAGTTTGCAAGACGTGATCCTGAAATATTGATTCAAGTGGCAAACACTTGCCAATCCATTAGAAATTATCATCTCGCTATCAAAGTGCTAGAAGAGGCTGAGGATGTTCCACAGCTGAAACATGTGGCATTAGTCAGACAGGCGGAAGTGTATGAATTATCCAATCAGCTAGATAATGCTGAGAGGGTGTTGAAAAAAATAAATGGTGTGGAAACACAGGCTTCACGTGCTATACGAGCTAAGTTATATAGACGTCGAGGTAATTATTGCCAAGCTAGGATCTTGTTAGAAGATCTCATTAAGGATACTGGCGAAAACAATCCTACATTCACATCTTCCCTACAATATGAACTAGCCACCATTTTAGATAAGACCGGGGATTATAAAAATGCTGCGAACACACTAGAAAAAGCGAAGTCTTATCATATTGGAACAGATGCCTATAAGCTTGCTGAGCGTGGTCGCCAAGGAATTATCCATACCCTCTCTGGTCTTTGCACCAATATTGATGAGGCCACTATTAAACAATGGAAGATCCCTGCAGAAGTTGCTTCAGCTAGTCACAAACAAAGTTTCCTGCTAGGGCATCCAAGAAGTGGCACAACGTTAATAGAGCAAGCTCTGGATGCTCATCCTCATGTTATTAGTGCTGACGAAACACCAATATTTCATAACGCAATATGGATGCCTACTGCCCTAAAAAACAGTAAAATAGGATCTAATCTTTCTGACCATTTAAATGATCTAACAAAGAACTCTTTGAGGAAAGCAAGACGAGATTATCAGCTACGCTGGGACCACTCTATTAGCTCTCAGCAATCTAAAAAAAACACCTTGCAATTAGATAAAAACCCAGCCTTAACCACACGTCTAGCACTCATCGCTCGTTTTTTTCCAGACGCATCTCTGGTCTTTGCGTTACGTGACCCGAGGGATGTCGTGATCAGTTCTTACATGCAGCCAGTAGGGCTGAATGATTGGAGTATCAATTGGCTTACTCTTAAGGAGACAGTGGATTACTATTGTTTCACCATGCAAATGTGGATAGATATTCGTCAAAAATTAGAAAATTCTTGGATAGAGGTACGGTATGAAGATTGTGTCAGTAACTTTGAATCTCAAGCTCGCCTAGTCACTAAACATTTAGGTTTAGATTGGCATGCTTCTCAAGAAGATGTTCAAAAACACGTGAGTAAAAAAGTGATTTTCTCCCCGACATACGCAGATGCTGGAAAAGCAGTTTATTCCAGCTCGGTAGGACGTTGGAAAAACTACAAAGAACTCTTAGACCCACATATGGACAAGTTAATTCCATACATTGAGGAATTCGGATACACCTTAGATTAAAACGTAAATTATAAGGATAATATCTGGAGTAACCAGCCGACACCTATACATAAAAAGCATCTCAGCTAATATTAGTTGAGATGCTTGACTTTAAAAAGTATGATATACAACTTTAGTAATTACTTACGACGGCGTAAAATCAGAGCTAGACCTCCAAGACCAATGAGGGCTGTGGAAGATGGCTCGGGAACTGATAATATCTCTCTGAGCTGATATCCTGAAAGGTAAGAAGTGTTATTGAAATTACCGAATGAAGAATGGAAATTCTGTGTGGTAGCATCAGCAGTAAATGTGCCAATGATCCACGCTCCATTTTCTATAGTTCCAGAAGATGTTGCTTGAATAGTACTACCATCACCAACGTTCATCATCAAGTTGAGTCCTGGCCTGTTGTCGCCGTAGAAGATTTGAAGTTCATATTCATTTCCGATCGTTAGATCTTCCAATGTCACCGAGTTATAATCATAACTATAACTAGCCTGTAGGTATAATAAATCAAGGTTTGCATCACCTGTGCTAACTCCGAAGGTATCGTTAGTAAAATAGCCACTATCAAAAAGGTTATTAGCCGTGAAGACTACTCCATTGATTGTCGTTGTATCAGTCGCTTCTCGAGCATCAGTATTCACTAGGTTCCATGCTTCTATAGAAGTGCCCTTGGTGCTAATTTCAGACGCCGCAGCGGCTAGATCAAATTCTCCCCATGTTATGGTAGCTGCTGAGGCTGATGCCATCATCGCTGTGGATGTCGCCAGAGCGACCGTATATTTATTAATCCGTGTTTTATTATTCATAGTTATTATTGTGTCTTTTGTGGTAGTTTCCAAATTCAAACCAGTAGCTAAGCTATGTAATTAGCGGACAGGAACGGTAAAATAACCGAACCCACTCCACAGATTTTTTTTTATGCCTTAGATGGATAATATCATTTGTTTGATGTTGAGCAAGCTTTAAATTCAGCATTATCTGCTCGCATGTTGCCTCATTGAAGAGGACACCGAAAAAAAATCTATGGTAATTCGCTGATTGAGGTTCTAAAAAAATGCTGGCTATGACCACTGCCAATCATTAAATCACCCAAGCGATTCCGCTCATCTCAAAACCGTCGCCATGCAAGGTCAAGACTACTTCAGCATCACGCAGAGTCCGAACTTTAGATTTATCCCATGGTAAATGAGGCACTAGAACACTCATCATTAGAAGGTTATCACTTAATTTCATAAATGATTAATACACTTAAATCTTGTGCAGATGAAATCGATTCACAGCACCTAAACATCATTTATAATGATGCGAATAATCTAATCCTCGGCGATCACACAAGGAACTAAAATTCCATTTTTTATCCCGTGGATCTTCTTCTTATCTGCTGGAACGATAGTGGCCATAGCTCCACCTAGCCTGGTCTTTCCTTTATCATCGATAAAGTAATACGGACAGAGCCTGACTCGACCCTTCATGATTTTCACTTCACCTGTCTCTGTATCAAAGTAAGGATGCTCTACCACTCTGCCTGCATGATACTGCTGCATCATCCACGGCTGTGTCTCAAATTCTTCAGTCGCATTATTGATCGCATCAGTCCAGTCATTACCTGACATATCGTGACCGATCGTAACGCTCTTAGATCCCCAAGCGAGCTCACTAAATCCACTCACTTTAGCTACTAATCGGCGATCTTTCTGGCTAAACTCACCAACATCTTTCCAGCTATTCACTCCCAGTCTAGGTAGTGCGGCATGCGGAGGCAATTCAGCGGGATCCATCACCCAGCCAAAAGGCACCACTTCACGAACTCTATTTAAATGGCTGCCTCGCATCTCCTTATCCCACATTCCTTTCAGAGCGGGACTCCAGAGAAGAGCAAGCCAGAGCTTCTCTTCCAAATGCGGTTTACACGGAGAGTTAAGATTAGTCATTCCTGCTAACTTCTTAGCTGCTGGAATATTCTTCCAGTCAAACCACTCAAAAAACCTGTATCTAGCTTCATTATCATCTGCCTTGTCATCCTCAGCATTAATCATCTTCCACTGATCACCAAGTTGGTCGACTAGCCACTGCATTTCAGGCTTATAGTCATCAGATTCCTCGCTGACTAAAACTTTACCACCATCAGGTAATAAGCCCCTAAAGCCTTCTAAAATTCCATCTTCACCCCCTAAAATATCAAATCCATGATCCGTATACACTCTGCTCAACCACGTCGAAATCCCCATACCTCCTGGGACACTATCTAGTTCAGCTAGGGCAAAAGTTTTCTCACCATGTTCATCTTCCGTGAGGATTAAATCTGGACGGATCACTCTAGGTAACACGTCTCTCAGTTCAGTGTCCCTTTGTTGCTGCACGATCCAGTCAGGCTTCCCCGCATCTAACAACTCAGCAATCCAGCTAGGGATTCTCCCCAATACCGATCGCTGATAGACATTCTCGCTAGCCTTCTGAAACATCGCTAACGGATGTCCCAAACTCTGCACGACCTTCGCTTCCTTCTTGGTGAGCTTAAACGGCTCAGGAGAAAATAACCATTGGACTCCATGACGGAGCTTGGCTTCTGGTAAAGCGGCTTGGAGATCTTCGAGAGTCATTAGTGATCTTAAATTTGCACGTCTAAGAAGTTTTTCAATATCTCTTTTCCATGCTCCGTGAGAATACTCTCTGGGTGGAACTGCACACCATGGATTTCCATCGTCTTATGTTTCAAGCCCATGATAACCCCATTTTCGGTCTCTGCAGTGATTTCTAGACAATCAGGGAGAGTCTCACGCTTCACTATCAGTGAATGGTATCGAGTTGCCGTAAATGGACTAGGTAAGCCTTTGAAGACACTTTCACCCCTATGTAGCATTGGTGAAGTTTTACCGTGCATCAGTTTATCTGCTCGCACCACATCTCCGCCGAATACCTGACCGATGCTCTGGTGGCCAAGACAAACTCCAAAGATAGGAATCTTCCCACCAAACTCACGAATCACATCGCAGCTGATCCCAGCCTCATTCGGTGTGCATGGCCCTGGGGAAATACAAATATGACTCGGCACAAGCTCAGCTATTTCTTTCAGCGTGATCTTATCATTGCGCACCACTTTCATCTCCGCACCGAGTTCACCAAAATACTGAACCAAGTTGTAGGTAAATGAATCGTAATTATCGATAACTAGTAACATCTTCGTTTATTCGGTTAAAGTTTTAGCCAATCCTACAGCACGAATCATGCCCATGGCTTTGTTGCGAGTTTCCTCGTATTCATAAGTCGGATTACTGTCAGCCACGACTCCAGCCCCTGCTTGCACATAGGCTTTACCGTTCTTAAGTAGACAAGTTCTCAGAGTAATGCATGAATCATGCGCTCCATCCCAGCCGAAATATCCCACGGCACCACTATAGCTACCGCGCTTGTTTTTCTCTAGAGAATTAATGATCTGCATCGCTCGGATCTTCGGTGCTCCACTCACTGTCCCTGCTGGGAAAGTAGAGCGTAGTGCATCATAGGCAGTGTATTTCGGAGCCAGCTGACCACTGACATTTGATACGATATGCATCACATGACTATAGCGTTCCACGATCATAAAATCATCCACGGTCACACTCGCATGCTTAGCTATTCTCCCTACATCATTACGAGCCAAGTCCACTAACATAAGGTGCTCAGCACATTCCTTCTTATCAGCTAATAGATCAACAGCTAAAGCATCATCCTCAGCTTCAGTCTTACCTCTCCAGCGAGTTCCAGCAATCGGACGAATATCCAATTTTCCCTCGATCGCTCTGACATGCACTTCCGGAGAACTTCCCACAACTGAGAATTCCTCGAACTGCATGATGAACATATACGGTGAAGGGTTCACATGGCGTAATGCTCTGTAAAGATCCACTGGCTCACCAGTGAACTCTGTCTCAAATCTCTGGCTAGTCACCACCTGGAACACATCACCAGCAGTGATATATTCCTGAGCCTTTACCACCATTCTCTCATATTCCTCTTGAGTCGTATTACTAATAGACTCAGGCATTGGGTAGTCTGTTAGACCATTCAGAGGATTAATATGCACAGCCTTATCAAGCTGAGCTAATAACTCCTCTATTTTAGCCACAGCATCAACATAGGCCTTATCTACAGCCTCCTCGTTGGTGTCATCACTGATGAATCCGTTTCCTACTACTAGGAGACGACGTAATTTATGATCAAAAATAAGAGCTGTATCTGCGATCATAAAGATTGAATCAGGTAATCCTAAATCATCTTCTGGCGAACTCTTGATAGTAGGCTCAAACTGTAGCACAACATCGTAAGAAAGATATCCAATAGCACCACCGTAAAATGGCGGAGCGTCACCGTGGATCACTGGCTTATATTTAGCCATCAGCTGTTCCAGATCATCTAGTATATCTTTCTCAGCTGTCCACTGACGTTTCACACCAGCTTCCACAAGAGTAATTTCTTTCCCATAGGCAGTAAACATCGCCATCGGATTACTCCCCATGATCGAGTATCTACCACTAGCATCGGTGCTCTCGGCACTCTCTAACAAGAACGCACCCTTCTTATTTGTAATCTTAGCGAATGCAGAAAGTGGTGTTTCAAAGTCAGCTGCTAACTGCGCATACACAGGCACGACATTCCCTAGTTTCGACATTTCACGAAACTCCTCTAGACTTGGTTTTACAGGCACGCAGCTCACGGCGACACTTTGAAACTCTTCACAGAACAATCAAGTTTAAATAGCACTGAAATAACTATATAATACCATTCTATGATTCATAAGGGTCTACTCAGGCCTCATCTGAAAACTGCGAAGCACAAAATAGAGTCCCCATAAATTTAACTATTGTCTCTTTTGGATTGTAGTGTGGTATAAGTCTCCTTATCAAAAAATGTTCTATTTCAGCCATTCTTACAGTATCTATATAACACCTTTTAATGAATATGAAATATATCACCAAATCTATATCACTCACATTATCTCTCAGCTCTCTAGCTTTCGCCGACGTTCAGCCATAGTCCAGCTATGATATTCATGATAGATCTCGTCCTACACCTGAAAAAATAGAAGGCAAGCCTCAGCTCGGTATTCCTGCCCCTACAGGAGCAGATATCATCTTCGATGGGGGAAATACTGACGCTCTTACTAAAAAACTGGGCGATCAAGAATGGATCACTTATAGCTAGCCCTCTCGGCGATAACAAAACCAAGAGAAACTACGGGGCATGCCACGTTCACCTAGAGTGGAGAATCCCAGCGAGAAGAAAAGTCAATGATCAAGCTGGAGGTAATAGTGGAATTTTTCTCATGGATCGCTATGAAGAGCAGATTCAGGAAAGCCACAAGAATGTCACCTACGCTGATGGGCAAGCTGGTGCACTTTATGGTCAGTATCCACCACTCTTCAATTCGTCAACGCCGCAGGGCGAATGGCAGAGCTACGATATTATATTCACAGCTCCATTCTATAAGGGAGGTAAGTTAGAAACCCCAACCTTCATGACAGTGATTCATAATGGAGTCATTATCCATAATCACCAGAAGCTTTTCGGTCCTTACATCTCATAAAACAGTCGCTAAATATCCAGCAAATCATCCTGAAGCCACACCTATCCGTCTTCAGGTCCATGGCGATCCGATTGAATACAAAAATATCTGGGTCAAGGAGCTCAGAAAACTAAATCTGAATCAACTGAGAAAAAGATAAATAATTGATTGGCATACTTTCTGCTATACATTTCATGTGAGGTCGATTTAGATGTTCACCAGTCATGGCTGGTATCAACCTAAATCAAAACCTCTCTCAACAACAGACTCTGTCTCCTCAGATGAGACGTAGTCTGGAGGTTTTGCAGGCCAACTCCCTAGAGCTAGGTCAGATTATCAGTCAGGCAATTGCACTCAATCCTGTCATCGAGGTGACCACTAATGACGAAGTTCTCCCCGACGACACCCCCCTAGAGGCAGAGCATGATCACGAGACGATCTCTGAACTCGAAGACGACTATCGAGACTCGCATATCACAGAGCACGCAAACAGGGGACCATCACAAGAGACTATTGATTACCTCTATAATTCAATAGTCGCCCCAAAAACTCTCCAGCAACATCTAACAGAGCAACTGCAAAATGAATCAATCAGCGAAGAGATTAGATCTGCTGCCGATGAAATTATTGCTCATGTAAACGACCGTGGTTTCTTAGATCAACCGGTTGACGACATAGGCATTACTAGCACTCACTCACTAATTCACCTAGAGAAAGCGCTGATCAAGGTTCAGGGCCTAGAGCCTCCTGGGGTTGGTGCTTCAGATCTACAAGAGTCCCTTCTTATCCAGCTTTATAAGAAGAACCGAACAGGCTCACTTGAATACAAGATTACTGAACATCACATGCAGGACTTAGCCCTTAAGCGTTACCCTCTGATCGCAAAATCGTTAAACACGACCGTGTTAAAGGTTGATCTCGCTGCTCAAGCCATCTCAACCTTATCTCCTGATCCAGGTGCAGCATTCGATCCATCAGCTAATCCCTATATCCAGCCAGACATCATCATCTACAAATCTAAAGATGGAGAATGGACCTCGAATTTAACAAATGCAAACCTCCCCACTATTTCTATTAGTAACGACTACAAGGACCTGATGGTGTCCACTACAGATACTAAAACTAGGAATTATCTTAGAGATCATATTAGTGATGGAAAAATCATCATCAAGGCTCTCAGTCAGAGGCAGACGACTCTGGCTAAAATGGCCCAACAGATTATCAAAAATCAGCGCCCATATCTGGAGCTTGGTTCATCTCATATAAAGCCTCTGACGATGAATAAAATTGCTGAGGTCATAGAGGTGCATCCGACTACTATTTCCAGAGCTGTTGCGGGGAAATACATACTCACACCACACGGTGTGACCGAGCTCAGGAGCTTCTTTTGTTCAGGTTACGAGTCATCAGACGGCAGTCAGATCTCCAATTTTGGTATCAAGGACATTATCCAGAAACTCATCGATCAAGAGCCATCCAATAAGCCTCTATCGGATTCAGCAATAGAAAAAATCCTCAAGACTCAAGGGTATAAAGTCGCTCGCAGGACTGTCGCTAAATATCGTGATCAGCTAGGCATCTTGCCTAGCCAGCTGCGTAAAAAATTCAGCTGAAATGGATCTCCGCAACAGACTATCTCACCATTACTAAAGCACTGGTAGGGTTTGATTACCGAGCAAGCCGGGCGATAACATTCACCTCTTAATAATCACCACCCCCCTAAAGACTATAAGCACCGACACCTAGTTAACTTGAGGGAACCTCTGGCAGCCTGTAATAATTCCGCTTTAATGTTTTCAAATTTGTCTGATAGATTAAATTGAGCTTATGAACTTCCGAGAGCATGAAAAAGCTGGCAATGTATTCTCAGCCATTGAGCACCAGCAAAAGATGACTAAGCGCACTGTTAGCTAAAAAGACCAGGCTATTTTAGCTGATAGTGCCTACAAGTCAGAGAAAAATGAGCCCGTGATGCTGGATCACAATTTAGAAGACTTCATCATCGCTAAAGCCTATCGGAATAAACCTCTGACTGAGCAGCAACAACGATTTAATAAGACTGTGAGCCGTATGAGGGTGCGAGTTGAACATGTATTTGGCAGGATGAAATACATGGGAGCCGATCTATTTAGAAAGATTGGAATACAACGAGCCAGACAGTATAATGCCCTCTGTAATTTAACCTACAATATGGATCGCTCTGCGTTATTAGTGGCGTAGAACCCAGACAAGACACTCAAAAGGACTACCATCAATTAATTGATCAAACCACAAGCACAAACCAGCGATAAACCCCTAGAAAAAGTCAAATAATACAATCAATAGCAGTTGGATTCCTCTCAAATTACAAGGGCTTGGGAAAAGTAGGCTGCCAGAGGCTCCCTGAAGACTGGAACCAATAGATTTTTCAACTTAAAGTCTGCACTGTCAATTATTGATGCCGCAGGCTTTTAGCATTCCCTTAGCTTTGTGAAGAGTCTCTTCATACTCTGCTAATGCTTCTGAATCAGCTACAATCCCCGCACCCACATGATAGTGTATCTCATCCCCCTCACGAACTAGGGTTCTAATAGTGATGCTAAATTGGCTAGCCCCACCAACTCCGATATAACCTAGCGCCCCCGTGTAATAACCTCTAGGTTCAAGCTCCAGCTCATCAATAATCTCCATTGCTCGGACTTTGGGGGCACCTGTAATACTCCCCCCAGGAAAACAGGAATTAATCACATCAAAATGATCGAGATCATTCTTAATTTTCCCCGTCACAGTAGAAACAAGGTGATACACGTGCTCAAATGTTTCTAGTTTGAGCATCTCTTCTACTTTCACCGAACCAAACTCACAAACCTGACCTAGATCATTACGCTCAAGATCAGTTATCATTACAAGCTCTGCTCTTTCCTTAGCTGACTCTACTAACTCCCTAGCTGATGCCGCATCCTCCTCCTTATCGTCGAAGCGTGGACGAGTCCCTTTAATAGGACGAGTCTCTACTACATCTCCTGTAATATTTAGAAATGTTTCCGGTGATGACGACAAAATTTCCTGACCATTAGGCAACTTAAAATAAGCTGACATTGGAGCTGGCGTCGAATCCCTAAGAGACGAATATAGGCCGAAAAAATCTCCACTTTTAACTTTGGACGTGAACTTCTGTGACAAATTCACCTGGTAAATATCTCCAGCTGAAATATAGTCCTTAGCTTGATTCACCATCTCCATATAGCAAAACGGAGTAATCAGCGGCTCAAATTCTCCAAATTTAATCTCGTTACATGGCTCGTTAGACTCTACGAAACGACCCTGTAGGTCACCCACTTCATACCAACTCTCAGTGCCGTGATCGAATATTAGACAATCCTCGTATAAACCAAAACTGTAGCTGCCATCATACTTTATACCGCCAAATAGCCCGCCAGCAGGAATCTGATTTGGAACATCGCTATCATACTCAGCCTCATAGCATTCCAGAGTAATTCTAGCTCCACTAAAATCCGCTGTCCTACCCTCTATGGTTTTCACTGGAAATGCAGCAATGATCGAAAGTGCCGATTTATCGACTTGAGGTAAATTGCCAGAGCTATCAAGAAATACCAAACTGTCTGCATGAGTAAGCTTCATAGCGACCTCAACCGGAGACAACTTCAGCTGAACCTTGCGAACACGTAACTTCTTCATATCAAAATCTATCTGGATTCTGTTCTTTATCGTAGTCGATGCGATCAGCGAGATTCCTAGCTTTAACCCTATGATCACGTTTAGCTCTTCTCTCTAACACCATCTTGCGCTTCTTTCTGCGTTCAGTAAGCTCTGCTATCTCATCCTCTAGCTTCAGGTAACTTTCATAACGAGCGGCATCCAATACTCCAGATTCTACTGCAGCTCTAATCGCACAGCCTTTGTCAGAAGTATGCTTGCAGTCATGAAATTTACAGTCATTAGCCAAAGCCTCCACATCAACAAAGCTTTCACGCAGTGTATTCTCATCAGTCCACATCTGCACTTCACGTATCCCTGGATTATCAATCAAGATACCACCACCATCTAATACAATTAATTCTCTAGCTGTCGTCGTATGACGACCTTTTCCAGTGAGTTCATTTACATCGTTAGTCCACTGCCACTCTTCACCTAGTAGCTGATTAATGAGCGTGGATTTCCCCACACCACTGGAGCCGACTATTGTAATACTGACCCCTGATTTTAAATACTGCTTAAGAACTCCGAGACCCTGATTCATTGCGGCACTCATCACATGGACATCCGCACTAGCACTAAGTTCTTGGATTTCTTTCTGCGCTTCGAGATTCTGCTCTTCTGGGAAAAGATCACTCTTATTCACCAACACGACTGCCTTTGCTCGGCTACGCTCGATCAGCATAAAGTATCTCTCCACTCTTCTTAAATTAAAATCAGCGCCCGCATCAGTCATCAGAACAACCACGCTTACATTCGCTGCCATTACCTGCTCTTCACTACTCTTACCTGGCATCTTCCTAGAGAAACATGTGTGTCTGTCTAGCCTCGCTCGTATCACAGTATCCTCATCGTCACTACCCACATCGAGCGCTACCCAGTCACCCACAGCAGGGAGCTCAGCATCACTTGCTGAGTCATGGTAAACCTTACCAGCCATAATGACCTCTAGCTCATCGCCGCCTTCAAGCAGAGCTCCGTAAGTAATTTTATTATCACGAATTAGCCTAGCAGGCACCCAGCCTTTTTTTATATAAAGCTCAAATTCCTTCTCAAAATCTGCATTCCATCCTAACTCCTCTAACGTCATTAACTAGATTCTAAGCTTAGTTATCAGAAAAAACAATAGAATCTCGTAACTTCATTCTATTCAGCTTGCCCATTTCATTTCTGGGGAAGTTATCACAAAGCTGGACCTGCTCTAAACGCTCAAGACCAGCGAGCTCCATAGCCCCCCATAATTCAACATCAAATGATCTAAGCTCTATCACTGGGATCAGAATCACACCTCTACGAACATCTGCCACATCAATAATAACCACCTCAGCCCCCGCCTTAGCAGACACTTTAGACTCAAGCCCCAACACATCGACCAATTCACCCAGTATCTTCACTTGCCTATCTCCACGCCTTTTAAAGATTAAACCCGAATCGTTGATCTCCACAAGGTCCTGAGTCGTAAACCAACCATCTCTCTTAGGATTTATAAACTCCCACCCAGATTTATTCAAAGTCAAATAACCAGAAAAAAGACCTTCCCCCTTCACTTCCAGATATCCACTTCTATTACATCTTACCTCCCACGGATGAATAAGCTCTATCTCATGATCATCTGTGTTCCTCTGAGTCGCTATCTGCGAGCCAGTCTCACTCATTCCATAACTACAATAAATCGGCCAACCTAACTTGATTGCCTCAACTTTAACAGAGTTCTCTAGAGACCCTCCACCCACAATCACAGCCCGAACAGAGTCAGGACAGATCAGCTCTTCATCAACGATATCCACAACTTGAGCGGAGACCAATGAAATCAAAGTTACCCCTCCTCTTTTAATAGCCTCAGTAGCGACCTGAGCTCCCCACCTACCTTGATGCAGAACAACTCTACTGCCGACCAAGTAAGACCTAGCCAAAACACCAAAGCCACCCACATGCTCGACAGGCAATGCCAAATACCAGACATCATTCTGGGTAACGTTCAAATGATCGTTCACAGATCTAGCTGAAATTAGGATACTATCTCTAGTATGAATCACCCACTTAGATTGCCCGCTAGTGCCAGAAGTCTGAAACAATATACCGCCCTCTAAATGGGAGAGTTCGTCTAAAGCAGAAGAATCTAAAGCTCCATGCATCAGAACCAAATCGGAGCCGCTCCAGAAACTCTTGCTAAGATATTTATCGATTATGAAGTCTACATTCATTATATAAAAAAGCCGATAAGCATCACACTTATCGGCTTTATAAAACTATATTTCAAATTACTGTCCTCTCCAATTTTTCTCGGGAACCTTAATCTGATCATTCGGATATATTTTCAACATCATATGCTTAGTATTCTTCATATTATATTTATAAGTCGTTCCATTACGAAGCAGCTCAACTCTGTTAGTAGCTCCAAACACAGTAGGAGCCCCACTGGACACAGCCTCATTAAGCGTCATTCCAGGACGAAATGGAATAGGTCCTGATCTCCCTACTTGACCAGACAAAGTAACAAACTTCTGAACTTTATGTTTCTCATCTGCTTGCTTTTTTAAGTTCACAAATGTAATAGAAATATTCGGATTATTGTAAATTTTAGCCGCCCTATAAGCCGCTTCGATTTTACGAGAAACTGACTCAGCACTTTGTCCACTAGCTGTAATATACTCATCAATGAAAGGTAATTTGATTCTGCCTTTTGCCGATACAGGATAGGCATTATTAATCTGAGCTTGCTCTTCTTGAGGAACTCCCTTGATGGTTATTGTAAGAGTATCACCAGCAGTGATTCTCCCCTGAGCAATAGCCAACATTGGCATCACAGCAAGAAGTAATGTTATAAGTAATTTTTTCATGATGTTTGTATATTTTAGGGTTAGTATAGATCATCACTGTCAACATCAGATCTGACAGTAGGAGTAGCTGCTTTTGGTGTTTCTATAGCAGGCGATGAGATCTTATTTCTATCGATCTCTGAAGGAGCATAATAAGTGTAGTAACTTGTGTAATATTGATATTGGCTGTCACTTGATACATCGACGTTATTTAGAACAACACCAAGAATAGTTCCACCCACGTTTTCAACTGCCTGCTTCATTCTCATGAGCATGTTACGAGGAAGCTTACGGTGCTGAACGACGATTATAGTCAAGTCCACTTCGGAGGCTAGGACTGAAGCATCACTTACTCCAAAAATTGGAGGAGAGTCAATCAACACGATGTCAAAACGCTGTTTCACATCTTGAATCATTTCAGACATTTTTCTCGAATTAAGAACCCCCGCAGCATCGGCTGGTTGAATTCCTGATGGCATGAAGAATAGGTTATCAACTGATGTTTGAAGAATGACATCCTCAAGTCTGAGATCAACCGTTAGATAGTTAGTTAACCCAACAGTATTGTTAATATCGAAGGACGTGTGAAGTCTAGGTCTTCTCAAGTCAGCATCAATCATCAGTGTGGAATACCCACCCTGAGCACAAACGTAAGCCAAGTTCACCACTGTCGTTGACTTACCTTCACCAGCACTGCCTGAAATCACTGTGATAGCGTTGTCGTCTGGATTCTTTCTGTTAAATTCAATATTTGTTCTAAGAATTCTGTAGGCCTCAGCATCCGGATTTGCTCCAACTTGCTTATGAAGAACTCCAACACCAGTAGGAACAACTGCGAGAACTGGAACCTGGAGGTATTTTTCTATATCTTCAAGTGACTTAACCGAAGTATCCATCATCTCTAGAGAGACAGCCATACCCAATCCAAAGATAAGACCAAGAACTGCACCTAGCACCATATTAAGTGTCCAATTAGGTGACACATAATCATCATGATCAGGAGTCTCAGGTCTTTCATGATACTCTAGTGGGGCCCAAAGCAAACCTTCCGACAGACGTTCAGAGTGAGTAGCATTCTTAATTATCTCTAAAACACGCATTTCCTTTTCATACTCATCCCTGACTTCACCAAACTGCGTCTCTTGCTGAGCTGTGATAGTTCTGGCTCCGTTCTGGATTTCAGCAACTGATCTAAGTTTTTCAACCCTCTTATTCATTATGATCAATTCACTGCGTAATTTATTTCTGACTTGGACTGTAGCCATACTTAATCTCGATTTAATTTCGGCTATCCTGATACGAGTCGATTTTACTCTCGGGTGGTTTTCACCAAGTCCAGAAGCAAGCATTACACCGATACTCTCCTTAGCCTGATCAAATCCTACATAATCTAACCTGATAAGCGCAGCTTCTTCTCTGTTTGAGTTTATTAAACGACTTAATAGGGTAGACTCATCTAGATCGTTTAATGACTCGACCATAATCTGAAGATCATCTCTCTCTTTTTTAGCCAGCTCATACCTATCAGTCGTTATACCAAATGTTCTCTCTATTTGATTATCATTACGCCCCACTACACTATTCATACCGTAGTATGGTTTACCTAAACGCCTTGACAGCTCATAAAGTCTTTTCTTATGGTCTTCAACTTTAGCTTCCTGTATCTGCTCTTTACTTTTAAAAGCTTCAAGAGCATCTTCTAGTCTGCGTATCTCCTTTGACTTCCGTCTTTCACCATATGCGTCAACTATTGCTTTAGCTATTTTCGCCACATCCTCACGATTCTTGTGACGCACAGAAATCTCGATTAAATTAGTCCCATTCTCTTGTTCAGTTGCCACGATTTTTTTTAACCTCTCAATCGCAACTTTCTGTGAGATGTTCCATCTTTTTGCTAATAAAATATCTTCACTAGCAATCTTAAGTGTTTCATTAGATTCAATAATACTGAACTGTGTCTGATAAAAATTTCTAGGTATCCGGGTCATGCCATCAGAAAAGCCCAGAGTTTTACTCTTATTCTCAATAGGTATTATCTCCACAACCGCTTTTGCCTCATACAATCTAGGCATCACATAGCTGATAACAGCCGCAGTGAGCATCACTAAAATGAAGGTGATAATGATCATACCATACCTATTTTTAAACACTTGCCAGTAATCTATTGCGTGTAAGTTAGCTTCCTTCACATTAAAATTGTGTGATTCCATATTATTATTGTAGAGTTATTTATAGTCTGAATAAGGTCTAGATCAAGTAAAAATCCTTCACTGTAAAAGATGCAGTGAAGGATTAAACGTTTAATTATTTCGACAGTTTATTAAAATGAGTAATTCGCACCAACCTGGAAGCGATTACGGTCATAATTTCTATTCACAATAGATGTAGACGAATCTGATGTTGTGAAGTTAACAGAAGCACTAAGTGATAGAACATCGTCAACTTTGTAAGCTACAGATGTATAAACGTTGAATAAATCCCAATCACCGTCAACAAGATCACGGCTACCTTTTTCATACTCGGACTGTGAGTAATTACCACCGACTGTAAGCTTCACCTGCGGTGACAACACGTAATCTATAGCTCCACCTGCACGGAGTGTAGTTTTATCATCATACCTTCCTCCTGGGAAGACAGTATCCGTATCTTCTTGTGAATAATGAGCAAAGATTCTAGCTTTAAGCTGATTATTGATTTTATTTGCGTAAGTAACCGATGCGGATGGACGGACTCCAACTCTAAACTGAACACCGACATCCACGCTAATAGTCGAGGTAGATGTAAGTTTCTGCTCTACACCAACTGTAGTCATCTGACTAGAAATATCAGCTCCAGTATACTCAGCGTTGCTGTATTTGTAATTAGCTTTTAGCACTGTTTGCGGAGAAAGAGAATATCTGAAGTTATTGTAAAAACCTAAAGAATCCACATCATTTACAGTATCCGCATAGTTGACTGTTGAGTAAGTAACACCTGTATATGTAGCCAATCTATCAGTCCAACGATAACCAAGAGCATGGTCTGAAGAGCAGTAAAAATATTCTTCAAGCTGACGTGATGTCACAGGTCCATAGAAACTACCAAGGTCGATACCGTAGTTAAAGAAACTGCTAGACCTATAGCGAAGGAGGTCATTGAATTGGTGATTAATATTGTAAGCAATGCGTGCATTATAAATAGTGTCGTCATTAGGAAGTGACCCAAGATAGTGAGTCGCTCCACCTGTAGCACTAATATCCCAAGACGTCCGCGGACCTCTTACTACTATACTAGCATTCAAACTACCCTTAAGATAAGAAGAACTTACTTCGGTGAGTCCTGAAGTAGGCCTCACGTTGTCATCATATCCAAAACTAACATTTGCTGTGTATTTAAGAGGTGATACCTCAGACTCATCTGCATTTGGGTTCACATTGAATAAACCTTGAGCACTGGCTATACCTGAAAGCAAAGCTACTCCTGCTGTATATTTAATTATTTTCATATAATTTTTTATTTGTGGTTATTATTGAGAACTGGATATTGAGTATGTATTGCCTGGAGCTACTCCTGTATTGCCTGGAGCTACTCCTGCCGTTGGGTCTGACACAAAAGCACTCTTACTTGCAAAGTAAAAGCCCCCTGAGCTAACAAAGTTGAGCGGGTTACCTGTTGCTATTGCACCTTGCTTAGCGATAGCTAGCTCAGCACCTTGCTTAGCGATAGCTAGCTCATCCTTAATTACTGCATATTTAGAAGCGACTGCTTTGACTTCAACGTGTGCGTCTGGAGCTACTGCTAATGCACAGGTAGCGATAAGTGAAGCTTTCTTAGGAGCTACTTTGATAGCCTGCTCTACGATTGCTGCAACTTGCTTCTTATCAGCTTCAGTTGCAACGATTGCTGCTTTAACGATCTCACAAGCACTGCCTTCGTGGGCGACAATCTGCTTAGATACGATTGATAGGACATTTTCAGGTTTAGCTGAAATCGATTTTGCTGCTGCTTTAGCTACATCATAACTACTGGAGGCTGCACTGGCTACTGGAGCGATTACAGTTAATAGTATACCTACAAGTGTGAATTTTAGTGTGTTTTTCATAGTATTATTGATGAATATTATATTTAATTTTTCGAATTTGACATTAATCTCAGCAGTCTAACTACACTTCTGTCTAGGATAGTAATACGACTACTTTAATTTAATGCTAAGACACTGTAATCATATTTCGTAAGGTTGGTCAACTACTTTTTCAAATTATTTATTATTTTAATACTTTAAATATGTAAAATAACACTACCCCCTTCATTCTAAAGCCCCGTAGGGTAATCTACATAGTATTTACTAACAGAATTTTTATTGGCAATTAAACCCATAATCGCCTTAACCCCGAATGTCTCGGTAGCATAATGCCCAGCATAGATTACATTAATCCCTAACTCCTCAGCAAGAGGAAAACTCCAATGAGGTCCCTCGCCTGTTATAAATGTTTCAATACCTGCCGTAGCCATCGCTTGCACCTCAGAACCAGCCCCTCCAGTAATCACGCCCACTAAACCAACTTTATCAGTTTTCCTACCTCTGCAGACAATCCCCCCTCCTCCTACAGCCTCCTCTACTCGCCCCAAGAGAGAGACGAACGATATATCAAGCTCCTGCTTAAGCCCTAATTTTATCCCCTTGTAATCAAAATAAGGCTCTGCACTGTCCATACCTATCGCCTTACTAAGCAGAGCATTATTTCCATATAGCTCATGCACATCCAGCGGAATATGAGAGCTATAAATAGCCAAGTCGGCATCCAGCGCGGTCTTTAGCTTACTATATTGTGCCTCTACAATTTTCTGTGCTCCTTGCCAAAACAACCCATGATGAACAATAAGTAAATCCACACCTGCTGCTACCGCCTTCTCAATAACAGGAAGCGAAGCATCCACAGCCGCCCCCACTTTAGTCACCTTACCAGAGTTAGCTAACTGTAAACCATTCATCGCTCCAGAATAGTCCGGTATTTCTGAAGTCTTGAGCTCTATATCCAGAAATCTAACGATTTCATCCAAACTAGCCACACCACATTCCTCACTCGCTACTTTACCGTCATTCATAGTCACGATCAAAAACAATCCGCCTCAGAAGCACCAGATAAAAATTCTCTAAGATCAGAAGCTAAGTCGATCTCCCACTTTTCACTCACACCATCTATCTCCAAACCTAACCCACTCGCATGAAGAGCATGCCTAGGGAGAAGCAACTTAGCCTCAAGCTCTGCATCCATACCTCTGACTATATAATTTAAATAACAACCCTCATCTTCTCCATAAATTTTATCTCCCACCAGAGGGTGACCCACATAAGCAGCATGCACTCTTATCTGATGCATACGACCAGTCAACGGCCTCACTTTTAATAAACTCACCTTCACCCCATCCACTATAAAACGACTCACTACCTTCATGGTCGTCTTGCACTGCCGCCCATCAACATGGACCATCTGCCTCACATATATGGGCCCCTCCTCCACATCCCCTTTCCTTAAAATTCCTGCTTCCACCACCTTCTCCTCCCACTCTGGCCAACCACGCACTATCGCATCATAACTCTTCTCCACTTCTCGACGCTCCATCGCACGACTCATCTCCCTAGCCATAAACTTATGAGTCGCCATCATCACCAGACCACTCGTCTCCCTATCCAGCCTATTTATAATACTAAGTCGAGCACCACTCGCTATTTCATAGGATAGTAAATTCTCCACCCCTCCTAATAGCGTAGCCTCCTCACCGCGATTATTCGCAGGATGCACAATTAGCGGCGCAGATTTATTTAACAAAATCCAGCCCTCACCCTCATCCACTACTGAGAAATTTTCATTTACCGAGATCATCCTAAAACAGTCACCACTATCTCTCTACTGTGCACAGCCCTACGATGCTCAAAGACAAACAAACCCTGCCAAGTCCCCAGCATCACTCTCCCTTTATCCACGGGGATCGTTTCACTACTACGAGTCAAAGCCATTCTTATATGAGACGGCATATCATCAGAATCCTCACAAGTATGAATGAAATAATCTGCATTTTCAGGCACCAATCTATCAAAATACCCCTCTAAATCCGTCCTAGCACTAGGTTCGGCATTTTCCATCAGCACCAGACTACTAGTGTGCTTATTAAATATCGTCACTATCCCATCCCCCACCCCACTAGCAGGCACCACCTGCACAACATCATCATTGATCTCATAGATGCCTTTTCCCCGTATTTCTAAAGTAAGTGTTCTCCTGTAAATCATCCCCACTGAAGATAATAGACTCTCTCGCCTTGTCCACCTCCTATCACCATCAAACTGCATATTTCATTAAGATCACTTTACTAAAAGGTCGCCCCTAACTCGCCATACTATAACGAATTCAATCGATTTGAGAAAAACTTGATAAAATAACACTAAAAAAGCTAATTTAGATTTGTCAAACCCTCTAAGAATTTAATATTTTTAAGGATTATATTATTTTCTAATCGCTATTTATGTAACCTCTGCTATATAACACTTATTATGGCAACTACGAAAAAAACACGTTTCTCCCGTCGAGTCCCTGACCACGTAACAGATGAAATCGTTCACGTATTAGGAGACGACGACAGTTTCTTCGGATTCAATGATCTATTCGAACTCGTGTTCGACAGACTCAAAGAACGCAACGCAGTAAGTGGTGGCGAAGAAATGCTTAGACTCAGAACATACGAAAAACTTCAAAACCTAGTCACTCGCGGAATGGTAAAAAAGCAAGGCAAGGAATATAAAGGCCTCACTAGACTCCCTGAAGCACACAGCACATTTGAAGCTGAATAAATTTATCACCCGCATTTTTTTTGCTGGATTAAACTAGATTCAAGCATTAGATTTAGGCTTCAGAGCTATCTAGTATACATTATTTAATATCAATTTTCACCACAGACTACCACTATGTTAGAAAACTACTTTCCAATCGTCATTCAGACACTCGTCGCTATCAGCTTTGCAGGCATCTCTCTAGGACTCAGCGTCCTACTAGGCAAAAAAGGTCGCACAGGTGGAGACAAAGACACCGTTTACGAATGTGGAATGCTCCCAGTCGGCGACGGATCACCAAGATTCTCTGTGAAGTTCTACCTCGTAGCGATGCTCTTCGTTCTCTTCGATATCGAAGTCGTATTCATGTATCCTTGGGCAGTTCAGTTCCAGGAACTAGTGGCACAGACCTCAGTTGCTATTTGGTCAATGCTAGGATTTGTGGGCATCCTCACAGTGGCATACATCTATGCTCTCCGTAAAGGAGCTCTCAGCTGGGCTGAATAGATATTATTAAAGCATAACAAAATTTCACTAAACCGCCGTTTCCATCATGAAACTGCGGTTTTTTTACCTAAATTCATACATCTAATCAGTAATTAGGGAACCTCTGGCAGCCTGTAATAATTCCGCTTTAATGTTTTCAAATTTGTCTGATAGATTAAATTGAGCTTATGAACTTCCGTGAGCATGAAAAAGGTGGCAATTTATTCTCAGCCATTGAGCACCAGCAAAAGATGACTAAGCGCACTGTTGGAGTCTTAAAACTTAAAACGATCATCGATTGGAATGCTTTCCTGGCTACACGGACTCAGTGATGATGCAACGGAATATCAAATAGACGATCGACTTAGTTTTATGAACTTCCTAGATCTTCAAATGGGTGACTACATTCCAGATGCTAAAACGATTTGGAATTTTAAAGAACTCATTGAGAAGGACGGACGTAATGGAAGTAATAAGCTCTTTAGCTGTTTTCATCAAATGTTAGATAAAAAAATAAGGCTATTTTAGCTGATAGCACCTACAAGTCAGAGAAAAATGAGCCAGTGATGCTGGATCACAATTTAGAAGACTTCATCATCGCTAAAGCCTATCGGAATAAACCTCTGACTGAGCAGCAACAACGATTTAATAAGACTGTAAGCCGTATGAGGGTGCGAGTTGAACATGTATTTGATAGGATGAAATACATGGGAGCCGATCTATTTAGAAAGATTGAAATACAACGAGTCAGGCAGCATAATGCCCTCTATAATTTAACCTACAATATGGATCGCTCTGCGTTATTAGTAGCGTAGAACCCAGACAAGACACTCAAAAGGACTAACATCAATTAATTGATCAAACCACAAGCACAAACCAGCGATAAATCCCTAGAAAAAGTCAAATAATACAATCAATAGCAGTTAGATTCCTCTCAAATTACAAGGGCTTGGGAAAAGTAGGCTGCCAGAGGCTCCCAGTAGTTTGATTTGTGACTTTAGTAAGAAACTTTGTTTGATTGACAGTATTCTCTGCCCTAGATAAAATTAAGTCTTATGAAAAAATCACTACTTTGCAACATCTGCACTCACTGCGGTAGTGCTCTTTTCAGTATTCGGCCTCAGCTCGTGTGGCATACTACAGAGTGCCGCCAGTAGAATGCAGTGCACCCCGAGTCATACTTGTTTCATGACTTCAAACTTGAGAAGATATTTTGCTTCATAAGAGAATTTTCTCTAATCTGATAATTGCCAATTCCAAACCATAGTTTATAAAACCTTTTCCTATAAACCATATTATAACGTAAAAGTGGGCTATAGAAAAGAGTTTTATTACTCACCGTTGAATCTATGAGTGTAATTAACAAATACACTACGGATTGCTAAACTAGATTTGCGGGTGAAAATGGATTAGTCCAGCTCCTATAGTAGCACTTCAAAGTAAAAAACGGTGCAAATTGGGGCAGGGCTATTTGTGAAAAACCGCAGTTGTTAGAGATGTTTGTAACTATCTGTGATATAGAGAGATGGCGGGCAGGGTGGGATTCGAACCCACGGTAACATTGCTGCTACACACGCTTTCCAGGCGTGCTCATTCGACCACTCTGACACCTGCCCTTATTGGTCATTTGTTTTTAAGAATCAGATTCCTAAGAACTTGGGGACGCTAGACAGTGTGTGGGGTAGTAGCAATCCTTTTTTATGGACGCGGTAAAATTACTGTTTTTGAATATTGTCTACCGTTTTGGAGGAGATACTTGGAGAATGCTTCTTTGCTCTTGATATTAGCTCGTTTGAGTCCGTTCATGCCTTTGTCCGTGAGAACCATGAGGCTAACGTCAGCACTGGATAGTCTAGGTGAGGTAGCGTCAGATGGAATAGAGAGGGCTAATCCATTGACTAGGATCTGATTTCCTTTGATGCTGAGGCTTTTGTAGTCACCGTTTACCTGAAGTGGGATACGTGCGTAGCCAGAGGTTCCGTCTGCTTGAAGGTATTCAAAGTTAAAGCTGACGGTGAGGTCGTAGATGTTTTCAGCAAGGTAGTTTTTTCTTGCTGTAATTTTAGGAAGATCTGCGAGTCCATCAAGTGCTGGCTGTGAAAGGCATTTTTCAAAGGTGTCTTTAGGCTCTACACGTTGGCGGTAGATGGCGAATACTGGGTAGTTTCCACCGATTTCCATCTGGTCTTGGTGGATGACCTTGTAACGGATCATGGAGATGTCACCACCTTTATCTACTTTAGGCACATTAATTTGACCATTATAGCGGTCAGTTACCGCTGAGAAGAAGCTGAGTTCAAAGGGGTTATGCATTTTTTTTTCTGAACCTGGTCCGAGCTTGTCGCCAGAGATCCCGCTGTTTTTGGAGAGGACCCATTCGTAGTTATTACCAGATCTGATGACGATGCCTTCAAGGTCTTTAGTAATAGTGCTGAGAACTTCTTGGGAGAGTCTGGATGTGCAGGTATTATTCTGGCTTTTTTGGAGCCCTTTAACAGCAACGCTGGTCATGGAAAGTAGGACTCCGATGATGACGAGTGTGATGGTCATGGAGATCATGAGCTCTACGAGTGTGAATCCTCGTAGTTTTCTCTGAACTGTTGTTGGCTTAGTGGTGGAAATTTTCATGATGATAGGAATTTGGTTTTATGGAAGTGAAGTATGGCTTGGTTATCTTCTGGCTGCCATGTTGATGGTGGCGACTGGATTACCTAGTTTTTGGAAATCCCATTTGCCACCTGTGACGTAGGAATAACTATTTGTAGGGAGTTTGAAAAACTCTGCTTGGTAGATGATGATGGCAGAGTTAAATACATCACTGTCTGTAGCGTTTTTTAGAGAGTTGCCTACGACGTGCTGAATTTCTCCAGGGATTCCTAATCTGAGGCTTGAGCTAGTGGGGTCTGAGACGAGCTGTGTGAGGCGCACTGCGTAGACGCTTCCATAGACTGCTTTAGAGTCCAGTTCGTTGGTGATGAACGCGTCTTGTGGACCTACTCTTCTGACTGCAACTTGCGTGATGTAGCCAGCTCCCGGGATGTTATTTACATCTGTGTAGGGAGGGAGAATGCCGTCGTTGTCTGTGTCTGTGGTCTGTGCTTTATATTGGTATACGATGACAGCTTTAGAAGGGTCATTGCCATTTTTTACCATATCGAAAGCTTTCTCGAAGTGGCTTTTAAATTTTTTGGCAGAGTATGATTTTTCGTCTTTTCTGAGGGCTGCCATCTCTGTCTCTAGTGAGTCTTTTAGCTGATTAGCTTCCTTTACACTAAGTGAGCGCTGGATGTTCTTCTGAGCGGTGCCGAAGACGCCTAAGAATCCTGTGAGCAGGAGAGCTACGATGCCAAGGGCGATGATGACTTCGATCAGGGAGAAGCCCTTACGAGGTTTAGTGAGGTTGTATGAGGTGGTCTTCATTGTAGGTGGTATAAGGGGTATTTATTAAAAGTGTGGGGTATGAGAGTGTGGGTAGTTGGCGATTAAAAGTCCAGGTCACCGAAGACTTCGATCTGCTTGATGCTTCTGAATACGGACGTTCTTCCGTTTCTCCATATCCGGAATCCGCCAGCATCTTTAGTGCTAGATGGGAGTTTAGTAGGGACGTTTGCACCTGGTTTTAGCTGACCAACTTGGATGACGAATTTTACATCTCCTGAAGGTTCTACCAGTGCTCCTTCTGAGTTAAATTCAAATATGAAGCAGTCTTTTTCACCAGTATTGTCTCCTGGGAAGATACACTTACCATTAGGGGTGGTAGGACCGCCGCTGAGCTTTGCGTTAAAGTAGGTATTCTGAGGGAGGATAATACCTGCTGATGAGAGTCTCCACTCCTTAATCTTAGACTGTCCTGTGCTAGGATCTGATACTGGCTGTCCAGTGCTGTCTAGCTCTAGTCTGGCTGTTGCAACTCCCATGTAGCGAAGGTATCTGGCACGCTTATCTTTATTTGTCCCAGTAGAGTCGGCGTAGATAACGATTCTAGTGGAAGTTCCGCGAGCCTTGGCGGTTTGCCTGGCTTGGTTGAAGAGACCTTGAGCGAGTGATACTCCTGTGCTGACTCCTTTAGATCCAGCGATATTCTTGATGGTGCCTACGCCTACCGCTAGGAGACCTGCGATGATGCCCACTACGACGATGAGCTCAATCAGTGTGAAACCTTTGTTGGTAGTGTGTTGAGTGACGTAGGAGCTAGAGTTAGCATTTTTATTATGGAGCTTCATACTATCTGAAAGTTGCTTGTGTATTGAGTGGGGGGTTATAGATTTGCGAGAAAGCTAGTGAGTTTTGAATGACAATAAAAGTGATGACTTTATAAAAATAACGGATTAAGCTGAGGAATCAAGCCTAATTGTAATTACATAGTATTAGCTGCACTTCTATTTCTTTTATTAATACCTCTCTCAGGGTTGACTGATTTTTCGTTGATTTACTTTAATCATCAGCTTGCAGATCTCTTCATCCACGTAATCGGCCATCACTATCCCAGTTAGGATACTACTATTCCGTTCAGCCGCTTGTTTTAGTAAGGCTACACCAGCTGAGTGAGATCAAAAATAATGCTGTCAGCTGGAGAGAAATCTAACACACTGGTGAGTCTGCTAGGAACTGCGATGGTGATGCATCCAGCTAGGTTACCTGACTTGACGCCGTTTAGTGAGTCTTCGATGACTAGGCATTTTGAGGCGGGGAGGGCGAATCTTCTTACCGCTTCAAGATAGAGGTCGGGTGCAGGCTTAATTTTAGGAGCATCTCCACGGCAGACGACTTCGTGGACGATGGAGATGAGACCGAGCTTCTCTAGCCACATGTCTACCCAGCGGTGAGATGAGCTGGAAACGACTGCTAGCTTTTTACCTGAATCGATGATGGCTTGGAATAATTCTCTGACTCCTGGAAGTGTGCTTACATCTATGAGGTCTCCTTCGAGTTCTACTTGGCGCTTGGCATTGATGGCTGGCCAATCGTAGGTCTTGCCTGTGAGCTCTTCTAGATACTTTTCTGGTGACCAGGTATCAAAATCTGAGCCGATGCACTGGACGTAGGTTTCTACAGCAAGTTCGTGGCCTTCAGCGGCGAATACACGGAACCAAGATTGGTAGATCGGCCACTCTGAGTTGATAATGATACCATCGAAGTCAAAGAGGACGGCTTTAGATTGTTGGAGAAGTTGTTTCGCAGTAGTCGTCTCAGGCATGCATACACTAAAAAGGCTCTTGCAGTAATCTGCAAGAGCCTTTTTGAAGTTTGAAGCTAGAAGTCCTACGCTCTGCGTCTACGCATGAGTAGTGAGAGACCACCTAAGCCCAACAACTATTGCAAAGCAGTTGGGGCGTCATAAGTCTACGATCGCTCTGGCTACATCCACAGCGATGATAGGATCAGCATCAGCAGCTACCATATCATGGGGAGAATTTGATCTAACCGCCGCGGCGGGTGAAATTAGCACCAAGGGTACGCTTGTAGAAGCTTTCAATCTAGTGACTAATAATGCCCGAGTAGGGACTGATACAACGACAATCAATGGAGTAACTTTCAGGGCTACTAACCTTTTTACACAGAACGAAGACCGGACCTACGGAGTTAGCACAGGTGATGCAAGCCTTGATTTACTATACCTACAGGCTGGTCATAACGGTGCAGGTAAATCCGATAACATTGACAGATCTAACTAAAAAAGACCAGGCTATTTTAGCTGATAGTGCCTACCAGTCAGAAAAAAATGAGCCAGTGATGCTAGATCACAATTTAGAAGACTTCATCATCGCTAAAGCCTATCGGAATAAACCTCTGACTGAGCAGCAACAACGATTTAATAAGACTGTGAGCCGTATGAGGGTGAGAATTGAACATGTATTTGGCAGGATGAAATACATGGTAGCCGATCTATTTAGAAAGATTGGAATACAACGATCCAGACAGCATAATGCCCTCTGTAATTTAACCTACAATATGGATCGCTCTGCGTTATTAGTGGCGTAAAACCCAGACAAGACACTCAAAAGGACTACCATCAATTAATTGATCAAACCACAAGCACAAACCAGCGATAAATCCCTAGAAAAAGTCAAATAATACAATCAATAGCAGTTAGATTCCTCTCAAATTGCAAGGGCTTGGGAAAAGTAGGCTACTAGAGGCTCCCTGGATAACATTTTTTGTCATAATAACCTCAAAAAAATCCTGCTTTTCAATTACTCGCAACCTGCAATACTTCGTTTCATGCAAATCCCTTGGTATTACACAACCCTTCTCTGCCTTATCGTTCTCATTACCGGTCTCTATTTTGGCAGTAACGATCGTGACTTCATCACTCCTCAAACCGAAGAGCAACGATCTAAAAAAGTAGCCGCCTGGAAATCCACCAAGCCTTCATTAAAGAATACCACAGTCCCCAGCAAGGAACTTATAGTAGGAAAGCCAAAGGCAGCACCTATTCTGGAACCCGTCGCCCCAGCTGAGCTAGTGCTACCAAAGTTCGACCCCAGCACTATCAAAATAAAGACCTCTCTAATGCTCGACCAGTTCAAGAACTCAGAACTCATCGCAGCCGATAGATTAAATCATGCTAGTCACCTTGTTAGCCTAAGAAACTATCAAGCTGCTCATCTAGCTCTAGAGCGCGTCATTGATACAGCCAAAGACGCCACTGCTGATCAGATAACTACAGCAGCTAAGGCAATTCAAGATCTCCCTCAATCACGTTCACTCTGGAGGCCAGATCCTTCCAACCGAAAAGCTCTAGCAATCAATATAGTTATTGATCCCAAGCTTGTCTCAAAAGTAGAGGAAATTAAATCAGCTGTAGAAGAATTATTACTCCAATCATCAGGAGGTCTGGTCACACCTAAAGTCACTATTTCTAAAGCCAAATTTCGCCCAGAACTCCCGACCTTGAGCACACTATCAATAAAATTCAGTAACGGAAAATCAGCCCCTACCATACGCTTCAGTTCATCTACAGACGCAGAATCACTGATCTATAAAGCGATCTACAATAGTCTCAGAAACGCCATGCTAACAGATCCTGAAATCAATACTCCCGCCCCACTCTCTGAGACTCAAATCAGCGGAAAAGAAGCACTACTGATCTATATCACCCGCTACACTTGGTTCAGACTTATCGAATCACTCTAACACCCCCTCTCTTCATGAACTTCCCATCTACTACAGCCACGCTCCACACTCTCGACAACGGATTCAAAGTCATCCTCGACGCCGATTCCTCAGCCCCAGTCATCTCCACTCAGATCTGGATAGAAACTGGTAGTGTTCACGAAGGTGACTACATGGGAGCTGGACTATCTCACCTCCTAGAACACATGGTCTTCAAAGGAACCAAATCTTATAGCGGTGAAGAGCTTTCCGAAACAGTCCTAGCCGCTGGTGGACAGTGGAATGCCTACACCACATTCGATCGCACCGTTTATTACATCGATGGCCCCGCTGAATCAGCTGAGACATTCCTCAGCACACTGACAGAAATGGTATTCCTCCCAACATTCCCTGAAGATGAATTTGAAAAGGAAAAAGATGTGATCCGCAGAGAGATCGACATGGATCTCGACGACGCAGGCAGTAAAGCCAGCAGACTGCTATTCTCCACAGCATTAGCAGACGACGGCAGATCCCAGCCAGTCATCGGCCACCTCGAACTCTTCAACCTCGTCACTCATAAGATCATGACAGACTACCATAAATCACGCTACACCACACAGAATTCCTACGCATCTATAGCTGGCGATTTTGACACCGACGAAATTCTAGAAACCCTCAACACTCTCACAAAAGAAATCCCACGTTCATTCACCAAGCCGGTAGCCATCGAAACTGAGCCAAGACAACTCGGTAAAAGAACCGCCACAGACTCCTTTAGTATCTCAGCAACCAAGCTCAACATAGCTTGGCAAACAGTAGCACTAGATCACCCAGACTCAGCATCCCTTGACCTACTTTCCACTATTTTAGGAGGGGGGAGATCTTCACGCCTCTATCAGAACATCCGCGAGAAGCAGAACACCTGCCTACACATCGGATCATGGAGCTGGATCACCCACCTAGGACCTGGACTCTTCAGCATCAGTGCAGAAGTAGAACCAGATAGGGTCGATGAACTGCAACAAGCCATTTTCAAAGAGATTGAGGCCCTCACCCATGCACAACTTGACACTGAGCTAGCTAAGGTCAAACGCATGTGCCTTTCATCCCAGTTTAAAACACTCACTACCGCATCCGGAAGAGCCTCAGATCTAGCCTCAAACTATAACGAATCTCGTAATCTAAATTTCACTAGTGACTACCTAGAAACAATCAATTCAGTCACCGAAGCCGACATTCGTCGAGTCTGCATAAAATATCTACTAGACCACTCCACTCTTACTATTGCGATCCTTAATCCTGAGACTGAAAAAACCGCAGTTAAAATAACCAAAAGTAAAACCAAACAAAGAGACATCACAAGTCACACTTTATCTAATGGTCTCACGCTCTTAGTCTGCCCAGACCACAGGACTCCTACCGTCTCCGTCCAGTCAGCTATCCGAGCAGGAATGCCGAGCGAGTCCAACACTTCAGCTGGAGTATCCACACTACTCTCTACTCTTCTTAACAAAGGAACGACCAGCAGAAGCGGCGAAGAAATAGCCAACATACTTGAGAGCTTAGGCGCTGGAATATCAGCTGCTGGAGGTAATAACACCTCATTGATGTCAGCCTACTGCCTCACTCCAGATCTGGACACTGTCCTAGACATTTTCAGTGAAACCTTTACCTCACCTGCGCTACATCAGGAAAACATCGACCACGAACTCCACGCTCAGCTCACCGCCCTAAAAGAACAGAACGAAGAGCCAGTCAACCTAGCCTTCCGCACGCTCAAAGAATCTCTCTTCGCAGGAACTGGTTATGGCAACAACTCAATCGGAAACGAAGAATCGCTCTCCAACATGAGCCGCCTCGGACTCCACGCCCATCACTCACTTTACTACAACAGCAATAACAGCGCTGTCGCCATCTTTGGAGATGTTCAGCAGGACGAAATCATCGACCTCGCTGAAAAATACTTTAGCAAAATACCTAAGGGAAATCGTCTAGACTACCCTGAGCAGAAATTCAACCAAGGAGAAGAGCTCAACCTCAATCTAGACAAGCAACAAGCGATCCTCACCCTCGGCTATCAAGGAGCAGAAGCAGGAAACGAACATCAATACTCCCTAGACCTCCTCCACGCGTGGTGTGCCGACATGGCTGGTCCACTCTTCACGCGTATCCGCGAAGAGCTAGGACTAGCATACTATTGCTCCGCAACTCAGTTTCATGGGATCAACACAGGATTCTTCGGCTTCTACCTCGGCACCTCGCCAGACCAGCTAGAACTAGCAAGAAAAGAACTCTTCAACACCATCGACAGTATCATTACCGATGGCATGGACGAGAAAACTCTAAAAAATGTCAAAACCTCATGGCTAGCTAAACAAGCTTTAGTGAATCAAAGTAACGACGCCATGGCACAACTCTGTGCTATCGACACAGCCCTAGACCTCTCCCCACTCAACCACCGCCTAACAGCCAAGAAAATAAAAGAAGTCAGCCCAGCCCAAATCAAAGCGGCCGCCGAACAATTCTTCAAAGCAACGCCCACAGTAGTCACAGTGACACCGTAGGCTTCAAGAGAGTAGTGATGAGTAAGAAACTCACACAAGAGTGCCATCATGCACCAAGCCCTGAAAAGGTAAACTCAGGATCAGCCAAGCACATTAGCCAAGCACATTGCTCATTGTTCCCGCCCACGAGCAACCAACCAAAGCGAATCAGACAAGCGATTAAGAAACAACCTAGCTGTCACCAAAGCATCATCCTCAACAACCCAGCAACTACGCTCAGCTCTACGACAAACAGTCCGAGCTAGGTCTAGATAAGCACCAGCCATTGCTCCCGCTTCGCCAGGTCTAGCCCAGCCTTTAAAAGTAATTCCCTTCTCGGATTCAGACTCAATAATCAACTCCTCTAACCAAGCGACATCCTCATTATCAATCCCTCTATATCCAGCACCCGCATACCTCTGATGATCATCCGCATGCGTAGCGATAATTCCCATCAGCCCTACAAGTCGCTTCTGCACGCCATCCACCCATTCCTTCATTTCATCAGAGACATTACCGTTTCTAACAATCCCAAGAACTGCGTTTAACTCATCCACAGCACCACAAGCCTCCACCTTAACATCAGTCTTAGACACCCTCTTACCGAACAACAAATCAGTCATTCCTTCGTCACCTCGCTTTGTGCATATACTCATAATTTTAACCTAGTCGCAAATTTCGGAAAAAAAAGACTTATAAGGTAACCTCTGTCAACCTGTAATAATTCCGCTTTAATGTTTTCAAATTTGTCTGATAGATTAAATTGAGCTTATGAACTTCCGAGAGCATGAAAAAGCTGGCAATTTATTCTCAGCCATTGAGCACCAGTAAAAGATGACTAAGCACACTGTTGGTGTCTTAAAGCTTAAAACGATCATCGATTGGAATGCTTTCCTGGCTACACTGATCCAGTGATGATGCAACGGAGTATCAAATAGGCGATCGACTTAGTTTTATGAACTTCCTAGATCTTCAAATGGGTGACCACATTCCAGATGCTAAAACGATTTGGGATTTTAAAGAACTCATTAAGAAGGACGGACGTGATGGAAGTAATAAGCTATTTAGCTGTTTTCATCATCGCTAAAGCCTATCGGAATAAACCTCTGACTGAGCAGCAACAACGATTTAATAAGACTGTGAGCCGTATGAGGGTGCGAGTTGAACATGTATTTGGCAGGATGAAATACATGGGAGCCGATCTATTTAGAAAGATTGGAATACAACGAGTCAGGCAGCATAATGCCCTCTGTAATTTAACCTACAATATGGATCGCTCTGCGTTATTAGTGGCGTAGAACCCAGACAAGACACTCAAAAAGGACTAACATCAATTAATTGATCAAACTACAAGCACAAACCAGCGATAAATCCCTAGAAAAAGTCAAATAATACAATCAATAGCAGTTGGATTCCTCTCAAATTACAAGGGCTTGGGAAAAGTAGACCGCCAGAGGCTCCCTAAGAGTATTCTTTTTCTTCACATCAGATAAAACTCCCATTTCTATTAATAACTTATCGTTTTTTAACTTTGAAATTGATATATTCAGGTTTCCTTCCCCACTAAGTCGCCCACCAAACAGTTTCCGCTCCATCATCCCAGTGCCGTTTTTTCAGTGCCTTTCGTCCAAAAAAAATCCAACAACACAAATCCCGCTTGCTTCCCCACAAAATCTACTGCACCGTATTCAAAAGCAATGAATAAACAAAAAAACAACGACCGCCTGCAGAAAGCCCAAGAGATTGCCGCTAACCCTTCTTCATACAAGATCTGCGAAGCATGCGACTCCATCGTAGGAACAGGCACCACCACTTGCGCAAACTGCCACGGCTACAGATTCGACGCCTCAAGCACACGAGTTGTCGACCAAGCTATCTTTCTCGGCACCCGCAAGAAAACATCCGTCACAGCAGCGGACCTTGCCTAGTATTTCCCTACTAGCCATATACAGCCATGTCTAAAACCATCGGTATCACCTTAGGCGATCAATCAGGAATCGGCCCAGAAGTCGTCATCGCCGCCCTTAACGACCCCCGCACTAAAACCTTTTTAGGCAATGACATCTCCATCCGTATCATCGGAAACACCGTCCCACCATGGAATATCAGCCTCGGAGAGCCTAACCTCATCACAGCTCAAGCCTCGCTCGATGCCTTAGAAGAATCCGTCCGACTAGCCAACGCTAGAGAAATCGATGCCATAGTCACAGCCCCAGTAGCCAAAGGATGGCTCCACCAAGTTGGATTCAACTACCCCGGCCAAACAGAATTTTTTGCAAACCGACTCCACTGCGAAGACCACGCAATGTGCCTAACCGGCTCCAGCCTCACCGTTGCACTCGTCACTATCCACGTCCCTCTCCACACAGTCCCCAGCTCACTCACCACCCCAGAGATAGTCCGAGTAGGCAGACTGTTAAAAACATTCTGCCAGCGCCGTAAACAAGGTGTAGCACCTAAAATAGCAGTCTGTGGTCTCAACCCACATGCTGGCGAAAACGGGGCATTTGGCAAAGAAGATATCGAGATAATTACCCCTGCGATCAATATCCTGAACGAGAATACCATAGCCGAAAACCACGTCTTCACTGGCCCTCACCCACCAGACACCGTCTTCAAACCAGCAGCAGACGGCCTCTACGATGCAGTTCTCTGTATGTATCACGACCAAGGTCTCATCCCACTCAAGCTCCTAGACTTCGACACCGGCGTCAATACCACCCTGGGACTCAAAACTCCCCGCACCAGCCCAGACCATGGGACAGCATTCGACATCGCAGGCAAGAGCCTCGCTAGTCATGAATCCATGCTCCACGCGATCAAGCTCGCGACCGATCTAGTCAGATAAACTTTCAATCACACACTCTCCATGAATTATCAATATAAGCACCACCAAGGATTCCACATCGCCACAGCGGAAATGCCACACATGGAGAGCGTCTCCATCGCCATTTATTTCCCAGTAGGCAGCCGCTACGAGACTTCAGAGGAAAACGGCATAGCCCATTTCCTTGAGCACATGGTATTTAAAGGGACGAGCACACGCAGTGCTCTCGACATAGCCCTACAGATCGAAGGCGCAGGAGGAACAATAAATGCCTTCACCACCGAGGATCAAACTTGTCTCGAAACCCGTGGACCTGCCGACCTACTCCCAACACTCATAGAGATCATGACCGACATGCTCTGGAACTCCAGCTACGACCCAGAGGAGTTCGAGCGTGAGCGTGAAGTCATCGCAGAAGAAATCGTCATGTATCAGGAAAACCCTGGCGACCACCTCCATGACATTCTCTCCGAAGCCCTCTACCCAAGCCATCCATTAGGCCGACCAATCACTGGCACAGAAGAATCTATCTCTAATATCCAAGTCGAAGATCTAAAGAGTTTCACCAAGAAACACTACTTCTCAGAAGGCATCACACTCTCAGTTGCGGGTAAAGTCACCCACTCTTACGTTTGTGTCCTCGCTGAAAAATTCCTACCAAAACTCTCCAACCAGAAAAGTAGCTTCCAACCATTTTCCCACTCACTACCTCCGCTTAGCGCCTCGACTAGATCCGTCGTCATTCACGACCAGAGAGACATCGAGCAGACTCACTTAGCCATTGCCTTCCACACAGACGGCCGCCACTCAGTAACCCGTCACATAATCCGAGTCATGAGCCTCATCATGGGCGAGACTATGAGTTCCAGACTCTTCCAAGAACTCCGTGAAAAACGTGGACTCTGCTACCACATCGCCTCAGACTACAGCCTCTATCACGACACTGGAACCTTCGAGATCCACGCTGGACTAGACTCATCCAAGCTCCAAGAAAGCATCGACATCATCCAGCAGATGCTACAGGAAATCTGTGAAAAAGGCTTCACTCAAGCCGAACTAAACCAAGCTGTCACTTTCGCCACTAGCCAAAGGCACATCACACTAGAGACACCACAAGCCCACATGAGTTGGATGGGTGACTCACTCCTCTGCTTCGATAAAATACTCGCTCCAAAAGATTCCTGCGAAACACTCTCAACTACCACTTTAGCCGAACTACAAGAGCTAGCCCAACAAACCTTTAAGCCAGAAAACATGGCAATCGCCACCGTTGGTCCACAAACCCTTGAAGAGATCAAAACAATCCTCAAACCTCTAACTGACTAAGCGTCGTTAGATTAAGACAGCAGCGTGGGTATCACGCCCGTATCTACTACCAAGTTCTGCAGTTACCTATCTTCAGCGTTATACGTGACACCGTGCTTCATACTCAGCTCTGCCTAGCCATCCCCTCATTGTGGTATAATTGCACTACAGAATTTCTGCAAAGCACCACGAAGGTGAAAATTCCCAGAACTATCCCAAGCGGAACACTTTAAATAGCAACGACGATAACTCGACCATGTTCCACTGGCAAGACTGTTACTCCGTGACTCTCTGTTTGAGGATCTATTTGAACATAAGCTGGCTGTGTCTCAGCGGGATCTCTAAATCTCCCCATCGCAGTTGTGTAGCGTAGTGAGATCTCCATCCTAACTTCCTTAACTGCCCTTGTTCAAGCCATTTGGATGCTTGAGTAGAGCGCCCTGTAGTATCGATTACAACATCAACGATCACATTTCCTTCCTGTGTTTTCACTCCGACCAATGATCGTTTATCCTCCGAGTAGAGGTAACCGATCGCCTTAGACGTCACCATTTCCACATCATACCCCTGAAGTTCCTTGAGCATTAACTGTTTCTAAATACCCTCTACTACAGGTTCGAGGACAACCAATAGAACATGCAGCTGATTTGATTGAAACACATCATCAGGCTTTGGATCAATCAGGTCAACTTTTTCAAATCGTTCAGACAATAGTCTCGCCATCATCTTCCCTGTAATTCCTGCTCTTAATATCGCAACGCTTTGTTTCATCATAATCTCTCTAATAAAAAAGTGCGATTCATTGAAGACCCGCACTCTTGTGAAATTTTAATACTGATCAGAAACCTAAGCTCTTGTGCTTAACTCCTGAAGTGGTGGAGCAAATGTAGTAAGGTTGATTCCTTTCACTGCAGCTCTGTATTCTTCCATGGTTGGAATTCTACCGAGGATTGCAGAGAGAACGACAACTGGTGTCGACGCTAAGAGTGATTCACCTTTCTTGTGATCTGAGTCTGCAACCACTCTGCCTTGGAAGAGACGAGTAGATGTTGCCATCACTGTATCGCCTTTTTCAGCCTTCTCTTGGTTACCCATACAGAGGTTACAACCAGGACGTTCAAGATACATCATGTTCTCGTATTCTGTGCGTGCTGTGTTCTTCGGTGCAGCATCATCAAATTCGTAACCAGAATATTTCTGGAGTATGTCCCAGTCACCTTCAGACTTAAGCTCATCAATAATGTTATAAGTCGGTGCGGCAACGATGAGAGGAGCTTGAAACTCCACTTTCCCTTGTTGTTGCTCTAGGTTTTTGAGCATTTGAGAAACAATCTTGAAATCTCCTTTGTGAACCATGCATGATCCGACAAAGCCAAGATCTACGTGCTTTTCTCCACCATAGTATGAAATCTCTCTGATAGCATCGTGCGTGTAGCGCTTAGAAACATCATCATTATGAACATCTGGATCAGCGATCATTGGCTCAACAATCTTATCAAGATCTACTACGAACTCAGCTGAATACTTAGCATTGGCATCAGGAGTAAGTGCTGGCTTCTCACCTGATCTAATTTCAGCAATTCTCTTATTTGCTTTATCGATCAATCCCTGAAGAACCTGAGGCTCATTGTCCATGCCCTTATCGATCATGATTTTGATTCTGCTCTTAGCTATTTGGAGTGACTCGATGAGAGTATCGTCCTCAGAAATACAGATAGAAGCTTTCGCCTTCATTTCCGCAGTCCAGTCTGTAAAGGTGAACGCTTGGTCAGCAGGTAGAGTTCCAATGTGAACCTCAATGATTCTGCTCTGGAAAATATTGTCGCCAAATTGATCGAGCATCTGAGATTGGGTAGCATGAACCACATCACGGAAGTCCATATGATCCTTCATGTCACCTTTGAAAGTAACTTTAACAGATTCAGGCATTGGCATCGTTGCTTCACCAGTAGCGAGAGCAAGCGCAACAGTTCCTGAGTCAGCACCGAAAGCGACTCCTTTAGACATACGAGTATGTGAATCTCCACCGATGATAACATCCCAGTCATCAACAGCGAGATCGTTGAGCACCTTGTGGATAACGTCTGTCATCGCATGATGCCTCCCTTTCGGGTCACGTGCTGTGATGAGACCAAATTTGTGCATAAAGTTCATCAGTCTAGGAATGTTAGCCTGTGCCTTTTTATCCCATACTGAAGCAGTATGACAGCCTGATTGGTAGCCACCATCTACGATTGGAGAAATGATGGTCGCCGCCATTGCCTCCAATTCCTGAGAAGTCATGAGACCAGTCGTGTCCTGAGAACCGACGATATTCACCTCGACTCTGACATCAGATCCAGCGTGGAGCACTACACCTTCTGGTGCACCTACTGCATTTCTGTTAAAGATTTTTTCCACTGCTGTGAGACCTTGCCCTTCGTGAGAAACGATTTTAGCTGGAGCATAAACTGCTGCCTGCTCAATGCCGAGTGTCTTCGCTGCGAAGGTCTGAAGCTTCTTACCAAATACGATCGCATAAGATCCTCCAGCCTTGATGAACTCAAGCTTCTGAGGAGTGAGAGCTGAAGAAATATCTGCCACTTCCTCGTTTCCATTATAAAGTTTCTTCTTCTTAGTATTCACCGTGAGAATCGTGCCCGTTGCTACAGAGTATATTTCTTCTAGCACTGATTCACCATCTTCATCGAGCACTGTGTTGCCTTCAGCAGTGGTCTTCTTTACCCAGTTTTTGAGGTCAATTCCGATACCACCAGTTACATCAACTGTCGTAAGGAAAATTGGAGAAATCCCATTGGTTCCAGCGACAACAGGAGAAATATTTACGAATGGCACATAGGCACTGCCTTGTCTGCCAGCCCAGAGAGCCACGTTATTGATTCCTGACATTCTTGATGAACCAACACCCATAGTGCCCTTCTCAGCAATCAACATCACTCGCTTGTCTGGATGAGCAGACTGGAGTGCTGAAATTTCGCCTTGAGCGTCCTTAGTGATAAAGCACTGACCATGAAGTTCACGGTCTGAACGTGAGTGAGCTTCACCACCAGGAGAAAGCAAATCTGTAGAGATATCACCTTCACCAGCAATGTAAGTCACCAGCTGGATCTCTTCCTCTACCTCAGGAAGTCCTGTGAAAAATTCCGCCTTAGCATAGCTTTCTAAAACGTCCTTAGCGATAGCATTTCCGACCTTATAAGCTGTTCCAAGCTGCTCCATGTCTGCCTCATAGAGGAAAACCTGAGTCTTCACAACCTCTGCCGCTTGCTTAGCAATCGGTAAGTCATCACCAAAAGAAAGATCTAGAAGAACCTCAACTGATGGGCCCCCCTTCATGTGAGACAATAGCTCAAATGCAAACGCTTGAGAAATTTCTTCCACTACGCATTCTCCCACAATGATCTCCTTTAAAAACGTAGCCTTTTCACCAGCAGCACTAGTTGTCCCTGGTAAAACATTATAAATTAGAAAATTAAGAGAAGCCTTTCTGTGCTCATTCTCCAGATCCTTTACCTGTGCAATGACTTCGTTCATTAACTCAGCACCGTCTATTGGCTTAGGATTTAACCCTTGGTCTTTACGATCCTCAATCTCTTTTATGTAGTCTAAATATAATTTCATCTCCTAGGGTGTATTGTCTACTTAAGCTTCAAGATTTCAAGAATTTTTTGCTATTACTGTATAGATTCCCCCCCCGTTTGGAAGTGTCCCCTGGAGTCGTTAAAATAGGCTGTTGGTCAATTGTTTTACCATGAGCATGGCTTTGAAACAAAACTAAACTAACCAACAACCATGAATGAAAATTAATCTAAGAGAAGTGCTAGCACAAGCCTCAGATACTGAAGCGGTCGAATTACTCCAACAAACCTTACGACAGAGTGTGAAAATAGCACTTTACGAAGCTATGGAGCAAGAGGTCAACCTGCTCTGCGGAGATAAATATAAGCCCTCTAAGAGTGAATACCAGTGAACTGGAAGTGAACACGGTAGAAGTGATCTGGATGGATCCAAAGAGCACGTAATACGTCCTCGTGTGAAGAATGCGGAGGGCGAAGTTCTGTGAGAACTCTCAACCAAAACTTAGCACCTTCATTTTGGCCTAAAACCTCCTTATAGCCTTCTAAGTTAACGCCTAAGGCAACATACGCAGCATGATTACTGACGGCTCCCTCCGATCTGACTTTGACCACCAAAGCATCGAGATAGATGATAGGATAAACGCTATCCAACGCTCGATTGTGCCACTGCTTTACATCCTCACTCACCAGATCGGTCTCTAAGGACATCTATATCAATATTACCTGACTCAGTATTCACCGAATTAGAACTATAGCCGTTGCGGTGATTATCCTTATTCAGCTCAGTTTTTTCACCCTTAGGATATCCTAAATGATGTTCTAATTCGCCCTGTAAAGCTGATTCATAAACTACTTAATCAACGCCGCGCCGCTAACGGCTAATTCTTGAGCACTAGCTTCATTTGATTTTTGTTGTGCTATGAAATCATTGAAAAATGTATCCAGTGCCTTGTTCTGTCCTGTCTTCTTTTTTTCATTTGTCGTATTTTAGTTATACGACTAAAAACACAAACTTTTACTTAGCTCCTCACTACTGAAGAGAAGTCTAACATCACTATCGAGTTCGAAAACAAGATCGTCACATCAATCACACCAGTGGAAGATAATGGTTCAAATAAGATCAAGATCATTACTCCACCGATCATCCTAGGCTTCTAGAGACCAGAATCAGCCCATTTGAATAGTTAAAGCGACAAAGTTAGGCTAGACAATCTATTTTACCTTAACAAAGAGACCACTGACGTTCACTATCATGTTTTCCTTAGTGCTCTCTTTCGCGACAGTTCCACTAACAATGAGAGAGGTAAGCTCTTTAATATTATTCACTCCCTTGAATCCTTCTTTAAGGATATTGCCCGAAGCATCGAGGTAGCGAAGTGTAATGATGGACGCCTTGATCACGTCTGGATCATCACAACAAACATCCCAAGGAGTCTCACAGCCGTCACCTGGTATAAGGTTACATGCTTTGATCTTGTCTGGATCACCTAGTATCATCACGGCTCTATTCTCCATGAAAATATTCATAGACCCGATAGCATCTCCCTTAAAAGTTACTTTATCTCCCAGCTTAGCTGACTCTCTAATTTTTGATATCGTCGTAACTTCTTTCGGCATTTCTTTCAAGATAATGGTTTCAAGAATAGAAGCTTGGGGTTCTACTTTAGCCAAATCTTCTGATTTTTCTGAGCATGAGCTGAGTATAGCAAGTGAGAAGCCAGCAATAATGCTAACTAGTGTTCTGTTTGTAATTAATTTCATAATGTTTTTTAGTATATATTAGTGTGATCGTAAAGATTTTGGCAAACTAGGCAATAGACAACGGATTGCAGGAGGTAATATCCCAATCGTCCCTAGTAGGAATCCTGTAATTAATCCCACGATGAGAACGCTCGGAGATATCGTCAAAGTGAAGGTTCCAATGGAGAAAGGAACTGTGAGGCCATCCAATAGGAAATAGGACACTATAAACGCCATGAGCGTTCCAGTCATTGTCGCGAGTAGAGACTCTTGAACTAATGAAATGAGAAGTACCACACGAGTATAACCAATAGATTGCAAAGTCGCCATCTCACGTATACGAGCAGCGAAGGCAGAATAAAGTGTGTTCAAGCCTCCAAAGACTGCTCCAGCAGCAACCAATGCAGCAGTCACCCAGGTCATGATTTTAATCGGTTGGTAAAAAACATTCAGCTTCTCATAATACTTATCCTCACGGATCGCTGACAACTCTAGGTCATTGCGTTGAAAGGCAAATAACTCCGCATCACTCATGCTATCTGCATTCCCATCAGCTAGTCGTATCGTAATTGATGATAAAGAATCCCTCTGTGTCAATGTCGCCAGATCATTTCTATCAAACCAAATTTCTGATTCTAAGACCGTCCCGGGTGCGGTAAATATCCCTACTATCTTGAGTTCTTCATCACCAAACTTAATTACTTTCTCAAGCGCCATCTCCTCAGCTTCTACGCCGAGTTTACGATGTGTCAGACTCCCCACCATCACCTCACCAGGTCCAGGGAAATGCCCCTCTAACAAACTTACAGAAGAATGAATTAACAGAGAATTCACAAGCACCCCCCTAAGTAACGCCTGCTCCTCAGAGCCTCCAGAAGTCGTAATCGGAGCTTGATAGATAATTTCACCAGAGACCGCCGTAACTCCCATTTTAACCTCAATACCAGCGATTGAAGTAGCTGCCGCGGACTCAGCCTCCACCCCCACTTCTGAGCGCTCGATAGATTCTTCAGATCCCTTACCAACAAAGATAATATTTCGAGAAGAACCTGATGCCGAAAGCACGCTATCCATTCCTTGATTCAATGCAACAGCCGCTATTAGTAATAGAACGACCAACCCTGATCCCCCCACAGTCTGAGCCAGACGAGATGGATCACGGAATAAATTTCTTAGTGCGTATGAAAAAGGTAACATAATCATTATGAATTTAGTGAATCAACTAATGGACGTGAAGTGGCTTTCCATGCGGGATAGAGAGAAGCCATAAGACCTAATAATACAGAAACGGTTAGACCGACTGCGATAACTTCTGAAGATGGATTAAGAGCAAGAGTTAGCCCTTCATTCCCTATAGTAAATGATTTCCATCTAAAGAATGCTACAGCCCCCATCACCCCGACAACTCCACCTAGTAAACCTAACAAAAGCCCCTCATAAATCACGATTTGAGCAATCGCTGAGCGTGAGAATCCTATAGTCTGTAAAATAGCCGTTTCTTTCACCCGGCCTCGAACGACAAGCAGCACAGCATTTGCCACTAAAGCAAACACAGCCACCACTGCTCCGATCCCTAACCATCTAGTAAAACTGATTAGCTCAATCATTTGCTTTGCCGTCTCAGCGAAGAATGCCTTCTCTGGTCGAGTATTCGTCGGCTGTTGGTCTGACTTGAAAATCTCATCGATTTGATTCGATACAGTAGTGAGTATACCAGAGTTCTGAACTTTGACATTAAACTGAGTCACCGTGCCTAATCCTATTTTGGTCGCTTGCTGTAGAAATGGGAGATGCACATAGGCTACATTCTCATCCTGTGCCGAATCTGAAGTAATGATACCAGCAACGGTCACATTAACTCCCACAGCCTCAAACTTATCTCCAGCCGAGAGACCACGTCGGCTAGCAAAATGCTGCCCCACTAATGCGGCATCCGATCGTTTTTGAAAATCCTCATAAGACCCTTCGATCACATTGATGTTAGGATTATACTTTTTAAGTGACTCAGGAGGAACTCCTCTAAAAGTAATAACATCCAGAGATGCTCCACAGTTATTCACCGCTATCTGAATAGGAATCACCTCTCTTACTCCATCAATTTTCTTGATAGTAGCTAGATAATGCTCTGGCAGTCTCGAGGTTGATGGACAGAAACGGTTCTCTCTATACACCACTAGTGTCGTATCCTTGGCATTTATCTCTGTAGACTCTGCTAGAGAAAACTGCATAGTCTGCACGGAAGTATAGAGAAACATTCCAGATGTGACACCTATAATTGTAAGTAGAGAACGTAGTCGATTCCTTGTCAGATTCTTAAGAGCTAAAGTGAGGAATTTCATCTTTCTCCCCCTTCATTCTTAGCTAACAAATTGCCTTCAGAAACGAATTTTCCTTTTTCTAACTGGAGTTCTCGATGAGCCGTTGCCGAGGCTTTAGGATCATGCGTTACCATCACGATTGTTTTGCCATGCTTTGTTGCCAGTGTATCAAGCAGATTCAAGATTGAGTCCGCTGAATCGCGATCCAGATCCCCTGTAGGCTCATCTGCCACTAGCAGGTATGGGTCGTGAACTATTGCTCTCGCAATAGCCACTCGCTGCTCCTGCCCACCAGACAACTCTGAAGGACGGTGATCTGCACGATTCGCTAGACCAACTAAATATAGAGCCTCCAAGACCTTCTTCTTACGTTCTGATTTACCAAGCTTTCCAAGCAATAAAGGCAGCTCAATATTTTCAAAAGCACTCAACACCGGCACCAAATGATACAACTGGAAAATATACCCCACATGCTTCGCCCTCCAACGAGTCAACTGAGCACGAGATAACCCAGAGATATCTTCTCCATTGATCATGATCTTGCCAGAAGTTGGAGTGTCGATTCCAGCGATAAGGTTCAGTAAGGTTGTTTTACCAGATCCAGATGGTCCCATAAGAGCGAGGAATTCACCACTAGCCACCTCAAGAGTTAGGTCATCTAAAGGGGTGATGATCGTCTTCCCTTTCGTGAAAGATTTAGTCATCGATTGAATAGAAATAAGTGATTTCATAATAGTATTAGTTAAATTGATTAGGCTGAACTCGCGTCCCTTCTTTTAGATTATCATGTGGTGGTAATATAACGTCTTCACCTGATAGAAGACCTTCTATAACCAATCGAAAACCATCTTTACTGACGGATGATAGCTTTATTTTTCGGAGTTCAGCTGTAAATTTAGGACTTACAACCCACACAGATTCATCATCCACTAAAGCTCTCTCATCGACATAAATAACTAACCTGCTAGAACTATCAGATCCTGATATAGAATACTTAGATTGATATCCACCACCATAAAACTTAGCTCGCATTAGCATGTCTGGCCTGAGCTTTGCATCTGGCTTATCTATCTCTACTTTGACCTGTAGAGTGTTCCGCTGTAGATCTGCTTGCCCACTGATACGTGTCACTTTCCCCGTAAATATTTGATCTGCTAAAATATCTGTCACCATTTCCACATGCTGACCGACTCGAATCGCAGCAGCTTCATTCAAAGGCACGTCAATCCTAGCTTGCAGCTTCAGTGGATTATAAAGCTCTACAATTACCGCTGAATCAAGATTATCAGAGGCTAACATTCTCTTCCTACCAGGTGATGCATGAAGCTTTAGCACGACTCCATCCATTGGTGATACTATATTGGTACGCTGAAGACTCAACTCAGCTCTATCCTTCATCGTAGCCAACTCATTGAGCTCTGCGTGCATAGCCTCATGTTCAGCTTCTATTTGTTGGTTCTTAGCTCTGAATTTAGGGATCTCAGCTTCAGCCTCAGCGAATAGTGCCTGTTGCTGAATCACTGCTAGTTTAGCTTGTGTTATAGTTTGCTGAGAAATAGACCCAGATTTGAGATTTACAACTCGAGCAAAGTAATCTTTAGCATCTGTGACTCGACTTTTAATTGCCTCTAACCTTTGCTCTACCGCTACTATTTCCGCCTGATTTACCTTTAAGCCAGTAATATGTGATGCCATACGCTTCTCCATGCTAGTGTATTTTCTAGCCGCGGCATCCACATCTAGTTGTGCATCTTCACTCACTAGTTTAGCCAATAAATCCCCCTTCTTCACCGTCGCTCCTTCTAGCGCTAGCACCTCCACCACCACGCCGCTCACTAGAGTAGTAACGTAGGTAGTATAAGGATCTGGCTCAACCCAGCCTGATGCTTGAAAAAGTAGTTCCTTAGATTCTGAGTGAGCTTTTTTAATTGTAGTATTGCCACCGTTTACTGACCTGATCGTGACTACAGGAGAAGCTTCTACTTCCTTAGCTGGAATAAGCCTATCTCCAAAGAATAGTCCAATGATGAGAATAAATCCTAAAATTAGGCAGACAGGTAAAAGCCAAGCTCTAGATTTTTTAGCTGGTTGATAATTCGAGGGTTCTTGAGTGAGGTCGTCTAGTGACATTGTGGTTGTGGTAAATTGATCGTTTAAAAAATGAGTATTAATGATGAATACTTGGGTATGATTTAGCAGTCCTTATTTAAGCAAAGGAACTAATAACTAAAATCAAACGATCAGATCAACCATGCAGAATAGTGCACAAACAAAGCCTGAGAATTTTTATAATGAAGATCGATTGGTGGAGGACTCCCTCTAGGTGAGTAAATATCCTCTAATAGATAAATAAATTCTAATGCACTAGACTCGCTACTAGCGAAGTGATTATTTACATAAATGCGACGTTGTAATGATGAATCATCTGATTCTGGGCTACTGGAAACAAGACAATCATCTAGAGAAAAGTGAAGATTCACCATACAGTTTGAGCAGTCTGGTCTAATCATACGGGCAATATTCACTAGCTCTAGTCTCTCAGATCGACAACAGCCTTCACAGTAACTCGAACTAGCGATCTCCTCAGCTAGCACAGTCTGGCACTGCGTTACTGGGCATACTCCAGTATCTTCAAAGAGAAATACATGCTTACAGACACAATACTTAATACTAGCATGGGAAGTGATTATCACCACCATCATGAGCATTAGTAAGACTATCGATGTAACTCTTTTAAGCATTATTTGTATATTGAAACTGACCTCAAACTAAGTGTGATAGCTCGTAAGTCAATCCCTTTCAAATATCACCCCCTTTTCAGTAGGCTCTTACCTGTCATCTCTGTAGGTTGTTCCACACTTAGCATGTCCAATAAAGTGGGTGCCATATCAGCGAGGATTCCATCCCTCACTCTCACGTCACCTGCATTCTCAGCCACATAGATGGCGTGCACTAAATTAGTCGTATGAGCAGTATGTGGAGAACCATCTTCGTTAATCATCTTCTCACAGTTTCCATGATCAGCAGTGATCAGTAATTGTCCTCCGAGCCTTAGAGTTTCTTCAGTAACGGCTTTGACACCCTTATCAATCGCTACACAGGCTGCCTTTGCTGCCTCTACGATTCCTGTATGACCTACCATATCCGGATTCGCAAAATTCAGTATCACCAGATCGTAATCCTTAAGCCTAGAAATCAAAGTTTCAGTCACCTCAGGAGCACTCATCTCAGGCTGTAAATCATACGTCGCCACTTGTGGTGACTTCTCCATGTATCGGTCTTCTCCAGTAAATGGATCTTCAGCACCACCATTAAAAAAGTAAGAAACATGTGGATATTTCTCCGTCTCTGCTATGCGCAGCTGCTTAAGCCCAGCCTTCGAAACTACTTCACCTAAAACATTCGCCATACTGCTAGCAGCATAAACCACCTCACAGTCATAGTTCGCATCATATTGAGTCAACGTTACATAATAGGTCTTAGGGTGCACCTCCTTATCAAAACCTTCAAATGCTTCACCCTGCAAAAATGTATTAGAAATCTGCCTTGCACGATCCGCTCTGTAGTTAAACCAGAACACCACATCACCATCATTGATACGCTGCTCATCTTTAGTTTCTAAAATATAAGGCGTGATAAATTCATCAGTCACATCATGCCTATATGAGTCTGCCACGGCCTCGCTAGCACTCCTATCCCACTCTGTTCCTCTACCTAGCACAATAGCATCCCAAGCAAGCTTGTTTCTCTCCCAGCGAGTGTCACGATCCATCGCATAGTATCGTCCGATCACCGTAGCTATCTTCGCTGGTGTGTCAGAAATCTCACCCTCTAACTTTGCAAGATAAGCCTCACCACCAGTTGGTGAAGTGTCTCGTCCATCAGTAATCGCATGAATAAACACATCATCTAATCCAGCCTCAGTAGCCGCCTTAACAAACGCCACAAGATGATCTTCATGACTATGCACACCACCATCTGACACCAGACCGACAAAATGAAATCTTTTCCCCTCACTCTTAGCATGAGCAAACGCCTTCTGAAGAACTTCATTCTCCTGCATCTCGCCATCCGCTATCGATTTATTGATACGAGTCAGATCTTGATAAACTACACGTCCAGCACCGAGATTCAAGTGGCCTACCTCACTATTTCCCATCTGCCCATCTGGAAGCCCCACATCAAGACCTGAAGCACTTACCATGCCTTTAGGATATTTTTCATACAGAGTATCGTGAAATGGAGTCGCCGCTAACTCTGGAGCATTCCCATCTTTAGCCGCCGTCATATTTCCACCAGGGTTTACTCCCCAACCATCTCTAATAATTAAAACTACTGGCTTCTTATCCATGCCCAGATCCTAACCTAACAGGCTAGAATTTGAAGAAAATTATCAGACATGCAGTTTATTAATCTCACACCTTAGAGGCTGAAGTTTCTACCACCTCTGAACAGTTCAACAAACTGTTAAAGCCCGCCTAAACGTTCAATTCTCCTGCAGATACAAAAGAATTCATCCACCACCAACTAGATATTATCAATTAGAGAACTGATCGAGAGACAGGGATTATTCTTTTTTGATCGAGTATCACGGTTTCCTATTCCTTCACATGAATCAACTCTAAGTAGAAAACTTTGAAGAGTTGGAGCTTGAAGGTGTAAATAGGCACCGTCCCTGGATAAGTCTGAGCCACTAGAGATAAGAAAAACATCAACAATTAACCAACGTAGAGAGAGTTGCATTAGTTAGTTGAATCCAAGGAAGTAAAGAATCTGACCTAAGTCAGTGAAAACTTGTTACTTCTTCAATTCTAAATCACCGAGTGCGTATTGAATTCCAGCCAAATAGTGAGCGAGGATTTCGGAATTATAATAGATATGGTTGTTATGACCTAGTGAACAATAAAACACACGTCCTTCCCCATACTCCTTATACCAGCTAGTGCCGAAGTCATTGTCAGTGCGCTTAATATTACTCACTTTCATATTCGATTCATCGGTATTCAGTCTGGTGAGTATGTTTAATTTCTTAGAGTCGTAGGGATCTTTGAACTGATAAATTTCCTCTTTAAAGCTCAATTTGCCAGTTTTAAAGCCAGAATTAAGAGGATGATTTTCCATTCCCTTCTCCACATTGATGACTACATCTGTATTTGAGGTCCAAGGATGCTTATCAAAATACCCACCGATTAAGTTCCCATATTCTGGCCACTCATAAAAAGTATCCGTAGCTGCATGTATCCCAATAAAGCCTTTTCCGCCAGAAACGAAATTAGCTAGATTCTTCTTAAGCCTAAGCTCTGTCTCTTTAGATTCATTTTTAGCATCCTCAGTCTTCAGTTTCTTCTTGGAACCAAAAACGTTCAATGTCGTATTCAGAAAACAGATCGCATCAAATTGATCGATTACAGGTTTTTCAAAGTTGGCTAAATCATCACTCACCACAACCGAGTAGGCACCAGATTCTTTACCTAGTAAAGCTAATGTCTTTTGACCTATGCCAATAGAACGATGACGATAACCCATCGTTCTTGAGAAGATTAGTATCTTTCGAGTTTTCTTAGGAGTAACTACCTTAGAAGCAATTTCAGAGACAGCTGTGACTACCTTTTCTTCGTCGGTCTGTGGTTTATTATCTACTTTTACTATGTTTTTATCTGCAGCTTTCACGATCATAAAGACTGTGAGACAAAGAGTAATTGGCAAAAGTATTGTTTTCTTCATGGGTTCTCTAGGTGAGTATTTTTGTGATTTATGCTAATTCATTAACCTGATCGTCACTAAGCAATAGCATCACCATTCCATTCGCCATATTGACGGAATTTCTGGTAACGTGCTTCTAGCATTTCTTCAGTAGTGAATTTCTTGATTTCGTCTAACTGTGAGAGCACTGCCTTCTTAAAGCTCTCAGCAGATGCCTCGTGATCGTGATGCGCTCCACCTCTAGGCTCCAGCACAACTAAATCGATCAGATTAAGATCACCAAGATCAGGAGCTGTGATTTTCATCGCTTCTGCTGCTTCTGGTGCGTGCTTCCTATGTTTCCACAGAATCGCAGCACATCCTTCAGGACTAATCACTGAGTAATAGGCATTCTCCATCATCAGAACTCTGTCGGCAACACCAATTCCTAATGCTCCACCAGATCCACCCTCACCTAGAACACAGGTGATAATAGGAGTCTTAAGATTCATCATTTCCTTAAGGTTAAAAGCGATCGCTTCCGCAATATTTCTCTCCTCAGCACCGATACCAGGGAATGCTCCAGGAGTATCGATCATCGTAATAACAGGAAGCTGGAATCTTTCCGCTAGCCTCATTAGTCTAAGCGCTTTCCTGTAACCTTCAGGGTGAGCACTGCCAAAGTTTCTATGCAGATTTTCTTTCGTATCTCTCCCCTTTTGATGTCCGATCACTACGACCTTTTGGCCACCAATGGTAGCAAAGCCGCCAGGCATAGAATGGTCATCACCAATATGGCGATCTCCATGAAGTTCTACGAAGTTTTCAAAGCCGTGTGCAAGATAGTCTAACATAAATGGTCTACTAGTGTGTCTAGCAATCTGAACACGCTGCCATGGGGTGAGGTTATCATAGATCTCTTGTTTGAGCGAATTAAGCTTAAACTCCATTGCTTTAATCTCATTGCTGAGATCTATATCTTGAGTGTTGGATTGTTGCTGTAGCTTGACTATCTCTACCTCGAGATCAGCTATAGGTTTTTCGAATTCCAATGGCTTCATAATCATATTACGATTATTCTGAGTATTTTCTGCTTTAATAGCAATGGTTTAATCTTAAAAAGAACCTCCCGTTGAGGTTCGAATGGTTTATTATCATCACTGATTTAATCAGTGAAATTCTGTTAGTAAATAACTTCCACATTATTACTACTACGAAGTATTAATGCTAATTCCTCTATATCAGCACGTGACAGAATAATTCCGCAAAATCCTCTAGGTATATCATCCGACTCAGCTCTGATCTCAAAGTTAGGATTCTGCATCTTAATCGTCTTATCCGATTCCCTATAATTGTCGTGGGTTGAGTTCACTCGCTTACCTTTATAGTAAGCTATGACTCGCTCTATCGAAGTTTCCGTTGTCTTACCCTTCTTAGATAAGGTCATTTCAAAAATCGGTTCGTAGAGCTTGATCACTTTAGTTCCTTCCCCACTGCCACTCATCAGGAACATCTGATTCTTAAATGGGTAGATTCGCAGACTGTAATTTAAAGGCATGATGATCAACTTATTACCAGGCCTAAGCTGGTCGATACGTGTCACTCCGTTGAGCTGCTTGATTAGATCTAGATTAGTCTTAAACGTTGAAGTAATCGCAAGATAAGAATCACCTCTTTTCACTTTGTATTCAATTTTTCCATCACCGGGTTTGACTTCGAATAAATCATCCATATTCATCTCACCAAGCACCCTATATGCTTCGATTTCTGATGGAGTCCCCTCATAGTTTACTACGATCTCTTCCAGAAACTTCCTAGCCTCCTGGAAGTTTTCAGCTTCTAGCATCCTTCGAGCCTTATCGAATGCTGGTAGTCCAAGCACTATTTCAGGTGAGTTAGACTGCTTAAGTCGTTTCATGATCTGTGCTAGCTCTTCTTCCTCATCTACATTCTCCACCTGCGGGACTAAGCTTTCTATCTCTCTAACAATCTCACTACTATCTGAACCCACCCCTTTTAGATGTTTATTGAGAATGATGAGTGTGCAAGCCAATACTGTGAAAACAATAATGACCACAACTAACTTAATAAATATTTGAATCCGCATCTGTATAAAAATTAATAATTCACTAAATCAACCCGTTTCGTTTATAATCAAACTGATTGATTTCTTGGGATTTCTGGATCATATTAATGGAAAACTTAAGCAAGCCGACTTCCCAGGCATCCTCTATCCCCTCGATTACAGCCAACATAGGATCGTCCTCATTATGCACTACAGAGAGCACCCTCTCTTTCACTGATTCTAGACTATCTTGGATAATTTCTTCATTTGCATTGGTGCGCTTGAAGCTAAACCCATATTGAAAAAACACTGGCTCTAGACCCTTGTCTTTAAGCCAGTCTAATAACTCACGAGTTTTATCATCAAACCCATCCAACTCGATGCTTGAATACGCAGCGGGTTTAATGATTTGTGGCTTATGTGACTCCACTTCACCGCGTCGCACCTTGATCCTCCCCACTGAATCCATTAGTTCAGTGATCATGATAAATTTAAACTTAGAACTACCAAACGACTCAATCCTTCTATCCGGTTCACGAAGCACGTGAGTGTTGTCTATTGCGTATAGGATGTCGTCTGATTTAGGGGTGGAGTGCATGGTTAATCAAAGAACGTGAGTGATGAATTGGCAATTATTATCTCTAATTTTAGAATAAAAAAAGGTGAACCACATTAAGGAGCCTCTGGCAGCCTACTTTTGCCAAGCCCTTGTAATTTGAGAGCAATCTAACTGCTATTGATTGTATTATTTGACTTTTTCTAGGGATTTATCGCTGGTTTGTGCTTGTGGTTTGATCAATTAATTGATAGTAGTCCTTTTGAGTGGCTTGTCTGGGTTCTACGCCACTAATAACGCAGAGCGATCCATATTATAGGTTAAATTACAGAGGGCATTATGCTGTCTGGCTCGTTGTATTCCAATCTTTCTAAATAGATCGGCTCCCATGTATTTCATCCTGCCAAATACATGTTCAACTCGCACCCTCATACGGCTCACAGTCTTATTAAATCGTTGTTGCTGCTCAGTCAGAGGTTTATTCCGATAGGCTGAAGCGATGATGAAAACAGCTAAAGAGCTTATTACTTCCATCACGTCCGTCCTTCTCAATGAGTTCTTTAAAATCCCAAATCGTTTTAGCATCTGGAATGTGGTCACCCATTTGAAGATCTAGGAAGTTCATAAACTCAATTTAATCTATCAGATAAATTTGAAAACATTAAAGCGGAATTATTACAGGTTGCCAGAGGTTGCCATTAGTGACTCACCTTTTGAAAATTTTATTTAGGGTTAGCAATAACGCTAAAACCTCTAAGTAAAAAAGATTAAGAAACCTTCTCGATGTATGTAACAATATCGTTAACACAGTGAAGCTTCTCTGCTTCTTCGTCAGGAACTTCGATTCCGAATTCCTCTTCGAAAGCCATTACTAGCTCAACAGTGTCGAGTGAGTCAGCACCGAGATCGTCGATGAATTTAGCTTCTTTTGTTACTTGCTCAGGTGTCACGTTGAGTTGCTCAACGATGATTTCTTTCACTTTTTTTTCGATTGAATCAGACATTATAGATATTTATTTAAGTTTCGTTAAATGTGTTAACGTATGTATTGTTGATAGCCATGATAATTAGCTTTGGCAACTACGAATTTTGAGAACTTGTAACATTAATGGATTTTTCATCTTCAGAGTCAGCATCTCCGACTTCGCCCTCATCATCATCTGCATTATACACAAGCTCTCCCTTAAAGTTATCCATAATGTGAGCGAATAAGGCTTCGGCAGGCACTCCGTCCTCTTCTTTGAACTGACCATAGATCATTCCATCTACCTTCACCTTCTTAGTATCACCACCTTCTTTATAATAAATGACTGCAATCCCTTTATTGTTCCATTTACGTTTATCGATCTTATGCATTGACGCATACGGAACTTCCTTCCCACCAGGTGCGATGTAACTAGTCTCAGTCACCATCATATTACGAGACATAATAGTAATACTGATAAATGCAACGATGAAGATTAAGCCAACATAAACGCTACAGACAGTATATTGTTCACTAATCTTACTCTCATCATAGATTTTCTCCGAAGGTTTTTGTGACCATTTCTCTCTAGCTGAAACTCTAGTCCAGAGCTGAATAGGGTTACCAGCTTTGATCACATCGTAACCACCCACTAATTCTTTCGGCCACTTCGCATCATAATTATAATCTTCCGGAAGTAATTCACGATCTTTAGCCGGAGTCGGAACTACCTGCTTACTGGCAAACTCTGACCAACTCTCCTTAGTGTATTCACCCTCATTAAAATACTGATAAGCTGTCTTAGCAAACTTGTCTTCAGGATTAGAGACCTTCTTGAAGAGCGAATGATTCACATATTCCACGTTCTTATCACGGTATCCCCACCTTCCATCTTTAAAGAACCACAGGGCGAAAAATGAGAGTATTAGCAGGACTAATACAGCTCTGGTCTTAAACCATTTAGATGGTTTACATTCAATTATAGGGGTTTCACTCATATTGTTAGGGCTTGTAAGTTATTACACATATAAATTTTATAAAAATGAGATAATCATTTGACCTAGGATAAATCAATGTAATAAAGTAAATATCCCTTTTAATAATTCATGGCTGACAAAATCAAACTAACATCACTCGTCTCGTGTGGTGGATGAGCATCTAAACTCGATCCAGCATCTCTTTCGCAAGTCTTGCGAAACCTGCCTTCCTCTTCAGACTCTAATCTACTCGTAGGATCCGCTACAGCTGACGACGCTGGAGTCTACCGCCTGAACGATGAGACTGCCCTTGTCCAGACTCTCGATTTTTTCACACCTATCTGCGACGACCCATTCCTATTCGGTCAGATAGCAGCAGCAAACTCACTATCCGATATCTACGCCATGGGTGGCCGACCGATCACAGCTATGGCGATCGCAGGCATGCCGGATCACATCCTCAGCCTCGACGACATTAGAGATATTTTCCACGGCGGAGGAGACATGGTTAAGCAGGCCAAATGCTCTCTCGTTGGTGGCCATACCATTAAAAATCCAGAGCCTATCTACGGACTCTCGGTCACTGGACTAGTTCACCCTGACCGCTTCACTGCCAATGCTCATGCCAAGGTCGGCGACGTCCTCATTCTGACAAAACCACTCGGCACAGGCATTATCGCCACCGCACTCAAGCAAAACATCATCTCCGATAAGCTCAATAAGCTATCTATCGAAGCCATGATCACCCTCAACATCTCAGGTGCAGTGCTTGCAGAGAAGAACCTCATCAATGGCTGCACCGACGTCACAGGATTTGGACTACTCGGCCATCTCCGTGAAATTTGTGACAGTTCAGGCGTCAGCGCAGAGCTACAGACATCTAAGATCCCTGCGATCGACGACCAAGTCTTCCAGCTCATAACAGACGGCTACGTCTCAGGAGGAAGCAAAAAGAACCTCGTCAACGTCCTACAATCCACTAAGACAAACTCAGTAAGCGAAGTCATCCAATTACTCCTAGCCGATGCTCAGACCTCTGGTGGACTACTCCTCTCAGTAGCTCCAGAGAACAAATCTCAAGTCCTCGACATCCTAGACAAAGACAACGCTCTCTGTGCCGCAGAAATAGGCACTATTGTAGAACGTGGATCGAAATCAATGATCTTAAGGTAAGCTATCTAGCCCTTATATCAATAGAGCCAAACGAGGGCAACGATAACGCCTATTCTAAATTTTATTTTCTAGCTTCATACTCAATCCAAGCCTCAGTTAGTCTACTGAATTGTATACTCATCTTTCAGCTTCCACATTACTCCACCAAAAGCAAGGTTTCCGAAATACCAAGGATCAATCGTTCCTTTAATGCTTTGCTTACTATGTTCAGTCACAAGAGTGTATCTTGCTAACTTTCCTCCATGAAGCAATAGAGCTATCCCACACCATAAACTGAGCTTGGTAATATTGAGAGTTTGGTTTCTTGAAAACAGACCCTTTCACATTCCGCAAATAACCACTATTTCACTATTTAGTGATTTTAAACTAAAATACTTTGAATCATTATGATTCAAGGTGTTAGAAAGTGGTAGGGGAGGAGAGAATTGAACTCTCCACCAATCGATTATGAGTCGACTGCTCTAACCGATGAGCTACTCCCCCGTTAAGCTATATTAAAAATAGTATTCTCACTACTGAGAACGAGGCGAATATACTGAAGTTCGCTTGTTTGGCAATCATTCTATTTAACTTTTTTCGACTTAGTCAGATTCCATACTTCTCGCCGTTTTGTCAGCAACTTCAGCAACCACGTCATTCTTATGCTTCATGCAGCTCCTCATTAGCTGCAAGACGTTCCTCAAGCTCTAGCCATTGGGACTGACTCACAATATAACCAACACAGCTTTTCTTACCACAGCGACAAGGATGATCCTGATAACATTCAATATCGAAACCGTAATCAAAGGTGAGTTCCTCACCCTTCTTAATAGGCACCACCGCATAGATGAAAATACTATCTTCCTCGATCCACGCTTCACAGTTAGGCTCACACGAGTGATTAATCAGACGTGCATCATTCCACGGCACATTGCCATCAATATCCCACTTCTTATCAAGGGTGAAAATGTAAACAGCAGCATCGCCACTAGCTTCAGCGTGAGCGGCTTGTGCCCATGCTCTCTCCTCACTCACATCCTTATCGATATATTCACCGACATATTCGATAATTTGCTCTTCAGGCTCAAGATCTTGAGCAGCATACACGCCTCTACCGTGGATTTCTGAATTCCTCACCTCACAGACATCGCTCTGCCCACGCTCATACATTTCCTTCATGATACGTGTCAACCTAGACATCTCAGTGAGATGATCATAGCGCTTCTGCTTCTTCTTGCCCATAAAATTACTTTTTGATTTCGCTATTACCTGTCTCAGGAACGAGAAGGTCATAAGGTAGTGATGCAAACAATGCTCTAATCTCTGGTGCTGACGCCGAGTCACCATCCACAAATGTCCAGTCTTCTTGACCGGGTGTTGTTACCTTAGCTATCGCCACCTGAAAGCCTGTGCGCTTCAGGTATCTTGGCTTACCACCATCTTTATCCAGAAACTTCCACTCCTGCATAGTAGGCACGATCACGAGCCAGTTATAAAATGTATCATTCGGTCCCAGATCACCACCAGCGGCTATTTTTGACTTACCTTCATCTGTTATCTGCAACCAGACCTTAAAGTAACCAGTCGGACGCTCTGCAACGAACCTCTCGATCACAATACCATTTTGATTTAGTTTCTTCCCAAGGTCTGTAACTTGTTCTCTCAACTTGGCAGCCCCGAAACGAACCTCTAGTCTCTTCCTGTAACGTGGATACATTTTCTCTAAGGCAAATGCCAAATTTCCCTTCTTCACATTACTGCCCAACACCTGAACAGCTCTCTGAGCGGAGGCTCCGACTGCTGGATCAACGACTAGATTCACGTCGGTAGTAGTCCCTTTTTTAGCGGAAGCTATTCCATCTCGCTCATTCTGTGCTTGGAGAGCAATTGCTGTGAGAAAAATTAATGCATATTTCCAGTATTTCATAACTGCTCAGAAAATCGCTCGCTATCACTGACTAGTCAAGCAATCACTTCTTTTAAAACAGCTTATTTTGTAATTTCGTAAAGTATATATAGTTATAAGCTACTTGTGGAAAAGTAGTGATTGAAAGTAGAAATATCTCTCGCCTAATAGATTACACCTTTATCTCAACATTCACTTGAACTAGCGAAATGAGTTCTTCCCAGCTACCTACCCATTTCAATTAGCGAAGAAAGCCTATAATATAAATCTCCACCCAGTTTTATCAACCTCGTTCCGTTACATCATGCCAGTTACGTCCTTTCTGTGCCTCCCGTGGTCAAAAAAATCAAAGCTCCAGCCCATCATCCTAAGATTCGTGGTAACAGAATCCATCAATCCCAATAAAAAGATCCACTCCAGTTTTCACCAAAGTGGGTCTAAAAGTAATATTAGAAGCTGCACACTGGCAATTTCCAACTCAAGCGAAGTGCTACGAAATTAGTTCTGACCAGTCCTCTGTGTGGAAGAATTCGCCTTCTGGCTTATCAATTCTCTCATAAGTGTGAGCACCGAAGAAATCACGCTGTGCCTGAAGTAAGTTCGCCGGAAGTTTCTCCGCACGATACGCATCGTAGTAGCTGAGTGATCCGCCGAATGATGGAACCGGGATTCCATTTAATGCTGCGATAGAAACAACTTCTCTCCAGTCTTGCTGACCTGAGTTAAGAATCTCTGTGAAGAATGGTGCGAGCATGAGGTTAACAAGATCTGGATCTAACTCATAAGCTTCAGTGATTGGATTTAGGAAACGAGCACGGATGATACATCCACCTCTCCAGATACGAGCGATAGCACCAAGATCTAGATCCCAGCCCTTATCTTTACCTACCTTAGCGATGAGATCGAGTCCCTGAGCATAAGAAACGATCTTAGAAGCGTAGAGTGCATTACGCACCTTCTTCACGAGATCCGCCTTGCTGAGTCCATTGAGCTCGAAGCTCCAGTTAGATGGGCCTTTAAGAATACCTGAAGCCATCTTACGCTGATCTCTAAGTGATGAAAGAATACGAGCCTCAACTGATCCTGCGATTGTTGAGAATGGCACTGCCTGCTCCACTGATCCCATAACGGTCCAGCGTCCAGTTCCCTTTTGTCCCGCTTTATCAACGATGAGATCAACGATGTCTTTACCTGTCTCTGGATCCTTCTGCTTAAAGATGTTTGCAGTGATCTCGATGAGGAATGACTCAAGGGCTCCTTCGTTCCAATCAGAAAAGATCTCAGCCTGCTCTTCATTGCTGAAGCCAGCAGCTTTGAAAATATTGTAAGCTTCACAGATGATCTGCATGTCACCGTATTCGATACCGTTGTGCACCATCTTTACAAAGTGACCAGCGCCACCTTCACCGATGTGTGTCACACAAGGAACTCCATCAACCTTAGCTGAAATAGCCTCAAAGATAGGCTGCATGATCTCCCAAGTGCTTTCTGGTCCGCCTGGCATGATAGATGGACCTTTAAGCGCACCTTCTTCACCACCAGAAACTCCAGCTCCGATGAAACGGAAGCCTTTTTCAGAGAGATCCCTCTCACGGCGTTCTGTGTCAGTGTAAAGTGTGTTACCACCATCGATGATTATGTCGTTAGGATCTAGAAGTGGGATGAGTGACTCGATCACTGCGTCCACTGGATCACCAGCTTTCACCATGATCTGAATCTTACGTGGAACGGCTAGGCTATTCACGAAGCCTTCTAGAGTCTCTTCGCCCACGAGGCTTTTGCCTGGGTTTTCTGAGATGAATTCCTGCATTACTGAAGTAGTGCGATTATAAACTGATACTTGGAAGCCTCTACTCTCGACGTTAAGAACGAGGTTCTGTCCCATCACTGCTAGGCCTATTAGACCAAAGTCACTTTTATTTTCATTACTCATAATTTTTGTATTTGGTTATTAAATGGTGTTAAAAAGGTTTGAAATATTCGCTCTCGCTGGGCACATTATCAATAATTTGCATTTTTACGCAACGAGAAGTTGCGGAAATGTCAGAGTTTATGCACACTCACTCCAGACACTGTGAATATCCCTAACTCAATAACTGTTTTCAGACTCATCCTTACCTCTATTTTTATCGGAGCCATCACTACGCAAAAGCCTTGGGGTAATACACTTGCGCTGGTTTCGTTCTCAGTAGCTGCCGCCTCAGATTTCCTAGATGGCTACCTCGCTCGCAAGCTAAACCACGTGACATCATTAGGTAAACTACTCGATCCCCTCGCCGATAAAATCCTCATAGCGGCGGGATTCATCTACCTCAGCTCTAATCTCAACTCCACAGTCCTCTGCCCAGTCTGGGTCACTTGCGTGATCATTGGCAGAGAATTCATGGTCACAGGTCTTCGCCAGATTGCAATAGAGCAAAGTATCGTCATTGCTGCGGATCGCTTAGGTAAATGGAAAACTACCTTCCAACTCGTCTTTATTATCACTTGCCTAACCTATATCAGCTTCCGCGAAATCGAAACTCATAATGCAATCACCGACTTCTTATTGATGATCTCTAAGCCTGAAAACTACCTCATGCCAGTCGCTCTCTGGGGAGCTGTCGCACTCACCATGATTTCCGGATGGAACTATATCTGGAACAACAGAGATCTCCTAAAAGGTTAGAACCCTAGCTTGAAAAGCTAATCGATAGGGATTGATCGCCAAACAATCCGAGCAATCACATTCAACTCTTAACCACTGTAGAAATCACTAGATGCCTATAATCTTAGTTTCCAGATACTTTAGGGTAGCTATCATATTTTAAGCCGTAGCTCGGAGGGCCCTTCGAGCTACACACCCTGTTTCAGAACCACTTGTCCGCCAATAATCTGGTAGCTAACATCTGCCATCAATTCAACTTCGCTGATCTAATGCGTGATCATCAGCGTGGTCAACCCTTCTTTCTCGATCGCAGATTTAACGACTTGCATGACTTCTTCTCGTATCTCGTCAGCGAGTCCTGTGAAGCTCTCATCAAGACACAGCAGTGCAGACCGTGAAACCCTGGCACAAGCTTTCATCGATTTCAAGCAACAGTATGATCTCCTCAAGAAAGACAAGCACGTGCCTGAGCATACGATTAAACTGTTGTTAGTTCTTCAGCAGAATCTGATCAATAACGAACGTAGTAGTAGTAAAATTGCAGATCTTTCACATGCGACTACAGCCACAAAATCTCACCTAAGAGAATCTCAGGTGAAATTCTATGGTAACCCCATAAAAAAAATGGTTCAATTACTAAAGAACTCATCAATCGACTAAAAAAACTAAAACAATCAACACTACTCATCAACCAAGACTTACACCAGCTCTACCACGCATGCCTACTAGAATACGCATACCTAGGTGAACACAAGCTCCTCATCCTCACATCCAAGTATTACAAAACTATGATGAAGCAGACTCAAGAGAAACTAATCTTAAAGCCCAAATTCATTTTACGGATGGGAAAGATTAATTCTGAATACTTCCCCCCAGCCACGCTAAAAGAGCTTATTTCCGCATCAGCGACTAAGGTTAAATAGCTCGTAGACCCAGAAAAACCGTGCATAATTAGACCCTAACATGCTTTTTTTAAACAATTGCTAGAAGAGAGATCGCTTAATAGACGAAGAACAGAAAACAATGAATAGTACTACAGCTAAAAAGCCGACTAGCCAAACGATTCCATGGAGAGAATGGCTAAACGAGCATGGTTCAAAGCTACTTCTGTTCGCTCGACAACAAACTAGATCTATAGCAGACGCTGAAGATGTGCTCCAAGACGCACTCGTGAAGCTGGCAAAGAAAGAAACCGATGGTTCTTTCGATGGAGGTCAGCCTGCATGGTTCCCCTACCTTTACACAAGCATCCGCCGCTGCGCTATCGACCTAGGAAGAAAAGAAGACAGACGTGGAAAGCGTGAAAAAAAAGTAGAATCAGACAGACATATCCACACCAGTGGAATCATGGATCCTTGGTTCAACTCAGAATCTACTGACGACGAAACAAAAAACTACCTAGAAAACGCACTGAAAAAATTACCGCCAAAATACGCAACTGTAATCACCATGAAAATCTGGGGAGAACAGACATTCGCAGAGATTGGCAAAAATTTAAGTATTTCCCAAAACACAGCAGCCTCTCGGTATCGCTATGGGCTTGAAGCCCTTAAGAAACACCTAGCGGGCATCAAACAATCCGGAGACATCCTCTAAATAATCACTTTCAATACATAAACCTCATCTCCTACAATACCATGTCAGATAAACTCGATACAGAACTCCAAGCGATAGAAGCACAACTCACCAATCTCACAGCAGCTCCGATACCTGAAGAGATGATAGCACGCATGGAAAAAGCGATGAGGAACTGGGAAATCCATCTTCCCTCTGAGGAAAACATCGTTCCTTTCAATGAATCGGTCATCGTTCCGGCTTCTCAGAAACCCAGCTTCTTTAGCATTTTCAACACATTGGGAGCAGCCGCAGCTGTTGTGCTCATTGCTGCGACTAGTTACCTCTTTGTTTCTGATAAAGCAGATTTACCAAACAGCGGCAGTGCTCCAATAGCTAGCCAGTTAGCCATAGAAGAACAGTCTTCACAGTTTAGCCATAATATGCTCAATGCTTCAAACGAAGGTATCACCTACGCTGGAGAAGATCAAAAACCTTACCGAGTCATCTGCTTTGAATACACCAAAGAGGTTAAGTCAATCGATGCTAACGGCAACACTGTAATCACTCAAGAGCCTAGAATAGAAACAATCTTGTTACCAATTAAGTCCAAATGATTCAATAAGTTACTCTAAATTAGATAAATACAACACATGAAAATAAGTAAACATATTGCCACTATATCGACTGTAATTATTACGACGGTAACATCAGCCTATGCGATTGAAAGAAGTGCAGCACCAGATCAGCCTAAAGAAAAGGTAAATCAAGTTGTCTCTGCACCACAAGCTCTTCCAAACGCACAGCCTAAAATCCAGCCTAATGCTCAACGAGCTAATGATCCAAGACCTCAATTGAATGCTGGTGAACCACTAGACATACAAGAAGTCGCAGGATTCAGACCTTTTTTGGGGGTTGCGGGCATACCCGTCACTGAAGCTTTAGCGGCACAGCTAGGCCTCAAAAAAAACGTAGGCCTCAACCTAAATACTGTTGCTCGCAACAGCCCCGCTTCTAAAGCAGGGCTCAAGAAATACGATATCATCACTTCTCTTGGTGGTAAGAATATCAGGACTCAAGAAGATCTCAGAGAAAACATCTTATCTCATCAGCCAGGTAAGAAGCTAAAACTGCAATACATCTCTAAAGGCGAACGTAAAACAATACTAATTGAACTAGGGAAATCAAAGACTCAGCCAGCAGCTAAAATCCTAGAAGCCAATAACTCAAAGGTCGTTTTACCAAAAGATTTTTTCAACAAGTTCCCACCTGAGCAGCGAGAACGAATACGAAAAATGATTGAGGGAAACTTGAAGAACCTTAAAGATCTTGAAGACTTCAATAATCTTGGTCGTAATAATCTAGGCAAAGAACTAGAGAGACGTAATGACAAACCACAGATGTTCAACTTTCGCTTCGATGACTTGCTAAAAGACGTCCAAGCTAATGGTGATCTCCAAGGTAAACTCATGATGATGGACAACAATGGTAGCATCACTCTGAAATCCGATAAAGGAGGCAAATTACTCGAGCTTAAAGATAAGACTGGAAAACTACAATACTCTGGACCATTTAATAATGAAGCAGATAAACTAAAAGTCCCTGAAAAATTTAGAGACAGGATCAAGCCGCTGGATCCTAAACGAGCATTTGGTAAGGTCAAAATAATGACACCTGAACAACTACTCAAGTTACTCGGTGATGACATGCCTAATTTACCTCTATTCGAAAATCTCGCACCCATGGAGAATAATGCTGGAGGCGATGTTAAAGCTCTAAAATTCAACCTGAATTTTAACCTAAATGGCTTGTCATCATTGACTGATGGAACCACTGGAAATAAATATAAGCTCCATAAGAACAAAGACGGATACGAGGCTGAAGCCTTTGACAAAGAGAATAACCTCTTATTCACAGGTCCCTACAACTCAGATTTTGACAAAAACAGTGTTCCTCAAGAGTTCAAAAAACACTTCAAAAGCCTCAAAGGACTCTCTAACAGAAAGCCTTTTAAGCTCAAACTAGGTCAGTAGCTCCACCCTTTAACAGTTTTAATAAGCCACTGCGGCATACACTCGGTGGCTTATTTTATGCATTAAGAAAACCAGTCAACGGACTAGTAGCACTCGCTCCACCGTCTAGCTGTTCCGATAATCCCATTTCGTAGGCTACTCTACCAGCTTCTACTGCTAATTTAAAGGCCACGCTCATTCTTACAGGGTCACTAGCTATTGCTATAGCCGTATTCACTAAGACAGCGTCTGCACCTAGCTCCATCGCCTCAGAAGCATGGCTTGGTGCGCCAAGTCCAGCATCTACGACTACGGGAACAATTGCTTGATCTACGATAATACGAATCATATCTCTGGTCACAACACCCTTATTAGAGCCAATAGGTGCGCCTAGTGGCATCACAGCTGCACAACCTACCTCCTGAAGCCGCTTAGCGAGCACTGGGTCTGCATTGATATATGGCAAGACCGTGAAGCCTTCTTTAACCAGAACTTCTGCTGCCTTCAAAGTCTCGATAGGATCTGGTAGCAGGTAAGTCGGATCTGGATGAATCTCTAGCTTAATCCATTTAGGAAGTCCAGCTACCTCAGCTAATCTAGCGAGCCTTACCGCTTCTTCAGCATCCATCGCTCCACTTGTATTTGGTAGTAGTAGATATCTCTCAGGATCGATAAATTCTAAAATATTTGCATAAGGATCCTTTGCTCCGCTTAGATCAGCTCTACGCAGTGCCACGGTCACTATTTCTGTCCTACTTGACTCGAGCGCATCACGCATCATCTCATTGGAAGCAAACTTCCCCGTCCCAGCCATTAAACGTGAACCGAATTCACGTCCTGCTATTGTTAAATTTTGATTATTTAGCATAATGATTTATCCTTTGTAAGCATGAGATTTCTGACCTCGGACACCTAGTCCAGTCACTTTAAAAATCTTGCCTGCATGCTCTTCGACTTCAGACTTGTGAATCCCAGTCGTTACATAGAGCACATCTAGATCCTCACCACCAAATGCACAAGAGGTAGTTTCTAAACATGGCAAATCAATTCTCTTTAACACCTCACCAGTCTCAGTGCTGTAGTTTATCACGCAAGCTCCATGACAAAATGCAACCCACACATTATCGTTCTCATCAATCGTCATTCCATCCGGAGATGAATCCAGTGTTGAGGTATCAATCACCACTCTAGCCTCGCCTAGTTCACCATCCGTGTATGGAAACGCTAGCACACTCTTAGTAGGAGTATCGATATAGAACATTGTATCCCCTGCTGAATTCCAAGCGATTCCATTACTATTCGTCACAGGTCCATAGACCTCGGAGATAGCTCCCTCTTCACTCAACTTATACAGACGAGCGTCGCCTTCTTTTTTTACCAAACTAATCGTTCCAGCAAAAAAATGTCCATCCGGTGAACACTTACCATCGTTGAATCTGTTATCGCTTTTATCTGGCTCAGGATCACCCATAGCTTCAGTCTCTCCAGCTTCCGATAACGAGAAGAATCCATGATCTCCAGCCACTACGTAGCCACCAAATTCTCTAGGAACTACTGTCCCTACTCGACCTACCGAAGACTTTACATCCCAGATCTTCTCTGTGCCTGATTCAGGGCTAATCCGAATCACTTTTCCATTTTCTATATCTACATAAACGAGGCTATCGTTCACCCAGATTGGACCTTCACCCCATTGACTTCTATATTCTCCGAAAGGTTCTACTTGATGCATGCGTGCATTTAATTCATAAAACTACCTACTGTCCAGTCACCATTCTAAAAATGCCACAAGATATTAGAGAAGAATTCACAGCCAACTTGGCTACAACGATGATTAGCGAAAAGCTCTTCGATCAAGTCCCCGACATCGTATTCTGCATCAAGAATATAGAGGGTCGCTACATCACTGCGAACCAAGCCTTCGCAGAACGACTGGGACTACGCTCGACTAAAGACATCATTGGAAAGAAAGTATCAGAACTCTTCCCAGCCTACCTCGCAGATATCTACCGCAAACAGGACGAAGCCGTCTTCACCTCTGGAAGTGAAATCATCGACCAATTAGAACTTATCAGTAACCGCAACGGTGGAGCTGACTGGCATCTCGCAAGTAAAGTCCCTCTTAAGTCTCACACTGGTCTAATTATCGGGCTCGCCTCGATCTCCAGAGATATCCTCACCCCAGCTAATGAAGATCAGAAATTCGCAGGTCTCGCAAAAATCGTAGAATTCATCCAATCAAACTACGGTGACTATATCAAAACAAGCGATCTTACAGTTAGAGCTAACCTCTCTCTAGCCCAATTAGACCGTCGTATGAAAAAAATATTCAAACTCTCGACCAGCCAGTTCATCCGTAAAGTCCGCATCCAAGCCGCCACCCAGATGCTAAAAAACAAAGAACTCAGTATCAGTGCAGTGGCACACGAGTGCGGCTACGCTGATCAGTCAGCCTTCACACGTATATTTAAAGCCACTGTCGGACTCACTCCTGGAGAGTTCAGAAACAGATTAAACTAACTTTACCTCTAAAGGATCATGATTTATCTTATCCTTGACCTCTAAGCTGTCACTAGCCATCCTTTGTCTATGAAACTCATCTGTCTTTCACTACTCTCCATCAGCCTATTATCAACAATTCTTCACGCCGAAGAAACACTTAAATCTCGCTTAGTCATGTCCAAGATTTGTGCTGACCTTGGAGAACAAATTAAACCAATAGAGAAGCCAAATGGCTACAAGGAAGGCGTGACGCTTACCTTTCAAGTCACCAATCTCACTATCGTCTCAATAGAGGAAAACTCTCTAAATCTAGCGGGTTGGAATTTAGAAAAATTCTCAACTAAAATAACTAAGGATGGCAGTGCCGCCTACTTTACCCTCTACAATGCATTTTACCAAGGTGACCTCAATGAACTTAAACTTCAAGGTTCCATTGCTATCGGTATAGGATCTAAACCAGAAACCAGAATAATCACACTCAAAGATGGAGACCAGCCAATTAAACTTCCAGATTTCACCATTCAAACTGCTGACAAAAGAAATGGAGTGATTTCTGGGGTCAGACTCAAAGGAAAGCTAGGAATGCTCAAGTCCATTAAAGTCGAAAATAACGGCCAGGAGCTAAAACGTAATGGCTACAGCAGATCTGGTGACGACATCAGCTACTATTACCAAGGCTTAACTGAAAAATCAAAAGTAACGATTATTTACTGGACCAAGATTAAGAAAAAAACTGTGACCATTAATAAATAGCACATTGTCACTAGAAGAATCGCTTCTCCGACCTGTGCTGAAAAAGTTCCTGAATCACAGTTGATAATGTCGAAATTATATCCTGTCTGACCTGATGCTAATTACTCAAATATGCTCCATGAGTTACTATTACCCAGATTTCGATAAAGACTCAAAAATCACGAGTACTTATTATAATAAAATCGAAAAAAACTGTCACGATTAAAAAGTAATGAACTTATTAGAATCACTAAAACACTTCGAGGTCAAAGGAAAGCTGAGCTTTCAAGAGTCATCTCCAGATTACCCTATCATCCACATCACTAATGCTCATGCTTGTGCTACTATAACCTTACACGGTGCTCAGGTTCTTGACTACACTCCGACCAGCCAGCGACCAGTTATTTTCACTAGCGAAGAAGCTATCTATGAGAAAGGAACCGCTATTAGAGGTGGCATCCCTGTATGCTGGCCATGGTTTAGCACACACCCATCTGACACATATCTCCCCTCTCATGGCTACGCTAGGAAATCCTTCTGGGAACTCTTCCGCACATTCGATAATGACACTGGCACCACCCTTATCTTTAATTTCTCCAAAGACGACCTCCACGCTGAACTCACGATAAAAATCGGTCAAAATCTAAAACTGGAACTAAAAACGACCAATACAGGAAACGAGGCTACTCTCATCGGTGGTGCTCTCCACTCTTATTTCAACGTCTCAGACATTGATAACACCTCACTTTCAGGGCTTGATCAAATCGACTACATCGACACGCTCACCGACACCTATGAAACCCAAGAGACCGATATCACTATCGAGGAAGAGACAGACAGGGTTTACGTCAATTCTGATCACACAGTCAGCCTCTATGATAAAAAATGGAATCGAAGCATCATCGTAGAGAAAATAGGGAGTCAGTCTACAGTCATCTGGAACCCCTGGATCGACAAATCAGCTGAACTAAAAGATCTTGGTAACGATGAATACAGAAATTTTATCTGTATCGAAGCAGCAAATACTCGTAAAGACACCTATAGACTAGCTCCAGGATCGAGCCACATTTTAGGCACTACGATCACCTCTGTATGAGTAACCCAAAGCTAGATCCAGTTAAAAAACCGGCCTCATTTCAGAGATCACTCACTCAGTGGTATCAGGAAGTTGCTAAGGATTACCCGTGGCGCAGGACGACTGATCCTTGGGCTATTCTAGTTTCAGAAATCATGCTCCAGCAGACGCAAGTCGCCACAGTGCTTAACAAAAACTTCTTCACAGACTTCCTCGAAAAGTTCCCAACACCACAAGTGATCTCTGTCGCCTCTGAGCAAGAAATCCTCAGTGCGTGGGAAGGTCTAGGCTATTACCTCCGGGTCAGAAACCTCCAGAAAGCAGCTATCGCAATCTGTGAAAACCATGACGGAATCTTCCCTACCGGCCACGCAGAAATTTTAGAGCTGCCGGGGATCGGACGCTACACAGCTGGAGCTATCGCATCCTTCGCCTACAATGATCCTCAGCCGATCGTAGACGCTAACGTAGCTCGTATATTCTCCAGAGTCTTCGACTACCAAAAGCGGGTCGACAGCACGACAGGGATCAAACAACTATGGGCATGGGCTGAAGCTCTATTACCAAATACAAACCCTCGCCCTTACAATTCTGCACTCATGGAGCTAGGTCAGCAAGTCTGCACGAATAAGACTCCAAAGTGCAATCAATGTGTCATTCAGAAATTCTGCAGAACTAAGACACCAGAGAATTTACCAATCAAGAAAGCAGCTAAGAAAACTGTTCTAGTAGATGAGTTCGCCCTCTTCTCCATCTGCTCTGATAAGGGGCTACTACTCCAGCAGGAAGCCAGGGTCGATCGACGAGCAGGCATGTGGAAACTCCCACTAAGAGAACATATCCAGACTGAACAGCTACCACTACTCAGTAAATCCAGCTATGGAATCACTCACCACAAGGTCACTCTCAGAGTCTACCTGTGTCAGCCTAACCATAAATTGACCAAATCCTCTACTCCCAAAGAAAAAGAAATCTGGCATCCCCTCTCAGAGTTACCAAATTTACCGATGCCGAGTCCCTTCAGAAAAATTCTCAGTGAACTACTCAAAGACTATTTGTAAAATTACTGAACCTGATATTTTGCCTTAGCGTCTGCTACAGATACCGTTAAGAACGGCTCCATTATTGATAGCGATGATGTAAAATCCATCGATAGCTGAAGGTGAAATGAGATAAACCTTCTCAGTTGAACTATTCAGAGCAAGTGGACGTAATACCCAATCTTGAGACTGTCCATTAGCATCTTGGAATTTTAGACCAGCACTTCCTGGAATTTGACCATAGCTACTCTATATGCCGTTTTATACTCTAATGCCGCAGCTACTAAAACCAAACACTACCAACAGAAGAACGAACAATCGCGCCTATGTTTTTCATAGGCGTTATCTCTAACGTCAGAGTTAAATCGGTCAAGTTCAATACGCTAGAACCCCATTACATTTCAGACGATGACTGACAAAAACTTGCCTTTTTTAATCTATATACTTGCACACTAGCTTGCCTCCTCCTACGCTCCGCCCGCAACGCAGAAAATCATCTCTGCTAGCCTGAATACTTTCATAACATGACTGCAAAACCAGCTACTAAAACCGCTATTCTCGCACTAGAAGACGGTCGAACCTTTATAGGTCAATCCTTTGGATACACTGGAACCACTACTGGAGAGGTCTGTTTCAACACCTCCATGACCGGTTATCAGGAGATTATCACTGATCCTTCTTATCGTGGTCAGATCGTCACTCTCACTTACCCGCTCATCGGTAACTACGGTATCAATACCGCGGATGCTGAGTCAGCACAGCCACACGTCCGTGGACTCGTGATCGGTGAACTTTCCCCTGTAGCTTCCAATTTTCGCTCAGAACAGACACTAGTCGATTACTTCTTTGAACATAAAATCATAGGTATCGAGGAGATCGACACCCGTGCACTCACTAAGCACCTCAGAACTGCTGGCTCCATGCGCTCATGTATCACCACCGAACTCACGGCTGAAGAAGCAATCCAAGCTGCGAAAGACTCTGCTCCGATGACTGGTTCGGATTTCGTAAAAGAAGTCTCTACTGAAGAGAATTTTAAATGGGACAAGGAATCAAGACTCTGGAATATTCCCAGCCCATCACAAGATCGTGAAGGCTACTACGAAGAACTTCCACCAATCAAATACAACATCGTAGCATTCGACTTCGGTGTTAAATACAACATTCTCCGTTCCATGCGTCAGCAAGGCTTCGACATCACTGTCGTCAATTCTTGCACCACAGCTGAAGAAGTCCTCGCTCTAAATCCAGACGGAATCTTCCTGTCTAACGGACCTGGAGATCCAGCAGCACTCGACTATATCCACGCTGAGGTTAAGAAACTACTCGGAAAGAAGCCTATCTTCGGCATCTGTCTCGGTCACCAGATTCTTACACACGCATTCGGTGGCACTACCTATAAGCTAAAGTTCGGTCACCGTGGCGGCAATCAGCCAGTCAAGGATCTCCGTGATGGCAAAGTGTCTATCACCACTCAGAACCACGGCTTCGCCACCGACCCTGAATCACTTTCTGATGATGTCGAAATCACTCACATCAACCTAAACGATCAGACTGTAGAAGGCTTCAGACACAAAGTGTTCTCAGCATTCTCAGTCCAGTATCACCCAGAGGCAGCTCCGGGACCTAACGATGCGAAATACTTCTTCGAGGAATTCGTAGCACTGATCGAGTCTAGCAAATAATTACGAACTACAATCGCTCCAAATTTTTAAAACACAATTCATTTAAACATGTCTAATACAATCATTTGCGGTCTCCAGTGGGGAGATGAAGGAAAAGGAAAAACGGTAGACTACCTCATGGAAACTGCTGACGTAGTAGCCCGTGGTCAAGGTGGTAATAATGCAGGTCACACAGTCATCGCTGATGGTAAAAAGTATGTCCTCCACCTCATCCCATCAGGTATCCTCTGGGATAATAAAATCAATGTCATCGGTAACGGTGTCGTCATGGACCCGATCGGACTCGTTAAGGAAATCGAATACCTCGAAAACCTAGACATAAAAGTCACTGCTGACAAACTCCTCATCTCTGACCGTGCTCACATCGTCCTCCCTTACCACTGTGAACTCGATGCAGCTCGTGAAGTAGCTCTTGGCAAAAATAAGATCGGAACTACCAAGCGTGGAATAGGTCCTACTTATGCAGACAAAGCGAACCGTAACGGAATCCGCCTAGCAGACTTTAATGATGAAGAAACAGCTCGTGAGCTCATCGACATCCGCCTAGCAGATGCCAACGCTCAGCTAGAGTGCTACAATCTACCTACTTTCACCACTGACCAGATTCTCGATGCTGTTAGACCAGCCATCGCTAGACTCCGCCCACACGTGACTAACGTCATCCCTATCCTGCACAAGGCTTGGAAAGACGGTAAAACAATCCTCTTTGAAGGGGCTCAGGGATCACTCCTAGACATTGATTTCGGAACCTACCCATTCGTCACATCCTCTAATACCACTGCTGGTGGAGCCTGCACAGGTTGCGGACTTCCTCCACATGCAGTTGAGAGAGTCGTTGGAGTTTGTAAGGCATACACTACTCGCGTAGGTGCTGGACCGATGCCAACAATCGACGAAGAACTTTCAGAATTCTTCCACGCTCGTGGCATGGAATTCGGAGCCACTACTAGTCGCCCACGTAGTTGCGGATGGCTTGACACAGTGCTACTAAGGCTTGCTGTCATGGTAAATGGCGTCACTGACCTAGCAGTCACTATTCTCGATGGACTTGACGAACGTGAGACACTAAAAATCTGCACAGCATATGAAATCGACGGGGAACTCCACGACTTCCCACCTGCCTGCAGAAAGTCATGGGTCAAGGCTAATCCAATCTACGAAGAGCTCCCAGGATGGAAATCAGACACCACCAAAGCAAGAACATGGGATGAACTCCCAGAGAATGCAAAAGCTTACCTGAACAGATTATCTGAGCTAGTCGGAGCAAAGATCTCCTACATCGGTAACGGTCCAGACAGAGAACAGACGATTATCGTTTAAATCATTCGGTAGGTAGTGATTGTTCTCATAAGTTCACTAATTATCTGCTAAATATTCTACTATGCAAATCCACACCTCAGAATTTGAGACAAGCTCAGCTGATCTTGAAGGTTGCCCTAAAGAATCATTGCCAGAATTTGCCTTCGTGGGCAGATCCAATGTTGGGAAATCATCACTGATCAACATGATCTCTGGCAAGAAAAAGGACATCGCTATCGTCTCCTCTAGACCAGGACGCACACAGCTGATCAACTTCTTCAATATCAACAGAAAGTGGAAACTAGTCGACCTTCCAGGATACGGCTACGCTAAAACTTCCAAAACACAACAGGGGCAATTTCAAGAGTTCGTCACTGACTACCTAGTTAACAGAGGCAACCTCAAGTGTGTCTTTATTCTAGTAGACTCGAAAATACCGCCGCAAGCGATCGATCTTCGATTCACCAAGTGGCTTATGGAATCAAAGATTCCATTCGTTCTCATCTTCACCAAAGCAGATAAAGCCAAACGTGGAGCAGTTGAGAAAAACCAAGATAACTTCATGCAGGCAATGACAGAGTTTTGCGATGGATTACCAAAATTCTTCACCTCATCCGCTAAGAACAGAGAAGGTAGAAGAGAGATACTAGAGTTCATCGACGCTGCTATTAAAGTTGCCAAGTAGAAGTTTGACCGAAGGAGCCCACAAGCGACCCAGCATATTGCTAATAACAATTAACTGTAGCAAAGCTCCTTTTCCATTGCATAAGCGATTATCCTTGTTAGAATGAAAACTTGATGGATTTATATGATCAAAAAACTTTAGAACTCACCCTCAAGGCGTCTAACGAAGGCATTTGGGATTGGTGGGTCGGGGAAGATAAGATTTATTATTCGGAGAAAATTTATAGTTTTTTTGGCGTCGAGCCAGAACTTGCCCCTAACATAATGACGCATCCTGAGCTGCTTCTGCATAAGGCTGATATTGCGGATTTTAAGAATATTCTTAGACTCACTCTAATGGATTCACAGGAAGAGTTTCTAGGAATTAATTGTCGAATAGTTCAGCCAGACAAGTCAGTAATTTGGCTAAGAATTCGTGGCATTGTTGTCTGGGAGGGTGAAGATCCAGTCCGAATAGCAGGTTCAATGATCAATATATCTAAGCGAAAATTGGCCGAGAACCTCATCCAAGAGGAGCGTAATATGTTACGCCTAGTAATCGATAACATCCCACTTCAAGTCTATTTTAAAGACACTGAATCAAATTATGTCCTCGTAAACCAACGACAAGCTGACTGGCTAGGCTTAAAAACACCTGAGGAAGTTCATGGCAAAAGTGGTGCAGATTTCTTTAGCAACGAAAGCTGGGACTCCACTAGAAATGAAGAGATCAAAATCATGAAAACAGGAATTGCAGTCGTTGAGATCCTACAAAAAGAAACATGGCTCAATAGAACAAACACTTTTGTTAAAAAGACCAAATATCCATGGTATGATAGCTCGGGTAACCTGTTAGGAACTTTTGGCATCTCATGCGATGTCACGAGCCTCTTCAAAGGTCAGCAAAAACTTGAAGACCTTGCAATGAATCTGAAAGCAATCAATAAGAACTATGAGGAAGAACTTGTTTTAGCTAGAGAGATTCAGCACGCCATCTTGCCTGAGAACTCTAACGACTGGGATGAAAAGTTAGAGCAATGGAGCGATAGATTAAATATTACTCAACTCTATATCCCAGCCACCCACCTTGCCGGTGACTACTATGATATCATCACTGTGGATGAGAACCGTATTGGCTTCCTTATTGTTGATGTCATGGGACATGGAGTGCGTTCAGCTCTGATTGTCTCACTTATCAGAGGATTACTAGAACAAGCTCATCCCTACGCTCATAAACCATCGTTATATTTAGAGCAAATCAACTTCGGGCTATCCACCCTACTCTCAAGAACCTCGTCTGCACTCTTTGCATCCGCTAGCTATTGTGTATTAGACTTCTCTGAGAACACTCTCGCCATCACCTGTGCTGGTCACGACTCCCCATTGATAGAACTTAAAAACACCAACCCTGAAATAGTTTTCACTAAAGAGCCTGCTCTAGGCTTCTTCCCTGATGCAAAGTATTCAGAGACCGTTATACCACTTGATCAGGTCAAAAAAATACTCCTCTACACAGATGGTATCTATGAAGCGGAAAATATTAAGCAGCAAGACTGGGGACAAGAACAACTGAAGAAAGTATTCAAACAAGCTTCAAAAGAAAATGATCTCGAACAGACAAAACAGAAAATTTACAAGGATGCGCTCGATTGGGTAGGAGAACTGGGGTTTAATGACGATGTCTGCATGTTAGGCGCCGAACTAAAATAAATTAATGAAAGAGCAATCACTCAACAACAGTGAAAACAAAGAACTAGATAGGCTCTTACTGGCTCTTCGTGCATCCAACGAAGGCTTATGGAAATGGGATCTTAAAGAGAACACAATCCTCTATTCTGACCGCTTACTCACCTTTATCGGATATTCGACAGACGAGGCACCGCATATATTTCATGATCTTAGTAGCCTCTATCACCCAGACGATTTTCAAAAATTACAGAATTGCCTAGATGAGATCTTTTCTCCAAATGGTCCAGAAATCTTTGGAGAAAACTGCCGATTTCTCCACCCTAATAAATCCTGGCGGTGGCTACGCATCAGAGGTTCCTGTATTAGGAATACAGATAAGCAAGTCATGATGCTCGCAGGCTCAGTAATCGATATCACTAGAAGAAAAAATGCAGAACTAGCCCTTGAAGAAGAAAGGCATTTTCTTCAGTTGTTAGTAGAGAGTATCCCTGTAAATATTTACTTTAAAGATAAGGACTCTAAATTTGTAATTTCTAATACCGCAACTGCGCACAAAATGGGACTGCCTAATAAAGAGGCCATCATCGGTAAATCTGATCATACCTTTTTCGACACTAAACATGCTAACAAGTCACGGAATGACGAGATCACCATCATGGAAACTCTCGTAAAAAATGAGGGCAATCTAGAAAAAGAAACTTGGCCAGGTCAGCCAGATTCTTGGTGTATTACGAGCAAACACCCTTGGCTAGACAGCAAAGGCAATATTAAAGGAACTTTTGGCGTAACCAATGATGTCACTGATATGGTAGATATCCAAACTCGTCTCGTCACCGTAGCACAAGCTCTAAAAGATAAAAATCAACTCTATAAGGAAGAGCTTGATTTAGCGATCGAGGTTCAACAATCTATTCTCACAAAATTCATTCCTCCTCTATCTAGTAGCAGTGAAGACAATAATTACACAGCAGATTTCACGACTGAGTATATCCCAATGTCTGGACTGGCTGGTGATTTCTACGAAGTGATACCGATCTCTGAATCTAAGACGGGAATCCTCATGTGTGATGTCATGGGTCACGGTATAAGAGCAGCACTCATCGTGGCCATGCTCCGTGGGCTCATAACCAAAGAGGAAGAGTTCGCCCACCTCCCTGACTCATTCCTCTACGGACTTAATCAAGGCTTAATAAAAATCCTGAGCAAAGCTGGTATCACCATGTTTGCTACTGCTATCTATATCGTCATTGACCTAGAGTCTGAACTTATCACTCTGGCAAATGCTGGCCACCCTCTACCTATTATTAAAAAGTCAGATACCTTCCAACAGCTCAAGCCTCATGATTATAAACCACAATCAGCACTAGGGCTGATTCCAGAAACTCTCTATAACTCTTACAGTATCCACCTTTCACAACTGAGTGAATTGATCATCTTCACTGATGGAATCTATGAAATTGAGAACAATGCTGAGAAAGAGCTAGAAATCGAAGGTATCGTCCGCCTCCTTAACGAAATCTCTAAGCGAGAGTCTACCCCATCTCACTCTATCAACGAACTAGTAGAGTCACTGCGAAACTACGCTTCGCAAAAAATCTTTAACGACGACGTCTGTATACTCAGTGCATCATTTAAATCAAACTAGACCATGGACTTCACTGAAATAGACCGAGAAGACTTCAGGCGACTACTCGCTGACATCGGATCTACTTTCATGCCATTCGGTAAATTTGGACCAAAAAACTATCCTCCAAAAGGGGTGCCCATCATGGGTCTCCCTCCAGAATACCTATCATGATTTAGAGAAAGAGGCTTCCCTAAAGGTCAGCTAGGGGAATGCTTATGGTCTGCGAGATCAAGGACGTAGGCATGGACGCCCTATTCGATCCTCTACGCCAAGTCAATGGAGGCAGATTCAGCACACAAAAACATAAGCCTAAATCTGACTTTTAGACATTTTAATTAGAGTATTAAAAATCCCCGAGGCAAGCCCTCTCGCTATGTATCAACTCCATGATCAACGGAATGTTCGCCATGGTCTTGGACTCAGGCATCACATTCTGCCAAAGCTTACAGAGTCGAGTTCCTCTGCGAGGAAAAATTCTCAAGCTCTATGATGAAACATACGGACTCGATCCAGGCGATGGTGACATTGTAGCCATTGAAACAGGATTCACTTATAATCAAAATGGCGAATTTAATTCCGCAAATATCATTATCCCCTCTGGTGTCGTTCTCATTGCAATTAGAGAATACTACACGATTGGATCATATACTGGTAAAATTAAAATAACAAAATCCGATGGCTCTATTGAAATTTTGAACAAGATTTTTTCTATATTCACAAAGATGGTCGACCTATCGAATACCATTACCCTCATCACGTAGAAAATATCAAGATTTTGCAGGTAAATCGATAAAAGGAGTTGTCAGTTTTTACTAAGTATTCAGCAACATAATATTCCAACACCGTCATTTTTCTAAAATAATTGAAGTAAGCAGAGAAAATAGTCTTTAAACCTCCCCTATAATCCTTTATCCCAGCCACATCATGAGCACTAAAGAAGCATTAGCATTACTTACCGCTGGAACAGCCAGAGTTCTAAGCAGAAAAGAACTGGCAGAAAAGCTAGAACTAGGACGCCCACTCCGTGTTAAACTCGGCGTAGATCCTACCGCTCCTAATATCCACCTTGGTCACACCATCGCTATCGAAAAATTACGCCAGTTCCAGAAACTCGGCCACACTGCTGTCCTCATCATTGGCGACTTCACCGCAACCATAGGAGATCCAACAGGACGCTCAGCAGTTCGCCCACCGATCACCCGTGAGCAAGTGCTAGCCAATGCTAAAACCTACACAGACCAGGCCTTCAAGATCCTAGATCCAGAGAAAACTGAAATCGTTTACAATGGCGACTGGTTCCTCAAAATGACTTACGAAGAAGTGCTCAAGCTCAACTCAAGAGTCACCATGCAGCAGATGCTCCAGCGTGAAGACTTCAAGAAACGTGTAGCAGAAGGCACAGAAGTCCGCCTCCACGAGATCCAATACCCAATCATGCAGGGCTGGGACTCAGTCATGGTAAAATCTGACGTTGAACTCGGTGGAACTGACCAGCTATTCAACAACCTCGTTGGCCGTGACCTCCAAAAAGAAGAAGGAATGCCACAGCAAGTGGTCATTCTCATGCCTCTTCTTGAAGGACTAGATGGAGCCAAAAAGATGTCCAAATCATCTCACAACTACATCGGAATTAGCGAACCTGCTAAAGACATGGTCGCTAAAATCATGGGTATATCAGACGACCTCATGGATAAATACTACACCATGCTACTCGGTGAAGCTCGTGACACCTCTATCGATCCACGTGTAGCTAAACTAGAGCTCGGCCGCAAGATCGCCACACGCTACCACTCAGAAGAGGAAGCAGCAGCAGCGGTGAATATTTCTCAAGAAATGAGCAGCGGAAACCTCGCAGCTGGAGCCACAGAGCTCTCCCTATCAGAACTCCCAGCAGATCTAACAGTTCTAGCTCTTGCCTCAACAGTATTTGAGAAAGCATTCGATCTCAAGAAATCTAATGGTGAACTAAAAAAACAATCCATCACCCCAGGAGCCATCCAGATCAACGGTGAAAAGATCACTGACCCGAACGCATCCATCACAGTAAAAGCAGACGACATCCTACGCCTCAGCAAAAAGCACATCGTGAAGTTCACCGCTTAGAACTCAATGTTGTAACCTCGCCTCAGCACCCTTTTGATTCAGTAATTACTTCATTGCTGCCCGATCAAATGAAGCACATTACATCTGAAGAAAGACATACTATCGAGCATCTACTAAGTAAAAACCTAAGCTCACCAACTATTACAAAGCAGTTGGGCCGCCATAAGTCTACGATCACTCGTCAAATAAAGAGCAATGGTGACCACAGAAACGGGGAATATCGCAACGACTTAGCAGAATGTAAGGCTCAAGATAGACAGAAGTTTAAAACCAAGAGACGCGACTATACACCGACTATTGAAGCTTATATTGAGAGAGAATTAACCAAGTGAAATAGCCCCGAGCAAATTGCGGGAAAGGCTTATAAACTCGGTATAGATTGCGTAAATATCGAAACAATTTACCTGAAAATATGGGCTAACAAAAAGAGGGGTTAACTCCTTAAAGGATCGTCCACTTTTAGTTGTTCGAGATGGTAATCCTGCAATCAAGAAAGCAGTCAAAAAGCATTGGTCGGAAGCCACAGGGAATGTGAAGCACTGGAGTGCAAGCGGGATGTTATGGGCAGAAAGTGGCTTCAACAGGATTCGTCATGCGAAAGACCTGGGGGCATTGGCGGTCGCATTATCTGCTTGCTCAACATCAATCAAATGATACAACTCATCCAATTAACCGTAGCTGAGTTTTAATGATCTGTGGGACATCCCCGACTTTAGCCGAAGCTGCCTATGTATTATAAAGGGAACCTCTGTCAACCTGTAATAATTCCGCTTTAATGTTTTCAAATTTGTCTGATAGATTAAATTGAGCTTATGAACTTCCGAGAGCATGAAAAAGCTGACAATTTATTCTCAGCCATTGAGCACCAGCAAAAGATGACTAAGCGCACTGTTGGTGTCTTAAAGCTTAAAACGATCATCGATTGGGATGCTTTCCTGGCTACACTGATCCAAGTGACAGATAAGAAGGATTGGAGTAAAGGTGGTAATTTACCTTTTCATCCTCTTCTAATGTTTAAAATCCTTATTCTTCAAAGCTTCCACGGACTCAGTGATGATGCAACGGAGTATCAAATAGGCGATCGACTTAGTTTTATGAACTTCCTAGATCTTCAAATGGGTGACCACATTCCAGATGCTAAAACGATTTGGGATTTTAAAGAACTCATTGAGAAGGACGGACGTGATGAAAGTAATCAGCTATTTAGCTGTTTTCATCAAATGTTAGACCAGAAAGACCAGGCTATTTTAGCTGATAGTGCCTACAAGTCAGAGAAAAATAAGCCAGTAATGCTGGATCACAATTTAGAAGACTTCATCATCGCTAAAGCCTATCGGAATAAACCTCTGACTGAGCAGCAACAACGATTTAATAAGACTGTGAGCCGTATGAGGGTGCTAGCTGAACATGTATTTGGCAGGATGAAATACATGGGAGCCGATCTATTTAAAAAGATTGGAATACAACGAGCCAGACAGCATAATGCCCTCTGTAATTTAACCATACAATATAGATCGCTCTGCGTTATTAGTGGCGTAGAACCCAGACAAGACACTCAAAAGGATTAACATCAATTAATTTATCAAACCACAAGCACAAACCAGCGATAAATCCCTAGAAAAAGTCAAATAATACAATCAATAACAGTTAGATTCCTCTCAAATTACAAGGGCTTGGGAAAAGTAGGCTGCCAGAGAATCCGATAATAAACCAACTTCATGATCGAAATCAAAAACTTAACCAAAAAATACGGCCGATTCACAGCGGTCAAAGACCTATCATTTGAAGTAGGTAAAGGCCAAGTGGTCGGCTTCCTAGGTCCCAACGGCTCTGGGAAAACCACCACACTAAGAATGCTCACCGGCTACCTTCCTCCTACATCTGGCACAGCATCCATCGCTGGATTTGACATCTATAAGGACTCTATCAAAGCACGCGCACAAATCGGCTACATGCCTGAGAACGTCCCACTTTATGACGATATGCGAGTGAAGGAATACCTCATGTTCAGAGCCCAACTCAAAGGTCTCAAAGGATCAAAGGCAAGAAGCCACCTCACCGAAGTCCTAGAAACATGCGGACTCACCCACATGCGCAAGCGCATGATCAAAACCCTCTCTAAAGGTTACCGTCAACGCGTAGGGCTAGCAGACGCACTCATCAACAAGCCACAACTCCTCGTGCTCGATGAGCCGACCAATGGACTGGACCCAAACCAGATCCGCTCAATTCGTAAACTCATCAAGAAACTCGGAGAGACTCACACTATCCTCGTTTCAAGTCACATCCTCAGTGAAGTCGAAATGATAGCCGACTACATCGTCATCATCGATGGCGGACAAATCAAGGCGTCCGACACACCGCAAAATCTCATCAACGGAATGCGTTCTGCTGGCAAAGTCACCTTAGAAATCAAAGGCGAAGGCGAAACTATCAACAAAGCACTCGAACGACTAGATCACGTCAAGAAAGTCACCACTACTGAACTGGAAAACGGCTGGAACAAAATGAACATCCTCTGCGACTCAGGCACAGACACCCGCGAGCGCATCAGCGAAATGGCCTTACAATATGGCTGGCCGATCCGCACACTGCACCGTCGCAAGGGCACACTCGAAGATGTTTTTGTAGAGTTGACCAGAAAGGACTAATCATCCATGCTCGGCATCATCTAACATGGCAGCCTTTAAGAAATACTTGATACCTCTCGTTCTCCTCCTCCTCGGAGTAATAGCAGGTAGTCAGCTGATCCCCTACGAGCAAAATACCGTCGAAACACAATTCATCGGCTACCCAGACTCTGATAAGAAAGCACACCAAATCCGTGTTTATTTACTGGGTCTCATGTGTCTACTACCGTTCCTCTGTAGCATACTTTACTACTGCCTCGACACACTCGACCGCTACACAGTCCGTATTTTCCTAAACTGCTTCGTCATCTGTTTCGGTGCTCTCTTTTGCATCATGATGCTAGAGGACATACAGGACAACATATCAGACTTCCACCAATCCTCCAGAGCCGGCGAACTAATGATGAAGCACTACATCATCAAGCTCCCTGCCCTCATCGTCTTCATACTACCATACTCACTCATGCTCTCACTCCTCTGGGCGCTGGGGAAAATGTCCAAGTCCCAGGAAATCGTTTCCATTATCCAGACTGGACGAGGCGTGGTCAGACTCATCCGTCCACTCATAGGCATTGGACTCATCTGCACCATCATCTACTTCATCTTCAACTACCACTGGTCCCCCCATTCCCAAAGCCAAGAAGACCAGATCCTCCGAGAAGCCAAAGATCAACCCCTCGCCGTAGCAGAAGCTGTCGTTTACCAAAACAACAGCGACACCAGGCAATGGTATGTAGGAATTTTCCCCTTTAACCACTCTCAAGGCGAGCCCCTCCGTTCGGTAGAAATTATCGAACTCAAAGACAGCAAAGCTATAGCCAAAATCATCGCAGAAGAGGCTCTCTGGTCAAACGAAACCCGGACTTGGACTCTCAAAAACCCCACCACAATCGATCTCATCAACCTCACTAAATACAAAATGCCAACCATTAGCCTCACCAAAGGCTACGTCACAAAAAACTGGCAAGAAACCCCCTACCAAATCGTCAAACCCGGCCTTAAACCTCCATTTCTCGGAATCCCAGGACTCAAAAGCTGGCTAATGAACAACCGTGATCACCCACTCTCCGACCGACGCTCCTACCAGACCCATCTCTACTACCGCTATGCCCAGCCATTCATCTGCCTCATCACGATATTGCTAGCTGCTCCACTTGGCATCGTTTTCACCAGACGAGGAGTTGGCGGAGGAGTCGCAGTAGCTATCTTCCTCTGTGCCGGCATGATCTTCTGCTCCACCGTCTTCCCTACCCTAGGGGAGTCTGGACACCTCCCACCATTCGTAGCTGCCTGGGCGACAAATACCCTTTTCATACTTATCGCCCTCACCTTCTTCTACCGCAGAATGACCGGCCAACCGATCTACCAGACAATCAAAAACCTCCTCCCAAAAAACTAAATTTCACACCCCAAAATGCCACTCCCTGAATCCTGGTCTATTAAATCTCGAGCACACCAATGCTCCATCACTGACCAAAAATTCAGCAGCCGTGAACTCTACATCATTCGAAACCCCTACATCCCCCTAGACAAAGTAGAAGAAAGGCAACAAATCAGATGGGGATTAATCTTTGCTTACCTCGCTATTTTTGCTATTAGATTATTAGGCTCAGTAGCCTAACACAGAAGCACCCTTAACATCATCTATAGTCGATTGGGCTACTAAAAAACATGTGATTACTTTAGAAAACGGGTTCTTCGTAGATTTTTGTGTAGACAGAGCAAAGATATATTGTATTCCCCATGAATGAAAATATTTGCTTTTGATTTTGGAACTTCCTCTCTTGGTGTCGCTGCTCACAGTTTCAAAGAATCTTACGAATTTGATTTAGTCGAGTCCTTAATTTTTGATGATGAATTCGCTTCAACTAAGGATGCTGCAAAGGCTAGAAGGCAATTAAGAAATAGAGAGGCTCATCATGCTAGAGAGGATTCACTTAGAAAATTCTTCATCAGTCATAATCTCAAAGAAGCCGTCTTATACGGACAGCAAAATGCTTTTATATGCCCTGAGTGTGACACAATACTTTACAAGGATAGACACCAAGGGAAAAAACAAAAGACTTGCAATGACTCTAACTGCGATAGATTTGAACAAAAAGGAGTCTGGAGATGTATCTCAGAAGGAGATGATCAGTTGAAGAGAGAGTTCCCAGCAAAAGATGATCAAACAGCCTATTGTGGAGCCCTCTTACGTTGTATGTTATATAAAGGTGAATCTCTTGAGCCTTGGCAAATATTCAAAGCCTTTCACTCCGCTATACAAAAACGAGGGTATGATTCAGACGTTCCATGGAAACGTGGGGTTACAGAAATGACGGCGGAACTAGATGTTGAGAATAATCAAGAAGATGAGGACAGTAAAGCAAACAGCTTAAGAGCCACAGGAATCCAAGAAGTCATTCACTCGCTTCCAGAAGATCACCGATCTCCATGCTTCTGGGAATGTAAACGCATGCACCTCTGGTCTCCCAAAAGCCCTGATCAATTTAATTTACGTATTACACACCTAGCTCAGAATACAAAAGAAGAAAGCAGTGTTGATGATCCTAATCCCAACAAAGATCTAGTATTACCACTCAAATTACCTGCTGTCTACCCTAGAAAAATAGTCGAACAAGAGCTACGTCAACTTTATCTAGAGGCTGAAAAGCAGCTCCCAGCATTGAAAGGGAAAGTGAACGCCTTCATTCATGGAATTGGAGAAGTCGAATACGCATCTTACATCAAAAATCAGACTTCTAAATATCCAACCTGCTCGAAAAAAATCAAACAGACACTGAGTGACAAAGGTCAAAAATTAATTCAAGGTAAAGCAACTGACTGGTCAGGAGTACTAGGGCAGAAAATACCTAATTTCGACAACAGACAGGTAAATAGCTGCACTCTTTTTCCTAAATTCAAAGTAGCTAGAGCAATGCCTAGAATGAGAGCAGGAACAATTATTCCAGACACTCTACTACCAAGTGAAATAAGTTTTCTCTTACAGCTCAAAAATTTAAGATTCATTGATAAGGCTGGTCTTTCTCAGGTACTATCAGCTCAAAACATCAAAGACATTCTTAAAAATCAATCTGATCTTGGGACAAAAGCACTACTCAAGGCTATAGAGACACATCCTACAGAAAACCTTAAAGCCATTAGTGCTCATGCTAAATATCTTAAATTAACAAAAACTCAATTAAGTAAATATCTCATCAAAATGCTACCTAAGACCTGGAAGCTTCAGGGCGAAAAAGTGGAGATCGAAGTGGCCAATATTGAAGGGAGAAGCAAATTTTCACGTCCAGCATGTAAAATTCTTAAAGCTCTTATACTATCTGGACTAAGCCCTGATGATTTTTCTAAAGCTCTACTACTTTCTGATGACTATAAAGACCTCAGAACTGAACTTCAGCTCAATGGAGGTAAATCCTATAATCTCACTACTGATGACCTTTCATTCCTTTGCGCCTCTGAAATGGGTGATACATGGGATAAGCTATATATTCCAGACACATCGCTAAATAAATATAACGCCTTAGTAGGTCGGCCTAAAGAAACTAGGTTCCAAGCGATCCAAGAACTTATTGGTCTACAGAATAACCCAGTCGTAAGACATCGCTTAACCTTCTTCTGGAAAAAAATTCAACACATGGAAAAGACACTCGGTACTCCAGACAGAGTTGTCCTAGAGCTAGTCAGAGATGATTTTATGGGAAAAAAGGCTAAAGAAAAGCTTAAAAAACTACTGGAAGATAATCGCAAGAATAGAGAAAAATATATAGTCGAAGAAAAGGGATCAACAAAGAATATAAAAAAGCGGCAACTACTTGAGGAGCAAAAATGGGTATGCCCATATTCTGGTGATCCACTAAAAGGCATTAATCTTGGTGAGCTAGAAATAGAGCACATTGTCCCTAGATCTCTAGGAGGTTCTGACCAATTCTATAACCTCTGTCTTACTACTCCTGCAGCAAATAAAGATAAGGATAAACTTACTCCTTATCAATGGCTCCATGATGAGGATAAACCACAACAGTGGCAACGATATATAGATAGAGTAAGAGAGACTTATGATAATAATAAATCAAACAAGAAGATTCAGCTACTCACTAGCCCTAATGCAGAAGAGCTCGTAGAGAGTTATCAAAAACTAGCGGAAACCTCATGGATAGCTAAAATTGCGAAACAGATCACTTGTCTACATTTTGGGTGGAAGGTGAATGCTGAAAATGAACAGCAACGCGTAGTCGTTACCCCAGGAGCATTAACAAGTCAAGTTGGAAGACGCTATGGACTATACACATTACTAGAAAACAAGGATGCTTATACCGCTCTACATAAAGCTAGAAAGAGTCGGGATAATACTGACCCTGAAGATGCAGAAACTAGAAAACAAGCGATTCAGAACGTTAGGAAAGCAGAGGTGAGGCTAGATAAAAAGAACAGAAGTGACAAACGCCATCATGCTCTAGACGCTATGATATTATCGATGCTCCCGCATTGGACCGTAGATAAGAAAAAGCGCAGCTTCTATAACTTCGATCCGCACATCATAGGTGAGTCGCAGACACACAAGGAAACTGTTCTTAGCGCAATTAAAGACAGTTCAGAATTCATAAATGCTGATACTAAAATGAGAAAATCATTGAAAAAGAGAGCCGTATCAAAAATAAAGTCTCAACATGCCAAGGATTACTTTTCCAAGGTACTTGATGACGTATTTCCTTTCAAAGAAGGAAAAACAGCCCCCGCATTTTTAGATACTATTTATAGTAAAAAAGGTAACAAGGTATATCTGCGACGATTAATCAGAGATTTACCATTTGAAACAAAGAATTATAAAATAGTCTATTCCCCAGAGACGCCCGCAAAGAAGCTTGAGAAGATCGAACCATCTGAAATAAAAAATGTCATAGAAGGCTTCTATACTAGTAATCCTAAACCAACCAAAGATGAATGGTTCAAATTTTGTGAAAATCTCACTCTAGCTAATGGTTCGTATCCGCAACATTACAGAGGATCTGTTGGAAATGCAGATAAATACCTAGATTTGTCTAAAGATCAAAATGGTGCATACCGCTGCACAAAGACACACAAGGGTTATTATATATACAAAAACTCTAAAGGTAAGTATCTGGCTAAAAGTGTCTACGCCTTCCAGAGGAAAGCAGATGTGTATGCAGAGATAGATAATGATCCAGACACTGAGAAAATAATTGATTTCTTTTATTCAGGATGCCACGTCTCTATCTCGGAGACTGCTTCAGCTGGTGAAACAGTTATACCCAGTGGACAATACATTCTAAATAGTCTAGACTCTCAAGGACAAATAAAGCTCACTAATGCAGTAGGGGAAAAATTCAAACCAATGGTCATCAGTCATTTAGTCAATGCAGGCCTTACTAAAGTGAAATGATTAAGTAATTGCCACTCGAGAAAATTGATTGATAATGTCATATCACATCATCCATATACGCACCCATAGATCCTTCCTTAGCAAAAAAAGGGGTCGTCTTATCCTCAAGCAACCATCGATTAAAACGGCCGACTTAGAGCTTCCGAAATCTGATAATGATCATCGAGAATATTCCGAGAAATCTATAGCATTAGAAGACGTGCATGCTGTGATAATCGCTGCCAAAGGTGTTGTGATTAGCTCAGCAGCGTTTTCAAGCCTGCTAGAGCAAGGTAGCTCTATACTTCATTGTAACGAGAAGTATGAGCCAGTAGGAAAAAGTTTACCCTTACCCAAGACCATTGATAAAGACTGTGTCAATCAACAGCTAGAGCGCCCCAGAGTTCTCAATAAACAGCTCTGGAAAAAACTACTCTATCAGAAAGTATATAACCATGCTTGTGTCTTAGACTCTCTAAAGGTTACTGATCACAAGCTCTGGACTATATTAAAATCTCCGCAATTAGATGAAGGGAATGCGGCTAGACACTACTGGGGTTATTACTTCCCTGGTATAGGAGTTGGTAGAATGAACCGAGATAGACACTTAGATACCCCTCCTAATGCGATGCTTAACTACGGTTACACGGTATTGACAACTCTTTGTCATCAGGCTCTTCTTGCTCATGGTCTCATTTGTCAACTAGGTGTATGCCATGTCACCCGTTATCGAGCAGATCCTCTAGTCTATGATTTTGTAGAGCCATTCAGAGCTTATATTGACCTAGTTTTGGCCGAATACTTCTCTCAGGCAGACTCCCCCAACTTTGATGGATGGTGCGAATTAGTGGGTAAAAAGCTACGTGACATACGTGTTGACCACCCTCGCTATTCTCTGAAATTAATCAATGCAATAGACAAATCTGCATCCTCATTGGCCAGAACTTATAGCAAGAAAGACATAAAAAACCTCTGGTTACCGAGTTTCCCAAAATCAAGTATGAATAATGATACAACTTCCGGAAAAAAAATCTGAATACAAAATGGGCTGGCTATTAGTAATGTTCGATTTACCTGTGATGACTGATTTGCAAAAAAAGCAAGCCACTAAATTCAGGAATGATTTACTTGATGATGGCTACAGCATGGTGCAATACTCTATATACACTCGGGCAGGAGTCTCCTATGAACGTCTCTCTAAGCATTCCGAAAGAATTAAATTTCTCTGCCCACCCGATGGTTTTGTCCGTGCTCTTTTCCTCACTGATAGGCAATGGCAAGAAGGCGTTAATATTATAGGGTCAAACACAGCCACTGGTAATCATACATTCGATGAACAGATGCCTGAGCAAATAGAATTCTGGTAATAATCAGCCTAAATAAAAGTAAAAAAATACCAATCTAGCGTGCTAGGCAGTGGCTAGATTGGTAAAAATTAGTTAAGACTTTACTCCGATCCAAGGGTTGATAACTTGACAGAGTATAGGCTTAGATCAAACATCTTGTCAACCTATTGTATCAGCCCTTGGATCGGAGTAAAGTCAAAACCAATACTTTTATTACTGAACTTCCCAAGCATTGTATCAGCCCTTGGATCGGAGTAAAGTCAAAACCCGTCCCGTCTTCAAGATTAGGTGTGAGCTATTGTATCAGCCCTTGGATCGGAGTAAAGTCAAAACAATAACTCTGGTTAATTTGTGTTGATAAGCATTGTATCAGCCCTTGGATCGGAGTAAAGTCAAAACGCATCCTTCATTCCTTTCATTTTCTTTCTCATTGTATCAGCCCTTGGATCGGAGTAAAGTCAAAACCTGGGAGTGTAGCGATTGCAGCGAGTGTAGATTGTATCAGCCCTTGGATCGGAGTAAAGTCAAAACTAACCGCCGAGAGTATGCCGCATTGTTATAAATTGTATCAGCCCTTGGATCGGAGTAAAGTCAAAACTGCTGTAGACCCAGGCACCGCCGCCTTGACATTGTATCAGCCCTTGGATCGGAGTAAAGTCAAAACATATAATGTTGCCGGTCCAGGCTTGATGGAATTGTATCAGCCCTTGGATCGGAGTAAAGTCAAAACACTCAGCTTTTTCTAACTCAGCTTCATAAGATTGTATCAGCCCTTGGATCGGAGTAAAGTCAAAACAAGAAGTGACACCTGGAACATCAGGGCAGCATTGTATCAGCCCTTGGATCGGAGTAAAGTCAAAACTTCCTAACGGTGGCAATCGGAATGTTGTCGATTGTATCAGCCCTTGGATCGGAGTAAAGTCAAAACACGCTTATTGACTAAGCGTGCGTCTTTCTATTGTATCAGCCCTTGGATCGGAGTAAAGTCAAAACTCATTATCATTATGAAGTTGTGAAAATATTATTGTATCAGCCCTTGGATCGGAGTAAAGTCAAAACCTGCTTGCAAAGTTGCCATTATTCCTCCAAATTGTATCAGCCCTTGGATCGGAGTAAAGTCAAAACTTATCCCAATCTGCCAGCAAATCAAATCGCATTGTATCAGCCCTTGGATCGGAGTAAAGTCAAAACATCCTCTATAGTTGACTCTAATCCAATCCCATTGTATCAGCCCTTGGATCGGAGTAAAGTCAAAACACAATCGGAGCAATCAACACACCCATAACAATTGTATCAGCCCTTGGATCGGAGTAAAGTCAAAACTAATGTTGGCGTCGGAATTAAGCAATTAACATTGTATCAGCCCTTGGATCGGAGTAAAGTCAAAACACTTAGTAGTCAATACTGGAAAGACGTTGATTGTATCAGCCCTTGGATCGGAGTAAAGTCAAAACCACCGATGTAAGACAACGCTGGCAAAATAAATTGTATCAGCCCTTGGATCGGAGTAAAGTCAAAACATTGAGTGGCGTTGTCCATAATTATATCCGATTGTATCAGCCCTTGGATCGGAGTAAAGTCAAAACAAAACTTTCACCATCCAGCGCAAGAGCTAAATTGTATCAGCCCTTGGATCGGAGTAAAGTCAAAACGCGGTTCAGATTGATAACGCAACTTCAGGAATTGTATCAGCCCTTGGATCGGAGTAAAGTCAAAACTCTAATTTCATTTTTTCATAGCTGTCCATTATTGTATCAGCCCTTGGATCGGAGTAAAGTCAAAACGAGCAATAACAATAGGGCAATGAGGTATAGATTGTATCAGCCCTTGGATCGGAGTAAAGTCAAAACGAGCAATAACAATAGGGCAATGAGGTATAGATTGTATCAGCCCTTGGATCGGAGTAAAGTCAAAACCAACCCTGTCCTGCACTTCATTGTGCCTAGGATTGTATCAGCCCTTGGATCGGAGTAAAGTCAAAACATAAGGGCTAGCGATGATGACTTTCATTTGAGTAAGTCAGGATGTAAAGCACTGGCGCAATCGAGCGTTGGATAGCGTTTATCCTATCATCGATCTCGATGCTTTGGTGGTCAAGGTCAGATCGAAGGGAGCCGTCAGTAATCATGCTGTGTATGTTGCCTTAGGCGTTAACTTAGAAGGTCATAAGGAGGTTTTAGGCTTATGGGTGAGCCAAAATGAAGGTGCTAAATTTTGGTTGAGAGTTCTCACAGAACTTCAGAATCAGAGTTCGTGAAAAAGATCAGTAACCTTTATCCTGCGCCACACACATACAAATCGTAGTGTAGAAAACTACTCATCACACTAAAATACCTAGAATTCACACTGGACGTCACCACTTTCCTCATTACTATCCGTTTTATGAAATCATGCTTCGCAATGCTTGTCATCTTGCTCGTTTTTGTAGGATTCGTGGGCACTACAGCTATTATTTACCTCTCCAGCACCAGCACTGAGATTGAGGCTAATAAGTAATACTCCCCCAGCTAGCACTAGCTCCATCAGGATTATTCATTTTCGTTCATTGTAAACGAAATCTAGATAAAGAAAAAACCCGCTACGAATTTATCGCAGCGGGCTAAATTATCTTAGAGTTAAGTGAGAACTATTCTTCTGAACTTGTCTCTTCTTGAGTATCTGAATCAACCTCTGTCTCCTCAGAAGACTCTTCCGAACCTGCTTCATCAGTGATCTCATCTTCATCATCAGGAATCACTCTCGCTATGTCTAACAGCTTAACATCTTCCTTCATCGTGACGAGTTTCACTCCCTGAGTATTTCGACCGCACTCTCTGATATCAGCACAGCGGATTCTAATAGATTGACCATCAGATGTCATCAACATGAGTTCATCGTCTGGGAATACTGTCGCAGCAGAAACTACTTCTCCAGTCTTCTCAGTGACCTTCATCGTGATGATACCTTTACCAGCTCTTGTCTGTGCTCTGTAGTCATCAAATGGTGATCTCTTACCGATTCCATTCTCAGAAGCTACTAGCAGTGTTCCTTCTGGATGCACAATTGCCATACCGACAACGTAGTCATCACCCACTGGCTTAATTCCACCAACGCCAGCTGTTGCACGACCTTGTGAACGAGCTTGATCTTCAGTGAATCTAAGTGAGAGACCCTTACGAGTCACCAGGATCACTTCATCACTTCCATTCGTGATACGAACATCAATTAGAGTGTTACCTTCATCTAACTTAATCGCAATGATTCCATCTTTACGGTAGTTCTTGAAGTCAGCTAATGCTGTTTTCTTCACCTTACCGCTTCGAGTTGCGAACATTACAAACTTATCATGACCCTCAAGTGTGATGTCATTACCATCTTCGTCTAACTGACGCTCAAGTCTCTGAGTCGCTGCGATAGATTCGTCAGTCTGCAAGTTAAGAACGTTCTTAATACTACGCCCTTTCGATGCTCTAGAACCTTCTGGTAAGCTATAAACACGCTCTACATAAACTCGTCCAGTATTCGTAAAGAACATGAGATAATCATGCGCTTGAGCTGAGAAGAGGTGCTCTACAAAGTCCTGCTCCTCATCCTTACTCTTGTTCGCAGACTTAGTCTCTAGACCCTTCACGCCCTTACCGCCACGAGCTTGAACTCGGTAATCAGTAGACAGTGTGCGCTTGATATAACCCTTATTAGAAAGTGTCACGATCATGCCGTCGTTAGCGATGAGATCTTCAATAGCAATCTCGCCTTCATCAGGAAGAATTGGGCAATGACGCGGTGTCGCATGCTTTTCTTTGATCTCTAACAACTCATCTTTAATGATAGTAAGAACACGAGCTTCTTTCGCAAGAATGTCGAGGAAATCTTTGATATCGATTAGAAGATTATCATACTCACCCTTAACCTTATCACGCTCCATACCAGTAAGCTGGTAAAGGCGAAGCTCAAGAATGGCATTCACCTGACGATCTGTGAATACGTAGCGATCATCTTCAACAGAAACTTGTCCACGAATAAGAATCCCTAAAGCCTCAGCAGTAGCAGTAGAGAAATCGTATCTCTTGATACCCTCTCTAGCTTCGTCACGGTTTTGGGAATCACGGATGATCTTGATGAAATCGTCAAGATGACCAAGAGCGAGAAGGAATGCCTCCAAGTTCTCAGCACGAAGCTCAGCCTTCTTAAGTAGGTAGCGAGTTCTTCTGATAATGATTTCACGTCTGTGTTCAATGAATGCATCTAAGCAATCAAGGACTGACATCTGCTTCGGGCGACGCTCATGAATAGCGAGCATGTTCACACCGAATGATGTCTCCATCGCAGTCAGTTTGAAAATCTGATTCACCACAACCTGTGGACGAGCGTCACGCTTAAGAGTGATCTCGATACGAGTTTCATCATCTGACAAGTCACGCATTCCTGAAATATCTAACAGAACCTTCTCTCTAACTAGTTCTGCAATTCTTAACTGAAGAGTCGCACGGTTCACACCATGTGGCACCTGAGTAATAGTAATAACAGAAACCCCTGAAGCCTTCTCAGTGATATCCATCGTTCCACGCATTTTCACACTACCTCTACCAGTTCGGAAATAATTATCAATCCCCTTGAAACCACGAATTTCACAAGCCCCCGCAAAGTCAGGGCCCTTAATATACTGCTTCACTTCCTCAAAAGTAAGCTGTGGATTGTCGATACGAGCACAGACACCATCGATCACTTCACCCATGTTATGAGCAGGAATGTTAGTCGCCATACCCACCGCAATACCTGTTCCACCATTAACTAGGAGGTTAGGAATCGCTGCTGGTAAGACCACTGGCTCCTGACGAGTCTCGTCATAAGTCGCCGTAGTATCTACAGTTTCTTTCTCCAGATCGATCATCATGGCAGATCCCATGTGAGTCAGTCTGGCCTCAGTGTATCGCATTGCCGCTGCGGCATCACCTTCCACCGAACCGAAGTTACCCTGACCATCAATAAGTATCTCACGCATCGTCCATGGCTGAGCCATGTTTACCAATGTCGTATAGATAGCGCTATCACCGTGTGGGTGATACTTACCCATCGTGTCACCCACAATACGTGCACTTTTCAAGTGCGCCTTAGAAGGTGTTAGGGATAGGTCATTGTGCATCGCATACAAGATACGTCGCTGTGAAGGCTTGAGTCCGTCACGTGCATCTGGCAAGGCACGAGAAATAATCACAGACATCGAGTAATCCAAGAAGGACTTCGACATCTCGTTCGCTACGTTTACTACTTTTATATTTTCGTTCATTATCTTTTCTTATTTAAATTTATTTAATAACCTACTAACAAGATTCCTTTTAAAGGCAGGTTTAATCGACTGGACACATAAAGCGTTTCTAAAAAGGTATAAATTTTCTCGAAATCATTCTGCCCTCTATAATCTTTGCGCACTGCAATTACAAGGTACTCCACCTCATACATCATACATGCTTGAAAAATGTCCTTCAGAAATTGGTTATTATCTACAGCTCTGCCCGCTTCGACTTCTATCACAATACTGTTATCATTACTTACTGCATCAGCATAAAAGTATTTGTCAGGTTGATCGCCTCTCCCAAATAAAACAGGTACAGATATTTTCTCTAACTTCTTTTTTCCCTTTTCTACTTTATAGCCTATTTTTTCCAAACTAGGACGAAGCTCTTCCAGTACATCATTGCTGTTTAAGTTATACTCCGCAGATTGAATTTTAGATGAGTTCGCTTCAAAGCACTCAACCACCTCCTCCATAGAAGTTGTTAAACCTTGAGATCTTGGAAAAAATTGGAACTCTATATTATTCATCATTTTTATCTACTTTGATCTCCATATAAACAGCCTCCATTTCTGAGCATTTATTACAGGGTTTAGGGTTACGCACCTCAACAAATCTTAAAGGGATCATCTCAGTCAATTTATCCCCTAAACCATTCTTACTAAGTTTATCGTACTTTTCTCTACTTAATAGCAACTTTACAGTAAAATCAGATTCCTCAACAACTTCATCCCTAATAGAAAGACCCCCAAATATTTCTTCGGGGTTCTTCAACGTCCAATGGTTAGCCATCCATATAGGTTTTGCAACCTCCATATCATCAGCACTACTAGACAAATATTGCAGATATGTCTCTTGACCAGAAATGTAGCATCTAGCATCAACAATCCATAGAGTTTTAAAAGACTTCTGATCCTCACTAAGATTTCCAATACAATACAATACATCCTTCACCGACCAATCTTCTGCCTGTCCACAATATTTTGAAATATCAGGATTTGATGACTCTAAGGACCTCCAAGGCAAGTGAGCATAAACACTAATTTTTGATGTTAATGTTTTTGCAGTGAAAACTCTTATAGCATCACCTCCACGGAACATAGCGTGTGGAGGGTTGTAGTGATTACCCGTATAAGAAAACACTTTAGAAAACTTATTTAAAAGCTCTTTTTTGCTATCTATATCAAAGCTCTTTGAAAGAAACCGCTTAACATAAAACTCTAACATATCACCCATAGAACTAGCTCTATTCGAGCTAGTTTCTAATGGTTTTTCTAACTTGTTCGTTGGATTTTCAGCAAACGAAATTAGTGATGATAATATGTTATGCGACATTTTTTAAACATCGAGGTTTCTTACATTGAGAGCGTTGTCTTCGATGAACCTCTTACGAGGTTCCACCACATCTCCCATAAGGATATCGAACATTCTATCCGCTTCGATTTCATTATCTTCATCCAGTCTGACTTGGAGTAGCTGTCTTCTCTGGGGATCCATGGTGGTAGAGAATAATTCTTTAGCATTCATCTCACCTAGCCCCTTGAATCGCTGGATACGCATTCCTTTTCTGCCGATTTCCAATACACGTGTGAGGATCTCGAAGAGATTAAACACTGGCACTGGACCATCTCCGTCACCACCACCTTCGATGAGCTCATACACTGGCTTGTCGTCAGAGAAGAATGGATCTGTAGCGAGTCCGAACTCATTGAGACGTCCGAGGATCTTGCTGATAGCAGCGGATTCGTTAAGATCTCTCTTCACTGCACGTCGTTGCTGACCATCGTAAGTCACTTTGTAGGATTCTATCTCTTCTTCAGTAAGATCTTCATTAGCGAGACGTAAGTCACGATTCTCAGCAGCGAATGCTTCGAGAGCGGCTTCATCATGCAAGTAATGCACAGACTCTTCATTTCCGCGCCTCACTCTGACCATAAATTCTGGAAGCTTTCCATCAACTTTACGTTCTAAGATCTCACGGAAACTTCCGCCGTGACCTTCGAGAGCAGAGGTGAATTTCTTCAACTGAGCGAGTGTGTCGAGCACACTGCGGAGAAGATCTGTATCAACTTCCTCAGTAGTTCCAAACTGACGTAGCTTCACGTCCTCTGATCCTAGCTGAATGAGAATTTCATTCAGAGCATCATCATCAGCGATGTATTCCTCACGCTTTTTACGCGTCACTTTATAAAGTGGCGGTTGAGCGATATAGAGGTAGCCAGACTTGACCATATCAGGCATGTGGCGACAGAAGAATGTGAGCAGTAGTGTTTTGATGTGCTCACCATCGATATCAGCATCCGTCATGATGATGATTTTATGGTAGCGAACTTTCTCTACGTTAAATGCACCTTCTTGGTCTCCATCACCGATTCCTGCTCCGATCGCTGTGATCATCGCCTGAATTTCCTTATTCTGGAGAGCTCGATGTAAACGAGCTTTCTCAACATTGATCACCTTACCACGGAGCGGTAAGATAGCTTGGTTGATTCTATTTCTGCCAGATTTGGCAGAACCACCAGCCGAGTCACCCTCCACAATATAGATCTCGGATTTAGCCGGGTCACGCTCAGAACAGTCAGCCAACTTACCTGGGAGACCGCCACCTGACATGACAGACTTTCTAACAGTTTCACGAGCCTTACGAGCGGCCTCACGAGCACGAGCTGCATTCACAGCACGATCGATAATCATTTTCGCTAGATTAGGATTCTCATCAAAGTATTCTTGGAGACCTTCGTAAACGATAGAGGTCACAACACCTTCGATCTCTGCGTTGACTAGCTTACCTTTAGTCTGAGAACTGAATCTCGGGTTAGGCATCTTGACTGAAATCACACAAACGATTCCTTCACGGACGTCATCGCCTGAAAGTGATGGGTCTTTATCTTTAAGAATCTTATTGGTCTTTGCGTATTGGTTGATCGCTCTTGTAAGCGCACCACGGAAACCTGTTAGATGCGTTCCACCATCCGCATTTGGAATAGAGTTCGCAAAGCAAAGAATGTTATCTTTATACGAATCATTGTATTGGAATACGATGTGAGCAAAGACGTCATCTTCCATCACCTTGCCGTCGTAGTCGATCTCTACAGCACGCTTACCATTAATTTCTACAGGCTCAGCATGGATGAGAGTTTTGTTCTCACCGAGCTGCTCCACGAATTCTACAATACCACGAGCGTAGAAGAATGTTCCCTTCTTAGCTGACTCTGGACGCTTATCTTCTAGATGGATAGAAAGCCCTGGGTTAAGGAAAGCGAGTTCACGCATTCTTGTGGCTAGACGATCAAACTCAAAACTAATCGTGTCTACGAAAATAGTCGCATCTGGATAGAAAATAACTTTAGTGCCCGACACACCAGCTGGAGCATCACCAACTACAGCAAGCTGCTCAGTAGTCGTTCCACGCTCGAACTTGATGCGGTGGACTTTTTCCTCACGAGTCACCTCAGTGACAAACCAATCTGAAAGAGCGTTCACACACTTAGCTCCCACACCGTGGAGCCCGCCTGAGTATTTATAGGCACCTTGACCGAACTTACCACCAGCGTGTAGACTAGTTAGAACTAACTCAATCGCTGGGATACCGAATTTAGGGTGAACCTCTACTGGAATACCACGGCCATCATCGGAGATGGAAATTGATCCGTCTAGGTTGAGCGAAACGTCGATCGTATTACAATAGCCGGCTAAGTGTTCATCGATAGAGTTATCAATAACTTCAAATACGCAGTGATGGAGACCTCTAATATCTGGGTCGCCGATATACATTCCTGGGCGTTTACGGACAGCTTCTAGACCCTCGAGTTTATCGATCTGAGAAGCTCCATACTCCTGCTCACCTGAGACATTAGTATCCGCTACTTCTGGCTCTTCTTTTGGTTCATTTGGATTATCTGACATGTGTCCATAGAAGGTATAATTTTACCCTCTAAAGACCAGTAAAAAAACCATAAAAACAGGACTTTTTTTACTGGTTTTTTTTAGAATTTTAGATGCACTTAAAATATATTCTTAAACACCCACAACAAACTAAATAACAGCTCATTACAACATGCCTAAAAACTAAAACTCAAGCACATCAGATTGCCACTTCATAAGCACATCAGAACCCTTCACCTCTCGAGCCGCAATAGATTCCAAAAGAGCTCTATTAATGAGTAATGACGAATCAATATCTAACTCAGTAGCCACCGCATCTCTCTTTGCTAGCATTTCCTCGACACGTTTATCAAATGAAGCATCTTTAACTCTCTTGCCTTTCGGCTTTGGACGCTGAGGACAGAGCTCATCAGAAAGGCTCTTAGCCTCTTCTACAGCCTCTGCAAAACTCCTCCTCCTCGTGCTACGAAAATGCTTAGGTAAAACTGGAGTCTTGCCACCAACGATATCTAGAGCCCAAGCAATCAACTGCTTGTTTCCACACACCATAAATGTAGGTTTATCCCAAAGTTTCGCCTCTTCATCTCTCCAATACCACAGAGAACGAAGATAAGCCAATCCCCTCGCCTGGAGCTTACCTGAACCAGAGATACGCCAAGGATCCTCCTTAGCCATAGGTCTGTCTAAAACTTTCTCTCTAGCCTGCTCACAACTCTCGACAAACCAATCGTAGCGCCCTTTTTCATGAAGCCCCTCTAGAATTTTCTCCACGATAGGCTTCAGATAAAGCACATCATTGATCGCGTATTCACGCATCATCTCAGTAAGCGGACGCTTCGCCCAGTCAGTCTTCTGCAAGCTCTTACTAATCTCCACTCCACAGTAATGCTCCACAAGACCGCCATAGCCAAATTTCTGCACACCTAGAAGCCTCGCACCAATCTGCGTATCATAGATCATAGGCGGAACTATATCTAAATCACGGCGCATCAGCACAATATCGTAGTCAGCTCCATGCATCCAGAGCTTCCCCGTCTTTAGAAAATCTTTAAGCGGCTGCATATCCTCGATCGCTAGTGGATCGATTAGTTGATGATTTTCACCATCAGTAAACTGCACCAATGACATCTTTTCACTATAACGGTGAAGACTATCAGCTTCTAGGTCCATTGCTCTAAAGTCACCATTAAATGACCTAAAGTAATCAGCTAAATCTTTCGTTGTTTCAATCATTAGATTCCTTTGAGCAAAAGTTCTGTATTATTCTGAGTTTTATTCAGAGCATTAATTATCGTAGTGAGCGCATCACCTACTGGCAGAGCTGCCACCACTCGGCGGATCTCTAACACTTTTTGCATTTCATCTGGATGGTAAAGTCGATCGTCATTTCTAGTTCCACTCTGTGGAATATGAATCGCCGGGAACACTCTGCGTTCCGCAAGCTCCTGATCCAGCTTGATCTCCATGTTACCAGTGCCCTTGAATTCTTCAAAAATCACTTCATCCATACGACTTTCAGTTTCCACTAGAGCTGTCGCAAGGATTGTTAAACTACCTCCACCCTCTACGTTTCGAGCAGCACCGAAGAATTTACGACTCTGCTGAAGTGCCTTAGGATTAAGACCACCTGAGCCGATCACTCCAGCCTGCATAGAATTATTATGTCCGCGGGCAAGCCGAGTAAGAGAGTCTAGCAGAACTACCACATCTTTACCCAGCTCGACGAGACGCTTGGCTCGTTCCAGAACGAGATCAGACACTTGAGAATGTCGCTTGGACGGCTCATCAAATGTTGAGCTGAAAATATCAGCCTCCACAGTTTCTTCAAAATCAGTCACCTCTTCAGGGCGCTCATCAAGCAGAAGAACGATTAGCTCGATTTCCTTATGGTTCGCATGAATCGACTTCGCTATATTCTTCAACAAAATAGTCTTACCTCCCCGAGGCGGAGCGACAATCAGACCTCTCTGACCCTTACCAAGCGGAGCTACGAGATCAACAACTCGGACACCAACTCCACCCTCTACTCCATTTTCCAAAATGATTCTCTCATTCGGGATCAAAGGTGTGAGCTTATCAAAAGCCTCAGGCCTCACATAATCAGCAACTGGCATATCCTCAACTGTAAGAATCTCCATCGCTGAAAGGTATTTATCCCTACCTCTCGGCGCACGCATTTTCACCCGAATCTTCTGACCCACTTCCAGACCGTGGTCCTTGATTAAATTTCCACCGAGATACAGATCATCGGGAGACGTCTTGAACGAGCGTATTGGACAGCGCAGCATTGCGTAGTTATCCTTGACTTGCTCCATGATACCATAACCCTCAAGCTCGGTTCCATGCTTTGCATAAAATGATAGAATATCGAATACAAGCTGGCTCTTCATTGCCATCGTGTGACTTTTGATCGGAAGAGAATCTATGATCGCATGTAACTCAGCCAATGGTTTCTCACGGAACTCGTTCACAACGAGTTTATCAGGAATATCGAACTTAGGCTCCTCTTTCACGATCTCTTTAACTTCTTCAGCTTTCTTCACCTTTTTAGTAGCAGGTTTCCTCTTCGATGCTTTAGACTTAGCTAGTTCTTCTGGAGTCACTTCAACAGCTTCATTCGTTGCTGGCGTATCAGGCTCGCTCACTGGTTGTGGCTTCACCTCATTTTTGTTTTGTTCATTCATATTGTAAATTTTGTATGTTTTATAAATCTGTTAATTTGTGCTTCTAACACATTAAGCGGTCCCTCATTCCACAGAACGATGTCTGCACAGATGAACTTATGTGCAATGGGCAATTGAGCCGCAAGAATGGCCAGAACAGTTGCATCATCGAATCCGCTCCTCATTTTTAGTCGCTGTATTTGCGTTTTCTGCGATACTACAACCACCAGATTTGCCTCCTGACCAAAGTCAAAGCCACCTTCAAACAAAAGCGGCACGTCGGCCACAAACAGCGATGCGTTGCCACTATGCTCAGCTTCAGCCTGCATAGCAAGACATTCTTTCCTCACCAAAGGATGAATGAATTCCTGTAATTCAACCCTCCTTTGTTCATCAGAAAAGATCACTTCTCTCATCATAGAACGATCTATCCCTCCATCGTCACCAAGCACATCCTCTCCGAACATACCCACCAACTTACCAATCAGATATGGAGTCTGATATAACCGCTTCACGCAATTGTCCGCATCAAATAATACAAGATCCGAATCAGCGGCTTCCATGATCTTGGCTACTGTGGATTTACCTGTAGCAATTCCACCTGTAAGACCAAAAGATTTCATCATTAAAATTTCCGATAAAAAAAGCGGAACCGCAATCATAAACGGTTCCGCTTGGAAGTTTTTATCTCGTTAGAGTATTAAGGAATTTCAGGAAGAAGTTCGTTTGACCCGTTACCTTCTGGTATGATTACCGCTCCGCCATTTACAGGCTGACCAGTCGCATCGATAATACGAGCTGTCACGAAGATGATGAGGTTACTCTTAATTCTATTCTCAGATTTAGACTGAAACAAACGTCCGATGAATGGAAGATCTCCAAGTATTGGAACTTTATCTTCAACATTCTGAACATTCTCTCTCATGAGTCCACCTACTGCAACAGTGTGTCCATCATAGATAGTCAGAGCTGTCTCTACACGTCTGGTAGAGAAGACTGGCATCTCGATACGGTTCTCAGTGATTGTTACAACGATCGGGTCACCATTACCATCAGTCGCTGGCGACTGAATTGGTGATCCGTAGTTGATGAATCCTTCAAACTCAACAATCTCAGGAGTAAAGTTAAGGTCGATAGTATAACCATCGTCACCTAAACCTGGCTCAACGTTAAGAGTAACACCTGTATTACGCTTATCGAATGCTGTCGGAGTCGCTGGAGTAACTGGGAAGATACTACCACCTTGGTTACCACCTCTGCCATCGCCACCAAGCCCGCCGCCTACCCCAACTGTATTAGGAAGTTCTGGTGGTTCGTATTCAGTTGGGTAAATAAACTCACGAATGATCTCAATCGTCGCTTTCTCACCAGGGCGAGAAACGATGCTTGGAGCAGTCATAACGTCTGAACCCTTCTTCTGAGATAATCCGCGCATAATCATCTGCACTTGACTCTCTGAAAAGAGGCCAGTGAGAGCAAGAATACCAGGAGCTGCTGATTGACTTTGAGCTGTTCTGTTAGAATTGTTAAGGAATGCATCGATACTATCACGGCTGACCGCATAATCACCTGTGCGGAGACCACTTGATGTCGTATTAGACACGTTCTGGTTAGCAATCGCAGGAATACCATCGATTGTTCTTATAGGACTGTTGCCGAAGTCAGCAGCTGTTCTTGGTATGCCGTTTCCAACTGTGCCTCCTCCGAGGAATGTTGAATTAGCAGAAACACCGAATGGAGAAATGATCCAATCGAAGCCGAGTTCGTCGGTGTTCTCTTGGTTAATTTCTACAAACTTAGTAAGCAGCTTAATCTGCTTAGGCTTCCTGTTTCTAATGTCTTCCACAAGAGCTTCGATCATGTCGAGATTGTTCGCAGAGTTACGGACTGTAAGAACAGCACGAGCTCTTGAGAAAATCGCAGATGAACCAGCTTGGAATGGAATACCAGAAGCCTCTAGAAGCTCTTTCGCTGATTTCTCAGCTGTAGCACCACTACTATCTTCAAATGGATCATAGCTACCACCACCGCCACTGTCGCCGCTGTCTAGTAGAGTCTTGAAATCTGGTGGAACACGGAATGTTCTTGTGTAAAGCTCTGTATCGTCAAGATCAGTCGCTCTCATAAGAACTACTGAGTAGTTTTCTACTTTATAACGAAGTCCAGTAGCTTCACAAATCTGTCTGAGAGCCTCACCGAGAGGAACGTTACGCAGTCTAAGACCCCCAAGTTTGATGTTTTCAATCTTACCTGTGTCGAGGAACCCTGCACCATCATCTCCATCTAGAGCACCAGCATCTAATGTTACCCCACGATCACGAAATACGAAGTTAAGACCTTTCTTATTTGGATCTAACTCATCATTGTCTAGTTCACGAGCACGGAGGCGAAGGATATCAATCGCTTGCTTCACTGTTGCGTCTTCTGTGAAATCTACGTTTTCGAGCTGGATTCTCTGAAGCTTACGTCTGAGGTAGAGTGCTGGATTTTCGTTAATCTCTATCCCAGTCCCAACGGTAGTTTGACTAGTTGGGAGATTTGGCGGAATAGTAAACTCCCAAGCTCTGTCTACTTCCATGAGCATAGTTGCTCTGGTTTCGTCATAAGCAGCACGATAGTAATCGCTTTTCGCTACGCTCACTTTCTCCATACCGCGGCGAGCCGCTTTATTGTATGGGTCAATTCTTAGAACTTCCTTATATTCAGAAATTGCATTATCAAACTGAGCCTGATTATAGTAGCTCTCGCCTCTATAAAGTAGCTTACGTACTTTCTCTACATTTCTAGTGTGCTCATAAGTGAGTGTTGGGCTAGTGCGGATAGGATCGTCTAGGTATTCAAGTTGCTTTTTAGCAAGTGCGTTACTTGGATCCTTCTGAAGCACGTTCTCAAGAAGCTCTCTTGCCTCATCATATCTACCTATGCGGCGATATTGCGAAGCGAGTGCGACTGAACCATCAACGAGGTGTGCCACGTATGACTGGCGTCTATCTTCAGCTATAGGTCCCTGAGGAAGCTTAGTAGTCGCTGAACGATAAAGCTTAACAGCTTCTTCGAAGTTTCCCTTTGCGTAAGCCTCACGACCTGTAAGGATTTCTTTATCAGCCTCAATCACTGCTAGCGTGCGTCGTGCTATCTCATCAGCAACAAGGCTGTCAGATGACTGCGCGCTAGCCATGGTGCTGAGCCCAAGCGGCATCGCCGCAGCTACCGCCATTAGTATGACCGCTTTGTTACTAGATCTATGTGTAGATGTATTTTCCATGATTAGAATCATTTTGTTGTATTTTATTGATTTGTGAAGCTCTTTTTTCACTTTTTGTAAATTTATTACTATTGGTGCCTATTCACAGGCTATTTTACTGGTTTAGACTATAGACTATCGTTACTTTTTGGCTATTCGAGAGGAACCACTTTTTTAACTCGGTCTACGGTCATTTCGATATTTGGCTCACCAAATTCTTCGCCATGTTTCTCTCGAAGAAGGAATTTATACCCTTTTCCACCCTCTCTAAAGGGCAGTGAAAACTCAGCACCCTCTTCCACGATAAATGACTCACCGCCATTTGGTGTGTTTAACTTGAACATACCAGACCATTCGTAATAGATAAATCTATCCGAATACCAAAGTTTATACTGGAGACCAGCTTTGATAGGCTTGAGATCCTTTAGTAAGTAGAAATTCTCCTCTCGGTTAGTAGTAGGATTGATCCCTCTACCTTTTTCTAAGATTTTAAAACGATTCTTATGCGCTTTATTCCTAGGCTCTTTAGGAAAAGTATCACCCACTCCTGCGAAGTCTAGTGATGATGGAGCTCTACCAGCTTTGAATGTAAATGAGCTTCGCTTATCATCCAAGCGTGACCACTGGATCCTGAAGGAACCGCTCTTTAGAGCTTTCACAAATTTAAGCTTCATGATGAAGTCAGGGTGTCTATTAGCATAGATCGGGCTAGTTTCAGCAAAGAACTCTTCCTTATTAGTAAACCCATCATCATCTGCGTCTTTATCACCAGCATTTGCATACTGGTAATCGTCTAGCTTGTTCTCTTTCCACCACTCTAGTGGAATTCCATCGAAGGTAATATTGGGATGCAACTCATGAATACCAGATTTTCCTTTAATCCCATATAGAGGGAACGCCACGAATACAGTAAGATCATATTCATTGTGTGGAGTGAACCCCCAGTCCTGAGGAGATTCGATTGCCTCTTTGAGGCTCGTTAGAGACTCTGCTTGAGCCACTACATATTCATTCACCTCTACAGGATTACGAATCTCTTCACCCCCTTTATTTTCCTCAGTCAAAACAGCAGCACCAATTCCTAGCGCCACAACGACTGAGGCACCTAAAACGACCTTCTCATAATTTTCAGCTATCCAAGACATTACTTATTAGTTTTTGTAGTTACAGGTTGCCTTGGCTTATCTCCAAGAATTTTCACTTTCTTAGCTTCCTTAAATAGGAGCAAATCTAGCTTGAGATAAACAACAAGTTTTTCGTCCCCTACCAATTTTTTAATAACTTTTTCGTTAGTCGTCTCCGCAAAGTCATCACTTTCGCCTAGAGCCGCACCAAATATATCTTCGCCAACGTCTAAGACAGCTTTTTTAGCAAACTCAGCTTTACTCAGATCCGGAGACTCAGTATCTTCGTTCTGCAGACGTATTGCACGCACCGCGAAGAAATAACCCTTAGATTTTGAAAGCGTCGTTAGAAATGCTTTCAAACTCTGCTCAGAACCAGTGAAGGTCAGCTCTATAGGCATTGCCTGATAAACTGATTCCACCTTATTAGAACGTGTAGTTATACTATTTCTTTTGACAACACCAGCGTTCTTTTCAGCGTTGATAGATTGGCGATGAACATTCTTTAGGGAAGTAGGAGCAGCATCTGCTAACGACTTAAACAACCAGTCTAGAGCATTACGCTCGTATTCAAGCTCGCGTATCGCACTCTTATCAGCGAGTGCCCTGTCATAAGCCTCTAGTCCGAATGATGTCACCTGCGGCAAAGTCACCCCCTTCTCAGTATAATATGCTTTGAGTTGCTTCACATACTCACCCACTTTTTGGTTGAAGTCACCAGGCGAAACACTAGGCATCTCAGCAGGTCTAAACTTGAGTAACTCTTGCTGAAAAGCGTAAGCATCAGCAACGAATGCTGCTACTTTTTGCTTCACCATCGTTCTGTTATCCGCATTTGGGTAAGGATGTGCATTTTTCAGGCAATTCACCTGCCTAATGGCGTCAATGTTGTATTGGTTTGCTAGCTTCGCTTCTGTTCTAGCATTCATCCCTACATAGAATAAAGCTCCAGAGGCTACAGCTGAGACACCAAGCAGAGTCACTGCAAATTTATTTTCTTGGATCCAGGTCATGTTATTTAAAAGGAATTGGGTTAGCAAGAGGCACAATAACAGTAAATGGTGCAGCCAATTTACCTTCAAGTATGCTCGTTTCGTTTTCTAGTATCAAGGACTTGGCAGCAATATTAACTTTACTCCTGCCCTTCGTGATCGTATCCGTGAACAAATCAGATTTATTCAACAAGTTAGCGTGTCTGATAATCACATCGTTTGTAGAGTCGCCACGACGAAATCCCGTCAATCTAATCGCATTGATCATAGGCGCTTGATACTTTCTGTTTGGTCGACCACTGACCAATAACTTAGACTCACCACCAAGTGTGGCTACAGAGGTTTTATTATAATCGCCTCTCACAAAATCGTCAGAGATAATTGAAACATTCTCCTCTGAATCAGGATCGTAGTTCACGATAGGCTCAAAGCTCGTTACCCAGAGATTCTTATGGGCAAAATTAGCCTTAAGCTCGCTAAGTAATTCATTCCACTCAACTTTAGCATTAACCGCTTCACCATAGAGATCTACGATATCACCAATCTTCTCTTCTTTCTTCTGCTCAGCTTTAATAGGTATCGCATAAAGATTGAGTGAGTTCTTCACATCATTACTAGATTCTGCATCTGAAATAGCCTTGTTTTTAGCCATGTAACCAGTAGCAGTATAAATAGTGCATGATCCGATCAATAAGGAAGCCGCTGCTATAAGGAGTGGCTTACGCTTAGCGTCAGCCCGTTCTTCTCTAACTACGTCAGGAACAAGATCGATCTTAAGCTTAGCTTTATCTATAGAACGAAGTCCGAGACCCACAATCTCACCGAGCATGTGCGCTTCTAGCGACACCTGATCCACATCAACTCCTTGACCTACTGAGATTTTCCTCAGTGGGTTAAAGTATTCGACTGGAAGCCTGAATTTCTCTTGGAAGAAATCAGAAATCTTAGGGAGGTTCGATCCTGCACCAGCTAGGATCACTCGCTTAGGAGCGGCTCCACCATGCTGACTGCGGAAGAAATTAGTCGTTCTAGCGATCTCCGTTAGCATTCTGTTCAGTGCAGTTCTGATACAGCTACCGAGAGCGGCTGTGGGTTCATCAAGACCTGAAGTGTGTCTAGTATCTAGAGCAACGAATCCATTCGAACATTTCTGCGATTCAGCCTCGATGAATGAAACATTATATTCCTTTGTAATCGCTGAAGTGATCGTAGAACCACCAATAGCGATCGTTCTAATAAAAAAATTACCTCCGTCTTTATAAACGAGGTTACTTGTGCGAGCACCGATATCGATCAACAACGCAGCCTCTTCCAAGTCATCGTAGTTGTAACGGAACGCATTTGCTAGAGCTATTGGAGAAGCGTCAACTTCCTTCGTCTGGAGACCTGAGTCTATCACACAGTCGTTAATATCATCGAGCACAGTAGATTTGATTGCCACGAGCACCACTTCTTGCTCAGCACCAGCGGCACTGAGTAGTTGCCAATCCCAGACCACTTCATTGACCGGGAATGGAACATGCTGCTGTGCCTCGAAAGTGACGAGCTGCTCCAAGTTATCATTATCAAGAATTGGCAGTTTCACAAATCGCGTGAAAACAGACTGACCAGAAATTGCGTAGCTGACTTTTTCTTTATTAACACCTAGCTTATCTGCCAGCTCAACGATAGCGACACGGATCTGTGGGAGCTGGGTCATCTCTGCTGCTGGGTCTGCTAAAATCGTCGCTGAAGCATACTTTTTCAGTATCAGACCACCGTTACTTACTGGAGTAAGAATCCCCATCGTGACACGCTGAGAGCCTATATTAAGGACTATTATAGACTGTTGTTCGACCATGGAATTATATGTGTTCGTTGTGTGTTCTTGAAAAGTAGCTATTAACTCTATTGTGTAAGTAATGATTGTGAATCAACGTTCAACTTCGATCTCAGCATAACGGTCCCACCAGAGGAACTTGAATGGAGTCTCTGCTTTGTTAAGAAGTGGGATTTTGTCGTAGCGTGATAGATTACCACTGGTCCACCATTTAGACTTACCAGACATCATGAAGTAACCCTTCTTATCTCCTACTGGCTGCTGTCCTTCAACAAGGATCTCTCCGCCAGCATTTTCGATATTTGATTTAGAAACTTTGTCATTACCTGTAAGACGCATCACTGAGTTAGGCGAAAGGTAGATGGAAGTGTAAACATCTTTACCAATGGGAACATTGACGTGAGTCACTTCTTTTTCTAACAAAACAAAACCCTTATTTCTAGGATCTGGGTGCTTAGTAGCAAGATACCACTTCACAGTCACCTTATCAGCAAACTTTTTATCCCTATCCTTGGCTTCGATCTTGAATTTCATTTCAACTTCCATCCAGTCTTTCGGCTTAAATGATTTTCTAGCTGCAGAGCCTGCATTGTCTGGCGACAGAATCTCGACCACTTCAGGTTTATCTACGTCTACCTTGAATTGTGCTATAGCTACGCAAGGTGCAAGCACAACGGCAACGAATGCGGCTGTCATAACATTACGAATGTTGGTGTGTTTCATAGTTAAATAGTTAAAATATTAGATTTCGTAAGAAATTAAAGAGGGAAATCTCACGATTGGCTAGATAAAACGTAATAAATATTCGCAATCTTACGTAGGGAGATTTCAATAAGCGCCATAACCACTCCTATCTCCTTATAGAACAATCACTTAAACTCTACTACTACTACTTAGGATTTATTAACTAATTTTTGAGCGTGGTTTTGAGATCAGAAATATTGTTCTAATCTAGTCTCTTTACTGCTCCATATTAAGGGTTAATGAACCCCACCCAGAGCAGGACTAAATTCCTTTTCTAAGTCTTCTAAAAGACTGCAAAACTATGTTTTCGTGCGGTTAATCATTGACTCAGGCTCCTCCCCCCTCGAAAATTTTCATGGCCTATTTAAACCTTGAAAACACTACTTTGACTCAGGCATTTTTTAACCCTCTTGAAGAAATTTATCCCTCTTCTACGCAGCAATATCAGTGCAAGACTATCTCTGATTTAGATGATGCCAAACTAGGATGTTTGAGGTGCCTTTCCTCTTCAATTTCTGGTAATGAGTTTATTTAACATCATGCTCTAGAGGCATCAGATTTTTATGATGTTAGTCACTTCTTCAAAACTCTGAAGAGTAGGAGGTGTCTAGCTAACCTTATCTCTCTAAATGACTTACTCAACGATTATTCTAAACCTCTTCTACCTGACGCCTTTGCACTGTGTCCAGAGTTAGATAATTTCGACAGAATGATGACCCCAAGGGAAGACAGGTGATTTATTACTGGGATAAAGCCTGTATAGACTACCTTCAATGGTCGAAACTAAAGCACAGCAATGGAGAGTATTTTATCACTCAGGAAAAGTCTGAGCGCATGAGTAATGACCTCCATAATCAGAGCGATAAACGTAATGAAGGCATTGTCACTGATTGCTTCGTAGGGGCAGCAGGATGAATGATGCGACGCCTAGTTTACACCGATCCTCGCTCACAATCTCGCTCTGCTAGTAGAAGTAATGATCAAACAGCAAGAAGGGCTAGAAGATGAAGTAGAAAAGAAGAAGCAAAAAGGCAGATCAAAACACCTCTTGGATTCAACTAATAAATGCAACTTTTACTTAGCCCTCTCTAATACTGAACCCTTAATTTTTGGCGTGTAGTGTGATAACTACTGATATTTTGGAAAAATAGTAATTTTTTATCTTGCAAACTGATTTTATAAATCGTAACAATTTTAAATCCTTCGAGTTACTCCTTCGAGTTACTCCTTCGAGTTACTCCTTCGAGTTACTCCTTCGAGTTACTCCTTCGAGTTACTCCTTCGAGTTACTCCTTCGAGTTACTCCTTCGAGTTACTCCTTCGAGTTACTCCTTCGAGTTACTCCTTCGAGTTACTCCTTCTAAATAAATAATAACTAACTTGAAGCATGAAATACACAATAAATAATAAAACACGGATTAATAAATATACGGTCGCTCTGGCGACATCCACAGCGATGATGGCATCAGCCTCAGCAGCTACTATAGTATGGGGAGAATTTGATCTAGCCGCTGCGCCAGGTGAAATTAGCACCAACGGCACGCTTATAGAAGCAATTAACATGGTGAATACTGATGCTCGAGAAGCGACTGGTACAACGACAATCAATGGAGTAGTCTTCACGGCTACTAACCTTTTTGAGAGTGGCGAATATCAGGAAGATGCCTTCGGAGTTAGCACAGGTGATGCAAGCCTTGATTTACTATACCTACAGGCTAGTTATAACTATGGCTATAATGATGCCCAACTGCTCACATTGACAGGTCTAACGATCGGAAATGAATATGAACTTCAAAGCTTCTTCGGCGACAACAGGCCAGGATTCAACAATTTTATGAACGTTGGTGATGGTGACACTATTCAAAAAACAGCTTCTGGATCTGCAGAAAATGGATCGTGGATCATTGGCACATTTACTGCTGATGCTACCACACAAATTTTCCATTCTGCAGAAAATGATAGTACAAACAGTCTCCTTTCAGGATATCAGCTCAGAGATATAACATCAGTCCCCGAGCCATCTTCCGCAGTCCTCATTGGTCTTGGAGGTTTAGCTCTGATTTTACGCCGTAGTAAGTAATTACCGAAATTGTATACCATACTTTTAAAAGTCAAGCATCTCAGCTAACATTAGTTGAGATGTTTTTTATGTATAGGTGTCGGCTAGTTACTCCAGACATTACTCTTAAAATTTACGTCTTGGATATCAGTCACCTCAAGAAAAACATCAACAATTAACCGACGAAGAGAAAGTTGCATTAGTTAGTTGAATCTAAGCCTTAAAAACCGTGAAGGACAAGTTCTCACTGAAAGGGCAAACTACATAAATCAAGCTATCCAGCGAGCCACACACAGAACACAACGCTTTATACGCTGGTTGCGTCACCAACTCTACCAGCAAGTTCCCTAGAGCGAATCTATACGTTCACTTAAGATGTTCTGGCTAAAAAATCCAAGCTCGTTTTCCACACCGAAGGTCAAAACATATGGGGACAGACCTCGTTACAGTGCATAATTGTATCAGCCCTTGGATAGGTATGGATGAGAAGTTATTTAGAAAAGGACACAACTATATATCGATGATCAATGACCTAGAAGGACACCATGTTTTAGACGTGGTCGAAGGACATGAAGACAATGCTGCTAAAATACCAGAGATGAACAAGGTTAACAGGATGCTAAAAAGACATCTTAAAGCCACTGCAAGAGGTTTTAGAAACTTCGGAAATTACCGAATTAGGATACTCTTCTTTTGCGGCAAATTAACCCTGTCTCCATAAAAATCTACGAAGAGTCAACAACTAGCAGGAACCAATCACCTGTGCCTTAATCAATCTATGATTGAATAGCACCCCCCTAAACGTCGAGCCACCTTGATCACCTACCCTAAAAAAAGAACATCAGAAACGAAAAAAGCCCTCTTAAAAAATATTTGATTAAAGCATCGTGAAGATGCTTCGGACTATTTAACGCCTTTCTTAGAAAGCTTAGTGCCCTTAGTTGAGCCCTGACGAGCTTTGAACTTAGGGTTAGTTTTACAAATTACGTAAACTGTACCTTTACGCTTAACTACTTGACAATCTTCGTGACGGCGCTTCGCCGAAGCTAATGATGAGAGAACTTTCATAATGTTGGAAATCTTGGTTTGGAGGGTGCAAACTACTCAAATCGGCACCGTTGTAAAGCCGATTCTTTAAAAAAAAGATAAAAATTACTCTCAAGTCTTGAATTCTCACCAACATCTAGCACACTCCGCCACATGACATCTATACCTAACGTCCTCGCCGAACGCTACGCCTCCGCAGCTATTTCTAACATCTGGTCAGCCTCTAGCCGTATCGTCCTCGAGCGTGAATTCTGGATCGCTGTAATGAAAGCCCAGAAAGACCTAGGTCTAGACATTCCGCAGGAAGCGATAGACGCATACGAGTCAGTGAAAGAGCAGGTAAACCTCGACTCCATCATGGAACGTGAGCACATCACCCGTCACGATGTTAAAGCACGTATCGAAGAATTCTGCGACCTCGCAGGACACCAGCACATCCACAAGGGAATGACCTCTCGTGACCTCACTGAAAACGTAGAGCAACTTCAAGTATATCGCTCACTCCTCGTTCTCAGAAACAAAACAATCTCTGCTCTAGTGGGCCTCAGCAAGCGTGCTGACCAGTGGAAAGACCTCGTCATCACTGCACGAACACACAACGTCGCTGCTCAACCTACCACCTTCGGTAAAAGACTCGCTATGTTTGGCGAAGAGCTCATGGGAGCACTCAGCTCACTAAATCACCACATCGCTACTTACACAGTGCGTGGACTCAAAGGAGCTGTCGGAACTCAAATGGATCAGATCTCACTCTTCAATGCTGATCTCGAAAAAGTTTCACTCCTAGAAAAAAAAGTCTGCACTCACCTCGGCATCCCTGAGGTCTACACTAACGTCGGTCAGGTTTACCCACGCTCACAAGATTTTCGCACCGTCTCTATCCTCACAGACCTAGCCGCTGGTCCATCATCAATGAGTCGCACACTCCGCCTCATGGCTGGACTAGAAACTGCATCCGAAGGCTTCGCTAAAGGCCAAACAGGCTCAAGCGCAATGCCACACAAGATGAACTCACGCTCATGCGAACGAGTCAACGGCTTCCAAACAATCCTTAAAGGATACCTAATGATGGCTACAGGCCTTGCTGGTGACCAATGGAACGAAGGAGACGTCTCATGCTCAGTAGTGCGTCGTGTGATGCTTCCTGACGCATTCTACGCTTGTGACGGAATGTTTGAAACATTCCTCACCATACTCGGTCAAATGGACGCTTACTCAGCAGTCATCGAAGCAGAGAATAATCACTATCTACCATTCCTCATGACCACTACCATCATGATGGAAGCAGTTAAAGCAGGATTTGGCAGGGAAACTGCTCATAAGGCTATTAAAGAAAACGCTGTTGCCATCGTAAACGACCTCCGCACTGGAGCCGTTCGCGAAAACAACCTCGTAGAAAGACTCGCTAGTGATGATCGTATCCCACTCACTCTAGAGCAGCTCAACACGCTCATGACTGAAGGCAAAGAAAACGCTGGAACAGCTCGTATCCAAGTCACAGTCTTCAACGAACAAATAGCCAAGCTCGTGGCTGAATACCCAGAAGCGGCAGCCTACACTCCAGGATCTATCCTATAAAATCAACTAATGCCAGACTTCATCAACGCCCAACGTGAGCGCACTAATACTGTACTCACGCCCCTCCTCGCTCTCTCCTTAGAAGACCCTACTGCGAGACAGGACAGGGCAGATGCTGTCAAAAAGTTTATCCAATCAGAGGATAAGATCATCGCAGCCCTACATGCAAACGGTGAATCTGGCTTAGTCATTTCCAACTATCGATCCGCACTCATCGATGCCGCTCTTCAGCTCACATTCACCACCGAGGTTGCAAAACTTAAAACGCCTGCCACTGACATCGGTATCTCTATGGTCGCAGTCGGTGGCTATGGCCGAGGCAATCTTAACCCTGGGTCAGATATCGACATCCTATTCCTCCTCGATAAACCATCCACCAGCAAACCGAAAGAGCTCACCGAGCTCATCCAAAACATCCTCTACCTACTCTGGGATACTGAATTTAAAGTAGGTCACGCTACTCGCACCATCAGCGAATGCCTCACAGAAGCAAAGGCAGAACAGATCTCTAAAACAGCGATGATGGACGCTCGCCTAATCACTGGCGACCAAGACCTCTATAAGGACTATATCGATCAGTTTCAAAAGAAATGCATCTCAGTAGATCAGGATGAATTCCTCAATCTTCGAGTCCAAGACCGGCGTAGCAAACACAAGAAATACTCCTACACCGTCTTCCTCCAAGAGCCACACGTCAAAGAAAGCTGTGGTGGACTCAGAGACTACCACAACATCATCTGGATCACCCGAGTAAAACGCAACACCCGTGACCTCAATAAACTCGTCAAAAAACGCCTTTTCACCAAGAAAGCCCTGATCGAAATCAACGAAGCATTCGAGTTCCTGCACCGTGTTAGAAATGAACTCCATTACCACACTCAGTCATCAACCGATATCCTCACCCTCAGACTCCAGGGTATCGTCGCTACAAATTTCAATTATCCAGAAAAGAGTATCCTAAGACGCTGCGAATCGTTCATGAAGGACTACTACACTCACACACGTAACTTATTTCGACACACAAACTCACTGATTCAGATATTCCGTCTAGAGATGACGGACACGGAAGAAAAGAAATCCTGTAAACGACTTTTCCACACAGTCAGCAAGCGAGAAAAGTTTGATACCTTCAGCTCTAGGGCTGGCCTCATCTACCCTAAGAACCCAGACATTTTTAAGGACGAACCGAACGCTGTCTTCCGCATGTTCCAACACTGCCAGATCAAGGGACTCCACATGAGCCCACAAATGCGCAAGCTCGCTAAATCTCAGATCAAGCCTATCAACAGTAAGGAATTTCGTTATAGCAAATCTAACCGAGAAGTCTTTCGTGCCATGCTAGAACGTAAAGGTGACGTAGCAATGAACCTTAGGCGCATGCACAGAGTCGGAGCCCTTGGAGCTTATCTACCAGAGTTCGGAGCGCTTGATTGCCTCGTGCAGCACGAGTTCTTCCACCGCTACACCGCGGATGAGCATACGCTTAGGTGTATCGATCAGTTAGATTCCCTACTAGATGACGAAGACAGAGAAACAGAAGTGTATCGACAGATTTTCAAGGACATAGAAGATCCCTACGCCATGTATTTAGCTCTCATCCTACACGACACAGGAAGAGCTGAAAACGCCCGCGATCACGTCGATGGCTCCGCCTTACTAGCTTCCCAAGTTTGCACGAGACTAAAGATCTCAGGAGGGCGTCGCTCACTCATCACCTTCCTCGTAGATCACCACCTGACTTTTTGGAAATACGCAACCAGCAGGAACCTAGAAGACCCAGCAGTCATCAAGGAATTCGCCGATATAATGGGAAGCAAACAGCGACTTTCCTACATGCTCCTCTTCACCTACGCCGACTCCAACGGCACAAACGACGAGACCTGGTCACCATGGAAAGAATCATTAATGCTCCAGCTTTATCGTGCAACCTATCGATACATAGAAGAAGGAAGAGAAAAGTATCAGGAATCCATCGAAGATGACTTTATCAATTTATTAGGCAAGGTGAAAACTAAGCTTGGTCCAGATTTCGAAGATCAAGTGAACGCTCATTTTAAGCGTATGCCAAAGCGATATTTTAGATTCAGGCAAGCACCTAACATCGCTTCTCATATTAAGACCATTAAGAAGTTCCTAGATAAAGATCAACTGTCAAACCACGATCGCAGTGACAAACTAAAATGGCTCACCCGCAAAGACCGTGGTTACACAGAGCTCCAAGTCACTTGCTGGAACAGAGATCTCCTACTTGAAAGAATATGCTGCGCACTGGCCTCAGAAGAGCTGAGCATCATCTCTGCGGACGTCTTCACCAGAAAAGATAATATCGTCTGTAATATCATTCATGTTTGCAATCTAGATCACCAGCCGATCACTGATAAAAACAAACAGAAGACAGTCGCCGAGAAACTTACTAAACTCGTTCACTTGGACGACTACGACCCTAGCCAATATCTCAAACGTAAGAAAAACTACTTACGAAAAGACACCAATGAAGGAGGCATACCCTTCCCTGTTAGAGTCAACGTGAACAACTACCTTAGCAAAACCTGCACAGCCATAGAGATCCAAGCACTGGATCGCATCGCCCTGCTTCACGACCTCTTCTTCAGCATCGGCAAATGCGGGATAGCCACTGTCCACGCTCGTATCTGCACAGAGAAAGGCGCTGCAATGAATACGATTTATGTGACTCATTCAGACGGCAACAAAATCCTCGAAAAAGAAAAACTAGAGGAACTCGAGCACGCCATTCAGGAAGTGATCAATTAATATCATTTCAATAGTGGCTCTGTCGGACTTAGAGCTGTAGCTTTCGCCCAAGGTCACATTAAAAATCCCCAGGGCAAGCCTTTCTCGTTCCTCGAAAACGGGGTATTACAATTTCTTCTTTCTCATAGAATCGCCAGAATTAGACCCACAGAGATTAAAAACAAACACACCCCCGACATAGAAAAGCAATAAACCCATATTACACAAGCAGTATACTTATCTAATAAATAAGTATGCACCTTAGAATCCGTCAAGACACGGGATTCCCCCATGATTAAATAACCAAACATCATCCTGTGCTGGAGGCACAGTGCAATGCAGTTTGTGCCGAGCCAACAGAACAGGGTTTGGTTTTCGACCTACCCTATTGAGGATAAAACCCAAACTTTGGAAGATTTTTCCTGCTATAAGAGCTAGAGCAATAAAACTACTCCTTACATAACCCTCTCAGTTTATCCCTGAAATCCAAGGGAATCAATTTCGATTTACCCTCTGAATCGACCATTGCGGTGACCATCGTTCCACCAGCGATGGAGCGACCATCTAACTCTAACAGATAACCCCAGTGAAGTGACTTGTCTGATATTTCTCTTAGGGTAACGACTACGTCTAACTCATAACCAAATCTAACCGGTTCTCTATAATCACATTCGACGTGGACTTTAGGAAAACCTCCTTTGTTAGATATTACTGGCACACCCACGCTTGCAAGCGCTGCGTGCTCGGCTTGCTCCACGTAACCTAACAGCTTTGTGTAGTGCACGACTCCCGCCATATCTGTATCCTGAAATGACACCAATAGTTTATGTTTGTATCCGTTCATTATTTTTTAAGCATCCATTGATAATCGTTCCCCGGCATCACCCAGCGCTTAGGAGCCTCTACGTTGTAAAACTCACTAAATCCACTGCTACGATGCTGCACTCTGAAATGCTTTAGATCTTTATTTTCATTCTCCATGACTTCTAATGAGGTCACTCTTGTCGACTGCTTAGCCTCATGAAACCTCTTCAATTCACCCTCAGTAGGGAAGCGAAAACAATAATGCTGCACCGCTAAGCCAGCCACGACTATGACCGCAGTCAGGATAGCTAGAGTAATGTATTTTTTCATCTTTTTTTATTTTAATCTCTTAGGGTTTAGGACTCCACTCCAGCAGATAATGCGGAGCTTAAAGCTTGCTCAAGATTCAAATGATACAACTCATCCAATTAACCGTAGCTAAGATGCTTGACTTTAAAAAGTATGATATACAATTTTAGTAATTACTTACTACGGCGTAAAATCAGAGCTAAACCTCCAAGACCAATGAGGACTGTGGAAGATGGTTCGAGGACTGATACTGATGATATATATATCTGAGCTGATATCCTGAAAGTAAAGAGGTTGTAGAATTATCTTCTGCAGAATGGAAAATTTGTATGGTAGCATCAGCAGTAAATGTGCCAATGATCCACGCTCCATTTTCGATTGTCCCAGAAGATCTTGCTTGAACAGTGAAACCATCACCAACGTTCATCTTAGAGGGGGTTCCCCTGTTATCGCCGAAGAAGCTTTGAAGTTCGTATTCAGCTCCGATCGTTAGACCTGTCAATGTGAGCAGTTGGGCATCATTATAGTCATAACCAGCCTGTAGGTATAGTAAATCAAGGCTTGCATCACCTGTGCTAACTCCGAAGGGATCGTCCTCAGAATAACCACTATTAAAAAGGTAAGTAGCCGTGAAGACTACTCCATTGATTGTCGTTGTATTAGTCGCTTCTCGAGCATCAGTATTCACTAGGTTCAAAGCTTCTATAAGCGTGCCGTTGGTGCTAATTTCAGACGCCGTAGCGTCTAGATCAAATTCTCCCCATGCTATGGTAGTTGCTGAGGATGATGTTATCATCGCTATGGATGTAGCCAGAGCGATCGTATATTTATTAATCCGTGTTTTATTATCCATGATTATCCATGCGTCAACTAACTAATGCAAATTTCTCTTCGTTAGTTAATTGTTGATGTTTTTCTTGAGGTGAATCTTCAATTTTTGTCGTGTAGTGTGAACTAATCTACTCACTCCCCCTCTCACTATTTACTCAGTAAATCGCACTAGCTCCACTCCGACGTGATCGGTATTCGGCATGATGAATTTCTCTATTTCCACTCTCACTTGCGTGACCGGATACTCCGCTAAAATCGTATCTGCCAGATCAGCAACCAAAGTCTCGATAAGCTTACGTGGCTTTTCTAGCGCCACTTCTTCCAGCCTGAGCGACACCTGATAATAGTCCACACCACCATCTATCTCATCACCCATACTAAAAAAATTCACCTTAGGAGTCATCTCTACATGCACCTTAAGCACCTGCTTCTCCGCTCTCTCTTCATCAGAAACCCCGATGAATGTATCCAACTCTAAACCTCTGATTTTCACTTTCTCCTCAGCCCTTGATTCAGCTAAGGGTGAGCCTAACATCTGTGCCACAACATTAAGATCTTTCACCATGATAGTCGGCTCAGACTCAGCCAAAGCTGCTGCGTGATTATAACCAGTAAGAACACCTAAACTCATAATTCCAGCATGGTGAGCCGTATCCACATCATGGGTCATATCACCTACAAAAACAGTATTTTCTTCCCCCATGCCATGCTTCTGCATCATCTCTCCTATCACCTCACGCTTGTCTAAAACTCCCGCATAGGTTTCTTCGAAATAATGATCCATACCCAGATCCAGCACTTGCTCACCAAAGGCAACTTCACACATACTTGATAAAACGTAGAGCTTACATCCACCGCTTTTCAGCAGGACTAGAAATTCTCTCGCATAAGGAAGAACAGTCACTTTAACATCCGAAATGGCAAAGCCTTCACGAAAATAAGCCTCCACTTCATCCATGTCACCTTCTGGCACATACTGCTTATAAAAGTCTGCGTAAGGCAAGCAAAAGGATCTCCTAAATTGCTCACGACCCAGCTCAGGCTTACCGTATTTACCGAGAACATAGTTAGTAGACCAAACCACTAAACCCAAGTCATCGACCACTGTCCCTGACCAATCAAAAATCCAATGCTTTTTCATATTCTTAAAACAATTACTTTCACCACACCTTCTCCAAGCTCACGCTTAAAGTTCTGCAGTAGCTTTCCTTTCATCTGCTCTAGCTGAAATTTCAGCGTAGGCTGAACTACTCTTAGCACCAAAACCCCCTTCTTCAGAGACTCTGGCTTCGCATTCTTAGCGATAAATCCACCTGCCACTTTCGCCCAAGCGTCATTCAGCTGAGTCGCTTCTAGGTCACCAGAGGCACCTACTTCCTTGAGCAGTTCATCAAGATGCTCACTCGCATGATGAATATTCCTCTTCGGATCCTTCACAGGATCCCCCAAACGCCACTGACGTAACGTCAAAGCTCGCATCCATTGCGCTGAACGCGAGCCTTTCTTAAAATTGTTTTGATTGAGAAATCTATGCTCCATCTTCACCGATTGCCTCTACTGGACAGCCTTCCATTGCCTCTATGCATTGCTCTTTCTCTTCATCGTTCTCAGGCTGCTTCATCACATAGGAGTAGCCTTCGTCGTCGTCTCTAATAAAGTTATTAGATGCAGTTTCGCGGCAAAGATCACAATCGATGCACTGACTATCTACGTAAAAGGCTCCCTTTACGTTCTCTGGATTCTTATCTTCGTTATCTGCCATAAAATTTAATCGTTAGCTAGTAGGACTGCCCATTGATTGACTAAGATTATCACTTAATCAACTCATTTTTAACTATAAACTGCCAAAATCATGAAAAAACCTTCCTTTTACCACTCGCCAAACTCACTTTTCATCGCTACAATACTCACAGCAAAGACACTCACTGAAACATGGTTAATAACGAAAATAATAAAGATGTCACAAATCTTGCAGCATCTATCACCCCGTCGTCTGACGACTCAGACTTCTGGGACTTAGACAAACACACTTCAAAAGCTACTCCTAGCCTAGATAATGTAGATCTGGAGGCTATCGACTTCGAAAAGATCCAAGCTGAACTCGATAAAAAAAGAGAAATACTGCGAGGGAAAATCCCCAGCGCTAACTTATCGAACACTGAGCTACGGCACCCAGAAATCGATTACCGTGAAACCATCACCGCTCTAGAAACTGAGCAAGCTAAACCAAAGTTCACCTCTAAACACAATCTTACTAACGAGGAACTGAATAATTTTAGAACTCCCGTCGCCCCAACAGTAATCATCGAAAAAAGCAATCCTATCGAAAAAATCATGATGACTCTCTGCTTCGTCGGCATCCTTGCGTTCGGAGCCTACTTCATCAGTTACTTTTATGATAAATTCGAGATTGAAACTGAGAAAGAATGGGCTTCTAACATCCCGAATAAAGGGGAATACGCCTCCATCGACAAAGTAGAAACTTGGTGGACCGTCCCTCAAATTAGCAATACCAAGTTTGAAGTAAAGCTAGTGCCAGCTGCGACTATCACACTGAGCAATGACTCAAAAACAGGGATCCTCAGAGCTATATTTTTTTCCTACGAAGAAAACATCCGCGGAGATAAAAGAGCCAAGGGCGATCCCTTCCCGCTTCCGTTTGTTGATGGCAAATTCATCGCTACTGGCAGTAACTCCATCACTATCTACGGAACTGATGGCTACACGGATCTATCTAGTTTCGAGTATTACCGCACTCAAGACGAAGATCGCTGGACAATCTCCATCCGTGAAGCTGAGGCTGGAGAGACTGAGGCAAACAACTTTGAAGAGCTTGGTCATGCCCCTATCGAACCGATACGTAAAGGCACAGAAACTACTGACCCAGCATCTGAATAACCCCACTTACTTAGATTTCAATATAACCATTTTTAAAATATCTTTATCATTACTCATAAAATGCACCGCATATTCGTAGAAAAAAAAACTGAATTCAATGCCGAGGCTCGTTCCCTATTCCTCGACCTCAAAGAAAACCTTAATCTTGATGGACTCAACAAAGTTCGCATCATCCAGCGTTACGACGTGGATGGGCTTTCTAATGAAGAATTCCAACAAGCTACAAACCTGATCCTCTCAGAGCCACAGATCACGACGATCTATGATAAACTAGAGACAGCTAAAAGCGAAACAGCATTTGCTGTAGAATACCTACCAGGACAGTTCGACCAACGTGCTGACTCAGCCGCTCAGTGCGTGCAGATCCTCACTCAGAAAAGCAAGCCACTCGTATCATCCACTAAGGTAGTTGTGCTCGAAGGTGCCATTTCCGCTGATGAACTCAGCCAAATCAAATCTTACTACATCAACGCTGTAGACTCATGCGAAGCGAGTATGGAGCAACCAGACTCACTCGAACTCAATGTCGAAACTCCTGGCGACGTCGAAGTGCTCAAAGGCTTCATCACTGAAAGCGACGAAGTTCTAGAAGCTCGCAGAGCTACTCTAGGACTAGCGATGAGCCCAGAAGACTGCCGCTTCACTCGTGACTACTTCCGTGACGAAGAAAGCCGCAATCCGACCATCACCGAGATCAAGATGCTCGATACTTATTGGTCAGACCACTGCCGACACACCACGTTTGCCACCAAGTTTAACGAAGTAACATTCAACGACGGCACAGACCTCATCAAGCAGGCCTACACTCAATACCAAAAGACTCGTGAAGAAGTTTATGGAGATAAGATCTCTACCCGCCCTGAGACCCTCATGGACATCGCCCTCATCGGCATGAAAGAACTACGTAAAACTGGTGAGCTAGATAACGTAGAGATTTCTGAAGAAATCAACGCAGCTTCTATCGTCATCCCAGTGGATGTAGATGGCACAGACCAAGAGTGGCTCCTCATGTTTAAGAATGAGACGCACAATCACCCTACTGAGATCGAACCATTCGGTGGTGCTGCTACCTGTCTCGGTGGCTGTATCCGTGACCCTCTCTCAGGCCGTTCATACATTTTCCAAGCCATGCGTGTCTCAGGAGCTGCTGACCCACGCACTCCATTCAGCGAAACACTAGAAGGCAAGCTTCCCCAGCGAGTCATCTGTAAGGGTGCTGCTGACGGCTACTCATCCTACGGAAACCAGATCGGCCTAGCCACTGGTCAAGTCTCAGAAGTCTACCACCCTAACTATGTAGCTAAACGCATGGAAATCGGAGCAGTCGTAGCAGCAGCACCTAGGAAAAACGTATTTCGTGGTAGTCCAGCGAATGGCGACGTAATCCTCCTCATCGGTGGACGCACAGGCCGTGACGGCGTAGGTGGAGCAACAGGCTCATCTAAAAAACACACTGACACAGCACTAGAAAATTCTGCTGAAGTGCAGAAAGGAAATGCACCGACTGAGCGCAAAGTTCAGCGACTCTTCCGTAATCCAGAGCTAGCCCCTAAAATCAAAATCTGTAATGACTTTGGTGCAGGTGGTGTGTCGGTAGCAATCGGTGAGATCGCTCCATCACTCAATATCTTCCTCGATGACATCCCTAAGAAGTATGAAGGTCTCGACGGCACAGAACTAGCGATTTCAGAATCACAAGAACGTATGGCAATCTGCGTAGATCCATCTGAGGTGAACTACTTTAAAGCTGAGTGCGACAAAGAGAACCTAGAGTGCACCCACGTGGCGAACGTCACTGACTCAGGTCGCCTCATCATCACATTCAAAGGCAAAGAAATCGTCAACTTCTCAAGGGCATTCTTAGAAACAAACGGCGTCACCCAAAGTGCCAACATCGAAGTCAACGCACCAGCGACGACTTCACCACTGAATCAGTCCATCGCTTCCGTAGCTAGTGCAACTTCAGTCACAGACAAATTCACCACCGCCCTCTCTGACCTCAACTCTGCAGGCCAAAAAGGACTCGGCGAGCAGTTTGACTCATCTGTTGGTGCAGGCACAGTGCTTCAGCCATTCGGTGGCAAGGAGCAGCTCACACCGGTAGATGCCATGGTCGCTAAAATCCCTCTTCTAGAAGGAAATACAGACACTACATCTCACATGGCTTGGGGCTTCAACCCTAACATAGCCACCTGGTCACCATACCACGGAGCACTCTACGCTGTCACAGAATCAGTCTGTAAGATCGTTGCATCTGGAGCTCACATCGATGACACTCGCCTCACTCTTCAGGAGTATTTCGAGAAACTCGGCAAATCTCCATCACGTTGGGGTAAGCCATTCACTGCTCTCCTAGGAGCCTTCACCGCACAGAACGAACTCCGCCTAGGAGCTATCGGTGGTAAGGACTCTATGTCAGGAACATTTAATGACATCGACGTTCCACCGACGCTCGTCTCATTCGCTGTAGCTCCAGGAAAAGCGACTCTCGCAGTATCGCCAGAATTTAAAGCCACTGGCACTGAACTCTACCTCATCACCACGCCACGTGATGAAAATGACTGCCCAGACTTTGAAGCACTCAAGACCTACGCATCTGTTCTTTACGCTCTGAATATGGAAGGCAAAATCAATGCCATCCATTCACTCGCTGAAGGCGGAATCGCAGTCGGTATTTCTAAAATGGCATTCGGCAACAAGATCGGTGCTGTTCTAGAGACAAAAGAAGACCTCTTCCAAGAGCGCTACTTTAACTGGATCGTAGAAGTCAAAGCTGGCGAGACACTCCCAGAAGCACTCAATGCCCAGAAGATCGGTAACACGACTAGTGATCTCTGCATCAACGCTAACGGAGAAGCCATCTGCCTAGACATCCTACTCAGTGCCTGGACTGGAACCCTAGAATCAATCTACCCAAGCCAAGCAACTGTAGCCCACACAGAGTTAGACACCTTCACTTATTGTGGCGAAGTCACTCGAAAGTCATCCACTACTGCTAATTCTAAGCCAAAGGTTATCATTCCATGCTTCCCAGGCACGAACTCTGAATACGATTCAGCTAAAATGTTCAACGAAGCTGGTGGAAATGCTCACATCGAGGTTTTCCGCAACCTGACTTCTCAGCACGTAGAAAAATCTCTTTCAGTGCTCGCTACTCAGATCCGCGAATCTCAGATTCTCATGATCCCAGGTGGATTCTCAGCAGGTGACGAGCCAGATGGTTCAGGTAAATTTATCGCCACTGTCCTCAGAAATCCTGAGGTCTGCGATGCCGTCATGGATCTCATCAAGAACCGTGACGGACTCATCCTCGGTATCTGTAACGGCTTCCAAGCACTCATCAAAACTGGGCTCGTCCCTTACGGAGAAATACGCGATCCTAAAGCTGGAGTCCCTACTCTAACATTTAACGACATCGGTCGCCACATCGCTTGCTACGCTACCACTAGAATTTCATCTAACAAGTCACCATGGCTTGCCAACACTGAAGTCGGTGACCTCCACAACATCCCATTCTCACACTGTGAAGGCAAATTTATCGCCTCAGAAGGAGATGTTAGAGCTCTAGCGGCCAGCGGACAAATCACGACCCAATACACAGATCTAGCAGGCAAGCCAAGCATGGACATCACTCACAACCCGAACGGCTCAGTCTTCGCAATCGAGGGCATTACCTCACCATGCGGTAGAGTCCTAGGTAAGATGTGCCACACTGAGAGACGTGGAACCAATGTAGCCAAGAACATCCCAGGAAATAAGCATCAGCCACTATTCAAAGCTGGAGTCGATTACTTTCTCTAACATCCATCAATCTATGAGCACTCAAGCCAATTATTATTGCTATTACGACTGTCCGATCGGTAAGATCAGGCTCCGTGCTAGCGATGTAGGCTTAATCGCTCTGAATCATGTAAATCAACAGACAGAAAATGACAAATCTTGGAACGAAGATCCTGAGCACCCTATTTCACGCTCAGCAATCTCTGAACTAGATCAATATTTCTCCTCAGGTTTCAGTGATTTCAAAACACCACTAGCCCCAGTCGGCACAGATTTCCAATGTGAAGTCTGGCAAGCATTAACCACCATCCCTTTCGGCGAAACACGCAGCTACACTGACATCGCTGAACAGATCAACCGCCCAAAAGCAGTCAGAGCAGTAGGATCAGCCAATGGCAGGAATCCACTTTCTATCTTCGTCCCCTGCCATCGAGTCATCGGTAAAAACGGCACACTCACAGGCTACGCTGGCGGACTAGCAATTAAACAAATTTTGCTTCACCACGAGATTTCTCATCATTAGTAATGATCCCACTTAATGTTGGTAATACTAGAGTGCTAATAACCTTATTACTGAGTAACGATAAATCACGAATAGAAAAACTTTAGTTTAGATTAATGAAATTTGCAAAATTTGCTCTAACTCATCGAATGCGGTAGTGGCTTCTTGGTGTAGTTTGGGGTCAGTCAGTTCTGCTGGAGTGAGTGTTTCCCTGTAGTGATTTTGGACCCAGATTTTGAGTCGTTGGTGGTTGGATTGATTGATTCTGAATGCTGATGGGATTTGCTGAAGCTCTTGCTCAGAAAGAACCGTGCGTAAGCGTAGGCAAGCGGGACCTCCACCATTGCTCATGCTCTGTTTAAGATCCATGTAATGGACGGAATTGATCGGACTCCCTCCTAGAATGAGCTTGGTTTCGATAAAAGTTCTGACACTCGTGGTGCTGCGGCATTCTTCGGGAGCTAGGAGGAGCATGGAGCCATCAGGGAGGGTGAGAATTTGGCTATTAAAGAGGTAGGAGCGGACAGCATCTTGCAGACTGATGTCTTTATTGCTAACTTGAATGTCATAGAAGGTTATTAGTTTTGACTTAATTTCTGAGATGACATCCTCAGTGTTCAGAAATGCGTCTTGATGATAGAACAGAGTATTTTCATTGCCAGTGCAGATGACATCGTTGTGGAAGACTCCAGCATCAATGGCGGTAGGAGATTGCTGTGCGAAGACGCATTGCTCAGTGGGTATCTTAAGTAGATGGGCTGCTGCTTGACTAGCTGCGAGAGTTTGCCTAGCAGGGAATTTTTGCGGTATCGGTGCGGAGTTGTCTGAGGTGTCCTTACCATACACAAAGAGATGTATTCCAGCCTCACCGTGGCTAGAGCAGAGCCTAGTGTGGTTAGCTGCACCTTCATCGAAGTAGAGTGGAGTGGCAGGTAGAGCAGGATGATGCTGAGCTTCTAAGAGGATGTTCTTTAGGTAGTGAGTTGTAGTGGTGGGTTCTAGTGAACGATGAAAATTTGAGCTTAAATTTGCTACGAGTATGTGGAGTTTTTTGTCGATACTATCTAGGCTGGGACAAATGGTAGCAGCATTGGCAGTCCACATGGCTGATGCGGAGCAGCAAGCTGCGAGAAGGTGCGGAGGGATTTTTGTTAGATCGGATTTGTGACTGTAGCCAAGAGACTCTAATACATGCCAGGCAGGTCTGCGGTGAGGCGGGATAAATGCCTGTGGTATTCCGCACTCTGACAACCATAGCATTTTCTCTAGCCCCTGAAGAGCTGCCCCTCTGGGGCTAGATACTTGGCTAGCACTGTTAAATGATGCGAGGTTTCCTGCGGACAGTCCCGCATAGTTATGCAGGGGGCCCACGAGCCCATCGAGGTTGATTTCTTGGTAATTCATTAAATATGGATTCCAGGTGGAAGAGTAACGGGGAGTACTATCTGATTCTGCTCAATGGAGGCGACAGGGTAACTGCAATAGTCGGCAGCAAAGTAGGCACTAGGGCGATGATTACCGCTCAGACCTACACCTCCAAATGGAGCGGCTCCGCTGGCTCCTGTGAGTTGTTGGTTCCAATTGACGATGCCAGCATTAATCTGTGTTTTGAAGTGCTGGTAGTGCTCGGGATTACTAGCGAAGATTCCTGCTGAGAGTCCGTAGGCTGTGTTGTTAGCTTCACTGATTGCAGTATCTAAATCTGGCACACGTGTGATCTGGAGTAATGGACCGAAGGTCTCGTGCTCAGGAATTTCGCAGCTGGTAATATCAATAATAGCTGGTGATACGAAGCCGGTATTAGGGACGATAATTTTAGCTTTTAGGAGGGGCTTGCCTCCCAGAGCAATGAGTTCCTGCTGTCTTTCAATGACAGCTAGAGCCGCTGCGGAGGTGATGACTGGACCGATAAATGGAGCGGGGTCTGCACTGGGATGACCGATGAGGATCTTAGCGCTCATAGAGGTCAGTTTTTCTAACAGCTCAGCAGTGGATTCATTTTCGACGAGGATTAATCTCCTCGCACAGGTGCATCGCTGCCCTGCGGTGAGAAATGCAGATTGAATGATGAGTAATGCAGTAGCAGTAATGTCATCAGTTTTAGTAACGACAAGTGGGTTGTTGCCTCCCATTTCTAGCGCTAGAATTTTTCCGTTTGAGGTGTTGGATGCTTTGATAACGTGCCCAGTGCGGGAGCTGCCAGTGAAGAAGACCCCTTTGGGGATTGGATGTTCGGTGAGCTGGGCTCCTACTTTCCCGTCACCTTGAAGTAAATTAATAACACCAGCAGGGATGCCAGCACTTTCTAACAGATTGACCATTAGGATAGCAGTCGTTGGCGTGAGCTCGCTAGGTTTATAGACGACGGTATTACCCGCAAGGAGAGCGGGGACGATGTGTCCGTTAGGTAGATGACCTGGAAAGTTGAAGGGGCCAATGACGGTGATGACACCATGAGGCTTGAAGGTTACTTTAGACGGGGCGTTGCCAAATTCTGCGCAACGTGTGTGATGCGCACTGATGGATAGGGCTATTTTTCCTATCATAGCTCCAGCTTCTGTTAGAGCTTCCCAGTGCGGTTTACCTGTATCTGTGGAAATAGCTTTAGCGAGTTCTTCTTTCTTGTCTGCTAGGATCTCGGCGTAGTTTTCTAACAACTCTATACGCAGATCTATGCTAGTGTATGACCAAACAGGGAAAGTATCTTGTGCTGCAGTGAATGCTCGCTCTATTTGCTCAGTGGAGCTGTTCTTGATAAGTCCTCGTGGCTCACCTGTGCAGGGGTTGATAAGAGTGATGCTAGGTCCAGCACCAGTTTCCCAGCTACCGTTGATGAGGTGGTCATTGTTCATAATATGATATAGCGGATATTGTTAGATTCTGTTAGATGCAGCAAAGATGCAGTTTCTGCGGAGATGATGAGGTGGTCTGACATAGCTTCTGCAGGAGCAATGATGGCTCTGAAGTTAAGTTCAGTGTTAGTGAGAAGATAGCCGCTAGACTGCTCTGGGTTACCTATTTTAACAGGTAGAACTGAGGAGTCACGAACGGCGGATATTTCTGATGTAGTGGACTTGTAGGCAGGCCCTGCGTCAAAAATATCGACTTCATTGATAAACTTGAATCCTTGTTTCTCAAGCATTGCAAGAGCAGATTTAGTGTTGTTGTGAACCTTGCCAATGACTTGCTGTGCTACTTCAGGGAGAAGAGGTATATAGATAGGGTGCCGCGGCATTTGATCTTGCAGAAATGACTTATCATTCGTGTTACACCAAGAATCAGCAGTCATATAATCGCATCCGAAAAAATGTTTTCCAAGGGCTTCCCAAAAGGGAGATTTACCATGCTCATCAACTACACCACGCAACTCCACGATAACTTCATCAGCGAAGCGGGTTGGGAACTGAGCCATAAAGAGAAATCTAGCAAGCGACATGAGCTTACCGAGTCCTCGCTTACGGACATCTGGTGCTAGATAGAGACTACCTATTTCTGAAGGCCCCTTGTGATCAAGCTTTAAGTGGAGAGCCTGGACATTATTACTAACCTGAAGCGGTGGATGCTCGTGAAGGTGATTCTTTATCTCATAAGTATAGAACGCTTCGTAGCCACCAGTGCGAGCGAAGATGGCACTGATACCGTGAAGACCACCATCTCTGGTATCTTCGAGCACGAACAAATAGCTCTCGGGTCCAGGCTGGTGGATGACGGGGTAAAGTGAACGGAGTGAGTCATGAATGCGCTTGGAAAGATAATCACGATCAGCGGGGAAAGTGGTGATAGGCTCAGTCTCTGCGGCAGCAAGTTGGAAGATGACGTCAATGTCATCTTCTATTACCGTCCGTAAAATGTAGGGTTGATTCATGGCTAGTTTCTATGCGGTTTCGACGAGAGAGGTTTCTAAAATAGTAAGGATTTCATCGATATGGTGTAGCTCTAGTGCACCGATAGGTAGGAGAAATCTGAGACGTGTGGGATTACCACCAGCGAAAAATGCGATAATGCCTTTTTCGTAGAGATGATGGATAAGCTTGATGACCTTCGTATGTTCTCCGCCATGGACGGTGCAGCCAGTCATAGCACAGATACCGAAGGGTCCAGTGAGTAGCTCTGGGTGGCGACTAGATATAGCAGTGAAACCATCTACGAATTTTTGGTGGAGCTTTGAACTCTTGCCCTCAGTCCCGAAGTAGCTGCCATTATCGAGCTCATTTAAAATGGCCAGTGAGGCTGCGATAGTGGCGGAGGAGGAAGTGTAGGTCTGTGCGACTAAACCTGGACGTGGTGCGTATTCCTTACTAAATAAGGTGGCGCAGACTTGGGCAGACTTGCCCACCCAGACAATGTCGACGAGATCTTCTAAATTAAACTCCTGAAAGGCAAATGGATGGTGAGTGCGGCAGAATGTCTGCACTTCATCCACGAGGACGGCGACTCCATGATCCTTACAGATTTCCATGAGTATGCGGTGGAATTTTTCACTCCCCATGTAGAAACCACCTTCACCTTGGATGATCTCAAAGAGCATTGCTGCATGGTGATTGGGATGTCTGGCGAGGTGACCTTTTAGAGCGGCGACGGCTCTTGCTGTGCTACCCTCTGGATCACTAACATCATAGAATGGGACGTAATCTACGTTTAGGATTTCTGGTAGACCATCGCGGAATGCGGGCTTGTCGTTGATCTGGGAAAAGACGAGTGAGCGCCCTGCGAAACAGCGCTCAAAGGCGAGAACGCGGGATGCAGGACAATTTTTCTGTAACGCCATTTTTAGAGCGTTCTCACCAGCCATCACACCAGACGAGGTGAGAAAACAGTGAGCTAGCAATGAGCCTTTTTTACGTTGAGCCATATCTAATAATTTCTGACAAAGCGTCATACTGGCTACATTTTGTTGGAGATTTCCCTGCATGGTAACGTCTTCTAGTCCAGCTTCAATGCTGGCTTTGATGACCACTGGGTGGCCATGGCCCATAATGTGAACGCCAATACCGCAGGTGAGATCGTATTTCACACTGCCGTCTGCTAGTTCTACAAACGGACCGTTGCCTGAGCCAGACGAGAGATAGGGAAAGAAGAGATTGCCTCCGCGAATGTTTGAGAATTCTGAGAGCGCTTCATTGTAACTTTGCTTGAGTTCAGGGATCGCTGGTGCGATTGCATTGACATTCGACTGGATTTCTAGGCAACGCTTGAGTAACTGATCAATTGCTGAGGTGATGGCGGGGTCTGACTTGAGCTGGTCTGATATTGTTTGGTTAGATTGGTTCATTGCTTTTATTTTATGATGTCAGGAAACTATGTTTAATTAGTGATTTTAGCTAGCTCAATTTCTCCTTTTGCTATGCCTATTAGAAAGACTGAGCTGAGTTGGATGCGTTGGTAGAGGCTGTCGAGGTAGATGAATTCGTCTTTGGAGTGAAGATTGCCGCCAATGACACCCATGCTGTCGATATTCGGTAGTCCATGGGCGAGGAGGTTAGAGCCGTCAGCTCCTCCGCCAGTATCGTGCCATCCAAGATCTTGTCCGATAGAATTGCCGCAGTTTGCAATGGCTTGGTAGAGCTGAGTGGTCGCTGTGGCTGGATTCTTTGCGGGACGGGTGAAGTCGCCTTCTATGATGATTTCGGTGTCGAGCTTAGCAGAAACGGTATGGCAGATTTTTTCGAGGGCAGACTTGGCAAAGCTGGCATCTTCTGTGTTAGAAACACGGATATTGAAGCGTCCGTAGGCTCTGTCTGGCACGGTGTTGAGGACATCACCACCTGCTATTTTACCAGTATTAAACCGGATATGTGGGTGGACGTCGTTGAGGGCTTGGATCTGTGTGACTACTTCGGATATGGCTAGAATAGCATTTCTGCCAGCTGTGAAATCTTTTCCCACATGGGCGGCTGTGCCGATAGCACGGATAAGGAAGGTGCCGCTCCCCATGCGATTACGCACGAGTGATCCGCCGACTGGGCTAGATTCATAAACGAGGCCAAGATCGCATTCATCAGCGGCTTTTTCTAGTAGTGGGGCTGTGCCAGGGGAACCGATTTCTTCATCGGCTCCGATGAGGAGCTGCCATCCGATATTAGCGGCTGCGGGATGAGATTCTAGGATGCCGAGAGCACGAAGCATGACGAGCAGACCGCCTTTCATGTCTGATACTGCAGGACCATTCATGATTCCTGGTTCGAGTATGGTGCATTCTTGGAAGGCATCATCTTTTCCGTAAACGGTATCGTAATGACCGTTGATTAAAATTTGAACCGAAGCGTCTGGACGGGTGCGAACGTGGAGAGCCTTACCGAGTGATGATATATTTGCCTCACCAGTAATGCCATCGGTTTCTATTAGAGGACTGACTTCTAGTAGCTCGATGGATTTCTTGTCACTATATGTAGAGATTTCTGTGATAAGAAGCTCCGCCATATTAGCTAGACCAGACAGATGATGTGATCCTGAATTACACTGGCACCATTGCGTAAGAGTGTCTGTTAGATCAGGTGTGTGATCAGAGTTACACCGTTGCTGGGTAAAGTTGATTGTTTCTTGGGAAATCATATGACAGGGCTATCAGAAATATTTACATGCAGAAATCATAAATTCTAGATTAGATCATGAACGAGTCAGATCGTATTCAGATTAAAACTTCAATAGTTCTTTGACTGGAGTGCTCATAGTAACGATGCGTGTAATGGCTCCATAATGAACGACACCATGTGCTCAGTCTTGAAAATCTGAAGGGTGCAATGGTGAGGTATAGTGGTCGATGGATATGAATTACTCTAATATTTTCCCGAGGGTTATCAAGAATTCAGTTCTATGCAGTCGTTAAGTCCGGCAGGCTGGTTGCTAGCTTCTCAGATTATCTCACCGCTTCTGCACAGCGGATTCCGTCTAGTGCAGCGGAGACAATTCCTCCAGCGTAACCAGCACCTTCTCCACATGGGATGAGGTTCTGGATCTCTGGATGTTGTAGAGTTGTCTCGTTTCTAGGAATTCTAACAGGGCTGCTCGTTCTAGTTTCGAAGCCTAGCATATTAGCTTCTTCGCCAAGATAACCGACCATCTGATTACCAAACTTCAGTAAGCCGATCTTCATTCTGTAAGTGATATCCTCTGGTAAAATTTCGTCCAATCGGCTGCTTGTGAGTCCAGGGAAGTAACTCGTATCAGGCAAAGTATCAGATAGTTGACCTTTAATAAAATCTCTCACTCTCTGACCAGGAGCCTTCTGCACACCACCACCAGCGATGCTCGCCTTCACTTCTAGATCTTTCTGATACGCGATACCGGCAAGGACTCCATGTTCCTTCTGGAAGGCCTTGGTGTCTTCTGGCTCCACAGAGACAACCATTCCACTGTTTGCGAACGGTGAATCTCGACGTGCTAGGGACATTCCGTTGACCACCACTTCATCATTTTCAGTCGCCGCAGGGACGATGAATCCACCTGGGCACATGCAGAATGAATGCACTCCACGGTTATCGATCTTAGTCGCTAGACTGTAGCGAGCGGCAGGGAGAATTCTAGGTCTCTCAGCAGCACGCTCCATAGAATACTGGATACTATCGATCAGTGGCTGGGGATGCTCAATACGCACACCTACAGCAAATGCCTTCTGCTCCAGTAAAATTTTCTTCTTAGCTAGTAGCTTATAAATATCTCGCGCGGAGTGACCAGTTGCCAAGATCACTGCTTCGCCAGTAAACTCTTCACCATCTACAGTGGAAACACCCACCATCTTCTTCCCTGAAGAGTCTAGGAGGAAATCATTCACCTTAGCCTGGAAATGCACTTCGCCACCAGCTTTGAGAATAGATTCACGTATCGCTTTCACCACATTTGGGAGTAGATTAGAACCTACGTGAGGATGTGCATCAGTGAGAATTTGCTGTGGAGCACCGTGAGCCACTAGTGTGTCATAAACATCTTTGATAGGTCCACGCTTAGTAGCACGGGTGTAGAGTTTACCATCTGAGTATGTTCCAGCACCACCTTCACCGAAGCAGTAGTTTGAATCTTCGCTGACTTGACCTTTTCTCATGATAGGGCCGAGGTCAAATCTTCTCACTGAGGCATCTTTACCACGTTCTAGAATGATAGGTTTCATCCCTAGCTCGATACAGCGTAATGCCGCAAACACACCAGCAGGACCACAACCTACGATAACTACCTTCTTAGCACCAGTGCTGAGCGATGGGTAATCTGGCTCAGGAGCGACGTATTCAGGAAGTTTACAGCCAATAGCCACTTCCATTCTGAGCTGAATTCTGATCAATGCCTTTCTGGCATCGATCGAATGCTTGATCAGACGCATCTCTTGGATCTCATCAGGCTTTACTCTGAGTTTTCTCGAGATGAACTTACGTCTAGCTACATCATCTTCAGATGTCTCTAGAGACAAGTTAATGTCTACTATTTCTATTCTATCGCTCACTTGTTTATTTATTTAAAATTTATCCATGCGTGGCAAGAGCAGTGTCTGCTCTAACCTTTCTTATAACTGAAACAGCCGCACTATGTAACATGCATACACAGCCGACAGTGAGATACAAAAAAAATCTGGTCAACCCTGTAAATAAAGGGCATTACTAACTGCACATGTTTGAGGTCAGAGATAAGCCAGAAATGGTCGAAAGAGCCTTGTTAGTTAGGCTAGCGTTTAACAGAAGAGAGGAAGAAGAGGACATCAGTCTTCTAGAGGAACTAAATGAACTAGTCAAAACTTTAGGTATCGGTGTCGTCGAACAACAGCTCCAATTCTCACGCTCTATGTTTAGAAAATATCTCTGCGGAACTGGTAAGGCTGCGGAGATCGTAGCATACGCCCATGCGCATGAGTGCGACTGTATCGTCTTCGATAACGAACTCGCTCCCTCACAGCAACGTGAGTGGGAAGAACTCGCTCAAATCTGCGTCATCGATAGAGAAGAAGTCATTCTCGACATCTTCGCTAAACGAGCAAAAACAAAAGAAGCGACTCTCCAAGTAGAGCTCGCTCGCATGCAATACTCCCTACCAAGAATGGCAAGGATGTGGGGACACCTAGACCGAGAAGGTGGTGGTGGATCTAGCGGCGGTGGCGGCAGTGGAAACCGAGGAATGGGTGAAATGCAGGTCGAGGTCGATAGACGACTTGCACGCAAACGTATCGACAGATGCAAACGAGAACTCGAAGCCGTCCGCACTCAACGAGCGACTAGACGCAAAGAACGGGAGAAAACAGACACTCCCCATGCCGCAATCGTAGGCTACACTAATGCTGGGAAATCAACTCTTCTTAATACGCTTTCGGATTCAGACATCATGGCGGAAGACATGCTCTTCGCAACGCTAGACACAACGACTAGAAGTATCGTTCTCCCTGATGGTCAGACACTTTTACTCACAGACACTGTCGGATTTGTGAGAAATCTTCCACACAGACTGGTCGAGGCTTTCAAGGCGACTCTAGAAGAAGCCGTGCTCGCTGACTTCCTCATCCATGTGCTAAACGCTAGCTCATCCGAGGCAGTGAAATTTTTCAAAACCACGATGCACGTGCTCGGTGAACTAGGTGCTGAAGACAAGCCGATGATCACCATTCTAAATAAGGTCGACCTGATCGAAGACGATACGGTGATTCCTGAATTACAGGACAAATTCCCAAATGTAGTGATGATGTCCGCAGTGACAGGCATGGGAGTCGATGACCTACTCCAAGCATGCACAAAGACTTTAAGCGATAGGGTAAAACGTAACACTTACCGCATTCCTCAGTCTGAAGGACAGCTAACAAATTTGCTACACGCTGAAGCCAAAGTGCTCTCTACTGACTATGAGGGAAATGACGTGATCATCTCAGCTATCGTCCCGGTAATAATAGCAGGGAGGCTAGAAAAGTATCTGGAAGAATAGGCTCTATAGCCTGACTTTGATCACTCTATACCAACTTGCTAAAATGACAAATAAGTGTAATATAATACATATATAACACCATGACTACGTGCACCATACTCTCACTATTTTTACTATGCCTCTCAACATATTCTAACCCAGAGGCTAAGGGTATCCCGCTAGAAGAGCAGGACCTAGAGAGAGAGCCAGCCCTGAAAGTAGTGCCAGAGGTAATAGTTCCTGAAGCGAATCCTACTAAGAAGCCACTCCTCCCCGCTAAGCAACTAGAGAATATCCGTCTGCAGATCTATCTGGATCAGAAAATGTTTGGCCCTGGTGTGCTGGACGGAAAAATGGGCACTTACACCAAAATGGCGATCGAGGCTTATAACATGAAAATGGGGCGCGAACTGAGTGACTGGGAGACCGTAAAGAGCGATGCGGTCAAGGAAGTCACTAATGCATTCGCCATGGCGATAGTTCCCAGTGTCGCTAAAAACTACATCAACTCAGAACTACCCACTGACAACAAACGAGAAGCCCAAGCCAAAGAGAAACAGATGTCTTACCGCACCATGACTGAGTTCATGGCAGAGCGTTACCATACTACCGAAGATATCTTGATCACCCTCAATGGTAATTCTAAGATGAAGAGCATCGATGTCCGTTCAGCGATACGTGTGCCAAATGTTGAGCCTTTTTTAATTGAGAACCTTGCGAATGGTAGAAGTTTTAAATCTGATGTAGATCTCAGCCGCAGATGGGTTGTAATCGATACTAAGAAGCTACAATTACGCATCTTCGAGGCAAGGTTTGAAATACTCACTCCTGAGCCAGACGGAACAGTTCCTAAAGCAATGATCGTTGACGAAAACTACAAGCCGTGGGATGAATCTAAAGCTAAAATGATCGCTGCCTTTCCCATCACACCAGGAAAGCCACAGTTCACTCACTACGGGGAGTGGAAAATTAAAAATGCGATCGAGTTCCCAACTTGGCGTTATGACAAGTCACTTTTAGAGACTGGAATCCGCAGTAAAAATGGACTAAATATCCCAGCAGGACCAAATAATCCTGTAGGAGTTCTCTGGCTCGGCCTTAACAAATCAGGCATCGGCATCCACGGCACCAACAGCCCTAGAACTATCGGTAGAGCTCATTCATCCGGTTGTATCCGTATGGCAAACTGGGATATAGTCCACATCCCCACACTGGTTCGCCCCGGAGCGGTTGTTATTATTAAATAAGTGCTAAACAGCTATTTGCTGAAGTTTACGCAGTCTCTCCAAAGATGAGCCATTATCGATCAGCTCTGCAGCCAGCTTCACACCTTCAGCTAAAGTATCTACGAGACCAGCACAGTCGAGTCCTGCTCCAGCATTAAGTAACACCATTTCACGTTTAGGTCCTTGCTCTTTTCCAGACAGGATGTCTTCGAGAATTTTTGCGTTCTCCACTGCGTCACCACCTTGAAGATCACTCACTGAACATTTTGTAAGCTCTACATCTTCTGGGCTAAACACCTCATCTACTAGATCTTGGTAGGCTCCAGCTTTACAGATATGCGACTCACCCATAAGACTGAGTTCATCGACAGATTTACCATCAGCAGTTTTCCCATGCACGATCCAAGCACTATCTCTTCCTAGACGTTGGAGAATTTCTGTGTAAGTCTGCAGATAAGCATCATTACAGATACCTACTAACTGACACTCAGGCTTAGCCGGATTCAGAAGTGGTCCTATTAAATTGAAAATGGTGCGGATCCCCTCCTCCGCGAGCTTCTTACGCACTGGACTAATCGCTTTAAATGCCGGATGATATGCAGGAGCATACATAAATCCAACACCAGCATGACCGAGACACTCTCTGAATTTTTCAGGCGATATATCAAGCTTGATCCCAAGTGCTTCTAACACATCAGCCCCACCACTTTTAGAAGTAATTCCACGGTTACCATGCTTCACCACAGTCGCCCCACCGGCAGCGATTACGAACATACTTGTCGTAGAGACATTAAATAAATCCAACTTATCTCCACCCGTCCCGCAGACATCAATCGTTGGCCCATCAAATGACATCGTATCCAAACCAGGATCAACGGCTCTCTCCAAACAAGCTTCCACAAAATAGGTAATCTCTGCGACCGTCTCGCCTTTCTTAGTCAGTAGACTCAGAAACTCACCTTTTTTAGAATCACAGACAGCGTCATCAAGCAGCATTTCTACAGCAACCTGCACTTCCTTTTGACTTAACTCTTTCTCGTCTTGTAGATGTTTGAATAAAGTGTCCATAACGACGTCAAAGTAACATACTACAAAATGAATGCCAGAACTTTCAATAGTCGAAACTAAAGCACAACAATGGAGTGTATTTCATCACTCAAGAAAAGCCTAACAGCTCCGCAGAGCGCATGAGTAACGACCTCCATGATCAGAGCGATAAACGTAATCAAGGCATTTTCACTGATTGCTTCGTAGGGGCAGCAGGATGAATGATGCGACGCCTAGTTTACACCGATCCTCGCTCACAATCTCGCTCTGCTAGTAGAAGTAATGATCAAACAGCAAGAAGGGCTAGAAGATGAAGTAGAAAAGAAGAAGCAAAAAGGCAGATCAAAACACCTCTTGGATTCAACTAATAAATGCAACTTTTACTTAGCCCTCTCTAATACTGAACCCTTAATTTTTGGCGTGTAGTGTGATAACTACTGATATTTTGGAAAAATAGTAATTTTTTATCTTGCAAACTGATTTTATAAATCGTAACAATTTTAAATCCTTCGAGTTACTCCTTCGAGTTACTCCTTCGAGTTACTCCTTCGAGTTACTCCTTCGAGTTACTCCTTCGAGTTACTCCTTCGAGTTACTCCTTCGAGTTACTCCTTCGAGTTACTCCTTCGAGTTACTCCTTCGAGTTACTCCTTCGAGTTACTCCTTCGAGTTACTCCTTCGAGTTACTCCTTCGAGTTACTCCTTCGAGTTACTCCTTCGAGTTACTCCTTCGAGTTACTCCTTCGAGTTACTCCTTCGAGTTACTCCTTCGAGTACTCCTTCGAGTTACTCCTTCTAAATAAATAATAACTAACTTGAAGCATGAAATACACAATAAATAATAAAACACGGATTAATAAATATACGGTCGCTCTGGCGACATCCACAGCAATGATGGCATCAGCCTCAGCAGCTACTATAGCATGGGGAGAATTTGATCTAGCCGCTGCGCCAGGTGAAATTAGCACCAAGGGCACTTCTATAGAAGCTTTGAACCTAGTGAACACTGATGCTCGAGAAGCGACTGATACAACGACAATCAATGGAGTAGTCTTCACGGCTACTAACCTTTTTGATACTGGCTATTATGGTGACAATACCTACGGAGTTAGCACAGGTGATGCAAATCTTGATTTACTATACCTACAGGCTAATTATAACTATGAAAATACTAACCCTGTCACATTGACAGGTCTAACGATCGGAGTTGAATATGAACTTCAAAACTTCTACGGCAACAACAGGGTAGGAAACCGCCTTACGATGAACGTTGGTGGTGGTAGCACTATTCAAAAAACATCTTCTGGAACTACAGAAAATGGAGCGTGGATCATTGGCACATTTACTGCTGATGCTACCACACAAGACTTCCATTCTGGAGTCAGTTCTAATCTAAGCAATTGGCTTTCAGGATATCAGCTCAGAGATATATCATCAGTCCCCGAGCCATCTTCCACAGCCCTCATTGGTCTTGGAGCCCTAGCTTTGATTTTACGCCGTAGTAAGTAATTACCGAAATTGTATACCATACTTTTAAAAGTCAAGCATCTCAGCTAATATTAGTTGAGATGTTTTTTATGTATAGGTGTCGGCTAGTTACTCCAGACATTACTCTTAAAATTTACGTCTTGGATATCAGTCACCTCAAGAAAAACATCAACAATTAACCGACGAAGAGAAAGTTGCATTAGTTAGTTGAATCTAAGCCTTAAAAACCGTGAAGGACAAGTTCTCACTGAAAGCGCAAACTACATAAATCAAGCTATCCAGCGAGCCACACACAGAACACAACGCTTTATACGCTGGTTGCGTCACCAACTCTACCAGCAAGTTCCCTAGAGCGAATCTATACGTTCACTTAAGATGTTCTGGCTAAAAAATCCAAGCTCGTTTTCCACACCGATCTCTAAAATAGCTCTTTATCTTCTTTTATTTCATCGAGGTAACCTTCGTCAGGAATATGATCTCCTGACAAGATCGCCTCTGTGGCTAGTACATCGCAGCGCTCGTGGTCTGCGTGACCTTTTACCCAGAGCCATTCTATGTCGTGCCCATCATTCAGAACTAATATTCGCTTCCAGAGATCGGTATTCTTTACTTTTTGCCGATCTTTTTTAACCCAGCCATTATCTCTCCAGCGAGTCAGCCAGCCTTGGATCATAGCATTGATGACGTATTTAGAATCTGAAGTCACCACGACACTGCACTTTTTAGAGAGCGCCTCAAGCCCCGTAATCACTGCCATGAGCTCCATTCGGTTATTAGTAGTCAACTCATATCCCCCGCTTAGCTCTTGCTCATGCTTGCCATAAACAAGGATACCTCCAGGTCATGGATTACCCCTGGATGAGCCATCCGTGTAGATATGCACTTTCTTCATAGAGCATTTCATAGTAGAGATCATTACCGAACACACGAACAAAGCCCACTCACAACCATTTATCTTCTCTAACAGATGCGCATCGACATTCTCACACTCTTCCCTGAAATAGCCCTAGATCCACTTAACGAGAGCATCATCAAGCGTGCACAGGCTGCCGGCATCGTGGAACTGCACGCTCATAATATCCGTGACTGGACCACTGATAAGCACAACAAAACAGATGACTACCTGTGTGGCGGAGGGCAGGGCATGCTCATGAAGCCAGAACCCATCTTCGCCGCGATCGAAGAACTCAAAAAGGACAACACCAAGGTTTTCCTCATGACTCCACAAGGTAAGCCATTCAAACAAAGCCTAGCGGAAGAATACTCACAACTAGAACACATCATCATTCTCTGCGGGCACTATGAAGGCGTAGATCACAGAGTCATCAAGGAACTAGTAGATGAAGAGCTCTCACTCGGCGATTACGTTCTAACAAACGGAGCGATAGCTGCAGCGGTCATATCAGACTCCATCATCAGACTCCTACCTGGAGCACTAGGTGACGAGCGCTCACACCAGGAAGAATCATTTTCAGATCCAACCATGCTGGAAGCCCCATCATATACAAAGCCGAATGACTTCAGAGGCCTCAAAGTCCCTGATATCTTACTCAGCGGAAATCACGCTAAAATAGAAGCTTGGAAAAAAGAACAAGCCATAAAACGCACTCAGCAGAACCGTCCAGACCTGCTAGAAGATTAAGCCCAGTTAGACTGATAACTCTCTACAATCTGGACTCAAAATAACTTCATCCCCACTCACTCCGTAAACTGCGACGGGCACGAATCTCCCAGATCTCATCGCTTGATCTCAGCAATCGCCCTACCCGAGAAACGAAACAGATGAAACATCGCTTTTGTGTATCCAGATTGATGGCTTCAAATAAGATTATACCACCTGTATTTAAGACTACGCTGAATGAAAATAGATTTTTCAATGCATTAATCTCATCGTAATTAGCCTCGTAGAAGCGTGTAGCTTCATAAAACCTCCACATGGGCATGGGAGAAGATAAATTCTTATAGACTTAGCTTAGACCATTTCTAAATAAACCAAATCTAACCTCCTCCTTATCAAGCTTTTTCCAGATCTCTGGCATCGTCTTCGCCACATCTATCAGAAATGAAGCGGACCTTACCAACATGCTGCAGTGTATCCCACGGCAAAAGCTTTCAAATCAATGCCCCAACTACTCTTCTTGGTGAAATCCGGTTTCAGCCCCTCAATGGACTCTAATAGAGCTGAACGAACTCGTAGGTAACTAACAAACACTTCACGTAATCGTTCGTCCTCATCAGGCAAGTAATACTTCCTCTCATCTGCACGCTTAGCATCTAATAAAAGAGGTTTCAGACTACTTTCCAGTAGGGAGCACCTGCGCTAATGATATTACCAACTCCAACCCTAAATCTATTTTTGCCGAAGCTCCATTTGAATATTTTTTATTCACTGAACGAAATGTTATGTTAGAGTCCAAGAGATGTCAATTTCACATAAATCCCATAAGAATAGAGGATTTAGAACATCTAACAGAAAAAAATATTATACCTAAGTCAATAAATACGTTCCGTTACTCGAATTTCAATCATCCCACAAGCAAAAAAACTATATAAGTAAGGAAATATTTTATCTTTACAACCTAATGAAGATTAGCGATAACTACAGTGCTATGAATAAAGCAGAACTAGTAGAATCAGTCCAGAAGGCTCTTGGAAAAGAGACAACTAAGCGTGCGGCAGAAGAGTCAGTGAAAGCTGTCCTCGAATCAATCGCTAAAGGTGTAAAGAAAGACAAGAAAGTCCAGCTCATCGGGTTTGGAACTTTCGAAGTGAAGATGCGTGCAGCTCGTATGGGTCGCAACCCTAAAACAGGTGAGTCAATGAAGATTAAAGCTTCTAAGACTTGCGGTTTCAAGGCTTCATCAGTTCTTAAGAAGTCACTTTAATTACCTTCGTAGAAATAAAATTCAAGCCTCACATGTTAAAGTGTGAGGCTTTTTTGTGCCTAGACGACAGACTAACAATAAAAATAGCCCCATAGATGGCTACACCATAAACTAAAAAACCGCCCCGCCGTCCATAAAACTAAAAGCCACTAATCCGAAAGCTCAAAAGGTGGGGACCTCCTTCGAGACTCTGTCTTCCTGAAAAGGCATGACATTATCTCTCCGGTTCAATTCCCTTAACGTAATCATCGGTCTGGGTATATTCTATATGTGGACGCACGTAGCAGTCACGGCGACAATAGAATCAGATCAATCTTTTGGCAAATACTTTTTAAGACAATTGTCTCTAATTTGTTCAACTTAGCCACAAATCCCTCTATCGCACGATTTTGACATTGTTACCTTCTTCATCAATATTGACAAAAGTAACTTTGGTATCAAACAAAATATTAGGCCCATCCTGATGGTCATCCAAAACTTCTACAAGAAAAGTAACTGAGGTATTGCCCACTCTATAAAGATTACACCGTATTACAATGATGGCTCCATTAGTCACCGCATGATGAAATTCCACCTTATCCATCCCGATAGTAGCAAACCTACAATTAGGAAATTCCCGAGTTGCTGCGATAAAGCTAGCTTCATCTACCCAGCTGAGCAACCGCCCACCAAAAAGGGAACCATATTGATTTAAATCTTCTGTAATAACTAGTCTGTATGTCTCCATATCTATTTAGTTTGGCAGGATTTCGATACGTTTATACCTTGCTGCCATTTTGGGGGATTCTGTCTGGACATCCTCTTCCGATAAGGCATTATGAACAATCCTGCGGTAATAAGCATTCAGAGGTCTTGTGCGAATCGATTTACCCGATTTCTTCACTCTAACAGCGAGCTCAAGAGCCTTCTCAACCAATTTGTTTTCTTGCTCTTCACGGTATCTATCACAATCCACCTTCACTCTAGGAGCATCAGGATAATGCTTTAATAACACTCGATTCACTAAATACTGTAAATCCTCTAATCGATCCCCATTTCTCCCTATAATACACTTACTCTCATCTGATTGGATATGTAAACAAGCTGAGTCTGGTTTAATCTCTCTCAAGACGCTCACCTTAAAGCCTAAATGCCCAAGCATAGTTATCAGTATTTTCTCAGCAGCATCATCCCAATTCATAGCAGAATAATAGGACGAAATTGAAATTGTGCAACTAGGAATTCTCTCCCCCAATGCTCCCTTGTGATCGCAACACAGAGGATCCATTTAGCTGAAGACCGAATTTTCTATCACAGAGATCAAATCTATAACAGTGAAGAGAACCATTTAGCCGCGTTAGCATTTCAGCGTGAAGTCATTAACAATATCATCCCGAAAGTTCAGCATGACATCATTCACTGTAATGACTGGATGACAGGACTCATTCCCCCAGTCGCAAAAAACTCAGTGAAAAATGCCTCATCACCGTGCATAACATCCCCACCGAAGATCTAGTAACGCCAGAACAGCAAGCAATCCTAGAAAAAATGGGTGACTCATACAAGAAATAAAAGTTGTCCAAAATGCTGAATTATACTAACTTACTCAGCACTACATGAAACTCACCTTTCTAGGCACCAGCACATCCGTGGGAATTCCAGTCATAGGATGTGATTGCAATATATGCACCTCTGATGATCCACTTTTGCACAGAATGAGATCTTCTGTGCACATTCTCACGGCTACGCACTCCCTACTCATCGACTCAGGCCCTGACCTCAGGCAGCAAGCACTACACCATAAGCTAACTAAAGTAGACGCAGTCATCTATACTCATCAACACCTAGACCATACTGCTGGGTTTGACGAACTTAGAGCCTTCTGCTGGCACAGAGAGGTCTCTCTCCCCCTTTATTCCACACCATCTTGCCTAAAAGAACTCTCTCGTGTCTATAACTGGGCCTTCTCACCTAACAACACCTACCGTGGATACATCCGCCCTGATCCCAGACCTATCACTGGACCTGTCCAGGTAGGATCTCTAACAGTTACTCCACTACCCGTCTCTCACGGCTCAGTAGAGACTGTCGGATATCGCTTCGATGAAGGAGGCTTCTCCATAGCCTACATCCCAGATGTGAAGACTATTCTTCCAGAAACATTCGGTCTGTTAGAAAATATCGACCATCTAATCATCGACTCACTTAGAGAGAAAGAGCACCCAGCCCACATGAGCGTCAGCGAAGCATGTGAAGCCGCAGAAAAGATTTCCGCAAAGAAAACGTGGCTCACTCACATCTCTCACGAACTAGATATTTACAAAGTAGCCGCAGAACTACCAGATACTGTTCAATTCGCCTACGACACACTCATTATTTCTAACCCACAGTAAATCATTATGAAAAGCCTCTATCTACCACTCATTATTCTTACCTTTTTAGCGTCGTTACCCACTAGTCTACTAGCATCTAAACCTAGTATCCCCCCAGAATCAGTCGCCATTCTCTATAATAGTAATGTCCCGGACTCCAAGGAACTCGCCGAGTATTACGCCGAGCAACGTAATATCCCAAAAGACAACCTCATCGGATTCCCCCTTTCCCCCAATCCTAAAATATCCAGAAAAAACTACCAAACTACACTAGAGCAACCTCTCCGCGAACATTTTACAAAAAAGAACTGGTGGACACTCCAGAAAAACCAAGAAGGCATCACTATCGCCACCAGGAATAAGATCCAAGTTCTCGTCACCACCTTCGGCGTTCCCTACGGGATTAACCCACTGCCAAAGCCTAAAGCAGATCCTAAAAAACCAATACCTATCGACAAAAATGACCCGATCAGTGGCATTAACAGTGCCTCTGTTGATAGCGAACTCAGTGTCCTTAGTATTCATGGCTTCCCAACTCACCGCATACTCGGCAACAAATACTTTAAAAAAGACACCTCATTCAGCCAAGCTAGATCCCCATTCTACATGCTAGTCGGCCGTATCGACGCTAATAACATCACAGAATGTAAGCGTATGATCGACGACGCCATAGAAGTCGAAAAGCACGGACTTTGGGGCATGACCTATCTTGATTTAGCCAGAAAAGAGGGGGCTTATAAAATGGGCGACGACTGGATCCTAGACATTGAAAAGAAAAGCTGGGAGCTAGGACTACCTACAACAATAGACAAAAACAAAGACACCTATCTCACTAACTACCCAATGCGTGACGCCGCAGTCTACTTTGGTTGGTATACTACGAATTGTAATGGTCCACTATTAAATCCTAAGTTCAGATTCAAAAAAGGAGCTGTTGCGGTCCACCTTCATTCATTCAGTGCGAGCAATCTACGAAACCCAAAAAGCCGATGGGTAGGTCCCATCATCAACGCAGGCGCCGCCGCCACAGTAGGAAATGTCTACGAACCCTACTTAGAGCGCACCCACCACTTTAACATCCTCCATAACCGCCTCACCAAGGGCTACACGCTCATCGAGGCGGCTTACATGTCCATTCCCGTCCTCTCATGGCAGAATGTAGTCATCGGCGACCCTCTCTACCAACCCTTTAAGCAGCTAGAAAAGAAGAATAGCCCTATCAAAGAAGATCGTCTCTACATCGCCGTGAAGACTGGCTTCGATGCATGGAAAAACGATCCAGACCTACTCGCTAGAAAATTCCGCACCGCATCACAGAAATCTAAAAACGGCAGATACTATGAAGTAATAGGCCTTTACAAACTCTATCTTAAGGAACCAATTGAGGCGGCTCTCTTCTTTAACTCAGCTGAAAAAGTCTACACATTTGACTCTGACAAAACACGAATGAAGCTTCATACCATCGACATCCATCGTAGCCTAGGAAACAAAGCACAAGCCGTCTTAATAGCCAAAGAGCTGCTACCAGAAATCAAAGGAACCTCCGAGGAACAAACGATAAAATCTATTATCAATATTCTCAGCCCACCTCCTCCAGCACCACCTAAACCTGCAAAGAAACCACTTAATAAGTAACCCATGATACAGCAGACATACGCCTCACTCCTCGACTCCCTTAGGCCCCTAAATCTGCTGAATGAGTGCTCACCCCATCCGGAATCACTTCCAGATGAACTGGAGCTTCAATCAATATGGTTCAACGGCCAATTCGGTAGAGACTTTCAGACTACCTGTGGCAAAACTGTCCTCATTGACCAATTTGGATTCTGGAATCGTAGCACTGGACCAGACTTTCTCCACGCATCAGTCACCATCAATGGCAAATCACAGTCTGGATCTCTAGAGATCGACACACGTTCCTCTGACTGGGAAAGCCACGGCCACGACACGAACCCCGCATTCAACAGAACTATCCTCCATGTAGTCTTCGAGACATCATCTCTCAACCATTTCACACGAACCGAGGACCACACCGAAGTCCCCAAGGTAGTCATTCCAACTACAGTCATTCAGAAAACTCTACAAGCACCCCTCCATGCTTCCGCCTCTTACCATATTGGCAGATGCTTCACCCCTCTTTCAGACACACCCATCTCCCGAGTCATCGAACTCTTAGAGCAGGCGGCTAGGCATCGTTGTCAACAAAAGGCCAGAAGACTGCATGCCATACGTGATAGCCACGGCAGCGATCAAGCTCTCTGGTCAGCCGTAGCAGAGACCCTCGGCTACAGACCTAACAAGCTCCCGATGAACCTCATCTCTCAGCGACTCCCCATAGCAGAAATTGTCAAACTTCATCATGAACCAGACAAACTCACCGCCATTCTCTTCGGCACCGCAGGATTCCTCCATCCTGATATACATCAGAAAGCTCCTCTAGAATCCCAACAATGGCTGGAAAACCTCTGGGACACATGGTGGCAAGAGCGCACCACTTATGAGCTAGATCCATCCCTTTCTATCAAATGGACACTCCACGGCAACCGACCGATCAATCACCCACAGCGCAGACTCTCCACATTAGCCGCCATCGCTCAGCATTGGCGTAAATTCCGCTCTTTAACAGACCAACCTATAGCTCTAACAGAATGGCTCACCAGCCTCGAAGACACATTCTGGTCACACCACTACACCCTCACTTCTAAACATTCAGAGAAGCGCCTCGCTCTCATCGGTAAAGACCGCATCCACGACCTCATCATCAACCACCTTCTCCCCATGCAGATCACTGAGCGAAATGATCACCTCTGGCAGACCTACCAGTCATTCCCCGCCCCAGCAGTGAACGAGAAAGTCAAACGAGCGCACTTCCGCCTCTTCGGAGATCGCCCAGAAGCCAAGCAATTCCTCAAAAAATCCTGGCACCACCAAGCCCTTCTCCAAATCTACTCAGACTTCTGTCTAGCCGACACTTCAGACTGTGCCCAATGCCCCTTCCCAGAACAACTCTCGCAGTTTTAATAAAAGTGCCTCCTACCTCTAACATTAAAACACATTGCAACTAATGTTAAGCTCACAGACTATCAGAAGAAAGCGTTCTAGACAAATTTCATTTATAAAATCATTGGTGAATCCAAAGAACAAACGGAGATTCAACAACTCAGTAATGATAAATTATTTGCAGGCTCTCCTTATTCAATTACTGTTTTTGTGGATAAAAACACTTACTGGATTTATGTCGCTAATGGTTCAATAGATCTTCATGTTAGAGAATATTTTAAACGTGTGAAACAAACACAAAAAAGCCTACCCTCCAATCAAGGAAATCTGTGAATGGATAATCGAATTATCTCTTGGTAATCTTATCGAGCACCGTAGAGAGCCCTGCGACTGTTCCGCCGAGGTCTGAGAAATTTGCTGGGAGAATCATCGTGGTAGACTCCTTCGCAATGTTACCGAACTCATGAACATACTGCTCAGCAATTCTAAGGTTCACCGCATCAGGACCACCTGGACCATTGATCGCTGCTGCGATCTGGCTGATACCTTCCGCAGTAGCTACAGCTAGGAGCTCGATCTCTCTCGCCTTGCCTTCAGCTTCGTTCATCTGACGCATTTTCTCCGCCTCTGAACGCTTGATCACGTCTTGCTTGTGACCTTCGGCAATGTTGATCTGTGACTCCATGACACCTTCTGAGTGAGCAACCTGTGCACGACGCTCACGCTCCGCTCTCATCTGCTTCTCCAGCGCTTCCTTAACTGACTGAGGAGGTGCAATGTTAGCGATCTCGTAACGAGTGATTTTGATTCCCCATGATTCTGACGCCTTATCCAAAGCGAGGATCAGATTGGAGTTAATCGATTCACGCTCTTCAAATGTCTTATCGAGCTCTAGTTTACCAATTTCTGAACGCAGAGTAGTCTGAGCTAACTGAGTAGAGGCATAGAAATAGTTCTCAATCCCGTAACTCGCTTTCTTAGGGTCCAGCACTTGCAAGTAGAGAACACCATCAACTTCGATCATGATGTTATCCTTCGTGATACAGCTCTGTGATGGCACGTCCATCGCTACTTCCTTCAGCGAGTGCTTGTAAGCTACCTTGTCTAGAAACGGCACTAATATGTGGAAACCCGCTACTAACGTTTTACTGTATTTACCTAGTCGCTCTACTACGAACGCTTCTTTCTGTGGCACGACTCTGACCAGTTTGGAAATCACGATCACTAAGAAGACGGCGATGACTATTGCTATTATTGTTCCTGTCATATTATTATTTTAGTTATTTTGTTGTTTGTTGTTTAAAATTGAGATTCTAGCTGGTTGCTTCGACCTTTAAAGTAAGGCCTTCACGATCAGTCACTAGAACCAGGTCTCCAGCAGCATGGGGAGTATCACTATAAGCTCTCCAGTCTGCACCTTTTAGCTCCACGATTCCCGTGTCTACTCCACCGGGGATTGCCTTGATTACCTTGACTACTTTTCCTACAAATTCGTGAAGCATCTCATCTTCTTCATCCGAACTATCTCCGACGAACCAATCTTTCACAAATGTCCTAAGAAGAACCAAGCTCAAGACAGAAGCCGCAGAGAACAGCAGCATCTGACTAGAAATACTATCCACCAAACCAATTGCCGCAGCCAATGAAACGACCCACGCACCTATTCCGAAAAACAGGACGACTAAGCCAGGAGCGACAAACTCTAAGAGCATCAGTCCTACGCCTATTAAAAACCATATCAGTATTGGATCATTCATATATTTATTATTTAGTTCGTCCACACACTGACACCTTCACCAGTGTCTGACCATTACAAATATCAGCCGTCTCTGTAACCACATTGATCCGCAAATTATTGCGTGTTTCTAAAAAAATTCTTGGATTCAACTAACTAATGCAACTTTCTCTTGGTTGGTTCATTGTTGAGGTTTTTCTTGAGGTGACTGATATTCATCCCGTTTCCTTGACCTGTCGTTTAGAGCTTTTTCAACTTTAGGCAACAGTTCTGAAGGGAGCTTCGCAATATTCGTGCCTTTCGGTATGTATTGGCGGATTAGACCGTTGAGGTTCTCGTTAGATCCTCTTTCCCAGCTATGATAGGGATGCACAAAAAAGTCAACTTCTAAATGCTTTTTCTATCTCCTGATGACCGGAGAACTCGTTGCCATTATTGAAGTGATGGTGTGCAATTGATCTTTGTAAGGTACTAGTCGTACGATTGTTGCGGCAGTTATTTCTGCCGCCTGCTTGCCTCCTAGTTGCTCCATAATAAGAAGTCCACTTACTCGGTCATTAATGGTTAAAATAGCTCCGCTATGACCACTACCAATCATTAAATCTAGCTCTAAATCACCCAAGCGATTCCGCTCGTCTACGATTCTAGGACGCTTATCAATACTTGTTGCATTACGGATTTTACTGCGGAAATCCTTCTCTGAACCTCTTTTCCCACAATCTGCTCGGGGCTATCCCACTTGGCTAATTCTCTCTCAATATAAACTTCAATAGCCAGTGTATAGTCTCGTCTCTTGGTTTTAAACTTTTGCCTATCTTGAGCCTTACGCTCTGCTAAGTCGTTGCGATATTCCCCGTTTCTGTGGTCACCATTGCTCTTTATTTCACGAGTGAAAGTAGACTGATAACGCCCCAACTGCGTTGCAATAGTTGTTGGGCTTAGGTTTTGACTGAGCAGATACTCGATAGTCTGTCTTTCTTCAGATGTAATGTGCTTCATGGTTTCTTTTGATCGGACAGCAGTGAAGTAATAACTAAATCAAAAGGGAAGGGTTTTCGGACCTTTCCCTTGTCGATTTAACAGTTTACTTCCTGCCCATCAAAAGTTGCGTTTATTAGTGGAATCCAAGCAACTTTAAAATTCTGTAAACCACGTAATTCTCACACTCTTATTGTAGATCAGCTTTTATAAATAATTTTTAATCGACTCAAAATAAATAACTTACACGCTTATTAAAAAGTTATTCACAAGTTTTTCCCATCAATCCACAGGTGCTCTCTTCTCGTGATGTAGCGTAAAACTAAACTTACGCTTGTCAGTAAAATGAATCTGCCTAAATGTAGAGCCATGCAACCGATTCACTTCGACACAGCCTTAGAAAGTATTCTCAATCGTGACCCACGATTTGAACCTGAGGCCTTTGAGTTTTTAAAAGAAGCATTAGACTTTGCCGTCTCAGATGAGTCATCACAGACTATCGAGAACAATAGACACGTCACCGCTAGAGAACTCTTGTTAGGCTTCAAGGAATTTGCTCTCAAAGAATATGGCTGTATGGCGAGCACCTTACTTTGTGAGTGGGGAATCAATAGCTGCTCAGATGTCGGAGATATAGTGTTTCTACTAATCGAGGAAGGAGTCTTCGGAAGACAAGATAGCGACAAACGAGAAGACTTTATCGAGGTCTTCACCTTCAAGGATGCATTCATCTCCCCCTATTTACCAAAGAGTCTAGTTTAGGCTCTTTCTAGCCCGAGCAAGATAATGAGAAAATTCTTCAACTTCGCTGTTGATCATTACTCATAAAAGCAGGAGACTACTGGGGTATGCCACACCTCAGTAACATTTTAGAGCAATGCAAAGCAGCAGGACTCAGACGCACCAAGGCCCTCACCGCTGTGCTCACAATCTTGCTCGAGAATACTGCTCCCATGACTCTTGCAGAGCTGGCCGAGCATCCTAACCTCACTGAATTGTGCGACAGAGCTACTATCTTTCGACTGTTACAGAAACTCTCTGACAAAGGATTCGTAAGACGCTTAGGTCTTCATGAACGTGCTGCCTACTTCACGCTCCTAATTCTAGGCAGACACCAAGACTTCCTTATCTGTACAGACTGCGGAGACATCACACCTATCAATGCGCCCTGTCCTGTCCATCAGCTAGAGAAAGAAATAGCTACCTCCACTGGCTATAAAAACCTCTACCATGAGCTAGAATTCTTCGGCACATGCCCAGACTGTGCCTAACCACCATTTCCAGACTATGAAACCGATCACATTTTTCAACCGCTACACCCAGAAACAGGAAATCGAACAAGTCTATGGCGAAGGATTCCTCAAATGGGCCTACGGGAATCCTCTAGGCAAACTAGCACTATTCGCCTTCGTAAAGCGTCCATTTTTCTCTAAATGGTATGGTCACCGAATGGATGACATAAAGACTAAGTCCAAGGTAGATCCATTTATAGCCGACTACCAAATGAATGAAGATGACTTCATGGAACCAGCAGACAGCTACAAAACATTCAACGAATTCTTCTACCGCAAGCTCAAGCCAGAAGCTCGCCCGATCCATGATTCACCGATCGTTCTCCCAGCCGATGGTAGACACCTAGGCTTCGAAGACCCAGAAAATGTCTCTGGCGTATTCATTAAAGGTCAGCAATGGGATCTGCATAAGCTCATCGCGGACGATAAGATCTACGAGCAGTTCAAAGGTGGCACTCTCATCCTCTCAAGACTCTGCCCAGTGGACTATCATCGCTTCCACTTCCCCGCTGCCGGCACACCAGGTGAGACAACTGTCATCGACGGTCCACTCTTCTCAGTATCACCGATAGCACTACGACAAAAGCTCTCCTACATGTGGCAGAACAAGCGCACTCGCTGCGTCCTAAAAACTAAACAACACGGTGACATCCTCATCATGGAGATCGGTGCCACCTGCGTAGGGTCTATTCACCAGACCTACAAACCAGGCATAGCCGTAGAAAAAGGCGCAGAAAAAGGCTACTTCGCCTTCGGAGGCTCCTCCACTATCACCATTTTCCAGCCTGGTAAAGTCAAGTTAGCGCAGGACGTGTTAGAGAACTCCAAGGTGCCACAAGAACTCTACGCGTTTATGGGAGACAAACTAGGCGACTAGAGCGTTAGATCCTCTCCTACAAGATCTAACTGATCCCTGAGTGAGCGTTCGATACTTGACCATTCCATTTTTTGCCCTTTTCCCTCAATAAAAGGGGCGGTCTCATCGTCTTCAAATACGCGTTCACAACCATTTTGAGGCTTGCCACCTACAGACGACCTTCTATCTACAAAAAAACGATATTTAGAGTATGTGGTAGTTGAAGTATAACTGACCTTTCCCTTGTCTCTATAATCATTTTTATCGAGCCAACCCGGAGCAGTATCCTCCACTAGCTCAATATAAAAAGTTTTAGAATCACCAGTATCTAAGTTATCCCAAAGCGGCTGAAGCTTATCTAGGATCGTTTTCTTAGTGCTTTCCCAGTCATTTGTCAGCTCTATCTTCTCAGCCTCATCGCCGATATAGAGACTGAACCCTGGCTTCTCCTCTTCAACCGGATTCATCACAATGTAGCTGATCAACACAGCCAATAAGCCTGTAATAATAATAGTTCGTCTTCTGCTTCTCATAATTTCTTATTTCTAAGTCGGATTATAGAGCGGATTTCTCAATTCAGCAACTCTCTTCCAAAGAGGATCTATTTCCTATACCATTCAACTGGTCTAATGGAGCAGTAACTAAAATTCACAGAAATAAAAAACCTCTGCGAGTAATTCTCACAGAGGTTAGCAATTTATTAAACTTACTTCGAGCTAAGTCTTTTCTGACTATTACCCTATCTTTGCTTACTCAGCCTGCTCATGCACAATTGACTTACGCAGAAGAAAAAGTCATCGAATCATACGTTGAAAATATGGTGCAAGAAGAAGCCAACAGGCGAGATTATGAGAAAAGGCAGTATTATGAAAAACAGACTTCTAGTAGCGGAGGAAGTGCCAGTGGAATTGGAACTATAGTCCTTCTCTCATTCCTCTTGGTTTGTGTGGGAGGTTGTTTACTGGCACGCTCAGAAGATTGAAAGATTGCTTCCTGACGGGAAAAGAAACCTTGCCGCAAACATCATGTTCGCTTTACTAGCTAAAATGGCTAGAAACGGACGTGAGACGTGGTCGAACTTGAGTGTTATAATCTTGGAATACGATTCCTCAACGAACACGCAGCTTAATATGTCTGAAAGAATTCCAGTTAACTTGAATCTAGCTTTGATCTTGACGAAATCATCAAATGTTAGCTAAAAAAGACTAGGCTATTTTAGCTGATAGTGCCTACAAGTCAGAGAAAAATGAGCCAGTAATGCTGGATCACAATTTAGAAGGCTTCATCATCGCTAAAACCTATCGGAATAAACCTCTGACTGATCAGCAACAACGATTTAATAAGACTGTAAGCCGTATGAGGGTGCGAGTTGAACATGTATTTGGCAGGATGAAATACATGGGAGCCGATCTATTTAGAAAGATTGGAATACAACGATCCAGACAGCATAATGCCCTCTCTAATTTAACCTACAATATGGATCGCTCTGCGTTATTAGTAGCGTAGAACCCAGACAAGACACTCAAAAGGACTAACATCAATTAATTGATCAAACCACAAGCACAAACCAGCGATAAATCCCTAGAAAAAGTCAAATAATACAATCAATAGCAGTTAGATTCCTCTCAAATTACAAGGGCTTGGGAAAAGTAGGCTGCCAGAGGCTCCCATAAGAAGAAGGATAGTCACTTACGTATCCTCTACGGAAACCTCGCAGAGGAAGATTCTCAGGTGGTAGTCATGGATTTGTGGTTGGGCATATTACGCCTGAGGCATTTGTTGGTGGATTGATCGGACTACTTAAAGATGATGACCAGATTACGATCGATGCAGATAAGAATGTGATCAATGCTGATCTAACAGACGAGAAAAGCGATCTGGGTTTAACCCGAACCAAGATACAGACGTGGAGTGTTAGCGAAGTTTGCTAAGCTTACGACATCTGCCTCTTTTGGTGCTGTGACTGATGCAGGGCTTTAGTAATAATCAGTAATAGGGCTTGATGGTTTGGGGTCTTTTTTCTTGTGAGCAAAGTTTGTGCACCTAGTATGCTGGCTTATGCGTATAGGATTAGGAATGAAACAGCGAATGATGCCTCTTGGTGGGGTGTCTTTACGGACTGCTGTCATTTGTTTTATTTGTCTGATTATTGGGCTAGCCTGGTGGACTGTTGAGACGACGAACGATGAAGAAATCGATGGTCGTGAGGTGATTGTGTTTTGGGGGTCGCCTCGTCTAACTGATCAGCTTGCTCCTGTTTTGCGTGCGTTTGAAGTGGGGCATCCTGAGTATAAGGTGATTTATAGTGTTCCTGTGACGAAAAATCTTGAGGGTGATGGCCAGCGATTACTTTGTGCAATTGCTGGTGGAGTTCCGCCTGATTTGGTGTTTTTTGATAGGTTCGCGATTGGGGAATGGGCAAGCAAGGATGCGTTTGAGGATCTGACACCTTGGCTAGAAAGGCAGGATGTGAATGATCCTAATTTTATTGATATTGATGACTATTACAAATTTGCGGTAGAGGAGGCTAGTTACCGTAAACCAGGTTCACAGGAGGATTTTCATATTTATGGGATTCCGCAGAGTGTGGATTTCCGAATGCTGTATATGAATATGGATATGCTGGGGAATGCTGGCCTCAATGGACCACCTAAGAATTGGGAGGAACTAAGTGACTATGCATTTAAGCTAAGTAAATTCCGCGATGATTCTCAGCTGTCGGCAGGTCTTACTAGATTGGGATTTGGTCCTAATGAGGGAAATTCATGGCTGTATCTCTATGCTTGGCAGGCTGGGGGAGAATTTCTTAACCCTGACAGAGATAGAGTAACGATGGATTCTCCAGATGTAGTGCGAGCACTGAAATACAATCTAGATGTCTATGAGCGTCTCGGCGGCTATAAAAATGTGATGGCGTTTAAAAGTAGTTTTCAGAAAGGAGGAGCTCAGGATCCATTTTTTACAGGTCAGATGGCAATGCGTATTGATGGTAGCTGGGCGTTGAGTTTCATATCAGAACATAAGCGTGATATGAAGTTCTCAGTAGCGGCTCCGCCTATGCCGCAGAGCGAGCTAGATAAAGGTAGGAAGCCTCTGACTTGGTCGGGTGGTTATGCCTATATCATTCCTAAAACTGCACAGAATAAGAGCGGTTCATTTAAGCTGATCCAGTATCTGCAGACCAACAAAACTCTGAATTTCATGGAAGATGAATACAAGCAAAGTCAGCTCAGTGCAGGCAAGATGTATTTACCGAGAAGCACTGCTAAACAGACGCTATTTGAAGAGACGATCAAGCGTGAGGTTTATGAAAAGGACGATAAAGAGATGGGTAAGTCGTTTAAAGATGCCTATCGGGAAATGGAAAAAATAGGAGCTAACACCTATATCCGCCCCGTGACTCCAGTAGGTCAGTTGCTATGGAATAAGCATATGCAAGGTTACGAGCTAGCAGTGACTAAGAGTGAGAAATTGAAATCAGTAGTGGATGCGAGACTAGCAAAGGAAAAATTTGAAAGTGATGCTGAGCGAGCTGATAAGGAGAATCTTTATTACTGTGAGGAAGCGATGAAGCTGGTGGGGAAGGATGTGCAGATGCAGTTGGACAAGGTGCTGGCTCCGCCAAGTGGGCAGAAGGTGAATTGGTTACCGTATTTTGTAGGTTATATGATGCTCATATTATTACCTTTTGCTACGATTTATTACCGCACTCAGAAGGCGAAGGCAGGCAAGAGATTGTTGTATAAAAAGAAGGATGTGGGCTGGGCTATGTTTTTTGCAGCACCTTGGTTTATTGGAATGATTGTGTTCATTGCAGGCCCTATTTTATTTAGTATTGTGATCAGTTTTACTAGCTGGGATGTGATGAATGATGCGCACTATGTGGGACTGGATAATTACCGTCAGATCGCGTCTGATGATATGATGAAGCAGAGCCTTGGGAATACACTGTTCATGCTGATTCGAGTTCCGTTATCGATGATTGTAGGCTTGGTGATAGCGATGATGATGAATCGTGCGATGCGGGGTGTCGGGATTTATAGAACGATTTTTTATCTACCGGCTATCATGCCTGTAGTAGCGAGTGCTTTCCTTTGGCTATGGCTTTTAAATCCGAACACAGGGCCAGTGAATCAGGTGCTGGATTGGTTATTCGATACTTCATTATTTGAATGGATAGAGGTGACCTTTATGGAGAGTGCTGAAATTCGTTCTCCGCAGTGGTTCCAAGATAAGTTCTGGTCGAAACCTGCTATGATCATGATGAATGTGTGGACGGCTGGTAGCGGGATGATTATCTGGTTAGCTGGCTTGCAAGCGATCCCTAAGGAACTCTACGAGGCCGCGAAAATAGATGGGGCTAGTTCTTGGCAAAAATTCTGGAAGATCACGATTCCAATGTTGACGCCGTATATTTTGTTTAATCTCATTATGGGGACAATCGGCACATTGCAGATTTTCAACGAGGCGTTCATTATGACGCAAGGTGGACCTGAGAGTTCGACGACATTTTATGCCTATTATCTGTTCCAACAATCGTTCCAGTATTTCCGCATGGGCTATGCGAGTGCGATGGCTTGGATTCTCTTCTTGATCGTTCTTGGGCTCACTATGTTGAAGCTATGGAGTTCTAAAAAATGGGTGCACTACACCAACTAAGCACAAACTGAAATTTCTTATTAGATGAAAAATAAATGGTTCAACTACATGCTGAAGCGGGGATTATTTCACCTGTTTTTAATGACTTGTGCTGCGGTGTTTCTTTATCCATTTATCTGGATGGTGGTGACGAGTGTAAAGACTGGGGATGAGAATCTGGAGAAGAAATTACTCCCTAGTATGCCAGCATTCCGAGCGCAGAGTCCCTATGTGCGTGATGTAAAAAAGGCGATAAAGCCTGAGACCTGTGATGGCGAGGTTTGGAGTCAGATTAAGCCAAAGCTGGTGGCTATTTCCCATCAGCTATTTTTCACAGAGAAAATACCAATGCCGGATGCTCAATGGTCTGTGAAATCGAAAGCTGAGTCTCTAACAGCTGCCGCAGAATATGCTACATTGATGGCGGTGAATCGGATGCCAGAGAAGATTTGGAAAGAATCAGAAGATACGATTATCGTCCAGTTTAAGAAGTCGCTTGCGAATGGTTCTGGTGGCTTAGATGAGTTTTTAAAAAGAGCAGTGAGCAATGGGCAAAACAGGATGATTCTTAATGGCCTTCAAGTGAGATCGAAAGCTGGAGAAGTTCTACACCTTGTTAAATTTGCGGATGAAAAAGGATTTGAGTTAATAGGATCAGGTAAAGTAGTGACTGACTCAGATGGCAAGGTAGTGCTGTGTTCTGATTTCTCTAAATCCGATGAACCGTTAGTGCTGAAGTATAAATTTAATGTGAATGTCTCGGCAGAAGATCTCCACCGCGTCTCGTTAGAGTTAGTCAATGACGACACTTGGCACCAGATAGATGCTGAGCTGGTGCTGAATGGAGAACTCTACATCGGTGGTCGCACTAAGTGGGCTGGAAACAACAAATCAGAATCGTTGACTCTACAATTTCCAAATGATGAAGTAGATGTGGACTGGGGCAAGCGACCATGGGTGAAACTGGATGGTCCGAAGGTGTTAGAGTCTGATCGTTCTGAAATGGAGCTTATTGTTAGACTGACACCAAGTGGCACTGGGGTGGCGAAATATGGTAAAATAAGACGTAACTATGAGCGTATATTTTTATCGATGCCGTTCTGGTCGTATGTGCTCAATAGCGTGGTGTTGACTGTGTTGATTGTCTTGGGAGCAGTATTTAGCTCGTGTTTTGTGGCGTATGCTTTTGCGCGTTTAGAGTGGCCGGGGAGATCGATCGCGTTTGTGATATTACTTTCTACGATGATGCTGCCACCGCAGGTGACGATGATTCCTCAGTTCCTCGAATGGCGGATACTGGGCTGGTATAACACACTGAATCCTATCTGGGTTCTGGCTTGGTTCGGGATCGCTTTCTTTATTTTCCTTATGGTACAACAGATGAAGGGAATCCCGAAAGATTTAGAAGAAGCTGCCGAGGTGGATGGAATGAACAAGCTTCAAATCTGGTGGTATGTCGTGGTTCCTCTTGTCCGTCCAGGTATGGCGGCGATAGCGATCATGTCGTTCATGGCAGCTTGGAATGAATTCATGGCTCCTCTGATCTATCTACGCGATATGGGGAAATTTCCACTATCTGTAGGGATCTACGCCATGAGTGCTGATGAGACAATGAATAATGACATGGCCTTCATGCTAGCTGGGAACGTCCTCATGACTATTCCAGTCATAATAATATTCTTTGTATTCCAAAGATACTTTATCCAAGGTGTGGCCAGCTCTGGGGTGAAGGGGTAAGGTAGTTTAAAGGAAAAAGGCTAGCCCTCTGGTGGAGGAACTAGCCTTTTTGAAGGTGAATTTACTTCTTTTACTCTTCTGTAGCTAAAGGTGTGAGTATGATGTTGCGCCAGCGGACGTTGCATGATTTACCACCGTGGACTTGGAGTCCGAAGAAGCCTTTACGAGTATCATGTTTTTTGTCTGTGTCTACGTGATCTACTCTCTTGGCTCCATTGAGCCAAGTTTGGATGTGGTTGCCTATACAACGGATACGGATGGCGTTCCAGTCGTCCCATTTCATGATTTTATTGCCCTCAGCAGAGAACCAATCTCTGTGGTCTTTATTGATTGATTGCTTTTGTTCTGGGAAGAGCCAGCCGCGGCGAGACTCATCATATAGGCCTGCTGTCCAGGCACGTTTTGTATTGTCAGCTTCGGATTGGTAACCGAACACTCTGCCGTTGTTTCCAGGCTTCTGAGCTGCTCTGAACATGAATCCTGAGTTGCCAGTTAGATCATCAAATTTGAATTCAAAAGTGAGATCGAAGTCACCGTATTCTTTTTCAGTGATTAGGAATGTATTGCCTCTGATATTTTCACCGAAGCCAACGATACAGCCGTCTTCGACTTTATACTGACCATTACCACCGACTTTTTTCCAGCCAGAGAGGGTTTTACCATCGAAGAGAGCGATTGGTTTAGCAAGAGCTCCTGCCTTAGAAATTTCTTTCGCCAGTGCTTCTTTTGCAACTGCCGTGCCAGCATAAGTTACGCAAGATAGTAACGAACATAGAATGATAGATTTTTTAAACATGATGATGTAATCTAACGAATTAGGGTCATACTACAAACAGGAAATGTAGTTTGATCATGTCAAAGTGCGAAAAATGAGTTGCTAGAAGACGACAGGCTTAGTATTTCTATTCCCTCCTATTACACCATGGCTATCCCACAAAATACTATCGCTTTAGTTTACGATTACGACCAGACTCTGAGTCCATACTATATGCAGGATGATGTGTTATTTCCTGAATTTGGTATTAATCCCGAGTCATTTTGGGATAAGTGCAACACTCTGGTCGCTGAAAAGAACTGGGATGGTGAGTTAGCCTACCTTAAATGTTTGCTAGATTATTTAGCGATGGATGGTGTTTCTAATGCCAGGTTAAAAGAACTAGGAGCAAACTTGAGTTTCTTCCCCGGCTTACCTGAGATGTTTGAGGAGATAGAGGGTGCCTGCCTGAGTGATCTGCATAAGTCTGCTGGGATTAAAATTGAGCACTACATTGTGTCGTCGGGTCTCAAAGCTCTAGTCGATGGCAGTAGAATAGCTAAGCATTTCAAAGAAGTGTATGGATGTGAATTTGGTGAAGATAAGCATGGAGTGATTAGTTTTCCTAAACGTGCTATTTCTCACACCACCAAGACGCAGTATCTTTTCCGTATTAATAAAGGGCTGCTCAATCACGATGATAATGTGAATGATCATATGCCAGCAGACCTAAGACCTATTCCATTTGAAAACATGGTGTATATCGGCGATGGACCTACTGATGTTCCTTGTTTCACAGTAATGCAGAAAAATGGTGGTCACACTATTGCAGTTTATAATCCTGAGGATGAGACCTGCAACAGCTTTGATAAATGTTTCCAACTTTGTGCACATGCGAATAGGGTGAAACACATAGCACCAGCGGATTACCGACAGGGTAGCCATTTACGCTTGATTATGGAACGTATGGTGAGAGAAATGGCAGACAAAATGCTGACAAAACGCCAAGATGAAATCAATAACGGTAAAGTCACTGCACCAATTTTTTAAGATAGCTTTAAAGAACTATGAGTAATAAGAATAATTTTCATTTTGTGGGAGTCTGTGGCACAGCCATGGGGTCAGTAGCAGCCGCCATGAAGGAAAAAGGCTATAAGGTAACAGGTTCTGATAAGAATGTGTATCCTCCAATGTCTACCTTTTTAGAGAACCAAGGCGTAGAGATATTCTCTGGCTATAAGGCTGAGAATATTCCCGAGGATGCGGATGTAATCGTGATTGGTAATGCGATCTCTAGAGGGAACTCAGAGGCAGAGGCTGCGCTGGATCGTAAGCTGCTCTACGTGTCTCTTCCAGAGGTGCTGAAAGATATTTTCCTACGTGGTAAAAGAAATATAGTGGTGTCAGGAACACATGGCAAGACGACTACTACTTCGATGCTAGCGTGGATTCTAGAGTCTGCAGGGAAGAATCCTAGTCATATAATCGGTGGGATACCTAGTAACCTTGGTAAAGGCGCACGCTTCACCGATAGTGAGTTTACTGTTCTTGAAGGTGACGAATACGATACGGCATTTTTTGATAAACGTTCTAAGTTCCTCCACTATCTTCCTGAGATAGTGATCATGAATAATATCGAGTTTGATCACGCAGATATTTACGACAACATTGATCAGATCAAGCGCACCTTCGAGCATCTGCTTAAAGTAGTTCCTCAAAGTGGTATTGCGTATATCAATGGTGATGATCCTAATTGCCGAGATGTAGCAGTGGATGCTCCCGTTCCTGTTAAGAGAGTGGGCTTGGGTGAAATAAATGACATCGTTATCGAAGATATTTCATATGATGGTGAGTTGAGTAGCTTCACTCTAACAGGTGAAAGATACACTGTGCCTATGTCGGGTGAATTTAATGTAAGGAATTCTGCAATGGCTGTATGTGCTGCTCTGTTCTCAGGTCTAACTCCAGCTGAGATTCGTGAAGGTCTCATGGGGTTCTCTGGGATTGCTCGTCGTCAGGAACTTAAAGGTGAGGTCAATGCTATCAAGGTGATTGATGACTTTGCTCATCATCCTACTGCGATTGATCTGGCTATTGATGCTCTAAGACAGCGTTATACATCTGAGAACTTATGGGTGATCTTTGAACCACGATCGAATACGACGAGAAGAAAAGTTTTCCAAGTTCAGCTTGCAGAAGCTCTAGCCAAGGCTGATAAATCTATTGTTGCTGGTGTACCAGATCCTGAAAAAGTGGAGGAAAATGACCGCTTAGATCCTCGTCAACTTGTTTCAGATATTTGTGCACATGGATCTGAATCATGGTTTATCGATGAGGTGGATGATATTGTGAAGCATGTCGCAGCTGAAGCTAAGCCTGGTGATGTAGTCGCTGTGCTTAGTAATGGTGGCTTTGGTGGGATCCACGAAAAGCTATTAGATGCTCTGGAACCTAAAGCTTAAACTTCCTCCTCTGTTAGATTATGCTACCCGAGCTCATTACTTCGATCCCAGGACCTAAATCATTGGCCTTGGCTGAAAATCTTCGTAAATACGAAAGCCATAATGTCACTTATGTCGCGGATGATTGGCCGGTGTTTTGGGAGCGAGCTGAGGGGACTAATGTTTGGGATACAGATGGTAATCGATTTATAGATCTTACTAGTGCCTTTGGGGTGGCTGGGCTTGGGCATACACATGCTCCACTAAGAGATGCGATGTGTGAGCAGGCTCAAAAGCTGATACACGTGATGGGTGATGTGCATCCTACAGAGCTTAAAATCGAGGTTTGCCAGTTGTTGTCAGAGCTTACTTTTGAGCGTTGGGGGCTTGGGATTGGCAAGTCTGTGTTATCGAACTCAGGATCTGAGGCAGTAGAGTCTGCTTTAAAGACTGCTTACATCTCTACTCAAAAAGCGGGCGTAATTTGCTTTAGTAATGGCTATCATGGTCTGGGCTATGGAGCTCTGCTAGGTGGTGGATTTGATAAATTTAGACAGCCATTTGAAGCTCAGCTGGCAGAGATCAGACACGAACTAACATTTCCTAGAACTGAAGGTGAGCTGGCTCAGCTAAAAGAAGATTTAGCTCATCTGGATGCTCACAATTTTGGAGCTTTATTAGTGGAGCCAATACAAGGTAGGGGTGGGAAGGTAGTTCCGGCTGAAGGATTTCTAATAGTGCTTCGAGAATGGTGTGACGCAAATAATGTGGTGCTTATTTTCGATGAAATCTATTCAGGATTTAACCGCACGGGAAAACTCTTTGCTTGTGAATGGCAAGGTGTCTATCCAGACCTGCTTTGTGTAGGTAAGGCGATGAGTGGTGGTTATCCGATCTCTGCGTGTGTGGGGAAATCAGAATTCATGGATCGCTGGCCAGTCTCACCAGGGGAGGCACTGCATACAAGCACCTATCTGGGGAATCCAGTGGGCTGTGCAATGGCTGTAGAGGCGATGAAGATTCACCGTGACCCAGCATTAGCCGCAGATGTTCTTAAACAAGGCGAAGAGCTGATGACGATGCTTAGAGAGATAGATTCTCCGTATATTTATGAGGTCAGGGGCAGAGGCATGATGATTGGAGTTGAGTTACGTCATGCTGACGGAAGTCCAGCTGGGGATGTCTCAGGTCGTATCCTTAGTCAGATGCTAGCGGAAGGAATCATCATGCTAGCCGATGGACCAGAGGGTAATATTCTAGCCTTCACTCCACTATTTCATCTGAAGCTGAGTGAAATGATCTTTGTGGTCAATACTCTCAAAAATCTTCTAGCTGTATAATAAGAAAGCTAGTGAGTCGATCGGCTGTTACCGATGTTTTCACTAACTTTGATAAACACTACTTATGAATTGTTATTATGCGATTCCAGTAAATATGTGGGATTAGAATTTATAGATGTAGTCTAATGTGATTCTTGATTTCATGAATCCGTCCTTAGCTGCAACGAGAGAGAGTCTTTTGTTCAGTGCGTATTCGACTTGAAGAGCTAATACATTCACTTCACCTCCGAGGGCTAGTGTTCTAAAGCCTGGTTTGAGTGGGGGCTCATGGTTGTTATCTGGGATAGGAATGATATTTTTTCTCGTCCCTTTGATCATGCTGATTTTTGTAGAGAGAAGGTGTAAGAGGGATCGAAAAGAAAAGTAGTCCTAGTGACGACATGAAATCACGTTACGGAAAAGTGAAATAATATGGAGAGGTGCAGATTGTTTAGTTATTTGTGAAGTAATGATTTATCCTATGCCGTTTTTGACATGATTAGTGATTGGAATCGTCAAGACAGTTTCGTGGATGTGTGCTAATGTGGTGATCATGGCAAAGGACGCAATTACACCATTTTTAAACGCGGTTAAGGCAGATGCACTTAACGACGAACAATTGGCCCAAAAGGCAGTCGAACTGGCGCAGATTATTCTCGAAAATTCAAGAAACCAAATGAAACTTTCTGAGCGTTATCAGGCTTGGAAGATGAATCGTATGATGGATGATGTTCCTGGAAAGGCGCTGACTTTGGCTCTGACGGATCAGGTATTCCGTCCGACGACCTATGCGAGATCTGCGAATCAGTTTCGCTATCTTCTAGATGAATATGGTGTGCCTGCTTATCTTCCTCTACATGAGAAGATAGCGATGCGTCTTGGAGCATCGGCTTCAGCACTTGTTCCGGATGTTGTGATGCCTCTTGTAACGGCTAAAATGCGCTCTGAGTCTGACACAGTGATTCTACCTAGTGAGGATGAGTTGCTCAAGCCGCACTTACAGAAGCGCCGCAAGTCAAATACTCGTATGAATATCAACCAGCTTGGTGAGGCTATCCTCGGGGAAGAGGAGGCTAGTCATAGACTTCAGCAGGTGATTGATAGATTAGAGAGTCCTGAGTGTGAGTATATTTCGGTGAAGATTTCTGCGATTTTCTCACAGATCAATCTCGTTTCTTACGACCACACACTGACCGAAATCAAGGAGCGACTACGCTTACTGTATCGCACTGCTATCCAGCACACCTTCACTCGTCAGGATGGTAGTAAATCGCCTAAATTTGTAAATCTAGACATGGAAGAATACCGTGATCTCCATCTTACATGTGACGCTTTTAAGCAAGTTCTCATGGAGGAGGAATTCATGGGCAAGCGTGCGGGAATCGTTCTGCAGGCTTATTTACCAGATTCATTTGAAGTTCAAAAGGATCTAACAGTATGGGCAACTGAGCGTGTTGCTCAAGGTGGTGCTCCTATTAAAATCCGTATCGTGAAGGGTGCTAACCTAGCAATGGAGAGTGTGGAGGCAAGCATCCATGACTGGCCACAAGCTCCTTACTATACGAAGCTGGATGTGGATGCTAACTTTAAGCGCATGGTGCAATACGGTTGTGAGCCTGAGAGTGCTGAGGTGGTGAATCTCGGTGTGGCTTCTCATAACCTTTTTGAAGTTTCCTACGCTCTATTGCTCCGTGCGATGAGTGGGGTGGAAGCTCATGTGGAATTTGAGATGCTAGAGGGGATGGCGAACCATCAGGCTCGTGCTGTTCAGAAGGCTGCTAGCGGCTTGTTACTTTATGCACCAGTGGTGAAGAAGGAAGACTTTCACTCAGCCATTTCTTATCTAGTGCGTCGTCTGGACGAGAATACTGCTGAGGAAAATTTCCTTCACGACCTTTTCGGGATGAAGCCAGGCTGCCCACTGTGGGTGAAGCAGAGAGATATGTTCCTAGCGGCTTGTGCTAAGAAGGACACTGTCCAAGCGACACCTAACAGAGTTCAAAATAGACGAGAGGAAGATTTCTCTGTGGACTATGATTCTAAATTTGAAAACTCAGCAGATACAGATTGGTCACTCAGACATAATCAATCATGGGCATTGGCTCATGTGAGAGAAATGCAAGGTGCTGAGATCCCTAAGATTCCAGTTTGCATTAATGGTGAGACCTATACTACTGAGGACTCAGGTATCGGTAGAGATCCATCACGTAACTGTGAGGTTTACGAGTATTCTCTAGCGAATGCAGAGCAGGTGAATACCGCTCTTGAGTGTGCTGTTAATAGTCAGGAGGACTGGCAGAAGCTGGGAGTCGAGGGGCGTACTAAAATTCTAAAGCAAGTGGCAGCAGGGATAGCTGAAGCTCGTGGTGAGGTCATCGGTGTGATGGTGATGGATGCTGGTAAGGCGATTCCTGAAGCAGACAGTGAGATCAGTGAGGCGATAGATTTCGCAACTTACTATGCGGAGAGCATGAGCAGAGATGGATTCTATGATGGATCTGAGTTTACACCACTCGGCACAATAGTGATTACTCCACCTTGGAATTTCCCTTATGCAATTCCATGTGGCGGCATCCTAGCTGCTCTGATGGCTGGAAACACAGTGATCATGAAGGCTCCACCTGAGACAGTTCTTACTGCTTGGGCGATGGTGAATACTCTCTGGGAAGCTGGAATTCCTAAGAATGTGCTTCAGTTTGTGTCTTGTCCGGATAACGAAATTGGAAGAAGGTTAGTGACTGACGAAAGAGTCGGTGCTGTGATTCTAACAGGTGCTTATGAGACAGGTAAGATGTTCCAAAACTGGAAGCCGGATATGCGACTTTTCGCTGAAACTTCTGGTAAAAACTCACTGATTATCACTAACGCAGCTGATCCAGATCAAGCGATTAAGGATCTTGTGAAAGGTTCATTTAACCATGCTGGTCAGAAATGTTCAGCGTCATCACTAGCGATTATTGAGGCAGATCTTTATGATAATGAAGCGTTCATGCGTCAACTCAGAGATGCAGCAGCTTCACTCACAGTGGGGCAGTCATGGGAGGAAAAGTCTATCGTTACTCCGATCATCCGTGAGCCAGGTAAAGATCTACTTAGAGCATTGACTACTCTTGACGAAGGTGAAGAGTGGCTATTAGAGCCTAAGATGATCGATGGGAATCCATGCCTTTGGTCACCTGGTATTAAGCTCGGTATCAAGCCTGATAGCTGGTTCTGTGGGACTGAGTGTTTCGGTCCTGTGTTAGGTCTTGTTAGAGCGAGAAATCTTAAACATGCGATGGAGATTCAAAATGATTCAGACTTCGGACTTACTGGTGGTATTCATTCACTGGATCGTCGTGAGACAACGGAGTGGAGAGAGCAGGCTGAGGTGGGCAATGCTTACATTAACCGACCGACCACTGGAGCAATTGTTAGACGTCAGCCATTTGGCGGATGGAAGAATTCATGTTTCGGTCCAGGTGCTAAGGCAGGTGGGCCAAACTACGTGGCGCAATTTGGTAAATGGAAGCAGGCGGCGACTCCTCAGATGGTAGGTCTGTTAGAGAAGACTACTACTGCTTTTGTTATCCAGCTTAGTAAGGATACTGACGCAGAACTCTCAGAGATGATCGCAGCAGCGGGGAGTTATAAATACTGGTGGGATGCAGAGTTTTCAATAGAGCATGACCCTACGCAGCTGACTGGTGAGAATAATCATTTCCGCTATCGTAGACTACCTAGTATCCTTGTGAGAGGTGATAAGATGAGCAACACAGAGCTCGCACTGGCTAAGCTGGTGGGTAAGATGTTAGATGTCAGAATCGACTTCAGTCTTGCGACTGAGAGAGCAGGATTTGCGGGTGCAACTATCGAAACTGAAGTAGCTTTATGTAATCGTATGAAAGCGGCGCAAGAGTTTTACGGAAGCGTCAGAGCTCCGGGAGCTAGCGAAGATTTATGCCGAGCAGCGAACGATGCCGCTATCCAGCTTATTGACTGGAATGTGATTAGCAACGGGAGAATCGAGCTTCTTCACTATGTGAGAGAGCAGTCGATCTCTGAGACGACTCACCGTTATGGAAATATTATTCCTACTCCAGAGGAACTATTTAGTTAAGCTCAGATGAAATCATTAGCCCAGAGTGTCTTTACGGAATGCCCTGGGCTTTTTTCTGGGTGTGGAGTTATATCTTTGTCGTAAGACCAGGGTATGAGGAGAAATTCTTTCATAATAAGGAGCTAGGTAGCAGAAGATTCAGATATTTTCTCTGAGTCACCATTACCAATATCGTGAATTTTATCCACATCGTCAAAGATTAACGGCTTATTGTTAATCTTATGCTCCCAGATATATCGGCGGAATAGCACTTTTACGGCGGCAGTCATTGGGACTGCAAGAAGAGTTCCTAAGAAGCCTCCGAGGATGAGTGCCCAGAAGAGCATGGAGAATATGACGGTCATCGGATGGAGACCAACTGACTTTCCGACGATCTTAGGGGTGGTAACGAGAGAATTGATCTGCTGGACGACGATAAAGATAGCTGCGACAGCTCCAACGTATACCCATGGATTGTTGCCGAGTAGCCATTCGTGACTACTGATGTTTTCTGGAGCTGAGAAGTGAACAAATGCGATAAGGCAGGCTGGGATGAGGCAGATGATGTTGCCGATGAATGGGATGATGCCGATGATTCCAAGAATGATTCCGATTAATACGCCGTATGGTAATCCAAAGATCCAGAGGGCTATACCTATGAGGAATCCATCGATCATGGCAACCAGAACCTGGCCACGGAAGAAGGAGATAAGGTAGCCGTTGATTTCACGGAGTGTTTCTATGACTTCAGTTTTAAATTGTGAAGCTTTGAGCGGCACATAGTCTTGCCAGTTGGACTTGATGGCGGAGCTTTCCTTGAGGAAATAGTAGAGGTAGATTGGCACCATCGCTAGACCTACGAGGTAGCCTAGAGTGCCGAGAATAGAGGACGCGCTAGAAGTGATGAAACCGAATATTTTATCGGTATTTTCTTTCAAGAGATTGGCTAGGTTAGTTTCTGAGAAGGGGACTTTCCCGTCAGCAGTTGTCTTTAATTCTTCTGGTGCAGGTGGGTTTGCGGTGACTGGTTTTTCATATCTAGAGAGTGCCCAGTCTGCTGGAGACTTAATCCATGCTGTGTCTCCGAGATTTTCGATCGTGTTACGCATGTTTTTGCCTAAGTTCTGGCGTTTTTCTTCATTGCCTAGTTGCTCAGTGATTGGCGGGATGATGATCATGGTCATGATGATGAGAACGACGAGGAATGAAGAAAATACGGTGAGGACAGATTTAATCCTGCTCATACCTCCGTTCATGAACCATTTTACAACAGGGTCTAACAGGTAGGCGATGATACCAGCAATAGCGACTGGAAGTAATACAGGCTGTAGGAATGAAAGGACATTGCTAGTCATCCAAACGAGTCCCACGAGTAAGACACCAAGCACAAGGAGAGCTACTCCTGTGGCAGCTTTCCACATTATTTTACGTTGGTATGGGGTAGGCCCGTCTTTAGCTAACTTGGTCTTATTCTCACTCATGAGGTGATAAAAGCTTAATTATATCATTAAGGCGATGGTAAAATGTTGCGTTTTTAGTAATGGCAGTCTTACTCGAAACCATGAATATAAAAGCAATTGTGACGCACCCAGGCGGCGCCCATAAAGATGACTTCCTCGCTTGTAGTGTCGTTCTCCATTTTCACCAAGTCCCTATTTTTAGACGTGAACCTACATCAGAAGATATCGCAGACCCGAGTATCTACGTGATTGATGTTGGTGGTGAGCATGTTCCTGAGAAGGGGAATTTCGATCATCATCAGCTCCCTAGAGACTATGTGCCTACTTGTGCGTTGTCATTGATTTTACTCCACTTTGACTTGTATGAAGCAGGGAGGAAATTCTGTAATTGGTTAGAAACTGCCGAGTGGTTTGACACTAGAGGAGCTGTAAAAACGGCCAAATGGCTAGGAGTAAAACGTGATGTAATGGCGAGGCTTAATTCACCTATCGATATTAGCTTGCTCCGAAGATTCGCACAAAACACAGAACTCAATCCAGGTGATGTGATCTGGGAAATGATGCGTATGGTTGGTGACGATCTCGTAATTTTTCTGAGATCAGCTAATGAAAGAGTTGAGCATCTTCACAATAATGCAGTTGTCTGGGAGCTAGGAGGAAAACTCAAAGCTCTATTTATACCTAAGACTAATTCTCTAGTAGGTGAGCCGTCAGCGGGAATGGAGAAATATATCGAAACTGAAGAAAGAGCACAAGGATGTGTCGCAATGATCTACCCAGATCGCCGCGGAGATGGCTATGGGATGGCTCGTTACAATGATGACCTCAGACTAGAGTTCACCAAAGTATCCGACTGCGACGACGTTCATTTCGCTCATAATGCTGGCTTCATTGCTAAGACCTCTGCTACTGATGAGGAAAGGTTGAAGGAGTTGCTGAAAATGGCTTGGAAGGGGTAGTGGGGACGAACATTGCAGGAGAGACGGTTTTATGAGCTAAAGCTCTGTCAGAGATCATAAATTGATTGGTCATTGGTCTAGTGCTTTACTACAAGAAATTCTGCTAGTTCCGAATAACAAATCAACCGATGACTATCCGCAGGGTCACAAAGCGTCCTTAACGCCCTAATCGTCTAGCTAAAACGATTTTATCCGATAGTCTGTATATTGTTACTTGGATTCTACCAACTCCTGCAACTTTCTCTTCGTTGGTCAAAGACAAATTATATCATTTGATTGATGTTGAGTAAGCTTTAGGGAACCTCTGGCAACCTGTAATAATTCCACTTTAATATTTTCAAATTTGTCTGATAGATTAAATTAAGCTTATGAACTTCCTAGATCTTCAAATGGGTGACCACATTCCAGATGCTAAAACGATTTGGGATTTCACGGATTATGGGTTACTAAATGGATAGGAGCGAACGATAAAGCCACGGTCGATGACGCTTACACTCAGCTAGCAGAGTGGGTGGACGCTGGAAAACTCACCCAGTCAATTGACACCATTTACCCTCTAACAGAAATTAAATCCGCTGTAGAGTATGCGATGCAAGGAAAGAAAAATGGTAAAGTTATGCTCAAGATGAACCTCTAAATTTAACTGATAATGATACTAGCAATCACACTACACGACAAAAAATGACAACCTACTAAAACGTGTAGTGTGAACTTCAGTCATTACCTACGACGGCGTAAAATCAGAGCTAGACCTCCAAGACCAATGAAGACTGTGGAAGAGTGCCCCAGGTAATGGGGATGGCGAACTTTCCAACTACGATCCCGACAGCGAGGACATTGATGTGAGTTTTTCCAAACTTCCAGTTAGTCCGATCCATGCTGAGGATGGATCTATTTTTCGGTTTTTGAATTTTTTATCTTGCAAACTGATTTTATAAATCGTAACAATTTTAAATCCTTCGAGTTACTCCTTCGAGTTACTCCTTCGAGTTACTCCTTCGAGTTACTCCTTCGAGTTACTCCTTCGAGTTACTCCTTCTAAATAAATAATAACTAACTTGAAGCATGAAATACACAATAAATAATAAAACACGGATTAATAAATATACGGTCGCTCTGGCGACATCCACAGCGATGATGGCATCATCCTCAGCAGCTACTATAGCATGGGGAGAATTTGATCTAGCCGCTGCGCCAGGTGAAATTAGCACCAACGGCACTTCTATAGAAGCAATTAACATGGTGAATACTGATGCTCGAGAAGCGACTGATACAACGACAATCAATGGAGTAACCTTTACCGCTACTAACCATTTTGGTAGTGGCTATTATCAAGACACGGACTTCGGAGTTAGCACAGGTGATGATAGCCTTGATTTACTATACCGACAGGCTAGTTATAGGTATAGCGATGCCCCGATAACATTGACAGGTCTAACGATCGGAAATGAATATGAACTTCAAAGCTTCTTCGGCAGGAACAGGTCAGGGAGCAACTATTCGATGAGCGTTGGTGATGGTACCACTGTTCAAAAAATATCTTCTGGACCTGTAAATAATGGAGCGTGGATCATTGGCACATTTACTGCTGATGCTACCACACAAAATTTCCATTCTGGATCCGGTTCTGGTAACTCTTCTTTCATATCAGGATATCAGCTCAGAGATATATCATCAGTCCCCGAGCCATCTTCCGCAGTCCTCATTGGTCTTGGAGGTTTAGCTCTGATTTTACGCCGTAGTAAGTAATTACCGAAATTGTATACCATACTTTTAAAAGTCAAGCATCTCAGCTAACATTAGTTGAGATGTTTTTTATGTATAGGTGTCGGCTAGTTACTCCAGACATTACTCTTAAAATTTACGGCATGGATATCAGTCACCTCAAGAAAAACATCAACAATTAACCAACGAAGAGAAAGTTACATTAGTTATCAGATTTCTCGATCAGTTACTATGTTTATTTCCTAATAAAATAATCAAAAAAAGCCCTACCTTAGCGTTAACTAAAGCAGGGCATAAAGAACTGGCGACGACCTACTCTCACAGGACCTATCGTCCAACTACCATCGGCGCAAAGTCGTTTCACTTCCGGGTTCGGAATGGGACCGGGTGGTTCCAACTTGCTATGGTCACCAGAATACTAGTGTAGAACTTCAATATTACGTGCTCTACATCAGGCTTCTGCCGACATCAGTGTGTGCTTTTTGGATTGTTGTTGTTTCCTTTTGATTTGTTAGAGCGTTTACCTAGATTGAGTAGTTTGCTGATCTTCCTTGAGGCTTGGTTTGTGGTTTTTCTCCGTAGTTGGAGAAGTGGAATGGAGATAATAAGGATGAGATGTTCTTCTATATTCTAGTCGGTGCGTGTCTGGTAATGATCGGAGATATCCTCTCAGATATCACCCGGGCGAAACTAAGAGCGGCATAACTATTCAAGCCATTCATATTAAAGATTCTTAAAATAAGCTTAAGGAAACCTCTGGCAACTCCCTTGGAGACTGGCAGAAATTTTGTGTTTCTGGTCTAATTTTAGATCATTGATTCTTTGAATCGATGATTTATTAAACCACTTCTCGCTAAGTGGAGGAGAACCATCAGATTTTTGGTTAGAGGTTGATTCTATTTATATCAGGTAGGCGATCTCCAAATCTAGTTGAAAATCGCTCCAGTGCTGGCACCCAGTTCTGGATAGGCATCGTCCATTTCTTACTCGCTCGTTCTATGGATAAATACAGAACCTTCATCATCGATTCCTCATTAGGCAAGGATTTCTTGTGCTTCAATACCCTTCTAAGACTGTGATTGAGATTCTCTATAGCATTAGTCGTGTAGATAGCTTTGCGAATATCTGCTGGGTAGTGAAATAGCACGCTGAGCTTTTCCCAGTTAGTCTCCCACTGTTGGCCAGTGATGGGGTGTTTCTCATCCCAATTCTTGCGGAACCTCTCGTAGCTCTGCGGCTTCTCTTGTAGGGCTTTGATAAATCTTCTTCAGATCCAATGCTACCTTTTTACGCTCTTTCCAGCTCACGAATTTGAGCGAATTCCTCACAGCATGAACTATAATAGTAATTTTTATCTTGCAAACTGATTTTATAAATCGTAGCAGTTTTACTCCTTCGAGTAACTCCTTCTAAATAAATACTAACTAACTTGAAGCATGAAATACACAACAAATAATAAAACACGGATTAATAAATATACGGTCGCTCTGGCGACATCCACAGCGATGATGGCATCATCCTCAGCAGCTACTATAGCATGGGGAGAATTTGATCTAGACACTGCGGCGTCTGAAATTAGCACCAACGGCACGCTTATAGAAGCAATTAACATGGTGAATAATGATGATCGAGAATATACTGATACAACGACAATCAATGGAGTAGTCTTCACTGCTACTAACCTTTTTGATACTGGCTATTATGGTGACAATACCTTCGGAGTTAGCACAGGTGATGCAAATCTTGATTTACTATACCTACAGGCTAATTATAACTATGATAGTACTAGCCCGATCACATTGACAGGTCTAACGATCGGAGTTGAATATGAACTTCAAAGCTTCTTCGGCTATAACATAAATGGGGTCGGCATTACGATGAACGTTGGTGATAGTATCACTATTCAAAAAACATCTTCTGGACCTGTAAATAATGGAGCGTGGATCATTGGCACATTTACTGCTGATGCTACCACACAAAATTTCCATTCTGCATCCGGTTCTAGTAAAAAAAATTTCATATCAGGATATCAGCTCAGAGATATATCATCAGTCCCCGAGCCATCTTCCGCAGTCCTCATTGGTCTTGGAGGTTTAGCTCTGATTTTACGCCGTAGTAAGTAATTACTGAAGTTATATATCATACTTTTTAAAGTCAAGCATCTCAGCTAACATTAGTTGAGATGTTTTTTATGTATAGGTGTCGGCTGGTTACTCCAGACATTACCCTTAAAATTTACGTCTTGGATTCTACTAACTAGGGCTTACTGAAAAAGCTCTAAACGACAAGCCTAGGAAACGGCATGGATATCAGTCACCTCAAGAAAAACATCAACAATTAACCAACGAAGAGAAAGTTACATTAGTTATTAGATTTCTCGATCAGTTACTATGTTTATTTCCTAAAAAATAATCAAAAAAAGCCCTACCTTAGCGTTAACTAAAGCAGGGCATAAAGAACTGGCGACGACCTACTCTCACAGGACCTATCGTCCAACTACCATCGGCGCAAAGTCGTTTCACTTCCGGGTTCGGAATGGGACCGGGTGGTTCCAACTTGCTATGGTCACCAGAATACTAGTGTAGAACTTCAATATTACGTGCTCTACATCAGGCTTCTGCCGACATCAGTGTGTGCTTTTTGGATTGTTGTTGTTTCCTTTTGATTTGTTAGAGCGTTTACCTAGATTGTATAGGTAAAAAGCAGCTGACAAGCTGTATAGACATATTAAGTTCATCGTTTAGTGTCTTATCGATATTTGACTATCAAAACGACACTGGACTGTATTGTTTTAATTTCAACAAAGTGCTTACTTGCGTTTAACATTTACTCCAATCGTCGCCGATTGAAGCTGTTGATCTTGGATTGTATTTCTAATTTTCTTAACTTCCTGCTTTATAACTAATGTTTAAAGGCTAAGGAATCAAGCCAAACGGATGATTAGTACTGGTGAGCTGAATACATTGCTGTACTTACACCCCCAGCCTATCAACGTGGTGGTCTTCCACGATCCTTCAGGGAAAATTAATCTTGGGAATAGCTTGGCGCTTAGATGCTTTCAGCGCTTATCTAATCCGTACTTAGCTACCCTGCGATGCTCTTGACAGAACAACAGGAACACCAGAGGTACGTCAAACTCGGTCCTCTCGTACTAGAGTTTGAACCCCACAATTTTCCTACGCCCACAGAGGATAGAGGACCGAACTGTCTCGCGACGTTCTGAACCCAGCTCGCGTGCCGCTTTAATGGGCGAACAGCCCAACCCTTGGGACCTTCTCCAGCCCCAGGATGCGACGAGCCGACATCGAGGTGCCAAACCGCGCCGTCGATATGAACTCTTGGGCGCGATCAGCCTGTTATCCCTAAGGTACCTTTTATCCGTTGAGCGATGGCAATTCCACTTTCTACCACCGGATCACTAAGGCCTACTTTCGTATCTGCTCGACTTGTAGGTCTCACAGTTAGCCTGGCTTATGCCTTTGCACTCAACACACGGTTACCGACCGTGCTGAGCCAAGCTTCGCGCTCCTCCGTTACTCTTTAGGAGGATACCGCCCCAGTAAAACTGACCGGCTGCCATGGTCCCTCGGCCCGCTTCAGGGCTCGAGGTTAGATTATCAAAAAGCAAAGGGTGGTATCTCACTGACGACTCAATGTATACCTAAATATACATTTCACAGTCTCCCACTTATGCTGAGCGTTGAGATCTAATAATCAATAACAGCTTACAGTTAAGGTCTATAGGGTCTTTCCGTCCTTCTGCGGGTAGCCGGCATCTTCACCGGCGTTACAATTTCACTGAGCACCTGGTCGAGACAGCGCCCAACTCGTTGCACGATTCGTGCAGGTCGGAACTTACCCGACAAGGAATTTCGCTACCTTAGGACCGTTATAGTTACGGCCGACATTCACCAGGACTTGGGCTCGAAGCTTCGCTCAGAAGAGCTAACATCTTACCGTAATCTTTTGGCATTGGTCACGTGTCACATCGTATACGTCGATTTTCATCTTAGCACAATGCTGTGTTTTTGCTAAACAGTCGGTTGGGCCATTTCACTGCGGCCCCCCAAAAAAGGGGGCACTCCTTATCCCGAAGTTACGGAGCCATTTTGCCGAGTTCCTTGACCAGGTTTCACTCTTGCGCCTTGGTATACTCTACCCACCCACCTGTGTCGGTTTGCGGTACGGGGTGCGTTAATCGTGTTGGCTTTTCTTGGCACAACGTCCAGTGATGCGAATCAACCGTAGTATCATCTCAGAATTCAATAACCTAATCACTTTCTATCATGCGTCCCCTTCACTTTGCACGTGCAGGAATATTAACCTGCTTTCCATCGTCTACGCCCTTCGGCCTCGACTTAGGTCCCGACTAACCCTGGGATGACTAACATTGCCCAGGAAACCTCGGGTTTACGGCGGAACGGGATCTCACCGCTCTTATCGTTACTCATGTCTGCATACTCTCTTGTAGCCGCTCCAGGTTCAGTCGCCATCCTCCTTCACTGCTGCTACAATGCTCCTCTACCACGCCACCACACACGAGGGTGTAATGACATCCAGAGCTTCGGTACTATACTTATCGCCAATCATTTTCGGCGCAGGATCTCTCGATGAGTAAGCTATTACGCACTTTTTAAATGGTGGCTGCTTCTAAGCCAACATCCTCACTGTCTATGAAATCCCACTTCCTTTCCACTTAGTATAGTTTAGGCACCTTAGCTGCTGATCTGGGCTGTTTCCCTTTCGACAATGAAGCTTATCCCCCACTGTCTCACTGCTATGTTCTATTGAATGGTATTCGGAGTTTGATAGGGGTTGGTAGGCGGGTATGCCCCCTAGCCCTTTCAGTGCTCTACCCCCACTCATCAACACATAACGCTGCACCTAAATGCATTTCGAGGAGAACCAGCTATCACGGGGTTTGATTAGCCTTTCACTCCGACCCACAGCTCATCCGAGCGTTTTTCAACACACATCGGTTCGGTCCTCCACTTAGTTTTACCTAAGCTTCAACCTGGCCATGGGTAGGTCACCTCCGTTTCGGGTCCAGCACATGCAACTCATTGACGCCCTATTCGGACTTGGTTTCCCTACGCCTGCCTCCCGAAAGGAGTTAAGCTCGCTACATATACTGACTCGCAGACTCATTAAGCAAAAGGCACGCAGTCACTCCGAAGAGCTCCTACACCTTGTAGGCACATGGTTTCAGGTTCTATTTCACTCCCCTCACAGGGGTTCTTTTCACCTTTCCCTCACGGTACTTGTTCACTATCGGTCGCTAGTTAGTATTTAGCCTTGGAGGGTGGTCCCCCCATCTTCACACACCGTTTCACGTGTGGTGTGCTACTTTCACCTAGTTAACTTGGATTTCGGATACGGGGATGTCACCCTCTACGTCTGCTCTTTCCAAAGCATTCTCCTATCGTCGTTAATCAACTAATGGTTAGGCTGTTCCGCGTTCGCTCGCCACTACTTACGGAATCTCATTTTGATTTCTTTTCCTCTGCTTACTAAGATGTTTCAATTCAGCAGGTATTGCGTTTCCTTCCTTATTTTATTCAGGAAGGAACGATACCATATTAATGGTATCAGGTTACCCCATTCAGAAATCTCCGGATCATAGATCATTTGCATCTCACCGAAGCTTATCGCAGCTTATCACGTCTTTCATCGCCTTCTAGCACCAAGGCATCCACTATGTGCCCTTTCTAGCTTGATTCCTTATCTTTAAAATCAGCTATGGTAACGGGGGTATATTTAAATACTGTGGGATCTTTGCTTAGTCTTCCCACACCATATGTTACCAAAATTATTATTTGTTTGCCATAAACGTTATTTTCTAAAGAACTTCATTATCGTTAGATAAATTCATTCTTCAGGAAGTTTATATTTTTTAGAGTATTTCCAAGATCTGCAATAAGCGTCTCATTTTTGTTAAAATTGCTACTTATAGTTGACCTTAGTCAACTTACAGTCTGGAAAAACTTAATATGTTTTTCTATACAGTTGTCAAAAAGCTTCTTTTGATATTCTTACAACATTTTATATTAAGAACAAAATTTAATAAACTTACTTAAAGTAAAATAATGGTGGGCCAGGCAAGACTTGAACTTGCGACCCCACGCTTATCAAGCGTGTGCTCTAACCAACTGAGCTACAGGCCCTTTATTAAAATAAAGGTGGTGGAGGTTACCGGGATCGAACCGATGACATTCTGCTTGCAAAGCAGATGCTCTACCAACTGAGCTAAACCCCCCTTGATTAAATCTTTTCTATTAGGTGATTTACTAAATTTTGTTCTTAATAGTTATGACTTGGTTTTCTTTCCAGTGCGAAAGATGAAAATTGAATTGAACGCTGCGTTGCTTACCTTTGATACGCGTAATTTTTGAGTGGTGAGTGGCTTTCGCATCCTCAGTCCTAGATTAAGTTCATCTTAATCCTTAGACGTCGACCTATATTGAATTAACAATATTTTCTCCATAGAAAGGAGGTGATCCAGCCGCAGGTTCCCCTACGGCTACCTTGTTACGACTTCATCCCAGTTACCAACTATACCTTAGGACCCTGCCATTGTTGACACAGGCACTTCGGGTGCGATCGGCTTCCATGATGTGACGGGCGGTGTGTACAAGACCCGGGAACGTATTCACGGCACCGTAGCTGATGTGCCATTACTAGCGATTCCGACTTCATGGAGGCGAGTTGCAGCCTCCAATCCGAACTGAGCCCAGTTTTGTAGATTTCCTCCACCTCGCGGTTTCGGGTCTCATTGTACTGAGCATTGTAGTACGTGTGCAGCCCTAGGCGTAAGGGCCATACTGACCTGACGTCATCCCCACCTTCCTCCCAGTTGATCTGGGCAGTCTGACTAAAGTCCTCATCATTACATGTTAGTAACTAGTCATAGGGGTTGCGCTCGTTGCCGGACTTAACCGAACATCTCACGACACGAGCTGACGACGGCCATGCAGCACCTGTGTAAAGTGCCCGAAAGCTCACTGCTTTTCGGCAGCTTAGCGATACATGTCAAGCCTAGGTAAGGTTCTTCGCGTTGCATCGAATTAAGCCACATACTCCACCGCTTGTGCGGGTCCCCGTCAATTTCTTTGAGTTTTAGTCTTGCGACCGTACTCCCCAGGCGGTGCGCTTAACGCGTTAGCTCCGGCACAGAAGGGGTCGAACCCTCCCACACCAAGCGCACATCGTTTACTGCTAGGACTACAGGGGTATCTAATCCCTTTCGCTACCCTAGCCTTCGAGCCTCAGCGTCAGTAAATGTCCAGTAACCTGCTTTCGCCATTGGTCTTCCTCTCAATATCTACGCATTTCACTGCTACACTGAGAATTCCAGTTACCTCTCCATTACTCTAGCACGGCAGTATCGAATGCAGTTTTGGTGTTGAGCACCAAGATTTCACATCTGACTTACCGCGCCGCCTACGCTCCCTTTACGCCCAGTGATTCCGAATAACGCTCGGGACCTTCGTATTACCGCGGCTGCTGGCACGAAGTTAGCCGTCCCTTCCTCTTAGCATACTATCAAACATGACAGATATTAACTATCATGCATTACTCTGCTATGACAGGAGTTTACGACCCTAGGGCCTTCATCCTCCACGCGGCGTTGCACCATCAGACTTTCGTCCATTGTGAATGATTCTCGACTGCTGCCACCCGTAGGTGTCTGGACCGTGTCTCAGTTCCAGTGTTGCTGATCTTCCTCTCAGAACAGCTACCCGTCGTAGTCTTGGTGAGCCATTACCTCACCAACTAACTGATAGGACGCGAGCCTATCTCAAAGCGACAGCCTAAGCCGTCTTTGACCCGAAGGTCACATGCGGTATTAATCTTCCTTTCGGAAGGCTATCCCCCACTTTGAGGTAAGTTGCTCACGTGTTACTAACCCGTCCGCCACTAAAATAATCTTAGTAAACTAATCATATTTCCGTTCGACTTGCATGTCTTATCCACGCCGCCAGCGTTCATTCTGAGCCAGAATCAAACTCTCCGTATATTTGCCTAGTTAACTAGGACTTAGTTTTAAATCGGTTGGCGTAATTTTATTTCCACCCTATTGCTAGAATGGACCTAATTTACTTAAATTGACAAGTGATCAAGAAAGTCGTTTAAATCCCTTTCTCCATCTGCCTGCGTATCATGTCTCCACAATCGCAGCGCACAATTCAATTTTCCTCTTCCACTTAGATTAATCCCTCAAACCAGTTCATTGCTAAATTAATAACTAAACAAACCGTTTCGAAGGGTTTGCTAAAACTGACTCAGTATTATCCAAGTCAGGTGTTGTAAAAAAATCTGTTACGAGGAAAGTTAAAAGATTAGCTAGTTTGATCCGTTAAGGTCAGCAACTCTCGCTTTCTGTTTCTCTCGTCCTCCCGTTGGCGGGTGAGGCGGGGCACAATCTACAAAAAAGTCCAAGCATGTCAACATCTCTCTACACTATTTTTGCAATTACTTTTTAGACCCAGAGAAAACGTCTAATTATAAGAGAATTATAAACCTAAAGTTTTATCATTAATTTTCAATCGCCTTCAGTTAGGATCAAAAAACTGCATTGTTCATTTATTTTTGATTCCAGACAATAGAATAAGATTAGCTTCTTAGATTGAACTAACTAATCTAACTAATGCAACTTTCTCTTGGTTGGTTCATTGTTGAGGTTTTTCTTGAGGTGATTGATATTCATCCCGTTTCCTTGGCCTGTCGTTTAGAGCTTTTTCAACTTTAAGCAACAGCTCTGAAGGCAGATTCGCTATATTCGTGTCTTTCGGTATGTATTGGCGGATTAAGCCGTTGAGGTTCTCGTTAGATTCTCTTTCCCAGCTATGATAGGGATGTGCAAAAAAAGAAGTCAATTCCTAATGCTTTTGCTATCTCCTGATGACTGGCGAACTCTTTGCTATTATCTGAAGTGATTGTGTGCAATTGAGCCTTGTAAGGTATTAGTCGTGCGATTGTTGCGGAAGTTATTTCTGCCGCCTGCTTGCCTCCTAGTTGCTCCATAATAAGAAGTCCACTGACTCGACCGTTGATGGTTAAAATAGCTCCGCTATGACCACTGCCAATCATTAAATCTAGCTCTAAATCACCCAAGCGATTCCGCTCGTCCATGACTCTAGGACGCTTATCAATACTTGTTGCGTTACGGATTTTACCGCATAGATCCTTCTCTGAACCTCTTTTGCGGTAACGTTTACTACAATGGCGTAAATTCTCATATAACTTGCCACCCCGCTTTTTGTTAGTCCATATTTTTATGGTAGATTGTCTCGATACTTACGCAATCTATACCGAGTTTATAAGTCTTTCCCACAATCTGCTCGGGGCTATCCCACTTGGCTAATTCTCTCTCAACATAAGCTTCAATAGCTGGTGTATAGTCGCACCTCTTGGTTTTAAACTTTTGCCTATTTTGAGCCTTACGCTCTGCTAAGTCGTTGCGGTATTCCCCGTTTCTGTGGTCACCATTGCTCTTTATTTGACGAGTGATCGTAGACTGATGACGCCCCAACTGCTTTGCAATAGTTGTTGGACTTAGGTTTTGACTGAGCAGATGCTTGATAGTATGTCTTTCTTCAGATGTAATGTGCTTCATGGCTTCTTTTGATTGGTCAGTAGTGAAGTAATGACTGAATCAAAAGGGAAGGGTTTTCGGACCTTTCCCTTGTCGATTTACTAGGGCTGAAGCCCCAGCCTCTGCATATATGATCCCTTCAGGACACCACTGTAGCTCATACACATCTATTTAATCCATCCTTCAAACCACTGCTCTGGCAATAGATCTATCCCTCTCTCTCATAATCTTCTGAAGGGAGAAAGGGTGCATAGCCTAGGGTTTTCAGCCCTAGATCTTAGCCAAATCTAACAGTCCGTGCTGAAGGAACGGCGGGAATGATTAGCTCAGTCAAAACCATCAACCCAATAACAGAGAATCTGGGCTTACTTCAAACTCTTAAGATACTCCATCACAGCGTCAAACTGCTTTTCAGCGTCTTTATCGTATACTGGGAATGGTGATTTATTACTAGTGGTGTAGCGGGGCATCTTGGTGGTAGGCGTGATGCTTTGTGGGTTTTCCATCCACTTGTGGTAGTATCCTGGGCGGAGTCTGTGGGCGACTTGGTCGAAGTTTATTCCTTCGACCTCAAATGCGGCTAGAGGCTTGATAGCGCCTACTCCATGACAGATATTACAAGCGAAGCCGCCGTTTGCACCGACGAGTTTCTTGCCGACCTTGATCTTTTCGGCATCTAGATTAGTCACATCTACTTTACTCGGAGCCATACCATGCTGACCAGCTAGTCCTTTGGTGAGGATCTCAGCACGAGAGTGGTAGGCAGGCATACGCATCGACAACCATGGACGTGGGCTCTGCTTGAGTTTACCGTCTAACACTTCCTGCATGTAATCACTGTGAAGCATCTCACCGATGTAGGTGAGCGATGGTCGTGATTGGTCGATTTTGTGGTGATCGTCCTCTGGAACTCCTTCTGTTAGATGTTGGCTCTGTGAATGGAGCGATTCGAGTAGTGACGGTAGTTCGTCACGCTGGTGACAGGCTGTGCAATTCAGAGCTTTGACTTGACGCTGTGCGAAGTCGTGGCTGGATGAAACATTGAGAGTGACCACTGCTTCTTTAGCGTAATGGCTACGGAAGTTTTCTAACAAAACACGCTCATCATCAGTGATATTTAACACTGGAGTTTTGCCTGGAGTCTTAGCTATGACACAGCCGTGATCATTCCATGACTTACTGAGTATGCTCTGGAAGCTTGGTAGTTTCACATTGTTATTAGGTAGATCACTGTGGCATAATGCACAGTTCTGACTCACTAGGAGCTCAGCACCACGCACTGCGTCACCTTTAGGAAATACTTTGCTAGCTGGAGCTTTACCGTCTGACTCAGAGCGCAGGAAGGCAGCTAGCTGACGAGCCTCTTCATCACTCAGACCAAAGTCTGGCATCTTGATCGAAGCATGGTTCGCATCTGGCTTTTTAAGGAATGCTGTGAGCGCTGATTGACTGTATTTCTCAGAGACTCTATTCAGTGCCATGCGACCTGTCTTTACATCGTATAGTTCGCTCGGAAGGCTATGGCAGGCGATACATCCCAGTGTGTGGAAACGTGCTCCCCCATGCTTCACATCTCCAGATTTCACCTCTACTGCTGTTGATTTTTTACTATTTAAAGAAGCAAGGTAAGCCGCCATATCAGCGGCATCCTTTCTACCCTGCTCAGTGTTACCATCTACTATTGCTGGCATTGTGGTGCTAGGCTTAACGCTGTGTGGTGAAGACAACCATTGAGCTAACCATTTCTCACTCACACGTGACCCTATACTCTGCATGCTTGGTCCACGGTAGGCGGCTTCTGGAAAAGCCAGCTTCTCATCAGCACTATGACAACTCGTGCAATTTTGCTCAGCTACGATGTCACGCCCATGACGGAATGAAATAGATTTTGAGAGGTCTTTAGTTTCTTGGTGTTTAAAGAACGAAGATGGGATGCTTTGTTTAGGAAAATCTTTGCCTTTCCACATGAATCTAACATGCCCAGAGCCGTCCGCAGCACCTTTATAATCAAGCTCTAATCTGTGAGCACCCGGGTCAAGCTGGAGGGTATCAGAGGTTTTAGAACCGAAATCACCATTTTCACTCAGCACATTCTTCCCGTCGATTTTCAGCTCAGCAACACCAGTTCCTTGGAGTGAAAATTCTACATCCTTGCGTTCCTTTAGGATGAGGTAGCCAGACCATTTTGAAGTGTATCTGCCTTGATTCTTGCCAAGCATATCGCTCACCGCATCGGTATTAGAATTATACTGAGCCGCTAGTCTGGAGACACGATGATCAGTTTTACCGCCCTGTGTGATCGCTTGATGAAGCCCTGGCTTCAGGTTTTCTAGTTTAGCATTTCCTTTGTCTTTAAATTTAGCGATAGCGTCATCCTTATGCTTACCTAGTTTATGGACAGTATTAACTATCTCACCTTCTGCCTTTGAAGCATCTGCAAACTTAAGCGTATATCGGATACTCATCTGCTCTGCAGGCTTCATGTTAGAGATCACGAGGAACACCGTCTTGCCGTCAGGGAGAAGCACACTCTTTGCTACTTGCACTTGATCATGCTTACGGTATTTCTGACTCTCCTGAATGGTGGCTTGCTTCTCAGCTTCCACATCTGGATTATCGATGGAGAATTCACCAGAACCATACATGCTAGATCTAATGTATTTCCAGCGCTCTACTTTGAAGTTAAATCTGTCTGTAACAGTAGAAGCATCAAGCTTCTTTTCAAAACGTATATAAATCCCCTTCTCAGTCACTTCTAGTTTATCAGGAATCGTCACATCTTTACCTGTGTATCGAATACGGTGGAATGCCTGTTCAGTAGAAGCATTAGTCTGCCAGCCACGGAAGCCTAGAGTGTAGAGCGAGCCATCTTGGTGAAAACGGCCACGCATAGCAGATGAGTTTAACTTCACAGGAATGCGTACCACACCACCCTGTATTGTTCCCTCTACTTCTTGGCGTAGCACCCGATAAATTGTGCTCTTTCCGTAGGATAGGTGAATGAGTTCACCAGATTTGAGTCCCCAGTTCACACCCTCAGGCACCCATGCTTGACCACCGCCTGAGTTATCGATCCTCATTGGGAAATAGCAAAGAGGTAGATCCATCTTCTGTCCTTTAAGATGCTGAGCAGTATCTTCTACTCCTAAGAATTTATCCTTACCAGTAAAGTAGTTCAGCTTGCAACATGGTTGCCAAGTCCCCTCATTTTCACCACTAGTCATCTCTCCATTAGGACCCACTCCGATCCCTCCTGGAGCACGGAGTCCTGTCGCTATGACCTCCATCTTCTTCCCGTCTTTAGAAACTTTTAGCAACGTTCCGTTGTGCGGGACTATCTTATCAAATCCACGTCCACCACCCAGAACAGGTGCTCCCTTTGAAATGTAAAAATTACCTTCCTTATCAGTCTGCAAACCAAAGGTGAATTCGTGAAAGTTTTTGGTCACATACACATCGTTATTAAAGCACTCATACCAGTCAGCCTCACCATCGTTGTTTTGATCATGTAGTCGGGTGATCTGATCTCGGCCGTTGACATACACGACGTCATCGACAACTTGCAAACCAAGCGGCTCATAGAGACCTGTCGCAAATCTGCGCCACTGCACCTTTTTCCAGTCCCCCTTAAGACCTCTGACTATCCAGACATCACCATTCCATGTGCTGAGTGCGGCAGAGTCTCCATCCGAAAATAAACCTAGCCCACCTGGCTTGATTTTAGCGAACCAAGGATTATTCACCGGCAAACCTATGGTGTCCACGATCCAAGTCTTCTTATCATTTCCGAGGCTTGATTTAACCTCTACTACATCTGGGTAAAGAGCAGCTCCACCTTTTGTTAGGGATTCGAGCTCACGTGGCTCCAGAATCGCTGTCTTTAGTAATTTGGAAATCTTAGTGATCTCTAACTTCTGATCCGTAGCATAGGCTAATGAAAGTTGACTTGATTTCTTAGACGCTGGTATTTTAAGAATCAATGCACCATTGTCACCATCGGCAAATTTCATTCCCTCTCCTTTTACCTGCACACAATAGGATCCTACTGCTTTAATCCCAGATGCTAACGGCTTAAGTGCTGGAGCTTTTTCACCATATATATCGATTTCTGAAAAAAAGGTCTGCATTATGTTACCTTTTTTTCCAGCTCTACAAATGAATAGTAGCTTGTGAAAACTTCCTAATGTGCCACCTTCAGGTGAGAGTATCGCTACACCATGTTTTCCTCCATCGCCAAGCTCGCTAGTATTGTATTTAGTTATCAGAGTCCAGCCACTTTTCTCCAGCTCTTCATCCTTTAGGCTCGAGGCAGCAGTGTCTTTCATTGCTCCGTAGATCTCGACATTTTGAGGGGATCGGCTATTATTGTGATTAGAGAATAAATGGATGCGGCTAATATTTTGCACACCACCAAGATTCATTTCCAGTCTTCCTCCTGCTGCTTTATCCTCAAAAAAAAAGCTACGTTCTACATCGTCATCATTCTGAGATGCTAGTCCATCATTCAGACGCACCGCCACACCTTCTTCATCTCCACCATCTGAGTGTGTCTTGAGAAATCCAGGAAGTACTCTGAAATAGATTTTCTTATTCTTACTGCGATCTACTAGGTCCCTGTTAGATGGTGCCCCCATAGCCAACTCGCTCCAAGCTCCAGTAGTCCGGTCACTCACTACGCTTACTTTTCCAGGTAGAGCTTGAGGTCGTAGACTGGGATCTACGGATTGAGCCTTCGTAATCACTGCAATCTTCCCTGAGTCACTAATAGTAATGCCTCCTCCTTCATTATCTGCAACCCTAAGAACACGATCATGCTCAGAAGCAGCTAGATCCATCTGCCTATAAAATATAGGCAAACCATCTACTACTTCTCCCGATGGCAACTCTAACACCCGAGAACCTAATACCGTGTAATCAAGAATAACTTTACTGCCATGACGAAAATGTCCGTTAAAAACTCCGTGATCGCTCGCAAGGTTTCCGTGACCTGTGATCGGACGAGAGTCAGCAAATGATCCATTTTTATCCGCCCATCCTGGATTACGAGAGTTTTGCATGATCGTAGTTTTATCGTTCGCCATTCTATTTAACCCATCGTGTGATCCAGTCCACGGAGTGCCTGACCAGTAGATTCCACCTTGAAAGGCAGAGTTCATGCTCAAAGTCTCAGTATCAAATAAAGCACGCAATGAATCATGCCGGGATAATTCCAGTGAGAGACCTTTAAGAGTAGAGATACGACTTTTACTTTGGTAATGATCCTCAAACATATTCGCCCAAGCTGGTCCGAGATCCATTTTTTGATACCACTTAGCTTCAGGATCCCTACCCGCCTTATACTTCGCCCAGTCAGCACGAGTGACCCCGATGTTTTTAAGAACTTCATCAAGCGTTAACTCCTTCTTCCACTCTCGCACCTCTATTTTTCGGTAGCTTACTCTTGATTTTGGATCATGATTCTGGAGTCCTATGTATCCCTGCTTATCACCTCTTCCGACCTTTGTAGTATAGACGTTTACCAGCTCACCGTTGATCACGATGATGATTTTATTTCCCCAAGTAGTGATTTGATATTTATTCCACTCACCAGCCTTCTTCAGTGTATTATGGCTCGGCGCCTGGATGTCATAAATAGCCCCTGTGTCCAGCTTACCAAAACCAGCTCCACTGACCTGACACTCATAACCTTTCCGAACCGCCACCCAGGGATCATTCCCAGGATTAGGGAAACGAACAAAGACTCCAGAGTTCAATTTGTTGTCTGGTAATTTTACCTCGATATCAAAGGTCGCATCGGTAAAAGATTTTCCACTATACCACCATAGCCCCATCCCTCCTTCGGCTGTCGCTACACCTTCTTTGATAGAAAAACTACCTGGACCCGATTGCTTCCACTCTGCCTTTTTAGCTGGAAAAAGCTCTACCGTCTCCACTGCTGAAGCCGATATTGATGTCAATAACACCACTGTAGTGGTGAGTAATTTAAGAGTGTGATTAAAGCGATGTTTCATAAATGTGAAGAGAAAGTTGACTTGAATTCAACTAACTAATACAACTTTCTCTTCGTTGATGACAAATATCATTTGATTGATGTTGAGCAAGCTTTAAATTCAGCATTTCTACCTTGATCTTCCTGTTTAGATTTATCCCACTCGGCGTCCATTTGCTCCATGGTGGCATCTGCTAGTGAGATGCCTTTGGCTTTTAGGCGGGACTCTAGTTTGCCGAAGCGGTCTGTAAATTTGTGATTCGTTCTGTCCACGGCTATTTCAGGATTCACTCCAAGCTTGCGTGCTACGTTGACAGTGACGAAGAGTAGGTCTCCGATCTCTGCTTCTAGTTCATCTGGCACTTCTCCGCCTTCTTCATAATTTGCAAAGGCTTCTTCTACTTCGGCTAGTTCTTCTTTGACCTTGGCTAGGACGGATTTAGCAGTCGGCCAATCAAAGCCTACTTTGCCCGCTTTTTTCTGAAGTTTCGCGGCTTTAAGCATTGCGGGTAATCCATCGCCTACTCCGTGGAGATAGGGCTTCTCCTCACTGCCTTTTTCCTGGCGTTTGATGGAGTCCCATTGATTAAGAACTCCGACTGTTCCTTCCACCACGCTGTCACCAAAGACATGCGGATGTCTGCGGATAAGTTTCTCAGAGATTCCTCTCGCCACATCGTTCATATCGTAGCGACCTGCCTCCTGGGCGAGTTCACTATGGAAAACTACCTGTAAAAGTAAGTCACCAAGCTCCTCTTGTAAATGCGGGTAGTCCTCACGCTTGATAGCATCCACTACTTCATAAGCTTCTTCTATCAGACAGGAAACGAGGCTCCCATGTGTCTGCTCAGCATCCCAAGGGCAACCATTAGGAGCACGCAATCTGTGCATGATCCCTTTCAATCGCTCCACCTGCATTTCGGGTGCAGGGCATTCCATCATTTCTTGATCAGTCATTTCTTAGAGGCAAATTTTAAGATTTTACGTTCTTCATCAGTCAGATTCCCAATGCCCTCTCTAGACACCTTATCGAGAATCTCATCGATCTCAGTCTCTTTCATATTGAGTGTAGTGCGAGCTTTCATCCCTATTTTCTTTTTCACCTGCTTCTTCACTTTCCGAGCAGGCATTTGATTCACTTTAGATTGTCCGACATCTAGCACCTTCATTTTAAGTGAAACGAAATAAGCAATGCCGGCACCTCCTAGGTAAGCTAGGCTCACCGCAGCATTTTTTTGCTGAGCTATCATCATGACTGCGGAGAAGCATAGCAGACCGATCGCTAAAGTTTGTATTTTAAGTGGGATAGGGGGGATGAGTAATCGAACGGTAAGAGTTGGGTATAGTATGGCGGTCATAGTTACAATCGCAAGAGCTAGTCCAGTCGTGCCTGTCAGTATCTGTAGTCTAGGCTGGACCGAAGCTAGAGAGAAGATAAGGGCACCACCTAATGTGCATAAGAGTAGAAATACTCCAAATCTCCGTGAGCCAAGCGACTGCTCCACCATCCGCCCAAAGGCATACAAGGTGATCATCCCAAACAGCCAAGAACCGACCTGTAGATCAACCAATGGGTAAGTTACCCAACGCCAGATCTCAACTAGCTGACCGCTACCAAGAGCGAACCAGGGCTTTAATCTTCCAAAATCTCCGGCACCAGTGATATCAATCACAAAGCTAGCTACTAAAATGATCATCAACCATTTAGTCAGCGGAGCGGCTGTGAATCGGCTTGAAGCCGATGAAAAATTACTGCCTGTAGGGTGAACACGTTGCATAACTCTAGTTTTTTAGCACAGAACAATAGAAGAGCAATCGATAACCTATTATGCGATCCATGTTTTAGCTAAATGATTCACTTTGATTAATTTAGCCAATCTCTAGTTTGACTCTACTACTAGACATACTAGATAGTTTCATAGAAAAATAATGTTGACAGATTTAAGAAATGATATACTACATTAGAATCCCTTAAAATATATAAACTATATGAAAAACTCCTTAAAAATAGTATTACCTCTTTTAGTGGTCTCTGCCACCAGCTCTCAAGCCGTGACTGTATTTACGGATACATTTAATTACACGGAATCATCTGCCTTTATCGCAGAAGGGGGATGGACGACTGTGATTGATCTTGGTAGTATCGGGACCACTTCAAACTCAGGGATCATGTATGGAAACCCTGCAAGTGGAGAGTCTGCCTTAGAATACAACTATGCAACGACTCTCAGTGAGGGCGATACGATCAGTATGGATGCCAATGTCGACCGAGGTTCTGGATATAGCTACGGTATGCGAATCTCACTTTGGGATGGTGTTACTCGAGTGGAGAAGGCAGGAGGCGTTCAGCTGGGAGTGGGTCCAAGCAGTGAAGCTAATTATGATCTAGTTCAAGTTAGCTATACTGTGACAAACGCCGATATAGCAGCAGGTCTGAATCAAGTGATTTTCAAATATAGTAATGAGGGTGACTGGTCACAGACAAATGACGTGACGTTTGATGTGACTTCGATTCCAGAGCCATCATCAACGGTTCTTATCGGGGTTGCGGGCATTGCTCTTGTTTTACGTCGCCAGAAGTAATTGTAATAAGGAATGTTATTCCAAAATCTGAGTTATTTTTGCGTCAACCCCGTTGTTGAGTAGTGTTATCGCTTGTCAGATACCACCTGATGGAACTGCTATTCATCCTGAGGATACGGCTCAGTTTCAGCCCTCAGTCCTGCTGCCATGAGCTTTTGAAATTGCTTAGTCCATTTGAGAGATTGCTTGTGTTTGATGTATTTGGAAAGGTGGCTGAGCATTTTTGCTGAGCTCTGCTTTTCGTCTCCAGCTTTGAAGCAGTCCATTTCCTTTTTCCAGAGAAGTTCGAGGTAGCCTGCTTCTTGCCACTTAGTATATTCTGGCAGGAGCAGGTCTTTTGCCATTCCTATTTGAGATGTCTTCGGGATTGCACTCCAGTGTTTTAGAATTTGTCCCTCATGTTCGATCCGCTTATCCCAGGCTCCGCGTAACTGATTGATTGATGTAGTTTCTCTCAATGGAGGCATCACTACCTTATCGTAGATCTCGCTGATGTTGAGTGGCGACATTGGCCAGTCCTTTGCCTTTAAACCGTCGATATTATAGGCCTTGGCGTAGACTGAGCTTAGGACGTTTTGCTTTAGTATATGGCGATGTGGCTTGAGTATTTTCTGGTCATCCATGATGGCATCGACGTTTTTTAGTGCCTTGATGCCGAGCGTCTGGATGTCATCTGGATTAGCCGCTGCTTCGATACTGAGTAGTAGCCAGCTCAACTGATGCTGTAGCACTCGTCGAAATTCTAATGTATTGTGCCTATCCTTATGATTACGCTTCCATTCACGAAATTGTTGGGAAGATCTTTTTTGATCACTAAAATCAGCCTTTTCGACACACTTTATATAGAGGTCATGTGCCGCCACATCGCTTTTCATTGCCCTGCGAAATGCTTTCATTGCTGTGCCAAAACGGTTCATGGATGACTTTTTTGCTGTTGCTTGGATTTCTTCCAGCTTTTTGATCATCACTTTTCTATCCTCATCGCTTAAAGCTTCCGATGCAGAGGTAGGTGTGACTGAGGATATGACCAGAAACAGAACGGCAAGGATCCTAGACGAAATTTGATGAACTTTCATTGCTAATCTACTAAACACTTAAGGGATTCACTACAAACTAAAACTATTCCAGATCAATGAAGTAGGAACTTTTTATAAAAAAACTGACAGAGTGATTGCCAAACTCGAATTTACCGAGTATTGATCCGCATCATTTTACGTCTAAGTCGATTAGGTATCATTTAGTCAACCAAAAACGAAAGTAAACAATTATGACTGATCTCAGCAAATACAGAAACATTGGAATTTTTGCCCACGTTGATGCGGGTAAGACCACAACAACAGAGCGTATCCTTAAACTTACAGGTAAGGTGCATAAAACTGGTGAAGTTCACGATGGTGAAGCTACAACAGACTTCATGGACCAGGAGCAGGAACGTGGGATCACGATTCAGTCTGCTGCGACTTCATGTTTCTGGGACGATCACCGTTTCAACATCATTGATACTCCTGGACACGTTGACTTCACTGTAGAAGTTTACCGTTCACTTAAAGTGCTCGATGGTGGTGTTGGTGTATTCTGTGCTTCAGGCGGAGTTGAACCTCAGTCAGAGACTAACTGGCGTTATGCTAACGAATCTGCAGTTGCTCGTGTTATCTTCATTAACAAGATGGATCGTGTAGGTGCTGACTTCCTCGGAGTCGTTGACCAAATCAAAACGATCCTAGCGGCTAAGCCACTAGTTATGGTTCTCCCTATCGGAGCTGAGACCGAACTACAAGGTGTAGTCGATCTCCTCACACAGAAAGCATGGGTATGGGATGACTCAGGTCTCCCTGAGAACTACGAAATTCAAGACATTCCAGCCGACATGGTAGAGCAAGTCGCTGAATACCGTGCAGAAATGATCGAAACTGCTGTTGAGCAAGACGATGACCTCATGGAATCTTACCTCGAAGGAGAAGAGCCATCCATCGATGACCTCAAGAAATGTATCCGTAAAGGAACTATCGCACTTGATTTCTTCCCTACTTACTGTGGATCAGCATTCAAGAACAAAGGTATCCAGAACGTTCTCAACGCTGTTGTTGATTTCCTACCATCACCTACTGAAGTTCCACCACAACCAGAAGTGGACGAAAAAGGTGAAGAAACTGGCGAATTCGCTATCGTTTCAATTGACAAGCCACTCCGTGCACTTGCATTCAAAATCATGGATGACAAATACGGAGCTCTCACATTCACACGTATCTATTCTGGTGTTCTTAAGAAAGGCGATTCTATCCTTAACACATTCACAGGTAAATCTGAGCGTGTTGGACGTCTCGTAGAGATGCACGCAGATGAGCGTATCGAGTTGGACTCAGCACAAGCTGGTGACATCATCGCACTCGTAGGTCTTAAAAACACACAGACTGGTCACACACTCTGTGATCCTAAGCACCCTGCTACACTTGAGCCTATGGTATTCCCTGAGCCAGTGATCTCTATCGCTGTTTCACCTATCGACAAGGCTAACTCTGAGAAGCTCGGTGTTGCTATCGGTAAGATGGTTAAGGAAGATCCTACTTTCATCGTAGAAACTGACACCGACTCAGGCGAGACTATCCTTAGAGGAATGGGTGAACTTCACCTAGACATCAAGGTAGACATTCTCAAGAGAACACACGGTGTAGAAGTAACCGTAGGTGCTCCTCAGGTGGCTTACAGAGAGACTATCTCTAAGACAGTTGAAGATACATACACTCACAAGAAGCAGTCAGGTGGTTCTGGTCAGTATGGTAAGATTGATTACATCATCGAGCCAGGCGAGCCAAACTCAGGCTTCGAGTTCGAATCTAAAGTAGTAGGTGGAAGTGTTCCTAAGGAATTCTGGCCAGCTATTAAGAAAGGCTTCGAGAAGTCAATGGACAAGGGTGTTATTGCAGGTTTCCCACTCCTTGACGTGAAAGTAACACTCGTAGATGGTGGTCAGCACGCAGTTGACTCCTCTGCAGTAGCATTCGAAATCGCTGCTAAAGGTGGTTACCGCCAGACTATCCCTAAAGCTGGACCACAGCTTCTAGAGCCTGTTATGAAACTTGACGTATTCACTCCTGAGAATCACGTAGGTGACGTTATCGGTGACCTTAACAGACGCCGTGGAATGATCCAAGCGCAGGAGACTACTCCTACAGGTATCCGTGTAAAAGCTGAGGCAGCTCTTTCAGAGATGTTCGGTTACATCGGTGACCTTAGAACAATGACTTCAGGTCGTGGACAGTTCTCTATGGAGTTCTCACATTACGCACCTTGTCCTAGAAACATCGCTGAACAAGTGATCAAGGACGTTGCTGCACGTGAAGCTGCTAAGTAATCTTGACGGAGGTTTCTAACCTCCTGATCGAACAAATTTATAAGCCGTTTTGGATCCCTCCAAAACGGCTTTTTTGTCGCCAAAAATTAGATTGAAACAGCATCGGCGGTAGTCACAGGAGGAGCCTTTAGGGAATTAAATGTGAGGGATTCAATATCAAACATAAAGTGATCACTAGAAAAGGATTTCGCTATGGGAGGTGTGATCATCGCTTACAGAGATACCTGACAGATGTTAGTTAGTCTACTCCGCAGGGATGCCTAGAACCACGACTAGGAGACAGATCACGCACAGAATTGCAAAGAGTGCTCCACGTTTAAGCTGCCAGCCATTCCGTTTCATCACGAGCATCGCAAAGACACATTGGATGAAATAGGCGATCGCTAGCACGACCTGTGAGATACTCGCGAGCAATGGACGATATTGTAACGCATTACTGAGCCGACTCCATAAGCGATGACTAACAATTCGATCATGCAGAAGACTGCGTAATAGCCCACGACACCTCCCAGTAAAGGAACACTGATAAGGAAGCCGCTACCCATGATGGAAGCCAGCGAAGTGACCATAGCTTTCCAAGCTGATGACTTTGAGAGTTTAGGAGAAAAGGCAAAGTAGCCGCTAACGAGTAGAACAACGGCGATGATGATGTAATTGATCATTTTGTGAGGTGTGAAGATCTAGAATAGATATTATGACTGCATCGAGCTAGGGATCGATTTGACTATCTGCACACCCTTTTCTTCAAATTCACCAGCGATCTTCACTAGATTCCCTTTGCCTAAAATCAAGGTGTTCTTTGCGGCTGAGAATGAATCTTGAAGGCTGTTAATCTTCTTCTCGGTGTCTTCAAATTTCTCCAAGAAGATCATCAGTTTTTTATGAATACTGGCTGCGGATCTGGCCAATGACTCAGTTCCCTTGTTCTGTTTCTCCAGTCTCCACAGACTTTGGACAGTTTTAAGTATCGGTAATAAGGTGTTCGGCGTTACGACTGCAATTTGCTTGCCGTAGGCGAAATCAAACAAGCTGGCGTCTTCCTCGAAAGCCGCTAAGTAGGCTGATTCTATTGGCATGAACATGAAGACAAAGTCTGGTGAGTTCATACCCGGTAGCGAGTGATACGCCTTCTCGGCTAGTGACTTGATATGGTTCCTTATGTTAGTGGTGTGCTGCTTCATGAAGGCCAGCGTTTCTGTTTTGTTTTCAGAATTCACACTATCTAAGTAGGCGTTAAGTGACACCTTGCTATCGATGATGAGTGATTTCCCCTCAGGAAGATCGATGATGAAATCTGGTCGCTGATTTGCACCTTCATCCGTCTTATAGTTTGCCTCTCTTCGGTAAGTAGATCCATCAAACCCAGCTCCCTCTAGTAGTCTCTCCACCTGAATCTCTCCCCAGTTCCCCAGAGTCTTCTTGTCATTTCTCAGCGCCTTAGTCAGGTTCTCCGCACGATCCGACAGATTAGTATTCATTTTCTGGAGCACTTGAAGATGCTCTTTCAGCTGTCCTTGCCCATCTTTACTTTCACTATGCACTGTCTCCACACGCTTCTTAAATCCTGAGATTTCCTCTTTTAGTGGATTTAGAATGGCAGCGATACCTGCCTGACTAGACGTTTGCAGATCCTTCTGTCGGTCCTTGAGTATTTCCTCAGACAGAGCTTTAAATTCATTTTTAAGAGAGTTCCTTTGATGGTCAAAATCTCCACGTAACTCAGTTATTTTCTCCTTCTCATTAGTAAGCTGGTTCTGAGATATTTCTAGATGTTTCTTATGGATTTCAGTCTGCACGAGATACTTCTCCAGCTCCGAACTCTTCTCCGTGAGAGCGTAGTCTAGAGATTCTACTTTTTTGCCAAGCTCAGATTTGTCCCTGACCAGAATATCACTCACCCACTTAGATTTCTTCCATGCCATCCAGATCCAAAGCAGGCCAAGCAGAGACACTGAGAGTGCTCCTGCCAATCCGATGATGATGTATGTTTGATTAATTTCCATAGAGAGAAAAGCCGTCACGACTGATGAGTAAGATACAATAGTAAGGAAGGATTTAATAAAAGTCCCGAATTAAACTTTTACTCCCAGATCTGGTGATAACAATGAACCAAATTAAACTAGAGTAACTCGTTTTATTCACCCTAGGGTGGGGTGTAATCCTTAAAGAAAAAATGGTCTAATCGTCAGATAGAAACGTAAAAGCATCTTTCGACTAGCCTTAGATCTACTGATCGAAATGTTTAACAATCCTCAATCTAACAAGAATAAAATCAACATGTTTCATAAATGGATCACCTCTAATGCTGAACCCTCAATTTTTGTAGTGCAGTGTATTAGTTAGTTGTTCGTTGAGATATTATCTAAAAACTATAGTTCGATGTCTTCGTCTTTGTAAACTCCTGATGCGATCCATTTCGTGTCTTCGCTTTTATTAGTATAGGTGACATTACCCTTGATAACGACGTTCTCAGTGAATCTAACTGGGCCGTTGATCGTGATTTTCTTAGCATTCTGGAGTGACGGAGTGCCGAGTCCTTCAAGGCTGTCTACGAGCTTATAGTCTGAGCTAAGAGCGACTACTGGAGGCTTCTCTGCTCTTTCTAGAATCAATGCTATGCGACCGTCTTCCGTTGTTTCATAGGCATCTGAGCGTAGAGCGAAGAGGTCTGATGTCGTCTTAACTGGGGCGAAACGTGAGCGTGGAACACAGATGGCAGTGGCGTCAGCGAAGCATTCTATCGCAGTGCCCATGGCGGTCTCTAACTGATAGACCTGCTTAGATGATTTGTCTCTAGGGTCTAGAGTCTTGATATTTTTAATCATCGGGAGAGGAAGGCTTCCACCTTGCTCATCGAGTGCTTTTTTAAGTGCATCGAGTCTGATCCAGAGGCTGTTTGTGTTGAAGTATTGATGTTTTTCGATGTTCTGAAACTCAGCTAAATCTTCATCTGCCGTCTGTGCTACTTCCCTGAGGAGGAGTTGACGATCCTCGTTGCGGAAGGCTAGGTGACCACCTTTTTTATCCACTTCTGTGCGTTGAATTGCTTCCATAAGGAAGGGTTTCTCTGAGTCTGCGAAGTATTTGAGGATGCCAGCATCGAGCACGGCACCTAGGTTATCTGAGTTAGAGACAAATGCGTATTTGACTCCAGTTGCGAGGAGTTTATCCAGCCAGCCTGAACCTGCTATTGCGGCATAAAGGTCCCCGTGTCCTGGAGGGCACCACTCTAAAGAAGGGCTTTCAGGAGAAATCGCCGGAAGCATTGTGGCTACATTTATCTTAGGGATCTGGTTCTGCATCATTTCTACATCTGCGGCGTCCGCTAAATTTCTATCTGCGTATTGCTCTAGATGCTCAAGCGTGTCCTTAGAGGTGCTAAAGCTGTTCATGAGCAAGAACTTTACGTCTGCTCCAGTGTTCTCACGGAGATAGGATATCTGATCTACGATAATGTCTAGGAAAGTAGAGTCTCCTTTGACTGGAAGTAGGCTCTTTGTCTTCTGTAAACCCATACTCGTACCGAGACCACCGTTGAGCTTTATCATTACTGTCTGGGCGAGGAGAGCAGGGTCGAAAGCTGTATCGGCCGAGGAAATATCGCTGAGTTCAGGGAGTTCTGAGACCGGCTGGATGCTATCCTCACTGATCATGCTGGTCTTTTCATTCACAAGGGACTGAAAGTTACGTTCAAATGATTTGATAGCAGCCTCGCTTACACTGACTTGCTCCATTTTTTCTCTGAATGGGGTGAAATCGCTCATATATGGGCACAAAGTGCGGGATTTATAGCTTATAGTCACGCATATTCGGAGAGTGTTTAAAGATGCAATAATTTTAACTTGCCCTTAATGCAAATTAGTTGCATTAAGGTTTCATCATGAAAATATCTACCATACAATTACTGAGTATACTGGCTGTTAGTACTTCTGCTTCAGGAGTTGACTTTATGCAGAGCATCTCGAACAAGGTTCGATTCACAGCACACGGAAATTTCATCGCTGGTGTGAGTAGTGCCAACGCGGAGAAATTGGCGACTCATGGTCACGATCCTAACCAAGACAGAGGCGTGCAGGGAATAGACTTTGGGCTTAATCTAAGAGTCAATGAATACGTCGAAGGTTTTATCAATGGTAATCTGTTTCTTGATGTTGATGATAAGGTTGATAGTGAGTGGGAAGAAGGATTCCTGAAATTAAAAAATCTACCAGGAGGCTTTGAGCTACGTGGTGGTCGCTATTTGAACAGACTGGGAACACAGAATAACGTGCACTTACACGGATGGAGGTTTATGGATGCGGACCTGACAACTGGGTTATTTCTGGGCAAAGACGGACTGCGCACTGAAGGTATAGAGCTCAGCTGGCTGAAGCCATACGACTCTGGCAGCTTCATCGTATCCAGTAGCTACGGAAATGCCATCGAGCATGTGCATGAAGAAGATTCTACTGCGATGCATAGCGAAGCTGAGGAAACTACCGAGAAGTCATACTTTAACGGTGAATTACTCACTGTTAGAGCTCAATTGGGCTACAATGCAGACGATTTTAATTTCCACACAGTGGGTCTAAATTTTGCTACAGGTGAAAATGGTTTCGGTCGAGACAGTGATTTATTCTCGGTAGATTATAAATACAAATGGAGAGAGAATGGTCTAGAATCTGGAGGTAGGGAATGGTTGGCTGGAGTAGAATACATGCAAAGAAATGTTGAATGGGTGGACGAGACCACTCCATCGATTCAGGGTGACACTACTCAGGAAAGCCTGATGCTCACTGTCGGTCACACGTTTGCTAGCCAGTGGGATGTGACAGCTCGCTATGGTCGGATTCAGGGAGTGGTTGATGGTAGCTTTGAAGCTGATGAACGCCGTAGGATATCTCTAGCTCTCACTTACCAGTATGAGGTCTCTGACTACTGGAATGGCTACGCAAGGCTCCAATACAACCACGATGAACTAAAGCATAACGACAAGGAAGACAGCCTCTGGCTCCAGCTCGGTGTAAACTTCGACGCTAAACGTGTAGGAGAAATCCGCTGAATTCGCCTTTGAACCTACCTGCGTTCATGACTTTAGGTGTAGTAAGTATATTGATAATTAGTCATTCGACAGAATAATTAACAGCCTAGTTGACAAGCTCGTGTTTAGCTCTCATCTTTAAACCATTGAACGGATTTGAACCAGTATCAGGATACCTAGAGATCGACATGACAGAAGATGCCCTGATGGAGTTGAGATCTATGTCTTCAACGAAGAAAAAAACCGAGCGATACAATGAACTGTTGCTCGCAACACTCATGATGAGCGAGGCTGCGGAGACAGCTCAGTGGCTGTGTATTAAAATGAAAAGGAAAGAGCCTATTTTATTCATGCTACATTCTGTCTTCATGAAACTGGTGACATTTTAGGTGCGTTGAGGCATCACAGTGAACGGACCCAAGACACTACTGAAAGAAGCACTTTATCACTATAATCTCGCCTGCTATCACACAATGTTAGACCAGCCAGAACCTACTCTCTATGCCCTCAGGAAGTCATTTGAGCTCGACCCAGAGCTACGAGAAATCGCTAAGAAAGATGATGACCTAAAGGGGATCGAGTTTTAAGCAGTGCATTTATAATCTTGTTAAATCTGATAGAGCCTACAGATCTAGGAACAGTGCTAAGGTGTGCTGAGTTAATTTAATATGCCAGAATTGGTAGTCGAAAAAGTTAGAAAAAAGTTTAAGAAAGGTCATGAAAAAGTGGGAATATTCAAACGTAATCGTAGCTCCATCATTACTAGCCGCAGATTGGGGTAAAGTAACTGAGGAGATATCACGCTCCATTAATGCTGGGGGTGACTGGATTCATCTTGATGTGATGGATGGACATTTTGTCGACAATATTTCCTTCGGCTCCGACATGGTCAGTGCTGTTAGTGAGTCGAATGACACCTACCTCGATGTGCATCTCATGGTGACTCGTCCAGATCATTTTCTAGACAGTTTTATCAAAGCTGGCTCAGATATGATCACGGTTCATCTAGAGTCTGAGCATGATGTCTCAGCGACTCTAAAGCGCATCCGTAAAGCTGGCTGTAGCGCTGGACTTGCTATTAATCCAGCAACTCCTCTAGAAGACGCGATGCCGTATTTTGATCAGATAGATCTCTTACTCTGTATGACTGTCGTGCCAGGATTTGGTGGTCAGTTATTTATGATGGAAGTCATGCCAAAGGTCGAACAAGCCTCTAGTCTCCGAGATCTTCGTGGTCTAGATTTTCACATAGAAGTAGACGGTGGAGTCACCATAGAAACCGCTGCCATCGCGAAAAAAGCAGGAGCAAATGTCCTCGTAGCAGGCTCATCGACTTTTAAAGCTCCCGATATGAAGGAAGCTGTGACCGCGATCAAAGACGCTTAGAGCCGTGTGGCTATGTCTGAATGCACTCACTTAAGTGTTTGTTGTTTAATGTCTTTGGAAGAAGGGGCTTTGCCCTTAGGAGCGGGAAGCAGCAAAGCTACTCAGGACGTAAAAAATCTGTATTTGCATTAGAAACACCAGTGCTAAATGGATTTCTCCCAGTCAAGCAACTCGCACGAATGGGTGAGCAAACCGCAGAAGCGGAATAAAATCGATTCATCTGCAGACCGTTAGCCGCCATTTTATCCAGTATCTCCCCAGTTAGAGGAGAATCCCATGCTTGATGACGAGCATTCAGAGGACACCAGTCTTCATAGATGAAATGAAACTTTCCATCGAGTCCGCGAATCACTGTATTGTCAGATCCATTCGAAGGATCAGCAAAAACAAAGCCGTGAGCTTTGTTCATTTGGTCATCCTTTAGATCGCTATCCACGTTCAAGTGTGGATCCTGATCATTGGGGTTATCATAATACAGGTAAAATTTTCCATCCAGTTTGGACGCCTCCCTATTAAAATGAGTCCTATTTTGATTCTGAACCGTCGATCAGCATTTGTCCTTGTTTTGGCATGCTGTCTAGCTTGTGTTGTAATCGTTTGCGCACATCTGGCTTATCATGCGGGCTATCAGTGCTTATATTACTTTTCTCAAGGCGGTCCTTAGTCACGTGATAGAATCTTCCGTCAGAATAGAGTTTGTAATTTTGATCACGAGCAAAGACTGCGTAGCTAAAGCCATTCTTGGTTGGTCGTGGGTTTGAGTATATGTAGACACTTTCTCTCGCAAAAGACTCATCACCCATTAAAATAGGAAGCAGACTACGGCCTGTTACTTTTGCCTCAGCCTTAAGTTCTGCACCCGCTACCTCGATCACGGTTGGCAGAAAATCTGAGAACTCAGCTAAACTATCAGTTCTGCTGTTAGGTTTAATTTTCCCTGGCCAGTAAGCGTAGAGAGGCACGTGGGTTCCTGCATCTGTTGACAGTCCTTTACCGCCTTTTGTTGGAGCGCCTTTCCATCTTGAAGTAATCGTCTTGTGTGTGCCATTGTCCCCAGTGAATATGATGAGGGTGTTGTCTTCCAGACCTTGTTTTTTTACCTCTGTAATAATGTTACCTACCATTTGATCCATGTAGGACATCATGTCTGAAAAGTTTGCCTGACGCCTCTTAACTCTACTCATATCACCTCTCTTCTCACTATCAGGAGTCGGCACGAAAGGATTATGTACTAGCACCATCGGATAATAGAGGAAGAACGGTTGGTTCCTGTTCTCTCTGATGAAATCGAGTGCGAAATCATTAAACATCTTAGGTCCATACCGGCCCCTACCTTCTAGTGATTTCCCGTTTTCAACAACTAGTGGGTTGTCAAATCGTGAGCCTAGTTTATCGATCTGCCAAAGTCGGTATGAGTCAAAGCCTGCGGCGTCAGGATGCATGCCTAACTGCGCTGTTTTTTTATAGTGTTCGGCTCCATAAAGTTGCCATTTCCCTGTGATGCCTGTAACATATCCAGCACGTTGCATGAAGTGCCCAATAGTCGTTAGCTTGGGATGAAGCAGGCTAAAGTCGTAATAGTTACAGACATTGCTCTGACCTGTCATTAGCTTGACCCGTGACGGAGTGCAGAGTGGTTGTGAGTAGCAGTGGTTGAATTGTAGTCCCTGTGTTGCTAGTTTATTCAAATGAGGAGTATTGTAGCTTTCTCCTCCATAAGTCTTGAAGGCTTCGACCCCTACATCATCAGCCATGATAAGAATAATGTTAGGCTTTATCTGTTTTGCAAACAAACTTTGTGCCGAGAGGGCTAGAATAGCTAATGTTTTAAATTTCATAGGATGAGCTGTGTTTAGGTATGAATGGAATCGCTATTCTGTAGTTTTATTTTTCTTACTCTTAGCTTCCTTTTCTAGCATGATGTCGGATTGCTTAACGCTAAGGATCTTCTTGGCTAATCTTTCTTTAAGTTCTTTGACCTTAACCGCATAGGCTGGATCATTCACTAGGTTAGTGAACTGCTGTGGATCTTTTACCATATCGTAGAGTTCCGCACCATCTCGGCCGTTAGAATACTCCAAGTAGGCCCAGTTGTCAGTGCGGAGTAGTGATCCAAGTTTATTTGTGCTGTAGGCAGCATCTCTCACTGTGTGAGTGGGGTTATCAAATGTTTTGAGCAGGCTCTTGCCCTGAATGTTCTTAGGAATATCTAAACCACAGGCTTCACTAATGGTTGGGTAGAGGTCGACCAGTTCTGATAGGCTGGAGCAAACTGCTGGATTTTTTCCTGGGATTTTGATGATGAGTGGCACTCTCGCTGATTCTTCGTGCACACTCCTCTTCATCCAGAAATTGTGCTCTCCGATGTGGTAGCCATGATCACTGGTAAAGATCACGATGGTGTCATCCTCTAGTCCCTGTTCTTTTAGTGTGTCCAATACTTTACCTACTTGAGCATCCATATGTGATACTGTTGCGTAATAGGAAGACACGGCTTTCTTTTCCTGTAGCGGGCTGACTTGGCGTTCACTGCTCGTGAATTGGCCCATGCCTCTTTTGGGGATGTCATTATGGTCGCCTGCTACCTTTTCAGCCATCTCAACTTCATCCACAGGATAGGAAGTATGATAGGATTTAGGTGCGACAAAGGGAACGTGTGGACGGACGAATCCTACTGCTAAGAAAAATGGTTTATCGAGGCTTTTCTTATATTCTATCAATAATTCGCAAGCTTTTTTTGCGCACATTCCATCTGCATAGAGGAGGTCGTCTTCCCCTCCTTTTACAAATTGAAGGTAGTTTCCTAGCTTTACCTTTTTGGTGCCGTTGGGATTTCTTTCGAGCATTTCACCTTCGCCCTTCATATACATTTCTTCAGCTTTGACGTTGTAGCACTCGTTCCAGGAGCGTTCGTCATCTGTGCCATTGGTGCCTTTGTAAATATCGATAGGCACTCCCATGTGGAAGATCTTGCTGACACGTGCTGTGTGGTAACCATTTTTCTGAAAATGTTGAGCCCACGTAAGTCGGTCACCTATCTGCTTGCGACCACTGGCTTGTTCCATAGCTCCACTTCCTACTGGGTAATAGCCTGACATGAATGATGCTCTAGAAGGGCCACATACAGGGAACTGACAATACGTTTTGGTGTAGCGCAGTCCTTGGGAGGCAAGCCTATCGATGCTTGGTGTTTTACAGGCTTTATTCTCGTAACAGGAGAGCGATCTGGCCGTGAGGTCATCTGCGATGATGAAGAGCACATTTTTCTTTTCCTTTGCTTGAACAGCTAGAACACAAACGAGTGATATTACTCCTGTGAGCGATTTTATATAATTTTTCATCTTCTTATTTAGTTCGTAATTTTATCTTAAAGTTTACTTTATGCCTTCATCGGTCCTCGCTATCTTGATTCTTACAATCTTGTTATTCTGTCACTTCAGACTGATTATCTACAAATAGAATCAGTTCGCTTGTAGATAATTACTTTAGTATAGTTCCTTGGATTGAACTAACTAATGCAACTTTCTCTTCGTTGGTTCATTGTTGAGGTGACTGATAGCCATGCCGTTTCCTTGGCCTGTCATTTAGAGCTTTTTCAACTTTAGGCAACAGTTCTGAAGGGAGCTTCGCAATATTCGTGTCTTTCGGTATGTATTGGCGAATTAGACCGTTGAGGTTCTCGTTAGATCCTCTTTCCCAGCTATGATAGGAATGTGCAAAAAAGAAGTCAATTTCTAATGCTTTTACTATCTCCTGATGACTAGCGAACTCTTTGCCATTATCTGAAGTGATTGTGTGCAATCGATACTTGTAAGGTATTAGTCGTGCGATTGTTGCGGAAGTTATTTCTGCCGCCTGCTTGCCTCCTAGTTGCTCCATAATAAGAAGTCCACTTACCGTTAATGTTGCCAGTAAAAAGTTTGTTTTATTAGTAGTTTGCTGATCTTCCTTGAGGCTTGGTTTGTGGTTTTTCTCCGTAGTTGGAGAGGGGGAATGGAGTGAATGGAGTGAATGGAGTGAATGGAGTGAATGGAGCGTAGCGGAAGGAGCTCAATGGAATCTCTCCAACTACGGTCGCCGCCACCCTAGGCAGCTTCTTGTTGCTGCTCAGAGTAGAGTGACCAAGGAGTGCAATAGCCTAGACCTTGGTGCTTACGTCGATGATTATAGAACTCCATCCAATCATCGACTAGAGATCGTAGATCGGTGGTGCCATCGTAGCTCCAGAGCCGCAGTTTCTCGTATTTAATGCTCCGCCAGAGCCGCTCAATAAAGACATTGTCCATCCAGCGGCCTTTGCCGTCCATGCTGATTTCAATGCCGCTACTACTCAACTCAGCCGTCCACTCAGCACTGCTAAATTGGCTTCCTTGATCGGTGTTAAATATCTTTGGCTTTCGCCCAGTTAGAAGCCATTGCTGATTTCAAAGCGCCGCCGCAGAAGCTACTATCCATCGTGTTACTGACTTCCCAGCTAAGCACGGATCGGCTGGGTCAGTCCATGATCGCAACGAGCTAAGCGTGACCTTTTTCCATAGGGATGTAGGTAATGTCCGCGCACCAAACTTCATCCACTTCTTTGATTACGCCATTGCGGAGTAAATACGGGTAAATGTGGTTGATTTTGCTGGGTTTACTCGGGTTAGGCTTAGGGACTAAAGCTTCAATACCCATGATCCTCATCAGTCTTCTAACGCGATTACGACCTACTTTAAAGCCATGATCACGGAGTTCTAAGCGTAATTTGCGTTGACCATAAAATGGGCATCCCATGTAAATTTAATCGAGTTTTTTCATGAGGGAGCCTCTGGTAGCCTTAGTAGTGGAATGCCGATCGTCAAGGGGATTTTTTTTTAACATTTTAGAATGTAAACCTATAGACTCGTTGAAAATTAAGCTATTCAAATAAGTCCAACTAACATTAAATAAAGGCATGAATGAGATATTCAAGTCACAGAATGCATTCAAAGTGTGTGGAATCACTACTGCTTCAGATGCTGAAAAGCTTGTGAAATTAGGAGTAGAGGCATTAGGGCTAAATTTCTGGCCCCAATCTAAGCGATATATTTCCGCCCAAGATGCTGAGCTATTCTCTCCTCAACTACAGGGTAAAATTGTACGTGTAGGGGTGTTTGTAAATCAAAGTGCAGAAGAAATTCTTCAATTGTTTAAGGGGAATGTGATAGATATCGCTCAGCTCCATGGGCATGAATCATTTGAGTATTGTCAAGCATTTTCGAAGCATGGTTTCCCTTTTATTAAGGCGATCGGTGTGGCGAATAAAGACTCGTTAGCTCGGATTAAAGAATACCATGCGAATGCCATACTGCTAGATGCCCATGCTCCATTAGTATATGGGGGCACTGGTGACACCTTTGACTGGAACTTGGCTAATGAGGTGATGCGTGATCATCCTGAATTACCTATTATACTAGCGGGTGGTATCACTGCCAAAAATGCCGCTCAGGCATCTAAAGAAGTGAACCCGTGCATTCTAGATGTAGCTTCCGGTGCGGAAATATCACCTGGCGTTAAAGATTTTGAGAAAGTGAGAGCTATTCAAGAGGCGATAAATCCAGTCAATTTTGCTTGAGCTAGCCACCCTCAATAGCGTAGTCTTTAAACTATGCAGGATGAAGGATTTTTTCAAAAACACGATATAGTAGAGGATCTCTCTGGGATCTTTGACGATCTACCTGGATTTATCTATTTCGTAAAAGATGCCGAACGTAGATACGTGGCCTATAATCTTAGACTCAGTAGGATTTTTGATATTCCTAAGGGGGGAGATCTATCGCAGATCCTGGGTAAAAGGGATGATGATCTGATGCCGAATCATTTGATGAAGGTGATTAGAGACGATGATTTACTAGTCCTAGAGCATGGACAGACTATTTTAAATAAGGTGGAACTCGTGCCACGTGGAAACGGCTTCGTTGACTGGTCTACTACCATTAAGAAACCACTCAAGAATAATTGCGGAACTATTTGTGGGATCGTGGGTGTCACACGTCCATTTAGTCAAGGTGTGACATCGCTTTCTAAAAATGAAGAGTTAGGAACAGCGTTGGATATAATACATGATAAATTCCGTGAGAGCTTATCTATCGCTGATCTAGCTAAAAGTGTTCACGTTTCTCAGAGTTCGTTTCTACGGAAATTTAAAGCCTGTTTCAGTATGACGCCTAAGGAATATATACGCCATTTCAGGGTGCAAGACGCCTGTCATAAGATCGTGCAAACCACTCAGGGCTTCGCTGAGATCAGCTATGACTGCGGCTTTGCTGATCAGAGCCATTTTTCTAGAGAGTTCTCGCGGATAATGAAGGAATCACCTAGTTCGTATAGGAAGCGGTTCAGAATTCAGTGATTGACGATTTTATACATAACTATGGTAAATAATTACAAGACGTCAGAGGATTACTTAGCTAGTATTTCCACTATAAATTAATTACTACAAACTATGATCACCAAAAGAATCTCTACCGAAACCATTTTATCTAATCTTAAGAATAAGGTCGATAACCGCCTGCCTATCATGATCTCTTCCGCTGGAAGTGGTCTAGTCGCTAAACTACAAGAAGCTGCAGGAACTGACTGCATTAATACGTTTTCTGGAGCACGACTTAGAGCAAACGGAATGGGAACCATGTCGATGATGTGGCCTATCCTAGACTCTAACAAGCAGACTCTCGACTACACTCGTGAAGACATCATGCCAGCTCTCGATGGTAAAGCATTTGTCTGTGCCTGCCTGAATGCAAACGACCCGCTCAAGGATATGCACATGGTTTTGCAGCAGTGTAAGGACATGGGAGTAAATGCAGTGTCTAACATTGGACCATCCATTTCGTATGTGGATAAGGATTCAGAGATTTTCAAAGTAATGACCTCAGCTGGTATCACACTGGATAATGAGATAGAGGTGCTCAAATACGCTCGTGAAGAAATGGGCATGGTATCGATCGGCCTAGGATTCACCCTTGAAGACTCTATCCGTATCTGTGGTGAAGCTAAACCTCATGTTTTCTGCTTCCACGCTGGAACAACACAGGGTGGATTAAAAGGCTACCAAGGTGGCATGACTCTAGAAGAGACTGCAACGATCACTGAAGAAGCTTACGCTAAGTGCCGTGAAGTTCATCCAGATGTGATCCTCGTAGCTCACGGAGCTGCTCTAGAAAGCCCAGTGGACGCTCAATACATCCTCGATAACACCACAGGCCACGGCTTCTGGACTGGCTCATCTACTGAGAGACTCCCTATCGAAAGAGCGGTCTCAAAAGCAGCACAGGATTTTGCTGATATTCGTTTTTCATAATCTCTAAGCCTATCTCATCACTACCATGTCCAAAACAATAGCGATACTAGCCACACTCGATACTAAAGCCTCCGAGGCTAACCTCATGCGTGAGGAAATAGAATCTCTTGGTGGTAAAGCCCTGATCATAGATATTGGTGTGGTGGGTGAAGCTGGTATTGAGGCAGATATTTCTCGCTCGGAAGTGATCTCTAAGGGTGGTGGTTCTCTGGAAAAGCTATTGGTCAAGCCTAGCCGTGAAAAGTCAGGTCCATTCGTGACAGCTGGAGCGAAGAAGACGCTCATCGAGTTAATCTCTAAAGACGCGATTCACGGGGTAATCACATTAGGCGGAACCCAAGGAACCTCTACATGTGCTCCAGTACTTCAAGCTCTGCCATACGGATTTCCTAAAGTGATGCTGTCCACAGCGGCTTCTGGAGATGTCGGTCCATTTGTAGGAATTAAGGACATCACGATGATGTTCGCAGTTTCAGATATTCTAGGTCTGAATGTTTTCTCAAGAAAGATCATCGCCAATGCTGCTGCTGCTGCCTATGGAATGTCATTAGTAGAGCGTAGTATTACAAAATCTGAGGCTAAAGGAGTCATCGGAATGTCAAACCTTGGAGTTCTCACCAAAGGTGCGATGCATGCGATCAAGCTCTTCGAAGATGCAGGTTACGAGATCATCACTTTCCATGCGATCGGTGCAGGTGGAGATGCTATGGAGCAGATGATGAAGGAAGGTATTATCACCGCAGTATTTGATTATGCTCTAGGTGAAATAGCAGACGCCACTTACGATACTCTCCGTGCATCAGGTCCTGATCGACTTACCGTAGCTGGATCTCTAGGTCTCCCTCAAGTCATCTGCCCAGGTGGGTCTGAGCATCTCGGCATTCTAGTATCTGAGCCTAATAAAATACCAGCAGGCTACGAAGAAAACATCATCACATGGCACACACCATACGTGTTCGTTCCTAGACTAAATGCTGAACAACAGGTAAAAGTCGCAGAAAATATTGGCACGAGACTCAAGCATTCAACTAAAGATACCGTCTTCCTGATGCCGCTCAAAGGCGTCTCTAGCTACTCCGCAAATGGTGGTGAACTTTACGATTCAGCACTTGATGCGGTCTATTGGGAATCACTCCAAAATGAACTTCCAGACACAATCAAAGTCGACGCATTAGAAAATAATGCCGAGGATCCAGCTTTCGTTGAATACGCAGTAACAACCCTCATCAATCTCATAGAGAAAAAGTAATATGACCAAACAAGATATCATTTCAAAGCTCCGCACTGGCAAGCCTCAGCTAAGCATTGGCACTCTTACAGGTAGTATGATGAATCAGGGACAGGAGATCGCTATTCTAGAGAAATCTGGCGTGAACCTCCTTCACTTAGACGTCATGGACGGTCAAGTGTGGCCTAAAATTACCGTGGGAGCTCCGTTTTTAGCAGATCTTGAGACACCGCTCATCAAAGACGTGCATCTACTCACTGTGGAACCTGAGAAACATGTCGCAGACTTTGTCAAAGCGGGAGCTGGGATCATCACTTTTCATGTAGAGCACACTGAGAAATTTCAAGAAACTCTTCAGCTCATCAATGACTCGCCAGCACTATGCAGTGTGGGTATTTACCCTACAACTACTCTCGACCTTATTCAGCCATTTCTTGATAAGATCGATGTAGTCTATCTCCTCTCAATAGGGCCAGATACTGGTAAGGAAACCTTTTTTGAAGTAGTGACCGATAGAGTGAGAACTCTTCGAGACTGGAGACCAGAGCTGGTTATAGCTATAGATGGAGCAGTGAAAAAAAATAACATCGCTGACATCGCCAAGCTAGGACCAGATCTCATTGTCACAGGTAGCGCCGTCTTCGATGGCAATGACGCCGCTCAGAATATCGCAGAAATGAAGGAAGCCATCGCTTAACTAATATCTAACCACTCAATTTAAAATGAATACACAACTCGAAACAGTAAATACCATCCTTCAGCAGGCTAAAGCAGGAGCAGGTGAAGGGGCTGATGCATTACTCATTGCCAAAGCACGTAAAGCCTATCAGCCAGAGGAAAACGAAGCGCTTCCTCATACTGGTAAAGTAGCGATTGTGACTGGAGCCGCCGGTGGAATTGGCAAAGCTACAGCAGAGCGCTTGCACCGTGATGGAGCAGTGGTAGTAGGCGTGGATATCAACCCCGCAATCGTAGACAATCTCAAAGGAGAAGGTCTTAGCGGAGTCGTCTGTGACATCACTGATGATGTGAAATTTCAAGTAGCTGTGGAAGCAGTGGCAAATGTCTATGGTGGTATTGATATCATCGTGGCCAATGCAGGTATTTTTAAAGTAGGGGAGTATATCGAAGACCTCGGTAATAGCTGGGATCTACATATGAAAATTAATCTCACAGCAACCCAGAGATTTCTCAAATACTCAATCCCTTACCTCAAGCACGGTTTCTCAGCATCTATCATCATCATCGGTTCTAGAAACTTTAGCGCACCCGGACCAGGAGCGGTAGCGTATTCTGTGACTAAAGCGGGAGTGACTCAGCTCGCCAGAGTAGCAGCTTTAGAGCTGGCTGCAGACGGAGTGCGGGTGAATACGCTCCATCCAGACGCAGTGTTCGATACCGAGATCTGGACTCAAGAAGCTCTTGAGAAATCAGCGACTCGCTACGGAATGACTGTTGAAGAATACAAAACCAAAAACCTCTTACGCACCGAGATCAAATCTACACATATTGCTCGTATGGTCAGCACTGTAGCGGGACCAGTTTTCTGTGCCACTACTGGCGCTCAGATCCCTATCGATGGAGGCAACGATCGAGTAATCTAATTATCAAAAATTTCTAACAACAACTAACCAACCTAATATTATGGCAGACTTAGACGACATCAGAGACGGAGACAACTTCGGTCTCAACACACCAGCAGACACAAGCGCATTTTATCTTAAAGGCATGCGCAACGCATCATGGGGAATCAAAAACCGCATGTCACGTATCTTCAATAAGCAGTCCGGGTGCACAGTCATGCTCGCATTTGATCACGGATTCCTCATGGGACCTACATCTGGTCTTGAGCGCATCGACCTCAACATCGCACCACTAGCAGAAGAGGCAGATTGTCTCATGGGTTGCCGTGGAATGATCCGTTCATCTATCCCAGCTGAGAACAGCAAGCCAATCTGCCTAAGAACAGACACAGGCACCACGATCCTCACAGACATGAACAATAACGTTCTCATCTCTGAAGAAGACGCTATCCGCCTCAACATATCCTGCATGGCAGCAATGCTCTCAGTGGGTGATGCTGACACAGAAGCGCTCACGATTGCTAATTTCAGCCGTTTGGTAGACATCGGTAACAAATACGACATCCCAGTCATGGGTGTGACAGCAGTCGGTAAGGACATGGCAAGAGATTCACGTTACTTCGGTCTCGCATCACGTGTAGCTGCTGAGAACGGAGCAAGTATTGTTAAAACTTACTACACAGAAGGATTTGAAAACGTAGTCGCAGCTTGTCCAGTGCCTATCGTCATCGCAGGTGGTAAGAAGCTTCCTGAGCTCGACGCTCTAGACCTCTGCTACAAGGCAATCAACTGTGGTGCATCAGGTGTAGACATGGGACGTAACGTCTTCCAGTCAGCCAAGCCACTCGCTATGATGAAAGCTGTAAAGGGAGTCGTCCATGACGGTCTCACACCAGCTGAAGGCTTCCAGATGTTCAACGACCACTAGAAGGCTAAGTTAAGTTATGGTGCAGGAGCTGGGTTGCTTGTATTTGTTTCCTGTTGCCTCATAATAGGGACACTCTAAGTATGTTGTGTTTGTGGTTGATTTAATGTCTCTGAAGGCTTTCTCCCTCCTCCTGCTCTAGTAGCTCATTTCTCTTACGCCAAAACACGTCCGACCTAGTAGCTATTTCAGCTTTCATAGTAAATGGATTATTTGATGCTTGGATTCCACTAATAAACGCAACTTTTGATGGGCAGGAAGTAAACTGAAGTGGTCCCAGGAAACGGAGCCAATGAATTGTTAGTAGATTTGCTGATCTAACATGGGGGATAACCTGAAGATAGATCACATAAATGAAAAGAAAAAGAAGACATCTAACAGCCGAGTTCAAAGCTCGGGGCACTACAGAAGCTCTCAAAGAAGAGAAAACTATCCAGCAACTCGCTCAAGATAATGATATTGCTCCAACTCAAATCAGTGCCTAGAAAAAGGAGCGAACAGTTGGGGACCGATCTCACCGAAAGATCATGATCGATACTCAACACCCTAAACTCTCGATTCGCAAGCAATCAGAAATGCTCGGAGTGAATCGAAATAGACTTAAACCACGTCAACAAAAACGCACAGAAGAAGATTATGCTATCATGAAAAAACTCGATGAAATTTACATGGAATGCCCATTTTTTCACCCCTCAATCCATCTTTTACTTTGTGCAAGATCGCATCCCATCCACTCCACTAGATCGGCGCTCTCCTGAGTCGACCAATGTGCACTCTTTCTCATATGATCGATCAATGACCTAAATTTGGTCTTTGAAGGTAAATCCAAATCTGGCATATCCACTCTCAGCTTCTTTATATTCGTAAATGGATTCACTCGTCTAGCACCTGAAGCCAATTCCATCTCCATTACTCCTCTCATCATTCCTAACAGGTTATTTGCAAAATTACCGCTAACTATCCCTTTTACTTTTTCTGCCCACCACAGAACAGCTTGAGCATCACTAAGCTTTTTGTCGGGAGATAATGATTTCAACACGAATTTCATCCCATTTTCCCAATAATTTACCGTAGCAGGTTGCATATCCGATTCTATTAACTTCACCTTCCACCATTTATCCAATGATTCTCTCAGGCTATTAGTCTCATTTCTCACTTCTAAAGACCTCAGAAGAGATAATACCTTAGGAAGCTTGATCCTCGCTATATCTAATTTCTTTGTACCCAAAGACCTAAATACCAACTTTCCTTTTACCCTGGCTCGACAATAAACCACTAAGTGTTAATGCTTAGTGGTTTATAATGGAGCCAGATGTCAGACTCGAACTGACGACCTGATGATTACAAATCAACTGCTCTACCAACTGAGCTAATCTGGCTTTATTTACCTCTTGCGATGCGGACGGCAACTTGCATGAAAACTTCTCAGTTGACAAGATCTTTTTACTCAAAAAATTTACTTTTCTAAACCACTGCTTTAAGGTCAACTGTTGATGCATGAATTCCACTAGCAGATATTACCTAGAGCACGGCTCGTGGGCCCTTGATAACCTAACCCTCTTAGGAGATGAGGTTCATCATTGCTGTAGAGTTTTACGTGCGAAAATAGGAGATAACGCCGAGGTGTTTGATGGACAAGGAACATCCGTCATAGGCGAAATCATCCATCTAGAAAAAGATAAGGTCGTCATTAGACCCTCTTCTCAACCTAAAACATCCCCAAAGCACAAAGAAATCAAGATCAACCAAGCGATCCCTAAAGGAGGGAATATGGAATTAATCGTCCAGAAGGCAGTCGAACTCGGTGTGTCAGTGATTCAACCCCTCATCACCAAGAACACCGTCGCTAGAGCTGATCAACTAAAGAAAAAACAAGCCAAGTGGCAACGTATCGCTCTAGAAGCTTGCAAACAATGCGGCGAAAACTATCTACCTGAGGTGCGCCCAACTCTAAGCTTTACTGACTGGGTTCAGACTCAAACCAGCCACTCTGATGACCAACTTAAGATAGTAGCCGCTCTCCATCCAGACAGCATCACCTTCAAGCGGGTATTTAATACCTCATTCCAGAGTGCTAGCCTACTCGTGGGCCCAGAAGGAGACTTCACTGAGACCGAATACCAACAAGCCATCCACGCTAACTACCAACCAGTCTCCCTCGGAGATATCGTCCTCCGTGTAGAAACAGCCACCCTTTTCAGTATCAGTATTATCAAGCACGAGCTAGAAAAATCTGACATCACTCTACAGACATGATTTTACCAATACAATTTGAACCCATATACCAAGAACGCGTCTGGGGAGGACGAAAACTAGAGAACGTTTACGGTAGAATTCTACCAACAGCGATAACTCCCTACGGTGAATCCTGGGAAATCTCTGATCGTGAAGGAGAACAGTCCGTCGTGAAATCCGAGAACTACAAATCCTCCACATTAAATGAACTCTGGAACCAACATCGCAAAGAGATCTTCGGTGATAATCTCACGGGAGAGTGCTTTCCCCTTCTGATAAAAATACTCGATGCTAGAAATGATTTATCTGTCCAGGTCCACCCACCACAATATCTAGCAAGTAGGCTAGGCGGAGAACCTAAAACTGAGATGTGGTATATTGCCGACGTTGAAGAAGGTGCAAAACTTTACGTAGGGCTAAAAAATGGCGTCACGAAGGAAAGCTTCCAGACTGCACTGGATGAAGGGACTGTGGAGCAACAAATTCACGCCATTCAACCACAAGCCGGAGAGAGCATTTTCATCACATCTGGTAGACTCCATGCAATAGGTGCAGGCTTGCTCATCTATGAAATCCAGCAAAACTCAGACACTACGTATCGGGTATTCGACTGGAACCGAGATGACCTAGATGGCAAGCCAAGGCAACTCCATATCGAGGAAAGCATGCAGTGTATCGATTTTTCAGATTTCGAACCAGAAATGGACACTCCCAGCGAACCTAGAAACACCTGCATCTCGGACTGCGAGCACTTTTACATGGAGAAGATCGATCTAACCGCTGGTGCTAGCCTAGGTAACCCACATCCTAATAGATTTTCTATCGTCACTGTCGTATCGGGATCCCTGACTGATGTAGCAGGCACCATATATCAAGCTGGAGAGTTTCTACTACTTCCTCGAGACTCAGCCCCATTGACTGCATCTAAAGACGCAGTCATCTTACAAACCATCATCCCAGACTAACTCCACAAAGTGACCGACAACGACTACATGCAGCTAGCCATAGCGGAGGCAAAGAAAGCCACTGGGCTCACTAGCCCAAACCCTACCGTAGGTGCCGTCATCGTTAAGGCCGGTGAAATCTTTGGCACAGGCTGGCACCGCAAAGCAGGACTCCCCCATGCAGAGCGAGAAGCCATCGCCGACGCTACCAGTAGACACGAAATGGCAGCCCTCAAAGGAGCCACCATCTACATCACACTAGAACCATGCTCGACCACAGGCAAAACCCCAGCCTGCGTTGACGGCATCATAGAAGCCGGTTTTTCTAAAGTAATCTACGGAGCGACCGATCCTAACCCAGCACACGCAGGAAGAGCTAACTCTTTACTTAGATCACATGACATCGAAGTGGTTAGCGGAGTTGAAGAAGAAGCCTGTAAAGCACTCATTCAGACTTTTGCAAAACGAATCACCACTGGTCTCCCATGGGTCATCGCTAAAACAGCAATCAGCCTAGATGGCCGCATCACCAGACCTAGCACAGAAGGGCAATGGCTCACAGGTGCCGAAGCCAAAACCGAAGTCCACCAAATACGCTCTAGCATCGATGCCATCATCACCGGAGGAAAAACTGTCCGCAAAGACAACCCGAGCCTCACAGTTCGAGATGAAGCATTCCGACCCGAAAAACTACAGCCATATCGAGTCATCCTCACCCAAAGTGGGAAATCCAGCTTACCTAAAGACTCAAACCTCTTCACCGATGAGCACGCAGATCGCACCATTATCCACGAAGACAAAACCCTCACTAAAAGCCTCCAAGCACTGGCTAAACTTGGCTGTAACTCCGTCGTGCTCGAATGCGGAGGCATCTTAATGAGACAATTTTTAGAACAAGGACTGATCGATGAACTAGCCCTCTTCATCGCCCCTATCTTCACTGGTGGCCCAGATCACGGCTTCGGAATAGGCGAACACCTGGAACGAAGCCAATTTTTAAATAACGCCACTCACAAAAAGCTAGGGAATGACATTTTCATCAGAGGGGTTCTCGCTAAATAACACCTAAACTATAAAGCCACATACTAACCAATGAGCATTCAAAGCATCTCATTCACCGACCGACATCCCTAAAGCACGGGCATTCTACGAAGAGATTCTAAACTTCAAAGCCAGAGAGATAGATAACGAAATAGAAGAAATGCCAGGTATCCAGTCTATTGTTTTGCTCTTATTTCAGACCCTGACGGAAATTCGATCATGAGCCACAAGAGCCACTGTAAAACACATTAAATCAGCGGAACACCTGAATTTATCACCTCCGATAACTAAAAAACCAAGAAAGTAGCATTTTTTAGTTGCACAACGGCGAGTCTTTAAGTAATTCTCCGCCCGCACTAACTAGTATCAAACAGATACAGGCCTATGGTGTAATGGTAACACTCCGGATTTTGATTCCGTCATTCTAGGTTCGAGCCCTAGTAGGCCTGCCATCTACCCCCTTTTAAAAAAGCCCTAAACCTAATGGTTGCGGGCTTTTTTATGCCTCCATAAAATCCTCAAGGTGGGCATAGATAGACCGAAATAAGCTAAGAGTTATTTAATAGAAGCCGTAATTTCCATACCATGATGAACAGGATCAATTCCATAGAGAGAATTATTCTTATAGAGCTTCAGTATACAGCGCTCTTCGTTAGAAGATCTAACTCCAAAGCACTGGACCAATAACTCTTGTCCAATCAACAAATGACAGGGCTTTAGCGACCTTAGACGTGATACAGCCCACGTTCATCTATACTAAAGTGCAACCAACATCAGCTTATACTTTGAAAGCCTTCATTTTTCACTTGCTCCTAGCATCGCTACGGATGAATCTCTGTGCATGGATTATGCATCGTTAATTGAGAAGCGGAAAGAACGCTTCCGAGAAGTAGAAGTAGAGATTTCTGACCCGGATTTATTTTCGGATCAGAAACGTGCTACTGAGACGATGCGTGAACACGGCAGACTCAAAAGCCTCATCAACATGTGGGATGAACTAGCTATCTGCCGAGTGAATCTAGAAGAACACAAGGAACTACTCAAGGAAGATGATGCTGAAATGGTGGAAATGGCGCAGGAGGAAATCCCTGGACTAGTATCACGGATCGGAGTTCTGGAACAGGACGTCCAGTATGCTCTCCTACCTAGAAACGCGAACGAGGACCGAGATGCACTGGTAGAAATCCGTGCTGGTGCTGGCGGCGATGAGGCGAGCCTCTTCGTAGGCGAGGTGATGAGCATGTATGAACGCTACGTCGCAAGCCGTGGGTGGAAACTAGAGCATCTTGAGAGTAGCCCGTCAGACGTAGGTGGCTTCAAAGAAGTTGTGCTAAAAGTCACCGGTGAAGAGGTTTTCCGATTCCTTAAATACGAATCTGGAGTGCACCGCGTGCAACGTGTCCCTGCCACTGAAACCCAAGGCAGAATCCACACCTCCACCGTCACCGTAGCAGTCCTCCCAGAGGCCGAGGAAGTAGATATAGAGCTAAAAAAAGAAGATCTTCACATCCAGGCCACACGCTCAGGTGGATCTGGTGGACAGCACGTAAACACGACGGACTCCTGTGTGCAGATTACCCACCTCCCCACTGGTCTTCAGGTGAAATGTCAAGATGGACGAAGCCAGACTAAGAACCGTGAACTAGGCCTCCAAATCATGCGTGCTAAGCTCTACGAAGCGAAAGTCCGCGAAGAATCAGAGCAGTATTCCGCTCAACGTAAATCACTCATCGGCTCTGGTGACCGCTCAGAGAAAATCCGCACATACAACTTTCCCCAATCACGTGTCACTGATCACCGCATCGGTCATACATCTCATAACCTAGAAGGCATTATGAATGGTGATCTCAATGAGTTCACCGATAATCTGCAAAAAGCAGAAATGGAACAGCGCCTTAAAGCAGCTGGTATGGAATAATTCTTGTGACTACCATCTAAACTAATCGCATGAAAACCATCCTAGAAACCCTTGATGGAGGAACTCAATGGCTAGAAAAAAAAGGCGTTGAGGACGCTAGAAGGAACATGCAACTCATCATGTGTTACCAGCTTGGATGCTCTAAAATCCAGCTCTACACCCGCTTCGATAAACCGCTATTAGAAGACCATCTCGGTCCCATGCGTGAAATGCTCAAGCAACGCGGTAAAGGTGTTCCTATACAGCATCTATTAGGCACCGTAGAATTCTTCCGCAGAGAATTCAAGATCGATGACCGTGCACTTATCCCCCGCCCTGAGACAGAAGAATTAGTCGAACATTGTCTCGCCGCTTTACCAAAAGAAGGTGACCTACGCATCCTCGATATGGGTTGTGGTTCAGGTATCATTGGACTCTCTCTAGCAGCAGAACTCGGTACAAGAGCTCAGCTAGTCTGCGCCGACACCTCAGCGGAAGCACTCACTCTTACAAAAGAGAACATCGCTTTGTTAAAGTTAGAAAACGTTACTATTTTAAAGACAGATCTGTTCTCAAATACCGAAGGAGAATTCGACCTTATCGTGGCCAACCTCCCTTATGTCCCAAAACTCGACCGACCTTCCTTGGCCCCCGAGTTAGCTCATGATCCAGACCTCGCCCTCTTCGGCGGAAAAGATGGGCTAGACATCATCAGAGAATTCATTCAAAAATCTCCTGCACATTTAAAAAACAACTCAACAGTCGCTCTAGAAATAAGCATCCATCAGTCATCCGAGGTAGAGAGCCTGCTCACAGCAGCGGGCTTCCAGCAAGTCACTACTAAGATCGACATCAATGGCATCGCTAGATTTCCTATGGCTACTTACATTCCCTAACACAAAAAACATTATGGATAAACTCATCGTTCACGGCGGCACCACACTCAAAGGTTCAGTCAATATCTCAGGTGCTAAAAACGCCTCACTCCCTATTCTAGCGGCAGCACTATTGACAACCGAGAACGTTATTATCCGCCGCGTGCCAGACGTTTCAGACACTAACTATATGATCCAAATCCTCTCCGCTCTTGGAGCTGAGGTGGAGCGCTCTAGCGGAACTGTCCGTATCAACTGTGCTAATATAGGTCATGATGCCCCCTATGAACTCGTGCGGAAAATGCGTGCTTCTATCTGCGTAATGGGACCTCTCTTAGGTCGTCTAGACAAGGCTAAAGTCTCACTTCCAGGTGGTTGTGTGATCGGTGACCGCCCAGTAGACCTCCATCTTAAAGGCCTCCGTGCTCTAGGCGCTGTGATCGATATGAAAGGCGGCAACATGGACATGGTAGCACCAGAAGGAGGCCTCGTCGGTGACGTGATAGATCTTCGCGGTAAGCATGGCCCTACTGTTCTCGGCACTGACAATATCATGATGGCCGCTGTTTTAGCCAATGGAACGACTATTATCGAATCCGCCGCTTGTGAGCCAGAAGTAGTAGACCTTGCCAATTTCCTCATCGGAATGGGTGCTAAGATCGAAGGAGCTGGTTCTCGACGTATTACCATCCAAGGCGTAGAAAAACTTTCTGGTGTTGAGCACACCATCATCCCAGACCGTATCGAAACTGGCACATTCATGGTGGCTGGTGCAATGGCTGGGTGTAAAGAAAATGGAATTACACTGAACCGAATAAATCAGGAACATCTTATCCCTGTGACAAAGAAACTCATCGAAGCTGGCCATTCCGTAGAATTTAATGAGACAGGAACTTCTGTCACAGTCATTCCTGGTAAAAATCCAAAAGGTTGCAACATCGTGACCGCACCACACCCGAACTTCCCGACAGATATGCAGGCACAGTTCGCCTCACTCTTCGCCGTCACTCCAGGTATATCCGTAATCGAAGACACCATTTTCCCACAGCGCTTCATGCACTGTGCAGAGATGTCCCGCATGGGAGCTAACATCAAGGTCAATAATGGCACATCAGTCATCACTGGCGTAGAGAAGCTCTCTGCAGCACCAGTCATGGCTTCAGACCTCAGAGCCTCTGCAGCACTAGTCCTCTCCGCACTAACTGCGAAGGGCAGCACAGACATCCACCGCCTCTACCACATCGATCGTGGCTACGAACATATAGATGAAAAACTCCTCGCTCTAGGCGCAAACGTCGAGCGCGTAAAGGAGTAATTTACTTACAAATAGAACTTTAAACTTGAGCTACTCTTTACGAAGTAGCCCTTTTTTATATTCACATCCGCCGCAACTCTAACAACAAGCCTATGAAGTCGCGAACTGTGAAGAAATGAAGTTCTTCATTATTTTTAAGAGATTTTGATAGGCATCAAACCATTAGAGGTTAACCTAGCTCCATGGGTAAAGAACAATTTGATGCAGTCGTAATCGGTGGTGGAAGTGCAGGCTATGCCGCAACGAGAACTCTCACAGCTGCAGGCATGAAGGTGGCTGTAGTCGATGGAGCGGACGAGCTTGGTGGACTGTGTATTCTGAAAGGATGTATGCCTAGTAAGACATTAATCGAATCAGCAAAACGTTTTTCAGCAATTCAGGAAGCAGAGAAATTCGGCATCAATGTCAGTGAAGCGAGCATCGACATCAAGAAAGTGATCACTAGAAAACGCGTTCTCATTGATGACTTTAAAAGCTACCGCCAGGAGCAGCTAGAGAATGGCAAGTTTACCCTGATCCGCGGCTACGCTAAATTCACCAGCCCACACGAGATGGAGGTGAAGACAGAGGAAGGCTCTAGGCTGATCACAGCTAAATATTTCGTTATCGCTACAGGTTCTTCAATCTTCGTGCCTGAGATAGATGGACTAAAAGAAACAGGATTCATCACGAGTGATGATGTATTAGATGAGGAAACTCTACCTAAATCAGTCACAGTTCTCGGTGGTGGTGCCATCGCCCTAGAGATGGCGTATTACTACGCAGCGAGCGGATCAGAGGTCAACGTCATTCAACGCAGCGAACAAATACTCTCTACTATGGATAAAGACGTCGCAGACGAACTCCAGGCAGCTCTAACAGCTCTCGGCATCAACTTTTACTGTGGCACTAAAATCACCTCAGCATCTCTAGGTAAAGGCGGCGTAAAGGAACTACATTTCGAGCAAGCAGGTGTGAGTAAATCTGTCGAATCTGAAACCATTTTATGCGCTCTAGGCCGTAGGGTCAATAGCAACAAAATAGCCTGTGACACAGCTGGCATCGAACTAAACAGAGACAAAATCAAGGTCAACATCCACATGCAGACAAGCCAGCCTCATATCTTTGCCGCTGGTGATATCTGCAGCCCACTCGATGTAGTCCATATTGCGATCGATCAAGGTGAGATCGCTGCTGATAACGCTATCGCCATCGAAAAAGGCGAAACGAATAAACTTCGAGAAGTAGACTACACAGCTAAACTGTTAGGCATCTTCACTGAGCCACAAGTCGCCACAGTCGGCCTAACAGAAGTTGAAGCGAACGAGCTTAATCTTAAATTCAAGTCAGACAGCTACCCCTTCAATGACCACGGTAAATCAATAGTGCATGGCTCTGAACATGGATTTGTCAAAATCCTCGCTGAGGAAGGCACTAAGAAAATCCTCGGTGCTGCAGTAGTAGGCCCTGAAGGTGTGGAGTTGATTCACGAACTTGTCGTCGCTATCTCACTAGATGCCACAGTAGACCAACTCGCTAAAATCCCACATTATCACCCTACATTAAGTGAAATATGGACTTACCCAGCAGAAGAACTTGCTGACGAATTAGAGTAAGCCCATCTGCCTAAAGGACTGAAGCTGACCATTTATTCATTGAGCTTAACCCTTAAGAATTCTTCCTTATTATTAGTCTTCACCTCTTTGTATTGCCATTTCTCTGTGCCTGGCAGCATGAATGCTAGTTGATAAATCTGCCCTTTCTTAGCTTTAAGATTTAAAAACTGGTTCATATCCTTAGTCTTATCTGGAGTCAGCCCCTTAGACATATCTACGCCGCCCTGGACAAGAACCACGGGAATGGCGATGCGTTTACCACCTACCGTATAATCTACTCTTAGCTCACAGTCATTAGCTCCGATCTTTTTACCTTTATTGCCCAGCTTTATATAGCGCTCGCTAACATTAACGCCAGGAACAGTCTGATCCGTCATATCCCAAACCATTGGGAAATGAATCTCTGCCGACTTCCAAGAAGTCGCATACACACTGTGCATAAAGCTTTTAGGATTAGCCTTCGCAGCATCTGCTAATAGCCAACCGTGGTCGAGTCCTTTGCCATTCGGATAATACTCGGTGAAGTGCCATTGCTTATCGCTAGGTGTCCAGACTTCTACCCAGTTATGATTACCTCGTTTAGTAGTCCATGCGGGGATGCCTGCGACTCTCGATGGAATCCCTACCGCCCTGAAAGCATCATTTAAAAGGATCGAAAGACCTGTGCAACTGGCCATTTTTATTTCCATAGATTCGTAAGGACTCTGATGCGGTTTATTGCGTTTAGTATTATACTCTACGCCGACTTCATCTTTAATCACTTTATTGATTGCGAGGATAGCCTCTTCCATTGTGGTGGCGTCTTTTACGTATTTACTGAAGCGATCATAAAAATCTTGGCGCCAGTTATCACGAGTTTCGTTCATCGAAGCATACGGTAAAATGTCATTAAAAAAGATTTCTTTAGGCACATTTTTCGCCCAAGGAAATGCTTCGCGAGCCTGATAAGCAAGTGCCACATTCTCTAACAAATAACTACCTTTGAGAGACTTAAGATCCTTTTCAGGCATGTATGCAATAAGAAACTGCATTGCCTCTTTTTGCTCAACCGGCGTATTCTCAAGAGCTTTTTTAAGCTCAACCTTGTTCTCCCCTGCATTTTTCAGAGCCTGCTCAGCCAGAGCAGAATAGTCATTTTCATTCTCTACCTTCTTATCAGATTGTCCATACAGAAGTGTGGATAATAGGAATGCTATAATCAGTGTGTTTAGGCATTTCATTTTAGGTGATTTCTATTTTAAATTAATTTAAGTCTAGCGAAGTCTTGGGTATCCACGAGCCCTACTGGCTTCCCATCTAAGAGAACTACGACGTCATCAATACGATGCTTGCCGATTTTATTTATTACTTCAGCGGCTAGCGACGAAGATTCAACCGTGATCGGATTCTGTGTCATGAAGTTAGCTACCGCCTCCCCCCTAACAATTTTATTTTCATGGAATGCTCTGGCGAAATCTCCATGGGTAAAGATACCAGCTAGGTTACCATCCGCATTCGTCAGCACACAAGCTCCAGCACGCTTATCACTCATGGCTGCAATAGCTTCATCTACAGAAGAGTCTTGTGAAATTGTAGCAAGTTTATCTCCACTACGCATAATGTCTGCCACCGTAGTTAGCATCGCCCGACCTAGTGAGCCACCAGGATGATAACGAGTAAAGTCTTCTTCTGTAAACCCGCAGCTATCTAACAGAACCATAGCCAAAGCATCGCCCATAACCAGAGCCGCTGTAGAAGATGACGTCGGAGCTAGATTTAACGGACACGCTTCTCTCTCCACCGGCGTAAGAAGTGTCACGTCTGAGTAGTTTGCCAAACTTGAGTCAGACTTTCCTGTGATGGAGATCATCTTGATGTCAAAGCGCTTTAAAAATGGGATCAACTCAATCAACTCTACGGTCTCACCAGAGTATGAAAGCGCAATGATTACATCACCATCTGAAATGATGCCCAGATCACCATGCAGAGCATTCTGTGTATTCAGCACCACTGCTGTTGCTCCTGTGGAATTTAGAGTGGCAGCTATTTTATAACTAATATTCCCAGATTTCCCGATACCGACGATGACTATTTTGTTACGCCTCGCCACAGCCTCAGCCATGAGATTCACGGCATTGACGAACGCATCATCCATGTGCTCACTCAGAGCCTGCAGAGCCTGCATCTCTATTTCTATGACCCTTTTGCCCCTATTAATGATATCTTGGTGATTCACCCCTAGATGATGCCAGAATGAAGGATCTTTTCAAGAGATAAACTCAAATCAAGACGATTCTCTAAAAGAACAATTAACTCATCTCCATTCTGTATCTAGCCATAGATTTATCGACCTTCTGACTCCAGGCATCTATACCGCCCATCATCCCTTTGGTGTTAATCATCTTATGACCTATAAACCAAGCACATGTATCGAGCACCGACTTACCACTGTGATCGTAGAGAATGATAGTCGCTTGTGGATCTACTGTCGCAAATATTTTCTGCTGATGCTCCTGAGTCATTAACTCAGATCCTTTTATTTTCACCGCCTCATGTTCCTCGCGAGTGCGTGTGTCGAGCAGAATCACCTCTTCACCAGACTCAATAAGTCGGTTCACTTCCTCAGAAGAGATCAGCATCTCTTGATCCACTGTGTGACTTTTCAGAATGTAGGTCAAAGCCTCTTCTAGATCTATTTCATTACTCTTGCAGACAGCCTCTAAAGTCTCCTCAGGCTCATAGGAGCAAGAACTACATCCACCGATATGGTATTTAGCAAACAGAGCTCTTCTAGCGCCTGGAAAAGTCTCGTTTACTTGCTCCATTTTCATCTCTGAGGATATTTTTGACAGGTTTTGCTCCATAGATGAAAAAAATACACCTTAGTTTGGTAATTTTCCACTGTTTCTTTCGTAAATTTAATGTAGTTCCTTACTAACCATGAACGATGAATCATCCGATACTAATTCTCCAGTAGAAGAATCAACTGTTTACACAATCACGGTAAAGAGATTAGAACCCAAAATCTACCTCCTTCCAAACTTGATGACGGCAGGTAACTTACTCTGCGGATTCCTTGCGGTGCTCTCTATTTTCCAAGGCATGCATTACGAGCTACAGCTGAAGCTCAAAGTAGAAGGTGTCAATCAGGCAATGATCTATGATTTTTACCAAATGGCTATTTTGTATATATTTGGTTCATGTTTATTTGATTTACTAGATGGGAGACTAGCAAGAATCGGTGGTAAAGAATCACCCTTTGGTCGCGAATTTGACTCCATAGCCGATGTTATCTCCTTCGGCATGGCTCCGGCTCTACTCGTCTCTAAAGCTGTCTTATTCAATCTGCCTGAAGAAATCAGCTGGCTAGGCTGGTCTGTGGCATTCTCATACCTACTCTGCGGTGCTATGCGATTAGCTAGATTTAACTGCCTCGCCGTAATGCCAGAGGCTAGCAACGCCAATAAAGACTTTCTCGGCATCCCTATCCCTATGGCAGCTGGATTCATAGCATCCCTTACCTTCCTGCTCACTAATTTTTATGAACTAGGAACAGACCTTGGTGTATGGAACTACGTCCTCGTAGGAGCGATGTTAGGTCTATCCATTCTCATGATCAGTAATGTCAGATACCCTAGCTTTAAGAAAATAGACTTCTCCACTAAGGGTTCACTCTGGGGCATTCTTATCGGAGCATTGGTCATAGGGCTCATATTTAATCCCATCACCAGAAACTACACTCCTTCAGTTATCTTCACCTGCTACCTCCTCTACGGATTAGTCAGACCGTTCCTCTCTAAAGCCATGCGTAAACGACTTAAAAAGAAGATTAATGGATAGGCTTTCAGTTTACAATTCAATACGATAAAACCATTTTTGTTAGTTATTTAAGAAATAACTTCTCAACAATCTGAATTACAATAACATATGTATATGTCCACAAAGCTACCGTTTTTAGCGATCTTTTTACTCATCATCACCTCCATCAGCTCGCTAGCTGGTAAATACACGACCGTGATCATCGACCCAGGTCATGGAGGCAAAGACAAGGGCGCAGTTTGGCACGGCGTAAGAGAATCAGACCTTAACCTCAAAGTAGCAAAAAAAGTCGAGACGATGTTAAAGGCAAAAAAAATCCCCTGCCGCCTGACCCGCAGGAGCGATGTATACGTTTCTCTAACAGCGAGAGCTACTATAGCAAATCGCTACAAAGATGCTATTTTTGTAAGTATTCATTTTAACGCTCACCGTGACACCTCCATCAGAGGAGTAGAAACATTCTACGCGAGCGCTAAGGGAAAAATTATTGCCACAAATGTCCAGCGAGGCATCATAAAACAAGTAAAAACTAGGAATCGCTACATCAAATTAGGGATGGCTTACGCAGTCCTTAATAAAACTAAATGCCCAGCAGTTTTAGTTGAATGTGGATTTATTAGCAACACACACGAATGTCGCCGTTGTGCCACTTCTTGGTATCAGACACTCGCTGCCAGAGGCATTGTAGAGGGCATCGTCAGCTCACGCTAATAGTCTTTTCTAAACATCTTTTGGATTCCACTAATAAACGCAACTTTTGATGGGCAGGAAGTAAACTGTTAAATCGACAAGGTAAAGGTCCGAAAACCCTTCCCTTTTGATTCAGTAATTACTTCACTGCTGCCCGATCAAAAGAAGCGAATCCTGAAACTCTGCGGAATGATGCCCCCAAGGGAAGACAGGTGATTTATTGCTGGGATAAAGCCTGTATAGACTACCTTCAATGATCAAAACTAAAGCACAACAATGGAGAATATTTCATCACTCAGAGAAAAGTCTAACAGCGACGCAAAGAGCATGAGTAATGACCTCCATGATCAGAGCGATAAACGTAATCAAAGCTTTGTCACTGATTGCTTCGTAGGGGCAACAGGACGAATGATGCAACGCCTGGTTTACACCGATCCTCGCTCACAATCTCGCTCTGCTAGTAGAGGTAATGATCAAACAGCAAGAAGGGCTAAAAGATAAAGTAGAAGAGAAGAAGCAAAAAGGCAGATCAAACTCGTTGGGCAATCGAGGTGCTATTTGAACATTTAAAGAAGAAAAGTTTTGATCTGGAAAGCACCCATTTAGGAGATCGCCGAAAGATTGATAAGCTCTTAGATGTGGTGAACTTAGCCTTTTTATCCATCCTAGGGTGGGGTGTAATGCTTAAAGAAAAAATGATCTAACCGCCAGACAGAAACGTAAAAGCATCTTTCGACTAGCTTTAGACCTACTGATCAAAATGTTTAACAAGCCTCAATCTAACAAGAAGAAAATCAACATGTTTCATGAATGGATCACCTCTAATGCTGAACCCTCAATTTTTGGCGTGTAGGGTGAATAGATTTCATGATTGATAATCTATACATGATGAAAAATATCTACAAACTGAAAAAATAACTAACAGAGATATTGACTCCTATCCAATGACAGGTTAACAAATGCCCACGAAGTTCAAGGCGGAGTAGCCAAGTGGCCTAAGGCATCAGTTTGCAAAACTGACATTCGTGGGTTCGAATCCCACCTCCGCCTCCAATTAATAATCAATCCGTTACAACTATGTAACGGATTATTTATTGTTAAAGCTAAGCCTATTTTAATAGCTCTATAGCTAGAAACCAACATAAAAAAGCGACCAGTTTGCTAAATTTCTTCTGAGTCATGATAACATGAATTGTGGAGTTTAAAGGTTATCTGTAAACTCTATAAAACAGCCTTAAAAATAGTGGCTCGAAAAATGACAGGAAGCTAAAGTTTCTCTGGCTCGCCAAGTAGCTGTGCCACACGGTTAAGAAGTCTACCAGCATCACCGCCATCGATCACTCGGTGGTCAAACGTTAGGCAGAGTTCAGCCTCGATCACTGGGATAAATACTCCCACATCCTCGCTCCAAACTGGCTTTTTCACACCGGCACTAATTCCGAGAATAAGTGTTTCGTTTGGTAAAGGAATAGGTGTTGCCCAAGTGAGACCGAACGTTCCGAAGTTAGTGACCGTAGCAATACCACCCTTAGTTGCGCTCTCTGGGAGACGACGCTTTCGTGACAGTTCCACAAGTTCTCCATATTCTTGGCTTAGCTCGCTGACTGATTTAGTATCCACTTGGCGGATCACCGGCACCATAACCCCGTCCTCGACCTGCACAGCACAGCCGATATCAAAGCCTTTAGGATGCACTATTTTTCCACCAATCAGATAACCTGCAGTTGATGGGATTTCACCGAGAGCAATCGCAAAAGCTCGTAATACATAAAGTGTGAGACCTGGCTTAGGGCTCTGTGATCGACGATGGTTTAAAAGCTTATCCATGACCACTGGATAACCTACTGACGCGAGTGGTCGAGTCCATGATCTTCTCATGGCATCGGCAACGGCAAGACGCATAGAAGACGCCGGCGATGATGGCCAATCACTAATATAATTTAAGAACCTTTCTAAATTTTCTACTGTGACACGCCCACCTGCTCCACTACCAGCGATTGCTGAAATGTCTGCCGCTTGTAGACCTAGTTCATTCATCCTAGCACGCATTCTAGGAGAGATATAATGCACTCCCTTTTGATCCGCTGGAACAGGAAGTCCCTGCACGTTTGGATTTACATCTTTAGGCTCAAAGTAACCTCCATCTTCTGTCTTAAAGTGTAAGTTTACCTCCTCCTCAAAATGCTTACTCTGTTCCCCTTTCGCTTCGCTCACTCCTTCACGTACGGTTGAAACTCCAGTTCGTTCAATTTCCTCATCCGTAGCTTCGATAGTTCCTAAAATACTACCTACTGCATAGCTTACGCCTTCTTCAGCAAAGATCTCTTTCATGATACCACCACAGAGAGTAGTCACACACATCGTGGCTTTATTAGTCTCGACCTCGATTATTTCTTGATCAGCTTCAACGGTCTCACCTAGAGCTACATTGAAACGGATAATTGTGGCCTCGGCGATAGATTCACCCAGCTGTGGCATTACGATTGGAATTCTTGGCATGATATTAGTAGTTCAAAAGTTTTTTAAGAGCAAAGCAGATAGACTCTGGTGTAGGACGGTGCACTGCCCAGAGTTTCGGATGATATGGAATTGGTGAATCTTTCGCATTCAGACGCATCGGTGGAGCGTCTAACAGGCGGAAGCCTTCCGCTGTGACTCGGGAGACGATTTCCGCTGTGACACCACCCCATGGGAAGGCCTCACCTACTGCTAGAAGTCTACCCGTCCGTGCTACCGATGCCATCACAGTATCAGTATCGAGCGGTTTGACTGAGCGGAGATCTACGACCTCGATTTCCCAACCATCTTCAGCTTTGAGCATTTCAGCAGCTCTCACAGCCTCATGAACCATAGCACTATAAGCGACCACCGTTGCGTGCTTACCAGAGCGGGTAATTCTTGCCTTACCGATTGGTAATCCATCACCATCATAGTTATCACTTTTAAGCCAGCGATACAAAAGTTTATGCTCACAATAAATGACAGGGTCATCCATCGCAATACCTTCTAACAGCATATGATAAGCATCCGAAACCGTCGCAGGCGTCAGCACAATACTTCCCGGGTAGTGAGCATAGAGAGCCTCTATACTCTGACTATGAAATGGTCCAGAACCAGGTGTTCCACCAGATGGCATACGCACCGTGATAGGCACTGGCACTCCAGTTCGGTAGTAGTGAGTAGCGGCATTGTTAACTATTTGGTTAAATCCTACTGAAGAGAAATCTGCAAACTGCATCTCTACGATTGGATGCATGCCTTCGATAGCGGCACCAATAGCCATGCCCACCATAGCATCTTCACTGATAGGTGCATCCATGACTCTGTCTGGAAATCTTTCCTGTAGACCTTTGGTGGCTTTAAATGCTCCGCCAAATTTACCAATATCCTGACCGTAGATGAAGACTCTTTCGTCTTCATCTAGAGCTTTTAATTGCGCATCTCGGATCGCATCTATGTAAGTTACTGACATACTAAATTTTTATTTATTCGTTATTCTCGTTACTCAGCTCACTCACCAGTCTCTAAAAATACCTCTTGATAGAGGAGACCAGTCTTCTTTATACGGATCGGGACCTTCTTCACGCTGTGCAGTCGTCACAGCAGTCTGCACTTCTACTTTCGCATCAGCGATCCACTCTGCCAATTTTTCTTCAGTGAGCCAACCTTTTTCGATAAGTTGCTGCTTCCCTACCTCCATACAGTCCCTACCGTAGCGACCTTTTCTAAGCTCTTCAGGCACATAAGCTCCATCATCATGTTCACCATGTCCTCCGAGTCTAAGTAGCTTTGCTACCACCATTTGCGGACCTTCTCCCCTACGTGCGGCATCTACAGCAGCACTTATAGTTGTTACGGTTTCTAGCATATTTGTGCCATCCACAGAGTGCCCAGGTATTCCATAGCCCTTCGCTCTATCCACCAGATCATCACAAGCAAATTGCTTATTATTAGGAGTCGAGTAGGCAAATTGGTTATCCGCTACAATCACGACCATCGGTAGTTTTTCAACCGCAACAAAATTTAATCCTTCATGAAATGATCCTGTAGAAGTAGCTCCGTCACCGACACAAGTAGCTCCAACACTATCGCCAAGCCTGCCTTGAATCTGTCTAGCCTTCAGCATACCACCGACCACAGAGACTGAGGTCCCTAGGTGACTAATCACCGCTAACAAACCATCTTTAGGTCTACCACGGTGGATGTTTCCATCTCTCCCTTTCATCGGCCCTGCCACTGATCCAAGATACGTTCTAGTCGCATCCAGTATATCTTCACCGAAGGCAGTGCGTCCTGCCTGATCACGGATTAGCGGTGCGAAAATGTCTTTCCCCCATTCCAGCTTAGCACCCACCGATGCACTAACAGCCTCCTGTCCTCTGCCTATATACACCCCGCCCACGATCTGCCCAGCCTTGTAGAGTGAGCTAAATTTAGCCTCAAGGATCTGAGATCTCACCATCGCATGATAGACTTTTATTACATGTTCTTTAGATATCTCCATAGTCATTCTGGGATGCTCCACTGCGATGTGATGCAGTAGAAATGTCACGGAAGACACTCTACAGTCTAAAATCAGCCCTCGGCAATCACTTTTCTCTCTCGGAGACATTCAGCATCACTTAGATGTCTGTAGTCAGACGATTTTAGTTGCATAAATCACTCCAAATGAAGCATAACGTCCCCTGTTATTTTATTAACAGCTAACTAAATATTTATTACCAAAACATGAAACCTACACTTTTAGTCCTAGCAGCAGGAATGGGAACCCGATACGGTGGTCTTAAGCAAATGGGTCCAATAGGGCCGAACGGTGAAACTGTGCTCGACTACTCAGTCTACGACGCAATCAAAGCTGGATTCGGCAGAGTCATTTTCATCATCCGTGAAGACTTCGAAGAAGTATTTAAAAATGAAGTTGGCTCTAAATTTGAAGATCAAATCAAGGTTGATTACGTTTTTCAAGATCTTAATGACCTTCCAGATGGCTACAAACTACCTGAAGGTCGCACTAAGCCATGGGGAACCACTCATGCTATCCTTGCCGCTAGAAATGTGATCGGCTCACACTTCGCAGTGATCAATGCTGATGACTTCTACGGAGCTGAATCATTTCAGCAGATCACGAGCTACTTTACAGAAACTGAGTCTGCAACTAACAAAGAGCACTACTGTATGGTAGGATATAAACTATCTAACACAATCTCAGATCATGGCGACGTAAACCGTGGAATCTGTGAGGATACCAATGGTTTCCTCGATGCGGTAGAAGAACACACAAAAATACTCATCGAGAAAGATGGAATCTGCCGTGGTGAAAATCTTCTTGGCGATAGAGTTGAGATTTCTACATCAGCAATAGTTTCCATGAACTTCTGGGGATTCTCAGCGAGCCTCATGGATCACCTTCAAACTCACTTTATTGGATTTCTCAAGGAGCGAGGCGAAGAAATGAAGTCCGAGTGCTACATCCCAACAGTTGTAGACGAACTTCTCACTTCAGGCGTAGCAGACTGTAACATCCTCGAGACATCCAGTTCATGGTTCGGAATCACTTATCCACAGGATAAGGCCGCCTGCGTATCTAGCATCAACAAGCTCGTAACAAACGGCAACTATCCAGCTAACCTCTGGGGGTAAATTAAATAATAACCACTTTGACACAATCTCCGTATTTCTTTTCTAGGAATACGGAGATTTTTTGTATAGACCCCACTTAACTTTATCAATTTTATGACTTCATCAGAAAACAAACATAGCATGGTCGCAGTCGCTCAATTATTCGACATGCGTGCAGACTTTGTAAATGCTCACCCATACGGCTCAGACCATATCAACGACACCTATCGTGCATACTACGATCAAACTGGTCAGCGTATCCATTACATCCACCAGAGACTTGCTGAGAACGTAGACCGAGTCACTAGCCATGCATTTAAAAACGCTACAAGAAGAAGGTGATCCAGAATCATACCGCCGCACTCTTACATGTATTCCTACAGTCACTGGTAAGCCATACGCTATTGACGCTGACGGCTCAGTTTGGAGAACTTATCCATTCATCGGGCGAGCACGCACCTATGATTTCATCACCTCAAAAAATCAGTATATACAAGCAGCCAAGGCATTTGGTGAATTCCAGAAACTCACTGCTGACCTCGATGTACCTCCACTCTTCGAGACCATCCCTAATTTCCATAACACCAAATCTCGCTTTGAGCTTCTCATAGCGGCAATTGAGAAAGACGAACACAACCGAGCTAAGAACGTATCCAAAGAAATCGAATGGTTCATGGCTAGGCAAGCAAGTGGTCGACCTTCTAGAATCAGGAGCAATCCCAATTTGAATCACACACAACGACACCAAACTCAACAACGTCATGTTAGACGACGTTACAGGAGAAGGCGTTTGCGTGATCGACTTAAACACGACAATGAATGGATCAGCAGTTTACAATTTTGGAGACATGGTGCACACAGCTACATCACCAGTTGGAGAAGATGAAGTAGACACTTCTAAGATCAACATGCGCATGAACATGTTTGAAGCTCTAGTAAAAGGCACTAATGCTTTCCTCACCGAGAAAAAGCGTGAGCTTCTACCCTTCGCAGGTAAACTACTCACTATCGAGTGTGGCACCCGTTTCCTCTCAGACTACCTCTTAAGCGATGTTTACTTCAAAATCCATAAAGACGATCATAACCTAGATCGCACCAGATCACAAGTAGCACTCACAGAGTCCATCGAAAATCAAATGGAGGCGATGACTGCTGTTGTAGCTAAGTATAGTTAGTCTCATTAAAAATATCACATCTCAAACAACTTTAATTTAAATAAAAATCCCAAATCGTTTTAGCATCTGGAATGTGGTCACCCATTTGAAGATCTAGGAAGTTCATAAAACTAAGTCGATCGCCTATTTGATACCCCGTTGCATCATCACTGAGTCCGTGGAAGCTTTGAAGAATAAGGATTTTAAACATTAGAAGAGGATGAAAAGGCAAATTACCACCTTTACTCCAATCCTTCTTATCGTTGCCTGTCACTTGGATCAGTGTAGCCAGGAAAGCATTCCAATCATGATCGTTTTAAGCTTTAAGACTCTAACAGTGCGCTTAGTCATCTTTTGCTGGTGCTCAATGGCTGAGAATAAATTGCCACCTTTTTCATGCTCTAGGAAGTTCATAAGCTCAATTTAATCTATCAGACAAATTTGAAAACATTAAAGCGGAATTATTACAGGTTGACAGAGGCTCCCTTTACTAATTATCAATAAATGATTGAGGATTGCATCAGATCAGTTATCATAAATCTCCATGGGCATACCTTAAAGCATTCACCGACTCCAAAGACCACATTGCATTCGAGCTAGTATGCCCAGAAATAAAGAAGATCAAACAACAAATCTGCGATCAAGTAAAAGCATTTGACCCTAATATAGAACCCTACATTGACTACATCTGCAACACTAATGGCAAGCACATCAGATCAGCACTTGGCAAGATCACTGATGACATCATCAATAATTGAGTAACGTGAATCTTCTAACTTAATGCCGTTAGTTGAGCTGTTGTCTTCAAGTATGAATCTACCTTCTACACACTTCATCACGCAGTGATAAGTGGACGCTGATCCAGTGCTTAAAATAACATCGTTATCGCTAGCTCTACCGATCTTGGTAGTCTTGCGATCCTTTTTTAGGCTATACGGTTGAGGAGTTTTACCTAGTTCTGAGATTGTGATTCTTGGCATAGTGATTTGATGTTACTAGAGAAAGCTAATGACATTCCGAAATTATACAAAGCAAAAAGCACCGAAAATGTAGTAGAGTGTGAAAAAAAGGGACTGTTCAAGCTTAAAAAATCGTGTCATAAGCTCTGTGTGTTTGGACTACTTAAAACAGATTCGGAAACGAAGGCGAGAAGAGGCCGTCTTACGACTGCTCATGGAGTAGTTGAAACACCTATTTTCATGCCAGTCGGCACACAGGGGACTGTGAAAACTTTGCATCCCGATGAGTTGGTGGATTTAGGGTCACAAATCATTTTGGGGAATACTTATCATTTAAACTTGAGACCAGGTCTTGATGTCATCAAAGAGTTTGGTGGCCTGCATGAGTTTGCTAGCTGGGATAAACCTATTTTAACAGATTCTGGAGGGTTTCAGGTATGGTCACTCGCTAAGCTCCGTAAGATCACAGAAGAAGGTGTGACATTTTGTAACCATTTGGACGGTTCTAAGATGATGCTTTCACCTGAGGTTAGTATGGAGATCCAAGGGGTGATCGGCAGTGATATAGCGATGCTTTTCGACGAGTGTCCACCATACCCATGTGAAGAAAAATATGCACTAGATTCACTATCTCTAACAACACGGTGGGCTAGGCGCTGTAAAGAATGGGTGGCTAAACATGAGCCTAAATCTGGCATAGGTAGGCAGATGCACTTTGGTATTGTTCAAGGTAGTATTTACTCTGAGTTTCGTGAGCAATCGGCTAAAGAGCTCGTTGATATTGGCTTTGATGGTTATGCGGTCGGGGGTATTTCTGTTGGTGAGCCTGAGCATGAGATGATCCGAGCTATTGAAAACGCGGTGCCATTTTTGCCAGAAGATAAGCCTCGCTATGCGATGGGCTTAGGCACTCCTCCTCAGATGCTGGAAATGATAGCACGTGGTGTGGACATGTTTGACTGTGTGATGCCCACTCGTGTCGCTCGTCATGGACTAGTCTTCACAGACGATGGTCCTATTCACATTAAGAATAAGGAGTTTAAATTTGATAAACGTCCATTGACTGAGACAACTCATTCTAATGTAGCGAGATTCAGCCGAAGTTATATTCGCCACCTTTGGAGATCTAAGGAAATGTTAGCTTTGAGATTGCTTTCTTTCCATAATCTGCATTTCTATCTTAGACTTATGGAGAGAGCCAGAACAGCTATCGAGGGCGATACATTCACTAGCTTCAAAGACGAGTTTACTAAACGATATAACAAAAAATAATTATGACTAATACATTCAATATACTAGCGCAGGGCAAAGAAGCGGGCGGCATGACTCCAATAATCATGATGGTGCTTTTCTTCGTCATCATGTGGGTGGTGATGATCAGACCACAACAGAAGAAGGCTAAGGCTCTTCGTCAGAAGCAGGCTAATCTTAAGAAGGGTGATAAAGTAGTCACTATCGGCGGTATGCACGGTGTGGTAAACTCAGTCAGTGAAGGCTCTGTTTCTCTCCGTCTGGCTGAAGGTTTATTCGTGAAGTTCGATCGCTCAGCGGTAGCTTTTGTGAATAACAAGGAAGAAGCTAAGGTTACTTCTAAGTAATTCACTAGCAGCTACTTTTTAAATTGTAGCTCATTAAATAACTGTCTATAGACAAACCATGAGTGCAAAAAAGATCTATCTGATCTCAGGCGAAGTCAGTGGTGATAACCACGGATCTGAGCTTATGCACGCCCTAAAGTCTGAGATAGACGGAGTCGTCTTCTCAGGTGCAGGCGGATCTAAAATGCATAAAGTTGCAGACTCAGATCTCATGCGAGACTGGGTGGAGCAGGCTGCGGTCATGGGTATAGTGGAAGTGCTGAAGCACTACCGCTGGTTTAAAAAGCAGTTTCACTCAATGCTAGAAGAGATCAAGGAGCAGCAGCCGGATGCACTTGTGCTGATTGATTATCCGGGTTTTAATCTTCGTATGGCGAAAGCTGTGAGAGAGGCGTTGCCCAAGATTAAAATTATTTATTACGTGAGTCCACAGGTTTGGGCTTGGAATAAAGGTCGTATCCCTAAGATGACTGCCATTTTAGATAAGATGCTCTGTATCTTACCTTTCGAAAAACCTTTATACGAGAACTCAGGATTAGAGACTACTTTTGTTGGGCATCCTGTCGTTGATGAGCTCGAGGAGAATAAAATCGATATCGATCGCGTTCCCAGTTTGGTGGGACTATTCCCCGGGAGCCGTGAGCGAGAAGTAAGTCGATTGTTCCCAGTGATGGTTGATGCAGCGAGGAGAATGCAAAATGAAAACGTGGCATTAATCTTTGAGGCTCCAGCAGCTTCGCCTAAGCTAGCGGATCTGATGCACTCTATATTAGCCAAGAGTAAAATCAACGGTGATTACATAAAAATTACTGATGGTGGGAGTCATAAGCTTATGCAGAAGGCTTCTTGTGGAGTCATCGCCAGTGGCACAGCTACTCTTGAGGCTGCTTGGTATGGGTTGCCTTATTGTTTAGTTTATAAGATAGCGCTTCCTACCTATCTGTTAGGTAAAATGTTAGTTAAGATCAATTATATCGGATTGGTTAACATTCTTGCAGGCAAGGAAGTAGTAGAGGAATTTATCCAGGGAGAGGCAGACCCAGTTCAGATCAAAGAATCTTTAGAAAAGTTCCTCAAGGACGAGGTGCATACGGCCAAGGTTAAAGCTGAAATGGCTGATGCTATTTCCACCCTAGGTGAACCAGGTTGCCATGAAAGAGCTGCTAAGGAAGTGGCGCTTACATTATCTGAATAAAAAACTATCATGTTTGACTCAGCAAGTCCCCCAGCTGGAAATTCTAAGAAGTATCTTTGGATTATAATGATCCTTCCAATCGGTCTTATTATTGGGACGATCACGAGTGCTTATAATCATATAAAAAGTGATCTGGAGAAGAATGACGGAAGTGCTCATTGGGTTTCTGTAGATTTTGATCCGAAGTCGATCAAGGCGGATATAGAGCTCGCATTCAATCACCCTACGACAGAGAATGAAATGCAGATTCGTCGGATCTCTAGTGCGCTAGGTCTCGATGCTTATCTTTCTACCCGTATGCTAAAAGATAATCAGGGTAAGGTTGGCTATTTAGATATCGAATCTGAGGAGTCTGATGAAATCGTAGTGGTTGTCGTAGAGTTAGATCAACAAGATGCTGTCGCTAAATCAACACAGATTGGTCTCAGTGTGGCAGTGATTAAGTCACTTCTAGGAGAGAAGAAATTCACCAAAACGTTACGATTTATTTACGTTCCTGAGACTAAATCAGCTTCTGAGTTAGTAAAACAGGTGATCGAGAGAGGGGAGAAGCTGACGGATCTTTATATTCTAAGGCCTTCTACTCTTCAGACTGATCTAGAAGATAGAGTGAGATGGCTGTCAGTTCAGGTCGCTGGTTTTGGAAAGGTTCATGTTTTAAGTCATCCCGCTTTCAATGTCGGTAAACAAGAGCTTACTCCTAAGCTCTTAGATCTCACGCATAGTGCTAGTAAGAACTTCCGAGAGTTTCTTATTCAGAAAGTGAAGTAATCTTGGCTGGATTAAGCCATTTTTCAGATTGTGGTGCACAAGATACTTGCATCTTTAGGTCATCCAGTGCATTTTTTGAGTTCCTCCACAGAACTATTTTACATTATTTATCATGGCACAGCAGAACTACATTCCAGAAGATGCCCCATTCACTACTGGACAACGCCAGTGGTTGAATAATCTCGTTGGGAGTTTTATATCAGACCTCACTTCAGGCAAAGATCTTGTCGGTGCGGGAGGAGCACCAGAGATTCCTGTGACTATTTTAGTCGGATCTCAGACTGGTAACTCAGAAAGTGTCGCTAAGAAACTGGCGAAAGCGATGAGCAAGCTAAATTTCGTCCCAGAAGTAGTGGATATGGGTAGCTATGATAAAGCCAAGCTGACTCAAGAGCAGAATGTCCTTATCATCACTTCAACATATGGAGATGGTGAACCACCAGATAATGCTGCAGATCTTCACAGCTATCTTCTTGGTGAGGAAGTTCCTAATTTAGAAAATATCAATTTTTCAATCCTCGCATTAGGTGACACCGAATACCCAGACTTCTGTAAGTGTGGCATTGAGCTCGACCTAGCACTCGAGAAACATGGAGCGAAACGCATCTTCCCACGTATGGACTGCGATGTAGACTTTGATGATGAGTATAACACTTGGAAAACCGGTGTGCTTGATGCACTCGGGGCTAGCTCCGTAAATGAGATGCCAGCCGAAGATCTATTGGAAGAGGGCTTCAGCAAGAAGAACCCATTCCCGTCTACTATATTACGTAATGAGAATCTTAATGCGGCTGGCTCCCAGAAAGAAACGTATCACCTAGAGCTTTCACTCGCTGACTCAGGTCTTGAGTATGAGGTCGGGGACGCACTGGGAGTTTATCCAATTAATCCAGAGTCGCTTGTGGACGAGATCCTATCGAACATTCCATTCAAGAGCACTGAAGAAGTTCCTCTACCTGGAGGGGCTGGTGAATCAACTCTCCGTGAAGCTCTGATTAATAACTACGATGTTAGGAGCATCAACAAACGTTTCCTACAAAAGTGGCAGAAACGCAGTGGTTCACCATATCTCAGATCTCTTATAGAGACTGATGATAAGGCGGCATACGATGACTTTACTTGGGGTCGTGACTTGATTGACCTTATCACAGACCATCCAGCAGATTTCTCAGACGCAGAAGAATTTGTCGGAGTTCTTAAGAAGCTTCAGCCAAGACTTTATTCAATTTCATCTAGTCCTAATGCACATCTAGGTGAAGTGCATCTCACTGTGGCTATTGTGAAATATCATAGTCATTACAGAGACCGCGGCGGTGTTTGTTCTACTTTCCTATCTGAGCGATCAGAAGGTGTGCAGCCAGGCGTGTTCGTGCATTCTAATAAGGCGTTCCGCCTCCCAGAAGACAAAGACCTTCCGATTGTGATGGTCGGACCTGGAACAGGTATCGCACCGTTCAGAGCATTTCTTGAAGAGAGACAGATCAGCAAGGCTAAAGGAGCTAACTGGTTATTCTTCGGTAACCCTCACGAGTCAAAAGATTATCTGTATAAGGATGAACTTGAGCAGATGCAGGCAGATGGTGTTCTTACCAAGCTAGACCTCGCGTTCTCTCGTGATCAAGCTGAGAAAATCTACGTTCAGGATCGTATGCTAGAAAATGGCAAGGATCTTTGGAAGTGGCTAAACGACGACAAGGGATGTTTCTACGTCTGTGGTGACGCATCACGCATGGCAAAAGATGTCGATGCAGCTCTCCACAGTATCGCTCAAGAACACGGCAGACTTTCAGAAGCAGCCGCAAAGGAATTCTTCAGTAATCTGAAGAAGGAAAAGCGCTATTGCAGAGACGTCTATTAGGCAATGAATAGTGAGCGATGATGCGAGGTTGACGAAACCTAGCGAATTAGTTTCCAGTTGTTACATCATACTGGTTCTCCCAGAGGGAGAACATCTTCAAAGCCCATGATTTCAATCATGGGTGTTTCTAGTGGAAATCAAGATGAGATAAATCCCATGGCTTTGCCTTCAGGAGCACAGATTTACTGATTTACGAGCAAACTGCTGCAACAACTGAGATTTCTACAAGTAATTCAAGTCTCACCATTCTTGCTTCTACGCAGGCTTGACCTTCTGGCACCCAAGTGTCCCAAACTTCGTTCATTGTGGCTAAATCTTTCATGTCGCAGACATAGACAGTGGCTGAGAGAACATGCTCGCAGTCTGAGCCAGCTTCTAGGAGTAGCTCATCGACTTTCTCTAGCATTGTCTCAGTCTGTTCACGGATATTTTTAGACGCATCCTTGTAGACCTGACCACAGAGATAGGCAGTGCCGTTGTGGATCACAGCGTTGTTTGGTTTGAAATCTTTCGATCATGGTAGAAATGAGTTTAAGATTTATCCGAGAAGTTCGTTCGCTTTTACTTTGAGAGCATTTGCTTTGTCACGCTCGGGGGCTGCGCCTCTAGCCATGTCTGGCTTGCCACCGCCCTTGCCACCAGCCATAGATGTGAGCGTTTGGATAAGCTTGCCTGCCATGTAACCTGCTGCTTGACCGTCTGGTCCGCTGAGGGCTCCGAGATGTAGCTTGTCACCATCGTCTATGATGAATACTGCGGAGTTGGTGAATTGCTTCTTCTTGCAACCGTTGAGTAGCTCTTGAAGTAAGCTCGCTGGGCCTTCGAAGAACTCTACGATGTTACCACCCTTTTCTAATAGTTCGACTAGTGCGTTATCTGCCATCTGGGCAACAGCAGCGACTTGTGATTTTTTGAATGCTTTGTCTGCTCTAGTAGCCACGTCTTTCATCGCTAATAAACGAGCTTCAAGTTCTGCCATTGACTCTCCGTTGAGTTTATTCTGACAAGTGAATTTATCTGCGCCGATACTAATTAACTTTTCATTTACAGTATTCAGCTTCTCTTTAAACTCTGAAATTTCAGAACTCAGCACAGCGCATTTTTCAGAAATGTATGCTTTAGCCGCATCTCCACAGGCAGCTTCGATTCTTCTGATACCAGATGCAATCGCACCTTCTGACTTGATTTTAAATTGGCCAATCTCAGATGTGTTAGAGACATGAACTCCACCGCAAAGCTCCATAGAGTATCCGTTGAGTGCTTTAGATTCTCCACCGATCTGGACGACTCTTACGAGTTCACCATACTTGTCGCCGAAGAACTGCATGATGTCTTTACGTTCTTTCACGTCTACATGTGGGACTTCTATCCATGAGATCGTCCCGTTCTCTGAAATGACCGAGTTAACCTTTTCTTCGAGTGCGTTGACCTGTTCAGTAGTGAGAGCTGCTGATGAGAAGTCGAAGCGTAGCTTGTCAGGCGAGACCATTGATCCTTGCTGAATGGCATCTTCTGAAACAACTTCATGAAGAGCCCAGTGGAGTAGGTGAGTCGCTGTGTGATGTGACTCGATGTTTCTACGCTGTGGGCCATTGATGAGGAGTGTGACGGTGTCACCGATTTGAAATTGGTGATTTGAAACTTGAGGTTTGTTTACGAGGTGCACTATCGCGTTGCCGATTTTAATGACTTTATCTACAATAAACTCATTCAGCGTTCCCGTGTCTCCTTGCTGTCCGCCCATCTCTACGTAGAATGGTGATTTTTCTGTGATGATGTAGATGTTTTCATCATCTTCGTGGATTTCTGTGATGGTGGCTTGTGCCATGTCGGAGTCGAATCCTACGAACTCAGTGTCTTGCTCAGATGAGATGTCTAGAGCTCTAACAACGGTAGATTTACGTGCGTCTCTGCCGCGTTGTTGTTGCTGTTCCATTAAAGACTCAAATTTGTCTTTATCGACAGTGATTGAGTTTTCTTCGCAGAGGATCTCTGTGAGGTCGAATGGGAATCCGAAGGTATCGTAGAGTTCAAATGTAAATTGTCCGGAAAGAATTTTGTCTGTGCTAGCAAGTTCCTTTTTGAATCTTGTTAAGCCACGAGCGAGGGTTCTGTTGAAGGACTCTTCTTCAGTTTGAAGGATCTTTTTGATGTTCTCGCAGCGATCTTTCACCTCAGAGAATACTTGGCCAAACTCTGTGACTAAGGTGTCGACTAGTTCTGGGAGGAAGCATTTTCCCTCCATGAATCCTAAGGTGCGTCCGTAGTTGACTGCTCTTCTTAGGATACGGCGGAGGACGTAGTTTCTGCCGTTATTTCCTGGAATTATGCCATCGGCAATGGAGAAACTAAGGGTTCTAATGTGGTCGGCGATGACTCGGAAGGCGATCGCTGTTTTGAGTTCATCGCTGAGTGTGGATTTATCTACGGCTACATTTTCTGGATAGATGTCTTGGTAAGTCTTGCCTGTGAGTTCTTCGAGCTTAGCAAAGATAGGGGTGAAAACGTCAGTCGCATAGTTGGTTGGTTTCTCAGAGAAGTCTGTGAGGTTCTTAGTGCACTGGATGATGTTCACAGCACGCTCGAAGCCCATGCCGGTGTCGACATGCTTAGCTGGGAGGTCACGGTAGGTTCCGTCTTCCTCGGCGTTGTATTGGATGAAGACTAGGTTCCAGATTTCTATGCAGAGATCGGAGCCCATGTTGACTAGTTTTCCTTCTGAGTCGCCATTTGGAGTGAGATCCATGTGGAGTTCTGAGCAGGGGCCACAAGGGCCAGTGTCGCCCATCTTCCAGAAGTTATCAGCGACGTTGCCATTGATGACGTGCTTCTTTGGATCGAGGCCTTTTTTGATGAATAAATTAGCCCAGATGTCGTAGGTTTCTTGGTCGAACTCTGATGGGTCACCAGCTGCTTTATCTGGCATGTAGACTGTAGCATACATACGATTAGCAGGGAATCCCCAGTGCTCTACGAGTAGTTCCCATGCCCATTGGATAGCTTCCATCTTGAAGTAATCTCCGAATGACCAGTTACCTAGCATTTCAAACATAGTGTGGTGGTAGGTGTCGTAGCCTACATCATCGAGATCGTTATGCTTGCCTCCAGCTCGGATACACTTTTGGGTGTCAGTCGCACGAGCTGGTGAGTAAGGTGGCTTTTCTGTTCCTAGGAAATACGGCACAAACTGGTTCATTCCTGCGTTAGTAAATAACAGACTAGGTGACTGTGGCAGCAGTGACGCTGAGGGCACGATGGTGTGTTGTTTCTCTTTGAAGAAATCAAGGAAGCTTTGGCGAATTTCTGAGGAAGTCATGATGATGGGAAAGTTGTAAGTTTACAGTGGGCAGTTACCTGCGGTAGCCAGCACATGCACTGATAGAGGAAGATGGGGGGATAGTAAAATGCGGAATGGTTTCGGTGATGATGAGAGGTAAGGTAGAGTTTTGGCAAATGCGTTTCTTCGGATCAGATTTTTTTCCAAGATACTGGTTATAAAAAATGCTCAAAGTCAAGTGACTTTGAGCCTCGGTAAATTTGGATGAGCTTTGGGTGATTGTGCTTCTGACATGCTCTTATTAAAAGAAATACATATTAGAATGTAAAGTGGCTATCTTACTTCTTGATCTCGCCTTTCTTATTAAGACAGTTGGCAATCAGGGTTTTGAGGGTGAGGCCTTGAACTGATATTGAGAAAATCACGATGATGTAGGTGGCTAGTAAGATATACTCGCGAGCTTCTCCTGCTGACTTGGGGATGGCCAGAGCCAATGCTACTGAGATGCCACCACGGATGCCCCCCCAAGTGAGAATCTTAATGACGCCTGGAGTGAATGTTCTATATTTTCTGAGAATTGTAACCGGTAGTGCAGTGGAAAGGAATCTGACTAAAATAGAGATTGGTATCAGTATGAGTCCAGCAATGAGCACAGGGACAGAGAAATCTAAGATGAAGATTTCTAGTCCTATCAGTAGGAAAAGTAGGGCGTTAAGAATCTCGTCGATCAGTTCCCAGAATGTATCAATTTGAGTTCTGGAGCGAGCGCTCATGGCGTTTTCACGAGCGTGATTTCCTATCATGAGACCAGCGACCACCATGGCAAGTGGTCCACTGAAGTGTTGCGACATCGCTAAGCTATATCCGCCAGTCACTAGTGCTAGCGTGAGTAGGATTTCTACGTGATAGTTATCGATAGATTCTAGAAGCTTGTAGCAGATATACCCAAGAACGAGGCCTAGGACGATACCTCCACCGACTTCTACTAGAAATTCATGCACGACACTACCCACGGTAATATTTCCTATACCTGTAGTGGCTATACCTACGAGAACGAGATAGACGACAACTCCTACGCCGTCATTGAACAGGGATTCACCGGTGATTTTAGTTTCGAGTGACTTGGGGGCTCCAGCAGTTTTAAGGATGCCGAGCACGGCAACTGGGTCAGTAGGGGCGATGAGTGCTCCAAAGACAAGACACCAAGTATAAGGAATTTCTACTCCTAAAAGTCCGAAGAGGAAGAAGGAGATCGTTCCAATAGCAAAGGTTGTGACGATGACTCCGAGCGTCGCCATGATTGTTACGATGCGCCATTCTTTCTTCAAATCGTTAAGGTTCACATGTAGAGCTCCCGCGAAGAGTAGGTAACTGAGCATGAAATTCATCAGTGCTTTGTTAAAATCAATACCGGCGACGAAATTTTCTGCCTCTGAGGCGATGGATGGGAAAAACTGGCCTACGCCGATCAAAAGCAGGCTCAGAATTAACGAAATGAGCATGATTCCGATGGTGATAGGTAGCTTGATCCAGCGGTGATTAATGTAGGCAAAGAGACTGGCTAGGGTGATGAGGATGGCGATGACGTCTAAAATTTGCATAGTGGGAATGTGTGGGTGAAGATGAGTGTAGGCTAATAGAGTTTAATTGTATTTAGCGAACAAATTTTTTTGTGTTAATAGTTCTAAGAACTGTTTAGAAAATCTCCATGAAGCAATATCATGACCTACTCAAGGATGTCTTAGAAAATGGTGAGAGTCGTGGCGACAGGACTGGCACGGGGACATTATCCGTTTTCGGCAGGCAGGCTAGGTATGATTTACGTGAGGGATTTCCTTGTTTGACTACGAAGAAAGTGCATCTTCGCTCGATTATCCATGAGTTACTATGGTTCCTGAAAGGTGACACGAACATTTCTTATCTAAAAGAAAATGGAGTACGTATCTGGGATGAGTGGGCAGATGAGAACGGTGACCTAGGGCCGGTCTATGGTCAGCAGTGGAGAGCGTGGGCTAAGGATGATGGGACTTCGGTGGATCAGATCGCTAAGTTGATGCATGATCTGAAGCATAATCCCACTTCTAGACGTCACCTAGTATCAGCTTGGAATGTTGGTAAAGTAGGCGAGATGGCTCTACCTCCATGTCACTTATTGTTCCAATTCTACGTGCATGATGCGGATAGTGAGAGACCTGGATTATCTTGTCAGCTCTATCAGCGTAGTGCCGATTTATTTTTAGGGGTGCCATTTAATATCTCGTCCTATGCCCTATTCGTGAAAATGATAGCACAGGTGCTTGGCTATGAGGCTAGAGATTTTGTTCATAGTTTTGGTGATCTCCACCTTTATTCTAATCATATCGATCAGGCGAAGCTTCAGCTAACCCGAGAGTGCCGTTCATTGCCTACGATGTGGGTAAACCCTGAAATTACTGATATTGATGACTTCACCTTTGAGGACTTTAAATTAGAAGACTACGATCCGCACCCACATATTAAAGCAGAAGTGTCTGTATAGCCGCATTATAGGAGCACTGAGTCGATTGATGGTCACCTAATACCATTTTCCAAGTCAGCTTTGCCGCTAATTTAAATAATCCGATTCAAAACTATTGATCTAGAATAAATGTGCACAAGCTATAAAACATAAAGCATATTAATCTATTATTTGATATAGAGTGTGGATCGGATGTCTACGAGCGATCTGAATTATAGGGCGTTTTTTCTTTTGGAGTGTAGGTGGAGCTGGGCAGTCTGTGGAGGGCAGATAGTGACTGCGGACGAGTCTTGCGTGTGCAAGCACTGTGGAACCACCCAGAACACTCTGCACTACCCCCGATCGGTGTGGTGTATTGAGCCATTTATAAATGACACCGAAGGGGAGTGGTCGTTGTGTCATAATTCATGACACCCTAGGGTCGTTAATAATGTAGGTGATTGTAGCGGGTTTTTGCAAGTTTTTCCGTTTTTGTGGAAGGCTCGGAGACGTAAGGAGCGATAGCGACTGAAGCCGGAGTTCCTGCCATGCCTGTTAGATTCTAGTTTATGAGGTTTGGTAGCTTCGCACTACAGAGGAGGATTTTAGAGAGAGATGTTGGATTTAATTTGTCGTTCTTAGTTTCGTAGCTGTCCAACCATAACGGCATTGCTTCCTTGAGTAGTATGCCGCAGGGTTGTTCACTGGATTTCCATATGTTAATGATTACGGATTTTTCAGCTTCTCGATAGATTGCTTTGCACCCTCGTTTTTTGCGGATTTTCCCAGAGTTCCTTTCCCGTTGAGGGCTTTGATTACTCATAATTCCAGATAGTGTTTTCATCTGGGTGTCATTCTTTATAGCTCAACGACCACTCAAAGCTCTAAATGAGCTATTCCTTCGGTGTTATTCTATTTGGCTCAATGCATACTACTTGTAAGTTGTTGATGTGTAGTTCATTCACGATGTTTTCTATAGTATTGTTTAATAGAGTAAAGAACAGCGGGTGCAGAGTGGTTATTTGAACAGCTATAAAATTTTATAGCTTGATGAATCAATGGGTAAGGGCTATTTAGTGATGGAATTAGGTGATGGGTCTTTATTTTTTTGAAATTTTTAGAGCTCTGGTCGGCTTGAAAAAAAGTATATTTATTTTAACCGCAAGTAGGTCAAATGATCTAATAGATTTGATACTTGAGAAATCCCCTAGAACGCTTAATTTTCTAGAAGATAGGACTGAAGCAAGGTAAAATGACTAATCAGCTAAAATAGTGAACCCCACTACATGTTGTGTTATTGATAATTTGTGTATACCATATGAGACTAATTCTAGGTTGACCTCCGCAATAAATTTATACATAGTTTCGAGCGTTGCCCCAAGTAATGCTCCCCCTAGATGAGGGCAACAATGTTCATAAACCACCCAATTTAAACACACTATAAATCACTATGGCTACCACCACCGTAAAACTAGGAGACCGCACCTTCGAACTCGATGCTGATAAAGCAGAAGCGGCATTCGCAAATAAGAAAGTAATCAATGGAGTTGACTCCATGTTCTTTAATATCCTACCAATCAAATATAACTGGGCTTATGATCTCTATAAGACCATGAAGGCGAACCACTGGGAACCAGAAGATGTCCCGATGCAGACTGATGTGCAGCAGTGGAAATCTGATGATATCTCAGACGTAGAACGCTGGATCATCAAGATGGGCATCGGTTACTTCTCAGCAGCTGAAGGAATCGTTGGTGATAATGTTCAACACGTTGTTCGTGATGTGGTTACGGCTCCTGAGCTTAAATTGGTTCTCGGTAGGCATGCTCATGAAGAGAATATCCATGCAGATTCACTCGTTTACATGATTTCTTCACTAGGCCTCAATCCACACGAATGTGAGGCTATGTTTGAAGATATCCCGACTATTTCTGAGAAAAATGCATTCGTGGTCAATAACTCACGGGCTATGCGACGTGATATGGATCTTACGCAACTAGCAAACAAACAAGATCTTGCGAAGAATATTTTCCTTTTTGGGCAAGTCATGGAAGGAACTCAGTTCTACGGGCTCTTCGGAATGATTCTTAGCCTTTACCGCCAGAACAAATTTCCAGGAATCGGTCAAATGTTCTCATACACACTCCGTGATGAGTCGAACCACATCGAAGTTTTCCGTAACTTACTCATGGGTCTAGTGGAAGAGAACCAAGATATCTGGACTCCAGAATTCCGTGAAGATCTCCGTGCTACAATGGCAGAAGGTATTCGCCTAGAGAAGCAGTTCATCCGTGACTGTCTACCAGTCGCATCTGTTGGTCTCAATGCTGAGGAATTTGAATTCTATATCGACTACATCGCTGACCGCCGCCTCGTGTCATGTGGGCTCGCTCCACTAAACGAAGAAGAGATCAAGAACCCACTCCCATGGCTCGCAGAAATGATGGACATCAAGAAGGAACAAAACTTCTTCGAAGGCACCGTTACTGAATATCAGAAATCATCATCTCTAGCAGACGTCGATGACGACGATCTTTAATCCCAGAGGGATTATAAGAAGGGAAAAGATAAAGGATAATGATGAAACATGAGTGTTAAGAGCTTTGAAGATTTAGAAGTATGGAAAAGGAGCTGTCAGATAGCGGTAGATATTTACAAGGCTCTGTGCTCCTCGACGGACTTCGATCTCAAAAATCAGCAGTATCCATAGCATCAAACACAGCGGAAGGTTCAGAAAGAGCTAGCACCGCAGACTATATACGCCAAACCTTCATGTGGAGAGCTAAGAACCCAACTCTACATTAGCCAGAAAATCAGAATCGAAACCAAGCAAGCCCCCCTAGATAACATAAAACACCTCATAGCGGAGACCAAAGAAATCTCAGCTATGTTACAGAGTTTCATTAATCTCCTAAAACTCTCCATCACATAATAACCCACACTTACACCTTTTACCTTAAAAAAATATGTATCGCAATTTATCCATTGAAGAAGATCAGGCATTGAAAAATGTCGTGACTCGTCTGCGTTCTGAAAAACCTGATTTTGCTTGGAGAGAGCAGTTAGGTAACTCTAAAGCAAATTTCTCTGAAATCCTCGTTCAGAATGGCAAGCAAGAGACAGAGCTATCACTCGCTGACATCGCTGACACTGTCGGTGGTGCACTGACTGATCTGCTACTCGCTAGACAAGCTAAGGAGGCCACAATTTTTAATGATGAGAACCGTCACTTTGTCTCTGGTATCGCTCATAATGTAGCTGAATCGCTCGTCGAGCAGATCGGTGAGAGTGGTAAGCTTAAGCTAACTCAGTCAGATCTTTACCTGCTTATTGAGAAGGCGTTGATCGAGAATGATGCACATGATGTGGCTAAATCACTCGTGTTTAATCGTGCGTTGCATGACAAGGGATCTATCGAAGTAACGACTGTTTCGAGCGAGCCATTCACGGTGCGCCTGATCCGCAGAAACGGAAATGTAGTACCTTGGTCTGAGACTAAGATCGAGAACGCTGTGCGTCAGGCATTCCTCACAATGAAGAGTGACGGTGACTCTGCTAAAAATATCGCCCAGGCGGTGACTGGGCGTGTGCGTGACGAAGAAAAAGCATTTATCCATATCGAAGATGTTCAAGACATGGTTCAGGAAGAGCTAATGCGTGCAGGTCATTTCAAGACTGCTGAACATTACATTCTCTACCGTCGTCATCAGTCTGAGCTTCGTTTGAATCAGGAAGAAGCACCAGCGGAAGATCCTCAGCAGGACTCTATGGTCGTTGTGACTACTCCAGATGGTGGGTCAGAATTCTGGGACGGTCTTGAGCTTAAGAAACGTATCCAATTTGCATCTATCGGTCTTGAACTCTGTCTATCAGAAGCGGAGATCGAGCGTGAACTTCGCCGTTCTATCGGATCTGAAATCACTAAGGATGGTCTCCAGCAGACGATCACTCTCAATGCTAAATCTCTCATAGAACAAGATGCAGACTTCTCACTCTTCGCAGGGCGTATTCTACTTTCATACATCTATGAGGAAGTGCTGGACTGGAGTATTCTTAACGACGGGATCGAAGATCTCAAGAAGGCACACGTCACGGCGTTTAAGAAGTATCTAAAGCATGGTGTGAAGATCAAGCGTCTTTCACCTGAGCTCACTGATGGCCGTTATGATATAGATAAAATAGCTAAGTTGCTAGATCCTACTGCGGACCTCGACTTTGATTTCCTCGGAATATCCACACTTTATGACCGCTATCTCATCGTTGATAAGACTGGTCAGACTCAGTGCCGTCTCGAAGTGCCCCAGTTCTTCTGGATGCGTGTTTCTATGGGACTCTTCAAGGAAGATGGACCTGATAAGCAAGACTGGTGTGCGAGACTCTATAATCTCTATAAGAGCCGCAGATTCTGCTCATCGACTCCGACACTTTTCAACTCTGGAACCCTCCACAGCCAGCTGTCATCATGCTACCTCTATAAGGTGGACGACAGCATCGAATCCATCATGCAGCGTGGTATCGCAGATAATGCTTACCTCTCCAAGTGGGCAGGCGGACTCGGTGGTTCATGGACAGCAGTTCGTGGAACAGGTGGTTACATCCAGGGGACAAATGGTGAGTCACAGGGCGTGATTCCATTTCTCAAGCTTCACAATGACCAACTAGTCGCAGTGAATCAAGGTGGCAAGCGACGCGGCTCAGGCTGTGCGTATCTTGAGACTTGGCACAACGACATAGAAGACTTCCTAGAGCTTCGTAAAAACACTGGTGACGAGCGTCGCCGTTGTCACGATATGAATACTGCTAACTGGGTTCCTGATCTCTTCATGAAGCGTATGGAAGCTCGTAAGCCATGGACACTTTTCTGCACTAATGAGACACCAGATCTCCACGATCTCTACGGTAAGGCTTTTGAGCAGCGTTACGCAGAGTATGAGGTAATGGCAGCTGAAGGCAAAATATGGAGCAAGGCGATCCCAGCGATCGACATGTGGAAGAAGATGCTGAAAATGATTTTCGAAACTGGCCATCCATGGATCACATTCAAGGATCCATGTAACCTCCGTTCACCACAGGATCATGCTGGAGTTATCCACTCATCTAACCTCTGCACAGAGATCACTCTGAACACATCTGAAGATGAAACAGCGGTCTGTAACCTAGGTTCAGTAGTGCTCGATAATCACGTCAGAGAAGACGGATCGCTCGATCACGACATGCTCAAGGAGACAATCACTGTCGGTATCAGAGCGCTTGATAACGTGGTTGACATTAATTTCTACCCAACACCATCAGCGAAGACTGCGAACAGCCGTCACCGCCCAATCGGTATGGGAGTCATGGGGTTGCAAAACGCACTTTATAAGAAGAACATGGCATTCGCATCTGATGCGGCTGTCGAGTTCAACGACGAGTTCATGGAAGCAATCGCTTACTACGCTTATAGTGCATCAAGCGATATCGCAAAAGAGCGTGGTGCTTATTCAAGCTACAAGGGATCTAAGTGGGATAGAGGTATTTTACCACAAGACACAGTTGACTCTCTCGAAGACGAGCGTGGTGTGAAGATCGATGTTCCTCGAGGAGCTAAAATGGACTGGACTTTCGTTCGTGAAAAGATCGCCAAGCATGGAATGAGAAACTCTAACGTCCTGGCAATCGCCCCGACAGCGACGATCTCTAATATCATGGGAACCACTCCATGTATTGAGCCTAACTATAAGAACCTCTTCGTGAAGAGTAACCTTGGAGGCAATTTCACTATCCTTAACCGCCAGTTGGTCCGTGACCTTAAGCAGGAAGGTCTATGGAGCAGAGAAATGCTAGATAACCTCAAATACTTTGATGGTGAGTTAGACGAAATCGCTGACATTCCGAACGCACTTAAAGAGAAGCACCGCACAGTATTCGGAGTTCCCTTCGAGTTCGTGATCGATGCCGCCGCACGTCGTCAGAAGTGGATTGACCAATCACAGAGTCTCAACCTCTTCATCGCTAAGCCAGATCTCAAGATACTTTCTCACATGTATCGCCGAGCATGGCATGTAGGTCTCAAGACGACTTACTACCTAAGATCCATGGGGGCATCTAGCACGGAGAAGGCTTCAGTGGGGTCAGGCAAGCAAAAGCGTGCTGTAGCGAATGCTACATCCTCCACCCCCGCCTCAGTGCCACCGCTAGCAGCGTCACCAAAATCAACACCAGCTCCCGCAACACCAATGGAGCGCCCCGCAAGCGCCAACCCAATGGAAATCGTCTGAGAAAGCTGCGAATAATCACACGAGTTTCGTGTGAATAAAGAATCACTAAAAAAACTATAAAAGGGTAACCTATGGCAGCCTGTAATAATTCCGCTTTAATGTTTTCAAATTTGTCTGATAGATTAAATTGAGCTTATGAACTTCCGAGAGCATCAAAAAGCTGGCAATGTATTCTCAGCCATTGAGCACCAGCAAAAGATGACTAAGCGCACTGTTGGTGTCTTAAAGCTTAAAACGATCATCGATTGGAATGCTTTCCTGGCTACACTGATCCAAGTGACAGGCTACGATAAGAAGGATTGGAGTAAAGGTGGTAATTTGCCTTTTCATCCTCTTCTAATGTTTAAAATCCTTATTCTTCAAAGCTTCCACGGACTCAGTGATGATGCAAGCTTTGTTGATGCTCCAAAACAACGCAACAGCAGAGACCAGAATAAAAAGATTAAAGAAGGAGAGTGCCCAGAAGGTTTTGAGAAAGACACTTCAAAGGGAGCACAAAAAGACTGGGATGCTCGGTGGGCAAAGAAAAATAACCAGACCCACTTCGGTTATAAAAATCATGCCAAGGTGGATCTAAAGAGTAAACTCATCGACAGCTATGCCACTACTCCAGCAAGCACGCATGATAGCCAAATTTTCGAGGAACTGTTAGATAAAAAAGACCAGGCTATTTTAGCTGATAGTGCCTACAAGTCAGAGAAAAATGAGCCAGTGATGCTGGATCACAATTTAGAAGACTTGATCATCGCTAAAGCCTATCGTAACAAACCTCTGACTGAGCAGCAACAACGATTTAATAAGACTGTAAGCCGTATGAGGGTGCGAGTTGAACATGTATTTGGCAGGATGAAATACATGGGAGCCGATCTATTTAGAAAGATTGGAATACAACGAGCCAGACAGCATAATGCCCTCTGTAATTTAACCTACAATATGGATCGCTATGCGTTATTAGTGGCATAGAACCCAGACAAGACACTCAAAAGGACTAACATCAATTAATTGATCAAACCACAAGCACAAAACAGCGATAAATCCCTAGAAAAAGTCAAATAATACAATCAATAGCAATTAGATTCCTCTCAAATTACAAGAGCTTGGGAAAAGTAGGCTGCTAGAGGATCCCTAAAGCATACTAAAAATTTAAAACTACAAACGCATGAAATACAAACAATTAAAAGAACTCTTCGACCTACCCCTCTTCGACCTCATCAAGAAATCACGTGGTGTCCATGACGATAACTGGAGCGACAACGAAATCCAACTCTGCACACTACTCTCAATCAAAACTGGCGGATGTTCAGAAGATTGTTCCTACTGCGCTCAGTCATCTAGACATAACTCAGAAATCCAAATCGAACGTCTCATGGAGAAAGAAGAAATCCTCAAGCGTGCCCAAATCGCTAAAGATTCAGGATCCACAAGATTCTGCATGGGAGCCGCTTGGAGAGGTGTGCGTAAAGGTACCAAGAGATTTGACCAAGTCATCGACACTATCGAAGACGTTTCTAAACTAGGAATGGAAGTCTGCGTCACACTCGGCGAGCTAGGTCCAGACGAAGCCAAGCAACTTAAAGAAGCTGGAGTCACGGCCTACAATCACAACCTCGACACATCTCGTGAATACTACCCTAAAGTCGTCACCACGCACACCTACGATGATCGTCTCACCACGATCCGTAATGCACAAGACGCTGGAATGGCAATCTGCTGCGGCGGAATCCTAGGACTCGGCGAAACTAATGACGACCGCCTCAAACTCATCGAAGTCATTTCAGAGTTCAACCCACAGCCTGAATCTGTGCCGATCAACTCACTCATGCCAATGCCAGGAACACCTCTAGAAGGCTCAGATCCTGTCACTATCTTTGACATAGTCAGAATGATTGCCATCGCACGTATCGCAGTCCCTAAAGCTAAAGTCCGTCTCTCAGCAGGACGTACCCAGATTTCAGCAGAAGGCCAAGCTCTCTGCTTCTATGCAGGAGCTAACTCCATCTTCTACGGAGACAAGCTACTCACAGCATCGAATCCATCGGTCCAAAAAGACCTCGATCTCATCGCACAGCTAGGGCTCTCAGCTAAGCAGCCAAACCCAAACATGGTAGCCCCTGAGAAAGAGTGCGAGAAAGAACTCTCACCATGCGGCTCAGCAGAGTAAGTAACACCTCATCTATCTAAAATGCCTCAGGGATCAGCATCCATACTTGGTCTTTCTATCCTAAGCGGTCTCGGCAACACAGTTGCTGAACACGCCTCTAGGATGGAAGCAGGCGAAACCGGTCTCCGACCATTAAATCAGCTTTTAGGCGATACAGACGACTGCAGAAGCCTCCAAGCTGGCTGGATCCAAGACCGATCACTCTTACTTTCACGCAAGTGGGCCCCAGCCTCAGCACTCGCCCTCCACTGCGTCCTAGAAGCAGTGGAAGATGCAAATCTGTCCCCATCAGACCTTAAACACGCAGCTATCATCGCAGGCTCATCACGAGGTAACGCTTACCTAAAAAACTGGCCTAATAGACGACCATTTAAGCTCATGGCTGCCTCTAACTCTATGCACGGAGAGATCGCCTCTGCGGTCTCCATCGAACTAGGCATCACTGGCCCATGGCAAACAATCGCTAGCGGCTGTGCTGCCTCACTAGATGCAGTCGGCTACGCTAAAATGCTACTCGATGCTGGCATCGTGAAATTCGCCATTGTCCTAGGAATAGAGCTACCCCTCGTCCCAGAAATCATCCAGCATTACCAGCACACTGGAGTTCTCACGACAAATGGAATCAACGATCCCTACCATCCGGAAACATCTGGATTCTCACCAGGTGAAGCAGGAACGGCACTTGTGCTCACCTCAGAAGATATCGCCAATACTCCTAAAATTACAGGTTATTGGTGTAATTCAGATGCGGAATCACCTATCGGAATGCCGAGCGATGGACGAGGCCTGTGCCAATGCCTAAAACAAGCAATAGCAGCTCTCCCAGAGAAACAGATCACCGCCATTTGCCCTCACGCATCCGGCACTCTCCTGCACGCTAAAGCAGAACAATCCGCTCTCTTAGATGCTATTAATCCGAGTTCAGAAATCAGCCTCCACCCACTCAAGCCCTTCACTGGGCACTCAGTCGGAGCTAGCGGAGCATTAGACACTTCTATTCTAGCGCACTACCTACGCCAGAGCAAGCTGCCTCCAAATCTCCCTAATCTGACAGCACCTCCAGCACCATTCACTCTCCCAGTGCAACCTAGAGACTTTAAAAAATCCACTCTACTAAAAATAGCAGTCGGCATGGGTGGACACAACTCCATCATTTCGATGGAGAACTAAACTAGCCTCTGCCAGTTTTCTTTATCTAGCAGATCATCAAAGCCCAGACCTGTTCCCTGTTTTAAATTCAAGGATTCCCAGAGAGGAGAAATCTCACCTAACTGTTCAGCATAGGCATTATCTAAGAATAATCCATGCGTCATAAGACCAGCTCGTTTATTGATCAGCCCAAGATACTCTTGATTCATTATTCCAGCAGAATAAGCGGCATAACATTGACCAATAGGGTGATCCATATAGCTAGTTACCACCACTTTTCGGCCAGCCATCCGTGCCGTTTTACAAACTTTCCCAGTGTGATTCACCGCTGGCTTCACCACCGAATAGTCAAACTCCCCATCAGCTCTAGCCACGCCTCTATCTACTGCAGTTTTTAGACCATAGGTGTCTCTGAGACTATCCCACAAAGGCTTGCCCAGTGAGATTGGGTCTTCGACAAAATCAATCTGATTACGCACTCCTCTACCCATTCCTTTAACAAAAGATTCCATCCTACCGATCCCAAGAACGGTATTAAAGTCCAGTCTTAACCTCAAATCTGGATACACTGAATTCACCGCCTTCACCCAAACTAGATCCTCAGCGACATTTCTCCCCATTTTTAATTTCACGACATCAAATCCCGCTTCTACTACCGCCTCCACAGCATCTAATCCACCCACCACCGTAGCGTGACTGTCAGGCACATCTAGACCATCAAATAAATTCACCCCTCTAGCTCTAGCCTCTCGATCTACCTTAGCACAATGCACAGCACACTTCACCTGTCTGGAAAGCTCACCGCTCTCTAACTCCAATAGCAGTTGATCTAAATTTGTGTCACCTAGTTCGACCCAAGGATGCAAGCTCCCGTAGCCACTCACCCCATCTATCTCCACTCGGATCAGTGCACCTTCATGCTTAGTAGAATGAGATCTGCTATTGAGACCTTGCACACTATGAATCTCATACCTACTGATATAAATTCTTTTACTCATATTTTGAATATATAACGATCTACTAAGACTCAGTCAACCAGTGAATCAGCGAAACATCAGCCTCTAAACTAGCTCTATTGAGCAGTCGCCTCGAACTCACGCATATCTTCAACAGTGTCTCTCTCATCCACGATCTCACCAGTGAGTTCTTCAATAATATCCTCAAGAGTGATCACTCCTGCCACACCACTAAAGTTATCTCTAACAATAGCCAAGTGCTGGCGGCATTTCTGGAACTGAGGGAGTAAGTCATCTGCCTTCAAATCCTCATTCACCTCTAGTGGGCTATAGCCGTGCTCTCTCACAAGATCTCCACCCTGCTCTTTTACTAGAGCCACCAGTAGCTCCGAGCGAAGGATCACACCAAGAATATCATCTCGGTTTTCACCTATCACCACGATACGGCTATGCTGGGAGTCTACGATCTCGTCTTTTACAGACTCAATAGTTACATTACCTTCAATACAAGTAAGAGACACTCTAGGAGTCATCAGATCTCTAGCACTCGTGTCATTGAGCTGGAACACGCCTTGTAGCATTTCTAGCTCATCAGCCTCTATCACGCCTTCCTCTTCTCCTAGCTGAGCCATGAAACGGATCTCCTTTTCATCTGTACTAAAGCTCGGCTGATTGCCCTTAGTAAAGGGATTCGTCAGCACCTCTATCAACCAGATAAGAGGTGTAAATAGTTTAGTAAGCCACAGCACAGGGCGCGCCATAAATAAGGAGATCTTCACGTTATGCTTCTCACCTATCGTTTTAGGTATAATCTCAGCAAAGATAATCACCGCAAATGTAAGCAGACCTGAAAATAGACCTAACCACTGACTTTCAAACTGCTTCGCCGCCAGCGTACCCACCACCATACTGCCTGAAATATTAGCGATGTTATTAAGAATAACGATCATCGCAATAGGCCGATTCATCTTCTCTCTAATCTTAAGCAGAGAGCTAGAGCCCCTCTTGCCTGCTTCGTCAGCCATTTGCCTCACCTTAATAATAGGCACAGAAAATAGCGCTGCTTCCGTCCCCGAGCATAATGCTGAAATGAAAATCACGAGAAAAACTGCAATCAATAATGTCGTCATATAGTTGTCTGCTTACAGCCTACACCCTAAAACTGACTTGGTAAACTTTTTCTGATTATTTATTCTGAAAAGCAGAGTATCTTTACCTTTGTGTGTGCTGGATCTCACCCCCACACTTTTAATAAATAAAAAGTCCGAGCTCTATTTCTGCTTTAGGCTACAGACATAGATACAATGCCGTGCTCTCTTCGAGATCTCATGTGACTTAGCCGCATGAGCCACCACTTCAAAACCTACTTTTTCAAGTAACTTCTTAAACTTAGGAGCAGGCTCAGATAGCCAGTAAGACACACACCCTCCAAGAGTCAGTAACTGCTGGATCTTGGTAAGAAACTCAGGTATGTAGAGACGATGATTATCCTTCTTGATCAAATCATCAGGAGTATTATCGATGTTTAACAACAGCGCATCGTAAGTTCCACTCTGCTTACTAGAAAGAATATCAAACAAATCACCTTGGGTAATCAGCGTGCGTGAATCCTCAAGTAATAGACCATTACATTCTACCAGGAAAGTGCGATTCCATTCGACCAACGGTTGCATTAGCTCAGCCACCTCCACCTGCGCTGGATTACCAACAAGCTGTAACGTTCCCTTCAGCGTAAACCCTAACAATCAAAACACGAGGGTTTGCTGGCCTCGTGACCTTATCTGGCAAAATATTCTTACACCCTACACATCAGCGAGAGGCTCCTCAGAATAAATATACGCAGTGCTCATCAAGTCATTGCCATTATATTTAAGATAGAACTCTCCATCACGTTTGTACAGGGACAGAACGGTTTTGTCATCTATTTTAGACTCACCGAGATCTTCATAAGGTTTCATACCAACCACCTTCCCCAAAAAGCCACCATGAGCAAGCCTAGACTGCAAAACCACCTAGGTATTTACTGAGTTTTTCTAGTAAAAAAACTCTCATTCAAATCAATGATGGATAAGAACTTAGTATAATATAAAATCGAATAATTCCCCTGAATTACTTACGACGACGTAAGATCAGAGCCCCCCAAGCCCTAGAAGCGCTGTTGATGATGGTTCAGGAACTGGAGTGACCAGCAATGTAACATTATCCACCTCAAGATAACTACCTATCGCCTAAAAACCAAAGCCTAGTTGTTTACCTATAAGCACTGTATCCCCAACTAAAACAGTATAGGATCCAGAATTACCAAGTTCGCTCGTTGGAGAATATCGTTTGCTGAGAAATCAGCTACTAACAGAGCAGACTGGAGCCCAGCTAATTGAGTCACGATGGTATACTCTGAATCTTTTGAAAACAACGCATATAGATACATGTAGCCATTTACTAGGGCTAGATATACAAAAAACTTTAAATCTCATCAAGATGAGCATTTTTTGCTAAATGAATCAGTTTGCCACAAAATGTCGCACTCAGTGCGTCAAACTGACTCAATTATATGCCCACGATAAAACATGAGCCGATTCAACACTAAAAACAAGCGACTTATGACTCTGGCACAGTAACTGCATAAATAACGGCACAGATACATTTCAAAACGAAAGTTAAAATCAAATACAGACAACACATTAAAATATTGTGACTAAAATATTAGGAATCGACTTAGGAACCACAAACTCATGCATGGCCATCATGGATGGTGGTGAAGCAACAGTATTAGAAAACTCAGAAGGTGCACGCACTACTCCATCAGTAGTAGCATTCACTAAATCAGGTGAACGCCTCGTAGGACAATCTGCAAAACGTCAGGCTGTCACTAACCCAACTAACACCATCTTCTCAGCAAAGAGACTCATCGGCCGCAAGTTCGACGAACTCACTGCTGACGACAAGCGTGTCCCTTACGAAATCGTAAAGGCAGACAACGGCGATGCACACATCCAGGTAGAAGTAGCTGGCAAAAATAAAATCTACTCACCACAGGAAATAGCAGCCATGGTGCTCGGTAAACTAAAAGCAGACGCAGAGACAAAACTCGGTGAGACAATCACTGAAGCAGTGATCACAGTTCCAGCTTACTTCAACGACTCACAGCGTAACGCGACTAAAGCAGCGGGTGAAATCGCTGGACTTAAAGTTCGCCGTATCATCAACGAGCCTACAGCAGCAGCACTCGCTTACGGACTCGATAAGAAATCTGACGAAAAAATCGCCGTGTATGACCTCGGTGGTGGAACATTCGATATCTCAGTTCTAGAAATCGGTGACGGTGTCTTTGAAGTTCTCGCAACAGACGGTGACACACAACTAGGTGGTGACGACTGGGACAACGCTCTCATCGACTACATCGTAGCTGAATTTAAGTCACAAGAAGACATGGACCTCAGCAAACAAGCTGACGCACTCCAGCGTATCAAGGAAGAAGCCGAGAAAGCAAAAATAGCACTCTCTTCTGCCCAGTCATACGACATCTCACTCCCATTCATCACCATGAATGAGACTGGACCTAAGCACATCCAGATCACACTCGCTCGCTCAAAGCTTGAGCAACTCACTGACAAACTTTTCGCACGCACTAAGCAGCCAGTCATCGACTGCCTCAAAGAAGCTGGCGTAAGCGCAGCAGAGATCGACGAGCTAGTGCTCGTAGGTGGAATGACACGTATGCCTAAAGTAGTGGAAACTGCTAGAGAGCTCGCTGGTAAGACACCGAGCCAGGGCGTAAACCCTGATGAAGTAGTCGCTATCGGAGCTGGTATCCAGGGCGGAGTTCTTGCAGGAGACGTCAACGACGTTCTTCTTCTAGACGTGGCTCCTCTCTCTCTCTCTATCGAGACTATGGGTAGCATCGCAACTCCTATCATCGAGCGTAACACCACGATCCCAGCGAAGAAGTCACAGACATTCTCCACTGCTGTGGACAACCAGCCAGCTGTGGACATCCGCATCTGTCAGGGTGAGCGTAAAATGTTCGAAGACAACAAAATCCTCGGAAACTTCCGCCTAGATGGTATTGAGCCAGCACGCAGAGGTGAACCACAGATCGAAGTCACATTCGACATCGACGCAAACGGAATCCTCCACGTATCAGCTAAAGACAAGAACTCTGGTAAAGAGCAGAAAATCTCCATCGAAGGCTCAAGCGGACTTTCAGACGAAGAAGTCGAAAAAGCAAAACGTGACGCAGAAGAGCATGCTGAAGAAGATGCAAAGCGTGCTGAATCTATCACCACTAAAAACGAAGCAGACAGCATGGTTCACCAGCTAGAGAAGCAGATGGAAGAAATGGGAGACCAAGCTCCTGAAGACCTCAAGCTAGAAATGCAAGGCAAGATCAATGCGGTCAAGGAAGCCCTCAAAGAGGACGACCTAGACAAGATCAAGTCAACCAAAGTAGAGCTAGAAGCAATGATGGAGCAATTCCAACAAGCAGCCCAAGCAGCAGGCACTGGCGGCGGAATGCCAGACATGGGCGGAGCACCAGCAGCAGAATCTGACGAAGCTCCGAAAGAACCTAAGAAAGCGAAGGGTAAAGTAGTAGACGCAGAGGTAGTCGAAGAGGACTAATATAAAATAATTCATCCGTCCTATCCGACTGTTGAGTCGGATAGGACGGATCTATCGAAAACAAACAAACAAACTAAAAATATGATAACACCACTAGGACAAAGAGTGCTACTAAAGCGCATCGAAGCAGAAGAAGTAAGTGCAGGCGGAATCGTTCTACCTGATTCAGCTCAAGAGAAACCACACGAGGCAATCGTTATCGCTCTCGGAACAGGCGGAAAGAACGAAGACGGAAGTGCTTTTGAATTCTCAGTAAAAGTAAATGACAAAGTCCTCATCGCTAAATACGGTGGCACTGAAGTCAAAGTAAAGGGAGAAGACCACCTACTACTAGGTGAGTCAGATATTCTCGGAATCATCGATTAAAACATAACAACCTAACAAAGTAAAATCATGGCTAAACAACTAATATTCGACGAAAAGGCAAGACAAGCACTACTCCACGGAGTAGAGAAGCTCGCAGCAGCAGTTAAGGCAACACTAGGACCTGCAGGTCGTAATGTCATCCTCGACAAAAAATTCGGCTCACCGACAATCACTAAAGATGGTGTGTCAGTAGCAAAAGAGATCGAACTCGAAGACCCATACGAAAACATGGGTGCACAGCTCATCCGTGAAGTTTCATCTAAGACATCAGACGTAGCTGGTGACGGAACTACTACTGCAACAGTCCTAGCAGAAGCTATCTACAAAGAAGGTCTCCGTAACGTAACAGCAGGAGCTAACCCTATCTCACTCCAACGCGGAATCCTCAAAGCTTCTGAAGCGATTGTGAAGCAACTTGCAGAAATTTCTAAACCTGTCTCAGATACAAAGGAAATCGCTCAGGTAGCAACAGTCTCAGCTAACTGGGATGAAGAAATCGGCGGAATCATCGCTGAAGCAATGGACAAAGTCGGCAAAGACGGAACTATCACTGTAGAAGAAGCTAAAGGCATTGAGACAACTCTCGATGTAGTAGAAGGAATGCAGTTCGACAAAGGCTACCTTTCACCATACTTCGTGACTGATGCAGAAGCAATGAACTGTTCACTCGACAACGCTCTCATCCTCATCCACGAGAAGAAAATCTCTAACCTTAAGGACATCCTCCCTATCCTAGAGAAGACAGCTAAGACTGGTCGCCCACTACTTCTCATCGCAGAAGACATCGATGGCGAAGCACTCACAGCACTCGTGATCAACAAGCTTAAAGGCGTCCTCAATGTAGTAGCTGTTAAAGCTCCTGGATTCGGTGACCGTCGTAAAGCGATGATGGAAGACCTCGCTATCCTCACAGGTGGTAAATGCATCACTGAAGACCTCGGTGTGAAGCTCGAAGATCTTGAGCTCGAAGACCTCGGATCAGCTAAGCGCATCATCATCACTAAGGACGACACAACGATCGTCGAAGGTGAAGGTGGATCAGAAGCAATCACAGGCAGAGTCGGACAGATTCGTCGCCAGATCGCAGACACAACATCAGACTACGACCGCGAGAAGCTCCAAGAGCGCCTTGCAAAGCTAGCTGGTGGTATCGCAGTGATCAATGTAGGAGCAGCTACTGAGACAGAAATGAAAGAGAAGAAGATGAGAGTAGAAGACGCTCTCCATGCTACTCGTGCAGCTGTCGAAGAAGGAATCGTTCCTGGAGGTGGCACAGCTCTCATCCGTGCACTCGTTAAATGTCAAGAAGCAGGTTGTTGTGACCTAGCATCAAATGACGACGAACTCACAGGTATGGGAATCGTATCCCGTGCTATCGAAGCTCCACTTCGTCAACTCGCTACAAACGCAGGACGCGAAGGCGCTCTCATCGTAGACAAAGTTAAGGATGCAACTGGAAACATCGGTTACAACGTAGCTACTGACGTATACGAAGACCTCATCGAAGCCGGTGTTGTTGACCCTACTAAAGTAACTCGTTCAGCACTCCAACACGCAGCATCTATCGCTGGTCTACTTCTCACTACTGAATGTCTCATCACAGACATCCCAGAGAAAGTTGCAGCCGCAGGCGATGGTCACGACCACGGAATGGGCGGAATGGGTGGTATGGGCGGAATGATGTAATCCTCGCAGCACTTCTAATTTGGTAGTTTTAAGTTGCCAGTTACCAGAGCCAGCATGATACACCGTGACGGTGATTTTCAAGCACCAAGTCAAACCAATCTTCAAAGCCGATCGCATTAGCGATCGGCTTTTTTGTCGACTTAGGCAACGCTAATAGTTAAAAATTAAATGTGAGCACATGAAATATCAGTCACCTTAAGAACAACATCAACAATTAACCAACGAAGAGAAAGTTACATTAGTTAGTTGAATCCAAGAAATATAAATTAACAGAAAATACTAGAATTGGAGTGGATTGTATGGTTGGAGGGAGAAGAGGAATTTGAGACAAAACGCTCCACGCACCCGTTCACCCTTATTGAGGGATCCATATTTCTTGGTCGACAATCGCCGCTAAAATAGGCTTAGAAAACCGAACAATACCGTAACCACCGTTGTGTCTGTGTATAAATCCACTAGTAACTAGACTTGTGATATTCTACCGTTACGATATGACAGTCCCAAGCACAGGTCTCGAAGCAATCGCATTAACCTAGAACTAGCCAAAAAATCCCCAGAGTACCTCGAATATATCATCGTGCACGAAATGGTGCATCTACTAGAACCAACTCACAACAAACGCTTCGTAGCCCTTATAAATCACTACCTGCCAAAGTAGAGATCAGATAGAGACGAACTCAATCGGGCATGAAGAATGGAAATATTGATCAGTATAGTCGCTAAAATTTCTCAAAGTAAATCCTATCCAAAAAAATACCGCCTATCACTAGGCCGCATTTTAAAAGTTTTAGATAAACTCAGTAAGTTTTACTCACTATCCTTGCGAGGTGCTGTAGGTAGCTTATCGACTTCATCGAGCAGATTCACAATACTCACACCACGCTGAACAGAATCATCAGCTTTGAATGTAAGCACTGGTGTGCAACGAAGAGTAATACGCTTATTGATACGTGTTTGAACTAGACTGTGCTTTTGATTTAATTTATCAAGAACCGCATCCTTATGTCCTCCTAGGATACTTACAAAGACTTTCGCCTCTCTAAGATCCTGAGTCACCTCAACGTCATTCACCGTCACCAATGCATTCTTGAATTCAAAATCCTTCTGAACTACGAGACTAATCTCGCGTTTCAACAATTCGTTAATTCTATTTAAACGCTGGGACATAATTAATTATTGTTAGTTGAATTACAGAGTCTGGTTAATCTTATCAAGTTGGTAACATTCGATAATGTCTCCTTCTTCATAGTCGTCAAAGTTACCAAGGCGGATACCACATTCGATACCTGTCTTAACCTCTTCGACCTCATCCATGTGACGACGTAGAGTAGACATTTTACCATCGAATACTGGGATTCCACCACGAAGGATACGAGCCTGAGCCTTACGATTTACTTTACCGTCCTGGATGATACAACCACCAGCTTTGCCTCTGTTCACCTTGAACACCTGCTTAACAAGAGCGTGTCCGAGGACTGTCTCTCTTAGTTCAGGCTCAAGAAGTTCGAGCATGCTGTCTCTCACTGTATCGATTAGTTCGTAAACGATTGAGTAAAGCTTGATCTGGACTCCTTCACGCTTAGCAGCAACAACTGCCTTGCCTTCTACCTTAGTATTAAATCCTAGGATAATAGAGTCTGATGAACTTGCGAGCATCACATCAGATTCAGTGATCGCACCAGCTGCTGCGTAGAGAAACTTAGCCTCTACCTTATCAGACACAATATCTTCGATAACACCTTCAATAGCACCTACTGAACCTTGAACGTCAGTCTTAAGGATAAGCTGAAGCTTAGCCTTCTGAGGATCACCGCATCCAGATTTGCCCATATTAAGAATATCTTCGATACGTCTCTTCTGAGGAACTGCGAGGCGTTTCTGTCTACGCTCAGTCTGTCTCTCTTCAGATAGCTTCTTAGCTGCTCTCTCAGATTCCATTTCTACCAGCTCATCACCTACGTGTGGAAGCTCAGCAAAACCGAGAACCTCTACCGGAGTAGCTGGACCAGCAGTTTTAACACGGTTACCAAGATCATCGAACATTGACTTGATCTTACCTGCAAATGGTCCACAGATGAATGGTTGACCCACTTTGAGCGTTCCGTTCTGCACGATCACAGTCGCGGTCGGACCTTTGCCAGCTTGAATGGTTGCCTCAATAACTGATGCACGTGCATTAGCTTTAGGGTTAGCTTTAAGTTCAAGAACTTCAGCCTGTAGTGCCATGAGATCGATTAGATCATCCATGCCCTGACCAGTCTTAGCTGATACCTGCAGACACTCAGTCTCACCACCGAAGTCAGTAGGAGTAAGCTCATGTTCCATTAGTTGGGACATTACCTTCATTGCGTCAGCACCTTCTCTGTCGCACTTGTTGATCGCTACAATGATTGTTTTACCAGCTGCCTTAGCATGGCTGATAGCCTCCTTAGTCTGTGGCATTATACCGTCATCAGCGGCTACTACTAGCACGATGATGTCTGTGATATCTGCTCCACGAGATCTCATCTTAGAGAAGATAGCGTGTCCAGGTGTATCGAGGAAAGTGATTGATCTGCCTTCGTCATCAATCACACCATATGCACCGATGTGCTGAGTGATTCCACCAGCTTCGCCAGATACTACACGAGATTTTCTCACATAGTCGAGAAGTGAAGTCTTACCATGATCCACGTGACCCATGAAGGTAATGATCGGTGCACGAAACTTCATCTGATCTTCAGGCTCTTCTTCCTGCTCAGGCTCTTCAAATTTTTCTTCGACCTTATGCACACCACCACCTTTTTCACGCTTCTCACGCTCGAAGGTAAATCCGTGTATCACGCAAAGTTGCTCAGCGATGTCAGGCTCAATTGCCTGATTAAGAGCTACGAATACTTCTAGCTTGATAAGATCTGCAAGAAGTCGGAATGGTTTAAGATTCATGCTCACCGCTAGCTCGCTAACAATGATCGGTGGTTTAAGATGGATCACCTTATCATCATCAACTGAAACACTGGCAGAGCTATTAATAGCCTCGTCAGTAGTAGCAGATTCCGTAGAACTGCCATCTGCTTTCACTAAATCAGCTCTCTCTTCCTGCTGGATTTTTGAAATCGTAGGGAGAATATCTTTAGCTGTGATAGAAGACTTCTTTACCTGAGAGGTCTTTTTCTTACCTTCCTCAGCGAAAATGTCTAACGCTTCACGCTTATGATCATCTACGGTCTTAACCTTGGAAGCTACTTCCCTTTGGCGTTGACGACGTGAGGCTTTAGGCTTGTCAGAGACTAAGTCTAAAGTTTCCTTTTGGTTGTTATTTTTCTGATCAGCCATTGAGCCGTTATTCTAATGTTTGTAGAAGGCAGAGTTTCCTCACATCCCCTTGTTTTTAAATGTATTACCTAAGCAGTCTCGTTTGGCTTCTTCTGGATCGTATCCAGAATAGCGGCTGCTTCTTCTTCAGTGATTTCTAATACTTGAGAAATATAGCCAGCATCCATCTGCAAGATCATATTAACATTAATACCACCTGCTCTGAATAGCTTGTCTGCTGTCTTTGCATCGATCCCGAGTTCATCTGATAGTGATGATGACGCATCGGTCACTCTTGCTTCAAATTGCTCATGCACGGACTCATCTTTTGCCACCTGCACATCCCAGCCCATAAGCCTTGATGTCAGTCTAGCATTCTGTCCACGACGACCAATCGCCTTACTTAGCTCTTCCTCATCCACAGTCACGTTGACGACTTTCTTCACTTCGTCAAGAGTCACAGATCTAAGGATCGCTGGTTTAAGCGCCTCATGGACAAATTCAATTGGGTTATCGTTCCAGTGAATGATGTCCACTTTCTCATTATTAAGTTCTCTTACGATGTTTTTAACACGAGCTCCGCGGAGACCGACACAGGCTCCCACTGGATCTACGTTATCATCGCCACTCCAGACAGCTACCTTAGTGCGGTAGCCAGCTTCACGAGCGATACCTTTGATCTCAACAGTATGGTCAGCGATCTCGCTTACCTCTGATTCAAACAAACGTCTTACAAAATTTGGGTGGCTACGTGAAAGGATGATTTCTGGTCCACGTAGTTCATTTTCTACCGCTACGACATAAGCACAGATTCTATCACCTACATTGTATTCTTCAGTATTCACTCGCTCACGTGAACTCATTTTACCTTCAAACTTACCAAGATCTACCCAGACATCACTCTTTTCAAAGCGTCTTACTGTGCCGCTGACAATATCCCCAGCACGGTCCTTAAATTCGTCATAGATCATCTCCTTCTCCGCTTGGCGAAGTTTCTGCATCATCGTCTGCTTAGCAGTCTGCACCGCAATACGTCCGAAGTTTTTAGGAGTGATATTGAATTCCATAGGGTCACCTACCACTGCATCAGCCTTACGCTGTTGAGCTAGTGAGAGCTTCACCTCATTCCAGTTATCTTCGTGATCAGCATCTTCGACTACTTTAAGAGTAGCATAGATAGTGATATCACCTTTCTTAGTATTTACGGCAGCACGGATCTCTTCGATCTCATCTGATCCAGTGACCATCTTACGATAGGCTGAAATAAATGCAAATTGGAGTGCACCTACTACCTTCTCTCGATCGATACCTTTCTCTTTTTCGTAGTAATCGATTAGTGCAACGATGTCATTAGTCATGGTGATCTATTCTGGTTAAATGAAGTTAATTCTTGTTGAAAATGTTGTCCAGATACCCAAAAGAGTGGGTTGTAAATAACCCACTCCTTCCTTACGTCTAGAGCTGTCTAACGATATTCTGAACCACCACCCCTAGAAATGCAAGGATAAATTCAATGCGTTTCTTATTGAATTTTATTTTCGACTTCCTAATTTCTATAATAAAATGATTCAAATCTACGCAAAACGCCGTAGACCAGACTAAACTCACTACATTCTCAACTAGGCACTACGACAAATCTTATGAAGTCAGTTCCCCAGAAACTAACCAACAGTAAGGACTAAAAACTCACTCACGAGCATCAATATCAAACCAACTAAGGCAAAATTCTTCCGAATCACGACAAAAGGTAAGAAAAAAGCATTTTATTGGTCCATTCACACAGTAGAAGTGTTCGCAAAACAACTCATTTGGAACACCAAAAAACCGAGAAATGCAATTAAACCTTAATTCCATAGCCAATGAGAATAGATTCTAGCCCTCTACAGACAAGGTTGTAACTATTTATATCGGCTAGAAAATTACTAATAATCTATTGATTTTCATTTGATTACAACATCAACAAATATAGCCCCACAAAAAAATGAAACTTTAGTCAAAAAAACAGCTTGCAATAATCTAATTTTGGAACTACTTCTCTGCCGCACTCCAAAGGGTTAAACGCCTCAAACGCCTCAAACGCCTCAAACGCCTCAAACGCCTCAAACGCCTCAAACGCCTCAAACGCCTCAAACGCCTCAAACGCCTCAAACGCCTCAAACGAGTCACAGCATACATCACAGCATACATCACAGCATACATCACAGCATACATCACAGCATACATCACAGCATACATCACAGTATGTAAATCCAATAAAGCGCAGATAGCTCAGTTGGTAGAGCAGTTGGCTTTTAACCAATTGGTCCAGGGTTCGAGTCCCTGTCTGCGTATTTTGTATCACCAAATATAGCCTGATAGTTCCAAACTCTCAGGCTTTTTTGTGTCTAGAAATCTAAAGACTGGCTGACAGAGAAGTAGATCCGACCAACAATCTGAGAGCATCTAAACATCTCAGTTTTCCATACAGGCTTACAGCAGTAAATCGACTTAATTTGAAATAATTCTCCACATATCACCTCTAAACTTTACACCATCCATTCCATAACTATTGTTCCACTACTATGTCACTCAAAGCACTACCATCAGTCGAAACCTTCGCCAATCAACTGAGCCAAAATTGCCCGCTACCTAAATCTCTCATCATCGGCTTCGTGCGCCGTGAAATAGACCAATGGAGAACCACCCTTCTTGCTGGTGAAGAATCAGATCGTGAAACCATCGAAACCGACATTTCTGACAAACTAGACCACTTTTCAGCCTCCAAGCTCCAGTCAGTCATCAACGGCACAGGCGTCCTCATTCACACCAACCTAGGCCGCTCACCACTCGGTAAAACAGCCGCCAACGCTCTCCAAAAAATTGCCACCGGCTACTCTAACCTAGAATTCAATCTCCCAGAAGGAATCCGTGGCAAGCGAGCTGGTTACCTAGAAACCGCCCTCGCCTGCCTACTAGGAGCCGAGTCCGCCACGACCGTCAATAACTGCGCAGCAGCCCTAGTCATCATCCTACGCCACCTTGCCAACGGTGAGAAAAACGAAGTCATCGTCTCACGAGGCGAACTCGTAGAAATAGGTGGAGGATTCCGTATCCCAGAAATTCTAGAGCCTTCAGGCACCAAGCTAGTCGAAGTAGGTGCCACTAACAAAACCCACCTCAGTGACTACGCCAATGCCATCACCCCTAACACAGCTCTCATCCTAAAAGTCCACCGCTCTAACTTCTACATGGCCGGCTTCACCGCTGAGCCAGAAGTCACAGAACTCTCTGCCCTCGCTAAAGAACACGGCTTCCCACTGGTAGAAGACATCGGCTCAGGTGCCATCATGAATACTGATGAGCTAGCACCCATCGACCACGAACCAACGCCACAAGCAGCCCTCAGAAACGGCATCGACCTCGTCTGCTTCTCTGGCGATAAACTCCTAGGTGGCCCACAGTCCGGTATCATCGCTGGAAATGCAGACCTCGTAGCTGGCATCAAAGCTGAGCCATTCTTCAGAGCAGTCCGTTGTGACAAACTCATCCTCACCGTCCTCCAGGAAAGTATCGACGAATACTTCCGCACCCAGGCTGACCCGAGCAAGACAGACATCCCCACCCTAAGAAATCTCGCAGAAAAAGTGGAGAACCTCCAAGCACGAGCAGAGAAAATGATCTCAACTATCGGTGATCTAACAAAATCCGACATCCAAATCATTTCCTCCACCGCCACCACAGGCGGAGGCACCATGCCCACCTCCCAGATTCCCTCAATAGCACTCGCCCTTAAGCCCACCAGCATTTCCCTAAACAAGCTCGCCAAGAACCTCCGTGTCGGCCCCCCAGCCATCGTAGGCTACACAGAGAACAACCAACTCTGCCTAGATCTCCGCACAATCTTCCCATGGCAAGACGAGGCTATCAGTACTACATTGAAGCAGATCCTCTCCTAAAAAATCACTATAGCTCTCACCATCTACCTTTTATCAATGGTGATCTCACCTTCATCACTAGCACAGGCGGTCCCAACTGCTACGGTAGCGAAAAAACTACCAACGAGCTAGCCACAGATGCGATGAAAAACATACTTCATATCTTCAATGCCGCTGCCTCAGCGAACTCACCCGATACTGCTCGTGCAGCAGCCAATAAGATCAAGACTCATACTCAAAAATTAGTAGCTATCACCCCCCCAGCTCGCAAAATCTAAAAAACCGACTACCACAAAAATGCGGCAGTTTGCTGAATCTGTCTTAAAGAACAATACTCAGATAAAATCGGCTCTCAAAAGCATCGTGATCTTAAAAGAGAGTAATACACCAAAGACTAACTCAATCATCAATGATGCAATGGAGAATATGAGTAACAAAATAAAATCACTTACCTCTGCCCTCAATAGACTCTACCTTACTAAAAAATGAAAGCCTACATCGAAGCTGCTAAGAATAAGCAGGCTCAGTAACTATCACTGATTTCGTTGACAAAAACCACTCACATTTTAACATTAAAACATCATGACTTGGAACGACCATTTTCTCACGATCTACAGAAGCAGCTTTGACAAATACAAAGCCGGCAACACAGACTTCTCCTCACACTACTCAGCTGAAAACATCGCATTTCTTAAAACTATCGGCTATAAGCCTAGAGAGCTTTTTGACTTTGTAGAAGACAATGCTGAAGAAGAAATCCCTACAGAGTCCACTGCCCTGCTAGTAGCTGCAGTGAGACGTGACTACCTCTACGTAATACAGGATAGAAAGCACAGCGACAAGGAAATCACTCGTGACGATGTGCCTAACTTTGGTGAAGAATTTGCTGGAATCATTTACCTACCTCGCATCATAGCGAAAGCTCGAGCTAAGCTGAAAGGCGAGCTAGATCCAGACATCATGTTTGGCTGCGGTGGAGACAGAAAGTTCCTTCGTGACAATGGCAATATCCCAATGGCCGACTTCCTTAGGAACGTCTGGTCAGCTGGCACTGACGAGCTGAAGATCGCTAATTACGTGAAATCATATAAAGCTTAATTTTTTATCATTATGAGAGACTATAAAGGGGAACAAATCCTCGTCGTAAAACGTGAGCTATTCAATCAGCTCGGTGAATTCCAAGGCACTAATACTAATGTAGAGAAGTATCACTCCACCCTACTAGATCCGGCTAATAACTTCTTCATGGACAGAGGGCTAGCTGAAGATGACCCAAGCCACAAGCAGCTCATTCCTTACGCTCTGCTAAGATACAACGGGAAATATCTAAACTACCAACGTGGCAAATCTGGCGGCGAAGCCAGACTACATGCCAAGAGATCACTAGGTATCGGGGGCCACATTAACCCTATCGACGTCCGTGAGGATAATCTCGGTCTTGAGACATACATGGCTGGTGTAGAACGTGAGATCGATGAAGAGCTCGTCATCGTCGATGGATATGAACAGAAAATAGTAGCTCTCCTCAATGATGACTCAAACGAAGTAGGTAAAGTCCATCTCGGTGTTGTCCATGTGTTCGATCTAAAATCAGACAAAGTCACTTCAAATGAAGACTCTATCGTAGACCTGAAGTTTAGCACGATCGAAGAACTCCAAGGCGAGATGCGTGACTCACTAGAGTCATGGTCACAATACTGTGCCGACATGCTTGGCCAGCTATAGCACTCAATAAATTCTAAACTAAAAGCCCTCAATAACATCACGTTATTGAGGGCTCTTTTATTTAAATACTAGACTTCAAGAGCGGTAATAATCGCTTGTCCCATTTCATCGGTAGTGGACTTAGTCTCACCAGCTTCACCTGTGAATATATCACCAGTGCGCATACCAGACGCGATCACTGCATTCACAGCAGCCTCTATCGCATCCGCAGCCTTAGCTTCATCGAGAGAATATCTGAGTAACATCGCTACGGACAGGATCTGCGCTATCGGGTTTGCAATACCTTGTCCAGCCATGTCTGGAGCCGAGCCACCTGATGGTTCATACATTCCATAATACTGACCAGATTCTGACTGACGACCAAGACTAGCACTAGGCAGCATCCCAAGTGATCCAGAGATCATCGCCATTTCATCTGATAAAATATCACCAAATAAGTTCCCCGTCACCATCACATCAAAACTCGCAGGACGCTTCAACAACTGCATCGCCATATTATCCACATACATGTGAGTCAGCTCTACTTCAGGGAAATCTTTACTCACCTCGATACATACCTCACGCCACAGCACTGAGCATTGAAGCACGTTAGCCTTATCCACTGACACAAGTCGCTGGTCTCTACCCATCGCCGCTACAAACGCAACTCGGCAGATCCTCTCGATCTCGCTCTTAGAATATACCATCGTATCGAAGGAGACCTCTTCACCATTCTCCATACGCCTGCCCTTAGGCTCACCAAAATAAATACCACCAGTCAACTCACGCACGCAGAGCACATCAAAGCCGTTTGGCATCAGTGTGTCTTTCACTGGTGACGCATGACGGAGCTCAGGCATACAGATACCAGGACGTAAATTTGCGAACAAACCAAAATGCTTCCTCAATGGCAACAACGCACCACGTTCAGGCTGCTGATCAGGCTCTAAGTTCTCCCATTTAGAACCACCCACACTACCGAAAAGTATCGCATCCGCTGCCTCACAAGACTTCACAGTCTCCTCAGGTAGTGGACAACCCACTGCGTCGATTGCAGCTCCACCCACGAGACATTGTTCTCTTTGAACTATAAACCCAAATTTAGCACACGCCACATCCAGCACTCTGAGAGCTTGAATCATTACCTCTGGACCAATTCCATCCCCTGCTAATACTGCGATTCTGTACTTTCTTGACATGAGAAGGATTTACCATCTGCAGCAGACCATGAAAATGCTTTTTCTTAAAAATGTCAGAGTATTCTGATGCCATGCTCCAGCAACCATCGTTGACGACGCTGTAAAGCATTGTAGTGCATGTAAAAGACGTCATGAAGAAACACAACCCCTCCGCAACTGAAGAGCGACCTAAACAGGTGAGCAATATGCAAAAGTATTTTTATCTCTCTCGACGGAGGCGAAGGTTGCCTTAACACTTTATCTCAACCGATCTGCATTAAAGAAACAATCACAACCAAGATCAGGCTTAACACCACTAGATTAGCGATCAGAAATAATGGGCTGTTGATTAGAAGATTGGCGAATAAAAAACAACAAGATACACACACCACAGACTAAAAACCTCAACACACAAAAGACAAATGACCTCCTCAGCTCAAGCTCTGGAACAAGATCATCATCCATAACCGCATATTCAGACACCATCACAGAAAAAACATCATAGCCACGTCCCCATAAAAACGCCCTGCATTTATATGTAAGATCTCTGCTGAATAGCCCTCATCTCTCTTCTCACACATAAACAGAACGACCTTGTCTAGTGTTGTAAAACGGTGAATCATAGAACTTAAGTATCGCTGTAACTAAACCTGTGGCAAGCTCCGTTAACCATGACTGACAACACTATGGAGTATTCTAACTCTTAGGGTAATCTAACAATAAAAAATAAAAGGGCTAGGCTCAACATGAACCTAGCCCTCTAAATAAAATCTAGTGCTTACTATTCCTTACCTCCTAAATCATTAAGATTAATCAGTGGCATTGCTCCTGAACCTAGAGAAACTCTAGGGAGAATTCCGTTCCATTTTTCGATAGAGCGTAGTTTGATAATATCTGGATACTTCTGAAGTACTTCACCTTTGATCTGAATCGCTTCAGCTTGAGCCTTCGCTTCAGCCATTATCTCATACGCCTTAGCATCTGCTAGAGCGATACGCTTTTCAGCTTCTTCTATCGCAGCCATTTTCTCGGCCTTAGCCTGGACTTGTCTCTGCTCCTGCTCAGTGCTGAATCTCTTCAACTCTTCAACTTGTCTCTCAGCTAGTTGCTTATGACGTTTTTTATCTTCAACACCCTGAACAATCATTCTTGGTAGCTCAAATCCTCTGAGCAACACTTCTTCCACCAATATGCCCTTAGATGACAGAGTATCTAATCCTACTAAAATCTTATTCTGCATAGATACTTGAACTTGAGCTTGATAAAAATCTTCTGCGTTTTCTATCTCCTTGCCAGCCTCACGTAGTAATGAGCGTAGGAGAGGCTTCAAATGCACGACCTCCAATGACTCCACTGATCCAGTCTCTTTAAACGCCTCAGCTGCTTGGCTACGGTCAACTCTCCATTTTACAGTCACATCCACTGCTGTCGTGAGCTGATCCTGACTCGGGACACTGATTCTATCCATCGTTAACTCCTTGTTACGACAGTCAATTCTCTGAATTTTTTTAAGTGGGTTAATAATATGGAAACCTTCATTCAGCTCCACCGAGTCAACTTTTCCAAAAAGAGAGGAGACCCCTACATGTCCTGCTGGAATTGTTGTGAATGGTGTAAATATGAAGAGAAACGCAATGATTAGTATTGGAATGGTTAACTTAGCACCAATACTCTTCATTCTTCTAATTTGCTCTAGTTCCTGCTCTGTATGTGTATAGCTCATGTGAGACACATGGCATAGTTTCATTCTAAGTTCAAGTTTAAATGAAGATTCACCTCATTTAAAATTTGAGCAAATGCCTTTGCTTATGGTCTCCCTCACGGAAGAACATCTTTGGAGATGAGCTGTGCGTGAAGGTCAAATCTCCATCAGTTCCAATAGTAGGGCCTTGACCTGAAACCGCAGTCCAAACATCAGTTCCCCCCATGTCCTCAGACTTATAGAGCGTGTAGTTTCGCTGTGGAGATGTGTCTAGAATCGTTATATTAAAGCACGACAAAAAATGACAAGCTACTAAAGGACGTGTAAGTAACTTATGATAAATGATAAACAGTGAAAAAAACATCATCTAATTCTGGTTTATCCACAGTGGCTGATGCGTGAAGCTTACACTCTCCATCATTGATAATCACTACGAAATCCACGGACGCAATATACTGCATTGGATTTTCGGCCTTAGGGTGCATCATCGCAATGGTATTGATACGGATACCTTTCTCCTTCGCTAACTCAGAAATTTTCTTAGCTGATTCATTGGCTGTTGAGCATGAACCATCGGTCATGAAGTAAATTACCTCTGGCAGTGGATCTTGATGCAATGCCGCTTCCAGTGGACTAGATCAATCTGTTCCCCAGACGAGTTGTTTCTTACTGATCTGAGCGAACTGAGCCAGTTCCATGTATTTAACAAACGAAATTTCATCTCCTTTTGCGGAACAAGGAGATAATGCAAATGCTGAGAAAGCACCAAAGCTTAAGATTAGGTTAGAGATCTTCATAGAAGATAAAACTTCTATAGTTTCATAAAGTTGTAGAGTTTCGCAAAAAATCTAATGTGGGCACTCAGCCTAATCGTTAGCGTGGTCTCGGAACGTGAGGTGCTCATTACGATCGTGTAAAATCCCAACCATATATTTTGAGGTCAATAAAACGACCCAATTTCCATCCTGGTCTCGAGCGACGGCACTGCCTGATGGGAGTTTCACCTCTGGAGGATCAAGGGATTTCCTCATGGTATCAGGCACTTTCTCCTCAAACCACTGAACAATAAAGTAAGACGGAGTTTCAATGCGGGTTTCCACCTTATACTCCGAAACAAGACGTGCTTGTAATACCTCGAACTGGAGAGATCCAACAGCCCCTAGCAACGGAACGCTCTCAGAGCTTCCATGAACATGATAAGACTGAGCTACTCCTTCTTTCATCAACTGCCCCATTCCCGAACGGTAGCGTTTGATATTGGCGGTGTCGCTGTTGAGAATATAAGCGAAACATTCAGGGGTGAAGCGAGGCATCTCATTGTAGACGACCTTGGGATCGCTAGTAAGGGTGTCTCCGATGAGAAAATCATAGTTTCCTACTAGTGCTAAAATATCTCCAGCATAAGCTGTATCAAAAGTTTCGCGGTCTTGACCGAACAATTTCTGAGCATTCGCAAGCCTCACTTTTTTCCCAGTGCGCTGATCAACGACCTGCATATCACGCTCAAAAACGCCAGAAACGATCCGCACGAATACCGCTCTATCGCGGTGACGTGGGTTCATGTTTGCTTGAATCTTGAAAACAAATCCGGAGAAATTGTTGGTCTCGGGTGCGATCATTTCTCCATCGCTGACTCTACCAGTCGGAGCAGGAGCTATTTCTAGAAAACTCTCCAGCATATTTTGAACACCGAAGTTATTCATCGCACTACCAAAATAGATGGGCATTTGCTTGCCTGCTAAAATCTGCTCAATGTCTAACGGTTCAGTTAGACCATCGAGCATTTCGACCTCCTGAGTCACGGTCTCGTGGAGTTCTTCACCGAGAGCCTCACGGACTATTTCGTCCTCAATACCAGCGACTTCAAGAGGAGCCTTGAACGCTCCGTGGGCAACCTTTTCAAAAAGATTCACCTCACCCTTCTTACGATCATAAACTCCACGGAATCGTGGACCATCGCCGAGTGGCCAGTTGACTGGGGATGGAGCTAATTTCAGCACGTTTTCCAACTCATCTATCAACTCCAAGGGAGGACGTGAAGGTCTGTCCATTTTATTGATAAAGACGAAAATCGGAACGCCACGCCGACGACAAACGTCGAACAACTTTAAAGTCTGTGCCTCGATTCCCTTACCAGCATCAATGACCATCACAGCAGCATCAACAGCAGAGAGAACTCTGTAAGTATCCTCGGAAAAGTCATGGTGCCCCGGTGTATCCAGTAGATTCACACAGTAATCTTTGTATTCAAATTGGAGCACAGTTGAAGAAACCGAAATCCCACGTTCCTTCTCCATCGCCATCCAGTCACTAGAAGTGGACTGCTGTTCTTTCTTAGAAGTAACGCTCCCGGCCAAGCCGATAGCACCTCCATAGAGTAGTAACTTCTCAGTGAGTGTCGTCTTTCCCGCATCTGGGTGAGAGATGATCGCAAAAGTTCGGCGACGTTTAATTTCGCGGACGGCTGCGGCTGAAACTGTGTTAATAGAAGCTAAAGTAGTCAAAACAGAAAACAGGTAAATCAAAGCCGAGCAATTTGCAAACCTTCCTCGTTATTTCCTCATATAGCCACCTTGATTAATACCATTTCATCTTTCAAAAAAGCTATAGCCTGAGTAAACTCTTAAATAATCAAAATTAGATAAGGGTCGCTAGGTTTTGTTGACTTAGATAAAGGCACAAACTGTATCCGATGAAACCCGTCCTCTGCCTTTCTATATCACGTATATTCTACTCGTAATCAATCTCAAGAAGTGACCAATCAGTCACTGATTTTACCCGTATTATGCACACAACCAACTCACTCAAAAAGCACATCACTCGCAGGATGAAATTCTATTCCAGCCTACTTCTCACTTTCTCAATGTGAAGTCCAATGGCATTCGGAGAAACGGAGCCACGACAAACGTTCGCATGCCTGATATCGGTTTCAGGCTAGTGATGATAGCTCCGCCACCTTCAGTAAAATCGACTAACCCTAAGTGGCGTAAACCGTTTGTAGATTATCTAGTTTATTTCTGCTTACTCAGCGAGATCAGTTTGGCCGCGTATTCTTGTAGCTCTTCGTCTGGAATGACATAGCCAATTGTTCTAGATTGCCGATGGAAATGCATCCCTACAAATAAGCCCCCTGTATTATAAACTGGCAAACATGCATCTCTGGTAAACAGATCCACAGTCACCTCAAGAAAAACATCAACAATGAACCAACGAAGAGAAAGTTGCATTAGTTAGTTGAATCCAAGAGCTTTTTCTCACGTTAGATCAGATTATCCCAACTCCAGAGGATGTAGAGTTCCGAATAGGGCTTGTAGAGAAAACGAAGGAAAAGAAAATAGCGAGAAATCACTGAAAAATGTATCCAGTGTCTTGTTCTGTGTTCTTTTTTTCATTTGACGTATTTTAGTTATACGACCAAAAACACAAACTTTTACTTAGCTCCCTTCACCTTTAAAACCTGAGGTTTAGAGTCACAAACATAATTCAGAATCCAACTCATCCCCATTCACCAAATGCTCAGCAAAACGCTTAGCCACACTTGGTCCGGTGATCACACCTTTACTACCCAGACCATTAAAAAACTTCACCCTAGCCACCTCTGAATGAGTCCCAACATAAGGCTGACTGTTCCGCATAATAGGCCGAACACCAGCTTGGTGATCCAGAATCTGGTAATCAGCACTAGTCATGATTTTTAGTTTCTTCTCTATCTCCGCACGCCCTGCAGCTGTTGGAGTCGCCTCCATATCATCCCACTCATAGGTAGCTCCTACCCTCCATTCACCATCTGCCACTGGCACCATCCAGCCATTACAGCTGATGATTTGATCCTGCGATTGTCCTTCTATCTTTACTCTCAAAATCTCACCTTTAGCACTGCGATGATCCACATGAGAAAACAAATTGTTAGAATCTGTTAGCCCACGCGAACCCTGGCACAGGATAACATTCCCTGCAGAAATACCTGAATAGATTACTCTCTCTCCATTCACTTCTAATTTATCAGAATCAAATTCACCGACCCTATACCTTTCACCCAACAACCCCCTGACCAGATCAAGGTAAACATTCGTATCCAGCCACCCCCCCTGCAGCATTACAAACCCACCGTGCTCACCATTCCATCTCTCTAGATCCGCCACCTTTGCATCCGTGACCCACTTAGTCAACAGCTCACGCTTCTTCTCAAACTTCACCCTCTCTTTCTCACTGACAAACAACCGCAACAATTCTTTACAATAAAACAATTTTCTCCCAGACACCTTCTCCAAGCGCAGATAATACGCCAGCGCCTCAGGTAGATACTCAGCCTGCTTCCAGCCAAGATTCATCCCCTTACCAGCAACCGTTGTCACCAGTCCAGCAGCCACTCTACTAGCAGAGTTAGCGTCCTCACGATCCAGCACGACCACAGACGCCCCTAGCTCTATCAGTGCCATCGCCATCGCACTCCCAGCTAGGCCCTGCCCCACTATCAGGTAATCTACTTCTTCCAACATCACGGGGATTTGTTACTCTGTTTCTGCCACATTAACCGCATCAATCAGCATACGCAGTCTACCAAAATCTCTGCGTTTATGACGCAGCATAATCCGAGGCATATCTTTAAGATCTTCTTCGTTACACTCCTCAACTAGCGCATCACACTGGACTATTTCACCACTCTTTATAATATCTTTAAATTCTTTATTCAGCCTCTCAATAGCTGATTCTGTTAGACCGTCTAAGAGTCGGAGAATCAACTTATCACCAATGTATCGATACGAATGAAAGTTCTTATAAAATTGCAATATATGCTCAACTGCTACCTCAATATCATCGGTGATCTTGAACAACGAAAAGTCAGACCTAGAAATCAAATTCAAGCGCATCAAGTGCTCCTCCATGAACTGTAACCAAAACTTCCAATAAGTCCCCCCCTTAGCATCCACCAAAACGATCGGATAAACCATCGCCTTACCCGTCTGAATCAAAGTTAGAGCCTCAAACAGCTCATCCATCGTCCCCACTCCACCAGGGAACGCCACAGCCGCATCAGCCTCTTTTACAAACGATAATTTACGCGTAAAGAAGTAGTTGAAATTAATCATCTTTTCATCGTTCAGGATAAACTCATTCGCCGAAGTCTCGAATGGAAGATTGATATTTAGTCCGAAGCTATTCTCTTTCCCAGCTCCCTCATTACCAGCCGCCATGATCCCCGGTCCAGCACCTGTGATAGTCATGAACCCCTCTTCCTTCATGCGCTCAGAAAACCTAACAGCGGTCTTATACTCATCTTCATGCGGCTGCGTTCTCGCTGAGCCGAAGACTGCCACTTTACGCTCTTCCCGAAAATTCGCAAAAACCTCATTCGCATGGTGCATCTCTTTCAGCGAGCGATTCAGCATTTTAAAGTCTCCATTAGTCGCAGGCCCCCGGCTCAAACTCACTGCAGTGATCATCATCTCCGCTAATAAACATTCCCTATTACCTGGTGAAATCCTTGCCGCTAGCTGAGTTAACTCATCATCCAGCGACTTCTCCCCTGTAGTCCCTGCATAGCTACAGCTCGCAGTCGTAAGAGCAGACCCTCCTGTGAAATCTTTTTCATGCGGAGCGTGCGGTGGTTTATGCTTCTGTTGTTTCATGCTAGCACGCTAATCGAACAACTCTCATAGAGCTAGATATAAAACCAAATTTTACGACATTATAAAATCACCGCTTTTCTCAAATGTGTAGAAAGAATCACTCTATAAACATTCTTAGGATCTAATCCATAAATAGTCTCTAACATCGTTCCATAATTCCCCAACTGACTAGCATAGTGCCCCTTCAGCTCCTCAACATCATCCACAACATCTGTTTTAAAATCCACAATCACCACATACTCCACCTTACCTGAAGTATCATACGATAAAATCAAACGATCAATCACACCGCTGATCCACACCCCATCTACGATCACCTCAATCGCTTGTTCCCTGTAAACTTTAACACCATCTTGATTCAAGAAGTAAGGCACTATCGACGATGCCTCCATGCACTCTAGCACCATCTTCCTAACTGATTTATCCTTATTCCAGCTTAATTCACCATCCCACCAGCCTATTTCTTGGAAGCACTCGTGAACCAGCGTCCCATAGCTCATCCCCTTACTATCCATCAGCCTCGCACTGTAGTTCGTCACGTAGTCAGTATGCCCATCAGTCGCTATCACCGCTGACTTCCTAGGCTCTATCACTGGCAAATTAATAACATTCTCAGCCACCACGTCAGTCTCTATTTTCTCTAAACTATCTAACCAATCCCAGCCCCCAAATTCTGCGATCACTCGACCAGCCAAACCTCCGACCTCCTCATCACGCTCCACGCATCCATCGACCGATTCACGTATCCAGTCCGCCTCATTCCTCTTACGCTCCGCAGGATTATCCTTAGCTCCGTCCAGCAAGCAATACGTGGCTCTCTCCGCCCTAGTCAGCATCACATACAGCACACAAAACTGTTCATAGCATTGCTCTACCGACCACTGATCCTCTTGTCTCTTCAGCACCTTATCAGCGGCTCTAATATCTTTAACTGGTGGCAACATCACATGCCCACCACCCTCCTCATTGATCAGAATTTTTAATCTTCCTGAGTCATCAAATTGTTTATTATCCAGATCTGGAATGATCACCGCACCAAACTCTAAGCCCTTCGCCTTATGCACCGTCATGATCTGCACCACACCCACACGAGTCACCTCCTTCTGCGTCCACTGCTCCAGCTCTGACAACCACTCCGTCAAGAAACCGCCTTTCACTATAAACTGTGCTGCAGCCAACTCCATTTCCTCCAGCTTACCTTTACTATATTTTGAAATGTCTACCTCTCCCGATAGCGCATAGACCCAATGACTCAGCACCTTACCCACTCCTTGTCCAGAGATCTGTCTCATCCAGTGATACCACACAGCCTGCTTAGTAGGCAGCTCATCCTTATCCCCATATTCACAGAACACCTTCCTAAACGGACTCATCTCCACATGCCACCATGCCAGCGTATCAGCCGGATAACACAGGAAGCGAAACGCATCCACGATCACTGCCGACACAGGATTCTCCTCAGCGACAAGCACCTCATTATCCACCGCCACAGGAATATCTGGATGATGCTCACGCAGATACTCTGCTATCTTGCCACCATTATCATTCTTACGGACTAGAATAGCACATGATATCCCGTTCCTCACAGGATCTAACTTCTCCACCAGCCCACCGATCCACTGCATTTTAAGCTCAGCGCTCGTCACATCCTCCACCTTCTCCATCTCACAAACCCAGCTATGCCCTGATTTGTCCTTATTAAAATCCGCTATACTATGTGCCTCAAACTTCCAGCGATTAACCGCCTCACTAGGAAATAGCTTTAGCCCCTTAGACTTCACTGGGTCACAAACCTTATTCACCAGATCTATCACGCTACCAGCCGAGCGATAAGACGTATTCATAGGCCACTCGCTCAGCCTCTCACTATATCTGCTAGCCAGCTCATCAAATAATTTAGGCTCTCCACCTCTCCACCCATAGATCCCCTGCTTCGTATCACCCACCACAAACAACGATCTCTCACCCTCCAAATCATTCACCACCTCATCGATAAAATTCTCGATCACCTGCCACTGCGAGCGACTCGTATCCTGAAACTCATCCAGCATCCAGTGATCATATTTACCATCAAATCTAAACTCCACCAGATCCTTACTCACCTCATCCCACAGCCCCACACTCTCATGCCCAGACAGCAGTAGCGTCACATCCGCAAAACCTAGCTTCCCCTGACCTCGAACAGAGCTACTATACCTTTCCTCATAAGCTTTGATCACCTCATACACACCCTGGGTTCGCTCCAGCTTCGCATTGATTTCATCATTCACCAGTCCACCCAGCAGTTCATAAAATGCCACCGCCAGCTCCCCTTCTATTACCATCTCTTTCCTACTAAAGACATCCGTAAAACTCCCCGCCTTAAGCTCATCCAGAGCCGCCATGAAGTTAGTAAACACCTTGCTTCCTATTTTAAACGGAGTTCCAGCTCTCCCATCCCGATCCTCCAACGCATCACATATACTGTTCAGAGATTTAATATACCCCTTATGATCAAACTCTACACCCTCTAACAGATCCCTAACTCGACCCACTTTTCTTTTATAATTTCCACCCTTAGGCCACTCAGATTTTTCATCATCTCCCCACAGTTTATCCGCATTCCCCCAGCTCTCCTTATGAGGAAATTTCAGCCACCGATACTGATGATCCTTAACAAACTCCTTAAGCCTCTCAGTCAGTCGAATACTCTCCTCACCTGCGCTCGACTGCCTAAACGCCGCCACGAATTCCTTCATCTGGCCCTTAGAAATATCCACACCACCACCCTCTCCACCTTGGCTACGCTCAAATATATCAGCAAACACTCGCAGCCGCTCAGCTTCTAGATCCCCCCCCTGCACCAGCTCGAACCCAGACATCCCCAGCTCAAACGCGAAATTCCTCAGTAGCTTAATAAAAAAACTATCCAACGTGCTCAGCGCCAACTGATCCATCACCCGCACCACCCGCTCTAACAAACCACGGAAAAACTCCACATCCATCTCAGGCAACACCATCTCACCCTCAACCAACGACGGCATACTGACATCACCCTGTATCGTCTTCGTCAGTTCAGCTCTCAGCCCCTTCGCTTTAAGATCACTCTCCGCTCCTTCCGCCAGCTTACTTAGAATTCTATCTACAAACTCCCCCGCAGCCTTCTTAGTAAAGGTCAGCGCTATCACTCGCTCAGGCTTCACCCCCAACACCATCAGAGCCAAATACCTATTTGCTAACTGATAGGTTTTACCACTACCAGCCGAAGCACGAATCATCACATTTTTTACAGAAGCCACAGCCAAATAAAACACCCCAAAACAAAAAACACAAACAAAATTCTCCACACACAAAATACAATTTATACAGAATTAAATTTCTAAATAAGGACAAGCAATTAGAAAGATCGAAGGATAGGGAAATATCCCAAAATAAACCGAATTATAAGGTTAACGAGGCCCTCCAGCCCGAAAATTCATCAATACCAAGTTTTAGAATATTAAGGGAGCCTCTGGTAGCCTACTTTTCCCAAGTCCTTGTGATTTGAGAGAAATCTAACTGCTATTGATTGTATTATTTGACTCTTTCTAGGGATTTATCGCTGGTTTGTGCTTGTGATTTGATCAATTAATTGATGTTAGTCCTTTTGAGTGTCTTGTCTGGGTTCTACGCCACTAATAACACAGAGCGATCCATATTGTAGGTTAAATTATAGAGGGCATTATGCTGTCTGGATCGTTGTATTTCAATCTTTCTAAATAGATCGGCTCCGATGTATTTCATCCTGCCAAATACATGTTCAACTCGCACCCTCATACGGCTCACAGTCTTATTAAATCGTTGTTGCTGATCAGTCAAAGGTTTATTCCGATAGGCTTTAGCGATGATGAAGTCTTCTAAATTGTGATTCAGCATCACTGGCTCATTTTTCTCTGACTTGTAGGCACTATCAGCTAAAATAGCCTGGTCTTTTTTATCTAACAGTTCCTCGAAAATCTGGCTATCATGCGTGCTTGCTGGAGTAGTGGCATAGCTGTCGATGAGTTTACTCTTTAGATCCACCTTGGCACGATTTTTATAACCGAAGTGGGTCTGGTTATTTTTCTTTGCCCACCGAGCATCACAGTCTTTTTGTGCTCCCTTTGAAGTGTCTTTCTCAAAACCTTCTGGGCACTCTCCTTCTTTAAGCTTTTTATTCTGGTCTCTGCTGTTGCGTTATTTTGGAGCATCAACAAAGCTTGCATCAATGATGCTTCCTGCTTTAGCTATCAGACCTTTCTGGTCTAACATTTGATGAAAACAGCTAAAGAGCTTATTACTTCTATCACGTCCGTCATTCTCAATGAGTTCTTTAAAATCCCAAATCGTTTTAGCATCTGGAATGTGGTCACCCATTTGAAGATCTAGGAAGTTCATAAAACTAAGTCATTTTTTACTGGCAACATTAACGAGCTCGCATCAGCTCCCCGTCTTTCCACATCCTCTCAGATTTCTTCTGCCCATTCTTATACCAGAATGTAGATTTCCCATGTTGACCCCCGTCTTTCCACATCACCTCCAATTTCTTCTTACCATTCTCATGCCAGACTGTAATTTTCCCATGTAGCTCCCCGTCTTGATACATCCTCTCAGATTTCTTCTGCCCATTCTTATACCAGAATGTAGTTTTCCCATGTCGCTCCCCGTCTTGATACATCATCTCATATTTCTTCTTACCATTCTCATGCCAGTCTGTAGTTTTCCCATGTAGCTTCCCGTCTTGATACATCATCTCCAATCCCTTCTTACCATTCTCATACCAGAATGTAGTTTTCCCATGTAGCTTCCCGTCTTGATACATCATCTCAGATTTCTTCTGCCCATTCTCATGCCAGTCTGTAGTTTTCCCATGTAGCTTCCCGTCTTGAGACATCCCCTCAGATTTCTTCTGCCCATTCTCATGCCAGTCTGTAGTTTTCCCATGTAGCTTCCCGTCTTGATACATCCCCTCAGATTTCTTCTGCCCATTCTCATACCATAATGTAGTTTTCCCATGTCGCTCCCCGTCTTGAGACATCCCCTCCAATTCCTTCTTACCATTCTCATACCAGAATGTAGTTTTCCCATGTCGCTCCCCGTCTTTAAACATCCCCTCCTCTTCCTTCTGCCCATTCTCATACCATCTTGTAGTTTTCCCATGTGGCTTCCCGTCTTGATACATCGCCTCCTCTTTCTTCTGCCCATTCATGTAATAGAAGGTAGCAAAACCTGTATAGGGGTCTTCCTGATTAACCTCAAAGGCGATACCATTCCTCTTTTGTAGATGCTTCGAATCTATATTTTTAGGTTTTACGGATTCTGTCTCTTCCAGTTCCATAGCCGCTATCTTCCTTTCATCTTCACAGCTACAACCACAAATCGTGATGACGGCTATCATCGTATAGCCAATAGATTTAATAAGTTGGGTTCTAGGTGTTATTTTTATTGTTTTCATTGTTTGTGTTATTTTCATTTTTTATAGAAGGGAGCCTCTGGTAGCCTACTTTTCCCAAGTCCTTGTAATTTGAGAGGAATCTAACTGCTATTGAGTGTCTTGTCTGGGTTTTACGCCACTAATAACACAGAGCGATCCATATTGTAGGTTAAATTATAGAGGGCATTATGCTGTCTGGATCGTTGTATTTCAATCTTTCTAAATAGATCGGCTCCCATGTATTTCATCCTGCCAAATACATGTTCAACTCGCACCCTCATACGGCTCACAGTCTTATTAAATCGTTGTTGCTGATCAGTCAAAGGTTTATTCCGATAGGCTTTAGCGATGATGAAGTCTTCTTAATTGTGATCCAGCATCACTGGCTCATTTTTCTCTGACTTGTAGGCGCTATCAGCTAAAATAGCCTGGTCTTTTTAGCTAACAGTGCGCTTAGTCATCTTTTGCTGGTGCTCAATGGCTGAGAATAAATTGCCACCTTTTTCATGCTCTCGGAAGTTCATAAGCTCAATTTAATCTATCAGACAAATTTGAAAACATTAAAGCGGAATTATTACAGGTTGACAAAGGTTCCCTCTATTCCAGTTCTTTAATCCTAACATTTCAAGAGAGTCATCAGAAAACAAGTCCTCTGTAAGGGAGAAGTGAATACCGCAAGTAACGGCATGTCGTTAGTAAATGTAAAAGAAGCCTTTCTCAATAATAACATCACTACTCCTGACGGATTCCTGCACTTCGAAACTTTCTCTGATGAAGCCATTTTCATCACTCTAACGATGCAATACAATAAAGAAACTCTCGATTTAGAGCACACACTGCGCCTCATTATTATTTACAGAAAAATAAACTAGATAAAAAATCTACACACAGCTATTATAAAGACCTCTATAACTTGCATGACAATAAATCTGTTTAACCACCATTCATAAATCACCTTGAAATCCACAAGTTCATCATTAAGGATTCTATTCTGCTCGTTTTATCAACCCCACCTACAAGCAGCTGTCTCTGAGTTTATCGATCAAAACCCAGTTGAGTATGTAGGATTGATGGAACATTCCAATTATCTCAACGATAAAGCAGACACCTTTCTACATTCTAAGAGAACACGCAAGAACTGCCATTTCCCAGATCACGATCACAAACACGTTCCATCACGAGAAATAATCGAATCCATGCGCAACACCGAAGCTGAGGTGCTCAAAATGCTGGATCGTATCTACAAGAGTCCTTTCAAACCTCGTCAATATGAGTTCCGCAAACGACTCTACTACTCACAGCTCTGCATGGCATATGGATTCCTGATGGAGCACAAGTTTAACCGAGTTATCTTCTCTAACATCCCTCACGACAGTTTCGATTTCATCCTCTTCGGGCTCTGTAAAGCGATGGGAATAGAGACCTCCTTCCTCTATCAACTCCAAGTCAGAGACTGCTTTCTCCACGCCTACACTCTAGAAGAACTCTATGGTCAACTGGCTTTACCTGAGCATTATGATGAGCCACGTGAGTTAGAATTACCAGACTTTCTAGAAAAAGAAATCCAAGAACGGTTAGAAACTAAAGCACCCTTCTACATGAATGCGAACCGCTTCCCTCTTAAAGCCAAGCTTAAAGCTCTGGGCAAAAAGGCATTCAGAGTCCAGACCTACACCCACCCTTTCTACACCTGTTCTAGCTGGCTAGCTTATCACCGCATCCCTAAATACAAGCCTACTGCTGATAGTAAGTTCGTTTACTTTGCTCTACACATGCAGCCTGAGGCCACGACTTCACCGATGGGTGGAGTCTTTGTCGATCAGTATTATGTAATACTCATGATTGCCAGGGGGCTCCCAAATGACATCAAAGTCATTGTCAAAGAGCACCCTCATCAAGAAATGTGGCAGCGCACTCCAGATTTTTATAACATCTTGAGAGCAGAACCTAAGGTCGAATTCGTATCACTAAAGCAAAACAGCTTTGAACTCATTAAGCAATCCATAGCCGTAGCTACAATCACCGGCACTGTTGGCTGGGAAGCTCTTTTCCTGAAGAAGCCAGTCATCCTATTCGGACACATTTTCTACAAGCATCTGCCAGGTGTTATTAATGTAAATGATGCTGAATCACTAGCTGACGCCATCTCTCAAATCCAATGCGGAGACTTTAAACTATGCGAACTCTCAAACATTCGAAAGCTACTCCACTACATAAACGAAATAGCTTATCATGGAGCAGTCGATAATGACTACTTTGAGATCTCACACCTCACTCCTGAAGAAAATAAAAATTCAGTCAAGCAAGCTCTAACAGATTTCATCATTCACTAATATGGCAGCAAAACACATTACTAAAAAAATCTTATTTTGTGGATTTTGGCAAAGCCATCATAAGGAAGCTCTGAAGCAACATTTAGCCAAGTTTCGCTATGACAAAGTCGGCCTCGTGAGTCATGAAAACTACCTCGAAGATCATGACGCCATATTCATCTCTCAGCGAGAGATTTATAAACACGACACCTTCCTAGGAAATCCAGATCCTAACCTACCCTCTAGAGAGATCATTGAGAAAATGCAGCCCATCGAGACGACCTGTCTCAAGATGATGGATAGAAACCATAAAAGCCCGATTAAATACCGGCGCTATGAATTCCGTAAACGTACCTATCTAGCACAGTTAGCCAGTGCCTACGCGATCCTTAAGCATTATAAATTCGATCAAATACTTTTCTCGATTACTCCCCACAATACTTTTGACTACATCATCCATAACCTAGCTCAGCACCTCGGGATTAAATCCTCATTCTTCGCCCAGATTCAGGTCAAAGACTCCTTTTTCCATGCCAACGACATAGAGAACATCTACGGTCAGATCAGTGATGCCTTACGCAGTGAAAGCTCTGGGTGTGAACTCCCCGAACATCTAGAAACAGAACTCTCAGACAGACAGGGACTCACTAAGCCATTCTACATGAACTCGACTGGACTCACTTGGAAACAACGTCTCTATAGAAAACAAAAGCAGATCTTTAGAACTCACAGCTATATCCAGCCATTATACGCCCTACCTAACTGGATAGCTTATCAACGTATCCCTAAGCTCACCGTTCTGCCTAAAAATAACTACATCTATTTCGCTCTGCATTTTCAGCCAGAGGCGACAACATGCCCACTCGGTGGCATCTACGTTGACCAATACTTCGCCATCCTAATGCTAGCTCGCTCACTCCCATCTGACATTGATGTCATCGTGAAAGAGCACCCTCAACAGCACTTCTGGCAGAGATTTCCAGAGTTTTACAAAGTATTAGCCGCTGAGAAAAATGTGAAATTTGCTCATCTCAAAACCGATTCCCTAGAACTCACTAATAATTCACTAGCTGTAGCCACCATCACAGGCACAGTCGGCTGGGAAGCGGTATTTAGGAAAAAACCTGTTTTCCTCTTTGGAACGATATTCTACGAGAACCTAACTGGCATCGTCAAAGTCTCCGACCAGCTATCTATCTCCTCAGCGATCAATGATATCTTAAATGATAAGTTCAAAACAGCGACTGATTTAGAAATACGTCAATACCTTAGAGCTATCTATGAATCTGGATTCACTGGTGTGATTGATGAAGAATACTTCCGAAACTCAGCCTTCTCCAAAGATCACAGCATTAATGAAATAGTCAAATCCATAGAGAAATTCACCACATAACCTTTTTTATTTATGGCGGATTCAAGAAGCTAACGCAACTTTCTGTTCTTTGGTTAATTGTTGATGTTTTGTAAAGTCATGACGCTTTCTAGGGCGACTGTTGAGAGCTTTTTCAACCTCTCTGAGGTAACTCTCATCTAGCTCCAAAATATTGGTTTGCTTTGGGATATGTTGTCGAATCAGACCATTGAGATGCTCATTAGAACCTCTCTCCCAACTATGATCTGACTGGGCAAAATAGAAGCCAATTTCTAATTCTGTTGCGATTACTTCATGGTCTGAAAATTCTTTTCCATTGTCGGAGGTAATAGTGTGCAAGCTCTCTTTGAGTGGATGTAACTAGCTATGGCAGCCTCAGTCACCTCGGCGGAAGTCTTACCCTGGAGGTACTCATAGAGAGTTTATCCGTTCTTCTTGTCCTTCCAAATATAGAGATAGATAGTTTCATGACTGACGCAGGGTTTAAATTTTCTTTTAGAGATTCCCACAATTTGTTCAGGACTATATTTTTTTCTCTAATTTACCTTCAATGTAATGGCGCATATCCTCTGTGAGGAAGCAACGTTTGGGTTTAGCCTTTATTCTCTCAGATGCTTTTTGTGGGCTAGATTATGGCGATATTCAGAGCTTCTTTGGTCGCAATTACGATTTATTTCACGAATGATCGTAGATTTACTACGGTTGAGTTCTCTTGCTATTTGAGCTGGCGATTTGTTTTGACTAAGCAGGTGAGCAATCGTATGCCTTTCTTCAGATGTAATATGTTTCATGTGCACTTTTGAACAGAGGCATAATGAAGCTATTACTGACCCAAAAGGGAAGGGGGGGGGTCATTAAACCCTTTCTCCTTTGAAATTTATGCTTCTAGTTTACGCCTCTGAAAAAGTTACGTTTACTTTTTGATGATAATTACTCCACTAACAAATAACATATTTAAAATAATGATTTCTTACTGCACAAACTGTTTATTACCTGACACAAAACCCAACCTTAGCTTTAATGACGAAGGAGTCTGTAACGCCTGCACTAACTATGCTAGCCGTGTAGAAGTAGACTGGGACGAGCGACTCACTGAATTAGACGAAGTTCTAGACCACTATCGTAATAAAGATGGATCATACTGGGACTGCGTCGTGCCAGTCAGTGGAGGTAAAGACTCTACATTCCAAGTCATCAAAATGCTCGAACTAGGAATGACACCACTCTGCGTAACTGCTCATGCATGTGACCTCGCGGAGATAGGCAGAGCCAATATCGAAAACATCAAAGCGCTCGGCGTTGATTTACTAGAATTCTCTCCGAACCCAAATGTCAGAGCCAAGCTCAATAACATCGGACTAAAACAAGTCGGTGACATTGCCTGGCCTGAACACGTCGGTATTTTCACCATCCCTGTCCGTGTCGCTACTCAGTATAAAATTCCACTTATAATCTGGGGAGAAAATTCACAAAACGAATACGGCGGACCAGCAGCCAATGCAAACTCCAACTCACTAGACCGTAGATGGCTTGAAGAGTTCGGAGGACTACTAGGCCTCAGAGTCAGCGATCTTGAAGGAGTCGATGACATTAAACAAAAAGACCTGATCCCTTATATTTACCCGACTGATGAAGAACTCAAGGAAGCAAAGATCACAGGACTTTTCCTAGGCCACTACATTCCTTGGGATGGTTACTCTAATACTCTACTAGCACAGGCCTACGGCTTCCAGACACTCCCTCACACAGTTGAAGGATCTATAGTAAACTACGAAAACCTAGATAACCACCAACATGGAATTCACGATTACTTCAAATTCTTAAAGTTTGGTTTTGCAAGAGCTACGGATATTGCGTCACTACACATCAGAAGAGGACGTATCACCCGAGCTCAAGGCCTTGAGCTCGTCAAACGACACGACGGCAAGTTCCCTCTCAGCTACCTTGGAAAATCACTCGACCAGATTCTAAAAAAAATCGGAATGACCATAGATGAATTCACCTCCATTTGTGATAAATTCACCAACAAAAAAATCTTCCAAAAAGACGCACGTGGTAATTTAAGTAAAGACCACAAAGGTAACCTCACTAAAGTAAACGACGACAACGACTAATGAGTATCATGATCATAGACTACGGAATGGGTAACCTCACTTCCGTCCAGAGAGCGCTAGAAGTAGCAGGTGCAGCTTGCTTCATCTCAGATCTGCCACGTGACATCAAGGACGCTGGATCTATCGTCCTCCCTGGTGTCGGTGCATTTAAAGAAGGCATGGAAAACCTTAGATCATCGGGAATGGCAAATGCTATTCTAGAAGCAGCTAAACAAAAAATCCCGATCTTAGGAATCTGTCTAGGCATGCAACTTCTCGCCACTAAGGGAGATGAAGGTGGTGGTGAATTAGGATTAAATCTAATCCCAGGAACGATCCGTGAAATGCAGGCTCAGGCAGGTGAACGTATCCCACACATTGGCTGGAATGAAATCAACCAATACCATGAGCATCCCATGTATGAAGGAATTAAGGATCTGACTGACTTCTACTTCGTCCATAGCTACCATTTTGATAATACTGGGGATCATACAGTAACTAAAACTCCCTACGCTGGAGGCTTCAGCTCATCTGTTGCTCATGGTAATATCTGGGGCACTCAATTTCATCCTGAGAAAAGCTCGAAAGCTGGACTCAAGCTGTTAGAAAACTTCATCAACATCCCAGTCACCGTATAAAGTCGTGCTGAAATCTCGTGTGATCCCCACCCTCCTCTGGAAGCGCCCTGGTCTAGTCAAAGGCATAGGATTCGACAGCTGGCGAAGAGTCGGCACAGTGCTCCCCGCTATTAAGGTTTATAATATGCGTGACGTCGATGAGTTGATCCTAGTAGACATCAATGCATACTCAGAAGGAATAGAGCCAGACTACGAAGAAATAGCTGAATTCACGCAAGAAAGCTTCGTCCCAATGACAGTCGGAGGCGGAGTCACTGATGTAGATCACTTTAAAAAGCTACTCCGAGTAGGCGCCGACAAAGTTGCGCTAAACTCCATCGCCTATGACAAACCTCAGCTCATCACTGAAGCAGCTAACAGATTTGGAAAACAATGCGTAGTCGCTAGTATTGATTATATCAAAAATAGCAGCGGAATCTATCAATGCAGTAGCCACTCTGGCAGTCAAACTAAAGACCGCCACCCTGTCGAATGGGCGAAAGAACTAGAAGCCCTAGGAGCTGGAGAAATCTTACTTACCTCAGTAGATAAAGATGGAACAATGGAAGGATATGACTACGATCTTACCAAACAAGTCACAGAAGCAGTCAAAATCCCTGTAATAGCTTCAGGCGGTGCAGGAAGCTATGAACACATGGCAAAAGTAGTCATCGACTCAGGAGCCGCCGCAGTAGCAGCAGCCAGCATATTTCACTTCACCGAACAAACACCTTTAAAAGCCAAACAATACATGGCAACACAAGCAATCCCTGTCAGGCTCTTAAAATAATCACAAATTCACATAAAATTTATGCTTAACGGAAAATCAATACTCATCACTGGCGGCACTGGATCACTAGGAAAAGAACTCACTAAAACGATACTAGCTAAGTGGCCAGAAGTCTCTCGCCTAGTCATCTTCTCTCGCGATGAACAAAAGCAATTTGTCATGGCTCAGGAATACCCAGCTGACAAATATCCTCAGGTCCGTTTCTTCATCGGAGACGTGCGAGACATTGACCGTATGAACAGAGCATTCCAAGGTATCGACGTAGTCATCCATGCTGCTGCAATGAAGCACGTCCACATCGCAGAATACAATCCTGACGAGTGTGTGAAAACTAACATCACTGGAGCTGAAAATGTCATCAAAGCCAGTTTGAACTGCGGAGTATCAGGCGTAGTCGCTCTCTCCACAGATAAAGCCTGTGCACCGATCAACCTTTACGGAGCTACTAAACTAACTTCCGACAAACTCTTCGTAGCAGCCAACAACATCATAGGTAATCAAGACATCAAATTCTCAGTAGTCCGCTACGGAAATGTCATGGGATCTAACGGCTCAGTCATCCCCTTCTTCATGAACAAAAGAAAAACTGGCGTTCTACCTATTACTGATGAGAAAATGACCCGATTCAACATCTCACTAGCGGATGGAGTCAAAATGGTTCTCCATGCCATCAATAACGCTTGGGGTGGCGAAATCTTCATCCCTAAAATACCTTCATACCGCATCACTGAGTTAGCACAGGCTGTAGGACCAGAATGTGAACACCCAGTTATTGGAATCCGCCTAGGTGAGAAGATCCACGAAGAAATGATCACTGCTTCTGACTCATTCACCACCTACGACCTCGGAACTTATTATGCGATCATTCCACAACTACCAATGTGGGATCTTGAAAAATTCAAGACACACTTCAACGCTGAACTAGTTCCCCGTGGCTTCAACTACACCTCAGGCGACAACGAAGATTTCCTATCAGTCAGCCAGCTCGAAGAGCTGATTGCCACTCATGTAGAAGGTTAATTTATCAGTAAATCATGACCCAAGAAAATTTCATCCCATACAGCAAACAGAATATCTCCGACGACGATGTTAAAGCTGTAGTCGCCGCTTTAATATCAGACTATCTGACTTGTGGCCCCCGTATGGATGAATTTGAAAATAAATTTGCAGAATATGTAGGCGGAAAACATGCCATCGTAGTCTGCAATGCAACAGCAGCACTCGATCTTACCATGAGGGCTGCTGGAATAGGTTCAGGTGACCGAGTCATCACCTCCCCTAATACCTTTCTATCGTCAGCAAACTGTGCCGCCTTCGTGGGAGCCACTCCTGACTTCTGTGACATCGATCCTTCCACCTATAACATCTGTCCAGATGCATTAGAGAAAATGTGGACTGATGACATAAAAGCTGTCGTTGCTGTTTCCTTTGCTGGTCAGTCCTGTGACATGCCTCGTATCCATAAGCTTGCTAAAAGCCGTGGAGCAGTCGTTATCGAAGATGCTAGCCACGGAACTGGCGGAGGATTTGAAATCGATGGCAAAGCCTACAAACAAGGTGGACACCCATGGGCTGACATGACTGTCTTCTCGTTCCACCCAGTAAAAACACTCACTACCGGAGAAGGCGGAATCGTCATCACTGATAATGATGAATACGCACAGAGTTTGAGACAACTCAAGACACACGGCATGACCCGTGATGCTGAGCAGTTCCAAGGTCTAGGATCAGATACTCCTGCCTTAACTGAAAAAGGTCCATGGTATTATGAAATGACTGCTCTTGGACATAACTTTCGTATCACTGATATACAGTGCGCCTTAGGTTTGAGTCAACTATCACGACTAGACCAAATCATTCAAAGACGTCAGAAAATAGTTGCCATGTATAACTCAGCATTTGCAGAGCTAGATTTCCTAGAAACACCAAAAACACTCAGACCACAAGATGCTAATCATGTTTCATGGCATCTCTACTCAGTGCAAATCAACTTCGAAAACCTCGGTAAGACACGCACATCTGTCATGACTGAACTCAGAGAGAGAAATGTTGGTTCACAAGTTCTCTATATCCCAGTTTACCTACAACCATTTTACAGAAATACCTACGGATACGCCGCTGGAAAATGTCCAAATTCTGAGACCTATTATTCCAAAGCTCTCAGTCTACCACTCTTCCCGAGTATGACTGATCCAGACGTGCAGAGAGTTATCGCAGCAATCAAAAACTTAAACCAATAAATCAAACCCATGCCATCAGTAACAGCGATCATGCAAGCTCGACTGGGAAGCACTAGACTCCCTGGCAAAGTGCTTATGGAAGTGAATGGTAAAACATTTCTCGAACACGCATTTCAGAGACTCCAACTAGCCGATTCAGTAGATACAGCAGTCATCGCTACGACTACAGAACCAGCGGATGAGAAGATCGCTAGTTTTTGCGAAAACAAAGGCTGGGTTCACAATCGAGGCTCTGAGTCTGATGTTCTAGACAGATACTATCAAACGGCTTGTCTATTCCCTGCGGACATCATTGTTAGAGTCACTTCTGATTGTCCTCTTCTAGACCCTGCTATCATCGATGAGGTTGTGAATACTATTAAAGCTAATTTCCCAAACACATCCTACGCCGCTAACGTTCTAATCCCGAGGCATTTCCCTCGTGGTCTAGATATAGAGGCATTTACATTTTCAGCATTGGAAAAGGCATGGAAAAAAGCAACTCAGATGTCTGATCGTGAGCATGTGACTCCATTTATCAATACTCAGCCAAACCTCTTCCCTCAGAAGAGTATTTTCTATCCAGAAGATCTATCACATCACCGCTGGACACTGGACACCAATGAGGATCACGATCTACTGTATAAAATCCTAGATGCTAAACCTGCCCCAACGAGCTGGCTAAATATCCTCAAGCTAGTAGAAAGTAACGCTGGCTGGGAAACCATCAACGCGTCCATTGAGCAAAAGAAAATCTGATATGAACGGTCCCATTCTAGCGATTCGTGCTGACGCCTCACATCAAGGCGGAACTGGTCACATCATGCGCACACTTGCTATCGCACAAGAATGGATCAGCCGGGGAGGAAACTGCACCTATATCTGCGCAACACTACCTGAGTCGATTCACCAACGCTTAGAGTCTGAGAACTGCAGCATTGAGATGCTAGAAAACACCTCAGTAACAACAGAAGAAACTTCAGCAATCCTTGAAGATCTAAAACCTCGCTGGTTACTCATAGATGGCTACTCCTTCACACCAGCCTATCAAGAGTCTTTGAAACTTCCTAGTCGCACTAAATTAGCCGTTGTCTCTGACTACGGCTGTGAAGACTTTCACGATCCTGACATAGTCATTCATTCTAACATCGAAGCAGTCGCTGATTACACAGATGCGCCTAACAGCACTACTATACTAGCTGGATCTAACTACATCCTGCTCAGAAAAGAAATTCTAAACACACAGATAACTCCCACTACACCAACAGCAAAAAATCTACTCATGACCATGGGGGGATCTGACCCTCAAGAAGCTAGTTTCTATGTATGCCAAGAAATACTCAAGCACAGTGATAATCAGAATCTTAATATCAAAGTCATATTAGGAGCGGCCTATCCAGCCACGGGAAAAATGCATTCTATTAATGCTTCGAATATTGAACTCATCAGTTCACCTCCATCCATGGGAGATCTCTACCAGTGGGCGGACACGGCCATTTCCTCACCCAGCACTACTGCTCTGGAGCTAGCCTACTGTGGGCTCTCTATTGGACTTATCATCACAGCAGACAATCAAAAGAACATCCTGAGTGCTATGTTAGATAAAAATCTAGCACTTCAGCTATCTGACGCCAGAGGAGAAGAGTATCTATTCACCAACCTCACTGACTTACTAAACTCTGACCAGCGACTAAATATCTCTAATAATTCTTCTAAAATCATAGACGGTAAAGGCACTAAACGTATTTGTGAGGAAATGAAGCTCCCTGGCATTAGCCTCAGACTAGGCACGCAAGATGATGCTAAAGATCTTCACGACTGGACCAATGACCCGATCACTCGTGCAGCCTCGTTTAACTCCTATCCTGTCCCATGGGAAGATCATTTAAAGTGGCTCGACACTCAGTTAAACTCTCCCGAAATAACCTTACTCATCATAGAATCATCCTCCGAAAAACTAGGAGTCATAAGATTTAACAGAGATGCCGAGACTAATGGTGAATCCATTATTTCCATCAACCTTGCTGCTCACTGTCGTAGTCTCGGCTTAGCTCCCCTCATTCTTAATAAAGCCGCCGACTATTTCTTTGAAATCTATCCTCAACAAGCTATTACCGCATGGATCAAGCCAGAGAATATCGCTTCTGTAAAATCATTCGTAAAAGCTCACTATAAAGATTACCCTTCACCTCAGCAGCCTGACAAAGTCAGAATGTGCCTAACAAACACACAGTCATCATGAACACATTTGAAATCGCTGGCAAAAAAATCGGCCCTGGCCACCCTTGCTATATCATCGCTGAACTCTCAGCCAACCATGGCAAAAACATTGACAACGCACTCGCTCTCGTAAAAGTTGCCAAAGATGCTGGTGCCGATGCTATCAAACTACAAACTTACCGTGCCGACACCATCACTATCGATTGTGATAACGAATACTTCACCATCAAAAAAGGTACCGCCTGGGAAGGTCAGCAGCTCTATGATTTATACGAGGAAGCCCACACACCATGGGAATGGCATCAAGCGATCTTTGACGAAGCTGCCAAATACGGACTGCATTGCTTCTCATCACCATTCGATGACACCGCTGTCGATTTCCTAGAAAGTATCAACGCTCCTGCCTACAAAATAGCATCCTTCGAAATCGTAGATCACAACCTAATCGCCAAAGTTGCCAAGACGGGTAAACCAATGATCATGTCAACAGGCATGGCCTCTAAAGAAGAAGTCGGGGAAGCAGTTAAAGTCGCTCGTGACAATGGTTGCACTCAAGTAGCTCTACTGAAATGCGTCAGTGCCTACCCAGCTCCAGCAGATGAAATGCACCTCTCCACGATTCAAGATCTCAGCCAAAGCTTTGACTGTCCAGCCGGTCTATCCGACCATACACTCGGCATCACGATCCCTGTAGTTGCCACGAGTCTTGGTGCAACTATTATCGAAAAACACTTCACTCTCAGAAGATCTGACGGTGGTCCAGACTCACACTTTTCACTAGAACCACATGAGTTCAACGAAATGGTGACATCTGTAAGAAATGCTCAATCTGCTATCAGTCACCCATCTTACGAGCTAACTCCATCACAAGTAGCGTCTCGTATGTTCAGACGTTCCCTATTCGTCGTTGAAGACATCAAAGCAGGAGAGATCCTTACAGCAGTAAATATCCGCTCAATCCGCCCAGGCTTTGGTCTAGCTCCGAAGCACCTCAAAGAAGTGCTCACTAAAACAGCACGAAATGAAATTTCCCGAGGAACCCCGCTAGATTGGGATCTTATCAGCTAAGCTGACCTCCTGCATCACAACGCTAATCAAACTTAACCACCTATCAGTGATCAATACTCATTGATAGGTGTCTAATATCAAGCTGGAAGTGGTATCACCTATTACTATAAACCTAGCCTATCGCTAGAGTATTTAACTGCCAAAATAGGCCACCACCAAGATTCGTTTTATCGATACCATTCCACCGTAGATTTCACTCCAGATTCGAAATTTTCCTCAGCACCCCACCCCAAATCATTCTCTAGCTTACTAGCATCAATCGCATACCTAACATCATGGTCAGGGCTATCTACCACAGACTCGATCAATGACTCGAAGCCTCCCTCTAGAGCATCCTCAGTCACCCGATCTAAGATCCGACAAATCGTCTGCACGACCTCAAGATTTGTTCTCTCATTTCCTCCACCTACGTGATACTTTTCCCCTGATCTGCCCTCTGCCCAGATCAGCCAAAGCACTTTTGCATAGTCGCCAATCTCTCACATTGGAGCCATCACCATAGCTCGGTAATTTTTTATGCTACAGAGCATTGATAATAATCAAGGGGATCAACTTCTCAGGAAAATGATACGGTCCATAATTATTAGAGCAGTTTGAGATAAGCACTAGTAGACCATACGTCCTGTTCCACGCTATCACTAGATGATCCGCAGCCGCCTTTGATGCTGAATATGGGCTTGATGGATCATACGTAGCCTCTTCATCAAACAATCCCTCATCACCGAGCGACCCATAAACTTCATCAGTAGAGACATGGAGAAATTTAAACTGTTCAGGCCTCCCCTGATCTCTCCAGTAATTCAATGAAGCATCTAACAAGACTGATGTCCCCACCACATTAGTTTGAATGAAACCTTGCGGTCCAGTGATCGATCTATCCACATGAGCTAGATCATTCTGAACCAGATACCGACAAACTGCAGAGCCGATAAATCCTACTCCCCCCGTCACTATCATTGTAGGTATTTTTTTCATCACTGGATTATCACCACTGGCAGATCATTCTGAACTATTGTATCAACTGTTATAGCTAGAAATCTAAGCTAATTAATCCACCTGAACTAGCAAGGACAATTAGATTATAGAACTAGCATCATTATCTAGCATTGACCAAAACCAAAATCAGAGGTCAACTTACAAACATTCAATTTTATTTTATAACCATGCACATTAACATCATCGCACGAACCAACGAAGTAGGACTCGATAGCGACGCGAACCTACTACAAACGACCCTAGAGAGTGCTGACCACAAAGTCACCTTCAGCCACTGCCGCGGAAAATCTCTCGTGTCATCATTACTCGGTAAAATCATTAAAAAGAAGCCCGACTTCGATGCTAACATCTTCCTTGAGCGCACCTTCTCAGCTTGGTTTGACTCAGCTCCCATCAACATTCTTATCCCGAATCAAGAACGTTACCCAGAACGTCAGCTCAATAAACTCAATAGAATCGATCATATCTTCTGTAAATCTAAGCATGCTCTAAAAATTTTCTCCAAGTATAGCGAAGTTTACAAATTTCAAACCCACCTCACCAGCTTCACTTCCAAGGACGTCCACGTGAACGACGAGATCCCAAACTACGGCAAATTCTTCCACCTAGCAGGCCGCTCCACTCTCAAAGGCACCGACACTATTCTCAAGCTCTGGGTAAAAAACCCACAATGGCCACTCCTCACGATTGTTCAAAATAAAGACAACGCCCCTGAGAAAGAATCGCTCCCATCTAACGTCACCCTCATCGCCGAGCACCTACCCTATGGAGAACTCATCAAGCTCTCTAATAAAAGTGGCATACACCTCTGCACCTCACTTTCAGAAGGCTGGGGTCACTACATCGTAGAAGCCATGAGTGCCAAGGCGGTCGTCATAACTACCGACGCACCACCGATGAATGAACTCATCACCCCAGACCGAGGCATTCTAATCCCGCATGATAAGTCAGAACCACGCCACCTAGGCACTAATTTCTACGTAAACGAGCGAGCATTAGAACAAGCGATCAACGACGTCATCGCTCTAGATCCCACCGAAAAAGAAGCCACTGGTCTAGCCAGCAGAGCCTGGTTCCTCCGCAATCACCAACAATTTACAAAAAATATTGCGGTCAGCTTTACCAGTATTTCCTCACCAGAAGTCAAAATCGACTCCCAAGCGATAGTCCTCACTGAAACTACAGAGCACAGTAACCAAAAAGTAAACTGATGCACACAATGAACCTCCGAGCAGAACTCATCCTAGGTAACTCCAACAAGCGTTTTTCAGGCGTTACCTCCACCATGCTCCAAGCACTCCCTTACCAGCAAGAGATCATGCCCCTCGCTGTCCTAGGAAATCATCACCTCCCCTCAGACACGCCATACCTAAGTTACCGAGAATTCTTAAAACTCTGTAAATCTCCTCTCCCAAACGGCAAACCACGTATCTTTCACGCACGCAGAAACGATGAAATGGTTCAGGCTCTCATCGCCAAAAAAGTATTCGGGGCTAAACTCAAAATTGTCTTCACCTCTACCGCACAACGTCACCACTCACGATTTACTCATTGGCTCATGGATAAGATGGACGCCATCATTACTACCTGCTCTGCCGCTGACTTCTACTTAAAAAATCCGGCCGACATCGTCATCCCTCACGGTATCGACATTTCGACGTTCCTCCCCTCAGCGGAACCAAAGCAAGACATCCGCATCGGAGTTTTCGGCCGCATCCGTCCCTCAAAGGGAATCGACCTCCTCATCGATGCAGCGATCCCTGTCCTCACAGACATCCCCACCGCCAAGCTCATCATCTGCGGTAACACTACCCCCAAATTTCAATCCTACCTCAGAGAGCAAAAACAAAAAATCAAAGAGGCTGGTCTCACTGATCAAGTAGAGTTCTTAGGTGAAATAGAATTCAAAAACCTCCCCGCCCTCTACCGATCCATGAGTCTAGTCTGCTCCGTCAGCCGAAACGAAGGCTTTGGACTAACGCCACTAGAAGCCATGGCATCCGGTGTCCCCGTCCTCACCTCCGAAGCTGGTGCATGGAAAGATATCATTACAAACGGAACTCACGGTTATTGTGTCCCCACAGGTGACACCTCAGCAATCGAAGAAAAACTCCGCCAATTAATAAGCAACCCCGCCAAACTAATAAAAATGGGCAATGCTGGTAGAAACCACGTCGAGCAAAATTACACCAACAAATGCGAAGTAGATCGCCTCTGTGCCTTCTTTAAAAGCCTCGTGGAGTAAGAAATTAACAAACTCCAGTAATCTCAAATATTAAAGCCCTAAAGAGCTTTAGCGACCTTATTCACGAACGCTTGCATAACGTCCTCTTGTTCTTCGATACACTCCACAAGCTTAAGCTGCGTGCGACATCGGTCCAGATTGTGAGCTTCTCTGTCTGCTTTAAAGTAAACATCACCTTCTAAATAATCAGTAAGGAAACGAATCCCTACCTCTAAAGTCATTAGCTTTCCTCCTGTCACTAAATTTTCGATTTCCAAAGGACTCAAGCAATCACAACCATTCAAATACCCCTCAACCAAAGCCTCAAACATAGGCATACTCATTTCAACCTTCGATAAATCTATCTCATCTTCCTCCGCAGGACTCGTAGCGGTCCTCACCAAATCTCCAAAATCATACAGTGACAGCCCAAGCATAACAGTATCGAGATCGATTACACAGACAGCTTCATCACTCTCCGCATCCATCATCACGTTATTCAGCTTCGTATCATTATGTGTCACACGCACCGGAATTTCCCCAGCCTTAGCCAGATTCACCAGCTTATTACACAGGTGTTCTCTCGATTTAATAAAATCTACCTCAGCCTGCACACTAGCTAGTCGCCCCTTAGGATCTGCAACCACTACTTTCATCAGCCTATTATAACGTTTCGGTGTGTTATGGAAATCAGGAATAGTTGCCTCAATATCATCCAAAGGCATATCACTCACTAGCTCCTGGAATGAACCAAACGCCTTAGCTGCTTGATAAGCCTGGCGAGTATTCTCCACGACATCATAAGTATGGCAATCTTCGATGAAATTATAACATCTCCAGATTCCAGCATTTGGTCCTACCACATACGATCTACCACCTCTAGCAGGGTAAATATTCAGCGTCTGACCACTAGAATCTTTCTTCACTCTCAAGACCTTCCAGTTAATGTGCCTAGTCACAGCCTCCACATTACGCATCACTAATAACGGATCTTTAAACACGTGCTCGTTAATTCTCTGTAAAATATACCGCCTTTTTTCACCATTAGCCGTTTCATAAGTAGCCACATACGTATTATTAATATGTCCACTATTGATCTCCACACCATCGACGAATTCTCCAGCTATCGCAAATTCATGACTTATTTCCTTAATGATCTTCAGTATTTCTTCGTGCGTCTTTGCCATAATTAAAATTGAATATCGTCACAATTAACATATCATCCCCATTGCACAAGACCGTTTATTACACTTAAGTAAACTATTTTTAATATTCTCTATGGATTCATTACCACAATCTCAAATTAGTTTCACCCTTTACATCCCCAAAAAATAACCTAATCAAAACTCATGGCTGGATTCTTCAAGAAACTCACCAACAAACTCACCAACAAAGCGGAAATCGACTGGGACGAGCTAGAAGCTGACCTCATCGCCGCTGACCTAGGTGCTCGCCTTACCATAACCATCGTCGACGAGCTCCAAGCACTCGGCAGAAAAGTCAACGCTGACGACATCGTAGAAGTCACTAAAAAGCACATCTCAGAAATCCTCCCTACCGACACTCCAGACCTCCTGCCCCGCACCGACGGTAAGCCCCACGTCATTCTCATGGTAGGTGTCAACGGCACAGGTAAGACGACCTCTACCGCCAAGCTCGCAACCTATCTAAAAATCCAAGGCCACAGTGTCATGGTCGCCGCTGCCGACACCTTCCGTGCGGCAGCAGTAGAGCAGCTCCAAATCTGGGCAAACCGCCTCGATATCCCCATCACTACTGGCGCACCAAACGCCGACCCATCTTCCGTCTGCTACACCGCTCACCAACGCTGTATCACTGAAGGCATAGATTTCCTCATCTGCGACACCGCAGGAAGACTCCACACCCGTCATAACCTCATGGAAGAACTCTCCAAAATAGAGCGCACCATCAGCAAGCAAGACGAAACAGCACCACACACCAAACTCATCGTAGTAGACGCCACCACTGGCTCAAACGCCCTCCAGCAAACTCTCCAATTCAACAAAGCCATCACCCTAGACGGTCTCATCGTCACCAAGCTAGACGGCTCCGGCAAAGGCGGCATCATCGTCTCCATCTACCAGGAACTATCCATCCCCGCCCTCTACATCGGTCTAGGAGAAGAAGCTAAGCAGTTCAAGATCTTCAAGAAAGACGAGTTCGCCCAGGAGATAATGTAAACATTTAGCAGCAAGAGGCGAGCAGCAGGACACTCTATTTTCTAAGCTTTGAGCTCCTCATTAATTGCTTTCCATTTCTTTACCGAAGGGAGATTCTCCCCGCTCTCATGCAGAAACCTCGTATTTACTAAAAAAACGCTTGCTTTTAAGCCCCTTACACCCTTAATTCACCGCCCTGCGAGATCGTCAACCCAGTCGTAGGTCCTCTGAGCAATGCTATGGTAGCGGCGCTAATTATCCTCGCCAGAGCGGAAACCCGACTAACTACATAGACACCATGTCAGAAGACACAACAAACGAAGAAGTAACAAACGAAGAAGTAGAAGAGACCAAGCCAATTCATCTTGATCGCTTTGAAATTCCTAACCGTCTCGTCAAAAACGAAGACACTGAGACCAATACATACGCCCACTTCACCGCCGAGCCTTTCGAGCGTGGATTTGGTCACACTATCGGAAACTCACTCCGCCGCGTTCTCCTTTCATCACTTGAAGGAGCAGCTATTACATCAGTAAGAATCGCAGGCGTTCAGCACGAATTTTCCTCACTCGCTGGAGTTGTAGAAGATGTCACAGACATCATCCTCAACCTCAAAAAAGTTAAATTTAAGCACCACGACAAGGAGCCACGCATTCTTACCCTCAAGGTAGACAAAGAAGGCCCTGTAACTGCTGGTGACATCACTGACGACAACATTTATGAAGTAGTCAATAAAGACCAACTCATCTGCACACTCGACCGCAAGACTAAGTTCGACTGTGAATTTGAAATCAAAGTAGGTCGTGGATTCAACACTGGAGACGAAAACAAGAGTCCTGACATGCCAATCGGCGTCATCGCTATCGACTCCATCTTCTCACCAGTTACTCGTGTGAAGTATTCCATCGGTCAAACTCGTGTGGGGCAAATGACTGACTTCGACAAACTAGAGCTAAACATCTGGACAGACGGACGTCTCGACCCAGCTGAAGCACTTCTACAAGCATCATCTATCATGCGCCATCACCTCGATGTATTCGTGAACTACGATGACGATGCTGTAGAATTTGAGAATGCCGCTCCTGAGCAATCAGAAGAGAATGCAACTCTTAAGAAGCTTCTTAACATGAGCGTTAACGAAATCGAACTTTCAGTTCGTGCTGCTAACTGCCTCAACAACGCAAACATCACTAGCGTTGGACAGCTTTCTCTTAAATCAGAAGCAGAGATGCTCAAATACCGTAACTTCGGTAAAAAATCTCTCAATGAGATCAAAGACAAACTCACTGAACTCGGACTCGGACTCGGTATGTCACTTGATCCATCACTACTTACAGGACCAATGCCATCACTTGCGATACCACGTCTCAGCGTAGAAGAAGAAACACCAGTAGGTCTTGCAGATCTTATCGCCCAAAACCTTAATGATGAATAGTCAAAACACTTAAATTAGAAAGAATAATCACGATGAGAAATCGCAAAAAGACAGTAAAACTCGGAAAAGACGTAGCACACGTTCGCTCACTCCTCGCTAACCTCACATGCAGCCTTATCGAGCACGGTAAGATCCGCACCACACTTGGTAAAGCCAAAGCACTCCGCCCAGTCGCAGAGAGAATGGTAACACTCGGTAAGCGCGGAGATCTCCACGCTCGCAGACAAGCTATCGCATTCCTTCGCCAAAGAGACGCAGTTAAGACACTCTTTGAAGAAGTAGCACCAGCTGCTAAAGACCGCCAAGGTGGCTACTGCCGTATTGTTAAGCTAGGTGCTCGTGTAAGTGACTCAGCTCCTATGGCACTTATCGAGTGGGTAGACGCACCTAAGACAACAGAAGCTGACGAAGCTCCTGCTGAAACTACAGAGGCATAATTCTTTTAGCCTATTAAGTTAGGCTAAAAGAATTATCTAAACATTTATAAACCGTATCTTCGCAACAGGGTGCGGTTTATTAGTTTAATCCAGGTCTGTTAGAAGCAAATGAATCTCCATTCACTCCATTCCACCTCTCCAACTGCGGAGAAAAACCACAAACCAAGCCTCAAGGAAGATCAGTAAACTACTAATGGGAGCCTCTAGCAGCCTATAATAATTCCGCTTTAATGTTTTCAAATTTGTCTGATAGATTAAATTGAGCTTATGAACTTCCGAGAGCATGAAAAAGGTGGCAATTTATTCTCAGCCATTGAGCACCAGCAAAAAATGACTAAGCGCACTGTTGGTGTCTTAAAGCTTAAAACGATCATCGATTGGAATGCTTTCCTGGCTACACTGATCCAAGTGATGATGCAACGGAGTATCAAATAGGCGATCGACTTAGTTTTATGAACTTCCTAGATCTTCAAATGGGTGACCACATTCCAGATGCTAAAACGATTTGGGATTTTAAAGAACTCATTGAGAAGGACGGACGTGATGGAAGTAATAAGCTCTTTAGCTGTTTTCATCAAATGTTAGAACAGAAAGGCCTGATAGCTAAAGCAGGAAGCATCATTGATGCAAGCTTTGTTGATGCTCCAAAACAACGCAACAGCAAAGACCAGAATAAAAAGATTAAAGAAGGAGAGTGCCCAGAAGGTTTTGAGAAAGACACTTCAAAGGGAGCACAAAAAGACTGTGATGCTCGCTGGACAAAGAAAAATAACCAGACCCACTTCGGTTATAAAAATCATGCCAAGGTGGATCTAAAGAGTAAACTTATCGACAGCTATGCCACTACTCCAGCAAGCACGCATGATAGCCAGATTTTCGAGGAACTGTTAGCTAAAAAAGACCAGGCTATTTTAGCTGATAGTGCCTACAAGTCAGAGAAAAATGAGCCAGTGATGCTGGATCACAATTTAGAAGACTTCATCATCGCTAAAGCCTATCGTAACAAACCTCTGACTGAGCAGCAACAACGATTTAATAAGACTGTGAGCCGTATGAGGGTGCGAGTTGAACATGTATTTGGCAGGATGAAATACATCGGAGCCGATCTATTTAGAAAGATAGGAATACAACGAACCAGACAGCATAATGCCCTCTGTAATTTAACCTACAATATGGATCGCTATGCGTTATTAGTGGCGTAGAACCCAGACAAGACACTCAAAAGGACTAACATCAATTAATTGATCAACCCACAAGCACAAACCAGCGATAAATCCCTAGAAAAAGTCAAATAATACAATCAATAGCAGTTAGATTCCTCTCAAATTACAAGGGCTTGGCAAAAGTAGGCTGCCAGAGGCTCCCATTAGTAAAAATATGCGTCACCAGCTCAGAAACATCTTCACCAGCTTGATAATCTCATACATACTCAGCCTGTGAGCACACCAACTAAAGAAATCAATCTAGACCGCAAAAACCTCCGTCTCGAAGGTTTTACCCTTATCGACGAAACTCTAACATTTCTTATCGACTCCCTTTCTGATGCACTGACATCACTCGGTGAAGACGAACTTATCCCTTTCCTCCCTTGGCGTGACGTCACGCCTGAATCCTCAGCACCAGAAGGCACACAGCAACTATACTCAATAGGCTTCCAGCTCCTCAACATGGTCGAGGAAAGAGTAGCCGCTGCGATCCGACGCAAGCGTGAAAACGAAATTGGCGCCGAGTCCATCCGCGGCCTCTGGGCTCGCACCCTAAAGGACATGAAAGACCTAGGACTTGATGAAGATCAGATCCTAGACGTTCTCAAAGACGTCCACGTAGAACCAGTCCTCACAGCCCACCCTACCGAAGCCAAGCGTGCTACAGTTCGTGAACGTCATCGTGCTATCTACGAAGAACTCGCTCGTAACGAGCACCCTAAATACACAGGCAGCGAACGTCGCCGCATCAAAGCAAACATTTCCGTAGCAATGGAAACTCTCTGGTGCACCAGAGAAATCCACATAACACGTCCAGATCTTAAGCAAGAGCTACGCAACGCACTCTACTACCTACGCGAAATGTATCCAGCAGTTCTTAATCGACTCGACACCCACTTCATCGAAGCATGGAGAGACGCAGGATTCTCTGTCGATAAACTCCGCAACTCTGGCAAACAACCTCGTGTCACATTCGGCACATGGATTGGTGGAGACCGTGACGGGCACCCATTAGTCACGCCAAAAGTCACCTATGACACACTAGCTGACCTCCGCTCACATGCCATCGTCCTGATGCGCAAGGAACTCAAGGAACTTGCCTTCCACCTCACCATTTCTAAGCAGTCCCAAGAAATCCCGGAAGCTCTAACAGAACGCATAAAAGAGATAGCTAACCAGCTATCTAATCCATCTTATGTAGCTAATATTCTCTACCAAAACCGCGAAGAACCATGGCGCCAGTTCGTCTACCTCATCCGTGGACTACTCTATGACACAAGCAAGGGTATTGGTGGTTATAAAAAGCCAGAAGAACTCGATACTGACCTCGCTCTGTTAGAGAAAACTCTTCTCTCCACTGGTTGCCTCCAGCTCATCAAGCTCTTTATCAGTCCACTTCGCCATAAGCTATCCATCTTCGGATTCCACCTAGCCACCATCGACATCCGCCAAAACTCTGAGTATCACGACAAAGCAGTCTCTCAGCTACTCACAGCTGCCAGTATTGAAGATGGAGAAAACTTCGCCACATGGTCAGAAGAAAAACGCTGTGAATTCCTCTCCGTAGAACTCCTCTCTGCTCGTCCATTCCTACACGACACCGCCAGATCTGGCGAAGAAGCAGACTCAGTCCTCGACACCTATCGCGTCATAGCAGATCAGGTAGATGCATACGGCATGGAAGGCATAGGATCATTCATCGTCTCCATGACCCGCTCAGTGTCAGACCTACTAGTCGTCTACCTCCTACAGAGAGAAGCCGGGATTTTAGTCCCTACAGAAAATGGACTCGCATCACCGATAGAAGTCGTCCCTCTCTACGAGACAAAAGAAGATCTGAACTTGTCACAAGATCTACTCGCAGGATTCCTAGATCACCCACTCACCCTTCGCAGTCATAAGCTAAGATTTAGCGACAAAGAGCCAGTCCAGCAAGTGATGCTCGGCTACTCAGACTCTAATAAAGACTGCGGAATTCTCTCAGCCCAGTGGGCTCTCTACCGTGCTGAGAAAGCCATGGTCGACATCGCTAACACCCGCAGCATCAAGCTCTGCTACTTCCACGGAAGAGGCGGCACTATTTCCCGTGGAGCAGGTCCCACTCAGTGGTTCATGGAAGCACTACCACACGGATCATTCAGCGGACACTTCCGCATGACCGAGCAAGGTGAAACCATCGCTCAGAAATACGCGAACCTCTCTAACGCTACCTACAACATCGAACTTCTTATCGCCTGTGCAGCCTCAACAGCAGCCAAGCACAAGCACGGCAAAGCACCGCATGACCCATGCATCCAGTTCATGCCGACACTCTCGAAAGGCTCTGAAGGCGCCTACCAGGAGCTACTTCACACAGAAGGATTCATCCCGTTCTACCGCGAAGCCACCATCATCGACGCACTAGAAAACTCACGCATCGGCTCACGTCCATCACGCAGAACTGGCAAAAAAGACTTCTCGCTAGATGACCTCCGCGCCATCCCATGGGTATTTTCATGGACCCAAGCTCGCTTCTACCTCCCTGGATGGTTCGGTGTAGGCTCTGCTCTAAATTCTATCAAACAGAAAAGCCCAGCTGACTATCAAGCACTCAAGGACGGACTAAAAGACTCAGTCTTCCTCCAATACATCCTCACCAACGTCGAAACAAACCTAGCCAGCGCCAACCGTAACCTCATGATCACCTACGCTGACCTCTGCACAGATGATGTCCTCAAAAAGAGATTCATGGACATTATCCTCAGCGAGTTTGATGTCACCAAGAGGCTCCTTAGTGACATCTTCAACGGTGACTTCGAGCAGCGCCGCCCTCGTATGAACAAGACACTCGCAATCCGTGAAGAACCACTAAAAGTCCTCCACCATCAGCAAGTCGAGCTCATCAAGCAATGGCGAGCGCTCAAGGCAGAAGGAAAAGAACAGGAAGCAGAAGACCTCTTCCCTAAAATCCTACTCAGCATCAACGCCATCTCATCCGGCCTAAGAACGACTGGATAAGATTCTGTTAGGAAACAAAATTACCCAATGCCCTGCTCTTAGAGTAGGGCATTTTTATTTTATCGGAGTGAAGATTAAAAATTCTTCCCAAGCTCATACTCACCTCATCATTCTGAAATGGATACTTAGCATTAAGTAGGCTAACGATATCATCCACTTCTGACTCAGATCCTCTTAGCTCAGCACCTAACAGATCAGCCCACAACTTCCGCTCCACGTGAGGAAACACAAAGAATTTCCGTTTAAGAGCCTCACTCGCAGGAATCACCTCTTTAGCTGGTTCTATATACGGAGATGTCTTCCTCTCACAAGAAACGCCACAGATTACGAACAGTATAACCAAGACTTAACACTTCACAATAATCATACAATAATCGTTTTACGATTGTGGAGAATATTTTGAAACTTGGATTCAACTAACTAATGCAACTTTCTCTTCGTTAGTTAATTGTTGATGTTTTTCTTGAGGTGAACCTTTAATTTTTGTCGTGTAGTGTGAACTAATTTACTCACTCCCCCACTCAGCAAATCGCACTAGCTCCACTCCGAAGTGATCGGTATTCGGAATGATGAATTTCTCTATTTCCACTCTCACTTGCGTGACCGGATACTCCGCTAAAATCGTATCAGCCAGATCAGCAACCAAAGTCTCGATAAGCTTCAATAGCCGGTGTATAGTCGCCCCTCTTGGTTTTAAGTTTTTGCCTGTCTTGAACCTTACGCTCTGCTAAGTCGTTGCGATATTTCCCGTTTCTGTGGTCACCATTGCTCTTTATTTCACGAATGATCGTAGACTTATGACGCCCCAACTGCTTTGCAATAGTTGTTGGACTTAAATTTTAACTGAGCAGATGCTCGATAATATGTCTTTCTTCAGATGTAATGTGCTTCATGCCTTCTTCTGATCGGGCAGCAGTGAAGTAATTACTGAATCAAAAGGGAAGGGTTTTCGGATCTTTCCCTTGTCAATTTAACAGTTTACTTCCTGCCCATCAAAAGTTGCGTTTATTAGTTAATATCCAAGATGGATTAAAGGTAAGAAATAGTCTCATCAATCTATCATTCGTTAGAGTGTTATGACTTTACTAATTCTTGCGCAATATCTTTATCTCCTGCATACAAGTCCCACCATGTCTCTACCTAAACTTTACATTCCAGGACCAGTCGATATTGCTCCAGAAACCTATGCAGCAATGGCTGAGCCTATTATCGGCCACCGTGGCGGCGACTTCGAGGCTCTCTACGCATCTATTCAGCCTAACCTCAAAAAAATCGCAGGCACTGAGCACAACGTCTTCCTCTCGACCTCATCAGCCTGGGGAGTCATGGAAGCAGCTATCAGAAACCTAGTTCAAAAAAAAGTGCTCAACCTCTGTTGCGGAGCCTTCTCAGACAAATGGTATGGAGTCGCTAAATCATGCGGTAAAGATGCGGAAAAAATCCAAGTCGAGTGGGGTGAGTCAATCGACCCAGAAGCAGTCAGAGCTAAACTCTCTGAAGGTGGATTCGATACAGTCACACTTGTGCACAACGAAACCTCAACTGGAGTCATGAACCCACTTCGCGAAATCGCAGAAGTAGTCAAATCATTCGACGATGTTCTCCTCGTCGTGGACACAGTGTCATCATTCTCAGCAGTTCCTACTCCAATGGACGAACTCGGCATCGACGTTCTACTAGCTGGTGTTCAGAAAGCACTCGCTCTTCCTCCAGGACTTTCAATCTTCGGTGTCTCTGCTGCTGCTCTCGAACGGGCTAAGACTACTGAGAACCGTGGCTACTACTTTGATTTCCTAGAGTTCGCTAAAGCTGACGCAGGAAACAACACTCCATCCACACCAGCCATCGCTCTCCTCTACGCTCTGCGCCAGAAAGTAAACGCCATCGCTGAAGAAGGGCTAGAAAACCGCTACGCACGCCACAGTAAGCTCAACAAAATGCTCAACGACTGGGCAACCAAGCACGGCTTCAAAAACCTCGCTCAAGAAGACTACCAGTCACAGTCACTCCTCTGTATCGACAACAAAGACGGCAGATTAAACGTCCCAGCATTCTGCCAAGCACTCCGTGCCAAGCACAACCTCCTCATCAATAGCGGCTACGGAAAAATCAAAGGAACAACATTCCGTATCTCTAACATGGGCAACGAAACAGAGGAAACAATGCAACACCTCATCACCTGCCTAGACGACGTCATCAAAGACTTCATCTAACGTGGCGACGGCTTGTAACCGCCCAACCCAACAAATCACCCCAGCTTTACCCCTTTTTTCTCCCCACTTTCCCCTAGAATCCACACTCTCACCTCCTAAACGACCCTGGATTCCTCCCGGTCATACGCTTCACAAAATTCGACAATCCGGCCGCATCTGAAAAACCTGCTTGGCTAGAAACGCTCTCGATACTAGACATCCCGTCCGCTAAAAGATCGATCACTGCTGCGACGCGACGCTCACGTATCAACAACGCTGGACTCATCCCACAGCTCTCAAATGCTCGTTCAAGACCACGCCTAGACACCACACACAGCACTATTTTCAGGCGGATTCACACCCTCTTTTACCTCTCCTAACATCTTTCCCAATTGGATCACCGCTGCTCGACCAATATCAACCACACCTAGATTAATACTACTGAGAGAACACGAACTAAATTCACATAATCTACCCCGATTACTGCCACATCACACCATCCCAGTGAACAAATCCCCAATAAGCTAGATTCAAACGGCTAAACTCCTCACCCACAATACGACCAATCATCCCGTCATCAGAATGTGGACCATTAATATAAGTGGTACTCGCACCTTCCCCGCCTCGGAGAAAAACAACAGGAATCCCTAGTTCCTCCAAAGCCTCCACAGTCGCCATAGGTAAACCACGTGCAATCACTCCATCCACATCACACTTCTTGAACAGACAAACTCTCCTGCATGCACACAAACTCCCAATCATAACCCTCTACACGCATCGACAGTAATCCACGTAAAATCTCGCACGAAACAAACCCCTCACGCTTACCCAAATACAGCACACTAGGTTGACTACAGCTCTCCTTAGTATTCATTGTCGCAGAATATAAAATATATATCTGTTAATCAATATTGTATTAAAATGAAATTTGACGCAATATCAAAAAATGTCGACCATCCTCGTATCAGAAATTTCCTATAACAAAGCTAAATCTACCTTTGAGAAACTCCAGCAAGAGACTGGCTATGTTTTCCAACCCACCGATGAAAGAGAGACTCCCCTAGCCAAGGAGATCAAAGCGAATAACATCAAAGCCTTCATAGCTGACATCTACCCCTACACCGACGAACTCTACACAGCACTCCCAACTGGCGGCACCATCACACGCTACGGAGTAGGTCACGACAATATCGATAAAGACAAAGCCTCCGCCAACGGAATCCACGTTGCAAACACACCTGGCGTTCTTGATAATGCAGTTGCCGAACACGCTTGCTGGATGATCGGAAACACCTCACGTCATCTCCACACACTCCACCCAGACACAAAAGCAGGAAACTGGAATCCAATCCCTGGGGTTGAGCTGTGTAATCGTAATGTAGCGATCCTCGGTTTCGGAAGAATTGGACAAAATCTCTGCCAGAAACTTTCCTTCGGATTTGGCATGAACGTCACAGGCGTAGACATCATCGATGAAAATCACTTTTTTGATCAGAAAGAAAATATTGGTTTTACTGAATACACAAAGGATCATGACGCAGCGATTACAAAGGCTGACTACATAGTCCTCCTCATGGCAGTAGTCCCCGCTACAAAGCACATCGTAAATGCACAATTCCTCTCTAAAATGAAATCCAGCGCCATCCTCATCAATTCCGCACGCGGAGCCTTAGTGAAGGAAAATGATCTCTTCGATGCTCTCAGCAATGGCACGATCGCTGGAGCTGGACTAGATGTCTTCGAAGCTGAACCATATATAGCACAAGATTCCAGCAAAGACCTACGCACCTTGGACAACATCCTCATCACTCCACACGTAGGATCTAATACCGCAGAATCAAATGCGGCCATGGCAACTACAGCTGCTAGGAATATCATCACCATCCTTGAGCAAGGCCCAGACGCCTGTGCTAACATCGTAAACCGATGACGTGAAGAAAAATATCATCATCATGGGAGTTTCAGGCTGCGGTAAATCTACCGTAGGCCAGATGCTTGCCGATAAAATGGGAGCTACGTTCTACGATGGCGATGACTTCCACCCCCAAGCCAATATCGATAAAATGGCGAGCGGAACTCCTCTAAACGACGACGACCGCCAACCATGGTTAGAAAAACTAGCCAGCGTCACCCAAGAAACCCCAACCAGCACTGTAACAGCCTGTTCCGCACTAAAAAAAACCTACCGTAACATTCTAAAACAAGCAGAAAACGTCACCGTAATCTACCTCCACGGCACTAAAGAAACTTTACTAAGTCGCCTAACAGAACGATCTAACAACTCTGACCACTTCATGCCCTCCAGTCTCCTAGATTCACAGCTAGAAACTCTAGAAGACCCAAGCCAAGAGCCACATACCATCACCGTCTCCATAGAAGACACCCCACAACAAATCATCTCTAACATCATCACTAATCTCTAACCACTTCACTTCATCGTCCTGGCCCAATGACTAATAACCATTGACCAATGACATGAGGCAAAGCCGAAAATATGAACGTAGTTTCAATCGAAGATCACAACGCCCTAGTCATCGTAGCCTTCATGGCTCGCGGATTCGCACAGGACGAAGCACAAGAAGCTGCCGACATGGCAGTCGCAGCCACCTGGCATGGCAATAACACCCACAACGCCCTCAAGGCACTCCACCTCGACGATCTCTTTGGCTCCGCAGTTGGAGGTTGTGTCCCAAGAGCAGAGGTAAAAGTCTTACCATCTCGTTTCTCAGCTACTGAAGTCTGGGACGCTAACAAAAAGCTCGGACAAGCAGTCGCTATACGCGCTTTTGATCGAGCTATAGAATTAGCAGAAATCCACGGTGTAGGTATCGTCTCAGTCGACAACGCCTTCCACTATCTCTGGGGAGCTGGCTACGTCATCGAAGCTGCCAAGAAAGGCTACATCGCCTACACTAACTGCACATCCACACTCGCAGAAGTCGTCCCATTTCTAGGTAAAACACCCACTCTAGGCACTAATCCTCACAGTTGGGGATTCCCTACCGTGGACTCCGTAGGCTTCCCCATCTGTATTGACTGGGCCACCTCAACAGTCGCTATGGGCCGAGTCCAGCAACTCAAACGTGAAGGCGGAACATTACCACCACTAACCGCGGTGGACAAAGACGGTAGCCCAACTCAAGACCCACACGAGGTCGCCGCCCTACTCCCCTTCGGAGCACACAAAGGTTACGGACTATCGCTCATCAACGAACTCACCGCAGCCTACATAGGCGGCTCACTCCCTCTCCACCGTGGACGTAAAGTGCCTAGTGAAGATGAGAAGAACACCACCTCATTTTTCTTCCAGATCATCCATCCAGATTCACTCTCTGGTCATGATTTCGCCCAAGGTAGAAGCCAGTCTGAGAACATCAAGCAAGTGCTAGACAACGTCCTCACAGAAGGCAACGAAAAGGCGATCTTGCCAGGATACTTTGAAGCTGAAGCGGCGAAGAGATCTGAAGCTGCTGGAGGATTACTCTTCTCTGACGCAGAGTTAGAGGAGTTAAATATTATAGCCAAAAACCTAGGTCGCAAAGCTCTCGCTTCGATCAAAACAATCTAAACACTTCATGGGATACCTTCACCACAACATCTTCCTCACCACTGATACAGCCCAGAGGCTGTATCATGATGTCGCAAAAAATCTGCCCATCATCGACTTCCACACCCACCTCCCTCAGTCCGAAATCTTAGCCGATCACCGCTTCGAAAACCTCTGGGAACTCTGGCTCAAGCACGACCATTACAAGTGGAGAATCATGCGTGGCTGCGGTGTAGACGAAAATAGTATCACTGGTGACGCGTCACCGTGGGAGAAGTTCGAAGCCTTCGCCAGCATCATGCCGCTTGCTCCGGGAAACCCCGTGCATCACTGGGCTCATCTAGAGCTCAAGCGCATATTCGGTATCGATCTTATTTTAAATAGCGACAACGCCAAAACCATCTGGGACGAAGCGAACAAACAACTTTCAGAACGAAGCGACCTCTCTGTCCAGGATCTTTTAAAATCGTTCAACGTAGAACTAGTCTGCACAACAGATGACCCAACGAGCGACCTAAGCACTCACTCATACATCAACAGCTCAGACATTTTCACCAAAACCTACCCCACCTTCAGACCAGATCGTTTCACAGCGAATGATCCTCAAGCTATCGAGGAACTAGGTGAACTAGTAGGCTACGAGATTACTTCTCATAACCTACTCATCAAGTCTCTGAAACAACGTCACGACCACTTCCACGAAAATGGTTGTCGCCTCTCAGACCACGGCATCCCATACATGCCAAATACTGACTCAAACGCATTTGATATTCTTAAAAACGTAGCCCAATGGAACAAAGATCGTGGCTGGACAATGCAACTCCACCTAGGACCACAGCGCAGCGTCAACAGTGCCATGGCAGAAGTCACAGGCAGAGACAGCGGCTTCGACACCATGGGATCATGGCCACAAACCGCTAGACTCATAGAAGGACTCAATGCCCTCAACGAAGCCGGATCCTTAGCCAAAACCATCGTCTACAATCTCAATCCAAACGAGTCCGAACTAATCTGCTGTGCACTACAGAATTTTCAAAACAGCCAAGCCAAAGGACTCGTCCAATACGGCCCAGCCTGGTGGCACCTCGACAATGTCCGCGGCATCCGCGAACAAATGGACATCCTCACCTCACTCGGCGCCATCGGCACCAGCGTAGGCATGCTTACAGATTCCAGATCATTCACCTCCTACGTCCGCCACGAATACTACCGCCGCCTCCTCTGCCAATACATCGGCGACGCAGCCGAAGCTGGAGAAATGCCAAACGAACCAAAAGCACTCGACCAAATCATCGCAGACATCTGCTACCACAACCCAAAGAACTTTTTCGGTTGGCCATAATCAATCCATTACAAAAATCATGCATTACTTAGAAAAACTATTCACCCTAGAAGGAAAAGTAGCAGTCGTCATCGGCGGCACTGGAGAACTCTGCAGTCACATGGCTGGCGGACTCGCTAAAGCAGGAGCCACAGTCGTCATCGTCGGTAGAAACGCAGAGAAAGCTCAGACCCGGATCGACAAAATCGGAGAATATGCTCACTTCATTCCAGCCGACATCTCCACCCGTCAATCCATCGAAAAACTACTTGCTGACGTCCTAGCTAAATTTGGCAGAGCCGATATCCTCATCAACGGAGCTGGCATCAATGCCGCCACACCAGCTCTAGACATCACCACTGCCGAATTCGAGAACATCCTCAATGTTAACCTAACAGCCACATTAGTCGGTTGCCAAGTATTCGCTAAATACTGGTTAGATAAAGACATGGCTGGCAGTATCATCAACCTCGGATCCATCTCTGGGCTCAATCCTCTGTCCCGAGTCTTTTCCTACTCAGCGTCAAAAGCCGCTGTTCATAACCTCAGTAAAAACCTTGCTCGCGAATGGGCCGACAAAAAAATCCGCGTCAACACACTCGTCCCAGGATTCTTCCCAGCGGAACAAAACAAAAGCGTCCTTGATGAATCCCGTATTGCTTCCATTATGAATCACACACCTATGAATCGCTTCGGCAGCCCTGAAGAGATCATCGGCGCCACCATTTTACTAGCCTCTAACAATGCAGGAGGATTCATTACCGGTCACGAAATGATCGTAGATGGCGGCTTCAACTCAATGAGTATATAGCCTTCGTCTGTCATTAGTCCCGCACGCATCGCAGGTCGAAGCACAAAGCAAACAATCAAATCAATTATGTCAAACCAATCAAAACTCGAAAAAGCACAGAACGGTGGTTTCATCACGAAACTCGGGATCTATGGGAAAATGTCTGGTCCTGGTTGGGTGCAGGCATCAGTCACACTCGGAGGTGGATCACTCGTTGGAGCTCTCTACCTCGGCGTCATCGGTGGCTACGAATTTCTCTGGCTCCAGCCACTCGCAATGCTCTGTGGCATCATCATGCTTGCAGCTATTTCCTACGTGACTCTCTCATGTAAGGAACGCCCATTCCGCGTCATGGAGAAAAAAGTCTCACCCACTCTAGCCTGGGGCTGGCTCATCGCTACCGTCATCGCTGACACCGTTTTCTGTGCCGCCCAGTTTTCACTAGGTCGAGGTGCTCTGGAGGATAATTTAGGAGTAAATTTCACATCCCAAGTAGGAGCTGACTACGCCCCCTATATCATCACTGGCTCACTCTTCATCATCGCAATGACACTCATCTGTATCTCACAGAAAAATGCAAAAGCCAGTGCTCTCATCGATAACATCTTAAAAGTTCTAGTAGGCATCATCATCCTAGTATTCATGGCCGTAGTCGTTGTATTAATCAACAATGGAGCCGTCCAGTGGGGTAGTATCCTCTCTGGGTATGTGCCTGACTTCACAGCTCTTTTCAGACCTACAGACCAGATTGCAGCAGCTATCGCCACCACTGGTGAAAGTTCATCCTACTGGACTGAATACGTCACAGGTGAGCAACGTAGTAAAATCATCGCAGCCTTCGGAACAGCAGTCGGCATCAATATGACCTTCTTACTACCCTATTCACTCAAGAAGAAAAATTGGTCTAAACCACATCGCGAACTCTCTCGCTACGACCTCATGCTCGGTTTATTCATCCCATTCATCCTCGGAGCATCAGCACTAGTCATTGCTTCTGCGGCATCATTTCATGCTCAGTCAGGTGACATCCTCTCTGTAGACGGAAAGCCACTACCTGGAATGGAAGCTCCATATAACAAGGTAATCGATAAGCGACTCTCTAAGCAAGTGTCAGCCTTCAATGACCTAGACGATAATACTAAGATCGCTCTCAGAGAAGGCACACCGCTAGCCGAACGCCAACTAGCTGCTATGCTCTCTAACAGAGACTCGAAAAGCCTCGCCAAATCACTAGAGCCATTCCTAGGAAAAAACTCACAAACTATCTTCGGCATCGGAATTCTAGCCATGGCTGTCTCCACCCTCCTCGTCCACATGATGATGAACGGATATGCTATCAGTGAAGCATTTAATAAAATTGGCAACGTGAAATACTTCATCCTCGGAGCGGCCATGCCAGCCACCGCAGGTTTATTCTCTCCAGCTCTATGGAGTGGAAGTGCTAAAGCAGCAATGGCTATCCCAGCATCAGTTATTGCTACCACTCTCCTCCCGATCGCCTACTTAGGATTCTTACTCCTCATGAACTCAAGAGCAGCACTAGGAGACGAACTTCCAAAGCGCAGAACCCTCATCAACATCCTCATGATCTTCTCAGCAGGCATCGCATCCTACGCCTCTATATGGTCAATAATCGGTAAATTCAACAGCTCAGATCCATATGCACATTACTTCGGACTCTTCGGAATGATAGCTCTAGCAGCACTAGCGATCATCGGTATCTCTGGATTTATCAAACGTAACAAACTAAGTGACGCAGGCTTGTAACCTTCTAGATCTAATCATCGCCACTTAATCAAACGCAACAATGAAACGACTTCTTCTCACTATAGCACTCTCTACTGGTCTTATGCCCTTAGCATTTACCACTAAAGGTAGTGATCGGAAACCTAATATCCTGCTAATCTGCATCGATGACTTACGTCCGGAACTACCCTCATTTGGCAAGGACTACATCCATGCTCCAGCGATGGAGGAATTGTTCAAGCAAGGCAGGCTCTTCAAGCGTCACTATGTCCACGCTCCAACCTGTGGGGCATCGCGTTGAGCTCTTCTAACAGGGATCCTCCCAAACGAACTCAAAAACCTCATCAAACCCATTAAGTAGTAACACTTGAAATCCCAGTATCAAAGAGTAACCCAAGCAGCAATTTACAATCTCTAATAACAATCTAAAAACATTATGAAATTCGGAATCGTAGGAACAGGAATGATCGCTAATTTTCACGCTAAAGCGATCGAAGCAATGCAAGACAGCTCCCTCCATTCATGCTTTGACAGAAACCCAGAAAGAGCAGCAGACTTCGCCGAAAAAAACGGGATCAAAAGCTACGCGACTATGGAAGAGTTCTTAGCTGACCCAGAGCTAGAAATCATCACAGTCGGCACTCCATCAGGAATACATTTAGAGCCAGCCCTAGCAGGAATCAATGCCGGAAAACACGTCATCTGTGAGAAGCCACTTGAAGTTACTACGCAACGTATCGACCCATTGATCGAAGCATCAAAGAAAAACAATGTTACTCTAGCCGCCATCCTTAACCGCCGTTTCAACGAATCAGTAGTCGTCCTCAAAGACGCTGTAGAGAAAGGCCGCTTCGGCACTCTCTCGCTAGTTGAGGCATCGATCAAGTGGTATCGCGATCAAGCTTACTACGACTCCGCAGGCTGGAGAGGAACCTGGGCACTCGACGGTGGTGGAGCACTGATGAACCAATCGATCCACATCATCGACCAACTCATCCATACTATCGGATCTGTCACCAGAGTCACCGCTTCCATGGCTCTATTAGCTCATGAAAACATTGAAGTCGAAGACACCGCTGTCGCCCTTTTAGAATTCGAAAACGGAGCCAAAGGAATCGTCCAGGGATCCACTGCATGCTGGTCATCCACTGGTCACCCAGCAGAAGTAAACATTTGTGGTAGCGAAGGAAGTGCATTCCTAGCAGACGAACATTTCAAAGTCTGGGACTTCAAAAACTCTGCCCCCGAAGACGAATACGTCCACTCTAACCTCATGTCCACCGAAGGAGCACAAGGCCTTGGAGCAAACGATCCCAATGCCATCAACTTCACCGGTCATCAACGCAACTTCGAAGAAGTGGTCAGTGCCATCAAAGAAGACCGCCGCTCATCCGTAGACTGCCACGAAGCCCGCAAGGCCGTAGCAGTCATCTGCGCTATCTACGAAAGTGCACGCAATGATGGAAAATGGATCGACGTTAAGTAATCAACAACAACTCTCATCATGAAAATTTTAGTTCTCTCTGGTGGCACAGCCTCACCACAGCTGAGCTCAATGGACTACCTGATCTTCGACTACAGAGTATCCAATGAAAAATGGCTCGGGGATCCCATAAATGACAAACAACTACCCAGCACTACGAAAGTAGATTACACTCGGGTATATAAAAAATAACCGATAATGAAACTCACAGGATTCGCAGACGAAGCAGGCAGAGACTTAGCCACTCAGATAAAAGCAACTCAAGAACTGGGATGGGACTACATCTCAGCTCGTGGCATCGACGGTAAAAATATCCATGACCTGAGTGACGAGGAATTTGATAAAGCTGATGCACAACTCAAAGAGACTGGAATTCGTATCGCTGAGTTCGGCTCACTGATCGGCACTTGGGCTAAATCTATCGAAACTGACTTCGACATCACACTAGCTGAAGTCGAACGCTGCATCCCAAGAATGAAACGACTAGGCACTCAGATAGTCCGTGTCATGTCTTACGCTCAAGAGCCATGGGGACAAGAGCAGCACAAGCAAGAACGCTTCCGCAGACTCCGTGAGATAACCCAGAAATTCACAGACGCTGGACTCATCACAGCTCACGAGAACTGCATGAACTGGGCCGGCTTCTCAGCGGAGCACACACTCCGCCTCATCGACGAAGTCCCAGATCTAAAACTGATCTTCGACACCGGAAACCCAACCTTCCAACATGACCGCTCAAAGCCTAATTCCGACGAAACATTCCCATGGCAAGACAGCCTAAAGTTCTTCCATAAAATAAAACAACACGTCATCCACGTGCACATAAAAGACTGCATCAATCCTATCAGCGCTGACGTAGAACCTGAATACACTTACCCAGGTGAAGGTCAGAGCCATGTAAAGAAAATTATCACCGAACTCCAACAATCAAACTACACGGGCTTCATCGCCATAGAACCCCACGTCGCCACTGTCTTCCACGCAAAAGCCGATAAAGTAAACTGGAATCAATGCTACCAAAGCTACGTGAAATACGGCAAGGATTTAGAAAATCTGATTAACAATAAAAAGTAGCCCCACTAGGATTCGAACCTAGATCGTCGGCTTCGGAAGCCGGCGTTCTATCCATTGAACTATAGGACCTTTAAAAAAGGATTAGGTGAGTAAAGAAGCTGTTTTTGTAGGAACTGTCAAAACTCTTCTTTGTCAGAGCTTACTTATTTTATCTCGCCTTCGCCTAACATGAAGCTCTTTCTTAAATCTATTAGAAATCGACCATTGAGCAACCGTCTTCCAAGCAATACTGAATAAGTCATCTTCCCACGACAGGTCAGGCTGATACGGATCGGATAGAGCTTCCCATCCGCAAATTTGATACGCGTTTTTACACTACACGACAAAAAATGACAAGCTACTAAAGGACGTGTAAGTAACTTATGATAAATGACAAATAGTGAAAAAATATCATTTATTTCTTGCCTTCGCATCAAGATCGCCAAGTTTGATATGGACACTTACCAAGCAATATTAAGAACTCTAAATCAATCAACTACATCAAACAAAGCACAGCTTAAAGTTCTAACTTGTCTCATCATCGGTGTCATTAGGTCACGTAGCGTGAACCTCTCAAAGCTCGACTCACTTCAGCAGTCAAACGCTTCGGAAGAGAGTCAGTATCGTAAGCTTCAACGTTTCTTTTTACTCTGGATTTTTCCTTAGCTAGATATTGACAAACTTAGATTGAAAAATGGATACATCCTCAGCATGGATCGGACTAACTGGAAGTTTGGAGAAACTCACATCAATGTCCTCACTGTCGGGGTCGTAGTTGGAAAGGTCGCCAGCCCCATTACCTGGGTCACTCTTCCGCAAAGAAATAAGCGAGGAAATTCACCCAGCAAGCATCGCATTTTGATAATGAAAAAAGGGCTGAAAATTCTAGGCTCACAAGACAGTGATTTCCTAGCCATGGATCGTGAATTTAATGGTAGAGAGTGGCTTGAATGGCTCAACAATAAGGAATTATCATGGGTTTTACGCATTAAAAAAAACATGATAGTTAACGGTAGACATACCCACCTACACAATCTGACAAAGTAGTTAAAAGAGAATCAGATGCAAACTATTTTTTGGGGGTGAATCTCTACTTTGGTAGCAAGAAAATCAACATGCTTCATGAATGGATCCCCTCTAATGCTGAACCCTCAATTTTTGTCGTATAGTGCGAAAACGTATTCGTGCAATTACCTACAACGACGTAGAATCAGAGAAAGTCCACCTAGTCCGAGAAAGGCTATGGAAGATGGCTCAGGGACAACGGCGATGTCTCCTTCAAGGGTGATGCCATCATAAACCATGTAAGCTCCGCGTCCAGACAGATTTGCACTAGTTACTGTTACTGTGTATTGCGTGCCAGCGACTAGACTATTGCCAGTGAGATCATAGTTTTGAATCAAGATTGTATCACCAGAAGAGTAGTCAATGTTTGTAGTGTCAGTGAAAACTCCACCACTAATTGTGACACTGAGATCCGATGCATACTCTCGGTCATTTGCACCATTGCGGGTTGTATGACCCGCAAGTAGAGTAAGGCTGATAAGGTCATATGTAGCAGAAGCTGTGAATTTGAACGAATAACCTCTGGGATTAGCTTTGTCAAAAATGTTCAGGTTGTGTCCGATGAAGGCAACATTGTTGTTGGAATATACATTTTGACCACTCCTGGAAATAGTGAAGCCTGCTGCAGGGGATATAGCAGTCAGAGCACTGCCAGTGCCAGATTCATCGCCAGTCCAGAATACAGTAAGACTACTGGAACCAGAGATGTTATCAGCGTTACCTGTGATTATAGTTGCACCTGTATTTCCATCAAAACCAGAAGAGATAATCGTGGCTGCGTTTGCTAAACCAGCTGTAATAACAAGGATATTAATTATTAGTAATTTTTTCATAATTTAGATTTAATTAATACAACTTTCCCTTCGTTGATGGGAATGTCATATAAATTTTTGATTAAACTAATGAATAGTATTATTTAATTGATGTTTAGCAAACTTTTAAATTCAGCATGATCGTTGCCTTCTGCGGTTTCTTGGAGGCCTGAGCATGAGACCAAGAATTCAATACGCTAAGGAATATTTACTATACTAGTTACGCCTGACATGAAGCAGTTCACCCGCAAAGCATAGGCCTATTGCCCCTTGCCCAAGGACCGATAACGTCGCCCAAAAATAGCGATCAAATACTACATTGACCTTAAACCACTCATACTCTAGAAGACAGCTGTGAGTAGTATTCATAAAGCATTCATCCTAGGTGCAGGACTCGGAACCAGACTCAAGCCGCTGACCAATTCGCTGCCAAAGCCACTGGTTCCTCTCTATCATGAGCCGATGGTGAACTACGCCCTCCGTCATTGCATGAAGTCAGGTATAGACACGTTTGCTATTAATACACATCACATCCCTGAAGCCTGGGATCGCTACTATCCCGAGAGAAAAATCGACCAAGCGAGCATCGAATTTTTCCACGAAGAAATTCTGTTAGAGACTGGCGGGGGGATTAAGAACATCGCCAGCTTCATCGGCCCTGATCCCCTCTTGGTATACAATGGTGACATCCTCACTGATCTCGACCTCGGTGCACTATTAGACGCCCATGAAGCATCTAGAAACCTCGCCACACTCGCTCTTTTCCCCACAGGCTCAAACTGCAATGTAGCGGTAGAAGGCAACAAGATCGTTGACATGCGTAACGCTCGCAGGATCCACCCAGGGACCCATCAGTTCACTGGCATCTATTGCATCCAGCCAGAGATCCTCAACCTCATTCCAGCTGATGAGAAAATTTCTATCGTCCCGGCATTCCTCGCTCTAGCGGAACAAGGACAGCTCGGAGCATTCGTTTCTGAGACCGCTACCTGGCATGATCTCGGCAGCCGAGCAGCCTACTTCGATGCCCACGAGCTACTAAGATCCGAGTCCACTCCGATCCACCCTGACGCAATCATTGACCCAAGTGCAGAGATCTGTCTTGAAACTTGCGTCATAGGACATAATGCTCATATAGGAGCAAATGTAAAACTCTCTCACACCATCGTCTGGCCAGATGCAAAAGTAGCGCCAGAATCTCAGCTAAGCCACTGCATCGTAAGACACAGCACCTCTGGCTCACACATTGATAAAGATTTATAGAACGATAGCCATGCCTGCCAACACTCTACTCACCGCCATCCGCACTCACCTAAAGCTTAAGCCTACACACTCTGTAGTCATCGAACCCATCACAAAGGGAGCGTCCGGACGCACAATCATCCGCCTAAAACCTCAGGGTCATCCGACCTATATCGGCATCCACTACACGCTGGAAAGAGCTGATAATGCGAACTATCTCCCCGTCTCAGAATTCCTCAGCGACGCAAAGCTCAACGTCCCACACGTGCTCTATAATAAGACCAGTCACTGCTACGCTCTGGTAGAGGATCTCGGCGACGTCGATCTACTTTCACTCAAAGGTGAGCCATGGGAAGTCCGCGAGCCAGTCTACCGCTCAGCCTTCAAACAGCTCGATAAACTCTTCTACACCAGACCACCCAAGGACTTAGAATTCCAGCCAGAATTCGATGCTGACATGTATGTCTGGGAGCAAGAATACTTCTTCGACAACCTCGCTGAATCTTACCTAGGCATGACCCCAACCGAGACTCAGCCATTACGAGATCACCCAGCGCTCAAGCATATGTCAGACTCGCTCGGGGCATCCGCAAGACACCTAGTTCACAGAGACTTCCAATCGCAGAACATTATCGTGAAAGATGACAAAGCATTCCTAATCGACTTCCAAGGCATGCGCCGAGGACGCCAGGAATACGATCTCGCATCACTCGTTTACGATCCCTACATGAACCATCCCGCTGACGAGAGAGAAAGACTCATCGATATCTGGGAAGACGTCACTGAAGAGCGACCAATGGATGACATTTTGAACAAATGTGCCACCCAGCGACTCATGCAGGCACTCGGAGCGTATGGCAATCTCGTCTCTAACAAGAACGAAGAATGGTTCGCCATGCACATACCTACAGCCGCAGCCCTACTCCGTGACATCGTCACCGACACAGATCTCGCTGAAGCTATCTTACCAGTATTAGACCGCATTTCATAAACCTTGGAAAAGCCAACACAGACGAAACCTAAGAGTAACAAAAAGCGGATTTTTCTCATCCTCTTCGTGGCTGGCTTGTCACTACTCTGGAGCCTCTGCTACTTTAAGATTACCCCCTTCCACTCTGCTCAGCCGACCGATCAGAAAGCACCCACGACCGACTACCTCGTCTGCTCTATCGATGACGATCCAGAGGGCTACAATACTCACGGCATCTACAACCCTAATGACCTTGCGGTCACCGTCAACAGGCTCAAACTCTTAGGTGTGGATCACTTATTCTTAGGCACTCACCTGCACTGGCCGAACCTTGATGAATTTGACAACAACACGCTACGGACTCAGCTAGAGAAGCTCGACTCCTGCACTCTCTCAGTCCCACTCAGACGCACCTCCGTGGGAGTAGATTTGCCAGATTACCTAGAGAATACTTCCGTCCCTATTTCATCCATACATGGCGACATATCCAAGTTACCGGCAGTCAACAATCTCAGCCTAGCTCCTACACTCAGCATCCCTAACAATGCTATGGTGGGGTTTTCACAACTAGAGACTGAACCAGTAAATACCAACATACCACTCCTCGCTCGCTGGGGCGACAAAGTATTACTTTCGTCACTTCTGTTAGAACGAATTCATCACAACAAAAGCACTATCGCCGAACTAGAAATTCATCTCGGAAGATCTATCACTCTAGGCTCATCAGAGTTCACTATTCCGATCAATGGATTTGGGTATTTTAAACCCAAATCACAACCAAAATCAGCCGACCCAGACATCATTTCCTCTAACATCACAAACATAGAGGAGTCACCATCTCCATCCAGTAATGCTATCCTCACAGCCTCTGGAAAAACCGCTGACAATTACCGAACCATCAACACCCCCTTCAGTTTACTCGTACAAATCAATTCATCCTCAACTGAATCTGTCCAAAGTTGGCTAATTAACCTGCTCTATTTAACAATCACACTTTCACTATTAGCCTTGCTCATATCCGTCATGAAACACGTATCAGTAGCACTTGGATTCAAGCAAGAAGCCAAGACTGCAGGAAAGAACGCAAACTTAAGGGCAAAGAGAAAAAAACAGAACGATGAATAGCCCTCATCACTCAATCTTCAAAACATCATGACTCAACAAAAAAACACCCAATCCACCGTAAGTAAAGCCGCCACGCTCATCGAAGCACTACCTTACCTACAGTCATTCCGAAGCACCACTTTCCTCATCAAGATGGGCAGCAGCGCTATAGATAATCCTGAGTTGGTGCGTAAAGTCATGCGTGACATCGTCTTTCTAGAAGTCGCAGGCATCACCCCAGTCGTTAGGCAAAGCCATCTCTAAAGCCATGCTAAAGTCTGACCTAGAGGCAAAATTCATCAACCGAGGAGTAATCTCAGGTGGCATGCTCCCGAAAATAAACTCAGCCCTCGACGCTCTAGACCATGACATAGAGAAGGTCCACTTCATCGACGGTCGCCAACCCCACTCGCTTCTACTAGAGATCTTCACCAAATCTGGTATCGGAACGCAGGTCAAGAAATGACCCCAGCCAACATAGTCACCTTCATCCGCATCCTGCTGATACCTGTTTTTGCCGTATCCGCCATGCAATACGCTGACTCTATTACTTCTGGATCACCTGTCGAACATCTACGCTGGATCTCCCTCACCGCATTCATCTTAGCTGCCACTGGCGATTGGCTAGACGGCTACCTAGCCAGAAAATATGGCAAATCTAGACTCGGCTCATTCCTAGACCCTCTCTGCGATAAATTCCTCATGCTCATCGGACTCATCGTCCTCTCTCAGGTCTCATGGAGCGAAAACGGCTGGACTATCCCCGTTTGGTATGTAGTCATGGTCGTCGCTCGGGATGTCTCCATCACCACTGGCTGTATTTTCATCCTCCTCACCGGGAAAAAGGTAGGAGTCAACCCAAACTGGAGTGCCAAGGCCACCACTTTCGCCCAGCTCTTCACTCTCGGCTGGGTTATGCTAAAAGTGATCCCATTTTCCCCACTCATCCCCACCCTAGTCGCCGCAGTTTTCACCCTCTGGTCATCATGGTCTTACGTCAGAGAAGGCCTCCGCCAGCTCCAACCAGAGTGAGCCGATAAAAGAGTAGCATAAACTTGCGGAGCTGTTATGGGTCTGGAAGTTATTCCCCACCCAGGCACCAAATTTAATCCATATCACCATGATTTCAGTAGCCATTGTAGGACGCCCAAACGTAGGTAAATCCGCCATTTTTAACCGACTTGCTAGCCGCATGATCGCCATCGTCCACGACCAGCCGGGTGTGACTCGTGACCGTATCGCTGCACCCTGCGTCCTTACCACTATACCCTGCACAGTCATCGACACCGGTGGTATCGGAGCTGACCTCGATGATGGATTCCTAGATCAGGTGACTATCGAAGCAGACATCGCAGCTCAGACTGCTGACCTCATTTTATTCGTAGTGAATTCACGTGAAGGTCTCACCAACGTCGAGCAGAACCTTGCACAGAAACTCCGCAAAGCAAACCACCCAATCTTACTCCTCCTCAACAAAGCGGACACTTCACAACTAGAGATGCCCACTGAAGAATTCACCAAACTAGGATTCGGCAACGGCATCCCAGTTTCCGCAGCACACGGACGTGGCTTCGTAGATCTATGTGAACGCATCGACGAAATCATCGCTCCTATCGCAGCAAAACGTGACATAGAGCAAGCCGAAGTAAATGAAAAAGTAAAAGCAGACGGCCTTAAAATAGCCATCGTAGGAAAGCCAAACGCTGGGAAATCATCACTCATTAACGCCATCCTCAAAGACGAAAGAACCATCGTTTCCGAGATAGCAGGAACTACCCGTGACGCCGTTGACGTTCCTTACGAATTTTCCGATGAACTACACACTCTCATCGATACTGCTGGTCTCCGACTACGTTCTAAAATGGACACCTCAGTGGAAGTATTCTCTGCAATGAGAACTGGGAAATCTATTCGCCGATCAGACATCTGTCTACTAGTGATCGACCTCGAAGCAGGCATCACAGCTATGGACAGAAAGATCGCACAGACTATCCAGAACGAGCACAAGCCCTGCCTCATCATCCTCAACAAATGGGACCTGTTCCACCCAAGAATGAACCGTGCCGAGCGCCTAGAAAAAGCTGAAAACGAGATCCACACAGACCTTTTCTTCCTTTCCTACGCACCATTTGTAGCAGTTTCAGCTAAAGAAGGTCAGCACATCAGTCAGGTCTTCTCACAGCTCACTAAGATCCGTTCAGTAGCGAAAGACGTCATCACCACTGGTGCTCTGAACCGCATGCTCCAAGACGCCTTCCTCATCAAGCCTCCATCAGCTCACAAGAAATTCAAGAAGCGCATCAAGCTACTCTACGCAACAGCCGTAGTAAACGATCGCTACACTGCGATCCCAGTGCCAAGCTACATTCTCTTCGTCAACGACAAGCGCCTCATGCAGGAAAACTACGAGCAATACCTCTCTAACAGAATCAGAGAAAAGTATTACGCTCCTGGAATCCCCATCGTCTTCTCGATCCGATCAAGAAACAGATCTAAAAATTCTAAGTAAGGGCAGGACTCCTCAAACCATAGTTCTCGACAGATGACACCTGAATGATAGTTTAATTCTCAGTGAACTCATTCTTCAAAAACGAACTAACTCGGCTATTTTTATTTGTAATATTATGCCTCATCATGGCAGCGATTGCGAGCCCACATCTTTACGTATGGGGAAAGAGCTTTGCCGCTGAAAATGATAGGGAATTTACAGGGCTGATGGAATCAATACGTGGCAGCATGGAGAGGGCCAGTTTCGCGCGTTACTTTGACCGTGCAATGATGGCCACTGCTCTCATACTGCTCTATCCATTTATCCGCAGTCTCAAAGACAAAACTAGAACTCAGGTCAAGCTCCCCCTAAAATCAAGAAGCACACCCAGTAGGCAGAGCATTAGAGATCTAGTGATCGGATTCACCTATGCTACTGGCTACATGGCGATTATGTTCATGCTACTATATAAGTTAGAATGGATCACTTTAAAGCCAGATCCTAAAGCGCTTTCTTCCGCTCTAAGCTCCGCTTTATCCACTGCCTTCATCGTTTCAATCATTGAAGAATGGGTATTCCGTGGTGTGTTGTTTGCCCTTCTACTGCGTAGCCTAAAGCCTAAATCTGTGATCATTGGTCTCTCAGTATTTTTCGCAGCCGTTCACTTCTTAAAACCTCTTAACCCCATCTCTGACCCCACGGCTACATTTGCGGGATTCGAACTATTAGGCCAGATAGCCCTTACATTCCTTAACCCTGAATTCTTCATCGGAGTCTTCCTCACACTCTTTCTAGTGGGCGTCATTTTAGCCTACGCTCGCCATGTAACTGGCTACATTTGGCTATCTATCGGACTCCATGCTGGCTGGGTATTCACCATGAAAATGTTTTCTTCTTACACATCTAGAGCAGAGGACTTGAGTGCGTTTATGCTCGGATCTGATATCCGCCAAGGCTTAGTCCCGTTACTTTTTGTGACTCTGACAGGTATTACCATTTATTTTTATCTACGCACTAAAAAATCAGAGCAAGGTCTAGCAAAAGAGAAATGAGAAAAATCAGCTCAGCTCTGTTAGACATCATTTTTCCACCACAGTGTCACTTGTGCAAAATCTCCCTAAGTCACGGAGACTCTATCTGCCATCAGTGCTTTGAGAATCTTCCGCGTATTAATAACGTGTATTGCATGCGATGCAGTGAACCATTTGAAGGAGAATTCTCTCAAAATCCTATCTGCCCAAATTGTCATAAGCTTGACTTCACGTTTGAATACTCAAAATCAGCCCTCAAAAATAGCGAACTCACCCGCAAGTTGATCATCGATTACAAATACGGCAAACAACGCCATCTGGCTAAAATATTAGCCAGTTGCTGTGCAGAGGTAATCAGGGACGATAATCGGTATAAGTCCCTACCAAGTCCCGTGCTCATCCCCGTGCCTCTTCACTGGCGACGCAAGTTGATGCGAGGCTTCAATCAAGCCGGAATACTCGCTGAAGAAATCTCCAAAATCACTGGGATACCCAGTCTACCAGTCATCCAGAGAACCCGCTACACAACGACTCAAACAAGGCTGAGTAGGAAGCAACGCATGCTAAATCTCAAGAATGCCTTTTTAATTAAAGGTAAACTAGCTCCATTTAAAACAGCGATCCTGATCGACGATGTTTTCACCACTGGTTCAACTTCAGAGGCATGCGCATCACTACTGAAAAAAGAATACCCAAAACTGGAAAACATTGTTGTAGTAACAGCATTGCGTGGATAGGCTATCGCCAATCAAATCACAAGCCAAGCTATGGGAATCTTCGACAAGCCACGACTAAGACAGAATAAGAAAAAGGACACGCCAAACGATCTATGGACCCAGTGCACAGGATGCCAGAGCATGCTCCACACCTTAGATCTCAAGCAGAATGACCAAGTCTGCAATCATTGCGGACATCATTTCCTGCTCGGCTCCCGCGAGAGAATCACCATGTTAGCAGATGAAAACAGCTTCGAGGAACACGATGCTACTCTTTATTCTAAAAACCCCCTCGGCTTTGATAAGTATGAATCGAAAATCGATATGCTACGTCAGAAAACCGATCTTAACGATGCCGTAGTGACAGGGAAAATAACGATCCAAGATCAGCCAACAATGATAGCGGTGATGGATTTCAAATTCTTTGCAGGCTCCATGGGATCTGTCGTGGGTGAGAAAATTACTAGAGCGATCGAAGCGGCTATTTCACAGAAAATCGGAATGGTTATCATCTCAGCATCATCAGGAGCACGTATGCAAGAAGGCATGCTCTCGCTCATGCAGATGGCGAAAACTTGCGGTGCATTAGCAAAACTTTCTAACGCCGGACTACCTTATATCTCAGTCCTCACTCACCCGACTACAGGTGGTGTGACAGCATCATTTGCCACTATCGGCGACATCAACCTCGCAGAACCTAAGTGCATGATCGGCTTCGCTGGTCCACGTGTGGTAAAGGAAACGACTCACCAAGATCTCCCTCCAGGCTTCCAAACTGCAGAATTCATGCTCAAGCATGGACTCGTAGATGCCATCGTGGAACGCAGAGCACTGCGTGACAGGCTAGGTCGTCTGTTAGACTATATGCTGTAGCACTAACTAGTTTACTCTACTAGAAAATGAACTACGAAGAAGCGCTAGAGTGGATCTACTCGACTCAAAACTTTGGTATCAAGCTCGGGCTTGATGCCCCTAAAAAGATCCTCGCTCACTATCTAGCCTACCCCACTTCTGAGACTAAAGTCGTTCACATAGCCGGGACAAATGGCAAGGGATCTACATGCGCCATACTTGATTCCATCGCACGTAGTTCAGGTGAACGCACAGGACTATTCACCTCACCTCATCTCGTGGATTTTCGCGAGCGGGTCAGAGTGAGTGGTGAGATGATCTCCAAAGAAGACACCGCTAGACATCTAACCGCTATCAGAAACCTCATAAGTAACTGGGAACATCACCCTACCTTTTTCGAACTCATTCTAGTGCTGGCCATGAAGTATTTCTGCGAGAAGGAATGTGACCTCATCATCCTAGAAACAGGGATGGGCGGCGCACTCGATGCCACAACAGCTGTCCCAGCAGATGTTTACGGCATCACTCCCATCGCCATGGATCACTCACAATATCTAGGCGAAACAATAAAGAACATCGCTGGAGAAAAAGCCGGGATCATCCTAAGCTCAGCACCTACATTTAGCTCTGCTCAGCATCCTGAAGCCGCTGCCGCTATTGCTAGAGAAGCGAACCGTCACCGCTCCAAACTCACCGTCGTTGACCAACATCTAGAAGCTTATCACATTTCCCTCAAAGGAAAGCATCAACGTGAAAACGCAGCTCTTGCGCTAGAAATCGCCCATTCTCTAGGTATATCACTACGCTATGATAATGTCAAATACGGACTCCATAACATTATCTGGCCTGGAAGATTTGAAACAACTAGCACTGAACCACTCACAATCATCGATGGTGCGCACAATCCACAAGCAGCAAAAACACTCGCTGATACTTGGTTAGAAATTTATCCAGAGTTGAAACCAGTCATCATCTTCGGAGCAGTAAAATGCAAGGATTTAGAAGGCGTATTGAGCCATCTGAAAAAAATTTCTGACACCATCATATTCACGACAATCAATTCCCCGTTAACAATTCAATTCTCAGATTTAGAAGGAATTGAATGCCTGAAGGACATGATTTTATTCAACAAAGTAAATATCAAGGAATCTCTAATATTTTCTAGCTCTTTAGACCGCCCTATACTGATCACTGGATCGCTATACCTACTAGGTGAATACAAGTCACTGATACAAGGACAACAGCACCACGCCACTTCTCAATAACATGCTAATCAAGCGTCAAACAAGACACCCAAAAAACACTATCGGAAGCACAGGTTTTATGATCCAAGGTCGTAAGCCACACAGAGAGCGACATGCGCACAAAGTGAATAAAAAATGGCCATACCTCAAAGCTATTATCCTCTGGTTTTGCTACACCGCGCTCATCATATCAGCTATCACCACTGTGGTCTTGGGCACACTCAACAGGGACATGGAGTTCATCTACCTTACTGCCGCCTTAACTATCATCTGGGCGTTTCTAAGAATTTACTATTTATTTACCTACATAGCAATCAAATGCCCACTCTGTAGAACACCTCACCTCAAGATGCCAAATCAAAAAAACATAAAAAAGCTTACAAGATTTCCCCGTTCTCCTATTCGACCATAGCTATCCTCACAGCAACTTTCTTTCAGTGCATCCGTCGCATGCACTGTGGAGTGCCATTCGACATCAACAAATCACACCGCTAGGTAACTAGCTGACAAACAATGAGGATCATAGCAAAAATTGTTTGCCGAAAACTCAATCTTCAGCTACGCAATGGACATGTCAGAAACACCATATCAAGTATTACTCTACTACTTCTACTGCGATATTCAGGACCCAGAACTCTATCGTGACGAACACCATGCTCTCTGTGAATCTCTCAACTTGCTCGGTAGAATCATCGTCGGCAAAGAAGGCATCAACGGCACCGTTTCTGGCACCACTCAAAACTGTGCCAAATACATGGTCGCTCTCCGTAAAGACCCTCTCACGGCAGAAGTAGAATTTAAGATAGACGCTGAAGATGACCACGTTTTCCCTAAACTCTCCATCAAAACCCGTGAAGAAATCGTCAGTCTAGGACTAGGGGATGACGACTTCTCACCGAATGAAACTACTGGAAAATACCTTAACCCTAAAGAATGGCTCCATGCCATGCAGGACTCTAATGCAGTTATTCTCGATACTAGGAATGACTACGAATGGGAACTAGGTAAATTCAAAAACGCTATTCTTCCACCCGTCGATAGCTTCCGGGATCTGCCTCAGTGGATCAGAGACAACCGCAAGAAATTTGAAGGCAAGCGCATTCTAGCCTACTGCACAGGTGGTATCCGCTGTGAAAAACTTACTGGTCACCTTGTCAGAGAAGGCTTCGATGACGTAAGCCAGCTTCACGGTGGCATCGTCACCTACGGAAAAGATACAGAAGTCCAAGGCGAAGACTACGAAGGTCAGTGCTACGTGTTCGACGAACGTATCGCAGTCCCAGTCAACTCTGTGAACCCTACAATCATCGCTCACTGTATCCACTGCAATGAACCATGTGAACGCTACATGAACTGCATGAACAAGCACCATTGCAACGCCCAGCACTTCAGCTGTGAACCATGCAGCGAGAAACACAACGGCTTCTGTAAAGAGGAATGCCAACAAGTAGTAATGAAAGAGCTAAAAGCAGCCCAACTCGACACCTAATACCTTTCAAAATCATGCCTAGACTACTACCATTACTTCTTAAAATATCACTACCGCTCATCGTTCTCGACCAGATAACAAAGTGGTGGGTAGTGCTCAATATGAAATCACCCTATGTATTCATTAACGAAATAAAATACAGGAATGATCTAGTCACTAGTTCAGACAGCATCACTATCATTGATGGCTTACTAAACTCCTCCAGAGTCCACAACCAAGGCATAGCGTTCGGCTTCGGCAACGGCTCAGCATGGGCTCCTATCGTCTTCCTCATTATTCCATTTATTACACTAATCATGGTCACAGTGCTATGGAAAAAGCAGATCTTCACAGGTATAGCTAAACTCTCCGCTCCACTCTTAGTCGCTGGAGTCATAGGCAACCTCATCGACCGACTCTTCCAAGGTTTCTGGTTCCCAGGACTAGCAGACGCATCATTCTGGAAACGTCTTAGCGAAGGTTACGTAGTAGACTTCATCGACGTCACAGTCCCCTTCACTAACAATTACCACTGGCCATCCTTTAATGTCGCCGACTCTTGCATCTGCATAGCAGCCAGCCTACTATTCCTTTCCGCTTTCAAGCCAGAGCAGGAAAAGGTTTAAGTATATCCCCCTCGAAACCCTACAGTTCTCCCCAGTGGAGTTTCTGACGAAGTGTTGAGAAGAATGATCTACCGTCAAGGCGGATGATATTCAGAATGTGGTCGGCTTTTTCTACCCTGACTCGGCCGCCGTGTTCCACCTCTACCACACACTGACCATCTACGGTGAAGAGTGTCGCATCCTTTGATGAATCTACCGATATCAACTCTACTACAGAGTCATCTGAAAGAACCAAGGATCGGTTACTCAAACTGTGTGGACAAATTGGAGTAATTACGAAATTCTTAGCGATCGGGGAAATCAATGGTCCACCAGCAGCAAGAGAGTAGGCAGTTGAACCTGTAGGCGTCGCTACAATGAGTCCATCTGCACGATAGTGATTGAGAAGGTCACCATCAATATACGCGTCCAAGGCGACTATTCTACCGGTCTGGCCACGAGTTAGAGTGATATCATTTATCGCAAAATATGATTGTTCAGAACCATCTAACAGGCAGACCGTCGCTTTCAGTAAGATTCTTTCTACCGTGTGATAGGTTTTATCAACTAGCGCCTTGACGAGCAACTCCATCTCGTTATCCTTACAGCTTGTTAGAAAGCCTAGATGACCGAGATTTATACCAGCAACTGCTGTATCAGTGGGACCCAATCGATGTGCAGCATCAAGCATAGTGCCATCACCTCCTAGAACCATCACTATGTCGCAATCTTTTGCCATCTCAGGCGCCGTGGCGACCTGAGAACCTTGGAGGGTCAAATCTAGATCACTAGCGGTATCGTCTTCCACCACCACTGATATTTCGTTTTCTATTAGAAGACTGACCAGATCTACAACGGCCTTAGTCACTCCGTCTTTTGACGGATTAGCAATGATTCCTACGTTCATAATAATGAAAGCTATGAGCTAAGCTAGCTCGGGTAAACAATACAACCTACTTATAAAGCGGGTTCACCTCTGGTGCCACGGTGAAGTTCTTAACCTCAGTGCCACGGATTACTTTAAAATTAGTAGGTTTCCCAGCCTGAAGGTAATAAAATGCATTCACTACTTCTGCGTAGCTACCTACTGCCTTACCACCGATAGTTAAAAGAACGTCGCCCTTCTTCATTCCCGCTACACAAGCAGGAGTGCTAGGACGCACACCAATAATCACTGGAGCGTCACTCAGGTGATCCATGCTAACACCGACCCAGCATGGCCTATATTTACTATCAGTAACTTTAAGAGCCTGTATATGAGTGAGGGCATCCACAGGAAGAGCATAGTAACTGACCCCGTCACCACTAGGCTGGAAAATCAAACCCACTAACTCACCTTTAGCACTTAAAAGTGGGCTTCCCGGAAGAAGCGTTTTTCCAGAGTGATTCAAACGCATAAATGTAAGGGGAAGGACTCGGCCATTGTGCCTACGAACATAGCTAACGAGACGACATAGTTCATTGCCAGACTTTAGCTCAGAGCCTGGTGCTAGAATCTCAGAGTTTGTATACTTCGTAAATTTAGTCATTCCCTTTCGCTCAGTCTCAGGCAGTTGGAGGAGTGTGATTCGGCTTACTGGATCGTAGTTAATTAACTTTAGTTTTACCGCCTCACCCTCAGCATTTTTCACACTAGCAGCAACTGGATTAAACCCTTTAAGAGCTACAGTAGCAATCACCCCATCATCATTCACCAAGACACCAGTAGACTTCTGAGACGCCACAGCTACTTGATCGGCTAGGGGAGCGAACTCTACAACCTTTGTCTGAGCTAACGAAAGGAGACTGCTTAGCAAACTCATGCTTAATACTGAAATCCAAGTTTTAATCATAGATAAATAAATAAACTAATCTGCTCTCACATCAAGACTAAACCTAGTGATAAAACAGAAAGGAGAATGGTGAAGATCTCAATCTAGAATAAGAGCTTATCTTCGAGGTAAACTGGTCCATTATCGGTGAAATCCACCGATCTGGTGACAGCGAATCCGACAAAATCAGATTCTTTATAACTAGCGACTGTGAAGTCATTATTCAAGATTGCCTCAGCACTCATACTGGCTAGATTTCGCCCTAAATTCAGCGGAGCCTCTGTAACTGCAGCACTAACACCGATCACCCAGCGAATAGAACCCAGCTCGGAGAACCTAGTTTTAACACGCTCCACAAACAAGCTACCAGCAGACGTCTTCAGCATTTCAGAACGCTGACGTTGCTGAAATTCTTGAAGAAAATCTTCAAAATACCCTTCCTCAGGCTGTTCAAAGCGCTTGAGGCGGATCAATTCTTGTAGTTCCTTATCTGTCATAATGCTTGTTTTTCTATTGTTTTAGTAACCTTGACCACCGCTTTTAGCGGTCTTGTTCACTATCTTGAAAATCTGATAAATGACCCCTTAACTGCTGGTGAGCATAAAATAACCGCGAGCGGACAGTCCCTACCGATACTCTTAACACTTTGCCAATATCAGCATGCACCATCCCTTGAATATCGAACATTGTTACCACTGCTCTATGGTCTTCTGACAACGTCATCATCGCTTTGTTCAAAAAAATTTGCAATTCGTTAATGTTTATCTGTCTACGCGGGTTCGCTCTATAACTGATATCCACAAACGCAGGATCATTCTGTATCCCCGTATCTATGTCATCAAAGCTGCTAGCCGCCTTACGATTCCTCTTCTTGAGAAAGTTCAGTGTCATATTCGTAGCAATAGAATAGATCCATGTGGAGAAAGTAGAATTCCCCCTAAATTTACTCACAGATCGGTACACCTTCGCGAACACATCTTGCAGTAAATCATGAGTGTCTTCCTTATTAGAAGTCATGTGATACACCAAACCATAAAGCTTCTGGCTATACTTCATCACCAACTCATCGAACGCAGCCGTATTGCCAGCCTGTGCCTTATGCACTAGCGGGAGGTCCTCATCCACCTTACATGGTTGGGATTTTGGTTTTGCACTCTCATCCATTTCAGTTCCCGAGTCTATAGGTGCAAACTTGGATTCTTGGGCTCTTATCGAGATACTGACCATATTGCTTCTTTAACTACCAGATAAAGATAACTAACATCCGTTCAAAACTCAAACCAATTAATTTTAATCATTCTAGGGATTTATCGCTGGTTTGTGCTTGTGGTTTGATCAATTAATTAATGTTAGTCCTTTTGAGTGTCTTGTCTGGGTTTTACGCCACTAATAACGCATAGCGATCCATATTGTAGGTTAAATTACAGAGGGCATTATGCTGTCTGGATCGTTGTATTCCAATCTTTCTAAATAGATCGGCTCCCATGTATTTCATCCTGCCAAATACATGTTCAACTCGCACCCTCATACGGATCACAGTCTTATTAAATCGTTGTTGCTGCTCAGTCAGAGGTTTATTCCGATAGGCTGAAGCGATGATAAAGTCTTCTAAATTGTGATCCAGCATCACTCGCTCATTTTTCTCTGACTTGTAGGTGCTCTCCTTCTTTAAGCTTTTTATTCTGGTCTCTGCTGTTGCGTTGTTTTGGAGCATCAACAAAGCTTGCGTCAATGATACTTCCTACTTTAGCTAGCAGGCCTTTTTGGTCTAACATTTGATGAAAACAGCTAAAGAGCTTATTACTTCCATTACGCCCGCCCTTCTCAATGAGTTCTTTAAAATCCCAAATCGTTTTAGCATCTGGAATGTGATCACCCATTTGAAGATCTAGGAAGTTCATAAGCTCAATTTAATCTATCAGACAAATTTGAAAACATTAAAGCGGAATTATTACAGGCTGCCAGAGGTTCCCTATAGTTATTCTAATATAATCTATTAGTTAATGTGAGGTGGTCCCCTAAATTCAGGCGAGTAGCTAAGTTATGTAATTGGTGGACAGGGGCGGTAAAATGACCGAACCCAAACCACATAATATAATAAAAGAAAAAAGAAGAAGACACGAACCTGAATTTAAAACAAAAAACCTCACATGCTAAGGAAGCAAGTGAGGTTTAAAAAGCTTAAGTAAGGTTAGTTTACCTACGTCTGCGTAAAATCAGAGCTAGCCCTCCAAGACCAATGAGGACTGCGGAAGATGGCTCGGGGACTAATGATATATCTCTGAGCTGATATCCTGAAAGCCAAATTTCTTTGGAAGAACCGGGTCCAAAATGGAAATTTTGTGTGGTAGCATCAGCAGTAAATGCGCCAGTGATCCACGTTCCATTTCTTGCATCTCCAGAAGCTGTTTTTTGAATAGTGTCACCATCACCAACGTTCATCGTAAAGCTGGACCCATTTAAGTTATAGCCGAAGAAGCTTTGAAGTTCATATTCATCTCCGATCGTTAGACCTCTCAATGTTATCGGGCCATATTCATAACTAGCATTTAGGTATAGTAAATCAAGATTAGCATCACCTGTGCGAACTCCGTTGTCCTGGTTAGAATCGCTACCTCCAAAAAGGTTATTAGCCGTGAAGGTTACTCCATTGATTGTCGTTGTATTAGCCCCACCCGTTATGTTCAAAGCTTCTAGAAGCGTGCCGTTGGTGCTAATTTCACCTGGTGCAGCGTCTAGATCAAATTCTCCCCATGCTATGGTAGCTGCTGAGGCTGATGCCATCATCGCTGTGGATGTCGCCAGAGCGACCGTATATTTATTAATCCGTGTTTTATTATTTATTGTGTATTTCATGCTCCAAGTTAGTATTTATAAAATCAGTTTGCAAGATAAAAAATTCCTTGAATTCCACTAATAAACGCAACTTTTGATGAGCAGAAAATAAACTGTTAAATCGACAAGGGAAAGGTCCGAAAACCCTTCAGAGGCAAGTCTTTCTCCCTCCTCCTGCTCTAGTAGCTCATTTCTCTTACGCCAAAACACGTCCGACCTAGCAGCTATTTCAGCTTTCATAGTAAATGGATTATTTGATGATATTTGTGCTTTTAGATACTTCTTTTCAGCAGATGTTAGACTCCCACTGTCTATCGATCGTTGAGATCGTGTTTGACTTATTTTACTATGTCGGCGCTCTTGCTTGGTGCCCACTCGATGACAACTTTCTTGCTTCATTGTAACGCTAAATAAATTCTTCCAAAGACTCCAAAGTGAGAGTAATTCATTGAGCTATGACAGGAGTTCTTGATGGCTCAGACGCTCATATCCCAGCAGACATCTAACGTGGGTGTAGTTCTTTTGCTCCACGTAAGCCTGATCATTTTTAAAGTAGGGTCATGAGCGTGTCTGATCGATGCCTTTTTCTTTTAACCAATCATAAACAAAGTAGTTGAGGAATTCAACCCAGATAGGTAGCGTGTCTTTCATCCGTTTCCCACATGGCTGATCCATACATAGCCAGCATTTTTTTTAGAACCTCAATCAGCGAATTACCATAGATTTTTGGAGCACCACGTTTACCTTTTGGACCAAACTTTCTTTTGATGCCGAGGATAACTTTATTAGCATGTTTACGATCCCATCCAATGATCTTTACGAACTCATCTAAGAGCTTTGATTTTGCTTTGCGACCCGTCATGCGAGAGTATCGTTCTCGCATTTTCACGGTGTATTCTTGTATGCTTGGTTCATTCATTGCCATGGTAGGTGTAGAGTGTCCTCATTTATGAGGTAACGGGAGCTATTCTCAACAATTAAAGATTTTTTCGGAGACCTCTTCAATGAGGCAACACGCTATGTGCGTTAGACATAAAAATTATCTTTACATAGTAATTACACGACACTAAATTGATTAACATAAATATCTGTGTATCAAATGATTAGTGCAACTAACAACCTACCCCGCCCAGCTCATAAAAGGGTCGAAGTAAATGGATTTGCATTAATCAGCTCTATTATAGTGATGGCATTATTACTATTAATCGCAGTCGCCAGCATGAGTCTCTCGTCTGTATCGACGAGCACCTCTTCATTTTCAAGACACCAAGCCAATGCAAAGGCTAATGCTAGGATGGCTCTATGCATCGCCATCGCTGAACTTCAAAAACACACAGGTCATGATCAAGTCATTACTACTAGGGCAGACCTCTTAGATCAAGAAGTAGAGACTGACGCAACGAAGAAAGTGCTCCATGGTCAATACACACTAGCATTCAAGACCCAGCCTATAGGTGGCGATTATAGACAAGATGAATTTGGTAATGGTATCTTTCTACGAGAAGCAGCCGGATTACCAGCGGTGTTAGTCTCTGGTAATGAAGGATACAATCTATCTGATACAGCCGTATCAATATACCCCGAAGGCTACACGAACCAAGACACGGTCGTCGATGATACATTTGTCACTTTATTTAGAAACAGCTCTGACATTACTACTAGTGTGAGGGTTCCTAGAGTCAAAGTTCAGCTCAAGGAAAACCAAGGAAGCTATGCTTATTGGGTCACTGGAGAAAATACCAAGGCAAGAATCAACCTAAACGATCCGTTCTTGAGCCGAAATGATGCTCTCAAACGAGATTCCTCAACTAGCTCAGGTCGCTTCTATTCTATAGAGTCGCCAGTATCCCCAAATCTTAGATGGGCAGGAACCAATCGATCTGGAAGCGCTGGATTCCTTAATGATTTAGCAATAAAACCTAGTTTAAGCTCACAAATATATAGTCTAAATAGCCTAGCGCTCACCAGTGACCAGGATATCAAAAAAGCTGTAAAACAACACTTCCATGACTTCAGTGCTGATTCCTACTCACTCTTGACCAATGCTAAACATGGCGGCTTAAAAAAGAACCTAACAGCAGCTGTAAACACTTCAGATAATGATTTTAAAGACCTCATTAAACATAGCGGGACAGAGGCCGATCACAAAGACCCCATCCTGCTCTATAAAAATCACTCTTTCCCTAACAGAAAAGATAATATCGACTATTTGAACTACCCAGGTTCAGTTTGGGAGCATTTCCGAAGCTATGTTAGACGCCCAGAATACGAACCTGAACTTACTGGTGTAAACCCTCAATTACTAGCTCACCTAGGAGGTAAAGCTCACCATATATCTCATTACTGGGAAGAAGATAAGCAGAGCAACAGCGAACTACGTTCAAGATTAGTGCGCAGGACTCCAGTTCTCCAAAGATTTCAAATCTCCATCGATTATTCCCTAGGTTACGAGGGAGTCGTGGAGGACTCTGGAGCAAAGTGGCACGAGTTCTCCATGCGTCAGCACTTCATCCCAATGGTGAGTTACTGGAACCCATATAATGTCACGCTGACAACAGCTGACAATCACAAATACAGCATTTACAATAACCTAGATTATGGAACTCATCAGCATCATTCTATTTTTAATGCTCACTTTGTCGGGCAACCAGAGTGGAAAGTGTTTGCGATGGAGAAGGATAATTCTCCAGTCGCATGGAGTGGAGTTAAATCTAGCTCTGCACGTTTCTCCTTCCCCTTTCACCCCACAGGTGGAGTGAAAGGCTCTCGATATAGCAAAACTAACTATGGGGTGCAGATCCGCCCATTCACTATTGCCCCAGGAGAGACCGCTACATTTGCTCTTATCGGAAAAAACCAACCACTTGACTATAGTAGGAAAAATTATCTAGAGAAGGTTTCAGATATTTCGGATGTCGTGGGCTATTCGTTTTATGTAAAGACCGCTAAATTTAGAGTCAAAGTAGTAGACGGTCTTACTATGGAGGAGGCAACTCCTGAACTTGAACTGCTGCGCTATCCCAGCTCAGGTGGTGATAGCCTCACTCGACTTAGCGTCACTAATTCCACATCATTTCAGCAAACTAATCTCAACTTTGGCTCTGTAACTAGTCGCGCTAAACTGACCTTCACCCCAACCATCATTAAAGATGATGAGAGACTGCCATCATCGGATGAAAATGGCACCGAAAGTCCCAAATTCGCTGGAGTCGTGCTGCGTAAACAAGTGGATTTCTCACAATATTATCCTAACGGATCGAGCTGGGAGAAGCGCACAACAGGATTTGACACCAACCCTTACAATGCTCCATTCAACGCTCTCTATAATCCACTAGCCGCTAGACAAAGCGCTTATGGAAGAACGATCGGTTCTAGATCATTTACATTCACCGCTCCATTCATGTATCTGTCTGGAGTCATCGTCAGCCAGTCTGACTACAACCTCGTGTCTCCTCAGATGACTGCGGACGGTAAGACCTATGTAGGGTATTCTGACACGATCTCTGGAGGCTCTGAAAAATCTATCCAGTATTCCTTACCTAGACAGGAAACTAGGTTCACGAACATCGCTCAATTAAACCAAATGAATCTATCCAAATGGCTCAGTGGATACAATGCTAACCAAGACTTTGCCTCTGTCACAGACTCACTGATGCAGAATAATAGTATCGGAAATTCATTTGCGTCTCCTCACATCGCCCCTAACAGAACCTCGGTGGAGGCTTACGACAATACATCCTACGGAGGACAGAGAAATAGAGATTACTCGGCAACTCAATATGACACATCATTTCACTACAATGAAGCTCTATGGGATCGTTATTTCATGACAGGTGAACGGGAGGGAGAGATCACTTCCATTGAGGGTCTCACCAATAAGCTACCTAATCAGAATCTAGTGCCGATCACTGGAGCCACTCTAAAGAAACATAAAGACCCACATTCTTCAGCATCTCAACTAATACTCAAAGGAGGCTTCAATGTAAATTCCACCTCAGTAGAGGCTTGGAAAGCAATGCTCTCAGCTACTATCGGCATGCGCACTTCTGCTAATGATTCTCAGAATATATCACTCGCTCCATTCCCAAGAACCAGCTACTCAGGCGCCACTCCACTTACCTCACCGCCAACAGATGTCACTGAAAAAACTCTATACGATGGCAGCACATACAGGGCCCTAACTGAAGACGAAGTCACAGCACTAGCTGAGAACATCGTCTCCGAGAATAAGCTCCGTGGTCCCTATTACAGCCTATCGCAGTTCGTAAACAGAAGCCTTTCTCCATCACTGCATTATCGACAAACTAAACTAGGACAAATACTAACAAGTGACCAAGTTTGTTATGAAGGAGCTCTTCAGTCTGCAATTAACCGCACAGGGATAAACGGAGTTCTTAACCAAGCTCAGCCTAACTATCCGGCAGAGGTGACAGTAAATCAAGAGCTCTCAACTAAAACTGATGGGACCGATCAATACTCAGATTATGAGAAAGGGAAAATCAATCCAAAAGCCCTAAAATACCATCCTGGCTTTGGTTACTCGTCCACCCTGACTCAAGCTGATATGCTCAGCCGTATTGGCCACATGCTCACTGTACGCTCTGACACATTTAAGATCCGAACCTATGGAGAATCTAATGATACGAATGGAAATGTCATCGCCACAGCCTACTGTGAAGCTGTGGTTCAGAGGACTGCTCAGTGGTTTAACCCAGCTGACAGTTCCAGCACATCGCCTAATCAATGGCAACTCACCAAAGACAACCACGGAGAATGGACTCCTAACCCAGAACTGAGTGATGTATCCCATAGATTTGGCAGACGCTACTCGATTAAATCATTTCGCTGGTTACCTAAAGAAGAGGTTTAAATTCTATACTACTCAGCACTTATTTCAGACGACTAAACAACTTCATCTTCACAGCTCCACCTTTCTTTTCTTGGAATAGAATACAAGCGGATTTGGATTGTTGGTCTATAGAATACCCTTTGGAATCAGCCACCTTCCAATCATTTTCCTCTCTTGTCTTCGTATGCATTTCGATATGTAGTCCAGCCGCCCCCTCTTTCAGTGAGATCGATTTCATAGCATTGGGAATCAGGGTCAATTTTTTATCTGCATCTAACACGAGACCTAACTGTCGGTCTGTATAGTTTACAAAAAGAACATGGCCCTTCTTTAAATGCTTATCATCGTGGGGAATCAGAATAGGCGTAAATTTTGGATCTTTAACACTCCCAGAAGTGCGTAAAATGATCATGTATTTACCAGATTTAGCTAACTTCACACTACAGATTTTTATATACACCTGATCACCGCCCCCGTTCTTATACAAGACACATTGTTCTTCACCGTTGTAGGGTATTTCACCAGTTCTTCTCCCCTCTCGATAGTTTACCCCAACAAACTTTTCACCCTGCTTAAGAAATAAACGACCTTGGTAACGACCCCTTTCTTTAATTCCTGCACCCGTAGTCTGAAGCCCTTGTGCCTCACTATGCACCCAAAGATTAAATCTCAATTGTGCTTTAATGGTCCCACCACTTTCCTTCGCTTTAAGAGAGCAGGTCAGAGCGAATAAAAGACTAAGCAAGGTCAATAATTGTTTATACATTCATGATATTATACCACCTTCATGATAAAACTAAAATATTTAAATAGAAGACCTGAAGCCTTCTGGCAACTAGGAGAAACAAGCCGCGATCATTCTACTGCTCTTAGCTCCAGGCAGGACAGACAGATCCATTTGATTCATAGTGTAAGCAAATGAAAGCCCGCTTTCAGGGTCACCTAATGCATGGCTACCTCCTGCTCCAGGATGACCAAACGCTTGAAGAGATTCACCATAATGTCTGCGTGATTTTTCACCGCTCTCATTGAGAGGATCTTTCTGGAATCCGCAGCTGAAATGGGTCGGCGTGCACAACACCTTATCATTACCCATTATCTGACTGGTCTGCATCCACTCTCTAACATTGTCCGAGAAAAAATCTATTTCTCCGATACAAGCTTGATAAAATTTTGCCAATGCTGAAGCCGTAGACACCCCACCCATCGCAGAAAGCCTTGATTGCCATGCTTGTGGCGTATTCATCTCATGCACAGCATGTAACCCTCTAGGAGAACCAAACGCTTTTCTCACCAGTGAGCCTATTTGGTTAAACTCTTTATAAAACCTGCTATCGAGTTCCGACTTATCCATTTTCCCAGGGTAAAGCTTCGCCGCTCTAGAAAACTCAGCCTCTGGCAAGCCAATGAACAGATCCAGCCCCAACACTTGAGCTATTTCCTTGTACCAAACTTCACTTAAAGTTTCATCGCTTAGTAACCTAACACATTTATCTAACAGAAATCCATACGTCCGTGGATGATAGCCATGACCATCGCCTAACTCCCAGTTCGGTTCTTGTGCCTCTATCGCGGTAATGACAGCATCGTAATCATAGACAGAGGCCGCTTGATCCAGAGCAGACAAACCACACTGGTGCGACATCATTTCGGAAAACGTAGCACTTTCGTTAGGGAACTCAGACCAGACTTGAACCACCCTTGACTCAGGAGTCAGTCCATTCTTCTCTAACTCTCGTAACAAAACTGCCGATGCCGGCCCTTTCGTTGCCGAATAAACAGGCACTAAAGTTTCTTTAGTCCACTCTCTCTGTTTCTCCTTCTCATTCCAACCTTGAGCCAAGTTTAATATTTCTTCACCATGTTGCCAGACACTAACAGAAGCGCCCAGTTCTCCATGACTGATAAAATTATCTTGGAAACATACTTCTAACTTTTCTAGATCAGCCATCGGTTTATATTAAATATCTTGGTGAATAGCTCTGTGCTGAAGGAAGAGGTCATGCCAACGCTCATGGAGCGGTTCAATACTCTCCTCACTCTTCACGATATAGTGCCTTAGGTTTTCAAACATACTCGTATATCCATAATAGAACTCTCTGACTTCATCCTCATAAGTCACCTGAATCATATCTGCTAATTCGTAGCGCACATTATAAACTGACTCAGCATAGACAGCCAAGAGAGCCTTTCTGGTTTTATAACCATAGCCTATCATTATTAAAAAAATCACACCGGCAAAACCAATCAGCCCCCACGGAACGATAGAGTTCACCTCTAGATCAGAGTAACCAATGATCCCTGCGACACTCACTAAACTCAGCAACCACATCACCATCTTCTTGAGAGCTCTCTGCCTAGTCACCATCATCCTATCTAGCAGACGCCTTAGCTTCAGCATCACCATGGAGTGCTTCATTTTCTTCTGCATATTCTCAGCGAAAATATCGACCTTCTCCTCAAAGACACTATTATCAAAACCAACTACTGCTACGGCAATTCTCTTCTGAAGATCTTTCTTCATACCACTCCATTGCTTCTCACACTTAGTTAAAATCCCAAACGCAATCTCCTGACCACGCTCATGAGTGGCAACACTCACTTCTTCCTGTAAATTTTTCTCAATGCTTAGAGCGCCATCACCGCGATTAAAGATCGATATCATCGTCGCCCAAAAACCATTCTTTCGTCTAGCAAAACTCAATGAGTCATCAGCACATTCACAGACTACATTCGCGAGATACTCGACATTTTCTCTAGAGTTAGTCACCTCGAACTCACGACTCTTCTCAACTTCAGTCTCTACAAGCTGGAGAGATCTTATGTCTGCCCTCAGGCCACTCACCTTCTCCTGGATAGTCGTTTCTATATTATTAACTACTTTAAGAATTCTCTGACTCACCCATTGAAGAGCCTCTCTGCGCTCTGTTCCATTATTAAGCACATTATTTAATGCCTCTTCACAGCCATTAAATCCAGAATTAAGCCATAGCTTTTCATCACGATTTTCTTCACCCCAGGCGCTGATACCTTTCTCTGCAGACACACAGTGCATAGGAAGTACATGCCCTACTCGCTGAATAGAGAGAGATGTCAAATGGGCGGTTAGAATATCTATATCCTTCTTTTTCAGTAAATCTACTTTCTGTAAAACAACCGATGAACGATTCCCTAATAGCTCCCTCATCTCTGTGACCAAATCCCACGATTTAGCAGCCCAAGGATTCTCAGAAGACATCACCCAGAACACGTGATCTGACTCACTAAGTATCGTCTTTATACACTCACGTTCACCCTCCGTAAGCTGACTCACCGCTCCTGTATCGATCACCTCCAGACCTCCCTGACTAGCAAGATCTCTCACCTGATGATACTCCACATTTTTCCCAGTGCTCTCACCCCATAGCACTTTAGATCCATATACATGAATTGCTTTTTTACTATTTGAGCTTAACTCAAGGCCTAGCAGAGCATGCAGAAAGCGAGTTTTCCCAGACCCACTCTCGCCACAAACGGCGATACGCAGGGGAGATCTTAAGATTTCAGCGACACCATCATGCCCCAATTCATCGGCACGACTATTCGTGTTCAGTGCTAACAATTTCGCAGCTCTAACAGCTTCTGCCAAACTATCTCTAGTCTCTAAATAGCGCTGTCCAAGCATCAGTTTAATATAGTTACTGCGATCTACTTCGACAATGCGATGAGCTGGGAAACCGTCACAAACTTATATCCCTGACGCAGTAGAGCGTCTAATGTAGAAGGCACAGCATCCACCGAGGATGAGTGTAAGTCGTGTAGTAAAATAATAGATCCAGCTCTTGTCTTAGAAGTAATTCTGTTTCGTATCACGCTAGTTCCTGGCTTTTTCCAGTCTTCAGGATCAACGCTCCAGAGGATCGTTAGATAACCAAATTCGTTGAAAATCATGTTTCTCTGTCTGGTTGTAAGAGCTCCGTATGGAGGACGCATTGTCCGAGGCTTTACACTAGTAGCTGCGATGATTGCATTCTCTGTACGCTTCAGCTCTGAGCGGATCATTGAGTCACTCATTCTTTTCAGGTTACCGTGTGTCCAAGTATGATTCCCCACCTCATGACCTTCAGCGACCATGCGATGCATCAGTGTAGGATTGTTCTTCACTCTTGGTCCTAGCACATAAAAAGTTGCCTTTATATTTCTCTGCTTAAGCATATTAAGAACACGGGTTGTGTTCAAAGTCACTGGTCCATCATCAAAGGTCATAGCGATGTATTTACCATTGGGAGTCCCACTGCTCCAGCTGACTTTCGTATTACCAGAGTAGCTAGAAAAGAGAGCTCCGACATTATTCTTTGGGGCTGATCTATAAACAGAAGGAGCTAAGTATGAAGTATTTTTAACCGCTGTCACAGTCTGAGGATCTACTGGCTCAGGCTTGCTACCCATGCTTTTAACTAATGCACAGTTACTCATCACAGCAGAACAGCACACAGCTAGTAATAGTTTATTAAAAATAGATTTCATTATACCGTTTTGTTTAAAGGTCTGGATGATCATTGTCACGCCTAAACTTGCCCCATTAAGGGACTCTTACTAAAGCTAAGACGCTAGTTTCCAGACTCCTTCGAGCCCTTTGAATCACCAGATTCTTTACTCGCTCCATCACTATACGACTTACTACGATTATCAGTTTCATAAAATCCTGTGCCTCTGAAAATAACACCCGCTCCAGCTCCTAGTAGACGCTTTACTGAACCGTCGCATCCCTCAGCAGGACATTCAGTTAGCTTGTCATTAGACATCTTCTGAAACACTTCAAAAGTATGACTGCAGCTCTCACATCGGTAATCGTAATTTGGCATAGACTCAGATACTTCGTAGCGTGAAAATTTTCAAGCAGGAATTGGGAAGATTGTAGAGTTCCAGTTTTCACCCTGCTCACTTCAAGCTTCAGACAGAAGCTACGCGACTAATCTCCATCCCGAAACCATCTATCTCCACTCGGTCAGAATAGCATTTCACCACAGCATACGCAATCTCCTCCTCAGTCTCTACCATCCCCTTGAAATTTACATAGTGAGTTCCTTTTCTCTCCGCATAATTCCCGGAGTGATTGTCACCATTCATTTAGACTGGCATAATATCAGCGAAACTCTTAAAATTCTTATCTATCACATCCCCCAAGGTTACCACAAAGTCCAGTTTGTAAGAATTAAGATCCTTCACTGCTAGGCGAAGCTTACTAAGGCTCTCTCTATAAAACCTACTCTCCTTAGTATCTTGACTGCATACTGAGTATCCGCTACCACACCAAAAATCTATAGGTTCGACCTTACTCTGCAAAGCACCCTTCTCTGAACTACTAGTTCCCACAGTCATAGCGATAGGAATCACCACACGGATAAAGATAAAAGGGAACAGATAAAAGGTAAAATCTCAAACGCTTTGATCCATTAACCAAACTCTTTTCCCTTTATCGAAGCTACCAATAAACTCTTAGCCATGACCACTGCTTGCTGACTATCGCCGCCGCCTAGCATCCTCACTAGTTCATCAACTCGATCCTTTCCTGAGATTTCACGCATCGTTGATAAAGTCCGGCCTGATTCTATTATTTTATCGACTACAAAATGCTGGCTAGCCACACCAGCTACTTGAGGGAAATGCGTGATAGAAACAACTTGATGACTCTTACCTAGCATCGCCATCTTCTCACCTACTGCTCTTGCTATTTCTCCACCGACATTGGCATCAATCTCATCGAACACCATCAGCGGAGTAGCATCCTGATCTGCCAACGCACTTTTAACAGCCAACATTACTCTAGAAATCTCACCACTTGAGGCAACCAGTCTCAGTGGCTTCAATGGCTCACCTGGGTTAGGTCCAAACTGGAAATCCACGCTCTCCATACCGCTAGTTGTGGGTTTATCATGCGGCACAAGATCGAGCTCAAACTCAGCCTGCTTAAAGCCAAGATCCTTTAGATGTTCCGCAATCACCTTCGCCAACTTCGGTGCTGATTTCTTACGGACAGCTGTCACCTTTGCCCCACTAGCTGTCACCTTTACATAAAGTATATCTACCTCCACTTGCAGATCCTCTAGCACTCCATCCCGATTCTCAATCTCGAAAAGTCGTTGCCTAGCTTCTTCACCATACTGTATCACCGCCTCAAGCGTAGATCCATACTTACGTTTCAAGTTCTCAAAAGTATTTATTCTCTCCTCCATCACACGCTCTTCCTCAGGAGCCATTTCCAAATCATCAGCGTAATCCACCATCTCACTCTCCAGATCCTGTAATTCAAGCGCGGCCTGTTCCAATCCAGCTAATCTATCAGCCACCCCCGGATCCAAACGTCCAAGCTCAGCCGCAGCCCTCTGCACCTCACCCAGAGCATCATTCACCGTATTCTCGAGAAGACCTACGATCTTACCCGAGAACTCTACAAGTTTTGCCCCATTAGAAGCTCTTTTATAACGTTGATCGACCTCTTCTTCCTCATCAGGCTTCAAGTTGGACCCATCTATTTCTTCAAGTTGGAATTTTAATATATCCAGCTCCTGTTCATTAACTCTCTCAGAGTTCCTTAGATCCTCTAACCGCATACTCTTCTCCTTCCACTCACTCCAAAGCTGACGGTATCCAATCAATAAATTCTCAGCACTACTGCCGGAATAAGCATCCAGCATCGAGAGTTGACGATCTACAGAAAGCAACGACTGGTGGTCATGCGGACTATGTAAATCCACGACCTCTTCTCCGAGCGCTTTTAACACCGACAAAGTCGCAGGCGAATTATTCACAAACTGCTTATTACTGCTCTGATCCACCACCCTCTTAATGATCAGCATCTCTTCCTCGCATGGTTCTACACCAGCGTCTTCTAAAATTTCATTCACACGAGACAGCGTCGTAACATTAATATGAAACACAGCTTCCACCGTGCAACTCGTCTCACCCGTGCGGATCATCCCCTTATCAGCACGCTCACCGAGCACCAACTTCAGCGCCCCCACGATCACACTCTTACCCGCACCAGTTTCACCAGTCACTCCCACTAGACCACCATTCAGCTGCCACTCCAGCTTCTCCACCAGAGCTAAATTCTGTATTTTTAATAAACTAAGCATATTCCATTAATATTGTGTTTCATGAACAAATGAACACTTAACATTCACGAGCTAACTTGGCAATATATTATACATCCACTGTAAAAAATAGTCTCTATATTCCTAACAAGCAAAGAACAGAATCACTAAACATGAACAACTGATGAAACTTGTGTCGAACGAACAGGATTCAAATTCTTTATATAGGAGATTTTGCTACGATTACTCGTATAGACCATTCTTGGTAAACCTCCGTAGTAAGATCACTGTCACTCTCAACTACACTTCGACCAAACATCCTAGGAACTCCATGAGCTTGGCCATGATTCGTCCTAGGCTTCCTTTCCGTTTTACGTTTCCAAACTTTCCTTCCACTGGTATCCGATCTCGTTCGTCTTGTTACATCTGTTTTTTCTGTGCTTTGAGAACTTCTTTATTCTTTTCAGTCTACTTAGGTGGGCTGAGGCGTATCCCCAGTTCTTTACAGTAGCTTCTATTCGCTCTGTTACGGTAAATTGAGTCAGCATGAAAGTCCTCTTGGCTAAAACGGTTCCTAAAATGCACCATCATGGAATGATCAAAGAGAGGTTTTCCAACATACTGATGCAACCCGAGGAAGAGTTGAAGGAATGGGTTTTCTTGGATTTGATTCACCGTTTCCTCATCTGTTATACCGAGGCGTTCCTTAATGACTAGAGTACCAAAAGCGATTCTGCCAGATAGAAGCAGGAACTCCCATCTTAGTTTGGGTAAAGCTTTTGGAATAAAGGGATTCAATCTCATTCCACGGGACTAATTGGCTAAGTTTAACCCATCTATTAGAAGCAGAAAGTTTGCCTCCAAAAGGATGGATGAAATCGGTTTGATTTGGGTAATTTTTGATCATGTGAAGCGCACGCTTTTTCGAGGGAACAATAACAAACCCATGCATCTCTGCACGACTTTTATCCACTAAACCTTTGATCCTACAAGATTAAGTTCTTTTTCAGGAAACCCTAATTAAACCTAACCGTAGCATCAGGACACAAAAAAGCGACCTTGCTTATTACAACAGAGGTCGCTTTGGAATTGTTTCAGTTAAAGAGGGGCAATTAAGCCTTCTTTACGTTAGAAATGTGAACAGGGCCGTCAAGCTCTTGGATTCCACCTTCTTGGTCTTCTTGTGTTGGCTTAACAGCCTTCTTGATCTTGCGAACACCTTCAACGATAACCTGGTCTTTCTCAGCGTTAACTGAGAGAACTTTGCCTGATTTCCCTTTGTGGTTGCCTGCGATCACTGTTACTTTGTCGCCTTTTGATACGTGAGTCTTCATATATTAATTTCCTTTCGGTTAGTTGTTTAGAGCACCTCAGGAGCTAGGGATACGATCTTCATGAACTTCTTCTCGCGGAGTTCACGAGCGACAGGTCCGAAGATACGTGTGCCTTTAGGATTATTATCCTTGTCGATGACAACGATAGCGTTGCCGTCGAAACGAAGGATAGAACCGTCTTGGCGTCTGATAGGAGCTGCTGTCCTTACAACAACTGCCTTAATGACTGCACCCTTCTTGATAGATGCGGTAGGGATTGCTTCACGAACGTGTGCCGTGATGATGTCGCCTACGTTAGCGATTTTGGAACGGGTTCCTAGAACGCCGATCATTTTTGCTGAACGAGCACCGGTGTTATCGGCGATCGCTACACTTGATTCCATTTGGATCATAATCTTAGTAAATGTTTATTGGGTTAGATTAGTGTGTGAGGATCTCTGAAAGAACCCAGCACTTCTTCTTAGAGATAGGCTTGGTTTCAGTGATACGGACTTTGTCGCCTACTGCTGCTTCGCCTTTTTCATCATGTGCATAGAACTTCTTAGTTCTTTTAACGATTTTCTTGAAGCGTGGGTGTGGAACTCGTGCGATGTATTCTACAACGATGGTTTTATCCATTGATGTTGAAACTACGTTACCGACGCGGGTTTTACGTAAATGTGTGTTTTCACTCATAGTATTTTGTTTCTACGGTTTGTTATGCACCAGCGTTGTTGCGGTTCTCAGAGAAGATTGTATTCAACTGAGCTACCTCACGACGGATTGCTTTGATGCGAGATGTGTTCTCAAGCTGACCAGTGGGTGCTTGAAGACGAAGATTGAGACCTTCTTGCTTGAGGTCTCTAAGACGGTTCTTAAGCTCGTCAGATGAGAGCTCTTTGAGTTCGCTAAAATTTGCCATAATAGTTAGTTTTCTATATTTAGTTTTTTGCAGCTAATTAGTTAGCTAGCTTGTTACGGGCGATGAAGCGAGTGCGGAAACCAAGCTTGTTGGAAGCGAGTCTGAGAGCTTCTCTAGCGGAAGCTTCAGATACACCAGCAATCTCAAAAATTACTGTTCCAGGTCTGATCACTGCAACCCAACGATCAACAGAGCCTTTACCTTTACCCATACGAGTTTCTGCGGGCTTGGCTGTTACTGATTTATGAGGATAGATGCGAATCCAAACTTTTCCCTTACGTTTTAGGTAACGGTTGATTGAGATACGGCATGCTTCGATTTGACGGTTACTCATCCATGAGCGACCTAGTGATTGGAGTGCGAAGTCTCCGAAGCTTACGTTTATTCCACGTTGCGCATTACCACCGCGATTACCTCGCTGTGCTTTGCGGAATTTGGTGCGTTTTGGCATTAAAGGCATATTATTATTTCTTCCTAAATGTTAATGGTTTCAATGAAAAATAGCTTTTATGTTGATAGGCGCTCATTACGCTTCTCGCGTCTGTCACCACCACGGCGACCTCCTCGGTCTCCACGGTTATTGCTGCCAGCTGCTATTTTCTCTTCTTTTTTGTTGATCCAGCATTTAACACCGATAATGCCGTATACTGTTGCTGCTTCTGCAAATCCGTAATCGATTGACACACGTAGAGTCTGTAAAGGCACTTTGCCTTCACGATACCACTCTGCACGAGCGATGTCAGCACCACCGAGACGGCCTGAACAACGAACACGAATACCTTCAGCACCGACTTCCATAGCAGTCTGGATAGAACGCTTCATAGCACGACGAAAAGCGATACGACGCTCAAGCTGAACGGCGATGTTTTCTGCAACGAGCTGAGCATCTAGCTCTGGCTTACGGATTTCGAGGATGTCGATTTTAACAGCACTTCCACCACAGATCTTAGTGATGTCAGATGTCATTTTCTCGATCTCAGATCCTTTACGACCGATCACAAGACCTGGACGTGAAGTGTGTAGTGTTACACGAACAGAGTTCCATGCACGTTCAATAGTGATGCGTGATAGAGCTCCGAACTGTAGACGATCCTTGATGTATTTGCGGATCTTTAGATCTCCGTGAAGCTTATCAGCGTAGTCTGCACCTGTGGCATACCATTTTGAGCGCCAGTCCTTGCTTAGTGCGAGGCGGAATCCGATTGGATTTACTTTTTGTCCCATAATTTTTGATTATTAGTTGTTAGTATCAAGCCTCGACTGGCTTAGGAGCGAGGGTAATGTAGATGTGGCTAGTTCTCTTAAGAATAGCCCCTGCTGAGCCACGAGCACGAGGCTTGAAGCGTTTGAATGTAGGGCCTTCACCAACTGTGGCTTCTTTGACGATGAGATCATCGGCATCGAGGTCATGGTTGTTTTCGGCGTTAGCAATAGCGCTCTTCAGGGTCTTACCGATTAGGAATGCTGATTTCTTTGGAGTGAAGTTCAGCGTGTCTAAGGCAGCGGACACAGGAAGACCTTGTATTGCACGGACTACGTCACGAGCTTTTTTAGCTGAGACGCGAGCGAATTTATAGGTTGATTTTACTTCCATCGTATTGTGATGTTAATTGTTTAATTTTGTGTCTTAATTGATGCGATGTCGCCAAGGCGGACCGCATTATTGGTGTCGTCTAGCCTGATCACGAGGGCACCAGATATTTCTGATCTTACCTCGGCGATACGGGCTTCTGCTATTTGGCTCTTACCACGTAGGATACGGAATGTCATGCCTATGCGGACTTGCTGCTTCTCCCCAGCATTCAGTATCAATGTGCCGGATTGGCTATCGATACTAATGATCTTGGCCTTATGAAGAGTGCCTAGATCTATCTGTGGATGCGGCTTATCTATGATTCCGAGCGATTCGTCAAGACCTCTAATAGAAGTTTCTAAATTAACGCGTTGATCGTCATCGTCGTCAAGGACATGCTTGAGGTATTCACGCACCTGAGTGGTGAGGTTAGTAGCGGCTATTTCCAGCTTAGCTAATCGATCCTCTAGCACCTTGCGGTTAGCCACTGCCTGAACAAGCCGCTGATCATCAGTTCCTAATGGGAACATTTTGAGAGCAGCTAAATCTAGGCGAATTTTGTTCAGTTCTGACTTAGCCACTTTTTCCTGATCTTTAGCATGAATAAGTGACCTACTCAGATTCTGATTCTGTTGCTGCAGCTGATGAATTTTTTTTTCAAGAGCCGAGCTACGAACATCGGATTCCACATCATTTTTCTGAGCCACACTCATCCCTGAGACAAGGACTAAAGTCCCTGCTACAAGTGTAATGATGGATGTGGCTAGTTTCATGATGTGGATGAGATATTAGTGGTTAGAATTACTTCTTACCTACTGTTCCGTGTTGTTTGAAGATACGAGTCGGAGCAAATTCACCGAGCTTGTGTCCCACCATGTTCTCAGTTACGAATACAGCGACAAATATCTTGCCGTTGTGAACTGCGAAATTGTGGCCTACAAATTCAGGTGTGATCATTGATCTACGGCTCCATGTCTTGATCGGTTTTTTGTTACCAGCTTCAACAGCGGTATCGATCTTGATAAGTAGCTTTTGGTCAACGAATGGTCCTTTTTTAAGTGATCTTGGCATAATGTTTAGTTATCAGTTAGTGGTTAAATTACTTATTCTTTGTCTTACGACACTGAACGATGACCTTATCTGATGCTTTACGCTTCTGACGTGTCTTCTGACCTTTGACGTGACCCCAAGGTGACTTGAGGTGCTGACGACCACCACCGGACTTGGATTTACCTTCTCCCCCACCGTTCGGGTGATCGACAGGGTTCATACACATTCCGCGAACAGTTGGGCGGATACCCAGCCAGCGAGAGCGACCTGCCTTCCCAGATACCACGTTCATGTGATCGCGGTTACCAACCTGACCGATGGTGCAGAGGCATTTCTCATTAAACTTACGGATCTCACCTGAAGGCATCTTAACGAGCGCAACTCCTTCTTCACGATTAGAAAGAACAGCTTGCTGACCAGCAGAACGAGCAATCTTGCCGCCCGTGCCAGGTGTTAGTTCGATATTGTGAATTGAAGTTCCGAGAGGAACATTCATGAGTGTAGTTGCGTTGCCTGGTTTAGGTGTTGCTGTCTCGCTAGAAACAACTGTTGCACCTGTGACTAGATCTACTGGAGCGAGGATATACGCTTTAACACCATCTGTATATTCGATGAGGGCAATGCGGCATGTTCTGTTAGGATCATACTCAATACCTACTACCGTAGCTTCGATGTCCATCTTACGGCGCTTGAAGTCGATCACTCTGTATTTCTTCTTGTGACCACCACCGATGTGACGGCATGTGATACGTCCTTGATTATTTCGTCCACCTGTTCTCTTCTTGACACGGAGGAGTGACTTTTCAGGAGTCGTCTTGTCGATCTCCTCAAATGTGTTCCACACCTTGTATCGGTTAGATGGTGTTACTGGTTTGAATGTTTTCATTTGTCGCTATTCTTTTCGTTTGATTTGTTACGTTTTGCAGCGGTGCTCAGATTATACGAGGTCAAGTGACTCTCCTTCTTTGAGGCGAACGATTGCTTTTTTCCAATTGGCTGTGCGGCCTGCATCTGCTCTACGTTCACGCTTTTTCTTGCCGTCGTAGTTACATGTGCGGACTGCTTCCACTTTCTTGCCGAAGAGTTGCTCAACAGCACGTTTGATTTCTAGCTTGTTAGAATCTCTAGCTACACGAAAAACGTATTCGTTATTCTGCTCCTGAAGGAGTGTTGCTTTTTCACTGAGAACTATTGTGTCGATCACTTGATAAATATCTTTCATCTTTTTAGTTTAGTTAGTGGTTAAGTGATTTAAGCTGTTCTTGATGCGAGAATCTCATAAGAATCTTCTACGATCACCACTGTATTAGCGTGGAGAACCTGCTCGATGTTCATCTCGTCCGCTGTAATGAGCTGAACACTCTTTACATTGCGACCAGACATATAAGTCTTCTCATCGAATGATTTAGCTACGATAAGCACCTTCTTAGCATCTGAGATCGCTCTCACTGCTGCGATGAATGACTTAGTCTTCACTTCTGTTACAGCGAATGAAGCAACTGATTTCACCTCGCCTGCTGCGATTTTCTCACCGAGTGCCTTACGAAGTGCTAGCTTACGTGTACTCTTAGTGACCTTCTTAGAGTAGTCACGTGGACGAGGTCCAAATACTACACCACCACCTACAAAGATAGGTGCGCTTCGAGCTCCGTGACGTGCACCACCAGTGCCTTTTTGCTTATAGATCTTTTTACCAGATCCGCGAACTTCGCCACGTGTCTTAGTACATGCTGATCCTGTGCGTCGATTTGCACGGTATGCTACGAGAAGATCGTGAACAGCTTGATTACCCTTAGTAGTTCCGGAAATTACTTGGATGTTAGCTGATGCTGCGTCTTCGAGTGAAAGTTGTTTTACTGACATTACAGATTGTTCTTTCTATGTTTAATTATTTAACTGCCTTAACAGCTGGGCGAACAATGACGTAACCACCGTTAGGCCCTGGGACAGCACCTGATACGAGAACTACATTGTCTTCAGGGCGAACCTGCACGATTTTAAGATTCTGCACTGTGCGACGATATTGACCGTGGCGACCTGGCATCTTCTTATTCTTCCATACACGACCTGGCCATGTTCCAGCACCAATACCACCTGGGCGTCTGTGCATCATGTGTCCGTGTGAGTCAGGCTGACCTGCGAAGTTGTAGCGTTTTACCACACCTTGGAAACCTTTACCCTTAGTTGTGCCGATAACGTCAACGGTCTGACCGTCAGCGAATAGAGCTGCACCTGGGTGTGCTTCTTCTGTGTTTGGTAGCTGCTCATCACTCTCGAAACGGAATTCCTTAATAAGCTTCTTGGCTGTGCCATTGTGCTTCTTAAAGTGTCCTTTATCTGGAGCGTTTACACGCTGATCTTTCTGGTCATCATAACCGATCTGAACCGCTGTATAGCCGTCAGAGTCAGTTGTCTTTACCTGAAGAAATTCATTTCCTGAAACGTCGATAACGTTTACTGGGATCATGATCCCGGCTTCCTTATCGAAAACGCGAGTCATTCCTACTTTTTTTCCTAATAGTCCTAGTGACATAATTCTTTACTGGTTGGGGTTCAGATCTTGATTTGAATGTCAACACCAGCTGGCAGGTTAAGCTTCTTGAGCTCATCTACTGTGCGTGCTGTAGGTTCTACGATATCAAGAACGCGCTTGTGAGTTCGGATTTCAAACTGGTCCGCTGCTTTCTTGTTTTGGTTAACTGAGGCGTTCACTGAGAACTTCTCAACTCTTGTCGGCAGAGGAATCGGTCCGGCTACCTTAGCACCTGTGCGCTTGGCAGTCTCGACGATCTCGAGTGCTGAACGATCGATTGCACGATGGTCATAAGCACGGAGTCGGATTCTTATCTTTTGTTTATCCATTTATGGTTTGTGTTTGTTGTTAGTATGATTAAAAAAGTTACTTTCCCACAGCGTAGTGGCGGAGGATAAACAGCTCTATATTCAGACAGTTGCAGAAGTGCAAAACAAAGTCACAATAACGCACGAGATATTACTCGTATAGCCATGTTTTCCGGAGGTGCACCCGATATTTATTCTCGCTCAACGATTTACTTATACGTTGAGACACGTTGTAGGGCGGCGAACTTACTCAGAAAACCCGATCTGACAAGCCCTAATTTTAATTTATTATTTAGATGCTTAAAAGACCATCGACAAAGCTTGGAATATTTACAATTAACAACTATTAATGAAGCAATATTTGTACGACAAATATTAGATACTCCGTATTGCCACATATTACACTTAAGCTAAATATTTAAAAGTTGACATTCAACACAGCATTCATTAGATCTAAGTTTCTTTCTCACTAAGAAACAAACTCCACACACCTATTGCTAACCCAAAATACCCAGCTTAATATCACTATTCTACTAAAAACATAAAATGAAAACAACCTTAATCTTAATACTACTATTCACTTCTTCCTTTTTATATGGAGGCCTCAAAATTCCTAGGTATGCATACAACATAAAGAATCTTGACGAGGCTAAATCGGAAGCAAAAGAACAAGCTAAATTTCTTGCCTTCGTCTACACTGATCCAAACTCAACATGAGGACCATGTAATAATGCTGGTGAAATAGCATTCAAAAAGCTACGGTCTGTGGCTACTATCGTATTTATTGATACTAAAAAAGATGATTGGAATGCATTACCTAAAGCTGTGCAAACTGGATTGAGTCATGAGGATGCTGGAAGATCTATACCAAAAATCACCTTCACCGATATTAAGACTAGGAAACATATCTTGTCAGTTAAGTATGAAGATTGGAGAGAATCATCAAAAACAATGAAGCGAATTAAAAAATCTCTAAAAGAAGAGGAACCAAAACAGCCAGCTTTTAAAAAAGAACCCAAGCCCAAGCCTAAGATCCGACAGTATAGAACATGGAAAAATATCGAAGGTAAAAAAATCAGAGCTCAATTTGTTGGATTGTCAGATGGGATCGTTACCTTGAAAATACTTTCAGGTAAGAAAACGAAATACCCGTTACATAAACTAAGTGATGATAGCCAAAGCTTAGCAAAATCTCTAAACGAAAAGTAAAAAAAGACACAGTAGGGAGCCTCTGGCAGCCTACTTTTCCCAAGTCCTTGTAATTTGAGAGGAATCTAACTGCTATTGATTGTATTATTTGACTTTTTCTAGGGATTTATCGCTGGTTTGTGCTTGTGGTTTGATCAATTAATTGATGTTAGTCCTTTTGAGTGTCTTGTCTGGGTTCTACGCCACTAGATAACGCAGAGCGATCCATATTGTAGGTTAAATTACAGAGGGCATTATGCTGTCTGGCTCGTTGTATTCCAATCTTTCTAAATAGATCGGCTCCCATGTATTTCATCCTGCCAAATACATGTTCAACTCGCACCCTCATACGGCTTACAGTCTTATTAAATCGTTGTTGCTGATCAGTCAGAGGTTTATTCCGATAGGCTTTAGCGATGATGAAGTCTTCTTAATTGTGATCCAGCATCACTGGCTCATTTTTCTCTGACTTGTAGGCGCTATCCTTCTTTAAGCTTTTTATTCTGGTCTCTGCTGTTGCGTTGTTTTGGAGCATCAGCAAAGCTTGCGTCAATGATGCTTCCTGCTTTAGCTATCAGGTCTTTCTGGTCTAACATTTGATGAAAACAGCTAAAAAGCTTATTACTTCCATCACGTCCGTCCTTCTCAATGAGTTCTTTAAAATCACCAATCCGTTTTAGCATCTGGAATGTGGTCACCCATTTGAAGATCTAGGAAGTTCATAAAACTAAGTCGATCGCCTATTTGATACTCCGTTGCATCATCACTGAGTCCGTGGAAGCTTTGAAGAATAAGGATTTTAAACATTAGAAGAGAATGAAAAGGCAAATTACCACCTTTACTCCAATCCTTCTTATCGTAGCCTGTCACTTAGATCAGTGTAGCCAGGAAAGCATTCCAATCGATGATCGTTTTAAATTTTAAGACACCAACAGTGCACTTAGTCATCTTTTGCTGGCGCTCAATGGCTGAGAATAAATTGCCAGCTTTTTCATGCTCTCGGAAGTTCATAAGCTCAATTTAATCTATCAGATAAATTTAAAAACATTAAAGCGGAATTATTACAGGTTGACAGAGGTTACCTTAGGAGCATCGAACGGTAAGATGATTTTCTGATCTTCAGGATACTCAATTGATGTGATTTATCAATTTCATATAAGACCTCTACTGGCTCAATTCCCGATAGATGCCTTTTCTTTTTGAACTGATGGGAGGTCCCGTAGTTAATCTAACTGATCGGTGACTACACTTGGCCATTTTCAGAAGTCCTAACTCCTGTTCGTTTGGTAAAAAAGTCGCTTTATAATAGGGGCTTTTAACCTTGTAACTCTAATCCTTAGCTTGATAAATACACAGCCCATTCAACCAGCCAGTTCAGATTTACCACTCTTTCCAGCTTTTTTCCGTATCTATCGCAATAACTAACATTGACCAGGCCAACTCTTACGTTTATTAATTTCATCAATGAGTGCAAATACGTCTAATATTCCAGTGAGAATAGCAGGAACTGGTAGCTATCTACCAGCCAAAGAACTTACTAATAAAGATCTCGAAAGTATCGTCGATACTACTGATGAGTGGATCTTCTCACGCACCGGCATCAGATCTAGGCGCATCGCTGCTGAAGGTGAGAACACATCAGATCTAGCTACTGAAGCGGCGAAGAATGCGATGGAGCAAGCCAGCATCACTGCTGAAGAAATAGATCTCATCATCGTCGCCACCATTTCTCCAGACACCATCACTCCAGCCACAGCATGTTATGTGCAGCATAATCTAGGTGCTACTAAGGCTCTTGCTTTCGACATCTCAGCGGCCTGTGCAGGTTTCCTCTACGCTATGGAAATCGCCCAGCACATGATCTCAGATGGTAACTTCAAGAACGCCCTCATCATAGGTGCAGAGAAACTTTCCGCATTCACTAACTGGGATGACCGTAATACCTGCGTCCTCTTCGGAGACGGAGCTGGTGCAGCAATCCTCACACGCGGAGATGAAACTACTGGTAGAATTCTTGCTACTCAAGTAGGCACTGACGGATCACAAACTGGTATTCTCAATATACCAGGTGGCGGATCAGCCTGCCCTACTACGATCCATAATGCTGAGCAAAAGCTAGCATCTCTTGCCATGCAAGGTCGTGAAGTCTTTAAGCTCGCAGTCAACGCCATGAAGCGTGCAGCAAATGGTGTCATGGAAGACGCTCGACTCACAGCAGAAAGCATCAAACTCGTCGTCCCTCACCAAGCGAACCTCCGCATCATCGATGCCATCGCTGACCGACTCACCATTCCTAACGAAAAGGTATTCGTGAATCTCCATAAGTATGGCAACACTTCAGCTGCTGCAGTCGCTATCGCACTCGATGAAGCACACCGCGAAGGCGAGATCGTCCGTGGTGACAACATCGTTCTTGTAGGATTCGGAGCCGGACTCACATGGGCCGCTGCGGCAATCGAGTGGTAAAATATTCATACAAACCCAAATATTAGACGTTTCAAATACAACTACAGATACCACGAATAGAAACGGTAACCATCAAGGACCTTGAGCAAATCACTGAACTAGTGATGAATCTGCTAGAGGTCCAAGACGACTTCATCCCGAATCGAGAAGTTCAGGGCTACCAATATTCAAATATGATCCCAATAAGAATGATCGTCGACACAGACTGATAAATTCTCACATTAGCCTTTCATATTACCACTTTAACACGTAACACCACCTCATGCTATTTAACGAACTAGGACTATCCGAGCCTATCCTCAAAGCCGTCACAGAAGCCGGCTATGAAAAACCTACCCCTATTCAAGCACAAGCTATTCCTATCGTGCTCGAAAGTAGAGATCTAGTCGGAGCATCTCAGACAGGCACAGGCAAGACCGCTGCATTTGCACTGCCGTCACTTAGCAAAATCACTAAAATGGGTAAGCCTCAGATCCTCGTTCTGGAGCCAACTCGTGAACTAGCACATCAGGTTGCTGAACAGTTCGAAGCCTATGGTAAGCACACTGGCTGTAAAGTAGCACTCCTCTACGGAGGTGTTGGATACGGCCAGCAGAATGAACAGCTTAAGGACGCAGACATCGTTGTTGCTACTCCTGGAAGACTCGTTGACCATTTCTACCGTGGCACCATCTCATTTTTCAATATCAAGATCCTTATCCTCGATGAAGTGGACCGCATGCTCGACATGGGATTCCTTCCTATCGTAAGAAAACTCGTCAACCTCTGCCCATGGAATATTGACGCTGAGGAAGAAGTAAAAGAAAACGGAGAAGTGACTCGTTACCACAAAGGCAGCAAGCGCCAGACACTCTTCTTCTCGGCTACTATGCCACCTGCGATCCAAGGATTCGCTCAGTTCTGCCTCACTGATCCAGCCTCTATCGAGATCGCACGTGCAGAAGTAGCTTCTACTATCAAACACGCATTCTACCCAGTATCTATGGATCAGCGTGATGAGCTGCTACTACAACTTATCAAGCAAACAGATCACGACTCACTCATGATCTTCACTCGCACCCGTAAGGAGGCAGACACAGTTTGCTCCATGCTAAATACCAAGAGCGAGGGTAGAGTGACAGCAATGCACTCAGACATCGGTCAGAAAGACCGTATGAAGGCTCTCGCTGGATTCAAGGATGGCACTTACAACATTCTCGTAGCCACTGACGTAGCTGCTCGTGGAATCGATATTTCCACAGTATCACACGTCATCAACTACCGTGTCCCAGAAAACGCAGAAGACTACGTTCACCGTATTGGAAGAACAGGAAGAGCGGAATCTGAGGGCGACGCCTTCACTCTACTCACCGCAGATGAGCTAGACTACGCACTCTCTGTAGAAGTATTCGTCAAACAGAAGATCGAGCGCAAGAAACTTGAAGGATTCCCTTACAAGTACACAGCACTCCTTGATGAGTCACCAGGTAAATCAGTCGTCCGCAAAAGACGCTCAGCACCTAAACGCAGAAGACGTTAATTCACCGATCCACTTTGAGAATCTTAGCGATAGACCCTGCTGTCCGTAACACTGGCTATGCCATCCTAGAGGGCGATCAGCATAAGCAAAATGTGATCGACTACGGCGTCATCTCTATCCCTAACAAGATACCCCAGTCTGGTGCACTAGCTGCCGTCCGCACTGGACTCTCAAATCTCATCAAGCAATACGAGCCTGATGAAGTGGCCGTCGAAGCCATCATCTTCGTCCAGTCAGCCAGAACAGCTATCTCTATGGGAGCCGCACGTGCAGCCTCCATGATAGCCGCGGCAGATCACGGACTAGAGATCTTCGAATACGCCCCCAAGAAAGTCAAAAAAGCCGTCGTAGGTAATGGCAACGCCGACAAGTCCCAAGTCGCTTTCATGGTCCGCGCATTACTAGAACTGTCAGAAACCCCTCCCCACGATGCTGCCGACGCCCTAGCCATTGGCCTAGCCCACCTCACAGCCTCCGACCCACTAAAAGCGTCGTTGCTAAACAGGAAAAAGATTTAGGTATTTAGCTCTTTAGAGGTTGATCTTGCACCTAGACGTTGGCTATATAGTGACACGCTTATGCTAGAGATCGAAGACATTATAGAAACGAGCGAGACCGCTAACCTTTTCATCTGGTGGCAATGGACTCTCATCGCTATCGGTCTCCTGCTTATTGTCATTGGACTGAAAATACTCTTCAAAGCTAAGGAAAAGCCTCCGACTCCCGTTAATAACCTAAAATCGGCACTAAAGAGACTAAACGAGATTGAGCAAAAAGACCTCAATAACTCAGAACTAGCCACGGCAGTTTCCCTCCTGACCCGCCAGTATTTACAACACCAATTCAACAATCCATCGCTCTTCCAAACTCATCAAGAATTTATCAACCAGCTCGATAAATCAGATCAAAATGATGAGCTAGTAAAAATCCCAGAAGCAGCACGAAACGAAATAACCTTCTACCTCAAAGTCCTAGCCGAACACAAATATTCGCCAAACAGCCCAGCTCCCACCGAAAAAGAAAAACTCATCCGCCATACAGGAACGCTTCTTAGAGGAGTAGATTCTACGATCCCTAGAATGATTGCTTAACCTTACCTTCCTTTCACTATCACCTCGTTTTTAAAACACTTTTACTTTGCTGATCCATGGTGGCTCTTGCTACTTCTGGCAATCTTACCAGTGCTAGTTCTCAGAGGGAAAATAGGAGCACCCAGCACCATTACCTTTTCATCACTCTCTATCCTAGGTAGCCTAGGAGTGAAGCCTAAGAGCTATCTTGGAGCATTCACTTGGATCTCACTTACTCTCACTATATTAGCCACCTCCATCGCTCTAGCTAGACCACAGTGGAGGACAGAGTTTGCCGATAAAAAGGCCAGCGGTGTCGACATCATGATCGCTGTAGACATCTCGCTCTCTATGACAGCAGTCGAGGATGTTTATAATAACCGCAGCCGTATGAATGCAGCTAGGGAGACAATTAAGAACTTTATCAAATCCCGTCCAAACGACAGGATCGGCATCATTTCATTCGCAGGTCGTGACTACTTAGAAGCCGCCATCACACTAGATCATCCATTTGTCTTAGCTAAGCTAGAAGAACTCAATCCTGATAGACAACTCGATGACGGCACCGCCATTGGCTCTGCTATTGCCTCTGCGACACAGAAGCTTTTAGAGAAAAAAGACACTAAATCCAGAGTCATCATCCTCATCACAGATGGCTCATCTAACACAGGCAGACTCACTCCACTACAAGCTGCTGAGGCCACTAAAGCCATCGGCATCAAGATTCACACCGTAGCAATAGGAACCAAAGAAGGCCGAGTATCTAACAGGATTCAGCGCTATCCTGATCAAGAATTCGATACTGTCATTCTCCAAAAAATCGCTAAACTGACCAATGGCCAATACTACCGACCAATCAGCACGAAAGACCTAAATGATGCGCTCGACTCAATAAACAAACTAGAGAAAACTGATCGCTCACAGAAAGTCATTAGTCGTCATACCGAATATCATTTCTGGTTCACCGCAGTCGCTATTACCATGTCTTTTATTCACATAATTCTAGTCTTCATCGCACCAGCACCTGCCCCCGAACACTAATTCCGCAGCGTTAAAAATCTGTCTTTTCTTCATCCATCCTGGTTCATCGCCTTATCAATCATTCCTTTGCTCGTCATTGGTTCTGTGTTGATGCGGAGAAACCGTGAGCAAGTTTGGCAACAATTTGTCTCTAATAGACACAGAGACGAACTGGTCAAGCGCACGAGGTCTATTCTGACTTGGATCTCACTCTCCATCTCTCTCCTAGGCTTAGCTTTACTCATCACCGCTATGGCTCGTCCCTACTATGGTAAAGTTTCTTACCGTGAGAAGATCAACACCCGTAACATCCTTATAGCGGTGGACACCTCACTCTCCATGCTAGCTAAGGACACCTCTCCGAGTAGACTTGATGCGAGTAAAGTAATCGCCATCAATCTCATTAACTCTCTCCCAGAAGACCGGATCGGCATTATGGCCTATGCTGGTAGCTCCAATGTCATCACTTCCCTGACAGTCGACCACCCCACGATAAAAGAAGTCGTTACTCTGCTAGACATCGACTCAGCTCACATCAAAGGGTCCGATCTCTCAGTTGCCGTGCGCACAGGGGTCAAAACCTTAGAAAATGCTGGCAAACAAGCCAATGCTCTCATCATTCTTTCAGACGGATCAACCACCCTCTCAGACATGTCCGAGCTACTAAACTTAGCAAATAAAGCCAATATTCAGATCTTCTGTATTGGCATGGGGACTGAAGCTGGCTCGCCATTTTACTATAGAGGTAAACTCCACAGAGCCCGCTCAGGCAAAGTCGTTATTAGTAAATTGGAAAAACAAGTGCTTCAGCAACTTGCCATCGGCACATCTGGTGAGTATATTGATGGCACTATCAGAGCCAATGATAGCATCAGCAGAGCGATAAAAAGTATGGATCAATACGAACTACAAGGCAGAGAGCAACTCATCCCCAAGGAACTATACCAGTGGTTCCTCACTCCGGGTTTAATACTATTGATGCTTTCATCTCTACTTAGATCATGCGGTTACCGTAGGCTTAAGCTCCCATTTATCAGCAGTAAAACGACTAGTCTCGCTATCATCATTGCGTCCTCCACTGTAACAGATTCTCAAGCTCAGGACTCATGGTATGAATCTACCACTCAGCAAATCTTCGATAAACCTGACGAAATCCGGAAAGGCTACGCAGCATTAGAAAATAAAAAATACTCAACAGCGAGCGAGCATTTAACTAATGCACGCACACTTAGTAATGGCGAACAACATGCCAAGCTCTCGCTAGCATTAGCTCAGGCCTATTATCGTTCAGGAGATTTTGCCAATGCTCGGACTAGCTATAGCGATGCCCTTATTTCTACTGACATCAATATTCAGCTCAGTGCTCGCTATAATATGAGTAATTCACTCTTCAAGCAAGCCACTCAGCCATTCAGTCCGCCTAGTGGAATGCCATTCACTAATTACCTAGAAGCAGCCATCAGAGGAGACAAAGGAGTCAGTAAACTCAGCAAAGGAGAACTAGACTCTATAGAAAAAGGCTTAGAAACAACGATTCATCAATACCAAGAAACTCTCCATATTGAATCTCAACACAAAGCCGCACATAAAAATAAATTGACCGCTGAAGACCTGCTTGAATTAATCAAAGACTCTCGTAAGAAAGTTCAAAAACAACAAGAACAGGAAAACAAGCAACCGAAAGATAAAAAGGAAAAAGGTGACCAAGGTAAGAATGAAGAAGAGAACTCAGGTGATAATAAAGGAGACAAGCAGGATGATATTGGAAAACCTAAGGATTCACAAAAAAATGGTGGTAATGGCGAAAAAGGAGATCCTGGTGAATTAAAAACTACCGATAAGTCTGATGGTGATAAATCTTCCGATCAAGAAATGCCAAGGACTAAGGATGATAAAAACTCTGATAAGAATGACCCCATCAAGCCAGGTGAAATCACAAAATTTAAATCAAAAAAAGAAGCACTAGAGTTTCTGAAGAAGAATCAAGACAGCAAAAAGAAGCCGCTAGACCGATTCGGCTCCCGTTTCTGGAGAAAACCGCCGACTGTTGATTGGTAATGTGCATTCATCTAGCAACCGCGATTACTCTCTACTTTTCACTCATGACCTTCTTGAGCGCAGAAGTGATCACGCATGTGTCATCAAAAGACCTAGTGGCAGGGGAAATGATCCAGGTCACCTACCAAGTTACGGATCTCCCTTTCGCTCCTCCCCCCCCTAGAATCACTGTTCCAGGAGCCTCATTTTCATACTCTAATAACCGAGTTGATAGAGCGAACGGTAAACTCTACTACACATTCTACTATGAGTTTAAAGCAGGTGAACCCGGTGTATTTACGATCCCCTCATTAGATTTTAATGCAAAAGGAACAATAGTTTCCAGTCAGAAAATCCAACTCACTGTTCATCATCTAGACCGATTACACCAGGGTTCATTAAAGACAAACGGAAGAACACATAGCTACTACACCCTCCTATCATCAAATAAAACCCAGCTCTACCCTAACCAGAGCACTAGAGTGAAATTTAAAGTTTATATCCCAGAAGTCTTAAATGTAGCGCTATGGGGACTACCTCTTGGTGAGAAAGAGAACTGCAACGCTTGGAGATTTAAAACTCCTAGTAATCTCGATACAGCGGAGAGAATTGTGATCGCTGGTAAAATCTATCAGATCGCGATGTTTCAAGCTAACCTCACCGCAGGTAAAACCGGTCCTGCAACACTCGGCCCACTCAAGACCCGCATCGTTCACAACGTCAAGATCTATACACCAAGAGGAATTTCTACCAAAGCACTCAATATCCACGTTGTTTCAGAGCCTCTTCATTTGACCGTGCTACCACTGCCTCCAAATGCCCCTGAGAACTTTAACGGTGCAGTAGGTCGATTCCAGATAGAAGCAGAGATAGACGCTAAATCAGAAATCAAGGATAGCGAATCAATCCAAGCAACAGTCAGAATCGGAGGCATTGGTAATCTGTCTGGACTAATCCCTCCGACTTTAACCAAGCTCAAAGCTTGGCAGCTCATTGCTCAGAATGAAACGGATCGAGGAAAGAACAGAAAAAATATCGGTGGCATTACAGAGTTCACCTACCTCATCCAGCCAAAGCTACTCAAAGAAAAATCACTAGAGACAACAACACCCGGCTTCATCTTCACTTACCTAGATCCTGAGCTATCAGCTTTCCGAACCATCGAGTTACCAGGCAAGCCCATCACTATTCTAAAGAGCGAAACAACCAGTGCTGAAGAGACCTCAAGCAACACTCCCCAAGAACCTGCCCAGCTAGATATCAACGATATTATCACTAAGGTTATCCCTCTAAATAAGAATTCTTGGCTTCAAGCTTTATCCATTCATTTCATCTCTATTATCCACACTATATTCGCAGTACTCGCGATGGCGATCCTCGCCATTAAGATCAAGCGAACCCTAGCGAGTAGAAAACTATTGCTTCAAGACTACTTTCTGAAGAAACAAGAATTCAAAGCTCTCACACAAACAGAGACTGACTTCCTAAAGTCAGCAGGAAACTTCGTAGAAAAGTGGATCGACACCACAAAACACCCTGAGGCGCTAGTCGTCATCAAAGAACGTGATGCGAAATGCTTCAGGCCTGAGGAAGAAAGAGAAGCAGTTCTGAATGACTCCAACAGAAACAAAATCATAGCTCTGATTAAAAAATGCACCTTTCTAATTCTAGTCCCGCTTTGCATCACTACTGTTAAAGCAACTGAAGATCCAGCATCTTCCTCCTTCAAGACTGGAGTTGAGATGTATCAAAATGATCATTTTGAAAATGCATTAAATGAGTTTAAGAAAGCACCTAATTCAGCACAGAATCTCTATAACATCGGTAACTGCTACTACCGGATGAAAAATCCAGCGAACGCAGCCTATCATTACCACCTATCTCTGGCATTAGATCCAGATTTGATAGCTGCTACTCAAAATTTAAAGCTCATAGAGCTCGAAAATAACAGCGTGACCACCACTCATACTGATCTAGAATCGTGGGTCAGCGAAGTTGGTATCATCACCTACCAAAACTCTCTGACTGTAGCTACCTGGATCGTATTCTTGAGTATCCTCACCCTACTCATGCTCAAACCCCACAGATCAAAACTGGGAATCATTATCGCCACCCTATTAGTAAGTTTATTGCTAGTATGTATTAGCTTGTTCGGCTATATGAAACACCCTAAAAAACCGTTTAACGGTCTACAGAAAGCAATCGTCATGCAAAACACCAAGCTTCATAGAGAACCTTTAGAAAATTCCCAAACGACTACCACAGCCCCTATCGCATCCGAATGTTACATCATCGCAGACCGAGGGGAATTCATGTATGTCACCCTCCTCAGTGGTGAGAAGGCCTGGATCTTAACAAACATGATAAAGAGCTTATCTCCTTCTAACTAGAAGAGCTAAGCTACCTAGTCCTAAGAGTAAGGTTGATGATAGATCTGGCACAGCCTGGAGAACACCAATCCCGTTATTATCAGGATCTAATAATAGGCCATTACTAATCATAGCCGCTATTTGCTCAGGATTAAGAAAGTGATTTTCCTGAATAGTCGTCAAGGTAGGCTCATCATCTAATCCAGTCCCAATCACCAGCACCCCACATCAGATTCTGAGATGTCTCGGCTACTAGGGTCTGCCGTAGTGCCACCACCAGCACCCATGTTAACATCTCCAACATGTCGAAGACCTAGTGCATGACAAATACATACTCCAAATAGCCGTAAAGTAAATGACCAATCTTATCGTAAATTAGATCCGATTACTTACTCGCTTCATACAGAGCTTCAACAGCCTTGATATACTTCAGAGTCTCATCACTCCCATCATGTAACTTAGACAAATTTAATACTTTCAGAGCCTCCTCATAACGCTTCATCGACACCAGTAACTTCCCCTTTGCTCTCAATGCATACAGTTTATAGCGACCCTCTCCTTTAGCGGCTTGAGCATAAAATAACAGAGCCTTTCCCTTGGCTTCGAGCTCTTCTTCATACTGAGCTAACAGGAATAATGCGTGAGCATCCAATGGATCAATTTTGATCAGTTCAGCTAACACCTTCGCTGACTCTACTTTTTTATCAAAATTTAAACCAATCCAAGCCCCTATGAATCGATATCGATACTCCTCTTTTTTCAAGACTTGAGTATCTAATAAGCTATAAAGCTCATCAGCCAAGACTAGTTCATCGGATAAAATCGTATGTTCTAATAGCTCAAAAATTGTCCCTACATCCTTCAACTCACCCTTCTTTAAAACCTCTCGAAGCAACTCAGCACCCAGACTACGGCTACCTTCTGAAAGCTGTAGTTTACCCAGATGAGCCTTGTATTCACCGCTCAGACTCCCTTTTCTACGCAATAGCTCATACACAGTGATAGCCTCGTCATATCGCTCCAGTCTTTCATACAGATCCGCCATTACAAACTCATAGGAAGAATCATAGCCCTGAGATAGTGTGATGCTTTTAAAAATCCTCAGAGCATCCTCAAAGTCCCCAGTCGCCCTATAACACTCCGCCTCACCAACCTGCCACTCCAGCACATCTGGTTCAGTCAGCTGAGCATTCTTAAAGGCCAACATAGCAGCTCCATAGTTTTCTTTCTGTAGATGACAATTCCCAAGCATGCCAAGTAATGAAGCATTACTCCCACCCAGTTTAACCGCTTCTAGAAGGTGCTTGTATGCATTCTCAATACCCTTTTCATCATCTCGTAGATAGATCATGGCCAAATTTTGGTGCGCCCTGAGATAACTGGGAAATTTTTCGAGAGCCAATACATAAGATTTTTCCGCTAAGTCCAGTTCGCCGAGTTCAAACGCAACATTACCAATATTAAACATCACCGAAGCTGACGTTTTAGCGAGGTCGCTCGCTTGTAATTTCTTCAGAGCATCCTTTCTCTCCCCTTTCGCCATAAGAGACTGAATACTAACTAGCAATTCACGCTCCTTGGTTTCTAGATGGGGCTCCACCTTCGCATTCACCCGATAACTCCCATTAAATGATTTAAGAAACGCCTCACTCTTCCAGTAGTTCTTAGAAAGAGGCAACGGGTCTGCAGCACCACTCACCAAAACAAGTGCGAGGCTGAAGAAACTTAAAATAATTGTCTTATTCATCATGATTTTTGAATATTATCGAGGCTTTTTGAGCTGATACGTCTTATTAAATCGAGCTTTCACCGCTCTTCCACCCTTCATAGGAGCCGTGAATCGACTACCTGTAGCCACTCTTTTAGCTGCGATTGTTAACTGAGAATCCGTGCTCGATAATACTTTCACCACACTGACTCGACCCGCTGTGTTAATTTCTAGCATTAGCTTCACCGAGCCACTTTTCCCTCTCGCTCTTGAAGGCCACGAAAATCTACCAACCCTTAATTCTCTAGGCAACTTATCTAGCTCACCAGCTCCATAATACTCCTCAGGTGTCCACTGTGGTTTCGCTGTAGGCTTAGATTTGGGTCTAGCTGTTGGTTTAGTGCTGGTTCTCACCACTGACTTTACTTTCACTGGCAAAGCAGATGGGGCTCTATCCAGCACGGACATCTCTATCAATACATTTGCCAGCTTGGGGTCAAATTTCGTCTGAGTTTCAGGTAAAACCGGCATTTCTAGCTCACTGCTCAGCAGTTCCAAGGCAGGAATCGTAGCCATCTGGCTTTCCACAAGCTCAGGCTCTATCTCTTCCTCCTCAGGCTCCTCAAGTTCTGGCTCTGGTGGTGGATCTAGATAGACAACAGCTACTTCTGTCAAAATAGCATCCTTCTCATCAGAAATCGTTTGAAAGAGCCTAGACGATGACAATACCACGATAAGTATCGCAGTAATGACTGAGCCTGTGATGATAGACCTAAGAAACATTATTTTAGCGTGCTAAAGGATACGGATTTAACTCCAGCTTGCGTGGCCTGCCCCACCACCTTTACAATGACTCCATGCTGCGCATTTTGGTCACCTTGGATAATCAAAGGCAGAGCCTCTCCACTAGACTGTAAAGCTTCTACCACCGAACGCACCCCGCTCACTCCAATATTTCTACCATTATAGTATACCTGACCACTGTCAGTCACCGCGATCATGATAGAATTTCTATCCAGATTCTTAGAACTCGCCATCTTAACCGGTTTATCCACATCCACCCCAGCCTCATTATTGAAGACTGTCGTCACGATAAAGAAGATCAACAAAATGAAGACCACATCAATTAGCGGTGACATATCGATCGATGCATCGCTCTCATTACTAGAGCTAAAATACCTCATCCTTCTCATGCCAACCCTCCTTTAAGCTCTCTCATGTGCTGATACATCTTCTGTTCCAGGTCTCTCTCGACACCCTTCGCCTGACCTCTCAAAATCGCCAATAAAATAGCTCCAGGTATAGCCATGAACAAACCCGCTTGTGTAGTAATCATCGCCGCAGAAATACCGAGCGACACATTATCAATCTGCTGCACACTCACCTGAGTCGCCATACTATTAAAACTAACAAACATCCCAAAAATCGTCCCTAACAAACCAGCTAGAGGTGCGGTAGCAATAAGCACAGAAATCATAGGTAATCGCCTCTGAACCCATGCTAATCTAGTCAGAGCAAAGATCCCCACCTCGCCTTGAAGCACCTTCACGTAGCTGCTATTAAGATGGTTTTCATCTAACTCCCCGATCTCTTCCCTCACTTTGTGCATCCCCACCCAGGTCGAAAATATCAGACTATAAAGAATCACTGACAATATCACCATTATCCACAACACAAGTCCACCCTGCTGGAACACCAGCTGGATCTCATTTAATATGTCGGTTAGAAGACCCATTCTATCAATTAGTTCTTATTCTTACGGATGCAATTCACAATGGTCAGCCCAAGCTTCTCAGTGGTCTGAATAATCCCCTGTGATCGTCTAGAAAGAAGCGCATGTAAGACCAAGGCAGGAATGGCAACGACCAGACCAAACATCGTCGTTACCAGCGCCTCAGAGATACCTCCAGCCAATGGTTTAGGATCGCCAGTGCCGGCCACCGTGATGACATTAAACGTCGTGATCATTCCAGAAACCGTTCCTAACAAACCAAGCAGTGGAGCAATCGCTGCAGTCACCGCTATAAACGGTAGCCACTTCTGTAAATTACTCTGCACCCCGATCATCTTCTCATAAACGATTTCTTCAACCACATCCGCCCCCTTATCATAGCCAGTAAGAGCCTCTTCCATCACCTCACCGATCGGGTGAGGTATCCCATTACAGCTTGTAGCAGCTTCCGTTGCATTTGCGTTCCGTAAATTCTCCAGAACTCCTTGCAGCCAGCCATTCGGTAATTTATCAATCTTCGAGAGTTGGATAAATTTTAGCATTGCACAGATCAGAGCGATCAATGCCACAGCCATAATTGGCCAAACCCAGCTCCCCCCTTTACGAAATAAATCTAGCGGTGATTCATCAATATTTGCCAACGCTCTCGCCTTGCCTCCAGTGAGATCCACACTGGCTATTACTTCTTCTGAATTAGATAATTTAGATACAATCTCAGCATCTCCACCCACGACTTGTGCCGATCTACTTCCAGCGGCCAAAACAACATCTCCACCGAAACTTCCATCATCAGCTTGAAACCACATTGCAGGCCCCACCATGGCTAATTTACCCGGCTTTACTAGGCCCTCATCGCTCACGCCTTCCACCTCGATCACTGTGCCTCCAAGCATTTTTTCAAGTCTAGCGACCCCAGCCTCTAAATTCTGCATTGTTAGCTCAATCCCTTTACCTGCTATATCTTCCGTCTTCTCACCTTTCACAAGTAGAGTCTGCTGCTTCAGTGAAAACGACTTGAGCTGGCTCTGGAGAAATTCTACTTCATCACCTTGTTCAGAAGCATTTAGCCGGAGGAACCTGAGAGCCTCTCGCCTCTCTTGACCGCTCATTCTGGCGATTCTTACCAACCTACGTTTTTCTAACAACTCAGCTTGATTCTTAGTCAAGCCAGCCGAAACCTCGATCCTCTCATCTGCCAGCTTCGTGCGTTGTTCAGTAAGCTTCTTCTGGCTAGCGACTAAATCCTGACGAGCCTTATCCAAGAGAGTCTGTGAGTTAGCTACTGTTGGCACTGCAAAGAATATAGCGAAAGCTAAAGCTAGTTTCATATATTTATAAGAAATCATCATTACTTCACCACCTCCAGTTTAAGCGGTAGCTCCACAAGCTGAGGGTGAGTCGTCTTCTTAAAAATGTCCATAGCCTTGACCACTGCATCTAAAATCTCATCCTTACGCTCCCACTTCCAGCCTGTCGCAGTAGGAATTCCTACACCAGACTTCTTGCTCACATAGAAAAACGCCCTTCCCAAGCCTAAATAAATCACATCCACATTAATCTGCTCGCCAGACACAATGATCGTCTGCTTATCCTGGTAGACTCCGCGATTAAAATTTCCACCTGCGGCGATCACATTGATAGTTGCTTGAAGTAGTTCTCTCACGGATGTATTATCATTAGCCTCACTCAGCACTAGGACATCTCCCCCCAACTGTTGCTGTAGCGAAGCGGGAAACTTCTTCACTAAATTTAAAACACGTGGAGTCAAACCACCAAGAAACGACTTTAGTTTCACACGTTTCGCCTTACTATCCGCAATTTTTCTCTCCAGCTCAGTCTTCTTTTCATCCACCGTAGTCACGACAGATCCAGATTTCTCTAACTCTTCATTCAGTAAGACTAGTTCCTTAGAATACAGTTCTAATAACTCAGAAACACGTGCTCTCTCTACTTTCCAGTCAGCGGCTTCCTCCCCTAATAACCTCTCAGTAGCAACCCACTGACCGATCACTTCTTTGATCACTAAATCCTTATATCCAGGCTGGTCAGTTTTTTTTATATCCACTCCTTGTGCATCCACTGTCTGCACCACTAAAGTGATCGCTAATATATTTCTAATCCATTTCATAAACTAAATCCTCATGCACTCCATGAGAGATAAAAACTAACCTCTTTCATATACAAAGCAAGACTTAAACTGAGCAGCTCAGATATAGAATAATTCATCGCTAACTGATAAACCTAGCACCGTTAAGATCAGTGTAAAGTTGGCAAAGAGAGACCTTCAAACCAAATACTGATCTGCTTCATCTCCTTGTCCCTAAAATCATATTCAGGAATCCACAGATAATCTTTCTTGTTTTGATACAAAATCAGACCTTTAGGTAATGCGACTACTTTAGAAAAAGCGACCCAAGGAGCCTCGATCTTCCCTTGTTTACCATTCATTAAAATCCCCTCTTCAGAGAAAATATAAGTGATTTTAGATCCATACGCAGGATGCTGACGCATCTTCCTTTCACTCCACATCTGCCAGATCATAGGACGCATAAAGGCGAACGACCCCATCACAATCAAACCTGACGCCACAAGCTGCGCCTTATTCTGATGCTGATAAGCGATCATGAAAAACACCCCCATCCCGACCGTAGTCAGACACAGAAATGCACGAAGGATCAGCAAGCCTTTCCATCGATACCATAAATGCTGACGGAAGGCTCCGTGATGAGACCTTCCGTCGAACATAGATTCTATTTTAATGGATTGCTCCACGTAATAACTTTTTAAAATTAGCCCACCTTTGGAAGTGAAGCCGCTGCCACAGCTTGACCGTGACGCTTCATCTTCTCATCAGGTTGAGTGATATTGATCTGCTTAGCTAGTTCAGGAAATTCTACGTCAAGAACCTCCTGAGCTTTGTCGATCATTACCTGTCCACCAAGACCAGAAGTCGCACGACCCATGATGATGAGTGTCTCGATATAGTAGAATTCTGCGTAGTGAGCTATAGCATAACCGAAGCATGTGCCGATTGTTTCGTAAATCTTAGCCGCACCTTCGTGACCTTCAACCATTGCCTTTTGCACTTCTACTAACTGCTCTGGGAAAGGCATGTCGCCGAATCTGAATCCTGCTGCTGGAGCGAGACGAGCTACCCCCTGCTGACAGAAGAACTGCACTCCACAACCTTCATCGCCTGACCATTCATCGACAGGTCCGTTTTCACGGTAGTCTACTGGTGAGAATGCGAGTTCATTGATCTGCTGAGTCACGTTGCCCTCTTGGTCAACATATCCTACTGCTTCAGAAGTCCCCATAGCGATACCAAGAACGCTATTAGTATTCATTGTGATTGATCCAGCGAGTGCTGTCACTTCACCATCATTGATCACTTCGTAAGGAACACCTGGGTATTCAGCATCGAAGATGTTCTTGAACATTGGTCTCACAGTCTCGTCAAAAACTTTCTCATCTGTAATACCACGGAATAGTGAGGCTACGCGCACTTCATTACCGATATAGATACCAGCTGCTGATCCGCCAATAGCGTCTACTGTGTCAAGATGCTCCGCAGCAAGCTTGAGCGAGTCAACGATTCCATTATACTGGTATGATGGATCACTCTGGAAATAAGGATCCCAAGGGATTTCAGTGGAGAAAATAACTTCACCATTCACTACTGCTGCACACTTACGATCTGAACCACCGAGGTCGAAGCCGATGCGGTTACCTTCGAGATGGCGGCCGATAGGCTCTGCCACTGACTTCTCAGCTGGGATCTCTTCTTTAGTAGTAGCGATGACTTGGATGCTCTGCTTGAACATACCATATCCGATAGTCTTCCAGTCAAACTCCTGCTTGCCACCTTCGCAGTAATACTCAGCTAATTCAGCTGCGAGAGTGTCATTACCTGCGATGAAGATATTACAACCACCCTTACCCCAGAGGAGGAACTTGATGAGACGTTCAACATACTTGAGGTTAAGAGCTACATTTTCGCCTTCGTGTGTAAGTAATCTCACATCGCTACGAAATGTAGTTCCATCCAGACGGCCAAGAGCTATCTGCACATCATGTGCACCAGCATCTGCAACTACTTTTTCTTGGAATGCTCTTCTCCAGAGCACAGCAGGCACGAAGCCTTCATCCAGCACAGGTTTTACTTTAAGTCCAATATTCATAATAAAAAGATAGTTGATTTGCCTCAGCCATGAGTTTTAGATTTGTTTTGACCAAAGTTAATCACCTCTTAAGTCAGACACCGAATATATAAAAGCTCAAAATGCGTCTTCCTCATTTTTTCATTCACACAGTTATTTATCAGACAAAAATTGAAACATCGCCCCTTGAAGAGCGTAATAAAGATCATGCTATTCTTCTCAACACCATGCATGACCTTCGTCCACTCTCTCTTCATACCCTAAAGTCCCCAAATAACAGAAAAAGGCAAGCATGAGTTACCAGTAAGATTTACCTCCCGCCCCTAGAAATGGTAAAGGCCTTGAAGCAATATGTTTCAAGACCTTTATTGGCTCCGGCACAAGGATTCGAACCTTGGACCTAGTGATTAACAGTCACCCGCTCTACCGCTGAGCTATGCCGGAGTGTAAGTGTCACTTAGGACTATTTAGTGTGGAACCCCCTCGCAACGGACGGGAAATTGCACAGATTACCGCTAAAGCACAAGCATAAAGTTACTCTTAATCGTCATTTTTTTATCCTTCTACTAAAATTGCTGCATTGGCAGCCGCATAGTGTTCTGCATGTGTGAGACTTATCTTGATATCGATTACTTTAATTTTTTCTGCCAATTTCTCCCCTAATCCAGACATCACGACTTTAGGTTCGCCGCTAGCCTCACGCACGATCTCCATATCAATCCAAGCAATGTCTTTACCGATCCCTGTTCCAAATGCTTTAGCAATCGCCTCTTTAGCAGCAAATCTCGCAGCATAGTGGATCATTGGACGTTTCTGCGAGCGACAATAAGCTTGCTCCCGCTCAGTAAAGATACGTTTCAAGAACTTATCTCCAAATTCATCCATCGATGAACCAATGCGCTGCACCTCTACCACGTCGATACCTATTCCGTATAACTGCATACTAAAGTTCTGGTGAATACCCCTCCATCAGCGAGCGCATCTCAGCCACTGCCTGAGTTAGTCCCACTCTCATCGAACGAGCGACAATTGTGTGACCAATGTTAAACTCTTGTAGATAAGGAACTTCGTAGAGCACCTTGATGTTATCGTAGTTGATCCCATGCCCTGCATTCACTTGCACACCGAGCTCGTGACCACGAACAGCCGCTATTTTAAGTCTATAGATCTCTTCATCCCTAGCACACCCCGGCTCCGCATTCGCAAAACATCCAGTGTGCAACTCTACCATCTCCGCACCTATCTTAGAGCTAGCCTCTACTTGACTTACATCTGGGTCAATAAACATGCTAATCTTGATTCCCGCATCTTGAAAGACTTTCATCGTTGGAACCAAGCTATCGTAGAGTCCAGCAACATCGAGTCCACCTTCAGTAGTCACCTCTTCACGTGTTTCAGGAACGAGGCACACAGACTCTGGCTGGAGCTTCAGCGCTATCTCGATCATTTCCTGGGTATTCCCCATCTCGAAGTTCATCGCCAAATCAGTAGCCTTCTTCACCAATAACACATCCTCTTCCTGCATGTGTCTGCGATCGCCACGGACATGGACAGTGATGGAATCAGCTCCACCAGCCTTAGCGTCTATTGCTGCATCCACTGGACTAGGCTCTGCATTTGGAGAATCTAACATGCCTGTGTAACGAGCCTGACGGAGAGTCGCTACGTGATCTATATTTACACCTAAAAGTAAGTTCATTTCCCTCTACCAATGCCCTAATACATACTTAGATTCAACTAACTAATGCAACTTTCTCTTCGTTCGTTAATTGTTGATGTTTTTCTTGAGGTGACTGATATCCATGCCGTAAATTTTAAGGGTAATGTCTGGAGTAACCAGCCGACACCTATACATAAAAAACATCTCAACTAATGTTAGCTGAGATGCTTGACTTTTAAAAGTATGGTATACAATTTCAGTAATTACTTACTACGGCGTAAAATCAGAGCTAGGGCTCCAAGACCAATGAGGGCTGTGGAAGATGGCTCGGGGACTGATGATATCTCTCTGAGCTGATATCCTGAAAGCCAAGAGTCTGGCGGCACTTCATTGACTCCAGAATGGAAGCCTTGTGTGGTAGCATCAGCAGTAAATGTGCCAATGATCCACGCTCCATTTTCTGCAGTTCCAGAAGCTGTTTTTTGAATAGTGATACCATCACCAACGTTCATCGTAAGTGGGGTCCCTAAGTTATAGCCGAAGAAGGTTTGAAATTCATATTCATTTCCGATCGTTAGATTTGTCAATGTGAACGAACCAGGTGGCAACTTCTTAGCATGTAGGTATAGTACATCAAGGTTTGCATCACCTGTGCTAACTCCGAAGTTACCACCATAGATAGCATGCCCAAGGTTAGTAGCCGTGAAGACTACTCCATTGATTGTCGTTGTATCAGTCGCTTCTCGAGCATCATTATACACTACGTTCCATGCTTCTATAGAAGTGCCGTTGGTGCTAATTTCACCTGGTGCAGCGTCTAGATCAAATTCTCCCCATGCTATGGTAGCTGCTGAGGCTGATGCCATCATCGCTGTGGATGTCGCCAGAGCGACCGTATATTTATTAATCCGTATTTTATTATTTATTGTGTATTTCATGCTTCTAGTTAGTTAGTATTTAGAAGGAGTAACTCGAAGGAGTAACTCGAAGGAGTAACTCGAAGGAGTAACTCGAAGGAGTAAAATTGTTACGATTTATAAAATCAGTTTGCAAGATAAAAAATTCAAAAACCGAAAAATGGATCCATCCTCAGCATGGATCGGACTAACTGGAAGTTTGGAAAAACTCACATCAATGTCCTCACTGCTCACTGTCGGCAACAAAAAAGAAGGTCTGTCCCTCTATGAGAGAAATGAAATAGCACTTGGATTCAACTAACTAATGTAACTTGCTCTTCGTTGGTTAATCTCTGTGGTCACCATTGCTCTTTATTTCACGAGTGAAAGTAGACTTATGACGCCCTAACTGCTTTGCAATAGTTGGTGAGCTTAGGTTTTGACTGAGCAGATGCTCGATAGTATGTCTTTCTTCAGATGTAATGTGCTTTATGACTTCTTTTGATTGGGCAGCAGTGAAGTAATTACTGAATCAAAAGGGAAGGGTTTTCGGACCTTTCCCTTGTCGATTTAACAGTTTACTTCCTGTCCATCAAAAGTTGCGTTTATTAGTGGAATCCAAGACATAAAACAACGTAAACTCGATGTTCTCAAATCAAGATTAAGGGAATAATATCCACATCGGTTTAGTCAGTTCGGTGCCATGATTGGTTTTCTTTAGCTTACCCGTCTGTGGATCTAGAGCATGCACAATGATTTTGTGAACATTCTGACCAGCCACTAGCATCCACTTACCAGAGGGAGAAATCCCAAAGTGCCTAGGGATTTTAGCGTCAGTTTGATGCTCTTGAAACAATGCAAGATCAGCAGAGCCCAGCACAGAAATCTTATCTAGTCCCTTATCGTCAAGATCTCTAGTCGCCGCATAGAGATACTTACCGTCAGCCGACAACTGGATCTCAGAACACGTCCTAGGTCCATTTATATCTGCTGTGAAAACATCTACGACTGTTGAAGTCTTCTCCAGCTTCAATCCCCCAGTCATAGCGTCTCTAGAAAACTTGCTCACTGTCAGTGAAAGCTCATTAAGCACATAAAGGGTATCACCATTCTTAGAAAACACCATGTGCCTAGCCCCCCCTCCAGCTGGTGTCTTAGCCTCACCAGCTTTGGTGAGTTCAGCGGTCTCAGCATTCAATTTATAAATCATCACCTTATCTATCCCCAGATCCGCAGAGTAAACGAATTTATTATCAGGTGAACTATAGATAGAATGTGCATGCGGTCCCTTCTGGCGTTCAAGATTAACACTAGCTCCTTCATGCTGATGATGACTCACTACTTTCGAGATCACACCTGCTTTATCTACCTTAAAACTATTCACACAGCCACTCCCATAATTAGCAACGAATAGACAACCAGAACTCTTATCCAACGACAGATGACACGCTCCAGAACCAACCGACCCTTGAGCATTAATCAACTTCAAACTCCCATCAGCCGATCTAGCGAACGATGAGACAAATCCCTCTTTCACTCCTTTTTGCCTACCTACTGCAAAAATAAATTTCTTATTTTTAGAAATTGCAAGCGAAACAGGACTAGCAGTCTTCACAGCATTCTTTAAACCACTTAACTCACCAGTTTCAGAATCTAACTGAGCCAGAAAAATACCTTCTTGAGTCCCTGTCCCAAGATAAACTGGAACCTTTTCCGCATAAACGGCGAGTGAGCACATCAGAGATAGCGTGGAAATCATTTTAAACATGCCTAATCATGTCGTAAATATATCAATACTCCAATGCCAAAGTAGCCTCATCCCCAATTAGTAGGTTACTGTAAATCCCGTCCAACTCCGTAGGCGTCAACCCCAGTAATCAAACCCCATGATGCTTCATCTCAGGACTGCGTCCCACAAAAAACCATGCCAGCGGAGCGATCACACTAGCCGCAGCCAGATCTATCACGACATGTTGCCTTAATGCTATCGTAGACCAGAAAATGGCAAGCACCCAAACCCAAGAGAGCACTTTAAAAGCAGTCCTAAACAACACAGATTTCTGCACCGCAATAGCCGCAATAACTGACAAGGACGCATGCAATGAAGGCAAAGCATTTCTAGGTTTATCTACAGAAGCTAGCCACTGATAAAGCCAATTGCCTGCACCTGTTGGGATATCAGAACGCATCGCTCCATTAGGCGTGAACAGAAAAAAAGCATGGCACACCGCAGTCGCCCAGCCAATCGTATAAAGATACCTTATAAAATACTTCTTCTCCACAGTCAGTCCCACGACAGCCAGCAGAAGATAAAACGAGAAATAAACCCACACCGCAGATAAACACACTGGGATCGCCCTATCCAGAGCAGTCTGAGGCATCCACAGCACTTCCCTGATCTCCACATGCTGTAAAATAGCATACGGAGCCAGTATCCAGATAATCACTAAAATACCGCTATACAAGCGGCATACTATGGCTTTACAGTTCAACATGGTATCAATTTCATTCCCTTGACTGCACCCCACATAATGCCGATTCCACCGACAACAAATAACATCGGAAACCAAATAATATAAAGCGACGCCTGCGAATCAAACTTCAAAATAGCCACCTTAGGATTTTGTGGATTCACATAGCAAACCGTTTTCATCCCCACTGGGTATTGCTCAATCATCGCATCAATCCTGTCCAGAGCAGAAGTCCACTTGCCTCCTCTCGATCTATAACGCTTACTAGTATAGACCTCACCACCCACAGTATATTTATACCCCAGATTCCAGCTAAATTCCTCGCTAATAAACTCAGCGGATTTCATATTATAATCAGAAACGGTCACCTCACACGGAGTTTCAGTCCAGCTCTTCATCTCCTGCACCTGTGAATAGCTACTCCACAGTAGCCACACGAAAACTGCACCCACCAAAATAACGGCAAATCCTATACCCGTTAAAAATAATCCACCTGCTTTACTTTGGCTCTTCTGTTCCGTCATTTCACCAACAAAATGCCTCTAGTCAGCGTAAATGCAAAGCCAATTTTTAGGATTCTTGGAGTGAGCGATGCTCTGGAAGCAGGAAACGGAGCTTTGCTCTTGGGAAGCGGGAACAACAGCACAATGCTCGTTCTCTACTTTCAACATCTCAACTAGAACTCCCCGCCAAAGGGGACGCTCCCCGCTTTCAAAGTCCTCCAGAATTCCCCAAACGATACTTGCATTTCCATCACCACATTAGAAGATACCTCCCATGCACGGACAACTTCTACTACTAGGCGTCAAAGGACTCTCACTCAGCCCCGAAGAAATCACACTCTTCAAAAAAATCCAACCTAGCGGCTTCGTCATCTTCGGAAGAAATGTCCAGTCACCCCAGCAAGTCCGTGCTCTTACAGATTCACTCAAAGACATCTGCGATATAGAACCACTCATCACCATCGACCAAGAAGGCGGCCGAGTCACACGCACCCGAGAAATAGGCAACGAGCCACCATCCGCTCAGGAACTTCGCTACGCAGGAAATCCTAAAAAAGTAGCTGGCCTCATCGCACGTCACGGCATGATCACAGCCGACGTCCTCCGCCAACTAGGCGTAAACATGAACCTCTGCCCCGTGCTCGACATCTCCTACGATGACGAAGCCGACAACGCCATGAAAGGCCGCTGCTACGGCTCAGACCCACAAGAAGTCATCTGCAACGCAGGCGTTTTCAACAGCAATATGCGTCACAAAAAGAAGATGCTCTCCTGTGCCAAACACTTCCCATCCTGCGGACTAGCTGATGTTGACCCTCACCACGAGTTACCTATCGTTAAAAAATCTAAACAAGATCTCCTCGATACCGATCTCCTCCCTTACACAGCCCTGATGGACACGCTGGATGGAATCATGAGCTGCCACTCACATTTCGCCGACATCGACACAGACACACCAGGACTACCAGGATCTCTCTCTAAAAACCTCCTCACTCACCTACTAAGAACCCAGCTAGGATATAATGGCATCATCATGACTGACGACCTCGACATGGGAGCTATCGTGAATACTTACGGTAGAGGAAACGACGTCAAAATGGCGATCGAAGCAGGCAATGACTTAGCCATGATCTGCCACCAGATCGACTCAGCAGGCATCGCCTACGACGCACTCAAGGAACTCCCACACACCAAAATCGATGACGCACTCCACCGCATCGAAAAACTCAAAAAACGCTTCACCAACCCAACTGCCTTCAACCAAAAACTCTGGGATAAATACGACGAAGAGATCATGCAACTCCGCATCGACACCCTAGGCGAAGAAGCCGCCAGAACCACCGAAGACTACAGCGACGAGAAACGTAGCCCAGTGGAAGAGTATTAGTATCACCCTCTAGGGTGAAAACTCTGATGCACCTTCTTAAGTTGCTTCTGATCCACATGCGTGTAAATCTGTGTCGTCGAGATGTCGGCGTGGCCTAACATTTCTTGAATCACTCTGAGGTCTGCACCGTTTTGAAGTAAGTGTGTGGCGAAGGAATGGCGGAACAGGTGTGGATACATCGTAGATTCTATCCCCGCTGCTTTGGATCGCTCTTTCACAATAGCTCTGACTCGCTCTGAGCTTAGCTGCCCCCCCCTAACCGAAAGGAAAATCTGTGAGGAGGTTTTAGGTTTAACGAGTTGAGGCCGCTCTAGTTTCACATAATGTTCTACTGCTGAGAGAGCTTGCTTACCCACGGGAACGATCCGTGTTTTATTACCTTTACCAGTGACACGAATAAAACCTTCATCAGTATCTAAGTTCTCTAAACGTGCGCCACAAACTTCTGAAAGCCGTAGCCCTGAAGCATAAAACAGCTCTAAAATAGCTCTATCTCGTTTACCCAGGAACTTCATGTGATCTATCGATTCTAATAGGTTAATCACACTACTCTCATGCACAGAGTCTGGCAGCTTCGCATCCGGCTTAGGAGCGAGCAATGGCTCAGCAGCATCCACGGTCACATAGTCCTTTCCTGATATGAACCTCCAGAATACTTTAAGATGCACGATGAGAATCCGGAGCGATGAAGCGACCAGCCCATCTTTCTTACGAGTTCCTATATAAGCTGCTAGTTCCTCAGTGCCGACATCTTCAGCAGTCAAACCTTTGTCCTCTAGCCAGACTGATAAATTCTCCAGAGTCTGACGAACTGACATTTGATAAGAGCTCGAAAGTCCCCGCTCAGTCGCTATGTAGAGTACAAAGGAATCGATCAATCTCTCAAATGTCATTTCTTAAAATTATTTATGGCTGTGGTGGGTAGACGATAAATTCTTTATCACCTTTGCGGAAAATGAAGCGATCATCGAAACCATCTTGACCGAGATTCATCGGCTTCTCTTTAGTCGTAAGACCGTCTTTCTCCCATGCATCGTAGCCTTTCGTGATTCGAGCATTCGATTTAGGAACCGCTGTTTCTTCTTTAGGTAAATCTGCCTCTGCTTCCACGGACTCCATCTTTTCATCTGAACCCTCTAGGGCTTCGGTTGCTTTTTGACTCAGGGGTATTCCATACTTCCAAATCAAAAATACAATAGCCCCCAGAACAATTAGCTTCACTAGACTAGTCCCCGCATTCGGAGAGTTAGCACTCTTTTCGTCAGACATGCTAATAAACTAAACTACTCACAGCGAAATTGCAATTAGCCAATTCTATAACATTCATAATGATCTATTTTAAAATTATTTCTCTTTGCCTAACAGCCCCGCCCAGTCCACTATCCCTCCATGGCAAAAGAACGAGCGGATACATTACTTTTAGCAAGAGAACTATGCGACTCACGAGAACAGGCAAAACGTCTGATCCTCGCGGGTGAGGTGATGACTGGGACAGTCCGTGTCAGCAAACCTAGCACTAAGCTAGATCCAGAGGCTGAACTCAGCGTCCGTCAAAAGCCAAAATTTGTCAGCCGCGGCGGACTAAAGCTAGAAGGAGCACTCAAAGAATTCGGCATCGCCCCCTCTGGGATGACTTGCCTCGATTGCGGAGCCTCCACTGGTGGCTTCACAGACTGCCTACTCCAAGGCGGAGCAGTGAAAATCCACGCGATCGATGTGGGAACAAACCAGCTAGTCTGGAAAATCCGCAATGACGATCGAGTCATCGTAAAAGAAAAATTCAACGCACGCTACATGGTCCCAGATGACATCGGCGAACTAGTAGATCTCATAGTGACCGACGTCTCCTTCATCTCACTCACTAAAATTCTCCCCCCCCTCTTCAGTGTCCTTAAAGAAGGCGGCAAAATCATCTGTCTTGTTAAACCACAATTTGAGCTGAAAAGAGCAGATATAAGCAAAGGCGGGATTGTCCGAGACTCAGCTCTGCATCAAAGAGCCGTGGATAAAATCCATGACTTCGTAACGAAGAAACTGAAGCGTGAATGGATCAGCGTGACTGATTCCTCCATCACTGGCACTGATGGAAACCGAGAATTCTTAGCTCTATTAGGATAAATGTTCGCCTCGATTTCAGAGAAGTTTAACTGCCTATTTGGGAAACAGAATGTGCACATCCTCTACAGAAGTAATCGCTGCAAGCTACTCTCTGAGAAAATAAATTCGAATAAACTACGTGAAGTAGCCTCTACACTACAAGACTCAGATTGTCGGAATGGATGGATTCATTTTCATACGACTAGTCATACTAATCCCTACAGATACAGCTCTAGCATCCCAGAGAAAACGAAGCAAAAAATCCGTAACATTTTAATCAGTTAACAAACCTATGCTCCAACTAGAAAAAATCCGTAACACCCTCTGGGCACTCATCGATGACCAATACGACTGGTGGCAATGGATCGTCATCATCGGTTGCTTCATACTCAGTATACTTACAAGAGCATTGATTAATCGCACTTTCGAGACAACCGAGTCAAAGTTCGAGCAATTCTGTGAAAAATACCTACATACTAAAAAGAACATCCGTCGAGTCCCAGTATTTTTCGCCACCTACCTATGGATCGCCCAAGCGGTGATGCCATGTATAGGACATGATTATAAATACATTAACTCAATCGCCCTATTAATCACTGGATATTGCATCTATAAAGCGACCACTACCCTTGCTAAAAGTAAAGCAATGCCAAAGTTTATAGGCATCACTGTCCTCATCATCTTTGCACTAAATCTAGTAGATTGGCTAGTCCCCCTACAAGAAGTGCTCACTAATATCAAATTTAACCTTGGTGACATCACCATCGATATTTGGAAAATATTCACTGCGACCATCGCCTTATTTGCCCTCCTATGGATCGTATCTATTGCCAATAAAGTAATCGACACCACAGTTCACTCAAGACCAGAGATACCGCCATCGATGCGGGTATTGATAGGTAAAGCCTCCAGACTATTTCTTTACATCACAGCCTTTCTCATCACCTTAAAGATCGCTGGTTTCCCTCTAGGATCCTTGGCTGTATTCTCAGGAGCATTAGGCTTAGGTCTTGGTTTTGGTCTTCAGAAAGTTATCTCAAATCTCGTGTCAGGCATCATTATCCTACTTGATAAATCCATCAAACCTGGCGACGTCATCGAGATCAATGACACCTACGGTTGGATTAACACCCTGCGCACTCGCTACGTATCAGTTCTCACCAGAGACAGAAAAGAAATCCTCATCCCGAACGAAAACTTCATCACGAACAGCGTGGTCAACTGGTCGTTCTCAGACAATAATGTCAGAATCCGTGCGGATATCGGCATCGACTATAACTGTGATGTTGAGAAAGCCATCGAACTCTGTATTGAAGCTGCCGCAAAAATCCCTCGCGTCCTAAAAAATCCTGCACCAAAATGCCTTCTCATCGGTTTTGGCGATTCATCTATCGATCTCCAAGTTCGTTTCTGGATCAACGATGCAAACGAAGGTGTAGCCAACGTCCGCTCACAAGTTCTACTAGAGATCTGGAAGACCTTTAAAGAACACGGAATACAGATTCCTTTCCCTCAGAGAGAAATCACGATCAAATCAGAAAATAAAGACCTCCATGAAATAGGGTAACGGTATGGCTAACGAGCAAAAAAGGATTACTCTATGCGATCGCTGCATTCTTTCTTTGGGGGACTCTACCTATCTACTGGAAGGAACTCACAGCACTAGGTGTGATCGCAGTATTTATCGCTAGCATAGGAGTGATAATTCAAGGCTACGGTCTCGGCACATTGCCATGGCCAGCACTCGGAGTAGCTGGATCATTTGCTATCTATAGTGTGGTAAAAAAACTCATGAAGTCTGACGGGTTCACCGCTCTGATTGTTGAGACATCATTACTTTCACCCTTTGCTATCACCTACCTTATTTATCACGAAGCTCAGCACGGAGGCAGCTGGGGCAATGGATCAGATCACGACATTCTGTTCATTATCCTGACTGGTCTCGCTACTATTTCTCCCCTACTCTTCTTTACTTCAGCGGCAAAACGCATCCCATTCACCACCCAAGTCATCTCCTTCAGCCTAATCTGGCTAGCAGTGATCGTCTACTCCCGCTCTAAACGCTCGAAGAAAATTGAAGTGAGACTAGAGGTTTAAACTAACTCATTCTGAGGACGTCACTTGATTAATACCTGCATTTCGAATTGCATTGAGAACATCGATCACCATTTCTTCTTCGAGATCACCTAAAGTCTTCACTTGAATGATGATACACTCTCCACGGGACAAGCTGTATGCATGCTGCTTTTCTAAATACTGGCTCAGTCTTCACTGCTAAATACTTTGTCCTCCCCAGGGATAGATATTTCACCATCTTTACTGACAAGAATGATAGCTAGTAGACTCAGGACTAATTTAACAATCCAGAGTTTAGGCATCAGAACAAATCCTCCTGCTGTAAATCTCCCTGAACTCTTTGAAAAGGATCAGCTTTTGCTCCAAATTCTACCCAGACTGTAGGCTCATGCTGGCTTGCGCAAATTAGAGTCACGGCCTTCAAGCCCACCTTATTTAACATAGGCTTGATCATCCCCCTACAGAGATCATCTTCATTGCAGTCACTACTCAGGTGACCTAAAAGAACTGTCTTCAGCTTCTCACAGCCTACTTCAGAGATCAGCTCCCCCGCTTGAATATTAGATAAATGTCCGTGTCTCGATGATATCCGCTGCTTAGTGCTCCACGGGCGTTTCTCATCCAACTCTAACAAATCTTCATCGTAGTTTGCCTCCACGAAGAGGGCGTCTGCACCTTTTAGATTCGTTCGCATCGAGTGAGTGACACACCCAACATCCGTCACTAGACCAAATTTAGCAGTCACCGTCTCTACCACAAACCCCACCGGCTCCGCAGCATCATGCGGGATCGGGAAAGCATTCACCATCAATTGATCTACTTTAAAATTCTGCCCAGTTTGAAATACTTTCCACCTCACCTCACTCTTAATCCCATACTCCAGAGCTTCTTTAGTCATAGCATTCGCATACACGGGAATATCTCTATTCTTAAGAAACACATTCAGCCCACGAGCATGATCACTGTGTTCATGAGTAAGGAATATTCCTTTTATGCTATCAGGATTAATCCCTAGGATCTCTAGTCGTAGCTCTATCTGTTTGGCACTCAGTCCTATATCTATAAGGAAATCGCCATCACTACAGGAGATTACAGTCGAATTCCCACCACTACCACTACCTAAGACTGCTACTTTCATACTCATCAATGTGCATTTTAACTCATTGGAGTCAGCGCTCAAGCCTGATTGTCAACTATTCACTGCATTCACATTTTACAATTTTAGTCTTCTCTCTGGAAATTTATCACTTAAACTTATTGGCATGAACGCAATGAGAATTCTGATCTGTGCTACCTTCGCCATCATCGTGGCAGCACTTGCTTACACATTTGTAAAACAAGGTAACGGGAGATCACTAGCAGATATTAAACAGGAGATCGATGAGGTCAAAAAAGCCAAACTGGAAAACAACTTCCTTTTACCACTAGGATTTAATACCGACAACACAACCCCGTCATTAAATGCTCTACAAGCTGAGCTAGCAGAGCCAATACTCACACCTGACCAGATCATCGCTCAAGCAAACGAACTAGAAATTCTAAAACTAGCAGAACTAGAACTGAAAAATGAAATAGCTAAACCTGCTGTAGACTCTAATAATAGCAGAGCATTTATAATAAAGAACTCACACGTAATGGCGGTAGTTAACTACATCGATCCAACTGAATCAATTGTCATCTTAGATCTCAAACGTCCTGAAAACATCGTCCAAGGACAAATCCTAGGCATACGACGAGACAATGGAGTTCTAGGCAGATTGAAACTTGCGAACAAAGTGGAGAAAAATCCTAGCCAAGCATTTGCAGACCCAGTGATTCCATCGTTCTTCGGTGGTAAAATAGACATCAGAGTCGGTGACGAACTCATCATTGTCCCATAGATCCCTCTATCATTCATCTCCAAATACGACTCTGTGGCACACCTCACTATCTCTCAACTAAAGCAAAATGCAGACGCTACCGTCTGCACTGCGACAGTCGATGTCCAAATCCAGAAATGCGTCCCTAAAACGACGAAATCTGGTAAACCCTATCTACAGGTAGATTTTGCAGATGCGACGGATCAGTTCAGCATTAATATTTGGGAAAACTTACCCCAGTATCAAACAGTCCAAGATCTTGGTGTAGAAGCATTCATCAGAGTCGAAGGCGACTGGGTGCAAAATCAATATGGTATCGATGGTGTCCGTTGGCAAATGCGCCTACTGAATAAAGGTGAGATACAAACATTCCTCAGTGGAGACCCAGCCACTATAAAGATTCAAAACAGAGATTGGAAGACTATCGTAACACTCACGACAGCAATCTCAGACCCAAGACTCCAAGCTCTCTGCTCTAACTTCCTTAGCACACATGGCGACCACTTTAGGCGCACAGCTGCCGCAAGAAAAAACCACCATGCTCGCAGAGGTGGACTCGTAGAGCATGTTGCCCAGATGATGCGCTGTGCCGCTGCGATCTGCCAAGTATACCCTAATCTCAACACCGACCTCATGATCGCAGGTGTCCTGTTTCACGACTGTGGCAAACTCTGGGAGAATAGCTACGCAGAGTCTGGCTTCACCCAGCCCTATGACCTCGAAGGCGAGATGCTCGGTCATATCCCCCTTGGGATTAATTTTGTAGAAAAGCTATGGACTGAACTCCTCCAATCAAAAAATGCTTCATCATGGGCAGAGCTAGATCCTAGCAACGACCTAGTTCGCATTCACTTACTGCATCTCATCGCATCACATCACGGCACCTACGAGTTCGGCTCCCCTACTCTACCGAGAACACCAGAAGCACATGCCCTGCATCACATTGACAACCTTGATGCTAAGTATGAGATGCTCAAGCAAGGCTACCAGATCTCCAGTGAACTCGCTCCCGGCATCTACGAGAAACAATTCCCCTTACCTACAAACCTGGTCGCCCCACTAACACATTTTCCTTCAGACAACCAAGATGGAAGCACTCAAGATCACGAGATTGAAAATGATCTCGAAGTAAAACCGTTCGACGGTGAGCTATTCTAAGCTTAAAGGTCAGTAGGCTGGGTTCCCCGAACACACCGAGCTACACCTAAAAACGTCCTAATCACCCGAAAAAAATCTAGATCTCGACTCTTATGGTCTCTAGAGATTTCTCTAGTTATGAAGAGCTGAATGTCATCACTTGGTTTGCTTGGCAATCAAACCCTACCGTAATAGCGGTGATTGAAACTATTATGCACAATCAAAGGAACCCCATTCCCTTGAAGCACCCCTCTTTTCCCTTTTCTCCTACAAGAAACTACTCACGATCACATCGTAATACGCTAATAGCACGTAACAAATACTCGTTATAGTGATGAATAGCCTAGATGTGCGTAGCACTCTCCTCCAGAAATAAAATGGTAGCGTAATTATCACTAATTCACCCCAATGAACCCACCACTGTGCTCCAGTGTATTGTCCTTGAATGCACTATCTCCTAGGCAGTGCTGTATTAATCATAGAACCCGTAGAAATGTAATAATGCCACCACGGTGCCGAACAATACTAACCTCTTTTAGAAACATCCCAGTTAACCCAAGCCATACTAATCCCCAAGCTACACCTATAGCGATAAATCCTATTATGCTAACAAATTGTTCCATCTCGGAGCAGAGATTATAAAGATTACTCACTAGCTGACTCCCAGTCGACGACTTTTGCGTCTGACCAGAGGCTCTCCAGATTATATAGCTCTCTCATATCATCAAGCATCACGTGAACCATAACATCTACGTAATCTAGAACTACCCAGCGTGCATCAGTCATACCCTCTGTTCTGAGCGGCTTTGTCTGATGTTCTTGCAAGAGGCTCTTATCCATATCACGAAGAATTCCTTTTAGGTGAGGAGCTGATGTTCCAGAACAAATCACGATGAAGTCTGTGATCGATGACATTCCGCGTAAGTCAAACACACGGATATTCTCTGCTTTGTTATAGTCTGCAGCATCTGCACAGGCTTTCGCTAATTTTAGTCCTTCAATCATATTCTTATGTCTCCTCTGATACCTTATTTTGATCTATAAAAAAGACCCGCTTCACTGGGTTTCCTCAATCAATAAATTTTCACACACAAAAGGCATTTGTTTTTCACTTTTTTAAAAGATAAAAAGTGGTGGAGCATAGCGGAATCGAACCGCTGACCTTCTGCATGCCATGCAGACGCTCTACCAATTGAGCTAATGCCCCCAATCACTGCTTGGAAGCAGTGCAGATCAATTAGTCACTAATCGCCGTTCTTGCAAGCAGAATATTCAACCCTTTAAAAAATGTAGCCTGTTAGCCGATTAAGGCTCACAGGCTACTTAGGTGACAACACCTGAATTCTTGAATCTCAGCTATCCAACACCCCACAAATCTAACACACTACACGACAAAAATTGAAGGTTCAGCATTAGAAGTGATCCATTCATGAAACATGTTAATTTTTTCTTGTTAGATAAGTAGGTGGGCATGTTTAACGTTAACTATCGTGTTTCTTTTAATGCGTAAATCCCATGATAATTCCTTATTGTCGAGCCATTCAAGCCACTCTCTACCATTAAATTTACGATTCATGTCTAGGAAGGCAATGTCTTGGGAATCTAGTATTTTCAGCACTTTTTTCATTATTTGTCATTTATCATAAGTTACTTACACGTACTTTAGTAGCTTGTCATTTTTTGTCGTGTAGTGTGATCGGCTATAACAACAATACAGATGAAATAATCTACTCAGACTCATGGGGTGCCGCCGGTCACGGAAAGAAGAGCATGGATGCTGGTAAGACATTCTCAATGACTAATGTGACTCTCGATCTCCCTCCTTCTGAATAGTCCGTAATATTAATTTTCAATGCATCCATCTTCACTGATAGGCACATTTTTTATTTGAATCAAGCTGCTGTCTGGAGAAAATTCTGTTTAGGGAAGTAGTATTTGGCTGGTCAAATCACCATATAGCCTCTAAGTAAGTTGTAAGAAAAACATTAACTAATATCACCTATGTATCCACAATTATTCCAAGACCACTTGAGTGAAACTATCTTAGACATCAAGAGTGCTGGACTCTACAAATCCGAGCGCTATATCACTTCTACTCAGAACGCCACAGTCACACTTAATGACGGCTCTAAGGTGATCAACATGTGTGCCAACAACTATTTAGGACTGTCCGATCACCCAAGAATAGTAGAAGCAGCCTCTAATGCAGCTAAACGCTGGGGCTTCGGTATGGCATCTGTCAGATTCATCTGCGGAACTCAGACTCTTCATAAAACTCTAGAAGAAAGAATCTCACAATACTTAGGAACAGAAGACACCATCCTCTACCCGTCATGCTTTGATGCAAATGGTGGCTTTTTCGAAGTATTACTCACCGCTGAAGACGCAGTCATCTCAGACAGCCTAAACCACGCATCAATCATCGATGGTGTCCGTCTATGTAAAGCCCAGCGATTCCGCTATGCGAACAACGATATGGCTGATCTAGAAACAAAACTCAAGGAAGCTGATGAAGCAGAGGCACGCTTCAAGCTCATCACGACTGATGGAGTATTTTCAATGGACGGTACGGTCTGCCAACTAGATAAAGTTCACCAACTTGCCGCTAAATATAACGCTATCGTCCACTTCGATGACTGTCACTCGACAGGATTCTTAGGAGCTACAGGCAGAGGAACTCACGAACATTGTGGACTATTAGGTAAGATCGACCTCACCACTGGAACACTCGGCAAGGCTCTCGGCGGTGCCTCAGGCGGATACACTTCAGGCAAGAAAGAGATCATTGAGCTACTGCGTCAACGTTCTCGTCCATACTTATTCTCAAACACAGTGGCTCCAGTTATTGCGGCAACCTCCCTCGAAGTCTTCGACATGCTCGAAGAGAGCACAGAATACTCAGACAAGGTGAAGGCTAACGCTGAGTATTTCCGCTCCAACATGGCTTCTACAGGATTTAACGTAGCAGGAGTAGATCACCCAATCTCCCCTGTCATGCTCGGTGACGCTACTCTATCACAGCAATTCTCACAGAAATTGTTAGAAAATGGCGTCTTCGCAATCGGATTCTTCTTCCCAGTAGTCCCACATAACACAGCTCGTATCCGCACCCAGATCAGTGCAACTCATACCCGTGAGCAACTTGACATTGGTATTGATGCTTTCGTCAAGGTTGGCAAACAGCTTGGTGTCATTTAAGACTCTAGCAACATAAGTTTTCAGACAAACGATAGTGGTATAACCCTCTATCGTTTTGTTCTGCTTATGAGGTTGCAAGTCGGCAAAAAAGATGTAATTTAACTTACGTCACTTATGTTCATCCGCCGCCTCATGATACGCCTACGCATCGCATTGATTTTAATCTTTGTGATCAGCCTGCTTACTGTAACCGCCTGCATCATCTATTTAAACAATCAGGGACTGAACAAAGGCATCCGTAATCAAATCTCTACTGAACTCATAAATCATAATATTTTTGTAGAATTTGATAGCCTCAAGTATAACTTTTCAAAGGGGTTCATCGCTGAACATGTCACACTCTATACAGATGCAACGAAGCAGTCCAAAGTCGCAGTCTTGCCAAATATCATCGTTAATTTTGATAAAACAAAATTACTTCGAGGCATCCGTAAAATCAATAGCGTCTCGCTAATCAACGGCAACATCGAAATACCAATTAACCCTTACGAACCCAACGGGGTTCGACTAGAGTTCAACGATATTAACGGCACTATTTTCGTGAATGACCTCAAGTCAATCAATACCAACAATCTTACGGCCAAGTATCAGGATATCCAATTAGAAATTACCGCTAACTTTTGGCAAGAATCTGAATCTCACGGCAAAAATCTACCTGAGGATCATTATAGTAAGAGAGCGAAAACTTACACCAAGTTCCTCACACACCTTAAAGAATGGTCTTGGGATGAAGAAGGCACACCGCTAATTAAACTCACTGCTAAAGGAGATCTTAATACACCGCAGCTGATCAACATACAGCTCGAAGCCAATTCATCAGCCCTCCGCTATAAAAACTATATCATGCAGGATATCGCAGTCTCTGGTGACTACAGCCACAAACTAATCACTATCGATAACATCCAATTCTCTAATGAGGGGAACTCTGTCCACGCATTAGCTGACTATGATTTCAAAAATAGGAACGGCAACTATCAATTAAAGAGTGACATTCACCTCCAAGAGTTAATCTCTACATTCTTCAATAAAGACGTGTTAAAAGGAGTGCAAATGGGCGAGAGTATCATTCGAGCTCACGGTGGATTTTCTTTACCTAAGGAGCTTCAAAACATCCCATTCGACAGCGTCTTACCAAGTTTTGCAAACCCATTTTCTGGTGTAGAGGTGCAGATCATTGGCACTGCGAAGTTTAAAGACTTTCAATACTTAGGCAGTAAGTTAAACTCTCTCTCATCTGACTTTTCATGGCAGGACGGAGACCTATACCTCGACAGACTAAGCACCCATAATGACGACGGATTCCTGAAGGCCAAACTTTTGATTAAAGGCAAAATCATTCAATACAAGGTAGAGTCAACTCTCCCACTCAGCTTCTACAGGCCATTCTTTCCCAAAAATGAAAATCTCGAGAAACAACTAAGCCAAATCAGCTTTGAATCTGACTCTAGCATCTACTTTAACTCTACTGGGAACATTAATGCTAACGACTTCACTGACTGGGCATCTAAGGGATCAATGAGCCTCACCAAGATCAACTACAGATCCGATATATTTGGTCAATCCGTTACCTCAGAATTTGACTGGAAAAATGGATATCTCAAGGCAGATTTAAAAGTTATCGGTGCTAAGTTTCGTGAGACCGAAATCGACACGCTAACGACACAAGTCGAATGGAAAGACAGCATCCTCATCCTCACTGATCTTCATTCCCCAGGACTAGGGCTAACGGCCAAAAAAATAAATTCAAACATCCACAAAAAAGATGGTAAACTGAATGGAAACGTCACCATTATTGACGCAAAATTCAAACAACTCGAGTTTGGACAGCTCGATGTATCAGTAAGATCTGAAGACGATATCCCCTACGGAAGAATCAATGTCACAGACGCTAAATTTAAGGGCCAATCATTGATTCACATGAAATCTGACTACAGACTTGGTGATCGCACTCAGTTACAGAATATCGACATTCTACATAGCTCTGGAGGCATCACTGGTAATTTCTCTAAAGATACTGATGACCACTTCCGTTATGACATAGTCTCGACTGTCGACCCTAAGATCTACATTCCATTACTAAAACTAGAAACCACTCAAAAAATCATCGGTAAATTTGATTTAAATGAAAAATCAAAAATGAAAATCGTCAGCTCGGGTAGGGTCAATTCACAGAACCTTAGGGACTGGCAAGCTATCGGTAACATCCAAATCTCAAATTTCAAGTTCAACGGAGTTGCGATCAACAATCTCACAACACAATATGACATCAGTCTGGCAAGACTTCTAGCGACTAACGCAAAATTCATATTTGACTATACCAACTATTCGCTTCGCAGGAACAACACAAAAGGAAGTGACTCTGGTGAGGTTCTAGTGGCTGAGGTTCTAGTCGATCACATTACTAAAACTACCACATTAAGAAAAATATCTGGAAAAGCTTACCCCGCTCCTATTGCTAGGATGTTCAATAAGCAAACTGCAGACCACTTAGAGAATTACCGCTTTTATGATCCTCCTAATCTTAGTGCTAGCGGAGTCTTTGATAACATTGCTAGAGAACCAAAAGATAGAAAGATCGACTTCTACTGTAACCTCATCTGCCCTAACAGCATTACTGACTATAAGTTTCTTGATGGTAATCTACAGCTCAACAACCTCAAAGTAAACGTCAGAATTAAACAGAACACAGTCTACGTTACTAAAGTTTCTGCGCAAACTCTTAAAGGATCTATCCAAGGTGAGATTAAAGTGAACCTACCCAAAAATGATGCTGTAAGCTACTCTGGAAAAATGAACTTTAAGAGACTCAGCTTTAGAGACATCGGCATCACCTACAATTTTGATGAAATATCCCAAGGTGAGTTCACTGGTAACATACACTTTACTGGAGAAGATGACAACCTACGTAAATTTAACGCCTTAGGAAGCATCTCACTTGATGAAGGTAATATATTTTCCACCCCTATCCTAGATCCCATCAGACTCATCTTAAACCCTATACTCGGTAAAGGAACACTCCATGAACGCCTTAAGAATCTCTCAGCCACATTTGTTATCGAACAAGGAGTCATAAAAACTGACAACATCCACTCACTCACTCCAAGCATGACCTTTGAAGGAGAAGGCTCTGTAGACCTCCTCACAGAAAAAATTGATATAACTGTGCGTATTAACTACCGAGGAATCATCGGTAAAGCGATGGAAGTAGGTGCTGAAATAGCCCGCTTACCATTCAACATACTCAGAGCTCTCTTCATGAATAAAAAACCTGAAGTCGCTGGATTAATCCAGGTCCGTGGCAGAGGGACATACAAAGAACCCAAGTGGCGATTCGTCCAGTTCGATGTCAACCGAGGCTTCAAAGGAAAACTATTCAATCCACCCAAAGCTCTTATTGTTCCTTAACCAACAGTATCTGGCATCAGAGACTAACTCCACAATTTTAAATACTAATTATGATCGTAAAACCAAAAATCAGAGGCTTCATCTGCATCACTTCACATCCAGACGGCTGTGCCGCCCATGTCCAAGAACAAATTGACTACGTGAAATCCAAAGTCTCTCTCGCTGATGGACCTAAAAACGTTCTCGTTATCGGCTCATCAACTGGATACGGCCTTGCATCACGCATCGTCCCAGCATTTTCTTCTGGAGCTAATACACTAGGCCTATTCTTCGAAAAGCCCGGCACAGAAAAGCGCACAGGTACTGCTGGCTGGTATAACTCAGCCGCATTCGAAGAAATCGCCACTAAAGAAGGACTTTTCGCTAAATCACTGAATGGTGACGCATTCTCTCACAAAATGAAAGCCAAGGCAGTCGAGCTCATTAAGAATGAGATGGGTCCTATCGACCTCGTCGTTTACTCACTAGCATCCCCCCGTCGTATCGACCCTGATACAGGCGAAGACTTTCGCTCTGTTCTCAAGACAACAGGCGGTGAGTATATGAACAAGAACCTCAATACCGACAAGGGACAGATTGAAGAAATCACTATCGGTGCAGCTACTCAGGAAGAAATCGACAATACTATCAAGGTAATGGGCGGTGAAGACTGGGAACTATGGATGAATGCTCTCGACGAAGCTGGCGTCCTTGCTGACGGCGTAAAAACTATCTCATACTCCTACATCGGACCTGAACTCACTTGGCCAATCTACACTGACGGAACTATCGGTCGCGCTAAGAAAGACCTCGAAGTAGTTTGTGAAAAGCTGAACAGTAAACTCACTGATAAATACAATGGCTCGGCCTACGTATCAGTCAACAAAGCTCTCGTGACCCAAGCATCATCCGCCATACCTGTTGTCCCTCTCTATATTTCCATTCTCTACAAAGAAATGAAAGCAAAGGGTCTTCACGAAGGATGCATCGAACAAATCGAACGCCTCTTCTCAGACAGACTCTACGGCAAAGATCTTCAACTAGACGAAGCCAAACGTATTCGTATCGATGATTTAGAAATGCGTGATGACATCCAAGCGGCAGTGGCCAAAACTTGGAACATTATCTCAAATGAGAACATCTCTGATCTTGCTGATTACGATGGATACAAACAGGAATTCCTCAAGTTGTTCGGCTTCGGGATCGACGGAGTTAGCTACGACGCAGAGACAGACCCAACTTTCTCACCTGCATCAATAGAAGCTTAGAACCCCTAAACCACCCCCTTTTAAAAATCCAGTCAGCATCGTACGCTGTCTGGATTTTTTGCGTCTAAGTTCTTGAATACACAAGGCTACAGGGCAAAAAATAGCCCACTTTCGTGGGCCAGAGAAAAGAAAAATACCGAGAACAGGAATCGAACCTGCACGTCCTAAGACACCTGAACCTAAATCAGGCGCGTCTACCAATTCCGCCATCTCGGCTTCTTTTCGCTGGGCAGAAAACTAGCTCATTTTGGATGAGATGCAACATTTATTTATCTATTAAGGGATCCTCTGGCAGCCTACTTTTCCCAAGCCCTTGTAATTTGAGAGAAATCTAACTGCTATTGATTGTATTATTTGACTCTTTCTAGGGATTTATCGCTGTTTTGTGCTTGTGGTTTGATACATTAATTGATATCTTGGATTCAAACTGTAAAAACGCACTTCCACATTGAAACCGCCAACTCTAAAAATGAAAAAAGTTGTATTCATATTAGGAACAAGACCTGAGGCTATCAAACTAGCTCCAGTAATTAAGACATTTAAGGCGAGTAGTCTGTACGAGACAGTTGTTGTTTCTACTGGGCAGCATAGAGAAATGTTAGCGCAGGTGTTTGATTTTTTTGAGATCGAGCCAGATTTTGACCTAGACCTTATGGAGTCTAATCAGTCTCTAACAGATCTAACAGCTAAGGCAATCCAAGGTGTAGGTACTCTATTGGATGAATTAACCCCAGACGTCGTGGTAGTACAGGGAGACACAACTACTGCATACGCTGCAGGTTTTGCAGGTTTTATTAAGAGAGTGCATGTAGCACATGTAGAGGCAGGACTTAGAAGTGGAAGGATGGACTCACCATTCCCTGAAGAGGCGAATAGAGTTCTACTGAGCCAGATAGCGACATGGCACTTTGCTCCTACAGATGGATCAGCACAGAATTTAATCAATGAGGGATTTGATTCTAATGTCCATACTGTTGGTAATACTGTAGTTGATGCTCTAATTATGGGCTTAGATATGATCAAGCAGAGAGGTGAAGAGGCTTACTATGAGAAGTTTAAAATGCTAGATTTTGATAAGGACACCGTTCTTATAACAATTCATAGGCGTGAGAGCTTTGGTGAACCTCTATTAGATATTTGCTCTGCTATTCTAGAGATAGCATCTCAGCATAAGGATAAGAATTTTGTTTACCCTGTGCATCCTAATCCTAATGTTAGAGAAGTGGTGAATACTCAGCTAGGTAGCTGTGATAACATCATCTTACTAGAGCCTTTGGCCTACTCGGATTTCATCTGGATGATGTCTAAATCTTGCCTGATTCTTACAGATTCTGGAGGAGTACAAGAAGAGGCTCCTACTCTAGGTGTTCCTGTCATTGTGGCGAGAGAAGTGACAGAGCGTGGCGAAGGTGTAGATGCAGGTGTGGCAGTAATGGTAGGATCTGATCGCGATCTTATTATCAAAGAAGCCAATCGCTTATTGGCTCTGACAGAGAGTGAGAGATCACGTATCTTAAACCCTTATGGTGATGGTCAAACCTCTTCTAAGATTCACGATATTATAGCCGAAGGGATCTAAGCTCTATTAGATTAATATAGATATAAAAACCCATTTAAAATTATGAATATTGCACAGATTTCTCAATGCTATAAACCAATTATTGGAGGCCAAGATGTTTACATCAGTAACCTGATGAAGGTACTGGAAAAGGCAGGACACCAGAATAAAGTTTTTCAACCCAACAAGGGTGTGGAGGCAGATGATGTAGTTAATGTTTTTCAAATCAAAGGTCTTGCGAGAATTATCAAGGGCGCGGAAGGTAGCCTATTTAATGCTTCTCTAGGGTTATTCCATGCCAAAGAAATTGGGAAGTACGATGCCATTATTGCCCATTATGCTCTTCACGCATGGCCAAGAAGAAAGTACGCAGATAAGACTATTGTGCTATCACATGGGGTGGAGTGGCATTTAGAAAACCAAACATGGCACGATAAAGCGCGTGAGAAAGCGGCAAAGAATTGCTTTGATTTATTCCCTCATGTCGTAAATGACACTCATTACTTACGCCATCATGGACTGGACATAAAACCAAGTGAGAATTGTTTTGAGGAGGTGGCTCCAAACAAATGGTTTATTCCTAACTGTGTGGATGGGGAGAAATTTAGTAAGGGTACAGGGCATAGCTCCTTAGCAAATAGGAAAGTGATTCTATGCCCTAGGCAGATGGTTGTGGATCGAGGAATTGATCTCGCAATTAAGGCATTTAAATTGATCTCTGAGGAAGATTCAGAGCTGGAATTATGTTTGCTAGGAAAGAGAAGGGCTGGAAAATATCTAGGCTACTTATATCAACTCATTATAGACTTAGAATTACAGGATAAAGTATATTTTGCCCAGGATGTACCTAATGAAGAAATGCCTAAATGGTATAATGGAGCGTTAGTCACGGTTATTCCTACTTTGAGGAGAGAAGGCACTTCACTGAGTGCTCTGGAGAGTATGAGCTGCGGGACTGCTTGTGTTTCTACCAATGTCGCGGGTCTTGCTGATCTACCTACGGTTCAATCTGACCCCAATGAAGAGTCTCTGGCTGAAGCCCTTAGAGAGACAATACGAAATGCAGAGAAAATTGGAATGGAGCAACAGAAAAAAGTGAGCAAAGTATTCAATATGGAAAATTGGGTGGAAGCTTGGCTAAATGTATTAAAAAAAGTATCTAAGAGCTAACAGTTTTCTCAAGACTAGACTTAAAAATAATTAAAAGATGAATACGAGTAAGATTATCACCCTCATACGGCTCACAGTCTTGTTAAATCGTTGTTCTTTTTGGGTCAGAGGTTTATTGCGATAGGCTTTTTGGATGATGAAGTCTTCTACATTATGATCCAGCATCACTTGCTCATTTTTCTCTGACTTGTAGGCACTATCAGATAAAATAGCCTTGTCTTTTTTATCTAACAGTTCCTCGAAAATTTGGCTATCATGCGTGCTTGCTGGAGTAGTGGCATGGCTGTCGATGAGTTTACTCTTTAGATCCACCTTGGCATGATTTTTATAACCGAAGTGGGTCTGGTTATTTTTCTTTGCCCACCGAGCATCACAGTCTTTTTGTGCTCCCTTTGAAAGGTCTTTCTCGAAGTCTTCTGGGCACTCTCCTTCTTTAATCTTTTTATTCTGGTCTCTGCTGTTGCGTTGTTTTGGAGCATCAACAAAGCTTGCGTCAATGATGCTTCCTGCTTTAGCTATCAGGCCTTTCTGGTCTAACATTTGATGAAAACAGCTAAAGAGCTGATTACTTCCATCACGTCCGTCCTTCTCAATGAGTTCTTTAAAATCCCAAATCGTTTTAGCATCTGGAATGTGGTCACCCATTTGAAGATCTAGGAAGTTCATAAAACTAAGTCATCTTTTACTGGCAACATTAACGAGCCCACTTCACCTCACCTTTCTTCTTACCATTCTCATCCCAGGATGTAGTTAGCGAGGCCTGTCTACCACTAAGAGAATATACTTGATTTCCAGAGCTCACTTCAAGGGCTTTCAGCCTACTGGATAACTTACATTACTAGCCTCATAGAAGTGCATTTCTCTTCCATTCACTTCAACAGAAAGACGCCCTAAATGATCAATACCAAGAGCCTTTCCATGATAGAGTTTTGAAGCGCTCTCAAATGAGATTTCTTTACCAGAAAGAACACACCTTTTACTGTATTCAGAAAGGACAAACTCATAATTCAAATCACACATACTCCCCCACTTATAAATTTCTTTTATGATCTCAGAGAGCAAGCTCTCTCTTTCTAAAAAGAAATCTTCTTTTATTAAGGAAGTCGCTGAGCATAATAAATTTTTAGGGAACTCACTAACAGAAATATTAATCCCCACACCAATGACTATTTTACCACTGGTTACTTCCGTAAGGATACCTGCCACCTTCTTACCCCCGATATGAACATCATTAGGCCATTTTATATCTACAGACAGATTCTCATCAGCTTCAAACTTCTCGATAGACCACGCTACGGCCACACCCACAGCAAGCGACATACGATACCATAGTTCAGGAGCGATATCGAGATCTAATACTAATGAAAACAACAGTCCTTCCCCCGGCTTCGAAACCCAAGACTTACCACCTCGTCCACGACCACCTGTCTGATAATCTGCGATAACAAGTGTTCCTGACTCGGCACCATCAAGAACCAAGCCCTTTGTGTAATCACTAGTGCTAGCCAATTGATCAAAATAAATCACCTTCTCCAAAGAGTTTTTGTAGATAGACGATAGTGATATAAACTTTTGAATATTAAACATATTAAGACAATAGTGACGAATTACCTCGACAGAAAATTCTCTGCTTGGTATTGACGCAGTTTGAATCAAACTCATTTCTATGCAAGCAGTAATAATCCCACCTCGAAAACCTCTTCAATACGCTCCCATCACCACGGGGAGAGATTTTGCTAATTGCCTCGTTGCAAATATGCCATTGCACACCTTGATTACGACAGAGCTCATCAGAGCTGGATTTGAAATCATCAAGGAACATCAGAGTAATGGACATACGGTAAGGCTCCCTCTTGACCACTGGATCGAAATTGGTGCACTTTGTATGCTTGCTAGGACACAAACCTCGACTCAGCTAGTCGACTCAAACGGCGATATTGTAGCTTGGGTCGGCAACAAATCGCCTGACGGCTGCAAAGAAAAAATGATCACAGAGGCTCCATGTTTCAGAATATCTTACTCTTGGGATTTACTCACACTTAATGAAGAAGTATTGAATGCTATTGCTGAGTCTGAGATTTTAGGCACGGTTAGTCCATTAGCTGAAATTTCAGGTAACGTCATTATCGGAAAAGGAACCAAGATTTTACCAGGAGTCGTCATTGAAGGAAATGTCGTCATTGGTGAAAACTGTAAAATTGGTCCTAATACTTACATTAGAGGGCATACATCTATCGGAGATAAATGTGTTATTGGCAACTCTGTTGAAATCAAAAACTCAGCAATCTATCCTAATACTATGGTTTCCCATCTAAGCTATATCGGTGATTCCATTATTGGGAGTCACGTGAATATCGGCGCAGGAACCATCATCTCAAACCACAGACATGATGCTAGAAACCACCGCTCTATGATCGACGGTAAACTCATAGACACTGGCAGAGATAAATTGGGCAGCATCATAGGAGATGGCGTCAGCACTGGCATCAATACCTCCATCTACCCCGGAAGAAAGATAGGTAGAGGTCGCACGACTAGACCAGGTGCCATCGTCGATAAAGACCTCATGTAATAACCTACTCAACAGAAGCTTCGCATGTCTGCTCCAGAGGGATTCTGGAAAGCACGTAGCCCAAATTCAGGCAGGATTGCAAAGAGATGATCGAAGATATCCGACTGTATCGCCTCGAAGTTGAGCCACTCATTGTCGGTAGAAAAGACATAAATCTCGATCGGCAAACCATTTTCTCCTACCTGAAGCTGCCTCACTAGCAACGTTTCATTTTGTGAGACTTTAGGGTGATTACGCAGGAATTCTACTATGTAAGCTCTATAAGTGCCTATATTAGTCAGCCCTCGTGCATTAATAAGATCATTTTCATGGGCACCACGCTCCTTATTCCATATCTCTATTTCTCCTAATTTACGCTCTAAGTAGATTTTTAGTAAAGACACTGACTGCATTTTATCGATACCTGCATCATCTAAAAATCTAATCGTTGAAATATCAATACTCAGTGACCTTTTAATCCTACGAACCCCACTATTACTCATCCCACGCCAGTTCTTAAAACTATCTGAAATCAGTGCGTAGGTAGGTATCGTAGTAATCGTTTTATCCCAGTTTCTCACCTTCACAGTCGTCAAAGCCACATCTAAAACCTCTCCATCTGCACCAAACTTAGGCATCTCGATCCAGTCACCTCTTGCTACCATTCTATTTGCAGACAATTGCACACCAGCGACTAGCCCCAGAATAGAGTCCTTGAAAATTAACATCAAGACAGCAGTCATCGCCCCCAATCCAGTAAAGATCAACAGTGGAGATTTACCAATCAAGGTCGCTATGATCAGGATAACCGCTACAAACGCCAAAATAATCTTAGTCACCTGCAGGAAGCTCTTAATAGGAACTTCCTTTGAAACTTCATATCTCTGATATATACGTTCAACAATATTCAATACTGAATTCAGAATCATCAAGATCATCAAAACAAGAGCCACCTCACTCAGGTTCCGGATCACTTCACCGACCACCATCATCTCACCCATATAATCAGCACCAAATACAGGTGTGGCTGTATTATAGATAATTACAAAAGGAACAAACATAGCTAACCAGCGAAATATCTTACTCTCCAGCACCTCATCGTCCCAATCATTCTTAGATAACTTGACGAGCTTAATTACTACATTTGTGAAAATTTTCCGAGTACAGTGATAGGCTAAGAAACTGATTATAATAACTCCTAGAAATAACGCCCCAGTAATCACCAGCTGCTCAGTGAATGGGAGACTCTCACCAACAGTTCTTACTATTGAATCTTCCCCTACAACCTTTTCTGTTAAATCTTTTTCCAAAAAGAGCTCTGAAAGAATATTATGCCAATCACCTTTATTCATACACCTGCAATAAAACAAAACCAGCTCTTAGCAACCTTAAAATTGCCACACACTTAACCTAAATAAGATCTCTCTTTTTGCATACTTCAAAATTCTACTTCCCGACACCCTCACTCCATTCACCCTCAGGCACGGGGATCGACTTAACACTCTTAACCTTTAATACTGGATAAACCACACCATCTAAGCGTTCATAAGTCATCACACCCGCTACACGCACCCAGCTATTGTGTGCCATATCAGGTAATTCACCATCAAACTCTATCGATAGAGGTATAGCCTTAGTATCAGCCGCACAGCAAGTCATGAACAGTCGATACATCCTCATCCTATTCCCTTCTGGATTCCTATTCGGCTCATCTCTGAATTTACCCTCAGTCTCCACATACAGACCGCTCATCACCTTCTCTTGCTCAACATCACCAGCAGAGAAAAATAATTCTAACAGATTTAACTGAAACGCCCCGTCATCAGATTTACTACGTGTGTTCTCTAAAGTTTCTAGAGTGAAGGGAGGAATATCAGCGAAATTAAACGTGCTAGCATCTACATCCTTATCAGAAAGGGCCAGTTCATGCTTCTCACTAAATCCATGCTTACTAACGAGTAAAGCCAGCACTAACGGACCGATTAGCAATACCAGGGCCATCAGTGGGTGCATATCACTTCCATGATCGTGATCACAGCAGTCAGCAGCCTTTGTCTCCATCGTGCAGACATTAAACACACCGAGAACTAATGCGGTCATACCACCAACTAAAACATAGATGTGAAATTTATCATCCAGATAGTTATCCAGCAAGCCACTCTGATAGAAAAATACTAAAATTCCACCCCAAGCCAGCACCGCAATGCTATAAATCATTTGTTCAAAAAATTTCATCGAGCCACCTCCTCAGTCACAACCCTAGTTTGTAAATTCTTTATCTTCTCGGTGAACACCTCATTCCACCCCCAAGTCACTAGCCCTACAATTAAAAACAGTCCAATACTAAACCATAACAAAAACTTCTTCGTCATCACCGTCTGATACAGGAACAACAACTTCATATCCAACATCGGACCTAGCACCATGAACGACATTTTAGCCCCATAGGAAACAAAGTCTATAGCAGCCGCCATAAATGCATCTGACGTGCTACACACACTGAGCACAAACGCCAAGAACATCATACCTCCTATCTCAGCCACAGGACTAGACAGCGTAGCTTCAAACTCCGACTGATGCTGCACATAAAGCATATTAAACATCGCAGCCAACGCAGCTCCAATCGTGAAATACACACCCACATCTACACAATCCCTCATTGCAGATCTCATCGCAGCCACTACTCTACCGTCTTTTGCTGGAGCATGAGAGTGATCATGTGAATGGCTATGAGCCTCTGCATGCGAATGGTCATGCCCACAGTAGCCAGCGTCATGATCCCCCTGCTTATGATCATCATGCGATCTAATCGCTTTAAGCACCGACTTACGCAGCACCTTCTCCACAGGTAGGAAAAGTATAATAATACCCACAAAGACCGAAACCCCATAACCCATCGCACATCGAGTCAGCACAATATCCCAAGTAAAGCCATAGTTATCAAAAGCATTCCATGTACTCCAGATCGTCACAGGATTTAAAATAGGAGCCGCCAACATATAAGTAAACGCACAACTCACCGGTAAGCCCTTAGCCACCAGCCTCCGAATCACTGGCACAACAGCACACTCACAAACTGGCAACACTAAGCCCATCAGTCCACAACTAAGGATAGCCAGTAGTTTATTCTTAGGCAAAACCCGATCCAAGATCGAAGCAGGCATGTAAACATCCATGAACCCACTGATTAGGGTCCCTAACAAAATATAAGGCACTCCTTCTAAAAAGAGCGAAAGAAAACTATACGCCAGATCTGCCCACTCGATATTAATCAGTGACGCCCCTAAATATGCAAAAAGTAATTCCATAAACCAACAAACTTCTGCACCACGATCCACCACATGACAAGTACAGAGGATTCAATAATAACATTTCTTCTAATAAACTAATAAATAGAGCAAACTAGCACTATGCTGCCTATCCAAACCTCTATATGTCGTAACTGTAGCCCATACGAGTAGGTCAAAACATCAGATCTTTAAATCTTCAGGCAACTATTTATGCAATAGACTACTCAAGATGATACATTTTATGCCAGCCACAACACCATAAAAAACGCTGTAACTCGTTAAAGTTACAGCGTTTAAATTGGTTACGGGAGTAGGATTTGAACCTACGACCTTCAGATTATGAGCCTGACGAGCTACCTGGCTGCTCCATCCCGCGATTAAATCGTTGAACAAGCACTAGGTGCTTTTTGTGTTCGGGAAGAAGTTACGACAGAAACTAATTCTCCGCAAGAACTTTCTATAGTTCATTTTAATTATTTACCGCAATCTTCTTCCTCTTGAATTATTTTATCTATTTTCTCAGCAATTTCAGAAGAAATATCATCAAGCCCACCTTCCATTTTGACTGGAATCCAGACTCTACCTGTCTCTTTATCCATAGGATAGACTGCTAAGATCTCAGGGTATCTCTCAAATACTTGAGGAAGAAACCCAAGACGTAGCTTTCCTGAGAATCTATTTACTAGCTCTTCTTCATCCTCAAATTTCAAGCCATTGGCTTCCACTGGAGTTGACCCACCATCTAACTCATTCTCTTCGTCTATTTCAGATTCAAACATTTCTACTTCACTGGCTTTTACACTATTAAATGTAAAATCACCATCCACCATTAAGAAGTCTCTCACTCCAATACCTGAAATATTGAAGCTAGTATTGTTTCCTTGCTGTGTGACCTTGAACGATCCCACATCAAACTCTAGTAGGGAATAAATATGAGTGGTATCTATGAATTTCAGGACATCCTCAAATATTGAAAATCGATTTTTGAGACAGATATGACTATTCTCTTTAGAGTCAGCGAATTGTTCAGCTGTTAGATCCTTCTGACTTTTTAAAAATTTTGTCAATGAACCAGCGTTATTCAACGTGACCTCAGTCTCAATCTTCAGACCATCTTGCGTATTCATTTCACCTGAAATAGACCCTTTACCTTTGATTTTACCTGAAAACCATTCCTCATAACCTATAAGCGTTAGGACATCTACTCCTTTAAACGAGTATTCTCCTTTTACTTTGAACTTCGACTTAACAGAGATCGTCGCTGAAAGCTCCATAGAACCACCGCCAATAAGTAGCTTCGCCGACTTAATATCTACTCTACCATCTTTATGGCAGATCACTGTCATCTTATCAATTTCAGCACCTTTAAGCCAACCATGAGAGAACAGACCTCCTTTAATATCTAGTTCCCAAGAGTCATTAATATACTCCGCCGTAATTGATGACCCCACAATACTCCCTTGATTAACCCCATAGCCCCACTGGATGTTTGCTTCTCTTATAATGACAACATTCACGTCTAAATCGACTGGTTTTTTGAATAGTTGCAGATAGCTATTGAGAGCCTCCCCATCTGTGTCAGCTCCAACTTTTAGTTTACAATCTAGTATAGAAACCTCAATTTTCTTACCCTTCCAGCCTGAGAACACACCATCGGCAATCCCAAAGGGACTTAATGAAATGCCTGCAGCTGTGAAATATTTTTTATTTTCAATCTCAATTTGTCTTCCAGATTTATCTTCCTCAGGTTCCAGAACATACCAGTCACTGAAAAAAGTTTGCGATGACTCCTTAATAACTATATTAGAAATATTCATTTCTCCATTGATGATTCCTTTATCTAACCTCAGGATACTTTTTACTTCTACCTCCGGAGAGTCAAAATGTGACTGCAGATTACCCTGCACCATTTCTCGGTAACTATCTGAACTAGATCTATTAGAGAGATAAAACCAACAGCCAGCCAATACTATAAATCCTACTATGGATAACTTCAATGCCAAAAGACAGAGTTTAGGTAATAGTGAGCGAATGCCTTTAGTATTTTTTATCTCAAACACTGCACCTTGCTGAGATATCCACTGGTCTAGTTTGAGCTTAAAGTCAGCTTCGGAGGTATTTAATTCTGGATCCATTCTAGTAAAAACTGATATTTGAAAGTCTTTATATACTCTTCAGACAGATCTTGTAATATCTATCCACATAAAAAGGCGTGAACGTTTTTAACGTTCACACTGATATTATATAAATTTGTCTTAATAGCCAGTCAAACCAGCACATTTAAATGTTAAGTGATTAAGAACAACATCCGCTATCTTCGCCACCACCGCCGCAGCATCCGCCACCGCTGTTTGCTTCTGCGATCTCTTCATCTGTAGGAACTTGTCCTAGCTCAAGAGTCATCCCGACATACTTAGTAACAACGCTCTGGATCTCTTGGAATTCCTTCTGTGCTGCCATGAAGTCAGTGACTGTTGAGTTCTGAAGAAGCTGCTCACGTGATTGCTCGAACTCTGAGATTTCAGACTCACCAAGCTCTACACCTGACCGTTGCTTCTGGTTCAGTGAATCACCCATTTCTTGAACGGACTGATACTGAAGCTTAGCTTCGTCGTTACCGAGGAAACTCTTTACTTGTTTTTGAAGGATCTTAAAGGCATTTTGATTGACGATTGTCTCACAAAGCTCCTTGGTTTTAGCCACTACTGTTATTTCTTCTAAAAGCATGCACTCTCAATAAACCCATGTTGCCGATTTGGCAACACAGATTTTTCTAATTTTTAGTCATTAGTGATAAATATACACAGAGTTTAAGACTCTGAAGCCTCGATTTCCTCTAATTTAGCACGTAACGCCTTCACTTCTTTCATTAGATCTGGAAGTTTCGCTAATATGCCCATTTTGCGATGCTCCTCACGCATTGGTCTTGCAGGGAACCCAGCGTAAACTTTTCCACCCTCTAGTGACTTAGTCGCCCCAGCCCTACCTGCGAGGACTGCTTTATCTCCCACTACGATATGTCCACCCACACCAGCCTGTGCTGCCACAGTCACATAATTTCCAAGCTTAGAACTACCAGCAAGCCCACACTGTGAAACGATCAGACAGTGCTTCTTAGTCTGCACATTATGCGCTATCTGCACTAGGTTATCCACCTTGGTCCCTTCTCCTATGATTGTCTTACCAAACCTTGCTCTATCAATAGCTGTATTAGCCCCAATCTCCACATCATCACCGAGCACTACGATTCCGACCTGATCGACTTTGACGTGCTTACCTTCTATAAGTTCATAGCCGTAGCCATCTGAGCCGATCACACATCCTGGCTGAAGAATCACTCTGTCACCGACCACACAATGCTCGCGCACCGTAACATTCGGGTATACGAGACAATCATCACCTAGCTTAGCTCCTTCTGAAATCACCGCATTAGAACCGATCTCTGAACCATCTCCGATTTCACAACCTACTTCAATCACAGCTCCTGCCTTCACTGATACTTTTTTAGGATCTAACTTCACACCATCAGCCACATAAGCTTTAGGATGGATTCCTGCCGTATAGGTTCTCTGCTGAGTAGCCAGAGCTTTCACCACACCTGCAAAGGCATACGACGGGTTTTCAACCTCTATCAATACCACATTCTCAGGAACACTCGGCAAACCTGCTGGCACTAGAACCACTGCTGCATTAGTGGCGAGAAAATCTGCAAAATATTTCTCATTCCCTAAAAATGAGATTTCAGTCTGTCCAGCCTCATCCAGTGAAGAGACTCCAGATACTTGCTTAGACTCGTCACCTTGGACCAATTTACCGCCTGTGAGTTTAGTTATTTCTGATATTGATAGTTGCACGCACAACCTTTGCCCTAATTTCTTGGTTTTGTCACTTGTCTAAAATACATTTTCATCATTTCCTCCAATCCACCAGTCCTCATTTCCAGTTGCTCAGCAAAAACTACTGACACCAGTAAAAAGTCGAGAACATCACCTGAAATAGGCTCCATAGAATGGAAAACCGACTACCCTAAAGCTCTCGCTGAAGCTAAAAAAGACAACAAACCCATCTTCGCTCTATTCCAAGAAGTCCCCAGATGAGCAGGCTGTCAGCAATTTGGTCAAACTGTTCTCATTCACCCTCTCCTTATCGACACAGTAGAATCGACCAGACTCTCACCAAACCATCGCCCTAGCCATGCACTGCTTCTGGACTGGTGAGAGAAAACTCGGCACCATCGAAGGAGTCATCTTCACCGAAGCTGGCTGGCTCGACAACAAGGAAGTCACCCTAGTCACCTAACAGAACAAAATACACCCCAGAAAATTAAACAAGCCCTTACAATCTTAAAACAAACAACTTACACAAAATACCCCGGACAGGAATCGAACCTGTATCTAAGGTTTAGGAAACCCTTGTTCTATCCGTTGAACTACCGGGGCGTTGGTAATTGCTATCTCGGATAACGTAGGAAGTGATAATTCTCCGAACGCAGATGTGCAAGACTCATCATCAGAATAACTAAATTAATTTATAGATCTTGCTTCAGCCTCGACAGATCATAAACGCAAAGCAGTAAGACTAATATCGTATAAAGAGTCACTAGTCCCCAATAAATACCATACCTTACAATACTTTGCTCTAACCAGTAATCTATCCCCCAAGTCCCAAAAGCTACCGTAACAAGAAGCACAATGACTAACTGCTCCATCATCTTCCGACGCAGCATCTTGTCATGTAGTATTCCACGAGTCAGCTCAGTGACCATTTTCTTACTACTAGGGCTAGAGTCTGGATCGCTCATGACTAAACTAATTTATCGTAAGCCTCCCAGAATCCTGCAGTTTGTTTCGGACACGGCACTATTTCCACGACAAGTGGAACTTCGCCACCTTCAATTTCTAGCTCATCCGCAGTATCCACTCTCTGATAATCCCATCCCCACATCGTAGCCCATGACTCAAAGTTAAACGCATGCTCGTTCGCTATAATTCCACGCTGAGCCTCACCCATCGCTTTCACTCTAGGCAGTCTATCAAAGATCCGCCCTCCTCCGTTATTTATCACCGCCACAACTCTACCCTTAGCATCACAATCTTGGAATAGTATCGGTGCAGACAGATCATAAAGTGTCGTTAGATCGCCTAACAGAATCCACGCATCATCGATCCCATGCGTCCAGCCAGCCCATGTAGACAACTGACCATCGATCCCATTGGCGCCTCTATTTGCCCTAACAATTTCCTGTGGATGTTCACGCTGGGCAAATTCTCCCCACTCACGGATCGGCAAGCTATTCCCTAAATACAAGCTCTCACCCATTATAGAATATAACGAAAGTAATCTAACAAGCCCAGGCTCACTATCAGGATAAGCCTCTAACAGTTCATCCAGTTGATTCGCTCTTCTACCATTATTGCCAAAAATATCTAACACATCCCCGACCTCTGAAAAATCACATACTGCCGCACCATTAAGCACTCGGCTTATATCTCCTTTGATCACCGTGCTCTCTCTCGCTAGTCCACTAAAGCCCGTGCGTGTAATGCTTAACACCTCTACTTTCGCCATTTCCTTAAACTCCAGATCTCTCCAGAACCTACCCACTGGCACCTCACCTATTCTTAAAATCTTCGCTGGAGTATTCTCCTTGAGCACCTTGTCTGGGTTAATGATACAAAGTCCTCCTAACAGCTCTCTCAGACCAGATGTCGCATCAGCTACCACGGGAACCTTAAGAGCACGTAGAAAGTGCATTACTTCCCCTCTATCCTCAGGCTCTAGCCCTCCCACCATGACTACGACTCCTTGCCGAACCTCATCAAAAAATCTCACTAAACCTGAAACATCAAGTTTCTCCTTCGGCACCTTCCAGTCCCCCACAACCAAATCCTCAGCCACCACGGACTCAACAGTTTCATCTAAACAAACATTCAAGTGCCAAGGCTGTCTCTTACCCCATCCTTGGAAAAGCTCGCTAACTTCAGCTTCCACATCTTCAAAACCTTGGACGTAATTCCCAAGTATCCCTATCTGCTCTATTGCTTGCGGAGCACCAGTCCCACGGAAATAACTCGATCTATCAGCACTGATGACCACCAAGGGTCTAGCCTGATAATGACACTCAATCACTGCTGGAAGCACTTCTGCCACAGCGGTCCCTGATGTAGTTATCACTGCCACTGGCTCTCGTGAATCCATCATTCTACCCAGAGCATAAAATGCTGCTGCTCGCTCCTCAAAGTGAGACCACACCACCACATCCTCGGACTGTAACAGGCTATCGATAAGAGCCAAATTTCTCGCTCCAGAACAAATTACATATTCACGTATTCCTATCGCTAAGCACTGCTTTATCACTTCACTTGCTGTATTATTCTCAGGCACCTACTAGCTCTACTATGGCAGAGAAATTTCACCCATAAAAAAATGGGGAATTTCATCGTTCCATTAGATTTTCTCTTGGATTCAATTCATGAGTAATAAAAAGATCCCCGTTTTAGTTAAGAATGACTGCTGGATTGAGAGTCAGACTGATGCTATCAACGAGAGAATCGAATCCTATGACAAGGCTCTGACTGAAATTAATAATCAACACGGAAGTCTCTATAAGCACTCTAACGCTCATCTTATCAATGGGATCAATCATGACAGTTAAACCAAACAGTAGGTTATCCGTGAATGGACTCCAAATGCGAAAGGCATCCAACTAGTCGGTGATTTCAATCAATGGAATGGCGAACAGCACACCCTAGCAAAACAGCCAGATGGTGTAAAAATGAAGACAAAGTGCTCGCCTACAAGCGTGATAACCTCATCTTTATATACAACTTACACCCTACCGAATCCTTCACTAACTATCGCATCCTTATCCATAGAGAAGGCGAGTTTAAGGTCATTCTAGACAGTGATCTATCACAGTTTGGCGACCACAGCGGGATCGACACTTCAGCTATCCACAGTGCTGAAATGAGCTTTGATGAAAACGCCCTACACCTCTACCTCTCATCACACTCCGCACTAATTATTAGAAAGAAATAAACAAATCACATCATCATCGTTATTTAACTTGGATTCCACTAATAAACGCAACTTTTGATGAGCAGGAAGTAAACTGTTAAATCGAAAAGGACAAGGTCCGAAAAACCCTTCCCTTTTGATTCAGTCATTACTTCACTACTGCCCAATCAAAAAAACCATGAAGCATATTACATCTGAGGAAAGACAGACTATCGAGCATCTGCTTAGTCAAAACCTAAGCCCAACAACTATTGCAAAGCAGTTGGGGCGTCATCAGTCTACTTTCACTCGTGAAATAAAGAGCAATGGTGACCACAGAAACGGGGAATACCGCAACGACTTAGCAGAGCGTAAGGCTCAAGACAGGCAAAAGTTTAAAACCAAGAGGAGCGACTATACACTGGCTATTGAAGCTTATGTTGAGAGAGAATTAGCCAAGTGGGATAGCCCCGAGCAGATTGTGGGAAAGGCTGATGTCGTGGACGAGCGGAATCGCTTGGGTGATTTAGAGCTAGATTTAATGATTGGCAGTGGTCATAGCGGAGCTATTTTAACCATCAACGACCGAGTCAGTGGACTTCTTATTATGGAGCAACTAGGAGGCAAGCAGGCGGCAGAAATAACTTCCGCAACAATCGCACGACTAACACCTTACAAGGATCGATTGCACACAATCACTTCAGATAATGGCAAAGAGTTCGCTGGTCATCAGGAGATAGCAAAAGCATTAAAAATTGACTTCTTTTTTGCCCATCCCTATCATAGCTGGAAAGAGGATCTAACGAGAACCTCAACGGCATAATCCGCCAATACATACCGAAAGGCACGGATATAGCGAAGCTCCCTTCAGAACTGTTGCCTAAAGTTAAAAAAAGCTCTAAACGACAGGCCAAGGAAACGGCATGGCTATCAATCACCTCAAGAAAAACATCAACAATGAACCAACCAAGAGAAAGTTGCATTAGTTAGTTGAATACAAGATACATTACTATGAAACTGAAAAATATTATTAAAATGATGACCACTCTGAGCGCATCGGTAGGTTTGTTTGTGTCCTGTAAGGATACTGCTACGAGCGACGCCAATGGTCTCTCCAAGGAAGAAGCCAGCAAAGCAATCTCTGAAAGCTATCTAACACAGCTTGATAAAGTAAAAAAAGAATCATCTGGCGAGATGAAAGAAGAGAAAATCACACTGGGAAATAAAACGATGCCCTTCAAGTTTCTCACCTATGGAGAAGCTCCAGAAGGTGGACACAGCCTCTATATCTCCCTGCACGGTGGAGGCGGCACTACCCCTCGAGTCAATGATAACCAATGGAGAAACCAGCTCACACTCTACAAGCCAAAAGAAGGTATCTACGTAGCTCCAAGAGCAGCCACTAATACTTGGGATCTCTGGCAACAATCACACATCGATCCAATGTTCAGAGAGCTCATCGACCGCTTCGTAGCCCACCACGGAATCAACCCTAACAAGGTCTATGTCACTGGCTATTCAGCCGGCGGAGACGGAACTTACCAGCTAGCCCCACGCATGGCAGACCAATGGGCAGGCGCCGCAATGATGGCAGGTCACCCAGGCGATGCTAAACCACATAACTTACTCAACCTCCCCTACTACATTCAGTGCGGAGGAAAAGACACCAGCTTCAAACGTAATGAATTAGCAAAAACATGGGGTGAAATGCTAGACAAGCTAGAGAAAGAAAACCCAGGCTACTACCCACACGAATGGGAAGTCTATCCACAGCATGGTCACTGGATGAAGCTCGACTGTAAAAAAGCAATCCCATGGATGGCAAAGCACACCCGTAACCCATGGCCAAAAAAAATCAATTGGCATCAAGACAACGTCACCAACACTCGATTCGCATGGCTAGCCAATGACAGCCCATTAAAAAACCAACTCATCACAGCCGAAGTCAAAGGCCAGGTAATCACACTGACAACAGAAAACGTCACTAAAATCACCCTCAGGTTAAACGATGCACTCATCGACCTAGATCAACCGATTACCGTCGTAAATAAAGATGGCAAACAACTTTTCAAAGGCAAAGTAACCAGAACCAAAGAAGCCATCACAACTTCTCTAAACCAACGCCTAGACAAAGCTACCGTAGCCACAGCCCTACTCAAGATAAACCTGTAGAACAACAAAGACACATCATCATTCTAGACAAAGGGAACACCACTTAATGGTCGTTCCCTTTTTCGTCCCCACCTGCCTCAGCCAGGCTTTGTGACTTACTTCAGTGCAAAATCTCTATCACCAGTGTTTCATCGACCAAACCTAACACCCTACTCCACTTTCAGAGCCTTTTCACAGTCACCCATCGTCAGAGTCACCTCAGCCATTCCCATCGGTTTACACTTATCAGTCCCGTTGAAAATAACATCCGCCATCTCCCCTCCACGTAGCTCCTTAGCACCCAACGGATAGCATCCACCACATTACTCTTACCACAGCCATCGGTTCCACAATACCAGTCCCCCCCTTATGAAATTCAAACGTCGTCTTGTTAGCGAACGATTTGAATCCATGGAGATCGAGTGATTTTAAATACATATTAAGTGAATATTGAGAGCTTCTCCCCAAAACACTAATCTCAAACTACCCACCACCCAAGCAGATAAAGCCAAAACCACAAAATTCATCGTAATCCCCCATAAACCTGCCTACGTTCATTTACAAACTTTATGTCATTTCAATCACTCGATCTCCAACCTTCCCTCGTTACCGTTGCTGATACCCAAGGCTTCAAAACTCCGTATCCAATCCAGCAACAAGCTATCCCCGCCATTATCTCTGGAATCGACGTCTTAGGAATCGCTAAAACAGGATCAGGCAAGACTGCCAGCTACGTCCTCCCTATTCTCCATAACCTTCTCAAACTTGAGGCTCGCAGAAACACCGACAACAACGGTCCAAGTATCCTAGTCCTCGTCCCCACCCGCGAGCTAGCCATCCAGGTAAACACCGTCTTCCAAGACTTCATCACCCAGCTACCCGACCGCATCAAATCGCTCGCAGTATTCGGCGGAGTCTCCATCAACCCACAGATGCAGGCCATCCGAAATGTAGACATCCTCGTAGCAACACCCGGACGACTCATCGAACTCGCAAAAAAGAAAGCTACCAAGCTAGGAGCAGTCACCGCCCTCGTCCTCGACGAAGCAGACAAGATGCTCAACCTCGGCTTCAAAGAAGAAGTCGACAAAATCATCTCTCTTCTCCCTAAAAAGCGTCAGAACCTCCTTTTCTCCGCCACCCTGAGCGATGACATAGACAACATCAACCAACTCATCCTAGACTCCCCAACAGTCATTAAAATAGCGTCCGAACAAGACAGCATAGACCTTATTCAGCAGCGAGCCTACCAAGTAGACACCGATAAAAAAGGTCTCTTCCTACGCAAGCTCATCAATGACGAAGATCTCAAGCAAACCCTCATTTTCGTATCCTCAGCCTACCAAGCTGACCACGTAGCTGACAAACTCCGTCGCAACAAAATCAAAGCAGAAAGCATCCACGGAAAACTCAACCAAGGCACACGCCAAGACTCTCTAAATGCCTTCAAAGCTGGCAAACTACGCATCTTAGTAGCCACCGACCTCCTCTCCCGAGGTGTCGACATCGATTCTCTCCCCTGCGTCATCAACTACGAGCTCCCCCGCTCACCAAAAGACTACATCCACCGTATCGGAAGAACAGGCAGAGCAGACAAGCCAGGCATGGCAATCTCACTCATCTCCCCAGACGAACGTCACCATTTCAAAGTGATCCAAAAAAAGATGGGCAAATGGCTCACTCTAGAGATCCCTGAGGTCTAATACTCTTCGGTCTATTAGACTGGGAGCAAGAAGCAAAAAGCTAGTTGACACCTTTAAAGGACACTCTGCTCTTCACCTAATACGCCCAACTCTCCTTTCTCCAATGGTGAAATTTATGCTGCTTCAACTCAGCTCCACGCTTCCTTACTCAACAACCTAGACACAAAAAAGACGCCATCTCCTAAGAGGACGTCTTCTAAAATTTAATGTGTAAACTCAGATTATGAGTTCTGATCGCCACGCTTCTCAGCACGCTTTCTCTCGTTAGGGCAGAGAATACGCTTACGGATTCTGAGATTAGATGGAGTTGCCTCTACTAGTTCATCAGCATTGATGTATTCGATAGCACGCTCTAGAGTCATGATGATCGGTGGAGCGAGCGTCTGAGTGTTATCCTTACCAGCCGAACGGTGGTTAGTGAGCGCTTTTTCCTTAATCGGGTTTACTGCAAGATCCACCATACGTGGGTTTTCGCCGATTACCTGACCTTCGTAAACCTCGTCACCAGGCTTAATAAAGAGCTTACCCCTATCTTCAAGAGGAAGCAGTGAATACTGAATCGCTGTTCCAGTCGCCATGGAGATCAGTGTTCCAGTAGAGCGAGTAGAAATATCACCACAGTATGGAGCATATTCCTTAAACAAGTGAGACATGATACCATTACCACTTGTAAGACCGAGTAGCTCGAACTCAAAGCCGATAAGACCACGAGTAGAAACTGTCGCCTCGATAGTAGAACCGTGAGCATTGATACCCATGTTGTCGATGCGAGCCTTACGGTTAGCAAGAGTCTTCATGATACCGCCTACAGCATCTTCAGGACATTCTACATAGAGAGTCTCAAATGGCTCAAGCACCTTACCATGCTCATCCTTCTGGAGAATAACACTTGGTCTTGATACTAGAACCTCAAATCCTTCACGACGCATTGTCTCTACAAGAACTGCGATCTGCATCGCACCACGAGCAGCTACGTTAAATACACCAGCTCTGTCAGAGTCACCTACTTCAATAGAAATATTTGTCTTAACCTCACGAAACAATCTCTCACGGATAGCACGAGATGTAACGTGCTTGCCGTCACGTCCTGCGTATGGTCCGTTGTTGATGCTAAACTGCATCTGGATTGTTGGTGGGTCAATATTAACGAATGGGAGTGGCTCAGCATCTTCAAAAGCGGCAAGAGTCTCACCAATGTCAACATCTTCAAAACCTGCGATACCAACGATGTTACCAGCAGAAGCAACAGATGATTCATTACTAGAATTTGAACCATATTCAAACACTCGGCTAATCTTGCTTCTTACCTTAGTGCCATCCTTACGGAGAAGCCATACTGGATCACCCTTCTGGATTTTACCTGCAAGAACCTTACCGAGCGCAATACGTCCAACGTAGTTGTCCCAGTCAATGTTTGATGCAAGCATTTTGAATGGCTCAGCATCATTGGCTTCAGGTGCTAGAACGTTGTCCACGATACCTTTAAGAAGTGGAACCATGTCCTTGTGTTCATCAGAGAGACTGCTTACGAAAAAACCATTCTTAGCTGAACCATAGAAGAATGGAGCTTCAAACTGCTCTTCAGAAGCTTCTAACTCGAGGAAAAGCTCTAGAACCATGTCATGCACGTCCACTGGACGAGCGAAATCTCTGTCGATCTTGTTAACAACGATGATCGGCTGAAGACCTTCTGCAAGAGCCTTCTTAAGAACGAAACGAGTCTGAGCCTGTGGACCTTCATAGGCATCCACTACTAGTAAAACACCGTCTACCATCTTCATTACTCGCTCCACTTCGCCACCGAAGTCTGCGTGTCCTGGTGTATCAACGATATTGATCGTGTAGTCTTCCCAGTGAATGGATGTGTTCTTGGATTTAATAGTGATCCCCTTCTCTTTCTCAAGATCCATCGAGTCCATAGCACGCTCAACCTTCTCTTGGTTGTCACGATAGGCTCCGCCTGCTTCTAGCAGTTTGTCCACCAGCGTCGTTTTGCCATGGTCAACGTGTGCGATGATCGCAATGTTTCTAATCTTATCAGTCATAATATATTGTGTCTAAAAAATTGAATCGAATTCTTTCAAAATCCGTGGCGAACTTCTCCAAATTTCACTGATTTGCAAGGACTTTATGCAAAGAGAACCATCTTTATGTAAAAACCTTCATTTCACGGTTGATTCTACAGCATTCTCAGCCTAAAAGCCCCGCAAGCAAATTAACAGTGCCCCATCGCACTGTATAAATTCACTAAACCAACAAGCACCAGCAGATAATATCATGATCGAAAACATGCGTAAATACACAGGTCTTATGGCTGTTGTCATTGTCCTTCTAGCAGCAGGACTCATTCTTACCATGGGTCTAGGTGACCCGAATACTGGTGGTCGAGGCTCTGTAGCAGAAGTATACGGTGAAGACATCGATGCTGTTAAATACCGTGAAATGGGAATCAGCACGCTTAAAGTCATGGAGCAATCCTCTGACCCTAGTAACCCATACTCTAAATACACCAACCCACTAGTAAGATACGCAAACCAACTCGGTGGAGATAACTACTTCTTCGGAGGATCTTTAGCACCTTCAGAACTAAAGAGATTCGTTGTAAACCGTCTTATCATTCAGAATGAATCGGCGGAACTCGGCATCTACCCTTCTAGAGAAAAGGCGATTGAGTTCATCCAGACCCAGCTCTTCGCAGATAGAGATGGAAACTTCGACGGACAAAGATACAACGATTTCCTCGAGGCAATCGGCTCAAACGGCTACCAACAAGAAACATTCATCAACCTCGTCGGTGAATACCTAGTGAACGGTAAGCTCCAGCAAGTTGTTGCTGGTGGTGTTGAAGCCACATCATTCGTAGCTGATCAGACAGTCCTATTTGAGAACCAGACTATTACTGCTTCAGTAGTAGAGATCGATCTAGACACATACAGAAAAGAAGTTGCTCCAACGGAAGAAGAGATTAAGAAATTCTGGGATGAAAACGTAGGTAGATACCTCTCAGACCGTCAGCTAAAGATCAGCTACAGCTACGAGAAGCCAGCTTACGACAAGACAGCTCCGACCAAGCCAATGCGCACACCTAGAACTACAGATGAAGACTACGCTAAGCTCGACAAACAATTCATCCAAGACTTCGCATTATGGGAAATCTACAAGAAAAGAACTGATAACGCACTCGCAAGTAAATTTGACGAATTCACCGTATCAATTGACGGCGAAGAAAGTGACCAGTTCCAGAAAGTCCTCACAAAAGCAGGCCTCGAAGTAAAGACCACAGAGTTCTTCGACAAGAATACCATCCCAGCAGAACTTAAAGAAGTGACTACTAAGGATGGCATCCCGATCGCTGAAGTTCTATTAAACAGACCATTTGGAAAGACAGCAGAATACCAGCTCCAAGCACCAATCAAAACAAGTGATGCGGGCTGGGTCTACGCTAACTTTGTAGAAGAGCAGATCTCTGAACCTAAGACCTACGAAGTAGCTAAAGAAGACGCTAAAGCTGATCTCATCACTAAGCTCGCCACAGAGAAGATAAATGAAGCAGCTAAGACGATCAAAGAGAAACTAGCCACTGCTACTAAAGCAGGTAAGTCACTCGAAGAAGCAGCTAAGGAACTCAAGCTAACAGCAAACAAGGTCGAAGACGTGAAAGCCCCTGTAAGACAGAACCAATATGGTAATCAGTCAACTACTCCACCACTTCACGATGCTATCTACATACTATCTTCAGCAGCGGATGAGAATTCATTCACTGAAGAAAACTGGGTAACAGCAGACAGTGTCACACTAGTGTTCCTTGAGAAAAGAGTAGTTCAGAAAACTGAGCAGTTTATCCAGTCCCAGTCTAACGCAGCAGCAAGCGCATCAAATCAAGTGCAAGGTGCAGTTTACAGATCATGGCTCCTTAATGCTAGTAAGAAAGCTAATGTTCCAGACCTACAATTCTAATCGATGTCAGCCGAGAGAGACGAACTATTCGATGATGCCAACCGCTGCCTAGCTCTAGGTGAGTTTGAGGAAGCTATTGTAGGCTACCGAAAATCTGTCGCAGTTGACCCTAATTTCTTCGATGGTTGGCAAGCCCTCGGCATGGCGCTTATGAAAATAGGCAAGATTAAAGAAGCAATAGGTTGCGGTCTCCTAGCCGTTACTCTAGAGCCAAATGACCTCCTCGCCTGGACCGCCCTCTCACAGATGTATGTCCAAGACGAAAACATCCCTGAAGCGGAAGCAGCCAAACAAAATGCCACCATCCTAGGCATCGGCGGCAAAGTCGATAAAACCCGCTAGGGTTTCACACAGTAGCAAACTAGACACCCAAAATCTCAAATTTTAAATCACATATCTCAAATTCATGTCCAAGACATTCTACACCACCACCGCTATCGACTACACCAACGGCCAACCACACATCGGTCATGCCTACGAAAAGATCCTAGCAGACGTCATCACCCGATACCGCAGACTCCGAGGAGATGAAGCTTACTTCCTCACTGGTGTCGATCAACATGGCCAGAAAGTCCAACAGACAGCTGAAAAAGAAAAGACCCATCCAGCAACATATGTCCGTAAGACGACTAAGAAATTCACCACAGCCTGGGAAAAACTAGAACTTGAATACGATGGCTGGGCTGAGACCACAGACGAACGCCACAAGGCATGCGTCACTGACATTCTCCAGAAACTTTTCGACCAAGGTCAAATCTACAAAAAGCAATACAAAGGGCACTACTCTATCAAACAAGAACAGTTCCTCACTGACAAAGAACGCGGTGAAGACGGCGAATTCGGCGCTGAATGGGGACCAGTCGAAGAGCGTGACGAAGAAAATTACTACTTCAAGCTCAGCAACCACGTAACTTGGCTACGCACATTTGTAGAAAGCAGCGATGACTTCATCACCCCTGCATTCAGAAAAGCAGACGTCGTCAACGCCATCGAAAAAGCAGAAGGAACAGATCTCTGTATTTCAAGACCTAAAGAACGTCTCCGCTGGGGCATCGAACTCCCATTCGATTCAGAATTCGTCACCTTCGTATGGTTCGACGCTCTCATTAACTACATTTCATTCGCCGGCTACAACAAGCCAGAAGTCTCAGACCTCCCAGACTTCGACAAGCTCTGGCCAGCGAACCTTCACATCATCGGTAAGGATATTCTCGTCCCCTCTCACTCTATCTACTGGCCATGTATGCTTCACGCTATCGGCTTCACAGACGAGCAGATGCCATCACTCCTCGTCCACGGATTCTGGAATCTCAACAGCGGTAAAGTCTCTAAAAGCGAGATGACCGAAGAAGAAAAGGCACTCACTGACCCAGTCCAACTCGTAGAAAAATTTGGAGCAGACGCAGTCCGTTATTACCTTGTCAGAGACATTCACACAGGAAGAGACTCTAACTTTGATCCGGAACGCCTTGTTATGCTCTTCAACACGGAGCTAGCTAACAACCTCGGAAACCTCTGTAACCGTGGACTAAGCATGACTAAGCGATTCCTTAACGGAGCCACTGCTGTAAGTTCCTACGATGATGAACTCAGCCAAAAACTCCGCGAGCAATCCGGAGTCACCATCTCCGCCTACCAAGAAGCCATGGACCGCTACTGCGTTTCAGAAGCTCTGGAACACGTCATTAAATACATCACTCTCTGTAACCAATACACCGACAAACAAGCCCCTTGGTCACTCGCTAAAGATGAGATTAAAATAGCAGAGCTCACCACAGTTCTCGGTCATCTAACAGAAGTTGTTGCGATCGTCTCTGTCCTGCTCAAGCCAATCATCCCAGCCGCATGCGTCCGCATCCAGTCACAGCTAAAAGCAGACTTCCTAGCCGAGATCACCATTGATCAACTTAAATGGGGCATGATCCCAGCCGGTCAAGAAGTAGCCAAGCCAAAGCCAGTCTTCCCAAGGATCGAGGCAGCTACACCTGCAGAATAGTTAACTGTACTAGATCCAGCACAACGGCTTGACAGTGATCCATGCTCTCACAATATTTGAATAACTATAATGGATCTCCACGTTCGATCAAATCTCTACGAACTTCACAGCGGATGGGCAGACCGGCACGGTGACTGGATCTCCCAACGTCTCTCCTTACACGGTGACTTTTATAAATGGAGTGACCTACGTCACCCTCACGGATGACCCCAGCAGTGACACTATCAGTGTGACTATCACACCGAATCGTCCACTTTGCCAGCTTCCAGGTGGAAAAGTGGGCACAGTTCCCGAGCCTTCCTCTACTGCCCTTCTTGGTCTTGATGGACTTGCTTTGACTCTGCACCGTCGCAAGTAATCACGAAAGACACTCAATTTCCAAGCGGGATTTAAAGTTCTAACTTGTCTCATCATCAGTGTCATTAGATCACGTAGCGTGAACCTCTCAAAGCTCAACTCACTTCAGCAGTCAGACGCTTCGGAAGAGAGTCAGTATCGTAAGCTTCAACGTTTCTTTTTACTCTGGATTTTTCCTTGGCTAGATATTGACAAACTTATATTGAAAAAAATTCCAAGACCAAAAAATGAATACATCCTCAGCATGAATCGGACTAACTGGAAGTTTTATCTTGCAAACTGATTTTATAAATCGTAACAATTTTAAATCCTTCGAGTTACTCCTTCGAGTTACTCCTTCGAGTTACTCCTTCGAGTTACTCCTTCGAGTTACTCCTTCGAGTTACTCCTTCGAGTTACTCCTTCGAGTTACTCCTTCGAGTTACTCCTTCGAGTTACTCCTTCGAGTTACTCCTTCGAGTTACTCCTTCGAGTTACTCCTTCGAGTTACTCCTTCGAGTTACTCCTTCGAGTTACTCCTTCGAGTTAAAATACTAACTAACTTGAAGCATGAAATACACAATAAATAATAAAACACGGATTAATAAATATACGGTCGCTCTGGCGACATCCACAGCGATGATGGCATCAGCCTCAGCAGCTACTATAGCATGGGGAGAATTTGATCTAGACGCTGCGGCGTCTGAAATTAGCACCAACGGCACTTCTATAGAAGCAATTAACATGGTGAATACTGATGCTCGAGAAGCGACTGATACAACGACAATCAATGGAGTAGTCTTCACGGCTACTAACCTTTTTGATAGTGGCCATTATACTAACGATACCTTCGGAGTTAGCACAGGTGATGCAAGCCTTGATTTACTATACCTACAGGCTAGTTTTGACTCTAACAATACCCAGCTCATATTGACAGGGCTAACGATCGGAAATGAATATGAACTGCAAAGCTTCTTCGGCTGGAATAGGACAGGAACCGTCTTTGTGATGAACATTAATGATGGTAACACTGTTCAAAAAAGATCTTTGGGAACTGTAGAAAATGGAGCGTGGATCATTGGCACATTTACTGCTGATGCTACCACACAAGACTTCCATTCTTCAGCCGGTTTTAGTACAAACAATTTCCTTTCAGGATATCAGCTCAGAGAGATATCATCAGTCCCCGAGCCATCTTCCACAGCCCTCATTGGTCTTGGAGGTCTAGCTCTGATTTTACGCAGACGTAGGTAAACTAACCTTACTTAAGCTTTTTAAACCTCACTTGCTTCCTTAGCATGTGAGGTTTTTTTAAAAAAATTCAGGTTCGTGTCTTCTTCTTTTTGCTTTCATTATATTATGTGGTTTGGGTTCGGTTATTTTACCGCCCCTGTCCACCAATTACATAATTTAGCTACTGGTCTGAATTTAGGGGACCACCTCACTCTTTTCTTGACCTTAGTCGGTTGTGATTACAGTAATTAGAGCATGAAGCAGTGGCAATATCAGTTAGCTAAAAAGGGGTTGTTTAAAATGGATGCAGAAGAGGCACATCATTTGAATATGTCAGTGTTACGTAAGGCAGAGGCTATTGGTGCGTTAAAGTATATAGTAGGCAAGGTTCCTAAAAGTTCTGAGGTAAAGTGTATGGGACTGACATTTCCTAACGCAGCGATTAGGGAGCTATTATAATTTCGATTTTTAATGATCTCAAGCATCCGCAGATAATTTTAACATCTAGTTATCAGCCAACAAAGAACCCTCATCAGGTATTTGTCTAGATTTTGAAGTGGTCCCAGGAAACGGAGCCAATGAATTGTTAGTAGATTTGCTGGTCTAAGAGGAGGGATAAGCTGAAGATAGACCACCTAAATGAAAAGAAAAAGAAGACATCTAACAGCCGAGTTCAAAGCTCGGGTCGCTACAGAGGCTCTCAAAGAAGAGAACACTATCCAGTAACTCGCTCAAGATAATGATATTGCTCCAACTCAAGTCAGTGCCTGGAAAAAGGAGCTTGAGGAACGAATGTGTGAAATCTTTGAGCGAAAGAATGCATCAGATAAGCAGCTCAAACATCATGAAAAAAGAGGGAGCCATTTAGAACGCAAGATTGGCCAACTCGTCATCGAGAAGGAGTTTCTTTAAAAAAAGTGCGAACAGTTGGGGGCAGTCCTCCCTACTGATTTAATCTGTTTAGCGGATGGTAGTAATACGTGAATGCATGTTGAGAGCGCCTTTGCTCCAGCTCAAGGAGTTAAATATTGTAGATTACAATGTTTAGTTGTCTTTTGCTGATAGCATCTTCACCGTGATTCTGGGCCTGGTGCTTATGTTGGAGTTAGAGTCAATGATCCAACATGGTTGAGTGAAGCTCCCCTTAATACTCCACTTTAAGAAGAGTGAGTCCTGAGGCTGGAGCACAGTAGGGGGCTTTGCCATTTGGTAGCTCGGCTGGTTGGTCTAGAAGGGCTAAGTGGTCGTCTAGTCTGATTCTGCCTTGGGAGACTTGGACTGCAGTGCCGGTGAGGAGCCTAACCATTTTATACATGAAGCCGTCGCCAGTGAAGATGATGCGGTAGCCGTTGTCTATGGTTTCGAATTCTGACTGGTAAATGGTTCTAGTATATTCAGTGGCTTCTGTTTCGTTGCCTCGATTGGCGACGAATGCTTTGAAGCAATGGGTGCCAAGGTAGTGGCTTAGGGCTATTTCTAAGGATTCTGGGTCCAGCTGTCTGGGTAGATGCCAGACTCTGCCGTGGAGGTGTGGGTGGAGGACGGGTGCGAGACAGAGTTCATAAACGTAGGTCTTTTGCTTTGCTGAAAATCTGGCATGGAAATCATTAGGGACTTCTTCGCAGTCTATGATGCGGATGCCTAGGGGGAGCTTGTTGTTGATAGCGGGAACCCAGTTGTAGGGGTTCATGTCGACATTTTTTGGGGTATCGAAGTGGGCTATTTGAGCGTCTGCGTGGACACCAGTGTCGGTTCGACCAGAACCATGGATCGGGTGCGGTTGTTCGCTCTTTGAAATTTTTGAGATGGCTCCTTGGATGATGTCTTGGACGGTGTTTCCGGAGGGTTGTGACTGCCAGCCAGAGTAAGGGACGCCGTTGTAGGCGATGGTGAGTTTGAGGCGCATGTTAGTTTGAGGCGAGTATTAAAAACCTGAGTGGAATCCGTCCGGTAGTTCTTCGGGGAATTCCATTGGTGAGTGGGAGTTGAGCCAGCTGTTGAGGATCTCCACGGCAGCAGCTTGATCTATCATCGATTTCTGCTTTTTGGCATTTTTACCAGCTTGGTGAAGTTTAGCAGAAGCGGATACAGTGGTGAACCTCTCATCGTGGAAATGGAGAGGGATGTTTATTTTGGCTTCTAGTTCCTTAGCAAAGCCACGGATTTTTTCAGCTGCGGTTCCTTCTGAGCCATTCATACGAAGTGGAAGCCCTAAGACGATGTGCTGGACTTGGTGCTGAGCGATTATTTCGATGAGTCGAGTAATGGGGTCAGTGGTCTGGACAGTAATGCTCTCTAGCGGGTGTGCGAGAATACCAGCAGCGTCAGTGATGGCGAGGCCGAATCTAGCTTCGCCATGGTCGATACCGAGAACAGGATGAGTAAGTGGTAAGTTCACGGGGACTAATTAGCCACGGATACTGATACTGATGAAGCTTTTTATACAGAATTTTGGCTTGTGGCGAAATGCTGGAGTGGTGGTGCTTTGGGAAGTTGTAAATGCGGGTGAGATGACTTCGCCCTTGTCTTGGGATTTTGTCTTGTGGAGGTGAATGGATGGACTAGGGTTTGTGTAATGAAGAATGTATTGTCGTTGAGTTTTCCTATCGGTCTAATCCTCTGTGGTGCGGGTATGTCTGTTGAGTCGGATAAGCTAGATCCAGCTGCCACGTATTATGTATTTGTGTCCGAGGTGGAGATTTTTACGATGGCTCTGATAAGGAGGACTGGGATGATGACGATGACGCACCAGATTTATTTTACACGATAGAATTTGATGGGAAAAAGATTTTCACTTCATCAGATAGGTCAGATACGTTCATCGCAAATTGGAAGGGGATTACGATATCTCTCGCATTTAAAGATTTAGAGAAGCTCATTGAGGGCGATATTAATTTGGGGATCGGATTTGAGAAAATTATTACTGCCGCTCGGGTGAAGGATGATGATGAAGTAGTGGTAAAAATCCAAGATAAAGACTATCTGACTCCATCGGATGATGTGGGGACTATCTCTTTAAGGCTTTCTGATCTACATGAGGGTTCCAATGAAATCATCAATCAAGATAGAAGTGAAAGAAATGGCTGGAGGTAAAGGTTGTGAAACGAGAGGGAAGTGTGAAGGATTTCTTGTTGCCGCTACTACGAGAGATGACAGAAGAACAAAAACTTAAGAGTAACTAGCTAGAATGGTTTGAATTTTTATATTACTAGTCCTATCTGCGGTCACTCTAGGAGTGGGCTTGATGGCACCGACCATGCAGACGGAACCCAGGCTTGCTATGTATGGTGGAGATTATACAGAGATAATGAATTTACTTTTCCCTGAGGAGTTCACGGGGTCTAGTTTTTTCATTGTGGAAGGTATCGCTCACATGTGGAATGGTGGTTCTGATGGAATAGCTGCATTGATCTTTGGATTCTCTATTGTGTTCCCTATCGCCAAGTTATTGATTTTATGGATGGATGGATTGCGACTAAGCGAAGATAAATGTCCAGGACAGTTCTTGAAATTTGTAGAGAAGTTGGGGAAGTTTTCGATGATCGATGTGTTTGTGATTTCGGTATTTATCGTGACAGTTAAAGGCTTGCCTGGAGGGTCTAGAATCCATGTAGATTGGGGGATTTATGTATTTTCTATGAGTGTGGTGCTGTCGATCGTAGCTGGAATTATGCTGTCACAGCGAGCTCATAAGCTCTTAGTTGTGAGGAGAAATCTCTCTAATTCCTTAGAAATCACGCTGATCACTTGACAGATAGGGATTTCTGCAAGACCTTCCCTGCATCGTGAAATATACAACAATTAGAAATTTACTAGCTACTGGCCTCGTCGGTGCTGTGACGTTTGGGTCTTTGAGTGTGAACGCTCAGGACATCCCTGCTCCTAAAGATGTGGCTGCAGCCCCTGCGGATGCACTTGTGACTAAATCAGGTCTCAAATCAAAAATTCTCAAACAAGGCACAGGTAAAGAAATGCCTCTCGCTACGGATACTGTGACTGTGCATTACACTGGCTGGGATAAGTCTGGTAAGATGTTTGACAGTTCAGTGAAGCGTGGTCAGCCATCTTCATTTGCTCTTAACGGCGTGATCGCTGGATGGACAGAAGGTCTTCAGCTCATGGTAGTGGGTGAAAAGCGTCGCTTCTGGATTCCTGCTGAACTAGCTTATGGTGACCAAGGTCGGGTTCCTGGTGATCTAACTTTCGATGTAGAGCTAATTTCCATCAAGAAGGCTCCAGTAGCACCTAAAGTCCCTGAAGATGTAGCCACTCCACCTAAGGATGCAGTGAAAACTGAATCAGGACTAGTATCTAAAGTGCTTAAGAAAGGCACTGGCACAGTAAAGCCAAAAGCGATTGACAGTGTGTCAGTTCATTATTCAGGTTGGGACAAAGAAGGTGTCATGTTTGACAGTTCTATCATGCGCGGAGAGCCAGCATCATTTGGTCTTAACGGCGTGATCGCTGGATGGACAGAAGGTCTTCAGCTCATGGTAGTGGGTGAGAAGCGTCGCTTCTGGATTCCTGCTGAACTAGCTTACGGTAAAGTGCCTGAACGTCCAGGTGCTCCTAGCGGTGATCTCTGTTTCGATGTAGAGCTTCTCGAAGTAATCACAATGCCAGAAACTCCTAAGAATCTCACTAAGATCCCTGAAAATGCTGTGGATTCGGAAGGCGGAGTCAAATCTATCGTAATTAAAGAAAGCAAAGGTCCTCAACCTAAAGCTGATGATATCATCAAGGTGAATTACACAGGTTGGTCATCAGAGGGTGTAATTATCGACTCATCACTGCAAGAAGGCGAAGCTGTAACTATTTCTCTTGTAGATATAAAAAATAAACCAGCATTCAGAGCTGCACTCCAAATGCTTAAAGTAGGTGGAATTCGACAGTTTTGGATACCATTTAAGGAAATCGTTGGTGAAAATCCTCCTCCAGGAATTCCTCCAGAACCATTCTGTTACCAGTTTGAGCTAGTAGAAATCGTCAAAGGCGAAGCTAAGTAGTTTGAATCATAAATAATTTTTAGAGCACAACATTTGCTATTTTATAATGTGGCGTTTTTTGTGCCTTGGATTCAACTAATTAATGCAACTTTCTCTTGGTTGGTTCATTGTTGAGGTGACTGATAGCCATGCCGTTTCCTTGGCCTGTCGTTTAGAGCTTTTTTAACTTTAGGTAACAGCTCTGAAGGGAGATTCGCTATATCTGTGCCTTTCAGTATGTATTGGGCGGATTAGACCGTTCAAGTTCTCGTTAGATCCTCTTTCCCTGCTGTGATAGGGATGGGCAAAAAAGAAGTCAATTTCTAATGCTTTTGCTATCTCCTGATGACCAGCGAACTTTTTGCCATTATCTGAAGTGATTGTCTGCAATTGAGCCTTGTAAGGTATTAGTCGTGCGATTGTTGCGGAAGTTATTTCTGCCGCCTGCTTGCCTCCTAGTTGCTCCATAATAAGAAGTCCACTGACTCGGTCGTTGATGGTTAAAATAGCTCCGCTATGACCACTGCCAATCATTAAATCTAGCTCTAAATCACCCAAGCGATTCCGCTCGTCCATGACTCTAGGACGCTTATCAATACTTGTTGCGTTACAGATTTTACCGCATAGATCCTTCTCTGAACCTCTTTTGCGGTAACGTTTACTACAATGGCGTAAATTCTCATATAACTTGCCACCCCGCTTTTTGTTAGTCCATATTTTTATGGTAGATTGTCTCGATACTTACACAATCTATACCGAGTTTATAAGCCTTTCCCACAATCTGCTCGGGGCTATTCCACTTGGCTAATTCTCTCTCAACATAAGCTTCAATAGCCAGTGTATAGTAGCGCCTCTTGGTTTTAAACTTTTGCCTATCTTGAGCCTTACGCTCTGCTAAATCGTTACGATATTCCCCGTTTCTATGATCACCATTGCTCTTTATTTCACGAGTGAAAGTAGACTTATGGCGACCCAACTGCTTTGCAATAGTTGTTGGGCTTAGGTTTTGACTGAGGTGATCCCCTAAATTCAGGCGAGTAGCTAAGTTATGTCATTGGTGGACAGGGACGGTAAAATAACCGAACCCAAACCACATAATATAATGAAAGCAAAAAGAAGAAGTGCGAACCTGAATTTAAAGCTAGGCTTGCTATTGAAGCCGTCAAAGGCATCAAAACGATTCAAGAAATAGCTAAGGAATTTGATGTTCACCCAGTCCAGGTTTCTAACTGGAAAAATAAGAGCTTAGAAGGAGTTTCTGATGTGTTTTCAGTAATTAAGAAACAATCTACAGAGGAGACTTTGACTGCTCAGCGTGAGCAGCTCCATGCTAAAATTGGGCAGCAGGCTGTAGAGATCAATTTCTTGATAAAGAAGTCCAAGGAACTCGATCTGTAAGAGATCGCATCGAGTTGGCTGAAGAAAATAATTCTGCAATTAGCATGAGGAGACAATGTGAATGACTCGGAGTATCTCGTTCATCGATGACTGATGAACCTGTGGCTGAAAAAGCAGAAGCTCTGCAAATTAAGCGCCTGTTAGATGAATATTATATGATCGATCCCTGCTTAGGAGCACGTCGGTTGAAGACTATTTTGGAGCGAGAAAATGAACTCACTGTAAATCGTAAACGTTTACAACGATTACACCAAGAGAAGGTCAGACCTCCACGTAAAGTAAGCTGAATACAGGCTAAGAGGAGGCTAGACGCCGAATTTTGGAAGAGGAATCCCTCCATTTCGCTACGCTTCATTCCGATCTTCAACTTCCAAAATTCTCAGTTCTTCAGAGATAAACCTTGAATATTAAACTTAGAACAAATACAAGCAACCCAGCTCCTGCACCATAACTTAGCGTTCTAGTGGTCGGACTATGGGGTCCACCTCACCCACACTAAATTTAAAACATTATGAATAAAAATCTACCACTAATAGCCACTCTATTTGCAGCCTCACTCGTAGGCATCATCATCGCTAAAAAAGATGGCACTAACTCAGCAGACATTGCTAAAAAAGAACTAGCTCAAGCGCTCATCTCAGCGAAGACTGATAACTCAAGAGCAAAAGGCACCGCCAGACCATGGGCACAGTCTAAGTCAGATATCAAAGCGGACGCCAACACAATCTACGGAACTCTTGAGAATGGCATGCGCTACGTCATTCACAGGAACACACTACCACCAAAGCGTGTCTCACTTCGCCTCCACGTAGATGCAGGCTCACTTAGTGAATCTGAATCACAACGCGGAGTGGCACATTTCCTAGAGCACATGGTATTCAACGGCACTAAAAGCTTTCCAGACGCGACTAAACTAATCCCACAGATGCAACGCCTCGGTATAGCTTTCGGAGCTCATGCCAATGCTTACACATCATTCGACAAAACTGTCTACATGCTAGATCTACCCGACATGAAGGACACCACTATGGAACTGTCCTACAATGTTATGGGAGATTTCGCTGACGGAGCACTACTCACGAATGCTGAGATCGATGAAGAACGTGGCGTCATTTCATCAGAAAAAACCTCCCGTGACTCCATCCAGATGCGCATGGTGGAGAAGCAATTCAAACGTCTGATGCCTAATTCATTAGTCCCTGAGAGATTCCCTATCGGCCTCGACAAAGTCATTGCTGAAGCCCCACGTAAAGAATTTGTAGATTTCTACACCAAGTTCTACACCCCTGAGAAGATGACATTCATCATCGTCGGTGATGTCGATGTTGCTGCGACTGAGCAGAAAATCCAAGATATCTTCGGAAGCATTAAGAACCCAGTAACACCTGGCAAGACAGGATCTGTAGGAGATCTCAGTGGTAAAAAAGGATTCCAAACAGCAGTCTTTACTGACAAAGAACTCAGCTCTACTTACATCTCACTCGTCCAGATTCAAAAAGAAGAAAAGCAGTTTGACACAGTGGCACATCGTGCTGAGAAAATTCCTCTTAACATCGCACACTCCATTATCAACCGCAGATTCTCAAGACTAGCGAAACAAGAAGGATCGGTTATCACTAGCGGATCAATTGATTCTTCTAACCTTTTCCGCGAAGCGATGATGGTCTACGTAAATGTCACAGCTAAAGACGGTAATTGGCAAGCAACCGTGCCAGTCCTAGAGCAGGAACTACGCCGTGCTATGGAACATGGATTTACCCAGGCAGAACTCAACGAAATCACTGCTAGTATGATCAACAACTACGAACAAAACGTAGAGACTGCTGCGACGAGAAAGAATAAAACAATCGCAAACTCACTCGTTCAACACATCCACGGAGATTTCGTATATTCTACTGCAGAAGATAACCTCTCTATACTAATGACAAACTTAGCTAAGATCACCCCTGAAACTTGTCACAAAGCATTCAAAAACTTCTGGAGCACTGATGACCTCACACTTATGCTTAGTGTGCCTGAGGCACCTGAGGCAGCAGAAGAGGCTCTCGCAGCTCTTTATAAGCGCTCTACGCTAAATAAAGTCACTCCACTCGCTGAGGAGAAAGTAGATGCTTTTGCTTACACAGACTTCGGAGATGCAGGTAAGGCAACAAGCTCCAAGCACATCAAGGATCTAGATATTCATCAGATCCAGTTCGCAAATGGTGTTCGTGTTAACTACAAGAAAACTGATTTTGATAAGAACGCTATTATTATGAGCGCAAACTTAGGTTCAGGTAAAGTGGGAATGCCACAAGACAAGCCAGGCCTCAACATGTTAGCTGGTTCGGTCATGAACGACGGTGGACTAGGTAAACATAGCCTCGATGACCTTCGCACTCTCCTGGCTGGTAAAAATGTGTATCTCTCCTTCAGCATCAGTGACGAGTCATTCACCCTATCAGGTAAGACTACACCTGAAGACCTAGAACTGCAGCTCCAGATACTCTGTGCTACTCTTACAGATCCTGGCTATCGCCCAGAAGCTGAAAGACAGTTTAAAGGACAGCTCCCAATGCTCTTCTCACAGCTCAAGCATTCAGCACAAGGTGCACAAGCCGAGATGAATTACTGGCTCCACGGGAATGACCCACGCTTCGACGTCCCTAACTTGGACCAAGCTAAGTCTCTCACCACCGATGATGTCAGAGCATGGATACAACCTCAGCTCGACTCAGCGGCTCTAGAAATTGGTATCGTTGGTGACATCGACCCTGCAACGCTCATCCCTCTGTTAGAAAAAACAGTCGGTGCACTCAAGCAGCGTGATGCAGCAGTCAAGATCGATGACAGCCTCAGAGAAATCAAAATCCCAGCGACTCCAGTCGTCAAAGATTTCAACTTCGAGAGTAAAGTCCCTACAGCGATAGCCATCATTGGCTGGAAAGCTCAAGACAACACTGACCATAATGCGAAACGCTCTCGCAGAACTAGTATCCTAGCAGAGGTCCTCGGCGACCGCATGAGAATAAAACTCAGAGAAGAACTCGGCGAAGCATACTCACCACGTGCACACTCTAAGATCTCTGATACTTATAAAAATGTCGGTTTCATCATGGCATACAGCCCAGTGAAACCTAAAGACTTAGAGAACGTAAGCAAGGTCATCGTAGAACTCGGCGATAAGCTAGCTAAAGAAGGACTCACACAAGACGAACTCGACAGAGCACTCACACCTAGGATCGGGATGCTCAGTAAGTCAATACGCCAAAACTCATACTGGCTTGGAAACGTAGTAGCTCAGTCTCAGACCAGACCAGACATTCTCGACTGGAGTCGTGGCAGAGATGCTGACTACAAGGCAATCACCCTCGCTGAAATTAACGCCCTCGCTAAAAAATACCTCAGCCAGGACAGGAGTCTCACGATGAAGATCCAGCCAGCTAAAGAGCAGAAGTAATCTTCTAACAAATTCACTTAAGCGAAGGCTCACATTTGTGGTTCTTCGCTTTTTTGTGATTTTTAAATATTATATCATCTACCTCATATAGAAATGAAACTTCTCAGTGCTCTATCCATCCTCACACTATCCAGCTGCTCTCTCCCAGACATCAATCTCTGGAATGAGCGGAATACTGCCAAGTCCGTTAGGATGCCAGTAGAAGTAATCACCAAAGTCATAGTCCACGGCAGCTTAGTATCTTTAGTCAGAAACCCCTTTTCATCTACTAAAAAAGGACTCTGGGTGATGAAAAGCAGAGCTGAAGTCGTCGTTTCTAAATTAGTCGAAATCAATACAGTCGACCCGCAATACCGTAGCTCACACAGCATTGAGGAATTACTCGACAAAATGAACATGCCAGAGCCTGTCGGCGGAAACATTGACTATCTCATCGATGGTAAAACATTCTTCACAGCATTAGAGAAATCCATCGCTAAAGCCGAAGAAACTATTGATGTTAGAGTCTACATTTATGACAACGACGAAGTGGCCGTAGAAGTTTCTAACCAACTGAAAGCCCGCAGCAAGGAAGTAAGATGCAGAGTTCTCATGGACCAATTCGGCTCACTCAATAATTGGTGGGCACAGCCAGACTACGCCTCTAAATCATTTAAACCACCCAGCTCCATGCCGCATTTTCTCCGCAAAAATAGCAAAGTTCAAGTCCGACAATCCAGAAACCCTTGGCTAATCGCAGACCATTCTAAATCCATCATCATCGACCAAAAGGAAGCCTACCTCGGAGGCATGAACATCGGCAGCCAATACCGCTACGATTGGCATGACATGATGTTCCGCGTCACTGGTCCAGCCGTCATAGCCATCCAAAATGACTTCAACAAAGCCTGGAGGATCCAAGGAGGACTAGGAGACTGGGGCTACCCACTACTAAGAAAAAAACACTACAGAAAAGAAATCAAGTCATCAGAGATTAGTCTCAGAATTCTAAAGACCGCACCAGGACGGAAGGAAATTCTCGAAGCAACCCTAGCCGCCATCCGCATGGCAAAAAAACGCGTTTATATTCAGAACTCCTACTTCACCACAGACGCTCTAGCCACAGAGCTAGTCAGAGCCCAGAAGCGTGGCGTAGATGTCCGCATGGTCTTCCCGTTCGACAACGACTCTGCCCTCCTGGGACAGAGTAATCTAGGCTTCGCCAAGCAACTCATCGACTCTGGAGCCAGCGTCTACTCTTATCCAAAATTCACCCACATCAAAGCCCTAGTAGTCGATGACTGGGTCTGTATCGGCTCCGCTAACTACGATGCCTTCAGCATGCATATCAACAACGAAACGAACATCGCATTCACCGACAAGAAACAAGCAGAGAAGCTAGTAAATGATCTATTCAGAAAAGATTTCAGTATCTCAAAAAAACTCACAAAAAAAGATTCCAAAGACTGGGCTCACCCAACCTTAGAAATCCTTATCGACCAGCTATAAAACAGCGAGTTATTAAACGATCTTAAAGTCCACCAGCTTCCGTTCAGCATCTACCTTGATAATCTGAACTTTAACCTTAGCCCCCAGCTTAATTTCAGCGCCACTGCTGCTCACATAGCGCAGTCCAGCCAGCCACCATCTATCGTGCTCACGACCAGGAAGATCTTCCATTTTCACTAGACCTTTGACCTTCATCGCGGAGATTTCCACGAAGAGTCCCATTGCTCTAACATCCGTCACCATTGCTTCGAATACTGGACTTTCTCCGTCCTTCACAACTTGAAGAAGATACTCCATCATCTTCATCCGCTTCGTCTCAGTTTCCGCGTTAGAGCTCTTACGCTCGGTCGTGGAAATGTGCTCCGCTATCGTAGAGAGCTCGGACAACTTCGGATTGTGATCAGGTTTAGCCGGTGGGTTAGTCAGCAGCTCTTGCAGCGCTCTATGCACCACTAAATCTGCATACCGTCGGATAGGACTAGTGAAGTGACAGTAGTCCATCTTAGCCAGTCCATAGTGACCCATCGGATCAGTGCTATACTCAGCACGCTTTAAACTCTTAAGCAGCCCCAGCTTAATGCTTTCCTCAAGTGGTGTCTTCTTAGCTTGCTCGATCAGTTTCTGAATGTGCTTCTTATTAGTCAGATCACCCACATTAAATCCCTGCGCTCTCGCCTGCTCAGCAAAATCATTGAGACGATCCGCATCTGGATCATCATGGACTCGATAAATCGCTTTCTTACGCTGCATCTTTAGCGCCACTGCCACAGCTTCATTCGCCGCCAGCATGCACTCCTCTACCATCTGATGACTCTCATTATACACCACATTCTGAACTCCTGTTGCCTTTAAATCATCGTCTAACAGAATCTTCACTTCTGGGAATTCCAAATCTAAAGCTCCATCCGCAAAACGCTTCTTACGTAGCACATTTGCTAGTCCCCAAACTAACTTAAGGCTATTCACTATTTCTTTACTAACATCCGGCATTTCTAATTCCTCAGAACCTTTCAAAGGCAAGCCTAGAAGAACCTGGGCCTGTTCGTAGGACAATCTTGCCTTACTATGAATAATCGCATCACAAAATCTTGAGGATGTTCGTTCACCATTCTTATTAAAAGTAATCACAGCACACTTCGTAAGTCTGTCCGCAGATTGAACCAAGCTACAGATATTGTTAGAAATCTGCACTGGTAACATAAGCAACACACGATCTACTAAATACGTGCTGTTCCCACGGATCTGAGCTTCAGCATCCAGCGCACTGCCTGACTTAACATAATGAGAAACGTCCGCAATATGCACAGCTAGCTCCCAGCCACCTCCATCTAGTGGCTTAACTACTAGTGCATCATCAAAATCCTTCGCATCAAATGGATCCACCGTGATCACTAGCTCATTACGCCAGTCCTCACGCCTCTCTTCCTCTTCAGCAGAAACTTTTATTATTTGGCTTTCATCACCTTCCTTAGCATCAGTCGCTCCACCTTGTAGTCTAGCTAGCAAGTCCATAGCCTCCTCCTTAACCTCCTCCGTAAAACCTTGGTGCAGACTGTATTTATGAATCACGCTAATAATATCTACACCTGGCTCATCAGCATAACCCAGCACCTTAGTGATTCTACCCACTGGAGAAGATCTAGGATCATTCCAACTCATCAGTTCACACACCACACGCTGACCATGCTTAGCATCCATATGCTTACCTCGTAAATCCATTGACCTATGAAACCCTATAAAATCTGGCTTCACATAGCGATTCTCCCCCTTCGAATGAAACGTCCCCAGCACCACATTACTGCTTCGTGCCACGACATCACGCACTCTTCCCTTTGCCTCATTACCAAATCTATCTCTCCTATTAGGCTTCTTAGCTTTAGAACTTTTCCCTCTATGTGGCTTACGATTAGACTCCGTCTTCTCAGGCTCGGGGAATTTCACTTTCACATTTACCTTATCCCCCTCCAACGCCAGTCCCGTGTCACCATTGTGCACGAACACTCGATCAAATTTATCCACATCCAACCCAGCTGCGATGTTATCTTCATTCTTAACCTCAGGATAAAACCACGCATGCCCACTATGCTGAAACTTTATCACACCCACCATCGTGCTCTGAACACCAGGCTTATCTGGTCTATCAGACCCTCTAGAACGATTAGATCTACCACCAGACTTACGGCCTTTAGATTGTTGCCCTACTAAACTATAGCCAGATTTACTTCCCATCTCCACTTCTCCCGCACGATCCATTTTATTAAGCTCCGCCCTCATTTTCGCCCTCGCATGGTCGGGAATATTCAGTGCTCTCGCCATCTCAGACTTATTCTTAGGCTGATAGTTTGGGCTCTTCATAAGCTGTAATATTCTTTCACGTATACTCTTCATGACTACACTCTGCACTCATATCATCTTAGCACAACCACCTTTTCTCATTGCCTCACTATATTTAGCATGGTAATTTAGGTGTCCTGACATTGTATACTATTTCCAGTCAATGACCTCCACATATACATACCTATAAATCAAACACCATATCATGACAATCTCATACCCAACTAAGAAAACATCAACACTACAAAAGGGTTTCACTCTTATCGAGATCCTCGTAGTCATTGCCCTCATCGCTATCCTCGCCTCCATTTCCTACGGACCAATCATCGAATTCATCGAGAAAGGTAAAGAAGCTGAAGCTAAGAAGGTAGCCAAGGACTTCGAAATCGCCATTGCCACATTCAAGGACGACTACGACGGAAACCTACCTTACACAGGAACCTACCCTAATATGGATACTAACATAAACTCTAATAATCTTAAGCTTCTAGCAGTCCTCATGGGAGCCGTGTCAGCCAATGACATCAACGAAAGAGAGAAGCCATACTTCACAGGTAAAAACGCCCAAAACAAGCGCAACGGATTCCTCCTAAATGGCGGAACTATCGAAGGCTTCGTTGACCACTGGGGAAACCCATACTCCATGAGATTTGACTATAATGGTGATAAACTAATCGACACAGCAGAACTCACTTCTCCAACTGGCGTCTACACTGGCAAGCAAAGAATCGACACAGCCATCATTGCCACTCCAGGTAAGGATAAAATATTTAACGACATCAAGGACATAAAAACTTTCTAAAGACTGTCCTTCAAGAATCAACCTCCCAAAAAAGCACTCACTTCATGCGGGTGCTTTTTTAGCATAGAATTCAAACATTTTGCGATTAGGATAGTTAAATAAGACGATCAAAGCAGGGGCTGGATACCATCACTCTATGCTGTATCTCAGACCTCTATTTCAAACCGTATTTTAAAGATTCAGGAACAACCGCAATACTTCAGATCAAGTCGCTCATGCATCCAGGTGCCTTTCGCCATTGAAGGCTGGCTCAAATCAGAAGATAAAGGCAAAATTAGAACTAGAGTCGCAAAAGCCTATGCTAAAAACCAGAAGATCTCAGTTAAAGGAGGCTACACTATCTTCACAAAACTGAACTAAGACTAGGCATAAATGCTTCACAAAAAGATTAAATTTCATATTTTCATAAAAAGAGCTTGGCAAAAGCATCATAATTGTGCAGTTTGCCGCCCCGTTGCTGATTCACAGAAACTGAACAAATTTTATAACGACCACAAAATTATGGTAGCACTTCGTCTCAGCCGTCAAGGCACAAAAGATCGCCCTTACTACAAAATAGTAGCAGTTGATAGCCGTGCACGCCGCAACGGTCGACCTATCGAACAACTTGGAACATACAATCCAATGGTAGAAGGAATTAACTTCTCAATCGATCTCAAAAAAGCAGATCAGTGGCTAGACAACGGAGCTCAGCCATCTGACACAGTGAAAAGCATCATCAAGAAGGCTCGCAAGGCTGTCCTTGAAGCTTAATTCACTTTTTTCTACAATCAATTTTAAGCCACATGTATTCATGTGGCTTTTCTCGTTTACTGATTTTGACAATTTAGAAATCTGACTTATCCTCCCCCAAAGCATGGCTACCATCACTAAAACACAGAAAACCTGCGAAGCAACCACTCAGCATAACAACTATGGGGAGATGGTAAAATTCAAGTCATTTGCCCCTGGATACTGGGATGATGATGCGATGGAAAACTGGGCAGATCAAAAGTGGCAGCTTAAGAACAGGATTAACTCACTCAGTGAACTTGAGAAACATATCAACCTAACTCCTGAAGAACGTAGTGGAATCATCCTATCTGGCAACAGACTAGCAATGTCAATCACTCCACACTTTATAAATTTAGTGGATAAAGATGACCCTAACTGCCCAATACGCAGGCAGATCATTCCACGTGTAGAAGAGAGTCTCGATGATCCTCTAGAGCTCTCAGACCCTTGCGGCGAAGATAGTCACATGCCTGTTCCTGGATTAGTGCACCGCTATCCTGATAGAGTGCTCTTCTTAGTAACTGATCGCTGTGCATCCTACTGCCGATACTGCACACGCAGTAGAGTGGTATCTGGTGTCGGAGAACAACAATTGGAAACCCAATGGGAGGCGGCATTTAAATACCTTGAGAAAACAACGTCCATCCGTGACGTGCTACTTTCAGGGGGAGACCCTCTCCTATTCTCGGATGGCAAACTTGAGAAAATTTTATCTCGTTTACGCAGTATTCCACACATCCAGTTCATACGTATTGGATCTAGAATCCCGATCTTCCTGCCTCAGCGTATCACTGACTCACTCTGTGACATGCTTAAAAAGTATCACCCTCTCTATATCTCTATCCATACCAATCACCCGAAGGAGCTCACTACCGAGGTACGTGAAGGTCTAGAGAAACTAGCTAATGCTGGAGTTCCACTAGGAAATCAAAGTGTCCTACTAAAGGGAGTCAATGATGATGTAAAAATACAGAAAGCTCTCGTGCACAAACTGCTCATTTGCAGAACCAAACCATACTACCTTTACCAATGTGACCTAATCAAGGGCTCATTCCACCTTCGCACTGGTATCGCCAAGGGCTTAGAGATAATGGAAGGTCTACGCGGTCACACCACTGGATACGCCATCCCACAATACGTCATTGACGGCCCTGGAGGAGGAGGCAAAATCCCCATCAACCCAGAATATATTATTCGACGCGATGCTGAGAAAGTAGTGCTCAGAAACTACGAGGGCAAAGAATTTATTTATCCTGAACCGAGAGCTATCGTTCAGGATAAATAGGCTCATCTTCAAAGCTTAAAAATATCATTGCACTCTACTGATAGCCCCCTAGTTCTCATTGAGATAAGAAGATCTCATCACCAATAAAATTATGCAACTTTTCAGATCGCAGCTTTCCAGATTCATCCCTCATCCACATCGAGATTCTTGGATGCGTAATAATCTGGGTAATTGGCTCTACCTACTTAGAGTGACTAGTTTCTTAACCTTGGTAACCGCTGGTTGCTTTACTATTTTCTATAGTTCGCCGACATCTCCGATAGGTAGAGAACTAGATATAACCAAGAGTATCACGAGGGTCCTAAGCTACTTTAAGATAGAAGACGTAGAGGGAGTTTCGAGATACACACTCTGGTCTATAGGTGCTTTTTTTATCATCAGTGGAATACTATCGTTTCGCTGCGGAAGTAAGCAAAAGCCAAAACACATGATCCCTGTGTTCATCTCGTTTATCACACTATTGATTTGCCTCATCTGGCTACTAATCGATCAACGTTATCACCCATTTGTAATAATCCCCTACATAATACCAGTCAGTTGTCCGTTCGTCTTACTGCTCTATAGACAATGGCAAAACAAACTGGATCACTGGAACTACTTCTTAGCGACGATTCTTCTAATCACAGCAACAGGACACGCCGCCAGCATATTTCTAACTGGAGAATCAATAGTGAGTCCCACGTTAATTTCACTCTTAAATAATCTAGGAATAGAGTCTGCACTAACTGTAAAGATTATGAAATTCATCTCAACTGTTGCGTTGGCAGCCAGCTTACTACTCTTTATACCATTCGCAAGACGTCTAGCTCTGATCACCTTCATCATAATCACCAGTATCCACTTGATCATCAGATTTACTTTGAACCTATCTACAGAGCAGCCACTGTATGGACTAGACTACTGGGGACTCGATCTCCTTTTTCATATTTCATACATCATGTATCCTTCACTTATTTTACTGAGCCTTGCGTCACGTAAAAAGACTCAGACGCTCAGACTGTAACCAAAATACTGTGCAAAAAAATACCCAGCATGGAAGTTCCATACTAGGCGTTAAGTTATTTATCAATACTTGAAAGCATTGGAGAAAATGAATTAAGCAAGTTCAGTAAGCTTCGCTTTAAGCGAATCTTTAGTAACATTTGCCCCTACGATCTGGTCTTTCACTTCTCCGTCTTTAAAGAACAGAAGGAAAGGAATAGAGCGCACACCATACTTAGCAGCTAGTGCCTGAGCTGTATCTATTTCTACTTTGCCGACGACTGCTGCATCGCCCATATCTTCAGATACTTGATCAATGATCGGTAAGATCATTTTACACGGTCCACACCACTCTGCCCAGAAATCGACAAGAACTGGCTTGTCTGACTTTAAAACGAGTTCTTCGAAATTGTCTTCATTTAATACTAATGCCATGAATAGACTATATTTCAGTTTCCAGAAACGTCAAGAGCTACAATGCTAAAAATTAGCATTGTAGCTCTTGTTGAGTGACTTTATGTAAATATTGCTACTACTTTGTATCTACATTACTCGTCCAAATAGCTATCGCTATTACACCACCACCGAGCAGAATTAGTAAAATTGGTAAAATCATAATTTTTTTGTCTTAATTTATGGTTAAGTTTTTCAGTTCTATTCAGCTAATTCGAACAGTTTAGAGTATCCACCGTTATTTTCAGGCTTTTCCACCCAAACACCTGCGTGCTTGACAGCAAAGAAACCGACGAGTAAGGTAATAAGGAATGCAACGATTGAAAGAGGTAGAGCTACTTTACTGCCTCTACGTGACTCGACATCATCTTCACTAACAATCTGAATAGTCGCTGCTTGTGATGGTGAACCAAGTCCTTGGGTAAGTTGCTGAGTCTGCTGTAGCTGAACAGTAGCTTTAGGCAGAGGCTGTGTGAGTGCTATAGTTCCAGGTCTTTCTAGTTGAACGGTAGGCTCTGCTACGACTGGCTTAGGACCACCTCCACCAAGTGGAATAGTTGAGACCGGAGCTGGTCTAGCAACGGGAACCCCTCCGCCGAGCGGGATAGTAGGAGCTGGAGCAAATGGAGGTGGAGTCGGAACTCCAGGCCTAGCACCAGGTGCTTTCAACGTAACTCTAACAGTTTCTTTACGAAGTGGAACGACTGAAATTTTCTTGATCGGCTGAGTTTTCAGCGGATTTGTCTTTGGTGATTGATGATTGTCGTCACTCATGAGCAATAAATTATAGTAAGATGTGTTTGTGTTAATATGCAGCGGTTTATACTGCTTTGGTATAGTAAACCCTTTTTTCACTGGTCATGTCAAACCTCCAAACCAACTTTTTCAAATTTTTTATTACAGCTGACAGCTGATCACATTGACAAACTCCTCCAAAACATTGATTAATAGATAAGTTATGAGCGTCAGAACATCTCACCCAAGTCTCCCTACAAGCCCTAAAACAGTAGCATCTATAGCCAATGCTGAGTTTATCAATGGTCCATTTTCTAATGAAGAATCCGACATCATCGAGTTTCGATTAGATGGACTTTTACCGTACCTAACAGATGTAAAAAAAAGCTTACTCCAGCTAAAAAACTCTCAACTTCAGACACTGATTACAGCTCGTTGCACATCAGAAGGAGGCATGAACGAACTCTCAGCAGCACAAAGGAGTCAACTCCTCATGGCCCTCACACCGCTCGCTACTTTTGTAGATATAGAGTTAGCTAATTTCGATGCAATGCGTGAAGCCCTCGACTATTGCCAAAATATGAATAGCTTAGTCATCGCATCATTTCACGATTTCAAAAAGACCCCACCTCAGTCAGAGCTAAGAGAAAAGATTCTCCAAGCGGTTGATTCCAGTGCAGACATCGCTAAACTCGCTGTTTATCATAATAGCATCGATGATATTTTCCAATGTGCTCAGCTCCTACAAGAAGGATTACCTATCGCAGTCTCTATCATGGGTATAGGGCCACTCGCCCCGACATCACGGCTCTTATACGCCCAATTAGGCTCAGTTTTAAATTACGGTTTCATCGGTAGTAAGCCCACTGCACCAGGTCAATGGCCAGCCAAATTACTGCATCAAGCTATCGCCCAAACGACTCCATTTTAAACTTCCCTCGCGAGGATTCTTTGTGCAATAGATCTAGCCTCTCGGATCAGCTCCATGTCAACTAGGTATTCAATAAATCTCATATCAGCGAGTCCACTCTGCTCAGTCCCCAAAACATCTCCTGGCCCACGCATCCTTAGGTCTGACTCAGATATTTTAAATCCATCTCTGGTCTGAGCGAGGACTTCTAATTTATCAATATCCTCTGAATTTTTAGCACTGGTGATGAGAACACAATAACTCTTGTGCTCCCCTCGGCCGATTCTGCCTCTAAGCTGATGCAGCTGCGATAAGCCAAAGCGCTCCGCATTATAAATCAGCATAACACTTGCGTTTGGAACATCCACCCCAACCTCAATCACTGATGTAGCGACTAGAGCCTGTAACTGGTTCGCTCTAAAACCAATCATTACGCGGTTCTTTTCATCAGATGAAAGTTTACCGTGCACCATCCCCACCTCAAATTTATTTAGACGTTTTTGCCACTTCTCATACCCCACAGTCGCGGCGTCAGCTTTCAGAGTTTCACTCTCCTCCACCAGCGGATAGACAATGTATGCCTGCCTCCCCTCATCTAACTTTTCTTTTAGAAATTTAATCACATCACTCACCTTAGGATCCGATCTAACAGCAGTGATAATTTTACCTCTACCTGCTGGAAACTCATCGATAATCGAAACGTCTAGATCACCGTAAATAGTCAGAGTTAAGGTTCTAGGGATAGGTGTCGCAGTCATGACTAACACATCTGGCATCTTACCCTGCTTAACAAGTTTACCCCTCTGCTCTACTCCGAATTTATGCTGCTCATCGATGATTACTAAACCTAGATTATCGAATGCTTCCTCATCGTAGAGCAAGGCATGAGTCCCTATTACTATTTGAGGAGACTTTGACCAGCTGATATTACCTTGTTCATCTTTATCAGATGTTTTTAGCCCCACTCTCACCTCTAGAGGATCGAGCCATTTCCTGAAAGTTAAATAATGCTGTTCCGCGAGAATTTGAGTCGGAACCATCAAAGCTACTTGTGCCCCGCTATCGACCGCTAAAAGTGCGGCACAAAGGGCGACAAATGTTTTACCAGATCCTACATCTCCTTGAAGCATGCGGTTCATCGGGAGAGACTCTCTCATGTCTGCTATGATCTCGCGCACGCAGCGCTTTTGTGCACCTGTTAGGTCAAAAGGAAGACTCTTATAGAACTGCGTTAATAGTTCCATCTTCTTTGCTTGGACTCTCCCCTTCTGCTGTTGATACCTTTTGCGCCTACGACCGACCTCTAGCTGAAGAGCGACAAACTCCTCTAGCGCAAAGTATCTTCGAGCGGCCTCAGTTTGCTCCATTTCTGCGGGAAAGTGCACCTCCCTGTAGACCTCGATCCTAGGATAGCTCTCATCTACTGAAAACGGAGCTTTCATCGAATCTGGATCCAAACCTGTTAGAAACTGATGAACGATCTCCCGAAGTCTACGCTGTGAGAACCCTACCACATTCTTATAAACAGGAACGATCCGCTCAACGTGAATACTCTCATGTTTTTTTCCTTGGTGCTCTTTGATCACTTCAAACTCTGGATGACTAATCACTAACTTGCCATTCACATCCTTGGTCTCACCATAAAGAATGAGTTCATGACCGACTGCTATAATATTTGCGATATAGGGAGAGTTAAACCAACGACAAGTAATACTATTTTCGCCGAATCCGACTTCATTAGAGGCCTGAACAATAATTTCATACATTCTGCGATTCCCTCCCATGAATTGACGTCCAGCATCAGTCACTAAGCCCCTCAGGCAGACAGGCTGTGAACTTGCTTGCGATGGAAAAACATCAAACCTCCGACGGTCTTCGTAGCGCTTAGGCATTCTGTCTAAAAGATTAGCAACTGTCTCTATACCAGCGGTGTTCAAAGCGATTACCTCTTTAGGCACAAGAACGCTTAGGGTGGCAATCACTGCATCACCACTCCAGTTCACCGTATTCCCCTCATTATCAGACTCTAACATCCCTATTTATCCTTACTCTTCTAATTGTCCTGACACAGCAACTCTGATATCTTGGATAACGACCTGGAGTGAAGTCACTCCATTGAATGTATTCCTATCGATTGTGAACGCTACATCCCATGGTGGATCTGGTAAATCCCTATCACCTCCCCCGAAAAATATAGCATCGTGCTCAACAACGCCTTGACGCATGAAGAGCTTAAGGTGTTGATTCTTCAGTCTTCGTGGAGCCTCAGTAAGCCAGACCTCTTTCGACATAAACAAAGGCTGTGGGTTCTTACTACCAAATGGCTGAAGTAGCTCGTAACTGTCTAAAAACTCCAATGAAAGTTCAGCAAAGTCGATTTCAGCATCTACATAAATACGTGGTTTACGATCATCTTCAGTCGTATTCTCTAACACATAATTACTAAAGTTCGTTCTAAAATCATCTAACTTCCCCTCTTCTACACTGAGACCTGCTGCCATATCATGACCGCCTCCCGTGATCAGATCATCGTCACAGGCATAGATTGCGCCTACTAGACTCACACCTTCTACGCTACGACCACTGCCTTTACCTATTCCATCACCATCGATCGCAATAACAAATGTCGGTTTATAATAAAGGCGCATCAAACGTGACGCCACGATACCTACAACACCTGGGTGCCAGTCACGAGAGCCTAACACGATCACTGGATCAATCGTTGGTTCAAATTTATCTAACAACATCTTCATCGCTTCATCACGAATACGCTTCTCATGCTTCTGTCGTTCGACGTTGAAATCATTTAGAGACTCACTGAGCTCTCTAGCCTCCAGTTCATCATCAGTAAGCAGTAACTTAAGAGCCTCCTCAGGCTGATCCATTCTACCGGCAGCGTTGATTCTAGGTCCAATACGGAATCCCACATCCATACTACTGACTCGCCCCTTGATCTCTGCTATCCCCTGTAGAGCCTGAAGCCCTTTATTCCTCGTAGAAGGCAATCTGCTTAGACCGTGGCGCACTAATAATCTGTTTTCATCCACTAAGGGAACCATGTCAGAAATAGTCGCAACAGCGACTAGATCTAACAGACTCTTAAGATCAAAATCGCCAGCTTTTCGCTCCTTCATCAGCGCATGAGCCAGTTTGAAAACTACTCCAGCAGCACAAAGGTATTGGAAATCACCACCGAGTTTAGGATTCACTACAGCCACACATTCAGGGTAACCGTGCGCACTCATTTCATGGTGATCCGCCACGATAACATCCACTCCCTTTTCATTTAAAATTTTAATCTCATCAATAGAAGCCGTGCCACAATCCACTGTGATCAACAGATCTACCACTCCGTGTTTCTCGATAATATGCTCAATAGATGCTTCGCTAAGACCATAGCCCTCCTCACCTCTACGTGGAATAAAGTAATCCGCTTCGACTCCATATGCTGAAAGAACTTTAATCATCAAAGTCACACTCGTAATACCGTCAACATCATAGTCACCGTAAACCAAGACCCGCTGATCTTCATCGACTGCTTGTAGAATACGCTTCACAGCAACCTTCATATTAGGCATTTTGAAAGGATCAGATAAGTCTTTCAACTTAGGGTGAAGAAATTTCTCCACCGCAGCTTCACCTGATACACCCCTCTGAGCTAACAAATGTAACAGAATCTTTGGCAAGTCCCCGTAAGTCCCGATCTCGGACTCTGGTGCCTCTTTTAAGATCCATTTTGTGTTGTGCTCTGTCATACTTAACTTGAGAATACTCTCTGTTAGGTGAAACTAGACACCTTCTATTCACCACTCAAGATACTTCTAAGATTTCTTTGATTCACCGTATTGAGCCAAATAGAATGACACCGAAGGAATAGCTCATTTAGAGCTTTGAGTGGTCATTTATAAATGGCTCAACACATCCCCCCCTTCTCACTCGAGCGTCACTATTATTTCTTCGAACCAATCCTGAAGACTCTAGCACTTTCTTCATAATAGCATCCATTGGCTTAGTGATTAGCTTGAAATTAAAGAATAGAGCTAACGCAAAAATACTCAGTATCGCCACCCCACCACCGAAAAAAACAGAGATCGCCTGAAACCTAGACACTTTAGAGGATAAACCAGTCAAGACTAGAGCGTTCGTCCCGACTCTCACCACCAGGAAGGAAATTAGAATAATGATTAGTAACACTAATATCTAACTCATATGACATATGATTAAGCATTCATCTTATTTCATATTAAGCTAAGAATCGCATTGAATCATTTCATCAACCCTATCAGTATCTAGTCACACACTGCTTATAGCTTAATCTAACAACAATTTGAAAAACGAACGCTCCATCGGCAACAGACTCACCTACTACGCCTTACTCATCCTAGAGAAACCTTTCGGACTCATGCCCACGTCATGGATGTGGAGAATCGGCGCAGGCCTCGGCTGGCTCACCTACCGACTCGCTAAGAAACGCAGAGCGACCGTGGAAGCTAACTTAAAAATAGTCCATCCAGACAAAAACGACTCCGAAATAGAATCACTCACTAAAGAAGTTTTCCGTTACTCAAGTGCTAACCTTGCTAGCTCAGTAAGCACAGGATTTATTTCATCCAAACGCCTCGCCAAAATCATAGAAATCAAAGGTCAAGAGAACCTACGAAACCTAGACCCAGACAAAGGTTGTATCTTGCTCGGCTTCCACATGGGAAATTGGGAAGTCCTCAGCCGAGCTAGTCCATTATTACAGACAGATAAGCCTATGGGAACCATATTTAAGCCACTCAACAACGCCTTCATCAATGATCATATTTCTAAGAGCAGGGAAAAAGATGGCTTACGACTATTCTCTAGAAAACGTAGCCTCATCGAAGCTAACAAATTTCTCCGTGATGGAGGAATACTAGGAATACTAGCAGACCAGCACGCTGGTGCCGCAGGAGTAAAACTCCCATTATTCGGCAAAGAAACCTCAATCACTCCCCTAGTTTCCATCCTAGCCCAAAAGTATGATTGCCCAATCATACCAATCGTCCTATCCACCGTAGCTCCCGGCAAATGGATCGCACGCTACCAAACGCCATTCTATATCTCTAAAGACCTCAGTAAAGAAGATGGCACAGCCCAGATAATCCCCGTCCTAGAAAGAGTCATGTCAGAAAACAGCAAAGATATCTTCTGGCTCCACGACCGTTGGAAAATTAAAAAACAGCTTCTGAAGGCCAAGTAAAGTTTATCGTAAACTATTATAAACCAACAGCTACGTCATCCATCAACTTTCTAAATACTATGCTAAAAAAACTACTACCACGTTTATTCTACTCCACTTATTTTAATAAGAGCTCGATTGGTCAACTTTACATTGTCTCAGAAAACATAGATACTTTCTTCTGTTTTAATAATCACAAAGGCTTCCTATTCCCCGAAAAAGAGGAGCCGTTACTGATAAAACTAGATATCCACTCCAGCACTGGCAAAAAATTCTCAGTAAGCAGTTTTCACTAAATCCTCACGGCTCCCTCCTCCAAGATAAATTAACTTTAACAGCAGAGGACACTTTATAGGCTCAATGGTTTGCACCTCTCCCAAAACCACTTTTATACATACTACCGTGATGATAATACAGAGTCTGTAGTAATGATCCATCCACAGTCTAGAATCAGGAGAAAAACAACTGACAGGACTTGGGTCTCTAACCAGATCATCCATACAAAAGATTTGGAAAAAGTGACCCTCTATCAGATGAATCATAGTCGGCAGACTTCAACATGTCACTGCTATCTACGTTCAGTAGTAGACCAAGAAATCTTTGCTGTAGCTGAAACTCAAGTAAAGCAACTAGGTATCACAAAAGTCGAATTCGACCTAACAGATAGTCCATCTCAGCTTTATCTAAGCCTAGATAACCTACTATCACCTAACGGCAAGCCAATCATCATGCGCAGATACAAAAACCAAAAATTCACGATCAACCATGGCTAAATCAATTTCCATCCAAGGTAAAAACATCATCATTTTCTATTGCTCTAGCCTTAAAACACTTGGATTAGAGTCTCGAGTAAGTTTAACAAATAAGATGGGTGAAAACACCACTACTCACGTCCAAATATTCACAGTTAAAGGAGAATACGTTCAACAGAAAACTCTAGTCGACGTTGCTATGAAATCTCGTGGAGTCTATGAGACCCCAGATGGCACTATCCTACTAGCAGCACACTAGGAATTAAAGACTTATAACAATGAATCGTGAAGCTCAAGCTCTTCATGACTCATTCATTCCAAAATACGCTCAACTCATTTACAACGGCTTCTGGTTCGCTCCAGAACGTGAGGCGCTCCAAGCCCTCATCACCAGCACACAGCGAACAGTTTCTGGAAAAGTCAGACTCAAGATTTACAAAGGCAACTGTCTCCAAGCTGGTCGTAAATCTGATCTTTCCCTTTACGACGAAGACGTCGCATCCATGGAAGGTGCTACTGAAGGTAAAGAAGAAGCATATGACCAAAATGACGCCTCAAAGCGAATGCTAAGCAGATGCAACAAATTAAGTAAACCACCCATCTACTTTCACACTACGTAACCATTCTGCGCCACCGCTACATGTGTATAGATCTCCGTCGTCTTCACATTCGCGTGTCCGAGTAATACCATTCTTCATTCAGCAGCGTTCTTGATCAAGAAAGAACATTCGAAGCTGACTAAACTGAACGAAATGTTTCAGCCAGATCCTCCTTTTAACTTGAATGACATTAAGGATTTTGCGATACAACTCCTCAAGAATAACCCTACAGAACAAGGTCGCACACACCAATCCACTACCCGCTCCGAGTCGGAATCTGACTCAAGACCGCATGGTAGCACCAAGCTTTCAGGTTCTAATCACACTTACAGAATAAGGGCTGGAGTTTACCGAGTAGTTTATAAAGTTACTGACTCTAAGTTGCTAGTTCTTGTCATTAGGATTGCTCACCGTCAAGACGTATATAAATAAGTGGGTAGAACAAGGCACAAGTCATCAACCTAGATAGTTTAAATCTTACTATCATCACCTTCCCATACTTGACCTTCCGTTATTCAAAGTTAAGATTTGGTCATGCACATTCCTTCACCATATAATGGTCCACCGCTTGCAGGGTCACTACTCTTAGCTTCACCCTCTCTGCAGGACGGGACATTTGATAACTCAGTCATTCTTTTATTCGACTATTCAAAGGAAAAAGGAGCTGAAGGTGTCATTCTAAATTGCCCTACAGGTCAGAAGGTCGGCGATGTCCTATGTAGCACAGAATTTAAGAAACTCAAGACCCTCCCAGTATTCTACGGCGGACCAGTCAGCAAAGACAAGCTCTCGTTCGTCTCTTTCCAATGGTCAGAGGCGGGCAAGCTAGACTGTGAAATCGCAATATCAGCGACTGAAGCAATGGCAAACAATGGCACGCAGGTAAAAGCATTCGTAGGTAAATGCGCTTGGGCAGAAGGTCAGCTCGAAGGCGAACTCGAGGGTAATGCTTGGTATGTAGCTTCACCTGACCAGACTATCCTTACAATGTCACAAGATGAAGCCCTCTGGAAAAACACCCTACAGGATCTCTCCCCATTTCATCACATCGTTTCACTTACTCCAGATAATCCGTTTCTAAACTAAATCATGAGAGCTGTTATTCAGAGAGCTAAAAATGCTAGCGTCAGTGTCGCTGACAAAATCATCGGGGAAATAGATAACGGTGTGGTCATTCTACTAGGAATCGAAGAAACCGACACACAGGAAGATATCGACTGGCTTGTCCGGAAAATATCCAACATGCGGATCTTCGACGATGATAATGGTGTGATGAATCTTTCACTACTAGAAGCAGATGGAAATGCTCTCGTCATTTCCCAATTCACCTTACAGGCCTCTACTAAGAAAGGTAATCGACCCTCTTACATCAAAGCTGCTCGACCAGAACAAGCTGAGCCCATGTATCAAACATTTTCAACACAACTAGCCACAATCATTAATAAACCTGCCCAAACAGGAAAATTTGGTACAGACATGCAGGTCAGTCTGATCAATGATGGTCCAGTTACCATTCTCCTAGACACAAAAAACAAAGAATAATGTTAGACTCAGACCCCATCTCCATTCAGTTCAAAATCCTCGCCACTGACCACCTCGGCAAAACCATGTTGAAGACAAGATCAGATTCATGATCGAGCACGTTGAACTGAGTTGGAGAGTCAGAAGCAATGTCTTCCGTAGAGGCAATGCTGAAGTCACGACTATTCCACTACCTTACACCCAGATCGAACATGTCGAACTCACTAAAAAATGGTGGCAGGTTCGTAATATCATTTTAAGGATTGCTGACCCCGCTCTTGTTTCTGAGATACCTGATGTAGAAATGGGCAAAATGACCCTCCGAATCGACAAACGTTCTCGTAAAGGAGCATCCAAGCTGGAGTCCTTAATAGACTTCAAACGCAGTATCTTCATCCTAGACGAGCAGAACAAACGCATCGAGAAACTCAAAAACCTTTAATACGATAAACAAGTGGACCAACTATTCCCAGAAGGCTCTGAAAAAGGCAACAAAACAGAGCTCAACCAGCAAGCCGAGGATAAGTACTCGACTCCGCTCGCAGCTCGTATGCGACCAACTAAAATCGAGGGGATTGCGGGCCAGTCACACATACTAGGCGAAGGAAAGCTCCTCCGTCGAGCTATCGATACCGACCGCTTTTCCTCCCTCATTTTCTACGGCCCTCCTGGCACCGGAAAAACCACTCTAGCCACAGTCATCGCACAGAGCACCAACTCCAGATTTGAAATGCTCAACGGCGTCGAATCTAACGTCTCCGAAATCCGAGACAAGATCGCCCAAGCACGCACTTGGAAACAACTGCGTAATCAGACGACGATCCTCTTTATCGATGAAATCCACCGCTTTAACAAATCCCAACAAGACGTCCTCCTCCCACACATCGAGCGAGGCACCGTCCGCTTTATCGGAGCCACGACTCAAAATCCATACTACTACATCAACTCCCCCCTCACCTCCAGATCCCAGATCTTCCAGCTAGACCCCGTCTCAGAAGATGAACTAGTCATCCTACTCAAGCGAGCTCTAACTGACAAAGAAAAAGGGCTAGGTAACGAGAACATCACCGCCGAAGACGACGCCCTCCGCCACATCGCAGGAAAAGCAGACGGCGATGCCCGAAAAGCACTTACAGCACTAGAACTAGCCGCTCTAACAACTCCGTCAGGGAAATCAGGAAAAGTCATTATCACTCTCGATATCGCAGCTGAGTCTATCCAGAAAAAAGCCATCGTCTACGATGCCACTGGAGACAGCCACTACAATACTATTTCAGCATATATAAAATCCATCCGTGGATCAGATCCAGACGCAGCTCTCTACTGGCTGGCAAAAATGTTAGTTGCAGGTGAGGATCCACACTACATCGCCAGACGCATGGTCATCTCCGCCAGCGAAGACATAGGCCTAGCAGACTCCAACGGCCTCCGAGTCGCTATGGATGCCCAACAAGCATTCGAATTCCTAGGAATGCCTGAAGGCCGCATCCCCCTAGCCCACGCAACAGTCTATCTAGCCACCGCACCTAAGTCTAACAGCGCCTACGCAGCCCTCGGCGAAGCCATGGCAGATGTAGAAAATGGTAAAACCCTAGCCGTCCCAGCTCACCTCCGCACCCCGACTCGTAAGAAACTCGCTGCAGCATCTGGCACTGCAGACTCCGAGCTAGAATACCACTACTCACATTCCTACGAAGGAAACTACGTCCCCCAAGCCTATCTCCCTGAAGGCCGACAATACTATCACCCCAACGAAAACGGTCTAGAAAAACGCATCAAAGAACGCCTAGACTTCTGGGCATCCCAACATGATACTAGCTCTTAAGTTCTACCACTAATAATTACCTAAGATCCGCTGGTTCACAAAAAATTACGTTGCCTCTAATGTCCTCATGTAAGGGATCGGAGATACAACTAGAAGACATTGCGAACGTTATCGATAGCTTCGAGCTAGAACAAAAGGAAACCCGCTTTAATGGCAAACCTACTATCCTCATCAGTGTCTATCATCTCGATGGTGAAGATGGCATAATAATTGTTTCGACCCACAAATCAAACTGCGATAGCTTTTCTGGAGCATCACTTAAATATGCATATTCTAGAATGAACGATACAAAACCAAGCACTGACCACCGCAGGACTCTTGTAATAGGAGACGTTCATGGGTGTCTAGATGCCCTTATTACACTGGCTGCTGAGGTGAAATTCAGCCCAGAGGATAAGATCATATTTCTTGGTGACTACGTGGATCGTGGACCAGATTCAATGAAGGTCCTAGACTGGTTCATGGAAAAAAGTCAGACACTTAATATTATTACTCTGAAAGGTAATCATGAGCTCATGATGCAAAACTCTCTCTCTAGTATTTATGATTTTCAACTCTGGGTCAGTAATGGTGGAATTCAGACACTTGAATCATTTGATAGTGATCTCTCCGATGTTGATAGTGCTTACTGGGATTTCATCGATAAGTGCCCACTCTATCATGAAACCGATGACTTCATCTTCGTCCACGCTGGACCCAGTCCGAATGAACCATTAGATGATCAAGGATCTAACACTCTCTGCTGGCTGAGATTTAATGAACTAAAAGCTCATCACTCTAATAAAATAATTATTTGTGGTCACACTCCTCAGTGCACTCACATCCCTGCTGTTCTCCCCCATGCCGTCTGTATCGACACTCATGCTTTTAACTCAAAAGGCTACCTAACATGTCTCGAAGTAAACACAGGCGAATACTGGCAAGCAAACCAAGCTGATGAAACACGGAGTAACAAAATAAAGATGCCAACGAATGCCAACTCCTAATACTAGCCCATCATCGCACGCCAGTCGCTCAGACAATTATCTCGATATCGTCAGTGACAAGCTTAACTCTAACGGAGTGCCCTACATCATTCATAATATCGGAGCAGGCGTTTCAGAAGATGACTCACTTTTTACTTACCCTCTTACGGGTCACTATAGGATAAAGGACTCATGAAATTAATCGTTTTTGACTGTGACTCCACCCTATCCGCTATCGAGGGGATCGATGAATTAGCCAGAACTAAAGGCTCAGCTGTGTATGAAGAAGTCGTTGCACTCACTCACGCCGCGATGAATGGCGAAGTCCCCCTTGACGAAATATTCTCAAAACGTCTCGAAATAATCCAGCCAGACAAGGCTACCTGTGATCAAGTAGCCCAACAATATATCGACACAATAGAGCCGACAGCTATCGAGACGCTCACCCACCTTAGAGAGATCGGCTACACCCCTATCATCCTCTCCGGTGGATTTAAAATCCTTATCGAGCCACTGGCTAAGTATCTAGATATCGATCATATCGAAGCTGTACCTCTCATCCTAAATGACACAGGAGACTATATCAAATTCGACGCCACCTACCCCACCACCTACAATGGCGGGAAACCTGAAATCATCGCTAAACTCAAACAGCAATACTCCCCTACTAAGATCATCATGGTCGGAGATGGTGTTTCAGATCTTGAGACTAAAGCCGCTGTCGATAAATTCATCGGCTACGGCGGTTACACCCCAAGAGAGAAAGTCCAGCAAGGTGCAGACCACTTCATCTACAAGCTAGAAGAGATCACGCAGATATTAAGATAACTGGCCTATATAGGCATCATGACTTTATAGGAGTAGAAAAACACTTGGAGAATTTCTAACACTGGTTAACTTCAGCACGTGAAAAAATACTTGTCATAGGAGCGGGAAACGTTGATGCACATATCATCAGTCATGGTATTGCTAAAAACTTAGGGGCTGACTTTTACCTGATGCATCTGAACGAAGAGCTGACTAAAGCACAGCTGTTAGACCTTAAGGACACTCTCCTATTCTCTCTAGTAGCTCTAGAGTCCATGGAAACCCACTCATTCACGAGATGGACATCATCGTAATCAACGCTAACCAAGCTCCAGGGGAAAGCCACTGTGACCTACTAGGTGAAAATGCTAAACAATGTCGCCGAAATACTGAAACCACTCAAAGACGATGCCATCACCGTGCTCGTGACTAACCCAGTCGATATCATCACAAAAATAGCACAAGAGATTTTCCCAATGAATAACCAGCAGATTTTAGGAACAGGCACACTACTTGACTCAGCAAGCATGAGGTCGAATACACTCCGAATATGATTTAATAATCTTGTCCCCTCACCATCAAGAGTAGCCTCTCCACTCTTTAAGCACTTGATTAGATATGACCTCCCCTTGCCATAGAGACCCGATAAGCGAGCTCCTAATCCTCCAGCTTCGAGTATCACAGACTCAGCATCTAACAGAATTCCACCAGTCGGTGAAGATGGATTAGTTTCAGAGTCTTCATTCACCTCAGAACCATCCTCTTACCCATAGACAGAAGAGCTAGAAGTGAAGAGAATTTCACTATCAGGGAACACAGAAACGAGATTTCATGAGCCTTCTAGATAAACTTGCCGATAACTCTCTAGCCTATCCATAGAACCAGCCGAGGTAAACGCACAATGAACTATATGAGTAGACTGAATCTCTTGAGCCAAAGCTCCTAGGGACTCAAGATCAGTCACATCACCTTGATAGATAGCTTCGTCCACCCCACCAGATCTCGACAGAGCACTCACCGTCCAGCCAGCCTCAGTCGCTTCTCTAATAATTTCCTTCCCTAGATACCCAGACCCCACCACTAATACATGTTTATTCACTGACTTCACGTTGTTTGTAATAATTGACGAGGCCCTCGGTAACACCAGTCACATACTCTCTGAATATCGATGACCGGAGCATTCCATTCACATAGCGTAAGCCCTCGTAGTCTCCTACTTGGATTCTTGCGTGAGAGTCCACTCCATTAAATAAATACGGTTCACAATAGACCACGGGACAGTCAAAGCTTCTATTCGCCGCTAGATTTCTAGCCCACAGATAAGGATCATCATTCACATTCAAAGCCCTTTTAGAATTCGGTTCATACAGATAAGGTGGCAGTCCTGAACTGATTGTTAGAGCTTTAGCCACGCTACTATTCAGAGCCGCTTCCTCCGAGTGGTTTCCTTGTAAAATCTTTTTCACCATCTGAAACCGTTGATCATTCATCGCCACTTCACCTTCAGTATAAGCTCCATTTAAGATCATGTGTAAATGCTCGCTTGGATAAAGAAAATACGCACTACTATCAGCCGCATTAAAGTGGATACAGACGACTAAATCTGGCTTATATTCGCTGTTAATAATTTTAGCACGCTCACGTATCTCACCAGCTCTAAAAAACAGCTTCTCACACACTCTCTCCACAGTTTCAGGAGTGATTATATCGTTCTGATATTTCATCTTAGCCTGAGCGTAGCTCTGATAATCTTCTACTCTATATGGATTCACTGGGGAGTTGGTAGAGCGAGTCAGCTCCACCTCTGCACCCAGCACTCTAAGCTGACGCTCCAACAGATTAGCCACCACCAGAGTCATATTCCCCTCTTGCACTGGAGCTGTATCTTGATACTTAAACTTCCTTTTCTCCATCTTCGCATAGTTACCACCGATGTGACCAGGATCTAGCACGATCCTCACCCCCTGAAGAGGTAAGTCTTTATCATTATAAACTATATCTTCTCTAGGGCGCCAAAACTTCACCGACTCAACCGTCTCTAATGCGGTCTCTTTCACAGTAGGCTCCACAGTCTTATCTGTTAGGAAATTCAACCTATACACCCTAGTCAGATCCTGCGCATGCGTCTTGATCAGAGCATAGTTGTGATAGACCTCTATCCACTTATTCCATGTTCCATCTATCGTATACACATCATTCAGTTCACGGACGAAATCCTCTTGGATGATCATATGTTGGAATGAATCTAGCTGCCCCCACACTGGCTCACCTTCTAAATCTGACAAATGAGGAAAATACTCAGTAGGAACCTTTTCTATTTTAGAACTCGGATTAGTCGGTACCATTTCATCGCTTGCTAAGCCAGTATCATCACTGATAGGCTCGCCATCACTCCCGATGCTAGGCATGCTCGGCTTATTAGTAAAATTTAGTAATCCTTGAACAAGAAAGGCAGCTATCAGTGCCAACACGATCAATGACACCTCTAGGGCGTAGGACTTTTGCTTCTTTTCACTCATATTTAGTCTGGTCGGTTAACATTTGCTGTGTTTACCTGCGACTCACACTACCACATTATTACCACATGCGTATTCTTTTTCTAGGAGATATTGTTGGTGAGCCAGGAAGAAAAGCCGTCATCAACTACATCTCTGACATCAAACGTCAGCACAAAATCGATTTCTGTATCGTCAATGGAGAAAACTCCGCTGGCGGACGAGGCATTACGCCTAAGATAGCCAAGGCTCTTTTCACCGCTGACATCCAGGTCATCACCACTGGAGATCACGTCTGGGATCAGAAAGAACTAATCGACTACTTACCCGAACAGCCAAACATTCTCCGACCTATTAACTACCAAGAAGGCACCCCAGGTAATGGCTCAGTGATTTATGACACCCCTAAAGGTAAAGTCGCCGTCCTTAATGCCCAAGGTCGCACCTTCATGAATCCGCCACTGGAGAACCCTTTCACCACCGTGGAAGCTGAGATCACCCGCATCAAGGAACTAGGTGTGAAAATGATCTTCCTAGACTTTCATGCCGAAACCACTAGCGAGAGCATCGCCATGGGATTCCACCTAGACGGCACAGTCTCAGCAGTGGTAGGCACACACACTCACGTCCAGACAGCCGATGAGCGTATCCTACCTAACGGCACTGCCCACCTCACTGACGCAGGCATGTGTGGACCAGAAATCTCCGTTCTAGGGAGAAATGTAGAAAGCGTAGTATGGAGATTTAAATCTGGACTACCCACTAGATTCCCTGTAGCTAAAGGTCCTGTCAGACTTTGCGGCATGATCGTAGAGATAGATCCTGAGACTGGTAACGCTATTCATGTAGAACGCTATAACAGGCTTCTCACCGCATCAGAATCTCAGTCCTAAACACAGCACTCTAGAGATCGTCACTAAATACGCCTTCATTTTTTCAATAATATAAGCACTCTTATCTCGTATCCATTGCTAGACAAATTAACGCAATCAAACCAACCATGAAATTCTCCATCACCGTCCTCACCCTAGGACTCAGCCTCAGTGCCATCAATATCACCGAAGCTGCTCCACGTAAGATCAACGGCATCGCAGCTAAAGCTAACGGCAAAGTAGTCACCATCAACGAAGTCGCCTTCATGCTAGCTCCACGTAGAGCTGAGCTAGCCGCTCGCTACCCTAGACGCGGAGCTAAATACAGCTCTGAACTAAAGAGTGCAAAGCAAAAGATCCTAGACGAACTCATCAACAGACAGCTCATCATCCATGAATTCGACGCTCTAGGAGCCGTTATTCCAGACCATACTATCGACGCAGAAGTAAAGCACCAGATAAACACCGTCTTTAATGGCAGCGAAACGCAATTTAGCGACCAGCTTAAACAATCAGATCTCTCACGTGCTAAATTTAGAGAACTCACTAAAAAGAAACTCATCGGTCAAGCCATGCGTGCCCAGCACTTCAACGGAGCTGCACCAACCACTCCAGCAGAACTCAAATCAGAATTCAACAAGCACAAAAAAGACCTCCGAGACATCACTAAAGACAAAATAGACTTTGAGAGGATCTACATCCCAACAGAGAATGTTGATGATCTACTAGCCTCACCTGAGAGCCAGCTACTACTCACGGAAGACCTCATAAAGCAGATTAAGAATGGCGGAAACTTCGCTGAACTTGCTAAAACACACTCCAAAGGCAGATTAGCTGTAAATGGTGGTCAGCAGAAGAACATGCTCCGCACAGACCTCTCACCTGCTATTGGCATGATCCTCTTCACTGAACCTACGGGCACAGTCATTGGACCTCTCGCAGCAGGACAGCCAGATGCACCGGATGGTTATCACATCATCCGCGTCATTAAGAAAATCGACGGTCCAGCTCCTGCCCTTTCTAAAGTAAAAGACCGGATCGAACAGATCATCCAAAACCGCAAATCTTCAGTAAGATTTCAGCGCTACCTTACCCGTATTCGTAAGAGAGCTATTATCAAATACTACTAATATAGTTAGAGCTCCAACCTGCTTTCTTTTAGTAAAAAAGTGTCTTCCTCTACCGTATTCCTGATAGACCACATCTAAATCTAAATAATCCAGAGACACTCCGCATCTGCAAAAAACGCATAAAACTAGTTAGTTACAAATAATAGAAACCTCTATACTTTCCATTAGAAAATTAACGACAATATATTCCCCACTAATCACAGATGTTATTAATACCCTTAATGGCAAAACTTCTCATCCAGAAGTAACATGTATTATTTGACTTTTTCTAGGGATTTATCGCTGGTTTGTGCTTGTGATTTGATCAATTAATTGATGTTAGTCCTTTTGAGGGTCTTGTCTGGGTTCTACGCCACTAATAACGCATAGCGATCCATATTATAGGTTAAATTACAGAGGGCATTATGCTGTCTGGATCGTTGTATTCCAATCTTTCTAAATAGATCGGCTACCATGTATTTCATCCTGCCAAATACATGTTCAACTCGCACCCTCATACGGTTCACAGTCTTATTAAATCGTTATTGCTGCTCAGTCAGAGGTTACCTTATTCACCTTGGGATAGAAACCCTAGGTTATAGAAAATTTCTCCTGCTAGGAGACCTCATCGGTGAGTGTAGTCACAGACTGTCGACTCTACTCTCTACCTTCACATTTCTAACTCCCCCAAAAGAGTTGCATGCGTAGTTTATGGCAGTAAGATACCGCCATGAAAGATAAAGCAATTGCTCTACTTAGAAAGCTTACGGATGCGCATAGTGTCCCTGGATATGAAGATGAGGTTAGAGCTATCTTTGCAGATGAACTTGAGAATGTTGATGGTGAATTAGCTTCTGATAATCAGGGAAGTGTGTATCTCGAACATGGTTCGGGTCCTCGTGTGATGATTGCGGGTCACATGGACGAAGTAGGCTTCCGTGTGCAGCATATTACTCCTAATGGCTTTGTCAAATTTGTCCCTGTCGGTGGATGGTGGACACATAACCTCCTTTCTCAGAGAGTTATTATCCTTACTAAGTCTGGTGAAAAAGTGCTCGGGGTTATCTCTAGCACACCTCCGCATTTCCTATCTGCAGATCAGCGCAGTAGAGTGCTCGGCATCACTGAGTTATTCGTCGATATCGGAGCGGAGAGTGATGTAGAGGTCAAGAAGGTATTCGGAATCCGCCTCGGCGATCCGATTGCTCCAGCAACAAAATTTACCGCCATGAATAAAGATGGTCACTACATGGCAAAAGCATTTGATAACCGTGTCGGTATGGCATGTGCTATCCAAGCTGCACAAATCCTCGTCCGTGAAGCAAGTCACCCTAACACACTCATCACAGCGGGAACCGTCCAGGAAGAAGTCGGTCTTCGTGGTGCTAAATCATTGGCAAACAAGGCGATGCCAGACATCGCTATCATTCTCGAAGGTCCTCCTGCTGACGACACACCAGGATTTAACCCCAGTGAGAACCAAGGCAAGCTCGGAGGTGGTGTTCAAATCCGTCTTCACGACCCTAGTGCTATCATGAACCCTCGCCTCGCAGATCTAGCGATAGAAACAGCGGAGAAAGAAGGCATCAATCATCAAGTAACAGTGCGCTCAAGTGGTGGAACTGATGCCGGTGGATTCAGCATGGCTAACACAGGAATCCCCTGCGTAGTGCTCGGTGTTCCATCTAGGTATATCCACTCACATAATGCGATCATCAACATCGAAGACTACATCAGCATGGTCGAACTAGCCGTCGCTCTCGTGAAGAGAATCGACCAAGCGACTGCTGATGAACTCGTCCGATATTTGTAAAATTCTATGGTGAATGAAGCCACCAAACAACCAGCCCACAATGCACTAAAACTAGCACTAGAAGCCCCAGAGTTCTGCCAGTCATTACTCCCTGAGCGGGATTCTATTTGTCTCGCTGACACGCATAGATGCTCTGGGCTTTCATTCACCATCGCAGCCACTGCACATGAGCACCTCAGAAATTTCAGTAATAAGAAGGCTAGAAAATTTACGTCTTGAATATCAGTCCCCTCAAGAAAAACATCAACAATTAACCGACGAAGAGAAAGTTGCATTAGTTAGTTAATCCAAGTTTCATGAAATCCCTACTCATCCTCACACTCTCTCTTCTTCCGCTACTAAGCACTCAAGCAAAAGAATTCTTCCCACAAGAAACCACCTTTGTAGGCAAAAAGAAGTTTGATGACATCACAAAGAAGTTCCCCACCACCATGCCAAATAAATACGATGAAATGTCAAAACTCTGGAAATACTACCGCTACCTAAAGCACAACCCAAAACTCCGCACACAAATGACTATCCAAGAAAAGCGCATGACCGCCATGACCGTAAAAATGGTCGAAAAATCTAAAGTAGCAGGCATCGAAAAAGACCTCCGCAACGGCGAAACCATCGGCATCGCCAGACACGGCAATGGCAGCTATTGCTCCCACGTAGGCATCATCAAGGACGAGGAAGGACGAACACGCTTCCTGCTCCCCACCAAAGGTGATGTTCCCCCACATCCAAAGCGAAGTTCTTGTAAGCTTTTCAAAAAATAGGGAATAAAAAGTTGTCTCAGGACGCTTATTAGCCCAACTATCATCATTCCCTTTTCAAAAGAATGAATCTGGTTACTATCTGCTTAACTTACACTTCACAGTATGAAAAAACTATTCACTACATTGATCTCCCTCACAGGAATCATCGGACTTACTATCAGTGCATCAGCTCAATTCGACGATCCATTCGCACAAGACAACGGACTAGCCGCAGGGGTTCCCGACTCTGGTCCTGAAGAATCTACTTCAGAAATCTATGTCAGTGCCTCGAGTATCAAAGCAGGCGAAACATTTAAAGTAGCTCTGAAACTCAGCCACCCTCCAGGATGGCACTCTTATTACTTTAACGACGGTATTGGTATCTCACAGGTTCCTTTCGTTAAATGGACACTCCCAGAAGGCTTCACCGCCTCAGCCCTTACTTTCCCTACGCCTCACGAAATGGACTCATTTGGTCTAAATTCATATGGTTACGAAGGAACAAACTACTTCATCACCGAAATCACTGCACCCACTGAACTCAAAGCAAATGCAGAGTTCGCATTCAACGCAGCCACTTCATGGCAGATCTGTAAAGTAGTCTGCACTCAAGAAAAAGCCAATTGGGACTTCAGCCTCACAGCAACAGAAACGACTCAGATAAACCCAGCTTACGCTAAAGAGCTCGGCGACTACGAAGCAAAACACGTCCCTAGCTTTGATATACCAGACAGCCTCAAAGTAGGTGCTAAAGATGAGAACGACACTCTCACACTCACCTTTCTTTCAGAAAAAGATCTCCCCGTCGACCTCAAGTTCTACGAATACGACCGTCAGCTCGATGCCCAGAAGACCATCAAAGTAGAAGTAGTAGGCGGCAAAGCTACCATCACAGGAGCAAGAAACAAAGGCAACGACTTCTCAGACGAAGCTCCTGCAAAATGCGATTCTATCCGTGGTATTCTCTACAGTAAATCCACTCCGTTATCTGGCAATAGCCACGCTATCTTTATCACCTCTGAGTGGGGTGACCCAGCCAAAGCAGGAGTAACAGCAATGGTTCCTGTAGCTGAAAAAAAAACGCAGGATACTGGTGCCAGCAGCCCAAAAAAAGTCAGCTCTAGTAATTTAGATTCTAAAATCAGCATCATCACACTCGATCGTATCGACAACGAAGGTAACGTCCTCAACGATAACGGTGAAATCATTGCCCCGGACCAACTATTTACAGACGCCAACGGCAACATCATCAATAAAGCTGGTGACATTACTGGTAAGAAAAAGCAAACTACATTCCTAATCGCCTTAATAGGTATCTTCGGTGGAGGACTCATCCTGAACCTTATGCCATGTGTGTTCCCTGTATTAGGGGTAAAAGTGCTCGGCTTCGTTCAGCTCTCAGGTAATGATCCTAAGAAGATCAAATTCCACGGACTAGTCTTCGCTCTAGGTGTTGTTGTTTCTATGTGGATCTTGGCAGCCGTTATTTTAACTCTAAGAGAAACATCGGGCAATGCAGTTGCTTGGGGTTCACAAATGAAGAACCCCTACTTTGTGGGAAGTATGATTATACTACTAGCGCTCTTTGCTCTCAACCTCTTCGGGATCTTCGAGGTAGGAACAAAACTCACCAGTGCAGGTGGAAGCCTCCATGCTAAGAAAGGCTACGAAGGCTCATTCTTCAGCGGTATCCTCACCACACTCATCGCCACACCATGCGGAGCTCCTCTACTCGCTACAGCGATGACCTACACACTGCAGCAAACTATCTTCATCGCACTTGTGCTATTCACAATCTTCGCACTCGGTGTAGCTGCTCCATACTTATTGCTCTCATTCTTCCCTAATCTGATAGACAAGCTCCCTCGCCCTGGTAACTGGATGGTGACGTTCAAAAAAGCCATGGCTTTCCCACTTCTCGCTACTGTAGCCTTCCTCATGATGCCCTACATCAAGCAGACTGGAGACGACGGAATCATCCTTATGATCTGGTCACTCGTTGTCCTTGCAACCGCAGCATTCATCTACGGAACTTGGTCACCACCATTCATCGCTAAGAGAAGAAGATATATAGTCGGTTATGGTCTCACTCTCGCATTCACAGTGCTAGGCGGATATTTTGGCTACCAGTCCATGACTAAACGTCCTGATATCTCAGCTCCAACTATTGCGATTAATGATGCTCACGGATGGATTAACTGGAAACCAGGTTTAGTAGATCAAGTACGTAACAAGAAACAGATTGTCTGGATCGATTACACCGCCAGTTGGTGACTAACTTGCATCGCAAATGAGAAGCGTGTCTTCTCTACTGACAATGTAAACAATCTAGTAGCAAACTATAACGTAGCAAAAATCAAACTCGACCTTTCACAAGAGAAAGCAGCTGAGACAAGAGAGCTTCAGCGCACGAAAGAGGCAAGCATTCCTCTCATGATCATCTACCCTGCTAACCCTGACAGACCTGGTGTATTCATGAACGGTGTAGTCTCCCCAGCAGATGCTATCAAAGCACTTAAGTATGCTGAGAAGTATTCTAAGAAGTAATACGCTAGCTCGATAATTTTAAATCTAATGGTACCCAGAGAAATCCGTGTGCCATTTTTATTTGCTTCAATTTAGCTGTCACTCCGAGCAACAAAGCCCTTAATAACACAAGAGCTGTCAGCCCCATGCAAATTCAGCCTGTGAGCCATCCGTATTTATTGTAGAAAGTTCGACCACTCACTAAGCCCACAGTGCCACGCATAAACCCAAGCTCCATCAGCGAAATAGTAGTCACTCTCCTGCCATTGGAGTCAATCACCTGAGTCATTCCTGAACTAGCCGCCACTGCGATCCAGCGATTGTTCTCAGCCACTCTTAAAGCTAGATCAACAGCAGAGGAAGCTCCTAATACCAAAGGCATTAAAAGAGCTTCCACCCTCTTACCTTCTCATCTAACATCAAACCACCACCATGAACCACGAAATCATAGTCGCAGGTAAACCCGCCCTCAAATACGCCAAAGACGGAACCGCTGAATACCTCAAACGACTTACCCGATATGCTAAATACAAGCTAACTCACATCAAAGACGGCTCCAGTGAAGATGTCTCCGAGCGACTGTATAAAGCCAGCGAAGGCTCTATCCGAGTCGTCATAGACGAACGTGGAGCCTCTCTAACAACTACAAAACTAGTAGAACTCTACAACAAATGGGAAATGCGTGGCACGAAGAAAGTCACCTTCCTCATCGGTGCCAGTGACGGCCACACCCAGAAACTCCGTGACCAAGCAGACCTAGTCCTCTCCCTCTCTGCTCTAACTCTCCAACACGAGCTCGCCCTAGTAGTTCTCCTAGAACAAGTCTACCGCCTAGCCACCATCAAACGCGGTGAGCCATATCATCGGGTTTAAGCCTAACAATCATTTAAATCCAACAGCCTCACTTCTAGGTTTACTTGATGATCAGAAGATTGATAACTTGTTTTACAGTGCTGTGATCCTCCCATTTTGGACATTTAAAGAAGAAAGTTTTTGATCTGGAAAGCACCCATTTACGAGATAGCCGAAAGATTGATAAGCTCTTAGCTGTGGTGAACTTAGCCTTTTTATTCATCCTAGGGTGGGGTGTAATGCTTAAAGAAAAAAAATGATCTAATCGCCAGACAGAAACGTAAAAGCATCTTTCGACTAGACTTAGATCTACTGATCGAAATGTTTAACAAGAAGAAAATCAACATGTTTCATGAATGGATCACCTCTAATGCTGAACCCTCAATTTTTGGCGTGTAGTGTGCCTCAGGAATATAAAGCCAACTGAATAAATCTCACCTCACAATAATGATTGACACATCCAGTTCCTCCTGCTATTCTATAAGCCATAGAAAATTCAAATCTATGAACTCAAACTCACCATTCTATCACATACTCAAGAATATGCGCATCTTTACCGAGTTCCAGCGATACGGCTATGACTACATCGTCAATCCAAAGAGCGGAGAACTCCACAAGGCTTTAGGCGGGGAAATTTCAGGGTCTCACAACCTTGCAGTGGCAAACCTCGAGGATTTTTTCGAACTGGTCAATCGGTTTATTCCAATCCACTGGAACCTGCACCATCTCGATGGATTAGTGAATGTAGGACTGGTCAATCTGCCTCTTCCGATCGACTCTTACCACAATGACACACTGGTTCCTGTGACTGGCGAGCTTATCGGCGAGTATTCGCTCAACAAGTGTAAGCATTGCTTCCCTCACTGACTCATACAGGTATTGCAGAAGGTTAAATTCCACTCTATGTATCCACCATGTCCAGCACACTCGGTAGCATATTTAAAATTTCGACCTGGGGAGAATCCCACGGCGTAAGCGTAGGCGTTAACATTGACGGCTGCCCACCAATGCTCGATATCACGCAAGAAGATATCCAAAAGGAACTAGATCGACGCCGTCCTGGTCAGAGCGAAATCGTCACATCTCGTAAAGAAGGTGACGTCTGCGAAATTTTATCCGGTGTGTTCGAGGGCAAAACTCTCGGTTCGCCTATCGGCATTCTCGTTAGAAATAAAGACCAACGCCCATCATCCTACACAGAAATAAAGGACAAATACCGTCCCTCACATGCAGACTACACCTACGATGCTAAATACGGCATCAGAGCATGGCATGGCGGTGGCAGAGCCTCTGCTCGTGAGACTATCGGACGCGTCGCAGCAGCAGCAGTCGCTCAAAAAGTCATCAAATCTATCGCACCAGACATCGAAGTCCTCGCCTGGGTAAAATCTATCCAGCACATCAATGCTGACGTAGATCCTAACACCATTCAGTTTGAAGATATCGAGTCTAACATCATCCGCACAGGCGACACCTCAGTAGTGGATTCCATGATCGAACTCATCAAAGAAGTCCGCTCAGGTGGAAACTCTATCGGTGGAGTAGTCGAATGCGTCATCCGCAACTGCCCAGCAGGCATCGGAGCACCAGTCTTCGATAAACTAGAAGCTGAACTAGCCAAAGCCATGATGAGCATCCCAGCAACCAAGGGATTTGAAATCGGCTCAGGCTTCAGTGGAACACTCCTCACAGGACGCGAGCACAACGACCACTTCTACATGGATGACGACCAAGTTCGCACCAAGACAAATCACTCAGGCGGAATCCAAGGCGGTATAAGCAACGGAGAAAACATCATCTTCAGAGTAGCATTCAAGCCCACCGCCACCATCATGAGCGAGCAGCCGACCATCACCACTGATCACGAAGACACAGAGCTAAAAGGCAACGGCCGCCACGACGCCTGCGTCCTCCCAAGAGCCGTCCCTATGGTAGAAGCCATGGCAAATCTCATCCTCTGCGACCACCTGCTAAGACAGAGAGCCCTAGTCGGAAAATAATTTCAGCCTAAAAGGCTAAAGGGTGGGGATTGATCGCAGAGTAATTCGAGCTACACCATTCCACCCCCTAGGAGACAAACAGCCTCCTACATTTAAACGACTCTCCCGACGGGAGTATGTTTTCAAATCCCACGACTACAATCACGGAGCAAAAAGTGCTTTAACCTTTTTCCTTTAATCTTACCCCTTCACGACAATAGTCGTGCAGATACTTGATACAATATTCTAAAAGGCTCTCGTCCATAGAATGAACATTCTCCCCAATACCTACTCCTTTAAGCAGCATAATAGTCAATTCACCACCGAGATGCTCGCGGAATTCTTCTAGACCATTAAACACCCTACGGCGTCCGTCCTCATCTCTAAGATCATAAGCTTCATCATAAAGTGGTAATTTAAGCTCTACAAGCAGGCTCAACACACGATGCGCATCCTCCTTAGATAATCTACCAGACTTCCAAGAATAGACTGTATCCAGAGCCACTCCGATACTCACTGCCTCAGCATGACTCAGAGCAAAATCTGTCAATTGTTCAAGCTTATGAGCTGCCCAGTGTCCATAATCTAACGGACGACTATTACCAGACTCAAAAGGATCACCACCTTGTGAAATATGCTCAGCATGCAGGATCGCAGATCTCTCCACCGCCTCCTCCAGTACATGTGTGTTTAAATTAGCCAACTGCTTAGAGCTATCCTCCATCCAGTCAAAAAATGCTCCATCTCTGACCAGCGCCACCTTTACAGCCTCAACTAGCCCATCACGTCTCACCTTCTCAGGCTGAGTATGTAGAAATGCAAAGTCATTCACCACAGCATAAGGAACCGCAAATGAACCAATCCAATTCTTCTTACCAAACGCATTGATACCATTCTTCACTCCTACTCCACTGTCATCTTGCGAAAGCGTCGTAGTGGGAAACCTAACTAATCTTACACCTCTATGTGCAGTAGCTGCACCAAATCCTATCACATCTAAAAATGCCCCACCACCAATCGCGAAAATATACGAATGTCTATCTACCTTATGCTCCTCCACAGAACCCCAGACTCTACGTAGCACCTTCTCATTCCTCTTACATTCCTCAGCACCCACCTCTATTTTCACCGCTGTTAGCTCAAGCCCAGGTGTGCTCGCGAAATACGTCTCTATCTGCTCTTTAAGTCTAGGAAACTCCACAGCTACCGCCTGCTCTAGGAAAACCAGAATCTTGGCTTTGCCATTACTCTCCAGCAAACTAGCCAGAAGCCTATTAGCCTCATTGAATACATCTCTACTAAAGCGGATCCTGTGCTTAATATTCAGTGAAATGGTGTAATCTTTTTCTACTCTCTCGTTCATAGCTTTAATACGTTGTATCAGTATACGCTCTATCACCTCGTTTGCTTAGATCAAATCACAAAAATCTCAAAACTAACTGTTTTCGTGACAGTAACACACGACACCCTAAGTAGTTGACAAATACCCTCACCGATTCCATATAAAGAACATGTTACTTCACTTCTACAAAATGAACGGTGCTGGAAACGACTTCATCATTATCGATAACCGTGATCTTAAAACCAACCTTTCTAATGCGCAAATCGAATCCCTCTGCAACCGCCATCGGGGCATCGGAGCAGACGGACTACTCGCGGTAGAACCTGCTGAGGCTGGAGCTGACTACAAATTCCGCTACTACAATGCAGACGGCGGAGAAGCTGAAATGTGTGGCAACGGAGCTCGCTGCTTCGGTCGCTTCACCGCTAGCCTCGACGGAAACGCTAAAGACATCGTCAGCTTCGAAACCATCGCTGGCACACTCACCGCAGAAATGATTGGTGAAAACGTCCGTATTGCAATGTCAGATCCGTTTGACCTCGAAATGAACGCAGACTGCAACATCGAATCACTCGGTGCAGACGTCCACGTCCTCAACACTGGAGTCCCCCACGCAGTTAGCTTCGTAGACAACCTTCCAGCACTCGACGTTATAAAAAACGGCGCAGCCATCCGCTACCACAACCACTTCGCCCCTAACGGCACTAACTCTAACTTCGCCACTATCCTAGCAGACGACCACATCGCTATACGCACCTACGAGCGTGGAGTCGAAGGCGAAACCCTCGCCTGCGGCACTGGAATGTGTGCGGCAGCCATCATCCACAACATCCTCACCGGCGCTAAGTCACCAGTAAAAGTAGACGTAGCCGGCGGAGACACCCTAGAAATAGGCTTCGTAAATCAAGGCGACAACAAGTTCACCAACGTCACCCTAACCGGCCCAGCCGACCTAGTGTTCGAAGGTGATGTAGAAATTTAGGATATAAAGGCAAAAGACCTTGTATTTCATAAGAGAAACAAGATCTTGGATGAAAATATTATGATCTAGATAAAAGTCTATTTTCTACGACGTAGGATCAGAGCTAGACCTCCAAGACCAATGAGGGCTGTGGAAGATGGCTCAAGGACTGATAATATATCTCTGAGCTGATATCCTGAAAGAAAACTGTTTGTAGAAAAACCTTCTTAAGGTAACCTCTGGCAACCTGTAATAATTCCGCTTTTATGTTTTCAAATTTGTCTGATAGATTAAATTGAGCTTATGAACTTCCAAGAGCATGAAAAAGGTGGCAATTTATTCTCAGCCATTGAGCACACAAGCACAAACCAGCGATAAATCCCTAGAAAAAGTCAAATAATACAATCAATAGCAGTTAGATTCCTCTCAAATTACAAGGGCTTGGAAAAAGTAGGCTGCCAGAGGCTCCCATTAGTCTACTTTCAAACTTCTACCCTCTAATTTCAAAAACATTGACCACTACACACTCACTTATGCCAGGTATCATCATCAAACCACGTTCTCGTATCTATCACGGACACGACTGGGTCTATAACTCTGAAATTCTCAAAACTTTCGGTAACCCAGAACCAGGAGAAGTCATCTCTATGAAAGATTTTAGAGACAGACCACTTGGCTCAGCCATCTATAATCCAGCTTCCCAGATCGTCGCCCGACGTATCTCACGCAGAAAACAGAAGCTCGACGCTGAATTTTTTGGCCGCAGACTCTCTCAAGCCTTCGAACTCCGTAAAACATCAGGTATCGATCCTGAGCTTTGTCGACTCGTCTGGTCTGAATCAGATGCTCTACCAGGTGTCATCGTAGACCGCTACGGCGATCACCTCGTGCTCCAGACTCTGACACTTGCGATGCATATTAACAAGCAGATCATTATCGATGCTCTTGTTAAACTAGTTTTACCGAAATCAATCATCCTGCGTAACGACTCCCCAATGCTAAAAGCAGAAGGACTAGAGCAGGAAATCAAGATGGTATACGGTGAAAGCCCAGGGCCATTCGTCGTAGAGGCAAATGGTATCAAATTTGAAATCGACCTCCTAGATGGTCAGAAGACTGGACTCTATCTCGATCAGCTAGAAGCACACGGAACTATCATGAAGCTAGCTAAAGGCAAGAAAGTCTTAGACTGCTTTTGCAACCAAGGTGGATTCGCCCTAGCTTGTGCTATGGTCAGTGCAAAAAGCGTCACTGCTGTCGACATCTCAGAATCAGCGATCGAAGCAACCAAACGAAACGCAGAACTCAATGGCGTAGAAATTAACGCTATCAAGCAGAACGCCTTCGATTATCTCAACAGCTGTGAAGAGAAATACGACCTCATCATTCTCGATCCACCATCATTCACCAGAAATAAGAAAACTCTTAACGACGCAATGCGTGGCTACAAAGAGATCCACCTTCGCGGACTCAAGCTTCTAGAAAAAAACGGTATCCTGTCCACCTTCTGTTGCTCACACCACGCTAGCCGTGAACTATTTCTTGATAACGTAGTCAAAGCTTCAGTCGATGCTAAGAAAACTGTTAGACTCATCATGAATCACGGTCAACGCCTCGATCACCCGATCCTACCAGCAATCCCTGAGACAGAATACCTCAAAGGATTCACTTTTCAGCTCACACCATCACGATAGTTTAAGCCATGTTACAGCGCCATTTAGAGAATCCTATCCTCACTAGGAAATCTATCCCTAACGTCCCTCCTCACCTCATTGATGTGAGTTCAGTCTATAACCCTGGTGCTATATTCTGGAAAGGTAAGCATTACCTAATACTCAGAACGCAAGCTCGTTCGCGTGAGACATTCTTCATGCTAGCCGAGAGTGATGATGGAGTGAAATTTGATGTGCAACCTAAAGCCATTGAATTTTCTAACATCCCTGAGCACCCGGAGACATCTCACTACTACGACCCTCGCCTTACTATTATCGATGGACATTGTTACATCATGTTCGCTGTAGATTTTAAGGACTTCTGTTCTTTGGGTCTTGCGGTCACAGACGACTTTGAGAACTTTGAATTTCTAGGCTACATAAAGGGAACCTATCTCGACACCAGAAATGGCGTCCTTTTCCCAGAGAAGATCAATGGTAAATACTACTGTCTAGAGCGCCCGAACCTAGCCCAAGAAGAAGGTAATCCTACTTCTGGTGACACGATTACTCTCTCCGCCTCAGATGATCTCATGCACTGGGAACATCAGTCTAACATCATCTCTGGACGCTGGAGATATTGGGACGAACGTATTGGCGCAGGCCCACCTCCGATCAAAACCCGTGAAGGATGGCTTTGTATCTATCACGGCGTCGCCACACACTTTAGTTCATCTAACATTTACCAAGCTGGTGTGATGATGCTAGATCTAGAGAACCCATCTAAGGTGCTCTCGAGATCCAGACATAACATCCTAGAACCACGTGAAGACTATGAAACGATCGGCCAAGTCGCCAACGTCGTATTCCCATCTGGAGCCATCGTCTCAGACTATGATGACGAAAGCTACGCTCTCCCAGATGCAGAAGTTAAAGTCTATTACGGAGCGGCCGATACTAGTATTGGTTTAGCGACAGCGACTATTTCAGAACTCATCCTAGCTAGCCAGGAACCTAGTGGAAACCCTGGTAGCTAGTGGCTCTAAAGATAGTTTACTTCTTATTGTAAAAACGCACTCCACCTGATTTAACGAGTGACATATGCAGAGTCTTGAGTTTCTCAACTAGCTCTGCATTTTCTCTTTCTATATTAACATTTTCTTCTGGATCCTTACTCAGGTCAAACAGACGAGCTGGCTGACCTTTTCCCTTCTTATTTTTCTTGCCCAGAATAAACTTCCAGTCACCTTTTCTCAAAGCAGTCATTCCTTCTTCCTCTAACATATAAGGTAAACCTATTTCTGATTTACCAAGTAAAGGAGCGATCATATTACGACTATCTATCGCGTCTTTAGCCTCTAATGTCACATCCAGCATACTCGCAAACGAAGAGATGAAATCGATCTGGTCCATCATAGTATCCGACGTCCCCGGCTTGATCTGCTTAGGTCAGCTCACGATAAATGGCACACGAGTTCCACCCTCTAGAATCTGATATTAACCTCCACGGTATGGACCTGACCCATCATGTCCACCATCAGAATCTTTAGTGCTTGTTCTGACAGTAGTCCCATCATTATATTCATCATCACCGTAAATGATAACGACATTAGGCTTGTCCGCAGCGAGACTGGAGGACGCTAAGCTAATCAGAGAACTAGACGTGACTAGAATGGTAGATAATTTCTTCATAAATGTAATACACCAACTAGATCTAGCTCAGAACAGGATTATTTTTATTTTCCGATTGTCTTTTTTGATGGAACTCATTTATAGCTTCGCTCATGAAAGCACTCGTAAAATCAAAAGCAGAAGAAGGTCTATGGATGGAAGATGTCCCGATGCCAAAAGTAGGACCAATGGATGTTCTTATCAAAATCAAGAAAACCTCTATCTGCGGCACAGATCTTCACATCTATAAATGGGACAAATGGGCCCAAAAGACCATCCCAGTCGGAATGACTGTCGGTCACGAGTTCTCAGGCGAGATCGCTGAAATAGGAACGGGAGTCACTGATTTCTCTATCGGTGAACTCGTCTCTGGTGAAGGCCACATCGTTTGCGGTCATTGCCGTAACTGCCTCGCTGGTCATCGTCACCTCTGCCCGAATACTGAAGGCGTAGGAGTCAATCGTACAGGTGCTTTCGCTGAATACCTTTCTATCCCAGCTGTCAATACCTACAAAGTAGATCCATCGATCCCTGAAGATCTTATTTCTACATTCGACCCACTCGGTAACGCAGTGCACACAGCTCTTTCATGGGATCTCGTAGCAGAAGACATCCTCATTACAGGTGCTGGACCTATCGGATGCATGGCCGCCGCAGTTGCTAAATTCGCAGGTGCTAGACACGTAGTCGTCACTGATGTAAATCCTTACCGTTTAGAGCTAGCTAAGAAACTCGGAGCCACTCGTGTCGTGAATGTTGCTGAAGAATCACTAGATGATGTGAAGAAAGAACTCAAGATAAACGAAGGCTTCGACGTCGCTCTAGAAATGTCAGGTCATCCAAGCGGTCTCAACGATATCCTAGAACACACTTCAAACGGAGCGAAAGTTTCTCTCCTCGGAATCTTCCCTGACAACGTCCCTATCGACTGGGATAAAGTAATCTTCAAAGGTCTCTTCCTCAAAGGCATCTACGGCCGTGAAATGTTTGAGACTTGGTATAAGATGACTTCAATGATCCGTGCAGGAATGGACACAAGTGCAGTCATCACCCACAAATTCCACTACACAGATTTCGAAAAAGGATTCCAAACTATGCTCTCAGGACAGTCTGGAAAGATCGTCCTAGAGTGGGATTAGTCGTATCTGCCGTGGTGGTAGGCATGGTCATTGGTAAATCCTGCTCTCTCGGTTGGATCGTTCTGGTCACGATGAAATAAATCAGTAGCAAGAAACACACGTCGATCAGTGATGATATGTCTAAAATTGGGTCGTCATCTTTTACAGCTACATTTTTTGTTCTTCTCATAGTTAGATAATTGGGTTCCCAGTATCTACGATCATGAGAACTATTATCTTAGATAGAAATACTACAACAGCTTTACACCATCACTTTCCTGAGGCGGATGCGTCTGGATAAATGAAACAATATCGTCCTCACGATCACTACATAAAAGGTAATCAGAATACGCTCTACCCTTCGCTAGTTGCTGAATACAAGGGAATAGCGTTGTATCCTCTTTATAGCGTTTCTCACCGAGAAAGACCATCGGACTAATTACATCAAAGGTCACATAATGGTTCTGCGTCGCATCCATGAAGATCTCCTGGGTCGTCCCAGCACTTCCTGGAGCAAAGATCACACCATGTGTAGAAATAGCGAGTAGTCCATCTTCGCGAATACTGTTAGAGAAGTATTTCGCAATATGCACAGAGAACAAATTAGTAGGTTCATGACCATAAAACCACGTAGGAATCGCAATACTAGCTCCACCTTTAGGGTGCATATCGAGCACTGTCTGTGCAGCCTCCATGTAGCCTTTTGAAGTATAGACAGGTGCATTTGCTAATATTTTCAGAGCCTCATCTACTTCAGAGTCACTAGCATACTGAAGCCAGGCCCCAAGGTTTGCTGCTTCCATCGTCCCCGGACCACCACCAGTCGCTATGAAATACCCTTGCTTAGTCAGAGTCCTAGCTATTTTCACCACTTTCCCATAATACTCATTCGCCCTACTAGTGCCATGACCCCCCATTACACCAATCACTTTTTTCTCACCTTCACCATCTAGCTTACCTTCTAACAGATCAGTCAACCCATCATCAATTGCATGATCGTGAAGACGCTGAGAGAGAGATTCTAGAACATCAATATTACTCTTACCCATCTTAACAAAATGATCATAAATCTTCTTATCTGTGCTTTGGTCAATAGACGTCGTCCATCCCTCCATAAGCTCTGCTCTATTGTAGAGATTACTTCTGTAGGGATTATACGGTAGATTCGGAAGTTGAGGAAATATCACAGCTCCATTATTAATTAAAAAATCTGCCGAAATATCTTTAGGAAAATGACATCCAAGAAACACAGCTCCACCAAAGTTCAATCGTTCCCAATCAATATCAGCCTGAGAAAAATCCAAACCCTGAATCACCGAGCAATGCAACTGCCCCTTATACTTTAAAAAGTCTTCTAACCTATCTAATTCTCTAATTACTGAACATTTCATACCTTATCTATAAAGCATGACATGTTAGAACGCAACGACTTATCCACTATGGGCAGCCAGCTAGCGATTACATAGACAGAATTAACAAAATTGCATGAACAAATAGCTACTGTAGAAGAAGAAAAAATCTAAATTGATACAAGTGCGGCTTCATCATGGGGACTGGCAGAAATTTTGTGTTTCTGGTCTAATTTTAGATCATTAATTTTTTGAATCGATAATTTATAAACCACTTCTCGCTGATGCAGCTGCTGATTTCTAACTTGAGCGGAGTAGATTCATCTTTTTACGATGCACATTTATAGCCCCCTCTGTGCAGCCTATCATTAAAATCAGGTCATTATCTGGAACTATTCCTATTCTAGATTCCCACTTAGATCAATCCATTTTCTTACGTAGATCTCCGTCAAATTTATCAAGACCTAGCTTCTCTCGGCGCACTTTCGCGCTCCTCGGAGCACAAGCAATCTTTTCAACGACCTGTTTACCCTCCATAGTCCCTAATAGGTCATCATAGATCGGCCAATCAATCCGAGCACCCTGCGTTCACCTGAAGATGGCACTCCAAGTTTTGTCCTATGTATACTCACCGCAGCGATCGAACAGCTGATCTGTTCCGCTATTCTCTTATCGGTTACTTTGCCTAACTGATCATTCCACTGGGACCAGTCAATTTTCACTCGTGCCTTCCTCATGATTTTTAGAATCGTGTGTTTTTAGCAAAAACATGCTAATTATTTAGATTTAATGATCTCCATATAGGGGAGATAAGTCACCTAGCTCATCATAGACATTCTCCAGAGAGCACCTATACATAAAAAAACATAGACCTAAGTTATTCAACCCCTTCCTGCTGAGGAGTCCATATTTCCTCCTTTTCAGCCACGACTACTGGCTTAGCTTTAGCCTCAATGGTTTCTTTAATCAGAGTCTCATCCTCCCCTTTAATCAGCTTACCTTCCTTACTGATAGCCACAGCCATCCAGCGGAAATCTGAACTATTATCCAAAGCCACCTTAAGTAACATCGTAAGTGGGACAGCCATCAGCATCCCTACTGGTCCCCAAAGCCAACCCCAGAAGATCACTGAAAGTATTACAATCACTGTAGAAATACCAAATCGTCTACCGAGAAGAGTAGGTTCTAAAAAGTTTCCAAGCACACCATTGATCATCAAATATCCCCCACCAATGATCAGAGCATGTCCTATATCTCCATCATTCAACAGAGATAGCAGAACAGGAGGTAACCCTGCTATCACAGAACCGACAGCTGGGATATAATTCAAAGCGAATGCCAGTATCCCCCAAAGTAGAGGAAACTCTAAATCCATGATCCAACATAACAGACCAGCTAATAAACCAGTCGCAAGACTGATCAGAGTCTTGATTCCTAAATATTTCTGAATGTCACGAGTCGCACTTAACATTCTCTGTAAGTTCGGCCCCTTAGCGTCACAGATAGCATTAAATCTCCTACCAAACATCCTCGCCTCACTCAACATGAAAACAGTCAACAGCATCACTACGAATGCCGTCATCAAGAAAGAAGCTAGTTGGCTAAAAATACTTTTACCCCAAGCTATTATATTCTCGGTGCTCAGCCACTGTAACATCTGATTCTTAAATATATCGATACCAGTGCCATCTTCCACAGCCCTCTTAGCTTCTGCTGCAATCTCCTGACTTGTCTTATTAGCTAACTCAACTGATGGTCCATTTTTATAACCACCCAAAGACTCATTCACTTCACCAGTATTAGGAACAAGAATAGCTGGGGTTACCAGGTCTAAGGATTCCGTAGGTTCTTTAAGAGGCACACCATCTGGCGTAATCTCAATTGGAGCTATTTCCTTACCCTCTTCAGCATCTATTTTAATTCCTATCTTATCCGCAGTCTCTATCGCAAACGCTGTAAACTGCTCAATTCTGTAAGAAGTCAGTTTATAATACTTACTGTCCCATTTAGCCTGTAGTTCAGCCACCAATACGATCCCCAAAAGAACCACACCAGTGAGGAAAGCAAAGTCCACTAACACAGTAATAAGCACCGCCAAAAATCTAGGACAGCGATGCTCTCTCAACCAGTTCGTAATCGGAAAACTAACGGTAGCGATGAAGAACGCTAATAAAATTGGCACGATAAAGTCTGCAGCCAGTTTCATACCAGTGACCACAATCACCAGAGCAGCCAAGATTACAACAATCTTAGAAGCCTCAGCGGATCTCTCTGGTATTAAATTCTTCATCGTCTTTTATTCTAAACTAAACAGGAAAACTAACAACCTGTCGCACTAAATATGACTCAATAAACACTAAGCAATATTAGTGTAGACACCCATCACATCTGCATCATCGTCTAACTTATCGATCATCTCTTCAGCTTCCTCCATCTGAGCTTCTGTAAATTTTGTTGGTTGGTTCGCCACACGCTCCGTCTTAGCCTTCGTCACCTCAAGCTCCAGCTCTTCACATGCCTTAGAAAGTGAACCGAAACTTGTAAACTCACCGTATGCTACGACTTCTTCACCTTCAGTATCAAGATCCTCTAGACCGTGATCTATCAATGCCAGCTCGATTTCCTCTAAATCCATTCCCTCAGTCTTCTTAAACTGGACTACGACCTTACGAGTAAACATAAATTCTAGTCCTCCGCTATTCATCAACCCACCACCACTCTTATTAAAGATCGTGCGTATGTTAGAGAATGTGCGGGTATTATTATCAGTAGCGCACTCCACCCAGAACAGAACTCCATGTGGCCCTTTGCCTTCATAATTCACTTCTGCGAAGTTTGCCATATCCTTAGCTGCCGCTCTCTCGATAGCCTTAGTAATATTGTCTTTAGGCATGTTCTCCGCCTTAGCAGTAGAGATCGCCGCTCTAAGTTTAGCATTAGATTCGGGATCATCTCCACCCTCCTTAGCCGCCATAGTGATCGATGTTGCCAATTTCGGAAATAATTTAGACATCTTATCCCAACGCTTTTCCTTCGCCCCTCTTCTGATTTCAAATGCTCTGCCCATAACTCTGTTTTTAAATTAAATGAAAATTACTTTTGGAATTAACATAAGCCCAAAACTCAATACCTCTATCTATGAACGCAAAACATCAGAAATCAAGAACCGATCTCAAATTGTGTCATTTGGGTAACTACTAAATAGAATCCAAAGCAGTTGAAAAATGCTTCTGCAATATTCTCTGAGGTTCGATCCCCACTGAGACGCGGATCAAGTTCTTAGAAACTCCACAGCCCTCAGCCCACTCTAATTCATCGTAGTGAGCCAATAGTGTGTAAGGAGAAACTAAAGTAAATTCAGCACCCATGCTTGGTCCCTTAGAGACCTCTAACAGATTGTAAAACTTAGCCGCCTTTTTGTCGTTTTTAAGAGTAAACGAAAACAACCCACCATATTCCTCAAGTCTGCGTAAAAGCTCACTAGCGTCATACTTCCATAGTCCGTCACCATCCAGGACATCTAGCGCCTGACGGCTTGAGACGATCTCACCAGTATAGCGCCAATACTCTATAGCCAACTTACAAGCATCTTCCGATCCTACGAGAACCTGAAGACCATCATATCCCGCTATTCTTAAAGCCTCTCCGTTGCGTTTCTCCACAAACCGTAACGCCCTCTGAGCCGCATCTCTCAACCACGTTCTCGCCTTCGAGAGCTACAGCACTAGCACACTCTTTAAAGAGTCTCTCCACCGCAGGATGCTTAAAAAATCTAGGGTAACCACAGCGTAGTTTTGACACGACACGCTCTCCCCTCTTCGTAACCTAATATAGAATCCCAAGTTGGTATACACACAGACACAGCATGCCTGTTATCAGGCAAAGGTATTCCTAAGTCTGATTCTTTCCAAGCTGGCTCTGTTATTAAATCGCGCACGCTACAAATCAATAGTTAGAATCAGCAGTTTTGCAAGCACCAACTAGCCTCCAAATTAACATAATTATGCCAAGTATTCTAATCACCCAGCCAGTATATCTGTAATACAATAATTATTATGCGATTCAGATTCTTAAATACCGCCACATTACTAACCACAGTAACTCTTTCGCTCTCACCTCTATCTAATGCTCAAAACAGCATAAAAGTAGCTTGTGTAGGTAACTCCATCACATTCGGGTTTGGCATTTTTCACTCACTAGCACAACAGGCGTGGGACTAATACCAAGCTTGGCTACTGCCTTAGCCGCAATCTGCTGGAAACAACTTTGCTCAGGCATTCTAGCCACGATGATCATCTAGGCAGGATTACCACTTTCCTCCTGCTTATCAGTAGTTACTTCTGGCGGATTCTGGAAATTTCAGAATGCTGGATCATGCCTCAGTAGTGGGTGGGTCAAGTTTCTCTTCAAGCTGATGCACACTCATCTCACCCATTTGGAGTAAGAGAAACATCACTTGACACTCACGCTTAGAAAGCTGGGATAAATCTGGACGGTTAGTCATGTAACCATACTTATACCGAACAAAAAGATTTGTAAAAACTAGAGTAGAACTGCTAAGACATCAGGGCAAAAAAATACCCATAGTGGCGGAGCGGACGGGAATCGAACCCGCAACCTCCGGCGTGACAGGCCGGTGCTCTAACCAATTGAGCTACCGCTCCACTCTGGGTGTGTCGTTACTGTCTACCTTGAAGAGAAAATGGCGGAGCGGACGGGAATCGAACCCGCAACCTCCGGCGTGACAGGCCGGTGCTCTAACCAATTGAGCTACCGCTCCACTTTCTTTACTAGGTGTCTTACGACGAGCGACAAAATACCTATTTTCGCCCAAGCGGCAAGCCCTTTTTACTCTTTTTTGATTTTTATTTGCGATCATTTACTAGTCGCCTCGGCAAATTCTGAACCCAGTCTTTCCAAACTTTAATAAAGCCCCCTACAGGTGCTCTAGGAGAGAGAACTCTGAGTTTACTCCCAGTAGATGAGAACTCCACCTGAGTCGCCCTACCTAAGTATTCACCATCTACTTCTATCGGCACATCACGATCAGAAACTACCGTAAAGGAGTCAGACTGTAGATACTCTGCAGAGGAAACCACCAGATCTAACAGCCCGACTAAGCCTTTTAGTGAATCTAAAACAAATTTGTAACCAGGTTCCTTAAAAATGAGGATATCAAGCAGTCCATCGGTATTATCCGCCTTTGGAAAGAGTCTGACTTGTCCACCGTAGAGTTCTCCATTTCCAGCCAAGACAGCGACGCCTTCAGCTTCTGTGCCATCGCTTAGAATGATTTTCATTTTAGGCGGATTCTCTCCAAGTAACTTTACCGCACTCATGAGGTAAGCTAGCGATCCGAAAATCTTTTTGGATTCCAGTGAGGTGTCTTCAATCACTTGTGCATCGAAACCAACTCCAGCCATCTGGACGAATGGCTTTCCGTTTGCAGTGAAGAGATCAACGTTGGTGATAAAGCCATCTTTGGCTACTTCTAGGGCTTTTTCTAAATTTGAAGTCTGTAGATTAGGAATGGGAATCCCCATTTCGCGAGCAAACACATTCATCGTGCCTGTTGGAAGAACCCCCAATGCTGTATTGGTGCCTTCGAGACCTTGGATCACCGCATTCATCGTTCCATCACCGCCCGCAGCTAAAATGACAGGTTCCCCGTCTGCGGCGAACTTGGCTGCTAGGTTTCGTGCATCATCGACATCTCTGGTTTCATAGAGAACGAAGTCTTTGGCGTTGGCCATGAGAAACCGGAGTGCTCTACGACCACGCTTACTTCTAGCGTGTGGGTTAAAAAGTAATGGATAGCGATGACCTTTCGGGATTCTTTTACCTATCTCCTTGGGTGCTACGTCGAATTCTTCGAGCTTAGCTGTGATGAGGTCTTGTGGCAAACCAACTATATTTGAGTAATCCCCTTCTATCTCTTCGATAATAAGGTCACCATTGTCCTGGATCGCATAACTTCCTGCTTTATCCATGACTTCTACATTCTCCATATAGAACTCTATATCTAAATCAGTAATTGCTTTAAACGTAACATTAGTCACCTCGTGGAAAACTTCCGTTTTCTCAGCGCTGATAATACATAGACCTGTGCAGACTTGATGAGTCCTGCCAGATAGTAGCTGGAGGGTCTGGAATGCCTCAGCTTTTGACTTAGGCTTACCAAGTGGGATCTTATCGATGTAAACGAGAGTATCCGACCCAATGACTACCTTATCAGGGTATTTAGCAGCTACTTCAGCAGCTTTAGCCTGGGCATTAATTTCGCAGAGCTCTCCAAGAGGAATCTCTGCTGTGTGAATTTCCTCAGCTAATGACGGAATCACATCAAACTGAAACCCAGCTTCCGCTAGGAGTTCCTTCCTTCTGGGAGAGCCTGAGGCTAGAATGAGCGGGAGATCCATGATGTATGAAAATTTAGTCTACTACTAGAGCTGGGACTGGAACAGGAATACGCTGTCTAACAGCCTCGTAGAGACAGACTCCTGTCGCTACACTGACGTTCAGACAATCTACGTTTCCTGCCATAGGTAAATTGATAAGGATGTCACAGTTATCTTCAGTGAGACGGCGAAGACCTGAGCCCTCTGCCCCCATGACGATACCTAGTGGTCCTTTAAAGTCTATCTGATAAAGTGATTTAGTCGCTTTATCACTGGTGCCCATGAGCCAGATACCATAATTCTGCTGTAACTTCTTCATGGTGCGAGAGAGATTAGTCACTCGGACGAATGGAGTCGTCTCTGTAGCACCTACTGAAACACGTTGGACGGTTTCAGTAAGGCCTACAGATTTGTCTTTAGGAGCGATGACTGCGTCAACTCCTGCTCCGTTAGCTGTTCTAAGAATAGCTCCGAGGTTATGAGGATCAGTGACGCAATCTAGGACAAGGACGAAAGGGGCTTCCTTTCCTCCTAATAATGATTCAAGCACATCTTCACCTTTAGCTAGTCCACCACCCTTGACCTCACGGCCACGGGTGTGCTTATTTTCTCTGGCTACGTGTTCGTTATCTTTCTTACGCATGATGCTAAAATTTAGTAGTTAGAGATGAAGGTGGAAAGTTAAATTAACGAGTGCGTCTTCTAGATATAGTGCTTTTGTTAGGTCGGTCACGTCTAGATGCTGGTGCTGGTTTAGTGCCACCTCCACGTTGACCACCACCGCGAGAACTACTTCTAGGTCTACGCTCCTGACGAGCTTGCTTTTTACGCTCAGCATCTGCTTTCATGACTTCGCTCGTAGTAGGAGCGCGGGAAGACCATTGCTGAGGTTCAAATCCGTCTTCAGTGAGAAGTGGGATTGTCTTAGAGATAAGTTTCTCGATGTCTCTTAGGAAAGCTCTTTCATCGTTAGCTACGAGTGAAATAGCGTCACCACTTTGACCTGCTCTGCCTGTTCTACCGATTCTGTGAACATAGTCGGCGGAGAGGTTAGGGAGTTCGTAGTTGATCACGTGAGGAAGATTAGCAATATCAAGACCACGAGCAGCAATATCTGTTGCAACGAGGACACGGACAGTCTTCTTCTTAAAGCCTTCGAGCGCACGCTCTCTGGCTCCCTGAGATTTATTACCATGAATAGCACTTGAGGAAACTCCAGCTTTATCAAGCTTCTCACTGAGTCTGTTTGCACCATGCTTAGTTCTGGTGAAGATAAGGACCTGATCCCACTCACCTTTTTTAATAAGGTGGATAGCTAGATCAGCTTTAGACGAAGCATCACAGCGGTAAGCAACCTGCTCAACACGGTCAGCAGTCGTGTTCTCAGCTGCTACTTCTACCGTTTTAGGGTGATAGAGGAACTGCTTTGAAATCGTCTTGATTTCCTTTGAAAATGTAGCGGAGAAGAGAAGTGTCTGACGTTTGACAGGAACTCGTCTGAGGATCTTCTTGATATCGTGAATGAACCCCATATCGAGCATGCGGTCCGCTTCATCGAGAACGAGAGTTTCAACCTTATCAAGCCTACAAGCACGTTGCTCACAGAGGTCGAGTAATCTACCTGGTGTGGCGACTAGGATATCGACTCCGCATCTAAGCTTGCTGATCTGTGGATTGATGCTCACTCCACCGAATACAACGAGGCTACTGATGTCGAGGTTCTTGCTGTAATCAATGATGTTCTGGTGGATCTGGGCGGCTAGCTCACGAGTAGGTGTGAGGATAAGAGCTTTGATGCTGCTGTGATTACCTGTAGGGTTTTGAGAAAGTTTATGGAGGATCGGCAAGACGAATCCTGCTGTCTTCCCTGTTCCAGTCTGAGCGGCAGCAAGTAGATCGGTACCTTCAAGCACGATAGGGATTGCGCCTGCTTGGACAGGAGATGGTATTTTGTAACCTTTTTCTGATACAGCTTTAAGGATGTCTTTAGATAGGCCTAAATCGGCGAAAGTATTCATGTTTATAAAGGGGTGTCACAGCTAAGAATTAGCCAGACAACGCCCGCAGGCTACTTTAGATTACTAGAATTGATAGATAAATATTTTTCCACTGGCTTTCGCATGGAGAGTTGTAAAATCTAGAGTATCTATTAGTTTCAGTACATGCCAATAATTTCTTATACTGGAGGATATGTCTCCACCAATGGATACGTAGTAGATCACGAGGGAACTTGTGTCGTGATAGATGCTCCCGCACTGATTCATGATATGATCGAAACTGAGGGGCTCAAGCCGACTCATCTATTACTCACTCACCAACATTTCGATCATACTGAGGATGTAGAGGCTCTGCAGAAGCTCGGCATTAAGATCGTAGCTCACTCAGCCTACGATGAATCACTAATCCGCCAAAAGGAAGCTCGTGAGAACTGGAGACTACCTATTAACATCACCCCATTCACTCCAGATATACTTCTAGAGAACAAGATTGAATTCCATATTGATGGTCTACACTTTAAAGTATCGCATGTGCCAGGGCACTCACCTGATAGCATCACGTTCTATAATGAAGATCTTGGAGTCATCTTCAGTGGCGACACTCTAATGGCCGGTGGAATGGGCAGGACGGACCTCCCAGGCGGAAGCGAAGAACAACTCGTTACTGGAATCAAAGAACACATATACTCCCTGCCCACAGAAACTATCGTGCTCTCAGGCCATGGAGACGCAACGAGCGTCGGCGTAGAAATTGAAGAAAACGATTTCATCTAATTCCATGAATTCCGCATTAAAGGTATTAAGGTAACCTCTGGCAGCCTGTAATAATTCCGCTTTAATGTTTTCAAATTTGCCTGATAGATTAAATTGAGCTTATGAACTTCCTAGATCTTCAAATGGGTGACCACATTCCAGATGCCAAAACGATTTGGAATTTTAAAGAACTCATTGAGAAGGACGGACGTAATGGAAGTAATAAGCTCTTTAGCTGTTTTCATCAAATGTTAGACCAGAAAGGTCTGATAGCTAAAAAAGACCAGGCTATTTTAGCTGATAGTGCCTACAAGTCAGAAAAAATGAGCCAGTGTTGCTGGGTCACAATTTAGAAGACTTCATCATCGCTAAAGCCTATCGGAATAAACCTCTGACTGAGCAGCAACAACGATTTAATAAGACTGTGAGCCGTATGAGGGTGCGAGTTGAACATGTATTTGGCAGGATGAAATACATGGGAGCCGATCTATTTAGAAAGATTGGAATACAACGAGCCAGACAGCATAATGCCCTCTGTAATTTAACCTACAATATGGATCGCTCTGCGTTATTAGTGGCGTAGAACCCAGACAAGACACTCAAAAGGACTAACATCAATTAATTGATCAAACCACAAGCACAAACCAGCGATAAATCCCTAAAAAAGTCAAATAATACAATCAATAGCAGTTAGATTCCTCTCAAATTACAAGGGCTTGGGAAAAGTAGGCTGCCAAAGGCTCCCTACATGCTTTTTTGCTGACGGAGTATAGTATTTAGTTCTTGTGGATGGCGTCTGAGCCAACCTTGTTTCCGAAAAGATCGGTGTGGAAAACTAGCTTGGATTTTTTAGCCAGAACATCTTAAGTAAACGTATAGATTCGCTCCAGGGAACTTGCTGGTAGAGTTGGTGACGCAACCAGCGTATAAAGCGTTGTGTTCTGTGGGTGGCTCGCTGGATAGCTTGGTTTATGTGGTCCATGAAAATTTTCGAGGGGGAGGAGCTTGAGTCAATGATTAACCGCACGGCAACATAGTTTCCCAGCCTTTTAAAAGACCTAGAAAAGGAATTTGATCCTGCTCTGGGCGAGGTTCATTAACCCTTAATATCGAGCAGTAAAGAGACTAGATTAGAACAATATTTCTATAAGTTTTCCACACCGATCCAGTCGAGTATCTTGAACAGCCTGATTTAGTTTCAAACCAGAGTGCTGATCTTCTCAAGTACCCCACCCATAGCCCACATTCTACCCTTACCCTCATAACCACAAGCAAGCATTCCTTCTTCCTCAGGACCTAGAAACTCACAGCCATCTTGGATTAATTGGCTGACATTTCTCTGCGTAGCAGCATGACCCCACATCTTACCATTCATCGCTGGCACTATAAGCACCTTCGCCTTAGTCGCTAAATAGATAGAACAAAGTGGGTCTGGCGCTAAGCCATTCGCAAGATTCCCCAGAGTATTCGCACTAGCAGGAGCCACCACCATTAGATCTGCCCTATCTGCTAAATCGATATGACCCGGCTTCCACACTTGTTTTTCATCCTCAAGAGTCACAAGAACAGGATTCCTAGATAACACTTGCAACGTCAAGGGCGTTATAAATTCAGTAGCCGACTCAGTCATCACTACATGCAACTCATGCCCAGCCTTCACCAGTTGTGAGGTGATGTTAGCAGCCTTATACGCTGCTATTGAGCCTGTGATTCCTAGTAAGATAGTTGCCATGCTTTTAGCTTAGCTTCACAGCTGAAAATATCAAGCCCAGCTTAAGCCACTAGATCTTGAACGGTCCATCCGTCTCAGGCACATTCCGTAGAAAATCAGCGACCTGTAGGAAAAACACCCTCAGCTCAACTGCTATCTCTACAGGAATCTCAGCCTCGACCATCGCCTCATCCATCAGCTTCACCCACCTATCTCTGCCCCTGAAATTAATCTCAAATGGTGCATGCCTCATTCTTAATCTAGGATGCCCTCTCTTCTCGATATATGTAGTATCAGTGCCTAATCTAAAGAGAAGGAAGTCCCTTAATCGCTCCTTCGATCCCTCCATATCATTTGACGGATACATTTTACCTAAAATATCATCACTAGGCACCCTCTTATAGAATGCTGCCACCATCCTTTTGATGCCCTCTTCACCTATCACCTCAAATATTTTCGCCTCATCCATAATAAATCAATCTGATAAATCATCTATCAGTAGATAAAAAGATCAAAGTTATTTTAGTTTTCTACGCTATGGACATGCTTATTAGCTCATGATAGCAATTATCTCAACATTAAGCTAATCACCTATGTCTGAAGATCCATTAGCAGTAACTCATTTCGAAGCACCATCACTAGAAGTGCTATTCCCTGGGTACACCTTTGTAGACTTCATCGCCAAAGATGGCATGGGGGTAGTCTACCTCGCTACTCAGACATCGCTCGAACGACAAGTCGTTATTAAAATTCTCCCAAGAGAATTTGGAGAAGATAAGACATTCCGTGACTCCTTCCAGATCAAAGCCAAGCTCATCGCGAAGCTAAACCACCCGAATTTTATCGGCATATACGACTTTGGGTCAGTCGATGGCATGCTCTACATCATCATGGAGTTCGTGAAAGGTAAGTCACTCTATCATTCAGCTTATGGTAAACTGCTGGAATCATCCGTGACATCTGTTTAGGTCTAGAGCACGCCCACGAATCTGGTATTCTACACCGTGACATCAAACCAGCGAATATTCTGTTAGGAAAAGGAGCTAAGCCTAAAATCGGAGATTTCGGCCTCGCCCGACCTGCTGGCAATACTGAGACCGGTATCATCTACGGCACAGCCGGCTACGCAGCTCCAGAAGTCATCTCTTCTCCAAACACAGTGGACGCGCGCACAGACATCTTTGCTGTAGGAGTCATTCTCTATGAACTACTAGCAGGACATCTACCTTCTCAGAAATCCTACGAATCTATTCTCAACTACTCTGACTGTGACCCAAGATTTGACAACATCATTAGAAAGGCCATTCACCGTAAAAGCTCCATGCGTTATGCCACAGCGGCCGAATTAGCTGATGACATCTCTGAAGTATTAAATGACCTCAACTCTAATTCAAAAACACCACAGAAATCACTCTTAGCCATCCCTAAGTCTGCCACAGCGATTCCAGCTAAAGCCCTAGCCGTATCAACTGACCCTAGCAGTAAGCCTACCTCAAGCAGCTATCTAAACTAAAAACTACCGCACTTAAAGCGGGACAGCGCAGTGTAGCTAAAGCCATTGATGCCGTAGCCGAAGATCTTGGGAAAACGAATATTGAGTTCCAAAATCACCTCGGACTATAAGCTCATTTTTCAGTAACCACTAAAGTATCACAACTTGGATTCAACTAACTAATGCAACTTTCTCTTCGTTGGTTCATTGTTGATGTGTTTCTTGAGGTGACTGATATCCATGCCGTTTCCTTGGTCTGTCGTTTAGAGCTTTTTCAACTTTAGGGAACAGTTCTGAAGGGAGCTTCGCGATATTCGTGCCTTTCGGTATGTATTGGCGGATTAGGTCGTTGAGATTCTCTTTCCCCGCAATGATAGGGATGCACAAAAAAGAAGTCAGTTTCTAATGCTTTTGCTATCTCCTGATCCACAATCTGCTCGGGGCTATTCCACTTGGCTAATTCTCTCTCAACATAAGCTTCAATAGCCGGTGTATAGTCGCGCCTCTTGGTTATAAACAACCCCAGGGCAAGCCCTCGAGCTATGCTCGACTTTCTCGTGCCTCGAAAGCGGGGTATTGTGGATTCTTTCAATTCAGGATTAGATCGCCGCAAGCGACGGGGAATTAAACCCTAAGAGATTATTTATCTATCTTGAGCCTTACGCTCTGCTAAGTCGTTGCGATATTCCCCGTTTCTGTGGTCACCATTCCCCTTTATTTCACGAGTGATCGTAGACTTATGGTGGTCTAACTGCGTTGCAATAGTTGGTGAGCTTAGGTTTTGACTTAGCAGATGCTCAATAGTATGCCTTTCTTTAGATGTAATGTGCTTCATGCCCATCAAAAGTTGCGTTTATTAGTTAAATCCAAGAGGTATATGATGGCTCTCGATTAATTAAATTCATTTTATATTGAACTATTGTGAAAATATGGTGTCTTAAGAATTAGAATGGTTTTGAGATGTTTGCAATTATCACCCAAGTTGTTTTACTATTAGTAGGTTCTCCCTGTAATAAGAAGATGCGACCAGGGCAGTAGTATTAAATAAATAAAAATTATGAAAGTCACAAAAATATGTTGCATTGGAGCAGGCTATGTAGGTGGACCCACTATGGCGATGATCGCTGACAAATGCCCCGGCATTAAGGTCAATGTGGTAGATTTTAACGTTAAGAAAATTGCGGCATGGAATTCAGATAAACTTCCGATCTATGAGCCAGGACTAGATGAAATTGTCCAAAAAAATAGAGGGAAGAATTTATTCTTCTCGACTGAGATAAAAAGAGCGATCGAAGAAGCCGAGGTCATTTTTGTGGCGGTAGGGACACCGACTAAGACGTATGGTATAGGTGCAGGTGAGGCTCTCGACCTTTGCTATATTGAAGGAGCTGCGAGAATGATAGCTGAAGTGTCGACTGGGTTTAAGATTATTGTAGAAAAAAGCACCATCCCAGTCCGAACAGCGGAAGCGATTAAAACAATTTTAGTGGCTAACTCAGAGTCAGGAACATTCCAAGTTCTTTCAAATCCAGAATTTCTTGCCGAAGGAACAGCAATTTCAAATCTCACTAATCCAGATAGAATTCTCATCGGTGGGGATTCCTCAGATGATGGGCAGGCTGCAGTTGCGACGTTGGCTAGCATCTATGGGCAGTGGATACTGGACGAGCACATTATAAAAACTGACCTTTGGTCCTCAGAATTATCTAAGTTAGTGGCAAATGCATTCTTGGCGCAAAGGATTTCGTCAATCAATTCGATCTCTGCGCTTTGTGAAAAGACAGAGGCCGATGTAGATGAAGTGGCAAATGCGGTAGGAATAGACAGTCGAATCGGCCCTAATTTTCTAAAATCATCAGTAGGCTTCGGCGGCTCATGTTTCCAGAAGGATCTTTTAAACTTGGTGTATTTGAGCACCCATTTCGGTCTTCCACAGGTCGCTAATTACTGGCAGGCAGTGATCGATATAAATGAGTGGCAAAAAGCGCGCTTCTCAGCTAAGATCGTAGAGACTCTATTCAACACAATAAGAGGCAAGAAGATTGGCATCTGGGGATTCGCCTTTAAAAAGGATACTAATGACACAAGAGAATCAGCAGCAATCTATGTTTGTAAGGATCTTATCATGGACGGAGCGAATATAGCTATCTATGACCCGCAGGTTAGTCCTGCACAAATCACGTCAGAACTTGTTTATCTAGGGCTATGTGACGAACAGATCAGTAAACATGTGACATTCTGCAAAACCAGCGAAGAAGCGGCTAAAGACGCACATGGTGTGGCGGTTCTCACAGAGTGGGATGAATTTAAGTCAATAGACTTTGCTAAAGTTTATAAGAGCATGTTTAAACCAGCATTCGTTTTCGATGGGCGTAATATATTAGACGCTGAGACACTACACAAAGTAGGCTTTAACTTCTACTCAATAGGTAAAGGTTAGTTACGACAGGAAAACATTTCAATAAATCACTATGTCCAAAAAAGTTTTAATAACAGGCGGAGCAGGATTTCTAGGGTCAAACTTATGTGAAAAGTTGCTCAACTTAGGTAATAAAGTGTATTGCTTAGATAACTATTACACTGGTTTCGCAAAAAATGTGGAGCATTTAATGGATCACTCCGATTTTGAATTGATCGAGCACGATATTACTGAACCCTTTGATAAAGAGGTCGATCAGATCTATAACCTAGCTTGCCCAGCGTCACCGCCACATTACCAACAGGATCCGATTTACACCTCGAAGACCGCTATTTTCGGTGTGATTAATTGCCTAGAGCTTGGTAAAAAGTATGGTGCGAGAGTTTTTCAGGCATCAACCTCCGAGGTCTATGGAGACCCACTAGTGCATCCACAGCCTGAAACATATGTAGGTAGTGTTAATCCGATCGGGATCAGATCTTGCTATGATGAAGGCAAGCGTATTGGTGAGACCTTAATGTTTGACTATCACAGACAGCACGATGTGGATATCCGAGTAGTGAGAATTTTTAATACCTACGGACCGCGAATGAATCCAGACGATGGTAGAGTGGTTTCTAACTTCATCGTGCAAGCGTTGAAAGGCGAAAATATCACTATCTATGGCGACGGAAGCCAGACTAGATCATTCTGCTATGTAGATGACCTCTTAGAAGGATTTGTGAGACTGATGAATCAAGACGAAATCACAGGCCCCATTAATATCGGTAACCCTGGTGAGTTCACGATTCTTGAGTTAGCTGAGAAGGTTCTATCTAAAATAGATAGCCCATCCAAGCTGACGTTCCATCCATTACCTGGAGATGATCCTAAACAACGCAAGCCAGACATCACTCTCGCTAAAAAGCACCTGAACTGGGATCCTAGAATAGCTCTGGATGAAGGACTTGATAAAGCGATTAAGTATTTTAAAAGCACTATTAAATAAAAGTTTACAGCTAAAAATAAAAACCATGAAAAAAGCACTAATCACAGGAGTCACAGGACAAGATGGCTCATATTTAGTGGAGCTCCTACTAGAAAAGGGATATGAAGTTCACGGCATCAAGCGTAGAGCATCTTTGTTCAATACTCAGCGAGTTGACCATATCTACCAAGAACCGCATATCGAAAATAAGAGATTTCATCTCCATTACGGAGATCTGACAGACTCATCGAACCTCACTAGGATTCTGAAAGAAATAGAGCCTGACGAGGTGTATAATTTGGGGGCTCAGTCTCATGTAGCTGTAAGTTTCGAAGTTCCAGAATACACTGCTAATGTGGATGCTATAGGAACTCTAAGGCTTCTAGATGCGATCCGCTTCCTGGGTCTAGAGAAGAAAACAAGATTTTACCAAGCATCGACATCTGAGCTCTATGGAGAAGTCCAAGAAACTCCTCAGAAAGAGACGACACCATTTTACCCAAGATCACCCTACGCGGTAGCGAAAATGTATGCGTATTGGATCACGGTTAACTACCGTGAGTCCTATGGTATGTATGCGTGTAACGGGATTCTCTTTAATCATGAATCGCCACGCCGAGGTGAGACATTCGTAACCCGTAAGATTACAAGAGCGATTGCTAATATTTCTCAAGGCTTAGAGAAGTGCCTGTTCTTAGGTAATATGGATGCTCTCCGTGACTGGGGACACGCAAAGGACTACGTTCGCATGCAGTGGATGATGCTGCAACAGGAGATTCCTAGTGACTTTGTGATTGCCACAGGCAAACAGATCTCGGTGAGACAGTTTGTCATGATGTCCGCTAAGGAAGCTGGGATAGATTTAGCATTCACAGGTGAAGGTCTTGATGAAGTAGCGACTATCATCGCTGTGGATTCAACCATGTCACCAGCAGTGGACGTGGGTGATGTGATCGTTAAAGTAAATCCACGATACTTCCGCCCTGCTGAAGTAGAGACTCTTTTAGGCGATCCGACAAAGGCTAAGGAAATACTAGGCTGGGTTCCAGAGATCACAGTAGAAGAAATGTGCGCAGAGATGGTCGCTAATGATATCGACCATGCAAGACGTCACGTATTACTCCAGTCCCGCGGTCATAATGTATCAGTAGCTACAGAATAATGTCAAAAAAATTACTAATACTAGGTGGTCGAGGAATGGTAGGATCAGCTCTCGTGAGAGTAGCTCAGGCTAGGGGAATGACTAATATCCTCACTCCGTCGAGCAGTGAACTAGACCTAGTGAACCAAGCCGATACAGAAGCCTATATCATTCAGCACATGCCAGATGAAATCATCGTAGCGGCGGCGAAAGTGGGTGGCATTCATGCGAATAGCACCTATCCCGCTGACTTCATCTATATCAACATGATGATCGCAGCAAACTCGATACATGGTGCGTTTAAGGCCGGTGTGAAGAGATTGCTGTTTTTAGGTAGCTCATGTATTTACCCTAGATTAGCGCCTCAGCCGATGCCAGAGAGTTGCCTCCTAACAAGCGAGCTAGAGCTTACCAATGAGGCTTACGCCATCGCCAAAATAGCTGGAGTGAAACTTTGTGAACATTACCGTAAGCAATATGGTGTGATGTATCACTCAGCAATGCCAACGAACCTCTACGGGCCTGGCGATAATTACCATCCAGAGAACTCTCACGTGATTCCAGCGATGCTTAGACGCTTCCACGAAGCAAAAGAGGAAAACCTTAGCTCAGTGCAGATCTGGGGCACCGGCACGGCAATGAGAGAATTTCTTTATGTAGAAGACTTGGCTGATGCTTGTTTACATTTATTAGATCTAGAGACACCTCCAGATATTGTTAACGTTGGTTACGGGGAAGACGTCTCTATTCTTGAATTAGCTCATGCAGTGGCTAGGACTGTAGGGTTCGAGGGCGAAATCACTACTGATCCCACCAAGCCAGATGGAACTCCTAGGAAACTGATGGATAATAGTATTTTAAGATTATTGAATTGGTTTCCAGATGTGGACTTAGCGGCTGGCTTAGCATTAGCTTATCAATTCTTTCTGGATGAAGAATCTAGTGGGGAGATTAGAGCTAAATAATGAGAACGATCGATGTCATCAATCTTCCTATTGCAATAACCAACTATATTGGGGCGATAGAGTGGATCTCTGAACATGCAAGAAAAGGTGACAGAGCCTACGGGGTAGAAGCGGCTAATACTCATGTTGCCGCTCTTACTAGACATGAAAAAGAATTTGGAGAGGTCATGACTAAGTTTGATCTCATATGCCCAGACGGGATGCCTTTAGTTTGGTTCGTGAATAAGAAATTAAATAAGGCAGATAGACTTACAGATAGAATCTATGGACCGACGCTAATGCTAGAGTGTATTAAAGTGTCTCAAGGGCAGAATGATCTGAAACATTTCTTATTTGGAGGGAAACAATCTACTCTAGATAAACTGAATTCTAAATTTAAGAACGATTATCCAGATGCTAAAATTGTAGGCTCTTACTCTCCACCGTTTGGCGAATGGCCAGAAGGAGAGTTTGAGAAAGTTTGCAGGTTGATTCGAGACTCTGGAGCTAATCACATTTGGGTTGGTCTAGGTTGTCCCAAGCAAGAATACTGGATTGCTAACAATCTAAACGAACTCCCAGCAGGCTGCTACTTCGGTGTTGGTGCTGCGTTTGCATTCCATGCAGGCGAAGTTCCACAAGCTCCAGCTCTCATTCAGAGGTTTGGTTGTGAATGGCTTTACAGAATGATTAAAGAACCGAGAAGGCTCTTTAAGAGATATTTGGTTTATAATTCTCTCTTTCTTTACTATTGTCTTTTCAAACGAAGAAAATAGTTGGCTCTTAAGCCAGCCTCTCTCTATAGGGATCCTCTGACAGCCTACTTTTTCCAAGCCCTTGTAATTTGAGAGGAATCTAACTGCTATTGATTGCATTATTTGACTTTTTCTAGGGATTTATCGCTGGTTTGTGCTTGTGGTTTGATCAATTAATTGATGTTAGTCCTTTTGAGTGGCTTGTCTGGGTTCTACGCCACTAATAACGCAGAGCGATCCATATTGTATGGTTAAATTACAGAGGGCATTATGCTGGCTGGATCGTTGTATTCCAATCTTTCTAAATAGATCGGCTCATCCTGCCAAATACATGTTCAACTCGCACCCTCATACGGATCACAGTCTTATTAAATCGTTGTTGCTGCTCAGTCAGAGGTTTATTCCGATAGGCTTTAGCGATGATGAAGTCTTCTAAATTGTGATCCAACATCACTGGCTCATTTTTCTCTGACTTGTAGGCACTATCAGCTAAAATAGCCTGGTCTTTTTAGCTAACAGTGCGCTTAGTCATCTTTTGCTGATGCTCAATGGCTGAGAATAAATTGCCAGCTTTTTCATGCTCACGGAAGTTCATAAGCTCAATTTAATCTATCAGACAAATTTGAAAACATTAAAGCGGAATTATTACAGGCTGCCAGAGATTCCCTATAATAGAAACTAGCGACTCTGATAGTAACCAGAGTCTAGTTGATTTAGAGCAGATTCAGTCTTCCGTCACATCTCTAGCAATGCATAAGGGCCGTAATGGGGCGATAGAACCATGGAGGGCGGATTTAATGAATTCTAGGAATTTACGTTCCAACGAAATTGATTCGATAGGTTTTTTAGTGGGGTGACTTGAGAACTGGGGTGTGGGAATTTTCTCTCTGCTATCTGAAGGGCTGACTGATAAGTTTGACTCTCCGACTCAAACAGACTCTATGCCTCTATCTCCTCACCCCCAACATGGAACCCTATTGTTCTTTTAGGCTTTGGTTCTTCTCCTTCGACTGCTTCCTCTATTTTCTTGGTGTAGCAGAGGATCTGTAAACTGGCTTGGTGGGAAATGAACATGCAGGGTAAGCCATCAACTAGGCCTTCGATGACTACGCTGGAGTGGCCGTCTTCGCCGATGGTCTGCACTTCTACTACATCTCCAGTAGACAGGAATGAACTTAGCCACGCACTGGGCGAGTCGCTTGATGAACTCCCCCGCTGACTCGAAGCGGTGCTCGCACTCTTTTGGCATTGATGATAAAATATTTTTCAAGTCAGGCATACCAGTTGCTCCAGGCATAGTAATATACGGACGTCTTATACCTGATTTAAATGGATCACTTTCACTCATCACAATACCATTAACAGCGACCGCATCATCCAGCAAGTTACTAATACAACTCCGCAATAAAAAAGAGACGAATGGAAAGTTGCATTAGTTAGTTGAATCCAAGCTAAGTATAGAAATCATTACGCAGAAAACTCTTTCTAATTTGTAAATATGACTTAAAACCACACTCATGAGCGACAACATCCATCCAGAATACGACCGTCAGATCAGCCCTGAAGCCAAGCAAGAGCTTCTCGGTCAGCGTGGATCTGTGCTCTGGCTCTATGGTCTCTCAGGATCTGGTAAATCCACCATCGCTAACGCCCTGGAAAAAAAACTCCATAATGAAGGTCGCTACGTAGTCATGCTAGATGGTGACAACCTCCGAAGCGGGATCAACGCGGAACTCGGATTTACTGATGAAGATCGCAGTGAGAACATCCGTAGAGCTGCCGAGCTAGCCAAGCTCCTCAGCAGAAACGGTGCCATCGTCATACTCTCACTCATCACTCCTCAGGAGAAATTCAGAGTTCAAGTCCGCACCATCATCCCGCAGGATATCTACTCAGAAATCTACATTAAAGCCAGCTTCGACGCCTGTAAGCAGAGAGATGTCAAAGGTCTCTACGCCAAGCAAGCAACCGGAGAAATCAAACATTTCAGCGGAGCACAATCCAGCTTCGAGGAACCACAAAATGCCGACCTCATCATCGATACTGAGACTCTAACAGAAGGTCAAAGCCTAGAAGCTATCTACACTCACTACCTTTCTAACAATCAATAATTTCAACTATAAACACCATGGAAAACTATAACCTTAGTCACCTCAAGCAGCTAGAAGCTGAGGCCATCTACGTGCTCCGAGAAGCCGCCGCCCAGTTCAATAACCCAGCCCTCCTTTTCTCAGGCGGTAAGGACTCGGTCGTTATGGCATACCTCGCATACAAAGCATTCTACCCAGCACGCATTCCCTTCCCGCTAGTCCACGTCGACACTGGTCATAACTTCGATGAGTGCTACACCTTCCGTGACGCATTCGTAGAGAAATATAAATGCAGACTCGTCGTCGGCAGCGTTCAGGAATCTATCAATAAAGGAGAAATCGCAGAAGAAACTGGCCTCAACGCTAGCAGAAATACACTTCAGACTACCACACTACTCAGCACTATCGAAGACAACCAGTTCGACGGAGCTGGCGGTGGCGGACGACGTGACGAAGAGAAAGCCCGAGCGAAGGAACGCTTCTTCTCACACAGAAATGACTTCGGCGAATGGCAACCACAGAACCAACGCCCAGAGCTCTGGAATATCTTTAACGGCAGAAAACAACACGGAGAACACTTCCGCTTCTTCCCAATCTCTAACTGGACAGAAATGGACATTTGGCAATACATCAAGGCAGAAGAGATCGAACTCCCATCACTCTACTTCGCACAATACAGAAACGTTATCCAGCGAGGCGGAACTTACCTCGAAGTGAACGACCTGGTTCAACCCCGCGATGGCGAAGAAGTTCAAAACCTCCGCACACGTTTCCGCACCATGGGAGATGCCACTATCACCGGTGCTGTCTTATCAGACGCTGACGACCTCGATAAGATCATCGAAGAAGTCGCCACTGCTCGCGAAACAGAACGCGGCAACAGAGTCGACGACAAATGCTCCGAAACCTCCATGGAAGACCGTAAAAAAGAAGGCTACTTTTAGGCCACACACATTACTACGTCTATTCCATTTCAAACTTCAAATCATAACTTTCAAATAAAATAATATGTCTTATCTCAACATGGATCTACTCCGTTTCACTACTGCTGGCAGCGTAGACGACGGCAAGTCCACACTCATCGGCCGCCTCCTCTATGACTCAAAGAACACCTTTGATGACCAGATAGCAGCAATAGAAGCGTCATCAAAAAAACGTGGCGACGAAAACATCAACCTAGCCCTTCTAACAGACGGCCTTAAAGCCGAACGTGAACAGGGAATCACCATCGATGTAGCCTACCGCTACTTCGCTACGCCGAATCGTAAATTCATCATCGCAGACACACCCGGCCACCTCCAATACACCAGAAACATGGTCACTGGTGCGTCCACTGCAAACCTCGCAATCATCCTCGTTGATGCTCGTCATGGAGTGATCGAGCAGACCATGCGTCACGCATTCATCGCCTCACTCCTACACATCCAGCACATCGTCATTTGTCTCAATAAAATGGACCTCGTGGACTACTCTCAAGAAACTTACGACAAGGTAGTAGCCAACTTCAAGCAGTTCTCTTCCAGACTCGATAACATCGTCGATGTATCCTTCATCCCGATCAGTGCTCTGAAAGGTGATAACGTAGTCGACCGCTCTGAAAATATGGACTGGTATAAGGGAACAACTCTCCTCTACCACCTAGAAACTATCTACGTAGGTAATCAAGAAAACCACATCGAAGCACGCTACCCTATCCAGTGGGTAATCCGCCCTCAGTCAGATGAATTTCACGACTACCGCAGCTACGCAGGTAGAATCGCTGGTGGTGTATTCAAGCCAGGCGATAAAGTAGTAGTCCATCCATCCGGCTTCAGCACTACGATCAAAACGATCCACGTCGGTGAAGATGAACTTAAAGAAGCCTACAGCCCACTTTCCGTCACGATGACGCTAAACAATGAAATAGATATTTCTCGTGGTAACCTCATCTCCAAGGCTAATAATCCACCAACAGTCGATCAAGACATTGAGGCGATGATCTGCTGGTTCTCGGACAATACAAAACTTCAAGGACGATCAAAATTCATCGTCCGCCACACGACCAATGAGACAAAAGCCATCGTAACGGAAGTGAAGTATAAGGTGAACATCAACAACCTTCACAAGATTGAAGACGATAAAGTATTTACCCTCAATGACATCGGCTGCATCTCACTACGCACCTCTTCACCGCTCATCTACGATAGCTACAAGAAGAACCGCAGCACAGGCTCATTTATTCTGATCGATCCGATCACGAATGAGACGGTCGCAGCGGGAATGATCGTGTAGAGCTTATAGAGCCTACGACTTAAAAATCTGAACGACTGGGATTGATAGCCGAGCAATCCGAGCGATGACATTCATCTCTATTTAAATCTATAGAGCCCTAGGAAACGGCATGGATATCAGTCAGCTCAAAAAAACATCAACAATTAACTAACGAAGAGAAAGTTGTATTAGTTAGTTAAATCCAAGTTTCATAAACTGACATTTATAGACTTGCCAGACTCTTCATACACATAATGACTGACCTCATTATCAGACCATAAAAAGATACTATCTCACTACCAACTTAGTCACTAACAGATCGAGATCTTCTTTCACATGATCAGCAGTCACTGTGATACGGAGTCTTGCCGTTTTTCTAGGCACTGTAGGGTAGCGGATAGCGGGGACGAAGAGCCCTCGCATCATCAGACTCTCCATTAACTCCAGTGCCTCGTCAGAGTCGCCTACATGCCAAGGCAGGATAGCACTTGTGCCTTCAATTCCTAACTTGTTAGAGAGGTAATTAATATTATCCCACAGCCTCTCTCTACGCTGCTCACCTTCACCTCCAGCGATAATTTCTAATGCTTTCATCGCCGTATAAACCTGTGCTGGTGGTGGAGCTGTAGAGTAGATGAATGATCTTCCTTTGTTTATCACCAAGTCAACGACATCATGACTAGCCGCGATATAACCACCAGCCACACCTGCAGCCTTACCGAGTGTCCCCATGTGAATGTCTACTTCAGAGCTAAGTCCAAGATACTCGCTAAGACCCATGCCATTTTTCCCATACACGCCTAGCCCATGAGCCTCGTCGACTAGAAGCATCACTCCGAATCTACGTTTAACCTTAACAATTTCTTCTAATAGAGCCACATCACCGTCCATGCTAAACACACTTTCCGTGATCACTAGCACTCGACCCGCTGAATCGACTAAGCTCTCTAACAGCCTCTCTAGTTTCTCTAACCCGTTATGAGGAAATACTCTCACTGTAGCCCCACTAAGCCTGACCCCATCGATCAATGAGGCATGAGATAGTTTATCTAGAATAACAGTATCACCCTTCCCCACTAATGCACTGACAGTCCCTACCGCAGTAGCATAGCCATTGGCAAAACTCAGTGCCGCCTCGGTGCCTTTAAGCTCACAAATCTTCTCCTCTAACAAACTATGAGCAGTCCCTGAACCAGTGATTAACCTACTAGATCCACTACCCACTCCCCAGCGATCTACCGCTTCATTCATCGCAGCCTTAAGCAAAGGATGATTCGCTAAGCCAAGATAGTCGTTTGAAGCAAAGTTCAGTAACTTCTCCCCCTCTAAAGAGAGATGACGACCTTGCTCTCCATTTACCCAACGTAGAGTTCTACGGAGTGAATGTTCATTCAGCTCAGTGAGTTCGGTGGAGATTTCCTTCATCAAATGAGTTTAGCGATGAACAGCTGGCTTCCCTGCACCCTCTAAAGCCCATTTCAATAACTTCTCTGAATCCTTCCAGATATTTTGCGAATCAGAACCGAGACAAACCACGATCACTTTACGACCACCCAGTTCGCCAGAGCACACCAGACATCTACCAGAGGCACGAGTCGTCCCCGTTTTCATCCCTGTGCAGCAGCTCATGCTCTTCAGCAGTCTATTGGTATTAGTCAGCCACTTTTTACCACCGTTTGATGGATAGAAATAATAGCCTTTATTCTTCATATGCGACGCTAGTGTAGGGTGACGAGTCACAGATCTGGCTAAAATAGCGAGGTCTCTCGCTGTCGAATATTGCCCAGTCTCTGTCAGACCATGTGAATTTTTAAAATGTGAATCATTCATCCCCAGCTTCTTCGCCTTAGCATTCATCACCACTGCAAATTTAGCCTCACTCCCTGCCACATCTCTTGCCAATGCTCTAGCCGCATCATTACTGCTCTTCACGAGTAACGCCTTTACCAGAGTCGCACGTGAATACTGTTCACCAGATTTGACATAAAGCTTAGTAGGTTCAACAGTAGTATCAGAGTGCTTCACAAAGACAGTATTCTCCATGGATCCAGCCTCGGTCACACAGAGTGCCGTCAACAATTTCTGAGTAGATGCCACTGCACATTTCTCCAGCGACTTCTTCTCAAACAGCACCGCTCCTGTCGCATCATCGATCACGATACAGCGCTTCGCTTTCACCGTCGGAGTGGAACTATTCGCCACAGCCACACCCATCATCAGAGCACCAGCTAGCATTGTTAGTATAAATTCTTTCATAAGCCTATTATTTTAAGACACCACTTCGTCTTTCTGTATTATATATCATATCTGTTCAACGGTCGGATGACCAGCTTCTATTTCACATTGAAACTCACTTATTTAAATACATTCGCCGCAAGCCAATCATAGCCCATCCCTCCAAGGTAAATCCCCACTATCCCTATAATTCCAGCCATTACTGGTGGTGCTGGCAAAGGTAGTTTTATCGACTTGAAAACAACTCCCACTATAATTCCTGCCACCAAGGCTAATCCTAAATCTTTCATATCTACCAAACTAACAGCTGAACCAGTATCAAAAAACTCTAAAGATCAGAAAAAATCTGTAACTACTCAGAGAAATCTGGCAAGACACCGCAGACCATGAACTCAGATTACCAATCACAGCTTGACAAAAAAGCAGGCTCTCTACGTCAACTAATGAGCAATTTCTCTACTCCCGCAGCACCATTACCTGAGCTAGAAATCCATCCATCACCACCTGAGAACTACCGCATGAGAGCGGAGTTCCGCGTCTGGCATGAAGGAACTGACCTCTATTACATCATGTTCGATCAAGAGACTAAGATACGCTTTCGTCTCGAGCAATTCCCCGTAGCGACGAAGGACATCAACCGCCTGATGCCGGTCATCATCGAGATCGTCAAACATTCACAAATACTCCGTAAAAAGATCTTCCAGATCGACTTCCTCTCCACCCTCAGTGGAGAAATGCTCGTCTCACTCCTCTACCACCGTCAGCTCGATGATGAGTGGGAAGTAGCCGCCAGAAAACTTAAAAAGACCCTCAACGAACAAGGATTCGACCTTAACATCATCGGTAGATCCAGAGGTCAAAAAATCGTCATTGATAAAGAATACGTCATCGAGAAGCTCTACCCCAATGGTAACGAAATGATCTTCCAACAGGTCGAAAACTCATTCACTCAGCCGAACGCCACCGTCGCCACCAAAATGCTCGAGTGGGCAATCGACTGCACCAAGAGCTCACAAAGTTCAGATCTACTAGAGCTATACTGCGGTAATGGAAACTTCTCCATAGCACTCGCCCCCAATTTCCGACAAGTCCTCGCTACCGAACTAGCCAAACCATCCGTGGAATCCTCCCAGTTCAACATCGAAGCTAACAAGACTCCCAACCTCAAGATAGCTAGACTTTCAGCGCTAGAAATCACCGAAGCCATCCAGGGAAAACGTAAGTTCTTCCGGCTCCGAGAACAGGATATCGATCTCACTACTTACGACTTTAAAACCATATTCGTAGACCCTCCACGAGCTGGAATGGACAACAAATCAGTCCGCATGGCCCAAGCCTACGACCGCATCCTTTACATTTCCTGCAATCCTTTCACACTCAAAGGCAACCTCGAAATACTTAGCAAAACCCACAAAATCACCCGCGTCGCCCTGTTCGATCAATTCCCTTTCACCCAACACACAGAAGCAGGCGTCCTCTTAGAGAGACTCTAATTTACACACTCACATACCTACTAATTTACTAAACAAAAAATCATGACCAGATCAGACGAAAGAGAAATCAACCAACTCCGCCCTATCACATTCACACCAGGAGTCGCACCACATGCTTCAGGCTCAGTTCTCGTCTCATTTGGCGACACAAGAGTCATCTGTGCCTGCACTATCGAGGAGAATATCCCTGGCTGGATGAAGTATCAGAAAATCAAAGGTGGCTGGCTCACTGCCGAGTATTCAATGCTCCCCTACTCCACTCTAGACCGTAAACGCCGTGACATCTCACAAGGCAAACTAGACGGACGTTCTTCAGAAATCCAGCGCCTCATCGGTCGCTCACTCCGTGCAGTCGTAGATCTAAAAATGCTCGGACACCGCACACTCTGGGTCGACTGTGATGTCCTCCAAGCAGACGGCGGAACCCGCACAGCATCCATCACAGGCGGAGCAGTCGCAGTAGCCATCGCACTCAACAAGCTAGTAGCAACAGGTAAAATAAAGCAATCTCCGATGAAGAAGCTTATCGCAGCCGTCAGTTCTGGTGTCTACAAAAAGACTCCAGTGCTCGACCTCAATTACCCTGAAGACAGAGATGCCACAGTAGACTTCAACGTCGTCATGACAGAAGACCTAGAGTTCGTAGAAATCCAGGGTTCAGGTGAAGAAACCACATTCTCACGTGACGAAATGAACGCCATGCTCGATCTAACAGAAGCAGGCATCAAAGAAATCACCCTACTCCAAAAAACTGCCATCAAAGCCGCAGAGACACCAGATCCAAACGCTCTAGTCGATCTCGCAAAAATGTTCGGTCAGTAAAACCATCTCAACACTATACAACGGGGGCTTTCACCAAGCTTCCGTTTTTTACCTAAAATTGGAGAAATCTAATATTTAAGATTTGCCTCTAGCTCTGATGAACAGGAATCCGCAGAGAAGGATGATGCCTACTAATCCACCCACAGCTCCTCCAGCAAACTGCCAGATCCTATGAGGAAATAGTCCTAGGCTATAACTCCCATCTGGTAGTTTCCACGACACATCTTGGAAGATGAGCCAATAACACAAAACCAGCTCACCAAACATTGCACCACCCCACGATGATACATCCTAATATCGCTAGTCCGAACGCCACACCAGCCACGATCTTAGCCAGCTGCATCAAGCCTCGAACATCTTCGTAGTGATTCACTTCCTCAGCATTTAATCTACAGTATTTTAAATCCGCAGAAATTTACTGGTAAGGAGTCTCATTCCACAACCCTCCGCTAATGTTCTCAGCATCTGAGAACATTAGATCCAATCTCTCCCCAGTAACCCCTTGCTCGATGAATCTCTCCTCCATCACATTATGATGTATCGGGTTCCACACCGCAGGATACGAGATCAACAGCGGCACCCCCAGCACAATGCTTAATACTAAAGCTAAGCCGAAAAACGGGAGCATCCAACCTTGTTTTCTCATGCTGACTTTCTAAATTTAGTGAGAAAAACAGTCAAACCAAACAAAACCAGACAGAACCAGACAAACCAACCGCCTAAAGCGGCGTAAAGAGTCCACTGAGGATCTACAGGCACTCTAGCATAGCCAAATAAAGCTCCTTTTACAAACGGACTCCCATCAGCATCCTCGATCACCTGACGCTCCTTAGTCCTAGCATCCACCACACTTCCCGTCATATCGATGATCGCACTGACACCAGTATTAGCTGACCGTATCATCGGTCTTCTCAACTCTATTGCTCGGAACTTAGCATTCGCCATATGTTGCTTTGCTCCTAGACTTTTACCGAACCAGCCATCATTCGTCACATTGACAATCATCTGCGGCTGATCACGAACAAATTTCCTCGTCATCCTCCCCACAGTATCCTCAAAACACACCGTAGGAATCACCCCGATCTTCTGCCCCTTCACATCTAACAGAAGTGGAGCAAAGCTAGTCCCAGCCGTAAATGCCGACTTAGGATCTTCCCCGTAGATCGCCCCATAGATCGTTTTTCTAAAGGGTATATCTGGCACAAACTCTCCAAACGGAACCAAATGCACTTTCCCGTAGATCGATAAATCAGAGTAATAACCCAGTTTATTCCTTCGACCAGATTCAGGTTCAGAGATCGCGATCACATTATAGTCAGATCCCTCACCTAGAGTCTTACCATAGACCGATTCTTTATGAACCTGTCCCTCATATAAATTAGAACCGTAAATCACTGAAAAACCTCGATCCTTAACCAAACCATTCCTCAAGAAATCATCATCTAAATCATTCAAAAACACATTCCCAAAATCCTCCACAAACACCATCCCCTGCGTAAATGAACTCTCTGGCATCAGCACAACATCAGGAGTCAGATCTTCTTGTTCTTCAGCTTCCCCACTCATTACAGCACGTTCCAGAGCCTCTTTTTGACTACGCTCAGCTAGCTCTCCAAGCTTAGTATCCAGCGAGTTCGCATAGCTCTGATAGTTCAGCATCTGTTGTGCCTCATCACCCCATTTGAGCGATTGAGTCAAATTCTCCTGCAAAAGTAGCACCTTCACCTCAATCGTCTCCGCATTTTTATACTGACCTATTTTCACCACACCATAAACAAAGGCTAATGCCACAAGACCGAGCGTCATTGCTATCTCATAATGCGGCTTAAATTTTCCAGCTCTCGCCTCACCGATCATTCTCGCAACGAGCTGAACAGACATGGCACAGACCAGCAGCGGTAAAAATGATAAGCCTACCACACCGACCAGATCCGCCGACTGAGACATCGTAGCGTCATCATGAAAAGCCACGCCCACACTACTCCAACCGAAACCTGTAAACAACCAGCCACGTAGCCACTCCAGCACTACCCACAATGACGCAGCCAATAGAGCGTAACGCATCGTCTTGAATGACTCCTTAGTACCTCCCTTAAGCTTTCCACTAGCTCCAGACAATCTCTCTTCAGAAGCCTCCATCTTTTCCTCCACTAGTTGCTCCACTCTAGATTTCTTCCTCGGTTTAGTTGTCTCTGATAGCCCACTAGATTTCTTCCATGGATTCCCCACACTAGCCAGCACAGCTCCCCAGATCCCAAAGTATATCGAAAGATAAGCACTTAGCCCCAACCACGCAAAAACTGCCGCAACTGGAGGCACTCCATCCAGATCACCCATCGCCAAAAGCCAGCTTACATTGATCGACCAAAACACCATCCCACTCAGCCATCCTAAACCAAAGCCTCTCCACTTTACTCTCTTACCATCTTCAGCATTTTTATTACCAAAAACCCACAGTGCAGCCATCAAAGGCACTGCCCAGATCCAGACAAAACCATCCACCCCGTATCCCGGGTAACACATCGCCAGTATCAGTCCACTCACCACGGCAGCCAGCAATCCCCAGACATTCTTAATAAAAATCATCACTCCCTATAATAACCAACACTCACCACCACAAGAAAACAAAAATCAATCCAATAAAAATCTACGACAATCTAGGATCATCCAGCTAGATCAGCTGGCAACTCTCCTCCATTCATCATGTCATTTAACACTACACGACAAAAAATAACAAGCTACTAAATGATGTGTAAGTAACTTATGATAAATGATAAACATTGAAAAACTATCATTTATTTCTTGGTTTTTCATCAAGATCACCATGCTTGATATGGACATTTAAAGAAGAAAGGTTTTGATCTGGAAAGCACCCATTTACAAGATCCCCGAAAGATTGATAAGCTCTTAGCCGTGGTGAGTTTAGCCTTTTTATTCACCCTAGGGTGGGGTGTAATCCTTAAAGAAAAAAATGATCTAACCGCTAGACAGAAACGTAAAAGCATCTTTCGACTAGCTTTAGATCTACTGATCAAAATGTTTAACAAACCTCAATCTAACAAGAAAAAATCAACATGTTTCATGAATGGATCACCTCTAATGCTAAACCTTCAATTTTTGTCGTGTAGTGTGATCTTTCTTAGATTTTATAAACTCAACTAATATCAAGTAGAATGCCAAAATGCACATCACAGCAAGGATCACAATATGTGTGTAGTAGTTATCGAATGTAAGAGCCTTACCAAAGCAGCCACACTCGATATTGAGACCTCTCATATGCACTGAAATAATAGCAGCGAGAAACCCGAGAGACATTAAAGTAACGCTTACGATAGCTCCACGCAGGAGAACACCTAGAATGAGGCAACTACCTATGGTCAGCTCAAATACTGGCAACATGTAACCTAGCCACATATCCCAAGGCACAGAGTTAAAGGGAGCAATCTCGAAATTTGAGACGCTGCTAACGAAGGCATCTAGATCTATTAGTTTAGCTAATCCAGCCCAAATAAATACACCACCGAGAATTACTCTGACGCTAATTTCAGCCCAATTTAGATCCTCTTCTGCCGTTGACTCAGTAGCCATATTAGTCAGCAGAATACTCAGCCCATGAACTAGTTGTCTCCCATATGCGCACAGTGCTAAGCCTAATTCCAGCTCGGACTTGATACTCATCATCTGGGTTGTTTATATGATGCTCTAGCTGGCTAGCTGTGTGGTCGAAGATAGTTTTCGCCATCACTTCCGTAGTCGGGTCTAGTCCTTCAAATCCGATGATCCGGTCACCATAAGCGTCCTTGAAAAAATCATATTTTGGGTCATCAGTATTCATACAGAGAGCATGATCATAAGTTTCGATAAACTCTTCCACCATGTGCTTCACGAGTTTAAAATCAAATACCATCTCGTGATCGTCTAGTGTGTCTGCCTCGAATACGATCTCTACCTTACGTGTATGTCCGTGAGGAAATCTGCATTTGTCTGGATGCTTAGAGAGGAGGTGACCATTCTCGACCTCTATCATTTTACATATTCTATAAGACATAATTTTTCTAGTGATTTACGTTTCGTTTGTGATGAACAGTAGCCTAGATTACTAGGATTACAGCAAAAATTTCTATTTTATCTGATTCAACTGATTAGACTTAAACAAAAAAACTACTACAACCTCATAATTGAAATCACAGTAGTGTGAAAATTTGTCATGTAGGCTCTAACAGAATCTGTTTTAAGCCAACAAATGAAGTGGTCCCAGGAAACGGAGCCAATGAATTATTAGTAGATTTGCTAGTCTAACATGAGGGATAACCTAAAGATAGATCACATAAATGAAAAGAAAAAAAGACATCTAACAGCTGAGTTCAAAGCTCGGGTCGCTACAGAAGCTCTCAAAAAAGAGAAAACTATCCAGCAAATCGCTCAAGATAATGATATTGCTCCAACTCAAGTCAGTTCCTGGAAAAAGGAGCTTGAGGAACAAATGTGTGAAATCTTTGTGCGAAAGAATACATCAGATAAGCAGCTCAAACATCATGAAAAAAGAGCGAACAGTTGGGGACCGATTTCACCGAAAGATTATGATCGATACTCAACACCCTAAACTCTCGATTCGCAAGCAATCAGAAATGCTCGGAGTGAATCGAAATAGACTTAAACCACGTCAACAAAAACGCACAGAAGAAGATTATGCTATCATGAAAAAACTCGATGAAATTTACATGGAATGCCCATTTTATGGTCAACGCAAATTACGCTTACCTCGTTGCGATCATGGACTGGCACAGCCGATCCGTGCTTAGCTGGGAAGTCAGTAACACGATGGATAATAGCTTCTGCGTCGACGCATTGAAATCAGCATGGACGGCAAAGGACGCTGGATGGACAATGTCTTTATTAAGCGGCTCTGGCGGAGCATTAAATACGAGAAACTGCGGCTCTGGAGCTACGATGGCATCACCGATCTACGATCTCTAGTCGATGATTGGATGGAGTTCTATAATCATCGACGTAAGCACCAAGGTCTAGGCTATTGCACTCCTTGGTCACTCTACTCTGAGCAGCAACAAGAAGCTGCCTAGGGTGGCGGCGACCGTAGTTGGAGAGGTTCCATTGAGCTCCTTCCGCTACGCTCCATTCACTCCATTCCAACTACGGAGAAAAACCACAAACCAAGCCTCAAGGAAGATCAGCAAACTACTAATAAAACAAACTTTTTACTGGCAACATTAACGAGATCACTTCAGTATTAGCTAATGCTGAAGAAGGTGGATGCACTACAACGTATGGTAGCCACGTTTTCCACGGTGCAGTCACCAGAGGGAACCTTATAGCCACACAGTTTCACCCTGAGAAATCTCAGCATGTGGGACTCCAGTTGTTGAAAAACTTCGTCGCTCTATAGTGATCTAGGTAAGACTACGTAAATAATCGTAACTATAAATCCCAGTGCCGTGGCCATCACCCCAGCGTAACTGCACGGCATAACCGCCTACATGGCATATATTGAGAAGATCGAAGCTCTTCTCAATATATGCCCTAGGAGGTCTCACTACTCTACCCATCGCATCTGGCTCACCTTGACAGGTAGCGCATGGACATGCCTTACGCACTGCCTCTATTCCTAGGTAGGTTTCTACACCATCGTCCCAAGCGATCGCTAACTCATTACCTATCGGTGTGATTTGCTCAATATTCATGCTCACTTGATTAAGGCAGATCTATCTTATAATCAAGCCGCACTCGAATCATCGGATAAAATATTAGTTTTTTATGAATAAGATCTTAAGGGAACCTCTGGCAACCTGTAATAATTCCACTTTAATATTTTCAAATTTGTCTGATAGATTAAATTAAGCTTATGAACTTCCTAGATCTTCAAATGGGTGACCACATTCCAGATGCTAAAACCATTTGGGATTTCACGGATTATGGATTACTAAATGGATAGGAGCGAACGATAAAGCCACGGTCGATGACGCTTACACTCAGCTAGCAGAGTGGGTGGACGCTGGAAAACTCACCCAGTCAATTGACACCATTTACCCTCTAACAGAAATTAAATCCGCTGTAGAGCATGCGATGCAAGGAAAGAAAAATGGTAAAGTTATGCTCAAGATGAACCTCTAAATTTAACTGATAATGATACTAGCAATCACACTACACGACAAAAAATAACAACCTACTAAAACGTGTAGTGTGAACTTCAGTCATTACCTACGACGGCGTAAAATCAGAGCTAGACCTCCAAGACCAATGAAGACTGTGGAAGAGTGACCCAGGTAATGGGGATGGCGAACTTTCCAACTACGATCCCGACAGTGAGGACATTGATGTGAGTTTTTCCAAACTTCCAGTTAGTCCGATCCATGCTGAGGATGGATCCATTTTTCGGTTTTTGAATTTTTTATCTTGCAAACTGATTTTATAAATCGTAACAATTTTACTCCTTCGAGTTACTCCTTCGAGTTACTCCTTCGAGTTACTCCTTCGAGTTACTCCTTCGAGTTACTCCTTCGAGTTACTCCTTCGAGTTACTCCTTCTAAATAAATAATAACTAACTTGAAGCATGAAATACACAATAAATAATAAAACACGGATTAATAAATATACGGTCGCTCTGGCGACATCCACAGCGATGATGACATCAGCCTCAGCAGCTACTATAGCATGGGGAGAATTTGATCTAGCCGCTGCGCCAGGTGAAATTAGCACCAAGGGCACTTCTATAGAAGCATGGAACCTAGTGAATACTGATGCTCGAGAAGCGACTGATACAACGACAATCAATGGAGTACTCTTCACGGCTAATAACCTTTTTAATAGTGGCTATTATCGAGACACGGACTTCGGAGTTAGCACAGGTGATGATAGCCTTGATTTACTATACCTACAGGCTAGTTATAGTTATAGCGATGCCCCGATAACATTGACAGGTCTAACGATCGGAAATGAATATGAACTTCAAAGCTTCTTCGGCAGTAACAGGTCAGGGACCAACCATTTGATGAACGTTGGTGATAGTATCACTATTCAAAAAACATCTTCTGGAACTGTAGAAAATGGAGCGTGGATCATTGGCACATTTACTGCTGATGCTACCACACAAGGCTTCCATTCTGCATACAATAATTACAAAGACTCTTGGCTTTCAGGATATCAGCTCAGAGATATATCATCAGTCCCCGAGCCATCTTCCACAGCCCTCATTGGTCTTGGAGCCCTAGCTCTGATTTTACGCCGTAGTAAGTAATTACTGAAATTGTATACCATACTTTTAAAAGTCAAGCATCTCAGCTAACATTAGTTGAGATGTTTTTTATGTATAGGTGTCGGCTAGTTACTCCAGACATTACTCTTAAAATTTACGGAATGGATATCAGTCACCTCAAGAAAAACATCAACAATTAGGGAACCTCTGGTAACTAGGTTTTTTCGAGATCTCGGCGCTCTTGCTTGGTGCCCACTCGATGACAACTTTCTTGCTTCATTGTAAAGCTAAATAAATTCTTCCAAAGATTCCAAAGTGAGAGTAATTCATTGAGCTCTGACAGGAGTTCTTGATGGCTCAGACGCTCATATCCCAGCAGACATCTAACGTGGGTGTAGTTCTTTTGCTCCACGTAAGCCTGATCATTTTTAAAGTAGGGTCGTGAGCGTGTCTGATCGATGCCTTTCTCTTTTAACCAATCATAAACAAAGTAGTTGAGGAATTCAACCCAGATAGGTAGCGTGTCTTTCATCCGTTTCCCACATGGCTGATCCATACATAGCCAGCATTTTTTTAGAACCTCAATCAGCGAATTACCATAGATTTTTGGAGCACCACATTTACCTTTTGGACCAAACTTTCTTTTGATGCCGAGGATAACTTTATTAGCATGTTTACGATCCCATCCAATGATCTTTACGAACTCATTTAAGAGCTTTGATTTTGCTTTGCGACCCGTCATGCGAGAGTATCGTTCTCGCATTTTCACGGTGTATTCTTGTATGCTTGGTTCATTCATTGCCATGGTAGGTGTAGAGTGTCCTCATTTATGAGGTAACGGGAGCTATTCTCAACAATTAAAGATTTTTTTCGATGTCCTCTTCAATGAGGCAACACGCTTTTAATGTTTGACAGATAACGGGATGATCTACTAAAATACATCGCAACCTAATCAATAACATTATGAAAAACAAAATAACAAAAACAATTATTGGAGCTGTAGTCGTAACTGGCACTGCAATAGCTGGACCATCAGTGGCACCAGATCAAGAGACCACAACACATAGTGGTTCATTCTGTGAGACGATTCAATCTCTCGGTAAAATATACAAGAACAACAACAATCCTTATATTCAGGAAGTAACGGTCTTCGGTCGTTTCCAGGCTCAATACGCTTACCTTGACGGTAACGATGAGAATGGTGATAACTTCAACCAACACTTCGACGAAGTTCGTCGTGCACGTGTCGGAGCTAAAATCAAAGCTTTTAACGGCTTTGAATTCAAAGCAAACATCAGCCTCGTAAATGACGGTAGACCTAAAGGTGGAAACCGTGAATGGGGTTACGATTCTTTTGATGTAGCTAAAGTTACATACAGCCTTGGTAACTTCATGGGCATTGAAGATGTAAAGCTGGCATATGGGCGTCGTAAGATCAACATGGGTCACGAATCAACTACATCTTCTAAGAAGATCAAGACAGTTGAGCGTTCAGCAATTTCTAACACAATCTATGCTCACCGCTATACAGCATTCGTCGTTTCAGGTAAGCGGGGTGGTGTAGAGGGCAAAGTAGGTCTCCTTAGCCTTGATGATTCAGACTTCGTCGGCACATGGGACGCAGGTAAGGCTCTCTATGCTGGAGTTGATTTCGAAGCACTCGGTGGAGACATCAGCTTTGACGCATTCTATAACCTTGATTACGGCAACGCGTCTAAGGATCAAGTAGGTGTAGGCTACGAGCAGGCATACGCTCTTTCCTATGCTAAAGAAATCGAAGGTTGGGATTTCTTCGCAGATGCTATCTTAGGAGACAAAGGATCTGACACAGAAGCAGGTGGTGCTGAACGTGGTGGACTTTTCTGGGGACTCGTTCTTCAGCCATCAAGATTCATCATCGAAGACAAGCTTGAGTTCGTAACTCAGTATCAGTATCAAGGTTCATCAAGCGGTGCTGGTATCCGTGCTAACTCACGTTACCTCAGCAGAATCGAATCTAAGAATAATTCTGTAGTGACTAACAAGCGCCGTGGTAACTCACACCAAAGTATTTATGCTGGTCTTAACTACTACTTCTGTGGTAACAACAGCAAAATCATGACTGGTGTTCAGTATGAAACTCTCGACACTCCTACTGGCAGTGACGACGTAACTGCTACATCACTCTGGGCCGCTTACAGAATGTATTTCTAGACCTTTAGAATACATCCCCATACTGTCTGCATAGCGTAATCAGTGTTTTAAAAATTCTGAAACGACTCCTTACTTAGGTTTTCCTGAAAAAGACTTAATCTTGTAGCATCAAAGGTTTAGCGGATAAAAGTCGTGCAGAGAGGCATGGGGTTTGTTATTATTCCCTCGAAAAATCGTGCGCTTCACATAATCAAAAATCACCCAAATCAAACCGATTTCACCCATCCTTTTAGAGGCAAACTTCCAGCTTCTAATAGATGGGTGAAACTTAGCCAATTAGTCCCGTGGAATGGAATTGAATCCCTTTTGGTGCTCTAGTCATTAAGGAACGCCTTGGCATAACAGATAAGGAGACGGTGAATCAAATCCAAGAAAACCCATTCCTTCAACTCTTCCTCGAGTTGCATCAGTATATTGGAAAACCTCTCTTTGATCCTTCCATGATGGTGCATTTTAGGAACCGTAGTTGGAGAGGGGGAATGGAGTGAATGGAGCGTAGCGGAAGGAGCTCAATGGAACCTCTCCAACTACGATCGCCGCCACCCTAGGCAGCTTCTTGTTGCTGCTCAGAGTAGAGTGACCAAGGAGTGCAATAGCCTAGACCTTGGTGCTTACGTCGATGATTATAGAACTCCATCCAATCATCAACTAGAGCTCGTAAATCGGTGATGCCATCATAGCTCCAGAGACGCTAGAGCCATTGCTGATTTCAAAGCACCGACGCAGAAGCTACTATCCATCTTCCCAGCTAAGCACGGATCGGCTGTGCCAGTCCATGATCGCAACGAGGTAAGCATGACCTTTTTCCATAGGGATGTAGGTAATGTCCGCACACCAAACTTCATCCACTTCTTTGATTACGCGATTACAACCTACTTTGAAACCATGATCACGGAGTTCTAAGCGTAATTTGCGTTGACCATAAAATGAACATTCCATGTAAATTTCATCGAGTTTTTTCATGATAGCATAATCTTCTTCTGTGCGTTTTTATTGACGTGGTTTAAGTCTATTTCGATTCACTCCGAGCATTTCTGATTGCTTGCGAATCGAGAGTTTAGGGTGTTGAGTATCGATCATGGTCTTTCGGTGAGATCGGTCCCCAACTGTTCGCTCTTTTTTTAAGAAACTCCTTCTCGATGACGAGTTGGTCAATCTTGCGTTCTAAATGGCGCCCTCTTTTTTCATGATGTTTGAGCTGCTTATCTGATGCATTCTTTCGCTCAAAGATTTCACACATTCGTTCCTCAAGCTCCTTTTCCCAGGCATTGACTTGAGTTGGAGCAATATCATTATCTTGAGCGAGTTGCTGGATAGTGTTCTCTTCTTTGAGAGCTTCTGTAGCGACCCGAGCTTTGAACTCGGCTGTTAGATGTCTTCTTTTTCTTTTCATTTATGTGGTCTATCTTCAGCTTATCCCTCCTCTTAGACCAGCAAATCTACTAACAATTCATTGGCTCCGTTTCCTGGGACCACTTCACATAGACTCACCAACTGACCTTGATTCCGTATTAATAGAGCTAGCTAAAAACAAAGAATACTAGCTCCAGGTTTTTTCTAATATAACGAACTGGATTTTATCCATCGCCTCCCTTTCGGCCTCATCAGCATCTTCGTGCCCCGACAGATGAAGTAGACCATGAATAATATAGAGCATTAATTCTTTCTCAAAACTATTGCCGTAAGATTCTCCATAGCTTCTAGCAGTCTCTGCGCTGACGACTATTTCCCCATGAGCAAAGGTGATCACATCAGTGGCTCCAGGCATATCCATGAAGTCGACATGCACTTGAGCGATCGTCTCATCATCCACTATAGATACCTCGATCACATCTAACCCAGCCAGTACTCCACCTCCATTCGCTGGGTTCTCTAGAGTCATTGGTAGCGCTAAATTCACCCTGTCTACGTATTGAGACAATAGCACATCTGTAATCCGTTCAGCTGATTGGTGATTATAAATTTCTACTTTCACATCTAAAATCCTATCAAGTATTTACCAACTTAACCACTAATCTAATTTTGAGGCTGATTTGGCTCTATAATTCTAGCGGTAGTGTTATTCGCCACTTTTTTCAGATTAGGATCACGATACAGTTCAGAGCTCTTGGTCACATCTCTACTTTCTTTATGCACCCTGCTGTTCTCTCTGCTCTTATCACTATCCTTAGGGTAGTCGATACGGCTGTGAAGCATGCTCTGAAGTGACTTAGCGAAACTCTCTTTCACCTTCTTAAGCTCCCTAACACTGATACTACAGTTATCGAGCTGACCTTCAGAGAGACGATTCATAACGATTTCATCAACAAGAGCCTTAATTTTACTCGGGGTAGGATTACGAATAGTCCTAGAAGCACTTTCTATAGCATCCGCTAGACTAATAATACCACTCTCTTTAGAGCTAGGTGTTGGTCCAGGATACCTGAAACTCTTTTCACCCACATCGGAAACATCTTCAGCTTTTTCCAAACCTTTCTCAACTTTACCTTTTTCAGTTCGGCGTAATTTCTTCGCTTTATCATAAAAATAATACACCAAGGAATCACCATGATGCTCCTTGATAACATCAATGATTAATGGGTTCAATTTATGCTTAACTGCCAGATCAACACCATCTTTAACATGAGCGATGATCACCAAAGCCGACATTGTAGGTGTAATACTATCGTGGGGGTTTTCATCACCTTGATTTTCTATAAAATATTCTGGCTTATTCAACTTTCCAATATCATGAAAATAGGCACAGACTCGACACATAGAAGCATTTGCCCCTATGCGTTCAGCGGCCGCCTCAGCCAGAGATGCAACTACTAAACTATGATGAAATGTCCCAGGAGCTTCCATCTGCATGCGCTTGAGTAATCGATGATTCAGATCGCTAAGCTCCAGCCAACTTATATCAGTAGTGATCTTAAAGATCCCCTCCAATAATGGTAGCATCCCGCTAATCACCATAGAAACTAGAATACTCACACCGACAGCACTTCCACTCTTAATCGCTAATCCCTTCCACTCAGCAGTATTAGCTGGAACCTCTATCAGCCCAAACATCACCGCTAATATCAAAGTGACTAATCCTGCATAGAATCCCGCTCTAAGTAGTGAACTCCTTCGTCTCACATTCTTAGTAAGGAAAATAACCGTCATGCCGGAGAATAGACTCATCACCACATACTCCATCAATGACTGGTGAGAAACAATCATCATACCACAAAGCGTCACCGCCATCGTAGTAAACACTCCAGCTTGCTTACCTAACAACACAGACGAAATCATCGGAGCCATTGCATAAGGTAAGGCTAAAATCATTAAGTTAAAGTCGTGCGTCACCGCACTAACAAACTGGATGAAAACCATCTGCACCATCACCCCGACATAGATTAAAAACACCCTAGTATTTCTAGGTTTGTGATTATGCTGGATCTCAAAAATCATGATCAAACCCACTGATATAGCGATATTTAAGAAGACCGCTTCGGCTATATTTTGAACAATACAGTCAACATTGTTTACTACCAAAAAGCTAGATAGAATAACGAATATCAAATAGAGACTGAGTCGTATGCCAAGGCTACGATCCATAGAATCAGTCAAACTCCACTGCCCATGAGTTCTTCGTTTTTTACCAGAAGACATCCCCTTTTGTGTGAGCTTCCTACGTTTAAATGCGTCTATCAATCCCATGAATTAAATCATTGTTATTACTCAGAGGCATCATGGATGCAACTAAGCTTCCGATTGCTTAACAAATTCATACTAAATAGCAACACTAGTATTTCAGCCTAGCTTAACACGAAAACCCAGTGATTAGATTTTAAATTCAAATACTTAATTCAGGCAATTACCAGTCAGCATTATGACCTCTAGTATCTACATGCGTGAAGGAACTGTATTGACCAACACCACCTTTGAAGTGCCCAGCTGTGCGAAGCTTCCTTGCGACTGAAGACACCCTGCTAGCACTAACACCTGTAAACTTAACGTCGATCGCTCTATTCTCTAAATGCTGAGATTTAGACCTACCACGAACAGCTCTGTTATAGGTTGGGCTACGATAAATTGATAACAACTCACCAACACGAGCACGCATCGTAGATGCAATCAGATCGATCACCCTTAGTGTCGCGGCTATATTTCTCCACATGTAGCGTGGGGGAATACTATTCTTAGCTCTACCTCTTGCCTTAAAATGTGGCAGTAAGACCTGGTAAGGAGTGATATTCTTAAGTTTCAACCCTTTGACATAATTAGCATAGCGTAGCACATCTAGCCCCTTCTGATCTACCCACGATTGGGGTATACCTGCTACTGGCTTAGTGCTGTAAAATAATCCAGCCTTCACTTCCTTAACAGAAAACATCAAGCCAAAACCTGCTGCTGTAGCCCAGCCAAGAAAACGACGACGACCTATTACTCCCAAGTCCCGTTCTTCAGTCGTATTTTTCTCGTCTTGCATCGGCAGAAGGATGCCTTTCAAAACCCCGAATGACCAGAATTTTTTGTGAATACAACTTACATTTTACACTATACGTATCAAACACGCGTAATCTCACACTAAAAATGAACAATTTCAATTTTAGTGTGCCTACAAGTTTTAAGTTACTCGCTACCGATTATTTAAGCTATCTAAAATATTATGCACTAATGGCGGTCCATGATAAATAAATCCTGTGTAGAGCTGAACTAATGTCGCTCCAGCCGAGAGCTTATTCTTAGCATCCTGAGTATTCATGATGCCACCCACTCCGATAATTGGAATCTTGCCTCCTAAATGACTATGGAACGCTGAAATCACTTCCGTAGAGCGCTTTGTCACAGGAGCTCCAGATAGTCCACCCACCTGAGTAGCAAACGCCTTACCTTCTACAGCACCACGCTCAATCGTAGTATTCGTAGCGATCAGTCCATCCAGACCGCCATCGAGGAACACCTTACTCAGATCAGCAATCTGCTCATCACCCATATCAGGAGCCACTTTCAGAGCGATCGGCATTTTCACACCAGTCCTCTCAGTAAGCACCGCTTGTTCTACTTTAAGAGCATTAATCAACCTTGCTGTGTCATCCGCTACCTGCAGATCTCGCAGTCCCAGAGTATTAGGTGATGAAATATTCACCGTCACATAATCTGCCGCCCCCCAGCAACCTCTTAGTGCTGCTAGATAGTCATCTACGGCATTTACATTGGGGGTCACTTTATTCTTACCAATATTGAATCCCACTATACCTTCATAGGTCTTGGCGGATTGAACATTTTTAACACCCTCAATGACACCGCAATTATTAAAGCCCATTCGGTTAATAATCGCCTCACTCTCGATAATTCGGAACAATCTCGGCTTATCATTTCCAACCTGTGGCAAGGGAGTAATCGTCCCTATTTCTATAAACCCAAATCCGAGTCTACCCAGAGCGTCGATAGAATTACCTTCCTTATCCAAACCAGCCGCTAAGCCCACTGCGTTAGGAAATATCAGTCCCATACACTTTACCTCAGGACTTTTAGGAACCTTGCCTACTATATACTTTAACGCACCAACAGTCTCTGCCTTACGTAACACTGACATACTCAAATGATGTGCCTCTTCTGCATCCATTTTAAACAACCCCTTTTTAGCTAACTGATATTGCCACTGCTTCATGCTCTAATTACTGTAATCACAACCGACTAAGGTCAAGAAAAGAGTGAGGTGGTCCCCTAAATTCAGACCAGTAGCTAAATTATGTAATTGGTGGACAGGGGCGGTAAAATAACCGAACCCAAACCACATAATATAATGAAAGCAAAAAGAAGAAGACACGAACCTGAATTTAAAACAAAAAACCTCACATGCTAAGGAAGCAAGTGAGGTTTAAAAAGCTTAAGTAAGGTTAGTTTACCTACATCTGCGTAAAATCAGAGCTAGGGCTCCAAGACCAATGAGGGCTGTGGAAGATGGCTCGGGGACTGATGATATATCTCTGAGCTGATATCCTGACATGAAATTGTTTCTACTAGTAGAACCGGATGAAGAATGGAAATTTTGTGTGGTAGCATCAGCAGTAAATGTGCCAATGATCCACGCTCCATTTTCTACAGTTCCAGAAGATGTTTTTTGAATAGTGATACCATCACCAACGTTCATCAATGGTCTTAGACTAGTGCCAAAGAAGCTTTGAAGTTCATATTCATTTCCGATCGTTAGACCTGTCAATGTTATCGGGGTAGTACTTCCATAGTTATAACTAGCCTGTAGGTATAGTAAATCAAGATTTGCATCACCTGTGCTAACTCCGAAGGTATTGTCACCATTATAGCCAGTATCAAAAAGGTTAGTAGCCGTGAAGACTACTCCATTGATTGTCGTTGTATCAGTCGCTTCTCGAGCATCAGTGTTCACTAGGTTCAAAGCTTCTATAGAAGTGCCGTTGGTGCTAATTTCACCTGGCGCAGCGTCTAGATCAAATTCTCCCCATGCTATAGTAGCTGCTGAGGCTGATGCCATCATCGCTGTGGATGTCGCCAGAGCGACCGTATATTTATTAACCCGTGTTTTATTATTTATTGTGTATTTCATGCTTCAAGTTAGTTATTATTTATTTAGAAGGAGTAACTCGAAGGAGTAACTCGAAGGAGTAACTCGAAGGAGTAACTCGAAGGAGTAACTCGAAGGAGTAACTCGAAGGAGTAACTCGAAGGAGTAACTCGAAGGAGTAAAATTGTTACGATTTATAAAATCAGTTTGCAAGATAAAAAATTCAAAAACCGAAAAATAGATCCATCCTCAGCATGGATCGGACTAACTGGAAGTTTGGAAAAACTCATATCAATGTCCTCGCTGTCGGGATCGTAGTTGGAAAATTCGCCATCCCCATTACCTGGGTCACTCTTCCGCAGAGAACTAAGCGAGGGAATTCACCCAGCAAGCATCATATTTTGATAATGAAAAAAGTGCTGAAAATTCTAGGTTCCCAAGACATTGAAAAAGGAAGAGCCTCTCACCTTTATGTTGTGAGTAATAAAATACTACCTAAAGGTAACCTCTGGCAGCCTTTAATAATTCCGCTTTAATGTTTTCAAATTTGTCTGATAGATTAAATTGAGCTGATGAACTTCCAAGAGCATGAAAAAGGTGGCAATTTATTCTCAGCCATTGAGCACCAGCAAAAGATGACTAAGCGCACTGTTGGAGTCTTAAAGCTTAAAACGATCATCGATTGGAATGCTTTCCTGGCTACACGGACTTAGTGATGATGCAACGGAGTATCAAATAGGCGATCGACTTAGTTTTATGAACTTCCTAGATCTTCAAATGGTTGACCACATTCCAGATGCTAAAACGATTTGGGATTTTAAAGAACTCATTGAGAAGGACGGACGTGATGGAAGTAATAAGCTCTTTAGCTGTTTTCATCAAATGTTAGCTAAAAAAGACTAGGCTATTTTAACTGATAGTGCCTACAAGTCAGAGAAAAATGAGCCAGTGATGCTGGATCACAATTTAGAAGACTTCATCATCGCTAAAGCCTATCGGAATAAACCTCTGACTGAGCAGCAACAACGATTTAATAAGACTGTAAGCCGTATGAGGGTGCGAGTTGAACATGTATTTGGCAGGATGAAATACATGGGAGCCGATCTATTTAGAAAGATTGGAATACAACGAGCCAGACAGCATAATGCCCTCTGTAATTTAACCTACAATATGGATCGCTCTGTGTTATTAGTGGCGTAGAACCCAGACAAGACACTCAAAAGGACTAACATCAATTAATTGATCAAACCACAAGCACAAACCAGCGATAAATCCCTAGAAAAAGTCAAATAATACAATCAATAGCAGTTAGATTCCTCTCAAATTACAAAGGCTTGGGAAAAGTAAGCTGCCAGAGGATCCCTTATAAATAAATCCATAATATATCGTTTCATAGTTGACGAAGTAGAATATTCATCTATCCTCAGAACAACTCTGAATTAAAAACTAATCTGACAATTGTGAGTTTAAATAACACCATCTCAGCAGGAAATTTTGAAGGTTTCACTTGGATCCGATGCGAAGGCAAGGGTTCATTTGTGAATAGTTCTCAGATGAAGCAATGGGCTGAAAAGTCCATCAAATCTGGTATCACGACCATCGTCGTGGATCTAGAAACATGCACTGGTATGGACTCTACATTTATGGGAACCATGGCTGGCATAGCGATGAAGCTAGCTAAGATAAATAACGCTACGTTACAGGTCACCAGTGCCTCAGATAAAACAAGACGCTCACTCGAAGACTTAGGTCTCAGCATGCTCATAGATATTGACCCAAAGAACCCTATCTGGAACGGTCAGGAAGAGAGCATCCGTCCTAGCCTTCAGCCTTGTCAACTATCGGTAAACATAGATAAGACACAGCATGTGTTCGACGCTCATAAGCAGCTTTGTGAAGCAAACGATAGTAACGATGACAAATTTTCTACTGTCCTCAATGTTTTAGAAGCAGAACTGGCTAACAGAAAATTCAAAGATAACTAGTAAAATATCACTCAGTTATATTTTATAGACAGACATATTTAGTTAGATGCACTCATTCACTCTATTATCTGCATTCGCTGATCCCCCCGTTCTAGTGGTTGCTCTGCTAATCACTCTATTAATCCTTATTTACCCTCTACTTCTGAAGCCCTCAAAGAAACTCGGGAGGAAAAGGATCTTATTGAAGATAAAGAGAACAAGATGTTTGAGTTCCTCCACATGTTAGGGATCGCTCTGGAGCAGGATCACACTACATCGTGAAATCGTGGATGGTCTGGTAAAAGTAGTCGATGCCCTCGGTGGTGCTATTTATCTTCTTAATATCCATCCATAAAGATTTGGCTAAATTCAGCAAATGGATGACATCACGGTGTTAGCCATCGAAAAACGCTATTTTCGTGATAGAATAATCTTCTTCTGTGCGTTTTTGTTGACATGGTTTAAGTCTATTTCGATTCACTCCGAGAATTTCTGATTGCTTGCGAATCGAGAGTTTAGGGTGTTGAGTCTCGATCATGGTCTTTCGGTGAGATCGATCCCCAACTGTTCGCTCTTTTTTCATGATGTTTGAGCTGCTTATCTGATGCATTCTTTTGCTCAAAGATTTCACACATTTGTTCCTCAAGCTCCTTTTTTCAGGAACTGACTTGAGTTGGAGCAATATCATTATCTTGAGCGAGTTGCTGGATAGTGTTCTCTTCTTTGAGAGCTTCTGTAGCGACCCGAGCTTTGAACTCAGCTGTTAGATGTCTTCTTTTTCTTTTCATTTAGGTGGTCTATCTTCAGCTTATCCCCCATGTTAGACCAGCAAATCTACTAACAATTCATTGGCTCCGTTTCCTGGGACCACTTCACACATACCCTGGGAACATTGCCTCCCTCCAGAGCACTTTACCTCGCCGCGTGATCTTATCGTAGCTGATTAATGGAGCCACAATCTCTAAACCTAACTCTTTTCTCATATAGATCGCTGCAGACTTCTCCCTCTTCGGCTGAGTCCGCACGACATACTAGGCTACTTTAGTGAAATCTTCCATCTATTTACCGAGTAACTTTTGTAATATAGGAAGCATCATACCAGCCATTAGACGCGTCTAGAGTTTTTACCTTCATCGATGAGTTGCCAAAAATGCTTAGACTTCCCAAGCTCTTCATCCTCCCCAACAGGTAACTTCGTTCTGAACAAAAGATCCGAAAACGTATTCTTATGCAGAACGCGACGAACAATCACACTGCCATCTAGCACCTCAAAATACACCCGGTAGTCATTCGCCCTAAAACGATAGAGATTTACCCCGCCACGAGAGATCTTCCCGTAGGATTCACCGTCAATATTTTCCAAAGTCACCTCAGTCACCTGAAAGGCGTCTAATAACTCCAGCTGATCTAGCGTCTCTAAGCGAGAAATATCCCCAGCACTTATTTCGTTGAAAACTATCTGTAGCACGACCGAGATATATTATAATTCAGATTTGATAACTAGCCTAAAGAGTTTTAATTTTCTTCTTTGACGCTTCGTAACCAACTGCAAGCACTTTACCCGACTTGTCGATTAACTTATAGTGAGGAACTCCTCTGCTCGCAAATTTCTGAAGACCACATCTAGCTTTATCACTTGGTAAGACGATGGCAAAAGGAACCTTCTCCTTCTTCACCCAGCCTTTAGAGGCTCTATCATCATAAATTAAAACATCTAGTGAAGTCGTATTAGACTGACCTGAAACCTTTGCCATCAGCACATCCTGCCCCCAGAGCTTAAGACCATCAACAGCCCCAGCATTATAACCGATGCCTTCTGCCTTCCACTGGAAACCTAGGAAACGCTCCGCCACTTCCATCGGTAATGATTCCCAGATATTACTATTATAAGTAAGGACACACACGTCCTTAGCAGATGCCAGGGGCGTTGTGAATCCAGTGCCTAGCATCACTAAGCTCACGATTTTTTTAAATTTCTTTTTCATATTTATAAAATTACCTTAGCCAGACTGTCTGACATTATTCACTATTACATGCCATATCTAAGGTATATTAGATGAGGAGATTAGACTCGGCAACCAAAAAACACTTCACATCCTCTGGGAGATTCTACCTCACCACTCAGGAGACCTGGCTGTTGCCAGTTATACTCTGGCATCAGCACTCGCAGACTCTTCAGAACTAAAGGTAGATCTATGCTCACCTTATCAAAATAGGATTTATGAAAACTCATCTCACTATTGACTGAAACAAACAAACCTGACCCACTAGAGCCTCGACCACCAAATCGACAAAACTAGATATTTAGATAACCAAACAACCAACAACATGAAAAAACAAACAATTGCATTCGTAGGAATAGGCCGCATGGGTGCCAACATGGCACGCAACTTAAAAGACCGCGGCTATGAAATCACCGCCGTAAATGATGTAGACACCGAAGCAGCAACAGCTCTCGCCAAAGAACTCGGAGCAAAACACTGCCAAAGCCTCTCAGAACTCACCTCCCTCGCAGACGTCGTCTTCACCGTCGTCAGTAACGACGCAGCCATGAGAACCATCTTCATCGATAGCCAAGACAACCTCCTCCAGAACTCACAAGGCACCACTTTCATCAACTGTGCCACAGTCTCAGCACAAGTTCAAAAAAACATCGACTCGGCCGCTAAATCAGTAGGCGCAGCCACCTTAGAAGGCGCCATGGCTTCCAGTATCAGCCAGGCTCGAGAAGGAAAGCTCTTCCTCATCATCGGAGGAGAAGAACAGCTCTTCCTCAAGATGAAGCCACTTCTAGACCAGATGAGCGTGAACCTCACTCACACGGGTGAAATCGGTAAAGCATCTCAAGTCAAAGCGCTAGTAAACATGGTCATGAACATCAACACCGCCGCACTCGCTGAAGGATTAGGGCTCGCAGACGCTCTAGGTTTAGACCTTAAAATGATCGTCGACATATTCTCTCAAACTGGTGCCAACAGCCGCATCTTAGAAACCGACAGTGAAGACATGATAGACCGCGATCACGAAGCCTGGTTCATGGTGGAGCACGCAGCCAAGGACAGTGGACTAGCTAAAGATCTTGCAGAAGAAGCAGGGCTAAATTTACCACTCAACAACGCCACCAAAGCACAATACGACAAGCTCACCGAAATAGGTAAAGGACAACTCGATAAATCCGCAATCTCAGAACTCACCTTCCTCGGTCGCCAATAATTTAACCAAACAACCAGAACAAACCAAATTCCCCCAAGCTCGTCTCTACCACCAGATCCGAGCTTTTTCGTGCCCCGCTCTAACCCCTAAGCCAGCTCAAAATGACTCTTCACTTTAACATCAGAAACCCGCATATGAGCCAGCAAATAATACTTCATCGCTGACCTCACCTCCACCTTCAGCACCCCATTCCTGCGTATCCCATAATCAAGCTCAATCGCCCTCCTCGCATTATCAGAAAGCTTACTATTAGGTCGGAACCTCACTACCTCCATAGCAGCCCACTCATCATCCCCTGATAGCTCACTCCCTATTTCAGACATCTCCTTCACCAGAGAAATTCTACCTAACACGAAATCACGATAATCTTCATTCTCACAACACCACGCTCTCACATGCCAACGGTAGCCATCGTTACCAAACCCACTCGGCACTATCTCACGCAGCTTAGCCTTACCACTATCCACACTATAATATTTAAGCCGCATCTTCTTAGAATTCAAAAATGCTTGTAACACCATCCGCTGAACCTCTGGCTTCCCCGTCCTATTTGGCAACCTCACCAATGCCACAGCATCAGAACCCATCTGCTCCATAGAAGGCAATAAGCCCATACTCCCTGCAGGAAGAAACGACCACAGAGCATTCTCAAACTGCGGCGCATGTAACACACACACCATCCCATCAGCAGCCTCATAACGTTTACGACTCAGATCATACACCATCGCCCCTGGATTAAGCTCCTGATACTTCTGCAAATCAGAACTAGACTGCGCCAGACTCACTCCAAAAATCTCCTGCAAGCTCTTACGCTTCACCCACCCCTGCCAATACACAGGATTGGTTGTCATGGCTGTTCTCCCGTCGCTACTTACGCTTCACCCACCCCTGCCAATACACAGCATACTCAATCGCACGCAATCTCTCCTGCGCCCCCCAATTCTCTACATTCGTTGAATTCCCCATGATATCCCTAATCTTTCTAGAAGCATACCCACCACATTCATTAAGAAAAGTTAATTTAAAAAACCAGAAAAGAAAATCACCCACTATCCATAATACATCAACAATAACGACATACCCGTAAAATACTTCTTTACAAAAAACTAAATCAATACATCATTATATCAATATAACGAACCAATCGTTAATAACGATATGATAATAATCTAAAAATAAAATCAGTCACCTCAACAATAAACCAACCAAGAGAAAGTTGCATTAATTAGTTGAATCCAAGGAATAAATATGCCTTCCTATCTCTAGCTAACCAAATAACATGTTAACCAAATAACATGTTAACCAAATAACATGTTAACCAAATAACATGTGCAAAAAACAATTCCACTACGCCCACACCCTACCGGGCCAGCCCAAGGAGCAATGGGAACCCTTGTTTACCCGATTTGGAGAAGGAGCAGATAAATGTCAGGGTGAAGATTGCAGAAAATGTAAAAACCTAGAACCCAACCACGGACACCTCAATAAAGTAGCATTCTTAGCGGCCCACTACGCTGCTAATATGTTTTCAAATGGAGAGCTGAAGAAACTTACTCATGAATGGGGCTATTTTACAGGACTCCTTCATGATCTCGGAAAATACTCACAGAAATTTCAAGACTATCTAGCCAGTGCATCTGATATTCATGCAGATGAAATAGTTAGTCACGAAACAGTAGATCACACCACCGCTGGAGCAAAGCATGCAATTTCAAAGTCACCCCTAGGACATATCATCGCTACAGCTATTGCTGGACATCACTCTGGTTTGCTAGACGCTAGAAGCGAGCGCACCTGTCTGGAAAAAAGACTCAGTAAAGAAATCGAATCCACTCAAGATGCGTCTCCACAGATCACAGATTTTAAGCTCCCAGATCTCCCAGGTTTTCTAACATCAGAGAACGGATATTCTCACTCCTTCTTTCAGAGAATGTTATTTTCTTGTCTAGTTGATGCTGATTTTCTCGCTACAGAGGCATTCATGAATCCATCTCTTGCCTCTCAGCGACCTATACTAGGGGAAGATATTTTTCCCAGAGCTCTTGCACTCCTAGAAGAAAACAATGCTAACTTTGGACCACCAATCTCTGAAGTCAATCGAGCACGTGCCAGCGTATGGGATGACTGCCTAACTACTGCAGATCAGGCGTCAGGAATATTCACTCTGACTGTTCCCACTGGAGGAGGAAAGACTCTCTCTTCACTAGCTTTTGCTCTCAAACACGCAATTAAAAATGGGCAAAGACGCATCATCTATGTCATTCCATTCACCTCAATCATTGAGCAAAACGCCTCAGTCTTTAAAAAGGTATTAAAACCACTCGGTGATAATATAATCCTCGAACATCATAGCAATCTATCACCAGAGAAGGAGACAAACACCTCTCGCCTAGCTACAGAAAATTGGGATGCGCCCATCATAGTCACCACGGCAGTTCAGTTTTACGAATCTCTCTTTGCTCATAAAACTTCACGTTCTCGTAAAATTCACAACATCGCAAACTCAGTTCTCATCCTAGATGAAGCTCAGTCACTTCCCGTTCAATACCTCGAACCCTGTCTCAGGACACTCGAACAGCTATCAAAAAACTACCACACCACCACAGTCCTCTGCACAGCTACGCAACCAGCAATAAATAAATCTGAAGACTTTCCTATTGGACTAGAAACTCCAACAGAGATCATTAGTGATACAGATAGGTTATTCAGTCAGCTAGACCGTGTTCATGTCCAATACCGACATAGCCTTGATGATCAAACCATAGCCTCTGAACTTACTGAAGCCAATCAAGCCCTCTGCATAGTCAACACAAGAAAGCATGCACAAGCCCTCTACCAATCATTGCCATCATCTGATGAAAACTATCATCTATCCGCACTCATGTGTCCTGAGCATAGGCTCGAAATTTTAAAAAACGTCCGCCAACGTCTCGACGACAATCTCCCTACACGTCTAATATCTACTCAACTTATCGAAGCTGGAGTAGATATCGATTTCCCCGTCGTCTACCGAAGCATGGCTGGATTAGATTCAATAGCGCAGGCCGCAGGACGCTGTAATCGTAATGGAAAAACAGAAAGAGGCCAGGTTCACGTATTCCATTCTGAGCACAAAGCTAGTGAAATCTATTTCCAAGAAACAGCCAACGTGGGACATGAAATCCTAGATCTTCATCAAGACGACCCTCTTTCCACTACCGCTGTTCACAACTATTTTTCAAAGTATTACTATCAGCAAGAATCTGAATGGGATGCTAAATCGATTCTTCCGAAGTTCAAATGTGTCCAAGACGAAAAACTCCCGCTACTATTTCAATACCGCACAGTAGCTGAAAAATTCAAATTAATCGAAAATAACCAAATATCTGTAATCATTCCATGGAATCAATTGGCGAAAGATCTCATCGAAAAAGAACTCAAAATTGAAAGTATCCCGCTTCATCGCAAACTCCTCCGCACACTTCAACGCTACACCGTCCAAATCTACGAGAATCAGTTCTTCAAGAACCAACATCAATTTGAATCCGTTCGCGATGGACAATTTCAAGTCCTAATCTGCCCAGAAACTCATTATGCAGAAAACTTCGGTTTAAACCTAACGGACGAATCACCAAACTCTAACATACTAATTTGTAACTAAATAATGAAATCATCCTTGAACTCAAGATCCATAATCCTAGAAATATCTGGCGACTACGCTCTCTTCTCACGCCCTGAAATGAAAGTCGAACGTGTTTCCTATGATATCATCACCCCATCAGCAGCAAGGGGGATACTCGAAGCTATTTACTGGAAACCTCAAATCCGGTGGATCATCGACCAGATCACAGTAATCAACCCAATCAGCTTCACTAACATTCGGCGTAATGAAATCAGTAAAAAAGCAACAAAGCCAAAAGCGGCACTCGTCAAAGAAGGAGGCACTGATCAGCTCGGTATCTACGTAGATCAAAATCGCCAACAGAGAGCTTCGCTGTTGCTTAAAGATGTTCGTTACATTATCCACGCATATTTACACATTCATGATACTCGTGTCGAACGCGGCGGACCAGAAATGCCAACGAATCAAGCAGCAGGTAAACACCTAGAAATGTTCAAACGTAGAGCACGTAAAGGTCAAGCATTTCACCAGCCATGTCTCGGATGTAGAGAGTTCCCAGCACGCTTCACGCTCCACGAGTCAGAAGAAGACCTCCCCCAGCCAGTTGAATCGCTCTCAGGAGTAAAAGATCTCGGCTTCATGCTCCACGACATCGAGTTTGACCAAAACCAAAAAACCAAAGAAGTGAAATCCACCACTCCCCACTTCTTCCGCGCTTCCATGAATGATGGCGTCATCATTGTCCCTGAACTTCCTTTCAAACCTTAAGACACCAAACCTATGATTCTAACAACATTACATAAACTCTATGATCGCTTAGTAGAAGATCCATCCTATAAGATCGCTAAGTTTGGATACTCACCACAAAAAATATCCTTTCGGATTCTGATCAACCCTAACGGAACACTCTTCGCCATTCAAGATGCACGTATCAAAGATGACAAAGGTAAACTTCATGCTGAAACTCAGACAGTCCTAGGTGAAACCAAACCATCTGGATCAGGACTCAATCCTTGCCTGCTCTGTGATAATACATCGTATCTTCTCGGATATAAAACAGCCAAAAAAGAAGCCGCAAAAACAGCCAAAAAAGAAGCCGCAAGAGCGATCAAATGTTTTGAAGCATCCCGTGATCACCATCTTGAACATGAAACTGCGATAAATCACCAAGATTTCTCAGCAGTTTGCCGATTTCTAGAAAACTGGAACCCAGAAAGAATACTAAAAATTTCTAACATCAAGAAAATAGCAATACAAATTCAAGAGCAAAAAGCGAAACTAAATAGTGAAATAGAAACCGAAAAATCAGACAAAATCCGAACTAATATCGAATCATTATCTCAAGAGAAGCAAATTCTTGAAATAGACTGTGGTAATGATGTCAGTATATTTGACAAAATCGACATCGATGACCTTAGCACCAACTTCGGAGTATTTCAAGTCCATGCCTCTGGACAGAAAAAACCAGTCCATGAACACCAATGTATTGTCGACTGGTGGGATAAACACAATGACGAATTAGTAACAGAAGAAGCAACAGAAGAAGGGCAATGCCTCATCACTGGAGAACAAGAAAAGATCACTCGTCTCCACCCTAAAATAAAATCCGTAGCTGGTGCTCAATCCACAGGAGCTTCCATTGTTTCCTTTAACGAATCCGCATACGAATCCTATGGAAAAACACAATCCTACAATGCCCCTGTGTCTAAAATGGCGGCATTCAAATACGGAACAGTGCTGAACTCTCTACTAAATGGACCACAGTCCTCTCGCCATCGCATCCGCATTGGCGATACGACATGTGTATTCTGGACAGAAAAACCATCTCCTATCATAGAAGAATCTCTCTCATCCCTCTTTCAAAATGGCTCTAACCCTCCAGAGGAAACCCAAGACGAAGCTCAACGTTCTAAAATAGAAACCTTTCTCAAATCACTACGACTAGGTGTTGGTATCCTAGCAGACATTGGAGAAAAAACACATGACAATCACTTCTACATACTCGGATTAGCGCCAAATGCAGCACGTCTCTCCGTCCGCTTCTTTCACCAGTCGACAATTGCCGAATTTATAGAAAATCTGCGAGCTCATCACCAAGATATCGGGATAGTCAAACAATGGAAATCTGAACCTGAATATCCAGCAAACTGGCAACTTCTCTTAGAGACAGCTCGTGTCTCAGCCGAAATTCCACCACTTCTCGGAGGCTCCCTCATGCGTTCTATTTTACAAAAAACAAACTACCCAGAAGGCATCTACTCAGCAGTCATTCGACGTATTCGAGCAGACCGCAAGATCAACTATATGCGTGCTGCTATTATCAAAGGAACTCTAACTAGAAACCATAACTACACCATAACCATTATGCTAGACACCACTAATACTACTCCAGCCTATCTCCTAGGGCGACTATTATCCACCCTAGAGAAAACACAACAAGACGCTCTAGGTGAACTAAACTCAGGACTGCGTGATAAATTCTACAGCAGCGCTTCAGCCACACCTGCCAGCGTCTTTCCACGCATTCTACGCACATCCCAACACCATTTAACCAAGCTCGAAGGTGGGTGGAAAGTTAATCGTGAGAAACTCCTCCAAGAAATCATGTGCCCTCTAACTGAATTCCCATCCCATCTTAATCTTAAGGAGCAAGGGCTATTTGCCCTAGGCTACTATCATCAAAGAAAAGTCTTTTTTACCACCAAAGAAAAATCAGAGTAAACAAAACAATAGCTAACTAATTATAACCAATAACTAAACTACCATACCATGAATAACCGATACGACTTCCTATACCTATTCGACTGCATCAACGCCAATCCTAACGGCGACCCAGATGCAGGGAACTTACCACGCATCGACGCCGAGACTGGTCACGGCCTCGTCACTGATGTCTGCCTCAAACGTAAAATCCGTAACTTCGTTGAAACAACTGCACCTGAACAACGCATCTACTTCAAAGAATTCGTAGTCCACAATCAACAACATGAAGAAGCATACAAAGCTCTTGATTTAGGTGATTCTAAAAAAGCAAAACGTGCAGAAAAGGACAAAGCTCGTGAGTGGATGTGCCAGAACTTCTACGACGTTCGCACCTTCGGAGCAGTTATGTCCACCAAAGTGAACTGCGGGCAAGTAAGAGGCCCTGTTCAGCTCTCTTTCGCTAGTTCTATCAGCCCTATCTTAGCTACCGAACACGCTATCACTAGAACCTCAGTTACCGATGTAAAAGACATCGAAAAAGAACGCACTATGGGACGAAAGTTCACTATTCCATACGGACTCTATAAGGCTCAAGGGTTTATCAATCCCTTTCTTGCCGAGCAAACAGGCTTCTCAGATGATGATCTTAAACTACTCTTCTCAGCTCTAGAGAATGCCTTCCAGTTTGATCAATCTGCGGCACGTCCAGCAGGTAGTATGAATGTCCGTTCATTCATCATCTTCAAACACAAGAATCAACTAGGAAAAGCCCCATCGCACAAGTTGCTAGAAGGCGTAACCGTGAAACTCAAAGACGGAGTAAATGTCCCACGTTCATTCCAAGACTATGAAGTGAATATACCAGGTGAGTTAAGAGCATTCTGTAAAGACAATGGAATTGAAATCATCGAGCGTATCTAAAAGAATTCCAGAATCCATCCCACTCTCAGCCCTTCAGCATTACTTGTTTTGTCCGCGTCAGTGTGCGTTGATTCATAATGAGCAAGTGTGGTCTGAGAATAGATTCACGGCTGAAGGGCAGATACTGCATAAAAAAGCCCATGAAGGCCCTGATGAACATAGAGCTGACGGTAGTATTCTGCGTCAGCTCTATGTAGCATCTAAGGAATATAACCTTAATGGAATCTGTGATATCGTAGAAGTATCTCCTAATGGTGAAGTCTGTCCAGTAGAATACAAGCGTGGTAAGCCGAAGTCACACCGTGCAGATGAAGTTCAGCTCTGTGCTCAGGCTCTTTGTCTAGGGGAAATGCTCAATGTGGAAATAACGAAAGGCTTTATCTTTTATGGTAAGATTCGGAGACGCAAAGAAATCAAAATTGATCTAGAGTTAAGAAAACTGACTCTAGAAATCATCCGCTCTACAGCAGAGATGTTTCTAACAGAGGTGACTCCTCAGGCTCAATATTGCGAAACAAAATGCCCTAACTGCTCGCTTATTGATCTCTGCATGCCACATGCGATGCGTTTGAAACGTGGTGCCGCATCATGGTTCGACACCCAGCTCCTCCAAGCCCAAGAAGAATCATGAAACAGCATCTAAACACTTTATTTATCACACTAGAAGGAGCTTACCTCCGCAAGGATGGAGCCGCAGTAGCTGTAAAGCACGAGGGCGAAACAAAGCTACGAGCACCTTTGCATAATCTTGAAGGCATAGTATGCTTCGGCTGGGACGCCACGGTATCAGCGTCTCTGATGCATGCTTGTGGTGAAGCCAATGTGGCTCTCTCATTTCATTCTCCATATGGAAAATTTCTGTCCTCAAGCTATGGTGGAGTTTCTGGAAATATTCTACTCAGACGTGAGCAGTATCGGCAGGCAGATAACCCAAAGGCTTCGTTAGAAATTGCTAAGAACATGATAACGGCAAAGATTCACAACACACGAGTCATTTTACAGCGGTCTGCTAGAGAAAATAGTAGCAAAAATCCTGGAAAAAGTGCCATTCTCATTCATGCTGTGGACTCACTAAAGAACCGAGTGAAAGCCACTAGACATGTGACCAGCCTAGAGTCCCTAAGAGGGATAGAGGGGGATGCGGCAGCCACTTACTTTTCCGTCTTCAACCAAATGATCACAGATGAAAACCCAGAATTTCATATCAACGGAAGGAGTAAACGACCACCACTCGACTACGCCAATGCACTCCTCTCATTCGCCTACGCACTGCTCGGACACGACTGTAGATCCGCATGCGAATCCTGTGGACTCGATCCACAGTCAGGATTCCTCCACCTCCCCAGACCTGGTAGAGCCTCGCTCTCACTCGATCTCATGGAAGAATTTCGGCCCATCCTAGCTGATCGCCTAGTCCTCGCATTAATCAATCGCAAGCAAATCACCGAGGCAGACTTCAAGCGACAGGAGAGCGGAGCTATCTACCTCAGAGACGACTCCAGAAAAATAGTCCTCCAAGCGTGGCAAGAACGCAAACAAGACACAATTCTCCATCCATTTTTAGATGAGATCATCACCATCGGACTCCTACCTCAGATCCAGGCTAGACTACTAGCCAGATACCTCAGAGGGGACATTGATGCTTACCCCGCTTACCTTATAAAATAATGTATATCTTAGTAGCATACGATGTCACCACCATGGACAATACAGGGAAGACACGATTAAGAAAAATTGCTAAAACCTGTCTTGATTATGGACAGAGAGTTCAGAATTCAGTTTTCGAATGCCTAGTTGACCCAGGGCAGTTAGTAGAATTCAGAGATAAATTGTTAAAAATTATTGACCCAGAAAAAGATAGTGTTAGAATCTATCATCTTGGTAAAAACTGGCAAAGAAAAGTCGAACATCATGGGAAAAATGATGACTATGATATTAGCGAACCACTTATATTGTAAGAGTGAAAATCACTTTCCGAGAGCCTCTAGTGATCGTAACACCACGACAAGGTCTCAACCATTTTTTTACAGTCTAAAACCGAGATCCTCGGAATAACAGCGGGAAAAGTATGCAGAACATTGCATAGATACTATCGCTATCGCTCCCTTCACGGGAGCGCGGATTGAAACTGCAATCTAGGCAAGCTTTGCAATCAAAGCAATGATCGCTCCCTTCACGGGAGCGCGGATTGAAACAACACTGGTAACGATGCGCCGCGCGGCGGTTTTAATCGCTCCCTTCACGGGAGCGCGGATTGAAACTGCGGTGATTGGATTAAGGTCAACTATCGTGGAATCGCTCCCTTCACGGGAGCGCGGATTGAAACAAAATTAGGGTAATCTTTAGCAAATTTCTCAGACATCGCTCCCTTCACGGGAGCGCGGATTGAAACTTTCGAGTGGCTAATTAATGGACTGGCTAGAGAATCGCTCCCTTCACGGGAGCGCGGATTGAAACAAAATCTGGATAATCTTTTGCAAATTTCTCAGACATCGCTCCCTTCACGGGAGCGCGGATTGAAACTAAATAATTGTGATCAGAGCTACAGTGCCCGCTAATCGCTCCCTTCACGGGAGCGCGGATTGAAACAATCTGCGGGCTGATAAAACTGAAAACGGCGTGATCGCTCCCTTCACGGGAGCGCGGATTGAAACAATATTTGATGCTTGCTGAGCTCTATCAGTTATCATCGCTCCCTTCACGGGAGCGCGGATTGAAACGAAAAAAGATCTGATAAAACTGAAAACGGTGTGATCGCTCCCTTCACGGGAGCGCGGATTGAAACCTCATTGACAATAGGGTTATGAGGATCGCAACCTATCGCTCCCTTCACGGGAGCGCGGATTGAAACAGATGATCATGCTCGGATCTGCAGTGTCCGCTACATCGCTCCCTTCACGGGAGCGCGGATTGAAACTGATCTTTGGACGATGAAACTGCACACGCCAAAAATCGCTCCCTTCACGGGAGCGCGGATTGAAACCTCATGGTGTGCATGGACACATAATTGCACTCAATCGCTCCCTTCACGGGAGCGCGGATTGAAACATGTAATACTGAGACGGAGAGGTCTTGAAAATGATCGCTCCCTTCACGGGAGCGCGGATTGAAACGTAAGTTATCACTTTTTTTTGTTTGTGTCTACTATCGCTCCCTTCACGGGAGCGCGGATTGAAACGACAAAACTGAAAATGGAGTCTCTGAAGATTTTAATCGCTCCCTTCACGGGAGCGCGGATTGAAACAATCTGCGAGTTGACAAAACTGAAAACGGCGTGAATCGCTCCCTTCACGGGAGCGCGGATTGAAACTACATAATCAGCGGTTTTTTTTGAGAATCGACCGATCGCTCCCTTCACGGGAGCGCGGATTGAAACTCAAAAATATCCTGAATTTGAGAAAGAAAACGAAATCGCTCCCTTCACGGGAGCGCGGATTGAAACTAGCGAGTGCTATGAGTGCTATGATTGCTCGGAATCGCTCCCTTCACGGGAGCGCGGATTGAAACCTCAAGATCTGCCGCTGTGCGCATTGCTGTCTCATCGCTCCCTTCACGGGAGCGCGGATTGAAACAAGCAACACGATTTTTCACAACCCTTACAACTACATCGCTCCCTTCACGGGAGCGCGGATTGAAACAAACATCAAAGATCTCACAAACATTTCTGGCGGATCGCTCCCTTCACGGGAGCGCGGATTGAAACGACAAAACTGAAAACGGCGTGTCTCAAGAGTTTAATCGCTCCCTTCACGGGAGCGCGGATTGAAACTAGCAAATCTTCAGCAAGACCACCATGATTTGATATCGCTCCCTTCACGGGAGCGCGGATTGAAACATCCAATCACCACAATAACCGCCGCGCGGCGCGTATCGCTCCCTTCACGGGAGCGCGGATTGAAACAATAAAAGATCTGACAAAAAAGAAAACGGCGTATATCGCTCCCTTCACGGGAGCGCGGATTGAAACCAACGCCAACATTAAATGACAATGCAACAAAGACATCGCTCCCTTCACGGGAGCGCGGATTGAAACTAGCTGATTATTGAGATGATTATGATCGGAGCTTGATCGCTCCCTTCACGGGAGCGCGGATTGAAACAAATTTAACCCACGATAGTTGAGCTTAATCCAATATCGCTCCCTTCACGGGAGCGCGGATTGAAACCAATGATGTGAGTGCCCTGTCAAATGGCGATACTATCGCTCCCTTCACGGGAGCGCGGATTGAAACGTAGCCTCATTGCCATTCGCTGGTGCTGGTGCAGATCGCTCCCTTCACGGGAGCGCGGATTGAAACGCCTCAAATCGAAAACTATTCACCCGCCGTTAGATCGCTCCCTTCACGGGAGCGCGGATTGAAACAATAAAAGATATGACAAAACTGAAAACGGCGTCATCGCTCCCTTCACGGGAGCGCGGATTGAAACGAAAACCTCGTCAACGGCAATCGTTGTCATCCTAATCGCTCCCTTCACGGGAGCGCGGATTGAAACGTGTCGTATGGGGTGGAGCCAGCATCATCTCGACCCTGAGATAGTAACTAATCACTGCTCGCAAACCAACTGAAAGCAAACTCACCTCTCTGCTTAAAAATACCCTCCGTCAAGAGGTCAGTCCTTCTCAAAATAGCTCTAGCAACACCCATCCTAAGAATTAAACATTGACCTAACAAACCATCTCGCCAACTATCTATTCAGCCTCCTCAAGGGGAGGGTGGGACAAACAATTTATTACAAAGGAAAAAGATGCACAACGACAACGACCTACTACACACAGAGAAAATCATAACAGATCGCAAAGTATTCTTTTTAGATCTAAAGAAAAACGCACGTGGAAAAGTGATCAAAATCACTGAAGACGTAAGCGGTAACCGTGACACAATCATGGTCCCAGCAGACATACTAGCTGACTTCATCGCTGCACTCACAGATATCCAAGCGACATCTGTAGCAGACGATAATCAATCGTAAAATTAGCAATCTATCCACAACACGGTTTAGCTTTCAGCTAATCTACACATTACAGGGTAGTGAAGAAGATCTATGCTCCGAGCATAGATCTCTATCAAAAAACCAAAGCCACCCAGATTCCTGAGTGGCTTTGTTTATGGTAGAATTTTGTTAGAATTAATTGTCTACAGAAGTCCTGCTATCACGAGCGATACGATTGCCATCACGTTAATGATAATATTCATGGATGGACCAGAGGTATCTTTAAATGGATCACCTACTGTATCACCCACCACACAGGCAGCGTGAACATCTGAGCCTTTACCACCGTGGTGACCTTCTTCCACATACTTCTTAGCATTGTCCCATGCTCCACCAGCATTTGACATCATCAGAGCCATAAGAATACAGCCGAGGAGAGCACCGATCAAACAACCTGTTAGAGCTATCGCTCCAGCGTCACCGCCTTTGAGCCATTTGAAGCCGAAGCCTACGACCAGCGGAGTTCCTACGGCTAGCACTGCTGGCATAATCATCTTCTTAGTTGCTGCTGTTGTAGCGATGTCGATACACTTGTCAGAGTCTGGCTCTACGCCTTCCTTGCCTTCTAGAAGACCTGGGATTTCTTTGAACTGACGACGAATCTCAGTGATCATTTCAAAAGCCGCGTCACCCACGGCGTTCATAGTGATCGCTCCATTAAGGAATGGAACAATACCTCCGAGGAATAAACCGACGAAGAAGATCGAGAGGACTGATTCATCCAAGAAGTTGAAATTAGTGATCTCAGCCTTCTGAATGAAAGCGGTGATGAGCGCTAAGGCAGCAAGACCAGCAGCTCCGATAGCGAAGCCTTTTCCGATAGCGGCAGTGGTGTTACCCACAGCATCTAGACCGTCTGTGATCTCACGTGTTTCAGGGCCCATCGCTGCCATTTCCGCAATACCACCAGCATTATCCGCTACTGGTCCGTAAGCATCGATTGCCATTGTGATACCGACAGTTCCTAACATGCCTACTGCGGCAAGACCGACTCCGTAGAGTCCAGCGGCCTCGTATGAAACATAGATAGTCGCTGCGAGTGTGAGGAGCGGGATAGCTACCGATCTAAGGCCTACTGCTAGACCAGAGATCATGACCGTTGCTACACCAGTTTCTCCCTGTGCTGCGATGTCACGCACTGGCTTACCACCAGTGTAATGTTCAGTCACGAGTCCGATGATGATACCACCGACTGCTCCAGCGAGAACCGCATAAGCGGGGTTGTTATTTAGGCCAAAATTAGCACAGACACCGAAGGCGGCGATGATGAAAATAACAGCGGCACCGATAGTTCCAAACCTGAGAGCAGAGGCAGGATCTTTACCAGACATCGCCTTTACCATCATAATACCGAGGAGTGAACAGAGGAGTCCTACAGTTGTTAGAGCGAGCGGAAGGAACATCAATGATGTCTCTTGTCCTGCCACAACTCCGAGTTTCTCCATCAAGACGTCACCACCATTCTGAACAACACGAGCGGCGGCGGCTCCTGCGATAGCTATGGTGGCGATCTGTGCACCACAATATGATTCAAAAATATCTGATCCCATACCTGCTACGTCACCTACGTTGTCTCCAACATTATCAGCTATCACACCTGGGTTACGCGGATCATCTTCAGGAATACCAGCTTCCACTTTACCTACGAGGTCAGCACCTACATCAGCAGCCTTGGTAAAGATGCCACCACCAACACGGTAGAAGAGAGCGACGAGTGAAGCCCCCATTGCAAAGCCCTCCATGATCTCAGCTACGTGAGCCGAATTAGGACCAGTGACGAACTTCCAGAAAATAAGACCCAGTCCGATAAGCCCCATTGAAGCCACAGTTAGGCCCATCACTGAACCACCGAAAAACGCCACATTGAGAGCAGCGGCGGCACCTTCTTCTTTTGCTGCAATAGTGGTGCACACGTTTGCCTTAGTAGCAGTATACATCCCGATGAATCCAGCAAATGAGGAAGCCCCACAACCGAACAAGAATGCCCCTGCCTGTAGCTTGCCGTAATCAGGGTTTTGGAAAAAGAAAAGAGCTACTGCAATCGCTGCTGCGAAGATACAGATGAGTAAAAACTCACGCTTCATAAACACCATCGCACCTTTATGGATCTTCTCGGCGATCTCCGCCACCTTTCCGTCCCCACTGGGTTTCTTAACGATAGAGATCAATATAAACGCCGCAATGACCAGACCAAATAGACCAGTAATAGGCGTCATGAAATACATTTCTGACATATTTATGTGTGTTATGGGTTAGTATTATTTCAGTTGAAAAAATGTATTTTCCAAGGCTGATAATTTAACATGTTAGGATGGAAAGCCGTCATGGCAATCTAAAAAAACACAAAACACGATCCTAAGAAAACCTACTCAGCCGGTTCTCTCTTATACTTAGGATATAACAACTTCAGCTGCCCTGCATACTTCTCAGATTCAGCCGTATCACCAAGCCTAGTTAACGAAGTAGACAAACGATCTAACACCTGAACATGGAAATCCAAATCTTCAGCCATATCTACTAACCTCACATAGTATTTAGCAGCATTATTATGCTCACCAATTACATAGTAAAAGTCACCGACTATCTTGATTAGCTCTGCTTGAGTTTTTCCTGTAGGGTTTAGCTCTAAAGCTGACTCTGCAGTGCGCTTAGAGTCACCAGTTTTACCCATAAATGCTTGGATCTTCGCCTTGTCTAATAGAGCATCGACCTGCCTGGATTTATCTTTCTCTAAACTGAGTAGATTACTAACAGAAAGGAACGCTTCTTGATACCGTCCCGCTCTCATTTGAGATTTAGACAGTACTCTCCATATTGGTATCGGTGTCGCTTTAGCGGAACCGTGTTCCACTCCCTTTTTAAGGTAATCTGATGCCTTTACAAACTCATCGTTATTATAAAATTCGCCGCCTAACCAACGATAGACATTGAGCTGAATCTTCTTGCCCAAATCATTTTTCTCAGCATCCTCTACCGCTTCGACTGTTTCACTCACATTACGTAGACTGAAATGACCAATCACTCTGAGCATAGAAATTTGTTTCTTATAGCGGACTGAATCCAGCTTTCGACACCGTTCAATATTTACGACACCTTCCTCGAACTTTCTATTTTTAAAGTAACCACGACCTATCCAATAATAGGCATTAGCTCTCACCTTGACGGACAACTCTGGGTATTCTTTTATCAGCTTCTCATAACGCAGAATCATTTCATCATAGTTCTTATTTAGCAGCTGAACTTGAGCACTACGCTGCAGCGCTATGGACACCTCCTTTGACTTAGGCGCATCCTTAATAACTTTATCATAGTCCCTCAGAGCCTTAGCCCTATTATCTAACATTGCGTATAAGTCTGCTCGGATCAGGTAAGCATTCTGGATATTATTAGCACTAGGAAACTGCGTAATATAGACCGTAAAAGCATTCACAGCTCCCACATAATTCTCCACTTTTGATAAGCAATTTGCCTTTCTAAATCCTACACTCTCATGATATTTCTCATCGATAAATTTAGTGCTAATAGATGAATAAGCCTCGGAGGCTTCCTTGTATTTTTTAGCACTATAGAGACTTTCTGCCTTCATGAGGAGAGCTTGATGGATAAATTTATGCTTACCTCTACCAGCCGCATAGTTCAGCAAAAATCGATCTACTCGTGGCCCTATTTCGCCAATCTTTAGATTATAGAAACTCAATAGTTTATAATAACCCGCACTGAATGCATCATCAGTCCCCTTAGCATGTTTCTCAACATCAATAAAATACTCAATAGCGTTCGCGTAGTTTTTCATCTGATAATACGACTGCCCCACGATGATTCCCTGCTTCACTTTAAATTTAGGCGACATCTCAAATTTACCTAAACGCGCAAATTTCAGCACACCTGCAAAGTCCTTCTCAGAATAGCGAATCCCCATCAAACCTGTCTGTGCTTGGCCCTTCCAGTCATCAAAACCACTATGCATAACCATATTATAATATTTCTCAGCCTGACCTATCTCCCCAGCACCATTGGCAGCGACTCCTGCGTAATAAGCGGCCTCAGCTTTCACCTCTTCCATCTGTTTCGGGACTAAAAGCCGCTCGCACGCAACTATCGCCTTCTCAAACTCAGACTCTCTTAGTAGCAGCTTTGCATAAGTCAGAGTGGCACGCTCTCTGTAAGGATTATTCTCAATAACATTAGATACTATGTCATAGAACTCCAGTGCCTCCTTCTCTTTGCCTGCGATCGTTAGACTCTGAGCTCGGTAATAGATAGACTTCGTTTTGTCTTCCTCATTAGTAGAATTCAGAGCCGCTATCTCAAAGTATCGTGCAGCATCATCATAATTTTTTAGACTATAGCTATCATGCGCTAGACGGTAAGCAGAAGCGGCCACATACGCCCCCGATTTATAAAAATTAATGATCGTTTTAAATGTCTCTCTAGCGGTCTTCACCTCAGCAGTTTGATAGTAGGACTCACCTAGATAATACCAAGCCACCTGAGCATTCTTATGCTTAGGATACGTTTTAATATAATTCCTAAAGATAGGAATAGCACTCCCATAGTATCTCTCCTTCAATCGCAGATCAGTAGCCTCACCAGCAGCCTTATAAAGCTGATTAGCACGCTCAAAATAGTCCTGCCCAGGATCATTCTGTAACGCAGGCGGAGCAGCAGGCTCTACCACTTCAGCTGCTGGAGCACCTTGCCCTAGAGCTGTGACACTACCACCTAGGAGAGTAGCTAATGAGAAAGAGATATAAATTTTGCGTTTCATTTGATCCGTTATCGTTGATTATCCTGCCTTTTGAAAGTTCTTTAGTTTGACGGCGCCTTAGGCGCTCCTGTAGCGAAGGATATATTCCAAACTCCCGCTGTTCTGCATCGGTCGATCACTCCCACGATGTGTTCGTAATCCGTCTTAGCATCACCACGCACTCGAACTGGCTGACTTTTATTCACACGCACTAGATTACTCATCCTCACTTGGAGTTCATCCAGGGTGTATACTTTTTTATCAATGACCACTTTACCTGACTCATGAATGTTGATCACGATTTCTAGATGACTTCTAGGACTAGCTTGCCCTTCTTCAGCAGTAGGTAGCTGAACTTCCAGATCCTTCTCCTGATCTGTCATCTGGTAAGTCACGATGAAGAACGCTAGCAACAGAAAGACAATATCAATCATCGGAGCTAACTGGAATCCCGCTGGAGGGGCTGTATGTTTGTTAAATTTCATAGTGAAACCTGAGACCTTAGTTTAAACTAAATACCCTCTACCGTCCTATTGTCTCTTTTATCTCTCATCGGAAGGGGCCCCTGAATACCCTCTTGATCCAGAGGATCTTCCCGTCTTGCTATACCTCCTTGCTGCTCCGGCATCGCAAAATCATCGCCGATTGCCCCCATGTCATCAGGTCTGTCATAGAAATTCCTGTTCGATTCCATGCGCTCAGAACGTAACATAGCACTTCTATTATGCTGTGCAGAAATTAATGCTAACAAGTGTGTTGCGGCGGCCTCTAGCTCAGACACATACTTCTGCACCTTCCCCCTGAAAAATGAATAGAATATCATCGCTACAATACCGATACTTAAGCCCATTCCTGTAGTAATGAGAGCAGGATAAACGCCTTCCGCTACTTTCATTTGTTGGACTCCATCCACATTACCCTGAGAGATGGACATAAATGTCTCAATCATACCAATCACCGTTCCTAATAGACCCATCATCGTAGCGATTGAGCCGATATCTGACAAATAGCTGATCCGATTATTCAGCATACCAGACTGCCGAGACCCTTCAGCCTCAGCTACATCACGCACATCACTGATCGCCACACCTGTGTTTTTAGTCATGAAGATCACCGCTCTCTCAGTGATCCTAGCCATACTTTCACCACTATTGTTACACTGAGCTACTAGACCGAGGTAGTCCTTCTTATGGATTAAGATTTCGGCATTCGCCATGAACCTATCACTCACCACCTTACGTCTACGAATAGTAATTAAGAAAAAGAAAATCAAGATCACTGTCAGAACTGAAATCACAGCAAGCGGATAGATAACAAATCCTCCCTTGGTAATGATTAACTCATAGAGACTCATGCCCCCTTTAGTTAAGCTATTATTCGACGAGACATGTGCGGAGCTGAGCCCACTCATCATGAGTAGAGCGATGACGCTGATAGATATTTTATATGCTGTTTTCATAGCGGTTCGTGGGAATTACTCTAACGTCAAACCCTACATTTGCAAGTCATACCATTTTCCTAAGAATGACATCTAGATATCGCCCGCCCTACTCATACGTGAGTTCTTAACCGATTATTTCAGCACATCTACATTCTCTGACCACTCACTTCAGCCCCCATTTCACCCCCTAAATCCAAAATCTTCCTTATTAAAGGGCAATTTAATCTCATATTGCCAAACATCCGCCTTGACCATTGTGCAAATTATACAGATAGTCCCGCATGTGCGTAGCAATAAATTGCTAGTATCAATTTCTTTTGAAACATCACCCAAGATACAGCGTAACAAACTTATGCTAAACTTTCCGACTATAGGAAAATCAGCATGAACAACAATTTCCACTCTTTCCCAATCACCACTTTAATCAATTCATGTTTTCTAAATTTTTAGGTCGCTGGTTCTCCAACGACATCGGTATCGATCTAGGCACCGCTAACACCCTCGTCTTTCTCAAAGACGAAGGCATCGTCCTCCGTGAACCTTCAGTAGTCGCTGTCAAAGCTGGTACTAACATCGTCCTTGCTGTGGGTGACGACGCCAAGCGAATGCTAGGAAGAACTCCTGGTGACATCGTCGCCATTCGCCCACTAAAGGACGGAGTCATCGCTGACTTCGAAGTAACAGAGGCCATGCTTCGCCACTTCATCCGTAAAGCCAATAATAAAAAACACTCAAACCCAAGAGTCCTCATCGCCATCCCATCTGGCATCACTGAGGTAGAACGCCGTGCTGTCAGAGAAAGCGCTGAGCAAGCAGGAGCTCGTGAAGTCTACCTCATCGAGGAACCAATGGCAGCGGCGATCGGAGTAGGACTCCCAGTCCAGGAAGCATCTGGTTGCATGATCGTAGACATCGGCGGAGGAACTACCGAAGTCGCCCTCATCTCACTAGCCGGAATTGTCTACAGCCGTTCAGTCCGCACCGCTGGTGATGAAATTGACGAAGCCATCATTTCCTACATGAAGCGTGCATATAACCTCATGATCGGTGAACGCACCGCTGAGGAAATTAAAATCCGCATAGGTTCAGCCATGGAGCTCCCTAAGGAACTCACCATGGAAGTCAAAGGCCGTGACCTCGTAGCAGGTCTCCCTAAAACCATGAAAATCTCATCTGAGGAAATCCGTGAAGCCATCGCCGACCCACTTTCCTCTATTGTTAACGCAATCCGCACCACACTGGAGCGCTGTCCACCAGAACTAGCTGCCGACCTCGTAGACCGTGGACTCATGCTCGCTGGCGGAGGAGCTCTTCTCAAAGGACTCGATAGACGATTCAAGCTAGAGACTGGCCTACCAGTCCACATAGCAGACGACCCGCTCAGCGCTGTCGCTGAAGGAACAGGAAAAGCCCTCCAAGAAATCAACTTCCTGCGCCGTGTTAGTAACATGGAATAACACCCTTCTCTCATGAAGCCACTAAACCTTATCACCCTACTTCTATTTCTCTGCGCCCTCGCTTGGGCACTTACGAGAAGTGATACCAGCGTGCGTAAGATCCAGAGTGCCTACTTCTCCATCATCAGCCCATTCGTAGATGGTGGCTCATCGATGGAGACAAAAATCAGATCTTTTAACGACGAGATAGTTCACTCCGGTGAGCTCTCAGCCAAGCTAGAACTAGCCGAAACTGAGCTCGTCAAGTTGCGCACAGAAATTTCGGGCCTTCGTAAACTGGAACAAGAAAATATCCAGATGCGAGCGGCGCTAAATTTCCAGCACCGCACCCCTTTCAGCGTAATTGCTGCAAAAATCATTCGCCGCAAGCCTTCTAACTGGTGGGAAACCTCTCAGATAGATAGAGGCTTAGATCATGGGATTAGCGCACAGCAACCCGTGATCGCTGCTGAAGGACTCGTTGGTAAGGTAGACCGACCAGACGATGAGTCCTCAACTGTGATTTTGCTTACCGATGAAGCCTGCCAAGTCTCTGCGAAAGTAGAGATAAATGGCGGAATTCAAGAAGTAGGCATACTTAGCGGACAGAGAGCTCAGAATGGGAACAAGCCCATGCTGTGCTTACAGTATCTGTCTCGTAACACCAACGTCAAACAAGGACAAAAAGTCGTCACTACAGGTAGAGGCGGATTATTCCCAGAGGGCGTAGTGTTAGGCACTATCGTTTCCGTTGAACGTGGTGCTATTAACGCTGAGGCACAGGTGAAACCAGCAGTGAACTTTGCGGTATTACACACCGTATTTGTCCTCACTCAGTGATCCGTTACCACACCAGCATCTTTATTTTAGTCCTTCTGGCCTGCATGTTTCAGCAGTTCTTGCCAGCGGTGACTGGGTGGTATGATGCCAAGATCTATATCCTGCCTCTAACATTCCTCTGCTGTGCAGTCACAGTAGGATTCTCCCCGATGCTAGCTCTCGCCTTCCTCTGTGGATTCATCTGGGATTCTCAAAACACCCTCAGCCCTGCTGGCGGTGACCCTACTGTCTATGATCACCCCGTGGATCAGATCCGCTTCGGCTACTCCATCATCCTCTACGCTATCATGGGAGTCTTCATGCAGGGCGTGCAGCCACTATTCCGTAAAGGAGTTTGGCAACTTTCCGCCATACTCACTGGAGTCGCCACCTTTTTCTACCTACTCGCAGAATACTTACTCATCAATGTTGTCCGTGGTGACTTCACGCTACCTTATAACGTTTTCCAACAGATCTTCATCTCAGCCTTGCTCACCATGCTCTGCTCTCCACTCCTTTTTTTAATCCTTTTCAAGCTCTCTCGGTGGTTCGATCACACTATCCGCTACGACGGCCTAAAGCATCGTTACTTTAAATTCAAATCTCTAGAAAAAGAAAGCCAGTAGCCATGCACACTCCACGCTTCAGATACAGACTCTATTTTCTCACTACCTTAGTCCTACTAGGGACAGGGGTTCTGCTTTCACGCCTCTATGAAATGCAGGTAAAAAAGACCGAATACTATAACGCTAAAGTCCCTTCTAACAGAGAAGAAACTATCCGTGAACCCGGCATCCGTGGTGAAATCAAAGACCGTAACGGAATCACTCTCGCTCAAAATAACCAAAGCTACATCGTTTACTTTAACCTCGCTGAAATCCATAAAAACTACATCGATAAATTTGGAATAACTCTCAAGCACACCATATTAACGAACTACAAGGGATCACCTAAGAAATTTAAGAAAACTAACATTGCGGGCATGGTCAACGAAACTATCCGACCTTACCTAGCGGGTATCGGGCTTGACGCCAAATACAGTGCAGCAGCGATGGAGGCTCACTACAGCACCCACGGTGGACTCGTCCCATTCATATTCAGAAAAGACCTCAGCTACGATGAATTTGCCAAGTTCGCCGAACAAAATATCCAGCTCCCTGGAGTCTATATCGATGCAGCCCCATCTAGAAAATACCCACTCGGAGCAACAGCCTCACACATCCTAGGCTACACCAAACAATGGGAAAAAGGCGAGATTTCAGACGACTTCAACCACTACATCGGTGACTCAAAAGGCGTGGCTGGCATCGAGAAAAGCATGAACCAAGAGCTCACTGGCAGAGAAGGAGTCAAAAAAATCCTCAAGAGTGATAAAAATAAAAACCTCGGAGTCATTGACTACCAGCCGCCAGGTCCAGGATCAGATGTTTACCTAACCATCGACACCCATATCCAACAACTCGTAGAAAAGTCCCTCCATCAAACAGGCAAAGCCGCTTGTGTAGTCATGAATCCTAACACGGGAGAAGTCCTAGCAATGGCATCTGTGCCTAACTATGATCCTAATGACTTCATCCCGAGCATCAGCACCGAACGCTACGCATTCTACACAAACAATACAGCAGCCCCATTCATCAACAGAGCAATCAGTAATTTAACACCAGGCTCTACCTTTAAAATTCCCACCGCGATAGCTGGATGTAAATACAACATGCACAGATTCAACTGTAACTGTCCTGGCCACATTGCTTACGGTAATCTAAAAATCAAGTGCTGGAAGACCGCTGGGCACGGCTCGCTAGCTCTTACAGAAGCGATCCAACGTTCATGTAATCCTTTCTTCATGAAGATCTGCAACACCATCGGATACAAAAAAGTAGTCGAAGTGTTCCAAATGCTCGGACTCGGTAGCCAGACAGGTATTCGCCTCCCTAGAGAAGCCAGAGGCATCCTACCTGGGAGCATTCGCTGGACCAAGAATTACCCTGAATCCCGTATGGATAATGCCAAAACAGGCATGATGGGAATAGGTCAAGGAGATTGCCAAGCGACTCCACTACAGATAGCCTCCATCTTCTCAGCAGTAGCCAATGGAGGCAAATACTACCAGCCACGTATCATCAGTAAAGTCACTAACACCTACACTAAAAAATCTAAAAACTACGCTCAGCCAGCTAAACTTAATCTACTCACAGAAGGCATCGAAGAAGGACACCTCACCACTATTCGCTACGGCATGAGACTTGCAGCCACCGCAGTAGGCGGGACAGCCAGAAGAACTTGTCCAAAAGACATGATTATCGGAGCTAAAACCGGAACTGCTCAAACAACTGACCAAGGCGTTAAAACCCACGTTGCATGGGCCGCCGCATTTGCTCCTTATGATAACCCACGCTATGTTGTCATCGTCGCCGTAAAACGTGGAGGTAGTGGAGGAAAAGTCGCTGGGCCTCTCGTGAATCTCATCCTCTCTGGACTCTTCGAAATAGAGGTAGGCAAGAAGCACAAGCTAGCTGCGAGTAAACCATACATCGGCCATCAAGACCTCATCGAGGAAATCATCATCCCTAGCATTAACCCGCTCAACTCTATCTTCGACGATGGTGAGACTGGTGACGAAGCAGAAGCTATCGAAATCGTCCGCAAAGACAAAAAGCCAATATTCAATTTATCCAAACCAAAAATAACACCTAAAATCGACGAACGTGGCTTACAAAAAGTCATCCCTAAAGCCATACCAGTCGAATAAAAACTTATCATCTAACCATATCTAACAAAAACAATATTTCAACCCATCAATTTATAACATTAACTAACATTATTATGATCAGTAAAATCAAAAAAGCTTTCGGTCTCACTGCCAGCACACCAGATCTGAGCAAAGGAATCACTCTCATTATCAACTCAGAAAAACTCGAACGCCGAGTCGCTCTTCTAGAAAATAACAGCCTAGAAGAATACAACGTCGAGCGTGAAGGCGAAGCCAGCATCGTTGGCGGAATCTTCAAAGGCACTGTCAAAAACATCGAGCAAGGCCTCAAAGCCATGTTCGTAGATATCGGCATGGACAAAAACGCATTCCTCCACTTCTGGGACGCTATCCCAGCAGCACTTGATGGTGGATTTGAAGAAATTCAGCGTGAAGGAAAGAAGAAGCAAAAACAGAAGAAAATCACGTCTAAAGACATCCCAAGCATCTACCCGATCGGCTCAGAAATCCTCATCCAAGTCTCCAAAGGACCGATCGGAAACAAAGGCCCTCGTGTTACTACTAACATCTCACTCGCAGGACGCTACCTCGTTCTCATGCCATTCTCAGAGCAGTTCGGCATCTCACGTAAGATCGATGATCCTAAGGAACGCCAGCGCCTCCGCCGCATCATACAAAAACTTCAAATCCCAGACGGCATGGGCATTATCATGCGCACCGTTTCTATCGGTCAGCGTGCTCGCCACTTTGTCCGTGACCTAGCCATGCTCCTAGAGCAGTGGAATGATATCGAGATCAAGCGTGACGATAAGCCAGCACCAGTCATCGCATTTCAAGAGCCAGGACTTATCGAGTGCACCGCTAGAGATTTCCTCACTGACAATGTGGATCAGCTAATCTGTGATGACCTCGATACCACCGAGTTCATGCGTAAAGTAGCAGGGAAAATTTCCCGCAGAGCGAAACGCCGTATTCACTACCTACCATCTAAGCAACCCATCTTCGACAAGATTGGTATCCAAAAGAAAATCGACGAAGCATTCACCCGTCAAGTATGGCTCCCATGTGGCGGCTATCTCGTGATCGATGAAACAGAAGCTCTCATCGCGATCGACGTCAACACTGGCCGTAACAAAGGTTCAAAGGACGTAGAGAAAATGATCACTGAAACCAACCTCGAAGCCGCTGAAGAAATCGCTCGTCAGTTACGTCTCAGAAACATCGGTGGACTCGTAGTAGTAGACTTCATCGACATGCGCCAGCGCCGTGACCAGCAAGCAGTATACAGAGTCATGAAGGAACGCCTCAAGCGTGACAAAGCGAAGACTCAAGTGATGCAGATCTCAACGATCGGCCTCATGGAGATGACCCGTCAGCGTCTCAATGAATCACTCCGTGACACCATGTATGAGCCATGCCCATACTGCCAAGGTAAAGCACGTGTTAAGACGACTATGACCATGTCAGTAGAGATCCAACGCACACTGAACACACTAATCCAGCGTAACCAGGAGCAAGAAGAACACGGTAACCTCATCGTCATGGTGAACCCAGAAGTTCTTAACAGATTCAAGCAACAGGACTCTAAAATCCTCGTGGAACTAGAGCGTAGTCACAACGGCAGACTCATCTTCCGCACCGATACCTCACTCCACCGTGAACGCTTCGCCATCATCGATGCCGAGACTGAGAAAACTCTCATCCAGATCTAACATGCCATGAGTAAAAAAGTTATCGAAGCAGAAGTCAAAGTCATTTCCTCTAAGAAATCGACCAAAGCGAAGCAGAGTAAGCCAGCTCCAAAGAAGCCAAGTAAAAATCAGCAAACGGACAACCCGTTTGCTGCATTTGGAGCAGGTGGAGCTAATGGGATGCCAGATCTTTCTAAGCTACCAAACCTCCCACTCAAGCCGCGCATCATGTTTAAACTCATGAGCCTACTGGGAAACCCAAAGCTAAGATTCCTCAAGAGTAAGTGGAGTATCCCGATCTGGGGACTCATCGCCGTCGTAGTGCTAGGACTCATCCTCACCGTCGGAGTGACACTCCTCATCTTCAAACTACTCAAAGTACTGCTCTCTCCATACGCTAGGCTATTTCAGAAAAAGTAATCAGCTTGAACCTCTCATCAAGATAGGGATTCGGTATAAATATAACTTCCACCCCTATCTCATCACTTTAAAATACGCATAATACTCTTATGCGTATTTTTTTGTTCACCCTGCTTCTGCTAAATTACTTTAGAACCTGAATCTTCACCAGTTTAACCTTACACACAGAATCACGTATTGCCATTCATCTAGATTTATCTATCTTTCCCACCTAAACCAATACCATCAGTATGAAAGAAGCTAAAAACATCGCCATCGTAGGAGCCACTGGAGCAGTAGGAGAAGAAATACTAGTCTGTCTAGCCCAGAGAGATTTTCCGATCAAGGAACTCACTCTACTAGCATCAGCTCGCTCAGCAGGGAAAACCCGCACCTTCCGTGGACAAGAGATTACCATTAAAAAACTCACCCACGATAGCTTTGCTGGAATCGACATCGCACTCTTCGCTACAGGTAGTGACACCTCATTAGAGTTCGCTCCTTCTGCCGCTAAAGTGGGCTGTATCATCATCGATAACTCATCTACTTACCGCATGGCTGAAGATATCCCACTCATCATCCCTGAAATCAATCCAGAGGCCGCCAAGAATCTCCCTAAAAACATCATCGCTAACCCGAACTGCACCACTATCATTTCGCTCATGGGCCTCTTCCCACTGCACCAGAAGTATGGTCTAAAATCAATCATCGCGTCTTCATACCAAGCTGTATCTGGCTCAGGCACAGCAGGCATCGTAGAGCTAGAAGCTCAGACTAAAGCACTCGCTGAAGGAACTGTAATCGGTGATGACCTCATCAATGTTTACCCAGTGCAGATCGCATCCAACGTCATCCCACACATCGACGTCTTCCAAGAAGGTGGATACACTAAGGAAGAGCTGAAAATACTCTTCGAAAGCCGTAAGATCCTCGGAGTTCCAGACCTCAAAATCACTTGCACTTGTGTTCGTGTCCCAGTCTATCGTTCTCACTCGGTTTCCATCACAGCACAGTTTGAAAAACCAATCGATGTCGCCGGAGCTAGAGCAGCATACGCAGACTATCCAGGCGTAAAGCTTAAGGATGATCCAGATATAGAAAGCTATCCAGTGCCACTAGACACCACCTGCAAAGACGACTGTCTCGTAGGCCGTATCCGCATGGACAAGGTAGTAGAAAACGCCCTCGCCCTCTGGGTAGTAGGTGATCAAGCCCGAAAAGGTGCTGCACTCAATGCAGTCCAGATCGCAGAAATACTTTAATCAAATCATCCTATGAGCGATCTCAAACCATGGCTTAAACAGCAGCAAAAACTAGTCGACACTGAACTCAAGCGTCAACTCCCTAGAGAAAATGTCAGACCGACCACCATCCACAAAGCCATGCGCTACAGCATCTTTGCTGGTGGAAAAAGATTGCGTCCTATTCTCTGTCTCGCTGCCACAGAAGCCTGTGGCGGAGATACTACCGATGCGCTAGCTCCAGCCTGTGCCGTTGAGCTCATGCATAACTATTCCCTCGTGCACGATGATCTCCCATGCATGGATGATGACGATTTAAGACGTGGCAGACCGACCAGCCATAAAGTCTACGGGGAAGGAATAGCAGTCCTCTGCGGTGATGCCTTACTCACCGAAGCCTTCATCATCATCGCTAAAACCCCAGCGACTAAACGCTACCATGTAGGTGACTACGTGACCGAATTAGCCGTCACTGGTGGTAGCAGAAAGCTCATCGGCGGACAGATCCTAGACCTCGAAGGAGAAGGTAAAGATCTCAACAAAAAGCAACTGATCCAGATCCACGAAGCTAAGACAGCGGCACTCCTAACGACTTCAATCCGATTAGGCGCCATGACTGCCAATGTCACACCTGCTAAACTAGAAGCACTCACTACATTTGGCTACAACCTAGGATTAGCCTTCCAGATCATCGACGACATATTAGATGTCACCCAGACCACTGAGCAGCTAGGCAAGACCGCCGGTAAAGACGAAGCCGTAGATAAGTCCACTTATCCAGCGATTTTAGGTCTCGAAGCTTCCCGAAAAGAAGCTCAGCACCTCACAAAGAAATCCCTCGACGCCCTCAAACCTCTAGGTAAAAAAGCATCCCGACTAGAGCAAATCGCCCACTACCTCCTAAGCCGCGAATACTAAAGCGATAGGGTTTGACCGCTGGAACTTCCGATGAAAATGAATTCACTCTACTTTAATACGAACAGAAGCCGAAGTCGTATTATCTGTCTCCACGGTAACTTCATCGAAATCGCTACCAAGTGTTAGGTGAATTTCAAGACCACGTGCTTAAATTATTGGAACCTCCGACTGTGTAGGCAACGGGCTTCAACCAAGAACCAACCTCTAATTTAGAATTACCCCATACTGCATCCTGACTGTTTGTGATTCCACCACGCTCTCTACCCCAGAGCGACTGATTAGCTCAGTATCATTGATAACCACAACAGGCTGAACCGATCTATTAGATCGGTTGCCACAGTGCCGAGTAACTGGCGTAAACATGCACCGCAATCCCTGCGACACGAACGATAGAACGGAATAACATTCATCCCTTCAGGCTGGCTCACTCAAACTCCTCGGGATCACATTTAAGAGCTCTTTGGAGTTCTGCAAAATCATCTACTGTGACCATCTCTAGCCTATTAAATTAATAATATGAGATTTCATCGTTGAACTTCTGTTTCTAGTTTATGCTCGATGCAATTACGTAGAGCCTTATGGAGGCGGAAAAATGCCTACTGTAATGCCCCTTGTTTCTTTCCAGCCTGTAGAGCAATGGACCTTACAGTTAATTTATCCTCATAGCACTTTTGTAATAGATCTATCTCTGATCCATTAAGTTTTTCCATGCATAAGCGTAAAGCAAACTAAAAATCACCAGTCGAGTTTTTAGATGTCGAGAATCGCTCACTAATCCGTTCAACTATACTGGAGTAAATACTAGCCATTCATTTTCCTTGTCCCAACGCAATCCTTCCTTAGTTCTCAGACGAGCTACACCACAGGAGAAAACCTTGAAGTTTGTCCCCATCTCAAAGGTATTCATCTTATTCCAGAGTATCACATTCCTCTCCTGCAACACATCAGCAGCATCCACTCTAGCAGCAATGCTATGTGGAGATTAATCACTAGCTGGAGATATTTGATTTGAGAATAGACCATACTTAGCTGAGCACTAATATATTATAGCTCACTACCTAATGACAAGAAATAGCCGAGTATTACAAACAAACAAAAAAAGCCGCTCGAAAATCCGAACGGCTTTGAAATTGTTAGAATCTATTAATTCCTATGAATAGAAATTAATCTTCTGATGGGCTCCACTCTTCAGTAGATGGTGAGACAAGGTCGAATGCCTGCTCTAGTCCAACCATCTCGCTTGATGGCTTGAGTGTCTCGAATGACTGAGACTCCTTCTGGAGCTGTTCTGCACTGTATTCAACAGCCTTGACTGAGAGTCCGATACGGCGCTCTACTTTGTCCACCTTGATGACGCGTGCTTCCACTTCGTCACCTACCTTGAGAACATCCTTAACTTTCTCCACGTGCTCTTCAGATAGCTGAGAGATGTGGATGAGTCCGTCGATGTCGTCCTGGAGGTTTACGAATGCTCCAAATGAAGCAATCTTAGCAACTGATCCTTTGACCATGTCACCTACCTTGAACTTATCGTCGATGTCAGCCCATGGATCGTTCTCAGCTTGCTTAATACCGAGTGATACACGCTGGTTCTCTTTGTCGATGCTGAGAACTACTGCCTCAACTTCGTCGCCCTTCTTAAGAACTTCTGATGGATGGTTGATCCTACGTGTCCATGATAGATCGGATACGTGAATCATTCCATCGATTCCCTCTTCAAGACCTACGAATACACCGTAAGTAGTGAGGTTACGCACAGCACCTGTGATGCGCTGCCCAATAGGGTAGCGAGCTTCGATTTCGTCCCATGGGTTAGCCTCTAACTGGCGAACTCCGAGAGAGATCTTCTGCTCTTCGATAGAAATACCGAGAACAACTGCGTTAATTTCCTGGTCTAGCTCAAGAACGTCAGATGGACGTGTGATGCGCTTAACCCATGATAGCTCAGAGACGTGAACGAGTCCTTCGACTCCCTTCTCGATCTCGATGAATGCTCCGTATGGAAGTAGCTTAGTAACTTTTCCTTTAACCTGCTGGCCAATTGAAAACTTAGCTTCGATGTCTTCCCATGGATTGTCCTGCATTTGCTTAAAGCCGAGTGAAACACGCTCTTTCTCACGGTCAACGTCAAGAATCTGAACGTTGAGTGATTTGCCGATGTGTAACATCTCAGATGGGTGAGAAATTCTACCCCAACTCATGTCTGTAATATGGAGAAGTCCGTCCATGCCCTGAAGATCAACAAATGCACCGAAGTCTGTGATGTTCTTCACAATACCTTCAACTTTATCGCCTACCTTAACAGTCTGTAGGAACTGCTGGCGTAGCTCGCTGCGCTCAGCTTCGATTACTTCACGACGTGAAAGAACAACGTTCTGACGCTCGTCGTTAACTTTAACGATCTTAAATTCGAATACCTTACCGACATATTCGGAAAGATCTTTTGGGGGGATAATATCAACCTGTGAACCTGGGAGGAATGCTTCCACTCCAACGTTCACCATAAGACCACCCTTGACCACACTCTTGACCTTGCCTTTAACAAGACCACCGTCTTCGTAAACCTTGACAATCTTTTCCCAGTTCTGTCTGTGAGCTGCTTTCTCTTTAGAGAGCACGACCATTCCATCATCATTCTCTAGTTTCATGAGAAGCACTTCTACGACGTCACCAACTTCGATTTCTTCGTCTTCAAATTCTGATGTTGGGATTGCACCTTCAGATTTATACCCGATATCCACGAGGATTACCTGTGGGCGGATGTCAATGATAGTGCCGTTAACGATACTACCTTCTTTAAATTCACGGAATTTTGAATCAATCAAATCCGAGAGTTCAGCATTAATACTCATAATTATTGTTTGTTTAAGTTAAGGTTATGTTCCTTGGTTTTCATATTTTTTCCCTTAAAACCTCGTGAAGCCAATGAATGACGAGGCACGAACAACCTCATTAGCAGGAAAAATGTAAGCCGCAGTTCTAGTCAGAATCATCCACAAAGCAAGCAGAATGTTGACAAAACAGCTGTTTTGTCACCCCTTCAGAGAACTCATATCATTCTTAGCAGCTCTCAAACTTTAAACTCGCCCTGTCGCTAGAATTCTACCCTCTTCATAAAGACGTTTATTATCTGAATTAAACTCAGATTTCATATCACATTTCAACCCATATAACTCCACAATCTCAAAAGCTACTGGTCTATACAGATTACCTTCACGCTCGATTTCGAACCCCACTAAAAGATGATAAGCATCTTCAGTAACTTTAGGGGCACCCGAAGGCGACAAATAGAAAGAACGCTGAGTAGTTGATTTATTTGCGGCAGCAAAAGTCTTCACTTCGAGATATACCGGGTAATCACAACTTTCTATTCGGACATCAGGATAGCCTGTTGATTTACCCCTACCGCTTCTAGCACTAGGTCGGCCAGCAGTTAGCCCAAGATTCTTCAAAGCATTCATTACGAAAGGTTCAATATCATTCCCCACTTCGTTGGGACGCGAACGTTCAATTGGATTACTCTGCACTTTCTCACAGGTGTCCTTAGACGCTTTTACTATTAAATTCAATAACTTTTGATTTGCATCAGAATTTAAATCAAATTTTAACACCTTTACATCGCAGAGCGAACGAATTACCAGCTCGAAAGGAATGCCTTTTGTTGGCGTTAAAAACTTCCAGTTAGTCCGATCCATGCTGAGGATGGATCCATTTTTCGGTTTTTGAATTTTTTATCTTGCAAACTGATTTTATAAATCGTAACAGTTTTACTCCTTCGAGTTACTCCTTCGAGTTACTCCTTCGAGTTACTCCTTCGAGTAACTCCTTCTAAATAAATACTAACTAACTTGAAGCATGAAATACACAATAAATAATAAAACACGGATTAATAAATATACGGTCGCTCTGGCGACATCCACAGCGATGATGGCATCATCCTCAGCAGCTACTATAGCATGGGGAGAATTTGATCTAGACGCTGCGGCGTCTGAAATTAGCACCAAGGGCACTTCTATAGAAGCATGGAACCTAGTGAATACTGATGCTCGAGAAGCGACTGATACAACGACAATCAATGGAGTAGTCTTCACGGCTACTAACCTTTTTGATACTGGCTATTATGATGACCAAACCTACGGAGTTAGCACAGGTGATGCAAATCTTGATTTACTATACCTACAGGCTAATTATAACTATGAAAATACTAACCCTGTCACATTGACAGGTCTAACGATCGGAGTTGAATATGAACTTCAAAGCTTCTACGGCAACAACAGGCCAGGAATCATCCCTACGATGAACGTTGGTGATGGTATCACTGTTCAAAAAAGATCTTCTGGATCTGTAGAAAATGGAGCGTGGATCATTGGCACATTTACTGCTGATGCTACCACACAAGACTTCCATTCTGGAATCGGTTCTGGTAGAAGCAATTTCATGTCAGGATATCAGCTCAGAGATATATCACCAGTCCCCGAGCCATCTTCCACAGCCCTCATTGGTCTTGGAGCCCTAGCTCTGATTTTACGCCGTAGTAAGTAATTACCGAAATTGTATACCATACTTTTAAAAGTCAAGCATCTCAGCTAATATTAGTTGAGATGCTTTTTATGTATAGGTGTCGGCTGGTTACTCCAGACATTACTCTTAAAATTTACGGCATGGATATCAGTCACCTCAAGAAAAACATCAACAATTAACCAACGAAGAGAAAGTTACATTAGTTATTAGATTTCTCGATCAGTTACTATGTTTATTTCCTAAAAAATAATCAAAAAAAGCCCTACCTTAGCGTTAACTAAAGCAGGGCATAAAGAACTGGCGACGACCTACTCTCACAGGACCTATCGTCCAACTACCATCGGCGCAAAGTCGTTTCACTTCCGGGTTCGGAATGGGACCGGGTGGTTCCAACTTGCTATGGTCACCAGAATACTAGTGTAGAACTTCAATATTACGTGCTCTACATCAGGCTTCTGCCGACATCAGTGTGTGCTTTTTGGATTGTTGTTGTTTCCTTTTGATTTGTTAGAGCGTTTACCTAGATTGTATAGGTAAAAAGCAGCTGACAAGCTGTATAGACATATTAAGTTCATCGTTTAGTGTCTTATCGATATTTGACTATCAAAACGACACTGGACTGTATTGTTTTAATTTCAACAAAGTGCTTACTTGCGTTTAACATTTACTCCAATCGTCGCCGATTGAAGCTGTTGATCTTGGATTGTATTTCTAATTTTCTTAACTTCCTGCTTTATAACTAATGTTTAAAGGCTAAGGAATCAAGCCAAACGGATGATTAGTACTGGTGAGCTGAATACATTGCTGTACTTACACCCCCAGCCTATCAACGTGGTGGTCTTCCACGATCCTTCAGGGAAAATTAATCTTGGGAATAGCTTGGCGCTTAGATGCTTTCAGCGCTTATCTAATCCGTACTTAGCTACCCTGCGATGCTCTTGACAGAACAACAGGAACACCAGAGGTACGTCAAACTCGGTCCTCTCGTACTAGAGTTTGAACCCCACAATTTTCCTACGCCCACAGAGGATAGAGGACCGAACTGTCTCGCGACGTTCTGAACCCAGCTCGCGTGCCGCTTTAATGGGCGAACAGCCCAACCCTTGGGACCTTCTCCAGCCCCAGGATGCGACGAGCCGACATCGAGGTGCCAAACCGCGCCGTCGATATGAACTCTTGGGCGCGATCAGCCTGTTATCCCTAAGGTACCTTTTATCCGTTGAGCGATGGCAATTCCACTTTCTACCACCGGATCACTAAGGCCTACTTTCGTATCTGCTCGACTTGTAGGTCTCACAGTTAGCCTGGCTTATGCCTTTGCACTCAACACACGGTTACCGACCGTGCTGAGCCAAGCTTCGCGCTCCTCCGTTACTCTTTAGGAGGATACCGCCCCAGTAAAACTGACCGGCTGCCATGGTCCCTCGGCCCGCTTCAGGGCTCGAGGTTAGATTATCAAAAAGCAAAGGGTGGTATCTCACTGACGACTCAATGTATACCTAAATATACATTTCACAGTCTCCCACTTATGCTGAGCGTTGAGATCTAATAATCAATAACAGCTTACAGTTAAGGTCTATAGGGTCTTTCCGTCCTTCTGCGGGTAGCCGGCATCTTCACCGGCGTTACAATTTCACTGAGCACCTGGTCGAGACAGCGCCCAACTCGTTGCACGATTCGTGCAGGTCGGAACTTACCCGACAAGGAATTTCGCTACCTTAGGACCGTTATAGTTACGGCCGACATTCACCAGGACTTGGGCTCGAAGCTTCGCTCAGAAGAGCTAACATCTTACCGTAATCTTTTGGCATTGGTCACGTGTCACATCGTATACGTCGATTTTCATCTTAGCACAATGCTGTGTTTTTGCTAAACAGTCGGTTGGGCCATTTCACTGCGGCCCCCCAAAAAAGGGGGCACTCCTTATCCCGAAGTTACGGAGCCATTTTGCCGAGTTCCTTGACCAGGTTTCACTCTTGCGCCTTGGTATACTCTACCCACCCACCTGTGTCGGTTTGCGGTACGGGGTGCGTTAATCGTGTTGGCTTTTCTTGGCACAACGTCCAGTGATGCGAATCAACCGTAGTATCATCTCAGAATTCAATAACCTAATCACTTTCTATCATGCGTCCCCTTCACTTTGCACGTGCAGGAATATTAACCTGCTTTCCATCGTCTACGCCCTTCGGCCTCGACTTAGGTCCCGACTAACCCTGGGATGACTAACATTGCCCAGGAAACCTCGGGTTTACGGCGGAACGGGATCTCACCGCTCTTATCGTTACTCATGTCTGCATACTCTCTTGTAGCCGCTCCAGGTTCAGTCGCCATCCTCCTTCACTGCTGCTACAATGCTCCTCTACCACGCCACCACACACGAGGGTGTAATGACATCCAGAGCTTCGGTACTATACTTATCGCCAATCATTTTCGGCGCAGGATCTCTCGATGAGTAAGCTATTACGCACTTTTTAAATGGTGGCTGCTTCTAAGCCAACATCCTCACTGTCTATGAAATCCCACTTCCTTTCCACTTAGTATAGTTTAGGCACCTTAGCTGCTGATCTGGGCTGTTTCCCTTTCGACAATGAAGCTTATCCCCCACTGTCTCACTGCTATGTTCTATTGAATGGTATTCGGAGTTTGATAGGGGTTGGTAGGCGGGTATGCCCCCTAGCCCTTTCAGTGCTCTACCCCCACTCATCAACACATAACGCTGCACCTAAATGCATTTCGAGGAGAACCAGCTATCACGGGGTTTGATTAGCCTTTCACTCCGACCCACAGCTCATCCGAGCGTTTTTCAACACACATCGGTTCGGTCCTCCACTTAGTTTTACCTAAGCTTCAACCTGGCCATGGGTAGGTCACCTCCGTTTCGGGTCCAGCACATGCAACTCATTGACGCCCTATTCGGACTTGGTTTCCCTACGCCTGCCTCCCGAAAGGAGTTAAGCTCGCTACATATACTGACTCGCAGACTCATTAAGCAAAAGGCACGCAGTCACTCCGAAGAGCTCCTACACCTTGTAGGCACATGGTTTCAGGTTCTATTTCACTCCCCTCACAGGGGTTCTTTTCACCTTTCCCTCACGGTACTTGTTCACTATCGGTCGCTAGTTAGTATTTAGCCTTGGAGGGTGGTCCCCCCATCTTCACACACCGTTTCACGTGTGGTGTGCTACTTTCACCTAGTTAACTTGGATTTCGGATACGGGGATGTCACCCTCTACGTCTGCTCTTTCCAAAGCATTCTCCTATCGTCGTTAATCAACTAATGGTTAGGCTGTTCCGCGTTCGCTCGCCACTACTTACGGAATCTCATTTTGATTTCTTTTCCTCTGCTTACTAAGATGTTTCAATTCAGCAGGTATTGCGTTTCCTTCCTTATTTTATTCAGGAAGGAACGATACCATATTAATGGTATCAGGTTACCCCATTCAGAAATCTCCGGATCATAGATCATTTGCATCTCACCGAAGCTTATCGCAGCTTATCACGTCTTTCATCGCCTTCTAGCACCAAGGCATCCACTATGTGCCCTTTCTAGCTTGATTCCTTATCTTTAAAATCAGCTATGGTAACGGGGGTATATTTAAATACTGTGGGATCTTTGCTTAGTCTTCCCACACCATATGTTACCAAAATTATTATTTGTTTGCCATAAACGTTATTTTCTAAAGAACTTCATTATCGTTAGATAAATTCATTCTTCAGGAAGTTTATATTTTTTAGAGTATTTCCAAGATCTGCAATAAGCGTCTCATTTTTGTTAAAATTGCTACTTATAGTTGACCTTAGTCAACTTACAGTCTGGAAAAACTTAATATGTTTTTCTATACAGTTGTCAAAAAGCTTCTTTTGATATTCTTACAACATTTTATATTAAGAACAAAATTTAATAAACTTACTTAAAGTAAAATAATGGTGGGCCAGGCAAGACTTGAACTTGCGACCCCACGCTTATCAAGCGTGTGCTCTAACCAACTGAGCTACAGGCCCTTTATTAAAATAAAGGTGGTGGAGGTTACCGGGATCGAACCGATGACATTCTGCTTGCAAAGCAGATGCTCTACCAACTGAGCTAAACCCCCCTTGATTAAATCTTTTCTATTAGGTGATTTACTAAATTTTGTTCTTAATAGTTATGACTTGGTTTTCTTTCCAGTGCGAAAGATGAAAATTGAATTGAACGCTGCGTTGCTTACCTTTGATACGCGTAATTTTTGATTGGTGAGTGGCTTTCGCATCCTCAGTCCTAGATTAAGTTCATCTTAATCCTTAGACGTCGACCTATATTGAATTAACAATATTTTCTCCATAGAAAGGAGGTGATCCAGCCGCAGGTTCCCCTACGGCTACCTTGTTACGACTTCATCCCAGTTACCAACTATACCTTAGGACCCTGCCATTGTTGACACAGGCACTTCGGGTGCGATCGGCTTCCATGATGTGACGGGCGGTGTGTACAAGACCCGGGAACGTATTCACGGCACCGTAGCTGATGTGCCATTACTAGCGATTCCGACTTCATGGAGGCGAGTTGCAGCCTCCAATCCGAACTGAGCCCAGTTTTGTAGATTTCCTCCACCTCGCGGTTTCGGGTCTCATTGTACTGAGCATTGTAGTACGTGTGCAGCCCTAGGCGTAAGGGCCATACTGACCTGACGTCATCCCCACCTTCCTCCCAGTTGATCTGGGCAGTCTGACTAAAGTCCTCATCATTACATGTTAGTAACTAGTCATAGGGGTTGCGCTCGTTGCCGGACTTAACCGAACATCTCACGACACGAGCTGACGACGGCCATGCAGCACCTGTGTAAAGTGCCCGAAAGCTCACTGCTTTTCGGCAGCTTAGCGATACATGTCAAGCCTAGGTAAGGTTCTTCGCGTTGCATCGAATTAAGCCACATACTCCACCGCTTGTGCGGGTCCCCGTCAATTTCTTTGAGTTTTAGTCTTGCGACCGTACTCCCCAGGCGGTGCGCTTAACGCGTTAGCTCCGGCACAGAAGGGGTCGAACCCTCCCACACCAAGCGCACATCGTTTACTGCTAGGACTACAGGGGTATCTAATCCCTTTCGCTACCCTAGCCTTCGAGCCTCAGCGTCAGTAAATGTCCAGTAACCTGCTTTCGCCATTGGTCTTCCTCTCAATATCTACGCATTTCACTGCTACACTGAGAATTCCAGTTACCTCTCCATTACTCTAGCACGGCAGTATCGAATGCAGTTTTGGTGTTGAGCACCAAGATTTCACATCTGACTTACCGCGCCGCCTACGCTCCCTTTACGCCCAGTGATTCCGAATAACGCTCGGGACCTTCGTATTACCGCGGCTGCTGGCACGAAGTTAGCCGTCCCTTCCTCTTAGCATACTATCAAACATGACAGATATTAACTATCATGCATTACTCTGCTATGACAGGAGTTTACGACCCTAGGGCCTTCATCCTCCACGCGGCGTTGCACCATCAGACTTTCGTCCATTGTGAATGATTCTCGACTGCTGCCACCCGTAGGTGTCTGGACCGTGTCTCAGTTCCAGTGTTGCTGATCTTCCTCTCAGAACAGCTACCCGTCGTAGTCTTGGTGAGCCATTACCTCACCAACTAACTGATAGGACGCGAGCCTATCTCAAAGCGACAGCCTAAGCCGTCTTTGACCCGAAGGTCACATGCGGTATTAATCTTCCTTTCGGAAGGCTATCCCCCACTTTGAGGTAAGTTGCTCACGTGTTACTAACCCGTCCGCCACTAAAATAATCTTAGTAAACTAATCATATTTCCGTTCGACTTGCATGTCTTATCCACGCCGCCAGCGTTCATTCTGAGCCAGAATCAAACTCTCCGTATATTTGCCTAGTTAACTAGGACTTAATTTTAAATCGGTTGGCGTAATTTTATTTCCACCCTATTGCTAGAATGGACCTAATTTACTTAAATTGACAAGTGATCAAGAAAGTCGTTTAAATCCCTTTCTCCATCTGCCTGCGTATCATGTCTCCACAATCGCAGCGCACAATTCAATTTTCCTCTTCCACTTAGATTAATCCCTCAAACCAGTTCATTGCTAAATTAATAACTAAACAAACCGTTTCGAAGGGTTTGCTAAAACTGACTCAGTATTATCCAAGTCAGGTGTTGTAAAAAAATCTGTTACGAGGAAAGTTAAAAGATTAGCTAGTTTGATCCGTTAAGGTCAGTAACTCTCGCTTTCTGTTTCTCTCGTCCTCCCGTTGGCGGGTGAGGCGGGGCACAATCTACAAAAAAGTCCAAGCATGTCAACATCTCTCTACACTATTTTTCAACCCGTGCCCAAAGAAGACTATAACTCTTTGATTAGCCAACGAAAACAAGCATTGGAAAATCTATTCACGAAAGTAACCGACTCAGAAAATCTATTCACGAAAGTTAACTATTAGACTCACTCAATTACAAACAACAACGGAACCAAGACAAAAAACACTACAGATTGAAGCACAGTGCAGTAATATGGTGGAAGCTGTGACACTCGGATGAAACCGCCTCTCTCGCATAGTTGTTTACTCTATGATTTCTTTGGTGCCTATATTAATTGTTGGCATCTCGGTGGAGGCTTGGATTATAGGGGAAGATTTATTGCTAGTGCTGTAGTTGTTGAAACTATTCTCTCTGTCCTTATCTCCTCACATCGCTTCAGCTGAGCCGATGAACCCTGAAGTGCCAATGATCGTAACCGTGTTTCGTTCCATATCTATAATTTAACCGAAACTTCGTACGGCACAAATATTTATACTGATGGTACTGATTAATATCAAATTACAATGTTTCGCCTTTACTCTCATGGTCTAAAACGGCATGAATAAATACGATGATTTCTTTTACTAAATCCAGCTTTTTGCTGATGAGCTTGTGGTGTGCCAGCTTACTACACAGCTCTGCTCAAGAAATTGATGGAGGCATCCGCCAAGGAGAGCTTAACAAGAAAGCCAAAGGAAGCGGCTTCGACCTAGGGGCGACACAGGGACAACTCACTAAACTAAAGAACGTCCGTATCAGCTCTAACACATTAAATTTTGAGGCTAACTCTAAAACAGTAGAATTCGCTGGAATGGTCAAACTTTACGGCGACAATGGAACACAGATCTTTGCAGACAAAGCGGTGGCCAATATACAGACAGAAGAAATCCTCCTGACTGGAAATGTCCAGGTCTATCAAGGTCCTGTCCTCTACATTGGAAATCAAACATGCTATAACTATACTACCCATAAGATAAATACCAGAGGGATGACAGTAGGCATTGATCCAGTGCTACTTACTGCAGAGGAGATCACGAATACTCAATACAAAGGTAAAACAATCTATATAGGAAGAAATGCTGGTCTTACGGCTCACGATGTTGAAAACCCTAACTTCTGGCTCAGAGCGGATAAGATTTCTATCTACCCCAATAACAAAATCACCTTTAACAACCTTAAGGTCTACGCTAGAGAAACTCCTATCTGTTACCTCCCCTACCTAGCTCTATCGCTCAATAAAGACCTCGGCTACCATTTCATTCCTGGATCTAGGTCTAACTGGGGTCCATTCCTCATGAACCGCTACGGCACGATGCTCGGTGGTGAATACAGCCCAGAAACTGGTCAGCGAGAGAACAGTTGGCTACTCTCTCAGTGGCAATTTGATCTCCGAGCACTCCGAGGAGTTGGAACAGGCGTGGATCTTTTTGACACCAGACTAGAGAACAACAAAAACCTAGGCTGGCTCAAACTTTACTATACAAATGACCTCGACCCATCCAAGCTCAGATCAGGGCTAGACAGAGGATTTGTCAACGAAGATCGCTACCGTGTAGAGTTCAAGAATCGCTTTAATCTACCCTCACTAAATGGGGCTAACATATACTCGGACATCAACCTCACTTGGCTTAGTGACCGCTATTACTTAGAAGATTTTGAGCCTAGAACCTATACCTTCAATCCAGAGCCAGATAACACTATCGGTCTTTATAGGGAAACCAAGAGCTCTTTAGCTGGAGTCTACGCTAGGGTCAGGCCAAATAACTTCTATCACTCAGACACTAGGTTACCTGAACTATTTTATGAGCGAGCTAAAAGTCCATTTCTAAAAACTAATACTCTCTATCAAAGCAGTAGCTCAGTAGGCTTCTACAGAGAAGATCTAGCCGAGTTTAGACAAGATGAACTAAATTTAGAACTCGATACACTCATTGGAGGTGACCCACGTATCGATGAAATTAATAACCTACTTGCGAAAAGAGACTTCATCCGCATGCACACCTATCATGAGCTATCCAGATCATTTACCCCTGTCGATGGAATCACCATTACGCCTAAGGCTGGACTGGGTTACACAAAGTATTGGCAGGAAGGAGAAAGTAACAAATCACTCGATAAAAAAACTCTAAGTGCCGAGCTAAACACTTCGTTAAAATTTAGCCAAGCCTATAATACTCAGAATTCAAAATGGGGTGTCAATCAACTTATGCACGTCATTCGATCTTACGTAAGTCTCTCGTTCGTTTCAACTAATGAACTCGACAGTTCATTCACAAAGATTGACCGACTTACACCCACCACTAGACCACGCACGATCGATGTTGGGGCTTTCACCGCTATCGATGAGTTGAATAATTGGTCGATTGCCAGAATCGGTGTGCAGAATCATTTACTAACAAAGCGTAATGGCACCCATCCATGGCTCACCATGAATACCTACGTCGATTACTTCATACAGGATCCAGAGCTAAATAGAGATTTCTCTAACCTCTACAACGACATTTACTGGCATCCAGTCCCCTGGATGGCACTCAGCTTAGAAACCCAATTTCCTATCGCTGGCACAGGCTCAGGGTTTACAGAATTTGCCACTGGTGCACGCTTCATGCCGAATTCTAGCTGGGAGGTCTCATTTAACTACAGACTCCTCGATAACCACCCTACACTAGAAGATAGTAACCGTATTGACATCCGAGCATACACCCGTATCAATGACAAATGGGGAGTCGATATTTACCAACAGCTCGAGCTCGATGATAGCACTCTGGAAACTCAACAATACTCTATCCACCGCAACTTCGACAGCTGGATAGCAACCCTAGGAGTCCTCCACAGAGACAACCGGAACAGAAGCGAGTTTAGCATCATCCTAGGATTCACGCTTAAAGAACTACCCTCACTAAACATCCCTCTAACAATTGACCAAAAGAACGACTAATAGAATATATGACACCTACAGATTGGATAGAAAAACTGGAGTGGCGCTACGCTACTAAGCAATTTGATAAAACCAAAAAAATCCCTGCCGACATATGGGAAAGCATCGAAGATTCACTCATCATCACACCATCATCATTCGGGCTTCAGCCTTGGAAATTCATCGTTGTTGAAAAGGAATCTGTTAGACAAGAACTCCTCCCACATTCATGGAATCAGCCTCAGGTAGTAGACGCTTCTCATCTCATTGTTCTAGTCGCCCAATCACCTATTCAGCAGGACGATATTGATAAATTTATCAGAAGCACACACGAAACTCGTGGTGGCGACATCGCAGACCTCGACATGTATAAAGGTATGATGAGCGACTTCATCAGCACTATGGATGATGAGCAACTCACCACTTGGGCCAAGAACCAAGTATACATCGCACTCGGACAGCTCATGTCCACCGCTGCTGCACTCGGGATCGACGCATGCCCTATGGAAGGTATCGTTCAATCAGAATATGATACTATTCTCGAACTAGATGGGACTGGCTACACCACAGTGCTCGCCTGCCCTATGGGATACCGAGATGCGAATGATAAGTCTGCTCAAGCACCTAAAGTCCGCTACTCCAAAGAGTCTATCATCTCTCACATCTAACAGAACCTGACCGCCATGAAGCACCTCACTAAAATCATCAGCATTTGCCTCGCCACAATAGCAATCAGCCTCACCTCATCATGTTCATCACCGTCTGGCTATGACGGCTACATGACTCGCTCCTACAACATCCGTGGCGAGCATTACCAGCCAATGAGCGTAGAGCAGGCTCTGACTTATGATGAAGTGGGGATCGCGTCTTGGTATAATGAATCCTCCTTCTTTGGCCTCAAAAGAGGCAATACATCACTGGGTGAGAAAGTCATGCCCTGGCATATCATCGCCGCTCACAAGACCCTCCCTCTACCGTGCCGCGTTAAAGTCACTAACCTCGACAACGGCAAGTCACTCAAGATGCGAGTCAATGACCGAGGACCATTCATCCCAGGTAGGATCATCGACGTTAGTCCAAGAGCAGCCAAGAAGCTAGGCTTCAAGGAACAAGGTCTCAGCACCGCCAGAGTAGAGGTGCTCAGCGTAGGAGACGGCTCATACAAAAAACGCCCCCGAAAGAAGTTCCTCTTCTTCTTTTAAAGAAGCTTTTCCCCATCGCAAAGCACAGCCTAACATCCAGACGATATAGCGTAAAAGAGGGGTGACACTAAACTAAACAGCCCCCTTCGTCTATCAAGAAAGCTGTAGTGAATAATTACTAGTCAATCGGTCACTAGAACTTGAGATTCACCTGAGCAGGAAAAACTTGCTTAGGGTCGCCTCGCTCAGCAGTGCTGCGAATGATAGCCTCCATGCTTGGCTTGACCATTCCTTTGAATGTCTGTTTCCCATTCACGTTAATAGTCACCACCTTACTGAGGTCTACGAGAGTCTCGTTGAGGTAGACGCGGAGATTGATTCCTTTTGCTGGCACACCTAACAACGTAACTTTACCTTTTCTACGCAGGGTCATCGTCGCCGAGATGTTGATCATATTCTTAGATCTATCAGAATTCGCAATGAGTTTCAAAGGCAGAACATCCTGGACTCCATCTACAGCTAACCAGTAGAGACGGTTGCGGTAGCGATCATGCTGTTTGATCACTGTCCAAGTCACTGACTTTGGCACTGCATTTCTCGTATACTGAGACACCCACGCTGGTCCCGGTTTGTAGTCGATTCCGTGACCACGACCTTTTTGTTCGTCGTGGAAATTTACGTATTCCCCTGGATGCTCTTTAGCTAACTCAACAAGTTTTTTAAAGTAATTACGTGCCAGTATATGGCGATCAAACATCGTATCACGCTCACCAATACCACAGCGGAATGCTACGTGGCGAAGATTCTCTGGCGGTGAGGTCCCGAGTGGCTCAGCAGCTGCCATCGCACACGATCCTGCCCAACGGTCCGCCATCATAGAGCCTAGACGAAAAGCACTGTAGCCTCCTTCGGATATCCCCTGAAGATAGACTTTATCAGGATTCACATCATGGAAAAGAATCGCTTGTTGAATAAGTCGATCTATAAAAATCTGATTATAACCGTAATACCAACGCCCTTCGCGATCATCCGCCATACGTGGAATGATATAAAGACCTGGTGACTCCCAGGTTCCTGTCGTGAGACGCATCTGTGCAAACCATTCGCTGGTATTTACTCTCCAAGTATGAGGTCCTTTGGCATTCGGGTTACCACCACCACCATGAAGTGTCACATAGATCGGCCAACCACCCTCTGGCTTCTTGCCTTTTTGTAAAACAATATAAAACATTTCTTTATCACCTACCTTGGCTCTAAGAGGGCTAATCTGATTATCTTTCACCCATCTCTCCATCCCTCCAAGATCTTTAGGTATCCCCTTATCCCAGCCCTGCTTGACAGCACCTAGTTTATAGGCCTCCCAGACACTTTTTTTCGCTTCAGCAATAACCTCCACTGTGTTCACCAATGCTTGGATTGGGATCGCACCTCGTTTCTCTACTGGCTTAGAAAACCAATCTGACACGGGTGAAGCCAAACATGCTGAAGCACTCGCCAGTCCGATCAATGCCGTCGTTAATACTTTTCTTGATGTCATCATATTGAAAGTATTTTTGGCATCTGATGAATGATAACACCAAATGTATCTTGGAGTCAACTAATAAACGCAACTTTTGATGGGCAGGAAGTAAACTGTTAAATCAAAAGGGAAAAGTCCAAAACCCTTCCCTTTTGATTTAGTAATTACTTCACTGCTACCCGATCAAAAGAATCCATCGGCTCAGAGCGTGGAGAGCTGTCCTCCAGGCCCTAGCTGGTGCTGGCATCCGCCTCCTAGCTATCAAATTCTCCTTGAATGCGTCCGAAGCCTAGCCCCTGCACAAGAAGCTAAACGCAAGTTAGCCACGGCAAGTCACATCCAGCCGTCACCCACATCACTATTTACTCTTTTAGTATTGGCTATGATTTTCGGTAATTAGATCTGAGTGTGGTATATTTCACTGAAAAAAACCTCCAGCTAAGAAGTGAAAAAAGCAAGGACAGAAAGGTATAATCATCAACTCAACCCATCCATTCCAGTATAAACCTACATTAATTGACTTCTACGATCGCCAAATCTAGAGAGTAGACTATCAATTTAAAATTAGAACGATGAATTAGCATAATCCAGGATAGTGTGCGTTCTAAGACTTACTACACCATTTCAGATGAGTGATCGATACGAAATAAAAAGCCTAATCGACAAAGGTAGAACAGGAGGAATCTATAAAGCAATAGACACTGTGCTGCCGCTCAAAGTGGTTCTAAGAAGATTTTTCTCTGTAAAGGGAGATACTACAATCATGGCTCCAGAACTATTTGAGCATGACCTGGATACGCCCACCAGCAAGCACTCAACTCACCTGGACTCCAGAAGCCTCTGGCCTTCTCTGAGCACTCTAACACGGGACTAATCGCTACTTTAGTAGTCATAGGTCTCGTTTTACTCATCATCTTCCTAGCGGTCCTGTAGGATCTTATTATAAAAAATATGAAAAATCACCTCAGATTTTACTATAAAATAACTCTCTGCCGCCCTCGACACGCTCAATATGGAGGCAGTGAGTCCCCGCTGGCATCAGCTCTGGGAACCTGTCTGCCCACTCCACAATGAGAACAGCCTCACGCTCTAGGTATTCTTCCCAGCCTATTTCTAATAGTTCCTCAGGTAGCTCTAGCCTATAAAGGTCAAAGTGAATCACCTCAGATCTAACACTCACATATTCGTTCACCAGAGCAAATGTAGGGCTAGTCACCTCAGTATCATAGCCTAAGCCCTTAGCAATCCCTTGAGTGATATGGGTCTTCCCAGCACCAAGGTCACCTACTAGAGCGACCACGTCACCGTCCCTTAGGAATCCAGCTAGTTGCTCACCAAATGCTATCATTGTTGCCGCATTTACAATTTTTATAGGGAATAAGTTATCCATCTGCCTCCTTTTGGCATTTTTTTGACAAAATTCCCAAAAAAAACTTGCTAAATATGCCATATTATGTTGAATTTTGCGTCACCGTAAGGGTGAGTTCGTCACCTTATGCGACTTTCAATCAACCATTAACCTGTCACGACCATGGCATATACAGTTTTCAAAACAGGCGGTAAACAATACTGCGTTCAAACAGGTGACCTAATAGACGTCGAAAAGCTCGACATCGAAGAGGGCACAGAAATATCATTCAATGAGGTCCTCCTCACAAACGACGGAACTTCTACAACAGTAGGGACTCCAGTAATAGAGGGTGCAACAGTCTCAGCTAAAGTTGTGGAGCAATTCCGTGACAAGAAAGTTATCGCCTTCAAGTTCAAACGTCGTAAGGGATACCACAAGACTAAGGGCTCACGTAGACACCTCACTAAACTTGAAATCACAAGCATTTCATAGTTTCATCTATCAACCATTAACATAACCACTTACTATGGCTCATAAAAAAGGACAGGGTTCCGTTAAAAACGGCAGGGATTCACGTAGCAAACGCTTAGGCGTTAAAAAATTCGGTGGCGAAGTTGTCATCCCAGGTAACATCATCATCCGCCAACGCGGAACGAAGTGGAAGCCAGGTAAAAACGTCGGCATCGGCAAAGATCACACTATCTTCTCTCTACAAGAAGGTAACGTTTACTTCGACCAAAGCGGACGCCGCGTAAACGTAGTTCTCGCTGAAGCGTAATACTACTACAGTATTTTTACACAATTTATTAGCCGCAGTCATACAAATGACTAACGGCTTTTTCTGTGTCTAAATATTCCACTAGTGCCAAGCACCTATTGCTATCCAGCCTGAAATGCTGAACGACAGGGATTGATTACCGAGTCATCTGAGTAAAACTTATTCAACTATTAATCTCTTGAAAGTCCTATAGAGTGCCAGAGGGGGTGACCCCTACATGATTTAGGAAAGTAAGGAATGTTTAGCCGTAGCGCAGGGCTTCCTATAATAGACATCAACTCCAACAAAAAGATCTAAGCATCCACAAGTTGCCCCATGATCTCTAACAACTCATCGACACCTTCTCGCCAGTCACTATAATCCTCAACCTCAGTCCAAGTGTCTTTAAATTCTGAGCCTTCAGCCAATACCAAGTTAAGAGCATTCAGAGCAAACTCTGGGAGATCCGTGATATCATCACATTCATTAGCACTAAGCCAATCTCTAAGATCTTCAGGAAGACCTTTACGAGGTTCATCCAGCAGAGCTACAATCACCTCAGAAGCGGCAACCGCGATAGCTCCAGTATCATAATCTAAATCATCCTCAGCTGTCAGCGTGATCGCCCCTAGCAGAAAATTACGCGTCTCCTCGGAATCAGTCAGCTCTTCTAACCAGTCTACTGATGTGTCGTCTTCAAATGTTTTAGTTCCCCAAGCTGCCATAATTTCTAATATCTAAGTGTTATACTGAACCCATCATGAAAAATAAATGATACATCATGCAAGTGGTAACTACATTTTTTTCATTTTAAGCACTAAACCAGCCTTCCTTATACATTTTTAGTATTGAAAATCACCGGGTACCAACACATACCTTAGCTTATGAATCTGCTGTTTGACACACTACTCATCCACCTCTGTCACGAACTCGCTCCACAGATACTCACAGGCTCCGCCAACTACCCAAGTAGCGAGCATCTATAATTCCAATCCAACTTACAGAATTTAACAAATTCACTGCCTCAGCGAATGCTCGTGCACATATAATAGAATCCCTAACTCAACGTGGCTGGATGGCAGATCATGGCTACTCAAAGTGGGACCTCATCTCAGGAGACCAGAAGCTCCTCATCGCACAAGAGTCTAGTAGTGATCAAATCTGAAATATGAGACTTAGGTTAGAATACCCCAGAAAGCTAATAGTAAACGGTGCTGCAAAGAGGCTAGAGCGAGAGATCGAAACCATCGTGGATCAGCTCGACAAATCTATATATCTGAAGTAGATTTCCGTCATGGACGACTACGACAGAAGGCATTTTATACGCACCTCAATCCCTGGGTTTCTTGGATTATCAATAGCACTACCATCGATTACCGCCATTGCCACTAAAGCAAACGCCTTCCAAAGACGTGTCCCAGAAAATGGGGAGATCAACTGGGACGCCTTCCTTACTGAAGTCGAGAAGGCCGCAAAGGCCCAACATCTAGATCAATGGAATGAACTAGAGTATGTCAAGAAAGCCTCCGCGATAGCATCCCGCCTGAACCTTAAAGATCCGCTACTAGAAAAGGCATTCGCAGATGTCAAAAAACGTGGAGTTGGTAACGGCAGAATAGATTTCAGCCCACTAGAAAAGCAGATCGACTATCACGTAACCCTAGTTCAGTTCGAAAAGAACGAAGAAATATCTCATCACGATCACCCAGAAATGACTGGTGTCCTACTCTGTGCCACTGGTGATGTAGAAGTCTGGAACTACGATCTATTAGGAGAAAAGGCTGACAAAGAACATGTCCTCCTCAAGCAGACTAGTCACGCTAACCTAGTAAAAGGCAAAGTTTCTACCCTCACCTCTAAGGAGTGCAACATTCACCGATTACTAGCCAAAAACTTCACCCAGCTAGTCGACATCTTCGCACCTCCCTACGACAAGAAACGCATCGCTAAAAGTAATTGGTATGATGTGGATCCAGATGGATTTAAAGGAGATGATAAAATCTACTTAGCGAAGAAGCGATAGTCTATGGAAACTAGAGGCACACACCAGCACCAGCGGATCGGAGACGATCACAAAAAATTCTATTCGGCTAGAACTAAGTTTTTACAGATTTGAGTTCCTTAACACTGATTCCGCAGACTACTGAGCGGACCTCTTTCTGTATTTTCGACAGAGAAGACTTAGAAATCTTCACCTTACTAGTAACTGCTTCTTCTATTTCTGTATAGCACACTGCTAGGCGATCGGAGAGTGTGTCGATGAGTTCTTCTGCACGCCTCTTGAGCGGGCTAGATCCCTCGATAGCTTTGATACCACCACGCTTACCATCGATAAGACGTTTCACCTCATTCATTTCCGCCACAAGAATCTTCTCATCAGCAACTGTGCGCAGATTAGACGTAAGACCAAGCTTTGATAATATCCAGATCATCCACTTAGTAGGATCAAACTGCCATGGCTTCACTCCGTTTCTATAGTCGTGCTGGAATGCGTGATGGTAGTTATGGTAACCTTCGCCACAGGTAAATACTGCCATAATAGCAGAGTCTCTCGCTGAATTCCCTGAGTTATAAGGACGAGTTCCTATAGTGTGACACATTGAGTTAATAAAGAATGTGCAGTGCTGAACGACCACGATACGGAGGAAACCAGAGATGAGGAAACATCCGAGAGCGGCTGTAGGCCCTCCCACTAAATAACCGATAACTGGTGGAACCATTAGTCCTACAACGAGACCGATAAGGTGTACCCATTTATCTTGCCACATCACGAGCTTATCTCTTTGTAAATCACCCACATTGTCCTGAATAGGCATAGGATCTAGCTTGAAGAGCAACCAACCGATATGAGCGTAGAAAAAGCCTCTAGAGATATCATAAGGGTCTCCATCATGATCCACGTGCTTATGGTGGTGACGGTGATCTGATACCCAACTGAGACATGAATTTTCAAAGGCCGCGGCACCAAAAACGAGAGTGACGAACTTTACTGGCCATTTCGCCTTGAATGATAGGTGTGAGAATAAACGGTGATAACCGAGCGTAATGCTCATGATAGTAGCCACAGTGTAGAAGAAAAACATTCCTCCTTGGAACCACCAGTTAATACTATTATTAGCGAGGAAAATAGGAACGAAGATCAGTGAGATCAGTGTGGTAACGATTAGGAAGAGGCTAGTCTTCCAGTTGACCCTATGGAATGGGAAATCTTTAAACATAATTTTTAACGGTTAGTAGTTATACGACAAGCCTAGTAACTAAATTCAGGGTAACTCGTTCCACTTGAGAGAAGATGCTATCTCCATAATCTATGAATTAGCATATTACCACTAAAATCTAGTTCGATTTTCTAAATAACTCCCAATTTAGACCAAATCAGATCACTTTTAGATCAAAATATGCGTATCATCAATTCCGTCCCAGATAACAGTTTGACACCAACTGACACTTTGATAACTATCCCCCATCTCTACAAAATAACTACATACAGAAGTTTACACAACGCCTCCTCAGCATCATCAAGCATGATATTCAGAGTTCCACCTGACTTGAGGATTTCTAACACTAGTACTATAAGCGAGTAGCCCATTAGCACGAGAGCAATACCGAAAAACATGGGGCCTAAAAATTGAATTTCTAACAAAATGCCCACCATCGACAACACGCAAAACACCAGTGCTACAGCACCAGCGACTTGCATACGCTTGATCAGTATCAGACGTAGCCGTAGGTTGTCTATCTGGGCTGGTATTTTCTCATGTTTCACCCCGCCATCACCCTACATCCACTGTGTATGCAGAGTTCTAATCAGAGCAGACAGTGCTAAGAAATAGCAAACTAATCGCCGGGAATAGCAAAGCTGGTGTGGAGAGAGTGATGTCCATTTATTTTACTTTGAGTCGTTGCAAAAGCTTGTCGGCAGTGTCGTGATATGCAGCACTCGCGTTACTCTCTATTGCTGGAATTAAAGCAATTGGAGAGCCCGCATCTGCACATTTTCTAGTAGCTATATCTATAGGGATCTGACCTAGAAGTGGAACCTTAAGACGTTCTGCCTCAGCCACACCGCCACCATCTCCAAAGATGTGGTAGCGCTCACCATGATTACACTCAAACCATGACATATTCTCAACCACACCTAGAATATCCACATTCACCTTAGCGAACATATTTACAGCCTTACGAGCGTCAATGAGAGCAACTTCCTGAGGAGTGGTCACGATCACAGCTCCATCCAGAGCGACTGTCTGAACGATAGTCAGCTGGATATCACCAGTACCAGGAGGGAGATCAAGAATGAGGTAGTCTAGCTCACCCCACTCCACTTGTCTTAGAAACTGCTGAGTATAACGAGTCGCCAGTGGTCCACGGACGATCACTGGAGAGCTGTCAGTGACGAGGAAACTCATCGACATCAGCTTGATGCCGTGCACCTCGATCGGGATGATTTCATCTTTCTCATTTGCCATCGGCTGAGCATTTGTCCCGAACATTTGGCCAGTAGATGGACCGTAGAGATCGCAATCACAGAGACCTACCTTAGCTCCAGTTTTCGCCAGAGCTATCGCAAGATTGGAAGAAACAGTAGATTTACCAACACCACCTTTACCAGAACCCACTGCGATGATTTTCTTGATACTAGGAATGGATGACTTCCCAGAAGGAGCAGCTCCTCCTCCATCAGTTTCTGGGTTTTTTACATCGATATTCACACGAGTTGTACCGATACCCTCGATCTTATTCAGCGCATCTTGAGATTCTTTAAATACCTGCTCAGGCACCTTCTGATCCTTGGTCTGGATACCTATAGTGACCTCTACATCGTTACCGTCTATCTTGATTTCGCGGACGAGACCAAAGGCTACAATGTCTCTAGAAAAGCCAGGATATTTCACCTGAGCAAGGGCTACTTTAATTGTTTCTTTAGTCATAATTTTGACACCCTGTTTAGCCAGGATAGCTAGTCCGTCAATCGTAGGTTTACATTTAGTGCTAAAAAACCCATGATTTAAGTGCTTTCTGTGGACTTGTAGTAATATTGTCGCTAATATGTGCGTATCAGTCACTCAGCCAGTTAGTTCACCGACTTTGAATATGAGATTTTCACCCAATACCAGCTCAGACAGCTCTACGCCTTCACTCAGAGCCTTTTCTAGAAAGCACAACGCATTCTTAATACTGCCCTATCTCTGCGCCACGACCCTAGTGCTTGGCCAAGCTTCGACAACTGCTATCAAAAAGGACGAACCTAAGGCTGAAAAAGAAAATACCGAAGATCTCGCTAAAGCCACCGATCCACTAGCGGACGACCCTAAGGTCAGCAACTTTCTGGACTACGATGAGGCGAGTATCCACACCCGTAAAGACGCCCGCACCATGACACTGAATATCCCTGCTCCTCGTGGACAGATCGTGGATCGCTTTGGCTTCTCATTTGCCCAAAATAAGGTCGTCTGGTATCCAGCTCTACAGATGGAGCAGTTCAAGGACGAATCGGACGGGCACATCATTAGCTGGAGCCGCAAACGCATCACTAAAGCCGAAGCCATCTTCGAGACTAAAGTCAACGTCACCGACAAAGAACTAATCGAGCATTACCGCCACCGCCGCTGGATCCCCATGCCATTCAAGCACGTGGTAGAAAAATCTGAAAAAGACCAATTGATCAAAGACAATAAACTCCCTGACGGGCTAATCCTCCACCCATTATACCAACGCTATTATCCAAGGAATGCTTCCGCAGCCCATATCATCGGATACGTAGGGAGTGTCTCTAGAGATCTAGAAAAAGGTCCTATTAACTACGGCGATCCACTCTTCTGGGAGCTAGAGGGCCGAGGCGGACTTGAGAGAAAATTTAACAAAACATTGACAGGAACCTCTGGCCAAAGAAAACTCCAATATAACAACTTCGGAAGAGAAGTAAGACGTGTAGACACCCCCCCAAAACCAGGCGGAACAGTAGTCACCACACTCGACCTCGCTTGGCAGAAACGTGCTGAACGTGTGCTATGCGAAAACTGCAAGCGCGGAGCCTTTGTTATCATCGACATCGAGACTGGCGAAGTTCTCGTCATGGCATCCAGACCATCCTATAATCTTAATCTCTGGGTTCCCTACATGAAGCCAGATGACTATAACAAGCTTCTAAATGACCCAGGTAAACCTCTTTACGCCAGAGCATTTCAGGGAACATACCCACCTGCATCTGCATTCAAAGTCATCACCGGATTAGCGGCTCTAGACACAGGTGCCATCTCTGCAAATTCTGGCTTTGAGTGCCCTCCATACATCCAACTGGGCAACCATAAATTCTATGATTGGTCCAGGCGTGATCGTGGCTATCTAGACATTAACTCTGGTCTAAAATACTCTAATAACCCATTCTTTATTCAATCTGCAATCTCTACAGAACAAAAGCAAAAGGGACGCTTCATGGGTATCGCAAGCAATTTCGGCTATGGAGTCAGAAGTGGACTACCGCTTGATGGCGAGGCGTCTGGAAACCTCCTTACTGAAGAATACACAAGAAAACGCTTCAACCGTGGAATAAAACAAGGTGATATAGCCAATGCATCCATCGGTCAGGGAGCCATCCTAGCCTCACCACTCCAAGTAGCTCAAAGTATGGCAGGAATAGCCAACCACGGAATACTCCCAAAGATCTATCTTATCAAGCAGGTGCAAAACGCTAAGGGAATCATCACCCGTACAAACAAGCCATCTAACCGCTATATATCTAAAATTGCACAAGCTAATATCAATATCATCAAGCAGGGTATGCATGATGTAGTAAATGCACCCGACGGCACAGGCAGGAGTGCAGCCACATCTTATTCTGTAATTTGCGGAAAAACAGGGACAGCTCAGTGGGGTCCAGACAGCAAAGAACAGAGGCTCGCCTGGTTCGCAGGATTCTTCCCACTCGATAGACCAAAATATGCCTTCGCGGTGCTCTACGAAGGCTCACCTCACGAAACTGTAAGTGGAGGAAGAATGGCAGCTCCGATGATTCCCGCATTCTTTAATGGTCTAAAAGATGAGGCGTTCGTGAGACACGCACTTTCTAAGAAAGCGCTCATCATTCCAGATGAAATCCCTGACCGGAACCCACTCGACCAAGCCGCTCCTCAGAAGCTGGGCAAAGCACTCATCGTAGAGGATCCACCCATGCCATTAGATCCGAATGGTTCACAACCACAGAGGGACCCTAGTCGTCCGCCTAAAGCGATCCCAGTAGAATAAATCGCCAGTATCCCCTCTTTCTAAACGCTTGCCTTTTAGGTGAGCAACACTTACTTCAGCTCCTTCGATGTTCATTCTCAGAAAATTATTCAGCTTCCGCAAATCAGACAAATCCGGCTCTGATAAATCCTTCCTTGAGCATTTAGAAGACCTCAGAGATGCTATCATAAGAATAGTAGGTACTTTACTTATCGCCACACTTCTCTGCTATGTCTTCAAAGATAAGCTCATGGAAGTCCTCCGGCGCCCTATCGAACAAGTCTGGCTTAACTCCGTGCAGGAAAAACTCCCTGAGACGATCACTCCAGAGACATGGGAAAAAGCAAAGCTCGCGGCAAACCACACAGCCAACCTTTCTCCAGAGCATAAAAATTACTTCTTCGATCAGTATGGCGATGATGAATTTAAATTTGTCGCCGAGTGCGCTAGCTATTACCGCATCTCCCTCATTCATGAGGATAAGGAGAAGCGCCTAGCCTTTATCAACGGCCTCCCAAATGTAGACGAGAAGGTCAAAGAAACTCTAGCTAGGTTCATCGAAAAGTGCCCCAGTGATGCTCTTAATACTCGCGGCGACGTCGTCGCCATGCGCTCGCTCAACCCTACTGAGACTTTCATGCTAGCCATCAAACTTTCTGTGTTTGCAGGCATCATCATATCCTTCCCTCTCCTTCTCTACTTCATTCTCCAGTTTGTAATGCCAGGCCTAAAGGAAAAGGAAAAGAAAGCCCTATGGCCAGCAATGCTCATCGGCTTTGGTCTCTTCCTAGGTGGAGTTTTCTTCTGCTACTTTAGTGTCCTACCTAAGACCCTAGACTTCTTCTTCAACTTTAGTAACGGGCTCGGTGTTCAGAACGAATGGCGCATCGGTTCCTATATCGCTTTTACTACTCAGTTCACACTCATATTCGGTCTCGCATTTGAACTTCCAGTCGTCGTCATGACTATGGTGAAAATAGGTATCCTCAGCTACACGACCATGCGTAACACTAGATCTTACGCCATCATTACTATACTAGTCGTCGCCGCTATCATCACCCCCACTGGTGACGCCCCCACCCTCTTAATGCTAGCTGGACCGATGTATATTCTCTATGAAATCTGTATCTGGCTCGCTTATTTCTCTAACAAAAAAGACCTCGCCAAAGAAACAGAAGACTCGGCTAAAATGAAAAGCTATCACGAAAGGCAAGCTCTTGAAGATAAGACTGAAGATCATAATGACGACCCTCAACACGGTCATCATGACGATGAAGATTCACATCTCCAGCATAATGATCCACACGCCTTCGACCCTCCAACAGACCCTCGCATCGTATCCGTCCCAGGCATTCTAGGGATGCATGACGACGATGAAGAAGAGCTTATGACAACAGAAGGCTGTATGCCAGATGAAGGAGAAGAGTTCGATGACGGAGTCGTAGAAAATCACTCTGAGATTGAAACGGATGATTACAACGATGATGGCTTCTTTGCCGAAGACCCAAACATCGATTTCAACCCAGGCGCATCATTTGTCGCTCCTGAACCGGAAGAAATGTCAGACCCTGAAAAATCAGGCATAGATGAATCAGATGACAAGCCAGATAAAGACAAAAAAATTGACCAGAACGACGAAAAGAAAAAGTAACCGCTAACTTACAAAAACTATGCATTCAATGACAGGCTTCGGCAGAGCAGAATATGCCACAGACTCACTCGTCGCTCGTGTAGAGGTCAACTCTATCAACAGGAAACAAAGCGAAGTTCTAATCCAGATTCCGCGTGCCTACGCCGAGCTCGACGCTCAACTACGCAAGTATGCACTGACCAAGATATCCAGAGGAAGACTCACGATCAACATCAACATAGAGCAAGCAAACACCGACAAAGGCAACCTGATTCTAGACACAGATAAAGTAAGCAACCTCAAAGCGGAACTAGACCGCCTATCGGCTCTGTTAGAAACCCCACTACCTCTAACAGCGGCAGAGATCCTTCGTATCCCTGAAGTCATCATTTCAGAAAATCAAACAGCTAGCAGCGAAGATGCAATAAAAGCAATCCAACCAGCCCTAGAAACAGCCCTAGAAAACCTCGGCATTATGCGATCAAAAGAAGGCAAGCACCTTAAGCAAGACACATTAGATCGTCTTGCCTTTCTAGAGCAGAAAGCTATCGAAATCCAGAAACATGCCCCTAGTGTCCTCACTCGATTCAGAGATAATCTACATCGTAAGCTCAAGGACACGGGACTCGATATCGACCTCAGTGACGAGCGAGTATTGAAAGAAATCGGACTCTTTGCTGAGCGTTGTGACATCGCAGAAGAGCTTACTCGCCTGCACTCACACCTCACCACCTTTAGAGAATACCTAGACAGCAATCAAGCCGTCGGACGCTCACTAGATTTCCTTTGCCAAGAGCTTAACCGTGAATTCAACACCATCGGTTCTAAGGCGAACGACGCAACACTAGCCCAGCACGTAGTCCAGTCCAAGACCGAGCTAGAAAAGATCCGTGAACAAATCCAGAACGTCGAGTAATCCATAGCCCGTCTTATAATGCTCAAGTCATGAAGTATCTATTTTAATCCTTCTTACTCTTAGCATCAGTCTAAACTCACAGACTGTAATCCCCGCTCCTGCCCCGACTAAAACAGCCCTTCCTCCCTCGCCAGCGAAGCTATCTGAACAACTTCAAGCATCGCTAGCCAAGGTCAAGACGACCTGCGTATCGACCTCTACTTCATCATATTCACAGAAAATATCCTTTGCAGTAGGACTACGTAGGCGGTTCATGGCACAGATGAAAAGTATGTTTCTCGGCATGCCCGTAGTTTATAGACTAATCCACGCCCGCCAAGTGATTCGCCATCATGTCGTCAAATCTCCGTCAGTATCTTGACTTTACTCCTAAAACACTACACATTCCCTCTACAGTAAAGGTAGCAAATCATCATGACAAAAACACTATATAAAAAGACTTGGGACGCACACACAGTAGGCACTATCGCTGATGGTCGCACCCAATTCTTCATCGGATCCCACCTTATTCACGAAGTCACTTCACCACAAGCATTTGGCATGATCCGTGATCTAGGACTCGAGGTCAAATTCCCTAACAGAACTTTCGCCACTGTTGATCACATCGTCCCTACTGATAACCAGCAACAGCCATTCGCTGACCCACTCGCTGAGGCAATGATCAATGAACTTAAGAAAAATGTAGAGCAATACGGCATCAAATATTTCTCTCTCGGCACCGGCCAACAAGGCATCGTCCACATGGTAGGACCAGAGCAGGGAATCACCCAGCCAGGCACTACGATCGTCTGCGGAGACTCACACACTGCGACTCACGGAGCATTCGGAGCCATCGCATTCGGCATCGGCACCACTCAGGTGCGTGATGTTCTAGCCACCCAGACTCTCGCCATGACAGAGCTGAAAGTGCGAAGTATCAAGGTCAACGGAGAACTAAAACCTGGAGTCTACGCCAAGGACGTCATTCTTCATATCATCCGCCATCTCGGAGCCAAGGGCGGTATCGGATTTGCCTACGAATACGGTGGTGATGTCTTCGATCGTATGACCATGGAAGAGCGCATGACTGTCTGCAACATGTCCATCGAAGGCGGAGCACGCTGTGGCTATGTAAACCCAGATAAGGCGACTTACGACTACTTAAAAGGCAAGCCATACGCACCTAAAGAATCAGAGTGGGACGAGGCAGTAGAACACTGGTCATCATTCGCTTCAGATCCAGACTGTGTTTACGATGATGTCGTAAACTTCAACGCAGCAGATATCGAGCCTACCGTCACTTGGGGGATTTCTCCTGACCACGGAGTCGGTATTTCTGAGACTATCCCAGATCCAGACAAAGCCGAGACTCCAGAAGAAAGAGCTAGCATCGTAGAAGCGCTAGAATACATGCGTCTTCCAGCCGGAACACCTGTCACAGACATCCCTATCGATGTCGCATTCCTAGGGTCATGCACCAATGGCCGACTCTCAGATTTTCGTGAAGCAGCTAAGATACTTAAAGGTAAAAAAGTAGCCGCAGGTGTTAAAGCTATCGCAGTCCCAGGCTCACAGATCACCGCTCACCAGTGCGAGCAAGCAGGCATCGCTGACATATTCCGCGAAGCAGGATTCGAGTGGAGATCCGCAGGATGCTCTATGTGCCTAGCGATGAATGCCGACAAGCTCGTAGATGATCAGATCTGCGCCAGCTCATCTAACAGAAACTACAAAGGCCGCCAAGGAAGCCCAACAGGACGCACCATCCTCATGAGCCCCGCAATGGTCATCGCTGCCGCAGTGACTGGAAAAGTCACCGACGTGCGTAACCTCTAACACATTATGATTTTAGTTCGTTTCTTAGGCAATCTCATCATTTCATTCCTCATCTATCTTGGTGAGTTATGTTCGCTGGCCAAAGATGTTTCGAAATCGCTCATCGTTGGAAAATTTCGCTGGAAACAATTCACCAAGCTTTTCTTCCCTCTCAGTCTCGGCTAGAGAGGCTACCATTCTATGTCATTACTAAATCCAGACTGGATCCAGCAAGCCGCCTCACAAAGCTGGCTGATTGCCGTTTCTGGCGGTAAGGACTCGGTAGCACTACTTCATGTCTGTGTAGAAGCTGGATTTAAAAATCTTATCGTTTGCCATATCAACCATCAACTCCGTGGAGAAGAATCCGATGCTGACGAAAAGCTAGTAAGAGAACTCTCCGAGCAATACCAGCTCCCAATTTTTGTAAAAAAAACGGAGGTCGCCAATATTGCCCAGCAGGAAAACAAAAGTATCGAACTCGCTGCTAGAGAAGTCAGACACCAAGCTTTTTCACAAGCGACGAAAGAGCACCAATGCTCTGGAATTCTACTAGCCCACCACGCTAACGATCAAGCAGAAACCGTCTTATTTAATCTACTCCGTGGCTCTGCGGGACTAAAAGGAATGCAGTCCATCTCAGAGATCCTCTCACTAAACATCTCCCTCCATAGACCTATCCTGCATGCCAAGCGTAGCGATATAGACGACTACATCGGCATTCATCAGCTGAAGTATCGTGAGGACAGTAGCAACACCGAACCTTTTGCCACTAGGAACAGAATGCGTAATGAAGTAATCCCCCTTCTAACTGAAATCCTCGGTCGCGATGTCAGCGATACTATCGTTAGATCTCATCACTTTGCACAACAGCAAGATGCCTTCATAGAGCAACAAATCGACTATGCAAAAATACTGGATCCACAAGGTCGGATCCATCTATCCGCTCTATTAGAACAGCCAAAATTCATCCAAAAGAAAATCATTCATCACTATCTAACAGAACATAAAATCAGTAACGTCACAGAAGCTCTTATCACCTCGTGCCTAGATTTGTTAGACACCAGTGGGCCTGCTAAAATAAACCTTGCGAAAGGTCGACATCTCCGCAGAAAAGAGCAACGAATCTTTATAGAAAACTAACTTCTACGCACTACAGCAGCGATGTATTCTTCTGCGGCCTGCTTAGTATCTTTCGCTATATCCGCCCTAACAGTCGCAAACGGAGGAACGAACCATGGATAAGCTCCTACTACATCTGAAATAACAGCTATCTCACCATCACAGTTCCCATTACCGCAGCCGATCCCAATAGTAGGAATATCTAGAGTGTCAGTGATTTCAGCAGCAGCAGCAGCTACCACACTTTCGAGGACTACCGCAAAACAACCAGCCTCTTGGAGCGCTAGACAACCTTCTATAATCGCCTTGATTTCATCTCCTGACTTCCCTTTCTTTTTATAACCACCCTCTTGTAGAACACGCTGAGGAAGCATTCCCATATGACCAAACACCGGAATCCCAGCATCTATAATCGCCTTCACTTTCTCCACCTGCTTCACCCCACCTTCTAGCTTCACTGCATCAGCTCCGCTAGCCACCAGTTCTTTCGCATTTTTAAGAGCCTCAGCTGGGGAGTCATAAGAATGAATCGGCAAATCACCCACGATCAGTGCATGTTTAACTCCCCTAGCAACAGCCTCGGTATGATGCTGCATATGATCCATTGTCACATGAGTCGTATCAGGAAAACCTAACACGACCATCCCAAGAGAATCCCCCACCAAGATTAGGTCTACCCCAGCTTCATCTAACAGACGTCCCGTGGCATAGTCATAGCCAGTGAGGCAGCTCACTGGTTTATTACCTTTCATCGCACGGATTTTTTTCGCTTTATCGCTACTTTTCATGATCATTATAAATACTGCACTACCACGTCGTCTGCACGAGCGTAAGAGCTGGTTCATCACTCTCTAAGTGCTTTAAATGCTCAGAGACAGTAACATCATCTCCAGCTAAAACAAGGTTCGGCCTAATATCACTCAACGGCTGGAGAACAAACAAACGAGAAGTCAGCCGAGGATGCGGAATGGTCAAAATATCTTCCCTTTTCACCACATCACCAAAATACAGAATATCTAAATCAATAATCCGAGGAGCGTTATGCCCATGCACACTTTCACGACCCATGTGAAATTCGATCCCCTGCGTCTGAACTAATAGATCATATGGCTCATCGATGTATTCGATTTCGACCACCGTATTAAAAAAATCTGGGGAGTTATCGCTGCAATCCACAGGAAGGAACTGGTAAATAGGTGCCTGCAAGTAGAGCGATTTAGGCTCCACTAACTTACACAATAGATCTCTGGCTTCACGTAAATGCACTAACCTATTTCCTAGATTAGAACCTAATGCTATACCCACACGGATTGCCATTTTTTTGAATCTTAGTCGTAAATTATTCTAAACCTAACACATCCTGCATGTTATAAAGCCCTAGCTTCTTATCCTGGATCCACACAGCAGCCTGCACAGCACCACTAGCAAAAGTCATTCTACTACTCGCTTTATGAGTCAGCTCTAATCGCTCACCATCAGCTGCGAACATCACCGTGTGATCACCCACCACATCACCGCCACGCAGAGTGTGTATACCGATTTCCTTGGATGATCTAGCCCCAATATTCCCGACTCGACCATGCACAACATCCTTCTCGTAGTTGGTATTAGTTTCCTCATTGAGGATCTCTAACAGAGTCCGTGCAGTGCCTGAAGGAGCATCGATCTTATGGTGATGATGCATCTCCACTACTTCTATATCAAATTTATCATTACCCAATATCCCTGCCGCTTTTCTCGTTAGCCAAAACAGAGTATTCACTCCCACGCTAAAATTAGAAGCAAACACGATTGGCAAAGTTTTCGCCGCTTCAATGATCACTTTTTTCTCCTCATCGCTATGACCAGTCGTCCCGATGACTAGTGGAATCTTAGACTCCAGCGCCGCATTCACCACGCTCTCAGTAAAAGAATGCATCGTGAAATCAATCGCTGCATCCACCCCCTCAAATGAGGACAATAGATTCTCACCATTATCGTGAGTATTCCCTAGCACAGTATCTGGGTTGGCTTCAGCAGCCTCTACCAGTGTCTGCCCCATACGTCCAGAGCACCCAGTGATCAAAAGTCTCGTCATGTAGAGAAAATAATCGATTCCATCCAATAGTAAACCCGATAATCTTGTTTTTGTTGCCATCTCACTGATCCATTGATTATACAAAGATTAATGCAAAACTCCCAAACTGAAGATAGTGCTAAATTCGACAATCCCGAATGGTCATGGTGGAGACTGCTTAGCGATCGCTGATCATCAGAGACCCAATACCCTATCGAATATGTTTTAGGGTAATCATTCTAATAAAGGACCTTCACCTCATCTAACGACGGGTAGGGGGCCCCTGAACCCACGATAGAGTCATAATCCCCTCTAAATTGAGGACCATCTTAGATATTCTACTGAAACGATAGCCTGAAGAAACAACAAATAAAGCACACGACAACACAAACATCAATATGCAGTAATTTCTACCAATCTCACGACGCCACAAAAAGGCAGCGAACAGAGCTGAAATTAAAATTAGCCCAATAGAAGCTAGAGTGAAAACCATGTGAGCTATTTTGCACTGTATCGTAGAGCCATCCGATAAAGCGACAGCCTATAACAGTAACACTATATAGACAAGTATCACCGTAAATGTAATTAATACGTGCCTCATTCTCATAGTCACATATCAAAGTAAAGCAGAACCTTATAAGGTTACAGTAAAATATAAAAACATCAAATAGAATGAGCGAAGCACTAGAGCCAATGACCCGTGCCCAATCAATCCATGACGGGGCACAGAGACCAAAAGCCTAGCCCGCAAAACCTGTCTCCACAGACAAACCCACTAACGTGGCAATAGATATCAATAACTACCACTGAGCAACGCTACTTGGCTTCCAAAGCCTTAGCTACTTCTTTCTCGGCTAAGAAATCTCCTACCCAAGCAATACTATAAGTCCCCTTAATAAAGTCCGGGTGATTAATAATCTCGATTTGGAATGGAATAGTCGTCTTGATACCGCGAATCATGAACTCACGGAGAGCGCGATTCATTCTAGCGATAGCAATCTCACGAGTCGCACCTGTGCAGATGAGTTTCGCAATCATAGAGTCATAATATGGAGGCACTGAATAGCCTGAGTAAACGTGAGTATCTACACGAACACCTTTACCACCAGGAGCATACCAGAGGTCTATCTTACCTGGGCTTGGTGCGAAGTTGTTGTAAGGATCTTCAGCGTTGATACGGCATTCGACAGAGTGTCCACGAGGCTCAGTATTTAAGACATGCTCAGATAGTGATTCACCAGATGCGACACGGATTTGTTCCTTGATAAGCTCACACCCCATCACTTCTTCAGTGATCGGGTGCTCCACCTGGATACGTGTGTTCATTTCCATGAAGTAGAAATTTTTACCAGCTGAGTCTACAAGATACTCGATCGTTCCCGCATTCTCATAGCCGATCTCTTTGATGAGCTTTACTGATGCATCACCCATGCGCTTACGCATTTCAGGGCCGATCAATGGGCTAGGACATTCTTCGATAATCTTCTGGTTACGTCTCTGCATCGAGCAGTCACGTTCATTAAGATGGATAAAGTTGCCATGCGTATCACCGATCACCTGGAATTCCACGTGATGAGGATTCAGCACAAGCTTCTCTAGATAGCAGGCACCGTTTCCGAAACATGCAATCGCCTCTTGGCTAGCCTGAGTGTAAAGTTCTTCGAATTTTTCTGCATCATAACAAGGACGCATTCCACGACCACCACCACCGGCAGTTGCCTTGATCATGACAGGGAATCCCATTTCTGTAGCTAGCTCAAGGCCGTGCTTAGAATCATCTAGAATCCCGTCTGATCCCGGAGTCACTGGCACACCACTCTTCAGAGCAGTCGCACGAGCGGTATTCTTGTCGCCCATCATACTGATGGTCTCAGCTCTAGGTCCGATAAATTTGATATCGCAGCTATTACAAATCTCTACGAAACGAGCATTCTCTGAAAGGAAACCATAACCTGGGTGGATCGAATCCGCCTCAGTAATCTCTGCTGCTGCAATGATTCTGTCAGCTTTCAGATAGGAATCCTTACTAGGTCCAGGGCCGATACAGACAGCTTCATCAGCAAGCTGGACGTGCATAGAATCCACGTCTGCTTCTGAATAAATAGCTACTGATGCCACGCCTAGCTCACGGCAGGCACGAATAATGCGGAGAGCAATCTCACCACGGTTTGCTACGAGGACTTTTTTAAGCATAGTCTAATATCGGATAGAACAAATGAGCCACTAGCTTTCACTACTGATTCACTTTAAGTTATTAAAATTATTTGATCGTGAAAAGAGTGTCACCATACTGCACTGGTGTTGAGTCATCAACTAAGATCGCTGTGATCGTGCCACTACTCTCTGCCTTGATTTCATTCATCACCTTCATCGCTTCAATGATACAGAGAGTCTGACCTTCGCTCACGGTCGCTCCCACTTCTACGAAGTTTTCAGCATCTGGTGATGGTCTTTTGTAAAATGTTCCCACCATTGGTGATGTGAATGCTTCATCATCGATTGCTGGAGCGGCACCTACTACTGGAGCGGCGGCCATTGGTGCCTGCGGCATTGGCATAGGTGCTCTAATCGCTTCTGCGTCAACGCCTTTTCTAAGCTTTAGATTAAAATCTTCCTTCTCTAAGTGAAAGAATGAAAGTTCATGCTCATCCATGAGCTCTACAATTTTCTTGATGTCTTTAAGGTCCACGATCTTTTTGAAATTCGGGTTAGTAAATCACCATTCAGCTGAAACGCTCTGGTGTAAGAGAGAATCTAACCGCTGGCACTATTCCACGTCAAGTGCAGAGTGTGGAAAGGAGAAAGGACGTGCTGAGCCATTTATAAATGGCTCAGCACGTAAGGCAAACTAGTATAGTTGAATATAATTTAGAACTCTACAATTTGTATATCTCAAAAGACAGATTCATTTCATTCTTTTTATATCAGTCCACCTCTCGCCTCCACAGACACATTGTTTATAAATTTAGTTTTTATAATTTTTTGAACACTGTTCATGAAAACATTAAAATCACACGGTAAGACCCTACAATTCAGGAACCTACAGATTATAATAAGCATTAAACCCATGATTTTAACCATTATTCCACGATTACAATGACGGTAAAAACTTATAAAAGTCATTAGTTTTTTTTAAATATTAAATTGACCTAACTATCAAGATTATCTATCTAATCAAATGAACTTGATTAAATAATCCCCAGTTTATCAATGAATCAGGACTCTTTATAGACATGAACCACCTTCTAAAATCACTACTATTAATCGCATTGCTTGCGGGCGGAACGAGCATAGTATTGGCTGGAAAATTCCGCACAATAGTGATCGATCCAGGGCACGGCGGTAAGGACAACGGCGGCAGTTATGGAAAGGTCTATGAAAAGCACCTTGCTCTAGACACCTCATTCCGCATTAACTATCTTCTTCGCAAGAAAGGCTACAGCACAAAAATCACTCGCTCTAGTGATGTATTCATTTCACTTTCTAAGAGAGCTCAGTTCTCTAACAGATACAGAAATTCTATTCTAGTTTCGATCCACTACAATTGGACTTATAAGAAATACATTCACGGAATCGAAACATTCTATTACGGTAGCCGCTCAAAACCTCTCGCTCAATACATCCAGAATGGGATACTAAAAAAATACAGAGCTCATAGCAGAGGTGTTAAATACGCTCGCTACTACGTGCTAAGATATACCAAGAACCCAGCAGTCATCGTAGAACTAGGATTCCTCAGTAACTACTCAGAAAGAATGCGCTGCATGAAGGGCTGGTATCGCCAAAAGATGGCTGAAGGCATCGTGGAGGGCATCGATAAATATCAAGAAGCTCGAAGCCGCGGCTGGAGTCAGTAATAAACACTTTCAAACACCCCAATGGCAGGTCACGTTTCAAAAGCCGAGAAAATCGCTCAGCCAAGAATCGTGGTCTCTTTCATTTTACCACTTAACCGCTAAGCAAATCAGAGATTCCAAACTCTCCTCTACCTCTTAAAGAGCCGATGTAGAGCGGGGAGATAGTCCTTATCTGTTGCTGTTGATATATTGGCTATTCTGTATTTTTTGAAGACCTTATTCAACCCTTCAACCCTTCTAACATTCAGCTTTTCATAGAGCATCCGAACATTAGAGTTATTAGTATTCACGGTAGTCTGCCAGCCAGTCTCTGGATCTAGAAGATTGACTTTTCCCGCTCTAGGTAGCGACTTTTCTAGTGGATCATAGATCCGTATGGCTACCGTTTCATGCTTCTGACTCATCGCTCCTAGCTTCTTATGGAAATCATGATCCATAAAGTCTGAGAGCATGAAAATAAGCGATTTTCGATTCAACGTTCTACTCAGAAAGTCACAAACATTACTTAACGAGGTCGCCTGACTTTTAGGCTCAGCAGCGATAATTTCACGAATAATCCTGAGTGTGTGCTTAGTGCTTTTTTCTGGCGGAAGGTAGAGTTCGGCTTCGTCTGTAAATAAAAGTAAGCCCACCTTATCACCGTTATGCTTGGCACTAAATGCAAGCACAGCTGAGATCTCAGCGGCCAGTTCACGTTTTGAATAATGCTGGCTACCATACGTCCCAGATCCTGAAATATCTACTGCTAAAACAACTGTGACCTCACGCTCTTCCCTAAAGTTTCTAATATGTGGTGAATTCATTCTAGCTGTCACGTTCCAGTCGATAAAACGAATCTCATCGCCATGCTGATACTCACGAAAGTCCTCAAAGTCTAAACCCTGCCCTTTAAATGAAGTATGATACTCTCCAGAAAATGACTCACGAGACAACCTACGTGCTTTAATTTCAAGCAAGTGAACTTTCTTCATTAATTCTTCGACAGTATCTATCACGAACGTAGCCTAACCGAAATACAGATGAAATAAAGCGAAAGCTGAGGCCATCATCCCGATCCAAACAATCACACTACAAAGGAGAGCTTTCGCTCCTGATGTAATAAGCTTTTTGATATTCACCTGTAGGCCAATCGCCGCCATAGCAATGGCCAATAACCATTTACTAGCAGTGGTTAAACCACCTATAGAATTGTAAGCACCCCCTTCACTAGGAAACAGCAAATCAGGAAGTAAGCCGGCACTTGCGAGAACCGCAATAATGACAAACCCCCACACAAACCAAGGAATATACTTATAAAGCTTTTTAGGATGCTTCGCTATTTTACTCTCAGCAGCATTTCTCCGACGTGATAAATAGACGCCACTAAGTAAAACGACAGGAACCAGTAAGGTAACCCGCAAGAGCTTCACCGCTAACGCAATAGTCGCAGCATCACCACCGTGACTCTCAGCTGCAGCCACCACTTGTGGCACCGCATGAATAGTCGCCCCCGTGAGCGCTCCATAAAACTCCGCTGTCATCTCGGGCATCAGAGTAATGAGGCCGACACAGCTAAACATCGCTAGAAGTCCGATAAAGTTAACTGCTCCTACAGCAAGCGCAACATCGTCCTCATCCGCAGCGGATACTGGCACCACAGCGAGTATAGCACTGCTACCACAGACTGCTGATCCTACGCCTAACAAATAAGATGCTTGATTACTAAGACCTAACAATTTGCCAACCCCAAAGGCTAACAGAACGGCTATGACCATAATGGAAACGACTAAACCTAACATGGGTAGCCCCAAAACCGATAAGACCCCAAGATTCATCCGTGAACCTAAGCAGATGATCGCTATCGGTATAAACCAAGTAGAAATCCACTTACAACCATACTTCACGTCCTTAGATAGCTTCGCTGTAGAACCTACGATCATACCGATAAGGATCGCTAAAATAGGAATCCCTAGCGGGTGCCTCAAAGTAGCATTCTCTAGTGTGAATGGAGTAAATGGCAAGTCATGCATGAAGCTAGCAACAACCGTGATAATCAGAGCCAAACCAACCCCAGGAATAAGACAATATTTCTTACCCTCCAGCTTCAAAGGACTAGAGACATCCATCATATCGACACTTCCCTCCATAGAATCTAGAGAGGTGTAACCCTGGCTCTCGATCATTTCATAGAGAGTCAGACGCTTTTTAGGTATTGCTGGATCTACAGACATTGCTAGAAAAATTTAGATCCCACTACCATCTATTTGCCAATCATTGATAGGCTGATAGATTTGAGAAAAATTAGATTCACTCGAGAATGTTTTCATGCACTTCAAAGGAGGCGCATAACAATGAAGAGTCACTAGATTCTGACCAGCACTCTGATAATTAGAAATCTGGTGGGTATCATCGTCTTGTGAACCCAGCACTCCCTCCCCATATTCCACAGTCGAGAGCGGCTTCATGTAGCCACTAGGTGTTCGCTCATAGACCGTTTCAGCACAGATGCCATCGATCACCTTCACCCCACAGATAGACTGAGCATGATCATGGATAGGGCTACACTGACCACTTTTCCAACACAGACAAAGCAGCTGCACATGCTCATTTTCAAACATGAGATTACGCCTGTAGTGGTTACTATGAAACTGAACATTCTGCCCAAGTTCTTCTACCGAGACATCAAAAGACTCCAAGCGTGCGACCAGATCATCCAGCTGTGGGCGTTCTGTGAGGTGCTCCAGATACTCCATAAATGGAAGTATCTTCTGGTGAAATTTATCTACTACAAGTTCCATACTTAGCTTTTTACTAAGTATTTGTTTTTAAGCGATAACAAAAGTGGTTCATCGGTGAAACCTCAACATCTGTAAACAACAAAGGTCACACACTTAGGAGAAGTGTAAGACCTTAGAATTGCTTACTTTCAGATAACTACTGAGTCACTCCAGCCCCCATAGAACCTGATGGTGAGTCTTGCTCTGTTTTTTCTAAATCGATTCCACGAGTAAGTCCTTCGATCTTGCTGCGAGCTGTAGCTTCACCCCATCATGAGAGATATCTACACGCTTAAGTTTTAGCACATATTCACCAGCGAGTTGACATCTTACCAGCTTTAAGATGAGCGGCAGTCTAAGCCCTAAGTTCATTCTCTTCTCTGTCTAGTTTCTTCACCTGACTCATAAGCTTCTCAACAAGACCCGCATGTGATGCTAATTCGCCATTAAACTTGGAAATTTGTTTACGTAAATTCTCCTTTTCTACTTCAAGAAGAGCCCTTTGATTAAATTACCTATTCTTTTATTGTATTATTTAGTTTTGTTACGCATTCAATTATGGAGAGATCCACTTAAACTGCAAGTATAACTCTGCGCTGATTTTATACCGCCAAGTGTGAAGCTAGCTCCACGATGTTAGTATCCACCACGCATTTGTTATTAATAACGTCGATCGGAGCAGTGCCGTATGAGCCATTTCTAAATGTCATTATCTGGTTAGTATTACCTGCAAGCAATGAATCTACAGCTTGCACTGCGTAGTTATAAGCCATCACACGATCTCTCACAGTAGGAGATCCACCACGCTGAACGTGACCTAGCACAGTCAAGCGAGCATCCATATTAAGATTGGTCTTAATCCAGTGAGTCAGGTCGTCAGCCATGTTAGATCCCTCTGCCACTAATGCTATGATATAGTCAGGACCGTCTCCAACATTTTTTCTGAGACGCTCCCCAATGGAATCTAGATCGTAGTCTAGCTCCGGCGCTATACAGATTTCTGCACCACTAGAGAGTGCACTTGTCATCGCTAGGTAACCACAGTTTCTACCCATAGTCTCGATCACGAATGCTCGGCTAAATGAGAGCGCAGTGTCACGGATCGAGTCAATAGACTCACAGATCACGTTAAGAGCAGTATCGACACCTAGGCAATAGTCAGTTCCCGAGATATCATTATCGATCGTCGCTGGGATACCTGCAAATGGGACTTTAAATTCGTTATAAAAGCGGTTCAAAGCAGTGAATGACCCGTCACCACCGATCACGATGAACTTATTAATACCGTGTTTCTGTAAATTGTCATAGGACTGCTGACGGTATTTATCTTCAAAGAATTTTTTCGAACGAGACGACCTTAGGACAGTGCCACCTCGGTGAAGAATACCAAAAACGTCTGATTTCTCAGCCACTTTAATATCATTATCGATGAGACCCCTGAGGCCGTTACGAACGAGATAAGGCTTGAGGCCTTTCTTCATAGCGTATTCTACGCAGAACTTAACAGCGGGATTCATTCCTGCTGCGTCTCCGCCTGATGTCATTATTGCGATGCTTTCCATAGTATAAAATTGTTTATCGGTTCGAGGGGTGAACGTTTTTATGATGGATCATTCCCTCATGCAAGAAATAGCTGTGACTTGTTTAGTCTATTATACAAGACACTCAAAACAATCGTTTAACCTGGAGGCCAAGTCATCTTGCGACCAGCCAGAATATGCACGTGTAGATGCGGGACTGCCTCCCCCCCGTCACCCCCGTTATTGATCACGATCCGGAACCCATCATCAGAGAACCCTTCCTGCTTCGCCACGATCTGAGCAGTGATTAATAGATGACCCAGCAGCTCATTATCCTCAGCCACTGCTTCAGCGACTCTGACTATCGGCTTTTTAGGCACGACTAATAAATGCACTGGCGCCTGAGGGGCTATATCACGAAAACACAGACAAAGATCATCTTCATACAGGATATCAGCAGGGATCTGCCTAGCTATAATTTTCTCAAATAAGGTCATTTCACTCATCCCGCTGAGACTAGACTAATGTCTTATTATGCACAAGAATTTCACACAGAATGCTTGCACATCCCAGCTATCAGCATTAATAGGCAGTAGCCATGAATACGCCGTCCAAATGTTCCCGCCTAGGCAACTTATCACTAGTATGCTTACTCTCAGCCCTGACACTAGGAGCTGTTAGTTGTAAAAAAGAGTTCCCCCGTGAAGTCGAAATCACCGAACCCCGTGAACTCACCGCATTCGATACTAATGAACTCCAGCGACCGCAAACAAATTCATTCACCACTATTCAACCGCTAAGCTGGAGAAGAGTCGGCATGACTGAGTTCAGACTACTGAACTACCGAGCAGGTAAGTCCACAGAAATAGCCGTCGGCACAGCATCTGGCTCTCCTAAAGAAAATATCGACCGCTGGTATCGTCAATTTAAAGTAGAGCCAGTGACAGAGCTTTCATCACTCAAAACAGAGCCAGTGATCGGCTCAGAATCTTACCTAGTAGACCTAACAGGTGAGTTCTCTGCTAATATGGGAGGAGTAGCAGTGAAGCAAAAGGACTGGGCAATCGTCGGCATCATCACCGTCCTCGGACCACGTGACATCCTCACTTTAAAAATGACCGGCCCCGCCAGCGAGGTCGTAGCAGAGAAAGCTAACTTCCTCAAATTCGCTAAAAACTTAGGCTTTGTGACTCTAGAGAAATCAACTACCAACTCTGAAAGTAAATGAACCATCCTCAAAAAACGCTGAGGTCGAAGAGTCTTCTAGTAAAAATATTTAACATTGTGTCCAGTATGGGTGTAGGTGTCGTATGCCTCGTCTTACTTGGCTTACTAGTCTGGTTCAGCACACTAGAGCAAGCTGAAGTAGGTCTAAAAAAAACCTTAGATAATTACTACAGCTACGAAGCTTTAATAGTCACTCCAACCTTAGGTGGCAAAATGGCATTCCTCCCTCTCCCCGGTGCCTATTGGGTCTGCGTCGTCCTCTTTATTAACATGTTCCTCGGCGGCATCCTCCGCATCCGAAAAGGCTTCAAGCAGATCTTTATCATCGTCGCCCACACAGGTATCATCATGCTGCTCGTAGTAGGCATGGTAGACCATCATAAATCTATCCACGGTCTGATGCATACCACCCAGACAGGCTCTTACGATTACGCCTTCAAGCAAGATGCCACATCAGTCGAAGTCTTCGCCTATAGCTCAGGAGAACAGAAAAAACAGGCACCTTACGTGATCAAACACGAAATGCTCTGGGATATCGATAACCAATCCATGCGCATTTTCAAGATCAAGGGATTCCCATTCGACCTTGAAGTCCGTAACTTCATGCAAAACGCCAATGTTCTAGAAACCTCGAAGAACAGACACAACGAGTATCATCTTCCAGAAGTAGATGGGTTCTTCCTCGTCAAAGCACCTATAGATCCAAGCTTGGATGTTTATAATTATGGCTGTTATATCACTGTAGCACCACACAATGGAGGCCCAAAACAAACTCTCATGCTAAGTCGGATGATCGGCACCCCACAAACATTCACTGTAGATGGAACTCTCTATGGAGTGGAAATGCCTAATGAAATCTGGAAAATGCCCTTTGATATTAAACTCATCGATTCTGTCGGTGAATATTACCCTAAAACCTCTCGACCAAAATACTTTAGCAGCGACATCTCCTGGGAAGACGAGGACGGCATTAATAACATGCGCAAGATCGAGATGAATGAGCCACTAAGGCACAAAGGCTACACACTTTACCAAGCCCAGTGGCGACCACCAGTCAACGGAGTCAAACACTCCACCTTTGAAGTCGTCACAAACCCAGCAGAAAAATGGCCAAAGCGCTGTTTATATATATCAGGTGCTGGTCTAATATCACACTTTGGACTCATGTTCATCATGTTCCTATCAAGAGAAGTTAACAAACCAACTAAGGAGGTCACTAGTGAATAAAAAACTACGTATTTTAGGCTTTGCAATCTGCCTACTCATTATTCTAACGGTAGGATATAATACGATCAAAGGACTCATCAGCTCAGCCGAAGGACCTAGAGAAGTAAGTAGCTATCAACCTATCCATCAAGACGTGGTAACTGAAGCGAAGAGCATTCCTGTGCAGGATTTTGGACGAGTAAAACCTCTTCAGACCTGGGCCGAGACTAACATGCTCGCTATGCACGGAGAACGTAGCATGAAGATCGTAGTAGATGGCAAAAAGGTCAACATTTCATCCACCGAATGGCTACTCAACGTCATTTTTAAACCAGAGCAAGCTGACAAACTCCCTACTTTCCGAGTCGACAACTCTCACATGCTTGAAGACCTAGGAATGAAAATCAAAGGCCTCAGAGAGCGCTACGCATTCAATGACTTTGAAGCGAAAAACCTCATCAAGCTAGAACAAATAGTAAAGACAGCTCAAGATAAAGACGCCAAACTCCTCACCAAAAAAGAGAAGGGTTTCATAAGCTTCTACACCAACATCATAACCTATCAAACATTGAAGAACCCATTCAATATAGCTGAAAGAGGTCTAGCTACACATGGTCAGAAAAAGGTGTCAGTAGTATTTAATCGAAAAGAGAAAATGCTTCAAGCAGCTGATGATGTGAATACTGTCTTTGATAGGCTCAGGAATATTATCGCTATAGAAGGAGCCATCCTCAGAGATCTTGAGCCAAATCGCTTAGGCAGTATTTCAAAGCTTAATTTTTTCCCTCCTACAGATACGAACAAGGTCGAATGGTCTAGCGCTGGTAAAGAATTTTCAGAAGCAGCTCTAATCAATTACCAAGCCTACCTGAACTTTGAAAAACGTATGCTTGAGGTAATGGAGAAGACCGAGACCGCATCTAATTCTCTCACTCCACAGGACAGCTTTATCAGCATTCTGCAAACCACTCAGAACAATAGCCAGATTAAACCATACTCAGATCTAGCTAAACAATACGTTTCCGATATTGAGACCCTTCAAGACGCATTCGACAGTAGTGACCCTAATCTACAACTCGCCAGCATCAATGCGTTCAAAGGGAAATACGCCAGCAGCATCAAGAACAGAAACGAAGCTGGCAACAGCACTCTAGAAATCAGATACAATGACACCAATTACTTCAACAAGAGCATAGCATTTGTCCTCCTCGGATTTATCCTCTGCCTGTTCCGCTGTATATTCATTGGCAACAAAGCAGGTAAATGGTTCTACTGGACAGCCTACGGCTTCGCTTCTATCGGCTGTTTCACTGTCATCACTGGCATCACTCACAGAAGTATCGTCATGGGTCGAGCTCCTATCGGAAACCTCTACGACACTATTCCATTCATTGTAGCGGCTTGCCTGCTCATCCTACTTTTGTTAGAACTAATTCATAAGAAAACAGTGCTACTGGCTGTCGCTACATTTCTAGGCGTTGCGGGTCTTGTCCTCGCTAAAAACTACGAAGTTGGCCAAGCCAGCGACCAGCTTAGTCCGCTAGTAGCTGTGCTTAACTCGAACTATTGGCTCACCGTCCACGTCATCACGATCACACTTGGATATGCTGGTTGCCTCATAGCCTCATCCATCTCGATCGTTTATATTCTAGGTAGAGTCTTTGGTATCATTGAGCGCCGACCAGATAGAAAATATCTCACTATGATCACCTACGGCATTTTAGGATTCACTCTCGTGTTCAGTCTTATCGGAACCATTCTAGGTGGTATCTGGGCGGCAGATTCTTGGGGCAGATTCTGGGGCTGGGACCCTAAAGAAAATGGTGCTCTACTCATCGTGATCTGGATGCTAGCCATCCTCCACGCGCGTGCTGGAGGCTACATCCGTGAGATAGGCTTACACTGCTGTAGTATCTTCGCAGGCATCGTGGTCGTATTTTCGTGGTGGCATGTAAACTTCCTCGGCGTAGGACTTCATAACTACGGCTTCACTGATGACGGCGCCATGAACCGCCTCTACATTTTCTACGGACTACTCATGCTCACTATCCTCGCTGGTATCATCTATTCCATCGTCGAGAAAGATCGGAAGAATATGGCGAAACTCAGAAAAAAGTATGAAGCCGAGCAACTAGCCTCTGAAAACAACATCGTAAATCAATAGTTATGCCCAACACTATCAAACTCGGAATTCTAGGCTCAGGATCAGGCTCTAACATGCAGTCCATCATGGATTCAATCGATTCAGGCGAACTCAACGCAGAGATCGTCCTCGTGATGTCAGACTTCGAAGATGCTTACATTCTAGAACTAGCACGCAAAGCTGGACTCCCTTCAGAAGTAATCGACTGTGGAGGCTTTAAATCTAAATTCCCTGATGACAAGCAGGCAAACGTGGCTCAGAAACTCAAGGCTGCTGGTGTAGACATCGTTTGCCTCGCTGGCTTTATGAGACTCGTCAAGCAGCCAATACTCGACGTCTTCCCAGAAAGAATCCTCAATATCCACCCATCGATCCTCCCCGCATACCCAGGCCTTATGGCATGGAAGCAAGCTGTCGAAGATGGTTCCACAGAAAGCGGCTGCACAGTTCACTACGTAGACGCAGGCATGGATACAGGCCCAGTCATCTGCCAAGCTAAGGTTCCCGTAATATCCAGAGACACAGCTGAGACCCTCCACGCTAGGATCCAAATCCAAGAACACACTCTCTATCCAGCCGCTATTAAAATAATCGCTGAGAAATTGGGACTTGGATTCAACAATTAACCAATGACTAGAGCGTAAGCGACTAAAACTGGCTTAGGAAGCGAGTGTCATTTTCGATGAAAGCTCTGATGTCCTTGATTCCCCATTGGATCATAGCTAAACGGTCTAGGCCCATGCCGAAGGCGTAGCCTGTGACGTTTTCTGGGTCGTAGGAGTCGTCTTTTCTCTGTCTGGAGATGGAGGAGAATACTGCTGGATCTACCATTCCGCATCCAGCAACTTCGATCCATTTAGGGGCTTGTCCCTTGGCATGGAGTTTGACGTCGATCTCGAATGATGGCTCGGTGAATGGGAAGAAGTGTGGGCGGAAGCGAACTTCGGTGTCATCGCCGAACATGGCTTGGAGGAAGTATTCTAGGGTCCCTTTGAGGTCGCCGAGCTTTACGTCTTTATCTACGTAAAGGCCTTCGAGTTGGTTAAAAACTGATAGGTGTGTGGCGTCCACGTCATCACGGCGGTAGGCGGAGCCTGGGGCGATGATACGGACTGGAGGGATGGAGTTCTCCATGGTGCGGATCTGAACCGATGAGGTGTGTGTGCGAAGGAGCTTGCCACCATCAAAGTAGAAGGTGTCTTTCTCGTTTCTCGCTGGGTGATCGGTCGGTGTGTTGAGAGCGTCAAAGCAGTGATACTCGGTCTCGATCTCTGGACCATCAGCTAGTGCGAATCCCATGCGGCGTAAAATCTGGATTGCTCTGTCTTTTACGATGGTTAGCGGGTGGAGCCCACCAGTAGGGAGTTCACGTCCTGGTAAAGTGAGGTCGATGCCTGCGACGGATGCTTGGTCAGCAAGGTCTTGGAGTTGCTTGGTCTTTTCGTCCAGAGCGGTGGTGATTGCTTGGCGTGCCTTGTTAAGTGCTGCACCGAAGGCCGGCTTTTCCTCATTAGGGATGTCTCTCATGCCAGCAGAAGCACCAGCGAGGGTGCCTTTTTTACCAAGGTAGGCGATGCGGGCGTCTTCGAGGCTACGCTCGTTAGTTGCTGCTTGGATGCCTGCTATGGCTCCATCTTGGATCTTCTGAATGGCGGACATTGTGCTAAAAGGGAAAAGGTGAAAGGAAGAAGGGCCTACTTTTTGTAGACGTCTTCTGGGTTGAAGGTGAGGTCTTCTGTGAATCGGAGTGCTGTTGGGGAGTCGTCGCTATCGAGGGCGATTTCTCTGTAGAAACAAAAATTTCGACCAGTGTGGCAGGCTCCTGATCCGTGCTGGTTTATGTAAACAATGATAGCGTCTTGATCGCAGTCAGTTTTGATGGACTTGACCTTCTGGGTATGGTCAGAGGTGTCTCCTTTGTGCCAGATCTCTTGGCGTGAGTAGTAAACTGCTTCACCGAGTTTGAGAGTCATTTTAAGTGACTCTTCATTCATGTAAGCGAGCATGAGCGGTTCATGGGGCTCTGCATCCATAGCTAATGCGGGGATGAGACCGGCTTTGTCAAATTTAGGTGCGAAGATTAGTAGTTCTTCTACGCCTTTTTTTGAGTCGCAGTTGCCGAATGTAGTGCTCATGATTTTTGGGTCGGTAAAGTGTTTAGATACTTTAAATTATGCTAGCTTGAGTCTTTCATCAGACTCGAGAGCTGATGTGATGCAGTCCCATCCGCCATCTTTCTGAAGGTTGAAGACGTTGAGGTAAGCTGTGACGAGGTTAGCGTCGAATTTAACAAGGAGAGCATCGATCGCTACTTTAGATTTGTCAGTGTCAAGTTCTTCAGGGAATTCAACTTCTACAGATCCTTTGCCGTCGTGCTCGATACCCATAGCATCACAAAATGTGACAAGGAGTTCTTCCTGTCCCTTCATGAACCAAAGTTGGAAGAGGTGCTCTCCCATCATGTCTGTGGACTTAAGCTTTAGAGTTTTGTGGATCCAAGCGAACTGGTCAGGTAATGACTTCTTCTGGACGAAAACTGGGCGGAGCTTGCGGTCTTGTGCGAGCGATGCCACGGTGTTCTTGTAGAGGTCTCTTTCCTCGGCTCTAAGCCATGTGAGGAGATCTGAGATAAGTGCTGGAGCTGCGTCCTGGTAGATTTGATATGCGTTCATTTGTTTGGAAATGGTTAATTTGCAAGGAGTGAAGCAAGTGAGGTGCGATAGTCAAGGATCGAGTGTGGGTGTCAGGGATAAATTCTTGCTTGGAGCCTAATAATACGGTTAGTTGGTGTGTAATGGAGAGTATGATGAAGAGATTCTATAGTTTACTGCTGATATGTGGGCTGAATGTGATGTCGGTTACGGCTCAAGAAGCAGATTTAAAAGCAGGTGATGCGCTGATGGAGAAGAGTGTGGGACTGATGCAGATGCAGGACTGGGCTGGTGCGAATGAAATACTGGATTCGATCATTGATAAATATGGACCTGCAGAAAATGGAGTGAATGTTTTTGGAGCTAGATTTGGGTCTGCTTATTATAATAAAGGTCTGTGTGAATTGAAAATAGCTCAGCAACACAATAGGTCAGGTTTTAAACTGGGTGATGAAATGGAGAAAACTAAGCGTCTGTTCGAAGCTGCCATTACTTCTTTTGAGAAATGTTATGCTATTAAGAATACTGAGAAAGATAGTGGTAACATTTACCAAACTAAGTCTCTGCTCTTCATTGGTAATGCGCAGCAAGGGATGGATGAGTTTGAAAAGGCTATTGAAACTTATGAGAAATTTCAGTATGAGAAAAATAGCATACGAGATCAATTTAACCTAGATGATCTTTCTATTAACATCGCGATTTGTCACTGGCTCAAGAAGGAACCAGATCTTGATGAGGCGGAAAGGTTTTTTCTTAGAAGTTTACGATTAATAGGCAATAAAGTGCCCTCTACATTTGCTATGATCACTGGGATGCGAGCGATGCTGAATGCGAGTGAAGATGCTGGGCAGTCTGAGCGGGTTGAGGCATTTCTCAATGAGCATCATGGTTTGATAAGGGTGACACTAGTGGATGCTACTCAGTATTTACCTAGGTATTCTCAAATGATTGTGAAAGCTGCGGATATGGGGTTGGTGAATGTATCGAGATTACTTGCGAGTAAAATTCCAGCTGTCGATGCTTTGCTAGAGATTCGTGAGAAGCTTGCTGTGATGGCACAGATGCCTGAAATGGATGTAGAGATCCGCGGATATGAAATGAACCATGCTGAGGCGAAGGTAATTCTGGATCAGCAACAATCTCTAGAAAAATCGATTGCTGAGGCTCAAGAATACGCACTAGCAGCCCATGCTGTGGGAAGTGAGCGAGTTGGAGATTTCAAAGGTGCTGTGGCTGGCTATGGGCTACTACTGGAGAGATATCCTAAGACTGAACATAAGGCGGATTACCTCTATAATTTAAGTCGAGTGTTGGTTCTGTTAGGTGATGTAGAGAAAGCTTATGGGTATGGGAAAACTTATCTAACAGAATACTCAGATCATCAATACTCAGACGAATTAAAGAAGGTGTTGATGCTGGGCCTTTATGCGTCTCAAGACTATGAACTATGTATCGAATTAGGTGATAAAGTTATATCAGAGTTAGCTGAAGATTCCCCAGTGTTAGACAGCTGTTTACATGCGATGGGTGCTTCCTGTTTTTACGATGGGAGGTTTACTAAGTCGTTGCCATACATAGATCGACACTACGTCATGTTTCCAGATAGTATGTATAGGAAGGTTTGTAGTTATCTTCACGCTTCCGTGTATGGGCATGTTCTTCAGTGGGATAGATCACTGATTCTGTTAGATGCTTTTATTTCCACTATTGATGATGGAAATGTCTACATGTCACATGCTTTATACGATAAAGCTTATGTGATGTATTCGATGGAGAAGTATGACGAGTCGCTTGCTGTTCTGAAGCAATTTATTGGTAAGTATGGTGACAGTCTAACAAAAGCGCCGGCACATATTTTATCAGGTAATATTTACCTGATAAAAAAGCAACGTGATGATGCCCAAGCTGAATATGAACGAGCTATTTCAACTGCGAAATACACTAAAAATAAATACGCAGAAGATGAGGCGTATTATTTGATTATCACAATGCTGGGTCAGAAGCTTTGGGAGGGTCGAGCTAATGAAAAAATGCTCGATGCTGTGCCTTATTTTAACGCTTATATTACTGCTGAACCTATGGTGGGTAGAAAATCGCCGTTTTATACTCAGATTATTACCAATGCTATGTATGCGTTGACTCAGTCGGATCGGAGGGATGAGGCATTCGAGCTGTTGCAGAAAGCAATCTTTGAGTATAATAGAGTTCCGAATTCAGCAGGGACTGAGGGCGCTATGCAGAGTTACCTGATCGCACTGCGTAATGCGAACGTGAAAGATGATGCAGCAATCGATAATTTAAAGGCTAGTCCATTTATCACTGACTCAAGCTATCACCAGGCTTTAGTAAAGGTGGCTGAGATAGATGTGCTAGAACGCAGTGAAAGGAGAGTGCCTGATGTGAAGCGAGCTGCACTTATAGACTCACTTTACAAAGAATTACACCTAGAGTTTAAGATCGAGGATCTTGACAACTTTACGCTGATCAAAGTTGCGAATTATCTAGAGGGAAATGGCGGGTTCGGTGATAAGGCTAGGCTGTATTATCAAGGAGTGATCGCAAGTGATAGTAAGATCAAGCTGGCGGCGGCTCAAGTTGGGTTACTAAGCCTGCTTACGAAGTCTCAAAACCCAGAGGATATAGAGCAGGCGATGTCTGAGATAGACACGATCATTAAAGACCCATTCACGGCAACAAACGCTAAAGCGGGAGCGCATTACCAGCTATTAGAATTACTCAATACACAGCAAAAATGGGAACGTCTTACTAAGGAAACTATAGCTTACCTCCAGTATCCGTCCTCGGTCAAAAAGCAGGTGAGAAGAGCGGAGATGTTATTAGCTACGTCGTATGATAAGCGTGATCTTACAGATAAAGCGATAGGATCCTACACAGCTGTCTGGGTGAATAGCTTATTTAATTTGGATCAGTCGGCGCTGGCGATGAACCGAGTCGTCACTCTTCTCTGGAAGCGTAATAATCCTGCTAAAATCGGAGTCCAAGATGGCAAGTCAGACAGACAGATAGCCTATGAGTCTGCCTATAAATACGTGCGTAAGACCAAGAAAAACTTCGACGAGACTGGACAGAAGATTAGTAAGAAATCTGAAAAAAACTGGCGTAGTATCCGCGATAAAGTAGATACTTATGGCTCAGATCCAGGGATAAAGAAATTTAATGGAAAGCCGTAAGCTTTACTAAATAGGTCTAGTGATAGATTTTAGATACGTTCTTTAGCAGAATGCGACAAAACCTTCGGTATAAATTATTTACCTGATGCTGTTTGGGGGAGATGCTACCTTGTAGCATTTACAGGTTGCTCTTTTTCCCATTCCTTTAGCTCATCCTAACCGCTGTTTGGTTTTTCTCCTTAGGTTTAGATCTGAGTTCTGGAAGGATTTTGTAGAGAACAATAAAATTGCCACCCTTAGTTACCCAAGAGAGACAGTTAAAAAATTATTTTTTAAGGATTAGCTTAGAATTCTACTTCTTCACCGAGAACTTCGACGCTGACATCACCATCATACTCGGCTTTCAAAGCTTCACAGAATGCCTCACTACGGCTCTGTTCACCATGAGCAAGCCAGATCTTACTTTTAGGACCAGTCATCGCTTTAAAGTAATCTAACAGATCAGAGTGATCGGCATGTCCTGAGAACGAGTCCATGATCTCTACATGCACTCTTAGTGGGCATGGTTGCCCAAAGATTTTGACCTTATCCCAGCCCTCACGGATTTTCCAACCCAGCGTATTCTGAGCTCAATATCCTACAAACAAGATCGTGTTTTAGGGTCATCGATGCCATTTTTCAAGTGGTGTAAGATTCTACCAGCCTCGCACATACCTGAAGCAGTAATGATGATCGCTTGTTTATCATTAGTATTGAATTCCTTTGATCCTTTAACGCTACGCACCAAGGTCAGCCCTTCAAATCCAAATGGATCCGCCTTCTCAAACAAGAAATTGTAGATCTCATTGTTAAAACACTCTGGGTGAAGTCGAAAAATCTCCGTAGCATGATCTGACACAAATCACGAGTTGCGAAAGTAGCATAGATATTACCTTTAAACCCTCTCTTGACCAGATTGGGCAAATTTCCACTATAATCAATATGAGCGTGACTTAAAACTACGCTGTCAATATCGCTAAGATTAAAGTGAGGGAAGTTACAGTTCACCTCATACGCATCATTTCTGCGACCTTGATACAGTCCACAATCTAACAATATTTTCTGCCCATTGACCTCTAAAAGATGCTGTGATCCTGGCTGCCTCACAAAATTTTAATTTCATAATAGGCTAGCCTAAACCACATCCCTAACATGACCAGTGAAGACTATTATCACAGATAAGGTTTATCGTGACACACTACTTCAATAACGCTCTAAGATCATAATCACTCAGTAATTGATTAGCTCCCTTGGTATCAATAATTGCTAACACATGAGCGTAGTCATGCCATACCGCTGTTGCTACTTCTGTCTGAATCAAACCTAGCACATAGTCAATTCTTTCCCTTATCTCAGGATCAGTCGCATTGACCCTAAACTTACGTAACTGTCCAGCATGCTTACTATCGACCAACGCAAGTTCCTTTGTTGCTGCCTCCCTTACCTTATAACTCTCCGCCCCGAGCTTCTGTGCCAAGCCATCAAGCACCACATCACTCCTTTCTTTCATTTTCTCCAATATTACTTTGACTGTATTAGTAGGCGACGAGATCAGTTTCATTCTTGCGGAATAACGCACTACAGCGTCATCCGAGGACAAGCTTCCCACAGCCTTAACAGCCTCTTCGAGGCTCAGCTCAGCATGATTCTCCAAGCAGGTAACTTTCACATTATCGAGCCCATACCACTGATCTACATCTGGGTCAGGTATATCCAGATCTCTAAATTCACTCTTGAATTTTAGATCCATTGTAGAGCCGCTATGAGGCACAATGAAGTCAAAATGATAGACTGCATCTGCTGTAATCTGGCGACCACCTATCGACCAAATATAACCTAGAGTCTTCGTCTTACTAGCACCTGTCCAATTCTTATTGGGCTTTCGTTTCGTAGATCTAAAATCAGGAAATGATTGATTCAAATCACCGGCATTATTGCAAAACGAGCTTTCAACCAAAGGTGAACGCTTATCAATTCTAAAGCTCCAAATATCCGGTCCCCAATTAGCATGTGATCCATCCCAAGAACCCACCGTGATCAGATCAAATTCTACTCTAACAAACTTATGAACTGGTAAACCTTTAAGCGCCAACTTCTGTTCGCCCTGAGGGATCTTACCTAAGAAACTCTTGCCTCCTTTCGGACTAGTAACGACTTGTGGCTCACAGTCATCCTTTCCCTTCAGCACCCATTCCTCACCTATTTCATCAAGTGCACTAATCGCTTTATTGTAAATAATTGATTTAGAATGCCCGAAGGTGCTCAAACTGATAAGAGTGAATAGTGAAATAGTAAATTTACCCATAAAACTAGCTCTATAATATCAGCAACAAAATAGCAACAAAATAGAACTTCTATAATAAGATCCAGCAAACACTAAAATCACTCTCTATTTGAGTAGACCCTGTGTTGCTTAGCATACTCGCTAGGACTTAGTCGAGTAGAGAGTCTAAATAGCTCAGCGAACTCTTTGCCATTATCTGAAGTAATTACTGAATCAAAAGGGAAGGGTTTTCGGACCTTTCCCTTTTCGATTTAACAGTTTGCTTCCTGCCCATCAAAAATTGCGTTTATTAGTTGAATCCAAGGAAGCAAAGCAAGATTAGCTGATAGATGTCCAAGCTGAATTCTCCGATGAGGATGTTACCGCTGCATTGATAAATGCCATACCTCGGACTCCGTCTTGGATAGTCGAATAATCATAGCTAGTCTTCTCTTCACCAGCGGCTCTATCACGGATATGCCCCACGAACGCGGCATAAACATTCGCAAATGCTTCCAAGTAACCTTCCGGATGACCAGCAGGTGTGCGACAAGCATTCTGAGCAGCTTCACAGAGATATTCCTCACCCGATCTATAGATACTAGCCGGACCCTCTGAGCTAGAAACGAGCAGTGTATTAGCACTACTCTGTCTCCACTCTAGTCCACCCTTTTCACCCCAGATTCTGAGATTAATATTGTTTTCCTGACCCACTGAAACCTGTGACGCATGCAGAACCCCCTTAGCTCCACCATCGAATCTTAATAAGATATTTCCATCATCATCCAGCACTCTCCCCTCAACAAAAGCCGTGAGATCAGCCGCCAACTCCTTGATTTCTAAACCAGAAACATACTCCGCCAGATTCTCAGCATGTGTGCCGATATCTCCGATACACCCAGCCGCACCACTCTTCTTAGGGTCAGTGCGCCATGCAGCCTGCTTCTGATCTAAGTCCTCGATCTTCGTTGCTAACCATCCCTGCGGATACTCTACTACTACTTTTCGGATCTTCCCTAGATCGCCATTCGCCACCATGTGCTTCGCCTGCTTGATCATTGGGTAACCCGTATAGTTATGAGTCAGACCATAGATCTGCCCCGTCTTCTCCACAATCCCAGCAAGAAGCTTAGCCTCATCTAAATCTAAAGTCGCTGGCTTATCCGACAACACATGAAAACCCGCTTCCAGTGCAGCCTTAGCCGCAGGAAAATGCACATGATTCGGGGTCACTATCGCCACAAAGTCCATCCGCTGATCAGCTGGCAGAGCGTTCTCCTTCACCATCATCTCCTCATACGTCCCATAGCATCGATCCTCAGCTAGAAAAAAATCTTCCCCGCTAGCAATAGACTTCTCTGCACTCGATGAGAACGTCCCGCAAACCAATTCAATCTGTTGATCAATCGATGCAGCAATACGGTGCACACCACCAATAAATGCTCCACGTCCACCACCAATCATTCCCATCCTAAGTTTGCGTAATTCAGCCATACCACAAACTACATCAATACCCAGAAACTTGTCCACCTCATATTCCGTCCACACCGATCTTCCACTTGGATTCTTTAATAATAGGTGCTTATTTCTTAGCACTTTCTACTTTTGCGACCTTAGCTTCGATAGTGAGGTCAATGAGATCATTGATAATCGCCATTCCTTCACGCTTGATAGGGTCGATGCGGCTTGGCCACTCAGGGGTGATGTCTAAATCCTGTGTTTTGTTCTTAGCCATCTTCATGTAGCTCTCGTCTTTGACTGTTGGGTCATAAACAGCGAGTTGCTTTTTGTTGAGATCGTTACGGGTCACTTTTTTGAAAGTGAGCGTCTTTTTGTCAAGCTCTTGAATGAGAGAGAAACGTTTGATTTTTTCTGCATTACGTTCCTTGTTGCGAGTATCAGCTTCTTTGACTTCCGTTTCGCGAATGACCTTATTCAGAGATAGTGAGTTGTCAGCGATTCTCTTTTTAGTGCGGTCGATGTTATCCAATAGATAGCTAAAGTCCTTGGACGTTTTTAAGCGCTTATTGCTGTTGTCTCTGAGTGACTTGAGGAACAGCTCTCTCTTATCTCTTGGGGTGTATCCGTTCACTTTCGCAATTTCATCATAAGGAAGAGCGAAGTCCATGAACTTTTCACCGATTTCTAGAGCGTCATAGATGCTAGGAAGAACGATGTCTGATTCGACACCTTTATTCTGAGTAGATGATCCAGCGATCCTGTAAAATTTACGGATAGTAGGTTTAAGATAGCCAGCACGGTCTCTGGCAACTGCGTTAAATGGTAGCATACGAGCGATATCCATAGCTTGCTGCACAGTGCCCTTTCCGTAGCTTGACTTGGTGCCTACGATTACTGCTCGGTTGTAGTCTTGGAGTGCTCCTGCGAGGATCTCACTGGCTGAGGCGCTTGAAGTGTCGATAAGGCAGACCATTGGTCCGTCATAGATTGCTTTGTCATATGAGCTCTGGAGAGTGATTTTACCTCTGTGATCTTTTTCCTGCACCACTGGGCCGATTCCTGTGAATAGACCGGTCATGACTCTTACTTCTTCAAGCGAGCCACCACCGTTACCTCTTAGATCTAACACTAAGCCGTCTATCTTCTCGGCCATCATGCGCTGAACGATGTGTTTCACGTGGTCTGAAGAGCGGTTTTCTCCAGTCTGGAAATTAACGTAGAATGATGGGAGTGTGATGATTCCTAAGCGCCGAGTCGTGCCATCATCATTTTTAGATTCAATAATCTGTCCTTTAGCGAATTCATCATTGGATTCAACTTTCCCACGCTTGATACTGATGATTCTAACATCTCCATCTGAGCTTTGTATTTTAAGTCCTACAGTAGATTTTTTAGGTCCACGGATGAGTTCCACTACTTTATTGATCTTCATGAACATGATATCGACCATGTTTCCGTCATTTAGATGATCTACAGCTACGATGCGGTCATTGAGCTCAAGTTCGTCTCCTTTGGCTGCTGGACCGCCGACTACGATACCGGTGATCTTAGTGGCACCATCGTCTTCTGCTTGGAGCATTGCCCCGATACCAACAAAGCTATTGTTCATGCTTGCTTTAAATCGGTCATACTCGCGAGCACTGAAGTAATCTGTGTGAGGACCATAAGCTTTAGATATTGAGCTGAGGAGGTAGTTAGCGACATCTTCATCATCTTCATCAGTCACCGCGTTAAGCATACGCTCATAGCGGAATTTGATGATTTGCTTGATCGGCTTGTCGTCTTTTAGAGGATTTTCTTTACCTTGCTCCTTGGCGAGTCTTTCGATGTTTTCACGAAGAAGTGTTTCTGCGAGGACAGCTCCTTCTACAAGATCCTGCCAGAGTTTTTCAGCAGCAGCTTCATCGGCTGCAAATGGTAAATCTTCTCTAGTTCTAGAAGTGGAGCGGTTGCTATCAAAGGAGAACTCTGTTTTATCCAGGTATTCTTTAGCATATGCGATACGCTCCTTCACGCATTGGACGTAGAGGTCATGCACAGCAAGAGCGACTTCATTGCTTTTTTTTAGCATTAAGCGTTTGTGAATGTCGTTTCCATACTTGGCTTTAAGTTGGTCGATATCTTTTTGAGTAAAATAGACTTTGCCTCTGTCGAGTTCCTTGATGAGTAGGGCGAAAATTCTTTCACTCAGTTTTTCATCAAACGGGAGTCGCTCGTAATGGCGATTCATAAGCATCTTTGACATTTCTTTGCCCACTTGGTTGAAGTCGACCTTCTCGACAGGAGCTTGTCCTAGCGCTGTGCAAGCGGAAGTGACTAGTGCTAAGCTAAATAGGGAGTTAGTTAGTTTCTTTTTGAAATTCATGGTAGATGTTTTGACTGTAGGGAATGAGTGATTTAGCTGATAATTACTAATTTGAAATGACTTGTCGAACTAATTGCATGCTAAATAATAACGTTATGACTATCTAGATCTGTTTAAAATAGAGCTTTAGAGGCTGAATTAGCGATCAAACAGGGTGAGGACATTGATGTGAGTTTTAACGATCTGTGGGACATCCCCTGAACCTCCTGAGTAACAGTCTTATTAAATCGTTGTTGCTGCTCAGTCAGAGGTTTATTCCGATAGGCTTTAGCGACGATGAAGTCTTCTTAATTGTGATCCAGCATCACTGGCTCATTTTTCTCTGACTTGTAGGCACTATCAGCTAAAATAGCCTGGTCTTTTTTAGCTAACATTTGATGAAAACAGCTAAAGAGCTTATTACTTCCATCACGTTCGTCCTTCTCAATGAGTTCTTTAAAATCCCAAATCGTTTTAGCAAATCGTTTTAGCATCTGGAATGTGGTCACCCATTTGAAGATCTAGGAAGTTCATAAAACTAAGTCGATCGCCTATTTGATACTCCGTTGCATCATCACTGAGTCCGTGTAGCCAGGAAAGCATTCCAATCGATGATCGTTTTAAGACTCCAACAGTGCGCTTAGTCATCTTTTGCTGGTGCTCAATGGCTGAGAATAAATTGCCACCTTTTTCATGCTCTCGGAAGTTCATAAGCTCAATTTAATCTATCAGACAAATTTGAAAACATTAAAGCGGAATTATTACAGGCTGCCAGAGGTTTCCTTAACGAAAAAGAAACTCTTTGAATTACAATTATTCTCAGTGGCAGCAAAAATGAAACCAATAAAACAGCGAATCAGGCAGGCAGAGGATTTTACATCACACCACCAGTTATATAAAAGTTAGACATTAAAAAGATGAAAATCATCTTATAGGTCCAGTAGCACAAAAAAATAAGCCCATTCTCGTAAAGATACAAAAACAAAACGAATGGCAAAGTAGCTAATCGGAAGGTTTTCAGCTATCAGGACTTACAGAAGGACGTTTATGGATAGTGGGCTGAGTCAGTTCCACTTTACAAATTTTAAATCAAATACGATTGGGTTACTAAATTTTCTTGCATAATGACATATCCTTATTAGCCTGCACCCATGCTCCAAGCAGGAATAGTAGGCTTACCAAACGTAGGGAAATCCACCCTTTTCAACGCAGTTACCAGAACCCGTAAAGCGGAGGCTGCTAACTACCCATTTTGCACCATCGACCCTAACATCGGCGTAGTCACTGTGCCCGATGAAAGAATAGAAGTTCTTAGCAACCTCTCTGGCTCTAAGAAACTCATTCCCACAGCGATCGAATTCGTAGACATAGCAGGCCTCGTAGAAGGTGCCTCTGAAGGTGCTGGTCTTGGTAATAAGTTCCTCGCTACTATCCGTGAAGTTGACGCTATCGTTCAGGTAGTTCGTTGTTTTGTAAATGACGACATCATCCACGAGCTAGGTAGCGTAGATCCTCTCCGAGACATCGAGATCATTAACTCTGAGCTTATCCTCGCTGACATCTCAGCCATGGAAAAACGCCTCTACTCTCGTTCTAAGAAGGCGAAAAGTGGCGACAAAGAATCTAAAGCGGAAGTAGCTCTCATCGAGAAGCTTCTCCCCCACCTCAACGAAGGAAATCCAGCTCTCACGCTGGAAATGTCAGATGACGAGCACACGCTTCTCCAAGACTTCTTCCTACTTTCCTCTAAGAAATCTATCTTCGCCTGTAACGTCTCTGAAGACGAACTACCAGGAGCCACTGCAGATCCAGACAGCCACGACATGGTCGCTAAAGTCCGTAAATACGCTGCTGAAACTCAGGGTGCTGAAGCAATCGTTCTCTCAGCCCAGATAGAAGAAGAGCTCTCAGAGATCTCTCCAGAAGAAGCCAACGAGTTTCTCGCTGATATGGGAGTCGCTGACTCAGGAGCATCCGCTCTGATCAAAGGCGTCTATGACCTACTCGGCCTCCGCACCTACCTCACGACTGGTGTGCAAGAAACCAGAGCCTGGACAATCAACGCTGGAGACAAAGCACCAGCAGCTGCTGCAGTAATCCACACTGACTTTGAAAAATCATTCATCCGTGCAGAAGTCATCCACTATAATGACTACGTCACTTACAAGACTGTAGGCGCCGCCAGAGAAGCAGGTGTCCTCAAAGCTGAAGGCAAGGAATACGAAGTCAAAGACGGCGACGTAATCAACTTCCTCACAGGAGCATAGGAATCATTGGGCGTGTGCTGCGAAGACACTGGCCCAAAATATCACCTTCAAAAGCTGAGACTTACTCTAACTCGGGTTCACTCTCCTATCCTGAAGTTAAATCATCTACCTCTGACGCACCATAGCGGACTTCTTAGATCTTAGCAGTTCAATTTCTTTCGGAAGTAGAGAGCTAGTGATAACGCGGTCATTGGGACTATGTTTATCACGGCGTAACTACCCATACTTGGATTCAATTAACCAACGAAGAGAAAGTTACATTAGTTAGTTAAATCCAAGACCCTAAGAGATTAAATTCACGATCCATGGCTAGGAAGTCAATGTCTTGTAAACCTAGAATTTCCAGCACTTTTTTCATTATCAAAATACGATGCTTGCTGGGTGAATTCCCTCGCTTAGTTCTCTGCGGAAGAGTGACCCAGGTAATGGGGATGGCGAACTTTCCAACTACGATCCCGACAGCGAGGACATTGATGTGAGTTTTTCCAAACTTCCAGTTAGTCCGATCCATGCTGAGGATGGATCCATTTTTCGGCTTTGGAATTTTTTATCTTGCAAACTGATTTTTTAAATAGTAACATCCCCTCGGAGTTACTCCTTCGAGTTACTCCTTCGAGTTACTCCTTCGAGTTACTCCTTCGAGTTACTCCTTCGAGTTACTCCTTCGAGTTACTCCTTCGAGTTACTCCTTCGAGTTACTCCTTCGAGTTACTCCTTCGAGTTACTCCTTCGAGTTACTCCTTCGAGTTACTCCTTCGAGTTACTCCTTCGAGTTACTCCTTCGAGTTACTCCTTCGAGTTACTCCTTCGAGTTACTCCTTCGAGTTACTCCTTCGAGTTAAAAATAAATAATAACTAACTTGAAGCATGAAATACACAATAAATAATAAAACACGGATTAATAAATATACGGTCGCTCTGGCGACATCCACAGCGATGATGACATCAGCCTCAGCAGCTACTATAGCATGGGGAGAATTTGATCTAGACGCTACGGTGTCTGAAATTAGCACCAAGGGCACGCTTATAAAAGCTTTCAACATGGTGAACTCTGACCGAGTAGGGACTGATACAACGACAATCAATGGAGTAACCTTTACCGCTATTGACCTTGGGAGACCGCTGAGGTCTATTAATGGTAGCACCGAAGTTAGCACAGGTGATGCAAGCCTTGATTTACTATTCCGACAGTTTAAGCATTTTACAACTGGTCCGATAACATTGACAGATCTAACGATCGGAGTTGAATATGAACTTCAAACCTTCTTCGGCTATAACTTAGGGACACAACTTGCGATGAACGTTGGTGATGGTATCACTATTCAAAAAACATCTTCTGGAACTGTAGAAAATGGAGCGTGGATCACTGGCACATTTATTGCTGATGCTACCACACAAGGCTTCCATTCTTCATACGATGCTAATACAAGGTCTTTCATATCAGGATATCAGCTCAGATCAGTCCCCGAGCCATCTTCCGCAGTCCTCATTGGTCTTGGAGGTCTAGCTCTGATTTTACACCGTCATAGGTAATTACTGAAGTTGTATTATTATACTTTTTAAAGTCAAGCATCTCAGCTAATATTAGTTGAGATGTTTTTTATGTATAGGTGTCGGCTGGTTACTCCAGACATTACCCTTAAATTTACGTTTTAATCTAAGGTGTATTAGAACTCCTCAATGTATGGAATTAACTTGTTGATATGTGGGTTTAATTTCCCGTCGCTTGCGGCGATTCTATGAGAAAGAAGAAATTGTAATACCCCGCTTTCGAGGAACGATAAAGGCTCGCCGATCGAGAGGACTTGCCCCAGGAATTTTTATTGTTCAAGATGACATTGGACCTTTTGAGAAAAAACTTAGGATTGAGCAAGCAGTCGCTTTCGCTTGGCTAACTGGGGAAAAGGAGAAGGCTAACAGCCGAGTTCAAAGCTCGGGTCACTACAGAAGCTCTCAAAGAAGAGAAAACTATCCAGCAAATCGCTCAAGATAATGATATTGCTCCAACTCAAGTCAGTTCCTGGAAAAAGGAGCTTGAGGAACGAATGTGTGAAATCTTTGAGCAAAAGAATGCATCAGATAAGCAGCTCAAACATCATGAAAAAAAGAGCGAGCAGTTGGGGACCGATCTCACCGAAAGACCATGATCGAGACTCAACACCCTAAACTCTCGATTCGTAAGCAATCAGAAATGCTCGGAGTGAATCGAAATAGACTTAAACCACGTCAACAAAAACGCACAGAAGAAGATTATGCTATCATGAAAAAACTCGATGAAATTTACATGGAATGCCCATTTTATGGTCAACGCAAATTCCACTTAGAACTCCGTGATCATGGCTTCAAAGTAGGTCGTAATCAAAGAAGTGGATGAAGTTTGGTGCGCGGACATTACCTACATCCCTATGGAAAAAGGTCACGCTTACCTCGTTGCGATCATGGACTGGCACAGCCGATCTACGAGCTCTAGTCGATGATTAGATGGAGTTCTATAATCATCGACGTAAGCCTATTGCACTCCTTGGTCACTCTACTCTGAGCAGCAACAAGAGAGAGGTTCCATTGAGCTCCTTCCGCTACGCTCCATTCCACCTCTCCAACTACGGAGAAAAACCACAAACCAAGCCTCAAGGAAGATCAGCAAACTACTAATAAGACAAACTTTTTACTGGCAACATTAACGAGACCACTTCAAATATCTGATATTTTGTAAAGATAAAATGTAGACTAAAGGACAAACAATAGCAAAACCATTGTTTTAATAATGCTTACAACTCGTTAACATTAAATCCTTTTTCTGGAACGCGATAGATTCACCGATAGATTTAAATTTGATCACCTCGCTAGATAACGCTCCACTTTTAGCACAAAGACGCGATTTAGCGGAGCTCTCAGGATAGCATAGTGGACGCACCCTACGAATAGCCAGCACAACTGCCAAAACAATACAACTGACAATGAAGCCGCATAAAGTAGGTATAACCCAGGCCCTTAGTAATGATAGACCATCTTTCCAGTTTTCCACTTTATCTTTCAGATTACTTGAACTGCCTTTAGTAGAGACTAGCTCATCCTCATCGGCTAGTAATTCATCATCTGGAAGAACCAATCCATTACTTTTATCTACCTGATATTCTTTCTCTATCCAATAGAGCCTTTTAGACACCTCCTCTAGACACACGGAAAACTGCTTCGCCACCTCTCCCCTCTCGTTAGCTTTCCTCCCACTTTTCGAAAACAATTCCTTTATTTCAAACTGACCCACTTCACCAACTCCACCCAAACTAACGTATCCCTGAGACCGTAATGGCTTACCAAGATAGTAAACTAATAAGACTCCCTTTCGGTCACCCCAAATCCTTTTATAGAGAGCCTCCATCGACATGTCAACAGTCTGATCACCGCCACAGACAAGCACTCGTAATGGCAGGTCTGACAACTTGGAATGTCGAACTAAGATCTTCTTCACATCGCCCCCAACCTCACCTGTTAGATAATTTTGAGGATCGATCAAGGAATCATTTACTCCCTGATCACAAATGAATTTATCCACTAAGCCCTGATCTATTTTAGCTACTAAAAACCCCTTTTCTAAATAAGAATCTAGATCTAGCCAGCTTTCTAACCAACTGGGTAACCACAAGCTCTCAGACTCTTCTAGACTCACATGCCCTCGCACTAATTCAGCTTTAGTGCTGAAGTTAAAAATCATCGTCATTAATAGAGATAAACAGACTAAAATTTTCATTTACCTGCTCCCTTCAAAGTCTTCAAACGAGCTTTTTCTTCTTTAACAGAACGTTTCCAAATTTTCTCTAAGTAACACCTCAACGCATGCAGGATCTGCTCACATCCACGAACATAATCCCCCTCTAACAAACTTGCATGCCCAGCCGTGAGGACATCAAAGCTCTCACCCTCCCTCACAGCACCATCCATTAAATAACCATAGCTGATACAAGCCTCCTTACGTTTAACATCGATTACCACGACGACTCTTCCCTCACCACATCTCTCACCAGTCGCCCTCCTGAATTCTCCTTCATTTAACAACCACAAACCAAAACTCTGCATCTTCACACCATCATCTAAAGCCACCATGGAGACTGCCACACTTATATTACTAAAACGTTTTTCGCATTTCTCCACAGCATCCACCACCTGCGTTCTCATACCACTTCTCAGGACACCTGCCACATCATGCACCCCCCCATAAACCACATTATTCATCCCCTTAAACTGATGCTTAAGAACATTAAACGTCACACCACAATGAGGGCACTCTTCTGCTCCTGCATGGATTCTCTGTAAACATTCTGGGCACCTCATTTCCCCTATATACAAACACTAGACCGACTAGTAGGTAAATACTTAATCAACCAATCTATTAGAATCTCTATAGACAAGCTAGAATTCTCCGTTCATAACTAGAACATACCAAACTACGCCATAGCACGCTTAGACCTTCCAGGTCAAGGCACACACGGCTAGCAGGTGAGACTTCAGAGACGCGGTATTAAATACACAAAATTCTTCTCGGACAGTTCCTTCGACGGGAGCACTCAACTACTTTCTCAGCTAGAGAACATGGACTAGACTAGGATATACCAGCGATCTACCAGAAATAGTTCAGGGGTTGTAGACGTATCTAGAGTCTCAGTTGTGAGCTCTAATGAATCCACTTATCATTTTTTGCAAGCCACCTGGTCACCTGAGTCCGGCAGACGTAAATGTCTGAAATTCTCAATTAAGCGTCATGGTGATAGCCAAGCTTTTGAACTTGCTGTCCAAGCCCGCATCGAAGCAATCAATTCCGACCCCTCCACCTAATCACAAATCTGCACAATTAATCAGAATCACCTTGAGGGAACCTCTATCAACCTGTAATAATTCCGCTTTAATGTTTTCAAATTTGTCTGATAGATTAAATTGAGCTTATGAACTTCCGTGAGCATGAAAAAGGTGGCAATTTATTCTCAGCCGTTGAGCATCAGCAAAAGATGACTAAGTGCACTGTTGGAGTCTTAAAACTTAAAACGATCATCGATTGGAATGCTTTCCTGGCTACACTGATCCAAGTGACAGGCTACGATAAGAAGGATTGAGAGTAAAGGTGGTAATTTGCCTTTTCATCCTCTTCTAATGTTTAAAATCCTTATTCTTCAAAGCTTCCACGGACTCAGTGATGATGCAACGGAGTATCAAATAGGCGATCGACTTAGTTTTATGAACTTCCTAGATCTCCAAATGGGTGACTACATTCCAGATGCTAAAACGATTTGGAATTTTAAAGAACTCATTGAGAAGGACGGACGTAATGGAAGTAATAAGCTCTTTAGCTGTTTTCATCAAATGTTAGATAAAAAACAAGGCTATTTTAGCTGATAGCACCTACAAGTCAGAGAAAAATGAGCCAGTGATGCTGGATCACAATTAAGAAGACTTCATCATCGCTAAAGCCTATCGGAATAAACCTCTGACTGAGCAGCAACAACGATTTAATAAGACTGTGAGCCGTATGAGGGTGCGAGTTGAACATGTATTTGGTAGGATGAAATACATGGGAGCCGATCTATTTAGAAAGATTGAAATACAACGATCCAGACAGCATAATGCCCTCTATAATTTAACCTACAATATGGATCGCTCTGTGTTATTAGTGGCGTAGAACCCAGACAAGACACTCAAAAGGACTAACATCAATTAATGTATCAAACCACAAGCACAAAACAGCGATAAATCCCTAGAAAAAGTCAAATAATACAATCAATAGCAGTTAGATTCCTCTCAAATTACAAGGGCTTGGGAAAAGTAGGTTGCCAGAGGCTTCCTAGAACAAAATTATAATCTCCACAAACTTACTCAAGTATTCACCAACAGTTAGCTCTTCTTAGAACTATGAAAACCTTTCTTAGCATATTCCTTCTCACCTTTTGCCTCACAGGCACCCAACAGGCATCCGCTAGTGAACACGTTATACTCTCCGGAGGGCCAGCCCTCCGTCAGTGGGAAAACCTCAGAGTAAAGAAGGATCGCCACGATAACTGGTGGGCCAATTTCATTCGAGCTGCCACGCTGAGGATGGACAAGCTCAGATCAGCCGATCCTAATGCTAACCTCACTTGGTTAGTTTACCGTAATGGCTATGCAAAACGCAGCCGTGAAGATAGCAAGCCCTATCTCACCTGGATCCAAGAGCAGGCTAAAAAACGAGGCGCTAAACTCATCTGGGTATCCGGGTCTAACTCTATCATCTCGACGATTAACAACCGCCGTAATATCACAACATTTGACTATTTCGGACATTCTAATAAACACGCCTTTTTACTAGACTATTCTAGCAATGTCATGGGGGCATCGTCAGCCTGGCTTCATGAGAAAGAATTGTATCAAATCAAATCTAGCGTCTTCTCTGCGACAGCTATCTGTAAATCGTGGGGATGCCACTCTGGCGAGTCCATGAACTTATTCTGGAAAAGAACCACCGGCAAAGAACTCATCGGAGCTCACGGAAAAACAGACTACTCATCACTATCAAAAGGTCAAATGCCAACCATTAACGGCTCATGGGTCTATAAAGGAAACCTCTGACTGAGCAGCAACAACGATTTAATAAGACTGTGAGCCGTATGAGGGTGCGAGTTGAACATGTATTTGGCAGGATGAAATACATGGGAGCCGATCTATTTAAAAAGATTGGAATACAACGATCCAGACAGCATAATGCCCTCTCTAATTTAACCTACAATATGGATCGCTCTGCGTTATTAGTAGCGTAGAACCCAGACAAGACACTCAAAAGGACTAACATCAATTAATGTATCAAACCACAAGCACAAACCAACGATAAATCCCTAGAAAAAGTCAAATAATACAATCAATAGCAGTTAGATTCCTCTCAAATTACAAGGGCTTGGCAAAAGTAGGCTGCCAGAGGCTCCCTTTAGTTTCTTTTAGAACTTATTCAGGATGGGTAGTTGTTTGCGATAGATCCAGACTAGTATCGCTGATGAAAGAGCTGTGACGATAGCCATGATTAGCAATTCATCGAAAATACCTAAATAGACATGGGTGAGGATTGCACCAGCCATAGTTCCTAGAGCAGTAGCTGCTCCCCAAGCTCGTGTTGCTGGTATGAGCAGTAATAGAATGGCGATGGTTTCTAATATTCCAGTGCCTATACGCATTGTTGCTTCATTGCTTGGAGTGACTGGAATATTCTGAGTGATTTGTGTGAACAGGTGTTTGGATTCTTCTGCCCCGCTGAATTTAAATGGTAGGGTCATTCCTAAGATAGCTATGACGATCAATAGTGGTAGGTATGGTAGATATTTTTTCATTTGTAGGATAGTTTAGTTGTATTGTTCAGAGTGATTTAAACTAATTTTATTTCAAATCATTTTGGGCTTGATCTATTGGTATAAAGTTCATACTTATTGCAAACAATTATGGGCAAGCAAAGTAATAAAGTTCTCAAGAGAAAGCGTCGTAAGCAATATTTACGTCGTAAGAAGGTGCAAGCTAGTAACAGCGTTGTAGTGAAGAAGAAGGATCCAGCTAAGAAAGTAGCTAAGAAAGTAGCGAAGAAAGTAGCGAAGAAAGTAGCGAAGAAAGTAGCGAAGAAAGTAGCGAAGAAAGTAGCGAAGAAAGTAGCGAAGAAAGCTCCAGCGAAGAAAGCTCCAGCGAAGAAAGCTCCAGCTAAAAAGGCACCTAAGAAGACAGAAGAGTAATACTCTGAGTCTAAATATTTAAAAATTAAGCCATTTTACTCAGTGAGATTGGCTTTTTTATTTGAGAGAAATTACTGATGGATAAGGTATTGATAGTGGGTGGTCACAATGTGATTTTCTCGACTCCTGATCTTACTGAGATTTATAAGGGGGATGGTAGAATAGCTTGCAGCATACTTGTGGGAGAGTTAACTAGCTACTAGGATGTGAATGATGTGTCAGTGGTCTTGGTGTATGACGGTAAGGGGAGCCAGTTAAATTCTGAGCCACGACAGAACAAGGATATACTAGTGATGTATAGTCGAGAGGGAGAGACTGCAGATTCGGTTATTGAGAGAATTGTCGCTAGGCATGCCGCGGGGGTTGATTTGACTGTTGTTTCTAATGATAGATTAGTTTTGGATAATATATCATCATTTGGAGCACATCCGATGAGTGTGAAGATGATGTGGGAGATTGTTTAATAGATTACTAGTATTCTATTGTATAGGGGTGTTTGTATATGTATGTTTTCATGCATGGCACGTGAGTATCAGATCCATAAGAGAGAGTCAGCAAGGAAGTCTAAGATTGATTATGCGGCTGAGCTAAATGAACAGCAATACGCGGCGGTGAGCTCTAAACCAGGGGCCTCTTTAGTTATTGCTGGAGCTGGATCAGGGAAGACTAGGGCACTCACTTATAGAGTAGCCTACTTGTTAGATCAAGGTGTTGAGGCTCGTAATATCTTACTTTTAACATTCACCAATAAGGCGTCTAAGGAAATGTTAGAGCGAGTGAATGAGTTGGTTGATAGTGATATTAGTGATTTATGGGGAGGGACGTTTCACTCAATAGGTAACAGAATTTTGAGGCGTCATGCTGATGAATTAGGCTTTGATCGGAGTTTCTCAATTATGGATAGAGATGACCAGAAGTCTCTGCTTAAAGACATTGTTAAGAAGAGTGCGGTTGATCAGAAGAATAAACGATTTCCCAAACCTGACCTATTATTGAGTATCTTTAGTCTCATCGTGAATACTCAGGAGAGTTTAGAGGATGTGCTTTTCTATAAGTATGAATATCTACAGGAGTGGGAGGCAGAAATTAAAAAAATTCAGCAAGGTTACGTTCGTAAGAAGAAAGAGACGAATTCGATGGATTTTGATGATCTGTTAGTGCTGCCGCTACAGATATTGAAGGAGAATGAAGATATCCGTGATCTGTATCAGAGGAAGTTTCGATATGGTTTAGTAGATGAGTATCAGGATACTAACATTGTTCAGTGTGAGTTGGTGGATATTCTGGTAGGGAAGAGTAAGAATTTGATGGTTGTTGGTGATGATGCTCAGTCGATTTATAGCTGGAGAGGTGCGGATATGGAAAATATTCTGAAGTTCCATGAGCGCTATCCTGATGCAGAAACATATAAAATTGAGGTGAATTATCGTAGTCAGCCAGAAATTCTGGAGTTGTCGAATTCGGTTATTGTTGCGAATAGTGAGCAGATACCTAAAAACCTTATAGCGGCTAGAACAGGTGGTGAAATGGTTCCAGCTCTAGTGACTGTCAGTGATCCAAGAGACCAGGCTAATTTTGTGGCGCAGAGGATTACAGAGCTTGTCCATAGTGGAATTGAGGAGGATGAAATAGCTGTATTATACAGAGCTCACTACCAGAGTCTTGAGGTGCAGATGGAGCTTACTTCTAGGACGATACCTTATCATATTACCTCTGGCTTAAGATTTTTTGAACAAGCACACGTTAAAGATGTTTCTAGTTATATTAGGTTTGTAGTGAACCGTAAGGATGAGGTGTCCTTTAAGCGGATGGTTTTGATGATGCCTAGTGTCGGAGATGTTAGTGCTGATAAACTTTGGCTTCAGTGGCAGGCTACTAAGGAGTTTAAATCTGGTGAATTACCGAAATTATTTTCCGCTGTTCTGTTAGAGTTTAAGATTCCAGCCAAAGCGAAAAATTACTGGTGCCAGATGTGCTACACTCTGGATGAATTAGTGGCTGATGATGGGGGGGGCTTAAGTGCTCCTTCTGATATGATTTTCAGCATTTTAGAAGGTGTTTATGATGACTACATGAAGGGGAGTTTTGATAACTATGAGAACAGGCGTCAAGATATTGAACAGTTAATGCAGTATGCTACGGCGTATCTTGAGGTAGATGAGTTTTTAGCTCAGCTGTCTCTGATGAGTAATGTCGATGGCGATCCATCTAGCAAAAGTCAAAATAAGAAAAAGGAGGAGACCGGCGTGACCTTGTCGAGTATTCATCAGGCTAAAGGACTGGAGTGGAAAGTAGTATTTATAATCTGGTTAGCAGATGGCATGTTCCCTAATGGAAGGGTTTTAGAGGCTGATGATAGTAAAATGTTAGAAGAAGAGCGTCGTCTTTTCTACGTGGCTTTGACTAGAGCTAAGGATCAGCTATATCTCAGCTACCCTATGATGAATCCTAAGAGCTACAGTGGAGATGTATTTCAAAATCCATCACGATTTTTAGATGATTTTCCAGCTGAGCTAGTGGACGAATGGCAGGTGAGTGGAGGCTGGTAGTTTGGGGTAGATATGGCTGGTCATAGAAAATTAATTCCGTGGCTAGGTGAGTGCTATCGTGAAGATAGGACTCGGATGGGCGTGAGGGACTTCTATTTAAGTGGGTTCTCTAACAGGACATGGTGTCAGGATGTGAGAAGCTGGCTTGCAGACCTTCGCATGTATAGACTCTCCCTATTTCTGCTTCCACAGAGATGGGGTTGCCTTCTTTTTCCGCTAGTTCAGTATAGGCAGAATATTCTAGTGATTTTACTTCTTTACCTAGGTGGTGATTTCGGGACTATCCCTCGAAGCTTGCGTAGCCTCCAGCACTTGAGTCGAATACTAAGGCTCGCAGTGATTTTGGCTTTATGGTTGCATTGGATAGTTGAAACATTAGGTTGATCGGGGATGAGTTAGAATAAATTACTTCCTAGGGATGATTAGTCTTTGTCCGATTCGGATTGAGGTGCCAGTAATCTTGTTAGCTTTCTGTATGAGAGATACTGAAGAGCCATACTTCCTAGTCAATCCATAGAGGGTATCACCTTTTTTCACTATATGAGTAACTGGAGGTCTAGTTTTCGGGGTGATCTTTTTAGGAGCTGTTTTCTTAGACGGGGCGTATTTCTTCTTAGGAGGCGTATAGGTATTCTTGGGAAGCGTGTATGCTATCCTAGGTGGAATTGTAGTTTTATTTTTTTCTTTAGGGCGTCTTTTTGGTGGTGAATCTGCCCACTCTACTCTGTAATTACCTTTATCATCGAATGGCCCATGCCCTGCCTCAAATTCGTCGCCACTTGCGTTGATTGATGAGTTGTTGTTTGGTCCACAGCTACTTAATAAGGAAATTCCTAAGCAGATGGAGCAGGTCTTTAATAGAATCATAAAAAGTTTATTTGTGATGATGTTGATACACATGGATTTTGTTGATTATTAACATAGGCTAAGTAACTTGGAAGCCCTTATTTCCTCAGTCAGGTATATAATACGGAATGGAATAGGGGAATCATACAGCTGAAATGTGATTATTTTGCAAATGATAGATTGACATTGTGACAGAATTTACTAGTTTGCCGTCTCCTGCCACTGTGTGCCTTCGTAAATGATTTACGTGTGGGCTACATTTTATGATGTGGTAATTAGAGTTACAGTAGCAGGAATAAAATACTAACTGGATTTCACTATGAGTAAAAGAACTTACCAACCATCAAAGCGTGTGCGCAAGCGTCAACACGGATTCCGTGCTCGCATGGCTACTAAAGCAGGTCGCGATTGTCTTCGCCGCCGTCGTCAGAAGGGTCGCAAACGTCTCCTTCCTAAAGGTGCAGAGATTCACTTCAAGCGCCATACTAAGCAACACTCCTAGGCTACCATTTTCTCCGCTATATCTAGCATAAACTTAGCAGATTATGCTAGATATATTTTGTGGAGAGTAGTCAGGTTAGGTTTACGCCCCTATGCGGCTTCCAAGAAAATTCTCGATATCGCAACGTGTGGAATTTACACGTGTGCGAGAGCTTGGGGAGTCGAAGCCGGGACGTTATTTGGTTCTCAGTGTTTTGCATTCAGCGGAGCTGGAGCATTTTAGGCTAGGTCTTATCACTACTAAAAAAGTAGGTAGAGCTCATGAGCGTAATCTGTTGAGACGTAGATTTAGATCTATCGTCCGTGTGCATGGTGAGCAGCTAAGATCTGATTATTATATAGTTACCATAGCGAGGTGGAGAGCGATAGAAGCTACTCACGCTGAGCTAGAGAAGGAGTGGCTGAAGCTTGCTAAAAAGCTAGGCATTATCAAATCTGAAGAGGAGGCTGTGGTATGAAAATTATCGAGCTTCCAAAGCTGTTTATACGGCTAGGCATTCGAGCTTATCAGAAGCTGATTAATCCTATTTTACATTTTATCGGTGGCCCTTATGCGGGATGCCGATTTTCGCCTACCTGCTCAGATTACTGTCTAGAGGCAGTGGATAGACATGGAGCGATGAAAGGAATATATTTTGGAATGCACCGTATTTGTCGGTGTCATCCATGGGGAGGATGCGGGGAAGACCCTGTGCCACCACTAAAAAAGTGAACGAATTTTTTCAAACATAACAACAAACTCTTAGAACAATGGATCGTAAAGGTTGGATAATATTAATTTTGTGTAGTGCAGGTCTCATGTATTTGTGGAATGACATGAAGAAGACGGATAAGCTGATGGCCGATAAGGCTAAAGCGGAACTTGTGGTGTCTGATAAGGAAAAGGCCGCTGCTGAAAAGGCAAAGGTTGAAAACCCAGAGACTTCATTTGGTCTAGTAGTAGCCCCTGTTAAGGAAGAGCTAGTAACACTTAATTCTCTAGATGGTGAGCGGAATACAGTAATCTACACCTTCACTTCTAAAGGTGGTGGTGTGAAATTTGCAGAGATGCAGGGCGAGAAGAAGGTCTTTGATGACGAGTTTGTCAAAATCAACGAAAAATCTAAGTTTGCAGTGGGTAGCCTAGCTAAAGGTTATAAGGACATCGAACGAGTGAACTACAAACTCACTGAGCAGGGTAAGAATTTTGTAGTCTACCAAGGTCAGCTTGAAGAGGGAGTAACAGTCACTAAGAGCTGGACTGTTGAAAACGGCACTGAGGAGAAGGCACACAATCTGAAACTGACGATAAAGTTTACAATAGCAGAGGGTAAATCAGTTAATCTTGGTAACTACTCGCTCACTACTGGAACCGCAACACCGCTGTTCTTAAAAGAGCAGAGTGATAGATCGGGTTGGTTCTTCTACGAAGATGGTGATTATAATCACGACATGCAGGGTGAGTTTACCGGTGGTATGTTCTCTGATAAGAAGTCAGTAGTCACTAAGAAGGTCGAAAGTTTAGAGTTTATTGGTGTTGATAACCAGTTCTTTACGACAACTATTTTTCCTGCGAATGATTCCAAAGGTGACAATATCTGGGTTACAGGTAGCAAATTTGATATCGAAGATGGTAAGCGTTGGCAATTTTACATGGGAACTGAGCTTCCTAACAAGACTCTATCAGCTGGAGAGAAGTCGACCTTTACATTCGACATCTTCATGGGAGTTAAGAGCCGTAAGATGCTTAATAGTTTAAGTTCTAACAGTGAGACAATTATCAACGATGGTTGGTGGACGTGGTTGGGGACATCTAAGTTCATGAGCTGGGCTCTGAATGGTATTCACAATTGGTTCCCTGAGGGGATGGCTGGTAGCTGGGGACTTGCGATTATCCTTCTAACAATATTCATCCGTATTGTTATCTGGCCACTGCATAACAAGTCTACACGCACGATGAAACGTATGGGCAAATTACAGCCTATTATGAAGGAGCTTAAGGAGAAGCATAAGGATAATCCTCAGAAGCTGAACCAAGAGACGATGAAACTGTATAAAGAATACGGTGTGAATCCAATGGGTGGTTGTCTTCCGATGCTTGTTCAGATTCCAATCTTCTTCGGTGTATTTAAAATGATTACTGCTGAGGTTAGCCTCCGTGGTCAGTCATTCCTCTGGGTGAAAGATCTTTCACAGCCAGATACTCTCGGGTATTTCCCAATAGGCGATTTGCCAATTAATGCTCTTCCATTCCTCATGGTGATCACGATGGTGATCCAGATGAGAATGACACCACAGACTGGTGATAAGCTTCAGCGTAGAATCTTCATGCTGATGCCTCTTATGTTTTTCTTCTTCTGTTATGGATATGCAGCAGCACTTGCTCTATACTGGACTACTCAGAACATCGTATCTATTGGTCAGACATGGCTCACACAGCGCATGCCTGAGCCTGAGTTAGAGAAGAAATCTATCAAATTAAGACAGGCCGCTGAAGCAGATCCTGATAAGCCTCGTAAGAAGGGTCTCATGGAGAAAATGGCTGAGAAGCTAGAGGAAGCTCAGAATCAAAGAGACATCGCCGCAGGTAAAGGACCGATGAAAAAAGCAGTCGGCAAAGATGTCACTGTTAAGAAACCTAAAAAGCGTGATCCTAAAACAGGAGGTTAAGTTTTTGCGATCTCGTTATAGATCAATAACTATTGACCTAAAGCGAATAAGCCTCAAAGCTTAATTTTGAAGCAGGAAAGCTATACTAAATATTTAATAAACGAAAATTATGAGCGACATGGAAAATAAAGGTCTAGGGCAGCAACCACTGGACTCAATTTTAAAGAACTGGAATCTTGAGAATCATACTCTTGTAGAATCCTCACCAGAGCAGCTCACCCACAAGCAGGTAGTCAGAGCCAGAAATGGCCGCAGGCTTACACTGAAAATGATGATGAAGATGGCAAGAACGCTGAACTTCGCTGTCTGGGGGAGACTGGAAAACGAAGAACGTGAAACTTTCACTGAGTATCTTCCTAAGCAGCTATTCACTTACTCTAAAGGGTATGATGCAGGAGCTACTGATGATAACGTGGTTCTCTACGGAGTGACTGCAGGCAGAGAGCTTAGAGCTGACTTCAAGAAAGAGCTTGGTCTGTAGTAAGTAATTCAATTTAGATTCATCATGGCAGACAAGAGATTTTTATCACTACCTGGCTTTAGAGACTTTGCTCCTAGAGACTGTGCGATTCGTAACTACTTATTTGAGACTTGGCGCACTGTAGCTATCCGCTATGGCTTTTGTGAATACGAAGCTCCTATGCTTGAGCCTACTGAGCTTTACATGAAGAAGACTGGTGACGAATTGCCGACCCAGTTGTTTAGATTTAATGATCAAGGTGACCGTGATGTGACGCTCCGTCCAGAGCTGACAGCATCACTTGCTCGTATTGTTGCGGGTAATCAGAGAGATTTCCCAAAGCCGATGAAGTGGTTCGAGATCGGTCAGTGTTTCCGCTATGAAAAGCAGCAGAAGGGGAGAACCAGAGAATTCATCCAGTTCAATGCTGATATTATTGGTGAATCTGATGCTGGTGCAGATGCAGAGCTTATTTCGTTAGCTATCGATACGATGCTGGCTCTAGGGTTTACTAATGATGACTTTGTCATTAGAGCGTCAGACCGTGTTTCATGGATGCAGTTCTGCGAGGCTAACAACATCGAAGACTCAGGTGCATTCTTGCAGGTGATCGATAAGATAGAGCGTGATAAGCCAGAAGTAGTAGCTGAGAAACTTAAGAAGTTTTCCCTAACAGAAGCTCAAGTCAGAGAGTTTATTGATAATCCAGACAATGCGTCGGATGACTTTAAGCAAGTGCAAGCAGATCTCTCTGCTCGTGGACTTGGGGCTTATCTTGAGCCAGATCTGACTATTGTTAGAGGCTTGGCCTATTATACTGGGACAGTGTTTGAAATTTTTGACAAAGCCAAATCTATGCGAGCGATCGCTGGTGGTGGCCGTTATGATGATCTTCTCAAAGTTATCTCAAATGGTGTTACGGACCTTCCGTGCACAGGATTTGCGATGGGTGACGTGGTGATTAGAAACTTCATCGAGGAGATTCCACATGCTAATATGCAGATGGAAGCTTGGCTGCAACGTCAGACTGCAAGTGATGTCTACATCGTCATCGCAGATGAGACGCAGCGTCTCAATGCAGTGAAACTTCTTTCTGAGTTACGTAATGCTGGAATTAAAACTAGCTATAGTATGTCGCCGCTTAAGATGAATAAGCAGTTCCAGAAAGCTGAGCAATCTGGTGCAAGATTCAGTATTGTCGTAGGTAGCGAATACCCTGAACTCCAACTCAAGATTCTACAATCAAGAACTGAAGAAACGGTGCATGCCGATACTTCAGTGGTTGAGCTAATTCAGAAGAAGCTAGTTGGTGATGATGGTCTTTTGTTAGCCTAGGTTAGCATACGGAATCATGACGCTTCTTCCAGTTACTCTCAGTGTTATCATTATCTGTGCAGTCAGCTGTAGTAAGAAACCTGAGCCTGTATCTGAGGTAGAGGTCGAATGGCATGAGGTGGATCGTGGGACTGGCAAAAATTTTGTGTTTCTGGTCTAATTTTAGATCATTGATTCTTTGAATCAATGATTTATAAACCACTTATCGTTTATAAAGAAGAAGACCTGTCCCTCTATCAGACCTGTAAAGCTGATTCATAAAAGCGTTTCATAAACTGCTTAATCAACACCTCGCCGCTAATAGCTAATTCTTGAGCACTAGCTCCATTTGATTTTTACTGAGCTATGAAATCACTGAAAAAGGTATCCAGTGCCTTGTCTTGTTCTGTTTTCTTTTCTTTTCTTTCACTTGTCGTATTTTAGCTATACGATCAAAAACACAAACTTTTACTTAGCAGATGCTCGATAGTATGTCTTCCTTCAGATGTAATGTGCTTCATGGCTTCTTTTGATCGGGCAGCAGTGAAGTAATGGCTGAATCAAAAGGGAAGGGTTTTCGGACCTTTACCTTGTCGATTTAACAGTTTACTTCCTGCCCATCAAAAGTTGCGTTTATTAGTGGAATCCAAGCGGTATAGACTGTTGATGGTGTATGATTTCCTAATTCCTCGTGGGGACGCCAAGAAGCTGGCTAGAGGGTGTGGCTCATTTTGTGGATTTAGAGTGCTTAATATTGCTTGGTAAGTGTCTATATCAAGCATGGCGATCTTGATGCGAAGGCAAGAAATAAATGATAGTTTTTTACTGTTTGTCATTTATCATAAGTTACTTACACGTCATTTAGTAGCTTGTCATTTTTGTCGTGTAGGGTGATTTTTTTAGCTGGTAGATATTTCCCATCATGTATAGATTATCAGCCATGAGACCTATTACTTCTTTTCTTGCTGTCCTATCAGTTTTAGTCGGTTCTATCTGTTCTCTTAGTCAGGCGGCTGAGAAGGCTCCTAATGTCAAAACAATAGAGATAGGTACTACAGCTCCTGCATTTAAGCTCACTGGAGTAGATGATAAGGAATATTCGCTAGAGTCATTTAAGGAGGCTAAGTATTTAGTGGTGATTTTCACCTGTAATCATTGTCCTGATGCGAGAGCTTCTTGGGGGAGAATAAATCAGTTTGCAAAGGACTATGCTGATAAAGGAGTGCAGGTGGTGGCCATTTCTAGTAATTCACCAAAGGCGCTGATGCTGTGGGAAAATGGTTATTCTTTGTTTGGCGATAGTTTTCCTGAAATGAAGCTAGAGGCAACTGAGCGTAAACTGGTGTTCCCGTATCTCTACGATGGTGATACGCAGGAGACTGGATTAGCTTATGGAGCGATGGCTACTCCGCACACTTTTATTTTTGGTCCTAAGAGGAAGCTTTTGTATCAAGGTCAGTTTGATAATGGTCAACGTAATCCAGGACCAGCAACGAAGAATGTAGTTAAAGATAGTATCGATGATTTACTCGCAGGTAAGTCCTTAGAGAAGACGAAAACTAGAACCTTTGGGTGCTCGACAAAGTGGGCTTACAAGCAGGACTGGGTGACGAAAAAGCAGAAGAAGTGGGATGCTTTACTGGTAAGTGTGGAGCCAGTGACTGTGGATCAGGTAAAAAGTCTCGTGGCTAATAAAACTGGCAAGATCCGAGTGATCAATGTCTGGTCGACTACTTGTGGACTTTGTATTGCTGAGTTTCCTGAACTGATCGATACTTACCGCCGTTATCAGAAGCGTTCATTTGATATGATCACTATCTCTATAGATCCGAAGGCTGATGCTGATAAAGTGCAAAAATTCTTAGTTAAGGAGCATCTACCGACTTCTCCATCTGGTAAGAAAGCGATGGAGAAAGAGGGGAGAAAGACTAATAATTATCATTACCAGGGTAATGATCTCGATGCATTAGCAGAAGCATTGGATACAGAATGGCAGGGGCCAATACCTCATACACTTGTTATTGGAGCTAATGGTAAGATCCTTTTCCGTCACAATGGCCAGATTGATGTAGTGGAGCTACGTAGAGCTATAGTTAAAGCCATTGAGGAACTTTAGAAGTTAGCAGTCTGAACTTAGAACTTGGTCTAATGCTTGCGGCTTCTTGCTTTCTAGGATAGAAGTCTTTTACTAAGGATGTTAGATAACTCGTGAAATCATCCCAAATGTGAAAAAGTAAGGGAGAAGACTATTGGTATCTAGCGTATTCTTTAGAGATTAAAAGTTGAATGGGATAGCTAGTGAATACCCCCTACCTACCGTCCGTTCAGTTTTTTAAGCTGGCTAAAGGGTGTGGTCCATTCTGTGCTTTTTGGTGTGTAGGTATTTCTCGTTATCTGGGTTTGGCTTCTCAATAATAGGCAGCTGTTCAACAATTTCTAATCCGTAGCCTTCTAGTCCTATGATCTTTTTAGGATTATTAGTGAGGAGTTTAATCTTTCTGACACCAAGATCATGAAGGATCTGAGCACCTACACCGTAGTCTCTTAGATCAGCTCCATAACCTAGCTTTTCGTTGGCTTCCACTGTGTCGAGACCTTCTTGTTGCAGTTTGTATGCTTTGATCTTAGCAGGGAGTCCTATTCCACGGCCTTCTTGACGGAGGTAAAGTAGAATACCACTTTCTTCAGAAATTCTTTTGAGTGCCTGGTGGAGTTGTCCGCCGCAGTCGCAGCGACGTGACATGAATACGTCTCCTGTGAGACATTCTGAGTGAACTCTAACCGTGATTGGAGTGTCGGCTGTAATTTCACCTTTAGTAAGAGCAAGGTGGTGTGAATCGTCTACATCATTCTCGTAGAGGTGACATTCGAAATTTCCGAAATCGGTAGGTAGATCGATGATTTCTGTCTTGCGCACTAGCTTCTCAGTATTACGTCTGTGTGTGATGATCTGGCCGATGGTGCAGGCTTTGAGAGAATACTTGATCTGATATTCTCCGAGATCTCCTACAGTCGCCATCGTTCCGTCTACGTGCATGATCTCACAGATGACTCCGGCTGGCTCTAGTCCAGCTAGTGAGGCTAAGTCTGTGGCAGCTTCTGTGTGACCAGCTCTGCGGAGAACGCCGCCTTCTGCTGACTGGAGGGGGAAGATATGACCAGGTTTGACTAGGTCATCTGGTTCTGTCTTAGGGTTAGCGAGGAGTTGACAAGTGCGTGCACGGTCTGCTGCTGAGATGCCTGTGGTGATGCCTTCTGCTGCATCCACTGAAACTGTAAATGCGGTCTTTAGAGATTCCATGTTTCTACGGCTCATCTGAGGGAGTTCTAGATTAGTCGCTTGCCCAGCAGTGATTGGCGTGCAGATGAGACCGCGACCATTATTTGCCATGAATGCAATCATTTCTGGAGTGGTTTTGCTGGCGGCACAGACTAGATCAGCTTCATTTTCTCTACTCGGGTCATCGGCTACAATGACGATTTTTCCAGCAGCTATATCAGCGATAATTTCCTCAATAGGACTAAAAATAATAGGACTCATGACTTGTGGAGACACCTTGCTCTAATTTAGTAAGAAATCAATGAGAAAGGTTTCTCTAGATCCGCATTAGAGCTTCTTTTCCTAACAGTTACTTAGTTGAATAGAAAAGCCTAGAGGTCGAATATGAGCTACTGCCTCTAAATGCTGGTTAACTCTAGAAATACATTCTGTAAGCTAGCCAAAGAGTAGTGACCTTTACATCAGCTTTGACTGTGTTGAGGGTATCGTGTTCACCGCCTGCCATGACTTTACTATGGCCACATAGAAAGTAGTTTAGTCCAGTATAGATGCTGTGATGCTCTTTACCGCAACCTTCGTCAATGTCTATTGAGCCTGTTTCAGAACGTCGGGTGTAACGATTATCTAAGCGAATGCCTTAATCCTGAGTCGATGCTTGATATTGGTAACGAGCTACGAACTCTAGCTTATCTTCGATGATGTCTTTAACACTGTATGAAAGGGTAAGCCGACCAACATTTTCGTAACCGAACTTTTTATCAAACCCTTTGGCTTTCCTGTCATCCTCTAAGTTGCCGCTACCCTTTTATTGTGGTAAGCATAACTTGGTTATTACCAGTTGCGACTTGCATACTCTCCATGAAGTCGATTATTTTAGTTTCCTCTTTAAGGGTTACAGCATAAAGCAGTTCTGTCATCATTCCTGCTTGAGCTGACTCTACGCTACAGAGCTCTATATCTTCAATGTGTTGATCAAAGATAGCTGTGAAACGTTCTTCATAGTTAATGTCATTAGTGACTCTTACTCTGAGCTTGTAGCTCATACGTTTAGAGGCAAATAGGTCAGCCTTAGACATGATGTAAACGATTGAAATCACTACTCCCATGACTATGACAACCAGCCACAGTTTATTCAGCGGGAGTGCGCCTACTGAGAGACCAGTGGCCATGGATATGAAGATGAAGCCTAGGTCTCGAGCTTGAGTAAGGTTTTTACGAAATCTAATAATAGAGAACGCTGCGAACATGCCAAAGGCTATCTGACCTCCACCTTCGCCACGCACCACAAGGATGATAATGGTGACGATTGTTCCGATAATGACTAAAGTGTGGACATAGTCTTGGGAGTAGTTTTTACCTCGATAGGTTGCTTTATAAAGAGTCGCTATAAATAGGTTAAGGATTAAACTAGCAATGACTGCTACAATAATTTCTACTGGACTAGGGGATAACGCATTTTCTGTGAATAGGTTATTAAAAAAATCTGGCATGGTGTTTGTAGATTTTAGATATGATGTGATCGTGTCTTTCTAGAGCAGTGCAAAATTTACTAAAGCTTTGGCTTACAAGAGAGTGATCTCCTATTAATTGTCTTAACCAGTAGGGGATTACCGAATTTGTCTTCACTTCCATGATGCATTGATCTTGAGGTAGAAGATAGTGATCAAATCGTTTATCGTCTGCTTGAAGGTTCTTTTCTTCAAACCGACAAGCAATACCTGTGTCAAATGTGATCCGTAAGTCTGGGGCATCTTCTCCACCGACAAATGCTTGTCTATCATAACGCATGGTACAGAGAAACTTAAATGATCTGTATGTCACTAGATCGATGATTTCATTAGTCGTCATCCTGTCACTTCTAGACATTTCGTTCACGTCGTGCTCCAATTTTCCGTTCTCAACTAGGTCAATAGCCTCGTTCATATTAAGCTGAATACGGCGTTTCACTCCGCGTCCGTAGTACTTATGTTTGACCTCTATGAAAGTAGTGGGAGGCATTGTTCCCTCATCAGAACCATAGACTCTGATACGGAGCTTCCTTCTACTCTTCTGCTTACGTTGTTTTTCCCAGTATGAGTCCCTCTCTATATTATCATAGTATTGACTAATAATAGGATATTGAGAGCATCCCCCAGCGGTCTCATCATATCCAGTGTGCAATTCGATGTCCTTGAGTAGCTCATCTCGTTGTTTTAGTGATATAATGAATTTAAATTCTATCCTGTCGAAGCGGGTATACATATTGGGGTTTAAAGTATGAACTTTGCGGCGGAGAGCATTATTGATTCTATTTAGAGAGAAAAACTCTATTGGTTACAATTTTTTCTAAATTTATTCGGATTGGTGTCCCTGCTGGATAGAGCTAAGATGTGTGTATATATCTTTTGCAGAGAGGGTATAGTGAAGTGGTCTCCCTGTTACCTCATAAATAGAGCTCACCGAAGCTCTTTGTTTTGCTGAGTAAGGTTGCCTCATAATAGGGACACTCTACGCATGTTGTGTTTGTGGTTGATTTAGTGCCTCTGAAGGATATTCGGAGCGTAGCGTAGAACAGCCTTCAGAGGCAAGTCTTTCTCCCTCCTCCTGCTCTAGTAGCTTATTTCTCTTACGCCAAAATACGTCCGACCTAGCAGCTATTTCAGCTTTCATAGTAAATGGATTATTTGATGATATTTGTGCTTTTAGATACTTCTTTTCAGCAGATGTTAGACTCCCACTGTCTATCAATCGTTGAGATCGTGTTTGACTTATTTTACTATGTCGTCGCTCTTGCTTGGTGCCCACTCGATGACAACTTTCTTGCTTCATTGTAACGCTAAATAAATTCTTCCAAAGACTCCAAAGTGAGAGTAATTCATTGAGCTCTGACAGGAGTTCTTGATGGCTCAGACGCTCATATCCCAGCAGACATCTAACGTGGGTGTAGTTCTTTTACTCCACGTAAGCCTAATCATTTTTAAAGTAGGGTCGTGAGCGTGTCTGATCGATGCCTTTTTCTTTTAACCAATCATAAACAAAGTAGTTGAGGAACTCTCCTCTGTTGTCGCTATCGACCCCTAGACTAGAAGCTTAAAAGGGAGACTTTCATAAATGGACTGCAGTCCTTTGTGAGAAGCGTGCTGTCCTCTATTCCATATAGCTCGTAGTTCAGCCCAGCCACTAGCTACATCAACACTTGTTAGAGTCCAGATGAAGCTACCTCCCATGTCACCTCCACAATGAGCTACTGTATCAACTTCGGTCCAGCCGGGATTAACGTCGTGCCATTTTCTAACCCTTCTCTACCAAGGATCTCACTCTGGAGGCGGGCTTAGGTGGTCATGATTTCTTACCTGACTGAACTTTAAAGTCTTTGAGTAGGCGATCAATAGTCGACGCACTAATGGACTTCAATTGGTCTTTATTTGCCCAACGAGCATCACAGTCTTTTTGTGCTCCCTTTGAAGTGTCTTTCTCAAAACCTTCTGGGCGCTCTCCTTCTTTAAGCTTTTTATTCTGGTCTCTGCTGTTGCGTTGTTTTGGAGCATCAACAAAGCTTGCGTCAATGATGCTTCCTGCTTTAGCTATCAGACCTTTCTGGTTAACATTTGATGAAAACAGCTAAAGAGCAAATTACCACCTTTACTCCAATCCTTCTTATCGTAACCTGTCACTTGGATCAGTGTAGCCAGGATAGCATTCCAATCGATGATCGTTTTAAGCTTTAAGACTCCAACAGTGCACTTAGTCATCTTTTGCTGGTGCTCAATGGCTGAGAATAAATTGCCACCTTTTTCATGCTCTCGGAAGTTCATAAGCTCAATTTAATCTATCAGACAAATTTGAAAATATTAAAGCGGAATTATTACAGGTTGACAGAGGTTCCCTACATTGTATTTACATCATGTGTTGAATTTGTTATACACATAATTCTAAGTAACCTCATCAAATCGAATATGAAAGATAATCATCCTAAATCAAAGAAAAGTAGAGGTTTTGCCTTGATCTCTACTATAATCATCATGAGTTTATTACTACTCGTCGCATTTGGAGTAATTAACCTTAGCTCTGTAGAAGCTCGCTCTAACAGAACCAATAGGTCTAATGAGACTGCAAAGGCCAATGCTAGGTTAGCTTTGATGATCGCTATATCTGAGCTACAAGAAGCAGTTGGACCAGATCAACGGATTACAGCATCTGGAAAGCATCATTTTGAGAATCCTTCCCACAGCCACATTACAGGGGTTTACCGTTCTTGGGGGGAAGACTTTGACCCTTTGAGTAGGAAAACTATTGATTACGATAAAGAGAAGCGTAGTGAAAAAGATGGTGGCCGTTTTCTGAATTATCTTGCTTCTAATCAAGATCGAGAGGCTCTCGAGTATCTTAATTTTGCTGACACTGGTTCCTTCATTGATCCTGTGACCTTGCTTGGGAAAAACTCATTGTCAGCGGGAGCACCAGTGAGCGATTACTTAAAAGCTGGTAAGATCATATTAGAAAATAGCGGTGCTTATGCATGGTCAGTTATGGATGATGGGCAGAAGGCTCGCATAGATATGAATATGCAGAATTTTACAGACAGCACGAGTATAGCTGAGCAAAGTGCCGTATTGGGTGGTGCTCAGCGCACAGCTCTAGAAAAAATTCAGCCAGATTTCAATCCTGTTGAGAATACCGCTGATAAGCTTTTGACGCTTGGGCAAAGTAATATAGGTAGCAAGATTGATATGAAGCAATTCACACATGATCTCACTACTTGGTCATCTAGTCCTATGACTAGTGTCACAGAAGGAGGGCTTCTAAGGGATCTCAACCTCATGACTGATTTACCAAAGCTACCCTCAGCCTACTTGGGCAAAAAAATCTATTCTGGGGGGGAAAAAGGCATAGCACCCTCCGACCCAAACTGGAATAAGATCCATTCTTATAGCTCTCTATATAAGAAAATGCAATCATCAACTAAACCATCTATTCAGGCTGAAGTTCCTCAGGATTACACCCCTTATTCCGACAAATTTGAAGCTGAACTCAAACCCTCATCTGGTATAGTTCTAACCCCCAAAATAGCTAAATTGCAGATAGTTTTCTCATTGCTATCTAGACAAATGCACCAACACTGGGAGCCGTTTTTTCTAAAAAAAACAAAGGACCCGCGACGTAGATACTTGCTTCACATGGTATACAGCCCTATTATCACTCTCCACAATCCATATAATGTGGAGCTCAAATTCGATAGTATGAAACTGCAATTTCATAACGTTCCAATTGCATTCAAATTCTTCAGAAACAAAAAGGCTCAAACTCACAAGTTCATCCCTTTCAACCAGCTCTTTAAAGATCAGTCAGAAGATTCCAAAACAAACAAGAGCTTCACTATGATTCTGAAAGGTAAGTCTACTTCTGACGTGCCAGGAGGCACAATTACGATGAAGCCTGGAGAGGTCAGAGTGTTCTCACCCTACCTACCTCCTGGACTCACCTGGCATAAGGATCAAAGGGGAGATGGGGTCGTCTACTTTGACTGGCGTAATGATAAAACAGCTGACTTCACTGCCATTTCTGGCTGGAGAAGTGAAACCTTTGGGTTCGATATTGACTGGATAACTCCAGCCAATATTGATCTTCCCGATAATAATGATAAAACAGGTGTTTTCTCACTCCGCATTACTGATCATATAAAAGTAGAGTATTTACCTATTGCTGGAACGGCTGCAAAAAATAAATTTATCATCAGCTCAGAGATTATGAGTGGTGGAAAGTTTAAAAAGTCTAGCCTCATAAAATTTAATTTTGGCAATAAGCTTGCCAAAATTCTTCCTGCCCCAGATAAAAAGAAATATCAATATCCACAAGTTGGTGAGACTCCACTAACAACATGGAGGATTATTCAGTATTCACATACGCCAATTGCAGATTACGAACGCATCAGAGCATTCTGTGTATTTAGTGCCTACGCCAAAACCGCTAAAGGTGGAACTATTGGAGGAGAAGAGGGGCGACATGCTGCCAAAGCTTGGAAGTTCACATCTTCCTCATCACCTGTCGTTAGCATAGATTATAGCAAAGAACACTCTGCTCATCATTCTCATGAGCTTAACCTAGAGCCTCTACCTGGCTCAGCAGATAACTATATCGAAGTGGACTCTCAAGACAGGGGTAACTTTATCACTGGTCACAGCCCCTTGAATGGAATCAAATTTGGCACTCATTACGAGCTACCAATCGCCCCGATCCAGTCCATCGCCCAACTACAGCATGCAGGATTAGCAAATTCAGGTTATTTACCTAAGTTCGACCATCCAGTAGCGAACTCTTCAGCTCATCCCCTCATGCCGGCCAATAAGGTGAAACATCTGGGGAAATCTGGTTATGACCTCTTGGATCATTCTTATTTACTCAACCACCACCTCTATGATCGTTTTTACTGTTCTAGCATATCTGCCTATAAAGGTGGTCTATTCGGAAAAAAGGGAAGAGATACTAAGACCGTGCTAAGAGACTATTTAAGATACAATAAACCTATCCTAAACCGCCAACTCATCGCTAGGGTAACAGGAAATAAAGATGTAGAGGCAATTGTAACCGAAGTTACACACCCTCAAGAGGGTTATCTAAAGATAGCTAACTACCAAATGATGAAAGGACGTTTTAATATTAATTCTCTCTCAATCCCTGCGTGGAAAATAATACTTGCTGGTGCTTACAAAAACTCCTTCCCAGTCTATGATGCTAAGTCTGGCACTGTAAAAACTGCAACAAATAAGGCAGGTGCGTTATTCAGTAGGTTTCGTCTACCGAATGCAATGTCGAATGTTAATGATAAACGAGCACGCTGGGCTGGATATAGGGAATTGACAGATACGCAGCTAGAGGCTCTAGCTACAAGGATTGTTGCTGAAGTTAAAGAACGTGGACCATTCCTCTCCCTCTCAGAATTTGTCAACCGCCGATTAGCGGGGGATGCTGAAATGCTAAATAAAGGAGCTCTTCAAGCCGCAATAGACAAAACGGACATTAATGATGTCTACAAGACTGATGGCATCATCATTACCGACGCTCATATTGCAGACCACGAATATGAGAACCCTTCTGCGGCTCTAGGTTCTTCAGCCGCTGGTGCTCCAGGATTCCTTAGTCAGGCAGATCTGCTCACCACCTTAGGTAATAGTATTAGTGCTCGTTCAGATACCTTCACCATCCGTGCTTATGGTGAAACTAAAGGTGACAACGGAGAAATAGTAGCAAGAGCATATTGTGAAGCAGTAGTGCAGAGAAGCCCAGACTACCTTGACTCTGATGATGAAAATCATATATCTACAGCTCAGCTTACCAGCGAAATAAATGAGAAGTATGGCAGAAAGCTATTCATTGTCTCATTCCGCTGGTTAAGCCAAGATGAAATCTAATCACGATTAGACAAGGAACACGGTCACATTTTTTTCATCAAACAATATAACTAATGAGATTACTACACCTATCTATAACCTTGCTACTCACTCTATTCTCAGTGGTGCTAGCTCAAAATTCCCAAACTAACATTAGAACCATTGAAGCTCGCACGCTCTGCTACGCTCGATCAGGAGATGTTTCAAAGATGTTCATTCAAGGGGTAAGAGGTCAGGAAACTGTGAACATCACTCTTCCAAAGGAAAGTATTAGCAGACCCTTTAAATGTTCTATTATCGAAAACAAAGCTACTTTTTATAAAGAAGGTGATCCTGATAAAACTGGTAATCCAATCCGTATCCCAATGGCCGTGGCAAAAGTCCCCTCAGGATATAAAAAAGTCCTTTTCTACTTTATCCCCAATAAATTAGGAGCTAAAATCCCATACAAAGTGAAGACTTTTTCAGATGATTACTCAGATTTCCCAATAGGCTACACACGAGTGATCAATCTAAATAAGACTCAAAGTAGGTTTGCCGTTGGTGAGCACGTAGCAGTAATCAACCCCAATAGCATAAAAGACTTCCCCATCGTAACTAACAAAAATAACTACAATATGGGAATATTCCGCTATGATCAAATGGGTAAAGGGAAAAAATGGATTACAATCCGAAACCGCACAGTTAAATACACTACCCGCAAGCGATTCCTTATTATAGCTTGCTATAATCCTTACCTCAAACGACCAGATGTAAGGGTGTATAAAGACTTTCCAGAAATCAATCCAGAGTAACCCCAACTGTAAAATTAGTATAGTATGTCCTAAATCGCAATGTAATAAGCTCTCATTTGCAATGACTATACTCCTGTAGTGTTCGTATATTTAAATCCAAGTTTCAAAAAGAATCATCCCTATTTTAAAGTGAAAGGTCGATTACCCTCTTCCATGAGGATCAAGATCAATACTCACCTTTTAAATGGACTAGATCATTCAGTATAACTTTACTCTAAAAGATTTTTCATTGTGTCTTCGTTCAGTTCAATGTTCTGGGTGCTGCCGTCTAGGATGTTGTTGACTAGGGTGTTTTTACGTGCCTGCATTTGTTGAATTCGTTCTTCTACGGTGCCTTGGCAGATGAGTTTGTGGACCATGACTGGCTTGTCCTGGCCGATGCGGTAGGCTCTGTCGGTCGCTTGGTTCTCAGCAGCTGGGTTCCACCACGGATCGTAGTGAATCACAGTGTCTGCACCTGTAAGAGTGAGTCCTGTGCCGCCTGCTTTGAGGGAGATGAGAAAGACTTTTCCTTCACCACCTTGGAAGCGTTCTACTAGTTCTTGTCTGTCTTTAGTGGCTCCAGTGAGGATGAGATAAGGAATACCTTGTGCTATCAGATAGACTTCCATGATACTCAGCATGGAGGTGAACTGTGAGAAGATCAGGACTCTGTGCTCTTCGCTGAGTAGTGTCTCTAAAAGGTCTACTAGGTAATCGAATTTAGCCGACTCCGTGGCATTCTTATTTTGTTCTAAAAGAGTAGGGTGACAACAAATTTGGCGGAGTTTCAGTAAGGCATCTAGGAACACAATCTGGGCTTGACCACCACGAGCGACGATGGCTTGGCGCACCTTTTTATCCATGGTGGAGCGGACTGTTTCGTAGAAGTCTTTCTGCTCGGTGTGGAGCTCTACAGTGTGAAGGATCTCGGTTTTTGGTGGAAGTTCCTTCGCTACATCGTATTTGGTTCTGCGGAGGATGAGTGGACCTACTTTGGAGTTGAGGAGGTTTCTCTTATTCTCATCATGATCTTTCTCTATGGGGTTTCTAAAGTTCTCATTGAAGCTCTCTGAGGTGCCTAATAGTCTAGGCATAAGGAAAGAAAAGAGACTCCAGAGTTCTCCTAGGTGATTTTCTATCGGTGTTCCTGAGAGACAGACTCTGTGCTCTGAGGTGAGCTGGCGGACCGCTACTGAGACTTGTGCTCCTGGGTTCTTAATGTGCTGGGCTTCATCTAGGATGATGATGTGGAAGTGCTGCTCTAGGAATCGATCTAGATCACGGTGGACGAGTGCGAAGGAACTTATGACAAGGTCAGCTTCTCCTATCTGACCAAACATGGAATGCCTCTGAGGGCCTTGAAGCACGAGGATTTCAAGGTCTGGCGTGAATTTAGCGGATTCTCTCTGCCAGTTCCAGACCACGCTCTTCGGCGCTATCACTAGACTTGGTTTCCCCTTGTCTCTGCCAGTTTCCTTTTCTGTGAGGATATGAGTGAGGGTTTGCAGGGTTTTTCCTAAGCCCATGTCATCGGCTAAGATCCCGTTGAATCCATATCTAGCGAGAAACTGCATCCAGTAGAATCCATCTAACTGGTAGTCTCTTAGAGTCGCTTTAAGCCCTGTCGGGGTCTCTATCCTGTCTATTTTGGAGAGTGATTCTATCTGTGCAGAGATTTCTTCGATCTCGTCTGAAACTTCGATATCTATTTCATCTTCTGAGGCTAGCAATGCAGCCTCGAGCTTCTGAAGCTTGATCGGACCGTCGGTGAATTTGAATTCTAAAAGCTTCCCAAGTGTGGTGAGAATGTGGCGGAATCTACCTACTGGAAGAGCTAATCCTCGTCCGTCTGGGAGGAAGATGAGGAACTCTTGACCACTCGGTAAGAGCTCGGTGAGTTCTAGGAAATTATTATCTAAGAGAGCCGCTAAGATCGGCTGGAGCTCGAAATGTTCTCCATCGATCTCGAAACCTGCCGAGAGGTTAAACCAACCTTTACCTTCCTCTACTATTTCCGCTTTCCACGTCTCTGTTTTAAAGATCAGAGGCTTGAGGCCGACATGTGGTGAGAGCTGGACTGTCCATCCGCATTTCTCTAAAGACTCGATGCCCTCATGCTGAAATCTCTGCCAGTAAAACTCAGGATGTGACCATTCCTTCTTATCAGGAGCATAGAGTGGTCCCTTATGTGGCAGGGGGGAGAGCTTCTTCAGTAACTGAGGTGGCTGTTCCGCACCAGGGATCAGATCCAGGGCATAGAGAGTCTGTAGTGCCTGCATTTCAGCAGTGCGGTCTCTTGGTGCACGCAAGTTCCCCGTGGGATCTAGAGAGAACAGTTCACCTCCGTATTTAGCATAAGCGTGAGCATAAATATCAGGAAGGTAAGAAAGTTTGTCACCATCAGGTCGGCGTTCTACACGGAGCATGAACGTGACATCGCTCTTACTTTTAATCGCTGGAAAATCTTTACTGTTAGGTTCAGCTAACGATTTCTGGGGTGTTTCCCCTACCACACCTCCGAAAGCTTTAGTCAGGCGTTCACCTCTCCCAAGATGAATGAGCGTGGCTGCGGAATGATGACAATTTATCTGCTGATCACACGAGCAAGAGGCGTCTAACATAATATCTCCCCCCTCCGCCCAAAGAGCCACAATAGCTTCATACTGATGACCATCCTTGTCGATGACATAGCCTACTAATTCAACATCTCCAGTGTCTAGGATGGTCGCAGAAGATTGAGCTACTAATCCTCCATGCGCTATTTTTCTACCCGCGATCAAAGTTCCTGAAAAAAAGACATTGTGCCAGGTATCTTTACCTAAAAACTCTTCTATATCCTGTTTATCTAAACTCACTGACTCTGTCTTACTAAGTATCGCCTAAACAGTAAATCATCATTCTTGCTATCTCCAAAATGCGACAAAAGACACATTCTTTACTATTTACTACACTACACGAAAAAAAATGGATACATCCTCAGCATGGATCGGACTAACTGGAAGTTTGGAAAAACTCACATCAATGTCCTCACTGCATAAAGTCATCAACCGAGAATAAACTCGTAGCTTGTTATAAACAAACGCTTCGAAAATAACCTTGAGTTCCTTATCGACTTTGGCAAAAGATATTTCTGGTAGCACCAAGGGCATCACTGCATATTTGTTTAAATCCCTCATCAAATAGACCACTCTCTAGCATTTAAAACTTAACTAATGAATTCTCCTCTAACAATAGCAATCTGTGGCTGTGGATCTCGTTCTAGAACGTATGCTAAGATAGCGATGGCTCTGCCTGGACGCTATGAATTAGTCGCCGGAGCTGACCCTAATGCTGAGCGAGTAGGCATCGTGAAGAACACTTCGCAGAATGCTGATTTTCAAAGCTTTAGCTCGGCTGACGAAATGCTAGATCAGTCAAAGCTAGCGGATCTCATGATCATTGGGACTCAGGATAACTACCATTTTGAACCAGCGATGAAGGCTCTGGAGAAAGGTTACCACTTACTACTTGAGAAACCTGCGACTCAAAACATCGAGGATATCATCAAACTCGCAAATCTTGCGAAGCAACATGATCGTAAAATAGCTCTGTGTTTCGTGCTTCGCTATACGAAATTTTACTCTGAAGTGAAGAAGATCATCGATGAAGGCAAACTCGGCGACATCATTTCTATTAGAGCGCACGAAGGTGTGGACCCATTCCACCAAGCGCATTCATTCGTCCGTGGACACTGGTCAAAGTCAGCCGATTCTACTCCAATGATCATCGCTAAATGCAGTCACGATACCGACATCATCAACTGGATAGTAGATTCCCCTTGCGAATTAGTCTCCTCTATCGGTGGCACCAAATATTTCACGTCCAAAAACGCCCCGGAAGGAGAGACTAAACGATGCACTGATGGCTGTCCTCATGCGGAAACTTGCACCTACAGCGCCTACCGCTACACCACCGACAAGGAACGTTGGTTAGCAATGATCCACCCGAATCCGGACACAGAGAAAACCAGGGATGAAATCGTGGACTGGATTTCGACATCACCGTGGAGTCGCTGTGTTTACCATTGTGATAATGATGTAGTCGATCACCAGCAAGTTCTCATGTCATTTAAAAATGGCGTTTCAGCTACGCTATCGATGACAGCCTTTGACTTTGGCAGAACCCTTGAAATCTATGGGACTAAAGCGTCTCTCAGAGGAGGTGATGCTATCAAAAACCAGTTTGATACAGACATCGTCATCCGTCATCATCACAACGAGGAACTAGAAAAAATCACCCTACACGAGCCAGAGAACGACGGCTACGCAGGTCACGGTGGCGGTGACTACGGACTGATGAACGAACTGGACAAGATCATCGCAGGCGAGGCATCATCATCGGCTCTTATAGAAAACTCTATTGCGGGGCACCTAATCGGATTCTACGCAGAAAAATCCAGACTGTTAGGTGGCAAACAGGTCAAGCTACCACACTAATTATTTACATAAGTATTACATGGATATCTCAATCGCCAGCGCATCTGAACTCTGCGTCTCCTACTCATCACAAGTTGTCTTAGAAAATGCTACTCTAGCGATCCATGCCAACGAACGGATCGGTCTAGTGGGCCGTAACGGCTGTGGCAAATCTACATTTCTAAAAATCATCGCCCAAGTTGAGGAGCCTGACTCAGGTGAATACTCGACTAAGCGTGGACTAGCGATTGGCTATTTACCTCAGGATTTCGAACTAGATAACGATGCTAATGTCATCAACTCAGTTATGTCTGGAGCTCAAAGAATTCTCGATATGATCGAGGAGTATGAGGGCACTGACCCCTGCTCCACTAAAGGCACTAAACTGATGGACACGATCAGTCACCTCGACGGTTGGAACCTAGAATCAAAGGCTCAATCACTACTCACAAACCTTCACGCACCAGACTCAGACCGTATCATCTCTACCCTCTCCGGTGGTGAGAAACGTCGTGTTGCACTGTGCCGAGCACTCCTTGGTGAGCCAGAGCTACTCATCCTCGATGAGCCGACTAATCACCTTGACACTGGATCTATCGAGTGGCTAGAAGTTTTCCTATCACGCTATACTGGAGCTTGTCTATTCGTCACACACGACCGCTATTTCCTGGATCGCATCGCCACTCGTATCGTCGAGATTTCACGTGGGGCATGCACTTCATATCAAGGAAGCTACACTGACTACATGTTGACACGCGCTGAACGAATGGAGCAGGAAGCTACCAATGAGCACAAACGTCAGAGGTTCCTCAAAAAGGAACTAGAGTGGGTCAGACGTAGACCATCTGGTAGACGCACTAAATCACGTGACAGAATGGACAAGTATTTTGAAGTCGCTGACCAAGAAGCACCTGAAGAGGATCTAGATATCGACCTCATCATCCCTCCTGCACCGAAGCTCTCTAACCGAGTAATCGAATGTGAGAACATCACCTACAAGATAGGAGATCGCACACTCTTTAACAACCTAGATTTCAAGCTAGAAGGTGGAAAGCGTATCGGAGTCGTTGGTAAAAATGGCATGGGTAAATCGACTCTGCTAAAAACGATCCTAGGCCAGCTAGAACCTACTTCTGGTAAGGTCATGCTCGGAGCACGGGCGGACATAAACTTTGTAGATCAAGATCGCTTAATACTAGATGACCAAAAATCTGTATTTGAAGAAGTGGGTGAAGGAACAGAATACGTGAAGCTAGGAGATGAAGCTCTAGGCTTACGTCAATACCTCAAGCGTTTCTTGTTTGATGATGACCGTATCAACACCAAGATAGAACTCCTCTCTGGAGGCGAGCGCTCGCGAATTCTCTTAGCTAAAATCCTCAAACGTGGTGGCAATGTCCTAGTTCTGGACGAACCGACTAACGACTTGGACCTCAACACACTTCGCTTGCTAGAAGAAGCTTTAGTAAACTTCACAGGATCAGTATTAGTCGTCTCTCACGACCGCTACTTCCTCAACAGAGTCTGCACTGGCATCCTCGCCTTTGAAGACAATGGCGATCTACATTTCCAAGATGGGTCTTACGACTACTATCTTAAGAAAAAGGAAGAACGTGACAAGCTATACTCTTCTAAAGAACAGTCATTCAAGGCGGATAAGACATCACCTGAAAAGCTCCAAGCCAATGGCAGAAAGCTAAAATGGAAAGAAGAACGCGAGCTAGAAACAATCGAAGAAGTCATCCTAAAGGCTGAAGAGAATGTAGTTCAACAAGAAGCTATTATCAGTGCCCCACAGTTCTATAATGATCACCCGGATGACTGGCAGGAGTTCAATAACAAGCTAGCATCAGCTAAAGCAAAAGTCGTCAAACTCTACAACCGCTGGGAAAAACTAGAAGCACTCAAGGCTGATTCTGGAGCTTAAAAAACTAGGAACTTAACTAGGGGAAACTTTATTCACCCGCTCACGAAAAGGTTGTAAGCTCACTAGTGCTGGAAAGGTCTTCTGGGAGCAGGCTAAAAAAATACTAGATGCCAGGGAGGAGACAACCAAACTCTTTAGAAAACACACAGAGATCCACCAAGAGGTCATACGAATCGGTGCCATCCCTACAATTGCACCCTACATTATACCTCAAAATATTGACCGCCTTAGACGCTCACTTCCTGATATAAGTAGAATAAATGATCTAAAATTAGACCAGAAACACAAAACTTCAGCCAGTCCCATTACTTCCAACACTGAAGTGGTCCCAGGAAACGAAGCCAATGAATTGTTAGTAGATTTGCTGGTCTAACAGGAGGGATAACCTGAAAATAGACCACATAAATGAAAAGAAAAAGAAGAGAACACTATCCAGTAAATCGCTCAAGATAATGATATTGCTCCAACTCAAGTCAGTGCCTGGAAAAAGGAGTTTGAGGAACGAATGTGTGAAATCTTTAAGCGAAAGAATGCATCAGATAAGCAGCTCAAACATCTTGAAAAAAAGTGCGAACAGTTGGGGATCGATCTCACCGAAAGACCATGATCGAGACTCAACACCCTAAACTCTCGATTCGCAAGCAATCAGAAATGCTCGGAGTGAATCGAAATAGACTTAAACCACGTCAACAAAAACGCACAGAAGAAGATTATGCTATCATGAAAAAGCTCGATGAAATTTACATGGAATGTCCATTTTATGGTCAATGCAAATTACGCTTAGAACTCCGTGATCATGGCTTCAAAATAGGTCGTAATCGCATTAGAAGACTGATGAGTATCATGGGTATTGAAGCTTTAGTCCCTAAGCCTAACACGAGTAACCCCAGCAAAATCAACCACATCTACCCGTATTTACTCCGCAATCGCGTAATCAAAGAAGTGGATGAAGTTTGGTGCGCGGACATTACCTCCATCCCTATGGAAAAAGGTCACGCTTACCTCGTTGCGATTAGGTGTGTGTAAGGTGAACGCTTTAGCTATAACGAATCGATCAGAACGTAAGTTATAAGGGCGGGCTACTACTTTAAAGATGTTAGCTTCGTCTGATGGGCTAGCATGGACGCCTGTTTGGCGAGTGGATAAAGCAAGGCTAACTAGGATGTCTGGTTAAATAAATCTATCAATGCTCGCTATTTCAAGCTAACTTTAGACAATCTTAAGCCAGAGCATCTCCACCTTAGGTCGGTGAATGTTTTTGGAAGAACAAAATAATTTAACAAAGATATAGATGGCAAATGTAACACTAAAGAAGGTCGAAAAAGTATATTCTGGAGAGGGGAAAAATAAGTCTTTCTTGGCAGTTAAGGCGATAGATTTGGATATCAGGGATGGCGAGTTTATGGTGCTAGTAGGGCCTTCTGGCTGTGCTAAGTCGACAACGTTGAGGATGATCGCAGGTCTAGAGGATATTACGGGTGGTGATATCTACATAGATAACGTGCGGGTGAATGATCTGCCTCCTAAAAAGCGAGATATCGCAATGGTGTTTCAGAACTACGCTCTCTATCCGCACATGACGGTGTTTGAGAATATGGCGTTTGGGCTGAAGCTTGCTAAACGCAAAAAATCAGAGATCCGCAAGAAGGTTGAAGCCGTGGCTGACATCCTAGGGTTGACTGATCTATTAGACCGTAGACCGAATGCATTATCTGGTGGGCAGCGTCAGCGAGTAGCGGTGGGTCGGGCTATTGTTAGAGAACCTAAAGTATTTTTGTTAGATGAACCGCTTTCTAATCTGGACGCTAAGATGCGTATCTCGATGAGAGCAGAGATCACTCAGCTACATAAAAGGCTGGGAGCTACGATGATTTATGTAACTCATGATCAAACTGAGGCGATGACCATGGGTGATCGTATCACTGTGATGGAGGGCGGGAATATTATGCAGGTGGCGACTCCTATGGAGCTGTATCGTGATCCAGCGAATAAATTTGTAGCGGGATTCATCGGTAGTCCTCCAATGAACTTTATAGATGGAGCTGAGGTGAATGGGGTGTTCTGTGAAGTGGCAGATGAAGGTTTTGCAATTGGGATAAGACCTGAGCATTTGAATATTTCTAGTGAGGACAGCGAAGGTTTAAAAGTCACTGTAAATCTCACGGAGCCTATGGGAGCTGAAACGATCGTGCACACCAAGACTACGAATGGAACGGCTATAGTGGTAAGAGTTCAGGGTGATCAAGATTTAGAAACTGGGACAGCATACAGCCTGAAGCCACAAGCGGGACATCTATACTGTTTTGACGAGGCTGGTGATAGAGTCGATATTTAATCGATCTATGATGAGGAGGGACTGCTCGAGTTGAATAAAAAGGCTAAGCTCACTACGGCTAAGAGCTTATCGATCTTTCGGGGATCTCGTAAATGGGTGCTTTCTAGATCAAAACCTTTCTTCTTTAAATGTCCAAATATCACCTCGAGTGCCCAACGAGTTTGATATGCTTTTAACTTTTTTGTCAGATTGTGTAGGTGTGCATGTTTACCGTTAACTATCGTGTTTCTTTTAATGCGTAAAACCCATGATAATTCTTTATTGTTGAACCATTTATAAATGAGCTATTCCTTCGGTGTCATTCTATTTCGCTCAATGCACTTAATATAATATTTTTTTAGTTGTTGCTAAAAAGTCGAGATGAGGTATATATAGTTTTCACTTCTTAAATTCAAGAAACTTTTATTTACACCACAATGATAACCTCAATCAATCTGAAATCTGCTACGGCTCTCGCCCTATTACTAAGTTCACCAATTACTCAAGGGGTTATTCTATTTGAGGTTGAATTCACAGATGCAGCTCTTATCCAATACACAACTGCCGAACAGCAGATGTTTACTGATGGGCTGGCATATTGGGACAGTGTGATCGATGGACACCAAGACGGAGTAAATCGGGGGTTTACTCTAAACGTGGACTCATTTTCAGCAGCACGCAGTGGTGGTACTATCACTTTAGGAAGTGCGGGGATTACTAGTCGGGGTTTTTCAGGCTCTGTCTCTGGCGCCACCCCTTCTTTTGGGCAGTATATCCTGTCTAATGGTGGTAATGCTAGCTTTAATATCCATCCAGATGCAGGTCCACTTCGAGCTGATGTTATCCAGCATGAGATTGGTCACTCTTTAGGGATCGGAACCCTGTGGGAAGATAATCAATTACATAACGATGGAGTTGCTGGCAACCATAACAGGACTGGGGCAGGTGCCGTTGGTCAATACACTGGGGCATATGCTCTTGCGGCCTATCGAGCAGAGTTTGATTCTAGTGCACTTTTTATTCCAGTTGAGCAAGGTGGAGGTGGAGGAACAGCATTTGGGCATTGGGACGAGGTCGATGGGGGGGGAGTAGCAACAGGGATAACTAATGCTAATGGTCAAGATTTTCGCGATGAACTCATGACTGGATGGGCGTCTCCAGCCGAGACTAATACATTTGTGAGTAACACGACTATTCAATCTCTCAGGGATCTTGGATTCACGTTGCATGCTGGGGCACCGATACCAGAGCCGTCTTCTACAGTCCTGATTGGGTTAGGCTCCTGCGTTCTCCTCTTGAGGCGTAGAAGGTAGAAGAATCTAGTCTCTAGGTTTTCCAGAGAGCTTGGTTGCTTATGTTAGAAATCGACTCGCTATTTTAAATTTGAGAGATTAGCGTGGCTAAGAATAAGCAATGAGCGAGGGGCGAAAAGAATTTGAGAAGTGGGCTGAGGACGTCATTTTGGGTAGGGTCAAGGGTTTTCGTGCATTTCTGATGCGGATACTATTACGTGGTCTTTCATGGATCTTTCGAGGGCTCGTGGCACTCCGCCTCAAGCTGTTTAAAAAGGGATTTAAAGAACAGGTGCAACTGGGCACGATGGTCATCAGTATTGGTAATATTACGATGGGCGGAACTGGGAAAACTCCTGTGGTAGAGATGTTCGCTAAGACTCTCCGTGACCGTGGACGTAAAGTGGCTATCCTAAGTCGTGGTTATAAAAGCAAAGATCTAGACGAACCTCAAAAGTGGCATAGTCAGCATGGTGGACAGTTGATACCAGCGGAAGAAATGCCAAAAGTGGTGAGTGCCGGAACTGGCTTAGATTTCGAAGTGCAATATGCCGGTGATGAACCCTACATGCTCGCTAAGAATCTCGATGAGGTCTCAGTAATTGTGGATAAAGACCGGATCAAAGGTGGCCGATTTGCAGTCAATGAACTCGATTGCGACATACTTTTACTAGATGACGGGATGCAGTTCCTTAAGTTAGCTCACAGTATTGATGTGGTATTAGTGGACTCCAACAGCCCCTTCGGGACAGGAGCGATGATCCCACGGGGGACTCTACGCGAACCGCCTAGTAGTCTATGTCGAGCCGACTATATTTTTATTACCAAATGTTATAATCCTGGAAACACCAAGCTGATTAAGAAGATCCGTAGGCATAATAAAGTCGCAGAAATAATTGAATGCACACACGGCCCAGTGCATCTTGAAAATGTATTCACGGGCGAAATTGAGCCTCTAAGTTTTCTAGATAAGAAGTTTGTGGCAGCGATTAGTGGTATTGCTGTTCCAGCTTCGTTTGAAGAAAAACTCACAGACCTAGGAGCGACTGTGCTATTCCACCGCACTTTTTCTGATCATTATAACTTTAGCCAAGAAGATATCGATAGTTTCATGAAGCGCTGCATGAGTCGTGATGCTGAAATCATCGTCACCACAGAGAAGGACGCTGTAAGGTTCCACCGACCTAAAGAACTAGATGTCGAAGTCTATTTTCTAAGAATAGAAGTAGATATCCTCAGCGGCCAAGAAGTCTGGGACAAGCTAGTAGACAGAACCTGCGATTATAAGGAGCCTGTTGATCCCTTGCTTTTGAATGAAAAGGCAAGTTAAGTTTATGTAATGTGACCTCCTTAGATAGGAAGTTATTAATACACAAATGCTCTTAAAATCTGCATGCTTATCAGTATGTGTCACTCCGTTGAGCTTGCTGCTTAGGAGTTTTTACCAAATCTTTAGCTTCGCAATGGCAGCTGGATCCACAGCTGTCAGGGTCTTTCTTTCTGGCTATTCTATAGATAAAAATAGCTAGGGTGAGGAAGATGATGCTTAGGGTGGCGATGGATTGGATGTTGTCCATGACGGTTATGAATAACCTAACATTTTACCGATTTGGTAGACGGTTAGTGCGGCGATGTAGGCGAAGCTGGACATGCCGATGAGCTGAGCAATTGCCCACTTCCAGGAGCTGGTTTCTCTGGCGACGACGACGGTTGTAGGAAAGCATTGGAGGGCGTAGATAAAGAATATTAGGAGGCTGAGCAGAGTGAGTGGAGTGTAGAGCTTTTGACCTTCTTTGGTGTTTTCTTTGTCGTTTAGACGTTTCGGCCATGTGGCGGTTGCCATCTTCTCACGTAATTTTTGATCTGCTAGGTCTTCGTCGTCTTCTTCGATTGAGAAGGTGATGGCTAGACTAGAAATGAAGACTTCACGAGCTGCGAATGAGGTGAGGACGGCAGTGCCAGTGCGCCAATCGTAGCCGAGGGGTTCCATGACGGGTTCGATACCTTTGCCGATCTGGCCCATATAGGATTGCTCTAAGGCTAGGGCTGAGTCGTTTGCTGCTGGTGATCCATCGGCTGGTTTTGGGTAGGTCTGGAGTGCCCAGAGTAGGATAGAAATCCCGAGGATGACTGTTCCTGCACGTTTTAGGAATGCGTAGGCACGGCCAGCGATGTGGCGGAAAAGGTAGCCGAGCTGTGGTTTATGGAAGGGTGGTAGCTCTAGCATGAAGTGAGTCTCGGTCTGATCTTGTCTGAGTTTCTTACTGAGGAGCTTCGCGGCTATAAGAGCTACGACGATTCCTGATGCGTAGATAAAGATCATGATGCCCGCCTTAACCCATGTGCTAGTGTTCGGTAAAAGCAGGGCGACGATGGTGGTGTAGACGGGGATACGTGCTGAGCAGCTCATCCAAGGTGCGACGAGAATAGTAATAATTCGTTCTCTAGCACTGTTGATCGTGCGAGTGGCCATGATGCCTGGGATAGCGCAGGCGTGAGAGCTAAGGAGGGGTAGGAATGCTCTACCACTGAGTCCTGCTTTTGACATAATTCCGTCCATCAAGTAGGCGGCTCTACTCATGTATCCACAGCTCTCCATGAGTCCGATGAAGAAGAATAGCATGATGATCTGAGGAAGGAAGATGACGGTTCCTTTTAGCCCTTCTATAATTCCGTTTGTAGTAAGATCTCGGAGGTCACCAGCTGGCATGACGCCTTCTATCCAGTCTGCAATGGTGTCAAAGAAGGTTTCTACCCAGCCCATAGGATACTCTGAAAGTGTGAAAATGGTGTAGAACACCGCAAGCATGATGGCGATGAGACTGATCCATCCTGTGAAGGGGTGTAGGAACCAGCGATCTAGTTTATCAGTAGTGGTAAGTGTGTCTTCTGTCTCTCGCCTGGCTGCTAAACTACAGATAGTTTTGATTTTCTCTGTTCGCTGAGCATCTTGTTCGCTGAGTTCCGCTTCGGGGGACAGCCAGTTAGGTTCAGCTATTTTAGGCAGAGGTAAACGGAGTGCTTGTTTGAGTTCGACGAGTCCTTTGCTATTGTTCGCTTGGATAGGGACGATGGGGACTCCGAGTTCTTCAGAAAGGATGGTAGGGTCAAGACGGATGCCTTTTTTCTCAGCGACATCGACCATGTTGAGTGCGATGACCACTGGGATGTTGAGCTCGATGAGGTGGAGAGTGAGCTGGAGATGGCGCTCTAGAGCTGAGGCATCGACTACGTTTACGATGAGGTCTGGAATCGGCTCATCGGCTTGTGCTCCGAGTAGTATATCGCTTGTGACTTTTTCATCGGGTGATGAAGGTGTCAAAGTGTAGCAGCCCGGTAGATCAGATAGACTTACCTTGCGTCCATGTGGGGTGTGGAATGTGCCAGATTTCTTGGCGACCGTGACTCCTGAGTAGTTGCTTACCTTTTGGTTTTCACCGGTGAGTGCATTAAATAAAGTGGTCTTTCCAGTGTTCGGATTTCCAACGAGGGCGATGGTTTCATGCTCTGTTAAGTCAGACATACAGCTAGTTCTAAGGGCTAGTGTTTATGCTGGGCAGACGAGGATCTGGTCAGCGAGTTTACGGTTCAGGGCCATTTTTACTCCGCATACTGTGCAGATCATGTTTCGACCATTGGAGAGCTTTTTCACTTCCATAGATTCACAGAAGCCCATTTTGCGGAGTTGCTTGCAGGCATTACCAGCTAAGATCTTGACGCGTAAATCACAGCCCACACTCGCTTGCGTTAGTGTTTGTGCGTTCTCAAAAGAGATCTCATTTGCTGTGAAAGGTTTCATGGTTTCTGGGGACAATAAACCCTAATTGAGATTGATTTGCAACTAATAATTGCTTCTTATTGAGAATAATTCTCAATCACTGCGGATATGTGAGCCAGAGCAACAAAAAATACTTTTTTAGACGGTGTGTTTTAAGGCGTCTTCAAGACTACTTGCTACGTGATATTTCGCTGGATTGTTGACAGTAGATGCTTCTTCCAGCGCTTTGAAATACTCTTCTCCGCATTGGATCTTAGCTCCTTCTGCGTTGCGCAGATCGCCTTTGAAGAGGAGGATCTTGGTTTCTACTACGAAGTAGAGTCGTTCATTACCGTCTTTTTCTATGAGGATTGCCCAGTCTGGATTATAGTTTCCTAATGGAGTGGGGATTTGAAACCAAGCAGGGAGCTTGGCATAGACTTTAATCGCTTCATTGTTCTCTAGCTGCTCTGCGAATACTTTTTCTACTCCTTTAGAATCATAAACCACGTATTCATAGACCGAGTGTTTCGCTTTTATGGCATTTTTCATGTGGCTCATGAGCTCTTCTTGCTCAAAGAGTTCATGAGCGTAGTAGTGGTCGTCTCCTAGCTTTTGGTATTTGATACCATCGACTATGGCTAGGTGCTTGCACTTCATGATCACCTCGGCACTCTACTCGATGAATTGCTGTGGATTCTTTAGGAAATTATTTAGTCTATCGCTAGATTTGAGGATGGCTACGTCTTGTGAGCTGGGTGCGGTTCTGTAACTCTGTAAGGATGTCTGGAAGTGGAATGTCGCCTTTGGAAATGGCATAGAACCCAGAGGTTTTAGCCTCTCCTGCTTCGATCCCTGATTTGCCGATGGTTAGTGGTTACATTGATTGGTGGTAAATTCTTGATAGCTTTGGCACATTCTTCTACTAGTGTTTTGTCATTGAAATTTAGTCAATAGGTTGTCTTGTGTTTGACCCTATCCCAGAGTGCTTTGAATTCCTCACTGTGGAGAACTTTACTATTGGTGCGGATTTGCTTTCTATCCTCAGCATTCTTGACCTCTAACCTAATTCTTCTGGAAGATTGACCGTCTTATCTTGCAGTGCGGAGGGTGTCTTGGATCTTTCCTTTGGGATCTTTGGAGAAATAACCTCGATGAACATCCCTAGCCTCGGTCTCTACATCTACATTATTGAAGAGGGTTTTTCGGTTTGAGAGTAGATGACTAACAATGATCGGAAATGAAACCAAGCTGAAACTAGATTAGTTTTAAATGCTTGGCTATGCGGTGATGACTACTTCCAGGTGATCTTATCGGCTACTGGCTTACGGGAGCTTTTAGGCCATTTATGTCCTTCTTTTGGGTAGCCTATGTAGAGTAGACCTAGGCATTTATCACTTTTACCGAGATCTAGCGACTGGGCGAAATTTGCACCATAACTGACGGCTGGTGATGACCAGAAGAGGCCGACTCCTGCAGCAGTGGCTGCGAGGTGCATATTCTGGACCGCACAGGCTACAGCTTCAATCTCTTCGATTTCAGGGATTTTTTCGTTGTCGCCAGGGCTCATGACGATGGCTGCGACCGCATGTACATAGAGAGGTTTTTTGCCCATCTTCTCATGCTTTTCTGGTTTAAAGTCTTGTTCTGGGGTGTCTGCTTTGTAGGCGTTCTGGAGAGCCTTTGCTATCTCTGCTCTGCTGTCACCACGATAAATGATGAATCTCCACGGTTCATTGTGCCCATGGCTGGGTGCCCAGTTTGCGGACTCCATCATTGCGTTCCAGGTCTCCTGTGAAATGTTCTTAGCTGGATCCATATCGATAGGTTTGATGCTGCGTCTGTTAGCAATAAGGGCTGTGGCTTGTTCGAGATTCATAATGTGGAAATAAGCGGAATGGGGAGTGTAGTCAAGTATTGGGAGGAGGATACAGGTCATGCAGCTAATCTTTATCTGGAGGTGAAGTTATTCTTGAAGGATTTAGTTAAGTATGTTTAAATATAATCCATGAGAGAGCAATTATTGGAACACCCAGTATTTAAAATGGCGGCAGAGCAGTTTGATCGATCTGCGGATTTCTTAGAACTAACAGAAGATGTTAGAGAGCGCTGTAAGTGGCCTAAACGTCTCTTCACAGTGACGATCCCTGTGAAGAGAGATAATGGTGAAACGGAAGTGTTCTTTGGTTACAGAGTGCAGCACCATTTGAGTCGAGGTCCGGTCAAAGGTGGACTGAGGTATCACCCTAATGTGGATCTTGGAGAAGTGGCGGCATTAGCGATGTGGATGAATTGGAAATGTGCTTTAATGGGTCTTCCATTCGGTGGTGGTAAAGGTGGTGTGACTTGTGATCCTAGATCGATGAGTGAGCGTGAGTTAGAAAATGTGACACGTAGATTCACCTCTGAGATGTTACCATTTATCGGTCCAGAAGTGGATGTGATGGCTCCAGATATGGGAACGAATGATCAGACAATGGTTTGGATCACTGATGTCTATTCGACACATGCTGGACATTTTGTGCCAGGGATTGTAACAGGTAAACCGGTGAATCTGCAAGGTTCAGAGGGTCGGACCGCTGCGACGGGTCACGGTGTGGCATTCCTTGCTGCTAGGGCGCTGAAGAGTATTGGAGGGAAGTGTGAGTTAGCAACCGCAGTGGTGCAGGGCTTTGGTAATGTGGGCTCACATGCAGCTAGAACGGTAGAATCTTATGGAATCAAGGTGCTGGCGGTATCTGATGTGAGTGGAGCTATCCATAATGCTGAGGGGCTGCATATTGAGTCACTGATACAGTATGTTAAGGACACAGGATCTGTTAAAGATTTCCCAGGATCTAAGAGTATTGATCCTGAGTCGATTTTAACCATGGAATGCGATTTGCTAATGCCGTGTGCACTTGAACGAGTAATCACGGAGAAGAATGCGGCGGATCTCAAATGTAAAGTTTTAGCAGAAGGTGCGAATGGTCCTACTACTCCAAAAGCGGATGCTATTATTGAGAAGCGTGATGACATTTTTTTAATTCCAGATATTCTATGTAATGCTGGCGGAGTAACTGTTTCTTACTTTGAGTGGGTGCAGAATTTACAGCGTTTCCAGTGGAGCGAGCAGGAGATTCTTAGTAAGCTGGATATTATGTTAGCTGAGGCATTTGATCGTGTGGTTAACTACGCTAAGCGGAATAAACTGCCAAATCGAATAGCCGCGCTATCGCTCGGGATTAAAGAGGTGGCTGATGTGAAAAGTCAACGTGGACTCTATCCATAAACTCTAACAGAATCTTTAATAATGAGTTACTTCTGGCGGAGTAGCTCTAAGCGAGAGCGAGGCTTTTTGGGCTTCTCTTTTTCTTTTGGAGCCTCAGGTTTTTTATCCTTATCGTCGACGTCTTGTGGTTTTTTGGGCAGGCTTGTTCACTCTGAGTATTCTGCCTTGGGCGATTACTTTAAGTTCCTCTTGGATTCCAGATTTTGTGAGATTCACTTGATAGCGGGCTCTATTACTTTGAGGGATATTTAGAGACTTCCATTTTTGAATATTAGGATTTGAGCTTTTATCGAAAGGTAGTATGGTCGCTCGCATGTCAATCAACGTAGATTTATTAGCAGCGGTATGTAAGGCACCAGGAGCTCCAGGATTTGAGAAGCAAATCAGAGATCTCGTCTTAAAGAAAATCAAAGACCTAGTGGACGATGTGAAAATCGATAACATGGGTAATGTGATCGCTCTGAAAAAGGGTAAGAGTAGTGAGAAGAAATCTATGGCGGCAGCGCACATGGATGAGATAGGATTCATCGTGACTCACATCGACGACAAAGGATTTGTAAGATTTACCACACTCGGAGGGTTCGACCCTAAGACACTGACAGCTCAGAGAGTGATCATCCACGGTAAGAAGGATGTGCTCGGCGTAATGGGATGTAAGCCTATTCACGTGATGACTCCTGAAGAGAAATCTGCGACACTGAAAAATACAGACTTTTTCATCGATACTGGAATGAATAAAGAGGATGTGGAGAAGCTTATTGAAGTAGGTAGCCCTATCACTCGTGAACGTGTATTAGTAGAGATGGGCGAATGCGTGAATGTGAAATCACTCGATAACCGTGTTTCAGTATTCATCCTCATTGAATCCCTCAGAGCGATGAAGGAGAGCGGTGAAAAGCCAGCGTATGATTTCTATGCTACGTTCACTGTGCAAGAAGAAGTCGGCATCCGTGGTGCTAAAGTGTGTGCAATGGAAGTGAAGCCAGACTTCAGTTTCGGTCTCGACACTACGATTGCTTGTGACACACCAGGAGTTCCTCCACAGACTAGAGTGACTGAAATGGGTGGCGGTGCAGCGATCAAGATCATGGACAGTTCAGCTATCTGTGATGTGCGCATGGTCAGCTTCATGAAGAAGATGGCTAAGGAACATAAGATCAAGAATCAGCTAGAAATCCTCACTGCTGGCGGCACAGACACTGCTGGACTTCAAATGATGATGCCAGGTGGATCTATCGCCGGAGCGATCTCTATCCCTACACGCTACATCCACCAATCCATCGAGATGGCACATAAAGGTGACATCGAGAACTGCATTAAGCTGCTTACTGCTTGTGTGTGTGAATTAGATACCGGCGATTGGAAGTTGTAGTCACACTACACGACAAAAAATGACAAACTACTAAAGGACGTGTAAGTAACTTATGATAAATGACAAATACTGAAAAATAGATGTATCCTCAGCATAGGTCGGACTAACTGGAAGTTTGGAAAAACTCACATTTAGTTGGAAAGGTCTCCAGCCCCATTATCTGGATCACTCTTCCGCAGAGAACTAAGCGAGGAAATTCACCCAGCAAGCCTCGCATTTTGATAATGAAAAAAGTGCGGGAAATTCTAAATTCACAAGACATTGGCTTTCTAACCATGGATTGTGAATTTAATGGTAGAGAGTAGCTTGAATAGCTCAACAATGAGGAATTATCATGGGTTTTACACATTAAAAAAACACGATAGTTAACAGTAAACATGCCCACTCTCCGACCAGTTCCTAGCACAGCTACCAGACTTCAAAAGACCCAGTAATAACGAATTCTAAACATTCATTCAAAACACCATGCTCGATATAATCTTCGAAAAACTCACTGAAATCAGCTCCAGCGGACTCACTGGAATCATTACATTACTATTTATCATCCTTGCATTATTCGGAGTCATCAAGGGGGTTGTTAGGCTAGTATTCCTTGTCTGCACCCTAGGAGGAGCCGCCTACGCTGCGTATTGGGGAGCTGAGCAAGGTCTCGTAAAACTCCGCGAATTCTGGGCAGGGGCTCCTGAAATTTCAGGCAATGTCATCGCCGTAGTCCTAGGCCTTATCGTCTTCTTCATCCTCTATAAGCTCTTCTCATTCCTCACTAACCCGTTCGAAGAAAGTAGCTTCATCAGTAAGTTTGCCTTTGGTATCCCAGGCACTATCGTCAGCACAGCCGTTACTGTAGGCATCGCCTGGTTTGGCTTTAACTTCCTCCAAGACAAAGGTGCTGAACAAGAAATAAAATACCTCATGAGCCAGAATAACCTAAACCCGCTCAAAAAATATCCAGCCATCGCCGAGCTTAAGCATAAGTTTGAGACCTCATCGATCGGTAGGAAAATCACCAGTTTCTACCAGATCCACAACTCAAAGAAATACAATCTCGCCAAGCTCGTAGTCATCGCTAATACCTCCATCGATAAATACAACGAACTCACAAAAGACCCACGCTACGCAAGAATCCTATCACACCCTAAGGTTCGCAAACTCATCGCAGGAAGCCCACAGATCCAAGCTAACATCCGCCAAAATAACGTCCAATCTCTACTCAATAATCCAGATCTCACCACTCTCCTGAAAGATCCAGACCTAGTGAAAGACCTGTCTGCCATCTCCTCTGAGCAGTTACATTGATCAGAAATCTAGGTAGATCTCAGTTCTGCGGTTTGCCCTTCTCGCACTAGGATCATCCGTTCCATCGTCCTTTACATCTGGTCTTCTCAGCATTGAGAAGCCGTGAGACTCAGTAACAAGCTGTTCCTTAGCCACACCCTTGGTCGCCAGATAAGCCTTCACTACCACAGCTCGTTCCTTAGACAAGTTCTGGTTATACGCATTACTACCGAGCGAGTCAGTATGACCAGATAGTCTCACCTTCTTACGAGCATCCAGCTTTAGTAAGCCAGCCACAATATCTAGCTGTTTCTTAGTTCTCTCAGTCAGTCCTTCAGAATCAAATTCAAAGTAGATCACCAAAGTCTCGCCGCCATTAGGGTTCTTAAATAGAGGCGTGTAGTAAACATCCCCACCAGCAACTCGCTTAGCGTAGTCTTCTAGAAGTCTATCCAGATTCAACTCATCGATCTGCCAAACATCTTCCTTATCACCCCTAACAACCGTTAGCGAAAACTGGGCCTCATTCCCCAGAGCGCCACCGTCATCATTAGGTGATTTAACATTTGCATAAAAAGCAGACATTGTGTCCGTCATTCTCACCGCTTGGAGTGGTTTATCCTTATTAATCACATAGTCCCCGCCTTCAAACAGAATGCAAAGACCAGCAATCTTAGCATCAGAAATCTTCTCAGAACTCACCATATTACGAGCATTTTTAAAATCTTGAGTCAGTAATGTTTTGAGGAAATGATGCGAATAATTCATCGCATCACGCTGCTCTTTATCCCTTTGAATTTTAGTGATTTGCTCTATCGTCAAAGGGTTACCGTCAGCACCCATCTTAGAAAATGGTAGCTTCACTCCATCCACTTTCCACTTACCATTTGGAGCACGCAGCACCTCTAGCTGCATCATCGAGTTGTCTTTTAAATAAAGTCCCCAACGAGATTTCTTACCAGCACGAATCTCCCCAATCAGTGCTAGTGCTTCCTCATCTCTTAGTTTAAGCCTATTTTCTTCGTAGAGTTCTTTAAGCTTAGCCATCTGGCATACATCCACTTGCCCATTCCCTAGCAGCCTAGCTAGCTTTTTTAGATCATCCTCCGACTTCACCTGAGCCAGTTGATTCATTATATTTTCAATCAACTCTTTAGGATCATCGAATTCTTTAAGAGTATTCATATGCTCAGCCTCTTGCTTAGGTGTCTCATCAGGAAGTTCGAGAATAGTTCCCTTCTCCACTGGCTCCTCAACAGATTGGTTAATAGCTTCAGGAAGCGGCTCTATCGGCTTACGGCAGTATGTAAGATTAAAAAAAACACCCAGACCAGCAGCCACTGCTACTGTCCCAAACACGATCGTTTTAGTCATTGAGTTTTTAGACATCACATTGGCAATGTGCTCTCGAATATTGATTTTATCTAGCTCTTAATTCATTTTTCTGACATTTTTACGTCATTTCCACCCAGCCCCACACTGACAGCTATCCACTCACATGATCAACATCGTCCTAGTAAACCCTGAAATCCCCCACAACACAGGTGCATCCGGAAGACTCGCATTAGCCACTAATGCCACTCTACACCTCATTGAACCACTAGGATTTGACATCTCTGACAAGGCGGTAAAACGTGCTGGCCTCGACTACTGGAAGGATGTCAAAGTCATTAAATGGTCTAACTGGCAAGCATTCGAAGATAGCCTCACCCCTGAAGCTCGCCTCTTCATGCTCACCACAAAATCTACCAAAGCACACTGGAATGCTAAATTTCAAGTGAATGACTACCTCGTCTTCGGCAGAGAAGCTAAAGGTCTCGACGAAGATCTCATCGCCAGACATCAAGAAAATGCCTTCTGCATCCCTATGTTAGCCGAAAGCACTCGTAGCCTAAACCTAGCAACCTCAGTAGGCATTGTCCTCTACGAAGCCATGCGCCAAATCCGCCAAGACTAGATCACCCCCAGGTCATAATAACTATGAGAAGATAAGAAATAGATAAGGCATCATTTGCATAATCGAAAATCTAGATATACACTAACTCATCTATGCAATCACTTCTCATAATCCTAGGAACATTCGTCATCGGCATGGCTCTAAGATCATGCAAAGCGAAGATTCTTAGAAGATTAGGAGCACTCACCTATTTACTAGCAAGCGCTATCGCTGTCTATCTTGTCACCGACAGCATCTGGCTTGCAATTCTAGTAGCCAGCATCTGGTTCTTCCTCCCGTGGCTAGAACTCCTGACCTGCGTCCGCAAACTCCGTCTGCCATTAAATAATCAGCTAAACCACTGCTACCCACCAAACGAAGACCTTTTCCCAAATTGTGACGCCATCATCGCCGCTCTAGAAAATGCAGGCTTCGAGCATGCGGAAAACTCTGGTTGGGACTGGGCAGAAACCACTCAGTGTCACCAGTTTTTTTGGCACCCTGAAGAGCGCGCCGTCGCTGCTGTTTGTTTCTGTAAACAAGCTGAAATCACCTTCTCATTCCTCACTATCTACTCGCGTGACACCAACGATATCCTCTGGTATACCACCAACTATCCCTTCTCTCAAACCCTCAAAGAAGTCTCCACCGTCTGGCAAAACCGTATCTCCTGTAAGAACACCTGCATCACCAGAATACTAGCCTCACACCACTATTTCATCTCACTCCACGGAGCCTGCCACGATGACCTCATCATACCTGACCTGGACACAGTCGCTCAGGACATCGAGCAAGATATGTGCCGCCAGATAGATCATAACCTTCAAGCAGGCATCATCATTCTCACTGATGATGGACATTTCAAATACTCTTTCCGCGGACTCTTTTTCCTCTGGAAGCAATTTATCAAGGATATGATCCGACTATGCTAACAGAAACCAGAAAGCCAGAATCTAAAGACGACCAGCTTATCGAAGCCTTCATGCAGTTCCATGACGTCGAAAAAAACTCCTCACCTAAAACCCTGCGGAACTACTCACAGGCACTCAGTGCATTCCAAAACTTCCACGAAGATAAATTCCCCGGCTGGAAAAACTGTGACCCAGACCACTTTCGAGCTTACCTCTTCCAGTGCATGAAAGACGAAGTTGCACGTTCCACTATTCGACTCCGCTTCTCAGCGCTTCGTTCGTTCTATAAATTCCTAGTCCACCGCCAAGGACTCGCCAAGTCACCATTAAACGACATCCAGCTCCCCAAAGCAGAACGGAAACTCCCCGTTATTCTCAATCAGAAACAAATCGTCGAGCTATTAGAAATCCCCCTCAAGCTAGACCCCGGCCAACAAGCTCCAGCCTGGATGCCCCGCCGAGATGCCGCTATCCTAGAGTTATTCTACTCCTCAGGCATGCGACTCTCTGAACTAGCAGATTTAGATGTTATCGATATCGACAATAACACAAGTTGCGTAAAAGTCCTCGGTAAAGGAGGTAAAGAACGCATCGTCCCCATCGGTTCTTTCGCCATGAAAGCGATAGAAAACTACCTAGACTCAGCCGACATCCTCCACCAGAAATCGTCCCCCCTCTTCATCTCAAAGCTCCGCAAACGCCTCTCCACTCGCTCCATCGGTAAGCTCCTCAAAAAATACTTAAATGCCTCTGAGATCCCCTTCAACGTCACTCCCCACAAGCTCCGCCACTCATTCGCCACCCACCTCCTAAACAACGGTGCTGACCTCCGCTCCGTCCAGGCTCTTCTAGGCCACGCCTCACTCTCCAGCACCCAGATCTACACCCACGTCACAAAAGAACGCCTAAAAACCGCCTACGACGACGCTCATCCAAGAGCCAAGTAAAGCATTTATCATTTAAGATTTAGCATCACACTACACGTCTTTTAGTAGTTTGTCATTTTTTGTCGTGTAGTGTGAAGAAAGATATATAAGTCGTTCATAGATTGACTTTTTTTACAAACCAGACCTAGATCGATTTATGAAAACTACATTCACACTCGACAAGCCAAAAGTAAAGTTAGCTCGTCAGGTAGAGTCTACTAAATCTACCATTAGTAAATACCTTAAGAGAGAGTGCAAAAAGCAGCTTCCTGATGGTGCTGATTTTTGGGACTTTACTTGTAAATTCGGCGATACAAAGGAAGACGCGAGCAGCTGTCACCGAAATGACATCACCAAGCTCATTGACCAAGCTGAGGCCAAAGAGCAGAATACTTTCTATGTGGAAATTGAAGCCAAGGCTGGCTTCAGACAGAGGCGTAATAAATAATTTATTTCTTCATTATTTGTCTGATAGATTAAATTGAGCTTATGAACTTCCTAGATCTTCAAATAGGTGACCACATTCCAGATGCTAAAACGATTTGAGATTTTAAAGAACTCATTGAGAAGGACGGACGTGATGGAAGTAATAAGCTCTTTAGCTGTTTTCATCAAATGTTAGATAAAAAAGACAAGGCTATTGCGCCTACAAGTCAGAGAAAAATGAGCCAGTGTTGCTGGGTCACAATTTAGAAGACTTCATCATCGCTAAAGCCTATCGGAATAAACCTCTGACTGAGCAGCAACAACGATTTAATAAGACTGTGAGCCGTATGAGGGTGAGAATTGAACATGTATTTGGCAGGATGAAATACATGGGAACCGATCTATTTAGAAAGATTGGAATACAACGAGCCAGACAGCATAATGCCCTCTGTAATTTAACCTACAATATGGATCGCTCTGCGTTATTAGTAGCGTAGAACCCAGACAAGACCCTCAAAAAGGACTAACATCAATTAATTGATCAAACTACAAGCACAAACCAGCGATAAATCCCTAGAAAAAGTCAAATAATACAATCAATAGCAGTTAGATTCCTCTCAAATTACAAGGGCTTGGGAAAAGTAGGCTGCCAGAGGCTCCCTATTTATAAAATCAGTTTGCAAGATAAAAAATTCCAAAACCGAAAAATGGATACATCCTCAGCATGGATCGGACTAACTGGAAGTTTGGAAAAACACTGACGAGGTTCCTGAAATATACAATACTAATCAAGGAAGTCAATTTACCTCGGCAGAATAGACCGGTGAGCTGTTAGATTTAGGTGTTAAAATAAGCATGGATGGCAAAGGTCACTGGATGGATAATGTCTTCATCGAGATGCTTTGGCGAAGTGTTAAATATGAGGAGATTTACCTGTTTGAACACAGCACAGTAATCGTGCTTTGTGAGGGACTTAAAAAGTGGTTTGAACGCTACAATACTTGGCGTCCACACGAGGCATTAGGAAATCATACACCATCAATAGTCTATGCTGGGAAAGTCCCAAAGCACCTCCAAGAGAAGGTCAGACATCCACGTAAAGTAAGCTGAATACAGTCTGGCTGGTCTGATCTACTAACTTCTTCAAAAAACGATCAAATAACTACTTAGCGACATTTTTTTTATTCTCCAGCTGGAGCTTTTGCATCTTAGGGGTGATGACTGCTCGGCAGTATGGATCTTTATTTTTGTTAAGGCTGTAGTAGTCTTGGTGATAGATTTCGGCTGGGTAGAATGTATCGGCTTTTTTGATGCTTGTGACGATAGGTTTCTTGTAATTCTTTTGTACAGATACCTTTGATTTCTCAGCGATTTTTTTCTGTTCATTAGTGTGGCAGAAAATGGTGGAAAGATACTGTGGTCCTATATCTCTACCTTGACCGTCGACCTGTGTCGGATCATGTAGTTCCCAGAACCATTCGATGATCTTCTCAGAGCTGACCTTTTTAGGATCATAGACTACGGTGACTACTTCTACTTCACCAGTGTTATGGGAAATGACATCGTTGTATGTAGGATTTTTGCGAGTGCCTCCCATGTATCCTGAGGTAGATGAGATCACTCCGTTGATACGATTATAGACAGCTTCGGTGCACCAGAAGCAACCTGCTCCTAATGTAATTTGTTTGTGACTTGCTACGACTGTTGGTGCTTTGGCTGGTGTTTTGTTTTTGGACATTGCGGTGTTGTTAGAAAAGAAGAAAAGTGAGCCAGTAACGACTGCACTTAGTAATGTGGTGATCGTTATTTTCATAATTATTGATTGTAGTTGTTGCAGGTAAGAGTAGTTAACGGCGTTTATATTCCTTCATCACTGTCGGAATGCAAGCTTTGAGAGTATTAATGCGCATGCTGTCGAGTGGGTGAGTGCTGAGGAATACTGGTTTTTTCTTGAAACTGTTCTTCTGTTTGTAAGCTACAAATCTCTGCCAAAGGCTGACGGCTTCATTAGGATTATAGCCAGCTTTTGCCATGTAGAGTGCGCCGATACGGTCTGCCTCTAGCTCAGTTTTACGGGAAAATAGGAGGGCTAGGCCAGCGTCGCTTTGTGTGATTTGGAAAAGTCCTGTGTGTATGACTACTTTCCCACCAGGGAGGGCAAATGCATTTGGGGTAGAATCTTCAAAGACAACAAATTCCCATCGGGCGCTTGGCATGATGATTTTCTTGAGTCGTTTTGTTTGGGCGTTGTAGGCAGAGTTGTAGGAGATACGCTTTTTACTTTTGATCGATGTAAATTCTTTGAGACCTTTCTGGACTAGGCTGTTGCTAGGACGCTTGACGATCACCTAACCATTTTCATCTGTATCAGATGATATGGGGCACAGGAGGTAAAGTGCAGTGTGAGTGCGGTGAATGGAATCAATAATAACTTCTTCATGGAATGAAAATTCCTCCATGAGATCAGATCCTACAACTAACTAAATACAAATAATGAGAATTTCTTCAACTACGGATAGATTAGTCGATGAAGCGGCGCTTGAGGTGTGCTAGGTGATAGTTTGGATTAGTATGTTCGCCGGAGGCTTTCATCATGAGGTCTTGAGGTAGGTAGGTGGAGCCGTGAGCATGGATATTGATGCGCATCCAGTTTAAAAGTGGTGCGTAGTCCGCATTATCAAATGCTGTTTTGACTGAGGCGTCTTTAGTGGCGGCATTAAATAGCTGGGATGCATTGAGATTCCCAAGTGTGTAGGTTGGAAAGTATCCTAGTCCCCCCATCGACCAATGAATATCTTGGAGACAACCTTTGGTGTTACTTTCTGGCTTCATTCCGAACATGGATTTAAACTTCTCGCTCCAGGCAGCAGGGATGTCGTTGACCTTGATGTCTCCGTTGAGAATCTGACGCTCTAGCCCAAATCTTAGTAAGATGTGGAGATCATAGGTCGCTTCATCTGCATCGACTCGGATCGATGAATACTTGGCTTGATTAATGGTTTGGAGAAATTCCTCTACTGCCCAATCTCGCATCTGTGGGAAGAGCTCTTGGACGCGTGGGAACCACTTATTCCAGAAACCTTTTGAGCGGCCTATGTGGGCTTCCCAGAGTAAGGACTGAGATTCGTGGATACCTAGTGAGACGGCTTGACCGCTCGGGAGTCCGTAGTCGTCATCAGGGAGTCCCTGTTCATAGAGTCCGTGGCCTGTTTCGTGCATGACTCCGAAAAGTGAGGCTGTGAAATCATGGGAGTAGTAGCGAGTGGTGAGACGGACGTCTTGCGGTCCTAGAGTGGTGCAGAACGGATGAGTAGTGGTGTCGATGCGTCCAGCTTCAAAGTTAAAGCCGATAGATTCTGCTACTTCACGGTTGAGGATCTGCTGCTTCTCTATTGGGAAATTTCCTTCGAGTTTTCTTGCTGTCATAGAGGAGCTTTTGGCTACTGCTTGCCTAGCGAGTTCAGTGACTTTAGGCTCAAATTTATTGAAGATTTTAGCGACATCTTTAGTCTTGGCTCCGCGTTCATAGCATCCAAGTAGTGCGTCGTATGGCTCATCTTCGTAGCCCCAGAGTTCAGCTTTCTCATTTGCTAGGTTAATGAGCTCAGAGAGATGTGGTGCGAAGACTGAAAAGTCATTCTTATCACGAGCATCATCCCAAGTAGCTTTAGCCATGGAGGTAGTTTTAGAATTTCTTTCTACTAATTCTTGGGGGAGCTTGGTGGATTTATTAAAATCATGTCTCCACTCACGGATGTTAGCGGTTTCAGTAGCATTAGCAGCTCCAGATTCTTCGGCTGCCCTGAGTTTGGCTTTAAAGTTGTCGCCAGTGGATAGTTTGTGAATTTTTCCTGATAGATAGGATAGCTGTTCCGCTCTAAATTTGAGTGACTTGGCTGGCATGAAGGTTTCTTGGTCCCAGCCTAGCGTGGATGCCGTTGAACCTAGAAGAGCTATTTCTTTATTTAGGTCAGAGAGTTCTGTGTATGCTTTGTTCATGAGGAGATATTTAGCAGAATGACATGATGCCTCAAGACTTTACATTAGTCCGCAGGGTATGTATTCTCAGAGTATGCCTAAATTGACTGCTATCGTGGCGATGACACCAGAGAGAATCATCGGTAAAGACACTGCTTTGCCATGGCGTCTGCCTGAGGATCTTAAGATGTTTAAGTGCATGACGAGTGGACACCCTATCGTCATGGGCCGTAAGACCTGGGACTCTTTAGGCAAATACAAGCCACTTCCTAATCGTCAGAATATCGTTCTTACTAGAAACGAGAATTGGCAGGATGAAGGAGCAGATGTGATTTATAGTCCTGAATCACTGAAAACTCTAGACCTCCAAGATGAGCATGTATTCGTGATTGGTGGAGCTCAGATTTATGAACTCTTCTTACCTTTGTTAGATGAATTGATTGTTTCCTACGTTTATGAGAAACATGAGGGAGATACGAAGTTTCCTTATTTCTCAGAGCATTTTACTGAGTATGAAGTGATTAAGAAGTTTGACAATTTCGAGGTGAGGAAATTTTCTAAGTAGAGTGTGAATAGGAGTTCAATATGATCAATAGGAATCAAGGTTCTGAAGATAGTAACGTCTCCCGTTTTTTTAATCTCTGTGGGTCTAATTCCCCGTCGCTTGCGGCGATTCTATGAGAAAGAAGAAATTGTAATACCCCGCTTTCGAGGAACGAGAAAGGCTCACCGAGCGAGAGGGCTTGCCCCGGGGATTTTTATTTATTAGTAGTGGTCATAGCGGAGCTATTTTAACTATCAATGACCGAGTAAGTGGACTTCTTTTTTGCGCATCCCTATCATAGCTGAGAAAGAGGAGCTAACGAGAACTTGAAGGTCTAGTCCGCCAATACATACCGAAAGGCACGGATATAGCGAAGCTCCCTTCAGAAGCAAGTCTTTCTTCCTCCTACTCTAGTAGCTCATTTCTCTTACGCCAAAACACGTCCGACCTAGCAGCTATTTCAGCTTTCATAGTAAATGGATTATTTGATGATATTTGTGCTTTTAGATACTTCTTTTCAGCAGATGTTAGACTCCCACTGTCTATCAATCGTTGAGATCGTGTTTGACTTATTTTACTATGTCGGCGCTCTTGCTTGGTGCCCACTCGATGCCTTTTTCTTTTAACCAATCATAAACAAAGTAATTGAGGAACTCAACCCAGATAGGTAACGTGTCTTTCATCCGTTTCCCACATGGCTGATCCATACATAGCCAGCATTTTTTTAGAACCTCAATCAGAGAATTACCATAGATTTTTGGAGCACCACGTTTACCTTTTGGACCAGACTTTCTTTTGATGCCGAGGATAACTTTATTAGCATGTTTACGATCCCATCCAGTGATCTTTACGAACTCATCTAAAAGCTTTGATTTTGCTTTGCGCCCCGTCATGCGAGAGTATCGTTCTCGCATTTTCACGGTGTATTCTTGTATGCTTAGTTCACTCATTGCCATGGTAGGTGTAGAGTGTCCTCATTTATGAGGTAACGGGAGCTATTCTCAACAATTAAAGATTTTTTTCGGGGGCCTCTTCAATGAGGCAACACGTCCCTGCTAAGGAGTATAAAAACCCCTTGCCATGATCTCCCAGCTCATTAATATAGATTAAATACTTATTTAACCAAACCAATATAAAGACATGAAAAAGACAATCCTATCAATCACAGTAGCAGCAACTGCATTCACATTCTCAAACTGCGCAAACCCATACGGAGCAGGCTCATCTAACACACAGCGTGACACAACAACAGGAGCTATTGGAGGTGCTCTTCTTGGCGGAATCATCGGTCACCAGTCTGGTAAAGGCCTCGAAGGTGCAGCTATCGGCGCAACTTTAGGTGGTATAAGTGGCCATGTAGTTGGTAAAAATAAGGACGCCCAATAATCCTAGCTAAGACTAGCCCTTTCGACTTTTAAAGTTGAATTTTTTCAGAGACTCTGTGAACTCCACAGAATCTCTTTTCTATTACAACCAAACGATTCCCTATGCATTATGTCTTCAACCTCGACGACACCCTCATCAACTCTCTACCCGGAATAGCTATATCTCTGAACGGAGCCTTATCTGAGTTTGGCCTAGGAGCTTTACCTAACCACACCGTAGAAGAATACATAGGAGATGGTTCATACGTTCTCTGCCAGCGAGCAGATCCATCATTAAATGATGCAGACACGCAGAAATTAGACGTAGCATTTCGTAGACGCTACGCTACCGAGTGACACAATGACACCACTATCTATGATGGCATCCTGCAGATGTTAGAAGAGATCTCTAGCCAACACCACCTCAGCGTTTTATCTAACAAACCACATGATTTTGCGGAAGAAATAGTCACGTCCCTATTCCCTCTTCAGACCTCTTCCATCATTCTCGGTCAGCGAGAAGGAGTCGCCAAAAAACCTGATCCATCTGGCATCTACGAGATTCTAAATTCATCTGGTCACTCAGATAAAATAACCTATCTTATCGGTGACTCCGCAGTAGATCTCCCCACCGCAAACAATGCCAGCATCCACAGTATTGGTGTCACCTGAGGCTTCGAGAGCAGAGAAGATCTTACTGATCTAAATCCAGACTACATCGTAGATGATGCAACTGAACTAAGTAACTTCCTCAACAATTTTAAAAATCATGTTCAACAACCAACCATCCGAAACTAAGGGCATGCCAAAAGGTGTCCCCTACATCATCAGTAACGAAGCCGCTGAGCGATTCTCATTCTACGGGATGAAAGCCGCACTCGTGCTCTTCATGGCGAACTATCTCCACCTAATGGGAGATAAGGTAGGCAATGCCATTTCAGAGACCAGTGCTTCAGGTTACACGCACATCTTCGTTACTTTCGTATATTTCACACCGCTACTCGGTGCCTTTATCAGTGATCGCTATTGGGGGAAATATAGTACCATTATTAGGCTCTCTATCGTTTACTGTCTGGGTCATTCCGCACTCGCTCTTATGGGTATAGCTGGACCTGCAACCCTTTGGTTAGTCGCCGGATTGGGCCTCATCGCAATCGGAGCTGGAGGTATTAAACCTTGTGTCTCGGCACATGTGGGCGATCAATTTGGAATCAATAATCAGCATCTTCTCAGTAAAATATTCAACTGGTTCTACTTCTCTATAAACCTAGGAGCAGCACTCTCCAACATACTCATCCCATGGGTGCTTGAGCGCTTCGGTCCTCACTGGGCATTCGGTATTCCAGGTGTGCTCATGGCTCTTGCGACATTACTATTCTGGATGGGACGCAGGAAATTCATCCACATTCCAGCTGCAGGAAAACAATACACTAAGGAACTATTCTCTCGTAAAGGGATCAAGACACTGTCGAAGATTTCGACCATGTTCCTATTCGTCGCTATCTTCTGGTCACTCTTCGATCAGACCGCATCAACATGGGTCCTCCAAGCTCAGGACATGGATCTAAATTTCCTAGGAATGAATGTCCTCCCTGCTCAGATACAGTCGGCCAATCCATTCTTCATCCTCCTGCTCATCCCTATCTTCACCTACATTATATACCCACTGGTAGAAAAGAAAATCAAACTCACTCCACTGCGTAAAATCGGAGCGGGTCTCTTTCTAACAGTCATTGCATTCTCTATCAGTGCCTTCATCCAAGAGTGGATCGATGCGGGTGAAAAACCTAACATCTCTTGGCAGATCTTAGCCTATCTATTACTCACGTCAGCTGAGATCATGGTGTCTATCGTCTGTCTAGAGTTCGCCTATAAGGAATCTCCTAAAAACATGAAATCCATGGTGATGTCATTGTTCCTTCTCTCAGTCGCCTTTGGTAACCTGATCACTGCTGGAGTAAACTTCTTTATCCAGATCCCCAATCCTCTGGCTTCAGAAACATCAGACGCTCAATACAGCTTAGAACAAGACTCTGAAGCTCATACCCCATCTAAGCACCACTCAACTTGGCACCAGAAAACCTATCCTGGATCAGATGGACAGGTAGCCACTGCAGATGATATTACGATCCACTTTAACAAGCTAGGAGTCATCAAGAAGCGCGACCTACCTACAGAGGACAGCCTATCCAAAGCAGCGGATATGATCCAAGACTACGCCCTCATTAATAACCGCAAACTACCTCTAACCAAAGTCGGCCAAAAGCTCATCAGCAACCTGAAAGATCAATGGGGTCAGCCACTCACCTACAGAGTCATCAATAGTAGTAAATGCCGTATTACCTCCCTTGGACCGGATAAAACTCAACTCACACAGTGGGATAACTCAATCCACATCTCAGTCAAAGAACTGGAAAAAGAAGTCACTGAGAAAAGCTACGTCTCATGGCTTGACCAACGTAAGATAGATATGAATGTCACTGATGAAAATGAGCATAGCCACTATAAGAACACTGACTTCACTAGAGATTTCACCGTCGGTGGGCTGTATAAACTGGAGGGAGCTTCTTACTTCTGGTTCTTCACAGGACTAATGCTCATCACCTCCATCATCTTCATCCCTGTAGCAGTCCTCTATAAATCTAATGCGGACTTAAAATAATGCTAGAAGACGCCTTCAACGACATTTTAGCTAAATCCATTCGTGGATTAGACCTGAACGCAAATAGTCTTGGTGTCGGCCCTACCCGTCTAGACAGATGCTTGAATGGTGAGTTTGACCAAGAACTGATCCTAATCATCGCTCCAAAGCTAGCTCTAGATACAGAGAAATTACTCAACTTAACGAACTACGACCCCAAACTAAATCCACCTACTGGACTGAAAGTTTTCACCTCACCCTTTGGTCATCTTGGAGTGAACTCCTATCTGATCGAAACTGATAAAGATCTACTTATCTTCGATACTGGCACTGATGCCACGGCACTGATGCGATACATCGCCAAGAACGCCCCCAACAAGGCTCAGCACATCTTTATCACCCATGAACACAAAGATCATGTAGAATGTCTCTCAGAGTTCTCAGAGGCCAGCATTCACTACCCAAGACCCAAGCTCTGCGAGTCACTACAATATGGTGAAATCTCCCTCACGACTCTAAACGTAATTGGTCACGCAGACCCAGCAGTCGCGTATTTAATAGAGGGCCTTGAGAGCCGTATTTGTATCGTCGGTGACGCTATCTTCGCAGGCTCCATCGGAGGTTGTCAGACCACAACAAGCTACCCTGTAGCCATAAAAAACATCCGAGACAACCTACTCACACTTCCTGATGACACTTATCTCTGCTCAGGACACGGCGGCGTCACTACCGTAGCGCTTGAGAAGTCGAACAACCCCTACTTCTAAGCACAAAAAAGCCCCGCTGAATTAGCAGGGCTTTTAAAAGTTGTAGAACTACTATCAGAGATTACTCAGAATCTTCTTTCGCAGCATCTTCTTTCGCAGCATCTTCTTTCGCAGCATCTTCTTTCGCAGCATCTTCTTTCGCAGCATCTTCTTTCGCAGCATCTTCTCTCTCCTGAATCTGCTTAAGCATTTCTTCGGTCGTGAACTCTTGGAACTTCTTGTAGTTCGATGGAAGAGCCACACCTGCACCTAGACCTGCTTTGTCGTAGATACGAGACAGAGCATTTGCTTCTTTAAGCTTACTATAGCCAGCAGAATCCTTGTCTTCCTCCTTCTTACCCCAGAGTGACATAGCAGTCTTTACACCCTGATCATTAGCGAAAATTCTAAGAGAGTTTAGAGCTGCTTCTCGCACGATCACGTCAGACTTAGTGAAGTCAGCTGTCATCGCAGTAGCATAAGCATTGAGTGCCTTACTCGTCTGGCCTAAGCCTTCTAGAGCGAGTCCATGACAGTAAGCGATCTGAGAACGAATGCTGATAGCGACACGCTTCTCTCTCCACTCACCACATAGGATATTCAATCTTGCCCAGTTCTTAACATCCACTGCCTGCCAGAGATTGTAAACCTTTAGCTGAGTCTGCATACTAAGACGAGTGAGCTTATCAGAAATGAATAGCTGCATCTTAGCATCGATATCTGCATATCTTTTTAGCTTTCTATAACATTCTAGCTCATAGAATGCAGACATATCTGAGTAATTATTATCTAATGTTCTAAAAGACTTATAGACTTCTTTACACTCAATGAACAAAGCTAGAGCTTCCTCATATTTACGGCCTTGATATAGTTCCTTAGCATCACGGTAGAGCCATGGATCAAACATGAAGATGGCTGAGAAATCATTAATTCTAGCTCTATTGATAGCGACTCCTTGGAGATTGTTTTTGTAAAACACCTCACTCTTAGTCGTACCTTTAAAGAGCACACGAGTGTATTTACCGTCGTCTTTAATCAAGACTCCTGAGATAAACGCTTTTGGTGGTTTGTTCTGCGCATTCACAGTGAAGGCAGTCACTAAAAGCATTGTTGCTATATATTTTAATAGTTTCATTTTCTAAAATAATTCGATGTTAATGTTTTCCAATCGACTCTGTTACTTGTTTTTGCGAGCGGCATCTTGCTGCTTTAGTGTCTTAATCTCACCGCTGAGTTCCCACTCTTCGACCTGAGTCGAGAGTGTCTCATAGGCGTCGATCTCCACGAGAGTCATCTTCTCTTTATTCTCGAAGTAAGCTTGTTCAGATGCTTTCAAGAATCTAGCCGCAGGATCATAGGCGATCTGCTTGCCAGATTTATTACCCACCGCTATACCATTTTGCCATCCGAGCTGTGCAGCTCTAATCAGAGCTGGGATAGAAACTCCCCAGTTGGATTTATATTTAACATAGATACCGTTATAAGCAGCCATTGCTTTTTTAAGGTTACCTGCCTTCTCATAGGCGGTAGCTAACAATATCGCAACTTCAGGTCTCTTAGATGAGAAGCGCTTATCTGCGTAGAAGAGGGCTTCCTTAACCACATTAGTCCAGTCACCTTGCTGCGCATAGAGCACAACAAGCTGATAAGTCGCAGAATCTTTCGCCTTCTTGCTACTATCCTTGTTATCACGCACTTCGATCAGAGTTGTCTTAGCGTCTTCTTGCTTCGCTACGTTATCACTCTGAGCTAGGATTCTAGCTCTTCCGAACTGAGCCATTGTCTTGAAGTCATTCTTACCATTTGTAATAATCTGATCGTAGTAGCCAAGTGCCTGATCTGACTTAGTGGTCTTCTCTGAAACGAAGTTACCAAGTCTGATCAAGATGAAGTCACTAAGCTCACTAAGCTTGTAGCGTGCATTCATGTCCTTGAACATAGCATCGATACGTGACTGATAGACTCTTACCTGAGCAGTATCTTTCTTCTTAGCTGCCATGGCGAGTAGGTCTTCATAGACCCCGATTACTGCGATACGTAGAAGAGCTTGTGCTCTCTTATTACCAGCATCGATTCCTGGGAAGGTTTCAAAGTAGGCCTTAAGTTGTTCAGGTGTCTTGCCTGACTCTAGGAAGTATTTACCATAAGTGTTAATCGCTCTCTCCATACCAGGAGCATTTTTCTGAGCCGCTAGCTCGGAAATGACACCTTGGAGATTAGCTAGACCTTCTTCACCTCTACCCGCCTTAACGAGTGCAGGAACACCAACCGCTGCGACCTGTGTCTTATATGGTGAATTTGGGAAGTCTTTCCAAAACTCATCATAAGGAACTGCTCCTCTGGCTAGATCTGGATTTTCTTCTTTACCAATCTTCTCAACACCTAGTAGGGCTACGAGCTTGTAGAGTGATTCACCTGAAACGATCGTGTTATTCTTAAATTTAGCAAGAGCGAGAGCCTTATTGTAGTAAGCCTCAGCTTCTTCTCTCTCTCCAGCGGCATTATGCACATCACCACGGAGGTTATATGCCATATCTTCTACAGATGATCCTGGGAATTGTTTCTCTACAGTATCCAGTTTAGCAATAGCTTCCTGATACTCTTCTTTTGCGAAGTGCACGTTAGCTCTATCATAGAGTGTGAATGGAATGTAAATGTTCTGTCTCGGATTAGGGTAATCAGTGAGGAACTTATCAAGTTTTACACCAGCCTTTGCCCAATCTTCAAGACGTGACAGATTTGCACCCTCAAAGAAGCGAGTCGCTATCTTATAATCACTCTTAGGATACATAGTAAGGTGCTTAACGATATGCTCGTGTGCCTCAAAGTATCTACCTAGGTAGTATAGTGAGCCACCATAAACATGCAAACAAAGGTCGTGAGGAGCTGTGTTCTCAGGTGTAGATGGGAGAAATTCTTCTGAAACTTTAAGCGCTACTTCATACTCACCTGAGTAGAAGAGTGAGATAAGCATCATGCTCTTTACCTGAGCCTTATAAGCACTTTCTGGGAAGAGTTCTAGGAATCTACGTCCGTATTTTTCAGTATCCATCACTTCACTAATGAGTGAAGCTGTTCTGACTAGGTTAAAGAGATTGTCCTCACGGTCCTTAGAGTCGCTATGATAGAGTTCTAGTAGTTCGAACGCACCAAAGGCCCCACGCACATAACCTTCACTTTCGTAAGTGTATGCGAGTGAACGTAGTGCAAGTAACTCATGTGGGTCACCGCTCTTGTATGATGCCTTGACTTTCTTGTCGTCTATCTTAATTTGATTCACAGAGATCAAGTCATTCTTATTAAAGTAAGAATCACGAATAATGTTACGCTTATAGCCGATAACAGTCACTTTTCTTGCAGCAAGGTCCTCCTTGGTCTCAATCGTCCCTGGCATGAGTGCATAGAGTGATAATGCACCTTTCACCATATTCTTAGAAAATGCTTCTGAAGCATACTTTCTAAAGAATGGAGTAAATTGATACATTTTATAGGGATCGAGAGTAATCTCGGCTCTATTCTCATTGATGAAATCCACAAGCACTTGCTCCTTATTTTCAACGATCGCAGCTGAGGCGAAATCTTTGAACGCAGTAACAATTGCATTGTCTGGAACTTCCCATTTGTCTTTGTTCTTCTGAGCATTTGTGTAATACTTAGAACCTTCAGCTAGATCTGGCTTCTTTAACTTAAAGTGGCAGATAGCCATGTTGATATGATACATACCAATGTTGTAAAAGTCCTTTTCAGGGTCTCTCACTTCGAGGAACTTCTTATAAGTCTTGATAGCTAAAGAAAATTCTTGAAGAGCCTGTTCTGTTTGACCTAGATAGAGCAGACATTTATGAAACTTCCTGTTCTTGCTTCGAGCGTCTGAAGGTATCTTGCGGCACTGCTTAAATGACTCTATCGCCATATTAAGATATTCAGATCCTTTCGTAACATTTTCATCACCACCGAGGGCAATTAAATCTTTACCAAGCTTAAACTCACAGAAACCTTTACTATAAAATATTTCTCCAAATTTACCACCGAATAGACCAACTCCGCGGTCACCTAGTTGATTTGTAACTGCACTGAATAGTGTGTGCGCTTTTAACCACTCTTGCTTCTTCATCAAGGCGAAGCCAGCTTGGACATTCTCACCTATATTCTGAGCAGTGGCTGTAGAAGGAGTCATTCCCACTATAGACGCAGTCGCTAAGATGACCGCTGCTGTGATTGATTTTCTTTTCTTCATAATCTTAAATAGTTAATTGCGTTCTATTAAATCCAAGGAAGAACGCCCTTTGATAAGGTTTCGTTTCCTACAGTTTATACGAATACTGATGTGAAAGCATTAGGATGATTTTTATATTACTCAGTGTCAGTGAAGGTCACCGTCTTAATCTTTGCACCTCGGATACAGTTAAGAACATCGATAACTACCTGCTGGGGGCAGTCGCCATTCACAAATACCTGAATGATCGGCTTAGACTCACTTGATTTAGCCATCGCACTATACTCATCCAGCGTCGATTTGAGATTAGAATACACTCTTTCTCTACCTGTAGTCCCACCATCCACTTGAACTTTATTGACTAATACAGCTCCACTTGGTGAAACTGAAATAAGCATCGGCTCAATATCCGGACGCTCATCAGAAGGCTGAGATGACGGCATTGTCATCGGTAGATCCTGCTCACGTGGCTGGATCGTAGAAGTCACGATGAAATAAATGAGTAGAAGAAAACAAACATCAATCAATGATGAGATGTCTAGTAATGGTTCATCTTCTTCGGCTACCATGCCTGTTTTACGTCTTGCCATAATCTTTGTTTTCTAGTGTGTAAATTGATGCTCAGTGAGACAGTTTTATAATGCTTTCTTATTGATGCTTATTTAGCAAAGTCGTAGACTGAGAAAATAACTTTATCCACTCCAGCAACTGCTGCAGCTTTAATCGCTTTCTGAGAGTGCTTGAACAGAGCCTTATTATCACCACGTAGGTGTAACTTGGCTACATATCTGCCTTTACCGGTTACTTCGATCTCTGCTTTAGCCTTCTTCACATATCTCTCAATTTCCTCAGGAGTCACTATCTTTTTAGTGAAATCTTCCTGTGAATATGAGCCATCCGCTTTGACATTTAACACTATTCTACCATTCTTTTCTTCAGGTCTGGTAGAATTATAAGCGACAGCTGGTGTGATTTCCGGATCCATCTTAACAATCATCGGAGAAGAAACCACAATGAAGAAAATCAGCAGTAGAAATACCATGTCGATCATTGGAGACATGTCCATTTCTGCACCGCCGTCATCGACTTTGCTTTGTGCTCTTAATTTATCTGATACCATGTTGTGAGAACCTTTCGTGTATTAATTGTTTGTAAAAAAATTGATTTCTTCACGACTTGTTTAATGAGGCAGAATAGCGACTTAGTGGAGCTACTCTGCCATAAACATTTATCGTCTAAAAATGAGACTGCTAATTAAACTGCAAGACCTTCTGGGATCTTAGCAAGTTGCGCTTCACCATTGACTGTCTGGATAGAAGCGTTGATAAGTTCTTCAGCTGTGTTGTTACACTCAGCAACAAGTGACTGGTAGCGTCCCTTGAAGAAGAAGTAAGCAAATACAGCGATAATCGCAGTGATTAGACCCCACATTGTAGTCAGTAGTGCTACTGAGATCTCTCCCGCTAGTGCACTTGGATCTGCATTACCTGAACTTAACTGAGCGAACGCACCGATCATACCGAATACTGTTCCGAATAGTCCGAGCATCGGCGCTGCCTGTGCAAGAAGTGATATGAGGTTAATGAATGTCATCTGCTTGCGTCCTTCGTTGATTGAGAAGTCAGCCATCGCATCTTCTACACCCTGACGACCGAGGTCCTCAGGGCGTGTAGCATCTACATTAGGTAGTGAGTAAGCCATCATTCTGCCCATATAAGATGGGTCTGAAGCAGCTAGTTCGATCGCTGAACGCACGCGGCAGTTCACCATATGATCGTAGAGTCCAGCCTTGAGGTCATCAGGACAGAACTTAGCCTTAGAAAGGTTAATAAAGTTAAATACAGAAAGGCCGATCAGTGAGATCAAGCCAAATGCTGCAATGAAAATGGTCAGTGGACCACCACTAGTGAGGTAGGTTTCTAAAGCAGAACTCTCTGTTGCTACTTCTTCTTGTGCTAAAAGTGGCATAATAGTGAGGAGTGATGTTGTCAGTGTGATGCCTACAGTTTTGAATCGGCTGGTCGATAAATGTTTCATATTTTCTATAACGGTTGTTGATGTGTAAATCTTAGAAGTATTACAGTTGATGATTCTGCGAATGGATCGCCCCTAGTAAAGAAGCATTTTTATAAAAATTCAATTTAGCCCAAATTTGTTAGGTTACTGAAGTCCGAATCCATTCATTTGAATAGAGTTAGGAGGTTACACATTCTTACAAAAAAATGAGCTAATTTCGACCCGTTTTACCCAAAAATCATTTACAAATCTTAACAGCTGTCCTTCTGGTAGGAAATAACGTCCTACAAATCTCACAAACGGTGCCATCGCAGCCACGAGCGGAACAGAATTCTCTGCCATAAAAGATGAACTGCAAATGTAGTTTATTCCATGAAGCTCTGGGGAATAGCTTTTTAAGATCCGTCTCAGTTTTGACTACATTCTTGCCATCTGTGAGCTTCCAGCGCTGCGCTAACCGGTGGATATGCGTATCTACAGGGAATGCTGGAACTCCAAACGCCTGCGCCATCACCACAGAAGCCGTTTTATGACCTACTCCAGGCAGTTCCTCTAATTCTTCAAAGCTCTGAGGAACCTCCCCCCCATGTAGCTCCATGATCATCTTAGACAAGACAGAGATCGCTTTAGATTTCCTCGGAGAAAGACCACACGGCTTGATCAGCTCACGGATCTCCTCGACCGGCACCTGCATCATATCCGCCGGATTATCGGCCCTGAGGAATAATCCAGGTGTCATCTTATTCACTCTTTCATCCGTGCATTGTGCAGACAGTAACACCGCTATAAGTAGCGTGTAAGGATCTGTGTGATCTAGTGGAATAGGTGTCTCAGGATAGTGCTCCTCTAACCTCTTTAACACATACTTAGCTCTCTCAGCTTTAAGCACCCTCGCCCTCCCCTTCTTCATCTAGCTGAAAATCTGACCCCTGCTGGCTACTCTTCATCTCCATCAGGAGATCAGATACATCGTTCAACTCAGACCAAACATCCGCCACCACATACATCGGCGCATGCTCTCTCACGCAGAGTGCGATACTATCACTAGGTCTAGCATCCAGTTCCACGATCTTTTTCTGCAGTAGCTCGTTCTCAGCCTGTATATATAACCTCGCATAGTAAACATCATCCTTAGCATCCACGATCACCATCTGGGTAACCTTAGCTCCAAACGCCCCTATAAATCCATGAAAAAGGTCATGCGTCAGAGGTCTTGATGCTTTCTCCCCTTGTAGCGCCACATTTATTGAGACCCCAAGACTCGGATCGATATAAATTAAAATAATCTTCTCCCCATCACCCAAAAACAACGCACACCCAGAAGGTGTCGGCAACAATGCCACAAGCTCAATTCTTACCAATTCTTTCTTCATCTGAGAAAACCCTAACACAAAGCACCCTGAACACAAGAATCAGCTCTCACACTCAGGGTGCTTATTAAAATTTATTGAGAAGCACAGGCCTTTATCCTTTTCTACATCGTCATTCCACCATCACAGGCCATTACTTGACCAGTGATGTAGCCCGCTTCTCGACCAGCTAAGAAAAGAACGAGATTTGAAATGTCTTCAGTCGCACCGAATTGCTTAAGTGGAATATTACCGAGAATCCCTTCTCTAACAGCTTCTGGTAATTCATCAGTCATATCCGTAGAAATGAAGCCTGGTGCCACAGCGTTACAACATACTTTTCTGCCTGCGAGCTCGCGTGCGATAGACTTAGTAAACCCGATTAGCCCTGCTTTAGACGCTGCGTAATTAGACTGTCCAGCATTACCAATCAGTCCAATAACACTCGCAATATTGATAATGCGAGGATCTTCCGCCTTCATCAGAGTTCTCTGGAACGCCTTTACTGTATTAAATGCACCTTTCAGGTTTGTGTCTAAGACCGTGTCCCAGTCAGCATCTTTCATACGCATCAGGAGCCCATCTCTGGTCACACCTGCATTATTCACTAGAATATTCACTATGCCGAAGTCTGCGACAACCTGTTTACCAAGAGCCTGCACGGCATCATGATCTGACACATCGATAGCATACGCCTTTGCTGAATCCGAAAATAGAGCATTGATCTCATCAGCCGCACCTTGGCAGCTTCCCTCACTTCTGCTCACTACAACCACTTTACCACCTTCAGCGGCGAATGCTTTTGCGATTTCTTTACCGATGCCTCTTCCAGCTCCAGTTACGACTGCTACTTTATTATCAAATTTACCCATGCACATTTATCCCACTTCTGAGCCGATCTGCAAACTCTAAAAATCAAACATAAATGAAATAAGCTAGCTCCCAGCCACATCTAACTGTTAACAACCTGATACAACAATGAAGCCAATCCAAATTATTCTCCCAACAGTAACAGCCACTGCTCTCACTCTCATAAGCTCCTGCGCACCTGTTACTACTTCAGCGAATGAGCCGCAAACCACAGCTCACAAGCAAGCTCAGACGATCACAGTTTCAGCATCTAAAAAATCCCCTACTGAGCCAAAGAAATCAGTATTCGTAATAGCCACACGGTCGCAAGACACGCTGCTGGTCAATGCTGAACAGGCACACTACAATAATCAGTAAGTTTACTGAAACTCTCCAACAAAAACCTAATAAAAAGCCCCATTGACCACCGTCACTTGGGGTTTTTCATTTTCTACCAGCTCGACCTCTACCACATCATAGCGCCAGATAAATTCATTGTCATCTAGCATATTCAACCAGCTTCTTGCCCCCCTCTTAATCAGTTCTTGCTTCTTCTTATTCACAGCATCGAGTGGTCGACTCGTATCACGCTGGCGCCTCGTCTTCACCTCCACAAAGCTCAGCACCTTCCCATCACGAGCCACAATGTCCACTTCACCTCCCTTCGGACCTCTATAGTTGGAATAAAGAACCTTTCTCCCTAAACTTTGGAGTTCCAGTTTAGCTATCTTCTCACCAAGATTACCCACCTCTATATGACTCAATAGACTTCCATCTTTATGCTCCAGGCTCACTCCTCTTTTTAAGAATGGATGACACTTAGACATCAAGGCGGTAAGAATGTTGAATATAGATTTCACATTAATCTGACTTAAGATGCAACTGTGCCACTGGTGCAAACGACTGACGATGGATATTTACTGGACCATGTAACCTCAGAGCCTCTAGGTGAAGTTTAGTCCCGTAGCCTTTGTGGCGTTCGAAGCCATATTCAGGGAACTGCTCAGCATACTCTAACATCTTACGGTCACGGGTTACTTTAGCGATGATACTGGCCGCAGCGATTGACAGACTTTTTCCATCACCTTTCACGATGCCTTCTGAGGCAAAGGGAAACGATTTTACAGGTAATCCATCGATCAGACAATAGATGCCAGGGTCGCCAAGCTGCTCCACCGCTCTCGCCATAGCAGCGTGAGTGGCTCTCAGAACATTAATAGAATCCACCTCATCCGCCTCAGCAAAGCTATGCGCCCAGCGAATACTCTTATCCCCCACTAGATCTTCATAAATCTGCTCCCGTTTCTTTTCACTGAGTTTTTTAGAGTCGTCTAATAGAAGGTGCGTATAGCCTTTTGGAAGGATCACAGCACCAGCAGAAACAGGCCCTGCTAGTGGACCACGACCAGCCTCATCGATCCCTGCTATCACCTCATATCCAGCCTTTTGCGCAGCTAGTTCATATTCTAAATCAGGCATCGTCTTCTTTCACATAAAGCTGCTCGCCTTCGCTTTTCGCGATGACTACAGCGGCACAAGAATCACCAAACACATTCACAGCAGTGCGGCTCATGTCCAATAATCTATCCACAACAAATAACGCATAGATTGCATTATTAGCTCCAGGGATTCCAGAGTTATTCATGATAATCAAGATCGCAACCATAGAGGCTGAAGGTACTCCTGCCACACCAATACTTGTCAACAAAGCAGATATCACCACCAACATTTGTGCCGCAATATCCATCTCGAAGCCCATTACCTGAGCGACAAACACCACCGCAATACACTCGTATAGAGCCGTTCCGTCCATGTTAACTGTAGCACCAAGAGGAAGAGTGAAACTAGCAGTCGTCTTACTCACTCCCGCATTATCCTGCACACCGCGCATCGTCTCAGGCAAAGTGGCCGAAGAACTTGCAGTAGAAAATGCTGTGAGTAACGCAGTCTTCATCGCTTTGAAATGATCCAGAGGATTAATCTTGCCTAGCACTTTCAGTAAAATCGGTAGCACTACAAATAGATGCAAGGCTAACGCAATGAGAACAGTCACAAAATACGGTGCTAATTCCAAGAACATCCCTTCTCCATTCTTATAAACTGTATTCACCATCATCCCGAAAATACCAATCGGAGCACAAACCATAATCCATTGAGTAATCTTAATCATCACATCGTTCAGTCCTTGAAATAAATTTCGTAAAGGAGCCATCTTATCTACAGGGAACCCCGTCATCGCTATCCCAAAAATCAAACTGAACACGAGTAGCCCAAGTAGCTGACCTTTCGCCCCAGCCTCTATGATGTTTGCTGGCAGCATTCGCTTAAAGACCGAAGTCCAGTCCTTCGCCTTATCTTGCTGACCCTCTTCAAATCTAGCTTTATCAGTATCCGAAATCCCCTCCGCAGAGTTATCAAATACCTGACGTAGAACCTCATTAGGCTCTCCATCTACCAAACCAGGTTGCATGGTATTCACAATGACCAAGCCGAGCACCACAGCACTCATTGTAGTGATAAGATAAAACCCTAGAGTTTTAAGTCCCATGCGCTTAAAGCCTTCAAACCCAGCCATACCAGCGAGCCCAGCAATAATCGATGACACAACCAGTGGGACAATAATCATCTTCAAACCCTGCATGAACAAGTCACCAGCAAGCTTACAGATCTTCAATACACCAGCCACCCACCCAGCATCTCCAAATTCTTTCAATACAGTGGCCACAATGACCGAGGACACTAAAGCGATGATAATTTGCCAATGGGCAGCTATTTTCTTCATACCTCCGATCCTTACATACTCAGATCAGATTGTAAAACTAAAATTTCACATTGCAATTTAAGCTAGAGAATATTGACTGCAGACATGAATAATCAAGTCCGCACACGCTTCGCTCCATCACCTACTGGCTCACTCCACATCGGAGGAACTCGCACCGCATTATTTAACTGGCTCTATGCTCGTAAACTCGGTGGGACATTCATCCTCAGAGTAGAGGACACCGACCAAGCGCATAACAAAGCTGATGCTCACGCCGGCATCTACTCTGGTCTCAAATGGCTAGGAATGAATGCAGACGAAGGCCCAAATGAAGGAGGAGACTGCGGTCCCTATAACCAATCTGAGCGAAAAGAAATCTACGAGAAATGGTTCCAAAAATTAGTCGTTGCTGACCGCGTCTACGAAGACGAAGGTACATGGAGATTTAGATTTGACCGTAAGCTAGTGACTGTCACTGACCTCGTCTGCGGAGAAATCACGATCGACTACACAGACGTATCCATCAACCCTGACATGACCGTTAAGCGTTCAAACGGCGACTTCGTATTCCACTTTGTAAATGTAGTGGACGATATCGAAATGAAAATGACGCACGTGATTCGAGGTGAAGATCACCTCATAAACACCCCGAAACACCTTCAACTCTATGAAGCGTTCGGAGTGGAACCCCCTAAATTTGCCCACATCCCACTGATTCTAAACCCGGACGGTTCTAAAATGTCTAAGAGTGACCAAGGAGTCTCTCTCAAGGAATATACCACCCAAGGATATCTTCCAGAAGCAGTCAATAACTACATCGCTCTTCTTGGCTGGTCGCCAAAAGGTGATAAAGAAATTTTCAAACTAGAAGAACTTGTCGAGGCCTTCGACCTCGACTCAGTCAACCGCTCAGGCGCTAAATTCGACATTAAAAAATGCAAGTGGGTAAACCAACAACACCTCCTAGCTCTCACTCCAGATCAATTCGCAGGAGCAGCACTCTCTTATGTTATGGAAGCAGGATTACCTATCGGAGATGACTACACTAGAATAGCAGCATCCGTGCAGGAAAAAGTGAGACTACTCAGCGAAGTCCCCGCTCAGATAGCATTCTTCACAGACACTGACTACCCATTCGACACCGAAGTAGTCACTAAGGTTAAGAAGAACGTTCAAGCTGTTATTCTGTTAGAGCAGTTAGCAGAGAACCTCAGCGCCCTAACAGACTGGTCATTAGCCAAAGAAACTATTGGAGTAACGGCTAAAGAAAACGGAGCCAAGCCTGGCCAACTTATGTTCCCTACACGCGTCGCACTCAGTGGCATGGGAGGTGGACCTGATTTAGGTGAAATCCTTGAAATTCTAGGGCCAGAAGAAAGCATCCGCAGAGTCAAAAGAGCCACACAAGAACTCGCATGAAGCACATCTACACACTCACCGACCTGAGAGAAAATACTCTGCCTAAGAATGCTAAACTAGCAGTCTTAGGCTATCCTGTATCTCACTCAGCATCCCCTCAGATGCACCAAGCAGCACTGGATGCACTAGATATAGATAGTTGCTACATCCGCCTAGAGCTTAAACCTGGCGAAATCAAGGAGGCATTCTCACTCATGCAGGATCTAGGCTTCCTAGGCTGTAACGTCACCATCCCACATAAACTAGAAGCCAGAGAGCACAGCCACGACATATCAGACTCAGTCAAGGCCCTCGGAGTAGCCAACACCATTCATTTTAAAGACGGAAAAATCCTAGCGGACAACACCGATGGTCTTGGTCTCATACAAGCTCTAGAAAAAGATTTTAACACCTCAGTAAAAGGATCTAACATCTTGCTACTCGGCGGCGGTGGAAGTGCTGGTAAAGCCATCGCCACTCAGCTCGCCAAATCAGGCTGTGACAACCTCTATCTATCTAATAGAACCGTCAGCAAACTAGAAAGATTAAAAGAACAGCTAAGCAAGAAATACTCTGCGAATATCCATATTCTTGATAACTCCCCCGAGACATTGAAGTTTGCGACAGTAAAAGTAGACCTCATCGTCAATGCTACATCGCTAGGTATGAAAAGCAGCGATACTTCACCTCTCCCACTAGACTGCCTACAAGCTCATCATCTAGTCTACGATGCCATTTATAGCCCTCCACAAACGGAGCTACTAAAAGCTGCTGAAACAGTGGGTGCTAAAACATCAAATGGCTTGTCCATGCTTATCTATCAAGGAGCCATTTCCTTTCAGATCTGGACTGGTATCAGTCCAGAGACATCCTTGATGCACAACGCAATCTCTAGTAATACTATTTGAAGAGCCAGAATAGGGTAAAAATGACACTAGAGCTAAAACCGAGGAGTGGCGAGCCAATCCTTCTCATTCAACTCCTTGAGCACTAATCGTTTCTCACCATTAATAAACTCATAACCGATAGTAACTTGGACTCTAAACATGATACTAGGGTCTAGTTCACCTAAAATATAACTTTTGTCAGTCATGACCTTCTTCTTCGAGTTTATATGCTTTAAGATATCCTCCTTCAACTGGGTATTGTCTTTCACAATCACTGTTGCCTTTGAATCATAGGGCTTTAATTTATCATTGAGCGGATTTGCAAATACTAGGTCAGTGTAGCCCACAACAGTTGATTCGATCTTTGCCTCTCTCACATAAAGCCTAAATCTCTGTGGGATAGACACATTACTATCGCCAATGAAGTTACCCCAGGGCATCTCACCTATTCTAACAAAATGTCCCCAGTCTAGGAGCCATTTATCATTTTGCTTCCAAAATACTGCCTCAAACTTACGGACTACCTTGCCTTCTCTAAGGATCTCAAACTTTGCATCTAAACGCTCAAGACCATCATCATCTTTTAATCTGTAGTCAGTCATCCTAGCCGACCCAAAATTCACAATCCTATTCAGAGAATTAGCATAATATCTCCTCATGTCTAAAAGATAATCTATTCCATCTACCATATAGCGCGCTTTTGTATTTCCAGATCTAGCCCTAGCATATTTAACGAAGATAGCTTCACACAATTGGGCAGCTCCCTTCTCCTTCTCCTCAAACTGCCAACTTCCTCTAGATAACAAGGATTTATCATTGTTATCAATCCTCTTTTCTTCTTTAATCAAAGACCCCACAACACCTATCACAAGCAGGAAAACTACGCAACCAGCATACACCGCCATCACCCTGCGTTTTGTTGATTTACGCTGCATAGAAACAAAATTCTTACGTGCTACACCATGACCTAAGTCTAGTGTAGCATGATCAGGCATCTTAGTCATTTGAGCGAATTTAGTTCGAACTGGTGACTTGCCACAGTAGCTACAAACCAGTTCTTTCACTGGCTTAACTTGGGATTTAAAGACTTCACCACATTGGGCGCAGTGGTAGATTTGTTTTACTTCTTCAGACATCATTTTATTTAAAATTGTTCTTAATATAATTAATTCACCATTGGCCTAACAGGTATATTTCTCTCTGCAAAATAGTCCTTCGCTTCTCTAACTGTATACTGCTCAAAGTGAAATATACTAGCGGCTAATACCGCATCAGCATCCATACCCACTGGATTCCTGCCTCCATGTGTATAGACTCCCCACTTACCATCAGCCTCACGCTTCACATCAATAGCGATAACAATGCACTGGTTGCCAAACGCCTTCGCTCCTTGATCGATCACACCAGGATTCCCCACTCGCCCATTTGTAACATCGAGGCATGGTATGATACGTTTTGCTAACATCGTTTTTATATTAAATTATTCTAACAGATTACATTCCCCAAGCTCCAACCTTCGCCGCCTTGGCCTTTTTCTCTAACTGCTCCAACTTCTTCTTCTGCTCAAAATAATTGGTATTATCAGGCAGAGTTGCTCCCCTCGTCTTAAGCCTCACCAAACCCTTCACTAATAAAAGCTCGTGCAGATAGACATCCTCACCTTGCCATTCCACGATCACATAGCAATATTTTCGTTCAGGTGTGAACACATCTTCCCATTTCGTCACTACCGTAAATTTCTTCTTTTTCAGAAGATCTCTCACAAATGATTTCGCTACTTTACCGACTTCAGTAGTCACCTGCATCTCCAGACCACCAAAGTAAGCGCCTTGTTCTCTTAGACGCTGACCGTTATTATTACCGTCTCTATACTCCTTATACTGACTTTCCGCAGTATCTACGAAATACAGACGAAACTCAGTCTCCTTATCTCCATGCTTCACATGAAAACTATCTCCATCATTATGACGGTGATCCACCAAACTACATCCCTCTAAAACCTCAAATTTTTTGTTCTCAAACTTCACCTTAGTCAACGATCTAGTCACACTAACTGGCAGTTCACTGTTTGTATTTTGCGTCTTAGCCCCAGTCAGTTCAGCGAGCTTTTTCGAGCTTGATGAAACAGCTTTAAGGGACGGTTTCACTTCCTTTTCACCTGTAGTATCCACTTCAGAACCATTAGTCCCCACGGATTCACGTTTCTTATCCTCTTGCCCCTTCACATACAAAGCCGCTATGGTGAGCACGATGATGAGCACTACTGCCCAAGTGGATTGTTTCTTCTTATTTGCCATATTCTAGAGAATTGTAAAATGTGTCTGTGCTTCTTTACAGCCCCTTGAAGCCTTTGTAAACAGTGTAAATTCCTGTTGGCACCGCCTACTTACGCCATTCCTTTGCAGTTTACTATATTTCTTCACACCACACGACAAAAAATGACAAATAGTGAAAAAAATACCATTTATTTCTTACATTCACATCAAGATCACCATCCTTGACATGGACACTTATTAAGCAAAGCACAACTTAAAGTTCTAACTTATCTCATCATCGGTGTCATTAGGTCAGGTAGCGTGAACCTCCCACCTTTATGTTGTGAGCAATAAAATACTACCTAAAGAGGCACTCAAAGCATATCAAACTGGTTGGGCAATCGAGATGCTATTTGGACATTTAAAGAAGAAAAGTTTTGATCTGGAAAGCACCCATTTACGAGATCACCGAAAGATTGATAAGCTCTTAGCCGTGGTGAGCTGATAGATCTTTCCCTCTGGTGCAGCTTCCCAAATAGTCTTCAGTCTAAGAGTGTAAAAAGACCACATACCTTTGTGGAAGATTTTAGACGTAATTATGAATCGACTAAGTTTGCGAGAAAAGCTCTCTATGGAAATGCTTGGCTACGCACGGTGAGCGAGAAATGACAGCCTCTGGTTAGGGAGAAATTCTCGGCAGATCCTTACTCCATCGAATCATATCAATGCAGATGTGTCGGCGAAGCCAGTTAAGGCGGTAGTTCCAGCAGATGTGAAAGCGCTCCCAAGAGTGGTGAAGTAGTTTGAATCAGAGAGTTTCACTGGATGTGACACAGAATCCTTCAATTTCCTCTTGTAGGAATAGCTGAGATTTTAGATGTTCACTTCATATATGAATACAGAATTACTTTCAAAAGCTGCAAACGAAGTGCGAGGATTAGCGATAGACGCTGTTCACGCATGTTCATCAGGTCATTTAGGCCTTCCTTTGGGTTGTGCAGAAATTGGTGCCGTTCTCTTTAGCGAGACATTAACTTTCGACCCTAACGCTCCAAAGTGGCTGAACAGAGACAGATTCATCCTCTCTGCTGGTCATGGTTCCATGTTTATCTATAGCTGGTTGCATCTTAGTGGTTATGCTGTGGCTAGACAGGATCTCAAGAATTTCCGTAAGCTACGTAGCATCACTCCTGGTCACCCAGAATTTAACGAGACTCCTGGTGTGGAGGCAACTACTGGACCACTCGGTCAGGGTATTGCGAACGCAGTAGGTTTTGCCATAAGTGGTAAGCGGGCGGCAGCAGTGTATAACACAGCTGAGCATGAGATTTTTAACCATCACGTGGTGGCACTTCATGGAGACGGATGTCTACAAGAGGGTGTGGCTCGTGAGGCGATCGAGTTTGCTGGGCACAATAAGCTTGATAATCTGATTCTCATTTATGACAGCAACAATGTGACTCTGGATGCGATGGCAGATGTGACACAGAGCACAGATGCTGAAGGTTACTTTAAATCACAAGGCTGGGATGCTGTGACTATCAATGGTCACGATATCACAGCAGTGGCTAGTGCATTAGATAATGCTAAGTCAGACGACAATGGTAAGCCTAAAGTGATCATCGCTAAGACAGTGATTAGTCAGGGAATCCCAGAAGTAGCGGGAACAGCAAAGGGCCACGGCGAAAGCGGTGCAAACTTCCAAGAATCTGCTCGTAAGGATCTAGGGCTTCCAGAAGAGCTGTTTTATGTGTCCCCTGAGGTTCAAAAATATTTTAAAAAGAAAGCAATCGAGAAAGGCGCTGCTCACGGTCAGTGGGAAGCAGTCTACGCAAAGTGGAAGAAGACGAATCCAGCACTAGCCAAGCAGCTAGAGGGTGGAGCCTGCACTGAAGGACTACTTGCGAAAGTGCCTGAATTTGCTCCTGACTACGAGGATGCTACTCGTGGAACTGGTGGTGTGGTAATCAATGTGCTCGCTAAAGAAGTGCCACAGATCATCACAGGTTCGGCGGATCTCTACGGATCTACTAAGAACTACATTAAGGACGGCGGAGACTACTCAGCTAAGGACGCAGCTGGACGCAATATCTGGTATGGTATCCGTGAACACGCTATGGGAGCTATCTCAAATGGCATCGCTTATGATGGATTATTCCTTCCTAGTGCGGCTACGTTTTGTGTCTTTGCAGACTACCTCAGACCATCTATCAGACTCGCTGCATTAGCTAATCTCCCAGTGATTTACATCTTCACACATGATTCAGTAGGTGTGGGCGAAGACGGACCGACTCATCAGCCGGTGGAAACTGTCAGCGGACTCCGCGTTATCCCAGGGCTTGATGTATATCGTCCAGGAGATCCTGAAGAAGTGGTTGCCGCTTGGATAGGAGCTATCGAGAGAAAAGATGGACCTACAGCTCTTATCCTGACTCGTCAGAAAATCGGGAATCACACAGATGTCCCCGCTAGCGTTCGCCGTGAAGGTGCGCTTAAAGGTGGATACATTCTTAAGCAGGAAACTGGTGAACTTAAGCTCATCTTGATGGCTTCTGGCTCAGAGGTGGATCACATAGCCAATGCCGCTAAGGAACTAGGAGACGGAGTGCGTGTGGTTTCTATGCCTTGTCTGGAGAGATTTGACCGCCAGTCATGCGAGTATAAGAAGAGTGTTCTTCCATGCAGCGTGAAAGCTAAAGTAGCGATCGAAGCTGGTGTCTCAGGACTCTGGTGGAAATATGTCGGGTGTGAAGGCGAAGTCCTCGGAATTGACCGCTTCGGCATCTCAGCACCTGGCGACATCGTCATGAAAGAACTCGGAATGACCTCATATGATGTGGTTGCAGCAGCTAAGAGAGTGCTCGCTTAGTAAGACTTTAAATCACTAAGGACTTTATAAGCTCACTGGAAACAGGGGGTCTATTCTTTTGCTGATGGTCCCTCTCTATATCAGCCTATAAGCCATTCCTTTTAAGTATTAAATTATATTGATCTAACTATCACTGGAAGTATCCCCCGAGTGGTTAAAATAGGCTATTGGTAATTTGCCTTTTCATCCTCTTCTAATGTTTAAAATCCTTATTCTTCAAAGCTTCCACGGACTCAGTGATGATGCAACGGAGTATCAAATAGGCGATTGACTTAGTTTTATGAATTTAAAGCTTGCAATACATATCGTATGTGTGTAATTGTGCATCTGTAGCTTTATTAAAACATTAAAACATTAAAACATTAAAACATTAAAACATTAAAACATTAAAACATTAAAACAAGATGAACTTAACCATAATCATAACATTATTTATAACCTCAGTAGTTACGAATGCATCGATGATTATTTTAATCGATCCTACTACCCGTAATGGTAGTTTTGAATTGATAGGGGGCATTTTTAAGGCAACGAAGGCTAAACATTGGGATACATCTCCACAGGGAGACGTTGACAATTGGACTCACTGGAGTGGTCCATCTAATGATAGTGGAACCGAGACGGCCCTAAATCATACAGATGGACTTCGGATCGGTTTTCTTCAGCAAGGAAATCGGGTACACAATCTCACGGGGCATACTATTGCAGTGGGAGATCTTATAGAATTCTCGTGGGATCATGTAAATACCAATGTTAGTCACAAAGGTGGCTTGGTATTCGAGGATTCGGGAACTGTTTTGTTCTTTTCTCCAGGAGCAGCGACAATTATTGTTCCTCTTACCTCTAACTCACAAAAATATTCTGGATCTTATACTGTTCTTGCTGAGGATACATCACTTATAGGTAAACAGCTAGGCTTTGGTTTGCAAGCGATACGAGCTTATCCTCAGATAGATAATGTCAGATTGCAAGTCACCACTTCAGTTCCTGAGCCATCATCAACAGTTCTTCTAGGGCTTGGTGGATTGGCTCTGATTCTACGCAAACATAGGTAAACTAACCTTTCTTAAGCTTTTTAAACCTCACTTGCTTCTTTAGCATGTGAGGTTTTTTGTTTTAAAGATCTACAGGGCAACTGATAAAGAAGGTAGTGTTTAAGATCAGTTGGGAGGTAGCGGTGATGGTTCCTTATTCCTAGAAAGAACCGATTTTAGGTTTAGATTCCAAGTTCCTCTCTCGCACGAAGGATCTTACTTTGCCGTCCATGCTGATTTCAATGCCGTTACTACTCAACTCAGCCGTCCAATCAGCACTGCTAAATTGGCTTCCTCTTTTTTCATGATGTTTGAGCTGCTTATCTGATGCATTCTTTCGCTCAAAGATTTCACACATTCGTTCCTCAAGCTCCTTTTTCCAGGAGCTGACTTGAGTTGGAGCAATATCATTATCTTGAGCGAGTTGCTGTAGCGACCCGAGCTTTGAACTCGGCTGTTAGATGTCTTTTTTTCTTTTCATTTATGTGGTCTATCTTCAACTTATCCCTCCTGTTAGACCAGCAAATTTACTAACAATTCATTGGATCTGTTTCCTGGGATCACTTCAAATGTTCCGCTTTCTTTGTGATTCCTTACCGTTTTAATTGTAACTTTCAGTCTTTTAGCTAGTTCTTTAGCGTCTATGATGTCACTTAGAGTATCGCTATCGAGCCACTGTGACTATGAAGATCGTATTAATCTGAGTCCCCCCAGATTTTTGCACCCGCTTTTTAGAACGCCTTGAGCGTCTACGCTTCTGACGACGCGCCTTCTCTCTGGCATGCTGCCTGGCTGACTTAAGCCCTAGAATAATTTCCTGAAATCTCTCACTCAGTTCTTTCCTCGCAATGTATCTATTCAGCTCTCTAGAGCGCTCCGCCTGACACTTCACCTCTATCCCAGACGGCCCATGCTTCAGATACACACAGCTCGCTGTCTTATTGATTTTCTGCCCACCACTGCCAGAACCACGGATGAATTTCTCCGTAATGTCATCTGGGAATAAACCCAGCTTTTCCATCTTAGCTGTAAGTTTATTCCATTTTTCTGGACTAGGCATAGATTTATCCTAAGCACACATCTTTAAAATACCACTTTTAATTTAACTACTCGGGCATCATCCTCGCTTGACTACTCACTATAATTCGCTAAAACTCACCACCATGTTCCAAGGCACTTTCACCGCAATAATCACTCCATTTAAAGACGGCAAAATCGATGAATCAGTATTCCGCAAACTCATCGACCTCCAAGTCGAAGGCGGCGTAGAAGGCATCGTCCCAGTAGGAACAACAGGTGAATCCCCAACCGTAAACCGCCACGAGCACCTAAAAATCATCCGTATTGCCGTCGAGGCTGTAGCTGGCAGGATTTTAGTTATCGCAGGAACAGGAGCTAATTCTACTTCAAAAGCCATTCACCTCACCACTGAGGCTGAAAAGCTCGGCGTCGACGCCACACTTCAGGTCACTCCATACTACAACAAGCCATCACAAGAAGGCTTGTATCAGCACTTTAAAGCCATCGCAGAATGCACCAAGCTCCCAGTCATGCTTTACAGCGTGCCAGGTAGATCAGTTGTAGCCATTGCCCCAGAAACAGCCGCAAGATTAGCAAACGACTGCCCAACTGTCCTCTCTATCAAAGAAGCTGGAGGAGATCCAGACCGAGTCGATGCCCTCAAAGCAGCCCTCCCAAAAGGCTTCCCAATACTCTCAGGCGACGACCCACTCACCATAGAATTTATTAAACGTGGGGCATGTGGCCTTGTCTCAGTGGCATCAAATATTATCCCACAAGCCATGTCTGACCTAGTGAGAGCCATGAACTTAGGTGACATCACCAAAGCCCAGAGCATCCATGACCAATACGAAAAACTCATGAATGCCCTCATGGGACTTGATACCAACCCCATCCCAGTCAAAGCAGCCGTCGCCCTCATGGGTAACTGCCAACAAGAAATTCGCCTTCCACTAGTCAAATTAGAAGACGCTAACATGGCGAAGCTCAAGTTAGTACTAGAAGACTATAAGTTAGCATAGATCAGCCTAAGTCCCTATCTCTACAGATCCCGTAAGTTTGTTTCTGTTGACTCTTCAGGTGATTGAGATACAAGCCGCTAAAACTCTTTCCCCTCTTCAATTCTCGAGGCCTAAGATTTAATCAATAACAACACTCACTCCACCAAATTATTATGTCAGAAGAACAACCAAACACACCTACTTCATCTTTCGGATTTCCAAAATCAACTCCTAAGAAACTCCAAGAAGAGATCGAAAAACTCATCCCTAAAGAACTTCACGAAAAAGCTATCGTCATCCTACGTGACAACGAAAAGCAAAGCCTCCGTGACGCTCTCCTAGCTAATCCATACAAGCTCACACCAAGCATGGTTGCGATGCTCCTCAAGAACTACTACTCCCACGGATGTGACACAGCCACTATTTTGGACAAAGCGACTCAGCTTGCCGCTCTAATCAGCAAAGAAAAGTAATACCCCAAACTTTTAAGCAGCCCTATAGCTCGGATTAATACAGCAGGAAGATGTGCCGCAGATTCTGGAGAAAACTCGGAGCACTTCATGATCAGTAACCAAATGTCTTTTCGACCCTACAGTTTTGCCTCTTCAGGTTTCCACTTGGGATAGGTAGGCCAAGGAAACGGCATGGATATCAGTCACCTCAAGAAAAACCTCAACAATGAACCAACGAAGAGAAACTTCTATCAACCGTTGGGATCTTAAACTCAAGTCAGAGATAATCTTGCACTGATATTGCTACGTAGAAGAGGGATAAATCTCTTCAAGAGGGTTAAAAAATGCCTGATTCAAAGTAATGTTTTCAAGGTTTAAATAGTTCATGAAAATTTTCGAGGGGGGAGGAGCCTGAGTCAATGATTAACCGCACGGAAACATAGTTTCCCAGCCTTTTAGAAGACCTAGAAAAGGAAATTAATCCTGCTCTGGGTGGGGTTCATTAACCCTTAATATCGAGCAGTAAAGAGACTAGATTAGAACAATATTTCTATAAGTTTTCCACCCCGATCTACTATTCTAGTAATCACCATAATGTTTGCCCTGCTTGCGATGTTACTCTTCCTCAGAATTCAACTCCGCCAAATCCACGATCTTCACGAATTCTAGTAAGGCTGGTAAAGCATGCTCGAAGACTTCAGCGACCATGTTGTAAGCTTTGGGACTTTGGCCAATTGGGTCGGGGACGTCAATTCCTATTTCGCCGTTGAACTCGATGAAATCACAGACTAGAAAATATTTATCTGCATGCTCAGGGAAGGAGCCGACCAACCTGTCGAGATGACTCTGGGTCATGGCGAAGACGTGGGTCGCCTTAGTAAGAAGTTCTTCATCCACAGCACGGCTTCTGAAATCTGTTAAATCTTCACCTTGTGCTTTGAGCACCTTGGCTGTTTCTGGGCTGATGTAGTCGCCTGGGTAGGCGGCTACTCCAGCGCTACCAAGCACCTCTACTTCAGTTTCCTTCTCCACTAACTTACGAAAAATGCCTTCTGCCATAGGGCTTCGGCAGGTGTTTCCAGTGCATACGAATAATACTTTGTGTTCTGACATGATCTCTTTATTGCTTTAAATTTTAATTACAGGATCTCTTCGATCGGGATTTTACCGTTCGTAGAAACGATACCCCAAACATTCTGAGAAGTAGGGTGAGGAATCAGCTCAGTGCCTCCACCTGCTGCTTCCACGAGTAGCTGACCAGCCGCAATGTCCCAGAGGGAAATTCTTGATTCTACATAAGCATCCAGTCTGCCGGTGGCGATATATGCCATACCGAGTGCAGCCGATCCCATCATACGCATCTTGCGTGCTCTGAGTGATGCTTTCTTAAATCTCTCAAGTCCTCTTTCGAGGGAATTCTCAGTTTTACCACAACCTACGTAGAGAATAGATTCTTCTAACTTAGTGCGGGGACTGACTGAGATTACCTTACCATTAAGATACGCCTTACCGCCTTTTTCGACAGTCCAGAGATCATCCATAGATGGGTCATAAATAACGCCAACAATGATGTCATCCTTATGTCTGAGTGCGATCGATACGCAGTAGTGAGGAATACCGTAGAAGAAATTAACAGTGCCATCAATAGGATCCACGATCCATTGGTAATCAGAATCTTGGTTTCCACCGATTCCTTCTTCACCATATAGCGCATGGTCTGGATAACTCTTTTGTAGGATACCAAAGATCAAATCCTGTGACTCTTTATCCAGAGCTAACTTGATGTCGTGATGCAATGCCTCGTCTACTTCTAGTGCACAGCCAAAGTTTTTTCTTAAAAGTTCTCCTGCTGCTTGCACTGCCTTTACTGCTACGTCGATATGTTTCATAAAATTTTCTATTTGAGGTTAGATGTTAACTCGCACGCTCTATGAATGATGCCGTGGGCGATGTCGTGTTTATCTGCTTTGTTGAGCGGTTCATTGTGGTCCTTAAAAACGAAGGTAACTTCATTTTCATCAGAGCCGAACCCTATGTCGCTACGTGACACATCATTCGCTACCACGAAGTCGCAGCTCTTTTTGATCAGCTTCTTCCTCGCGTTCTGGAGAACGTTCTCTGTCTCTGCGGCAAAGCCTATCAGCATACCATCGAAACTAAAAGCCTCTCTTGCAGAACCCAGAATATCCTTGGTGGGCACGAGTGTGAGCGTCATCCTGTCGTCAGATTTCTTGATCTTCTGATCCGCCACATTTTCTAAAGTATAGTCAGCCACTGCCGCTGCAAAAATAGCGATGTCCACCTTGCTGATATATTTCTTCACAGCCTGATACATTTCCTCCGCAGTCTCTACGGGGATAAAGTCTACACTGTCCGGCACATCGAGATCAGTAGGGCCTGAAATCAGTATCACCCTGTGATCGTGACCAGCAGCCACATCGGCTAGTGTATAGCCCATCTTGCCAGATGATCTGTTAGATAGATAACGAACAGGGTCAATAGGCTCTCTAGTAGGTCCGGCGGTGATAAGAATGGTCATAACTTCGCTGAAGTAATAACGCTAAATCTCGTCACTGCCTAGAACATACTTTAGTAGGTTTTATTTACGTAGTCAGTAAATTTCAGAATGTCCGTCACCACTTTAGCTGGCTCCACTCCTGTGAGTTTCAGCTCTAGGACTTGATAGCCAAAGCCGAGCCTAGTATGATCTAGACCACAACGCTCCAAAATAGTAGCATGGAGATCTCTGACATAGACTTTCTCCTTGGGAGTCGTGATGTTAAATGAATATTTATCAGTCTCTCCGTAGGTCTTACCACCCTCTACTCCTGTTCCGGCAAGCCAGAGTAAGAAGGCTCTAGGATGATGACCTCGGCCGTAGTTTGTATTCGTAAGCTTGCCTTGGAAGTAAACTATTCTAGCAAACTCTCCGCCACAGATCACGAGGGTATCCTCTAACATCCCGCATTGTTTAATATCCTGAATGAGACCATAGCAACCTTGGTCGATGTCGCTACATTGTGACTTCATATCTCTCGGTAAATTACCATGTGCATCCCAGCCACGGTGGAAAATCTGAGTGAACCTCACTCCACGCTCAGCTAGTCTTCTAGCCATAAGAGCACAAGCAGCAAAAGTTCCTGGCTTCTTAGAGTCTGGACCGTAGAGATCATAAGTCGCCTCGGTTTCCTTAATCATGTCAGTAAGTTCAGGCACTGACATCTGCATGCGATAAGCCATCTCATATTGCTGAATACGATTCTGAATTTAGGGGTCACCAACATTCTCAAGTGTCTTCTGATTAAGCCCAGAGAGACCATCTAGCATGTCTCTACGCATTTCACGGCTATTCTAGGGGCATCTTTCAGGAAGATAGGATTAGTTCCAGAGACGAGAGGAGATTGCCTGCACATTAGAATACGGGCTAGAATGCTGTGCATGGATTTGATCAGGCAGATGTCATCCGCCATCTCAGCAGTGGGGGGAAGTAGCTCAGAAACCCACATCCCAGATTCACCGTGTTGCTTAAAATCCACGAATGATGGAGCCACTGGGAGTGACCCCTGACTAGCAGTCATCTCGGTCCGCCTCTGGTCAGACGTGATGAGATAGTCAAATCCATTTTCTTAGAATGTCCTTCCTCATTTAAAACTAAGTAATCCACTTGCTTTTTCGCTCTAACATGCTAAACTAGCTCAGTAGAATTATATTATTATGACATATCCATTTTTAGCAGACGACTATCACATCCGCTGGTCCACACTCACACCAGATCACATCGAGGCTGACACTAATAAAGCCATCGAACTCGCAGAAGCAAACCTAGCAGTCATCCGAACTCTCAAGCCTGACTCGGTCACTTACGAGAACACCTTCCTCGCATTAGAGAACGCCACTGATGACCTAAGCCGTGTTTGGGGCAGACTCAATCACCTAAACTTAGTTTCCAACAACGATGACCAACGTGCGGGACTCAATAAGATGCTCCCTGCCGTATCAGCATTCTACTCATCCATCTCACTAGACGCTAAGATCTGGACTGCTCTTAAAACATTCCGTGACAACGATGCAGTCAACTCACTCAACGAAGCCCAAAAGCGCTTTATCGATGAAACCTGTGCTGACTTTGAAGCATCCGGTGCTGATCTACCCGACGACAAAAAAGCTCGTGTAGTAGAAATCGACGCTGAACTCTCAGCAGTCACTCAGAAATTCTCCGAGAACGTGATCGACTCAACCAACGACTGGGAACTCATCATCCATGACGCAGTACGCCTCACTGGACTCCCAGAGATGACCAAAGAAGGAGCACGCCAAGACGCTCTAGCGAAAGGCCACGGCTCAGAAGACGAGCCAAAGTGGAGATTCACCCTCCAGTATCCATCCATGGGACCAGTCATGCAGTTCGCTGATGACGACTCACTCAGAAAAGAAATCTGGGCTGGCGGTAACCAGATCGGTCTCAAAGGCGACTGGGATAACACAGACATTATCTGGAGCATCCTCAAGCTACGCCAAGAAAAGGCAAAAATCCTCGGTAAGAAGCACTTCTCGGACATGATCCTAGAACGCCGCATGGTCAAGAATGGCGACGCAGCACTAGCATTCATAGAAAACCTCCACGGCAAAGTCAAAGACGCCTACGCTCAAGATGACAAGGAGCTCAAAGCCTACGTCAGCAAGCAACAAGGCGAAACAGTAGAACTTCTCCAACCATGGGAAGTCGGCTACTGGGCAGAGAAACGCCGCAAGGAAGAATATGACTTCGATAGCGAGCTACTTCGTCCCTACTTCTCAGTAGAAAATGTCATGACTGGCATGTTCGATATCATGTCCACACTCTTCGGACTACGTATCGAGGAACGCAAAACAGTCTTCGGCAGCGACAAAGAAGGTGCCGTCCAAGTCTGGCACGAAGAATGCAAATTCTACGACCTCTTCGATGCTAAAAGCAACGAACTACTAGGCTCATTCTACGCAGACTGGCACCCACGCCAGAGCAAGCGTGACGGAGCATGGATGAACAGACTCGAGACTGGACTTCCTCCAATAGCTGGCTCAGCAAGAACTCCACACCTCGGTCTAGTCATCGGCAACATGACCAAGCCAATCGGCAACAAGCCAGCACTGCTTAACCACCGTGAAGTAGAAACTATTTTCCACGAGTTCGGACACCTCATCCACCACCTACTTAGTAATGTAGAAGTCAAATCACTAGCTGGAACCAACGTCCCATGGGATTTCGTAGAACTTCCATCACAGATCCTAGAGAACTACTGCTGGGACCGCCAGACGCTCGACATGTTCGCTAAACACTACGAGACTGGTGAGACTATCCCGGATGAACTATTCGACAAAATGGTAGCCGCCAAGAACTACATGAGTGGCACAGACTTCATGCGCCAGCTCGCCATGGGCAAGCTAGACCTAGAGCTCCACGTAAATCTCGACCAATACCTCGGTATGGAACTAGACGACGTGGACAAGAAAGTCCTCAAGGAATACAAGATCAAGCTCACCACAGATTCACCTAGTTTCGCAAGACGATTCTCCCACCTCTTCAGTGGAGCAGTCGCCTACGCATCTGGCTACTACTCCTATAAGTGGGCAGAAGTGTTAGATGCAGACGTGTTCACAAGATTCCAGAAAGAAGGCATCCTTAACAAAGAGACGGGAATGTCCTTCAGAAAGGAAATCCTCTCACGAGGCAACTCCCGCCCAGTCGATGAATCTTACCGTGCATTCATGGGCAGAGACCCTGAGCTAACCCCTCTGTTAGAAAGATCAGGACTGGCTTAATCCCCAGCTTCTTACACACTAGAAACTCATGACGACTATCACCCATGCACTCGCACCCGTGGTGATAACTCGTCTTTCTTCTGGCAAAAAGAATCGGCTAAATTTCAGTAAATGGGACTACATCTGGATCGCCCTAGCAGGCGGACTGGCTGACATTATCAATCCCCACTACTACCTCAAATACCGCCTCACCAGCTGGTCACACGGCACCCCCTTCTGGATCTGCTTCAGCATAGCCCTCATCATCCTATCGCTGTGCATTCGGCGTAGATTCCCGCTAAAGCTAGCATTCATCTGCTCCGCGGTCTACCTCTTCCACCTCTGCATAGACGCCTAATCCACCAATACATACCGAAAGGCAGGAATATAGCGAAGCTCCCTTCATAACTGTCAGATCCTACAAAACCCACCATGATTATACAAATTATCCTCCCCCTCGTTCTCGCCTTCATTATGTTCTCACTCGGTCTCGGCTTACGAAGAGCAGACTTCGGAAAGATATTAAAGTTCCCCAAGGCGTTCGGTGTTGGTTTAGTAAATCAAGTATTACTACTGCCACTAGTGGCGCTCGGGCTAGCTCACGCATTTGGGTTATCACCAGAGTTTGCTGTAGGCTTGATGATCTTGGCTCTTTGCCCCGGTGGAGTAACCAGTAACGTTCTTGCCAAACTAGCAGGAGGGAATGCCCCCCTATCTATCTCACTAACAGCGATCACTAGTCTGTTATCTATCATCACCGTTCCGTTACTGGTAGCGTTCAGCGTGACCCACTTCATGGGTGATAGCGGACCAGAAGTAGATGCCACCAAGCTGGGGATCCAAATGTTCCTCATTACCGCCATCCCAGTAGCAATCGGCATGACTCTCACCGCAAGGTCACCAGCACTCGTAGAGAAGATAGCTCCTATCATTTCTTGCGTAGCAGTAATACTGTTCGCTCTCGTCATTATAGGAGCCCTGGCTAAGAACTGGGAAGTCTTCTCCAGTAATCTCGCTACACTTGGCCCAGTAGCTATCCTACTTAATGTTCTCATGCTCTGCGCAGGAATCATCTCCGCCAAAATGATCGGCTTGAGCCGCCGTGATGCCACGACTGTCTCTATCGAATCTGGGGTGCAGAATGGCACAATAGCCATCGTTGTCGGCGGTATCATCGCTGGAGTTGATGGTGTATCCCTCCCCCCAGAAACTATCCCAGCAGCAGTCTATAGCATTACGATGTATCTCGTGTGCGTCCCATTCGTGCTATGGCGCCGCCCTAAGGAATCTTAGGTGAATATCTCTGCTTGTAGTAACCTACACCAGAGCATAATCCCTACTAGCTGACTTTGCCTCTGGTGTTAAATCCATCGTCGGAGCCTTGCCCTACCTCACTTTGAAAGATGAAGATATACTTCTAAATAAAAGCACGGCACAGTTTCTAATGCCTAAGGGGGCTGAAGGATTTAGGAATCCATCATCGCATGGGGAGTAAATAAACAGGGCTTCCCTAGACCCCCCACTAAATGGGGGGGGAGTTACACCTAAAAATTATTATAGATCGGCTTAAGCGTGAGTTTAGTGTCGATGTGAATGTTGGTAAACCGCAGATCGCTTATCGCGAGCGCATCAGTCAGAGTGCTGACGGACATGGTGAGCTTAAAAAGCATTCAAATCGATGATCGTTTTAAGTTTTAAGACTCCAACAGTGCGCTTAGTCATCTTTTACTGGTGTTCAATGGTTGAGAATAAATTGCCACCTTTTTCATGCTCTCGGAAGTTCATAAGCTCAATTTAATCTATCAGACAAATTTGAAAACATTAAAGCGGAATTATTACAGGTTGACAGAGTTACTACTTAGATTCAACTAACTCCTGCAACTTTCTCTTCGTCGATTAATTGTTGATGTTTTTCTTGAGGTGACTGATATCCAAGACGTAAATTTTAAGAGTAATGCCTGGAGTAACCAGCCGACACCTATACATAAAAAACATCTCAACTAATATTAGCTGAGATGCTTGACTTTTAAAAGTATGATATACAACTTTAGTAATTACTTACTACGGCGTAAAATCAGAGCTAGACCTCCAAGACCAATGAGGACTGCGGAAGATGGCTCGGGGACTGATCTAAGCTGATATCCTGAAAGATAAGGGGCTGTATTTATATCGAATGAAGAATGGAAGCCTTGTGTGGTAGCATCAGCAATAAATGTGCCAATAATCCACGCTCCATTTTCTGTAGTTCCAGAAGATGTTTTTTGAATAGTGATACCATCACCAACGTTCATCACAAAGCTGACCCCACTTAAGTTATAGCCGAAGAAGGTTTGAAGTTCATATTCATTTCCGATCGTTAGATCTGTCAATGTGAACGGACCAACTGGAAAAGCCCGAAGCTGTAGGTATAGTAAATCAAGGTTTGCATCACCTGTGCTAACTTCGAAGGTAGAACCTATCGATGACCCAAGGTCCGTAGCGGTGAAGGTTACTCCATTGATTGTCGTTGTATGAGCACCACCCGTTATGTTGAAAGCTTCTACAAGCGTGCCGTGGGTGCTAATTTCACCTGGCGCAGCGTCTAGATCAAATTCTGCCCATGCTATAGTAGCTGCTGAGGCTGATGCCATCATCGCTGTGGATGTCGCCAGAGCGATCGTATATTTATAATCCATGTTTTATTGTGTCTTTTGAGGTAGTCCCTAAATTCAAACCAGTAGCTAAGCTATGTAATTAGATGGATAGTATCATTTGTTTGATGTTGAGCAAGCTTTAAATTCAGCATTTTCTGCTCGCGTGTTGCCTCATTGAAGAGGACACCGAAAAAAATCTATGATAATTCGCTGATTGAGGTTCTAAAAAAATGCTGGCTATGTATGGATCAGCCATGTGGGAAACGGATGAAAGACACGCTACCTATCTGGGTTGAATTCCTCAACTACTTTGTTTATGATTGGTTAAAAGAAAAAGGCATCGATCAGACACGCTCACGACCCTACTTTAAAAATGATCAGGCTTACGTGGAGCAAAAGAACTACACCCACGTTAGATGTCTGCTGGGATATGAGCGTCTAAGCCATCAAGAACTCCTGTCATAGCTCAATGAATTACTCTCACTTTGGAGTCTTTGGAAGAATTTATTTAGCGTTACAATGAAGCAAGAAAGTTGTCATCGAGTGGACACCAAGCAAGAGCGACGACATAGTAAAATAAGTCAAACACGATCTCAACGATTGATAGACAATGGGAGTCTAACATCTACTGAAAAGAAGTATCTAAAAGCACAAATATCATCAAATAATCCATTTACTATGAAAGCTGAAATAGCTGCTAGGTCGGACGTATTTTGGCGTAAGAGAAATGAGCTACTAGAGCAGGAAAAGGGAGAAAGATTTGCCTCTGAAGGCTGTTCTACGCTACGCTCCGAATATCCTTCAGAGGCACTAAATCAACCACAAACACAACATGCGTAGAGTGTCCCTATTATGAGGCAACAGGTACTGATATCGTTATAGAACAGCTAATAGCCAGATTCAGAGAATAACGAACGCTTCTTATCATGACAATTACGTCACAAAGCCACAACACGGTCAATTATAACATCATTATTATCAGTCGGTAAATCCTCTAACAGCTGGCATTTAAAAGCCACGCCTATCGTCATCACTGAAGACTCTGCCTTAGAAAGAGCCCTATCATAGTAACCTCCACCTTTACCCAGCCTCCGACCATCTCTAGTATAAGCAAATGCTGGAATCAAAAAAAGTCCAATGTCTGCAACTTCCACCTTTTCACAAAACTCCGGATCAGGCTCATAGAGCCCATAGTAGCCCTTTTTTAGCTGCTCATCTGGCTTATCGACATGATAGAAATCTAACTCATTCTCAGATTTACACAGAGGGTAAACTATCTTTGCCTGTGGTAGCTTGGAATGTAGATCACTCAGATCAGGCTCGATTTTCAGACCACAGAAACTAGCGATGATAGTAACCTTGGGATTCAACGAGTGAATAAGATTAACCAGCTCTCCGACTATTGTCTTAGAAGCAACTTGTCTCTCACTCATCGATAATCCCTTAATCTCTAGACGCATAGACTTACGTAGCTCATTTTTTTGATTATCGATCATCAGTTACTCCAGACATTACTCTTAAAATTTACGGCATGGATATCAGTCAGCTCAAGAAAAATATCAACAATTAACCAACGAAGAGAAAGTTGCATTAGTTAGTTCAATCTAAGAGTTGTTTTATCGAAGGTTTTTAGACTTCTGATTTTTTTGTTCCTCTTGGAGCTTTTCTTCTGTGTAGCCGTGTTCATCTGCATATTTGCGGACATCTTGGGTGATCTTCATGGAGCAGAATGTTGGTCCACACATGGAGCAGAAATGGGCTGTTTTGGCTCCTTCTGCTGGGAGAGTTTCGTCATGGTAGTCGATAGCGCGAGCTGGATCTAAGCCTAGTGCGAACTGGTCTCTCCAGCGGAATTCAAATCGTGCCTTACTGATGGCGTTGTCTCTTTCCTGTGCTGCTGGGTGGCCTTTGGCTAGATCGGCAGCGTGGGCTGCAATCTTGTATGTGATGACTCCTTCGCGGACGTCGTCACGGTTAGGTAGCCCGAGGTGTTCCTTAGGTGTTACGTAGCAGAGCATGGCGCAACCATACCAACCAATGTTAGCGGCTCCGAGGGCTGATGTGATGTGATCATATCCAGGGGCAATATCTGTGGTGAGGGGGCCTAGAGTGTAGAATGGAGCTTCGTGGCACCATTCGATCTGCTTTTGCATGTTCTCTTGGATAAGGTGGAGTGGGACGTGGCCTGGACCTTCGTTCATGACTTGACAGCCTTTTGCCCATGCTCGCTTGGTGAGTTCGCCTTGGATTTCTAGCTCGGCTAGTTGGGCATAGTCATTGGCATCTGCGATGGAACCTGGGCGGAGTCCGTCTCCGATGGAGAAGGATACGTCATAGGCTGCACAGATGTCACAGATTTCATCCCAGTGGCGATAGAGGAATGATTCCTTTTGGTGAGCTAGGCACCATTTAGCCATGATGGATCCGCCTCGTGAGACGATACCTGTCATACGGCGAGCTGTGTGTGGGACGAAGCGTAGTAGAACCGCTGCGTGGATGGTGAAGTAGTCAACGCCTTGCTCAGCTTGCTCGATGAGGGTGTCACGATAGAGTTCCCATGTAAGTTCTTCGATGTTGCCGTTTACTTTCTCAAGTGCTTGGTAGATTGGCACTGTTCCGATTGGAACTGGTGAGTTTCTGAGGATCCATTCGCGGGTAGCGTGGATATTTTTTCCAGTGGAGAGGTCCATGACGTTGTCGGCTCCCCATTTAGTGGCCCAGCGCATTTTCTCGACTTCTTCATCGATGGTGGATGCTACGGCTGAGTTGCCGATATTGGCGTTGATTTTCACGAGGAAGTTCCGGCCAATGATCATCGGTTCATTTTCCGGGTGGTTGATGTTGAGTGGGATAATGGCACGGCCACGAGCTACTTCAGAGCGGACGAATTCAGCTGTGATGAGCTTTGGTATTTCAGCACCGTAGGACTGTCCTGGGTGCTGGTGGTTCATAACGTTTCTTGAGATTTGCTTGAATGGGTCAATCTCAGATGGGCGTGGCATTTCGTAGCCTTCAGGAGAGGTGTTTTGCTGCTTGATGAATTCTTTGATGCTGTCACTAGCATCGTCAGGGAGTTGATCTAGGGTTGGGTAGGTGTCATGGATAGTTTTGAATTCTTCCATGCGACCCATGTTTTCGCGGATGGCGATGTATTCCATTTCTGGGGTGATGGTACCTTGCTCAGCATACCACTTTTGGGTGACAGGATGGTCTTTAGCTTTGAGTGGATTACGCTTGAGGCCTGGATATTCTTTAAGTTTGTTTTTGGTGGCTTTGCCTGCGTTGTATTTCTCTGAGTGTTTGTCTGAGAGGTAGCCGTTATCGGATGGTTTCATGTCGCGGCCTTCGTATTCTACTACGTCGTCACGGTCTAAAATCCATTGGCGTCTGAGTGATGGAAGACCTTCTGTGACACTACCTTTGAACTCTGGGTCACCCCATGGGCCTGAACAGTCGTAGACGCGGATGGGTGGATTTTCTTCTATTCTTCCTTCAGGGGATCTTACATTTGCTGGATGCTCTGTGTCTGAGAGACGGATTTCACGCATTGGGACACGTATGTGTGGGTGGATTTCACCTTCTACGTAGACGCGGGTTGAGTTAGGGAAGATGGTAGGGTCTTTTTCGATGGCCGCAAGCTCTTCTGAATTGTCGATATTTTCAACGAAGTTACCAGTGTAGTCTTGGCGTTGGGTTGAGTTTTCTGGAGTGATGCCGTTGTTGGAGATTTCTTCTGGTGTCATGATGTTTGGGCTTCGCCCATCATTGGTTCAATAATCAATAGTCATTGATCAGGGATTGATGAAGCGGTTGGTTGTTAGTTGATTTGTAAATTAGTGCGGATTCTTTGCTGTGGGTGCTTTGATTCGCTTTGCTCGTGGCTCGATCGGCGATCGAGCCCTACCGTAATGAGGCTTTATTTTTGGGCGTAAAAAATGCCTGGCAGTTAATTCTGACAGGCATGGATTTTCTTTTGAAATCTATTGCTTCCTTGTGTGGAAATTCGGCTCCCTTCGTCGGTGTTAGCCGATTCAGGTTCGAAGAGTTTTCTTATTTCAGCTAGAATCTCAGCCACTGTGGTGGCACCCCTGTCGTTAACATTTAAACTAGGTGTTGTCGGAGAATGAGTCAAGGAGGGAAAAATGATAGACTTATAAAATCAGGAAGGTGTAGTTAATTACAATTTGTCTGACACATAGGCTTTATCAATGAGGTCAGAGAAAATTACAATGAAAATAACTATAAACAATAATTCAAGATGAAACCATTTATCATACTACTCCTGACTATTTGCCAGCTCTCTGCACAGATCACTTATAAAAGTGAGTATCAGCCGACAACGTTTAAAGTGGGAGGTCATGTAAAGGGTGTGAAGTCAGCTGACCTTCAGGATATGAATTATGGTATTATGCCTAAGAAGGAGAACGGTAAAAAAAGTAAATGAGCAGAGCCAGTAAATAAAGGAGACCTGGGGCATTTCTATATTAATAGCAAGATCTCTCCTAGATCGGCGAAGGCAGTTCCAGTGAAAACTATTCTACCGCTAAAGCTGAAGGAAGGAACGCAGACTGCGTTTATTTATTGAATCCGAGAAGTAAAATAGTATAGGGAGCCTCTGGCAGCCTACTTTTCCCAAGCCCTTGTGATTTGAGAGGAATCTAACTGCTATTGATTATATTATTTGACTTTTTCTAGGGATTTATCGCTGGTTTGTGCTTGTGTGCTCAATGGCTGAGAATAAATTGCCACCTTTTTCATGCTCACGGAAGTTCATAAGCTCAATTTAATCTATCAGACAAATTTGAAAACATTAAAGCGGAATTATTACAGGTTAACAGTTCTATTAACTACATCTATGGTGTCTAAGTTAAGTGCCACAACAATATTTTGCTTGAATCTACTACCCGTAATGGTAGTAGAAAATGACTCCTTGACCCGTAAAATTATTACAATGTAACACTATGTATCAATCAACACTACAACGAACGAAATCATTCCGTTAGCTCCCAAAAGTTTTAACCCAAGTCTGGTATGAAGCTTCGGGACTCTCGTTTTTGGGAAATGACTTTAAAGGAGATGCATCAGAAAGATGTAACACGTTTTAAAAATATTAACGGTTCAAAAGTCAATTGGATCTCATGCCGCTCAGGGGTGAATAAACTGCACTATATCCTTACTTTCACGAGCAAGGATATACGGGTAGAGCTGAATATTGGGACAGGTTACAAAAAGACAAACAAGGGTATCTTTGATCAAATTTTTGAACACAAAAACAAAATCGAATCCGTCTATGGGCATGCGCTAGATTGGAAGCGAATGAATGAGAATAAGTCTTGCGTAATCGAACATAGCAATGCTATAGAAGGTCATAATGAAGAGAACTGGCCCCAAATGGTAAAATGGCTAGTGACACATTTTTTAAAGCTTGAAGCAGCTTTTGACCCAGAAATCGCCAAAATCAACGTCAAGAAAGATCATGGCTCCATCTGAGGTGGCTATATTTTTACGCTTGGCGATTTTAAATGAGCTTGGCGTATCCTTCTATCGTCTTATTTGAATCACAGAATGGTATAAATTTAGCACTTTTCGGTTATGAAAGAGTGCTAAACTTTTCGTTTAGGAAGTTGAGAACTAGGTTTTGTAGTTGCTCATTTTCTAGGCGGTCGATGACTTGGACGCAGAAGCCGCGAGCGATGAGCTGGCGTGCTTGCTTAGGGTGTATGCCACGTGCCTGTAGGTAGAAGATTTCTTCATCGCTAATGGCTGAGGCTGTTGAGCCGTGTGAGCACTTTACCTGATCTGCGTTGATCTGTAGTCCTGGCATGGAGTTAGCCTCTGTGGTGTCCATCATGAGGAGGTTACGGCAGGCCTGGTAGGCGTCAGTGTAATGAGCGCCTGTGTCTACTGTGATGAGTCCAGAGAAGGTGACTTTGGATTTACCGTAGAGTGCGTTTTTGTAAAGCAGGTCTGAGTATGTGTGAGGCTGAGCGTGATGCTGGAATGTGCGCTGGTCATACTTCTGGGCACCACTAGGGATGTTAAGTGAGAGCATGTCTGAATGTGCTCCCTTGCCTGCTAGTGTGCTGTATGATTCGTTACGCGCCCATGCTGCTCCTATGTTTAAAACGAAGGATTTTGCTCGTGCGTCACGGTCAACTGTGGTGCTGCCGATCTGGATGACCTTAGATGCAAGGTTCACGTCCTGAATGGCTAGGTAGTTAAGCTGTGATCCGGTTACTGCTATGAGATCGTTCATTGCTAGAACGAGCTGTGTGCCGTCTGATGCGCTGATGAAGTAGTCTACTACGCTGACTTTCGCATTTTCCTCAGTGATGATGAGGGTGTGTGGGAAAATAGCTGCGTCGTCTCCTGCTACGATGTGGTAAGCTTCGATAGGCTTCTCGACTTCGATCCCTTTAGGGACGTAGACGAATAGTCCGTTAGAAAGGTTAGCGGCATGGAGTGCTGCGTATTTTTCTGATCCTAGCTTCACTTCCTGCTTGAGGAGGTGGCTGTGGATGAGCTCGCTGTGCTCTTGGAGAGCGTCTTCTAGTGGTAGGCAGATGACGCCTTCAGGAAGGTCTGTTTCTGCGCTGACAGTAGCGTCGTTTGCGAAGATGAATTGAGCGGATACTGATTTGAGTCCGTTGAGCTCTAGCTCAATGTCACCAGCGTCGATTGTTGCCGCTTGGATGAAGTTGTCGAGGTTTAGTTGCTTGAGATCACCGAAGCGCCAAGTTTCGTTTTTTCGAGTAGGAGCAGGGGTGTTTTGGAACGTGTTCCAAGCAATGCTCTGTAGCTCGGTGAACCACTGAGGAGCATCAACTAGGTGGAGTGGCTCTTGTGATGTAATGCTAGGTATTTCTAAGGTTTGCATGTTGTGTTGAATTGTATTTTGACTTCCTACCAGAGGTAGGAAGCACGTTTGGGCTAGCCTACTGATCCTTCCATTTCTAGGTCGATGAGGCGCTTGAGTTCTGCTGAGTATTCCATAGGGAATTCTGAGACGAGATCGTTGACGAATCCATTTACCGCTAGGGACATGGCTTGGGCTTCGCTTAGTCCACGCTGCTGCATGTAGAAGAGCATTTCCTGTGAAACTTGGGAAACTGATGCTTCGTGCTGAGTGACGTGTTGGTTGCCTCTCACTGTGATTGCAGGGTAGGTGTCAGTTTGTGAGTTGGAGTTGATGAGTAGAGCGTCACATTCGGTGTTGTTCTTGCAACCTTTAAGGTGCTTAGGAATGTGAACTTGTCCACGGTAGGTAGAGGTTCCTTTACCTACTGAAATGGACTTGGAAACCACGTTTGAAGTTGTGTTGTTAGCCGCGTGGATCATCTTAGCGCCAGTGTCTTGGTGCTGTCCGTCGTTAGCTAGTGCGATGGAGATGACTTCTCCACGCGCTCGCTCGCCTTTCATGACTACACCAGGGTATTTCATGGTGAGTCTTGAGCCGATGTTACAGTCAATCCAGCGGATTTCTGCGTCTTCGTGTGCGATGCCACGTTTTGTGACAAGGTTGAAGACGTTTGCTGACCAGTTCTGGACAGTGATGTATTGGATTTTAGCACCTTTGAGGGCGACTAGTTCTACAACAGCTGAGTGAAGCGTGGTTGTCTCAAATTTAGGTGCTGTGCAACCTTCCATATACATGACTTCAGAGCCTTCGTCAGCGATGATGAGCGTGCGCTCGAACTGGCCGAAGTTTTCCGAGTTGATGCGGAAGTATGCTTGGAGTGGTTGCTTAAGTCTTACTCCCTTAGGGATGTAGATGAATGATCCACCAGAGAATACTGCGGAGTTCAGAGCTGAGAATTTGTTATCACTAGTAGGAATGACTTTTCCGAAGTATGGGCGGAATATCTCTTCGTGTTCACGAAGGCCTTCTGTAGAGTTTACGAAGATGACACCTTGTTTAGTGAGTTCTTCTTTAACGTTAGAGTAAGCAGCTTCTGAGTCGAACTGAGCTTCTACACCAGCAAGGAATGCTCGCTCTTGCTCAGGGATTCCGAGACGCTCGAATGTTTCCATCACTTCTGGAGGAACTTCGTCCCAGCTACGTGTTGGCTTTTGTCCGTTCGCTAGGTAGTAACGAATTTCATCGAACTTGATGTTGTTGAGATCTTCCGTAGCCCAGTTAGTAGGCATTGGCTTTGATTCGAATACTGCGAGAGCTTTGTGACGAAATTCACGAATCCAGTCTTTCTCTTTTTTGACGCTTGAGATGTAGTCAACGGTACCAGCATTGAGTCCAACGCCAGCATCGTATTTGTGGTTTTCCGGAACGCAGAAGTCACCAGTAGAGCGATCGATAGCAATGGCGTCTTTAGTTTCTTGGTCTATTACTTGAGGTTCTGAAGTAGATGTGATGTCTTCGATTTCCATAATGTTGTAGATTTGGTGTTGTTTGACTGAGAGGTTAAAAACCTCCATCACGGTGAGTTACGCAGTAACTGGCTTGAGGTGATCGTAGCCTTTTTCTTCTAGTTCTAGGGCTAGTTTTGGGCCACCTGATTTGATGATCTGTCCGTCATGCATGACGTGGACTACGTCTGGTTTGATGTAGTTAAGCAGGCGCTGGTAGTGAGTGATGATGAGGAATCCTCGGTCTTCTGTGCGGAGTGAGTTAATACCACGTGAGACTACTTTTAGGGCGTCGATGTCTAGACCTGAGTCTGTTTCATCGAGGATGCAATACTTAGGCTTAAGCATTGCCATTTGGAGAATTTCGTTACGCTTTTTCTCTCCACCTGAGAATCCTTCGTTTACAGCACGAGCTGTGAACTTACGGTCCATTTCTAGGTCGTTCATTTTAGAATAAAGATCCTTGTAGTAAGCGACTGCATCTAGCTCTTCTCCTTCTGGGAGACGTGAGTTTAGTGCTGCACGGATAAAGTTAGCATTAGATACTCCTGGGATTTCCATTGGATACTGGAATGCGAGGAAGACACCTTCACGTGAACGCTCGTCTACACTCATTGCTAGGAGGTCTACGCCGTCCATCTCGATAGTTCCAGCGGTGACTTCGTAGTCGTCATGACCTGCGATGACTTTAGAGAGTGTTGATTTACCAGAACCGTTGATTCCCATGATAGCGTGAACTTCGCCTTTAGGGATTTCTAGGTTGAGACCTTTGAGAATTTCGGTATCGCCGATTTTAGCGTGTAGATTTTTAATGATGATGGACATGATGATTTTTTATTAGTTATTTTGTTTTGAAAGTATTTGTGTTGCTGGGTAGTAACTATTCATTTGGGAGGGCTCCTTTAAGGGTGATTTCTATGTTTAAAATCTTGGTGCCTTCTGGAAGGTTTAAGATGTCGATAAGGTTGATGCCTTGTTTGAAATTGATGTCGTGGATGGTTCCAGTGTTTTGGTCGTGGAAATGGCCATGTTGGGCAGAGTTTTGACAATACCTGGTAGACTTGCGGCCTACGTTGACTTGCTTGATTGCGCCGTGTTCAACTAGTGCTTCTAGGCAGTTGTAGACTGTGGCTAGTGACACAGATTCCTCAGAATTAGTCAGGTTTTCAAATAGCTCCCTAGCGGTGGGGTGGTCTGAATTTTCCATGAGTGCACGATAAACTTTCTTACGCTGCTTAGTCATGCGCAGTCCTGGGACTTGGAGTTGGTCATTTTGATGATTTTCCATTTGTGTCGCAACGTAACTATGCAGAGACTACGTGCAAGCCTTTTTTAGAATAATTCTAAGTTAGTTGGTTTGTAGTCTCAACAGGCATCTCAATAGGGGTGCAGACTTTTGTGTTGAGCTGCTATCTGGACACAAAAAGCGGCTCTATCATTTCTGATAGAGCCGCTTAGCATTATTTAAAATGCTTTTAAAGGGTAGTATCGATTACTTAAGAGCAACCTTAGCACCTGCAGCTTCGAGAGCTTTCTTAGCTTCTTCAGCAGCTTCCTTAGGAAGGTCTTCGACAACAGCTACTGGAGCGCTTTCAACGAGCTTCTTAGCGTCAGCAAGTCCAAGACCTGATGCAACACCGCGAACAGCTTTAATTACAGCAATTTTGTTACCGCCGGCTTCTTCAAGCACAACGTCAAATTCTGTCTTCTCTTCAGCTGCTTTAGCACTAGGGCCAGCAACAGCAGCAGCAGCAGCAGCAGCGCTAACGCCCCATGCTTCTTCAAGATTCTTAACGAGCTCTGCAGCTTCGATGATTGTTAGTTTGCCGAGTTCCTCAGCGATTTTAGCTAGATCAGCCATAATATTTATTTTCTATTTGTTTTGTGTTTAGGTTTCGTCGCACCCAGGGCATCTGGGTTATTTCAGATTTTCAGCCGAATTTCCGACGAGGAGCCAATGTTTAGTTATCAGGTCACGAGAGTTACCTCAAGCGACCATCTTATCAGATTATTTAAAAGTGACTCCGACTGTGAGACCAGAGTTACAGTGATTACTCTTCTTCGTTTGAACCTGAGTCCCCGAAGTTTTCGTTGATCGCACGAAGGATAGATGTTCCTGGCTCGTTGATAACGCTGAGTAGTTTTGCGAGTAGCTCGTCTCTTGATGGAAGTGAAGCGAGAATGTTGATTTTCTCTTCGTCGATTACCTCGCCGTCGAGGATACCTACTTTGAGTTTCACACTTTCAACTTTCTTAGCGAAGCCTTTAACTGTTTTAGCAGCTGCAGATACTTCGCCGTCGCCTGTTACGAATGCAGTCTGACCGTTAAGCTCAGTGCTGATGTCAGGAAGACCTGCATCTGATAGGGCTGCTCTCATGTAGGTGTTCTTGGCTACGTGCACTTCTGCACCGCTTTCACGGAGTTCGTTGCGGAGTTCTGAGAACTGAGGCACTGTTACGCCTGTGTAGTCCATTACGAGAACGTAAGGTGAGCTGTTTACTCTTGCTAATAGCTCGTCGATGATGATTTTCTTATCAGGATTCATATTGATGTTCCTCGGTTAAATTATTAAGATTGGAGTGCGAAAAGTGATGCCTCAAGTTTAATGCCTGGGTTCATGCATGATGCGATAGTGACGCTTTGGATGTAATTACCCTTAGCTGATGCTGGCTTAGCTTTGACAACTGAGTCGATGAGTGCTGTTGCGTTCTCTACGATTTTAGCTTGATCGAATGATGCTTTGCCTACGCCTGCTGCGATAACTGCATTTTTGTCTAGCTTGTAGTTGATGCTACCTGCTTTAACTTTGTCGATAGCCTTAGCTACGTCATCAGTTACTGTGCCTGTCTTAGGGTTAGGCATAAGACCACGTGGTCCTAGAACACGAGCGATCTTACGAACTTCAGTCATTGCACTTGGAGTAGCAATAGCTACGTCGAAGTCAGTGTAACCACCGAGCACCTTTTTGATGAGGTCTTCGAGTCCTACTTCGTTTGCACCTGCTGCTTCAGCTACTTTCGCTGCGTCGCCAGTTGCGAATACGATGACTTTTACGTCTTTACCAGTGCCGTGTGGAAGTGAAACTGATCCACGAACCATTTGATCTGATTTACGAGGGTCGATGCCCATGTTGAATGAAAGAGTGACTGTTGGGTCAAACTTAGGTGCTGGGAAATTCTTGAGAATCTCAACCGCTGCTTCGATGCCATATGCCTTAGTGCTGTCCACTAATTCAGCGGCTTTGTTGTAACGTTTACTACGTTTTGCCATGATATTATGTTGTTGCTTGTTAGCAGTAGATCGAGTCGTTATCCGCAACTCTCCTGCAATTTTAGTTAATAAGTTCCGACATTTCTGGCGGAGTGGATGGAGGTGTTAAGAAAGAAAGTGCTTGGGGTCAAGTGATTTCGAGATGTTTATAGTGGTTTTTTGAGTTTTTAGCTGAATATCATGGGTTTAGAGATCCTGTGTCTGTAGTAAAGACAGGGGAAGATATTGTTGCTACGATGCGAGATGTCCGAATGCATGAGAAATCAAGGTTGGTGAAAGACACTGAAAATAGTCGGATGATCCAAGAACAGGTGGGTGCTCTGGAGGGGTTGTTAGAGGCTTATGCTAATGGGGGGTTAGTCGAGGGGAGGAGTCGTTACGACGTAAAAAAATCCACTGTTTTTTCGGCAGTGGATTTGGATTATTGTTGTTGGGCTGGGCGATTATAAATCGCCGTCACGTTACTGGAGTTGCTTTTTGAGGCGGTTGCAGACTTCGATGACGTTTTCGCGTGAGTTGAATGCAGAGATGCGGAAGTAACCTTCACCAGCAGCGCCGAAGCCGGATCCTGGTGTGATGACTACGTTTGCGTCGTTAAGCATTCTGTCGAACATGTCCCAGCTAGTGAGGCCTTCTGGACAGGCTACCCAAACGTAAGGGGCGTTTTCACCGCCGAAGACGCTGAGACCGATTTCTGTGCAGGCTTGACGGAGGAGCTTTGCATTACTCATGTAGTGTTCCACTAGTGTTGCGACTTGTGCTTTACCTGCTTCTGAGAAGACGGCTTCTGCACCACGCTGGACTGGGTAAGATGCGCCGTTGAACTTGGTAGATGTGCGTCGGTTCCAGAGGGATTTAATAGAGATTCTTTCTCCTGTGGATGATGCACCTGTGACGGTGTCAGGGATGGCGATGAATCCACAACGGACTCCAGTGAATCCGCCGTTCTTGGAGAATGAGCGGAATTCTAAAGCGCACTTTTCTGCTCCTGGGATTTCGTAGATGGAGCGTGGGACGTTAGAGTCCTGAATGAAGGCTTCGTAGGCTGCATCGTAGAGAATGATGGAGTCGTTCTCGATAGCGTAGTCTACCCAAGCTGTGAGTTGCTCGCGAGTAGCGGATGCTCCTGTTGGGTTGTTAGGATAGCAGAGGTAGATGATGTCTACTTTCTCTGCTGGGATAGCTGGGACAAAGTTGTTTTCAGCGGTGCAGGGGAGATAAACGAGGCCTTCATAGTGGCCGTTTTCGTCTACTTCACCTGTGTTGCCGATCATGACGTTGGTGTCTACGTAGACTGGGTAGACTGGGTCTGTGACAGCGATTTTGTTACCTGGTCCGAAGATGTCGAGGATGTTGCCGGTGTCGCACTTAGATCCATCTGAGATGAAGATGTCCGCTGCAGTGAGTGGGAGTTCTGAATAGAAATTGTCTGCGATAGTATTGCGGAGGAAGTCGTATCCTTGCTCTGGGCCATAGCCGCGGAATGTGTCACGCTCGCCTAGTTCGTCCACAGCTTTATGCATGGCTTCGCGGACAGCAAGTGGGAGTGACTCTGTGACGTCGCCGATGCCACATCGGATGAGTGATGATGCTTTGTCTGGGTTAGCATTTGTGAATGCTGAGACACGGCGACCGATTTCTGGGAATAGGTAGCCAGCTTTTAGTTTGAGGAAGTTGTCGTTAATTTTAGCCATGTTGAGTCGATATGTAGATGAAATGGTGGGGGTGGCAAGTGAATTTTATTTAACATCTGGCATAATGTTTTAGTGTATTGCAGATGCGCACGGAGAGAGGGATTATTTTACGTTTAACGAAGCTGACTGAGACGAGTCTTATCGTGACGTGGTGTGTGGATGGTGTCGGTTTGGTGAAGACGGTGGCGAAGGGAGCTAGGAGGCCTAAAAGCGCGTTTGCGGGGAAGTTGGATTTATTTTATAATGCGGAGTTGAGTTGGGTAGATAGTAGTCGGAGCGAATTGGGGACTCTGCGTGAGTTGGTGGTAAGTGAGTATGCTGAGGGGATGCGGAAGAGTTATAAGAATACTATGGTGGCTGGGTATTTTAGTAGTCTTGTGGAGTGGGTGATGGAGGCTGGTGACAACGAGGAGGAGGTCTATGGTCTGTTAGTGCGAGGATTTGGGTATCTATTAAAGAAGGATGCAGAGTGGAGAGCTGTGGTGCATTTTGAAAAAGAACTAGCGAGGCTGATGGGAGTTTGGGATGGAGTGAGTCATCCCCATGCTTGTCTGAGTAGGGCGTTTGGTGCGTTGCCTAAGCAGCGAGGTGGATGTGAAAAGTTGTTTTGATGGCGGTGGTGTGCAGAAGTGAAGTTCACTCTTGCTGAGTCTTATTTTGACTTTCAATAATCAGCAAGATTTGCTTAATATGTCTTACTAGCTTAAAAATAATATGAATTCTGGAACTGAACACTTATTAGAAATGCTCAGTCAGAGGTTTATTCCGATAGGCTTTAGCGATGATGAAATCTTCTAAATTGTGATCCAGCATCACTGGCTCATTTTTCTCTGACTTGTAGGCACTATCAGCTAAAATAGCCTGATCTTTTTTAGCTAACAGTTCCTCGAAAATATGGCTATCATGTGTGCTTGCTGGGGCATCAACAAAGCTTGCATCAATGATGCTTCCTGCTTTAGCTATCAGGCCTTTCTGGTCTAACATTTGATGAAAACAGCTAAAGAGCTTATTACTTCCAGTTAGTCCGATCCATGCTGAGGATGGATCCATTTTTCGGTTTTGGAAGTTTTATCTTGCAAACTGATTTTATAAATAATAACATTTTATAAGTTACTCGAAGGAGTTACTCGAAGGAGTTACTCGAAGGAGTTACTCGAAGGAGTTACTCGAAGGAGTTACTCGAAGGAGTTACTCGAAGGAGTTACTCGAAGGAGTTACTCGAAGGAGTTACTCGAAGGAGTTACTCGAAGGAGTTACTCGAAGGAGTTACTCGAAGGAGTTACTCGAAGGAGTTACTCGAAGGAGTTACTCGAAGGAGTTACTCGAAGGAGTTACTCGAAGGAGTTACTCGAAGGAGTTACTCGAAGGAGTTACTCGAAGGAGTTACTCGAAGGAGTTACTCGAAGGAGTTACTCGAAGGAGTTACTAACATTGAAACATGAAATACACAATACGAATTAATAAATATACGGTCGCTCTAGCGACATCCACAGCGATGATGACATCAGCCTCAGCAGCTACTATAGCATGGGGAGAATTTGATCTAGACGCTGCGGTGTCTGAAATTAGCACCAAGGGCACGCTTATAAAAGCTTTCAACATGGTGAACTCTGACCGAGTAGGGACTGATACAACGACAATCAATGGAGTAACCTTTACCGCTATTGACCTTGGGAGACCGCTGAGGTCTATTAGCGAAGTTAGCACAGGTGATGCAAGCCTTGATTTACTATACCGACAGTTTAAGCGTTTTGTAACTGGTCCGGTAATATTGACAGCTCTAACGATCGGAGTTGAATATGGACTTCAAACCTTCTTCGGCTATAACTCAGGGAGCCCACTTACGATGAACGTTGGTGATGGTATCACTATTCAAAAAAGATCTTCTGGAACTATAGAAAATGGAGCGTGGATCACTGGCACATTTACTGCTGATGCTACCACACAAAATTTCCATTCTTCAGCCCAGACTAATGTAAACAGTTTCCTTTCAGGATATCAGCTCAGAGAGATAACATCAGCCCCCGAGCCATCTTCCACAGCCCTCATTGGTCTTGGAGCCCTAGCTCTGATTTTACGCCGTAGTAAGTAATTACTAAAGTTGTATATCATACTTTTTAAAGTCAAGCATCTCAGCTAATATTAGTTGAGATGCTTTTTATGTATAGGTGTCGGCTGGTTACTCCAGATTTAGATTGAACTAACTAATGCAACTTTCTCTTCGTTGGTTCATTGTTGAGGTTTTTCTTGAGGTGACTGATAGCCATGCCGTTTCCTTGGCCTGTCGTTTAGAGCTTTTTCAACTTTAGGGAACAGCTCTGAAGGGAGCTTCGCTATATTCGTGCCTTTCGGTATGTATTGGCGGATTAGACCGTTGAGATTCTCGTTAGATCCTCTTTCCTAGCTATGATAGGGATGCACAAAAAAGAAATCAATTTCTAATGCTTTTGCTATCTCCTGATAACCGGCGAACTCTTTGCCATTATCTGAAGTGATTGTGTGCAATTGATCCTTGTAAGGTGTTAGTCGTGCGATTGTTACGGCAGTTATTTCTGTTGCCTGTTTACCTCTTAGTTGCTCCATGATGAGAAGTCCACTGACTCGGTCGTTGATGGTTAAAATAGCTCCGCTATGACCACTACCAATCATTAAATCTAGCTCTAAATCGCCCAAGCGATTACGCTCGTCCACGACTCCAGGACGCTTATCAATGCTTGTTGCATTACGGATTTCACTGCATAGAGCCTTCTCTAAACCTCTTTTCCCACAATCTGCTCGGGGCTATCCTACTTGGCAAATTCTCTCTCAATATAAACTTCAATAGCCAGTGTATAGTCGCGCCTCTTGGTTTTAAACTTTTGCCTATCTTGAGCCTTACGCTCTGCTAAGTCGTTGCGATATTCCCCGTTTCTGTGGTCACCATTGCTCTTTATTTCACGAGTGAAAGTAGACTGATAACGCCCCAACTGCGTTGCAATAGTTGTTGGGCTTAGGTTTTGACTGAGCAGATGCTCGATAGTATGCCTTTCTTCAGATGTAATGTGCTTCATGGCTTCTTTTGAGCGAGCAGTAGTGAAGTAATGACTGAATCAAAAGGAAATTAGCTGAAAGATCAGCATTCCCATCACGTAATAAAGATTGCTAAATAAGTAAACTACTATAAAATAAACACATGAGCACAATCACTGAAATCACACACTCTCTAGCCATAATGGGTCTAGGCGGTGGAGAAATGGCCGCAATTTTCATCATCATCTTACTACTTTTCGGAGCAAAGAAACTCCCTGAGCTAGCAAGAGGCATCGGCAAAAGCACCGGAGAATTCAAACGAGCTCGTGACGAGTTCGAGAGAGAAATCAAGACCGCTGAGTCTGATGTTGCTAAAGAAAAGGCGATCGTAACTAAAGCTGAGAAATCAGATGAAGCTTCAGAAAAAGCTTCTTAATCAATCTCTTACATTTTAAAACTCTGACTCACTTTTCCTCACAAAGAAAAATCATCAGGATAAACAAATCCCCAAACTCGCAGAGCTTACTCCGTGAGGGTTTTTGTTACCCACGTATCAGCTCGGCATTCCTGCTGACACTCCTCGTTTCAATAGCCACCCTGACTATTGGTTGCAAAGAAGAACCCAGCACTCCACCATGGAGTGATCAGTCAAAAAGTGTTACCCAAGTCCCCACTACTGAGAAGAGCACCCCTAAGTCCAATGCCAAATCTAACTCAGAGACAACAAATCATCCGTCCAGTGAGGTCAGATTCGTAGCCTACAATGTTCGCAACTATCTGACGATGCGCAGGGGCAAGCAACTCAGACCAAAGCCAGAGGCTGAAATCGATGATCTCATCGAAAACCTAGCTAGAACGAAACCTGATGTTCTCGGTATTTGCGAAATCGGGGATCAAGATGATCTCGATGACCTTCAAGTCAGGCTAAAGAAAGCTGGCTATCATCTACCTTATCAATATCTGACAGCTGGAGAAGACCCAGTGCGAAGCCTAGCTCTCCTCTCACGCTATCCCATAGAGGAGCATCCATCACCCTTACGCTCATACACGATAGGTAATGAAGAGTTTAAAGTGAGTCGCGGGTTCCTAGACGCTACTATCAAGAGCCCTGCTGGTGAGATCCGTCTACTAGGAGCTCATCTAAAATCTAAGCGCCCAGTCAAGGAATACGACCAAGCTGTGATCCGCCGTCACGAGGCACTGATTCTACGTAACAGAGCTACCGAGATTCTCGGTGCAGATAACCCACCCATGCTTCTTGTCTATGGTGACATGAACGACACCAAGCGATCTCAAGTAATCCGCACAATCAAAGGACCCTACCGAGGGGGGAACTCACTACGACCACTAGAACTAGAGGCAAGAGACGGGACAAAATGGACCCAGTATTGGGCTACAGAGGACATCTACTCAAGATTCGATTTCGCCTTCGCATCTAATAAACTATTACCCAAAATAGAGCTAGAAAAGTCCTACGTCCTCGACACCCCCCGCGGAGACACAGCAAGCGATCACAGAGCACTCATCGTCATCATCAAGTAAGCCCAAAAGTCTATACTCCTGAACGGTAGAAAATGGAGCGTGGATCACTGGCACATTTATTGCTGATGCTACCACACAAGGCTTCCATTCTTCATTCGGTACTGATACAAGCTCTTACCTTTCAGGATATCAGCTCAGAGATATATCATCAGTCCCCGAGCCATCTTCCACAGTCCTCATTGGTCTTGGAGACCTAGCTCTGATCTTACGCCGTCAGTAAGTAATTACTGAAGCTACATTAATTAGTTGAATCCAAGAAAGATTGAAGCTTTTTTATGCATTCTCTTCAGAAAGAAGAATGGCATCCCGTAGGGGATTCGAACCCCTATTGCCGCCGTGAAAGGGCGGAGTCCTAACCATTAGACGAACGGGACACTGGTTAGCACGGACGGAAAAAACCATATTTTTTACGTTACCGCAAGATCTTTTTACTTATAAGTATGATTTTTTTTCAAAAGGGAAATTGTTAGCTTAAATCTCGGCCTCGGAGAGGGTGGTTAGCAGAGATTTCACCTCTTTCAACTAGCCCTAATTTAATGGCTTTTGTCATAGGGACAGGTTTGGCTGCACAGACTTTCTGCCAATCGGGGAAATTCCAACGATTTGGGAATCCTTTACATTGAAATGGTTTTACGTCTTGAATTTTGCATTTATCGTCCTCTAGCATGATGCATTCGTGGTTTTCGTGCTCAATAAGTGAGAGACCATTTCGGTTCATCCTGAGTCTGGTGAACTTCTGGATGAAGTCATCGGTCCCCATGTTGAGGTGCTTGGCGATGGCTTCAATCTCGTTATCTTCAACCCGGACGTCACCTGGCCATTTGCAGCATGCGGTGCAGCGGTCACACTGATACCATGTTTCTGAGTCGATCATTGTTCTATATTGATGGTTGGCTGATAAGTTTGCCATTCTTTAGGGCTTTACTGTGTTAGAGGGCGTCGGCGGATGGGCTGTGATTTTGGGTGCTGTGAATAGTGATATAAGGTTTATTTTAGAGCTTTGTTAGTCTAAGGTTAAAATAAAAATGCATTTTTAGTAAAAGATAGCTTGATTAATTGGTCACTTTCGAGGATTCTCCGCCCGCACCAAGAGAATATTTCGACGTTCTAACAAAGATTTTAATCGATCGGGGAGTAGCTCAGCTTGGTAGAGCGCTGCGTTTGGGACGCAGATGTCGCAGGTTCGAATCCTGTCTCCCCGACCATTTTTATTAGATTAACCCGTTGATTTTCAACGGGTTAATCTTTGTTCTGAAACATGACTCCGATAAACCTCCGATGGAAGACTGCGGATGAAGCAGCGGTGTTGATAGTTGATACTAGCTGCTCTTTCACGTCCTTTTTCGCTTGCCCTGTTAGTTTATATTTTTCATTTTCTATTTTGTTGGTTTGGTTTCTTATTTCCTGTTTCACCATCACCCTCAATCCCATATGTAGCATAGGATTGAGGGTGATAGTCTGATTATCCATTACTCATAGACATCCTCGGCGTAGCCTATCACTTGGATCGGTGTAGCCAGGAAAGCATTCCAATCGATGATCGTTTTAAGTTTTAAGACTCCAACAGTGCGCTTAGTCATCTTTTACTGGTGTTCAATGGTTAAGAATAAATTGCCACCTTTTTCATGCTCTCGGAAGTTCATAAGCCCAATTTAATCTATCAGACAAATTTGAAAACATTAAAGCGGAATTATTACAAGCTGCCAGAGGTTACCTAACGTAAATTGTCTTTCAATAAATATAGATATTACAAATTAAAGTCAGCACACTCAACGTTATTAGGGCTAAAATCGGGGCGGTTTAGGAGTGATATTTACTGATAATACCTTGACCTAGAGCATAGAAATGGTTGTTATTGGGGCGGTGTTAGCTGGGTTGATCAATTCAGCCTTTCAGTAGATGACTCTACAGGGAATAGCTCCACCAAGATCCTAACATTACTAATTATGAGAAAATTATTATCGATACTGCTTACGGCTCTGGTCGTTATTGCGAGCACGCACACAGCTACGGCGCAGGAAGACCTACAAGGAAAGCGTATTGCATCGATCCAGGTGAAATACAAAGGTGCAGAGACAGTCGCTCGTCAGCGTATTTTGGACAATATGGCCACTAAAGCTGGCCAATTTTTTTCAGCTGAAAAGATCGATGATGACATCCATAATCTAGTAGAGAAGGGCTTAGTCGACAATGTAGACATCTTCGCTGACATAGCAGGTGGTGGTCTTAAGCTTATCGTAGAAGTAGACACTCAGTCACTCGTTGGAGGTGTTGGGTTTACTAATAATACTAAGTTTAGTGATAAAAGTTTGCTGAAATATTTGGAGATTCAGCCAGGCACTCTGATTACAGACGCTCTCATCTTAGCTGGTCGTAATAAGATTTCGGAGAAATACCACGCATTTGGTTTCCCAGATGTAGTAGTGAGTCACAATGTGAACCCTACGAGTAGAAAAGGCTACTCAGACATCATTTATACTATAACTGAAGGTCAGAAGAGTGTTGTGCGTAAGATTAAATTCTCAGGAAATAACTCTATCCAAAGCCACACACTCAGAAATTTGATGAAGACAAAGCAGAAGGGATTCTTCTCATTCATCACTAAGTCAGGAAATATTGATCTCGATAAATTAGAAGATGACAAGGAACTTATTCTTGAGCATTACAGAGAGAATGGATTCCTCAGAGTTACTTCTCCTGGGTTTAGCCGTGTCCCACTTGAGGACGGAAGAGCAGATCTCGTTCTCACGATTAACGAAGGAGCTAAATACACTGTGAATAAGGTCGCATTTGGTCCGATGAAAATTTTCAAGGCGGCAGAACTTTCACCAGTACTGAGTTTAGTTGCAAATAAGACCTATTCTTCTAAGAAGATCAGAGAAGATAAAAAAACGATCCGCTCTTACTACGGATCTAAAGGTTACGCGGATGCTAGAGTTAGACCAGAAGTGACCAATGCTGGATCTAATAAAGTAAATGTAGTTTACCGTGTAATAGAAGGTCGCTTCTACAGAGTGGGCAAGGTGACTATTGAAGGGAATGATAAAACTCAGGACCGAGTGATTCGTCGTGAAATCCCACTTAAGCCAGGTGATAACTTTAACACAGTAGATCTCGATGTAACTAAGAGAAGGCTGAATAATCTTAACTACTTCAGTAGAGTCAGTGTCAGCCCAGCACAGAGTAATCAGAAAGGCTACAGAGATATCGACGTGAGCGTGGACGAGAAGAGAACTGGTAGCCTTAGCTTCGGTCTTGGTTTCAGTTCTATCGACAGCGTCATAGGATATATAAACCTAGAGCAGACTAACTTTGATATCCACAATCCGATGAAATTCACTGGTGGTGGCCAGCGCTTTGGCATGAATATTCGTATGGGATCTGAGAGACAAGATTTCAAGGTGTCACTCGTAGAACCATGGTTCCTCGGACAGCGTTTATCTCTTGGTGGTGAGCTTTACTATAAAAGTTCACAGTTCTTCAGTGATGAATATGATCAGGTGAATGTCGGTGGCGCAGTCTATATCCGTAAGCCACTCGGCAAGCGTGCTTATATCCGTGCTGAGTATCGTCTGGAGAATATTGAGGTTGATGCAGAAACTACAGCTAGCCCAGCGTTCCAAACTGAGGAAGGTGATTTCCTCAGTAGTTCAGTATCTCTAAATTATGTTTATGATAGCCGAAATGCTCTGACTAATTCAAGACGCGGACACAAGATAGATCTGGGTATCCGTTACTCAGGTCTAGGTGGTGATGTCGAAATATACGGACTAAACGCAGCCGCGTCTAAACACTGGAATCTCTGGTATGACTCTATTCTTACACTAGAAGGAGCAGTAAATGTTGTGGATGGAAGCGGTGATGTTCCTATCTTCGAGCGTGAGTTCCTAGGTGGAGCGAAAAGCCTTCGTGGTTTCGAATTTCGTGATGTAGGTCCACGTGACCCTGCATCTGGTGAAGCACTCGGTGGTAACACGTCAACGTTCCTCACTGCCGAAGTTACATTCCCGCTCACAGAAAATGTTCGTTTCGCAATATTCTACGACACCGGATTTGTTAACGAAGATAGCTTCGATTTTAGCCCAAGTGATCGTTACTCAGACGCAGGTATAGGTCTAAGACTTAACCTTCCATTTGGTCCACTGGCACTCGACTACGCCATTCCTCTCAAGACTCCAGATGGCGATGACAAGGCTGACAAAGGTGGTCAGTTCAACTTCTACATCAACTACGAGTTTTAAAATTGGACTATGGTTTGATCTAGTGTGAATTAGTTCGAAGTAGTTCGATGAGATTCGCCCTAATTCGACATTTTGTCCATTTGGACTAGAATAAATGCTCTTGGACTAGTCTATCCGTTGTGGCATGACTGAGGCAGGGCAGGGAGCAAGAAAATCGAGATAAAGGGTGTGGACATTCACGGAACGTCTTACCGATTTCGAAAATCCTACGGAGGTAAGCAGCGTTCAGCTAATTTGCAGACCGACGATCCCAAGAAGGCTACAAATCGAGTGAAGAAAATTCTCGGCTTCCTTCGTTCGGGAGAATATCCAGAGTGGGATGACGCCGTAGCGAAGGCGCTAGGTCAGCCAGTTCGTAAAAGAACGTCAAAACGACTATAGAGGAGTTCAATATTCCGTCGAAGAACCCCGACCCAGTTAAGCCTAGCACGGCAGAGAGCTACTTCTATCGACTGAAGCAGGTTGCTGCATTTGCGAGTATTGAGCATATCGAAGATTTCGAGGGAGTGAGTTTTTATGACATTTGTGATGTCGGTGATGCATCGGCTGCCACTATGAATAATCGAATGAGGGCTGTTCGCTCACTGTTTAAGCCCGCGGTGTTGAAATACCTAAAGAACAAAGGAATTGCGGTGACCTGTCCATTCAAGGATGACGCTTTGTTGAAAGAGGTTATTACGCCTTATAAGGCGTTTTCGATTGAGATGATGGAGAAAATCTGGACTGATTGCGAAGGTTTACCTAACTCCTAGGCGATGATTGTCAAAATGGCTCTAGGTATCGGATTAAGGAGAGCTGAGATTGAAGATGAGTTGGCTGAGGGAGGTTGACAGTCAGTGGTGGTGTGATGTGGATGCCGTTGGGGGCTGGGCTCCTAAGAATGGAAAAGGGCGCAGTATCCCGATACCTTCAAAGTTGGCTGATAAGCTCACAGAGCTTCGTGATGAGGGCAAAAAACTTCAAGAAATCGCCGCAATTATGGACGTTTCACTCTCTACTGTGCAACGATACCTTAAAACTCAAGCGGCATAAATCAGAACCAAATTGGATAGAGCAATTAAGACTTTGTAAGTCACTTTGCTCTTTTTTTGTGTTCCGACACTGGCTCTGGGTCTCGCCTACCCCACTACCCTTTCACAGAATTGGAAAATATCTGATTTCCACAAAACGGGGTACCCTCTTTCTGTCACTCTAGATCCAAGTGCTGTTAAGTCCTGGAGTCATCTTTCATTTTTTTCCTATCTGGTCAAATTTTGCATAGCAGCGGTGGTCCTGTTGTGTTTAACTGCTTCAGCCGTTAGAAAATTCTAACTTCCCCCTTCCTATCACCCACTCTTTCTCCTCCCCACTTTCTCCTTTTTCCTAACCAACCATGTCAGAAGACCAAAAGAAGCAGCTCGAATCCCAGCTCTGGAACATCGCCAACACCCTGCGCGGCAAAATGGGAGCGGACGAATTCCGCGACTACATCCTCGGCTTCATCTTCTACAAGTATCTCTCGGAGAAAATGCACCTCGACGCTAACAAATTGTTAGCTGAGGAAGACATCACCGAGTTCACCCAGCTCGACCCCGCCACTGAGGACGGCAAGGAAATGCTCGATGCCATCGAAGAAGAAGCCCTGCAAAGCCTCGGCTACTTCCTCTACCCGTCAGAACTCTTCCACACGCTCGCTCAGAAAGGCTCGAAGCAAGTCGACAACTTCATTCTCAAAGACCTAGCCAAAGTCCTCAAGCACATCGAGAACTCCACCCAAGGCACCAACTCTGAGGAAGACTTCGAGGCTCTGTTCGAAGAGATCGACCTCGACTCCTCCAAGCTCGGCAAGACCGTCAACCAGCGCAATGAACTCATCGCCAAGGTCTTCACCCACCTCGACGCCATCGACTTCAAGCTCGGTGACGCCGACTCAGACGTCCTCGGTGATGCCTACGAATACCTCATTGGTCAATTCGCCTCGGGTGCAGGAAAGAAGGCGGGAGAATTCTACACTCCTCAGCAAGTCTCCAGCATCCTCGCCAAGATCGTCACAGTCGGCAAAACCTCGCTCAAGGACGTTTACGACCCCACTTGTGGTTCTGGCTCCCTCCTGCTCCGTATCGCCAAGGAAGTCGAAGACGTCTCTGGCTACTATGGGCAGGAAATGAACCCGACTACCTACAATCTCGCACGGATGAACATGATTCTTCATGATGTCCACTACTCCCGCTTCGATCTGCGCAATGAGGACACGCTAGAACACCCAGCACCACAGCACGCCGACAAACGCTTCGAAGCCATCGTCGCCAACCCTCCCTTCTCTGCCAAATGGTCAGCCAGCACCATCCACGAATCCGACGAACGCTTCTCTGACTACGGCAAGCTCGCTCCTAAGGGCAAAGCTGATTTCGCCTTCGTCCAGCACATGATCCACCACCTAGATGAGGATGGAACTATGGCGTGTGTACTTCCGCACGGCGTTCTCTTCCGTGGAGCTGCCGAGGGAGTCATTCGAAAATACCTTATCGCCGAGCGCAACTACCTCGATGCTGTCATCGGTCTCCCCGCCAATATCTTTTTCGGTACGGGCATTCCTACCTGTATTCTCGTTCTCAAGAAGCAACGCAGCACCGACGATGTCCTCTTCATCGATGCCTCGGGAAAAGAATGCTTCGAAAAAGTCGGCAACCAAAACCAACTGCGCCCCGCCGACATCAGCAAAATTGTCGACACCTTCACCAAGCGTGAAGCCATCGACAAATTCAGCTACCTCGCCCCACTCTCAGAGATCGAGGAAAACGACTACAACCTCAACATCCCCCGCTACGTCGACACCTTCGAGGAAGAAGAACCCGTCGACCTCGATGCCGTCAGTGAAGATCTCAAAGAGTTAGAAACTGAAATGGAAGCGACCAACGCCACCATCGCCAGCTTTTGCAAAGAACTCAACATCAAGGCTCCGTTCTAAGATGAGTATGGAACAAACATTGGTGCCGAAGTTGCGGTTTGGAGAGTTCAATACTAATTGGGAAAAAACAGTTTCGAAGAACAAAACGGAAACCCCCTACCCAGATTGGGAAGACAAGAAACTCGGGGAGATTGCCACTTTCACCAAAGGTAAAGGCATCTCCAAGAATGATCTAGATCCAGACGGTAAGACTGCATGTATTCGATATGGTGAACTCTATACAAAATACTCGGAAACCATCTCTGACGTTCTCTCTACTACTTCTACTCCATTCAATGAACTTGTCTTGAGCCATGCTAATGACGTCATCATTCCTGCATCTGGTGAAACTCACATCGATATTGCCACGGCTTCCTGCGTAGTTCGTAAAGACATCGCCTTGGGTGGTGACCTCAACATCATCCGTTCAAATGCCAACGGCGTGTTTTTAGCTTACTATCTGAGACGGTTTATCTCGATTTCCTCGATGAGAACCAGCTAGAGCGCAATCTATTCCAAGTCACTCAGCAAGTAACCATGGAAGGAAGCTACAAGAACCGCTATGATGTCACCGTCTTGGTCAATGGTCTGCCACTTGTGCAGATTGAACTCAAGCGCCGAGGGCTGGAGCTAAAAGAGGCATTCAACCAAACCAATCGCTACCAACGCCACAGCTATTGGGCTGGATCTGGCTTGTTCAATTTCATCCAGCTCTTTGTGATCAGCAATGGAGTGAACACCAAGTACTACGCGAACAGCAAAGGTAAGCAGTCGTTCAAACAGACTTTCTATTGGGCAAAGGAAGACAACCAAACCATCCGTGAGCTAACAGCCTTCACCGATGCTTTTCTCAATCGCCAGCATCTCGCCAAGATGCTCAGCCAGTACATCGTGCGCAATGAGGCTAACAAGATCCTCATGGTGCTGCGTCCCTATCAGTTCTACGCCACTGAAAAGATTGTTGATAGAGTGCTGAATCCTCCAGAAACGGACGCAAACGGCTACATATGGCACACTACGGGGTCGGGTAAGACACTGACGTCATTTAAGGCAAGTCAGATCCTCACAGGGCATACAGACGTGCATAAGGTAGTCTTCTGCGTCGACCGCAAAGACCTTGATTACCAAACGATCACAGAATTCAACAGCTTTTCCAAAGGGAGTGTCGATAGCACCGACAACACCGCAAAGCTTGTCGAGCAGTTCACCGATGACACCAAGCTCATCGTCACCACGATTCAGAAGCTCAACACCGCGATCAGTAAAGCCCAACATCTGAGCAAGATGGAGCAGCTACGCGACAAGAAGATCATCTTCATCTTCGACGAGTGCCACCGTTCCCAGTTCGGCGACACACACCAGCGGATTGTCGATTTCTTCAGAAACCAGCAGATGTTCGGCTTCACTGGCACCCCGATCTTTGCTGAGAACGCAGCCAGTAAGAATGGAAAGAAGCGCACCACCAAAGACCTCTTTCACAAGAAGCTCCATTCCTATGTCATCACTGATGCGATCAAGGACGAGAATGTTCTCAAGTTCTCGGTAGAATATGTTGGTCGCTACAAGCAGAAGGCTGATTCCCCTAACAACGTCGACATCGAGGTTGAAGGAATCGACACCAAGGAGCTGATGGAGTCACCAGCTAGACTCGAAAAGATCACCGACTACATTCTCGACCGCCACAAAGCCAAGACCAAGCACCCACAATTCAACGCCATGTTCTGCGTGAGTTCGGTGGATGTGCTGATCCAGTACTACCAGCTCTTCGCGAAGAAAAAGAAAGAAGGGAAACACAATCTCAAAGTCGCCACCATCTTCAGCTACGCAGCCAACGAAGACGACAAGGACGCCGACGGTATTCTCGACGAAGGTGGAGAAATCGTCGGTGGTGATGTGGGCAACAAATACACCAGAGAACACCTCGACAGCTTCATAGTGGAATACAATGGGATGTTCGGGACGAACTACTCGACCAAGGACTCCAAGTCATTCTACGGCTATTACCAAGACATCGCCAAGAAGGTCAAAGCCAAGAAGGTCGACATCTTGCTCGTCGTGAACATGTTCCTCACTGGCTTCGATGCAAAGACACTTAACACGCTCTACGTCGACAAGAACCTTCGCTACCACGGATTGATCCAAGCTTACTCCCGCACCAACAGGATTCTCAACCAAGTGAAATCACAGGGCAACATCGTGGTCTTCCGCAACCTCAAAGCACGCACAGACGAAGCCCTCCAGCTCTTCTCTAACGTCGATGCCAAGGAGGAAATTTTCATTCCTCCCTATGACAAATACGTCGAACTCTTCAATGAGGTGGTCAACGACCTTACCGCTCAATGTGAAACAGCCGATGACGTCAAAGACCTCCCAGACGAGGAAGCTGAACTAACATTCATCAAGACCTTCCGTGAGCTAATGAGGCTGATGAACATCCTCGAAAGCTACGCCGAGTTCGACGAAACTGAGCTTGGTATCTCAGCCACAGACTACGCCGACTTCAAAAGCGCCTACCTCGACCTCTACGACAAAGTCAAATCAGACACCACGACCGAGAAAGTCTCGATCCTCGACGATGTCGACTTCGAGCTAGAGTTGATCCACCGTGACGTGATCAACGTCCAATACATCCTCCAGCTCCTCGCCCGGCTCCATGACGCTGACGATGCTGAACAGAAAGCAATCAAGAAACGTATTCTCGACGCTCTAGCAGGAGATCCAGAGCTACGCACCAAGAAGGAACTCATCGAGCAATTCATCGAAACCACTCTCCCAACCATCACCAACGCCGCCGAAATCCCAGAGTGCTTCGAGGAGTACTGGGAACAAGAAAGGCGCAAGGCATTCGACGAGCTAGTGAAGGAAGAGCAGCTCAACGAGGACAAACTCGCCAAAGTGATCGACCGCTACATCTACACAGGCAAAGAACCACTCTCCAACCCCGACATAGTCCAATTGATCGAGCGCAAGCTCAAGCTCAGCGAACGCAAGCCAACCCGCGAACGTGTGCTAAGCCGAGTCATCGATTATGTGAGTACGTTTATTAAAGGGGTGGCTGCTTAACTGTCGGCGACTATCGACAACAATCTCAACAATCCAAATCACCAAACGTCCCGACACTCGGGTCGAGTGATCTAATACGTTAAGCTAAAAATCATAATATATAGGACATGAGTAATGTGACGGATGAAGGTTTGAAGGATTAAGTTCTATGGGTTCCTTCAAGTTGAAGACTCTCAAAATTCCATGGTGAGGCATACCTTAAACGTCTTACATTAATGTGCAGCGCGCTACATACAGCCTGCAAAAAAGGCACTACGTCTTATTGATGCCGTAAATTACGGTGGCAACTTCACCTTTGGCGTGGAAGTCAACGTTTCATCTAGGGTGTAGTCCAAAATTAGTCCACAGGTTCTTAGATCATTGAATATTAATATAATTCTATAGAACTTACAAATTTTAAATCGATAGTTTAGTTCGGATTAGTGTGAATTAGTCCGTTACAGTTTTAACTGTGCTCAATCCTCTATTCATAAGGGGTTTGAGCGTTTTCTGTTTAGGGGTGATTAGTGGGTTTGAGTTTGGTCTGATTCGGGTCAGTCAGAGGTTTATTCCGATAGGCTTTAGCGATGATGAAGTCTTCTTAATTGTGATCCAGCATCACTGGCTCATTTTTCTCTGACTGGTAGGCACTATCAGCTAAAATAGCCTGGTCTTTTTTAGCTAACAGGCCTTTCTGGTCTAACATTTGATGAAAACAGCTAAAGAGCTGATTACTTCCATCACGTCCGTCCTTCTCAATGAGTTCTTTAAAATCCCAAATCATTTTAGCATCTGGAATGTGGTCACCCATTTGAAGATCTAGGAAGTTCATAAGCTCAATTTAATCTATCAGACAAATTTGAAAATATTAAAGCGGAATTATTACAGGCTGCCAGAGGTTCCCTTAAGTAAATACTTAGTTAAATCATAAAATTTATGAACTCTTTATATTATCCTCTGTCGCTGTTAGGTGTTTTAACCTAACTCTGTTCAACTTACCAGTGAATGAAGTCAATCCAGATGACAAAGGACAGTAATTAGCGACTAGAGCTAATATAACAATTTAAAGCCACACAGCATTGTCTGTGTGGCTTTTTTATAGAATAAGCATGCAATCGCCGTAAGAATAAAAACGATATTTGTTCTCAACAGCTTGGCGATATACCTCCATCGTGAGCCCCTTACCCGCAAAGGCGCTTACCAGCATAATCAGTGTGCTCATCGGTAAATGAAAATTAGTGAGTAACCTATCTATCACAGTGAACTCAAATCCAGGATAGATAAAAATGTCAGTCTCACCGTGAGATTCTGTAAGTTCTTGATTCTCTCTACCAAGACTCTCTAGCACTCTGGTGCAGGTAGTCCCAACAGCTGTGACACGCTTTGACCTATTAATCCTCTCTGCTGTCTCACCACTCAGATAGTAGTGCTCAGAGTGCATATCATGATCGATAATATTCTCCGCTTTCACTGGTCTGAATGTCCCTACGCCTACATGTAGCGTTAAGAAGTCATGTGATAGCTGTGAGAGCATGTTCTTGGTGAAATGCAGACCTGCAGTAGGTGCCGCTATTGCACCCTCTTCACGAGCAAATGTGGTTTGATAACGGTCTAGGTCTTCGTTATCACTATCACGTCCCATATAATGAGGCAGAGCAAGCGATCCATGTTCATTAAGATCAAGAGCTGTATCCCAGTGGATCAGACGGTTTCCATTTTCTAAAATTTCTATCACTTCTCCAGTAGAATTGCCAACCTTGACAGTCCTGCCGACCTTCATCTTCTTACCAGGTCTCACCATACAATTCCACTCCGTATCAGTAACACGATCAGTGACGATGAGCTCGATGCCTCCATCCTTAGAAAATACTCTAGCGGGAATCACCTTCGTATCATTCAGCATGAGAAGATCATCCTCACCTAAGTATTCAGGGAAGTCAGTGAACATTCTATGTTCTATAGTTCCTTCAGCTCTGTTGACGACTAGCATTCTACTGCCAGATCTATCTAGCAGTGGTCTACTAGCAATCAATTCCTCAGGGAGGGGGTAATCAAAATCTTTTGTGCGCATGCTATTTAATTAATTTAACATTCTACTACGTTAACGGCTAGCCCCCCTCGGGAAGTTTCCTTGTATTTTTCCTGCATGTCCTTGCCAGTATTCCACATCGTCTTGATCACTTTATCAAGTGAAACAAAATGTGTTCCGTCACCATTCATCGCCATTCTCGCGGCACTGATAGCCTTCACACTGCCCATCGCATTTCGTTCAATGCAGGGGATCTGCACCAAGCCACCAATAGGATCACAGGTGAGTCCTAAATTATGCTCCATACCGATTTCTGCTGCACATTCTACCTGAGCAGGTGTGCCGCCTAGAAATTCTACCAAAGCACCGGCAGCCATACTACAAGCCACACCCACTTCACCCTGACAACCTACGTCAGCACCAGAGATAGATGCATTCTTTTTGTAGAGTGATGCAATCGCTGCAGCGGTAAGTAAAAATCGATGCACCCCATCACTGTGAGGACTTCTTGAAAATCGAGTGGCATAGTGCAACACAGCTGGAATAATACCCGCTGCGCCATTTGTAGGAGCAGTAACGACTCTTCCGCCACCAGCGTTCTCTTCATTGACGGCCAGAGCGTAGAGCCCGACCCAGTCTAGGATAGAAAGAGGATCAGCAATGAGAGCTTCTCCATGTGTTAATAATTGCTGATGAAGTTTATTAGCTCTTCTTATTACCTTGAGTCCACCAGGAAGAACGCCGCTGTTTTTGATTCCGTTTTGGACACATTCTTGCATTGTTTGCCAGATCTTATCTAACATCCTACGTGTTTCTTTTTCTGGACGAATCGCATTTTCATTAGCTATCATTAGCTCCGCAACGGTGCAGTTCATACCCTGACACTGCTCCAATAAGTCATCACCAGTATCAAAAGGATGAGGGGTTTCTATCGGGGTCAGGATAGGTGCTTCTTCTTTTAAATCTGCTTCTGTAGAAATAAATCCACCACCTAGAGAATAGTAAATTTCTTCTGAGAGAACATTTCCTTCAGTGTCCGTCGCATAGAAATGCATCCCGTTGGGGTGTAGAGGCAGTGGCTTAAGTCGGTGATAATCGACATGTTCGCTTTCTACAAAACGAACTACCTTTCCCCCAGGTAATGTGAGCTCCTGAGAGTCTTTTAAATCCTGTAAGCGCTGATCCATTGTCGCGACCTCAACAGTGTCTGGCATCTCACCCATGAAACCAAATATAATAGCCATGCCTGTGCCGTGACCTTTTCCAGTCGCAGCTAATGAACCATATAAATCACATCTAACAGAATCTACTTTCGTAGAGCTCTCAGACAACATCAGCTGATTAATAAAAGCGCAAGCTGCCTTCATTGGTCCTACCGTGTGTGAAGACGATGGTCCAATACCGATACTAAAAAGTTCTAAAATAGATATGTGCATTACTGTATATTAAAAGATTATTAGAGAGATAAAATCTCTACTTCGTAGCCATCTGGATCAGTCACAAATGCCATTTTACGATTACTCTCATCCGCAAATTTCACTCTCCAGTTTCCAGGCCAAATCTCTATCCCATCATTCTCTAATTGATCACAATAAGCGATCACATCAGAGACTCCTACACAGGTATGCATTAAGTCTTCAGGGAATTCCACTTTGTAGTCTGGGGAATGCGTCAACTCTAGAAAGTGCTCAGATCTTGGCAAATGTAAAAACGCCAGCTGGTTGCCTTCAGGAGAAGTTTTCTGGTCGCCTAGTGTGAATTCTAGCTTTTGGTAAAATGAGATCGAGGCTTCAAGGTTTGAAACTCTGATTCTGGTATGAAGAAATTTAATCATGCCTAAAAACTACAGAAATTAACTGTCTACAACAATTCAAATTTCGAAGTATCTTTATTTTTAGTCAGCTTCTATTGTCTTCATGCTGAGCTCGCTGAATGACCATTCTGCTTGATTTGCTGGATCTACAGATGAAGCACTAAAGAGGTTTTTATTCCAGTTAGATCCAAAACCAGTCGATTGATTCAAACGAGATCTCCAAATCTTTTCCCCGTTAATATAAACATCGTAATAACCTTCAATATCGCCTGGTCTGCATTGGGCGGTGATCTCTATTTCCTTATCACCATTATCATTGAGCTTTAATGAGTGAGAATTTCTATAGTAATCTGTGATAATCACATCTTCACCGTCTCGCTCAATATTGATCCCCCAGCTAACTCCCTTATCAGCATTCATCCACTCACTATTTTGAGCATCGGAGAGATTCCAGCCTACAATATGTTTCCCAGATTTGACTTTCACTTTATAGGTGACTAACCAGCCCAGATCAAAAATATCATTTACCTGCGAGCGAGAGAAGCCGTGTTTGATCCCTGGATTATCTGTGGTGCTAGTATCAGAAAAACCTAGTTCATTATCACTTTGCTGTATACTCCCACCATCGATCGATCGCCATTTTTTGCTAGTATCGTAGGTGCTCAGACTTTTAATACTGTCGTCGTCATTAATATAGAGACCGAGCACTTGCTTCTTTTTTTCTCCCAGAGATTTTTCTTCGGCTATTTCCGCGGCTGTAGGAGTCGCTAGAGGTTCTGCTACTCTAACAATTTTTTCTTTAGCTTTAGCAATCGTTCCTTTGTCCTCTTTACCAGAAGTTGCCATGATGAGAGTGCCTATGAGAGCCGTGATAACTACGCCACCTATGATTAACGGTAGCACTTTAGAATTTTTCTTTATCGGTAATGGCACCTGTGAAATCCCCGTTGGGTTCACTACTTGAGTCCCTGCAGCATGACTTGCTGGATTGCCTGTAAAAGTCGACAATTGACCTCTGGCTAATTGTGACCCAGTGCCTACCATCTGCGGTGGTGATACTGGATTATTTCTAATCTGCGTGGACCTTACTGGCTTAGCAACTTTAGGAAGTGCTGCTAATGCTTGAGCAGTAGACTCTGGGCGATCTATCGGATTGATCATGCAGAGCCAATTTATCCACTCTATGAAATCTTCCAAGACATCAGTAGCGTAGATCTGCAATGGAGGCAAACCTTTTTTATGTAATTTCCCGCACTCCTCTAGAGATTCACCAGCAAACGGGTGACCTCCAGCTAGGCACATATATAGTATGTGACCTAACATATATAGATCTGTTCTTACGTCTGCAAGAGCTCCATCAAAAAGTTCAGGCGCTAAAATAGCCGGGTCAGCCATCATCAATAGCACAGAATCTTCACCCTGAATAAGCGGAGCAAGACGGCAAAGTCCCATATCTAGAATAACATACAGGTGCCCTCCCCTCGCTCTAGGCGACATAAGGATAGAACCTGGAGTGATTGCTCCATGGACAAAGCCTGCATGGTGTGCTGTGCTCAGAGCGTCGAGCATCTGGTTAGCTACATCATACACATCCCAAGCCGAGAGCGGCTTTTCTTTTAGTCTATTATGAAGAGTGTCTCCCATAAGAAGCTGTGAAATGATAAACGCTCCATCAGTATCGACGCCTGCATCATAAACTCTCAGTAGGTTTGGATGCTGAAGAGCAGAGAGGTTTTGTGAAATAGCGACAAAATCTTCTTTATAGTCAGACACCTCTATTTGATCACACTGAGAGAAAAATCTACGCATAGCGACCTTTCGTTTTAGATGAGTATCCTCGGCTTCATAAACGCCACCAGTGCGTCCTTTACCTAACAATTTTATAATTTTGTAGCGCTCTTCTAACATTTCAACAGTATCAATAAATCTATCTAAAGGTTACTTTAAGGGTATTTTGAAGATGATCTAGAAGATTCTTATGAGCTTTATCAACCTCACTAGATTTCAGGGTCTTCGATGGTGACCTATAAGAGAATCTATAGGCTACAGATTTTTTAGCCGCAGCTAATTTTTCTCCACTTGGGTCACGGAATACATCAAAACAATAAAAGTCTACTAGCAGTGATTCATTGTGCTTCTTCACTGCTTGCTCGATTTTCTCATTCGTGAGCTCAATTGGAGTCTCCATAGCAGCATCACGACTAGATCCCGGGAATTGTGGAAGCTCGTCCACTTTTTCCATCCCTGTGCCAAGCTGCTGTAGCTTCTTTAAGTCTAACTCGGCGACAAAGATCGGATACGTAGAGTCTAGTTCTCGGCATCTCTTAGGAGTCATTTGCGCAAAAACTCCCATTGGTTTGCCATCCGCTAACACATCAGCTGCAATAATATAACCATCTCTGTCACGCTGCTTCAACTGCACCATTACTTTAGGAAGTAGAGTAGAAATTACTGCTTTAAGATCAAATAGGTCACTCACTTGTGGCTGCTTATTTGCCCAGTTAGAGTCAGCGGATTCACCAGTCATCAGTAGAGCTAGTGACTCAGCTTCCAAATCCTTAGTCTTACCACCACCTGCATTACGGAACTGTTTACCCATCTCGAATAAACGAATACCCTTAGCTCCTTGGCGTATATTTCTAGCGGCTGTCGCTACTAGTCCAGGCACAAGACTCGGTCTTAAAATTGCATGATCTTCACTGAGTGGAAGTGACACCTCTATCAGATCACCATCAGCTAAAAGTCTCAAAGGTAACGCATCTGGAAGCTTCGCAATCGCGTTATCCGTGCCTTCGTGAGCGATCATTTTCATCGTATGAGTTTCGTAGAATCCTACTGCTGTAAGTTGCTTCTTAGCATCGAGCTGGTAATCATAAGCACGGTCTACATCGCTCTCCGCAACATAAGCGCCCCCGAAACGTGAAGTCACATTATCAAGGCCGTGCACACGAGCTATCTCTTCTACTAAATCAATATGTCTACCAAGGTCTAATCTGAAGTGAGGGATCTCCCACTCATTATTTGCTTTTTCTGTTAGACCTAGTTTTGTTAGAATTTCTTTAGCTGCATCTAGTGTAATACTGTCATCCATCATCTGCTTGAGCTTCACTGTATCAAGCTTCACAGGAGCTACTAGCGTTGGAGGATTACCAGCTGTTAGAGTATGACTAGCTATTTCACCACCTGCTATCTCTAGGATAAGTTTCGCTGCATAAGTAGATGCTGCTAGAACATTCTGAGGATCAGTGCCACGCTCAAATCTGTAAGAAGAATCAGAGCCAAGTGCCATTCTACGTGAGCTGCGGCGGATTCCAGACGGCGTGAAGTAAGCCGACTCTAGAATAATATCAGTCGTTCCTTCATTAACGCCACTTTCATTTCCACCCATAACTCCAGCGAGAGCCAGAGCATTTCCACTAGCGTCTGAGATAACTAGATCTTCAGTCTGTAGCTCATGAATATCTCCAGTGAGTGCGGTGAATTTCTCACCCTCGTTTGCTAAACGAATATCAAGCTTGGTATTCACCTTAGCCGCATCAAATGCATGCAATGGATGACCTAATTCATGCAACACGTAGTTCGTTATATCCACGATGTTGTTGATCGGGCGAAGACCGATAGCTTCCAGCTTACCTTTGAGCCAAGCTGGGCTGTCGCTCACCTTAACATTAGAAATTTTAACTGCTGAGTAGAATGGGCATCTCTCAGGAGCAGAAAGTTGAATAAAATCTGAAGAATCTTTCGGCTCCTGAAGAGGGTAAACGTGAAGTTTTCTCTCAAGACCAGTAAGTGCTGATAGTTCGCGAGCCATCCCAGTGTGACTGAGTAAATCTGGACGGTTTGGTGTGACCTCTACCTCGATGATTATATCAGAATCATACAGCTCGATCAGTGGCTTACCCACCTCAAAGCTTGTAGGTAAAATCATTAAACCATCCTCTTCATCCACAAGACCAATTTCTCCTGCACCACATAGCATACCCTTAGAATCGACTCCTCTTAGCTTACCTTCGTTGATCACAAAGCCACCACCAAGATCAGCACCAGGAAGCGCACAAGGCACTTTGTCTCCGACCTTATAGTTTTGTGCGCCACAGACGATCTGACGCAAGTTGCCCTCACCTGCGTCCACCTGACAGACCTTAAGGCGATCGGCATCTGGATGCTGCACCGCTTCTTTGATCTCTGCCACCACGATTAAATTCGTAGTGACTCCTTTAGCATGAATACCTTCTACTTCCACACCAGCAAAGGTGAGTAAGTCATCGAGTTGATCTACAGAATAACCGCTGAGGTCGAGGTGGTCGTTGAGCCAGTTGAGTGAAACATTCATGTTCGTATAAAGTTGTGTAAACGCTTAAGTGCAAGAAGTTCAATGACGCCCTAGGTAAAAAAGTCAAGACTCTGTAGAGAAAGAATGCCTGCTATACACCTAGATTTTCTAACAGAAATTCTCTCACTTTGTCTGTCACCACTTCACTATCTACCCTATGTGAACCATCTTTTGCGATATAGAGCTCGACCTTCGAACCCACCGCAGCAATCGCCTGCTCCAAAACCTGTGACTGTAGTAACGGAACTACATCATCCTTATCTCCATGGACGATCAAAGTTCTCGGATAGCCTGACTTTACCCAGCGAGTCACTGTCGCTTCTTTAGCCATCACAGATGTTTGCGAATGATCACCGCCTAGTAACCTCATCACAGCAGATGACTCCCTCTCACAACCGGTCAGCTGATCTACGAATAAGTCAACTGTCACTGGAGCACAGTAATCAACTACACACTTCACACCTACAGGGTGATCCACCCTACAGCCTCCCGCCAGAAGACACCCTAAATGAGCACCAGCAGAGGAACCCCAGATTGCTATATTTGATAAATCCACACCTTCCACATTCTCCTGTATAAACTTAAGTGCGACGACACAGTCATCAATCTGAGCTGGCCAAGTAGCCTCCCCTATTAACCTGTAGGCAACAGAAATAAAAATGAAACCAGTATCGAAAACTTGGCTGATCCTCTCGAATCCAGCCTCCTTACTTCCGAATTCCCAAGCTCCTCCATGAAAATAAACGACCACTGGAAGACGATCACTTGTTGCTGATAGTGGACGGTAAATATCTAAAGCCTGGCGGGGCTCAGTAGAACCTAACATGTAGGAAACATCGGATTCCAATGAATAACCTAATGATGTAAGTTCATCCTGCATGGCTAACTCTTGAGCTTTTGAATCCAGATCGTCAATAAAGAGAGATCTGCAGGTGTGATACCAGAGATCCTGCTAGCCTGTCCAATAGTCTGTGGTCTAATCTTAATGAGATGATGTCTAGCCTCGTTCTTAAGTCCATTGACTAACTCATAATCAATATCTTCTGGTATTTTCTTATGCTCCATTTTAGAAATTTTTTCTACCTGTCGGCGTTGACGTTCGAGGTGGCCTGCGAACTTAAAATCTGTCTCAATAATCGGCCAGAGTTCTTTGTCATACTTAGCAATAATTTCTTCCGGAAGATTTTCCCAAACATTCTCAGGGCGTCTGAACCAATGATCTAATCTCACTTGCTGATAAGTAGTAGCCCTAATATATTCAGCAGCTTCAGCTAAGATCTTGATCTTCTCTTCTGTGCGAGTCTTGCGTTCACCAGTCACAATCCCGTGCTCTACAGCTAGCGGAGTGATGCGTAGATCCGCATTATCTTGACGTAAAAGTAAGCGATACTCAGCTCTACTCGTGAACATGCGATACGGCTCTGTGTGGCCTTTTGTCACCAAGTCGTCGATCATTACACCAATATACGCCTGATCTCTACCTAAGATGAATGGCTCCTCCCCTTTGACCTTAAGAGCCGCATTTGCACCAGCCATCAGTCCCTGAGCGGCGGCTTCCTCATAACCACTCGTTCCATTGATCTGTCCCGCAAAGTATAAATTCTCTACAAGCTTCGTTTCTAATGTCAACTTGAGCTGGGTCGCTGGACAATAGTCATACTCCACAGCATAGCCTGGTCGCATGATTTCAGCATTTTCTAGACCCTCAATAGAGCGAATGAATTCTAACTGCACATCGTATGGAAGTGATGTCGAAACACCATTGATATAATACTCGTGAGTGTGCCTGCCCTCTGGCTCCAGAAAAACTTGATGTCTTTCTTTCTCAGGAAATTTCACTACTTTATCCTCAACACTCGGACAGTATCTTGGTCCAATTCCCTCTATCTTACCTGAATACATCGGAGACTGATGCAGGTTTTCTCTGATCACATCATGGGTATTAGGGTTCGTATAGGTAATCCAGCACGGAACTTGTTCCACGTGGAACAAGTCATCCCCCCATGGATTAAGAGTAAAAATGTCATTAGGATCTTTATCTATTGTATCGTAAAGGTAAGAAAATTTAGGGGCTGACGTGTCACCCGCTTGCTTTTCACATTTAGAGAAATCGATTGAACGTCCATTAATTCTACATGGAGTCCCAGTCTTAAAACGCTCCACTTCAAATCCGAGTTCTTTTAAACTATCACTCACTGTAGAAATGGCATCGCCCATGCGACCACCCTTTTCATTTTTTAGCCCTACATGCATCAATCCTCGCATGAAGGTTCCTGCACTGAGGATCACTGTTTCTGCGGTGATTTCCATTTGAAGACTAGTTCTAATACCTAGAACCTTTCCATCCTCTACCATTATTTCAGCCACGTTGCCTTGATGAAGATCCAGATTATCTGTGCTCTCCACGACATGCTTCATACGGAATTGATACGCCTTCTTGTCACACTGAGCTCTAGGAGCTCTTACAGATGGCCCTTTCGTCTGATTAAGCATTCTCCACTGAATCGCTGTTGCATCAGTGTTCAGCGCCATTGCTCCACCTAAGGCATCGATCTCTCGAACCATGTGACCTTTTGCTAAACCACCAATCGCTGGATTACAGGACATAGCACCAATTGTATCCAGCGTCTGAGTCAGCATAGCTACTGAGCATCCCATCCTAGCTGCTGCCAATGCAGCTTCAACACCTGCATGACCTGCACCAATGACTAGAACATCGTATTTTTTTGGGTAGCGGAACATAACTGATAGATATCCTGTGTTCCCGTAATGGTCAACAATCAACCCTACTCTAATAGATTGTTCCATGTGGAACAATTGCCATTTACCCCATTGATGTTCGACGTAGAACATAAGCTAAGAATTACTTAAAAAACACTTTGCCCAGCAGGCAAACTGGGATTAATATCTCCAGCATGAGACACCCATGGATTGCCGCTATCATTATAGCAACGCTGTTTATTTTGTTCAGGATCACCACTGCACAGAATCCTGATCTAGCAAACTTCTCCCCTTTCGTAGCACTCTTCTTATGTGGTGCTGCGTTCTGGTCTAGCAACAAGCTACTCCTACCTACAGCTATCTTAGCATGGCTCATCTCAGGACCTCTCGTAAGTTATCTTCAAGGATACTCTCCATTTCATGCAGCTTCTTTATTCCCCACCCTGGGATTCGCCACAATCATCGGCGTTGGATTCCTCATCAAAAATGAATCAGTAGGCAAACTACTCTTCGGAACGATCATTGGAGCCAGTCTCTTTTACCTCATCACTAATACAGCTGCTTTCATAACTGATCCTATTTATCCTAAAACTCTAGAAGGATACGCACAATGCATGTGGTCAGGATCACCTCTTGCCTCTGTCCCAACATGGTCATTCTTTAGGAACAGCCTCGTAGCAAACACACTTTGCACTAGCCTATTTCTCGCTATCATGCATCTACCCTTCATTCAGAAAGTCACTCAATTTCGCCTCAGCACAGTTAAGGCATAATCAAAAAATCTAAGATAAACTATCGCTATGGATACCACTACGTCACCAGATTACTCTGGATACGCTATTAATACAAAGCTCACCCCAGACGATAAAATTGACATCTACCGCACACTCAGCAGAATACGTAGATTTGAACAAGGAACTCAGAAACCCTACTCACAGGGAAAGATGGGAGGATTCCTTCACCTCTACATCGGTCAAGAATCTGTAGCCGCAGGAACTATTTCTCTCTGTGGAGAACACGACCACGTTATAACAGCATACCGTTGCCACGCACACGCACTCGCTTGTGGGATGACAATGGATGAATGTATGGCTGAGCTCTTCGGTAAATACACAGGTTGCTCTAAAGGCAAGGGTGGCTCTATGCACTTCTTCGCCCCAGCTAAAAATTTCTGGGGCGGACACGGAATCGTAGCTGGCCAGACCCCACTCGGACTCGGTCTAGCTTATGGTGTGAAATACAAAGATCTTAAAGGCTGCTGTCTCTGTTACCTTGGTGACGGTGCTGTAAACCAGGGATCATTCCATGAGTCACTAAACATCGCTGAACTACACAACGTCCCCGTCATCTTTATCATCGAGAACAATGGCTACTCCATGGGAACTAGCCAGAAGCGCTCATCAGCCTATAAAGACTGCCTAGCTCAGCGTGCAGAGGCGTATGGCATGGCATGGGATGTCGTAAATGGTGAAGACATATACGAAGTCAGAGCTAAGACACAGGTCGCTATTGACCGGGCTCATAACGAATCTAAACCAACTGTTCTAGAAATCACCACTTACCGTTACTACGGTCACTCAGTAGCTGACGCCAACCATAAGAAGTATAGAACTCCTGAGGAAATTACTAAATACAAGAACGACCACGATCCAGTAAACCTCTGGAAAAAACAGCTCATCAGTGAAGGAATCATGACCGAAGATTCAGCTAAAGAAATAGACACAGCAGCCAAAAAAGAAGCCGCAAGATCAGTCAAGTTTGCTGAAGAATCTCCAGATCCACCAGTAGAGTCCATCCTCGATGATGTCTACTGGGAAGTCGATAACAACACCGAAGCAGGCAACACAGGTCGCCACTTCTTCAACGATTAATCGCATCATTTAACACAAACCATTTCAATACAATGAGAGAAATAGAATACAGACACGCACTCCGTGAAGCCTTCGATGAAGAGTTAGAACGTGACGAAAACGTAGTCATCATGGGTGAAGAAGTCGCCGAATATAACGGTGCATACAAAGTAACTCAAGGACTCTGGGAAAAGTGGGGTGACAAGAGAGTCGTCGACACACCCATTTCAGAAGCAGGTTTCATCGGTATGGGCATCGGAGCATCTATGCTCGGTATACGCCCAGTGATGGAGCTCATGTTCTGGTCATTCCATTCAGTGGCATTTGATCAGCTCGTAAACAACGCGGCAAACATGAGATACATGTCAGGCGGTAAGGCTAACTGCCCTATCGTAGTTCGTGGACCTGCTAACGGAGGCACTAACGTAGGTGCTACTCACTCACACACACCAGAAGGCCTATTTGCGGCATTCCCTGGTCTTAAAGTAGTATCTCCTGCCACTCCATCTGATGCTAAAGGTCTCATGAAAGCAGCTATTAGAGATAATGACCCAGTTTATGTCATGGAAAACACACTCCTCTACGGTATCAAGGGACCCGTTCCTGAGCCGGCTGACGGAGATCACTTTATCTCACTCGGAGTTGCTGACATCAAACGTGAAGGCACAGACGTAACACTAGTCGCTCACGGTCGCTCAGTCCTCCACGCTCTAGGTGCTGCTGAGAAGCTCTTAGAAGAATATGGAATCAGCACTGAAGTGGTAGATCTTCGCTCTATCCGTCCACTCGACCAAGATACGATCATAAATTCTGTTAAAAAGACCAATAGAGCAGTGATGGTAGACGAGAGTAAACCATTCTGTGGTGTTTCTGCCATGATCATTACACTGATCCAAGAGCATGCATTTGACTACTTAGACGCCCCTATCAAACGGGTAAACACAGTGGATGCCCCAGCAATCTATGCACCTGCCCTAGAGAACGAACAGCTCCCTACAGTTGCCAAGATTATAGAAAAAGTTCTCAGTATCACACCTAAGAATAAGTAAGTTTAGATAATTTTTCAGAAGATTAAGAAAAATCTGCGGTCGCTGCAAACTCTTCAAACTTCTTAAAGAAATTGATAATGTCGCACTTTTCTAATCTAGAATTAACTGTCACAAATCTAACAAATGTATCCTCTTTAAAGGTGCCATGAGCGACCATTAACCTAGCGTTACTAGCCAGAACATTACAGATTTTATCAGCTGGTATTCCTTTATAGTTAAAGCAGACAGACGTGGATTCATCGAAGCTGTAGAGCTTATAGTCTGAGTGTGTGCGGACATACTCCCTACCAACATCAGCAAGATAAAACAGCTGATCTACAACCTTCTCCAAGCCTTTGGTGCCAATAGATTTCCAGAGACACCAGAACTTAAAGGCATCGTTTCTTCTACCACATTGAAGTGAAGTTTTACCGAGATTAAAGTCATCGTTATCTCCTTGATACAGGTAGCTAGCTTCTTGAGTGAACGACTCTAACAATTGTTGTTTATGCTTCGTAACAATCATTGAACATGAAAGCGGTGTACCGAGCATCTTGTGAGGATTCATCGTGAATGAATCACTACGTTCCAGACCCTTTATCAAGTGCTTATGCTTCTGACTAAAGATCACGCTACCACCGTAAGCTCCATCCACATGGAGCCATAAACCATATTTTTCAGCTAGATTTGCTGCAGGATTTATTTCATCGAATGAAGCAAGAATAGTCGTCGCTGCTGTGACATTAATAAAAAATGGATGGAGACCATCATACATGTCTTTTAAGATCGCTGTTTCCAGCTTAGACATATCCATTTGACCTTTATTATTCGTATCGATATAACGAATATTCCCCTTCCCTACCCCAGAAAAACTTGCATTTTTAGCGATCGAATGGTGAGCTTCTTTAGAAGTATAAACTACCAACTGCTTTCTTACACCCTGGTGCTTGATCTCAGCGTCATAAGCGTCCCTAGCCATGATCATAGCCATAAAGTTACTCATCGATCCACCTGCGGCAAATGTGCCACCGGACGTCTCCACAGGGAATCCAACACGCTCACAAACCTGCTGCACCAATTCCTTTTCAATTCCTACGTGTAGGCCACCTACTTTGTAAGTATACATGCTAGTATTAAGCATCACCGCTAGCAGGTCACCAAGTGTCGCTGCAGGCTTTCTCCCGCCATAAAGTTGATTAAAGAACGATTTACTCGCAGTTTTAGGAGTATTCGTCACCACTTTTTCTAGCACAGATTTTAGCTCCGTATCAGTAATAGAGTCATCCTGCACCGCAATGTCAAACACCTCTTTGAGCTCCTCAGGAGAACCTAATTTAACTACCGGAGTTGCCTCCTCGAGATTAAGTAAAGTATCGACTAGTTCGTTAAATATTTTGAGTTCTGCCTTCATGATTCCCCGCAAGATTCGACCTTATTACTACAGATGTAAAGAGACAATCCAACTAGCGTAATCCTACTGCCTTACGAACACGATCCAGAACCTTTGTAGACTCTACTCTTGCCTTCTCTGCACCGTTTGCTATCACCTGATTTACGTAGTCCAAATTCTTTTCTAGTTCTTCACGTTTCGTTCTAACAGTTTTAAATTTTTCCCAATAAGCTTCAAAAAGTTGTTGCTTGAAATGACCGTAGCCTATTCCCTGCTTACCAGTAAATCTATGCTCTAAAATCATCTGGTCAACAGCCGCTTCGGCGGCAAAAAATTTATACAAGGCTATCAGTGTAGAACCATCAGTAGGTTTTGCTTCTACCACTTCATGTGAACTTGTGATGATTTTCATAATGATTTTCCGAATCGCTTTTTTGCCACCTATTAGAGGAATCGTATTACCATAACTCTTACTCATCTTCTGACCATCGATACCTGGCACTATCGCTGTGGATTCTTTTATCTGAGCTTTTGGAATGACTAAAGTCCCCTCTCCAAACTTATCATTAATCTTACCCGCTAGATCACGAGTTACTTCAAGATGTTGCTTCTGATCTTTACCGACTGGAACAACGTTCGCATCATACAATAAAATGTCAGCCGCCATAAGTGCTGGATAAGCAAATAATGCATGGTTCGCATCAAATCCGTTATCCACTTTATCCTTATAAGAATGGCACCGCTGCAGTAGACCCATAGGGCAAACTGTCGATAGTATCCAAGCTAGTTCATTCACTTCCGGTATATCACTCTGACGAAAAATTATGGACTTTTCAGGGTCTAAGCCACAAGCCAAGAAATCAATTGCTAAATCCTGAACATTCGCTTGTAAAGTCGCTGGATCTTTCATGGAAGTCATCGCATGATAGTCCGCTAAAAAGTAAAATGCTTCTCCTTTGTCCTGAAGATTTACTGCAGGTTCCATAGCTCCGAAATAGTTTCCTATATGAAGCTTACCACTAGGCTGAAGTCCTGTTAAAATACGCATGAAATTTATCTAGCCTATATCATTCCCCTTGACAACTGCTGAAGACTTCATGCATCTAAAAACTTCCCAGGATTTAAAATACCTTTAGGATCTAATGCTGCTTTCACTGCTATGTGAGCCGCAAAAGTTGTCTCCCCTAGTGCTTGTCTGATCCAGCGTTTCTTAGCTAGTCCTACACCATGCTCCCCAGTGATCGCACCCTTGTTAGAGAGCACCCAAGTAAAGAGCTTATCCAACGCATCATCAACTACCTTTTTAATTTTCGGATCAGCGTAATTTTCTACCATCAAATTCGTATGAATATTGCCATCACCAGCATGACCAAAACACGCTATTGGGATCCCAGTATCTGCCTGAAGCTTCTGTGCAAATTCTACTAAATCCACTAGCTTAGATCTTGGCACTACAATGTCTTCATTCAACTTAGTTAGCCCAGTATGTTTTAGAGAATAAGAGAAATCTCTACGCAATTGCCAGATAGCTTCACATTCTTCCTCATCCTTTGCCACATTGATACATAATGCACCGAGACCTTCTAGAAATTGTTGCAGCGACTCTAACTCCGTCACCACTGATCCGATCCTACCATCGATCTCTACCATCAGATACGCATCACCAGGAGGAAGCTTATCTTCACCTAAATAATCTCTTGCTGCCGCCAAAGTAAATGCATCCGTAATCTCCAACGCACTTGGCAAAACCCCACTATCTAAAATTGCCTGCACCGCACCTGCAGCTTGGCTAAAATTCTCAAATACCGCACCCAACATCGCCCTAGTTTCTGGATGTGGAATGATACGTAAAGTCGCTTCAGTCACGATACCTAGCATCCCCTCAGACCCACAAATGAGAGAGGATAGATCAAACCCCGTTTTATTCTTATGACATCTACCACCGAGCTCTAACACCTCCCCTGCTGCAGTCACCACTTTTAAACCTAATACATACTGCTTGGTTACCCCATATTTTAGACAACGCGGACCACCCGCATTCATCGCTATATTTCCACCCAGTGAACATTCTTTTAGCGAAGCTGGATCAGGTGGGTAATACCACCCCACTGCTCTTGCGGCCTCTTGTAAATCACCAGTAATCACACCTGGTTGCACCACCGCACATCCATCGAATGAGTTCAGTTCTAAAATATCATTCATTTGCGCCACAGATAGCGCTATACCGCCCTGCACTGGCACACATCCACCCACATAACCCACACCAGCTCCACGAGTATATACGGGAACCTCGTGCTCATTAGCATAGCACATGACTTTCACGACATCTTCAGTGCTCTGAGCTAAGACTACTACTTCTGGCGGACTACTCGCATACCACTTATCCACAGAATGCACACTTACCACATCATTTGCTACTGAAACTCGGGTCTCATCCAGCAAATTACAAAGATCTATATATAGAGAATTCACTCTGCTCATTTATCCCATAATCTCATAAATAGCAACATTCTCCTAGATTTATTAGTAAAGCTAAGCTAACATTCTACCAGCATGGAAAATTTTATAAACATCATCAATCACCCATTCTCTTGGGGACTAATCTTCGGCTTTGTTCTTCTGATCATAAATTGGATAATTCACAGAAAAGAAATTAAGCGCTACAGGACAGAAAACAGCGAGCTCAAGATTCACCTCAACACCCAACTTAAAATTACCGCCGCTGGCAACGAAGAACTTCAATCTCAGCTCAATGAAATGACCAAGCAGAATGAGAACCTCCGTATCAATATTCAGACCCTTCAGCAGAAGCCAAAGAAGGTTGAGCACCGTAGATTAGAGGTCATGGAAATGACAGTTACATCAATGCGTGAACAAGCACCAGGATTCGCCCAAGCTTGGGAAAAAGCAATCCGTCAATCAGAAGACGACATGAAAGCCGCAGAGTCAGGATTTACGAAGCTTCTCCGCAGAGTAGTCCCAACATTCCGTAGCACATCAGCTAAAGATACTAAATTAATCGAAGCTGACGTCTCTAATAACTCTGATTAGGAGCTATTCTTCAGTAGTTACAGCACGTTTTTTATACAATGCTCTCGGCTTAATATTGATGGTATAAGTCGTGAAGCTCGCTGTGCAGGCAGTCTTTTGAAGTAAATAATCCAGCACTGTTCCAGCTGGGACATTTTTAAGATTTAGTGTGATACTCTCATTTCCAAGATATCTTTTAGGATCTTGAATAACAAAGTTAGAGATCACTTTTCCACCAGAGGACGTCTCCACCGTTGCGCTCAGTAGCCTAATCGCCTGGGTCATTTTCTTGAGCTATTTACTGGAGAGTTTTCTCTTCTTTGAGAGCTTCTGTAGCGACTCGAGCTTTGAACTCGGCTGTTAGATATCTTCTTTTTCTTTTCATTTAGGTGATCTATCTTCAGATTACCCCCATGTTAGACCAGTAAATCTACTAATAATTCATTGGTTCCGTTTCCTGGGACTACTTCAATGATTCCTTGTTCATCCATTTTCATTACTAGTTTTTAGGTAGACAGAAATTGATTGATATATGGTTTACTAAGTGAACTTACTCACATGGTTATTATATTTTTTTATTTAAATAGAAAACATATCTTCTTCTTAAGTGTGTTAATAAGTCGCTGATTTCACTGTTCCTCATTGAAAATTTCAGCGTTCCACCGTCTTAGTAGAGTGTGTAAAACCTTGTAACGACTCTGGGTAAGTTACCCTATTGCAGTAAAAGTTACTCACTGTTATTCTCAATATACAACTTGTTCATAATAAAGTGATTACTTGTTATGAGTTATTCGCAGTGGTAAACAGCTATTATTTAGCAAGAATTGAAGTAGAATACTCAATCAGAATTTTGGGAGGCTGGGTTCGGGAAACACACCGTGCTATGTCTAATATATTTCTAACTACCCCAAATAACTTTGGCATCTAGTGTCCCAATATAGTCTTATTTTTGGTGACTCTCATTTCAAAACACAGCTACGTTGACAGAAATGTTTCTCCTGTTAGAACAAAGTATGGAAGGGTTTTCGGACCTTTCCCTTGTCGATTTAACAGTTTACTTCCTGCCCATCAAAAGTTGCGTTTATTAGTTGAATCCAAAATCCCAAAAAGTATCGATGAAGATTATTTTTTAGGAGCCGCATCCTTCTTCTCAGGTTTCACTGGCTTAGCCTCTGGTTTAGGTATAAATCCATTAGCCCCAAAGTTAAATTTTAATTTCAGTTTACCACCGTTCATTTCCATTTTAGGAAGATTATCACTCTTCTTCCTCGCTCCTTCACGATTTTTCATGAGCTCTTTCATCAGCTTCTTCATCTCAGCCATTTGTTTTTTATTGAGTTCCTGCGGCATCATTTGAAGCTGACCATCAGCACCTGGAACTAATTTAAAATTCCCACCTGCACCTCCCGGACCAATATTTAACTGAAATTTCTGCACCCCAGGCTGTATCTGCAACTGATTACCTTGGAAGCCTTGTAACCCTCTTTCATTAAATTTCTTTAAATAGTTATCATAGTTACCAAGCTTCAGATCTTTTTCCATCAACTTACCTCCACGTTTAAATTTAAGCTGAAGCTTCTCGCCCTGCTTTTTCTTTTTCACATAGTCTTTGAGGTAATTCATTACATCAAGCGGCTCAGCTTTCATTTGCGATAAATTATGCCCATCAATCTCTACAATAACATCCCCTGGTAGCAGTCCCGCTTTGTCAGCTGGCTGTCCCTTTTCTACACCGGTGATCATTACGCCACCATTCACAGCATTCATCTGTATCCCTATAAAACCACGCGTATTAGGCACAGCTAAAAATGCATTATTGTTTAAAACATCACGAACTCTCTCACGAACCTCAGGAGAATCTGTCTTTTCAGAAAATGCCTGTAATTCCTCGATCTGACTTTTATTAGCCTTTCTCACCCATTTACCCAGTTCATCTGTTGCTGTATTACGCTCAAGATAGTTTTCACTATCTAGTTGCTTAAGAAGCTTCTCAGTCCCAGCGATATCGACTGGAGATACTATAGAAAATGATGCATAAATCGTTGACACTAAAAATGTCCCGCAGATTATCTGAGCTAGAGTTGATTTAAAATTTTTCATAATGGTGACTTACTGTAAAACGTCAGCCGCTGGCAGATTTATTTAAATTTTTCATTATCTCATCGCTTTAAAGTAAGCTTTCTATTCTCAGCCATTGAGCACCAGCAAAAGATGACTAAGCGCACTGTTAGAGTTTTCAAACTTAAAACAATCATCGATTGGAATGCTTTCCTAGCTACACTAATCTAAGTGACTGGCTACGATAAGAAGGATTGAGAGTAAAGGTAGTAATTTGCCTTTTCATCCTCTTCTAATGTTTCAAATTCTTATTATTCAAATCCTCCACTGATTCAGTGATGATGCAACGGGGTATCAAATAGGTGATCGACTTAATTTCATGAATTTCCTAGATCTTCAAATAGGTGATCACATTCCAGATGCTAAAACGATTTGGGATTTTAAAGAACTCATTGAGAAGGACGGACGTGATGGAAGCAATAAGTTCTTTAGCTGTTTTCATCAAATGTTAGCTAAAAAAGACCAGGCTATTTTAGCTGATAGTGCCTACAAGTCAGAGAAAAATGAGCCAGTGATGCTGGATCACAATTTAGAAGACTTCATCATCGCTAAAGCCTATCGGAATAAACCTCTGACTGAGCAGCAACAACGATTTAATAAGACTGTGAGCCGTATGAGGGTGCGAGTTGAACATGTATTTGGCAGGATGAAATACATGGGAGCCGATCTATTTAGAAAGATTGGAATACAACGATCCAGACAGCATAATGCCCTCTGTAATTTAACCTACAATATGGATCGCTATGCGTTATTAGTGGCGTAAAACCCAGACAAGACACTCAATAGCAGTTAGATTCCTCTCAAATTACAAGGACTTGGGAAAAGTAGGCTGCCTCAAATCAATAATCTTAGATGCAGAGTTGTCAGCACAGGGAAAATAGTTATGGTGGGAACACGCTATGTCAGACTCATTTGTTCATCTTCACGTTCATACAGAATACTCGGTTAAAGACTCTATTGTCCGTATTGAAGATCTTGCTGCGAAGGTGACTGAGCTTGAAATGCCTGCGGTTGCGATGACCGATCATGGGAACCTCTATGGAACGGTTATTTTCTATCAGAAAATGCATGGGGCTGGGGTGAAGCCGATTTTGGGTTGTGAAATTTTCCTCGCTCCATCTGGATTAGATCAGAAAAAGGATTTTCCGGGGCGTAAGCGCTCCACACATCTCACACTCCTGGCTAAAAACACGATGGGCTGGAATAATTTGACTAAGCTGGTATCGCTAGGCCACTTAGATGGAGACTATTTCGGCGAACCACGAGTAGATAGAGAAGCGTTGGCTAAATATTCTGAAGGTGTGATCTGTCTCAGTGGGGACGAAGATGGTCCGATCCAAGAATGGCTGGAAATAGGCGACATGGACAAGGCTCGCGAGGAGGTAAAACTGCTGAAGGAAATCTACGGAGCAGAAGATTTTTATATAGAGCTCATGGATCACAATCTAGAGCATCAGACTAAAAATATCCCTATATTATGCGGACTTGCTGAGGAATTTGACCTTAAAGTAGTCGCTACAAACGATGTTCACTTTATCAAAAATGAGGATCATGAGGTGCTTGACTGCCTCATCTGCATCGGCGAAGGTAGCCTACTACTCGATGAAAATCGTAAGACATACTCAAACCAAGTTTACTTTAAATCAGCCTCAGAAATGCGAGAACTTTTCAAAGATATTCCTGGAGCCTGTGATAATACATTAGAGATCGCTGAGAAGTGTAATGTAGAGATTATATTAGATTCTACGTCATCAGATAAATACCCACAGTTTGAAGCTCCAGATGGCTCATCACGTGAGGAATACTTCCACAAAGTTTGCTATGATGGATTGAAAAAACGCTACCCACAAAAGCGTATCGATGAACTCTGTCAGCGAAATAATGTTGATGAAGAAGGTATGTGGGAAATCCTTCATGAACGACTCGATTACGAGATTGATATCATCAACTCGCTAGGCTTCGCATCCTACTTCTTGATCACTGCCGACTTTATTAACTGGGCTCGTGAGCAGGGGATTCCAGTGGGACCGGGAAGGGGATCAGCTGCTGGTTCGCTTGTGGCTTATACCATGGCGATCACCGACATCTGTCCTATCTTGTTTGATCTACTTTTCGAGCGATTCCTTAACCCTGAGCGTGTATCACCACCCGATGTTGATATTGACTTCTGCCAGGCCAGGCGTCCAGAGGTGATCCAGTATGTGCGGGAAAAATACGGTGAATGCTGTGTTTCTCATATCATTACCTATGGCAGGATGGGTGCTAAATCTGTGCTTAGAGATGTAGCTAGAGTTCTAGGTGTATCCTATGGAGATGCTGATACATTAGCCAAGCTTATTGAGGCGGTGCCAGGTGTCACTTTACAATCTGAGTGGGATGCTAAAGAAGAATTACGTAATATAGTGGAAGCGTCATCCACCTTCACTGAGCTATGGGGATTCGCCACTAAGCTAGAAGGGCTGACTCGAAACACTGGTGTCCACGCAGCGGGTGTGGTGATCGGTGATGGAGATCTTGACCGTCACGTTCCACTAGCAAGAGCTAAAGAAGGGGAAGTAGTCACTCAGGCAGACATGAATGCTATTACCGAGATTGGGCTCCTGAAAATGGACTTTCTTGGACTTAAAAACCTTACCGTGATCCAAGATGCGATAGATCACATCCACCTCCACACTCCAAACTTTGACATTTATGAGATAGAGCTAGATGACAAGCCAGCGCTTGATCTTCTAAACCGAGGTGAGACTCTGGGTGTGTTCCAGCTGGAATCTGGCGGAATGGTCGAGACCTGTAAGAAATACGGGATCGATAAGATAGACGACATCATTGATCTCCTAGCACTCTATCGTCCGGGTGCGATGCAATACATCGACCAAATGATCGATGTGAAGAAGGGTGTGACCGCTGTAAAATATGATCATCCTCTGCTAAAGCAGATTTGTGAAGCCACCTACGGCGTCATGATCTATCAAGAGCAGGTGCAGAACGCGGCGAAGTTGCTTGCTGGTTACTCACTTGGTGGTGCGGATATTCTGCGTCGTGCGATGAGTAAGAAGAAGAAATCCGAGATGGATAAGCAGCGAAAAATCTTTGTCAAAGGTGCCTTCGATACTAACCAAATACCAGAGAATTTAGCTAACAAGATCTTCGATAAGATCGCAGGATTTGCGGATTATGGATTTAATAAATCTCACTCAGCATGCTACGGTCATATCTCATATTGGACCGCATATCTTAAAGCTAATTTTCCAGTAGAATTTATGTCAGGATTGCTGTCAAACGAGCTGAATAATACGGAAAAAATCGCAGTATTTGTCTCAGAGTGCCATCGCATGGGACTCGAGGTTCTGCCACCAGATCTTAATCACTCGATGTCTAAATTTGCTCCTGAAAAGACTCCAGCTGGCAAAATGGCGATCCGTTATGGGCTCGCTGCCGTCAAGAACGTAGGTGAAGCAGCTATGGTGACTGCCGTCACTGAGCGTAAGGTCAATGGACCATTCAAGTCCATGGAAGATCTCTCGAACAGGCTGGATACCAAGGTGGTAAATAAGCGGATTCTAGAGAGTTTGATTAAAGCAGGTGCCCTAGATTTCACCAAGCTGAACAGAGCGACCCTCGAATCAAAATTGGAAAACGTCATTTCCTCCGCATCCTCCATTCACCGTGACAGAGCTGCAGGGCAGGGGAGTATGTTTGATTCTATGGAGTTCGGAGCACCAGAGCCAGCAACAGCCACTCATGGATACATCGCAGAATGGCCTAAGGAACAGCGCCTTTTAGATGAAAAAACTTTACTAGGATATTACACCTCTGGGCACCCACTAGATGCCGTGCGCACTCAGCTGGACAAGGATATTTATACCAAGATAGCCATGATCGATGAAGTAGACATCATCGATCGTAAGAAACGTCTGCGCATCGCTGGTATTATCAAAACTGCCGAGCACCGTATGACCAAGGTAGGTAAACCATTTGGTATTATCACCGTTGAGGATTTGACTGGAGTGAGAGAAGTTCTTTCATGGTCGGAGAGCTACACACTGGCTAAGGAAGAAGGCTTACTGGAGTCCGGTAGCTTGGTGAAAATGTTCGTCAACATCCAAGAAGATGATAGAAATCCTGGTCAGCGCCGCGTTTCAGGTAGTAAGATAGAGTCTATTAAAACGAGCAGGAAGGCCAAGACCTCAAAAGAAGCGATCAACCTCTACGTCTTCACTACGCGTCATAATCAAAGCGATTTGGATGATATTTTGAGCTCCCTCCAGAAGTATCCTGGGAAAACTAGAGTGATATTAACCGTGCAGAATACACTAGGAGAGAGAACACAGCTAGAATTACCAGAACGTTTGAGTGTCAAAAAAACCCCAGATCTGAGAAAAGAGCTAGAGAGGTTTTTGGGATAATTGATTTAGTGTTGTTGCCAATCCAAGAGTCAGAGAGTGTGTTACAAATATATAATGTATCATGATCTGCTCTACTAAACTTATTATGCTTGCGTGTAATAAATTATAATCTATGAGCTTCTTTGTCTTAGCCTGCTTAGGGACTTTGAGGATCACTTATCTAAGTAGACTTTACTCTCATGAAACTATCTTGCTTACTCACTGAAAGTCAGATTATCCTCGATATGAAATCAGAGGAACATATCCCTGCGATCGAGGAGCTAGTAGAGCATCTGGATAGTATCGGCTTGCTGACTGGTGAGGCGAAAGATGAAGTGTTGATAGCCCTGCAAGAGCGAGAAAACCAAATCAGCACTGGTATCGGCTCAGGTATTGCTATTCCACATACATTTTCTGATAAGGTAGAAAGTGTTACAGCTATATTCGGACGTTCTAATGTTGGTATCGATTTTTACGCTCTAGACAATGCTCCAGTGAGATTTATCTTACTATTTGTAGTTCCTAAGAAGGACTACAACATGCACCTTCAGACGCTTGCAGCTATCGCTAAGTTATTCAACAACTGCGAAGTGCGTAAGCAAATGGAGCTAGCTGAATCTAGGGCTGAAATCCTAGCTATCTTTGGTTCTAGATCATCTCGTATCGCGAGTGATCGAGTCTTCGATCTTAATTCTTAGTCTCGGCTGAGTCATTAACTAGCTGAAGCACGGACTAACGCTTGACGATTGTTCGGCTTTGCTTTCTTCTGCACACTACAATTTTAATCAAAAATTATGTCCACAAAACTCACGATACAGTCCCAACTTCAAGCTAAACTAGCTCCAGCACTCGCAAGTGCTGGCGTAGAGCTCCCAGAAGGTGTCGTCCCAGCAGTTTCTATTTCTGCTGATCTCAGATTTGGTGACTACCAGAGTAACGTGGCGATGATGTTAGCTAAGAAGCTCAAGATGAATCCTCGTGAGCTTGCTGGTAAAATAGTGGCAGCTTTAGAAGAAGGTGGAGTGGCTGATCTAGCTACGACTGATATCGCTGGACCTGGATTTATTAACTTTAAAGTCTCTCAAAAAGCCTGGGCTGAGCGTGTGAACCTCCTCATCGCTGACGATCGTCTAGGTGTTCCACGAGCGGCTAATCCTGATAATATCGTAGTAGATTTCTCTGCGCCTAACGTCGCTAAACCAATGCACGTTGGACACATTCGTTCGACCATTATTGGCGACACACTTTCTAGAATTTCACGTTTCCTTGGGCATAATGTCATCACGGATAACCACATTGGCGATTGGGGAACTCAATTTGGTATGATCATCTATGGTTGGAAGAACCTGATTGATAAAGACGCTCTAGAAGCGGCCCCATTACAAGAATTACTACGTATTTATCGTGCAGTAAACCTTCTTTATAAGTCAGATACAGCGATTACTGAAATTTGTAAGAATGAACTCGTGAAACTCCAGAGCGGCGACCAGGAGAATTACGAAATCTGGCAAAAATGCGTGGATGTTTCCAAGCTTGGCCTTAATGCTATCTACGACTGCCTCGATGTGAGCTTCGATCACTGGCTTGGCGAAAGCTACTACAATGACAAGCTAGAACCACTCACAGAAGCTCTCCAAGCATCTGGCGATGCGACTATCAGCAACGGCGCACTCTGTGTTTTCTCTGGCGGTGAACTAGATCCTAAGAAAGATCCTTTTAAGAAAAACGAAGAGGGTGAGTGGGTCGACCTTCCAATGATCGTCCGTAAGGAAGACGGTGGCTTTAACTACGCTACTACGGATATAGCGACGGTTGATTACCGTCTCTCAGAGTGGAACGCTAACAAAATCTGGTATGTAGTGGATGCTCGTCAGGGTCTTCATTTCCGCCAACTGTTCGACATCTCAAAACGCCGTGGCTGCCAAGCGGAGCTACAGCATGTTACTTTCGGAACTATCCTAGGGAAAGACGGTAAACCTCTCAAAACTCGTGACGGCGGCCTGCCACAGCTCGAAGACGTCCTCAATGATGCTATCGCTGCTTCTCGTGTCATTATCGAGGAGAAGAGCACAGATCTTCCATCAGAAGAGAAGGACGCACTTGCCATATCTATCGGTATCGGATCAGTCAAATTCACTGAACTTTCTCATAACCGAAACTCGGACTATGTCTTCGACCTAGACAAAATGGTAGCCCTCCAAGGTGACACCGCTCCCTATCTCCAGTATAGTAATGTCCGTTGTAAGTCGATCTTCCGTAAACTGGATGAGACTCCTGACTTTACAGGCTTAGAGGCAGAAATTTCAGAAGATGGAGAGATCCACCTCATTCGTATGCTCGCACGCTACGGAGAAACCCTGCCTACAGTCCTAGAAGATCTCCGCCCTAATATCCTAGCCACATATCTCCTAGAGCTAGCAAGAAGCTTCCACAGCTTCTTCGAGGCTTGCCCAGTACTTAAGAGCGATGGTAATACTCAGCGCACCAGACTCGCACTCTGCGAGGTGACCAGCCGTATCCTGTCCCATGGTCTCAGCCTTCTCGGCATCGATACGCCAAACAGAATGTAGGTTATTACAGCGTTACATTCTCGCATGAAGTCAGCTCCAAAGAGACCTACCTAGTTGATTCCTTGATCGAAACGGTCTAGATCTGTTGCGAGGATTTTATGTTTTTTGAATATGGCATCTCCCATAGAGATAGATTCGACCATGCATCCGGCAGCAGGTGCTGAGCCACCTACACCATAGACGTTCTGATCCATAAGGCCTATTTTCACATTGTTCTCCTTGGCTGCTACTAGGTGAATTAATGAGTTATCAGCACCAATGTCGATCATCCACTTAACGATGTTGCTGTTGAGCTTACCATCTACAAAGACATGGTTTAAGTCTATTTCGATTCACTCCGAGCATTTCTGATTGCTTGCGAATCGAGAGTTTAGGGTGTTGAGCCTCGATCATGGTCTTTCGGTGAGATCGCCCCCCAACTGTTCGCTCTTTTTTTCAAGAAACTCCTTCTCGATGACGAGTTGGTTAATCTTGCGTTCTAAATGGCTCCCTCTTTTTTCATAATGTTTGAGCTGCTTGTCTGATGCATTCTTTCGCTCAAAGATTTTACACATTCGTTCCTCAAGCTCCAACTCAAGGCACTGACTTGAGTTGGAGCAATATAATTATCTTAAGCGAGTTACTGTAGCGACCCGAGCTTTGAACTCGGCTGTTAGATGTCTTTTTTTCTTTTCATTTATGTGATTTATCTTTAGGTTATCCCCCATGTTAGACCAGCAAATCTACTAACAATTCATTGGCTCCGTTTCCTGGGACCATTTCACCCTCTGTAATTTAACCTACAATATGGATCGCTCTGCGTTATTAGTGGTGTAGAACCCAGACAAGACACTCAAAAGGACTAACATCAATTAATGTATCAAACCACAAGCACAAAACAGCGATAAATCCCTAGAAAAAGTCAAATAATACAATCAATAGCAGTTAGATTTCTCTCAAATTACAAGGGCTTGGGAAAAGTAGGCTGCCAAAGGATCTCTTATGAAAGAAATAGGAAATAAAACTAGCAAACAATTTTTAGGCTCATTTATTATAATGTTCGTATCATTGCTATATTTAGTGTTAATAAATGGATACGCTACTGGTTATGAATTTGAAAGAGCTTCTCTAGTCTGGTGGATGTGGGAGCACTGGACGGATGCTGAAACAGAATGGGGCTTCGGAATGTTAGTTTTTCCACTAGTTCTATTTTTGATCTACAAAAAAAGAGATACGATATTTGAAAAACCAGCCAATCCAGCATATTTCTCTGGTTTTATTTTGGTGTGCTTATCTCTATTTATTTACTTTGCTGGTTATAAAGCCAATGAGAGATACTTCGGATTTGCCTCTATACAGCTTTTGGTTGGAGCCTTAGTTGTATACTTTTTTGGTTGGAAACACTTTTTCAACATTTGGTGGCTTTGGCTGATACTTGGTATGATGTGGCCTTGGTTGTTTTTAGAAGAACTGGTTTCTTTCTGGTTACAGTTATTTTTGGTTAAAATGGTTTCAGGGTTTCTCGATATCATAGGAGATTCAGTCACTGTTAATGGAGCGGCTATAATGTCAAAAGCTACAGAAAATCTCGCTGAAGGCGAAAGATTCCAACTGAATATTGAAGGAGCATGTAGTGGACTAAGATCATTATTTGCACTTACTATGACAGGCCTTATATACGTGTATGTTGGACTACAGAAGGAGTATAAACGGTGGATACTATTCTTACTGATACCTGTAATTGTTATTATTGGTAATTTCTTTAGAATGATTATATTGTATCTTGGAGTGATTTGGTTTGGAGCCAAATTCGCAATTGGTTCTGACGAGGGTGGCGAGTCAGCTTATCATATTATAGCTGGTTTGGTCGTATTTTTTGTAGCCTTGATTTGTTTGAGTATTTTAGTGAGACTACTCAAAGGAGAGTTCTTTGATAAAACAAAAGTATCAACTATAGACTGATGAAACTATTAATAAAACACATTCAGGTAATAATATTTCTCATATTAGTGTCAGTAGCTATAACTCTCTGTAATCTTTTCCCTAATGCTGCGACCAATCCTGAATCAGGCCTAGTGTTGTGGTTGCCTGAAAAAATCTCTGGGGGTTATTCGGAACTTAGGGAGATGAGTGATGTTGAAGAAAAAATATTGCCCACCGATACAACAAAGCTGAGCAGATTATATTTAGAGTTTGACTTACCTGAAAATTTGGCAAGATATAGGGCTATTTCAGCAACATTGATATTAGCTGGAGCTGATAAGAGAAGCCTCCACAAACCTGAAATTTGCCTAATATCTCAAGGTTGGAGTATAGTTAGTGCTAAACCAGTCAAATTACAAACTACTGGAGGCGAACTTGAGGTGATGCATCTTAGACTCAGTAGAGAAATGGGTCTAGATAACGGCGAAGGAAGGCAACAGAGAGCCCATTATATTTATTGGTGGGTTGCTAGATACGAATCTACTGCATTCAGTAATAAAAGATTATTAATTTCATCTTACAATAACATTTTTAATAATTTAAATGATCGATGGGGATACCCTAGTATAATGGTATTGACTGATGAGAGATATGGAGATGAAGGTGATACAGAGGCTATCTCTAGAGCTTATCTTTTTATAAAGAAATATGCACCTTCTTTTCAGAAATCCCTCGGTGCAATTGACAGAAGCGATGCATTGGTTCCGATAGATCTAGGGAACCTGGCAGAATGGAAATAAAAATGATAAATGCTTCAAAAAAGAATAACATACTATTATTTTTAATAAGCGTAGGCTTATTTATTAGTTTATTGTTATCAGGAACGATTGGAGTTACAACCTCCATCTTACTACAGTCTTTACCCTTGGCCATATTGGGTGTTGTATGTATCTTAGCTGCATTTATTGATAGAGGATCTTATAAGTCTCTTAACTTGTTTCATGTAGTATCCCTAGTCGGGATTATAATGTATTTCGGGATTAGAGCTTATGTGTCTGATTCAATTGATTTAGGGATTGGCGATCTCTATCTATTATTTTCTGCTTCATCTGTATATTGTGTAGTTAAACTAGTTGGTGGTCAAAAAGTCTTTAAAATGGGAATGCTAGCCATCTTTCTATTATTTGTGTTTAATGTGGCGAATTACTTTGAATCCTTCGCTTTACTCAGAGACGAAACTATAGGATTTGCACTAGGCACTCCAAAGTCAGGAATGTTTAACCATAGAAATTTCTGTAGTATTTTTCTTATGCAGGTGACTTTGATGCTGGTGGTTTATACTTTAAACGGAACAAGGGGGGCGGGGAGTGGTGGCTTCAAAAGTATATTGTTTAGAATTTCTACTGGGGTGCTAGCAGTTACAGGATTTTTATCTTTGTATTATTGTGGTGCTCGTGGAGGAATGCTTGGTTTATTTTTCGGCTTATTAGTCGCCACGGGATTTTACATTTTACCCAAGAAGAGAAGATCAGTGAATGTCTTATGGAGTATAATTATATGGGGTGTGTTTTTTTGTGGAATATACTTCAATAAACTAGCTCTGTTTAAGAAGTCTGGTGGATTGGAGGATAGGTTGGATTATTTTGGAATGGCTATAGACCAGATACCAGATGCTTTAATTTTTGGTAGTGGGAGTATGAGTTATTCATATAAATCATATGAGAATTGGAGTATATTTGGAGACCATCATCTGGATCATGTCTGGGTGCATAATGAGTTTCTACAGATTGTTACTGACTACGGTATTGTTGGCCTATTGTTAGTTTTGATCTTAGTTCTTCAGATAGTGGTATTTGGTCTTCAGCAGATTATTGAGTGTAATCAAAAGGGGATGATGCCATGTAGTAAGGCTATAGCGGGAATCTGCGTCCTTGTAGGTTTTTTGATAAGTTGCTTGGTTTCCTTTCCTGCACACTCATTCATCAACTTAATGATAGTTGCGTTTGCAGCAGGATATCTTGTTAAGAAGAAGTCTTTAAATGTAATGAGTAAAAGAACCACTCTATTGTATAGAGTAATATTTATTTCTATGGGAGTAGTTATGGTCGCTCTTTCTATACCTCAAATAAAGGCAGCTAAGGTCTACGCTAGCCATTCCATTTACACTGATAGTATGAATTGGAATCCCTACAAACACACTGATGATAAATGGTATCTAGCTCTGGAAGAAGTGAATGACATTAGCCCTAACTATATTAGCTATTCAAGGCTAGCTGATTTAGATGTCATTAGGGCCGAATCGGGTGTAGATAGGGTAAGTAATGCACAAAAAGCTCTTCAAAACTCTGAACTAGCTTTAAAGAGGCACCCACACTTTGCCCCTGCGATGTTAGTGAAATCAAAAGCTTTGTGGTATATTGGAGATTATGAAAAAGCGGATGAAAGTTTTGAGGATTTAGCCTCCTTTACTAAATATAGAAGAAGGTTTTATAAAGTCAATACTACATGGGCAGCCTGTTTACTTGATGCTGGACGGTTTCACTATTCTAAAGGTAGTATTAGTTTTGCCAAAAAGTATTATGAAAAGAGTTTAAGAGTTTGGCTGCCACTGAATTATGATAAGAATAGAGCGTTATCAATCCTAGATCAAATAATTCTCGAGTATGCTAATGTTCTTATAATAGATAAAGATTACAAAACACTTGATGATTTAATAGTATCAAGATATGGAGTGGCTGGAAATTATCTTTATAAACAGAGAGAACCTATTTGTTTAAATCAAGCCAGATTGTTTTTCCTGTATGCACAAAATCTATATTTCAGAAGAAAACCTAGCTTAGCTCATAAGTATTTCAATTGGGCTAACCATAATTATGTTTACTCTCAAAAGAAATGGCAAACTAAATTATCATCTGAAGATAAGGTAATATGGGGAGAATCTAAAAGAATTATGAGAATACTTAAGACTGCCAATATTCAACCCGCTAAATAAAATGTTAGGATCTAGTAGACAAGAGAGGTTTTCACTGCAAGTTCTTCAGGTGTTTGATGCTGGGGTGGTTTGGTTGGCGTTCTTTGTGGCGTCGTTGTTCCGGAATTTCGTGAAGAATGTAGAGGGTTTTGATATGGGGGCTGTGATTTGGCTCCTCTATATCGTTGTTCCGTTCACTCCTTTGATCTTAGAGTTATTCGGGTTCTATAGAAATCCGATACGTAAAAAGGTATCCACCGCCTTGGTTCAACTATTTAAGAGTATTGTGATTATTGCTTCAGTTGTTGGAGCTTGTATTATCCTGTTTAAGCTTTCTCAGGGTCGCATGCTGATTATTGGTATGAGTTTAGCGGGAGTATTGCTATTCTTTAGATTCTTACTATTACAGTATTGCCTCCGTAAGAAAGTCCAGGAAGGAGCTAAGAAAGAGAGAATTTTGGTTGCGGGAACTGATCTTGATATCGAGAAATTCTTGTCTGAGATGCCTCACAGTGTGACTGATTATTGGGAGATCGTGGGGGTGCATGATCTTACTAGCGGTGATATGGACGGGCTAGAGAAGAAACTGACGGTTTTTTCGGTGCAACGTGTCCTATTTACGGCGCAGCATGTCATTTTTAAGGAAATATCTGAGGCAGTGGAAGTTTGTGAAAATCATGGTGTTGAGGTTTGGGTTTCCGCTAGTTTCATTAGGACACAGATTTCTCGTCCCGTGTTTGATACCTTAGGTGGTAGTCCAATGTTAGTATTTAAGTCTACTCCTGAACTTTCTTGGTCATTGCTAGCTAAGTCTTCTATAGATCGATTTGGAGCATTAACCATTATTGTGATGACTTTACCGTTTTGGATCTTTGCCTATATCGGAATCAAAATCTCCAGTCCTGGCCCTGCCTTCTTTATGCAGGATAGAGCGGGGAAGTATGGTAGATCATTTAGGATGCGGAAGTTTAGAACGATGGTGATAGATGCTGAGGTGAAGTTAGCTGAAGTGAAAGCCCAGCAGGGGAATGAAATGGATGGTCCTGTGTTCAAGCTGAAAGATGATCCACGTGTGTTCAAGTTTGCTAAGCTGCTTCGGAAGTTCTCTATTGATGAACTGCCTCAGCTGATTAATGTGCTGTTTGGTGATATGAGTCTTGTGGGACCACGTCCACTTCCTGTCTATGAGGTGATGAAATTTAAGAAGTCCACTTATCGCCGTCGCATGAGTGTGAAGCCTGGAATTACTTGCACATGGCAAGTGGGTGGAAGAAATTCCATTACCAACTTTGATGACTGGGTCGAGCTAGATTTGGAATATATCGATAACTGGTCACTGTGGTATGATATAAAAATTCTTCTTAAAACTGTTCCCTCAGTCCTATTCGGATCTGGTGCAAAATAATTAGCATAGAACCCCTCATTTTAAGTGGCTTTATAGTTGTTAGCTAGAATTAGATAGGCAGACTCAGCGCAGGACTCACACCGCATTTCTTACACAGTATCTCATATTTTATGAAAATAATTTCAGGCACAGCCCACCCAAAACTAGCTTCGGATATAGCTATCCATCTCGGTTCAAAATTAGCTGACGTTACGGTCGATTGCTTCCCAGACGGTGAAACCTACTGCCAGATCAATGAGAATGTGCGTGGAGAAGATGTCTTCATCGTTCAGCCATCATGCCCGGCAACGAACCATAATATTATGGAACTGCTCATCATGGTAGACGCTGCAAGGCGTGCTAGTGCTGGTAGCATTACAGCTGTAATGCCGTTTTACGGATATGCTCGTCAGGACAGAAAAGACAAGCCACGTGTTCCTATCACTGCTAAGCTTGTTGCTAATCTAATCTCTGCTGCTGGTGTGAACCGTGTCGTGACTATGGATCTCCATGCAGCTCAGATCCAAGGATTCTTCGATATACCGGTAGATCATCTCTATGCACGGCCAGTATTTATCAAACATCTCCGTGAAAATTGCGGAGTTGATGGTGATAACCTCGTTGTCGTATCCCCAGATGTAGGTGGGGTGAAAAATGCTCGTGCTTACTCTGATGCTTTTGGAGCAGATTTAGCTATTGTTACTAAGCACCGTGTCAGCGCTACTAAGGTAGAAGCGATGAATGTCATTGGTGATGTTAAAGGTAAGGATGCATTTCTTATTGATGATATGACTGAGACTGGCGGAACACTTTGCGCCGCAGCTAAGATCTTGAAGGCTAACGGAGCTAAGCGAATCTTCGCTGGTGTATCTCACGCTGTTATTGATGATCTCGCACGTAAGCGTATTCTGGATTCAAATATTGAAGAGCTTATCACCACAGATTCAGTGCCGATGGCGCACGGTGAGAAGATCATACCCCTCTCTATTGCACCTCTCTTCGCTGAGGCGATCAAGCGTATCCATCAGGGTGAAAGTGTCTCATCTCTATTTGACGTTTAGGTTACCCGTGGTCATTGCTAAATCCTCCTAGTGTATCTGTAGCTGAAAGTTTATCACTTACATCTACTAAGAGTGTTACGGGGATATTAAGCTTTGCGATATAGTCGATATGAAGTGGATCCCATAGTTTGACCACTTCATTTTATCGTTGGTTTATTTTTTAAGGTGTTTTAGTAATTTATCAATTGGAATTACCAATTCTTGTTTATTTTTATGCATTGAGTAGGCGATGCTCTCAATTATTTTCGGTATGAAATCTTGATAATGCGGATTATCTTTAGTTTGTTGTATTTTTTCAAACATCTTTGCCATCGCCAACCTATTACTAGCTTCAATTCGTAGCTGTTTGGCGTTGGTGTATTGGCGGATAACAAAAAATGTAATGGCTGACAAAAAAATATAGAGTGGATAAAATGTTTGAAAATCTGCTTTAAGACAGAAAATTAGAACACATAACACAATAAAAGCCACAGAAGCAATAACAATACTTGTACAAAACCACTTATCCTCTCCTTTTTTATATTCGTCCCTTAACTCTTTAAAAATCTCTTGGAAATTTTGAACTTCTGTAACTTTCTCTTCTGTTTTTTTAACTTGCTCCTTTGGAATAACAGTCGGGTCTAATTGATTTGCCATTTGAAAATCTTTTATCGCCTCTTTTTCTTTGCCTAGTTTTCGGTAAGCCAAGCCACGATTGTTAAAAGCCCCCGCAAATTCTGGTTTTAATTTAATAGCTTGGTTAAAATCTTGAATAGCTCGGTCAAATTCATCTTTGTCATAATAAGCTAAGCCGCGATTGCCAAAAGCACGGGCAAAATTTGGTTTTAATTTAATAGCTCTGTCAAAATCTTGAATAGCTCGGTCAGATTCACCTTTCTTATGATAAGCCAACCCACGATTGTTAAAAGCCTCGGCATACTCAGGATTTAATGCAATGGCTTTATCAAAATCTTGAATGGCTCGGTCAAATTCGCCTTTCCTTTCATACATTGCCCCACGATTATTAAAAGCACGGGCAAAATTTGGGTCTAATTTAATAGCTTGGTCATAATCTTCAATAGCTCGGTCAAATTCACCTGCGTTAAGATGGGCATTGCCCTTATTGTAAATTTTTTTTGCTTCTTCTTTATTCATTTTGTTTCCTCAATTATGTTTTATTCCTCATCAGTAAGCTCATAAAGCCTATAAACCATCTCATCTATTTGGCTTTCCAGTGTGCGGGTGTCCTGCCCTTGTTGTTTGATTGTAAATTTTTTTTGCTTTTACTTTATCATTCATTTTGTTTCCTCAATTATGTTTATTTCCTCATCACTCAAATCATAAAGCTGATAAACCAGCTTATCTATTTGGTTTTCCAGTGTGCAGGTGTCTTGCCCTTGTTGTTTGGCGGTGAGGATTTTATCTAATATTTGTTCATTCATGGGAGATATAAGAAACAGTGTTCCGGTCAAAGAATATTATATTTTTATCGCTTAACCGATTTTTCACCCTGTCACAAAATGAACCAATCTTTTTACTAGAAGGATTGCAAGCAACATATATTTTGTTAATTCCACTTTCTTCTATTTGAGAAAAAATATGAGAATCGTTATCATCAAACGAACTTCCAATAACCACCATTACACCGTTTAATTGAGAAAGTTTTTCATAGCCTCTTTTAAGATATGAATCCTCTTGAATCTGTTCTTTTTTTCCATCATTAGAAAAAACAAGAATCATTTCTTTCTCTTCTCTATATATTATTTGTTCTAATTTTTTATAAAGTGGGGTATTCTCTCCTTGTTCTATCTTTTTTATAAAATTTCCGCTTTTATAAATATGGAAAGCTCCATGTAGAAAAAAAAGATTTTGTGATGTAGGTTCAAAATCTTTTTTGGTATCGTCTGGAAATAATGTTATTTGTTTTGATAAGACTGGTCTTTCTTGAAAAACACCATCCTGAAAACCATCATTTACTTTCAAATTACCTTTAATACCACTCTCTTCTTGAAGTAGATATGTAACAGCTTGCTTAATATCTTTTCGTTTCCAGTTTTTTTTGTTAAAAAGTGTTGCAACCTCTCTTTCAAAATCTCCTTTATTTAAATTACTTAAATTGTCATGAATCTGATTGTCTCCACTTTTTATAGTTAATATACCATTTTCCCGTGCCTGTTTTATTGCTTCATAAATTCCTTGAGTCTCTTCATTGAGTTCTTCTGTTCTTACTCTATGTTTATTTTGAAAAACTAATGCTTCATTATTTTTAAATCTCATTAAGAGGATATATAAGAAAGGGTCGTAGTTAAGAGTGAAATAATTATTGAAGTTTTTAAGTAGAAGGTGAAGTTCTTCTTGTTTTTCTGATTGAAATATATTTTTGGTTTCAGAGGCAACAATTTCACTTGTGGCTTTCATAAAGTCTAGTTTAATCTTGTTATGAATAAACTTTGGTAAGAAAATATTATCGGTTTCTTTTATTTGTTTTTTCAATTTGCCAATGACTTTTTCAATATCAAATTGATTGTTTTCCATATCCAAATTAATATACTGGGGATAATTCTCGCTCATTTTTTCAAAAATACTCTTGTAATCTGTCTTGATACCTAGCGAAAGATTAAAACCATTTCCTAATAATAGATGTGCCTCTTGATCTTGTAATTGATATGAAACTTCTTCATATGTTATCACTTTATTATTCATTTCTGGTTACCTTTTATCCTCTATAATCCTTATCTCATCATCAGTAAGGTCATAAAGCCCATAAACCATCTGGTCTATTTGGGTTTCCAGTGCGGTGGTGTCCTGTTTTTGTTGTTTGGCGGTGAGGATTTTATCGACTAACGCTATAAATGGCTGTTGCTCGGATTTTGATATTTGCGGAATGGGGAGTTGTTCTACATATTGATTTGATAGCAAATATCCAGTATCACCATATTTATGCACAAACATTTCTACAAATAATTTTATCAATTTAGAATTTAATATTGCCATTAAATATTCTGTACTCTGATTTGTTGTAATAAATGCCATGCTATCTTGGATAAAAATATCAGGCTTAATTTGACAAAACATAGGCTCTTTGGTCACTCTCTGCCAAACAATCTTTTCCTTCGCAAATTCTGCTAGATATGTATCGCTTGGATTATTATCTAATTCCAACCAATGATGCTGTCCTTGATTACCTTTTCCACCATATCTACATTGCCCTCTTTGTTTTAATTTTTCTTTATATTGCTTTAAATGATTATAAATAATAGGATATTCTTGCTCTAAATATTGATTAGATTGATATTTTGCTAAAATAACCCACAACCCCGCCCAATGGTGTTGATATGCTTTAATATCCCTGCCGCGTAAAACAGGTTTGATGATTTCCGTGGATTTCGGGTCTTGCGTTATTAACTCGTCTCGTTTGGCGGTGTTGATAATAAAAGCCTCGTTAAACCCTGTTTTTATGCCGTAGTTAATACGAATATCCCAATCTTTTAATGGTGTGCCGATTTGTTCTATTTTCTTTTTCAGGGCTAAAATTTCGGGTGCCTGCAAGGTGTAAGCATTGGCTGATAGGTCGCCAATCGCCATATTAAATAATGGGTTGTACTCGTCGGGTAATTGTTTTTGATATTGAAAACTGGCTGGCGGGTTAGTCTCTGGATTCCTGCTTTCGCAGGAATGACGGGGGTGGGGGCAGGAATGACGGGGGTGGGGGCGGGAATGACGAGGGTGGGAATAGGTATGACTGGGCGAGAGTGGGGGTGTGGTTTGCGTGTTTGCAATTTTACCGCAGAGCAGAATATTGGTGTCCACTGTGGCATTTTCAAAAACCTGCTGCCCTTCAAAATCAATAATCTGCTTGAGCTGGGTTTGGTGTTTGAAAAAGCCGCGTAACTTTTCACCATATTTTGCCCGCATCCATTTGTTGGAGGTGATGTAACATAAATGTCCATTATCATTGAGTAGCTGCACGCCTTTTTCATAAAAATAGGTATAAATATCAGCAGTGCCGACAAAAACAGAAAAACTTTTCTCAAATTGTGGCTTAAACTCTTTAATGAGTTCATGACGGATATACGGCGGATTACCAATCACAATATCAAAACTATCCACGCCAAACATCCATTTGGGATCAAACCAATCGGCGATGGCGTTTTGATTGTATAAATCCCAATGAACGATTCTTTTCATACTGGCTTCAACGGCTGGAGTGATACCGCTTTTGGTTAATTCTTCCAGCATTTGCTCGCGTAAGTCTTTATCTTTATCGCGGTATTTGCGTTTGGTGGTTAAGGTCTTGGCACTAAAATGCTTGTGCCTGACTTGGGCTAATTTTGTTTGTAATTCTTCGATACCAGTATCAAATATTCCTCTTTGCTTTGGCATCTCACCCAAAGGCAACAAACTGTTCGCAACAATAAACTTAGTTTCTAAATTCGGCAGAGCTTTGATGCCGTAGTTATCGGCTTTGCTTTTGTTAGGGCTTTGCTCAATGGTCAGGCTGATAAAAAAGCGTAGTTTGCATATCTGAATGGCGATAGGCTGAATGTCCACGCCATAGATACAGTTTTCTATCAGATAGAGTTTGCGTAAATAGTTGTGGTCTTGATTTTTAAAAGCACAAATAATATCTTCTTCTTTATCTTTCAATATTTCTTGTGCCTTTTTCTTGGCTTTGGCATCGCTAATTTTAGCACTGGTTTTTAGGTCTTCTTCTATACTTTGTAAATCAGGCAATTCGGCTAATTTTTGTTCTTTCCACCGCTTATTGTCTGGATCAAGAATAGCCAACAGAGCCACTAGCCGTTGCAAAATGCCCATTGGATAAGCACCTGAGCCTACGGCTGGGTCAATAATTTTTATGCTACTGATGGCTTCAATGAGTAGTGGAGTTTCTGTCTCATAAATTAAATTACCTTTATCTGTATCTAATTCTCCAGTCTTATCAGAGCTTGTAAATAAATCAGTTAAGTGTTCTTGAAAAAATTTATTATCGCCATCGTCTGGTGGCACGGCTTGGATAAGGTATTGTTTGAGGCTTTCGTCCACCATATAATTGACAATTTCGCGCGGGGTGTAAAAACTCCCGGTGGCTTTTCGAGCTTCCTTACCAGTTTCTGGGTTATAGCTGGCGAGTAGATTTTCAAATACCTTGCCCAATAGCTCGGGGTCAAGGGCAATTTCCACATCCAGCGGCGTGCTTTCCTCAACAGTAAATTGGTATTGCTTGAACAGATCAATCAAGCCTAAATCATTTTCATCACCATTAAAAAATAGGCTGTTATAAAACTCTAATTTATTATCATCTCTATCAGAAAACCCTTCCATACGAATGGCACTGCCTATCGGGCGAATCGTTTTATCATTATCGTAAGCCTGTTTTTCTGCATCGGTTGCCTCTCGGTCCAAACATTCAAACAAGCCGCCGTTTAGGAACGGTGCTTGGTCAAATAAAGCAATAATTTTGTCTTCTTCTAGACCATTAAAATAGCTCTGATAACGGTAGATATTGGTAGCGAGGTAATTCGTTTTATTTGGCCTGCCATTGGTTGTTGTGCGAAAACTACGACCCATAATCGGGCGGTTAAGGGTGGCAAAAAATAGGTTTTGCAATATCGCCTTGTAAAAACTACTCGGTTCGTTGTAATCAATCAGCGTTTTTAATGTATTCTCATCAAATAAATCAGGATTAATGAGCTTTTTTTCTTTGAGGAACCAAACAAATAATAGCCGTGTTAATAGGCGAATCAAACTCGTTTGACTGTGGTTTTCAGCTTGCTCATCGTTGGGAAATACGACTTGCGTTTGTGCTTTTTCATACCATTTATACAGTTTGTCGTAGAATTCTTTGCTCAACGCTTCAACGGCAAAGGCTTGTTCTAAGTCTTTTAACTTGGATTGTTTGTTGATTTTTCCAAATCGCTTTTTTGCCGTTCTAGTTTGGGTGTTTTTGCCCAACAAGTAAGTAAAGCGTTTGCTAGCGGTTTGTTCTGGTTTAATGCCGTCATCAGTAAAACGATATTCAATAGCAATAAAACTAAACCGCCATTGATTGTTCTCATCATCTACATAAACTGCCAAAGCACCGTCTTCAGTGTTAATTTTCTTGGCAACCAGATTGCGTAATTGCACGCGGTTTCTGCTTAATTGGGTGTTGGGCTTGATATGAATCTCAAAAACGGGTAATTTTTTGCCGTCTTGGCTGGTAACGGTGCCGAGTTGCTTAAAAGTGTTGACCTCATCATTGCTTTCTACCTCAATAGGTACAAGGTTTTTAGAAAAATTGAATTTTTCTGCCAGAAAATTAATGTAATTGTCTTGGTTGTAGGCTTGGTCTAGTAGATTCATAATTGTTTTTTTACGTATATGATTGCGAAATGACTATGGTTGTTTTGATGTTTTTGTGGTTTTAGTCTGTGAGCCTCTTCTTCTTAATCATGCCCCAGGCGATAAAGCCTGTGCCGATGATGATCATAAAGAGACTGAGGAACTGACCCATAGTGTAGGCATGTCCTAGCACACTAACATCGGCAATTTCTGGTTCACGGTAGTTTTCCATGGAGATACGGAAGATGGCGTAGAAGATGAAGAAGAGTCCAGTCAGGATGCCGTGCGGGAGTCTAGGGCACTTGATACGGATGATGTAGAGGATTAGGAAGAGGCTGAGGCCTTCGCCGAGAGCTTGGAATAGCTGGGATGGGTAACGTGGTTCTAAGTAGGGGGTGATGGCTTCACGGATTTGGTCTGAGTTTAGTGCTTCCTCGGAGAAGTGTCCGTAGCCTATAGGGGTGAATCCAGTGTCATCAGCTAAGTATCGGCTGGGATTAACCGTGCTAGCAAGTTGAGGGTCTATGGCGTTGATGTCTTGGAAGAAATTTTGCTGGGCTTCGAGGGAGTTGGCTTTCGCTTTGAGATCATCACCGAGAGCGTCTGGGAATTTCATCGCCCAGGCGTGTGCTCGGTCGAGTCTGCCGTAGAGTTCTCCATTGATAAAGTTAGCAAACCTACCGAACATGATGCCGAGTGGAGCGACTACGCAGAGACCGTCTCCGAGCCCAGTCCATGAGATTTTCTTCATTCTAGAGTAGACGAATGTGAAGATCATTAGTCCCGCAATACCGCCGTGTGATGCCATTCCACCTTCCCATACTTTGAACAACATAATGGGATCTGCTAGGAATTCTTCTCTTTGATAGATGATGATATTACCGATGCGACCACCGAGGAATACGCCGAAGACTGCTGCTATAGTGATGAAATCTGCCGCCTTGTCTCCTGGGAGAATCCAAAGCTTCCTGTCACCTAGACGCTTCAGTAGTAAATAGCCGATAACGAATGCGAGTAAATAAGCGAGGCCATACCAGCGGAGCTTGATGGCATCAGTAATGGAGAAGATGATAGGGTCGATATTATGGACGTAGGTAGCGATCACGGCTGAATGCTAATAGCAGATCTCTGCTTGTAAAGTGTGGAGATGGGTGTGGTGGTTGATTAGATAGACGATGGGTAGGCTGGGCGATTGGAAATCACCGCCACAAAAAAGCAGGGTCAGAGAATTAGTCTCTGACCCTACTGTTATTAAATAGTTAGATAGAGCTTTTCGTTAGAGGTTCACATTTTGATCTTTTTGGATGCCAATGAACTTCGCTCCAGTAGCATTGATCGCATCTTGGACCGCGGATTGGTCAAGCTCTGCGTCATTACTGAGATAGAGTTCTACTTTTGCATTTACGAATGCTGTAGAGACGTGATCCATTTTTTCTAAAGCCACACGGACTTTATCTGCTGTTTTACTTCATCCAGTGCCACTGAGGCTGATGGTGTAAGCTGCGGCTGGCTTGGAAATAGTGCCAGATTGGATTGATACGAGTTCGAGACCTTTTTGCTCGAGCTGTGTTTTGATGGCTCCTTCATCGAGAGTGGTATTTTCATCTACAAATACTGTGGCTCTCAGACCTGATAATTTTACTTTATTGACTCCTGACTGCACTGTTAAAATTGAACTAATTTTAGGTCCGATACCTCATCCTCGGCCAAATACAGTGACGATGTATACAGGAAGTGATTCTGCAGATACAGGGGTGGCTGTTGTCACTGGAGCTGTAATAACTTCGGTCGTGGTGGCAGTAGCTTTAGGTTGATTAGCGTCATTGGTGTCGCTCGTAGCAGTATCCTTACAGGACATAAACAAGCCTACCGATGCACTCAGCGTGGTCACCATTTTAATAATGTTTTTCAGTTTCATAGTAATGTATGTTTATATATGTTAAGGTGGAAATTAGCACACTATTGTGATGTGTCTAGTGGATAAGGTGGGCAAATTTTTAGATTTTACTCCTTCTCATGACTAACTGTGAAAGGCAGACTTTTTATACTATGGAGCCAGAGTGCCCACGGCTAAGAAAAATTGATTGTTATGCCCACATTGTGGGGGATGGTTTAAGCTGGATGGCTGGTGGAATTTCATTGTTCAGACTTTTTGGATCTGTGGTAAGCTTAAAAATAACCTTGAACACGACTACTGCTTGGAGTGCTATATCGGTTTTATAGAGGCGTCATTCGCAAGGATGGATAAACTTTTGAAAAGAATGGGTAACTAATAGCGTAGTAGTGAGTAGTATAGAATATGAGACGGAAGAAACCACAGCCTAAGAAATGGGTAAAACCGGCGCTTTTACTAGCGATAGGTGGTGTGGGCTATTGGTCTAATGGCCTGAGTAACACCATGCCTGATAAGGGGATGGCTACAGCTGGCGATAAACTGGCTTTAGAAAGCGTTGTTGAACGCCCTGACCCAATGGAGAAGTTTCATGGAGAAATTAAACCGTTGCTAGAGAGCTATTGTTTCGACTGTCATGGTGACGGTAGCCATAAGGGGGGATTGGATTTTGATGAGTATCCAGATCTGAAATCGATGGTGACTGACCGTGAGAAGTGGCTGAAAGTGAAGGAACATTTATCACTCCAGTTAATGCCACCTTTAGACGAAGATCAGCCTGAGGAGAAGGAGAGGCTTAAATTAGTGAACTGGATCGATAAAGCTGTATTCCCAGTGAATGCAGATGATCCTGATCCAGGAGCAGTGGTGATGCGCAGACTGAACAGGAATGAATATCGAAATACGATTCGTGATCTGTTAGGAGCTGATCTAGAAGTAGATAGGCTGCTGCCACTGGATGACACTGGTTATGGCTTTGATACGATTGCGGAGGTCCACACGGTGTCATCTGCACATATTGAGAAGTATTTGAATGCGGCTGAAGTCGCTCTAACTCACGTATTGGAAATCGGGGCACAACCATTTCCGGAGAAGGCTTTTAAGAATGCTGATTTTAGCTCCGATCGTAGATCTCGTGAAGACAGCTTTCGTTTTACAGTGAATGGGTATTCATCTCTCAAACCAAGATTGAAAGAAGGAGAATACATGTTAGTAGTCCATGCGTCATCAAGTCGAGCAGGTGATGAAGACTCCATTATGGCTGTGAAGGTAGATGGTAAGGTTCTGAAAGAATTTCCGATAGCTCATGGTAAAGGAGGCGATGCTCAAATAGTGGTGTCTACGTTACCTCTAACACTGGCCCAAAATAGCCTTTTAGAGCTAGGTTTTATCAATGATTTTCACGATCCTGATCACCTCGCCGGTCGATTTAGAGATCGAAATCTCTACATTCATGAAGTGAAACTGATAGGGCCAGTGAATCAGTCTAACCCGCAGAAATCCGCTAAACATTTGGCTATTTTTCCACCTAGATTGATTAAACAGAGTGATGAAGCCTATGCTCTAGAAGTTTGGCGAAATTTTGCTCGGAGAGCCTTTAGGAGACCGGTGAACTTGGATGAGGTGATGCCTTATAGGAAATTTCTTGAGCCTTTATCTGATGGAGATTCACTCTATGGTAGGCACGATGGTGCAGAGCTGGAGGATCAAATAGCACTAGGCTTACAGGCGATGTTAGTGTCATCAGAATTTCTCTATATCAAGAACTCTGCACAGTCTGAGGTAGGAGATAAATCGCTTCTAACAGAGCATGCTTTGGCATCTCGATTGTCATACTTCCTCTGGTCGACTATGCCAGATGATCGGTTGATGAGGCTGGCGGATCATGGTGAGCTACGAGAGAAATTGACTGTAGAGATTGACCGTCTGTTAGATGATTCTCGTAGTGAGCAATTCATAAAAAACTTCTCTGGGCAGTGGCTTCAGCTACGTAGTCTTAATGTCCATACTGCTGATGCTAAGATTTTTCCGATGTGGGATAAGAAACTGAGACAGTATGCTGTGACTGAGACGGAGATGTTCCTCAGTCATTTACTAAAGAACAATCTGAGTGTAAAGCAATGCCTAGACGCAGACTATACCTTTCTTAACCAAGATTTAGCAAAGCACTACGGTTTAAAAGACGTGCAGGGTGCTCACTTTAGGCAGGTGAATTTAACAGATGACAGGAGAGGTGGTCTACTAGGTCAGGCTTCGATTCTCACGCTCACATCAAACCCTAACAGGACGTCGCCAGTGCTTAGAGGTAAATGGATTTTAGAAAATATTCTAGGCACTCCTCCTCCGCCACCACCAGCCGATATTCCAGAGTTCCAGCCTGATGAAAAAGAGAATCTACACACGAGTCTGAGGTCTCAGCTGGAGCTCCACCGTAAAAGCACCGCCTGTGCTTCGTGCCATAATCTAATGGATCCGTTAGGCTTCGCATTGGAGAACTTCGATGCTGTAGGTCGTTGGAGAGATAAAGAGAATGGGAACGCTATTGATAATCAAGGAACCCTCATATCAGGCGAAAGCTTTAGGGGTAGCGGGGAACTAAAATCCGTGCTATTATCTCATAAGGTAGAGCCCTTTATACGATGCCTTAGTGAGAAGTTGATGACCTACAGCCTCGGCCGCGGAGTCGAGTATTATGATAAGCCTGCGATCGATGAAATTCTCTTAAAATCTTCAAAGTCAGATCATTCGTTCAGGGCGCTCATCCATGCAGTTTGTGAAAGCGTCCCATTTCAGCAGACGAGAACTAAGTAACGACATTTAACCTACTAAAATCATGCAACGCAGAACATTCCTAAGAGGCCTTGGAGCCACGATATCATTGCCCGCAATGAGCTCATTTGCCGCACCTTCAAAGCTAAGCTCCGTTGCGACAGCTCCGCTCAAGATGGCTTTTGTCTATGTGCCAAATGGGGTGAACCTGAATCATTGGAAGCCAGATGTAACACAAGGGACTGGCAAAAACTTTAAATTAGCGAGTTCTTTAACATCGCTCAACCCATATCGTGAGGACCTGCAAATCATTGGCGGCTTAGATCATGATAAAGCCAGAGCAAATGGCGATGGTGCAGGTGACCATGCACGTGCAAGTGCGACATTTCTGACTGGCTGTCAGGCTAGGAAAACAGCGGGGTCTAATATCCGTAATGGTGTCTCAGTGGATCAACTCGCAGCTAGCCAGGTGGGGGATGAGACTAAGCTTTCATCACTAGAACTATCAACGATTAGATCTCGGACGTCGGGAGCATGTGACTCAGGGTATTCTTGTATTTATCAGCATAATATCTCATGGAGAGATGAGAATACACCGATGCCAGCGGAATATAACCCGAGGACGGCGTTTGAGAAATTATTCGGATCTGGTAATATACAGCAAGATGCGGAGAGGCGTGCTCAGCGTAAATCTGTGTTAGATTTTGTGAGTGATCAGTCGAAGAAGCTGTCCGATAAGGTAAGCAAGCGAGATCAAGAGAAACTCGATGAATATCTGACTTCGATCAGAAAAGTGGAAATGCGCATCGAGAAGGCAGAAAAAATTGGCAGTCTGTATCCAGAAGACGCGATTCCTGAGGGGATTCCACGTGGCTTCAAAGCGCATATACGATCGATGTTCGATATTATGACATTAGCCTTTAAGACCGATAGCACTAGAGTTGCGAGTTTCATGCTCTCTAATGAAGCTTCTAACAGGTCATTCCAGAATATTGGGGTGAGTGAGGGGCATCACTCACTTTCTCATCACAGGAAAAATCCAAATAAGCTCAAGGATATTGCTAAAATTGATACATTTTATGCTCAGCAATTAGCCTATTTTTTACAACAACTAAAGGAAAGCCAGTTGAGCGATCAGGGGGAAGGGATGGGCAGCATTCTAGATAACACGATGGTTCTCTATGGTAGCTGTATCGGCGATGGTAATATACACAACCACAATGATCTACCTATTATACTAGCAGGCGGAGCCAAACACGGTATCCAAACTGGCCGTCATGTAATCGCCCCAGAAGGAACCCCGCTCACTAATCTCTACCTCTCGATGTTAGATAAAATGGACGTCTCCGCCAAACGAATCGGCGATTCTACAGGGAAGTTTGAGATCTAGAAAATAATAAGGTTCATGAGTCCTGTCCCTCTATCAGTCTTGATCGGTGTGGAAAACTTATAGAAATATTGTTCTAGTCTAGTCTCTTTACTGCTCCAGTATTAAGGGTTAATGCCCCCTAGAACAGGATTAAATTCCTTTTCTAGGTCTTCTAAAAGGATGAAAAACTATGTTCCCGTGCGGTTAATCATTGACTCAGGCTCCTCCCCCTCGAAAATTTTCATGGACTACATAAACCAAGCTATCCAGTGAGCCGCCCACAGAACACAACGCTTTATACGCTGGTTGCGTCACCAACTCTACCAGCAAGTTCCCTGGAGCGAATCTATACGTTTACTTAAGATGTTCTGGCTAAAAAATCCAAGCTAGTTTTCCACACAGATCTTTACTGTTGTGTCAGGTGAATCCTGCTCGATGCAAAGGCTATATTAGCTACTGCACTATATTTATTTGTTCCAAATGCTGTCTTAAACAAGAACAAATGAAGAATGACACCAGATGAAAACACTATCTGGAATCATGAGCAATAAAGGCAAAATGATCAGCGAAATTAGCGACACCTTTGGCTGGTCACGAAAACATGCAATCAAGGCGGTTCAGCTTAAGGTTTACCTTCAGAGAACTCGGTTGTTGTTTTATTAACATAGGGATGCCTCGTTTTACTTCTTTCCCTATGCTGGTATGAATTTCACCGTTAGTGAAAGGGGTGATGTAGCTGAAGTTCTACGTTCTGGGTCGAATATAGAGTAGGCACAGTTGACGATTTCGTTCTAAAATATACCAAGAATGTGCATGACATGTAGAAAGGGGAGTTCTACGGTAGTTTGTAATCAATTGATATGACAGAATTTCGATAGATCTTTTAGAATTCGACGTAATAGAATCAGTTAAAAAAATCATGATGAATATTAAATCACAACCATTTAAATTATTGGCTGCCTCAGTGGTGGTCACTTTGAGCAGTGCTGCTGCTCAGAGTCAGGCTCAAGATCATTTAGTATTCCAGCCAGCTGAGGGAACTAGTAATGGAAAGCATGTAGTGCTTCTCTCAGGAGATGAGGAGTATCGTTCAGAGGAATCTATGCCAATGATGGGGCAGATCCTAGCAAACCAAGGCTTTAAGTGCACGGTGCTGTTCTCGATGGATAAGGATAATAAGTTTGTAGATCCTAAGAATCAGAAAAGTTTATCGAATGCGGTGTCTCTGGATTCGGCTGATGTGCTTGTGATGTGCTTGCGTTTTAGAAACTGGGAAGACGCTGCGTTTGAGAAGTTTAATGCCGCATTCGAGCGTGGAGTTCCTATGGTAGCATTACGCACATCGACTCATGCTTTCAATACTGGTAAAAGTAAAAAGTGGGCGAAATTTGCTTATAATGCGAAGGCTGAGACTGGCTGGGCAAAAGGCTTCGGTCGTCAGGTGCTCGGTGAAACATGGGTAAATCACCATGGTCACCATAAGGTGGAAGGTTGCAGGACTCAGGTTGAAAAGGGTCAGGAGAAGAATGCTATTTTGAATGGTGTGGGAGAAATCTTTGCAGAGAGTGATGTGTATGGAGCGAATCCGTTACAGCCATCTGAGATATTACTCCGCGGTGAGGTGACTAAGACACTGAATCCTAAGTCAGCTGGTGTGGATAAGAAAAACAATCCGATGCAGCCAGTCGCTTGGACTCGTGTCTACAAGCATGAGTCGGGTAAGACTAATAAGATTTTAACTTCTACCATGGGGGCGGCATCTGATCTTGATGACGAGAATTTGCGTAGACTCGTAGTGAATGGTGTTTACTGGGGTCTAGGGATGAAAGTTCCAGCTAAGGCGGATGTGACAATTAAGGGTGATTATAAGCCTACGTTTTATGGGTTTAATACTTTTAAGAAAAACCAGACTCCTCAGGACTACATCGTAAAGAAAAAAGGAATTGATGCTCCGATGAAGTCAGTGAGACTAAGCATCAATAAGAAAGGTGCTTTTAAAGTGAAATATGATGCTAGAGCAGTGCCAGCATCAGTTCCGGTAGTGAATGTAATCGCTGGACCTAAGCATCCTGAAGTGAAAGCTGGTAACCCACCTACAGTGCTGAATTTAACAAAGAATAGCAGGATTGGTCTTATCGGGGGAGGACTTGCTTCACGTATGAATCTGTTCAGTAAATTTGAAACTGAGCTTCAGTTACGCTATCCTGAGAATGATCTCTACATCAGAAACTGGGGTAAAGAAGGTGATACACCAGTATTTCGGCCACACCCGTCAAGGAATTCACACTGGGTGATACCTAATGGTAAAAGCTTAGTCAAAGAAGAATACCGCAGCGGTGGTGGAGCGGGTCACTATGAGACTCCAGATCAGTGGATGACCAGACATGGTATCGATACGGTGATCGGATTCTTCGGTTACAGTGAGTCATTTGACGGACTAGTAAGAATCGATGGTTATAAGGCGGAACTTAGAGCGTTTATTAAGCACACTTTGTCTGCTGGCTACACTGATAATGGTGCTCAGCTAGCAATTATCTCTCCTGCGGCATATGAAGATCTATCTGCTAAGCGTGACCTTCCTAATGGTAAGGTGATAAATATGAGACTAGCTGCCTATTCAAAGGCGATGGCAGAAGTTTGTAAGGAAGAGGGAGTTCTCTTTGTGGATGCTTATTCTGCAACGGTAGGATTCTATAAATCAAGTGGAAGTGACCTTACGTCAAATGGACATAATCTTAATAATGCCGGCTATTCTAAACTCGCTCCAGTATTAGCGGATGCTCTGTTTGGTAGAGCGACAGTGAAGAAGACTGTCCAACAAGAAAAGATCCTAGCAGCTGTGAAGGAGAAGAATCGTCTGTGGTTATTAGATTATAAAATCCCGAATGGGGTGCATGTTCATGGGCGGCGTTATAAGCCATTTGGCAATCAGAACTATCCTGACGAGCTTAAGAAAACACGTCAGATGACTGCGAACCGTGACCAAGCATTGTGGGCTGCGAATAAAGGTAAAGTTTTCGACCTCGCCGCGGCTGATGCGAAGACAGTAGTCTTGAAAAACATTACTACTAACTCTACGCATCCAGTAAGATATTTGACAGGTAAAGAAATGGAGAAGAAGTTGACTCTACCTAAAGGCTACAAGATGGAGCTTTTTGCGGATGAGAAGATATTTCCTAATCTAGCGAACCCGTCACAGATAGCATTTGACAACAAAGGTCGCCTCTGGGTGAGCTGCATGCCTAGTTACCCGCATTATAGAATAGGTGATGAGGATCCGAACGATAAGATTCTCATTTATGAAGATACTGATAAGGACGGCAAGGCAGACAAAGAGATTGTTTTCGTAGATCACATCACGACACCTATGGGATTTGAAATTACCGAGCATGGGGTATTCGTATCACTGGGAACTGACTTGGTTCTGTTTAAGGATACCGATGGTGATGATAAGGCAGATATGAAAGAATTAGTTCTCAGCGGATTCGACGATCACGATACTCACCACGCTATTTCTAGCTTCTGTGCAGATCCTTCAGGTGCGTTTTTCATGGGTGAGGGGACATTCCTCCACTCTAATGTGGAAACTCCTTACGGTCTTGTTCGCGGGACTAACGGTGGATTCTACCGTTATAACCCAGTTAAAGGCAGACTAGAGAGAACTGCTCAGTATCGTATTCCGAATCCTTGGGGAATCGCTATCGACAACTGGGGTCAGAACTTCTTTCTACACACCTCAGGCTCCTCGTTTGCATCGATGCAGCGCTCAGCAGTGAAGTCTAGATACAATGTGAATCTTAGTGCTCCAGATCTTCTTACTGGTAATAAAGTGAGACCAACATCAGGTGTGGAATTCGTCTCATCTAGGCATTTTCCAGATGAAGTGCAGGGTGACGTGATCCTCTGTAACAACATCGGCTATCTGGGAGCGATGCAGCATAAGATCACTCCAGACGGAAGTGGCGTTGGTTATAAAACGACGTTCCGCCAGAAGCTTTTCCAGTCATCTGATCCGTATTTCAGACCAGTAGATCTAGAGTTTGCTCCTGATGGATCACTTTACGTAGTGGACTGGAGTAATGTCCTTATCGGACACATGCAGCACAGTGCGCGTGACCCTAAGCGTGACCATCAACACGGTAGAATCTACCGCATCACATACCCATCACGTCCATTAGTACCAGTGGCTAAAGTGGATGGAGCAAGTATCGATGAGCTGTTAGAGAACCTCAAACTTCCAGAAATCAGAACTCGTTACAGAACTCGTAGAGAGCTGCGTGGCAGAGATCATGCCGCAGTAGCAACTAAGCTATCTAAGTGGGTAGCGGGACTCGATAAGTCAGCTGCTAACTATGAGCATAACCTCACAGAAGCTATGTGGACATCATGGGGAATCAACATAATCGATGCGGATATTCTAAACCTAGTGCTCAATGCTAAGGACTACAAAGCGAGATCCGCCGCAACAAGAGCAGTGCGTTACAATGCGGACAAGCTAAGTGATGCGACTGCACTCTTGAAGAAAATGGCACAAGATAAGCATCCTCAGGTCAGGCATGAGGCGATCATTGCAGCATCATGGATGGGTAAGACTAATGGGCTAGAAATTCTAGAAGTCGTTGCTCAGAAGCCTATTGATAAGTGGTCTGGTGATGCTTTTAAATATGCGAAGGCGCATCTGACGGACGAAGTGCTCGTAGAAAAGAAACATGTGGTAGCAGTAGCGAAGCACCTTCTCGATAAAGACAAGGCGATCCAAAAGGCATACCAGCGTGGATATGAAAAGTATCATGAAGGTGAAAGTTGCGTGAGTTGTCACGGTGAAAAAGGTGAAGGCAATGCAGTGACAATCATCCCACCACTCGACGGTAGCCAGTGGGTAACTAAAGACAAAGCACTCCTTCAGAAAATAGCCATTCACGGAATCATGGGGTCGATAGAGGTCAAAGGTAAAAAATACCACAGTGCGATGGCAGGCTTCAATGGTAGAATACCTAACAAAGACATTGCAGACATTCTCACTTACGTCAGAAATGCTTGGTCTAATAAGGCTGGGGATAAAGTGACGAAAGAGGAAATTGACGCCACACTTAAAGCGACTAAAAAGCAGGTAGGTCCTTACCAAGCTGATGCCCTTATGAAAGCTCACTCGCTTAACTAAGCACATCTGATAATAAATAATCTGCCAACATGGTGACAGAGAGGAAAATAGATGGAGCGGACAAGAGATCGTTCTGGACGATGGTAGTATTAGCGATTCAAAATGCGTTTAATGATAAAGCTACGCAGGTGCTGCTGATAGCCCTTGGCATTCAAGTGGCAAGGATGAGTGCTGAGTCCAACTCGTCAGTCCCGCTCTCAGGTGATGCTCTGAAGTCCGCTGGTAGTATGGTTGCTCCGACCTTGAGTATTTTGATTTTAGGCCCCTTCATCTTTTTCTCACCCATAGCCGGTTGGTTTTCTGATCGATTTAGTAAGACCCATATTTTACGAGTGGGAGCACTGATGCAAGTGATAGTGCTAGGTCTGATCTACTGGTCTATTACGAATCATCAGCTTGTGGTCGCATACATCGGCTTCGCTCTCCTAGCGCTACAGTCGACCATCCTTAGCCCCGCCAAAAAAGGAATTATCAAGGAGATGATGGGTAGTGAGAAGCTAGGTTTCGCCAGTGGTGTAGTGGAGCTGACCTCTGTCCTTGCTATCTGCGTCGGTCAGATAGTCAGTGGTAAATGGTTTGATGTTAGGCTAGTGTCTGAGGGGACTCCGTGGCTTGCGGTGCATTGGCCTATTCTTTTATTGTTCCTCTGTGCGATCCCTGCATTTTTACTTTCGTTCAGCTTAAAAGTTTATCCATCACCGTCTAGGCGACCATTTAAAACGAGTATAATCTGGGAGCAGCTCGGTCAGATGAAGGACTTGTTAGGAAATCAGAAGATCAAGCTGAGTGCCCTAGCTATAGCCTTTTTCTGGTTCATGGGGGGCTTTATTAATATCACGGCATTCCAGGTAGGTAATGATTTATCAGTAGGCTCAGGTGGGCAGTTTGGTAGTGAGCTGGCTATACTGTTAGCCTATGCTAGTGGAGGGATTATTCTAGGTGGCGGTATCGCATCATTTAGTAGCCGTAGATCCATCGAGCTGGGCTTAGTGCCAGTGGGTGGAATCATTATGGTGCTGGGTAGTGTGGCAGTTGCAATGGTGGAGATAGAGTCAGATTGGTTTAAGATCTGGCTGGGGGTAACTGGTTTTGGTGCCGCTATCTTCTTGGTGCCACTTAATGCGCATTTGCAGGATAATTGTTCAGAGAAAAAGCGTGGAAAAGTAATCGCTGGGTCAAATCTGTTAGACTGCCTAGCAGGAGCGTCAGCAGTAGGTTTTCAGGTGGGGATGAGAGCGATGGAGGTGAGCTATCGGGTGCAGTTCTTGATCATTGCAGTGCTTTGTTTTTTGGTGACTATTTATACGTTAAAAATTCTGCCTAGACATTTTGTTAGATTCACGTTGCTGACAGTAGTGAGAGTTTTCTACAGACAGAAAATGCTCAACGCTGATCGGCTCCCTAAAGAGGGTGGTGTGCTCATTGTGCCGAACCATATTAGCTATATCGATGCGTTTATCCTGACTGGAGCCAGCACTCGACCTATCCGTTTCTTGATGTTCGATAGCTACTTTAAGAAGAAAGGCCTAGTGAAATGGTTTATTCAGTTTTTCGACACCGTCCCGATCTCTGAGAAGCGTGCTAAGGAAGCTATCCAGAAGGCTGCAGATGCGGTGGCTGAAGGCGGGGTCGTTTGTATCTTCCCGGAGGGTCAGTTAAGCAGATCAGGGACGATGAATGAGCTGAAACGTGGATTTGAAATGATCGCACGTAAGGCAAACAGCCCAGTAGTGCCAGTCTACATGGATGGACTCTGGGGTTCTATCTTCTCCTTCGAAAGAGGGAAGTTTATTTGGAAAAAACCTTACAAGCTTCAATACGGAGTCACCGTCGCATGGGGCGAACCTCTGCAAGCTAGAGACGCTACTGCAATTCGCGTTAGACAGGAACTTACGAAGTTAGGGTCAGAAGCATTTACGCATAGAGACCAACTTAGAGACCCAGAAAAGGTAGTTTCTAAAGAGCGAGTTAAGCTGCTCGCTGGTGATAGATCAGTCATAGAAGGTTTACAAACCGAGTTGATGGCGATGTCTGCTGAAGAGAAATACAGTCGAGTTCATAATGCACTTCAGCTGGGTGAGTCTCATGCAATATGTCGAGGCGATACAATCGGTGTTAGGGTCGATGAGTTGGGGACAGTCGCTCAAACATTGGCTGTATTATTACCTAAAATGAACAGACTCAAAGTGGTCTCGATCACGAAGTCTACAACAGCTGAACAACTACGTGACTGGCATGAAGAATATTTAATCACAGCTTACATAGGTGGAGCTCAGTTAGCCGAGCAAGTGAACAACGCAAGCCTCCTAGATGCCAATATTTACGATCTGACCACACACGAAGCCAAGGAAGGTCATTACCCAATAGTCACCAGCTCCAACCGAGTCACGGCAATATCTATGCCACATCCCAAAGCTGTTACTGCGCCCAATCAATTCCAAGCGGGCTGGAAAGAGGGAGCATTAGGCAGAATACTCCCAGGCTACTATGTTCAGAATGATGAAGAAAACTGCGAATTAGTCAGTATAAAATCTAGCCCTGAGGGAGGTGCACTCCAGACTGGTGTAACAGACAAAGAAGGTTTTTTAGTAGAGTTCAATACGCATTAGGCATCAGGTGTTAAGTATTAGTCATATTGAGTTTCAGATAAAGTTTATGCTTTATTGATTCATATAGATGTAGAATAATCAACTTAGGTTCAAAAGTTAGTAGAAATTCATTGAGCTATGACAGGAGTTCTTGATGGCTCAGACGCTCATATCCCAGCAGACCTCTAACGTGGGTGTAGTTCTTTTGCTCCACGTAAGCCTGATCATTTTTAAAGTAGGGTCGTGAGCGTGTCTGATCGATGCCTTTTTCTTTTAACCAATCATAAACAAAGTAGTTGAGGAACTCTCCTCCGTTGTCGCTATCGACTCCTAGAAGTTTAAGGGAAACTTTCATAAATGGACTGCAGTCCTTTGTGAGAAGCGTGCTGTCCTCTATTCCATATAGCTCGTAGTTCAGTCCAGCCATTAGTTACCTCCCATGTCGCCTCCACAATGAGTAACTGTATCAACTTCGATCCAGCTGGGCTTAACGTCGTGCCATTTTATAACCCTGATCTCTACCAAGGATTTCACTCTGGAAGCGGGCTTAGGTGGTCGTGGTTTATTACCTGACTGAACTTTAAAGTCTTTGAGTAGGCGATCAATAGTCGCCGCACTAATGGACTTCAATTGATCTTTATTTGCCTTAGATGTCTTGAGGAATTCAACCCAGATAGGTAGCGTGTCTTTCACGCCGTTTCCCACATGGCTGATCCATATATAGCCAGCATTTTTTTAGAACCTCAATCAGCGAATTACCATAGATTTTTTTCGATGTCCTCTTCAATGAGGCAACACGCATGTCACCTTTTCTTCAACCTTAGACTCGACAATTACACCGTTTTCCAACACATACTCAGTCCCGCACACTTGTGCATGAATTTAAGACAAGTCAACAACTACACCATGAGAACACATCATTGCAACGAACTACAACACTCCGACATAGGTAAAACAGTCACCCTTATTGGTTGGGTGAATTCTAATCGTGACCACGGTGGCGTTGCATTTATTGACCTTCGTGACCGTGAAGGCGTGACTCAGTGCGTATTCCGTCCTGAAACTAATACTGATATTGCTGAAAAGGCTAAGACCCTCCGCCACGAAGACGTAATCCAGATCACAGGCGTCGTCGAAGAGCGTCCAGAAGTAGATGGCAAGTCTACTAACAACGAAGAACTAGTCACTGGAACTATCGAGGTCTCAGCTACAGAACTAAAGCTCGTTAATAAATCTGAGGTGCTTCCATTCCAGCTCGATAAAGAAATAAACAACGAAGATCTACGTCTCAAGTATCGTTTCCTCGACCTACGCCGCCCTGCTATGGCTCGCACCATGAAGCTCCGTCACCGCATCACCAAGACCACTCGTGACGTGCTCGACGAAAATGGCTTCCTTGAAATCGAAACACCTATCCTTTCTAAGTCTACACCAGAAGGAGCTCGTGACTTCCTCGTCCCATCACGCATGCACCCAGGTAACTTCTACGCACTTCCACAGGCACCACAGCAATATAAGCAGCTACTCATGTGTGGTGGAGTTGAAAAGTATTTCCAAATCGCTCGCTGTTTCCGTGACGAAGATCTCCGTGCTGATCGTCAGCCTGAATTCACACAGATCGATATCGAAGCGTCATTCGTAGATGAAAACGATATCATTAGCCTAGTTGAGAGCCTCCTCGGCCGAGTTTTCAAAGAATCAATCGAAGCGACTGTACCTACAAACTTCGACCGCATCACTTATAACGAAGCTCTTAATACTTACGGATCAGACAAGCCGGATCGCCGCTTCGGTCTCCATCTTACTGACCTCGGTGAAGTATTCGCTAATTCTGAGTTTAAAGTATTCTCAGGAGTGCTCAAAACAGGTGGTTGCATCAAAGCGATCAACGCAAAAGGATTCGCAAAAGCATCCACTGGACAAATCGACAAACTCACTAAACTAGCTATCGATGCTGGTGCAAGAGGACTCGCTTACATCCAAGCTCGTGGACTTGAACCTAAAGACTGGCGTTCACCGATCACTAAATTTCTCAGTGAAACTGAGCTAGCAGCACTCCAGGAAACCATGAATATCGAAGAAGGAGATCTCATCCTCTTCGGAGCGGGTGACTGGGACACAGTCTGCGATATTCTCGGTCGTGTCCGTATTAAGTGTGCTGAATTCCAAAAGCTCCTCGAAGGCAACACAGAGCTTAACTTCCTCTGGGTCACAGAATTCCCACTCCTTACTTACAACGACAAAGACCAACGCTGGCATGCAGTCCACCACCCATTCACAAGACCTATCCCAGAAGACGAAGCCAAGCTCAAGGCAGGCGACTACTCTGAACTAAGAGCCCAAGCATACGACGTAGTTCTTAACGGCTACGAACTAGGTGGCGGTTCAATCCGTATCCACGAAGCTAACCTCCAAGACTCAATGTTTACCGCACTCGGAATCACAGAGGAAGAGAAAAAGTCTATGTTTGGACACATTCTCGACGCATTCAGCTTTGGAGCACCACCACACGGCGGACTTGCTCTCGGACTAGACCGCATCGCCATGCTCGTCTGTGGAACTGACTCCATCCGTGAAGTCATCGCATTCCCGAAAAACAACCGTGGCTCAGACCTCATGTCACAGTCACCGGCACCAGTAGACTTCAAGCAACTCAAAGAGCTCTATATCAAGAGCACCAAGAAGCAGAAAAAGCTAGTTGGAGACGCTCCAACAGCTTAATCAACAACAAAACAAAAATTTCAAAAGCCGCAATGCAAAGTCCGAAAGGTCTAAGCATTGCTGCCTTTTTTGGGTCAGTTCACGATCTACAATCTCCCTTTCCAAAGGGTTGATTCAGGCTCCCTTCCCCCCCGAAAATTTTCATGGCCTATTTAAACCTTGAAAACACTACTTTGAATCAGGCATTTTTTAACCCTCTTGAAGAGATTTATCCCTCTTCTACGCAGCAATATCAGTGCAAGACTATCTCTGATTTAGATGATGAAAAACTAGGATGTTTGAGGTGCCTTTCCTCTTCAATTTCTGGTAATGAGTTTATTCAACATCATGTTCTAGAGGCATCAAATTTTTATGATGTTAGTCACTTCTTCAAAGCTCTTAAGAGTAGGCAGCGTTTAGCCAACCTTATCTCCATGAATGACTTACTCAACGATTATTCTAAACCTCTTCTACCTGACGCCTTTGCACTGTGTCCAGAGTTAGATAATTTCGACAGAATGATGAGCCCAAGGGAAGACAGGTGATTTATTACTGGGATAAAGCCTGTATAGACTACCTTCAATGGTCGACACTAAAGCACAACAATGGAGTGTATTTCATCACTCAGGAAAAGTCTAACAGCGACGCAGAGCGCATGAGTAATGACCTCCATAATCCGAGCGATAAACGTAATCAAGGCATTGTCACCACCCTAAACGACGCAGATCGATACAGATCCCACATAAAAATGTCTTCTTCCAGACACCTTCCTCTAATCCACTATCTGCTGGCTTCATTTCTCCCCCACGCTCCCAGTATCCATGCAAACATCCCCGTCACCAAGATAGATGACAAACCAATGTGCAACACCTGCACCACTGGAAAAATCCCCACAAACGACAGAACCAAACCTAAAATCATCTGAGAAACTACCATCGTAAGAATCAGCTTTTCCTGCCACTTCACTCCACCCATTCTATACTTCTTACAAGCGAAGAAGAGATGCAATGAATAGATCATAATCAACCAGGAGAAACTACGGTGAACGATATATATCCACGTTTCCTCTAACTCACCGACCCAGAGACTTCTGGCCTCATTAGCATGCGAAACCTTTAAAACATCCGTTATCTCACGCACCTGAGACCCCATCACACCTTCCGCTAGAATCAGAATAAACAGAGTCATGCCACACCATTTTACCGTTTTAGATTCCCTCTTAAATTTAATCAACTTCTTCCTCTCACCACCAGCCCAAACCAGATACACCAACACGCACATTAGCAAAATAGCAAATGCCATATGAGACGTGATCACACCTGGTCTCAAACCAGAGTGGACAATTTTCATCCCCATCCAAGCACTGAGCCCGACAAGGAATACAGAAGCAAAAGACCCCCAGAATAAACTAGGTCTGGATCTCCGAAACTTAAATGCATAAATCAGCATCCACATTGAAAAGAACCCCACTGGCATCGAGCACATTCTATTGATAAATTCGATCCAAGTATGCACAGGATTGAACTCAGCTAAAACTGTCTCCTCAGTAATATCATCCGGATTCCCTCCAGTATCAGCTCGCTTCTTCTTATATTTCTCGATAGGCAGAGTCGTCACATCGATCTGATTCTTATCCGTAGGAGGAATATATTTACCCCAACACTTCGGCCAGTCAGGACAGCCCATCCCAGATCCAGTAGCTCGCACCACAGCGCCCGCAAAGATCAGCACGATCACTGAAATCAAAGTTGCTAAAGCGATTTTCTGAAACTTAGTCATATTAAAAAAATACAACTTAGATCATTCCCAGATGCTTCAGCGCCTGGTCCATGTCCTTATCTCCTCTACCAGAGAGATTCACGATGATGATTTTATCTGTGCTCATATCACCCGCTACTTTATTCACGTATGCTAGTGCATGTGAGCTTTCCAGTGCAGGAATGATACCTTCATTCTCTGAGAGATCTTTAAATGCAGCTAAAGCATCGTCATCCGTAGCATAACTATAATCAGCTCTACCAATATCTTTAAGATAAGCATGCTCAGGACCTACAGCCGCGTAGTCGAGCCCCGCACTGATTGAGTGGGTCAACTCTATCTGACCATCATCATCAGCGAGTAACCAAGTCTTCGTTCCTTGCAGAACTCCCAACTTACCACCCTGGAATCTTGCCGCATGACGCTCAGGAATAATCCCATCACCACCAGCTTCAACACCGATCATTGCTACCGACTCATCTTCGATAAATGGATGAAACAGGCCGATCGCATTCGATCCACCACCCACACAAGCGACAAGAAGATTAGGTAATCTATCCTCTCTCTCTAAAATCTGCTGTTTAGCCTCAAGACCGATCACCCGATGAAAATCTCTCACCATCATCGGATACGGATGTGGTCCCAGAGCTGAACCTAAAATGTAATGTGTATCATCCACAGACGACACCCAGTCACGCAACGCTTCATTCACCGCATCCTTCAGAGTCGCTTGCCCTGTAGTCACAGGCACAACCTTAGCTCCGAGCAATCTCATACGAGCAACGTTCGGAGCCTGTCTCTCAATGTCCACAGCCCCCATATAAACGACACACTCCAGATCAAACCTAGCACAGACAGTCGCCGTAGCCACACCATGCTGGCCAGCACCAGTCTCAGCGATAATACGCTTCTTACCGATCCTCTTAGCTAACAAAATCTGCCCAATAGCATTATTAATTTTATGAGCACCAGTGTGCAGTAAGTCTTCGCGTTTAAGATAAATCTTAGCTCCACCGAGTTTCTCAGTCCAACGTTGAGCATAATACAGAGGAGTAGGACGCCCACAGAAATTCAGTAGCAAGTTATCAAGCTCAGCCTGAAAACTCGGATCATTCTTAGTCTTTTCATACTCAACAGCTAAGCTTTGTAACGGAGCCATCAAAGTCTCAGGGACAAACATCCCCCCATAAGTGCCAAAATGACCAGTAGAATCAGGTAGTTGTGCGGTAGAATTACTCATAACTTTGTAATGCTTAGCTACGCCATGTATAGAAGAAACACAAGACCAAATCACCCCCAAAGCCATACCCAAATCTCACATTACAATTGCCTCGTAGTTTTTTATAACCTAAATACAAAGTATGAAAACTTTCCTTATCCTACTAACCACTATCATCTCATTTTTCGCCGCTAGCTACACTTCACACCCCCACAATCATCAAGAACAAACAGCACTCTTAACCTCGTTAAATAGAGGTTAAAACCAACTCCTCAACAAACCCTGAACTGAAGAACTCTACTGACTACATGAATTTAGTCCTTGAATTTTCAACTGAAAGAAACAAGAAATCTCTCTACTGGGGAACCGCCACTGCAATACTAACTCTCATAGGAAACATCAGCTTTTACATAATAAGAGATAAGAAAAAAGCTCAGGTCGGTAACACCAACAATAACAGCTAGCAACCTACCAATTCCCCATCACAGCCTGCCATAGACACTGACGCACTTGCTTCCGAGTAATTTTAATACCTTCCTCCCACTGTTCCCAGCTAGCATCATCCATTAAATCTAAAGTCTTCAGACCTATGAGAGCTGGTAGAGCAGTCGCTATCCTAGTCCGCTTCTGCCTGAGTGATGAAACATAGACTAATCCGTCTTTCAAATACTTGCTGGCTTTTTTACGATAATCTTTAGAAACTCTCAACAATGCCTGCTTATCTTTAAAATCCACCCCAGGAAGATAACATCGTCCATTTTCTAAATCCTCAGGCATATCACGGAGAATATTAATCAGCTGAAGCCCTTTACCGTATTTCACACCGAATGACTGTAGTTCCTCAAACTCTAATTTAGAGAACCTACAATACGCTCTCGTTCCGATCACTCCCCAAAACTCCCCAACAGAACCTGCCACTTGATAACAATATTTATCCAGTCTCCCCTCACTAACCACCTGCTTCGCCCCCTTTTCTCCAAAATAATCCACATCCCACTTCTGTCCCTCCACGATTGATTTCAGCACATCATTGATCGCATGCCAAGCCCAGTCACGCACCGTATCATACCAACCAAAAACATCCCCCAACCTCTCTAGTAAAATCTCTTCCTTCTTATTCGTTTGATACTTTACAAATTCACTAGAAATTAGCTCTAAAAAGCCTTCTCTAAGATCATCATCCTTCAGCGCATCGTAAAACTTCTGTAAGCATTCTTTTCTCAACGCCACAGGAACCTTTTCAGTATCCGCAATAGTGTCACTAGCTCTTGCTAACAAGTAACCTACGCTCACTGGTTCACGCATCAGCCTTGGTAATAGTCTGATGGTAATATAAAATGATCTTGAAACGCCCTTTAAAACTGCGTTGCCTAGCTCTACCTTCTTTTGCACGCTGCCCTTTTCAACAAAACTCTAGCTTATTGCAATAGAAATATAGCTAGATAATCTATTTCAATACTTTAATCTCTACATGCAACTCTACATCCACATCCCCTTTTGCCATCGCATTTGTCCCTATTGCTCATTCTACAAACACACACCTGGCAACACAGATATGCGAGCATTCATCAAGGCGATCGAAAAAGAAGCCCAGCATTATAAAGAGAAACTAGACGCCCCACCACTCACCACACTTTACATAGGAGGAGGCACTCCCTCCATGCTCTCACGCACTTTACTTGATGACCTATTCACCAAGCTACACGACTGCTTCGACCTCTCACTACTCAAGGAACTCATCTTCGAGGCTAACCCAGCCACCTTTAACCTCGAAAAAGCAAAATTCTTCAAACAACTCGGCATCACCCGCATCTCACTCGGCATCCAGTCATTCGATGACCAGATCCTCAAAACTCTAGGCCGTGAACACTCCCGCCAGCAAGCTATAGACACCATCCCGATCCTCCGAGAAGCTGGGATACCACAGATCAATATCGATCTCATGTTCTCCATCCCTGGTCAGTCACTCGGCAGCTGGAGAGACACGCTAAAAATCGCTATTTCCCTCAAGTCCGACCACATCTCCGCCTACAACCTCACTTACGAAGAAGACACCGAGTTTATCGACAAGCTCACCAGCGGAGAATACAAAGATGACCCAGTGATCAACGCCAAATACTTCACCCTCACAGACGAACTCCTCACAGGCGCAGGCTTCGAGCACTACGAAACCTCAAACTACGCCAAACCCGGCTGTAAGTCTCACCACAACGGAAGCTACTGGCAAGGTTCCCAATACCTAGGCCTCGGACCCTCCGCCGTCTCTACGATAAATAGCACCCGCTGGAAAAATCTCCCGGACACTGCGGGCTACATCAAACAGATCGAGCACCTAGGCCACGCCCAGACCGAGATCGAAAACCTCAGTGCTGAAGACCTCCGCATCGAGCGTATCGCCCTCATGCTCCGCACCACCGAAGGCATCCCCCTCAACATCCTCACAAAACCCGAACAAGCCACCGCCCAAAACATCATCACCGAAGGCATGGCGACCCTCACTCCCAACAACCAACTCACCCTAACAAAACCTGGCTCACTCCTTGTCGACTCCATCGTAGAATATTTAATTTAGCATCAAGCTAAATCAGTTACCAGCTACCAGTTGAACTACCTCACCGACTACCAAACCAAGGTCCAGAATAAAAAAGTAGAGGACTTAGTGCAGTTTCTCGGCATAAATGCAGAAAAACTGACCGCCCTGATGAACACTAACACCAGTGAGGTGAATCTCAACGAATACGGCCGCTTCGATGAACTGAAGGCAGCCTACTTTTCCCAAGCTCTTGTAATTTGAGAGGAATCTAACTGCTATTGATTGTATTATTTGACTTTTTCTAGGGATTTATCGCTGGTTTGTGCTTGTGGTTTGATCAATTAATTGATGGTAGTCCTTTTGAGTGTCTTGTCTGGGTTCTACGCCACTAATAACGCAGAGCGATCCATATTGTAGGTTAAATTAGAGAGGGCATTATGCTGTCTGGCTCGTTGTATTCCAATCTTTCTAAATAGATCGGTTCATCCTGCCAAATACATGTTCAACTCGCACCCTCATACGGCTCACAGTCTTATTAAATCGTTGTTGCTGCTCAGTCAGAGGTTTATTCCGATAGGCTTTAGAGATGATGGCATCAGCCTCAGCAATTACCATTGCATGGGGAGAATTTGATCTAACTGAAATTAGCACCAACGGCACGCTTATAGAAGCTTTGAACATAGTGAATACTGATGTTCGAGAAACGACTGATACAACGACAATCAATGGAGTAGTCTTCACGGCTAATAACCTTTTTGAACAGAGCGCTAACTAGAACTTTCTAGTTAGAAGAGGTGATGCAAACCTTGATTTACTATTCCGACAGGCTAGTTTTTCGATAAATTCGATCACATTGACAGGTCTAACGATCGGAGTTGAATATGAACTTCAAAGCTTCTTCGGCTATGCGAATACTCCGTTCAAGATGAACGTTGGTGATGGTATCACTATTCAAAAAACATCTTCTGGATCTGTAGAAAATGGAGCGTGGATCACTGGCACATTTATTGCTGATGCTACCACACAAACTTTCCATTCTTCATTCGATACACAAAGAGGCTCTTTCCTTTCAGGATATCAGCTCAGAGTGAAGTGGTCCCAGGAAACGTAGCTAATGAATTGTTAGTAGATTTGCTGGTCTAACATGGGGGATAACCTGAAGATAGACCACATAAATGAAAAGAAGACATCTAACAGCCGAGTTCAAAGCTCGGGTCGCTACAGAAGCTCTCAAAGAAGCAGCTCAAACATCATGAAAAAAGAGGACGCCATTTAGAACGCAAGATTGGCAAACTCGTCATCGAGAAGGAGTTTCTTGAAGAAAAGTGCAAACAGTTGGGGATCGATCTCACCGAAAGGCATGAATATAGCGAAGCTCCCTTCAGAACTGTTCCCTAAAGTTGAAAAAGCTCTAAACGACAGACCAAGGAAACGGCATGGCTATCAGTCACCTCAAGAAACACATCAACAATTAACCAACAAAGAGAAAGTTGCATTAGTTAGTTGAATTTAAGCTCTGTTACTCAGTTAAGATGTCAAATTTCTCCTTATCAGTCCCCTGTTGAAGTATTGCAGTCATGCGCGCTTTCTTGATCTGCTCATCTAGATCATCTAGAGGCATAGCTGCGGTCCCGGAAAGAGTCACTGTTGCCCAGAAGAATATCCCATCATCCTCGTTAAAGACTGTGGTGATCACCTCTTTATCAACAGGATTCAAGTTCATCACAGGAATCCCAAGCTTTAGACTACCAGAGAGTTGATCATTCGCATTGAGACTAAACTCTCCAGTTACTTTTAAGTGACCTCTTTGAAGGAAACTTATTTCTGAAAATTTAGTCGTCTTGCTAGATTGCTCCAGCTTGAAGGACGAACCATCCTTAAAATTAGGATTAGTGAAGTAGTCATCTTTGAGCTCTAGAGAAAGAGTTTGAATAAACGGAAAATTCCCTATTTTTAATTCTTCAGATTCTGCATTTATTTCGAGTTGTAGAGAATCTTCATCACCCAGCTCAATTCTGAACGAGCCTGTCGCAGCTGTAATTTCTCCAACGATAAACCTATTCATCTTCACCTTAATCCAGTCTTTCAGAGACACCTCTTGAAACGTTGATTTAAGATTAATTTCAGCTTCTTTTTTATAGCCTACATTTCCTTCTAGTAAGACACTGCCTTTAGTTTTGTTAGAGACCAATTTTAGAGATAGATCCATATGATCATCCTTTAGTCTCACTACACCTGTCGACACCATATAGTTCAGCTCTAGAGGTGTTATAAAGTTCCCCCCATAAAAATTTATCTGGTCCTCACCTGACTCATTAATTTTGTAAATCGCAGTTGTCTTATTAAGCATCCACTCACCTGAGTCTCCTATCTTTACATTGGCAGTATTACAGAGGAAAACATCGTAATCAAACTCCAGTTCCTTAGCTAACTTGATAGCACCTGACTCAACATACCCTAACTGCAACTCAGCACTAGTCACATTCACCTCAGATCCACTCCATCCTCCAGTCAACAGAGCTAAAGCCCCCGTATCAGTTGCTAGATTTTTTGCTTTAAGGGTCTTGAACGTTGAATTTTTATCACCCCAATTTAGACTAAGAGTTGTAAGCTCAGACCGATCAAAACCTACACTAAGGGAACCTAATTCAGCCTCAGCTCCTGTGCTACCGCTGAGCGAAGCAACTACCTTCTTGAAGAAGCCACCACTATTATAATAGCCCGCGATAAAACTGTAGCCTACCCCTAATAGAAGTAAAAATGTTATAGCGGAGCTAAGCAGAATGATCTTTTTTTTCTGACTCTTAAGTCTCTGCCCATTCCGTGGTTGAAAAGCTCGGCGTTTACGTCTTTTCACTTTGATTATTGTTGAACCATCTGCCTTCGTCACTAACTCACCTTTACTAGCCTCGTCATCTCTAAGCTCTTTACTCTTTCTCTTTAGATCTTTCATCATGTCATCTACTGACACAGTCTTGTTTTCTTCAGGCAAAATAGGATTCTTTCTATTTTAAATTATAAAAGTTCTTTAATACAACTAACCAGATCAGATAATAACAAATTATCGATTCCTCCACGGGCGACCAGTTGGGTCTACAAGTTCAGCCTTCACAAAGATGATTATCGCTCGCCTAGATGACCTAATGCCATCTGACTGGAAGAATCTACCTAACAATGGAAGATCACCTAATATAGGAATCTTATCATTCACTGACTCTATCTTCTGCTCGATCAAGCCACCTATTACCATAGTATGACCATCTCGGATTGTCACATTTGTATTGATTCTGAGCACTCTGAAGATCGGTTGCAAAATTTCGTTTCTATTAGTTACAAGCGGTATAACTAGCCCCGTTAGAGGATCAATGGCAGCCTGTTGGATTGGGCTACCGTAGTTAACAAATCCTTCGAATTCTACAATCTCAGGTGCAACGTTTAAATCAATATACAAACGGTCATCACTAACCGTAGGTTCATACTCCATACGAACACCTAACTCACGGACATCGAATGCGGTAGGATTTGATGGCAGTGAAGGAACAGACCCTCTAGCCACTATTTCACCTGGCTCATACTCAGTAGGATAAAGCATCTCTCGGCTTGAACGAACACTCGCTCTGTGCCCAAGCGCAATCACTACTGATGGGACATGAAGCTCGGTATTATCTTTCTTATTATCCAGACCTCTTAAGATGGCCTGAATTGAAGAGCCATCGGTCACACCAGTCACCTGAAGAATCCCAGGAGCTCTCAGCTCGGAAGCTCTAGCATTAGGATCTGTTATCACCAAACCAGCGATTCTAGCATCGATAGAGTCTGCACTAAACATACTCGATCCACTGCTATTACCAGATGTTACAGGGCTACCATTAAATGTAGTAGTCGGTCCAGCTTCGCCAATAGGCACTATCAAATCTCCATTACCTCTAGTGCCTCCACTGATAGATGTCCTGTTATTATTAAAAGCCACTGGATCTAGTAACCAATCAAATCCTAATTCCTCTAGATTGTCTTGACTGGTATCAATAATTGTCGTCGTGATTACTACCTGCACATTTTCCTTCAAGCTCTGATTTCTCACAAATGCGTCGATTGAGTCTAGAGCACGTGGAGTGTTCGTTACTTTAAGAGTATTGTTAGTTTTAGTATAAAATGCAGAAGTTCCTTTAGGAAAATCTATCCCGAGAGCCTTGAAATAATCAATTGGTGAGGTTTTAGTCTGGATTCCGCTTTGAGGACTTGCGAAGACATCATCGCTTGCTTGCTCTTTACCCGAATCACTCATGAACCCTGGTGGGACTCTAAATGTGCGTGTGCTAAGCTCTGCAGTATAAGCTCCTACTGGACGAATCACCACAGCATATTGCTCTACTCTCCAATACGTGCCCGTTGCCTGAGTCACATAATCTAACACTGTCGCCAAGGGAACATTACTAAGCTGAAGGTTAAATCTTGCAGCCTCGATCTTAGGTAGGAATCCCGCTTCTCTATCACCAAAGCGTGTCACAAAGTTTAAACCCTTCTTATTAGGATCTAGTTCAGTAGTATCGAGCTCTCTTGCCCACATTCTAACCATGCGGAGCGCTTGTTCGAAGTTCATTTCCTTAAAATTGACCGTCGGAACGATCGTTGTTTTAAGCTTATTAGATTTATAGGTCTGTGCTAAGCCTACTAGCTCACCATCACCTGACGCAAACTCCGCTATCTGGATATTACCTTCTGGCTGCACTTTACGCTCCCAGAGTTCGCTCACTTGAGCGAGTGCAGCAGCGCGGCGCTCGTCTCCGCTAGTATGAGCATAGTCAGTCGCAGCTATCGAGACCTTCTCTATACCTCTTCTCGCAGCCTTATTATATGGGTCTATTTTAAGAGCCTCGTCATAGGTCTCCATTGATTTATCAAAATTACCTTCATTAAAAAATGACTCACCCTTACGTAACCATCTACTGACATTTTGAATATCATTCACTAGCTCTGGAGTCAGTGTCGGGCTCGTGCGGATCGGATCATCTAGCTTAGCTAGCATCTCGATCACCGCTGCGTTTTTAGGAGAAACGCCTGGTTCAAGCACGCTATTAAGTTGGCTTCTAGCCACATCATATTGACCGAATCTAGAGAGTGCTTTGGCATTCTCGACTACCGCCTGAGCATAGCGCTGAGCGGCCGCGGCCTTTATTTCAAATGTAAGTTCACCCACTGGGATCAGTTCAAACGCCTTTTGATAGACCTCCACCGCTTCACCAAATTTCGCAGAATTATAAGCCACGTCCCCCTGTCTCAAGAGCTCTTGAGCTAAAGTAACTGACTCAGCACGGCTCTGAATCTCTTTCTGAATAAGTGACTTCTCCTGCTGAGCACTAGTATTTAGAGCAGTGAAAAGGAATACAGAGCACATTCCTAGCCCCTGCGTCATTACCTTCTTTGAAGTAAGGTCGTTAAATTTTGGCATAGCGATGGCTAGCACTCTAAATGCCGTTTTTTGAATTTTTTTTTGTTTTACTATAGGGCTCATAATACGAACTCGGACATTTATACATAAAACCAACGGTAAACTAAGCTCTAAATCAGCAAATTTACATATTATGTAAAAATGACAATTCCACCACACCATAAATCCATCACAAGACACTCAGCATAGACGAACAACAACCATAGATTATTTATTAACAACTTACTCAGATTGACTTAATCTTAAATCTAATGCTACTCTCCAAACTTATCTATGGAAGCGCAAGAATACAAGAAAGACGGCCCCGAACTACAGAGAGCCCGTAAGATCCAGAACGAAGAACAGATCGCTCAGAGAGCTCTCCCACATGCTCTAGGTGTAGAAAAAAGTCTACTTAGCTCCATGTTCCAAGACCCTGCTGAATACATCATGCGTGCAACGGAGAAAGGACTCACCTTCGACCACTTCTACCACCCCAGTCACCGCACCATGTATCAGATAATCTGCGAACTGTCAGAAAGCGGCGTAGAGATAGAGCTCGTCTCCTTCACCCAAACACTCGCAGACCGTGACCTCTTAGATAAGATCGGCGGAGCTGCCGCCATCACTGAGATTTACACCTACTCACCCACTGCCGCCCACTTTAACCATCACTTAGATATAGTTAAAGACAAGTTCACCCTCCGCAGCATTATCTCATCCTGCACCGACGCCATCACCAGATCCTTCGAGGACCAGGAAGAAGTTGCATCCCTGTTAGATGAAGTTGAGCAGAAAATTTTCGCCATTCGAGAAGGAGCCGACATCGAAGAAGCTCCCACCGTTAAGCAAGACATCAAAAAAGTCATCGCAGAATTTGAAGAATTCCTCGCTGGCGGCGGAGCACCCATGGGCATCACCACTGGTTACAAGCAGCTCGACGAAATGTCGAACGGCCTAAAGCCTGGTGAACTATTCGTCATCGCCGCTCGTCCATCAATGGGTAAAACATCCTACATGATGAACCTCGTAGAGCACATCTGCCTCGATGAGAAACTCCCTTCCATGGTATTCTCCTGCGAGATGACCTCCGCACAGATTGTCCAGAGATTACTCTTCGCTCGTGCTAAATACGCTATCACCAACCTGCGTAACGGCATAAAGCCAAACAAAAAAGACCTCCAAGCTATCAAACGTGCAGCAACCGAGATCGCCGAGTCCAAGCTTTTTATCGATGACACCGCAAGTATCTCCATCTCCGAGCTTAGGGCCAAAGCTCGACGTAAAAAGAAGGAGGAAGACATCCAGATCATCGCAATTGACTACCTCCAGCTGATGCGCTCAACATCCAAGCAGGCTCAGAACTCTCGTGAACGAGAAATTGCTGAAATTTCTGCCGGACTCAAGGGTCTAGCCAAAGAACTCTCCATTCCCATCATCGTCCTAGCCCAGCTTAACCGTGGACCGGAAAACCGTGGCGGAACCCCGCGTATGTCCGATCTCCGAGAATCCGGAGCGATCGAGCAGGACGCGGATATGATCGGTCTACTATTCCGAACTGCCTATTACGCAGAAGACCAAGAAGAACGTGACGAGTTAGACGGCGTCGCCGAACTAAATGTCGCCAAAAACCGTAACGGACCAACAGGTAGTATCCCACTCACCTTCATCAAAGAGCTCATGCGCTTTGAAACTAGGGCATTTGATGCAGAACCTAATTAAAAGAATCACGAATCCCAGCCTCCTAAACTATTTGATGATGAATTTAATATCGTAAATGCCAAAGCCGAAGTATTTAGGGCATTCTTTCTCTGCGGAGAGGACGTTCTCATGATCTTCGAAGAGAGAAACAACAATTGATTCGTAGCCTCTTAGGCTTAAATTTCTCACCTAGCTTAGGCAACTTCTCTCCATCATTTGCACAGTCAGCACTCAGTTCAAATTCACTAAAATGGCATGACTTTTTCTTACTGTTAACATGAGTTCCCCCCCCCGATTCCACCTTCAAAAGCATCATTGATCATTTCTTTCTCCACTTCCCCTTCAATTTCGATAATTCTACCGATTCAATAACGATAGGAAATCTTAGCCTCCCTTTTCTTCAAATAGTAGATTTGTTTATACCGATAATTTCCGTAGTCTAATACGTGAGGACACAAACTCCCGAAGTTCTCCTTAAACTTTAGGGAACAGTTCTGAAGGGAGCTTCGCTATATTCCTGCCTTTCGGTATGTATTGGCGGATTAGGTCGTTGAGGTTCTCGTTAGGTCTTCTTTCCCATTATCTGAAGTAATTACTGAATCAAAAGGGAAGGATTTTCGGATCTTTCCCTTTTCGATTTAACAGTTGTAGCCAGCTAGCTTTACGATCCCAGCATCAGATATTTTAGTGGCTAAAAGATCCATTTCTATCACCTCCGCCGCCACGTCTTTAAGGATATCTAGATCCGCATCTGCAAAAACCTTCCTATAACTCACTGCCGTAAAGCTCAAAACCGTCTCCTGCTGTGAACGATATCTCAGTGATGCGGGGAATGCTTCATTGACCGTGGCCCGTACGGCATGGAGGCTTCTTACGTTTATTAATCAGTGCCTTCTTCGCCGCTTTCTCAGTCGCTAAAATCGCCTCTTCCTCTGCTACTCTCTGCTCAGGAGTTTTAAGAATCAATATCGCCACCATTATCTCCTCAGGGACTTCTACCTCGCTAAGCTTAGTATTCTCGGGTGCACCCATCTTTACCCACCAGGTAAGCACTGCTCTCTCTTCAGGAGTAATTTGTGGCTTCTTTTTAGGAGGCATGTGCATGTCATCATCCTTTGGGAGAGCCAGTGAAGTCAGCATGAAGCTACCTTTTACATCACCCTCTATCAGACAATCTTCCTCTTCACCGCCATCCAGCATTCCAGCCAGACTATCCAGTCTAAGCCCACCCTTTTCCTTATCCTCACCATGACAGCTGATACACTTATTCTCTAAAATATTATGAACGATATCGGTGTAAATCACGGGATCAGTCACCACTGGAGTATTCGCCTTAGTATCACGCTCAGCTTGGATCTTACTAGGTAAACTATTTAGCGGATCTCCATGAGACATCTCACCACCATGGTGGCCAGCACTCATCATCGTCACTGCTGAAAGCCCTAATAATACAAAGTAAGCAGGCTTCAGAAGTTTAAAACCCTTAGCCTCACAGGTAAATTTCACCAGAAACGTAATAATCATTAGCACAGTGAAAATCACACCATCACGCTTATGCTCTGTGATAATAGCCTCATTCCATCCACCAGATAAATACCAGAAATAACCTAACACCACAGCCACCACAGCCGACCCAGCAGCAAACGCTAGAGCCAGTGTTGTCTGGGATTTATACTTCCCTTTGGTAAACAGACCCAGACCCTCCATACACAGAACTAACATCACAGCACCGATCGGTAAATGAAGCAACAACGGGTGAAATCTCCCAAAAAAGTTAATCCATAGTCCACCAGTCTCAGCAGTTTTAGGATTAGCCACTCCTACCTCACCCATCCATGGCATCGCCGCCACTAGCGCTGCCACGATAAACCCTAATACCACTACAGGTATATAAAATTTCTGCATGAATGTCTGTGCCAGATCCGCTCCCTCTGATTTCTGTGTGTCGTTACCTTTCATATTCTATTACTATTATACTTAAAATTTAAATGATTCTCCCAGAATTCATAATAAAAATCACCTAGCTATTTCCAAATAAAAAAAGACTAAGCTCCAATTAAGAAGCTTAGTCTTTACTTAAAGTTTATTTCAACCCTGAACAAATCAATTAGCCATTTACTCTCATCGGCATAATCACATACAAGAATGAACCGTCGATACGAACCACACCAGGGCTCATTTCATCGATCATATCTAAATAGATCTCTGGCTCACTTAGATTTTTAAGTGGTGCCATCAAGAACTCAGGGTTAAACGCAATCGCAAATTCCTTGCCCCCATAGTCCACCACAATGCTCTCAAACGCTTCACCAACATCCTGAGTATTTGCCATCACTTCCACCTTATTAGGTCCAAAGGCTAGCTTAACAGAACTTGAGTTATCAGTAGCGAGAATAGAAACACGGCTAACAGTCTCCAAAAATGCTTCACGACTGATCTGCACTCGTTCAGTCGTATTACTAGGGATTACCTGACGGTAGTTAGGGTAGTTACCTTCGATCAACTTAGAAACGAGAAGATTACCATTGATTTCAAACGAAACCTGGCTGTCCGTTAGACGCATAATAACACCTCCCTCAGTATTAAGCAGACGCTGAAGCTCATTCACCGCCTTAGACGGGATGATCACATCACACTCATTACTAGCAGGGAACTCTAAATCATGCTCGACCATAGCTAAACGACGACCGTCAGTAGCGACTAAGCTCATCTTGCCTTCTTTAAATTGAACAAAAATACCATTGAGAACATAGCGAGTCTCATCAGTAGAGATAGCATAAGACGTCTTCTTTAGAGCATCTAACAATGTCTGCTGAGGAATCTTAAATTCCTTAAACTCATCAAAAGTAGGTAACGGTGGAAACTCGTCATCACCAAGACCGATGATCTTAAAAAATGATGGTCCACATTTGATAGTAGCGTGATTCTTAGAATCCACAGACACCTCAATAGTCTCTGCTGGAAGTTCTCTAACAATACTAGCCAAACGTTTAACAGGAAGCGTCGTAGCCCCCTCTTTCTCGACCTTAGCTTCCACACTGCCCATCACTCCGACATCAAGATCAGTCGTCGTGAGTCTCAGCTGGTTTCCCACAGCCTCTATGAGAACATTGGATAAGATAGGAAGCGTGGTTCTGTTGGTTACCACATGCTGCACCTGTGAAAGCGCGTCTATGAATGATTGTTTGGAGATTGTGAATTTCATGAATGATGCCTGAGTTGCGTATCTCATCTACTACAAGATACTAATTTCTGAACACAAAATGAACTTTCTGCCCTATATATCAAGCATTCTTTAATGTTTTATCATAAAAAACACTATATAGTGCAAGGATGGTAAAAAACCATACTACATGTAGTGAGTCACCGCCCCCTGAAGCCGATGAAAAACTACCTCCTCTGGAGCATTGCATCCAACATATCCACAGTATCCCTCACCGAGGTTTCACCCTTGATTCTCTGCTCTACCTTCTTCACTGCATGGATCACTGTCCCATGATCTCTTCCACCAAATGCATCACCAATCTCCATCAAAGAAGACTGAGTCAACTTACGACTCAAGAACATCGCAACCTGGCGAGCAAACGCAATATTAGAAGGTCTCCTACGGCTGCTCATATCTGCCAGACTGATATCAAAATGGTCTGAAACAGCCTTCTGAATAGCATCAATAGTCACCTTACGAGAACCCTCCTCACGTAAAATATCTCTCAGTAAATGCTCAACTCGCTCAATCGTGATCTTACCACCTCCAAGAGATGAGAATGTAGCGACTCGTACTAAAGCACCCTCTAGACGTCGCACATTACTACGGATCTTATCCGCTAAATAACGCACCACCTCATCAGGTAAAATTGTATCCCAGTCGTCCATCTTACGCTTCAGAATAGCTAGCCGCGTCTCCATCAAAGGAATTTGTAACTCCACAGTCAGACCACTCTCAAAACGAGAAATCATTCGTACATCAAAGCTCTTAATCTCACAAGCTGGTCTATCACTCGTTAGAACGATCTGGCTCTGTAGATCTAACAAAGTATTAAACGTATGGAAAAACTCTTCCTCAGTCCTCTCTTTACCAGCCACAAACTGAATGTCATCGATAAGCAGGAAATCTGCTCTACGATACTTCTTTCTAAATTTATTCAAGCTACCCTTCTTCACCGCATCGATGAACTCATTGGTAAACTTCTCAGAGGTCAAATACACCACCTTAGCATTCGGGTTCTTGCACAGAACCTCATAACCGATCGCCTGCATCAGATGCGTCTTACCCAGACCTGATCCACCATGAATAAACAGAGGGTTATAAGCAAAACCTGATTCACTAGTCACAGCACTACAAGCCGCATGTGCAAACTCACTATTATGGCCCACTACAAATCTATTAAAACAATACTGAGGATTTAACCCCACAGACTTTATCTTCAGCTCAGACTTCTCAGACACCACCTCAGACTGACCCAGATCCTCGTCATCTTCTTCACCTGCCACCACGACTCGCACATGGATCGTATCATCGATCACACTAGAAACGGCCGACTGTAGCTCTGGCATAAAATTCGTCTCGATCCACACTTGGTGAATATCATTAGGCACTGCAAGCTTCATCTCTGTCTCAGAAATAGCCACACACTGAGTTCCCTTAAACCAGCGATTAAATGCATCTGGACTTACCAATAATATCAATGATTGTTGCACCTTTTCCCAAACCTTAGTCCTCGTATTGACCGTATCGGATTCAGTAATTTTTGGGTGCGTATCGTTGATTTGTAAGTCCATATTGTTTTAAATTTTTTGGTGAGATGGTAAGGCGGCTTAGAGTAGAAATTCTACCCTCCCTCAGCGGCTGATATTGTTATCACACAACCTTAAAATTTGGACACAGCTTTTTATTCCAGAAATAAATTAGAGCCCTCAAACAACGCTTCTTCAAGACCTTGTCACTCTCAAAAAATTTAACCCTTGACCTTCCGTTTGCTTAACTTCCCTAAATCAATTTTTACTCTACTTCCACAAGTGCTTTAAAATGAACAAAGCTAACAAACACTAGCATCTAATAGTTTTACAAACTCGTAATAAACTTTTTTAAAATTTCACCAAAAACCCTCTAAGCCAGCACCAACCGTAACGATAGACCTCCAAGCAATTCACACAGAGTAAACAGCACATGTGCAGCAGAACTATGCCAATTCATTTAGCATTTACCGTTTAGAATGAAGCCCACCCTACCCCATCAACAATCACTCAGAATTACCGACAAAGGCCCGCTCCCTCGATAACTCCACCACAGTCAAAAAAACAGCAAGCTGCACCCTTTTCCCTTTGAACCAAAATCTCACTGATCCATAAAATAACTCAAGCTCTCCAACTCCATCGCCAGGTCCACCCGAGTCACCACCACATTATCTGGAACCTGTAGGATAGTTGGCGAAAAATTAAGTATCCCCACCACACCAGCATTCACCAACACATTAGCCACTTCCTGGCCAAACTGGGCAGGCACACATAGTATCGCCATCCGCACACCATTCTTCTCTAGAAAATCGACCAGCAAATCATCATGTAACACTGGGACAGGAAGCCCCTCCTGATCGATCACCTCCGGCTTCACATCGAATGCTGCTAAAACCTCAAAGCCCTCCTGCCTAAAACCCTCATAGTGCAGCAATGCACGACCAAGATTACCCACACCTACGAGAATAACCGGCTGCAGCGTCGCTCTGCCCAGAACATCCCTAATAGTATCCAGCAACAAACCCACCGGATACCCCAATCCCCGAGTCCCTAACTGGCCAAAATAAGCCAGATCCTTCCTCAGCTGAGCCGGCTTCACATTCGCCACCTGAGCCAGTGAATTAGAGCTCACTGTCTCCATCCCATTCTCATGCAGCCGCTTCAGGCAACGGTTATATATAGACAAACGATAAATTGTCTTCTTAGGTATATCTACTTTATCCACACTCACAGCCTGCATCCAATACCCTAAACCGTCAAGTCGCTAACACTCAACATCTATCATTTACGATTTAGCGGGGCACCACCACCCAAATGAGGGAGCGATTGATCGCCGAGCAATCTACCCAGTGCGAACAGCACGTACACAGCAGCACCAAGTCAACGCCCTGCAATAAATGCAGAGCGTAAAGGAAACCTCTGATAACTCTCCTGAATGAACGCTTTAGTTTTTCCGGCTAAATCTAACTGATTAAACTTAGCTTATGAACCCCTGAAGGTCTGCAAAAGGTGACGATTTATTTTCAAGAGTGGAATCAAATGAGTTTTGATCGTCGGGAGTCCAGTGCATCTTTAGAAGATAGATTTGGCTATCGCTATCACTGTAGTATCTTTTAGGCTTTGTATATTGTCTGACTTAATGTCAACTAGTGAAGTGGTCCCAGGAAACGTAGCCAATGAATTGTTAGTAGATTTGCTGGTCTAACATGGGGGATAAGCTGGTCGATGATTGGATGGAGTTCTATAATCATCGACGTAAGCACCAAGGCCTAGGCTATTGCACTCCTTGGTCACTCTACTCTAAGCAGCAACAAGAAGCTACCTAGGTGGCGTCGACCGTAGTTGGAGAGGTTCCATTGAGCTCCTTCCGCTACGCTCCATTCACTCCATTCCAACTACGGAGAAAAACCACAAACCAAGCCTCAAGGAAGATCAGTAAACTACTAATAAAACAAACTTTTTACTGGCAACATTAACGAGATCACTTCAGTTTTTCTTGAGGTGACTGATATCCAAGACGTAAATTTTAAGAGTAATGTCTGGAGTAACTAGCCGACACCTATACATAAAAAACATCTCAACTAATATTAGCTGAGATGCTTGACTTTTAAAAGTATGGTATACAACTTTAGTAATTACTTACGACGGCGTAAAATCAGAGCTAGGGCTCCAAGACCAATGAGGGCTGTGGAAGATGGCTCGGGGACTGATGATATATCTCTGAGCTGATATCCTGATATGGAATTGCTTCTATTAGAATCGATTCCAGAATTGAAGTCTTGTGTGGTAGCATCAGCAATAAATGTGCCAATGATCCACGCTCCATTTTCTACAGTTCCAGAAGATCTTTTTTGAATAGTGATACCATCACTAACGTTCATCGTAAGTGGGATCCCTAAGTTGTTGCCGTAGAAGCTTTGAAGTTCATATTCAACTCCGATCGTTAGACCTGTCAATGTGACAGGGTTAGTATTTTCATAGTTATAATTAGCCTGTAGGTATAGTAAATCAAGATTTGCATCACCTGTGCTAACTCCGAAGGTTTGGTCACCATAATAGCCAGTATCAAAAAGGTTAGTAGCCGTGAAGACTACTCCATTGATTGTCGTTGTATCAGTCGCTTCTCGAGCATCAGTATTCACTAGGTTCCATGCTTCTATAGAAGTGCCCTTGGTGCTAATTTCAGACGCCGCAGCGGCTAGATCAAATTCTCCCCATGTTATGGTAGCTGCTGAGGATGATGCCATCATCGCTGTGGATGTCGCCAGAGCGACCGTATATTTATTAATCCGTGTTTTATTATTTATTGTGTATTTCATGCCTCAAGTTAGTATTTATAAAATCAGTTTGCAAGATAAAAATTACTATTATAGTTCATGCTGTGAGGAATTCGCTCAAATTCGTGAGCTGGAAAGAGCGTAAAAAGGTAGCATTGGATCTGAAGAAGATTTATCAAAGCCCTACAAGAGAAGCCACAGAGCTACGAGAGGTTCCGCAAGAATTGGGATGAGAAACACCCCATCACCGGCCAACAGTGGGAGACTAACTGGGAAAAGCTCAGCGTGCTATTTCACTACCCAGCAGATATTCGCAAAGCTATCTACACGATTAATGCTATAGAGAGTCTCAATCACAGTCTTAGAAGGGTATTGAAGCACAAGAAATCCTTGTCTAATGAGGAATCGATGATGAAGGTTCTGTATTTATCCATAGAACGAGCGAGTAAGAAATGGACGATGCCTATTCAGAACTGGGTGCCAGCACTGGAGCGATTTTCAACTAGATTTGGAGATCGCCTACCTGATATAAATAGAATCAACCTCTAACCAAAAATCTGATGGTTCTCCTCCACTTAGCGAGAAGTGGTTTATAAATCATCGATTTAAAGAATCAATGATCTAAAATTAGACCAGAAACACAAAATTTATGCCAGTCCCCAAGGGAGTTGCTAGAGGTTTCCTAAATAAAGAGGAGGTCAAAGCCTTAACTTCAATCAGGACTAATATCCTTTTGAGAACCAATGAGCGTGTATGTATTTTTACCAGCGGAAACACAGTAATCTAGAGCCACCGAGTTATGACGGTGAGCTTGCTGTCGGCTATTGGCTATTGGCTGAAAGTAGATTATAAAGAGACCACATCGTGTGCGTCACTGTTTTAGTCAGTGAGCAGTCAACGTGTCCAAGCAGGATTCCGTTACTATTTGTTTGGCGACCTTCGTTAGCTTTTCTAACAATATTGAGCTCACTCTCCATTTCTTCAGCACTAAAGAACACAGGGCGGACTCTCTCCGTAGTGCACTCTACACCTAGGTAAGCGAGCAGTGATGCATCAGATACCCAGTAGAACGCAGTGTCTGCTCGTGAGTGAAGTATTACCAGGTAGAGAGAAATAGTCTCCTTGTTTCCAAGTAATCAGTCCGTCCAGAGTCTCAGTGATGCCTGCTCCTCGGATGCAGTAAAAGACCTGCGAGGAAGCTGGAGTCTGAGACCCTATAGATCCTCCATATGCTATATGGATACATGGGAATATGAAGGCAAAGATGAACTACTTTTAGTCGCTCAATATAGAGGACTAGAGATGTCATTCTATTTCTTAGGTGATCTAGTGATACTCTCCTCCTTAAACTACACGACAGGCTTAATCAAATGCGTGGTGAAAAACGGTAGAGATGCCTTAACGGTAGAGATGCCTTAGTAATGTCTCTAACTATATGCTTAATATAAGTGGCGATCCAGATCGTGTCTGGACTGACGGCAATGGTAAAGTTAGCAGCAGCTACACTGAACTTGACCCCAGAATACAGACGTGCTCCTTATCTACAAACTTAGAGAGCCACGATGGTCACTCCCTTTTCCTTACAGAGTTTCTCCACCTCTTCTTTACCTAGGATGAGTGTGCGCTTCGCCTCACAGGCAATGACACTAACACCAGCCTCGTCGCAAGCCTCTATTGTAAGAGCACCCAGCACAGGCACATCAAATCTAAAGTCTTGGTTTGGTTTACTCACCTTAGCAAGCGTGCAGCTCTTTCCTCTTCCGAGCTCACCACCACGTTTGATACAGGCATTCGTCCCTTCAAAAGCTTCCACCGCCAGCACTGTCCCATGTCTGACAACAACACTCTGCCCAATATCTAATCGGCTGCTTTCCTTGGCTATTTCAAATCCATACTCAGCATCTTCCTGCTGACGCTTCTTAAGCTTAGGTCCACAGACATATCCGCGCTCTGGTAATAGGTCATCTAGATAGGTTGTCGCATCCATCAGCTCCATCCCATCTTTCGCCAGCTCATCCGCGATTGCTCCGAACAGAGTCTCGGCATTACGCTTCTTCACTCTCGCTAGCATCAGCAAAATTCGTATATCTGGTCTCAGATCGAATAAATTCTTAGGAGCTATCTGCCCCACCATGATCGCTTTAGTGACCCCTTCTCTCTTAAAAAATTTAATCAACTTACTCAGTTGCCCCACACGGAACCACTCGATAGCATCCACCTTTTCTCCCAGACACTCTTTCGTCTCACCATTGAACGCTGCTGCCACGAGCTTACACCCAGTAGCATTTCTTCTTGCGGCCTCTACAAATGTCTCTGGGTAAATTCCGTTTCCCGCTATGATTCCTATATTTTCCATACCTTATTTCTCGTGCCTCTGCATTTAATAGCACCCACTCGCTACCTGCAATACAGAATCTAGATTTTTGATTGCTAAATGGTCTCTCGTGATTATCTTACCATTCATGGGTAAGATAATCACGAGTATCCTCGGGGCTGCCATCTTTGCAGCATTTGCATCTCTACAGACTAACGATGTCACACAATACCATACAGCTAATTGGCTCCAGCAGACTTGGCTATTTGGTTACGCAGTCCTGACCTTATTATTTTTATTGAATGCATTCAAGCCCCTCCCCTACAAAGTATTTTATACTTTAGGATTTATCGCATTAGCCCTCACTATTTTTAGAGGATCGCAGATCCGCTGGGATCTCCCGCTTATCTGCTTCCTCTCACCAGATGATCCTGCCTACCAGAATCCTGCCGGAAATGAGACTGGTGGACTCCTCATCGTCACGGCATGGTCCTTCCTAGTAGCCTGCTTTACCAAGAAAAGTCAGACATCAGAGTAGACTTAATGTATTCGACCTTGCTTACCTAGCCTCTTATCAATCTCCTCGATAAGCTTCCATGGGCAACGTTTTCTCTGATACTTACGAAATAGCACATCTCTGAGTCCTTCCCAGTTATCATCTGTAGGATCATCTATATCTTCCCACTCTGAAGGCGTCGCACGTCTCCCCTTCATGGCAGTTGCAAATCTCCACTCCTTAGAGTGATATACTGCCTTATAGAGACGGAGACCCTCCTCGGTCTCTTCTTTCCATTCATGTCGTTGCTGCCTTTGCATAAGCATATACTAAAAAAGATAGGTCTTTAATCAATCCTAAACTCAAACAATCCTACTGTCCAAATGGAATACCTGCCCTGATGTATGCTGCATTTCAAAGTGAAGATTCTTAATGAATTTAGCCACCGCCTGCACATCATTGAACTGATTTAAACAGTGTTTGTCCAAGGCTTTAGACCTCACATCATCAGACAAGTCAGCAGTCATCTTCGTTTCCATATAACCTGGCACCACGACATTCACTCTTACATTTCTACTCCCCAGCTCTGCAGCCAGAGATTTTGCCATTCCCTCTAAACCAGCTTTGGCAGAGGCGTAGTTCGCCTGACCTAGCGGTGGGCTATAAGCCGAATAGCTAGATATAAAAATAATATGACCTCTACGTCTTTTCATCATGAGCTTAGCCGCAGACTTCGCAACCAGATACGCTCCCTTAAGATTCACATTCATCACAGTGTCCCAGCTAGACTCACCCATTCTCAAAAGTAGACCATCATCAGTCACACCAGCATTACAGATCAGTAGATCTAAATCACCAAGTCGCTCGAAGTATTCACTAACACTACTGGCGTCTGTGACATCAAGCTGGACTCTCCCAGGAGAATATACCTCCATACCACCACTGAGAGCCTCACCAATCGCAATCGCTAGATCACCTTCTCCACCAGTTATTAAAACTTCTGACATCTCATCTTTCACTACTTTTCAATAGATCCTTACCCACACTCCGTCTAGCAGAAACTCCCCCAGCGACTAAATAGTTCTTTACTCTGTTTACGACTCGTCATTTCTAAGCTATAGATTTCTATACCATGACAGACGCAGAAAAGACAGCACTCTCCTATTGCCCAGACCTCTTCCAATACCAACGCAGAACATCCCGCGAAGTTATGGTCGGAAATGTAGGTGTGGGTGGAGATAATCCTGTCCGTATCCAGTCCATGATCACCTCTGACACAAAAGATACAGACGCCTGTGTGAAGGAAATTCTAGAGCTATCCGAAGCAGGTTGCGAGATCGTCCGAGTCACCGCTCAGACCACTAAATACGCTGAGAATCTAGAGAACATCCGTGACGGTGTTAGATCCGCTGGTTGCAATGTTCCACTCGTAGCTGACATTCATTTCAAGCCAGACGCAGCCATGGAAGCGGCTAAATGGGTCGAAAAGATCCGCGTCAACCCAGGCAACTACGTCGATAAGAAAAAATTTGAAATCCGAGAATACACAGATGATCAATACGCTGATGAGCTAGAGCGTATCTGCAAAAAATTCGTCCCACTAGTCCATCGCTGCAAAGAGCTCAGCCGTGCCATGCGCATCGGCACTAACCACGGATCTCTCTCTGATCGCATTATGAATCGCTACGGCGACACTCCACTTGGCATGGTAGAATCAGCCCTAGAGTTCGCACGCATCGCTAGAGACAATGATTATCACAACTTCGTTTTCTCCATGAAAGCGAGTAATCCTAAAGTCATGGTCGAGGCCTACCGCTTACTGGTAGCAAGACTCACCGCACTCGGTGATGGTTGGAACTACCCCATCCACCTCGGCGTCACAGAAGCTGGCGATGGCGAAGACGGCCGTATCAAGTCATCCATTGGCATAGGATCACTCCTCTCAGACGGCATCGGCGACACCATCCGCGTCTCTCTAACAGAAGATGCCATCCAAGAAATCCCTGTTGCAAAAGCACTTGTAAAAAACATCGACAACAGCATCTGCACTCATGAACTCTGGGAACAAAACACACTACAACGTGGAACACTCAGCTACGACCCGTTCTCCTACCACCGCCGCAAGTCACAGCCGATAGAAATCAACGGTCACAAACTAGGTGGAACGAATATGGTTAGAGTCTTCACCTCACAAGAGAAATGGAACGTAATCGCTCACAAGATCGAAAAGATGGGAGACTTCAAACCTGAAATCGTCCTCGAAACATCTGGAGCTATCGAGATCAACCCACTAGACCGTGACGCTATCTGCGAAATCAATGCCAACCCGACACCGACCCTCGTCACTATCCCAGACGACATTGGCATGGCAGTCATCCACGCATTTAGACTCCTAGCCTGCAAGCTAGATGCCCATCACCCTATTTTATTAAAAGACACCTTCATCCCATCCACTGATCCAGAAAAAATTTTTCAAGAAACTCTCCTCACGGCAGCGAGAAACCTAGGAACTCTCCTTTGTGACGGTATCGGCGACGCCATCATCATCCAGGGCGAGCACGCACCTGACCAAAGCCTCCGACTAGCCTACAACATCCTCCAAGCAACTGGAACACGTATTTTCAAGACCGACTACGTCGCCTGCCCATCTTGCGGAAGAACACTCTTCAACCTCCAAGACACCACCCAGAAAATCCGAGCAGCCACTGGTCACCTCAAAGGCGTTCGCATCGCAGTCATGGGATGTATCGTTAATGGCCCTGGAGAAATGGCAGACGCAGACTTCGGCTACGTAGGCGGAGCCCCTAACAAGATCAATCTCTACATTAACAAGACCCCCGTGAAATTTAACATTCCAGAATCCGAAGCAGTCGAAAAGCTCATTGAACTCATCAAAGAAAATAACAAATGGATCGCCGCTCCTAATGAGATGGACCACTAAATTCAGGCGAGTAGCTAAGTTATGAAATTGGTGGACAGGGGCGGTAAAGTAACCGAACCCAAACCACATAATATAATGAAAGAAAAAAGAAGAAGATGCGAACCTGAATTTAAAGCTAGGCTTGCTATTGAAGGCATCAAAGGCATCAAAACGATTCAAGAAATAGCTAAGGAATTTGATGTTCACCCAGTCCAGGTTTCTAACTGGAAAAATAAGAGCTTAGAAGGAGTTTCTGATGTGTTTTCAGTAATTAAGAAACAATCTACAGAGGAGACTTTTACTGCTCAGCGTGAGCAGCTCCATGCTAAGATTGGGCAGCAGGCTGTAGAGATCGATTTCTTGATAAAAAAGTCCAAACAACTCAGCCGTCCAATCAGCACTGCTAAATTGGCTTCCTTGATCGATATTAAATATCTTTGGCTTTCGCCCAGTTAGAGCCATTGCTGATTTCAAAGCGCCGACGCAGAAGATACTATCCATCGTGTTACTGAGTTCCCAGCTAAGCACGGATCGGCTGTGCCAGTCCATGATCGCAACGAGGTAAGCGTGACCTTTTTCCATAGGGATGTAGGTAATGTCCGCACACCAAACTTCATCCACTTCTTTGATTACGCGATTGCGGAGTAAATACGGGTCACACATTCGTTCCTCAAGCTCCTTTTTCCAGGAACTGACTTGAGTTGGAGCAATATCATTATCTTGAGAGATTTGCTAGATAGTTTTCTCTTCTTTGAGAGCTTCTGTAGCGACCCGAGCTTTGAACTCGGCTGTTAGATGTCTTCTTTTTCTTTTCATTTATGTGGTCTATCTTCAGCTTATCCCCCATGTTAGACCAGCAAATCTACTAACAATTCATTGGCTCCGTTTCCTGGGACTACTTCAATAAACTACGAGATGGAGATCTCAAAGTCTGTTTAGAAGCTGTTCAACTCATTGCCCATCAAAACTACATAATACTCTCAGCTCATTCCTTCCCCCAAAAATAAACCTCAGTGTTTGGTGAAAATTACCACCACTAAGCACTAGTAATTTTCACCAAACACGCTATCCCTTTACCCACTAATTAACCAATTCTATCATGCTAGACATCAAAGACATCAGAGAAAATGCAGCCGACATCAAAGCCAAACTAGCCACTCGTGGGGGTGACGCACACACCCTTATCGATGAAGCGCTCTCCTCAGATAAAGCTCGCAGAAGGATCGAAACAGAAAAGCAAGTTCTTCAATCCGAGCGTAAAAAAGCTTCTAAAAACATCGGCGACCTCATAGCTAAAGGTGAAGACGCTGAACCTGCGAAAACAGCAGTCAAGCAGATCGGTAAAAAGGTTAATGAGCTCGAAGCACAGTCTGAGAAAGTCACAGCACGACTAGAAAACCTCCTCATGATCATCCCTAACATCCCGCATGCCGATTGCCCATTAGGTGAGAGTGAAGACGATAACTCAGAGGTCAGAATCTGGGGCGACAAGCCAGCCATCGCTAAGCCTAAGGACCACGTCCAGATCGCAGAGCTACACGGCTTGATCGACTTCGAAGCCGCCGCTAAAATTTCTGGTTCTGGTTTCGCCATGTATCGCGGAAAAGGTGCCCGTCTTGAGCGTGCTCTCATCAATTTCCTACTAGACCTCCAGACAGAAGAACACGGCTACACTGAAGTCAACGTTCCTCACATCATCCGTAGAGAATGCATGGAAGGAACTGGTCAGCTCCCTAAGTTTGAAGACGACATGTATGGTATCGAAGACAACCAGATGTTCCTCGCACCCACAGCAGAAGTCCCGGTGACTAACCTGCTCCGTGACATGATCCTCTCTGAAGATGAACTCCCTGTAAAAATGACCGCCCACACACCATGTTTCCGCCGTGAAGCTGGCAGTGCAGGCAGAGATAACAAAGGAATCATCCGCACCCACCAGTTTGATAAAGTAGAGCTCGTTCAAGCGGTAAACCCAGAGAACTCCATGCAAGTGTTAGAGGAACTCACCGACCACGCTGAAGCAGCCCTTAAGAAGCTAGAGCTTCACTACCGCACTATCGAACTCTGCACAGCAGACATCGGATTCAGCGCGATGAAGACCTACGACATCGAGGTCTGGGCACCCAGTCAAGGCAAGTTCCTAGAAGTCTCAAGCTGCTCAAACTTCGGCGACTACCAAGCCCGCAGAATGAAACTTCGTTTTAAGAACAGCGACGGCAAAAACCAATTCTGCCACACCCTCAACGGTTCAGGCACAGCACTCCCAAGACTATACGTAGCCATCCTAGAGCAACACCAGCAACTAGACGGCAGCATCAAGATACCAGCCGCTCTCATTCCTTACTTTGGTTCTGGAACAATTGGTTAAATTACTCTAACAGCTTAAAATGAATTACGACCTATTCATAGATATCGACTTCTGGGGAGGGTATTTATCTACGTTTATTACTCTTCTATTAGCGATTCTAAGCCTTACTTTAATCGTAAAGGTAACTAGTGAAGAGCGTTGTAGAGCAATAGTATTCTGGCCTTGTATCATCTGTGCCACCTTATCACTAATCCTCTTTATTACTTATGCGGTGGAGTTTCTAACCGCATACTACTCTAGTGCTAAATATGAAATGGAAGCCTTCAAGCTCCGTCTCACGGGTCTATATTGGTATGCCTACGTCTTATTACTATTTTCTACATTTTCTCCGAGATTTCTATTTCTAGGATACTTTAGAAAGTCGATATGGCTCGTCTTTACAATTGCTGTATTTGGACTGAATTCCTATTTATGGAATAATTTACACCTCTTTATTTCAACTCATGTGTTCTACGCATGCTAGCCTCATCAACATCTCGAAACGTAGCAATTATCGGTGCTGGTCCAGCAGGACTCAGAGCTGCTGAAGTCGCTGCCGAGAATGCTGCTACTGTCACAGTATTCGATGCCAAACCCTCCGCCGGCAGAAAATTCCTAGTCGCAGGCAAAAGTGGCCTTAACCTCACCAATGACGATCCTTGGCCAACCTTCCTTGATCGCTACTTAGGCAACGACTTCCCCACCAAACTCTGGAACAAGATCCTCTCTGATTTCGACAATACAGCACTCCGCCGCTGGACAGAATCGCTAGGTATCGACACCTTCGTCGCCTCCTCTAACAAAGTCTTTCCCACCGAAATGAAGGCAGCCCCCCTGCTCCGCCGCTGGATAGAAAAGCTCCGTAGGCTAGAAGTAAACTTCCAGTTCAAACACCAACTCACCGACCTCCACTCAAACGAAAACGGAGCCACAGTCACCCTACTTTCCACAGACAGAGAAATCACCCAGTGCTTCGACTCCATCGTCCTCGCCCTAGGCGGAGGCTCATGGAAGTCCACTGGATCCACCGGAGCATGGGTAGAAATTTTAGCCAAGCATGGGGTTACCACCACCCCACTCACCGCCGCTAATTGTGGCTGGCACACAGATTGGCCTCCATCCATCCTAGAAAAGGTCGAAGGACTCCCACTCAAAAACATCATTGTCAGCGCAGGCGATGCCTCCTGCCCCGGCGAATTAGTCATCACCAAATACGGACTAGAAGGCGGACCTATCTACCGACTAGGTCCCTACATAAAGTCACTAGAGGCCCCACAGATAGCCATCGACTTTAAACCCAGCTTCACCACCGATCGACTCATCGCCAAGATGGAATCCGCCAAGCGCAACCTCCTCAAAGAAGCCAAGATCCGATGGAAACTCAGCCCCTCAGTCATCGCTATCCTAGAGACCTATCCAGAGTGGACTTCAGTCGAGAAGCTAGCCCAGACTGTAAAGCACTGCATCATCCCCCTCACCAAAACCCGTCCCATCGACGAAGCCATCTCCAGCGCCGGCGGCATAAAATGGGTCGAGCTTACCGACTCCCTCATGCTAAAAAAACTCCCCAACATCTACTGCGCCGGAGAAATATTAGACTGGGAAGCCCCCACCGGCGGCTACCTCCTGCAAGCTTGCTTCGCCACCGGAAACCACGTTGGTAAAGAAATCTGTTAGAAAATAGCCCCCCTAATAAATCAAGTCAATAAAACACCTTATACTAATCATCTTAGCCTGCCTTAGCCAAGTCACATTTGCTCAAAAGGAAACACGTCCTGTGCTCAAACAAGACAGAATGGGTGAAAATGCTTGTGCCCCTGCTCTTTAGTCAACAGCCTTCTTCAATCTTCTCTTTAAAAGCAGATGCTCGATAGTATATCTTTCTTCAGATGTAATGTGCTTCATGCCTTCTTCTGATCGGGCAGCAGTGAAGTAATGACTGAATCAAAAGGGAAGGGTTTTCGGACCTTTCCCTTGTCGATTTAACAGTTTACTTCCTGCCCATCAAAAGTTGCGTTTATTAGCTGAATCCAAGAGAGATTATGTGGGATGACATTTATAGCACGCTTATAACCCACCACTTATAAAAAATATACCATTCCGCAAATTGCCACCTTGTAAGTTCAGAAAACCTAGTTTACACCAGCGCCGTGCTAGCGATTAAACAACTAAGAGTCGAATTTGGACCAAGGGTCATTTTCAAAGATTTATCATTCACTGTTCTTCCTAAAGAGCGTATTTCCTTTGCTGGACATAACGGTGCAGGTAAATCCACTCTGATGAAGTGTATCGGCGGAGCCATCTCACCTAATGGTGGAGAGATCGCTAAGCCTAAATCTTGCCAAATCGGCTACCTCCCTCAGGAAGGCATCCACATCAAGAGTGTCACTCTCTGGAATGAAACTGAATCAGCATTCGGTGAAGCCAAGCGTATTGTGGAGGATGTAGCTCGTCTCGATGAAAAGCTCCTCACCATGGACACTTCGTCTGATGAATACATGGAACTTCTCATGCGTATCGGCGATTTAGAGATCAAGCTAGAACATTTCAATCCAGCCACAATGAAGCCACGTATCGAATCCGTCCTCGTAGGTCTCGGATTCAAGCGCAGCGACTTCGAACGTGACTGTTCCGAGTTCTCTGGTGGTTGGCAGATGCGTATCGCGATGGCGAAACTCTTCCTCCAAGAGCCGGACGTCCTACTACTGGATGAGCCGACTAACCACTTGGATATCGACTCTCAGACCTGGATGGAAGAATACCTCTTCGCCTACCCTGGAGCTATCATCATCATCTCTCACGACCTCGCTCTACTCGATGCTCTTACTACTAGAACCATCGCCTTCGCCCACGGCAAGGCAGAAGAGTATGCAGGTAACTATTCATTCTTCATGCACGAATCTAAGCTCCGTAAGGAAATTCAGATCAAGGCTTACGATGCTCAGCAGAAGGAAATCGAAAAAACCAAGGCTTTCATCGCCCGCTTCAGAGCTAAAGCCTCTAAAGCATCACAAGCTCAGTCTAGACTAAAGCAGCTGGAGAAAATGGTGCTCATCGAGATCCAGCAAGAAGATGCAGTCATGTCCTTCAAGTTCCCATCACCGCCTAACTCTGGTCAGTCAGTCGCTAAGCTAGAGAACACCTCTAAAACCTACGGTGAGAACAACATCTTTAACGGTTTCTCATACGAGGTCGAAAAGGGTGAACGTTTCGCAATCGTAGGACCAAACGGAGCAGGTAAATCTACCTTCTGTCGCCTCATCACAGGTCAGGAAGCACCAGATTCTGGTGAATTTATCCTAGGTGGGAAATCAGCACTATCCTTCTTCTCTCAGAACCACGCAGACGAACTCGATCCTGACAGATCAGTCCTCGAAACCTGCCAAGAAGTAGCCTCAAGCGAGAACGCTCCACTAGTCCGAAACATCCTCGGTTGTTTCCTCTTCCGTGGAGACGACGTCTTCAAGAAAGTCGGCGTCCTATCAGGTGGAGAACGTTCACGTGTTGCTCTTGTTAAAATGCTCGTTCAGCCAGCTAACTTTCTCATTCTTGATGAGCCGACTAACCACCTTGACGTCCAGTCACAAAAAGTTCTACAGAACGCACTTCTAGATTACCCAGGTGCTTATATGATCGTTTCGCACAACCGTGCATTCCTCGACCCTATCGTTACCAAGACGATAGAATTCCGTCCAGGCGAGCATCCTCAGACTTACCATGGTAATGTCACTTACTACCTAGAGAAAAAGGAAGACGATAGAATCGCAGCGAAAGCCGCATCTAAAAATCAAACTGCAGTTAGAAAATCTAACAAACCGACTCAGCTAACGACCAACGAGCTCGATACATCTAAGATGAATCGTAAAGAGCTAAAGAGATACGAAGCTCAACAGCGCTTCCGACGTAACCAAATCCTCAACCCTCTGAAGGAAGAATTTGTCACTGTTGAAACCACCATCGCAGAAGTAGAGTCAGCTCAAGCCACACTCACTGAGCACATGTCAAAGCCTGAAATCGCTACTGACGGAGCTAAAATGCAGGAAGCAAATATTTCCTATAGCACTCTAACTGAAAAGCTAGAAATCACCTACAGTCGCTGGTCTGAGCTCTCCGAAAAAATTGAACAACTAGAGTCTGAACTAACGGACTAAATACATAAGAAAGCTTAACTAGCTAGGATTTGATATTTGCAATACTATCCTTGCTAACTCAGAAAATCGGTGTAATCATAGATTCATCATCAATACTGAGATTCCTAAGTTTTTAGAATCACTAGTAATATAAACAAAATCATTATGGCTCAAACACCAACTAATTCTACTCAAACTTCTCCATCTGACTACGCTGGCGTAAACCTAGACTCATCAGAGACCATCGGCGACTTCGCTTCTACTCAGGCTCAAAATGTTAAAGCAGTAGCCGTAGAGAAGGCCCAAAAATTCCGCACATACGCAGGAGAAAAAGCAGTCGCAATCAAGCAAGAAACTGGTATTAAAATCAAGCAAGGCACAGCCAAAGCAAAAGAAATTCACGTTTCCGCTGAAGACTACGTCCGTGAACACCCTACTAAGTCCATCCTTGGAGCAGTAAGTGTTGGCGTCATTATCGGACTCATCATGCGCCGATAATCATAGCCCAGGCTAAACTTTATATACACTCACTAGCCCTGTCCTAAATTACAGAGGTAGTTTTGTCTTATCAGTAGAGACTCATACTAAAGACACTCTAATAATGCAACATTCCGCACCACAAGCCTCTCAAGATAATGGCGTCAAAGATGCCATTTCTTCGCTAAAAAATTCCAGTTTAGACTATCTACAATCTAAATCCGAACTTGCGGTCATCGAAGCAAAAGAAGCCGCAGAGATCACTAAAAAGAAAATTAGCCTTGGTGTCGTCACTGGGTTCTTTGCGCTCTTTACCTACACTCTTTTTCTCATACTAGCTCATAGCATACTACTAAAGTTTACGGCTTCCTATTTGGCACTACTTGGCAAGTATATCCCGCTGGATAACCACCAGCTCATCTTACTTTCATTCCTCATCATCCACCTCATTATCTTGCTCAGATGCGTCAGCAAACTGAATAAGAACTCACCAGTAGAACTCTTCGCACTCACTAAATCTGAAATTCAAAAAGATAAGCAATGGCTCAAACAGATGAACAACGCAAAGTAGAACTGCTCCAAAACATGGCAGTTCAGCGTAATCAGATCACGACACACCGTGCCCTAGTTACGAATAAAGTCGCTGAGATAAAAGAACATTATCAGCAGAAGCTCAATGTACCTGAACGCATCAAGGACTCTATAAAAGGGAACCCTAAGAAATGGTTCATCATCTCAGCCATCGGCGGACTAGTGATCTCAAAAGTAATCTTCGGTAAGAAGAAGTTTAAAGCTTCAGAAGCCCAAGGATCTGTCACTAAAACGAGCAGTGGAATGATAGCTACGGCAGCAGCATTCGCCCTCAAACCGATACTCAAGTCCTTCGTAATAAACAAAGTAAAAGATGCCGTCGCCAGAAAATACCTAGCGCACCATCAAGATCAACACCAAGAGTATTACGAACAACAACTCGAATACGACGAACGACCAGACCTCTACACCGTAGAGTAAGCTTATCCCTGACAAAGAGGCATTTCACCTCACTCTATATGGTTGATCTACTTCATCGGTATAATGTAAGTCTCTGAAAAAATTACGCTTAACATCAAACTCCAGATTACGGTCATTTGGCTTAGGATTAAAATAATACTGGATATCAGAAAAATCTCCATAGATTTTCATATAGTTAGCAGAGATCAGTTTGCCATCCTCATCGACCTTCGACCTAATTCTCACTCAGAAAGGTCGCCATGACGTCACCTTCCTTAACGGCAAAGCCACTCACTGGGTCTACACAGCGCCAAACCAAGTAGCAACCACCCAGATCAACAACCACATCCTCTGAAACACCAGAAAAAGAGACGAACTAACAGGCTACTACATGTATAAATTCAAACATTATAGTGCTCAGTTACTCACACTACACGACAAAAATTGAGGGTTCAGCATTAGAGGTGATCCATTCATGAAACATGTTGATTTTCTTCTTGTTAGATTGAAGCGAGCTTTGAGAGGTTCACGCTACATAACCTAATGACACCGATGATGAGACAAGTTAAAACTTTAAGTCGCGCTTTGTTTGATGTAGTTGATTAATTTAGAGTGCTTAATATTGTTTGGTAAGTGTCCATGTCAAGCATGGCGATCTTGATGCGAAGGCAAGAAATAAATGATATATTTTCACTATTTGTCATTTATCATAAGTTACTTACATACCCTTTAAATTTGTCATTTTGTGTCGTGTAGTGGGGTGTTTTTTAATAAAATCTTCATTTGTAATTCCTTTCTAAATATCTGATTAAGCCGCAAAGCCTATCACCCTAAACCACCACATAACGTGGTCCAGGAAGCTGCTTAATGCACTTTTTCATCTCTAGCTTTAGTAGGGCTGGTAGTAGCTGGGGCATGCTTAGGCTGGTGAGAGTGACTAGCCTATCGAGGCTGATGTCTTCTTTGCTCAGATGCTGGAAAACGTTCTGTTCTTCTGGCGATAGATTTTGGCGTTTCTCAGTGATTAACTCGGCTTGGGGGATCTCAAATAGAGGCAGGGTGGAGAAGTCTTCTAGGATATCTTCTGCCTTTGTTATGAGAGTCGCCCCCTGTCGGATCAAGTGATTGCAGCCTGCGGAGCTTGGTCGATCGATCGATCCTGGCACAGCGTAGATTGGCTTGCCCATTTCCGTTGCTAAATTAGCAGTAATCATGGAGCCACTCCATTGTGGGCATTCCACCACAAGTGTCGCATTCGACCATCCAGCGACGATCCTATTGCGCATCGGGAAAGTCTTTTTATCAGGAGTGGTGTTCAGTGGGAACTCTGAAACTACGGCTCCATTACCACCTGCTATTTTCTCTGCGAGAGTCATGTTTTCAGGTGGGTAGATCTGCCCTAAGCCAGAGCCGATGACTGCGATGGTTCTGCCGTTGGCCGCTATCGCTCCTTCGTGTGAATAGGTGTCGATCCCTCTAGCCATGCCAGAAATAATCGTAAATCCTGCAGAGGCTAACTGCATCGCTAGCTTGCGTGCTGTCTCTCTGCCGTAGTTTGAGGTCTTTCTAGATCCGACCATAGAGATAGAGTGCTTATCCGTCTCAGAAAGCGTCCCCCAGATATACAGAGCGAGCGGTGGATCATACATGTTTTGTAAACTCGATGGATAATTATCATCTGACTCGATCACGATTTTAATATCTCTAGACTTCGCATCCTCTAGTTCCTTACTAAGATCGATGAGATCTTCCCAACCAGTGAGGATTTTAGCAGTTTCATTTCCTATCCCTTGAACCTGAGTCAGAGCATTGTTAGATGCTTTTAGTATGCTCGGGGCCGATCCAAAATACTCTAACAATCGCCGCACCCTCACAGGCCCTATTTTAGGGAGCATGTTTAGAGCGATGATTGAGTCACGATTATCCATTTAAATAAGTATCGCTAGATCCATCTGGATAACAAGACATTCGAAAGGTGCTTAAAACTGGAACTAGATTTCTACTTCTAAGATCTTATCCTTTTTCGTAGGCAATTTCAAAATACTGTTATATCTAATAGGCATGAGTAAGGTAATCATCACCGCACAAAATCTGCACAGGGGCTATAAAATCGGCAAAAAAACAGTCGGAGTTCTCAAAGGAATCGATCTAGAAATCAGCCAAGGTGAGAAGGTATTCCTCTGCGGTCCAAGTGGAGCTGGTAAGACCACCCTCATGTATACGCTTGCAGGATTAGAGCTACCTGACCAAGGAACAGTCCTCATCGAAGATCAAGATCTCTACACCCTCTCGAAAAGGAAGCAATCTAAGTTACGTAATGCGAAGATGTCCTATATCTTCCAAAACTACTACCTTCTGCCTGAACTCACAGCCATAGAAAATGTCACGGTGCCAGCGCTTATCGGCGGAAAGAACAGAACTAAAGAAGCCAAAGAAATCCTCACCCGCGTAGGCCTAGGACACCGACTCGACCACCTCCCCGCAGAACTCAGTGGCGGCGAACAACAACGTGTCGCCATCGCAAGAGCACTGGTCAACGACCCACAAATCATCTTCGCCGACGAGCCTACAGGAAACCTAGATTCCAAAAACGGTTCCGAGATCATGAGTATGTTGTTAGAGCTTTCAGATGAATACAATGCGACTCTAGTCGTAGTAACCCACGATCCAGAGCTAGCTAAACTAGGTGACAGAATCCTTACTGTGACAGACGGGAAGATTGATTAATCGATACTCTTTTTCAACCCCTCAAATACACTATCTTTTTCACTGTAATCATCGGTGGTCTATTTTATTAAATTGACCTATTGAGTAATCAGCTGAACTCACATAGAGTTTTCTCTACGTTTAAAAAATCATTCAAAACTCTAGGACTGACTCTAGCGAGTAGTATCAGCATAGCACAGGCTCAAGCTGTAGGTGATTTGAAAGTTCAAGAGAAGGCAGGGAGTTGGACGTCAGGTGAAATTGCTAGTGCAAGGGAAGCTCTAAGAGACAGTGATCCAAAATCAATCCATGCACTTGCAACCTCAGGAGACAGAAGGCTAGGCAAAGCAGACTTGAAAAGGCTTGGTTAGAAACAAGAACAGTAGAAGAAGATTACTCCCTGCTAGACCATCAGCTATCTCAGATAAAATAAAGGCTACTGGGTGTAAATGCGTTTCAGCTCTAATTATTTCCGCACGCTTTATACAACATGGACATTTACCAGTGATAGAGTCCTTACATGATTGTTTCACATAAACTTCTCTATCGAGTTCGAGGCATCGTATCAGATTCCAGAACTCATCTGTTTGTTGAGATATTAGAGAAATCTCTATCAGTGAACTCGTAGAAAACATTATCCATAACTGACCATCTTCACTTGCATCGATAGCACGCTCAAACTGGACTCGATCGATCTCTGATCGTTGAAAGATCACCTCACATTGAGTCGATAATACATCATCACCTATCACTGTGAATCCGCTATTGGTCAGGTCTAATACTACCTCGTTACTAAAATTTGTCACTCTACAGTGACTAGGTATTAACCTCTGCATCAGAGGAACGATACCGCTACTTTTGTGGTTAAGTGGAGCACTTAATTCTTGTTTGGTCTGCATTGATGGAATTGTTAAATTTGTATATTTATGCGGCTTCTATGATCACTCTTGCCTCGCCCTCTGAGTCATCGATCGTTCCTTGAAAGTCATGCCTATTGCCACTAAGTTAAATGTCTTGGTTCACTGCTGAATTTAAACATAGTCTACTCTGATCTGAACTTAGTCATCAAACTTCCTGCCCATCAAAAGTTGCGTTTATTAGTTGAATCCAAGCAATATTAGCTTCGTATCATCTGAGACAGCCAGAGCAGCCGCATTCCTCCAAACTGAATTCACTCCATCAGATACTAGCCCATGGAGTGTCATCGCCAGAGCCAGACTGGATTATTACCAAATAGATCCACAGCTGAGTGCGGACTACCTAGAGCGTATCACTAGACTCAGTGGAGACCGCAGTTCTTTTCATCCAGCTGAGAAATTACAAAACTTAACCTTAGCACCAAAACTCGATGTTCTCTATGATATTTGACCACCCTCCCTCAGGTAGTAACCCATCTGGCTCCCTCACTCTGTCAAACCCTAATCTTAAAGAAGATAGCAGCCACGCCTTCGAGCTAGGTTACAAGTATAGGGATCAATCCACGCAGTTACAAGTGACATTGGGAGCACGTCTCTCTGGCACCTATGTCGCTGAGGTGAGACATGTAAGTGATGACAACGGCGGTCCCTACTTCAGACCCCATCTTACTTCACTCTAGATCTCTCAGCCTACTATAAAATCAATGAAGACATCACCATCCAAGCTGGTATTAACAATATTCTCGATAAACAATACTACTCATGGGCTAACTCACGTAGATCTGGAAAACACACTGCTAACCAGTTCGCCATCGATGACCGAAATACAGCACCAGGAATGAATGGATTCATGTCAATCACCTATGAGTTTTAGAGCTCAACTAAGAACTATGGCTTTTCCCATGTGCGGACATCGTCGTCAGTGCCTATCTCTCCATCAGGACCAGCACTCACAGCGACCACACTGCGGTGGATATTATCATCCATTCCCTTTAACTTCATGCCTTCAAACTTGAAATCATAGTCAATCGCTACGTAGATAGGATTCCCCCAAGCATCAACCACTCCCTCTGGAACATCACTTTCGTCTACTTTGATCCCATTAGTCTGATTGTTTTTCGCTTTCTTGGTCTCTAAGTAGCGCTTCTCATTGATGTTTTGCACACCTGACTCACCTGTTAGAGCGAGGATGAACTCTATCTGAGAAGAATCTAATGCGAAGAACTTGTCCGCCTCTTGAGCTACTGACTTAGGATAAAAGCCATACTCATCTTTAAAGTCCTGGCAGGCTGATGCCACACTGGTCGCAAGAAGATGCGATTCAGTCTTTCGACCCTTCTCTATAAATTTAGAAACTATACCGAATGAAATGGAAGCTAGAGTCGCAATGATTGCGAGCACAACAAGGAGTTCAATTAGTGTGAATCCTTTTTTAGCTTGCTGAAGAGTGAGTAGAGATATTTGACTATTTTGATGGGATGAAAGTTTCATGAGAATATAGGTATGGGTTTGTATCTATTATATATGTAAAATTAACTATTAAAATCTCACATATTCGCCGTCGTAAATCTAGCAGTAAATTAGCAATTTCACACACTCCATCCAAATCCACAGCCTACTGTAGGAGAACAGCACATGTAGATCCCTCCTCTTGACACAAATCTGATTAACACTATGTATAGCCACATGCTTACAGGAAAATCATTTATAGGAAATACTCGTGGAGCTGGAACTGCAGTCTGTGGATCAGGCATCAACCCAGCCAATGGCACAAAACTTTCTCCAGATACGATCGCTTCAACTAACGACGAAGTGCAGACAGCTCTTAATCTCGCAGAAGAAGCATTCTACATCTACAGAACTAAATCTGGAGCCGAAAAAGCAACATTTCTCCGTGCGATTGCTACTAATATCGAAGCCAGTATCGAAGTCATCGCTGAGCGAGGACCACTCGAAACAGGACTTCCTGAAGGTCGCATGAGAGGTGAGACTGGCAGAACGACTGGCCAGCTCCGCATGTTCGCAAATCTCGTAGAAGAAGGTTCATGGCTAGACGTACGTATCGACGTCGCTCAGCCAGACCGTGCTCCTGTTCCTAAAGTAGATCTCCGCTCGATGCTCACGGGAATCGGTCCAATTGCTGTATTCTGTGCGTCTAACTTTCCACTCGCATTCTCAGTAGCTGGCGGAGACACCGCTTCTGCTCTAGCCGCTGGTTGCCCAGTCGTAGTTATCGCTCACTCTGCACATCCAGGCATGGCAGAGATCGTAGCCACTGCTATCAGCCAAGCTGCTCAAGAAACTGACATGCCAGAAGGCGTGTTCTCACTACTCTATAGTGGTGGATATGAAGTCGGCCAAACAGTCGTCGCAGCACCTGAGATCAAAGCAGTCGGTTTCACAGGATCACTTAAAGGCGGAAGAGCACTCATGGACATCGCAGCCGCACGTCCTGAACCTATCCCAGTTTATGCAGAAATGAGCGCTATCAATCCGATCGCAGTTCTACCAAGCGCGCTCGGTGATAACAGCGAAGCTCTGGCAACAGCAGCTTCCGCATCACTCACTATGGGTATCGGTCAGTTCTGCACTAATCCAGGACTATTCTTCCTCCCATCAAAAGGAGCAGAAATATTCACTGAAAAGCTCGTAGAACTCACTAAACAGGTCGCACCAGCAACCATGCTTCACGATGGTATCTATGACTCCTACAAGAATGGTCTCGCAGACCTCAGCGATCAAGCAAACGTAGAGACTCTCCTCATGGTAGAGCATCAAGAGTTTGGCGCAGCTGCTCCAGCGATCTTCCGCACGAATACTCAAGAGTTCGTTAGCAACAACATTCTCTCAAGAGAAGTCTTCGGACCAGCCACCCTCATCGTCACGTATCAAGATGAAGATGAACTACTCGCACTTGGTGAATACATCGAAGGCCAACTCACAACATCAATCTTCGCAGGAGTCGACGCAGATTTCACTGAGCTAGCAAGCATCTTTGATCGTAAGTCAGGAAGAGTGATCTTCAACCAGTTCCCTACTGGCGTAGAAGTATGTTCAACCATGGTTCACGGCGGACCATACCCAGCGACATCTGACGGACGCAGCTCCTCAGTAGGCTCAATGGCTATCTTCAGATACACTCGTCCAGTGAGTTACCAGAACTTCCCACAGTCAGCACTTCCAGCTGAACTTAAAGACGGAAACCCACTCGGTCTCAAACGCCTAGTAGACGGAAATCCTGAGTAAGGTTTACAATTAGCGTATTCAATAGACGCTGCTAACAAATTTCAACTAGGAGTAGCTTACAAGCTGCTCCTAGTTTTTTGTTACTGATCAATTACAGCTCGCTGTAACCACTCTCACCATGCTCGGAAAGATCTAGGCCACGGTGTCCTTGGTCGACTCGGGTTCCTATGGTCTTCTTGACGATGCTCATGATGATAACTGTAGAATGGTTGAGCAAACGATGGTGACACCCAGCCCCGTGAGTTGGATACCTAGTTGTTTGAACTGGAGTTCTCTATTCCGAGACCTCCAAAAGATTTCTGACCGAAGAAGCCACTCGGTCTCCCGAACGATTTCATTTAAAATTGTTTTAAAGCTACTCTTTACCTTTCAGCTTGAGCGATTTCTTGCTCTCACTAGATTCAAAAGCATTGTAGTCCTTCTGGGAGATAACTTCCATCATCGCCTTCATGTTAGCGTGATCTGCACCGCAGAGCTGACCGCAGACAACTGATGTCTTCATCTCTTCTTTAGGGATGAACCACATTGGGATGTCTTTCCCTGGGATAGCATCCTGCTGGATACGCATTGGGATGATCGAGAAGTTATGGATCACGTCAGTAGAAGTCACCTGAAGGATTATTGGGCGACCTACTGGGATCTTAAGGATAGATGAAGTGAAGTCATCAAATCCGTAAGGATCTGTAGGATCTAGGCATGGATCACCTTTTACTTTAACGAGCGTGCGATCAATGAAACCAAACTTACCGTTCTCACCTGCATAGTGAAAGTTCCAAGCAAACTGGTTACCAATCGCTCTAACACGCACTGGGTTCTGAGTCTGCACGGCCTCGTAATCATTCGTGCGCTCTGCCCATAAAGGAAAAGCGAAGCCGAGTAGAAGCACTGCCTCAATGATAACCACACCAATTTCGAGGTGAGTAGACACGTGATTTTTAACACCGTGGTAAAGAGCCCTAGGGCTATTACTAGCTCTGAACTTAATCAGGCTGATGAAGAAAAAGAGCGTCCAACCTACGAATAGAACGATCATGAGCCAAGTCACAACGTCGATCATATGGCCAACAGAGTCTCCGTGGACGGAATAGTTCTTAGGCATTCCCATCCATTCAGCTGGTGAGAGGGAGGCTAAGGTATTTAGAATGTTATATGAAAACATGAATAGTATGAATTATTGTTTAGAATCAAGAAATGGGTCGTCGTAAGTAGAATCAGAGTGTGCTTTCTGACGCTGAGCAATACGATAAATGAAGAAACCGATCATTCCCAATACAGGGATGATGATCATAAGCATGAAAAAGATAGCCCAACCCGCAGCGTCTTTACCGCCATGCTCAAAAGCTCCTCTGCACGCCTGACAGGCTAGAATTGGATCGATTATTAGAAATTTCATAGTCAGTAGATTTGTTTCTAGTTCGGGTTAGCGGAAAAGTTTTTACGGTAAAACAGTGTGCCATAAATCGGCAGGATCATCGCAACTACTGCGCATACCCAGCCAATTAGTTTAATCATCGTGTCTGACGAGTTCGTATTGAAGTAAAGACCCCACACCGCCACTGCTATACAGAAAAATGTAGCGACTGTGATGAAGATGATATGGAAAGCTTTGAGAGACATGGTGATGAGTAAGTTTGATTTATATCAGATTAGCCTTGGTCATACCTAGGCATCATTCCTTCAAATGTAATCGGGTCTAGGAAGGCGAATGCGAAGATCAAGATAAGTGCTGCACCGAAGAATAGAGCTCCAAGGAAGATCCAGTAAATCGCCTTTTTCTCATGATTAAGGTGCATGAAGATCAGTGCTACTAAGCTAGCCTTGAATGCGGCGATAGCAATACCGATGAACGCATCCGTAGAGTCAAACCCGTGTCCACCGAAATCGAGGAACGGTTGAGTCGCTACGAGATAAGTAATTACTGTGAATATAAAGAGTAATGCTCCGATTTTGGTGTAGAGCTTTACTGATTTTTTGATTTCTTCTGGTGGGTCAGCCATAATGTTAAATTGTGTTTAAAATGTGGTTATAGAAATAGTGGATTACATGAGGTAGAAGATAGGGAATGCGAAGATCCATACCAAGTCAACAAAGTGCCAGAATAAACCAGCGACCTCTACTCGGTTAGCAAGCCACTCAGGATTACTTCTGAACATTCCACGTCCGAAGAACAGGTAGTAAGCAAGAACTAGAGCACCACCCACTACGTGTAGTCCGTGAAGACCAGTGATCGTGAAGTAAATTGCGTAGTAGTTATTCATCTTAGGTGAGAACGATGACTCAAAGCGGATCTGCTCACGAGGAACTGATACGGTTGGAAAAATACCAGGGAAAGCTTTATGGTTCGCACCAGAGAAACCTTCGATCAGTGATGGAGCGTTTTTCTCCACATCATCCCAGCTCGTTACTTTATAGTCGAGTCTCTCATAAGCAACCATCTGCTTCCAAGTCACACGATAGAGATCAACCTCAGTTGGAACACGGTTTGGTTCACCATCTTCATCTGAGCCATACTTTTCAGTAAGATGTGCAGTGAATAGAACTCTCCATTCTTTATGAGTGGCCCAGAGCTTACGTAGCTTATCACCACCAGCACCCTTGATTGCTAGAATCGGTGACTTCTCAATCTCTATGTCCACATCAAGATCTCTCTCTTCTGCTTTTTGAACTAGATGACGGAAGTCGATCGCATCAACGTCGATCTCAATACCAGAATCTCCAGCGATACCGCGGATGATTGTGCTATCCTTGAGCTTAATAGAAGATTCATCGCCAGCTACATTGCTACCTTTGAATCTGCCCCACTCAGGATTGAGCTTGATCGTTGGGTTGTCTAGAGTGATTGAGATAGAATCGCCATCATTTAGTAAAGTGCCAGTCATATTCTCATCGATAAGATCCTTATGAAGACCCGCAACAGCGACTTTCACAGCATCATCATATTGATCAAGACCAACTAGAGCATTATACTTTTCACCGTAGTTAGAACGGATTCTCTCCCATGCCAGACGTAGAGCAGCTGTTCTTACCTGCTGGTTATGTGTTCTTGCTGAGAGATAGTAAGTCTTAGCATCTGCTAGAATCTGCTTAAGCTCGTCACCAGTTACAACCGTTCCTGCTTTTGCGATGAGTTCTTCTTGGAACTTAAAATCTTCAATACGTGTAGCGATGTAATTCTTCTGAATCTTAATTTCATGCTCACCATTACGTCTGAGAATCTCATCGAGATAAGGTCCATAATAACTAGCTAGAGCGAAATCAACGGCATTACCTTCAATCACGAAGAAATTTCCGCCGTGGGTGTGGTCGTGGGCATCAGGAGCTGACTCGGCATGAAGGTGACCTTCAATAGTAGTGAACTCTGTAGTCTGCACTGCATGGTGGTGGAACTTGTGGTAATACTCGTTTCCTTTAAACACCATGAACACTGCTGCACAGATAATAGTGAATGACATGTATGCTCTGAATTTATTCCAGTTCCCTAGCTTAAGCGCAGCCCATGCGTAAACAACAGTGACTGAAGATGCGATCAGGATAAATGTGTTAACAAGACCTGGCAGCACTGGAAGCGCACGCTCTGGCCATGGGTAATCTGCGAAGATACGCAAGAAAATGTAGGATGAGAAGAGACCTCCGAAGAGCATCACTTCTGAAGCTAAAAAAAGCCAGATGGCGATCTTAGAGTTGTTCAGACCAGTGTCCTTACGGGGATTAACGATATATGGAATTTCCATGTCTTGAGATAGTTAGTTTTAAAAGGTTGTGTGAATGAGGTTATACGTCTTTTTTCTCTATAATACCTGCATCGAGATCAGTAGAGATGGCCGTCTTTGGCTCATGCCATTGTGGGTAATAATCTTCCTCACAATCTGGACGGCTGTATTCGTATGGTCCACGGTAGACAGCAACATCGAATGTGAAGTTACCATGTCCTGGAGGCGTTGGTGTTGCCCACTCGAGAGTTGTCGCATTCCATGGGTTATCACTTTCTACTTTCTTACCAAATTTCCAAGCAGTGAAGAGGTTGATGATGAATGGAACTTGAGCGAGAGCGAGGAGGAACACTGAGTAAGACATGAGCTCGTTGAGTCCGATGTATTCTCTAACAGTATTACCAAAGACATCTTCAGATCCTTCAGGAGCCATGTATGCATCGCCACCATTATACCACCGACGGTGGAAACCAGCCATACCCTGAATCAGCATTGGGAAGAATACGAGATTGATGAAGATCAGTGATGGCCAGAAGTGTAGGTGTCCAAGAGTTCTGTTCATGAAGCGACCGAACATCTTAGGATACCAGTAGTAGATACCTGCGAAGAGTCCAAAGAGAATACCAGGTGCCACCACATAGTGGAAATGACCAATCACGTAGTAAGTATCGTGAAGGTGAAGGTCAACAAGGTTGAACGCTAGTGGAAGACCAGTGAGTCCACCGATACCGAACATCGGAAGGAACGCACACGCCCACATCATAGGCATAGTGAAGCGGATAGATCCACCCCAGAGCGAAATCAGCATCGCGGTAATCAGAACCACGGATGGAACCGAGATTAACACCGTCGTAGTCTGGAAGAAGGCAGAGACTGAACTACCCATTCCTGTGAGATACATGTGGTGAGCCCATACAATGAATGAAAGGAATCCAAGAATAAGCACTGCGTATACCATAGACTTGTAACCCCAGAGTGGTTTACGAGTGTTCGTAGGGATAATCTCTGCCACACAGGCAATCGATGGCAAGAGGAGAACATAAACCTCAGGGTGACCAAGGAACCAGAAGAGGTGCTGGAACAGTAGTGGAGAACCACCACCTGCGTAACCTTCGATTCCCTCACCAGTCACTAGACCAGTAGGCTGGAAGAATGATGAACCGAATGTGCGGTCAACAACCTGCATGACACCAGCCACTTCTAGTGGTGGGAATGCAAGGAGTAGTAGGAAACCAGTAACGAGCATCGCCCATACAAAGAACGGGAGTCTCATCCAAGTCATGCCTTTTGCACGAAGGTTAATAATTGTGGTGATAAAGTTCACCGAACCTAGAAGTGAGGATGAAATCAGCATGACCAGTCCGAGTAACCACTGAGTCTGTCCAGTGAAGAACTGGTTAGGGTGCTGCGCATCTGCAAAAGTAGAAAGTGGTGGGTAGTTAGTCCAACCTGACTTGGCTGTTCCAGACTCTAGGAAGAATGATCCACACATCATGACACCACCGATAAAGTAGAGCCAGTATGAAGCACAGTTAAGCTTAGGGAACGCCATATCTGGAGCGCCGATCTGAAGCGGAGTTACGTAATTACCAAAGGCACCGAAACCTAGAGGAACAACGCCAAGGAAAACCATGATTGTTCCGTGCATCGCACCGAACATATTATAAGTCTCACCAGTGACCTTACCGTCGGTGAGCCAGCGACCCTGCCAGTTGTCACTGAATACCCAACTCATCCAAGTCGGAACTGGCTCATTTGGGAATGCAATGCTCCAACGCATCATCATCATAAGGAAGAATCCAAAGAGGAGGAAAAGAAGCGCAGTGATACCATACTGCATCCCGATCATTTTGTGATCAGTCGAAAGAATATATTTTTGCCAGAATGGAGGATTGTGGTGATCGTGATGTTCGTCAGCGCTCATAGAATTACGTTATTGTAGGAATTAAAAAATGTTGGATTGTAAGGTGAATTATTTAGCTTCGATGATCTCGCCAGTCTTCTTGTTGATGACTGTTCCTGCTGGGAAGAAATCTCCGGTTACTTGCTTTTTCTTAAGTGATCTAAGTTCAGGAGCGGTTGAAGGTCCGACTGCTGTTCTGCCATCGTTATCCTTATTGATCTGAGAGATCTGCTCAAGTGTGTAAAGGTTACCGACTTTATTACCAAAGCTGTTCTGAATGTAGTAAATGACAGACGCCATCTCCATATCATTAAATGAACCACCAACTGCAGGCATTGTTGCACTCCAGTCTTTACCTTTCACCACGAGTTTTTCATGCACTCCGTGCTTCAAGATCATAGCTGGCACATAAGGAGAGTCAACTACCCATGATGATCCTGCTAGAGGAGGACAGCTTGCACCATTTCCATCAGCAGCGTGACAACCTGCACATGAACCACTGTAAAGTTCTTTACCCTTGGCCATGTAAATTACTTCCACTGCTCCCTGTGGGACTGGTGGTGGGACGTTATTGTCTTCAGCTTGGATGTATCCAGACTTAACAAACTCATCGTAGCCGAGGATATTGTTACTCTTGAAAAGAACACTACCTGCGATGATTGCGATGATTGAACCAGCAATGAAGAGCCAGACTGAGACTGGCTCAAGACCATTTTCTCTTAGCTGTTGCTCACGTGATGCAGCGGATACTGAACGTGATACGGCAGCGTGTTGCTGAGCCACATTGATGGATTCCTCAAGATCTGGTTTTTTAGGATCTATAGGTTGAACAGACATTATCGTGTTGATTCGTTATTGGTTAGTTTAAATTTTCATTAAAGAACTAGCGGAAACTGATGTTTCTCTACTGGCTCCCTGCCTTCTTGTCACGCCCATATTGCATGGATGCTGGAACCTCTCCATCGCGCTTTAAATTCATTAGGTAGTCAGTAATAGCTCTACCTCTATCGTTAACTACGACCTTTTTGCCATCATCTTCTGCGATGACGAGATCTGACTCTTGCCCCATGACTCCAGCTGGATCAAACAAGCGTGGGTTAGTTGGGCAGTTTGTCTCAAGGTGATGCTTCTTAGCACTCACCTGTGGATTATAAAGATGCCTGTATACTGTTAGCTCGATATTGAAGGCCTTGTCACCAAGCTTATCGATATCGATGCCGAGTTCCTCAGCTTTCGCTTTGTTATATTCAGCTGCTCTCATTTCGAGACGTCTTCCGTAGTTACCTAGATCAGGGCCGATACGTGACTCACCGATCTGAGCGTAGTCTTCACCTTTATAATCAAATGGCATGGTGATACGACGTGTGTCACCTCTATCAGGATCAGAACTGAATCCACCTTGACCTTCACGGAAAACATCATTTCCTGCATAGGTAGGACGAGTCACCTGAGTATGACATGTAGCACAACCTTCTTGTCCATAGAGAAGGGAACCAGTCTTGATTCTCCCGCTATAGAGGCTTTGCATCACACCTGTTTTTCCGTCTTTGACTTCATCGAACTGAAGAGCCTCTTGGCTACGCATAGATGCGAACGGCACGGCTAACATAATGAGCCATGGGATACCAAAGCTGATAATGATTCCGTAAAAGAATGTTTTAACTGTCATCTGTTTAAATTGAATGGTTAGCGGTGAAAAATTATTGGCTGGAATTGTTAGTGGCTAGTTTTTCTAGATCACCGTCTGGTCCGTGTGGATTACTTTCGTGTCCATGGCACACTAGAAGAGTAGGGTGGCTGCTGCGGCGACCAAGTCTTAGCCACATAAGGAGCAAATGGGAGCAGAAGAAGAACGTGGCGATAAGTAGGAAGATATAGCCTGTTGTTAAACTCACTGCGTATGGGAAGAGACGCTTGAATGCTGAACCTTGAGATTCATCTACCTTCTCAAGGATTTCTCCATGAAGGAATCCACCAAGTAGTGTGTAGAATATCGCGATGAAGAGAACTCCATAAACACTGAGCCAGAAGTGCTGACGAATCAGACCTGCTGAGATCCACTCACGGTTCGTGATACGTGGGACGATGAAGTAAATCACTCCATACATACACATACTGAAGAATCCGAGGAGGCCGGTGATTTCTAGACCATATTGAGCAGTCGAGAACTGTGTGTATTTCATCACACCAGGCACTGACATAAGAGCTCCGAGAGCGGTGAAGAGCACTAGGCCAACCACACCTGCCACTGTGAATCTAAGTGATGGCGAATAGGCCATCGCATCTTTCTTAGCTGAGGCAGTCTTAAGAATATTGATCGCAACTACTATCGCTGGGATGAGCATAAGAATCGCTGCACCTGCTGAAAGGAACTGCATGAACGCTGGGATCGGTGTCCCCATGAGACGCTGGAAGCCTGTCCAAGGACCGACGATTGCCAATGCCCAGAAACCGAATAGAGCGAGATGGTAAGAGTAGATCGGACGACCAGTTACTTTAGGTGCAATGTAGTATGCACTAGCGACTGCTACAGGGGTGAAGAAGAGAAACATCAAAGCTGAGCGGAACCAAGCTGAAGATGCTGCCGCCATCATCGGGTGCCCGTCACCGAGGTAACCAATTGCGAAAAGGTGACCTGAGATAAATACCCATGGGAACCAGAATAGTGCAGCGAGTAGATACCACTGAGAGATGTAGATGTGACCACCACGACGAACGCAGAAAGAAATAACTGCCCAAATACCAATGAAGAAGTAAACAGCAAGTAGAACTGGCCAGATAAAAGTAGGGAAATACATCCATGCCACCCCTGAACCGTTACCGCTAAGGATACCAATAGTTCCGACAAGAACTGCTACATTCCAAAAGTGACCAGCAGTGAGAATGAGTCCTGACTGCTTAGACTCCTGACGTGATAGTCTGGACATAAGCCAGATGATAACACCGAAGGCAGCTTGAGCTCCCCATCCGTAGATCATCACACTAAGGTGAGCTTGGTAAAGCACACCAGTGTTGAGCCATGAGTAACCATCGAGGAAGACAGGTGAGTGCACCTTTGCAGAATAAAGAATACCGAGCACAAGTGATAGTGCTAACCACGCGGCTCCACTCGTGAAGAAAAACATCACTGGATGGCACAATGAGCGATCAATGTCAGCTCTAAGCTGAGTGTCTTCTAAGTAGGGACTGTTCGTTTCCGTTGACATGAAATTGTTTGGTTAAATCGTTTTTGAAAATTATTTCCCGATTACTCAGGGTTAGTTGGAGCTACTGCTGGAGCTGTTACGCCTGAGTTTGCAGGTGCAGTATTTAGAATGTTCTGTAGTTTAGGAAAAACAGTTTCTGGCTCTACTTTAAGCGCCGTAGCTTGCGCTGCTTCTACCTTATCCTTCTTCACTAGTCTTTCTTGACCACGTTCCTTATCCACATCAACCATCTCGCCATTGATGAATGTTCTGAAGAAGAAGCAGGCTACTCCAAAGACTACAAAGAGTGCACTCCCCCACCAGAAGGTGTTGAAGCGGCGTAGTGGTGTGTCACGTAAATTAGGTTCCATGGTGTAAGAAATGATTAGTATTAAAGATGATTAGTTATGAAGATTAGCAGACTCTAAGAGACGTGGGTCACGGTTAGGATAGAGGTTTGCACTGCCGATGTTTCTGAGGAAGAGGAATACGAAAAATGCTCCCACTGTGATGAAGGCGACGATGTCACCGAGATAAGCTGAATGCTCTACGAATAGCTGAGGATCTCCAGCCATTGTTGATAGTGATGGTCCACGCTCTGGGATCACTGCGATGTAAAGATCTACAATGTGCATGATGAGAATGTAGATACAGATAGGAACAACGATCTTAGTCACCTTCTTCGAATAGTGTGGAAGAAGAAGCACGAATGGTAGAGCGAAGTGCAAGAATGGAAGCGCTAGACTCCATAGCCACCATTCATTAGAGTTTCTGAGGAGGAAGTATGAAGTTTCCTCAGTGATGTTCGCATACCAGATCAGCATGAACTGTGAGAATGATACGTAAGCCCAGAAGATCACGAATGCATGCATGAGCTTGCCCATGATGTGGTAATGTTCCTTGCTTGTCACCACCTTGAGGTAACCTTTAGAGCGTAACCAAGTCAGGGTGAGAATAAGAACAGCCATCGAGTTCAGAGCACAACCTGCGAAGAAGTAAACACCATACATAGTGGAGAACCACTTGTAATCAAGCGCCATCATGAAGTCTAGAGCGATAAATGTCGCTACTACTGCGAAGATAGGCATCACTACGCAAGAGATCTTACGAGCCTTGATGAGTCGCTCACAACCTGGATTAGGGTCTGTGTCTTGATTGATAGAGATCTTACGGAGAATGTAGATACCAGCACCAAGGAGGACGAAGAAACTAATCACACGACCAAGCCAGAACGGAAGGTTCATATACCAATACTTAACGTCAAGTAAGTGTGCGTAGTGGTCAGACTCTTCACCATTGGCAAAAGTCGTGTCAGGCTCGTGCTTGATTGCTTCACCAGCTCCAGCGTAGGCAGAAGGCGCTATATAATCAGCACCTTCATGGTGCATTTCGTAGTCTACGGTCATTTCACGGTGCTTGCACATCCACTCATACAGATCGTTCTGCACGCTTGGGATCATGAGCGGGATCGCAATGATAGCGAAGAATGGGAACACAAAACCTAAATTCTCCATCAGCCGGCGGATAGAAACACCCCAGCCTGAGTTAGTCACATGGTGAAGGATCATCCAGAATGCACCTCCAAGGGTGATAGAGATAAAGAACATGAATGCAAATACCCATGAGTAAGCGAAGCCCGCTCCCCATGTATCGTTCATGAATAGGAATGCACTAGCTACCGCTCCAAAAATAAAGACGATGAGTGCGATGAATTTAGGTCGATTGATGTGTTTAGCATCGATCTTCTCCCCGTTTAGAGGGATGTCCTTGGATGTGACGTTATGTGCCATGGGACTGTGATTGGTGTGGTGTTAAATGAATGATTAGAAAATAGAATGAACTACTCAGCAGATTTTGCTTCTGAGTTAGCGACTTCTTGAAGAGCTTTTACGTAAGCAACTGCTGCCCAGCGATCATAGAGAGTCATGTCTGAGCCCATCTGACCCATAAGTCCTCTACCTTTATTGATCACATAATAAATATTACCTTCGCCGAGTTTAGAAGTGGTGAGGCTAGCTACTGAATTGAAGCCGTATTCAGTCACGATGCCTTTGCCGTCGCCTGATTCGCCGTGGCAGATTGCGCATTTGTAACCGAAGACTTCTTTTCCTCTAGTGAGGAAAGCAATCTGATTGTCAGCATTGGCTTTAAGCTCAAGCTCCTCAGGGAATCCTGTGCCGTAGTTCATGCCGTCAAAAAGACCAGTGTGTAAATAAGTCGTCTTGTTCGTGTAGCCACTAAGCTCAGACTTAACATCTGGATTCACTGTGTGGCCGAATGAAACAGTATTCTGAACTGGCTTCTGTGAGCCCATACCATCCTTATAGAAATCATTCGAAGTCTGTGGGTTAATACGGTCTTGGTCATCCATATCTGGGAAGATACGAATAGGAGTCTGCTTGAATTTGTCACCACGGAATCCGAAGACGCTGATAACGAAAACGATTACAAGGGCGTAGGTTAGAAAGAAATAGCGCATGATAATTAGTTGTCTAAAAGGTTAGTCCTCTTCTTCTACGAGTTCGATGTTTCTACCACCAGCTTCTTCAAGAAGTACTTTGGTTTCTTCAGGAGAGAAGTTTGCATCACGTGCTTCAATAGCGATGAAGAAGCCATCATCTGTAGAACGGTGAAACTGACGGCTAGCGAATAGCGGGTGATTCAATCTAGGAAGCCCCATGAGGCCTAGAAGACAGAACAGAACCGTGAATCCAGAGAATAGAATGGTAAGCTCAAACATGATCGGGAAAAATGCCGCAGTCGTGAAGATATTAGAAGGCTTAGCCTGAACCACTGTCGGGTAAATCAATACCTGTGTGATGTATGCCAAACTGAATCCTGTCAGAAGACCAGTAGATCCACCGAAGAATACGAAGTAAGGCAGGATAGACCGACGGAGACCCATCGCCTCATCCAATCCGTGGATTGGATATGGCGAATAGCAGTCCCATTTCTTGAATCCAGCGTCACGCACTTTCTCTGCACCTTTGTAAAGTGCTGATGCGCTGTCGAATTCGGCTAAATAACCGTAAACTCTTTTAACTGATGTGCTCACTGTGTTGTGATTGGTTAGATTTAATAATTGAATTGATTGATTAGCATTCGACGTTTGGATTCTTGTCGATCTCATACTGGTATGAGGCTTGCTTCTTCACACCAGCGTCAGGGTGTGCCTTCTTGTCGTCAAAGTGTGCGTCACTCTCCAGGAGAGTCCACTTCACCTCAGCAATGTTAATACATGGTAAGAAACGTAGGAAGAGTAAGAAGAGTGTCAGGAACATCCCGATAGTTCCGACGAATGTCATGACATCCACTGGTGATGCCTCATAGGATTTCCAGTCACCTGGAAGCCACATACGTGGGAGAGTTGTCACGATGATTACAAATCGCTCGAACCACATACCTATGTTCACTAGCATACAGATACTCATGATCACCCAGAGGTTTTCACGGTTAAATCTGAACCAGAATGCCTGCGGTGCGATAACGTTGCAGAACATCATCGTTACGTATGCCCACCAGTAAGGACCAGTGATACGGAGCTTGAATGCCTCCATCTCATACTTAGCACCTGAGTAGTATGCTACGAATAGCTCCATGATGTAGGCGTAACCAACAATTGTTCCTGTAGCTAGAATTATCTTACACATGTTCTCAATGTGCTTCATTGTGATCATGTCCTGTAGCTTGTATATCGAACGAGCTGGAATCATGATCGTCATTACCATAGCGAATCCACCGAAGATCGCACCTGCCACAAAGTATGGAGGGAAGATAGTAGTGTGCCAACCAGGAACAGTCGATGTAGCGAAATCAAACGAAACGATAGAGTGAACTGAAAGAACCAGCGGTGTAGAAAGTGCTGCTAATAGAAGATAAGCCATCTCATAGTGAGACCACTGACGGTTTCCACCTCTCCAACCAAGGGAGAAAAGTCCATAGAAGAATTTACGGATACCAGGCTTCGCACGGTCACGGATCGTAGCCAGGTCAGGAACCATTCCGAGATACCAGAAGATCAAGGAAATAGTAAAGTAAGTCGAGACCGCAAATACGTCCCAAAGTAGTGGAGATTTGAAGTTCTGCCAGATGTCATTTGCATTAGGAATAGGAGCTAGGAACCAAGCCATCCATACACGACCAACGTGGAACGCTGGGAAAATACCAGCACAGCATACTGCGAAAATTGTCATCGCTTCCGCAGCTCGGTTAATCGACGTTCGCCAATTCTGCCTAGTTAAGAATAGAATCGCCGAAATCAAGGTTCCCGCATGACCAATACCAATCCAAAAAACGAAATTAACAATCGGCCACCCCCACATTGTACGGTTTGTATTTCCCCATACACCTACACCAGTAGATACAAGGTAGAATAGTCCACCACCTACACCGATCAGAGCGATCAATGCACTAGGTATGAAGAGGAGCCACCAAAGGAGAGGCTGTGGTTTTTCCACAATCCCTGCGATACGGTCAGTGATCCAAGCGTATGAGCGGTTGTTAAGAATCAGCTTCTCACGTTCGAATACTGGAAGAGTAATGTTTCCATCGTCCATGCTTGGCCCTGCCTTTTGGTGGTTATTTGCCATCGTATTAAATGATTATATGATTTTTCTAAAATGTGTCGTTAATCTTCAGCTCTACGATTAGTGCATGTGGATCGTGGCTCTACCAACCTTAGTGGACATTGCCATCTTAGGATTCGGGTTCTTCACACGTGCCATGTAAGAGGTGCGTGGTCTGGTGCCGATGTAGTTGAGTAAGTCGTAAGTTCTTGGGTTTGCATAAGAGCCCTGAATGTTATTTTCAAGATCCTTTTCCTTGATCGCCTTTGTCTTCTGAATATTATCCTTCAAGTTGAGGATGTTACCGAAGACGATAGATCCTGCTTCACAGGCATCCTGACAAGCGGTAGTCACACTGTTAGCAGGAACCATGAGCATTTCGTTCATGTTCTCTTTACCATCAGCATTAAACTTATAAGATGGCTTGCCTGACTTCTGCACCGCCTTCTTAACGTTAGCTTTAGCATCGATCTTAGCTGCCTGGAGCTTCTGCACACAATAAGTGCATTTCTCCATCACACCACGCATACGAACAGTCACGTTCGGGTTACGCTGAAGTGACTTAGAGTCACCTTCTTGCTTCTCACCGAGTGGACCCTTATAAAGGTTCTTGTGAATAAGCGGGTTACGCTTATTGTAGTCGAAGAAGTTGAATCGTCTCGCCTTGTATGGGCAGTTATTCGCACAGTAACGAGTTCCAATACAACGGTTATACGCCATTGAGTTGAGTCCGTCTTCTGTGTGGACTGTTGCGTTTACTGGGCAAACTGTCTCACATGGAGCACTCTCGCACTGCACACATGCTACCGGATTAGGAATCACCTCTAGAGGTGCATTCCAGTCTTCAGAAGGATTTGATGGAGCATCACCGAGGTGTGCATCATCCACGTGATCCGCATTTCCAGCTTCAGCGAAGTAACGATCCATTCTGATCCAGTGCATCTCACGGCCCATTGCGACCTGATTTTTACCTACCACTGGGATGTTATTCTCAGCCTGACATGCCACGAGACATGCGCTACAACCTGTGCATGTGCTCAGGTCGATAGACATTGCCCACTGATGAGATTGATCCCAAAGGTGTGCTTTACCTTCACGGTCTTCAAACTTGTAGAGTGAAATATTCTGTGGAACGTGTGAGTCTAGTCCTTGCTTAGCTACATTCTTAAGCTGCTTAGCGTAGTCTTGCTTATGCCCACCAGTCTTGACGACTGTCTCAGTAGAGATTTCTCTTGCAAGAGCTCGTCCATACATAGAGTGGTGTTCCTGAGTTCTCGCTAGCTTGTAGCGCTTGCCCTCAACCTTCTCAACAGTCACATCTGAACTTGATGCAAAGTAATCTTGTCCATTTCTCAGAGGATACGCATCAAAACCTGCATTGACACCTACTGCTGAGACATTCTTAGAATTTTTCTCGAAGTCAAATTTATCACCATGGAAGTGATCTGCCCAGTGCTCGTCATGGCCTTGACCATATCCGAGTGGCAGTGAGACAACATTGTCAGCCATACCGAATGCTACGATAACAACGATCTCTACTGAGACTCCACCTACCGTGACTTTCACCATTGGTCCGAACAGACTAGGGCCTTCTCCGTCTTCTGAGATACCAGTGGTCTTAACACCTGTTTCAGTAGCTATTCCTAGGTCTGCCCACCAAGCTTTTTCCATCTTCTCTAGTTCTACGATATCTTCGTAGAGACCTAGATCTTTAGCGGTCTGTGGTGACATGTAAGCCGCGTTATCCCAAGTCAACTTAGACATTGGATCTGGAGCTTCCTGTAGCCATGAGTTGTTGATGTAGCGACCATCATAAACAGAGTAATCAGTTACGAATACTACGTCTGGTTTAGTTGCCTTTGTTGGTTTAGCTCCTGTCTTAAATGTTACAGTAGCTAAAGTAGCACCACTGCCGTTTCCAGCTGTAGCGTATTTAAAGTCTGCTGTGAAACCAGTTCTCGCTAGTTCCTTAAAGTTTGTCTTCTTGGCAAATGCGTCACTAGATACTTTCACTGTCTTCTCAAACGTCGCCTTCACTGCTGTATAAGCGGGTGAGATTGCTGAGTCATCTGAGAGTGAGTTATGAAGCTCTACCTTGTCCGCAAGGAGGCCAGCAAGTAGCTCGAATTCCTGAATACCACCGTAAAGTGGGAGGATCATTGGCTGAACCAATGTGTAAACACCTTCGTTTCCGCTGAATCCGTCACTCCAGCTCTCAAGATAATGAGCTGCTGGGATGTGAAGATCTGCTGCGTTTGCCGAAGCGTTCAGCTGAGTTCCTAGTTGAACTAAATTCTTACCTTTAACGATCTCAGTGAATGTCTTACCACCGATAGTTGGATTCTCATACACTGGGTTAGCAGGTGTCATCAAGATCACTGTGTCGAGTGATCCCGCATCAGCCGCTAGCTTCTCGATAGTGCCGAGCTGATCATGCTTTCTCTCAGTGCGAGCTACTAGAACACCAGCTTGGTAAGCACCGAGGCTAGAGTTGATTACGTAGACCGCATCGTGTAATTCCTTATCGTAACGGCTGCCGAGTAGAACTACGCCACCGCCAGTTTTAAGATCGTTAGCACACGCCTTGATCCAATCCGCTTTTTCACCTGTAAAGTAACTCACTTCACCACCACCGATCGCTGCAGCGAGGTCTTGAATAAATGCTGCCGTCTGACTAGGTGCGAGAGGAGCACGGTGATCAGCCATTCCGCCAGTCACTGTGTAAGTCGGCTCCACTGCATAAAGTCTGTTTAGTTCCTTAGCGTAAGCAATAGGATCTTCATCGTAGTTAACACCTTCTGGACGACGTCTGTCGTAAAACCCTTTAGTGTCTCCCTGCTTATCAAGCTCTAGGAAGTCACAATCGAGCGCTAGAATGCGCTTCGCCTTGGTAAAGTCTGCTTTAACAATCGCATGCTTACCGAAGATCTGTGCTGCTGACTCCTTGCGACCAGCGCCTGTGAGTGCTTCGTATGCGTAGAATTTAGCACTAGAATACTTCGTCCTGAGCTGAGAGATCATCTCAGTTCTTGTCAATGAGTCGTCCTCACCGAATACGAAACCAATTTTCCCGCTCTCAGTGAATTTCTTAAGTGACTTGATAGCCTCGCCTTTGCCAATTTTCTCACCCTTAGCGAGGAAATTACGTGAACGAGCAGGATCATATAAATCTAGGATGCTAGCCTGTGTTCTAGAACCAACACCAGAAGTGCCAGCTAGTTTATTGGGCTCAAGCTTAGTTGGGCGACCTTCATGATAAGTAGCTACTAATGAAACGGCACCATCAGCTGAAGGCATCGCAGTTGCATAATAAGAAGGCTTTCCTGGGATTTCCCACTCTACTGAATCGATGTAAGGAACGATGAGTGACTCCGGACGGCGACATGCAGCCAGGCCAAATCCTGCCAAAGCAGTAGATGCACCCATGAGCTTGAGGAAGCTACGACGAGTCGTCTCTTGATCTTCTTCATCTCGCATCATTTCTGAAGCTCTAGGGAACTCTTTGTCTACCCACTGGCGAAGGCCAGGAGTATCTTCTAGTTCTCCAGCACTACGCCAGACCTTATTACCTAAGTCCTCTGCCGGGACTTCAGGGTGATTCCATTTACGTTTACTCATTTTAGATGAAAATATTCGAGTTTAAATTGTATAAAATTGATTTAAAATTGGTTCTTCGTGAAGCTATCCAGTGATTAACGGTGACAAGTGAAGCAGCTCTCCTTAGGGCGAACATTCCAACGTTGTTTGAGCATTAAGCCCATAGCCTTCTGCGCATCGTCTTCGTCGCTCAGATCTAGGTCTAGGTCTTCATCACCTGCGATGAAATCCTTAACTTCACTCATCGCATCGCTATTCTTCTCCATGAATATCTTAGCGTTATACTTCAGATTAAAAACCTCTTCTAGTGGGCGAAGCGCGTCTTCTGGAGACCTGTGACACTCCAGGCACTGACCCATGCTAAGTGGTTTAGCGTGATAGACTACACGCATCTTATTCACTTCACCATGACACTCAATGCATGAAACCCCTCTATTAAGGTGAGCTGAGTGATTAAAGTAAACATAGTCAGGAGCCTTATGAACTCTTACCCACTTAATCGGCTTGTTGTTCTCGATCGCATCCATAAGTGGAGCTAATCTTGGACTCTCTGACTTAATACCACCTTTAGAAGGGTGGTGACAATTCGCACATGTGTTCGCTGTTGGCACGTTTGCGTGACCTGATTTCTCTACAAAACTATGACAGTGACGGCAGTCTAAACCGAGCTGATTTACATGCAACTCGTGGTCATAAGGAATCGACTGATCTGGCTGATAACCAACTCTTTGTGCCTTTGGTGTAGCGTAATATGTGAACGCAAAAACAGCCCCAATTGCGAGGGATACGATACAAACCGCAATCTTAAGCGGTAATAAGTTTGTGTAGCGAGGAAAATAGTTAGCCATATTGTTTCAGTGCAAATCGTTGCTGTCTATACTGTAAGGTGCTTATAATCGCTTGTGAAATTTTTCACAATGCATTTTTGAAACTTCCCAGATGAGGCGGAGTATACTGAAAATCAGTGGTTTTGCAACCCGAAAAACTAAAACATTCGTAATTATTTAAAAAATAACTTTGGGGCAGCCTATAGTAAATCCTGCCTAGACTTACGCTCTCTCCCGCGCATGAACAAGCACATCAGGACAGATAAAACACCCAATAGTAAAAAAGGAGCTACATAAATAAAGACCATAAAAGTCTCTATACGATCAATCATCTTACCCGCAGCATCGCCATGGACATCATGATTTTCAGGTAAACCCATCCATTCAGCGGGGCTAAATTCAGTAGCATTAATATCCATCTGATTTTCTAATGGAATACCATTGGCATCAACTTGCTCAATAGTAATACCAGGCTTCACCTGATCTAGCATCTGAGCTTTAGAGTCATTAGCACTATTACTAACCATTTTACCGAGAATAAACCCCAGCCCCACTCCCAGAATCGTAAAATAGAGAGAGAACCGCAACATACGATTCCAAAACAGAGGTGTGGTATCTCCTTCAGCATTCCTCGGATGATCGTTGCGGCTCATTATAAGTTAGATTAAGAACGCTTCTCAATCATCGCATAGGCATTATGATTGTGAATAGACTCAAAGTTTTCTGCTTCTACCTTATACCACACGATATTGTCCTCTGAATTGGCTTTGGCTGCAATATTTCTTACCAGATCTTCTACGAAAACTGGATTATCATACGCACACTCAGTCACGTATTTCTCATCCGGACGTTTCAGTAAGCTATACAGCTCACAACTTGCAGAGGATTCTACGAGATCAATGAGATCTTCCACCCAGATAGGGTTATTAGCACGCACCGCAAAAGTCACTAGGCCACGCTGATTATGAGCTCCGTATTCACTGATCGCTTTAGAGCATGGGCAAAGTGTAGCCACTGGCACCATCACTGTGCAGATAAAGTCTGAGCGATCATCGCTGCTAGCTTCTACTTCAAATTTCACTTCGTAGTCCAGCATCCCTACTTTACCTGTCACAGGCGCTACCTTCTCACGGAAAAACGGAAACTCAAACTCTACATGTGCCTTAGATGCATCAAGACGTTCCAGCATTTCCTCTGGGATCTTCTTCATCTCACGCACATCAAGACAGCTCCCATGTGAGTTTAATACTTCTACGAAGCGACTCATGTGAGTCCCTTTAAAATGTTCTGGCAAGTCAACAGCAAGTGCAGTCATAGCAACTGTGCGCTGTGAACCGCCTTCTTTTTCTCTGACTTCTACTGGGAAACGGAGAGATTTTACTCCCACCCTATCGATCGCTATCTTACGATCATCTCGTTCATTCTGAGTATCTGTAAGGGGCTGTATCTGGGCTGGCATAAGGATAATAAAGTTTGAAATTAAGGAAACAAACCAAGCCTGTCCAGAATTCTAGACAAGCTTATTGAAAAATCATTTCGATACGAGATTTACTCTTGCTTCCAGATTATGGAAGAAGATTGCAAGAACGAGCACGCTTAATTTCACGTGTGATCTTACGGTGAAGCTTAGCTGAAACTCCTGTGACTCTACGTGGTAAAATCTTACCAGTCTCAGATGTAAATTTGCTAAGAACTTCTGTGTTCTTGTATTCGATTAGTTCTGCAGGAAGATCTAATCTTTTATTTGGCATGCAGCGGTTAGCCTTACGAAAAGCGATGCGACGTTCAATGGTCTTTGGTTCAGACATAATAGTTATAAATTAGTTGTTAAAAAAGTAATTATCGAAGCTCACGGTGTACAGTGCGGCGTCTTAGTGCCGGATTATACTTCTTCTTCTCAAGACGCCCTGGAGTGTTCAGGCTCTTCTTGTTTCGTGTAGTTGTGTAGCGTGAAGGAGATTTTCCTTCAGCTCTAGCTTCGGTGCATTCGAGTGTTATAATATCGCGGGACATGATTTGTGAATTGGTTGAATTCGAGAGGCGGAATCTAATCAAAACACAGCCTAGGTCAAGCAAAACCGATCATATTCCTCTAATTTTTTTAATTTTCATCTTGGATTCAACTAATTAAACGCAACTTTTGATCGGTAGGAAGTAAACTGTTAGATCGAAAAGGGAAAGCTCCGAAAACCCTTCCCTGTTGATTCAGTAATCACTTCAGATAATGGCAAAGAGTTCGCCGGTCATCAGGAGATAGCAAAAGCATTAGAAATTGACTTCTTTTTTGTGCATCCCTATCATAGCTGGGAAAGAGGATCTAACGAGAACCTCAACGGCATAATCCACCAATACATACCAAAAGGCAGGAATATTGCGAAGCTCCCTTCAGAACTGTTTCCTAAAATTGAAAAGCTCTAAAGGATAAAATTAGAATACCACCATGGTTACCGATCAACAAGACACCCACTCAACCTTTGAAAGGATGAAGGCTCCTGAGCGCATTAAATGGCTTCACCAAGAATACGGGTCACGACTCATGCTCTCCTCTAGCTTTGGGCTTCAGGCAGCAGTCATGCTTGATCTGGTTTCTAAATATGCTCCTGAGGTGCCTGTTGTCTGGATCGATACTGGCTACCTCTTCCCTGAGACATACGCCTATGTGGAAGAGCTTCAGTCCAAGCTCAACCTAAACCTCCAAGAATACCAGCCTCTCCAGACAGCAGCTCGCCAAGAAGCTCTCTATGGAAAGCTCTGGGAACAAAAGGAAGAAGGCAATGCTAAGTATGGCTTAATCAACAAAATAGAGCCAATGAACCGTGCTCTAAAAGAACTCGAAACCGACGTCTGGCTCAGTGGACTAAGACGCTCACAGTCGAGCACTAGGGTGCACAGACCGTTCCTAGAACAACAGAAAAAGACTCTTAAAGTCTATCCGATTCTAGACTGGAAAGACGCCCAAGTTCAGCAATATTACCGCGATAACGACCTTCCAAAACACCCTCTAGAGACCCAAGGCTACCAGACCATGGGCGACTGGCACAGCACATCACCAGTGATAAATGGACAGTCTGCAGAAGACTCTCGCTACGGCGGAAATAAATACGAGTGCGGGCTCCACCTCGACTCCAATGCTACCGACTTCTAGATTTAAAACTGAGGATGACTACATCTCGTCATCACAAATTCCCCCAGCTAGCTCTACTGCGATCATAACATGATCGAAATGGTGATTACTTAGCAACTCTTTAGCTGATAGTTTCGCCTTGATTATATCGTCACGCGATAAGCTAGAACATATCACCATGTGAGTAGAAAACACATGGCCCTGCCGATTAAAAGTTGCGTTTATTAGTTGAATCCAAGCTCTAAACCTACTTCATACGCACCTGCATATCAGCCTCGATCGCCGTCCACAGATCATCCAATCCAGCAGCGACTCCAGCCTTACTCACTTCCAGATCATCCGCCGGAATATCATTACCAAACAGGTAATACTTAATCTTAGGCTCAGTCCCTGACGGTCTCACAGCAAATGAATTTCCATCCGCCATATCTACGATCAGCATCCCAGCATTAGGAATAGCATCACCTTCAGTATCCTCATATGACTCAGTAGCGAAATCTCTCACTCTTACCACTTTAACACCGGCAAACTCAGTCGGAGGATTCTTACTATAAGACTCATTCAAGCTAGCGATCTGAGCAGCGCCTTCAGCACCCTCCATCACCACACTCTTATTCACCTCTAGGTGATAGCCAAACTCACGGTAAATATCATCTAACAGACCTGCCACGCTCTTGCCTTCACTCTTAGCATAAGCTGCGATCTCTGCGAACATTACCGTCGCCATATTAGCATCCTTATCTCTTACAAAATCAGCACCGAGATAACCATAGCTCTCCTCACCACTGAACACGAGGAACCTAGAATACTCCAGGCGTAACGCCCTACTCTTCTCTTCTGTTAAATCTCTGTAGTCACCATCGATCTTAGCCACGGGAATCCCTTCTTCATACTTCTGAAGCTTCTCCGCTATGTATTTGAATCCTGTCAGAGTATCCACCGCATTGATCCCCGCCTTCTCAGCGATTCTGTTCTGTAGAGGAGAAGTCACAAACGTCTTAATCAACACAGCATGCCCTCTGTTAGAATCATTTAGAATACCGATATCAAACATCATCTTCACGCGATACCATGCCATCAGCGAACCAATCTGGTTCCCCGTGATCAGCTGCATCTTACCAGCATCGTCACGCACCACAGCACCCATACGGTCAGCATCTGGATCCGTTCCTATCACTATCTCAGCATTTTCCTTTTCAGCTAAATCCACACCCATCTGTAGTGCCGCAGCATTCTCAGGATTCGGTGAATTCACCGTAGGGAACCTACTGTCCTGAACATCCTGCTCAGTCACAGTCAGCACTTCAAATCCTAATTCCTTAAGAATAGGAACAGAAATATGACCACCAGTTCCATGAATACTCGTGAACACCACCTTAATGCCTCCGCCTTCTAACAGATCAGGACGAAGTAGTGTCGTTTTAAGCTTATCCACATAGCGACGATCCGTCTCTGCACCCACAATAGTCAGCTTACCCTGCTCAGCTTCAGGCAGAGCATCATACGCTTCGCTCGTGATAGCATCCACCTCATTGATCACACACGTGGCATGTGGCTCCACTAGCTGTGAACCCAGATTGAAATACGCTTTAAAGCCATTATCATGACTAGGGTTATGAGACGCAGTAAGCACCACACCTGCATCCAGACGTAACTCACGGATCAAAAACGAAACCTGAGGAGTCGCCCTAGCACCATCGAATAAATAGGCATCACAGCCCAGATCATTACAAATCTTCGCACAGAACACAGCGAAGTCATCAGAGAAATGGCGAGTATCCTGAGCAAAGCCAAAGATAAGCCTACGCTCAATCCCCTCAGTCGCAAAATGCTTCTTCACATACGCCACCATCCCACGAATCGCACGACCCACATTATAAAAGTTCATCGTAGCCGACCCCACACACGGATGCTCAGGTCTCTCATTAGGTCCACCCGCACCCAGCTCCGCAGTAGTCACCACCTTACCGATAGTTCTACCACGCAGACCACCAGTTCCAAACGCTAATGTCTTATAAAAACGATCATTCAGCTCACCCCACTCACCACCATTCACCAGCTCCTCAACAGCCAAAGCCGCCACAGGATTGATCGATCCCGCAAGATGCTTCAGAATATTCTCACGTGATGACTTTAGCAGACTTCCACTTGCCACTGCACTCTCCAGAGTTTTTGATAAATCGCTCATGTGCATCGTTTCTAAACACTTCTAATTCCCTTGGCAATCCGAAGCTGTGACAATTTTAACCAATCCCAAATTCCAGCACCACCGTGGCAGAGACTCCCAAGCTCACTACCCAAAGGCTACCTGAGCAGTGCGGCGAAGTAGTCACGGCTCAAGGTCTCTATTTTTTACACCGTCTTTTTTACTTTGTGGTAGTTTAGAGAAATTTTCTTCAATTTCTTTCGGTTCTGATATAGTTTTTTCTACAATAATGTTTACAAGCCAAAATAATGTATTAACTATTTCTGCTCCATCTTCCCCTGTTAAATCAATTTGACCTGCATGCGAACCTCCTTCGTTAGCAGAAATTCTTACAATATCTAAACTGTTTATAATTTCTTGTGCAAGCCCTCTTTTATGCAAATTTCCGATACGGGTGTTTAGGTTTCCCTCTTTCTCCCCTAATTCCTCTGTAAGTTTTTCCAACGTTACTCTAAGCAAAGCAGCCGCAGCACGAGGAGAGTCATTTGATATTTGCCTTGCTTCTTCGTATAACTCTTTGACAGGAGCTGACATATCACGATGAGCCAAAGGTACGGTTAGCTTTTTAGGATAAACCATTTTTTCCTCAAACCATATAGAAAACAATTCGCAACTGGCACAAATAGAAATATAAACTCCTCTTAAATTTTTAGTATCATGGGGTAACACTCGGGTGATGCCGCCTCCCTTGCTTTGATAAGAATTAAGTTCCTTACAACTTTGATGAGCAAAAACATCACACAATGGACAATAGAAACTTTTAGATTCAAAACTTGGCTGTTTTTCAATATCGTTGTTCATTTTTTACATTTAATTATTTGGTTTTTATTTCTTTAAAATATTAACCACAAACCTACAACCTTTCCCCACCCTATTAACTTTCACTTACCAACATTCTACACCTTCTTTTCAACAATCCTTATCTCATCATCACTCAAATTATAAAGCCTATAAACCATCTGGTCGATTTGGGTTTCCAGTGTGCGGGTGTCCTGTTTTGTTCGTACCACTTTATTCATCATCCCTGCAAACCCACATTCGTCATTCCCGAGCCCAACTCCGTCATTCCTGCACCACCCTGTCATTCCTGCGAAAGCAGGAATCCAGTAAAACAGCCAAACCGCCAGGGTTTTCCACAGGTAACGCCAGTGTATAAGGCACCATTAGGTTTACTTGCTAAAATGTAAACGGCGGGTTGTTTGTGGCTCATGGTATTAGTCGCTGGATTCCTGCTCCCCGCCTACGCGGGGACATGCTTCGCAGGAATGACGAGGTCGGGAGTGGCGTTATTTTCAATAATTTTAATCTCATTATCGGTGAGGTCATAAAGCTGATAAACCATCTGGTCAATTTTCGCTTCCACGGCGGCAGTATCTTGAGTTTGTTGTTATCACCTAGTAATAACGCTCATTAAATAACTTAACTTCCTCATAAGGGATAACAGGATTTAAACTTTCCTTTTTAACGTGATCAACAATATCAGGATTATTCAAACATTTTTTTAATTTTTTAGAATTTATCCAATCATTATTCCACAGATTTACTTTTGATTTATCTACTATCTGGCACAGAGCCTCGCTTGATGTGGTATTCGTTATATAAAACATTGAGAATCTCTGTAACCACACTTCCATATATCCAGTATTTGGAATTTTTTGGAACTTCTTTTCAATCTTTTTGCACATTAATTTCTTGTCCTCATCGCTATCCAGAGAAGACATTAATTTGCTCAAAATTGCCGAAATTATTGGATAAGTTTTTGGATTGTGAAAGGCAATATCAACCGCAATGCTTATCATTGGTTTTGCTGATTTTTTTATTTTATCTAGTTTTAGTAATCGCTCATGAAAATAGGATAAAGCACTTATCACGCTCCCAGAATTTGGAAACTGCTGAGCGTGATTGTGAATAATCAATAATTTTTTTTGTAGGTTTTTTACTGTTCGTGGTTTTTCAAGCCAATGTAATTTATCTGGTTTTATAGATGACCGAATAACATCATTGCTGAAAAATGTTTTTGAAGAATTTAACTTCAGTCCTAAATCTATCATTACTTCTGTCAATGATTTCAATATGTGTTCTCCATCCTGTGTATTGTTGACAAAAATCCGAAAATCATCTCTATATCTTAAGATGAGATAATCCTCAATTCTTGCAGCTTTGATTTTTTTAGATAATTTAAGGTCAGCATATCCAAGAACCATTTCAGCAACAAAATCCATAAGTACAGAGCCTTGTGGGATACCGTTGGTTTGCCCATAACTCATACTTTGAATGTTTTTATCAATGGTGACACCTATCAGTTCAAGCTTATTACGATTTCCCTTTTTCTTGGCTACCTTTTTTGTGTGTAAAGCCCAAGCTATGGAGTGTGTATAAATAGAACCGTAACAATTCTCTATGTCCGTATGGAATATGTATTCAAAATCTAGTGCTAGTTCAATGGACTTTTGTTCAATTTTTATCCACCATTGAGAAACCTGTTCGGCTTTATCTTTTTCATCGCTTAATGATTTAACAGGTATGCTAAAACACTTTATTTTTTCGTTATTACTAAATTTTTTGAATCGTTTTCTGATAGTACACCAATGTTTAGGCTTGGTGATTTCCTTTACTAAAGCCACATAAATTGCTGGGTGGATAAGTTGCATCGGTCGCCATGCGTATTTTCCATTCTTGTTGTTGAACAAAGTATAGTTTACATTTTCATATATATTTGGCTTCTTTGACAAAGAAGAAAGTTCTTTATTACGGATGATTTCATCAATAGTTTCTAATAATTTATCAAACACAAAATAAGATGGTAGTTCGAGGTTATTGTAACTTTCGGGTTTTAGAAAAAACGCTTTTGCTTTCTCGTTTGAAAGACCAAGAACAGAACGACGATTATTTATATTTTCTTTTCCTATTTTCTTTTCCATCTTTACCTAAATTAAAATTAACCTACAAAGATAAAACCTTTTCCAACTCTCCTAACTTTCAGTTAGCAACATTCTACACCTTCTTTTCAACAATCCTTATCTCATCATCGGTGAGGTCATAAAGTTGATATACCATATGGTCGATTTGGGTTTCCAGTGTGCGGGTGTCTTGCCCCTGTTGTTTAGCGGTAAGGATTTTATCGACTAACGCTATAAACGGTTGTTGTGCTGATTTTGATATTTGTGGGATGGGGAGTTGTTCGAAAAATGCTTTTTTATATCTATAGCCTGTCTCGCCTAACCCACCCCCTGCATAAAATAATTTAAAAACATAAGTTATTAGTTTTGAGTGTAAAAATGCCATCAAAAATTTTATACTTTCACCCGTCATAATGAAAGAAGTTGCTTCTGCATAATAATTTTCTACATCAAAATAAAATTGTGGTTTCTTAACTATCTCTGAATAAACAATCTTTTCCTTCGCAAATTCCTCGTAATAGCCGATTTGGTCTTGAGTTTCAAACCATTTATTGCCTGTTTTCTTTCTTGATTTTGTGCCGTCTGATAATTTCTTTCCTGCTTGTTCTAATCGGTCTTTTGAAAAACTTAATAAATGATTTTTAATGGCGGGGTAATGGTCAATATTTATTTTTAATACTGGAAAAGTAGCAATCAACCACAACCCCGCCCAATGGTGTTGATATGCTTTAATATCCCTGCCGCGTAAAATAGGTTTGATGATTTCCGTGGATTTCGGGTCTTGCGTTATTAACTCGTCTCGTTTGGCGGTGTTGATAATAAAAGCCTCGTTAAACCCTGTTTTTATGCCGTAGTTAATACGAATATCCCAATCTTTTAATGGTGTACCGATTTGTTCTATTTTCTTTTTCAGGGCTAAAATTTCGGGTGCCTGCAAGGTGTAGGCATTGGCTGATAGGTCGCCAACCGCCATATTAAATAATGGGTTGTGCTCGTCGGGTAATTGTTTTTGATATTGAAAACTGGCTGGCGGGTTAGTCTCTGGATTCCTGCTTTCGCAGGAATGACGGGGGTGGGGGCAGGAATGACGGGGGTGGGGGCAGGAATGACGGGGGTGGGGGCGGGAATGACGAGGGTGGGGGCGGGAATGACGAGGGTGGGAATAGGTATGACTGGGCGAGAGTGGGGGTGTGGTTTGCGTGTTTGCAGTTTTACCGCAGAGCAGAATATTGGTGTCCACTGTGGCATTTTCAAAAACCTGCTGCCCTTCAAAATCAATAATCTGCTTGAGCTGGGTTTGGTGTTTGAAAAAGCCGCGTAACTTTTCACCATATTTTGCCCGCATCCATTTGTTGGAGGTGATGTAACATAAATGTCCATTGTCATTGAGTAGTTGCACGCCTTTTTCATAAAAATAGGTGTAAATATCGGCAGTGCCAGCATAAACAGAAAAGGCTTGTTTGAATTGCGGTTTGAATGCCTTAATGAGTTCATGACGGATATACGGCGGGTTACCAATCACAATATCAAAACTATCCACGCCAAACATCCATTTGGGATCAAACCAATCGGCGATGGCGTTTTGATTGTATAAATCCCAATGAACGATTCTTTTCATACTGGCTTCAACGGCTGGAGTGATACCGCTTTTGGTTAATTCTTCCAGCATTTGCTCGCGTAAGTCTTTATCTTTATCGCGGTATTTGCGTTTGGTGGTTAAGGTCTTGGCACTAAAATGCTTGTGCCTGACTTGGGCTAATTTTGTTTGTAATTCTTCGATACCAGTATCAAATATCCCTTTTTGTTTTGGCATCTCACCCAAAGGCAGCAAACTATTCGCAACAATAAACTTAGTTTCCAAATTCGGCAGGGCTTTGATGCCGTAATTATCGGCTTTGTTTTTGTTAGGGCTTTGTTCAATGGTCAGGCTGATAAAAAAGCGCAGTTTGCAGATTTGAATGGCGATGGGTTGAATATCCACGCCATAAATACAGTTTTCAATCAACATTAATTTCTTGCCATAGGCGTTATGCTGATTTTGTTGAGAAAAAACCTGCTCTATGGCTGTTATGGCACTGGCGCAACTGGCTTCATCGGGGATTTGTTCTGCCTTGTCGATTTGCTGTTGTTTGAAATGGGTGTTTTCTGCATCCACTTTTTCTAAAATCAGCACCAGCCGTTGCAATATGCCCATCGGATACGCACCACTGCCCACCGCTGGGTCAAGGATTTTTAGCCCATCTATGGCATAAATCAGGGCTTTTGTTTGTTGCTTATTGAGGGCGTTTTCTTGTTCGGTGAATTCAGCGTCAACAAACAAGGCATTGATTTGATCGTCTGTTAGGTCGGTGTGCTGATGAAAATACTGTTTCAGGCTTTCATCGACCATATAATTGACAATTTCACGCGGTGTATAAAAACTGCCAGTGGCTTTGCGAGCCTGTTGTCCGGTTTCGGGGTTATAACTGGCGAGCAGGTTTTCAAACACCTTGCCCAATAGCTCAGGGTCAAGGGCGACTTCGACATCCAGCGGCGTGCTTTCCTCAACGGTGAACTGGTATTGATTGAACAGATCAATCAAGCCTAAATCCTGCTTATCGTCCTGCTTATTGTCATTGAAAATAGTGTCCTTGAAAAATAGGTGATTATGAAAAACCAATTCATTATCAGCTCTATCGGAAAAGCCATCAATCCGAATGGCACTGCCTATCGGGCGAATCGTTTTATCATTATCGTAAGCCTGTTTTTCCTCATCGCTTGCCTCTCGGTCTAAACATTCAAACAAGCCGCCGTTGAGAAAGGGCGTTTGGGCAAATAAAGCGATAATGTCGGCTTCTTTTAGACCATTAAAATAGTTCTGATAACGGTAGATATTGGTAGCGAGGTAATTCGTTTGATTCGGCTTGCCATTAGTCGTGGTGCGAAAACTACGCTCGGTGACCGGACGGTTGAGGGTGGCAAAAAACAGATTTTGCAGAATCGCCTTATAAAAGCTGCTCGGTTCGTCGTAATCGATCAGCGTTTGTAATTTATCTTTATCAAATAAATCCGCATTGATGAGTTTCTTCTCTTTGATTAGCTCCTTCTCTTTGATAAACCAGATGAATAACAACCGCGTCAACAGGCGAATCAGGCTGGTTTGGCTGTGGTTTTCGGCTTGCTCGTCATTGGGAAATACGACTTCGCATTGTGCTTTTTCATACCAGCGATACAGTTTGTCGTAAAATTCTTTGCTCAGTGCTTCAACAGCAAAAGCAGTTTTTAGGTCTTGTAGTGTGGATTGTTTGTTGAGTGCGCCAAAGCGATTTTTTGCCGTTCTAGTTTGGGTGTTTTTACCCAACAGGTAAGTAAAACGTTTGCTGGCGGTTTTCTCTGTAGTTACGCCGCCATCGGTAAAGCGATATTCAATAGCAATAAAACTAAACCGCCATTGTTTGTTCTCATCATCTACATAAACTGCCAAAGCACCGTCTTCAGTGTTAATTTGCTTGGCAACCAGATTTCGTAATTGTACACGGTTTCGGCTTAATTGGGTGTTGGGTTTTATATGAATTTCAAAGACGGGTAGTTCTTTATCGTCTTGGGTGATAACTGTGCCGAGTTGTTGGAGGGATTCAACATCGTTATTGTCTATAACGATAGGCACAAGGTGCTTGGCAAAATTGAATTTATCTGCGAGAAAATCAAGGTAATTGTCTTGATTATAGGCTTGGTCTAGTAGATTCATAATTGTTTTTATGTATATGATTGTGAAATGACTATGGTTGGTTGGATGTTTTGATGTTTTTGTGGTTTTTCTGTGTTATCTTCTATATGGCGGTTAAGGTCATATTTTTGGATGATTCTCAAGGTGTTTTCTAATATCACAATTAGCTTAATACCTTTGTTGTTTTTGCTTAATTTATTGATATCTTTGGTCAAATTTTGAAAGCGTTTCTGTTTAATTTGTTCAATTGCCAACTTTATTTTGTCTGATTCTTCCTTATTTGTGGAGAGAGTTAACATTGTTTTTAGAAATTTAATCGCTGTGTTTTCTTGTGGGGATAAGGTTTTATTTTGATTTTCATTGATAATATTTTGTTCTGTTTCATTTTTGAACTTATCTAATGCCGATGATACTTGCTTGTGATGCTCATCAGGTAATCTTTCCGCTTTGGTATCGGGGGTACATTTTAATAATGTAGCGGATTGAATAAATGTGTAATTTACAATACTCTCTTCATTGCTAACATTTTCTAATTGAGGTTTTATTAGATAAAATCGGCTGCTACCTTTGTCTTCGGTGCGAGTAAAAATTAGTGTTCCCTGTTTATGGAGATCATTTTTTACTGCATTTCTGACTTTACTCGGTAATGCTTTGAGGCGTTTATAGGCGGCAAGGTCATTTTTTCTAAACTGCCGTATTTCTTCTAAAAATGGGATGGTTTTATTGACTTCTTCTTTGATGTTTTTATCGAATATACCAAATGTATCTACTTTTTCATCTGTTGAATAAATTTGGGAATCTTCACCTAAGGCTGAATGAAAAGCCTGTAATTTAATCAATGCTTTTTTTTCTAAGCCAATATTATCATTTATTTGTGCGGTCGGATAAAAATTATAGACAAAGATATGGCTCGCCGTTTGTCCGATACGGTTTCCCCGCCCGATGCGTTGCATTAGTTTGGTAGCATTCCACGGTGTATCGTAATTGATGACCGTATTGGCACGGTGCAGGTTGACACCTTCGGCTAAAACATCAGTGGTGAGAATAATTTGATAGTTATTCTTTTTGTCTGTGGGGTCAATGTTGGCATCAAAATTTTGTGTAATGGTTTGCTTAAGTGTATTGCGATTTTGAGCATTGATACTAAGCGTTTTCTCGCCATATTCGGTTTGTTTTATTGCCTTTGTTAGATAGTGCATGGTGTCGGTGCTTTCGGTAAACAGCACTATTTTCTGCTCTGGATTATTTTCTTTATCTAAAAAAATTGGCAGTTGGGTTAAAAACTCATTCAGTTTTGGGTCGCCGATTTCTTTGGTTATTTCGTCCCAATCCAACTTTAGAGCTTTTAACATAGCGTAGTCGTGTTTGATGCCATCAATAAAACCTTCTTCAAAATCATCACGGCAATACACCCTAATACTGGGGTCAGTCAAACTCTCGTTGGCAATAAGCTCCATTAATTCGTCTTCTTTATTCTCTAAAATATAGTTTTCTATCTTTAGATTTTTGGCGATAATAATTTTATTATTCTTAATCATCTTTAGCATCACCTCTGATGATTGGATAAAACGCCCTAGGGTTTGCCCAAAGGCATAAAAACTGCTGTCCATTCTTTTCAGTAACAGTGTTTTCATAATGGCGACCAACTGCGTGCTAACAAAATCTGCTCTTGTGTATAGTTGTTTGAATTCTGGTTTTAGATAATATAAGGCACGATAGCGGGTATGTAGTAAGCCATCTTTATTTTGCTTTTTATTATCAATTTTTTTGATGGTGTTATCGTATAGTTGCTCCAGTTTCGCTTCCAGTTGATAGTAAATAGGTTTTGGTGGGGTTGTTTCTGGGAATGTAACGACATTATCCAGCAAATCTTGTTTGTAACGCTTGTTTGCCAATAAATCAGTGCGGGTTCGGCGCACCATAAGTGGGGTGATGACTCTTTCTCGAATCTCTTCATAAAGTTCCGCAGTTTTTTCTTTTGCTTGATTTTTATCCTGCAACTTCAAAATGCCCTTATATTCTTTTTTTGCTTTGGTAAAGAAACTACCGAGTGAAAAATCAAGTGTGGAATTGTTGCCGTCTTGGAATAATAAAATTTGATTGTATAAATCATCAGGGCGATTATTGAGTGGGGTGGCAGAAATAAGCATTACTTTTTTATCTCTGCCGCCCTTGTCCTTATCGTGTTCTGTTTTGGTTTTGCAAATGCGTTGTAATTGGTCGTATGCTTCTGCGGTATCGTTGCGAAATTTATGTGCTTCATCGACGATGACCATATCGTATTTTGAGGCGTTGGTAATATTGTGCAAACTGCCGTTGGTAATAATTTTAAAGGCATCATCCATTTTAAAACTTGCTAAGGTATCCTCCCAGTTTTGTTTTAGTGCCGGCGGAATCACCAATAAAATTTTAGAGCGATAATCAGGATAGCCATTGTAGTAATAAAACTGACGTGCGATTAAAACGGCAATAACGGTTTTGCCCAATCCCACCACATCGGCGAGAAAAAAGCCATTGTGTTTTTTCAGCATTTGCCAGCCTTCATTGACCGCATCCATTTGATAGGACAGGCGTTTAAAGTTAGCGGGCAAGTCTTTAATGGAGTTCGGGTCAAATTCAATTTCTGCACCAAAATATTCAATCAAGCATTTTAAATACAGTTCATAAGGCGTGATGTTGTCGGCTAAATGGGTTTTTTTGAGGCTCTCTTTGGCGGTTTGCGGCAATATTTCTATTCCTTCGTGCCATAATTTTTCAAACTCGGTGGTGGCAAATTGAATATCGTCATAGTCGTTTAACAACACATTAAATTCATAGTTGGAATTGCGACTTGTCCCCAGCCCGGCATCGGTAAGGTTTGATGAGCCAGTAATTACACTGCCGGCTTTATGCGGGTTATAATCATCGGGGCGAAAAATGTATATTTTGGCATGGATGGCACGGCTGGGATGTGCTTTAATTTGCACTTTCCTAGTTTGCATATCTTCAACAAATTGCTTGATGCCCTGCTCGGTTTGTTGGTCATAATTGGCTTTGTGGACATCATCGATGAATTTTTCCTGCCAGTTTTCAATGGTTTTTTCAGGGTCTCCTTTAAATAAAGCTAAGCCGTCAGCATGCATTTCTTTGGTTATTTTATCAACATCTATACCAACCAAAATACGAATATGCTCAACATTTTCTAATAAGGGGCGGAGTTTAAAATAACCCGAGGAGCGAAAATAACCGACCAAAACATCAAAATTATTGATGCTTTTATTGTGTTTAAAAACACCTTCAAGTTTATTGAATAAGGTATTTTCTTCTTCGTTTGTAAAAATTTTTGTACTCATTTATTATTTGTGTTTTTCTTTTATTTTCCAACTAATATTTTAAAATATAATCAGCCTAAAATAACCATTTAGTCGCTGTATCCAGCGTATATTTTTATTTTCAGTCATTGCTAAAACCCTTCAAAAGTTTTTTCGCACTATTACTGTTTACTACGGCTTGTCCACTTTGTTTTTCAATCTCTACCCAGGCTTTTTTGGCAACCCCGCCGCCTTTACGGGCAATATTCTTGTCCTCATCGCTATCCAGAAAAGATATTAATTTGCTCAAAATTGCCGAAATTATTGGATAAGTTTTTGGATTATGAAAGGCAATATCAACCACAATGCTAATCATTGGAATTGCTGATTTCTTTATTTTATCTAGTTTTGACCAATTAAACTCCCTTTAGTAAATACGATACTCCAAACGTAAACGGCTACCCTCTACCACTTCCCAACCTGATGCTTTTAGTTTGGGTTCAATCAATTCTGCTCGGGTGTCGGCTTCGTTCATCATTATTTCAACAGGTCAACAAAACGGCTACAGCCAACATTAACTTCCGGCATATTGCAGACTGCTGGAACTTTGTAGTTAGGTTTTAACTGTGGCAAACTATTTTGTCGGCTTTCTTCACTGACTAAAATAGCTCCTATTTCTTTTGAAGTTGCAATAATAAACAAATCTTTTTCCCCTACACCTTTGCCATATTGCTCTTCTTTTATTCCTAAAAGTCCTTTTATTTGACTTGCTCTTGATAAGATTGATGGAGTCAAAGGATAAATTTTAATACCATTATCTCTAAGCCATACTCCGCATTCAGGTATTTTATTACTCACCTCATCGAGTGCTATTTCTGATATACAAAATTCCTCGTTGCTAATTTCTTCAGTTATCCACTCCCATAACGCATCGAAGTGTTGATTTTTAGGAGGATAATTCTCCCAAGCATGGATCATAGATGACGCATCGAAACTATACATGCTGTTCCAATTTGTGCATATCAGTAATTTTCAAATTATCTAAATAGGTGCTGGCTTTGGCCAGGGTAATATGCTTGCTATAAAAGGCATCAAATACGGCATGAACAAAGGGTTTACCAAAGGTGCTGAGTGGCTCTCTATGGCGGTATGTGCGCGGTATTTTTGGTGCAGTTCCTAACGCTTTTTTTCTTTCCTCTTCTCTTTGTCTTGCCCTTTCTCGTTGTTCTTTAAGTGCTTTATAATCGTTGTAATGCGCTTGGGTTATTTTGTTCTCATTTAATAATCTGACCAATATCGCTTCACCGCTTACGCACCAATTATTCTTAAAATCAGCTAAAAAATCATCGTATTCACCAACTTCTAAACTCAGCAACTCCGCCACGTTAATCTGCCTTAAAAAACCATCGGGCATTAACAGATTTCCGGCAAACTCATTGGCATCTTTTTCCTTGCCTTGATAGTTATAAAAATTCTCTGCATCATCAATGGCACTTTCTCTATGTATCAGCAAATGGGCTAACTCGTGCATCAAGGTAAAGGCTTGCGCTCCTTTGCTTGCCTGTTTTTTAATAACGATAATCGGCAAAGTGTCGTAGCAAAGAGAAAATCCACGCACTGGATTGTTTTTATCCATCTGCCATTTGCCCTTATAACCGCTCATGACAAATACCATAATACCCTTGTTTTCAACTGCACAGCGTAAATCTTCAAATTTACATTTATCAGGCGGGTCTAACCATTGCCGCACATTAGCACTGGCTTGTTTGATGTTGCGGTTACTTAATGCAAAATCAGGTAACCAATCACGCTTGAGCGGCTCGCCCAAGTCCTCCATCAAGCCAAGATATATTTGTCTTTGCTTTTCAACACTCTCGATTAACGCTCTGAGCTTGCGGTCATGTATTGGTGTCTGGTTGTTGATGGTGCGAAATTGCGGGGAATAAATTTTGTCTTCAAGCACATCGTCAGGTTCAAGGAAAAACAACAATCCACGATTAAAATAGTGCGCTATCTTTGCTAATTGCTTGACGCTTACTTCTGCTTTCTGCAAGGTGGTTTTAGCAATGTTAATATCATTAGAGAGGTGACCGATATCTACATCGATAGCCTCGCAACACCACTGCAAGCGTGCCGGATTGATTGTTATTTTTTTAGTGGTTTTCATTGGTTGTGTTTTTGTTTTTTAAGATGACAATGCGTTTTCTTTAGGTATTCTGTCTTTTTTACTCATTTTTGTTGTTTTCTTAATGCTTCAACAGCTTGCTCAATACCTTTTTCTGTTTTCTCGCTACCCCATTCATCCCAAAAATCAATTGTCGCACTGTTTGGCTTTATGTTAGGTTCATCTATTTTTATCCGACTTGGAAGAAGAGAAGCATCCCCAACAATTAGAGATTCTCCAATATCTAATATTGGCAATAATTCTGCAAAATCACCAAGATTATCAGGAAACAACCTTTTTATAACATTCTGGTCGTCCGGATTAGTTAGCCTCATAGCAACAAAATTACCACATTGGCTTAAAATGGTTTTATTTACATCGGAAGGTCTCTGACTTATTACCACTAAAGAAACGCCATATTTTCTACCTTCTTTTGCTATTCTCTCAAAGCTCTGCAATCCTTTTTCCTCTATACTACCTTTTGTATTTGAAGGAATATACAAATGTGCTTCATCACAAAAAATAGCAATTGGATGTCTTTTTTCTGCTTCCATCCACTGCTGGACTGAAAATATTAGCCTACCAATTAAACCAGTGATTAACGGCAAAATATCTGATGGCACTTCAGAAAAATCAATAATCTTTAAACCTTTGTTATCATTCCCAAAGTCAAGCAAATCTTTTATAAGCGAGAGAAACCAATCATATTCGAGCAATTCCTCACCAGAATTGAAAATAAAATTTAATCGCTTATCAGATTGTTTGCTTTTCAGCCGTTGAATAAAGCGAGTTAGTTTTCCGTGTAAAGGACCTTGTTTATCTCCCCTTGAACCGGGCACCATCTCTATATCTTTTTCTTCAAGAGCAGTCAAAACATCACTTATTTTATATGGAACAGGGCTTTCAACTGTAAAGTTATCTAAAACAGCTTGTTGATTTTCCTCTTCCAGCTTTGTTCTCTTATGTTCAATTATTAAATCAAACAAAGTTCTTGATTGATTTGGAGCGTTACTATCGCTCCTATCTAAAAGCATCGATTCTATTTCCTCATATGACAAAAGCCAGTAAGGTAAAAACATAATATTGCCATCTGTTGGGTTATCAGATGGTCCAGCTATTTTTAATGATTTAGCATTTTCTAACTCGATCAAAGGTTCGTATTCTCCATGTAAATCAAACACAATACCGTTTATAGATTGTAATTGTGTTGCTTTTTCCAAAATATTTGCAACCGTCCATGACTTGCCAGAACCAGTACCTCCAACAATAACAGCATGTCTTTGAAAAAATTTATTGCCGTCAAGGTTAACATCGGATTCTTCTGAAATAGTGTATTTCCCAATTTTAAGAGGGTTTTCACTATTTGATGAAACAGTATCCATAAAACTGGATAGATCGCTTCCTTGAAGCAAAAAACAATCTGCATTTATACTAGGAACGGTGTTCAATGTTCTTTTAAAAACATTCGCGTCAGTACCACTTTTTGAAAGTAATGTTCCAACTAAATTTACTCTTATAATATTTTCAACAACATAATCAGGCTCATCATCAAGTTTATCAGCAACCGCCTTCCTCATCATCTTAGAAATGAGTCCGATGATTTTTTCTCCTGTTTTTGTTGAACGAATTTGCACAATTTGATTTACTTGCATGTTATTTAGAAGTGATTCTTCCTCAACTTGAATTGATACATTGCCAGTATCAACACTTTGCACTTTACCTATTATTGTTTCATTCGGTTCTGTTTGCATAACTATATAATCTCCATAAATTTATTTAATTTCCAAAAACTACCTTCCAATATTTTTTCTTTTTTCTCCGCAGAATCATTCTCTTTATAAATAACTTTTGTTTTATCTCTACCTTCTTCCTCAAATAATATATATTTTTTTGCTTTTTCTAATGCTTTAAAACTGCTTTCTGAGATTTCCTTTGTAATTAAAACAATAGATATTCCTTGGTTTATTTTATTTATAATCTTTGGCGTTAGATGATCATCATGAAATCCAAAACCGACAACAAGAAAACTTGAGGACTGTCCAATTAAATCATCTGCTTTTTGTATTAGTTCTCGGTAAGGAGGATCGTAAGCCTCTTTATATTTGTTTTTCCCTGGAGCAATCATTTTAGGATTATCATTTTTTAATGTACAAGACGAGTATCTGCTTTCTCCACCAATATCAAACCAATTTAATGAGCCGTGTACCTTGATAAGATTTACGATATTTTTTTCTCTAAACTGGCTTTCCTCAAATGTTGACAATGTTTTCCCATCGAAGCCATCAGTAAATTTAATATTGTAATAAGACATAAGATGTTCCAAAACTCTGTCATAGTTTGTGGTAACAATGTTTACAACTTGTGGGTGTGCATCAATAAATTTTTCTATGAGTAACTTTATGCTATGTAAATCATCGTTATTATTTTCGACAATTTTTTGTAGAACAGAGTCATCTGCATTGTTGACTTTGTCCCAAATTACTTTTTTAATTTGAGGGATTCTTTCCTTGTATTTTTCTTTTTCAAGTTCAGTTTCTAAATTACTATTTTCATCGTCAAAATCTTCTATTTTTTCTTTTAATGTTTCGTTCAGGTCTGCCATGCTCGGTAACCCAAAAGGAATAGTGGCACCAGAGCCCCAAATAATCAGAGGCGGATTGCTAAGAAACCCTTGCGTAATATTAAAAATCTTTTCTTTTATCTTATTTTCATTTTCTTTTTTCATAACTCCCCATTAAATGCTTTTTGCAAGATACTCTTTTTTAGTTCATCCAAGCAATTTATTTTTCGCTGGTAGATGGCTTCCAGTTTTTTGGTTTCGATGGAGACGGCATCTAGTTGTTTAACTATCTGTTTTTGCTCGGGTAGTGGTGGAATTGGTAAAATAACTTTTTTTACTAAATCTCCGTTTATATTTTTTACCACAGAACCGCTTGCTAAATTGTGAAATTGATTATTTACATATGGAGACGAAAGAAGTTGAAAGAAATATTCAGTATCAACAAAATGATGTAAACGAAGCACAAACCAACCATCGTGAATATAACCATCTGTTTTCATAATATATGGTTTTCCATACGACATCGAGTTTGAAAGAATAAAATCACCTGCTTGTACATGCCTTGATTTTTTAGCACCCTCCTTTGTAATTTTTTGTCTGGTGGAATAGATATATTTATCGACCCCTTTTGTATCACCAATTTTTATCCAATTAACGCCGTCTTCACCACTTGTGAAATATTTTTTAATTGGTCTTGGGGAGCTACCTCTTTCGATCAAACAAACCTCCCCAAGTTTCTTTTCCTCCCATTCTCCATTGTCAATTTTCAATTTTCCATTAGCAAAAGTTTCTTGGAGTTTTGATTGAAAAAGTTCGCGGGCGTTTTTCAGGTTTTTTTCGGTATTGGCTTTGGCTTTATCTATGGCAGTAAAGGCTTGGTCTAAAATGGAGACGATGCGTTTTTGCTCGGGGAGTGGTGGGAGTGGGATTGGTATATTTTTCATCTTTTTTTGATTTAATTTAGGAACAGTCATTCCTGTTATATATTGCGTTAAATCACTAAAATTTAAAAAATTAACAACCCACTCATCTAACATAGAATTTCTTATAGGTCTTATTACATGGGCATGGTTATTTACCCAATATTTCCCACTTACAATAAACGAACTATTATCCCCTGATTTCCATTTTGCTCCATCTTCGCCAATTAAAACTAATTTTTCATCGAAAATATATTCGTGAACATAACTTAAAATCCCCGTTGCACCATAATAAGGGTATTCTCCTTCAACCCTGTTTCTTTTGGTTATTGGTTTCCTTAATTTATCAAGAATATCACAAACCTCCCCCAGCTTCTTAACCTCCCACCCTTTCGGCAGGCTCAAGGCATCGCCCTTCGGCAGGCTCAAGGCATCGCCCTTCGGCAGGCTCAAGGCATCGCCCTTCGGCAAGCTCAGGGCATCGCCCTTCGGCAATCCTTTCTCTTTTATGAAATCTTTATTGCAGGTTTTCATACTATTAGAGGGACTTTTTTATTGTTTTTAATATCAAATCACTTTCTTTATCCAATTCCGAGATTGCTTGCAGAATTTCCTCTGGTTGTCGCAGGGGAGCTTCTTCTGGAGTATTAGGATTTTTAACTGATAAATCAAAAGTAGTGTTATCAATATCGGTAATTTTTACATTCCAAGATAACTCGGATTCGGGTTTTGTTTTTTGTAGCTCTATAAAAGATTCCATATCCTTATCATTCAAAGGATTGGTTTTACCTAAATTACGTCCTGCGTCTAATTGGTAATACCATATTTTCTTTGTAGGCTTTCCTTTTTCAAAAAACAATACTACCGTTTTTACACCTGCTCCTGTGAAGGTGCCGCCTGGCATGTCGAGCACGGTGTGGAGGTTGCAGTTCTCTAGTAGGAGCTTGCGCAGAGCGTTCGAGGCATTGTCGGTATTACTCAGCACGGTGTTTTTTATCACGATGGCAGCACGTCTGCCTGCTTTGAGCGATTTGATAAAATGTTGCATGAAGAGGAAGGCAGTCTCACCTGTCTTGATGTCGAAGTTCTGCTGCACCTCAGGGCGTTCCTTTCCACCGAAGGGTGGGTTGGCGAGGATGACGTTGTAGCGATCTTTTTCCTGAATATCACGGATACTTTCGCCAAGGGTGTTGGTGTGGATGATATTGGGAGCCTCGATGCCGTGGAGGATCATATTCATGATGCCGATCACGTAGGCGAGGTTCTTCTTTTCCTTACCAAAGAAAGTTTTCTGCTGAAGTGTCTTTAGGTTGTTGGTGGATTTTTCCATCCGCTCTAGCATGTATTCGTAGGCCTCACAGAGGAAGCCACAGGAGCCAGCCGCACCATCGTAGACTGTCTCCCCCATTTCGGGGTCAGTGATTGTAATCATGGCACGAATTAAGGGACGTGGAGTGTAATACTGACCTCCATTGCGACCCGCATTGCCCATGTTCTTGATCTTGGTCTCGTAGAGGTGACTCAGCTCATGCTTGTCCTTGTTAGAGCGGAATGGAAGCGTGTCGGCTAGTTCGAGTATTTCTCTTAGGTTGTAACCACTCTTGATTTTGTTATCGAGCTCAGAGAAGATTTCACCAATCTTGTATTCCAACGTCGCTGGATCATCGGTTTTAGCCTTGAAGCCAGCGAGGTAGGGGAAGAGCTTTGTGTCGACGAATGAGACCAAGTCATTCCCAGTCATGGCGATGTGATGGTCGAGTTTGCCGTCGGAGTCTTTAGGCATCGCCCAGTTCGGCCAACGGAACTTTTCTTCAACGATGTGGCTGTATTCTTTTCCTTCTAACTCTGCCTCATCCGTCTTGTCTTGCTCTAGGTCATCAAGGTAACGAAGGAACATCACCCAAGAGGTCTGGCCAATGTAGTCTAGTTCACTGTCGGCCCCTGAATCCTTAAAAAGGATGTCGTCGATATTTTTGAATGTCTGTTCGAACATGATTTCGTGAAAGGTTAGAATGCTTAGGTAGTGACGAACAAGGATAATGTTGGATATTAGGGATTAGGAACTTTTTTAGTAACCTAACCAATGACCGAGCCACTTTTCTGTAGTTTCAATATCCCAGCCTTTTCGTTTGGTATAGTCTTCTATCTGGTCTTTTTGGAGGTTGTCTAGGGCGAAGTATTTAGAGTCTGGGTGGGAGAAGAGGAGACCAGATACTGCGGAGCCAGGGTGCATGGCGTAGGATTCGGTGAGTTCTACTCCGGTGCTAGCGGTGGCGTCTAGGAGGCGGAAGAGGGTTTCCTTTTCGGTGTGATCTGGCTGGGATGGGTAGCCAGGGGCTGGACGGATTCCTTGGTAGATTTCCTTGATGAGTTCATTGTTATTGAACTGGCCTGGACGCTCGATTCCCCATGCGATGCGTGCACGGTGATGGAGGAGTTCGGCGAATGCTTCGGCTAGGCGGTCACCGATGGCTTGGACCATGATGGCTGAGTCGAGTTCGTGCTTTTCACGTAGGCTGGCTGCCCATTCGTCAGCTCCTTGGATGCCTACTACGAAGCCACCGATGTAGTCTTTTGCATCCTTATTGGTGGATAGATAGTCGCTGAGTGCGTAGTGTGGGTTTTGGTTGTTGTTTGTTTTGGTGTTTTGCTGGCGGAGGGTGTGGAATGTAGCTAGTGTGTCAGATGCCTCTGGCTTCTGAGTTTTTGTTGGACAGAAGCCGGAGGCATCTGGCACTTTTGGGGTGTGGCTGCGCCACTGCCATGTTGTTATACCTGCGGCTTCTGGGTTTCTTTCTATGTATCTGAGGACGTGCCAAAAAGCTTGTTCTGAACGGATGAGATGATCGTAGCTTTCTTTTTTCCAGAAGGCACCAGTTGTGCCTAGGTGCTTGTTAGCCTCTTTGGCTGTGTAGCTTTTTATATTTCTTAGAATATCAGATAGGTTATGATTTTCTTTAGGCTGGATGATGAGGTGAACGTGGTTTGGCATGACGCACCATGCTCCTAAGTCGTAGTGATCTCCTGCGTAGAATTGGATAGCATCAGCGATTATTTGAGCTATTTTGGGATTATTCATGTGGCATGCTCCATAGCCTTGGTCTAGTGATGCTTCTATTTTGTGAGAATAGAGTTCAGCGAGGCGTTGATCAGTGTCGGATACTAGTTCAGGTTGTTGAATAGCAAGTTGTTGGAGACGTTCTTTTTCAGAGGTGTAGTTCTTGATCGTTTTTTGATCAATGGAGTCGTTTAATCTGAAGACAACGTGGTAGGATTTACCTGTTTGATGCCAGTGAGGAAGGTCTCCTGTTTGTATTTCTATGTCTTCTTGTTCGTTGAAGTAGGAGAATTTTTGAGGGTTGAGTGTGTTAGATGCCTCTGGCTTCTGAGTTTTTGTTGGACAGAAGCTGGAGGCATCTGGCATGTTCACGATGATGTCGTCTCCATCTGCATAGGCTGGGAAGAATCCATAGATGCCGTTGGCTGTAAATTTCTTTTCGGTGATGATTTGGTCTAGGAGGATGATGGCGTCGGCGTAGAGTTCTTGGGCTACTTTGGCGGCTTTAGCGTTGCGGGTTTTGAGGACTTTGGTCTCTCTGTCCCAGACCCCGCGGAGTTCCCATGTATGGAAGAATGGGGTCCAGTCGATGTATTCAGCTAGTTCGCGGAGGGATTGGTTTTTGATCTCGCGGGTGCCAATGAATTCTGGCTGAGGGGGGGTGTAGTTGTCCCAGTCGATTTTGACTTTGTTGGCTCTGGCTTTGGCTAGAGTGACGGTGGGTTTAGATTTTTTGTTGAAAGTTTCACGGAGTTTTTCGTGTCTGATGTTGTTGTCTTTTACATATTGCCCTTTTCTCTCTTCTGAAAGGAGGGTGGTGGTGACGGGGACGGAGCGGGAGGCGTCTAGGACGTGGATGATAGGGCCGCTGTAATGGGGTGCTATTTTGACGGCTGTGTGAGTTGGGCTGGTGGTGGCTCCACCGATGAGGACAGGGACGCTGAGCTGGTGGCGTTCTAGTTCTTTGGCGACGTTTATCATCTCGTCTAGTGATGGGGTGATAAGGCCGGAGAGCCCGATGATGTCGCAGCGTTTTTCTAGTGCGGTGTCGATGATTTTGTTGCCAGGAACCATGACGCCCATGTCGATGACTTCGAAGCCATTGCATGAGAGGACTACTCCTACGATGTTTTTGCCGATATCGTGGACGTCGCCTTTAACGGTGGCCATGAGGACACGGCCAGCGGTCATGGTTTTTTCGGCATCGATCTCTGCCTCTTCTTGGGTGAGTGATGAGTCTTTGGCGATGAGTGTTTTGGCGATTTCTTTGACTTTGATAGCTTTCTCAGCTGCCATGAATGGTTCGAGGTAGGCGACGGATTTCTTCATGACGCGAGCAGATTTCACTACCTGTGGGAGGAACATTTTACCAGCTCCGAAGAGGTCGCCGACGATGCCCATGCCGTCCATGAGTGGACCTTCGATGACTTTGAGAGGGATCTTGTATTGTTCTAGGGCTTCGGCGGTGTCTTCTGTGATGAAGGTGTCTATGCCACGTAGGAGTGCGTGCTCTAGGCGTTTCTCTACTGAGTTTTTTCGCCATGTGAGGTCGGCTAGCTGGGCAGATTTTTTGATCCCTTTGAATTGCTCAGCGAAGTCTAACAGGCGTTCGGTGGCATCTGGGTCTGTGTTGAGTAGGACGTCTTCGACGTGCTTGAGCATGTCTGGTTTGACTTCATCATAGACTTCTAACATGCCTGCATTGACGATGCCCATGTCCATGCCGTTTTTACCAGCGTGGTAGAGGAAAGATGCGTGTATCGCTTCACGGACTGGGTTGTTGCCACGGAATGAGAATGAGACGTTGGAGACACCTCCAGAAATTTTAGCTCCTGGGAGGTTTTCTTTGATCCATTTGGTGGCTTTAAAGAAATCGACGGCGTAGTTGTTGTGCTCTTCTATACCTGTTGCGACGGTGAGGATGTTGGGGTCGAAGATGATGTCTTGTGGGTTGAATCCGACTTCATTTACGAGGATGTTGTAAGCACGTTCACAGATGGCAATCTTGTCTTCGTAGGTGGCAGCTTGGCCATTTTCATCGAATGCCATGACGACGACAGCTGCTCCGTATTTCATGACGGTGCGAGCGTTGCTACGGAAGATGTCTTCGCCTTCTTTGAGGGAGATTGAGTTGACTATTCCTTTGCCTTGGAGGCATTTGAGGCCAGCTTCGATAATTTCCCATTTTGAGGAGTCTATGGTGATCGGAACTTTGGTGATGTCTGGTTCTGACTGGACGAGTTGGAGGAAGCGGGTCATCATTTCTACTCCGTCGATGAGGCCGTCGTCGAAACAGATATCGATGACTGGTGCGCCATTTTCGATTTGCTGACGAGCGACTGCTAGGGCGTCATCGAGGCGATCCTCTTGGATCATTTTACGGAATACTGGGGAGCCTGCTACGTTGGTTCTTTCGCCGATCATGAGAAAGCTCTTCTCGGATGTGTGATTGTAGGGTTCGGTTCCAGAGAGTCTGAGGAGGGGCTCTATTACTGGGATGATGCGTGGTGGGACGTCTTTGACTGCACGAGCTATTTCAGCGATGTGCTCTGGTGTGTTTCCGCAGCATCCGCCAGCGAAGTTGATAAAGCCAGATGTGGCAAAGTCTTTGAGACGATGATACATGTCGAGTGGGAGGAATGGGAAGCCAGTTTCTGAGAGTGCGTCTGGCATTCCAGCGTTTGGGTAGCAGGAGACGAAACATTCGGCGACTTTAGAGAGTTCTTCGATGAAGGGTCGCATCTGGTCTGGACCGAGTGAGCAGTTGAGCCCGATAGCTAGGGGCTTGACGTGGGCGACTGCGTTCCAGAGGGCTTCTGCTTTCTGGGCAGAGATCATGGTCTCACCACCGAGTCCGACTGCGGCTGAGATGATGATGGGGAGGTGCATGTTGTCTTCTTCGTAGACGTCTTGGATGGCGACTAGGGCGCACTTAGAGTTGAGAGCATCGAAGATTGTCTCGACCATGAGGATGTCGACTCCGCCTTGGATGAGTGAGCGGATCTGGCGTTTGTAGTCTAGGTAGACTTGGTCCCATGTAACGGTTCGGAAGCCTGCGTCGTCTGGATCTACAGCGGCGTTGTTAAGGCCTACGGTCATTGGTCCGATAGCTCCGGCTGCGTAGCGTTTGACGCCAGTTTCTTTTTCTACTTCGTCGCAGGCTTGGCGAGCAAGTTTAGCAGATTCGAAGTTGATCTCGTGAGCGAGGTCGATGAGGAATTTGTCTTCGATGACGCCTTGGTAAAAGTCTGGGTCCTTGCGTGCTCCGTCGCCTTTTTCTCGTGGGTCTTTGACGAAGAATTCTGACTGAGCGATGGATGTTCCTGAGAATGAATTTGTCTCTACGATGTCTGATCCGGCTTGGAGAAAGCGCTTGTGGATGTCTAGGATGACGTCTGGACGGGTGAGTGAGAGGATGTCGCCGTTGTTAAGGATATCTTTTTCGATGTCCTTAAATCGTTCGCCACGAGCGTCTTGTTCGGTGAGTCCGTAGCCGCGGATGGTTGTTCCCATTGCTCCGTCGAGGACGAGAATGCACTGTTCTAGAGTGGCGGTGAGTTCTGCTGTGGTGTCTGGGCGGTGCATGGTAGTAGTGACTCGTGAATTGTTAATGGGAAAGGTGCGACTTTGGGGGCAATTTAGACTGAGAAATATGAAAATCAAGCATTCATATCTACATATCTTAATTTGTTGATCTGAGTATTTTGATGATTTGCTGGATGGTATCTGGTGAGCTGTAGATGTCATGTTTGAATTTAACGATGGTTTCTGAGCTGACATTCTTGAGGTGTGAGGAGTAGTAGGAGATGATCCCATCTGAGTAGATTCTCGTTCTGAATGGGCCTATATCACCGATGATGCTGTGGAATTCGATAGATTTTGGCAGGGGCATTTGGTTGAGGGCCTTTATCGCAGGATTCTTAGGCTGTAGCTGATCTATTGAATTACTCTCTGTGATGAGTTTTAAAGTGGCTGCGATGTGCTTATTAGTGGGATCTGCTGTAGTTTTAAGGACCTTGGCTTTGCCTTTGAGAATCTTGGTGGGGATGGCGATGATTTTGTTGGCGGCCCAGGCTAGGAATCCGTTGGTTAGTCTGGTTCCTTGGTGGGGGACAGCTAAGAAGATGACTTTTCTTGGTTCAGTGAGTGGCTTGTAGTGGAAGTATTGACTGAGCTTCTGGGCTTGGTTTTTGTTGAATGTTTTGTGTAGATCGACCTTTCCAAGGTAGTTTTCAGCGAGTGATTGCTTTGGGTCACTGACGGAGAGTCGGGTGATGAGTCCGCCCATGGAGTGAGCGATGATGATAGATTTATCGAGATTAGCGTGTGAGTCGGTAGGGTCGACAGTTTTGACTAGATTGCGGAATGAGGAGCGGAAGTCATGGGCAGTTACTAGCCAGGGTATGCCAGTGGGGTAGTAATAGTGCCAGATTTGGTATTTCTTGTTCAAGTCTGGCTGAGCTTCGATAGTTTCAGCCATATCCATCAATGTCTCAGGGGTGGCGAGGAGGCCGTGGATTATGATGATAGGGATGCGGTTCTTATCGTAGGGTCTGGAGAGGTAGAAGCCTTGGAGGTTTTTGTATTTATGAGGCTTGATGAGACCTAGAATCTTTAGTGAACTGTTACCTAGGAGGTTATCGATGACGATGTTCTTCTGGGTTGAGAAATTTTGGGGGTTTGAAGCATTTTGATCTCTAGGGTCGTGTAGAGTGAGGGTGATGTGGTTGCCTGATTTAGTAGTGACTTTGTTGGCTACTAGGGTGGCTGGGTGCGTATTAGTGTAATAAGCGTGGTCACTGACTGCTGTGAACGGATATTTATTAGTCTGAACGACGACTGGGAGACCGATTCCAATATTGCGGGTGGAGAATGTGGAGACATCGTATCCACTTTTGATGGAGTGGATGGAGGAAGCTAGTTTGTGTTTATTGATAAATGTGACCGAGTGGTTCTTGATCTTGGGTAGTTGTTGGAACTTGTTTGCCTTCCAGAGCTTGAGGATTCTACTAGTCTGAAACTGATCAAGCGTGTAGGACTTGCTAATGGGTGTGTGCTTATGTGGATGCTTTTTCTGGCTTGTGGACAGAGACGAACAAGCCATCAAGTGTATGATCAAGACGGTAAGTAGTAATCTAGCGATGTAGTGAGTCGATTTCAAAAGTAGTATTTTAAAGTTTAGTAAGCTCGGAGGGTGATCTTTTTCGGAGCGTAGTAGTCTCTCGGTGAGAAGATCCAGCCAGGTTTTTTATTGAGTAGTTTATAGCCAGTGAGTTTGAACTCGGGGAGGAAGAGATTTGAGTTGGGGTCGAGGATTTTTTTACCTGTGTAAGTTCCGAAAAGTTGGTAGTCGTAGTTTTGGTCGTAACCGTATCGTCTGCTAGGAGGGTTGTCTTCAGGGAGTCTGTCTGGTTGGTGTTTGTGGTCCTCGTTGATGATCGATAGCTGAGCTGAGTCCCAAGATTCACCTGGCTTACGGATGTAGCCCCAGAATCTTGTTTTATCGACGAAGTAACGTCTGCCGTAGAAGAAGTCACCTTTAGGCTCTGCTTTTATCTGAGCATTACGCTCGGTGTATGATGGTAGGGAGCCTAGTCTAGCAGGTTTGCCGTAGTTGATACGATCATCGCTACCGCTACCGTTTCCACAGCTTGTGAGAAGGGTGATAGCTGAAAGGAGGGAAAAGGCTTTGATGGCTAGGCGGTGCATGGCTGATAAATACTAGAGATAGGATTAGTTGATGATTTTGACTAGGGTGCCTGTGTGAGTCTTGCTGAAGATAAGTTTAGCAATATTAGGCTGGAGGCGGATGCATCCGTTTGAGCCTGGGTAGCACTTTACATACTTGCTAGCGTGCATGTCGATACCGCAGTCAGTGAGTCTCTGCCAGTTTGGGAGAGATTCTCCAACGAATTTGTTGTAGCTTTTGCGACATTTCCTACGATCTCCGCTATAGATCTTTACGCCATTTTTGTAGCATGATCCGAAGAGAGTAGAGCGTTTGTTACTTATTTTCTGAGTGATCTGGAAGTTTCCAGATGGGGTTCTTTTACCCGCTTTACCCGTGGTACAAGGAGCATCGAGGACGACTCTTTTATTGTCGATGAGTTGGATGCGTTGGGTTGTTTTGTTGATGACAATGCTGATCTCATCACGTTTGGTGCTCGGTAATTGTTCAGATCTAAAGGTATTGTAAGATTTTATGTAGTCTTCGTTAGATTTAAATTTCTTGTGAGCTGATGAGCTACAGCTTGTGAGTAAGGCTAATGCGGCAAGCAGAGGGAGGATGATAAATTTCATAGAGCGGTCTGAATTCGCCAAAACTATGGCTTAATTGAAACTGGAGTGCCTAGGCGTGTTTTTGCAAAGACAATAGAGACGACTGAACCAGGTGTCCTAATACATCCGTGTGAAGCAGGATAGCGAGGAACTCTTTCTCTGTGCATTCCTATGCCGTCCCAAGAGAGGCGCATCCAGTGAGTCATGAGTGTTCCTTGAAATTTTCCACCTTCAGGGATAAGTTCTTGGTCTTTTCTAGAGTCAGCATTGACCTTTACTACTTCACCTTCAGCATCGAGGATCTTACCGTAGAGTGATGAACGTTTTTCATCCTTTACTTTCTCTAGGATCTGGTAGTTTCCAGCTGGTGTGGGGAATTTACTATTACCTGTAGACACTGGGTAGTCCATAGCGACTTCGCTATCATTCATGAGCTTGGCTCTCTGGAGTCCTATATCGATGACGATTGATGAGTTTGAAGCATTTGTGCGTGATAAAAGCTCTTTGTTTTTGTATACGGTGTATGTTTTAGGATACTTGTATTGCGTGATGAAATGGTCGTATGTTCCAGGGGTATACGGGTTTATGTGAACGGCTCTGAGGGGTTTGGTCGCTTTAGGGTTTGCTACTGTAGGGCTACTAGGACCACAACTAGCGAAAAGTGTGATGAGGGTAAGTGCAGGGATCAGTTTGGATAATTTACTGAAGAGACCTTTTGGTGATATAGATGACGAGATGTACATAGCTTTAATGGGTCTTATGACGTTAACTGAAATACTGATAGTGTAGAATTTTAGGTTGATCAAGAGAGTATCGCTAAAATGGTTCTAAAATTTAGTTCCTGTATGGGATGGGGTAGCTAATGGTGATTGGAAAATTATGGTTGAGGGAGTGGGCTGATTAGTGATGCTATGATGGTGGCATTGGTTTGGTTTTTTCTGAGTGTGTGTCGTCCTAGAGAGCTTTGTGGAAAGTTGATGACTAATGTGGGTGACTTCTTGAGTATTCGTTTGCTAGGTCAGTGAGTTTCGGAGCATGGATGGGTGATAGGTAAAAGGTAGAAGATTTTAGTTTTTGAGGGACTTGAGTAGGAAATCTGCTTCTTGTGGTGCTCCTAGTTGGCTGATGTTTTTGAGGGTGGTTTTTGTGTCGGGGATGGTGAGGGATTCTTTTTCGATCTGTTGTTGATCCCTTGGGTGTTGGTTCGCTGGTGTGTGTGTCTCGGTGAGGTGGAGGCAGGCCCAGGCTCTCCAGATTCTTAGTTCGGCATTGGGCTGGGACATATTCATGCGGCTGGCTAGGTGCTGAAAGTGGCGAACGGGGTTGCCTAAAAATTGGTTAGATGGGGAGTGATGAATGATCCAGAGAATGGCTGTGTAGGTCGTGTGGTGGTCTGGGCAATTTGCCATGAATGATTTGTCCAGCTGGAGGATGGCTTGGGCTGGGGAGCCAGTGTGCCAGAGGGATTGGGCTAGTTCTAGGCAGGCGGTGTGGTATTTTGTGGTGCAGGATTTTCTGTGTGGTCGGGTGTGGGTGATGGGGAGAGGAGAGGTGATTTCTGGAAGTTGTGGGCAGGGTGGGTTGAGGGATTCTGGTGAGGTGGGCATGATATTGTCCTTGTTAGTTTAAGTGATGGAGGTCAGAAACCGAGTGAAATCTTTCTCTTATCCCTTTTAATGACAACTGCTCTGCCATCTCGAAACTCGTTCTTCTCCAGGAATATCTGGATTGGGGTGGTGTTTCTGTTGCTATCGATAGCGCCTGGACTGTGGGGACCGGCGATTGTTAATATACTAGATACGTATGGGGCAAAGCATGTGCTACCTTACACATTGGCGATCGGTCCAGCGGTGGCTATTTTTTCCACGCTAATCTTTGCATCTTTGGCGGATCGTAAATATGAGGCGCAGAAGTTATTCGGGATGTTATCTATTTCAGGAGCTATCTTTTTATGGTTGTCCTTTGCTAGTTTAGAGTGGGGTTGGAGTCCTTGGTATTATGTTTTTTTTCAGGGTTGTAATGCTTTGATAGCTGGGCCAATGTGGGCACTGCTAGCTAAGGTGGCTTTGGTGCATTCTAAAAATCCAGAGAAAGATTTTCCGTTGTTTAGGTTATGGGGGACTGTGGGCTGGATTATTGCGGGTGTGTTAGTGAGTTTCTGGGCCCTAGATGCTTCTGCAGAGGCGGGAAAACTGGCTGCTATTATGAGAATATTTATTGGTTTGGCTGCATTTATGATGCCGCGGACTTTTCCTGTGATCAGTGGGGTGAAGCCTACTTGGGCTGAGAAGCTAGGGCTCTCTGCGTTGACTCTATTGAAGGATAAACGATTTAAAGTGTATTTTATTACCTTACTGATGTTGACGATTCCTCTGGTGTCGTTTTATATGTATGTGCCTAAAATGCTGAGGGAATTGGCTCTGATCGATAAAAGTGATTTTGCTCTACAGGTGCAGACTTGGTTGCCTGGGGCTTCTGCTCAGATGACTCTAGGGCAGATGACCGAGGTCGTGGCGATGCTACTGATGAGCTGGTGGGGTGTTAGGGCTAGGGTGAAGTGGTTGGTAGTTTTAGCCCTGTGTTTTGGAGTAGCGAGGTTCGTTTGCTTTGCCTTTGCTGGTCAGTATGGATTACTGCCTTTGCTGTGGTTAGGGATATCGATGCACGGACCGTGCTATGTATTCTTCTCGATCACGGGGCAGATGTTCGTTGATAGGCAGGTGGCTGAGAATATGCGTGCTCAGGCTCAGGCTTTATTAAGCCTGGTCACAAGTGTTGGCGGTATTATGGGGCCATTGATGATAGGGTTACTCTATCATTCTACAGCTGATGAGAAGGCGATGGGTTTCTCAGGTTGGGTGAATTTCTGGTGGATCTTGGTCGGTGTGGTGATTATTTGCCTAGTCTACTTTACTCTGAACTATAAGAGCCGTCAGGGCACTGTTATCACGAGGACTACTCCTCAAGCCGATCAAAGTCTGTTTCCTTTTGATAATCAATAATGTGATCATCTTCCTTGATCGTTTCGCCAGCTTCTATGGAGGTCATGCGTAGTTTTTCTTCTACGTGCGAGATGATCTGTAATGTGGCGGTTATACCTTCTCTCATGGCTGCTGCTTTGAGGACATTACGGATGGCACTGGCGGTGAAACCATTTTTCCCAATGAGGATGGCTACGTCGGCTTGATTGACGATGAGTCGGAAGCGGATGTGAGTTTCGCTGGCTTCTGCGATACGGAGCTGGGCTTGCTCAGGGTGATTGATAAATTGGAGCGTTATAAACTGGAGGAAACTGCGCATTTGATCCGTGACTTCTTGCATGCTGAGAGTGTGGAGGATGGTGATGGCTGATGAAAGAGAAATTTTTAGTGATTGTGGGCTTGTAAGTTGAGCCGAGAATCTGGATGATCTGCGCCATGCGCTACGGAGAAAAGCTACAAAAAAGAATTGAAGAAACTAGATCAAGACTATGTGTGGGGCTGGACCCTAGACCGGACTTTCACTCAGGTGGGATAGAGGATGTGCCAGAATTTCTTAAGCGTGTGGTGGGTGAAACGTGGGAACATGCGGCAGCGTTTAAGCCGAATATGGCTTACTTTGAGGCGATGGGTATCCGTGGATTGGAAATTTTAGAGAAAATGTTAGGCGAGATGCCTAAGGAAGTGCCGGTGATCTTGGATGCGAAGCGTTCGGATATCGGTGAGACGCAGAAGTATTATGCGAAGAGTTATTTTGAGAACTGGGATGTGGATGCGGTGACTCTGAATCCATTCTTGGGTTATGATACTCTTGAACCATTCCTAGATTGGAAAGGTAAGGCTATCTATGTGTTGGCGGTGACATCGAATCCTGGGAGCGCAGATTTCCAGAGGCAGATGGTGGGTGATAAATATATGTTCGAGCTGGTGCAGGATATCTGCACGAGAGCGAAGAAGGAAGGCCGTGCTACGGATGTGGGCATGGTGGTGGGTCTAACGAATGCGAGTAACGAGGTGTTAGATCGTATCCAGGACTATCCGCTACTTATTCCTGGGCTTGGTGCTCAGGGGGGGGATCTGGATAATATGGCTGGGAAGGGACGCACGGCACCTGACACAATAAATGTTTCTAGAGGGATTATTTATAAGGAAATGGATAAGAGTTTTGGGCAGAAGGCAAAGGACTGGGCTTATCAGATATCGGCTGCTTATCCAGCTTAATGCTATTTAAATTGAGTTTATGCTGAGTTCATTACGCCTGTTAGATTTTCGCTGCTTTGAGTCTCTGTCGATAGAACTCAGCGAAAATGGGGCGTTATTTGTCGGTGATAATGCACAGGGAAAGACGAGTATTCTAGAGGCGGTGTGTGTGCTGATGAGGCTGCATTCTCCTAGGGCGAAGCGTATGCAACCAATGGTGCGCTTTGATGCGGATAGCTATGGTGTGGCTGGTGAAGTGATCGATATGAGGGGCGATGAGGTGTCACTCCGTGTCCAGTATAGCAAGGGTAAACCTGAGCTTCAGCGGGATGGTGAGGATGTTAATACTCAGGGAGAATATTTGGCTAGCAGCGGGCTAGTGGTGTGGATGGGGAATGAGGATGTGGAGCTAGTGCGAGGGAGTGGTGGGGTGCGTAGGCATTACCTGGATTTCCTTTGTTCGCAGGTGGATGCGACTTATCGGAGGGCACTGAGTAGGTATCGCAGGGTGCTTAAAGCGAGGAATATACTTTTGAAAGATGGTCGACAGAATGATGCGGAGATCAATGCGTATGGAGAGCTTCTAGTGGAGTATGGTGATCTATTAGGTTCTGTTAGGTCGAAGCTAGTGAGTGATTTGTTAGATAGAGTCGCTTCTGCACAGGTGGCGATTAGTGGTAGGGATGAGAAGCTTACTATAGAATATATATCAGGCTGTAGTGGAGATATGCATAGTGCTCTGGAGGCGACTTATGAGAGTGAGCGCAGGCAGAAGCAGACTGTGGCTGGTCCGCATAGGGATGAGCTTAAAATTATGGTCAATGGAATGTCGGTGCTTGATTATGGCAGCGAGGGGCAACAGAGAACTGTGGCTCTGGCGATGAAGCTGGCGCAAGGTGAGCTGTTGGGTGAGCTAGGCGGGAAGTTCCCTATTTATCTGTTAGATGATATTTTTGGTGAATTAGATAGTTCTCGTAGGAATGCTCTGATGGCTTATTTGCCAGCTGATGCACAGAAGTTGATCACGATGACTAATCTAGACTGGCTGGATGAGACTGGTGAAGAGTTTAATAGCTGGAGCCGCTATATGGTGGGTGACGGAAAGGTTAGTGTTCAGTGAGTTTCCCTGAAACGACTAAAATTTTAGCGGATCAGATCCGTGTGGCGAGGGTGGATCATGAAGCGTTTGATACGCTGCTTAGGCCGTGTGAGATGAAGCGGTGTAGGGCGACTTGTTGTCACGATGGAGTGCATATCTATGATGAAGAAGCTGGGTATGTTACGAAGCTTGTAGAGGGGAATAGATCACGTCTGTTAGATTATGGATTGATGCTTGGTGATGAGATTATCGTAAGGCAAGGTAAGGGACTGAAGACCGCTGTTAGAGAGGCTGAAGAAGGCGAGCTGGCCGATGATTTCCCTGCACATTTTCCTAAGACTCGCTGTGTGTTTTTGAATAAAGAAGGTTTTTGTGGGCTGCAGAGCCTAGCGATGACAGATGGTGACGATGCATGGATGCATAAGCCTCTGACTTGCTGGATGCATCCTCTGGTGTTGATCCCGGCAGGGAAGTGGGAGGAGCGCCCTGTGCTGACTATTGTAAATTCTAAGAATGATCCACAGAAGAATGATGAGTATGCTGGCTATGCCTCATGCACGCATTGTGGGAGGGAGGAGAGTATAGAGTCTGGAGCTAAGCCAGCATGGCAAGTTTTAGAAAATGAACTCAGTCGTCTAAGTGAAATTACGGGTAGAGATATCTATGGGGAACTGAGTGCTCCACCGTGTGACTGGGTCTAAAATAAATGCATACAGCTAAGAGTGATTTGCGAAATTAATTTATGTTAGTTGAATCCGCCCCCAAATATTAGTGCAGTAGCCTTTAAAGCGTTTTTTCTGACCGTTGTCTTCATAAATATCGTCAAAATAGTCATTTCCCCAATAATCTGATACTTGTCCACCACCACAACAATGCCACAAGACTTCAGTAAAGCTTCTCACACTACACGACAAAAAATAATCATTCATTTAAAATCATGTAGGCTGCCAGAGGCTCCCCCAAGTTATTTTTTAAAATAATTTCGAATGTTTTAGTTAGTAGCAAGTAATGCCCCAAAAATCACAACGATCATCAGAACTAGCAGGACACAGGTAAAGACCCCCAGTAATTTCCCAAACCTTGTCTGAGCCTCGATAGCTTTCTCAAAAGCTACTGGATCAATACTCCAAAGATCCCGACTAAACTTATCTACCCACTCATGATGCCAACAGGTGAGTCATCACCGACAAACAAATTTAAAACCATCTCCCCAGCCAACACGTAGAGCACCAGCCCCACGATCTGAACCCAGAGTTTTGTTCTAATAATAGCCACCAATGCCACGGGAGGAATCGGCCCTCCGCCTTGGGCAGAGCTCACATTTAATGATGCCGCTTGCGACACTTGTGGCACAGTATAAGGGTTTACTTGTTCCATGCTAAAACACCTAACAGATCACTCCTTCTGTCAATCCACTAGATACTCTTGCAATACTACAGAAATTGCTTATTTTGCACATCTCAAGAAAGATAGACTCCGTAGACCATCACACAGAAACGAGGTTAAAGTTTAAATACTAACGTAGAAAACATGAACAAATTAAAACAATATTTACCTCTGATCACCATCATCGTATTATCGATACTAGCGGCTGGAGCCCTCTCATTTCACGAGGAAGCAGATATGCGACGCAGCATGCACATCTTCATGGGTGTCTTCCTACTCCAGTTTGCAATGCTAAAGTTCTTCGACATTAAGGGCTTCGCTAAAGGATTTGCTCGCTATGATTTATTAGCTAAAAAATTCAAACCTTACGGACTCATCTACCCATTCATAGAACTCACCTTAGCCCTCGGGTATTTAGCCAGTGCTGCCAACTGGGTTTACCTCACCACCATTATTGTCATGGGCTTTGGAGCACTCGGAGTCGTCACAGCATTACTAAAAGGACTGAACATAAACTGCGCCTGCCTAGGAACTTTCCTCAAAATCCCCCTCTCCATCGTAGCTATCACAGAAAACGTCTCAATGGCTATTATGGCAGTGGTTTTATACGGCGGATTCAGATCTTAGATTTAATTAGATAGCCCCTTACTGTATTGAATACATCCCAACACCCACCATTTCACAAAATAACTACATCACTATAGAGCATGGGTATCCCAAATTAGGGTGTTTCACACTTCCATACGGAAGCTAATTCTGCCAGATAATCATTGTAGGTCAGTCTTTTGTAAAGACAGTTCCTCAACCAGTGAACTAAATCGAAACGTTCGTTGTGAGGCTCTCTTGAAGAAGCTGTTAATAAAGGAAATGGGTAAATTTTTTCTTCAGCCTAGATTTTTAGTTTTCTTTATGGTGTCGAGACTTAAATCATACTAATTTGCTCTTCAACCTCCACAAAAATCAATCTTGTAAGTTACAACACCGTTCTTCATGATGCCGACAGATGAATTTATCTGAAATCAAAACAGTCCTAAGCGGTGCTGGCGTCATCCCTAGTAAGAAACTTGGTCAAAATTTCCTTTGCGATGCGAATGTAGCTCGCTGGATCGTGGAACAGCTACAGCCTGAAGCTCATGACACGGTGGTCGAAGTCGGTCCTGGAACTGGTGCACTTACCGAGCACCTAGTCAGGCGTGTGAAGAAGATCATTCTCGTAGAATTCGATGTCAGATTAGCGGAACACCTTACTAATAAATTTGCCGATGAATCGACTATTGAGGTCATCCAGTTTGATGGTGCACGCTTTGATGTCAGAAATCTATTCAAAGACGCTCCAATCAAATTTCTAGGAAACCTACCCTACAGTGCTGGTGGTGCCATCATGCGTAACTTCATGAAGAGTCCGACTCCTATAGTGCGTGCGGTGCTCATGCTGCAGAAAGAATTTATCGATAGAATCGTCGCCAATCATAACACCAAAAGCTTCGGCGTCTTATCACTCAGAATGCAAAGCGAGTGGGAGAGCAAGCCAGTCAAGATCGTCCCACCAGAAGCATTCCACCCACGCCCACTCATCGACTCCACTGTCATGACCTGTGTCCCAGTAGCCAAAGACCGCTTCCCAGTTTACGACAAACGCCTCTTCGACGAACTCATCAGGCGCGGCTTCTCACAACGACGCAAGCAAGTCAAAAAGCAGCTGCCAGACAACGCCGATTGGTCAGTAGTCGCTCCATCAGTCGACCTCATTGAAACCGTGCGAGCCGAGAACATTTCTCTAGATCAATGGGTAGAAATCACCCGTGCATTCGACGATCACCCACTGAAGTATCTCCCACAAAGTGCTGATGAAATTCTAGACGTAGTCGATGAAAACGATAAAGTCCTCAGGCAGGAAACTCGCAAGAAGATCCATGATGACAAACTCATCCATAGAGCCGTCCACATCCTAGTATTCAACAAGCGCAAGGAAGTGCTCATCCAGAAACGCAGCGTCCTCAAGGACAATTTCCCAGGACTCTGGGATAGCAGCGCAGCAGGACATCTTAACGTAGGAGAAGAATACGACATCTGTGCAGTTAGAGAGCTAGAAGAGGAGCTCGGTATCAAAGCCGATGTTCAAAAAATTTCCACCCTCCCGCCGAGTGAAAACACCGGCTGGGAACACATCGCCCTCTACGTAGCAAGACACGACGGAGTGCTCCGCTACCCATGCAGCGAAGTCGAGCACACCATGTGGTTCGGAATGGATCAGCTCAACGAATGGATCGCCACCAAACCAGAAGAATTCGCCCCAGGATTCAAAAAATGTTGGATCATCTTCTCAGAGAAATTTAATACCTACGGTCACACTACACGACAAAAAATGATCTAACTACCAGACAGAAACGTAAAAGCATCTTTCAACCATGGACGGCAAAGGTCGCTGGATGGACAATGTCTTTATTGAGCGGCTCTGGCGGAGCATTAAATACGAGAAACTGCGTCTCTGGAGCTATGATGGTATCACCGATCTACGATCTCTAGTCGATGATTGGATGGAGTTCTATAATCATCGACGTAAGCACCAAGGTCTAGGCTATTGAGCTCTTTCCGCTACGCCCCATTCCAAGCTTCCACAAACTCAGCAAGCTCGTCCGATGGATAAAAAATATTATTAAGCACACCTTCACGAATTGCAATTGCAGGAATTACAAGATGTTCAATCTCATCCAACATTTCACGTCTAGCGTTTGGTTGGAGTTCTATATTTCTGTGTAATACTAAATTATTCATTTTCGTCTAATTTATGCTTAGCTGCCATGGCTGAGGAATAAGCCTCAGCTTCTGGGTTGTCCAACATATCTTCATGGAATGCAGCATCTGATCTTTTTCCGTCTATCATTGTAAAACCTTCCATGGATTTTCCTTCTTTTTTCATTTTTCTCCAACGTTTTGCCTTATCGGCCATTGATTCGTTTTTCATTTCTATATATAAAGGGAGGAATTAATTTTAAACAAGCTTTATTTAAATAAATATGATTTCATTATTGAATAGTCATTTTTGTTATTCAAATCAATCGATCCATGCCAATCATCGCCGATTAGCAGTTCTTTACCCAAAGTCGTGCCATTCACCTTTTCCTTAAGCTCTGCGATACCACGAATGGAAGCAGGATTATCAGACCTTATCGTGTTTTCAGCAAGAGTTAAAGAAGCCTTTGAATACTCTCCCTGAGCTAGTGCAGGTGGTGGATGTTTGCTGGACTATGGTTCGGGATGGAGCGACTCGGGGGGGGGGAAGATGGGGTGCGGTGAACAGAAGGTGAGCTGGGTGGATATAGATGATTTCTGTAGAGCTGTGATGTGGATGGTGCAGAATGAGAATGCGAAAGGTATCTATAATGTCGCAGCTCCGAACGCGATAACGAACGCAGAGATGATGCGTTCTATTAGAGGATCAGTTGGAGTGAAATTTGGACTACTTGCGACTAAGTGGATGTTAGAGATAGGGGCGTTTTTCTTGAGAATAGAGACTGAACTGATCCTTAAAAGCAGGTGGGCTTACCCTGAGCGCTTGTTAGTTGAGGGGTTTAAGTTTGGTAGAGTAAGATTTTAGTAAGCCTACCCTACCGTGGTGTTTTACGTCGTTGCATTTTGTGGTTGATCGGGTAGGTTTTTTCTATGAACGAAGTGATTAAAAGAAAGTATGCGAAGCTGCTGTTAGAGGTGGGCGTAGGTTTGGAAAAAGGACAAAAACTGGTGGTTGGAGCAGAGCCTGTTCATTGGGATTTCTTGGTGTTACTGAGTGAAGAGGCTTATAAGATGGGGGCTGCTTATGTGCTTATTGAAGCCACTGATTCTAGGATGACTAAGGCTAGAGTGGATAATGCCGCTGAGGATACTCTGGGCTATGTGCTGGGGTGGACTGAGGCTAAGAATGATTGTATGATAAAGGAAGGTTGGTCAAGGCTGAGCTTCTTCGGACCTGAAGATCCGGATCTGATGGGGACCTTGGATGGTGGTAGATTAGGGCTGATTCAGCGTGCGGGAAGTATCGCAGGGAAGCCTGTAAGCGAGGCTTGTGGTAGTGGTGTTATGGCTTGGTGTGTGGCGGTTTTGCCGACTTCGAAATGGGCGGCGAAAGTATTTAAGGAAGATGCGACGGCTGAAAATTCTGATGCACTGGTGGAGTGTCTCTGGGGTGAGATGGTGAAAATTTTAGGTCTGAATGAGGAGAATCCGAGTGCGGTGTGGAAGAAAAAGGGTGAGATGCTGCATAGCCGATGTGCTAAGCTGATGAAACTGAATCTACGTAGTGTGAAGTTTGAAGGACCAGGGACTGAACTGAGTGTGGGATGTTTCGAGAATGCGAAGTGGATTGGTGGGGGGATTCTGAGATCTGACGGGAGTGGTTTCATCCCGAATTTACCGACTGAGGAATGTTTCACGACTCCAGATATGAGAGCGACAGAAGGACGTATGCAGGTGGTGCGTCCCGTGAATGTGCTAGGACATTCTGTTGAGGGTGCTTGGTTTGTATTCGAGCAAGGTAAGGTGGTAGACTATGGTGCTGAGAAGAATAAGGAGACTCTGGATAGGTTTTTTGCAATGTGTCCGCAGGCGACGATGTTAGGTGAGCTCGCGTTGGTGGATGGGAGTTCTCCGATTTATAAAAGTGGTCATGTTTATGAGTGTATTTTATACGATGAGAATGCAAGTTGTCACGTGGCGTTAGGCAATGGCTACCCGATGGCTGTTCCTGGTGGATTGGAGATGTCTAAGGAAGAAAAACTGGAAAATGGAGTGAATGTGAGTTTGCTGCACACTGACTTCATGATCGGTGGTTCTGAGGTGGATGTGACTGGTATTGATGCGGCTGGAAATGAGTATGCCCTTATCCGTAAAGGTGAGTTTGTGCTGGATTAAATCGGTCACAATTTGTTATCTAAACGACCATGAACTCTGAGAGATTATCGATCCCGCAATATGTAATGGCTCTGGCACATGTAGCTAGTTTACGTAGTGAAGATCCGTTTCGTAAGGTAGGAGCAGCGGCCCTAGATCATTCTAACAGGGTGATCGGAACGGCGTATAATGGGCTGGCTCCAGGCTATGATGCTCCTGAGGGGTTCTGGGATGATCGAGATAAGCGGCAGAAGTATATGCTGCATGCTGAGGTAAATCTGTGTAGTTTATTTAAACGTGGGGAGGCTAGAGTTATTGCTACGACTACGATGCCGTGCACTGCTTGTATGCAGACTCTGTGTGCTTATGGGGTGGAAGAAATTTATTATTCAGAGGAGTATAAGGCATCGGATGCTAGAGAAATAGCTGAGGTCTATGGTGTGAAGCTTGAGCAGGTAGAGAGCTTTCCCACTGTGGGCTTCTAGAAGTAGCCCATCGTTTAAGAAACTTCCTTTTTCTGGTAGTTTTCACGTCGTCTTTATTGAGTCTTTCTTCTCTGGATGCTTGCGCTTAAAAAGAGGAGGTCAAAGCTGGCGGCTGTATAAGAAAAAAATAGCAGGCTTGGTGCATCCTGTGGTCTTACATCTATGATCCTAGTAAAGCTTGACCTGTTGTTAGTTTATTATCATGGGACGAACGGGATGCCAGATATTAGTCTGCTTCAAAGATATACTGAGGGTAGTGATTTTATTCTGATAGGTATGACTTATGTGAGGAGAGGTAGATTCCAATACAGTGAGGAAAATTTAAAAGATGAGATGAAGAATCGTTGTTTTTGTATGCTTTCTGGGCATAAAAAAACTATGGCTAGATCTGATAGGTTTTTTAATGAGATTGTGATCTGATTAGTTATCTAACAGAGCGAACTTTAGGTCGCCTGACGAGACTACTTCTCCGTTGACTAGGCAACGGCAGGTTGCGAAACCGATGTTACGGCGGATCTTGAGGACCTCTGCTTCGATGAATAGGGTGTCTCCTGGGAGGACTGGGCGTCTCCATTTGACGTTGTCTGCACTCATGAAATAGCCGATCTTGCCTTGGTTCCCAGGTTTTCTGAGCAGGAGGATAGAGGCTACTTGTGCCATGGCTTCTACTTGGAGCACGCCGGGCATGATCGGGTGATCAGGGAAGTGGCCAGGGAAGTATGGCTCATTGATGGTGACGTTCTTAATGCCTGTGCATTTGCTGTCGCCTTCGAAGTCTACCACGCGATCAATCATAAGGAATGGATAGCGGTGTGGGAGAATTTTTGAGACGTCATTGATGTCGAGCACTGCTTCGCCTTCAGGGAAGTTAAGCGGTGGCACCATGGAGTGCATGCGGAGGTATTCTGTTTTGAGAATTTTTGCCATTTCAGTGTTCGAACTGTGTCCTGGGCTGACGCAGATAACGTGTCCAGTGATACGTTTTCCACCGAGCATGAGGTCGCCGATGAGGTCGAGTGCCTTGTGACGTGCGAATTCATTAGTGTAGCGCATTGGCTCTTTACTCATGATATTTTCGCCACGGATGACGACAGCGTTTTCGATAGATCCACCTTTGATGAGTCCTTTGTCGAGAAGTGGATTTACGTCTTCGTAGTAAACGAATGTTCTGGCTGGGGCTATTTCCTTCTCGTAGATCTCAGGAGTAACCTCGCTAGAGAAATACTGGGTGAATCTGCCGTCTGGGCCTACATTTGTGACTGAGATGCGGAAGCTTTTGTCTGGAACGATGGTGATGAGTGAGCCACGTTTGTTGTCAAAGTGGATTGGTTCACGGATTTCCCATACGCGTGCTGGTTGATCTTGTTCTTCAAGACCTACTGATTTGATGAGTTCTACGTAAGGAACTGATGATCCGTCACCGATTGGTGGTTCGTTAGCATCCATTTCGATGAGGGCGTTATCGACTCCCATGCCTGTGAGAGCTGAGAGGATGTGCTCTACTGTGTGAACCTTTACGGAGCCTTCAGAGAGTGTGGTAGCACGCTCGACTGTCTGGACTTTAGATACGTCTGCATCGATAAAGGGTTGGTCTGGGAGATCTACTCTACGAAATTTAAATCCGTGGTCAGCAGGTGCTGGTTTGATAGTGAGGGTAACTTTTTGTCCTGTGTGTAAGGAAGTTCCTTCTAGTGATACTGAGTCAGCTATTGTGTGTTGCATGTCGGTCGCCATGCAGGCGATTAAATTGCTATCTATGATAATATGCAAGTTTCAAGTGCGGGGATTGACTAAATAGTGTGATAAATCCGTCATTTTTGATCATTTCTGTTGGTAAATCTCTGTTGGCTACTTATGTTAAACACATGACTGATCACGTAGAGAAACTTATCGATATGGCCCTGAGCGAGGACATTGGTTCTGGAGATGTGACTTCGGAGTATTTTGTCCCAGCAGGTGTGAACTCACGAGCTCTGATGCTGGTGAAGGCTGATGGAGTGGTGGCGGGACTAGAGGTGGTGCAGAGAGTTTTTGCGAAGGTGGATGAGAAAATTGTGACGAAAATTCTAATAGAAGACGGCAGCCAAGTGGCAAAAGGTGCTTATGTTATGGAGATTCATGGACCAGCTCGATCTGTGCTGACTGCGGAGCGTGTGGCGCTGAATTTTATGCAGAGGCTGTCTGGGGTAGCGACTAAGACTGCGGAGTTTGTAGCTCTAACAGATGGGACAAAGGCGAGTGTGCTAGATACTCGTAAAACGACACCTGGCTGGAGAGAGTTGGAGAAATACGCGGTGACTCAGGGTGGTGGTGTGAATCACAGAATGGGACTGTATGATCGTGTGATGGTGAAGGATAATCACCTGGTGGTCGAGGATGGTTTAGAAGGGATTCAGGCCGCTATTACTAAGCTTAAGACGGAGAAACCAAATGTAGAGGTAGAGCTAGAAGCTGATAGACTAGATCAGGTAGAAGCGTTCTTAAAGCTCGAAGGAGTGGATCATATTTTGTTAGATAATATGACGAATGGACAGATGATGGAAGCGGTGCAAATGCGTGGTGATGCTAAAGAACCTAAGCTAGAAGCGAGTGGTGGTGTGAATGAAACGACGATTGTGGATATTTCAAAAACTGGTGTAGATTTCATCTCTGTAGGAACACTGACGCATAGTGCAGTGGCTCTGGATATTTCGCTGGATTTCGTAGAGTAGGTTTTAAATTTGCTGTATGTAGATGTAGTGATATTCTATGGACAGTAGCGGCTGATGATCCAGTTGGACTTGTCATTTAATGTGTAGACGACTCTGTCATGGAGGCGGCTTGGGCGGCCTTGCCAGAACTCGATATAAGAAGGGATTAGTCTGTAGCCACCCCAGAAATCTGGCAGTGGGACTGTGGTTCCTTCTGGGTAGGTTTCAAGAAGTGCCTTCTCTTTATCGATTAGAGTCTCTTTGTTGGGAATAGGATGGCTTTGATTAGAAGCGGTTGCTCCGATTTGTGAACTATGTGGGCGCATATGGAAGTAGTTTTCTGACTCTTCTTTAGTAACCTTTTCTACTCTGCCTTTAATGCAGATTTGGCGCTCTAGTTCCTTCCAGTGGATGACGATAGAAGCATTTGGATTCTGTGCCAGGTCTTTGCCTTTTTGAGAAGTGTAATTGGTGAAGAAGCAGAAGCCTTGTTCGTCATAGTGCTTGAGCAGGACTATACGTGCTGAGGGAATGCTGTCTTTATCTGCAGTGGCAAGAGCCATTGCATTTGGGTCTACGATATCCGATGCAATAGCTAGATCCATCCAGTTTTTGAATTGTGTTATTGGGTCAGGGTGGACATCAATGGTGTCTAAACCTGCTTTGGTGTAGTTTTCTCTGAGATCAGCTAGTGATGGCTTTCGCATAAGGGAATTATTGATCTAATATGGGAGTAGGTCAATAATAGTAGTAGAAAGTCAGTTGAAATGAAGTTCTGTGAGCAGAGGTAAATGATCGACTAGATTTATGTATTAAAACTACGTGGCTGGAAGTTGTTTGGTTTTTATGGCTCTTCAAACGTGAAGCATGACGGATTCATATCTAAGTCCCGAAGAATCTTTCTACACGAAAGCTATTTCAACTCGGGGTTGATCACTAGACGGAAGCCGCGGTGTTTGCTCTTGCTACCTGGCTCACGTTTAAATCTCTGTGATGCTCTGCATTTGTATCCATGGTCTCCATAGCTTCCACCTCTTAGAACAATGTAACCTGCATCGAAATTCTGAAAAGGCTCGATGTTAATTTTTTTCTAGGGTATTTGCTGTAGTAGTCTTTACATCATTCTAGCATATTACCGTGCATGTCATATATGCCCCAGCTATTAGGTGGATACTCTCTAGGCTTGAGAGATTTCTTTAGAAATACTCCTTTCCACACAACTCCGTATGGGTGTCTGCCGTCAAAGTTGGCTAATCGACTGTTGAGCGAGGTGATTGCTTGTCTGATATTGAATGGCGTCTTAGCCCCAGCACGGCATGCATATTCCCATTGTGATTCGGTGGGTAGATCAAATTTAGGTAGTTCACTGCCTTCTTTGTTGATTTTGGCTAGAAACTGGATGATGTCTCGATGGCTAACATTGTTTACTGGTAGGTCACGATCATTAGGAATGCTAGGGTTTGACTTCATGATTTTAACCCATAGAACCTGGGAGCATTCAATTTCTGCTATCCAGAATCCTTTACTGAACTTTACCACGTGAGGGAATTCATCTAATGCACGTCCTTTTTCCCCATAGAAGTTGCCCATAGTGAACTGACCCGGCGGACACCATCGGAAAGAAATCTCGAAGTTAGGACTTATTTTCAACTTCAGTTGCTCGCCAGCCTTGGTGTCTACTTGTATTTGAAATAACTCCTTTTTGGCTGTATCAGCAGGAGGGTTATTAGTTGAGAGTTCTGGTAACACAGGCTTCGTGAGTGGGGCTGGTAGGACAGCCAGGATTTTGTTATCTGACAGGATGAGTCCTTTATTAGAAGCTTGATGTCCTCTGTCTCGTGCCAATTTAACCCCGCCGGGAACTCGACGGTGGCGGTTATGTATTCGACCTGCATTCCTGTTATCCTCGGCACTAACTCCTGGGCCCTATGATCCAATGCTCGAAGCTCTTCTCCGTCGACACCTATACATAAAAAACATCTCAACTAATATTAGCTGAGATGTTTGACTTTAAAAAGTATAATATACAACTTCAGTAATTACTTACTACGGCGTAAAATCAGAGCTAGACATCCAAGATGTAATTAGGGCTGTGGAAGATGGCTGAGAATAAATTGCCACCTTTTTCATGCTCTCGGAAGTTCATAAGCTCAATTTAATCTATCAGACAAATTTGAAAACATTAAAGCGGAATTATTACAGGCTGCCAGAGGTTACCTAAAGTTGAAAAAGCTCTAAACGACAGGCCAAGGAAACGGCACTTTTTTAAGCGCCAACTGTATAGAAAATGCATTTAGAAACTGGCGAGAAGCCACAGGGAATGTGAAGCGCTGGAGCCTAAAGCGAGACATGGTCAGTCGCTGGAGTGCAAGCGGTATGTTATGGGCAGAAAGTGGCTTCAACAGGATTCGTCATGCGAAAGACCTGGGGCTGGGGGGTATTGGCGATCGTATTATTTGCTTCCGTTGCGTTCCCCTCGCTACTCTACTCCAGCAGATAATGCGGAGCTTAAAGCTTGCTCAACATCAATCAAATGATATAACTCATCTAATGAACCGTAGCTGAGTTTTAATGATCTGTGGGACATCCCCGAAATGACAAAAACTGAACGCATTTTATATATAGCGAATTCATATAAACATGCTAGAGGTAATTATACTCATCAAGAACTAGGTGTTTATGTCCTAAAAGAAATCAATACAAGACCAACGAATGAATAAAAAATTAGTGCACAGCATGTTTGTAACCTTTGTTTTACTCGTCTCACTGTGGGCGATTATAGAAATGTTGGGAGTGAACTCGTCTCAGTGGCTGCAGATATTGATTTATACTGCATTTTGTTTTGTTTTGGCTTTTGTTGGTCGAGGTCTCCCGTTTGATGGTAAATTTCTAATCATTCTCTGCTTAGGCTACGCATTTGGGGGCAAGGGCTTTGCTTACTTAACCCCCTTAGAACCATTTTACGTTGGTGAGATAGCCCTGAGCTTACTGATGCTAGGCTTATTATTCCGTCTACGGACGCCTGGTAGTTTTATTCCAACAACACTTCACTTGTTGATCTATATATTTTGTTTATATACCGTGATAAGGTTGTCATATGAAATCTTAGAATATGGACTAATGAGTATACGTGATTCCTCAGTATGCTACTATGGGCTGTATTTTGTAGGGACATTTGCGATCTTGTCAAATAGGAGATTTTATTTTGTATTCCAAAAATCGATATTTTGGGTAATGTTATTTGGCTTTATCGGACTGATAGGCTATAATCTCAATCTATCTGATAAACTAGGTGATATAAATATATGGTTTCAGAAAATATATTTACCTCACCCCGATATCAATCTGCCTCTGACTATCGCATTTGGGGTTACTATTTTTGTTAGATTTATATCTACGAAAAAGATCTCTTATCTCCCTGTTTTAATAGTGTCGGTAGTTTTTATTATGATGGATAAAACTGCTGGGATTTTTTGTACGCTACTGTTGTGTGCATTATTAGGATTCGTAGCAAGAAGAGTAGAATTCATATTAGTAGGAGGAGGATTTGCCATATTGTCTCTAATAGGTTTAGTCGTCTTAAATCAGCTATCTAGTTTAGGAAAGCTACCTGATTTCCTATCTAAGAATGACCATATCATCACTTTATCGACGGCGTTTTCTGGAGACATAAGTCAAAAAAACACGACTGATTGGCGCATGGAATGGTGGAGAGTCATCTACGAGGACACTATGAATGATAACCCCATTATGGGGGTGGGATACGGGGGAGATATTAGCAGTAGCTTTCTCAATCAATATTATGGATACGACAGAATAGCAGATGATATTAAGCATGCACGATACCCTCATAATATAATGTTTACAATATTTGGAAGGTTGGGGTTATCAGGATTAGTAATATTCTTGCCTATTTTTCTATGGATATTTGTATTTTGTTGCAAATTTGCTAGAAGATATCTCAGTAGTAATAATTACAAATATGAGCACTTAAGTGCGTTCTGTGTTGTCGTTTCTGGACTGGGGAATAGTCTTATTCAGGCGACTTATGAAATTCCCTATGCCGCAATTATTCATTGGACTTTATTAGGGTATTTAGTTTTTGAATACTACCGACCAGGTTTTCATAACCGAAATGTTAACAGTAAAATAGATGATCAATGAAATATAGAGTTTTACATGTTACATTTTCTGATTCCAGCGGATCAGGCATAGCCGTGTGTCGAACACACAAAGCGTTGCTCGATGCAGGGTGTGAGTCTGATATGTTAGTGGCTAACAAACAAACAAATGCGACTCGAGTGCATAGCCTAAAGTATGATTTATTAAGGAAAATCTGGCGACGTGTTCAACTAGGCATCGAAAAATGGCAGAAGCGAAAAATGCCTGTTGGTGATATGCAACTGAGATCTTCAAATTTAGTCCCAGGATTTATATTAGGAGAAATAGCTGGATTGAAACCAGACTTAGTCCATTTACACTGGGTACATTCTGGGATGTTGAGTATGAGTGAAATCCAGCGCATACCTTGCCCTGTTATGTGGACAGCGCACGACATGTGGATAGTGACAGGGAGTTCTCATTATGCGGGTTCTCTATTCAATGATTGGAATATAGCGGGAGCAGCAGCCACGATGGGCAAGTTGGACGCATCCTTATTTTGTAAGTATCAAGAAAAGCGTTTTAGTGAGATAATGTTGACTAAACCTGAAGGAATCATAACTCCCTCGTCTTGGTTAGGTAAGCTAGTTAAAAATTCATCATTCAAGGGGAGGAAGTGGAACCGGGTTATTCCGAATTGTATAGACCTATCAGTATTCTCTCCTTCTACGGAGCGTGACAGGTCTGAGTTTCCCTTTCCTCTAGATAAAAAAATATTACTATTTGGCACAGCTAGTATAACTGATCATCGTAAAGGTTTAGATTTATTAATGGATGCAATCGAGTGTCTACCAGACAAAATTATTGAGGATTGCGTACTAGCTGTATTTGGTGGGGATATTGGTGTTGGGGTGATTAATGGAATGGAATGTGTTTCTCTAGGAAGACTAGACTCAGATCAAAAGTTAGCTGAGGTCTACCGTCGCTGTGATGTATTTCTGTGTCCCTCTAGAGAAGATAATTATCCAAATACCGTGCTTGAAGCAGGAGCTTGCGGACTTCCGGTAGTGGCGTTTAGAATTGGAGGTATCCTAGAGATAGTGTTGCATAAGGAAACTGGGTATCTTGCAGAGCCATATGACCAGTTAGACTTTGCACAAGCGATAACATATGCTATTTTAAATCAAAAACGGTTAGGTTCTTTAGCTGCTGATCACATTAAAATAATTGCGAGCGAGAGAAAACATGCAACGAGATTGATGGAATTATACGAAAACGTATTGAATCCGCCACATATTAACTAATGGTAGCCTCTGGCAGCTTATCTTTTCCCAAGCCCTTGTAATTTGAGAGGAATCTAACTGCTATTGATTGTATTATTTGATTTTTTCTAGGGATTTATCGCTGGTTTGTGCTTGTGGTTTGATCAATTAATTGATGTTAGTCCTTTTGAGTGTCTTGCCTGGGTTCTACGCCACTAATAACGCAGAGCGATCCATATTGTAGGTTAAAAATGAACTCACTGTGAATCGTAAACGTTTACAACGATTACGCCAAGAAATGGGCGGCGAGGCTTGAAGTGGTCCCAGGAAACGGATCCAATGAATTGTTAGTAGATTTGCTGATCTAACAGGAGGGATAACCTGAAGATAGACTATATAAATGAAAAGAAAAAGAAGACATCTAACAGCCGAGTTCAAAGCTTGGGTCGCTACAGAAGCTCTCAAAGAAGAGAACACTATCCAGCAACTCGCTCAAGATAATGATATTGCTCCAACTCAAGTCAGTTCCTGGAAAAAGGAGCTTGAGGAACGAATGTGTGAAATCTTTGAGCGAAAGAATGCATCAGATAAGTAGCTCAAACATCATGAAAAAAGAGGGAGCCAATTTAGCAGTGCTGAGTGGACGGCTGAGTTGAGTAGTAACGGCATTGAAATCAGCATGGACGGCAAAGGACGCTGGATGGATAATGTCTTCATCGAGAGGCTTTGGCGAAGTGTTAAATATGAGGAGATTTACCTGTTTGAACACAGCACAGTAATCGCGTTTTGTGAGGGATTTAAAAAGTGGTTTGAACGCTACAATACTTGGCGACCACACGAGGCATTAGGAAATCATACACCATCAATAAGGAAAGTCCCAAAACACCTCCACGTAAAGTAAGCTGAATACAGGCTAGGAGGGGGCTAGACGAAGAATTTTGGGAATAAACCTTGGATATTAAACTTAGAATGTATATATAAGCAATCCAGCTCCTCCACCATAACTTCATTTAGCCTTCTAGTGGTCGAATTATGGGGGTGCCCCATAGAATATAATGTTATTTTTTTTATGAAATTATGAATAATGAGACCGATATAGAAGATGTAGATTTCTCGATTATTACCCCTAGCTATAATTACAATAAATATGTAAGAGAATGTATAGATAGTGTGATGAAACAAGAGGGGGTCAGCTTTGAACACATAGTATATGATGCTGGTTCTACTGACGGAACACTTGAGATTTTAAAAGAGTATGATCATTTAGATTTAGTAGTGGAGCCTGATAAAGGGATGTCTGAGGCTATTAATAAAGGATTTAAACGAGCACGTGGCAAGTGGGTGATGTGGTTTAACACAGATGATGTCATGAAAGAATCATCGCTGCTGAAAATGAAGAACATTTTAGAGCGAACCGATGCGGATGTTGTCTATGGTGGCTGGGACTTTATTGATTCGGAGAGCCAATTTATGAGAAGGGTCAGTGCGTTTCCATTTAGAAGACTAACTTTGGCTCATGGAAATTGTTATATTGGATCTACTGCGACGTTTCTTCGTAGAGAAACAATTATAGATGAAGATCACCTACTAAACATAAGGTTTAAATATGTAATGGATGGTGAGTATTATTTGCGGTTGGCTAAGCTTGGAAAGAAATTTCAGTATGTAAAAGAAATTGTTTCGGATTTTAGATTACATGGGGAGAATTTAAGCTTCAGGCATCAAGAGAAAAAAGACATCGATGGTTTATTAGACAAAGAGTTGCAGTATGCAGAACAACGTGCAATTAGGCGTCATTATGGGCTAACTCTATTCAAAAGCCTGGAGTTGAATCCAGTAGTAGATTTAGTTTTATTATTTTTTGTGAAATTGTTTAAGCAACCAACTAAAATGTTTAATAAACTAGCATCAAAAAAGTAATTTAAAAATGTCTAAAGTTCAAAAAGAAAGAGCAGATGTTCTGTTGATGGGGCAGGTGTCACCACCATTTTATGGTCAAGCAGTCGTGACAGATATGCTGTTCAAGCATCATTGGGAGAGCTTAAATGTAGAGCTGCTCAGAATGGAATACAGCAAGCACATAGATGATGTCAGTAGCTTTTCATTTAGGAAGATATTTAAATTGTTTCGACTCGTATTCTGCTCATGGTACATATGGTTAGTCAGACGCCCAAGCGTACTATATTACTTACCATCAGGTCCCAGGAAAGTGCCGATTATAAGAGATGTTATTTTTCTTAGCTTGGTTAAGCCGTTTTTTAAGAAAGTAGTTTTGAAGTCTTTGAGAAATAATGCACCATTTTCAGTCCAATTAATAGCATAAGTGGCATCTTCTGGTAGCAATCTTGAAATAGGGATTTGCATCGTTTTAGCCGAGGTCGATTTTATGGTGATGCTTGTGGCTGATTTTTTAATAATAGATCCAGGATAAGTCTTTTTATCTTTAGTTTTGAAGATTCTGAAGTCAAGTTTCTCAGATTTATCAGATCTAAGGAAGAGTTTACGTTCTTGATAGGATATTTCAGCACCTAGAAGCCCATCATCTCTGAGTTTAGTTCATCTTTGGCTAGATCAGTTGAGAGGATTTTACGATCGGTGAAAATGGCTTCACCAATCTGGAGTTTGTTCACCTGAGAGAATGCTGCTGGGACTTCACCTGAGATTTCATAGACTTTTTCATTGAACTCACCTAGTTTACAGTCTGCCGCTAGTAGCGGCACCTGTATGAAATAGTGATGTTCCCGCTCCTGTGTCTACAATAAATTTAGCAGATTTATCGTTGATTTTAGCTTCTACGATTATGGAGTTGTTATCGAGTTTGATAGGGATTGCTTCATAGCCACGGAGGGTGAGAAGCGCACCGACGGAAAGACTTCTGTACTTGGTGGGGAAGTAGGCTTTAGCCTGATCCTAAGACTTTACATAGGCTTGCTCAGCCTCACTTAGGCTGAGGATCTCTATTTTAGCTCGTTTACCATTACTGAGTAAAAGAGTGGCATGCGTGTCTGTTTTATCTATTAGGACAGCTTGTAACTTACTTCCTTTAGCATTGATAAACACACGGTATTGGATTTCTTCTTTAGCGTGACTGACTGTAGCTGTTGTTAGGTATCCTAGACTTATGGCACAGAGTGTAAATAATGATTTAATTTTTATAGCTTTGTTGGACTGGGTTAACTTATTTGAAGTTTTTAGATTTGATAAATTCGATCCAATCTGCCTGGAATGCTTCTACTGTCTCAAAGCCAAAGATTTTAGCCATTTCTGTAGGTGCTGGGATTTGATCTGAAGTATTGATGATGCGGACCAACTTAGCATAGTTAGCGATATGCTTCTGAGTGCTCTGCAGATAGTATGAAAGAGCATACATGGTGACGAGTTTATTAGGGTCTAGTTCACTAGCGTCTTTGATCGCTAAGGTCTTGATAATGTCTGGTTTTATTTCTTCTTTTTTGACTAATTTTTTAAGTGAGTTAGCCCAAGATGTGCCATCTGCGAATCCTGATTTAGATCCAATGCCTGCATCGTATTCTTTAGAAATAAGGTTGGTTTCGGTTTTTTGAGCAAGTCGTATTTCTTTGTAATATGCGTGACCTGTAGAAATAGCGAAATAGCCGCTACCACTGATGGAAGAGATTCCACCGATTTGCTTAGTAAACAAGGCGCTGGAAATAACGTGAGTTTGAAATGGATCGAAGTCCTTTCGGTAGTCTTTTGAGTCTTTTGTATTGAAAATACGACCATGTTTCTTGAGATTATGTTTTTCAATAGCGGCTTGAGGAACGGTCAGATAGTTAGAACCTGTCATGTCCCAAGTCGCAGCGACGTTGTTAGCGTGATCAGTTTGGTTGGCTTTTTTGAGCTCCGCTACTACATATTTACCAATAGCTTTATAGAGGTTTTCATCTTTTGGGAGAACGATTAGAAATTTGGTGGTTCCCCAGTTTTCACGGAATTCATAATGCTGAAACGACATACCATGCCAGCATGCTTCTGCTGTTTCTGCGATTCCTTTAGGGGTGATGCCAGATGAAGCAGCGAACATGAAGTGCTCAGTCTCGTAGAGATTAAATTCTAGCTCAGAGTCACCTAACGAGAGTTTCTCCTCGAGCTTTTTGAGGAAATATTTTGGTTTACGGTATTGATGCTCAGGCACGGAAGATTTTACCTTATAAAGAAGATCTTCCTTAGCGTCAGTAAATTCTATGAGATACTGCCTATCTGCAAGACTGAGGTCGGCAGCTTTGAGCTTTATCGCTTTAGATTCTTTGGTTGTAAGGTTGACGACTCCGTCATCATAAGAAGTGAGCTGAGCTTCGAGTGAGGAACCTTTTACAGATGTCCAGATTCGAAAGTCGGCGGCCAGTGCGGATGAGCTCATGAGGGCAAAAAGCACGAGAGCTGCGGTGAGTATTTTCTTTATAATTTTATGTTCAAATTTAGTTGAGGTAAACATAAAGATTTGGACATGAAAAGTCCAGAGTGAAGATGGTATAATTTACTAAGTCAAGCTAGCTGAAATCCAGTGAAAAATGAGTGACACTATTTCTTACGCTTGAGGAGCAGTCTTGCTGTGTTGGTAGCAATCATGCTCTCAAGGTGTGCTGCTTCTTCTGCTTCTTCAGTGGAAACTTTTGCAAGCTCCTCTTCAGCACGCTTCATGGCAGCTTCTTCAACAGCTTCATCGATGTCGTCGTCTCCGAATGCAGAGTCTGTGAGGACTGATACTTTTTCTTGAGTGACTTCAGCGAATCCAGAACCGATAGCGAGGGCGTGAACTGTGCCGTCCTTGAGGTAGCGGAGTTCGCCTGGAGCGAGAGCCGTGACTAGTGCTGCGTGGAGCTCTAGGACACCCATCTCACCGTCAACACCTGGTAGGTAAACGTCTGATACTGTGTCTGAGAAGATCTTTTTCTCTGGAGTTACGATTTCTAGTTGAAGCATGGTGTTAGTTTAAAGTTAAAATTAGTCACGTGATACTGTTTCGATGCCGGCCTTCATGTAGAAGTTACCTTCTGACACGTCGTCCCACTTACCGTCGAGGATCTCTGCGAAACCTCTCACAGTGTCTTCAGTAGAAGCGTAAACACCCGCTACGTTTGTGAATACTTCCGCTACGTGGAACGGCTGAGTAAGGAAACGCTGGATTTTACGTGCACGGTAAACGCTCATCTTATCTTCGTCTGAGAGTTCGTCCATTCCAAGAATTGCAATGATGTCCTGAAGGTCTTTGTATCTCTGAAGGGTGTTCTGAACTCCACGAGCTACTCTGTAGTGCTCTTCGCCGATGATGTCAGCTGAGAGTGCTTTAGATGTAGAAGCGAGTGGATCAACTGCTGGGAAGAGTCCCTGCTCAGCAAGTGAACGCTCTAGCACAACTGTAGCATCAAGGTGAGCGAATGTGTTAGCTGGAGCTGGGTCAGTCAAGTCATCCGCAGGAACATAAACTGCCTGAAGTGAAGTAATAGAACCTTTCTTAGTAGAAGTGATTCGCTCCTGAAGTCCTGCCATTTCCTCAGCAAGTGTAGGCTGGTAACCAACTGCTGATGGAGTTCTTCCAAGTAGAGCTGATACTTCTGATCCTGCTTGTGAGAAACGGAAAATGTTGTCAATGAAGAGTAGCACGTCTTGTCCTTCTTCATCACGGAAGTGCTCAGCCATTGTAAGAGCTGAAAGCGCAACACGAAGACGTGCTCCAGGAGGCTCGTTCATTTGTCCGTATACTAGTGCTACTTTAGATCCAGGGACGAGGATTGGGTTACCATTTTCGTCACGCTTAGGATCATCGTTTTCGTCACGCTCACAGGCGATAACTTTCGACTCAAGCATTTCCCAGTAAAGGTCATTTCCTTCACGAGTTCTTTCACCTACACCAGCGAATACTGAGTAACCACCATGCCCAAGAGCAATGTTGTTGATGAGCTCCATGATAACAACTGTCTTACCAACACCTGCACCACCGAATGCTCCAACTTTACCACCTTTAAGGAAGGGGCAGATAAGGTCGATTACTTTGATACCTGTTTCGAGGATCTCAGTAGAAGACGCTTGGTCAACGAGCTTAGGAGCTGGTCTGTGGATAGAAGCACGCTTGCTAGTGTCAGGGAGTGGCACGTTTTCATCAACGATGTCACCTGTGACGTTAAAGATACGTCCGAGAACTTGGTCACCTACTGGCACTGTGATCGGAGATCCTGTGTCAGTGATTTCAAGTCCACGCTTAAGGCCATCTGAAGAGCTCATTGCAATAGCACGAACCCAGCCGTCACCGAGGTGCTGCTGTACTTCGAGAACTAATTTAGCTGGTGCACCTTCGAGTTCGAAATTGATCTCAAGTGCGTTATAGATATCTGGAAGTGTTGTTGCGTTAGAGAAGTCAGCATCTACTACTGCGCCGATTACCTGAACGATTTTGCCTGCGTTACTCATATTTTTATTTGGTTGGTTAGTTTGAAATTTCACTTGGTGAGGATCACATTAATTTTGTAGTAGGACATTACCTTCAACTATATATGAAAATTCACCATATATATAAGGTACATAAAACCATTTTTTGGAGATAACTCCATCTGTTAGAGCTGCTCCATTTGGAACAGATTCGATTGCCTTGTCTATTGCCTCTTTAACATTTGGGACGCCCGTTGGAATAACAGTTATTATACGCTTCTTATCTTCAGCTATGACTCTAGGGCCTTTTTTATAGTTACTTATGTTTTTAAGAGTAACGTTCTTAGTAGACATAAATGTAAAATCCGTAAGACGAGTTACACAAGATGACATCATAAGAGCTGTTAAGGCTATTAAGAGCATTGATATTTTTTTAATCATTATAAATAATAGTTTTAGTTGTTGGGTATTTTACTGTTGAAGGTAATATTACTCCATTGCTTTCATAGCAGTGGTGATTTCTAGAAGCTCAGAGGTGATTGCTGCCTGACGGAGCTTGTTATAGTCGAGTGTTAGACCATCGATCATGTTCTTCGCATTATCAGTAGCAGCCTTCATGGAGACCATTCTTGCTGAGTGCTCAGAAGCACGAGATTCTAAGATCATCTGATAGATCTGGAAGTTGAGATACTGTGGAAGTAATGTATCGAGAACAACTTCTGGACTAGGTTCGAACTCATAGTCCTTAGACAGAGCTGATTCGTGGTCTGTTTCCTTGATCTGATTTTTCTCATCACCTTCGTAAGCACGCTTTTCAGCTAGCTTGTCAGTTTCAATAGGGAGAAGTTGAGCACAGTATGGTTCTTGGGTAAGAGTCGATACGAAGTTAGTGAAGCAGATTTTGATCTTGTCATAGTTGCCTTCGAGAAATTGCTCAGTGAGGAATTTAGCGATAGGACGAGCCTCTGAGAAGGAAACTGGATCTTGGACGATGAAGTCAGCAATATTTTTGTTGCCAGTCTTTTCGATTTGCATGCGGAGTTTCTTACCTACCGTTGCGTATTCAGTCTCTTCAGTCTGCTGGGTTCTTACGATCTTGAGGAGGTTTGTATTAAGACCGCCACAGAGACCTTTGTCAGTAGAGATGACGAGAGTTAGAACTCTTTCACCTTCACGCTGTTCAAGAAGCGGGTGCACTTCTTGAACAGCGTTTTCCTTTAGGTTAACGAGAACTTGGTTCAGTTGGTCAGCATACATACGACCAGCGAGCGCTTGGTCTTGGGCCTTTTTCATTTTGGCTGCGGCGACAAGCTGCATTGCACGGGTGATCTGTGCTGTGTTTTTTACCGACTTGATGCGTCGGCGGATGTCTCTCAGGTTTGCCATGTGTTATTAAAGTAGTTAGTAAATAGAAAATTAAGTAGGTAGCGAATGAAGTACTGCTTTCACAGTGCTTTATTAATTTACCTTATTTCCAAGAGCTTTTGAAGTCCTTGAGTGCAGTGTGAAGGCCTTCTTTAACTCCGTCTGTCATGGCCTTATCGTCGGCGATGAGTTGGAGAACGTCTGCCTTGCGTGTGTCCATGTATTCTTCAAGAGCTGCCTGGCACTCTTTAATGCTTTCTACAGCGACATCATCGAAGTATCCGTTCTGCATTGAGAAGAGGACTACTACCTGCATCTGCATAGACTTAGGTGCATACTGGTTTTGCTTAAAGAGTTCTACGATACGTAGACCTTTTTCAATCTTACCTTTAGTCTGTTCATCAAGATCTGATCCGAACTGAGCGAATGCCTGAAGTTCACGGAACTGAGCTAGGTCTAGCTTAGTCGTTCCAGATACCTTCTTGATAGCCTTAGTCTGAGCAGCTGATCCCACACGGGATACTGAAAGACCAACAGAGATCGCTGGGCGGATGCCTTGGTAGAAGAGGTCTGTCTCGAGGAAGATCTGTCCGTCTGTGATTGAGATAACGTTAGTTGGGATGTATGCAGATACGTCACCAGCTTGTGTTTCAATAATAGGAAGAGCAGTAAGTGATCCACCACCAGCATTCTCAGAGAGACGTGCTGAACGTTCAAGGAGTCTTGAGTGAAGGTAGAAAACGTCTCCAGGATATGCTTCACGTCCTGATGGGCGCTTAAGAATGAGTGATACCTGACGGTAAGCTACAGCGTGCTTAGAAAGGTCATCAAATACGATGAGACATTCCTTGCCCTGATCCATTAGGTATTCAGCTACTGCACAACCTGTGTAAGGTGCGAGATACTGGTTAGCCGCTGAGTCAGCTGCTGTTGCTGCTACGATTGTTGTGTATTCCATAGCGCCTGCTTCTTCAAGAGTCGTCTGGATACGTGCTACGTTAGATGCCTTCTGGCCGATACATACGTAGATACAGTAGAGTGGTGTGTGGTCCTTAAGTTTGCCTTGTTCAGCAGCCTTGTTCTGGTTCGCTTGTGAAATGATAGTATCGATCGCGATAGTAGTTTTACCAGTTCCGCGGTCACCAATGATGAGCTCACGTTGTCCACGGCCGATTGGAACCATAGCATCGATAGCCATGATACCTGTTTGCACTGGGACAGAGACTGATTTACGCTTAATGATACCAGGAGCTAACTTCTCAACAGGGTAGTTAGCAGATGCTGCGATCTCGCCTTTACCGTCGATAGGAACACCGAGTGTGTCGATGATACGACCAAGGAGTGCTTCACCTACAGGAACAGAAAGTAGCTTTCCAGTAGTGTGGCACTCATCTCCTGCTTTGAGATGGAGGTATTCTCCGAGAAGAACCGCTCCGACTTCACCTTCCTCAAGGTTCATTGCAAGACCAGTCACTCCACCAGGGAATGAGATCATCTCGTTTAGCTGACAGTCACTAAGACCCTCTACCTTGGCGACACCATCACCGATTTCACGGATTGTGCCTACGTTTGATTTACCTACGGAAGTCGTTACGTTCGCGATTTCCTGTTCTAGTTCCTGAAGAATGCTGCTCATGACTATTTGTTTGTTAAGTTGTTAGTTGCCGTTATCGGCGGTAGTTCGTTTGTTAAATTTTTACTTTTACTATTAAAACGCATTAGCTAGTTTATCGAGTTTGGCCTTTACTGACCCGTCCCAGACATCATCGCCTTTGCGGATGCGAATACCACCTAACAAGGCGGGGTTAATTTTATATTCAAATGTGAGTCCTTCACCGTGCTGTGTGGTGATCTTGTTAGAGATGTCACTTGCTGTAGCGTTATCGAGCAGTTGAGCGCTCTCTACTATCACGTGGCGTTTAGCTAGGTCCAGACGTGTTAGGCGGTGGAGTGTTGCTAAGATACCTTTAAAGTTTCTAGGCTTGCGCTCGGCGATTGCCTTGAACATATGGCGAAGCTTGTCTTCATCTAGCTTACCTTGTGGTGAGCATAGTCTGAAGAGGCGTCTTCCTGCTGCGGCTGCGTCTTTAGTTACTTTCATGTGAATTTATGGTGATCGGACGTTGAGAAATTGTTAATTGAGAATTAGCCTTGGATGCTAGCTACTGCCTCTTCGTTGATGCGCTTGTTGTCATCATCATTAAGAACCTTGCCAGTGACGTTAGCTGTAGTAGCTGCCACGAGGCGACCGAAGTCTTGTTTCAGCTCAGCAACCATCTGGTTACGCTCTGATTTAGCATTTTCTTCTGCCTTAGTAAGGATAGCTTGTGCTGATATGATTGCTTCCTGAGTTTTTTCCTCTGAAAGTGTCGCAGCACTAGTCTTAGCTTCGTCGATGAGGCGCTTAGAGGTGCTATTAGCTTCGTCGATTGCTGCTGCTGTGCGTTCCTCTGACTCAGCGAGCTGAGTTTCGATACGCTTCAGCTTCTCTTCACCTTCAGCGATTCTGTTCTTACGCTGCTCTAGCATTGCTTGAATAGGTCCAAAGGCGAATTTCTTCAACACGAACAGCACAAGGATAAAGTTGATAACCTGTGCAATGAAAAGCGGCCAAGTAACACCAAATTGTTCGGTGATTTGTGTGAAAGGATTTGCTCCTTCTGCTAGTATTGTGAACATTTTATATTGTGAGTTTCGAGTTGTTATTAGTAGGGTGTCACTCGGTAGGAGTGACACCCTAAAAGGTAATTAAATTACTCTATTAATTATAGTGATACAGCGAATGCAGAGAGGATGAAGATACCCTCGATAAGCGCTGCAAAAATGATTGATAGTGTAAGGATAGGACCTGCTGCTCCTGGGTTACGACCAGTTGCTTCAGCTGCTTTGCCGCCGAGGAATCCAATGCCGAGTGCACCGCCAAGTGCTGCTGCTGCTACGAATAGTGCTTTTGATGTGAACATAATATTATTTTGTTGTTTGTTTGTTTGTTGTTACTGGCGGCCCCCACTGTCTTTGCTATGGTCTGACCTCCGAAAGGGTATAAAGTTTTTGTTGACTAGTGAGCGTGCTCTTCATCGTGATCGCCGTGATCGCAGATGAGCTTGAGGAATACTGCGCTAAGAAGAGTGAATACGAGCGCTTGCACCAAGCCAACGAGGATCTCGATGAACATGAATGGAAGAGCGGGAGCGAAGGCGAAATACTTACCGCCAAGCGTCATGAGTGATTCGAGAGTCTGTTCACCACCGTAGACATTACCGTATAGACGGAAACTAAGTGCTATAGGTCTGATGAAGATAGAGACGATTTCTAGAATACCCACGAGGAAGAAGATGGCGATCATTCCAACTCTCATCGCTCCTGAGAAGTTACCTTTAGGTGCGAAGATGTGCTTGATGAACCCACCAGTGCCGTTCTCAGAGAATGCCCAGTAGAACCAGAGGATTGCGAAGACTACTGACATCGCAGCGGTCATGTTGAGGTCAGCATTGCCACCGCGTAGGAGACCATGCTCCATGTGTCCGTCATGACCGATGCCGAATGTTCCCACTCCAGGAACGAGACCAATCCAGTTAGTGATAAGGATAAGAAGGAAAGTTCCACCGAAGAACCAGAATGTTCTCTTAGCGAGGTGCTCTCCGAGGATGCCACTGAAGAAGTTGTAGAGTGATTCGATGAGCCATTCAGCAAAGTTTTGGAACCCTGTAGGGATCATTTTCATCTTCTTAGTTGCCGCTTGGCAGAAAAGAACGATGAGAGCGGTTGCTACCCAGACCATGATCATGGAGTTGGTGATAGCGAAGCCATCTCTGCTGCCTACTAGGACGTTTGACTCTGGTGTTAGCTGGTGCGCTGCTGATGCAAGACCTGTTGTCGCTAGGAGTAGTGAGATAGATGTGAAAAATTTACGCATTTCTGTGTGAAGTTGTGTGCTTTATCTTTTGAAGCCACCAGTCAGTAACTTGATATAGCCTGTCGATCAAGCGAATATTGTGAAATATTTCACAAAGTCCGGCTAATCCTTAAAAATTAATCGCTTGTGGAAATCTGTGCAAGACGAAGAAAGTTAAGTTGGGTTAAATAAATTTTCGAAAAGAATCTTATTTAAAGCTATTAAATTCGAGGGATTAGCAGTAAGGAGGAGTTCACCAAAAAGCTATTTTCTTATTAAGACATGATAACTAATCCATTTAACATACGCCCATGGCTTAGAGACAGGTTTGACGATAGTCAGCGGTTTCTCTTACTGTGTATCTTGAGTGGACTGTTTTGTGGTTTAGCTGCGGTAAACGACTCATAGGTATTATCACGCTAAACGATATCGCTCGCCAGCAGAACTGCGAGTCTGAGTAAGAGCTTTATTCCTCTTGACGTTTCCAGTCTATAATAGAACTGCCCCCCGCACACGCACCGCCGACTAATTCAGCAGTTAAGAGTCTCTTTATCCCACCATCAGGGAAGATATCTCCAGCGAAAACCTGGAAAATGATCATTTCAATGGCGAGGAGTAGATACGTAAATAGTTTTTCATTTCATAATGATCTCTAGTTTGACGGTCTTGTTTTTAAGAAGTTATGTAAATCGTACGATCTACAGCTTGAACAAACTACTGCCTCGTTTGCTCAATAGAACAAAGGCTCCGAGTATGGCTACGGCTAGGAAGATCATGGCCCAGACGCCGAGTGCGGCGGCTACTTCGTGACCGTTCCCTAGCATACTGAGGAGAGCGTAGATGGTTTTGGTGATGGGGTAATGTTCCGTTTGCTGGGCTAAGATCAGGCTGTCTGAGACTTCTAACATAGCGAAGGCGAAAGCGAGGATGGCTCCTGCTGCGACGCTGGACCCAATGAGTGGAAGGCCGATGCGTTTGAATGTTCTGCTTGGACTTGCTCCCATTGTCTGTGCTGCTTCTTCTAAGACAGGATCGCTCTGTTGGAGACCAGCGACGGCGGCACGGACGACATAAGGTAGACGTCTCATTGCGTAGGCAAGCACGAGTAGAATGACTGGATTTCCTGAGGCGAATGTGAGGAAGTCAAAATTTTCTCCTTCTTGGCTCAGCGCACGGTATCCAAACGCTAGCACGAGTCCTGGAACGGCTAAAGGTAGTATCATTAAGACGTCGATAACATTTCTTCCCCATATCTTACTACGCACGATAACCCAAGCGATGGCTACACCGAGGATGACATCGAGTAGTGTAGCTCCGAGTGAGTAGACTAGGCTGTTTTTAATACTACCGATCACTACGGGATGACCTAGACCTTCGTTATAGTGGGCTAGTGTCATGCTCTCAGGGAAGATCGTGCCATACCAGTCGCCAGAGACTGAGAGGAACAGAACGCCGAAGTGTGGCACTGCTGCGATAATAAAGACGAGCATGAAGGTGCTTGCTAGAATCCAGCCTTTAACGCCAGTCAGAGTATTTTGAGTGTATCGGGTCTTTGGACGCGGAGAGGTTGCTAGTGAGTTACTGCCGAAGATGAGCTTGCTCAGAGCGAAAACGAGCGCTGAAATAAAGAGCATCACGGTAACGAGGGCATATGGTGTAGGGTTATTAGAGAGGTCTTTGATGTCATCGAAGATTTGCACTGAGGCGACAGTGGTGTAGTCAAATACTAGTGGGACTCCGAGCTCGGTGAATGACCAAATAAAGACAATAGCGGCACCCGCAAAGACACCTGGCATACAGAGAGGCATGGTGATTTTTCTGAATCTTGTCCATGGTGAGGCCCCGAGGTTTTGTGCTGCTTGCTCCATCGCTGGATCGAGCTTGTTGAGCGCGGCGAGAATGTTAATGAAGAGGATCGGGTAGAGGTGGAGGGCATTCATCATGACCACTCCCCAGAATTTCCCTTTACCTAGCCAGTCTGTGGGTGCATTGGCACTCATCATACCGAGATCGATGAGAAAGGCATTCAACGCACCTTGCACACCAAGGATATGCTTGACTCCTACAGCTCCCACGAATGGAGGAAGCACGAGGGGGACGAGGATAAGGACAGTGAGCCATTTCTTACCTGGAAAGACCCAGCGGTATGATGCTAGAGCCAGGGGCAGGGCGATGAGGAAGGTCACTATGGTGCTCGATATCCCAATCGTAAATGCGTTCCAGAGCCCTTCTAGGTAGTTCGGGTTGGTGAAGACATTGAGAATGTAGTTGAAGGTGAATCCTCCATCTCCATCTTGAAAGGCGACCTTTAGAATCTCAAAAACTGGATAGAGAAAGAAGATCCCAAAAAACAAAGTGACCAGGATAGTAATGATCGTGGCTTTAGATTTATTCATCATGGCTTTGTGTTATTTGGCGTCCATAGGAGGGGTTTCTTTATTCGCAAGCTTCTTGGCGTCGGAGTAGTATCGCCGGATGATTGCGGCTAATCGATTGAGCTTTTCGTCCGCCCAGAGGTTTCGCTGCACTTGTCCGTTACCAGGGATTCTACGCTTATCTAGCACGCGCTTCAGCTGAAAAGTATTGGTGTAGGAGAAGAGTTTTACATCGTTGAATCTCTCCAGTGGACGCTTCGGTAAGACGCCATTATTAGATTTCGCAATGATGGCTCCCCACGCATCAGTCAGTTCATCGTGGGTATCGATACACATGACCTTGATCTGTTCACGCATCGCTTCGAAAAGGACTCCAGTGATGGATGGATCGTAGGTGAAATCTGCATTGTTAAGATACGGCAGTTCCTTAGGATCTGAGTAGTCTGCCACTTGCTCTGGCTGATAGAGATCTGGGCGGATGGGTAGTCTTCGAAGCACTCTATGTTTTGGTCCATTCTTAGTGCCACGTCTCGCGTTCCATAGCATCTGACCTTTCTTGGTGAGGAGGAATTCCACAAACCCATGTGCCAGCTCTGGGCTAGGTGCTCCGCGGAATACACCTACAGGATCGACGCCTGTGCTTGTGCCTCCCTTAGCTGGGACCCACTGAAGTCGGCTAGTTCCGTCAGGTTTCTTGAGGGATTCATTATACGTTCTGCCATAGAAGTCTCCGCACATTCCTGCCACGGCGTCACCTTGTGAAACATCATGGGGGATCTTAGTGGCGCTGTCGGTGAAATATCTAGCATTGGCTGATATACGCTGGATCAGTTGGAGGCCTTTCGCCCAGCCATTTCGGATTGCACGGTTACGTAATTGTTGTCGAGTCTCACCTGGGCGAGCTCTTTCTATTGCTAGTTCGACATGAATTTTTTGCTGAATAAGCATCTCGAAGGCTCTTGCCACACTGTCGCTTTTAGTCGGGTCAACGAGAGCTAAATGGCCGAAATATTCAGGGTTGCCAAGGTCATCCCAGCTTTGTGGAGGATCGAGGCCGAGAGCACTGATGCCATCGACATTATAGCAGATTCCAAACTGGCTCAGACAGACGCCTATCCAGCGTTTTTTCTCACCGTAGCAGCGCTCACCAGTGAACGACTCACGGATACCATTCTTCGCTCCAGATTCCTTAAACCATTCCTTGTGTTGCTCAAAGACTCTGAGGGGGGCTAAGCGATCGTTCTTTGCCATCTTCTGAAATTCATATGTACCACCACCGAAAAACACATCAACTCCGATGCTGTCACTACCGTTTTTTTCAGCGATGCTGAAATCACTCTCTAGCACCATGCGTATCTCTCTAATGCCACCAGGCGAGCGCCAGTCGATGTAGACCTTTTCACCTGTCTTCTCTTGCCAGTATTCAGTAAATGCTTCGCTGAACTCTCGCTTGATTGTCTCATTATGAGGTGTCATGATCACCAGTCTCTTGTCCGCATCAGAGGCTGTATTGAGATCGCTCTTTTGCAACAGTAGTGGAGCCACTGCCACCACTATGAGGGCGACTATCACGTAGAGTTCGTGAGATGCGTATTTCTTGATCATGGGGTTATGGTTTCAGAATGACGACGTCTTGTTGTCTTGCTGTAATAGACACCTTTTCACCTGGTTCTATTAGTTTACGTGGATTCATCACTGTGACTTGCAGGTAAATCCCGGCACTACTTTTCAGTAGATATTGGATAGTAGCTCCTTGGTAGACTCTCTGTAACACCTTGCCGCTTACTTGATTAATCATGTCTCCGCTGTCGTCAAATTTCACCATTTCAGGTCGCATCGATGCTACGACCATTTCGCCAACCTGTGGTTTCCAATCAGGATCAGTCACAGTGCCTTGGAGGATTTCTCCCGCCTTAGTCATCGCTCTAACCACGTAGCCTTCTTTATTGTCCCGCACGATCCATTCCACCTTGCCCTTCATCATGTTCGTTTGACCGATGAATGATGCAACATACTTAGTTTTAGGCCAGCGGTAGATTTCCTCTGGAGTGCCGACTTGTTCAACATGGCCATTATTCATGACCGCTATTTTATCTGCTACGCTAAGCGCTTCTTCTTGATCGTGAGTGACATATATAGCAGTAAGTCCATACTCTTTTACAATACGTCGGATCTCCCCACGCATCTCCATTCTGAGATTAGCATCGAGGTTTGAGAGTGGTTCATCGAGTAGCAGGCATTTAGGTCTCACTACTAGTGCTCTCGCCAGTGCGACTCGCTGCTGTTGCCCCCCAGATAGCTGGTCGATCCTTCTGTCCTCGTAGCCTTCCAGCTGCACACCTTTCAGTGCTTCTAAAGTTCTATCGACCAGTTCATTACCATCAACCCCACGTTCCTCAAGTCCGAATGCCACATTTTCTCCCACGGTCATGTGAGGCCAGAGAGCGTAATTTTGGAACATCATCGTCGCTTCACGTTTATGTGTAGGCACTTCTGTTACATTGCGTTCGCCAAAATATATTTTCCCGCTATCCAGCTTTTCTAAGCCTGTGATCATTCTCAAAAGTGTTGTTTTGCCACAGCCACTCGCACCGAGCAGGAAGAACAAGTCTCCCTCCAGAACATTAAGGTTCACATTGTCTAATGCCACCACATCTTTGCCAAACGTTTTATTAACTCGATCGATTCGAACTGCATCCATAACGCTGTTATACAGCACCGCCCCAAACTAATCAACATTGACCTTATGATAGTGATATAAAAACTTGGATTCAACTAATAAATGCAACTTTTATTTAGCCCCCTCTAATACTGAACCCTTAATTTTTGTCGTGTAGTGTGATAACTACTGATATTTTGGAAAAATAGTAATTTTTTATCTTGCAAACTGATTTTATAAATCGTAACAATTTTACTCCTTCGAGTTACTCCTTCGAGTTACTCCTTCGAGTTACTCCTTCGAGTTACTCCTTCGAGTTACTCCTTCGAGTTACTCCTTCGAGTTACTCCTTCTAAATAAATAATAACTAACTTGAAGCATGAAATACACAATAAATAATAAAACACGGATTAATAAATATACGGTCGCTCTGGCGACATCCACAGCGATGATGGCATCATCCTCAGCAGCTACTATAGCATGGGGAGAATTTGATCTAGACGCTGCACCAGGTGAAATTAGCACCAAGGGCACTTCTATAGAAGCATGGAACCTAGTGAATAATGATGCTCGAGAAGCGACTGATACAACGACAATCAATGGAGTAGTCTTCACGGCTACTAACCTTTTTGATAGTGGCTATTATACTAACGATACCTTCGAAGTTAGCACAGGTGATGCAAATCTTGATTTACTATACCTACAGGCTAGTTATAACTATGAAAGTACTACCCCGATCACATTGACAGGTCTAACGATCGGAAATGAATATGAACTGCAAACCTTCTTAGGCGACAACAGGTCAGGAACCCCCTTTATAATGACCGTTGGTGATGGTATCACTGTTCAAAAAACATCTTCTGGATCTGTAGAAAATGGAGCGTGGATCATTGGCACATTTACTGCTGATGCTACCACACAAAATTTCCTTTCTGCACACGCAAATATCTCACAAAATTTCCTTTCAGGATATCAGCTCAGAGATATATCATCAGTCCCCGAGCCATCTTCCGCAGTCCTCATTGGTCTTGGAGGTCTAGCTCTGATCTTACGCCGTAGTAAGTAATTACCGAAATTGTATACCATACTTTTAAAAGTCAAGCATCTCAGCTAATATTAGTTGAGATGCTTTTTATGTATAGGTGTCGGCTGGTTACTCCAGACATTACCCTTAAAATTTACGGCATGGATATCAGTCACCTCAAGAAAAACATCAACAATTAACGAACGAAGAGAAAGTTGCATTAGTTAGTTGAATCCAAGATCCTAAAACTCTATGAGACTGTGACTTAGAAGTCACAAGAGCCAGGTGTGCGAGCGAACGGGATGACGTCACGGATGTTTTTCATACCTGTGACAAACATCAGCATACGCTCAAATCCCATGCCGAATCCTGCGTGTGGGCAAGTTCCGTATTTACGGAGATCCATATACCACCAGTAGTCTTCTTCGTTGAGACCATGTTCCTTCATATTCGCCTGTAGCACGTCCATACGCTCTTCACGCTGGGCTCCACCTACGATTTCTCCTATCCCTGGGACGAGGAGATCCATAGCGGTGACGGTCTTGCCATCATCGTTCGTGCGCATGTAGAATGGTTTCACGGATTTAGGATAGTTATAAACGGTAGTAGGGCAGTTGAAGTGTTCTTCGGTAAGGAATCTCTCGTGCTCTGACTGCAGGTTCACACCCCATTCTACTGGGTATTTGAAAGTCTTTCCGCTTTTCTGCAGAATCTCCACTGCCTCAGTGTAAGTCACACGTTGGAATGTTTTTTTCGCCACATGCTTGAGTCGTTCGATGAGTCCTTTATCTACAAATTTGTTGAAGATCTCCAAGTCGCCTTCGTTATTATCGAGAGCGTCTTTGACGAGGTATTTAACAAACTCCTCAGCAAGATCCATGTCGCCTTCGAGATCGCAGAATGCCATTTCAGGTTCGATCATCCAGAACTCACATGCGTGACGAGTGGTGTTAGAATTCTCTGCTCTGAAGGTCGGACCAAAGGTGTAAATATTAGAAAGAGCCGTAGCAAATGCTTCACCTTCTAGCTGGCCAGAGACAGTGAGGTAAGTGTTCTTCTTGAAGAAATCAGTCTCAGGCTTCTGGGCTTTGTCTGTGGTCGGATCATTAGTTGTAACACGGAACATCTCGCCAGCACCTTCGCAGTCAGATGCTGTGACGATCGGTGTGTGGACGTTGGTGAAGTCTCTTTCTTCGAAAAATCTGTGGACTGCCTGAGTCATACGTGAGCGCATACGGAACACCGCTCCGTAGAGATTCGCTCTAGGGCGGAGGTGAGAGATAGAGCGCATGAACTCTGGAGTGTGACCTTTTTTCTGAAGTGGATAGTCCTCAGGTGACTCACCGATCAGTTCGATAGCAATCGCCTGGATTTCCCACTTCTGGCCTTTACCCGGAGATTCCACAAGCTTCCCTGTGATGCCTACTGCGGCTCCAGTCGTCATTTTAGCCACATCGCAATATCCCAGAATCCCTGCATCCGCGATGCACTGGATATTCGCTAGGCATGAGCCGTCGTTCATCTCTAGGAATGAAAATGCCTTAGAGTCACGGCGAGTTTTCACCCAGCCTTTAATAGTAATAGATTCCTGAGCACTCTCGCTAGTCAAAGCACGCTTAATTAATGTTCGCATGCCAGTGTCTTAGCACATTTCATGGTGGGGGATATAGTAAATTTTGCGGGAATATTACTTAAGCACTTGCCATGAGCATTGTCTCTCGTTTGTTACCTCGTGAAGGTAAAGTGATATTAATTAACAGTTTATTTCCTACTTATCAAAAGTTGCGTTTATTAGTTGAATCCAAGAGACAAATCTGGCAATTTTTTAAATATAGCTGTCTTTAGAGTCTGGGAGGAATCCTTGTTCTGAAAGAAATCCATCAGCACTCTCTATTGATTGGACGAAGTTGTGCTGGTTCACATTGAAGTTAAAGAAGCTGTGCGTGCCTCGTTCGAATGGGTAGAATAGACAGGGGTTCTTCTTGCTCCGCATTTTTTTACAGAAATGCTCGACGGTATTGATCGGTGTCGTCTGGTCTCCAGTGCCGTGATAGAAGATCATCGGTGGAGCGTTCTTGCGGATGTTTTTCGTTGGGCTGTTCTGATTCGCTAGCTTCTTATTCTCAAATTTAGAGAATCCTGGGGTTCCTTTAGTCGTATCGACTACAGCGCTAAAGAGCACGAGTGCATTTGGACGGCTGTCGTAGAGTCCATTATTATCCACTACAGGATTCATGGCTGCACAGAGAGCTATGTGTGCACCGCTGGCTGCACCACAGGCGATGATTTTATGCGGGTTGACTCCTAGGTATCGTTGATTTTGTCGGAGCCAGAGGATTGCTGATTGAGCATCTTCTAGTGATTCTAAGGGAGTGGATTTGTGTGTGCTGGATACTCTATATTCGACCAGCACAGCCACTACTCCTCGTGATACAAAGTGGAGAGCTTGCGGGACGAATTGGCTAACTATCTGTTTATCCCAAAGTCCACCGTGAAAGAAAATCATAGTCGTCCTAGATTCTCCTTTGATGTAGTCGTTAGGGTAGAAGATATGCGCTTCGAGATCTCTGAGCCCGCTAGTTTTATAAGTGTGAACCTTAGCTCCTTTGAGAAGTTCTTTTTCTCTCATGAGGGGGGTAGGAGAGTTGGGTTCGATGATCGTTTCATGATCCATTTTTTAAAAGTGTTCTGGTGCTGGATGAATTAGACTATTTTTTTATTTTCTAATGCACTAAATGTATGTGTAGTGAGAGTATGCAAAAATTATTAGTTCAATTATGTATAGTGTTTGGTGTGTCTTCAGCTCTATCTGGGAAAGTTTTAGCAGAAGCCGAGGTGGATGCAAGTTTGCAAGCTAAGCTGGATGTTACATATGTGGAGTGGCGAGATGCGATGATCAAGAAGAATTATCAACGCTGGGCGTATTACACAGCAAGTCACCGTAAGGTAGCGATTAAAAATAGAATTCTCTCTGAGCAGAAGGCATTTCCGGGTGCTCTATTTAGCATTCCTGTGAGGCCACCTACTTTAAAAGATCTTAAGGCCCTTAGGATAAGTTCGAAGGGCCCTACTGCAACTGCTGTGTATTTTGGTAAAATTGATTTTGGAGTGGGCGGTGATATTCCAGAGAACCTTTTGGTTGTTACTTACGTGAATGAAGGTGGTATGTGGAAATACAGTGAGGTGGATTTTATCAGACTGAATGAACTCAAAGAAGTGCGTGCTCAGCTTAAGGCAGGAAATCTAAAGTATGTGAATCAACCCGCTTTTGCTCCAGACGGGAAACGTCCAGTGACACCTATTGAAATTCGTGGCGCTCGGTATATCGCTAAAGTCTATGTTTTCTGTCCAGGTAGGGAAGTGCGTATGAAGGTGAATAAAATCTCTGATCACCGTTTTCAGGATACGAACATGGCAGAGATCGTGATAGGAGGAGCTAATAATGGACTGAACGAAGTTCAGTTCGCCACTAAGAATCTAGAAGGAAGCACTGGCAAGGAGCCAATTAGTATTAGGGTGTATTTGATGTCTACTATACCAGGAGTTAAGCCTGTGAAGGTTTACGAATATCAAGTCGCCGCTGATGGCATTGTTAAACCGTTTGGTAGTGGCAATTTTATGGTGAATGAAGAAGTTCTGAAGAAGATGAACGGTAAGTAATTTTTTATTAGACAATCACATCTAACTACCATTACTATGCTAAAACTTAAGAGTGTCACAGAAGAGAGAATCACAGTTGCTGCAGGGCGATTTATTAAACCATTAATCCATAGGGCTAAGTTGAGTCTGCATGTGCAAGTGGCAGTGGTAGGTGGTGAACCTATTAGCTATGAGTCTGCGATGGCTCTGGACTTTAAGCCTTTTGATGTTGGTCAGAAATGGGGAGCACGCTGGGATACTGTTTGGTTTAAATTTTCAGCGAGTGTGCCTGCCGAGTGGTCGGGTGAAGAGGTAGTGGCTCTAATCAATCTAAATTTTAGCGATGGTGAAGGATTTGGCAGAGAGGGGATGGTCTGGAAGGATGGAGTGCCTGTAATCTCTGTAAATCGTAACCGTCAAGCTGTGCCAATGTTAGAAGCAGCTCAGGGTGGTGAAGAGATAGAGTTTTATGTCGAAGCTGCGGCTAATCCGGTTGCACAGATGTTCTGGGGTGATGGTGACTTGTTGATGCCAGATTATGATGGGGAGGTGCTGTTCAGGTTAGAGAATGCTGAGCTGGCTACTCGTGATGAAGAGGCGTTCCAGTTGTATATGGATTTCACTGTTGCCGCTGATGGTATGAAGCAGCTTGCTGAAGATAGCCCACGTAGAGGACAGCTATTACATGCTCTGAATGTATCTTGCCAAGTGTTGGATATGGGGAATCCTGACTGCATCGCATCAGCTCGTGAGGCTCTAACAGAAGTTTTGAGTAAGAAAAATGGCGATACGAATCATAAGGTTACAGCAGTGGGTCATGCGCATATTGATACAGCATGGTGCTGGCCTCTTAGGGAGACTATACGTAAGTGCGCTAGGACATTTTCGACGATGCTTCGCTATATGGAAAAGTATCCGGATTTCAAGTTCGTCTGCTCTCAGCCAGTGCAGTATTTATGGATGAAGAAATATTACCCAAGTATTTACGCTGATATTAAAGTCGCTGTGAAGCGTGGTCAGTGGGAAGTAGTGGGAAGTATGTGGGTGGAGGCGGATTGTAACATTCCTTCCGGTGAGTCCTTGATCCGCCAAATCATTCACGGGAAACAATTTTTTGAAGAAGAGTTTGGCATAGAAACGAAAGACCTGTGGTTGCCAGATGTGTTTGGTTACTCCGCTGCCCTACCTCAGATTTTGCGTAAATCTGGTGTTGATTCATTCCTGACGCAGAAGATTTCGTGGAGTGATACTAATAAATTTCCGCATCATACCTTTAACTGGGAAGGTCTGGATGGTAGCAAGATTTTCACGCATTTCCCACCAGTAGATACTTATAATTGTGAACTTTCTGCTGAAGAGGTGATGCGATCTCAGAAAAACTTTAGAGAGAATGACAGGGCTACCCGATCATTGATACCGTTTGGTTTTGGTGATGGAGGAGGTGGCCCTACTGTGGAGCAGATCGAGCGCACTAGGCGCTTTAGTGACTTCGAGGGGTTACCTAAAGTAGAGATAGGGACGGTGGTAGATTTCTTCGAGAAAGCTAAGGTTGATGCCATTGACCTGCCTCTATGGAAAGGAGAACTTTACTTAGAGTTGCACCGTGGGACGCTGACTAGTCAAGCTTACACAAAGATGATGAACCGCCGTTGCGAATTCCTTTTACGTGATGCTGAGATGCTTCAGGTGATTGCCAGCTCACTTGGCGTCGATGAACTATTAGGGGCACTTCCTGCTGAGGAAAATGTGCCAGTTTGGGACATAGAAGGGTGTATTTCAGAAAAATCTAATAACTTAACTAAACGTGCTCTGGATAGAGCTTGGAAGACATTACTTCTAAACCAATTCCATGACATTATCCCAGGCTCATCAATCCATTGGGTCTATGGGGACTGTAAGATTGACTACGCGAATGTAGAAGAAGCTGCTCTCGCTGTGCGTGAGGCTGGGCTAGATGTATTGGCTCAGAAGGTTTCTACTCTCGGAGTGGAGCAACCAGTGTTAGTATTTAACTCTCTCGCTCAAGAAAGAGCTGAGGTCGTGGAGCTACCATCGGGTGAGCTAGGATTCGTTAACACTCCTCAGTGTGGATACAGTGTGGTGTCTGATCTAGGTGAAAATCTAACGGATAATCTACAAGCTGTATCTGTGTGTGAAGAGGCGGGAGTTATCAGCGTGACTAATGGTTTGATGAAGTTCGAAGTAAATGAGCTAGGTCTGATTACAAGTCTGTTAGATATAGAGAATGATCGCGAAGTTCTTTTAGAGGGCGAGCACGCTAATCTCTTCCAGCTCCATAAAGATTATCCTAATAGATGGAATGCTTGGGATGTGGACTTTTTTTATAAAGAGACTGTGGAGAACCTTACTCAAGGAGCGACGGTGGCTGTCGTTCATGCGTCTGATCTCAGGTGTGTTGTGCATGTGACACGTAGGTTCGGCAAGAATGGAGGTTCTATAATAGAGCAAGATATCGTGATGAATGCTGGGAGCCGCAGAGTCGATTTTGTGACTGAGGTGGATTGGCAGGAGAGTGATAGATTACTTAAAGTAGCATTCCCTGTGGATGTGAAGAGCTACCGAGCAAGCTACGAGATCCAATACGGGCATGTCGAACGATCCACTCATGATAACACTAGCTGGGATGTGGCAAAGTTTGAGGTGCCTGCACATAAGTGGGCAGATCTTTCTGAATCGGATTATGGCGTGGCTCTACTGAATAACTGTAAGTATGCCTATGATATCGATGGAAGTGTGATGAGGCTTACTTTACTGAAGGCGGGAAATGCACCTGACCCAGAAGCGGACCGTGGAGTGCATCATTTCACCTATTCTATTTTCCCACATAGCGGTAGCTTGCAAGATGGAGGAGTAATCGAGGAAGCTTACGCTCTCAATGTTCCACTAGTTTGCCATTCTACTGATGAGCATGACGGTGAACTTGAGCAGAAGAAGTCTTTCTTCAGTGTCGATAAGCCAGGTGTCTATATAGAAGCAATTAAACAGGCTGAGAAATCAGATGATACTATCGTGAGAATCTATGAAGGTCATCAGACACGTGGAGTCGTGAATGTCTGTGTAGGTCAATTGTATGAGGAAGTATCCGAGGTTAATATGTTAGAGTGTGCTCCTGTTGGATTAGAACTATCCGAGGGGAAAATAGAACTGCAAATCACGCCATTTGAGATAAAAACACTCAGTTTTAAGTAGCTCTAGCAGCGTTTAAATATGGATAAATCAATGCATTGCGGTTATTTTTAGAGGCTGTGTGAAAATTTATACAGAATTTATTTGAAATGTAGAAGCAGAGACCTAGTATATGAATTTACTTATGAAATCTAAGATTCAATTACTCACTGTAGCATTATTTGCTGTTCTATTCTCATCATGCTCTTCTAGCAGCGTAACTGTACAAAGCGGGACTGGTGAGCCACACATTGGCCTCATTCCAACAATGAAGACACTTGCTCCACCACTTAAGAAGTAATTTTCTCTAATCATAAAAATTTAGGATAATGCCCACTGAGCTTGCTCAGTGGGCATTATCATTTATTCATATAAAACTTGCTCAAGTGGCGAATATTTAAGAGAATAACGAGAGCAATTAACAACTCATTTATTTAGATTATGTCAGTAAAATTAGAAATGCCAAAACTGTCGGATACGATGACCGAAGGGACACTTGTCGCTTGGAGAGTAGCTGTGGGAGACGAAGTAGGAATCGGCGACGTAGTTGCAGATATCGAGACCGATAAAGCGACCATGGAAATGGAGTCCTTCGATGATGGCGTTCTTACAGAAATTTTAGTAGAAGCTGGATCGAAGGTTCCAGTAGGAGCAGTGCTTGGCTTTCTTTCAGGAGAAGGTGAAGAGACTGGATCATCAGCTGCACCAACTCAGGCAGTGGTCACTCCAGCAGCGAGCTCAGCTCCAGCACAATTAGTAGCTTCAACAGCAGTCAGCACACCAGCTTCTTCTAATAACGATGGGTCAAGACTCCGTGTCTCGCCACTTGCTAAGAAGCTCGCAGCAGAAAAGGGAGTCGATCTCGGGTCACTCCAAGGCACTGGTCTAGGAGGAAGAATCATTGCAGCAGATGTGGAGAATCCTACCTCTAAAGCGGCTCCAGCAGCAATTAATCCAGTTGTGGCTGACGAAGATACGGTCACTTCACTTAGCGGGATGCGTAAGATCATTGCTGAAAGACTATTGCTTTCTAAGCAGACTATTCCACATTTCTACCTTCACGTAGAGGTCGACGCAGGTCCACTCATTGAGCTGCGTAAGCAAGTGAACTCACAAGCTGAGCAGACTCACGAAAATAAATTTACGTTCAACGACTTCGTTGTTAAAGCGATGATCAACGCCTGTCAGAAAGTGCCTGCAGTGAATGCTTCATTCAGCGATGCTGGTATCGTTCAGTTTGCTAATGTTGGTGTGTCTATTGCGATCGCAGTGGAAGACGGGCTCGTTACTCCAGTGGTGAAAAATGCACAGACTAAGTCAATGCTCCAGATTTCTAAAGAGATCAAGGAAATGGCAGTTAGAGCAAAGGCGAAGAAGCTTATGCCTAACGAATTCGACAACGGAACTATCACTATCTCTAACCTCGGTGCATGGGGAATCGAAAGCTTCAACGCTATCGTAAACCCACCACAAGCGGCTATCATCAGCGTAGGTGGAATAATCGAGAAGCCAGTCGTTAAGAATGGCGAGATCGTCCCTGGATCAAGAATGAACCTCGGACTCAGCTGCGACCACCGTGTTATTGATGGAGTAGTGGCTGCTACTTACCTTAATGAGATCAAGACGCTTCTTGAACAGCCATCATTGATGCTGATCTAAGTTCTCTTAGGATACAGAATTTTTTAATCCATAGGTTTAATTACCTATGGGTTTTTTTCGGTAGAGTGGGTTTGATGAACACACTGCGTTACTCCTGAAATCTAGCTAACAACTTTAAATTATTTTGGAATCCTAGGACTTAAGATTCCGAGGAGGGGTTAGATTTTAGTATGATGAATGGCGTAGCTCGGATTGCGCGGCGATTAATCCCTGCCGTATTTGATCTCTATCGAGATCTACTCTTTCTAGAAATGCACTTTTAGCCAGTCGTTGATGTGGTTGGCTAGTTCTGGCCAGTGGTCTTCGAAGGAATGGTCGGCACCTGGTATGACGGTATGTAGTTTTTTGCCTTTGATGTTATTGAAGAGGAGTTCGCTGTCGGAGGGAGAGACTACGTTATCAGATGATCCGTGGAGGAGGAGCCAGGGGATGCGGTGCTCTTTAGCTGCATCGACTACGCAGTCGATCTGCTTCAGATCGGTGGCAAAGGCTTGGGAGAGGGGCTTGTCCTCATTTTTCCACATGCAGTCTTTGTCTGGAGTGAGGTCACCAAATTCTTCTTCGTAAAAAGCGTTGGTTCTGACCATTCCAGCCATGTTCACCAAGACACTGATGCGGTCATCCTTTGCGGCTGCAATAGTGCCAACTGCTCCGCCCATACTGTAGCCGATGTAGGCGATTTTCTTGCTGCCTTTGACTTGATCGATGATGGAGAGTAAGTCGTCGGCTTCTTTGTTGATGGTGGAGTCTTCAAATTTCCCTTCACTTTCGCCACAGCCAGAGAATGAGATGCGCATAGTCGGCCAGCCGTGTTTAGCGAGTTGCTGGGAGAGCTGGATCATGAGGTCTCTGTCTTTGTCTCCTGTGACACCGTGGCCTAAAATGACGAGTTTATTATCTACTCCTGCTACGTCATGGAGTGCGTTATCGATCTCTTCTCCGTGCTTATTTCTGATGGTCATGGTCGGATTTTAAAGCCAATGTTCTAAGGATCAAGAGGAAAGAAAATCATCGATACTTTTAAGATCTGGGAACTCTGAGCCTCTGGTGGTGCGGAGTTTCTTAGACCTGTGCCAGCCGAATCAAGCGCCCTCTATCATCCCACAGAGGTGTCCTTTCCAAGAGATTTGGTGGCTAGCGATTCCTAGGATGATTCCGAGTAGCATGTTGCCGAAGAAGAAGAGTCCTACGAATAGACCAGTGACGATCTATAGTGACCTGCGCTCCATCCATGCTCGTGCTATGATGTAGCCGAGGTAACCGTAGATGAGGGCACTGGCTCCGATGTGGATACTCTCTCTGCCTTGAGCACGATCCATCCGAGGATGAGGAAAGGCATGGTGTTAGAAGCGAGGTGGGCGAAGTCACCATGTAGGAATGGTGGTATGAGCGGGATGCCGATGAGAGTTCTAGGGACGATGCCTAATGAATCGAGTCCATTACCTGGCAGGAATCGATCAATAAATTCTAACACCCACGCTAAAAGAACGACAGTGAGTAAGCCCTTTAAACTCGGTGGAATGAGCTTGAGTAGCTTGGATGATTTTGGTGTTTCTTGTGAGAGGCTTGGTTGGCATTCGGATATCTGGCTTTACGTTACAGCATTTTAGTCAGATGCCAAATGAAAGCAGCTAGCGTTTGTATTGCTCATATGCCTGGTAGTTCTGCCAAGCGAACATCGTCATGAATACTGTGACGAATATAGCTCCATTGACCATACCTATAATTGCAATTATTACTGCTGTGATCATGCTGATGATAAGGGTTAGCTTGATTCGTCTGGGCCCCATAGCTGATTCTAACATTCTGCCTCCATCAAGTGGTAGGATAGGTAGACAGTTGAATACAGCCCATATTATACTCATTCCTGACATGTAGTTTACAAATGTAGCCATTAGAGGGTTTGGCATGGGGGTGTTCTTAAATACTAAAAATATTGTTAATCCGAATACAAACTGAACAAGGGGTCCAGCTAAAGTGACTAAAAATGACTGTAATCTGTCTAAATGTCCGACAGGATGAGTCGCATATCCACCGAATGAGGTTAACACGATTTGTGTAGGAAGCTTGTATTTCCTAATCATTAGAGCATGGCCCATTTCGTGGATAAGGATGGAGACGAATGCCACCATGATGAATATCGCTATGGTCAGGATAAGGTCACTTTGACTGTCACTATTGATCATAAAACCGAGTAATCCCATGAATAGCCAGAATGATGCTTCGACTCTAACTGGGATTTTAAATAATGTGAATTCTATCATGATTTCTTAGCTGTTAGTGATGTTGTGAAGTGAGTTCCATGCGCTGACTAGAGCGTAGAGACCAGCGATTTCGATGGATGGATCTATGCCGCAGCCCCAGATGAGATTCGGTGAGCTATCGCACTGAAGCTGGATATACGCTACAGAGTTTGAGTCGGATCCTCCTGTGATCGCGTGGGAGCGATAGTCTGTTAGGTTGAAACTCTTAAGGCCTGCGTTGTCGAGAGCTTGGGTGAATGAGTTGATCAGTCCGTTATCGAGCCCTAAGATTTCTTTCTCTTCGCCATTGATGATGATCTTGGCTGTGCAGGAAACCTCGCCTCGTTTGCCGGCACTGTGGTCAAGCTCGTAGCTGATTAGTTCAAGTGGCTTGTCTAGATTTACGAAGTGCTTGTAGAAGGCGTCTTTGATCTCGCTAGGTTTAAGCTCACGGCCCAATGCATCGGCGATTCCATAAATGGTAATGCCGACAGCTGGGTGCATGGTTTTCGGTAAGTGGAGTCCGTGTTCACGTTCTAGCACGTAAGCGATGCCACCTTTACCACTCTGAGAGTTGATGCGAATGATCGCTTCGTATGACCTGCCCACATCCATAGGGTCGATGGTGAGGTAGGGGATGCCGAAGGGTGTTTCTGGGTCTTCTTTGAGGTCTTTAGCTCTGCGGTCGATGCCTTTTTTGATAGCGTCTTGGTGTGAGCCAGAGAATGCTGTGAAGACGAGTTCGCCAGCGTAAGGGTGGCGGTCGTGGACGGTGAGTTTTGTTACTTTCTCATAGACCATGCGGATGTGAGAAATGTTAGAGAAGTCTAGTCCGGTGTCTATCCCATGAGAGTTCATGTTGAGAGCTACGGTGGAAAGGTCGAGATTTCCTGTGCGCTCCCCATTTCCGAAAAGAGTTCCTTCTACTCTGTCTGCTCCAGCAAGTAAGGCTAGCTCAGTGGTTGCTGTGCCTGTGCCACGGTCATTGTGAGTGTGGAGTGAAATAATAGCATGGTTACGATGCTTCATGTTCTTACAGAACCATTCTATCTGGTCTGCATGGACGTTAGGAGTGGACCATTCTACTGTAGTGGGGAGATTAAGAATGACTTTATTTTCCTCAGTCGGTTGCCAGACATCCATGACGGCTTCGCAGACTTCTAGTGCGTATTCGGTCTCTGTGTCGGAGAATGACTCAGGTGAATACTGCATCATGAGCTTGGTGTCAGGAAGAGTGGGTGCTAGCTTCTGGATGAGTTCTGCTCCTTCAATAGCGATTTGCTTGATCTTCTCCTTAGATGCGTCTGAGAAGGTGACTTTTCTCTGTAGCGGAGAGGTCGAGTTATAAAGGTGAACGATGGAGGACTTAGCTCCGTGTAGGGCGGCGAAGGTGCGCTTGATAAGGTGCTCGCGAGCTTGGACGAGAACTTGGATAGTTACATCTGCAGGGATACGATTTTCTTCGATGAGTCTGCGGAGGAAATTAAATTCCGTGTCAGAGGCAGATGGGAATCCTACTTCAATCTGCTTAAATCCGATATTCACTAACAGATCGAAATACTCCAGTTTCTCTTGGATATTCATCGGGACTGGGAGCGACTGATTACCATCGCGGAGGTCTACGCTAGTCCAGATCGGAGGTTTGTTGATCGTGTTGTTAGGCCATTCACGGTCAGGCAAGCTGATGCCTTTGAATGGTCGGTATTTACTGATTGCAGATGCTTTCATTTCTCTAAGTTCTTATTTATTATAATGCAGCCATTGCTGCATCGTAGTTTGGCTCTTGAGCGATCTCAGGCACTAACTCGGCATATTGGACGGTGTGTGACTCGTCTAAAACTAAGGTAGCACGAGCGTAGAGACCTGCAAGTGGTCCGTCAGTCATTTGGATGCCGTAGTTCTTAGCGAATGAGTGATTGCGGAAGTCAGAAGTTGTAGCTGCATTTTCGATGCCTTCAGCACCACAGAATCGTTTGAATGCGAATGGTAGATCTAGAGAAACGAAGAGTAGGGTGACGCCATCCATTCCAGCTGCTTTAGAACTGAATGCTTTAAGCTGAAGAGCACAGACACCAGTGTCGATACTTGGGAAGATATTGATGATGACCTTCTTGCCTTTGAAATCAGCGAGAGTGACGGTTTCTAGTGAAGTGCCGACGAGTGAAAAATCAGGAGCTGTTGAACCTACTGCTGGGAGTGTGCCGTTGGTGTTGATTGGAGTTCCTTTGAATGTGATTTGAGACATAGTGTTTTGGTTGTTTACCACGGATAGTTATTGTGGCTTTGGTTGATTGATTTCTTTTGACCACGTAAGGCACTGAAAAGCACGGAACCTGGTTGATGGAGCTTGAACTTGGGTTGTTGCTTAGATGTTATGATTTTTTTCCCCAGAGTTGGTGCATTGGCTTGCCTTCGGCTTCCCATTGGAGTTGGAAGTCGGTTTTTGGGTAGAAGAAGGATTCGTCTGTCCATTCGTGAAGGATAAATTTCTTGTAGGTTTCCATTTCTTCGCAGACCCATTTGTAGTATTCTGGATGGTCTGTCTTGAAGCAGAATTCTCCGTCTGGCTTGAGCCTGTTGTAGAGAACTTCTAGGAAGTTTTGCTGAACGAGTCTACGTCTGTGGTGTCTGGCTTTTGGCCATGGATCTGGACAGAGTAGGTGGAGGCGGTCTATTGATTCTTCTGGGAATAGATACTCGATCACATACTTACTTTCTAGTCTGAGGACCTTGCAGTTAGTTAGATCAGTTTTCTCCGCTTTGCGTGAAACTTTCTTAACTCTGCCTAACAGACGTTCTACCCCGAGGAAGTTTCGCTCAGGGTATTGCTGTGCTATGGTGATGAGGAATGAGCCGTCACCGCAGCCTAGATCTAGCTCGAGTGGGTTATCATTACCAAAGATTTCTTTGACCTCTAGTGGTGCAAAGTAATCGTTAGGCATGAATTCGCATGCTTCAGGTGTACGTTTCTTAGTGGCTTCCATGATGTGAAGTGTGGAGTGACTCTGAAAACTATGCAAGCATCAGATCATGGCGTCATAAAATTTCTTTAATTTGGCGCCAAGCGGGGTCAAAAGTGCTACTTTCCAGCTGGCATCATCGCGGATAACCTTTAACTGTGGGAGAGTTGTCGTGCCTGTTCCGTTGTGTGCGTCTTTATGGAGAATACTTAGCTGGTGGTTACTAGTGATGGCGGTGTCCTTGGAGCATTGTAGAAATGCCATGTTTAGCCAGCGAGATCCAGATTCTAGGCAGAATGCGGATGCTCCAGCGTTTTTCTCAAACTCTGTGTAGCCGGTATTGCCACTACGTTTGGAGGTGAATTCTAATGTGAAAGGTTCAGCGTGTTTCTCTGGTGAGAATTGGAAATAACCTTCTTTCTTCACAACTTCACCTAGTTCCTGGAGGATCGGTAGTATGAAAAAACTCACGGCTTCGACTGCTCCTTCGTCTGATGGGCTTACATAGAAGCGCACATGGCAGCCTTTTAATCCTACTAACTGAGTGACGTAGGTAGAAATGATAGCCTTGTATCTAGCTAGGGCATCATTTTCATCTTCCGAGAGATTGAGTATTTCTGGGTCACGATGGACTAGATTTGGCTCAGCTACGGGGATGACGAGGAGGTTTGATGGTGATAATGGCATGATGTTTGAATTGCTTGGTGCTGAAAGTTATTCACAATCGTTCATTTTTACTAGCTTATACTTGCCACCTGTCGGGATGGTGTTACAAGTCCGACACAGACTATGTCAGGCAAGCTAACTTATAAGGAATCTGGAGTCGACACACGAGAAGCAGCAGCTTTCGTAGGCGATATCGGGACACACGTGAGAAGAACTCAGCAACAACGTAAGCTCCACGGGGCATTCGGATTATTTGCAGCAGCTTTTGATCTCAGTGAATATAAACAACCCGTAATCGTCACAGGCTGTGATGGCGTCGGCACCAAACTGGAAATCCAGTTGGAGCACGAGCAATACGGTGCTGCCGGTAAGGATCTCGTTGCCATGAGTGTGAACGATATCATTACTACAGGTGGTGACCCGTTGATGTTTCTTGATTACATCGGCATCGCCGCTCTGGACAAGCCAATGATTACAGCACTTATCGCTGGTATGTGTGATTACCTAGAGTCATGTGGCTGTATTCTTGCCGGTGGCGAGACAGCTGAGATGCCAGGAATCGTTCCAGTTGATGTGATCGAACTAGCAGGTTTTTGCATCGGTTGCTGTGAAAAGCCAGACCTTATCGACCCGACTACTATTAAACAAGGTGATGTTCTCGTAGGCTACGGATCTGATGGCCCTCACGCAAATGGTTGGAGTCTTATCCGCCGTGTGCTAGCTGAAAATCCGAATATCTTTACTAAAGATGAGATCGTAGAGCTACTAGCTCCTACACGTCTCTATCATGATGTTACTAATGATGTTAAAGCAAGCGGAGTCGTTCCAAAGGCATACGCACACATCACAGGTGGTGGACTTCCTGAAAACCTTGAGCGTCTTTTTCAAGGTCTCGGAGCTGATCTGGAAATACCGTATTGGGACAGCACTCCGATGCGTAAACTCTTTGAATTCGTAGATGCGGATGACAAGTTCCATACCTTCAACATGGGTATCGGCTGGGTCTGTATCGTTTCACCTGCTGATGTCGATACTGTGCTTAAAGCTGGTCCTGGTGGCCATGTGCTCGGCAAAGTAGTTGCTCAGGAAGGCGTTCGCGTCACTGAGAAGTCAGCATCCTAAATGAATTTTTAATACTATAAGGTCCCACAGTGAAAGCTCTGGGATCTTTTGTTTTCCCTATTGTTTTTTCCTAATAGAACTTCCACCTACACACCTAATTAGAACTACGAAGTAATGAGTGATCCATTAAAACACGAGTGCGGTATTGCCGTTGTCAGACTACGCAAGCCACTGGAATATTATATCGATAAATACGGGACTCCTCTCTGGGGTCTCAACAAACTCTTTCTTTTGATGGAGAAACAGCGTAACCGTGGTCAAGACGGTATCGGTATCGGGTGTATGAAGCTAGAGATGCCTCTAGGTCAACCGTGTATTTTCCGTAGAAGAAACTCTGAAAAGGATGCGTTGGCTACTATTTTCAATAAGGAGATCAAGGGATTTAACAAGCAGGTTCGTAAAAAGTTGCTGGACCCTAAGTCTGCTGACTCAGTTAAAGCAAACTATGACTTCGGTGGCGAAGTCCTCATGGGGCACCTCCGTTATGGAACTTCAGGTGAGTTCACATCAAACTCCTGTCACCCATACCTTCGTAGGTCAAACTGGCCAACACGTACACTTATGGTGCAGGGTAACTTCAATATGACAAATGCTGGAGCACTGAACCAGAAGCTTATTGAGCGTGGTCAGCATCCAGTTTTCGGAACGGATACTCAGACAGTTCTAGAAGAGATAGGTTTCCATTTAGACGAAACTCACACAGACCTTTATCACCAGCTGAGAGATGCGGGTGAAGATGGGAAAGAGATACCTAAGAAAATCTCTGAAGAGATGGATCTACATAAGGTGATTGCTGACTCAGCTGAACCATGGGACGGCGGATATGCTATCTCTGGAGTAGTAGGAAATGGCGACATGTTCGTGATGCGTGACCCACGTGGAATTCGTCCATGCCACTTTTATATCGATGACGAGGTGATCGCATTTGCTTCTGAGCGAGTGCCACTTATGACAGTCTTCGAAGCAGATAAGAAGGAAGTTCACGAACTACCTCCTGGTCAAGTTATGGTGGTAGATCATCATGGTGATATCTCTACTTCACAATTTGAAGAAGCTAAGGAATACAAGCCTTGTTCATTCGAGCGTATCTATTTCTCACGTGGAAATGATCCATCAATCTACCGTGAGCGTAAGGCTATGGGTGGGATGTTGGTCGACCAAGTGATCAAGTCGATGGATGAAGATTTCGACAAAGCAGTGTTCTCATTCATACCGAATACAGCGGAGACGGCCTATTATGGATTGATGGAAGGTCTGAGACTTTACCGTCGTCAGGAGGTTCGTAGCAAGCTGTTGGAGGCATTGAATTCTGGCACATTGGATGCTAGACTTCTCGATGACGTTATTCTTAAAAACTGGCCAAAAGGCGAGAAGATAGCGCACAAAGATGTTAAGATGCGCACATTTATTTCTCAGGAAAAGGGCAGAGCTAAACTAGTTTCACATGTTTACGATATCACTTATGATGTGGTTGGCGAAGACGATGTGCTAGTGATGCTGGACGACTCTATTGTTCGCGGCACTACTCTTAAAGAATCTATCTTGAAAATTCTCACTAGAGTGAACCCACGTAAGATCGTGATTTGCTCTACTGCACCACAGATCAGATATCCAGATTGTTACGGTATCGATATGTCGGAGTTAGGTAAATTTATTGCGTTTAATGCAGTAATCGCTCTTCACAAAAAAGCAGGGAATCATGTCTTCCTAAGGGAGGTCTATGATCTCTGTGTGGCTGAGCTTAAGAAGCCTGCTGCTGAGAGAATTAATCAGGTTAAGAATATCTACAGATCATTCACTCCAGAAGAAATTTCAGCTGAGTGTAGTGTTATGGTTAGCCCAGAGGATGTGGAATGGGATGGAGAGGTTGAAATTATCTTCCAAACTATCGAAAACCTTCATGCATCTATTAAGGGACCATGTGGTGACTGGTATTTCACAGGAGATTTCCCAACTCAAGGTGGAATGGCAACAGTCAACTTGGCTTACATCAACTGGTTTGATGGAGTGACTGGACGAAGCTATGATTTACCTCTGTAAGGAGATAGAGAACGTAATCTAACAAAATTTTAAAGCACCCAACTGGAAATAGGCGGGTGTTTTTTGTGAGATATCTTAGTAGGTTTCAACTCCAAGCTCTGAATCCAGAATGATACACCGTGCTGTAGTAGGTGGAACATGGATCTACTTTGTGCCTTCAGCGCAGGATACTGTTTCAATACACTCACCATGGCTTTGAAGACTTGCTCCCTTTAGGAACGGTAAACGAATAGCTGGTAAAGCACTACTCGGCGATGAGACTAGATCTTTCTCTGTTCCATTGATTAACAGCATCTATTTGCCCAAAGTTCAGAATTTGTTTGGGTTGTTTTGACATTTCGAGCATTTGGTATCTAAGGCTCCATGGCGACCAGAAACTGACAAGAATTCCGATGGTAGCAACTGCTAATGATGCAGCTAGCCACTTGGCACCACGTTTATTACCCCAACATGCCCAGAGGCCGATGAGTGCACCAAATCCCATGCCGCTAACGTGGGCTGTATTTCCGATGCTTCCCGCATTGAAGATAGCCATCAAGAAGCAGATGAGTTGCCAGAAAATCATGAATTTAACCGTGCGACCGTTGAAGTTTTCTAAGAATCCAGTCCATCTTGGCCATGCCGTCCACATGAAGCCAGCTAGAGCATAAACTACTCCAGAGAGACCTATTCCAGGACCTTCGATACTGGTCTGGAGGGATGAACTGACATAGCCGGTGACGATTACGAAAATGAGAAATTTTAGGCTACCTAGTCCACGCTCCATGAGAGGTCCTAGCTGATAGAGCCACATCATATTAAAAATAAGATGATATAGCATGACTGGATCATGAATAAAGCATGTAGAGAGAAACTTCCATTTTGGGTCACCCCATGGGTCTACGTAGTTAATTGCACCTAGGGTGTTTTGAGCTTGTTGTAAGGCAGAGGCGTCACCAGCACCTTGGCTATAAGCCATATAATGAGCGGCTAGACACCAGAGCATGATGAGATAAGTGACGACAGGGAAGATCTGTGGCAGGGCTTCGAACTGGCGAGAGTTACGCCAAGTTCCAGCTTCGCTACTATCGTCTGGTGGGAATGAAATTTTCATTGGCGATACTCTAGTAAGGTTTTGATAAATTGCAAACGTGTAACGAATCTTTGGTTTTAGTTCTAAACTACAAGAGGTGGTCTTGTCAGAAAATGATCACGGCGACTTGATTGATACCAAGTTAGCTAGTGAGTAAGATGACTTTATTATTATTTGATAGTATTGAGCTAGGTAATTTAGCACTTAAAAATCGTCTGGTTATGGCGTCGTTAACGCGTTGTTGCTGTGATGATGGCCGTGTGCCGAATGCGAAGCGTTCTGGGTTTGATGGCGTAGAGATCCACGGCACTAATGGATACTTACCTGAGCAATTTCTTCACAGTTCATCTAACAAGCGAGAAGATGAATACGGTGGTTCACTAGAAAATAGAGCTAGATTCATGCTAGGGGCTATCGATGCAGCCCTTACTGCCTGGGATTCAGGAAATGTAGGTCTCCACGTATCATCTCCACGGCACTGGAGATAATTTAGCTACAGTAACCTACTCTTACATCGCTAGTGAGTGTAATAAACTTTTCTGCCTTTGCCGTAGCGGTTGATTTTATTGATTGAGAGGAGTTTGGTTAGTGTGTCTTTGGTTGTATTCCTGCTGATGCTGGTGCTGGTGATTCCTGCGATTTCTCTGACGGTGCGTCTGGAGTGATTGTCGAAGAGGTTGAGAACTAGCACTGCGTTTGGTGATAGCTGGGTGAGTAGGTTTTCATCTTCGTTTACTAATTTATTCTTAAGAAACTCTGCTTGGCGGAGTAGTGACTTTAGGAAAAATGATAGCCATGGTTGCCAATCGGTATCGTCTTGTTTGAAGCTAGTTTGGGTAGCTCTGAGTATTTTGTAATAGAGGTCTTTATTGTCTTCTATGATCCGTTCTAATGATGCGTAAGGCACGTGAATATATCCGTGCTTTAGCAGAAGTAATGTGGTGAGAGTTCTTGAAATCCTGCTATTGCCGTCTTGACAGGGGTGAATAGCGAGGAATCTTACGATGAAGATTCCCGTGATTAGAAGAGGGTGGAGGATTTTTTTGAAGAGAGGGTATAGTGGTTGAAAATACAATGGAGGTGCTTTGGGACTTTCCCAGCATAAACTATTGATGGTGTATGATTTCCTAATGCCTCGTGTGGACGCCAAGTATTGTAGCGTTCAAACCACTTTTCAAGTCCCTCACAAAGCGCGATTACTGTGCTGTGTTCAAACAGGTAAATCTCCTCATATTTAACACTTCGCCAAAGCCTCTCGATGAACAGACCGAGTTGCTTGGACTTTTTTATCAAGAAATCGATCTCTACAGCCTGCTGCCCAATCTTAGCATGGAGCTGCTCATGCTGAGATTGGGCAGCAGGCTGTAGATTGTTTCTTAATTGCTGAAAACACATCAGAAACTCCTTCTAAGCTCTTATTTTTCCAGTTAGAAACCTGGACTGGGTGAACATCAAATTCCTTAGCTATTTCTTGAATCGTTTTGATGCCTTTGACGGCTTCAATAGCAAGCCTATCTTTAAATTCAGGTTCGTGTCTTCTTCTTTTTGCTTTCATTATATTATGTGGTTTAGGTTCGGTTATTTTACCGCTCCTGGTCACCAATGAAATAACTTAGCTACTCGCCTGAATTTAGGGGTCACCTCACTATATATATATAGTGAATATTGTAAGCTTCTTTGGTTGACAAATGAAGGCTGAGACTTATAAGCAGTGCGTCTCGGTCTGCGGGAAGGCTAATTCTCTCTACCACCAGCCATCTTTTCCGTAGAATACTCCGAGACATCTAGAAACGTCTGATAAAGCATCTTTAGGCGATGTCTAACTACTAATTAAAAAATTATAAAATGGCTACAACACTAGAAGCTACACTACGTCAACGCACAGGATCAGGAGCTCTCAACGCAATGCGCCGTGAGGGATTCGTTCCTTCAGTCGTATATGGAGCAACAGAAAATAAAAACGTGAAAGTCCACGCTAAGACTTTCAGAGACATGCTTAATGAGAAACCTTCATCACAGATCCTTCTGGATCTTTCAGTTGAAGACGCAGTAGCTCAGAGAGTATTCATTCAAGACCTACAGTTCGATGCTCTCTCAGGAGAGATCCTTCATGCTGATTTCTTGGCTGTAACAGATGAGACGGTTCTTATTGCTAAGCTTCCTGTTAAGCTTATAGGAGAGCCTGTAGGTGTTAAAACTGGTGGTCAGCTTGAGCAACTCGTTCATACACTTAAAATCAAGTCACTACCTAAGAATCTCCCATTAAGAATCGAAGCTGAGGTAACTACTCTTGAAGTTAGCGACAATCTCACAATCGGCGACATCAAGTTCACTGAAGGTGTGACTCCAGTTCTTGACTCAAGAGTTCTCGTAGCTCTCGTAGCTAAGACACGTCTTGCTAAGTCAGAAGACCTAGATGAAGCAGCACCAGCAGAGCAGGATGCACCAGCTCCAACTGAGGCAGCAGCAGAGTAAACCAATTTAATGGAGGAGTGTTAAGTCTCACGGTTTGGCATGACTCACACGAACGTGGCAATCAAGCTGGTCATAGGTCTGGGCAATCCTGGACGAAAGTATGATCAAACCAGACATAATGTAGGGTTTGACGCACTAGACCGCATGGCTGCATCAGTCGGAGCAGAGTTTGCTAACCATTTTAGATGGAAGGCACACATCGCTAAGCACCCGTTAGCACTACTAATGAAACCTCAGACATTTATGAATGAGAGTGGTAGAGTAGCAGGAGCCGCACTCCGGTTTTATAAATGGAAGCCAGAAGAAGTGCTCGTTATCTATGATGACATCTCACTGCCTCTGGGTGCTCTCCGATTTAGGATGAAGGGCTCAGCAGGTGGACATAATGGGATGAAATCACTGATTCAGCATTTTGGCAGCTACAATTTCCCACGATTAAAGCTAGGTATCGGAGCTCCGAGGTCTGGTGCAATGGTGGGGCATGTCCTAGGTAAATTCGCAAAGGAGGAACAATCCGATGTGGAGAACGTGCTTGATAAGGCTGTGAAAGCAGTCCAATGTGCTCTTACTGAAGGAGTCGAGGCAGTCGCTAACGTTCACAACATCAATAAATAATCAAAAATTAACAAAATCAATATTATGAGTAAAAAATACGAAGGTCTTGTAGTGCTAGACATTAAAGGCAGCGAAACACCAGTAGACGAGCAAATCAGCACAATCGGTCAACTTATCGAAGCTGAAGGCGCAACTTTAGACGAAGTAAAGAACCTCGGCTATAAGAAGTTTGCACACAACGCACGCCAAGTTGAAGGTGGTCACTATGTGAGCTACGTCTTCAATGCAGCACCAGAAGCTATCAACAAGATCAAGATCAGTCTAGACCTTAAGAAGGGCATCTACATGCACCAATACCGCATTCAAGGCTAATCAGCCGCATTTGGGCTCTAGATAAATTATAAAATTAGGATTTATAGGCTAATTGTGATTCCATCACTTTTGGGATTGCATCAGCCTATAAATCCTTTACCATTTTAAAATCATGGCAAGTTATAACAAAGTAATGCTCATGGGTAATATAACCCGTGATATCGAACTCAGATATACTCCTAAAGGCACAGCGGTAGCTGATATAGCCTTAGCGTGCAATCGTGTGCGCACTGGAGACGATGGACAGAAAATCGAGGAAGTAACCTTCGTAGATGTCACTCTCTGGGGCAGACAGGCGGAACTCGCTAATCAGTATTTAGGCAAAGGTAAGCCAGTATTCATTGAAGGTAGATTGAGCAGGGATAGCTGGACAGATAAGGAAACAGGTAAACAACGCTCAAAGCTTAAAGTGGTGGGTGAAGTAATGCAGTTTCTCGGTGCTCCTAGCGGATCAGAAGGCGGTAATAATGCACCTCAGTCACAGACGGCACCTCAGCAGAACCAGAAGTCAGCTCCTCCACAAGGCGGATCACCTGCGACTAGTATACCAGACTTCGTAGAAGAAGATGACGACATCCCATTTTAAGATCTGATGTTAGATGTTTTAAGGTGGTTTTAGTTAGCCACGATGTTTACCAGTTTACCTGGGATTACAATGACTTTACGCACGGTGTTTCCATCGGTGTATGTTTTTACACCTTCGTCAGCTAGAGCGGCGGCTTCCATGTCTTCCTTACTGATGTCTTTGTCGACTGTGAGCTTAGCTCTGAGCTTGCCATTGACTTGGATAACGACTTGAACCTCTGACTCGATGAGAAATTCCTCATTGAAGCTAGGCCAGCCACGATCACTGAGGATGCGTCCAGTAGAGCATTTAGCAGATGTGTGTGCTTCTGTTAGGTACTGATGAATTTCTTCTGTGATGTGTGGAGCAAATGGGTTGAGACACTTGAGGAAATCACGGAGTAGGACGGCTGATACCTTGTCTGCCTTGGTGAAGGCATTGGTGCAGATCATCATCTGAGAGATAGCGGTATTAAAGCTCATTTTATCGATATCTTCTGTGACTTTCTTGATCGTCTCGTGGGTGACTTTGAGTAGTGATTTGTCAGTTGGCTCATCGTTAATGATTTTATCTGAGAGGCTCCAGTTGCCTTCGGCGTCTTGCTGCATCGCGACTCTCCATACTTTAGCGAGGAAGCGAGAAACGCCTTCTACGCCTTTCATCTGCCATGGTTTCACCTGGGTGAGTGGCCCCATGAACATTTCGTAGAGTCGTAGAGCGTCTGCTCCGTATTGATCTACGACTTCGTCTGGGCTAACGATGTTACCTAGAGACTTAGACATTTTCTGTCCGTCTTCACCGAGGATGAGTCCTTGGTTGACGAGCTTTTTGAATGGTTCATTGGTGGTGAGATAGCCGAGATCGAACATGACCTTGTGCCAGAATCTTGCGTAGAGGAGGTGGAGCACAGCATGCTCTGTTCCGCCTACGTAGAGATCTACTGTTGTGCCGTCTGAGCTCCAGTATTCTTCCGCTTCTTTAGAGATGAATCTTTTAGTATTGTTAGGGTCACAGTAGCGAAGGTAATACCAACATGAGCCCGCCCACTGGGGCATGGTGTTAGTTTCACGCTCAGCGGTCTCGCTGTATTTAATCCAATCCGTTGCCTTTACTAGTGGACCGCGTGGGTCGCCAGTTGGTTTGAAATCTTTTAGTTCAGGTTGGAGTAATGGGAGTTCGCTTTCAGGGATAGTGCTGTGTTTACCGTTTTCCCAAATAATAGGGAAGGGCTCGCCCCAGTAACGCTGACGAGAGAAGAGCCAATCACGAAGCTTGAAGTTTGTCTGAGCCTGACCCTTGTTGTTATCCATGAGCCATGAAATCATCGCTCTCTTGGCGTCTTTTGTCTTCATTCCGTCGAGGAATCCAGAGTTCATTGATGTGCCGTTGCCTGTGAAGCCTTGCCATTTTTCAGCACCCTTAGGCTGGACTACTTGTAGGATTGGTAGATCAAATTTTTCTGCGAACTGGAAGTCTCTTTCATCGTGTCCTGGGACAGCTATGATAGCTCCGGTACCGTAGCCCATCATCACGTAATCAGCGATCCAGACGGGGATTTTCTCTCCGTTGACTGGGTTTGTTGCATAGGCGCCAGTGAAGATTCCGGTCTTGTCCTTGTTCATCTCTCCACGTTCCATATCTGACTTAGAGGCACAGGCGGTGATGTAGTCATCGATTCCTTGCTTCTGTTCAGCAGTAGTGACTTCTGAGACGAGTGTGTGCTCAGGTGAGAGAACCATGTAGGTTGCTCCGAAAAGTGTGTCAGGTCTCGTGGTGAAGACTTCTATGTCGTGACCTTGGAGGTCGAATGTGACTTCAGCTCCGATAGATTTCCCAATCCAGTTGGTCTGAAGCATCTTGATTGACTCTGGCCAGTCTAGTGGTCCGAGGTCATCGATGAGGCGCTGGGAATACTTAGTGATACGGAGCATCCACTGCTTGAGTGGGCGGCGTTCTACTTTGTGTCCTTTAGCTTTCCACTCTGCTACTTCCTCGTTTGCGAGAACAGTTCCGAGATCGGGTGACCAGTTGACTGGTGCTTCAGAGATGAAGGCTAGGCGCTCTTCATCCATCTGCTCACGGGTGTAGCCCTTGGCTTCTAGCTCGGAGATAGGCTTGGCTCTGTTCTCTTCTTCACAGAAATAAGAATTGTAGAGTTGGATGAAAATCCACTGTGTCCATTTGACGTATTCTGGGTCAGTGGTGTTGATTTCACGGCTCCAGTCGTAGCCGAATCCTAGGGATTTGAGCTGGCGGCGGAAATTATCGAGATTTTGTTCGGTCGTGACTCTAGGGTGTTGTCCAGTCTTGATAGCATATTGCTCAGCGGGTAGTCCGAAGGCATCCCATCCCATAGGGTGGAGGACATTATAGTTGTTCATTCTCTTATAGCGGCCGAGAATATCAGTCGCTGTGTAGCCTTCTGGGTGCCCTACATGGAGACCAGTTCCAGATGGGTAAGGGAACATATCGAGCACGAAGTATTTTGGCTTAGATGCATCGAAGCCTGGCTCGCCTGGGTTAGCGATTTTAAAGGTTTCATTTTTTTTCCAGTGGGCTTGCCACTTGGGTTCAAAGGTGTCGAATGGGAATGATTTCATAATGTGAAATTGTGGTTACGGGACTGTAGTTAAAGTTTCGAGAATGAAAAGAAAAACCCTTAGTCTTTGAAGGCTAAGGGTGAAATTGATTCGTTAGAATGTGTCTCTCGTTACAGGCCCAAGCTGGACGGCTAAGAACTGGAGTAGCCCCCTCTGCTAGCATCGGCCAGTGATCATTCTTTGTAGCCTTCACTGCTGCCCGATCAAAAGAAGCCATGAAGCATATTACATCTGAAGAAAGACATACTATCGAGCATCTGCTCAGTCAAAACCTAAGCCCAACAACTATTGCAAAGCAGTTGGGGCGTCATCAGTCTACTTTCACTCGTGAAATAAAGAGCAATGGTGACCACAGAAACGGGGAATACTGCAACGACTTAGCAGAGCGTAAGGCTCAAGACAGGCAAAAACTTAAAACCAAGAGGCGCGACTATACACCAGCTATTGAAGCTTATGTTGAGAGAGAGTTAGCCAAGTGGGATAGCCCCGAGCAGATTGTGGGAAAGGCTTATAAACTCGGTATAGATTGCATAAGTATCGAGACAATCTACCTGAAAATATGGGCTGACAAAAAGCGGGGTGGCAAGTTAGATGAGAATTTACGCCATCGTAGTAAACGTTACCGCAAAAGAGGTTCAGAGAAGGATCTATGCGGTAAAATCCGTAACGCAACAAGTATTGATAAGCGTCCTGGAGTGGTGGACGAGCGGAATCGCTTGGGTGATTTAGAGCTAGATTTAATGATTGGCAGTGGTCATAGCGGAGCTATTTTAACCATCAACGACCGAGTCAGTGGACTTCTTATTATGGAGCAACTAGGAGGCAAGCAGGCGGCAGAAATAACTTCCGCAACAATCGCACGACTAACACCTTACAAGGATCGATTGCACACAATCACTTCAGATAATGGCAAAGAGTTCGCTGGTCATCAGGAGATAGCAAAAGCATTAAAAATTGACTTCTTTTTTGCCCATCCCTATCATAGCTGGAAAGAGGATCTAACGAGAACCTCAACGGCATAATCTGCCAATACATACCGAAAGGCATGGATATAGCGAAGCTACCTTCAGAACTGTTGCTTAAAGTTGAAAAACCTCAACAATGAGCCAATGAAGAGAAAGTTGTATTAGTTATATTCAATTTAGTATACATGATGTTCCAGATTAAAAAAATAGGAAAAAAAATGTGGGATTCCACCATATTGACCACCATGACTAGTTTAATAGTGAGTTTACTGAGGTTCATGGCGTTGACTCCGATTATTCTTATTAAATTCAACAATATGGAAGTTAGTTTTTTCTACCTTATAGCATCATTTTTAATATTCTCTGATATATTAAAAATAAAAATGTGCTCTGTGTTTATTACAATGCTGTCTTTTGCTAAATCTGGACGAGAAGACTTAGCACCACTATCAGGTAAGAAAGAAGTATCAGAAGAAATGAATGAGAAATCATTCACTAATTGCTTGTACGTAGGAAAGAAACTGTTGGCTAGAGTCGCTATATTCTTTTCTCTGGTTAGTGCAGGACTTGCAGCATATGGACTAGGGAACTTGATACAGTGGGATTTCTCTAGTGCTGAAAATAGAGATCTAATGTATGTGATACCCATGGTGGGATTGACTGACTATATTGGGTTCATGTTTTGTAATAAGGCGATTGGTTTATATGGCATAGGGAAAATTGCATTGGTTAATCGCCTGGCTATAGTAGCTGATATAATGATTATCATACTCGGGGTAATTGTTGTGTATCATGGTTATGGATTATTAAGTTTATTAATTATTCAAACTACTTGTAAGTTGGCTATCATCCCTTTGCTAAATAGTTACTGCATAGCTTTACTGCCTCAAACCAATAATCGCCCTTCTTTAAAGGAGCAAAAGGAAATAGTCGGCTGGGCGTGGACTCCTTTTTGGAAAGGCATCGTAGGTAATGTTAGTGACATGGGAACAAAGCATATTACATTGGTGGTATTGACTGCATATTTATCTCCTATTGTCCTAGCTCCGTATTTAATGCTTCTAAATATGTATCGAGTGGGCATACTCTTTGCACAAGCCCCGTTAGTAAGTGATCTCACCAATATATCAAGTAGACTAGCCAAGAGCGATAACCTGTGGCTTCGAGATTTCTTTTTTAAGAGAATAACATTGATGGTAGTCTTGTTTTCGATGGGGGTGGTAGTTCTTGTGATTTTCGGTCAAGAGGCTCTTAATTATATTGGATCTAGCATGATTTTAATGGATCAGAGTATTATGATTTTGTTAGGGGGCGCAGTACTATTGGATGCAATTTTCACGAATACATGTACTATCGTTCTATCAACAAATAGGGATCCCTTCTATTTACAGTTAGCAACTTCAGCAATTATTGCAATAGTAGCGTTGTACACTGTTGTGGATAGACAGGATTTACTCCTTATCATTATTGTAGTTTACTTACCCAAATTTATTTGCCTGAACCTAAAACCGTTTAAAGAAATTCGTAAATACATCAGTTAGTCGCTCTTAAGAGACTTGGATTCCACTAATAAATGCAACTTTTTACTGGCAACATTAACGAGACCACTTCACATTGTCATCGAAACTGGCTAGGATAAGTAGGTTATCGACCAGTTTTTTAAGATGCTCTGTAGCCATCTATAGATGGACGCGGTTGGTATGATGGAGTTGGCTATCAAGCCGTCCTTGAACTATCGTCTACTATGTTATTCGGGCTCGCTGGTATTTCGCGACTAGTTCGCCGTCGCCGTGACTAGCTACGTGCTCGGGAGAGCATGATTTGGTTGTCGTCTGTGTCTTCGCACATGGCTAGGTGGGGAGATTCGCCGTCTTCTGGTTGAGGTTCTCTTTCACATTTTCCTCCGTTGGCGACGATTTTAGCGGCTCCCGCTACTACGTCTGCGACTTGGAAGGTGAGACTAGTTCAAGTCTTTTTACCTTCTCCTTCACCGTGAATGGCGATGTAATTAGAGTCTATTTGTAACTCTGTTATGTGTGGATTCTTATTGGAGACTGTGGTTCCGAAGGTTTTGATATAAAATGCTGAGGTTCGCTTTGAATTAGCGGTCCAAATAGTATACTTTAGTTTTTCTATGATCATGGATGTAAAGTAGATGACTATCGCTAGGATACTAGATGATTCTATGAGGATATGATCAGTCTATTTTTTCAATCTTATTGGGGTGCCACAGAATATACAGCGGAACCATTTGAATAAGAGCGCGTGGATAGCAGTGGGTAGCATGTAGCCGAGTAATCCCCAGTAGTGGGCATCGCGGTGTTTGAGGCAGCTCTTGAGGGCGTATTGCTTCTGCCTGCAGATAGGGCAGAAGGCTTGGTTGGTGAATGCGAAGTAGATAAAAATCGCTGAAAGAATTAATAGTGGGGAGAAAATTGCCCACCAATATTTATTTTTATCCACTAATAGTAGGGAGGTGAGTGGGAATGCAGAGATGAATAATAGGATAGAGGATAAATAAGCACCTGTGCTAATCATGAAACTACCAAAATGGTTATGGAGAACTCCTTTGATATAGCGTCGAGATGATGGATTAACTCCTTCGTTAGTCTCTTTTTTAGTAGAGCGTATGAGGTCATTAGCTGAGCTACTGACTAGAGGCTCGATCCTGCTTCCTGTTTTACGGAAGGTTTCCATATCGATGATCCTATCTTTATTGAGAATATAGTCAGATTTTTCATTAAATAGCGGTTCAGGGTAGATGTCATCAATGTCTAGCTTTGGCTGGTCATGGGCTTCTGTGATGGCAGCATCTTCGGTTTGAGTAGTTTTCTTTAGTTCTACAACTGGTTTGCTCTCGACTGGCACTTTTTTAACGACTTCCTGTGTTTTATCTGTTTCAGCTATTTCTAAGTCTTCTCTACTCATGTGCTTGAGCGCTTCTCTCTCGGAAATAAATTTCACAGTTCCTGGTAGAAGCTTGTCCATCACGATGGCATTCTCAGCAATAAATTCTTCAGAAAGAGGGATGGCAAATGATGCAGAAAGTAGTGATCGAGGAGGAATGATATGTCCTGAGTCGGTCTCACGGACTGGTCTGACAACCTCATGCCCAAGTGGGCTAAGCCAAGTAGTAAGTAATTCCTTGGTGGGGGAGTCGGTAAGGATATTTAGAATCTCGTTGGTTTTCCGTGTTTGCTCAGTAATCTCACTAAGTGTGTGATCTTTAAGAGCTTTTACATCAGTATAGCCACTTGCTTGAAGTAGTTCGATTGCTTCTGGGCTGAGATTTGGGAGGTCTTGAAGTTGTTTCATGGATGATTGCCTGAGGGTAGTATAAGAAATAAACTGTAGTGATTATTATCGCAAGCATTAAAACTGGATGATAGTCACTACTAAATTTTACGATTAGCTGAGAGCTGAACGCATTTCCTTGAGTTGGTCGAGTCTCGTCTCCCATTCACCGAGGCGGTCTTTTTCCTTTTGGACAACTTCTGGTTTTGCGTTGGCTACGAATTTCTCGTTGCCTAGCTTCTTACCTGCTCGCATGACTTCTTGCTCTACTTTGGCTATTTCTTTGTCGAGGCGTGCAGCCTCGGCATTGAGGTCGACTAGTCCGTCTAGTGGCATGTAGATTTCACCGACGGCAGTGACTACGGCTGGTGTGCCTTGTGGGGCGTCGTAGTTAGCATCAAGAACCATGCCTTTAGCGCCTACGAGTGTGATGAGTGTGTCACACTGTGTTGCGATCCAGTTTTCCTTGGTCGCTTTGAGAACGAATCTTACGTCCTTGCTGGCTCCTAGGTTGTATTCGGATTTGAGATTTCTAAGGTTACTTGCTGAGCTGTAAACAGCGGCTGCCTGCTCTGAGAACTTGGTGATTTCTTCGGCTGACATTCCTGTGAGAATAGGTGTCTTGTCGAGGGTCTGGTTCATGACAAACTCATCCTTGGCGATATAGCCCATCTTGGCTGATAGCTCTTCCGTGATGTGTGGCATGAGCGGGTGCAGATGTGATAGGTAGCGGGCGAGCACGGTGTCGATGACAGCGAGTGTTCTTGCCTTTGCCTCTTCGTCGTTTGAGTTGATGTTGAACTTAATGGCTTCGAGGAATTTGTCGCAATACTCGGTCCAGAAGAACTCGTAGAGATGTGCTGTGACGTTGTTGAAATGGTAGTTTTCGTAGGCTTTATCGAGATTGATATCGAGGCGATCTAGCTTTGCTAAAATATCGATGTGATGAGGGTCGAGCTTTTCAAATGACTCGAGGATCATGAGCTCAGAGCCTTGCATCTGACGGAAGCGGCAGGCGTTGTAGAGCTTATTGGCGAAGTTTCTGCCTTCGGAAATGGTGTCTTCGTCGAACTTGATATCGGTTCCGGTAGGAGCGATGCGCATAAGTCCGAAGCGGAGTCCATCAGCACCGAACTTGTCCATGAGATCGATAGGGTCTGGTGAGTTACCGAGAGATTTAGACATCTTGCGTCCCTTGCCATCTCTAACGATGGAGGTGAAGAAGACATTCTTGAATGGGATCTGGTCTGTGAACTCGAAGCCAGCCATGATCATACGGGCTACCCAGAAGAAGATGATGTCTGGGCCTGTGACTAGGTCGCTGGTCGGGTAGAATTTCTGCTTAGTAGCGTCATTCATAGTGGTGAATGGCCAGAGCCATGAGCTGAACCAAGTGTCCATGACATCTTCGTCACGTTCCCAGTTTTCTCCATCGTTTGGAGGTGTGGTTCCGACGTAGATGTCGCCTGCGGAGAGATCTGTTGAGTCAAGAGATTCAGCTTCTTTAAGCTCGAATGCTTTTTCCTTACGATACCAAATTGGGATTTGGTGCCCCCACCAGAGCTGACGGGAGATACACCAGTCTTGGAGATTTCCCATCCAGTGAGCGTAAGTTTTCTGCCAGCGCTCTGGGCGGAAGTTGATGTCGACATTAGCTACGGCATCGTTTGCGGCATCGATAGCTGGATATTTTAGGAACCACTGCATGGAGATGCGGTGCTCTACTGGGACGTTTGCACGCTCTGAGTAGCCTACGCTGTTCTTGTGTTGCTCAACCTTGATGAGGAGACCTCTTTCTTTGAGCATTTCGGCAGTTTTGCGTCTAGCTTGGAAGCGGTCTAGCTTGTTGAGCTCCGGGATCTCTGGGCAGTTGATAGTGCCGTCTGGGTGGAGGACGTCGATGATTTCTAGGTTGTGACGTTGGCCGATTTCGAAGTCTGCTTTGTCGTGTGCTGGAGTGATCTTTAGGGCACCCGTTCCGAACTCGATGTCCACATGATCATCTGCGATGACTGGGATCTCGGCTTCAGGGAATGGTCTGCGAACCTTGCGTCCAATATGTTTAGCGAAGCGCTCGTCTTTAGGGTTCACCGCTACCGCAATATCGCCCATGAGGGTTTCTGGGCGGGCGGTGGAAATTTCTAGATATTCGCCTGGAGAATCTACAAACTCATACTTTATGAAGAAGAGTTTTGAGTTATGTGGTTTGGCGATGACTTCTTCGTCTGAGAGTGCTGTGAGTGATACTGGGCACCAGTTTACCATGCACTTTCCACGGTAGATGAGACCTTTATTGAAGAGATTTACGAATACTTTAGAAACGGCTTCAGAGTAGTCTTCGTCCATCGTGAAGCGTTCACGATCCCAGTCGCATGAGCATCCGAGGCGTTTGAGCTGCTTGATGATGATGCTGCCGTGTTCGTCTTTCCAGTCGTGAACACGCTTGAGAAATTTGTCACGTCCCAACTCTCTACGAGTGGTGTTTTCTTCATCACGGATCTTCTTTTCAACTTTAGTCTGAGTGGCGATGCCTGCGTGGTCGGTGCCTGGGAGCCAGAGCACTTCTTTACCTTGCTGGCGGGCTCTACGGGCGAGAATATCCTGAATAGAGTTATTCAGAACATGACCGATGTGGAGTATGCCGGTGACGTTTGGTGGTGGGATGACGATGGAATAGCCTTCTTTAGAAGAATTCTCATCGGCATGGAAACACTGATTGGTGAGCCATTTTTTATACCATTCTTTTTCGACCTCTTGAGGTTCATACGCTTTCGGTAACTCTGACATAGTGGGGAGGAAATGCCAGAATCTACCTTCTTTGTAAAGTGTTGAAAGAAGGGTGAAGATTAAAGTGAAAATAGATGGAGAGGAAATAGAAGCACACACCTGCAAATATGCACTTGAGAGTGAATTAAAAGAGTTTTAGATGCCCACTCGAGAGAGGAGGCAAGTGAGGATCATAATCTCTAAAAATAGCGATGATGAGGTTATTCGGGAATTGTTAGAACGTATCTGCGAACAATATTTAGAAGCAGAGTGGTTTTTAGCAATTTCTAATAAATAGTGTTTATTCTACTTCTTCGAGTGCAAGTATGGCACAGCCTAGGATTCCAGCGTTGTTTGAGAAGTGGGCTTTCTTGATTTTCAGTTGATCCTTAAATGGTTCGCTGAGTTGGTCGTGGAGGTGTTTGGTGAAGGGCTTGAAGAGGATGTCTCCAGCGTTTGCTACTCCGCCACCGATGACGATGACTTCTGGGTTAAGTAGCCAGCAAGAGGAGGCTAGTGCTACGGATAGACGGAATCCAAACTTGTCCCAGCATTCGAGAGCTATTTCACAACCATTTTTAGCGGCTGTTGCTAGCTTTTCTGGTGTGCAATCAGAGATGTTTTTATCGATACCTGCTGAGGCGTAGTCGTGGATGGCATCTGCGGAAAATTTGTTATTTCCAAGGTAGGCTTCGAGTGCTCCTGGGTTATTGTAAGTGCCTTTTCTACCTGAGTAGCTGATGGAGGTTTGACCTAGTTCGCCAGCGACGAATTGTGCGCCGCGGATGATGGCTCCGTTAGAGATGATTCCTCCGCCTACGCCTGTGCCTAATGTGAGGCAGACTACATGGTCGCATCCTTCAGCTGCTCCTAGTTTCCATTCTGCGATGGCCATGGCGTTGGCGTCGTTTTCGATAGTCGTAGGGAGTCCGGTGCGTTTGATCAACTCCTCTTTCAGCGGGAGTTTTTTCCAGCTAGGGACATTAGTGAGATTATGAATAGTGCCAGTAGGGAAGTCGACTAATCCTGGGACTCCGCAACCGATGGCTACGATCTCTGGATGTTTTTTCTTCAGAGCGTTCGCAGTTTCAGCGATAGCATCTATGAGGTCAGAGGGGGTGGAGTAATCGGTAGGGATAATACGCTCAGCGAAGGCGATGATTTCCTTGCCTTCTACTACGCCTATTTTGATGGATGTTCCTCCGAAGTCGATTCCGATGCTTTTCATGGTTAAAGTGATTAGTGTGAAATGGGGCTTATTAAAAGGTTAATCCTAGAGATTCAAGTCAGCAGCGATTTTGATGCCTTCTAGTGTGAGTGTCGGGTGATAGTGGTGGATCAGTTCTTTTAGCCCATCAGCGATGAACTCACCATCGCCACCGGTGCAGATGATGCTGGGGTTGGCAGGAAGTTCTTTTTTGAGTTCGATGATGATCTCTCTGACGAGTCCGCGGTAGCCATAGACTGCGCCTATGTCCATGGCGGCTTCGGTGGATTTCCCGATGGCTCTGTTCGGCTCTGTTAGGGTGATTTTAGGGAGGAGGGCGGTTTTATTGGCGAGGTAGTCGGTCATGGCACCGAGGCCAGGGGCGATGACTCCTCCTAGGTAGTTGTTATTAGAAATGATGTCGAAGGTGACAGCTGTGCCGAAGTCAATGACGATGGCGGGGGAGCCGTTTTCGGTATAAAGGTGATTGGCTGCGATGGCGTTGACGAGTCTGTCCGCTCCGATCTGGCTTGGGGTGGGGTAGTCTATTCCTATGCCGAGTTTGCTTTTGTAGCTGAGTTGGTGGAGTGGTTTACCGCTGATGTCGGAGATAGTTTGGGAGAGGGTAATCGCTTTTTTGGGGACAACTGAGCAAAGTAGAGTGCTATCCCATCGTTGGTCCTTGAGAGCTTCTTGAATTGTTTGGGCTGAGATTTCTGTTGTGTTGATATGTGTGATCCAGGGCTCCAGTTTACCGTGTTCGCTGATGGAGAATTTGGTTCGGGTGTTGGAGTTGTCTATGAGTAGATGGCACATGATGGTTGCTGAATTTATGCGAAAGATTAAGGGCCGATCAAGATTATAATGAAAAAGGGGGAAGACCTAAGCTTTCTCCCTTCTGGTATTTGAATTTTATTGAGTGCCTCTTTAGGTAGTATTTTATTGCTCACAACATAAAGGTGAGAGGTTCTTCCTTTTTCAATTTTCTTACTGCCAAAGTAGAGATTTATCCCCCAAATAGTTTGCATCTGATTCGCTTTTAATTTCTTTGTCAGATTGTGTAGGTGGGCATGTTTACCGTTAATTATTGTGTTTCTTTTAATGCGTAAAACCCATGATAATTCCTTATTGTTGAGCCATTCAAGCCACTCTCTACCATTAAATTCACGATCCATGGCTAGGAAGTCAATGTCTTGTAAACCTAGAATTCCCAGCACTTTTTTCATTATCAAAATGCGAGGCTTGCTGGGTGAATTTCCTCGCTTAGTTCTCTACGTAAGAGTGATCCAGATAATGGGGATGGCGACCTTTCCAACTACGACCCCGACAGTGAGGACATTGATGTGAGTTTCTCCAAACTTCCAGTTAGTCCGATCCATGCTAAGGATACATCCATTTTTCGGTTTGGGAATTTTTTTCAGTCTAAGTTTGTCAATATCTAGCCAAGGGAAAATCCAGTGTAAAAAGAAACGTTGAAGCTTACGATACTAACTCTCTTCCGAAGCGTTTGACTGCTGAAGTGAGTCGAGCTTTGAGAGCTTCACGCTACGTGACCTAATGACACCGATGATGAGACAAGTTAGAACTTTAAGTTGTGCTTTGTTTGATGTAGTTGATTGATTTAGAGTTCTTAATATTGCTTGGTGAGTGTCCATATCAAGCATGGAGATCTTGATGTGAAGGTAAGAAATAAATGATATTGTTTCACTATTTGTCATTTATTATAAGTTACTTACACGCCCTTTAAGCTTGTCATTTTTTGTCGTGTAGTCTGGTGTCGTGTGATAAGCCGCTACACCGTGCTCTGCTATATCAAGACCAGCTTGTTCTGTCTCTTTATCCACTCTGACTCCCATGATCAGCTTTATGATGTAGAATACGATGAATGATGATACGAATGCGAATGCTGAGATAGAGAGTGTGCCGAGAAGCTGGACTCCGAAGTCTGCTCCACCGAAGATAGCGACACAGAGTGTTCCCCATATACCACAGACTCCGTGGACTGAGATAGCGCCTACTGGATCATCAATCTTGATTTTATCGAAGAACTTTACTGCAAGGACTATGATGCCCCCCCCGATGGCTCCTGCTACTAGGGCTTCAAATGGTGAGATGACATCTGCTCCGGCTGTGATGGATACTAGACCAGCGAGCATTCCGTTGAGTCCCATTGAAAGGTCCGGCTTCTTAGTATTGATCCAAGATGTGAAGATACCTGCTAGTCCCCCAGCAAATCCTGACATGGCTGTTGTGACAAATACACGTGACAAGTCCGAAGCGTCTGCTGATAGAACTGATCCACCGTTGAATCCGAACCACCCTAGGAAGAGAAGGAAGACACCGATGTTAGCTAGTGGTAGGTTAGATGGGAGTATTGGTTTGATGCCATTCTTCGTGTATTTGCCTTTACGTGGTCCTAGAATAATGACTGTAGCTAGTGCGGCAAATCCACCGAATGCGTGAACGAGTGATGAACCAGCGAAGTCTTCGAAGTGGATTTGGTCTAACCAACCTGTGCCCCACACCCATGAGCCTGTGATAGGGTAGAGGAATGTTACTAGTATCGTAGCAAAGATCATGAATGCAGGCAACTTAACTCGCTCGGCTACTGCTCCAGAGACGATGGTGGCAGCTGTAGCGGCGAACATTGCCTGGAAGATGAAGTCTGACCATATTGTATAGGTTGCTCCTCCTGCTTCATTGTCGTAAAATCTAGCTATATCTGTTGCGGATGCGGTGTCCTTCAAAGGGGAGCCTAGTGAGAAAACACCATTCCAATCAACACCGACATCTCCAGGATACATACCATTGAATCCCCATAGCATGTAACCTATTGCACCGATACAGACGATGAAGACGTTCTTAAACATGATGTTCACCGTGTTTTTACTCTGACACATTCCTACTTCTACTGAAGCGAAGCCGAGGTGCATGATGAAGATGAGTGCTGCTGAAATGAGTATCCAGAGATTGTCTATCATGAATTTAACATCCAGGACTGAGTCTGGAATAGGGGCATCTTGTGCATTTGCTGTGCTCAGCATTAATAGCGAACCGATAGTAGTAATAATGAATTTGTTCATAGTTGGTGGTGTAGCTAAATCTGATTAAGCATGTAGTGTGCCAGGTTTTAATTTGCGGGGTATTTGTATGTTTCATTGTCTTCAAACCCGCAAAAATGTAGGTTTTTACTTGGTGTGAGGTGTTACATTTAGCACGTTTTAAGTTAGTTTATGAGAGGAGATAGTTAAATTACCTATATATTTAAGAGTTTTAATAATTACTCATCCTTTAATTTTATTTGTAGGATATTGTTGACAGAAATTCTTGATATGTTAAAATTCCGCTACTATGCATAAAACAGCAATAACAACAATCGTAGGCGGACTACTAGTAGCTTCAAGTGCAGTAGCCGGAAACTTCGCAAAATCAATTCCAGCTCCTTCAACAGCAGCTAAGGGTGACCTAGCAGTAGGATACAGCAGCCAAAACATGTTCCGTGGTGTAAACCTCGGTGATGATGTTGTTTCAGCTGAAATAAACTTGGACCTTGTATGCCCACTATCAGGCTACAATCTTGACTTCAATGCTCTATACCTCACTGGTGCTAGCAGTAGCTCAACACAAGGCGAAGATGAATTAAGACTAACACTTAGCACATCTAAAGATCTTGGTTTCGCTACAGGAACTGTAGGTTATACATACTACCAATTCCTTAACGGTGGTAATGATGACGCACAGGAGCTATTCTTCGGTCTTAACAGAGAGTTCTACGGAGTAGGCACAAGTCTTACATACTTCCACGACATTGAAGGTGACAACCAGGGATACACAGAGCTAGGACTTACTAAGTCTCTCGACGTGCTTGGTAACACAATCAACTTCGGAACTACTGTTGGTTACCTCGCTGAAGAAGGAGCACTTTCACACGTGACTGTTTCAGCTTCATACGACTATGCTTTCGGTAAGGCAATAATCACACCATATGTTGCTTACTCAGTTGAGTTTGACGATCTTGAGCGTGCAGGCCGTGCAGGTGCATCTGAAGAGAACGAGCTATTCGCAGGAGCAGCTCTTAAAGTTCAGTTCTAATCCAACTGTCACTTTAAAGTGATACACATTTTTAGAGGAGTTCTTCATCGGGCTCCTCTTTTTTGTTTAGTAATATAGGAAAGGGGGAAGTTGATCTAGGAGTATGTTCTTATGTTTTTGCTGATAAGTGCCTGAAATTCTGTTTCATTTAGGATGGTGACACTTAGTTTTTCAGCCTTGTCTTTCTTAGAGCCTCCATTCTCACCACAGAGTAGGTAATCTGTATTCTTGGAGATAGAACCACTGACTTTGCCTCCGAGCTCTTCGATGATTTTCTTAAAGGCTGGGCGTGACTGACTGAGTGTTCCAGTGATGACGAATGTCTTGCCTGCGATAGAGCTGTCGATCTGTTGGACTTCTGCTGGCTTAGGGGCGAAATTATCAGACTGTGGGGCTATTTCGAGTTCAGCGAGAGAGCTTAAGGTATTGGTTCCAGCCTCTGACTGAAAATAGTTGATCATGTTCTGAGCGGAAACTTGACCTAGCTCGGAGTTCACCTGGTAGTCGGCGATACTTGATTTGAGTTCAGCGATTTCTGCTTTAAGTTCGTTGAATTGATTTTGACGGATGTCTTTTTCCGTTTCGGTTTTAGGGAGATTAGTTCTGTTACGTGGGGAAATTTCTTTTTGCTCTGCCTCTAACTTAGCTGTCTTAGCGATGGTGCGCAAGATTCCTGAGTCGACGATTTGTTGAATAGTTTGATGGAGTCGGCCAGCTTCTTTTGCCGCAGATTCACCGACTGAGGGAATGCCCATGGCGTAGATCCACTTTGATAGCGGCTGTTCAGTCTTGGCTTTTTGGAGCGAATCGATCAGTGTCTGAGCACGCTTTTCCCCGTAGCGGCGGTGTTTTGATTCTGATCCATCTGATTTTGTCGCTGGGTCTAATTGGAGGTCGGCCAGGGTTTTGTGATCGAGCTTGAATAGATCAAGGGGAGTGAGGACTAGTCTGTATTCTACGAGTTTCTCTGCGACTGATTCGCCTAATCCATCGAGATCGAGTGCTTTTCGGCTAGCGAAGTGAGTGATCTGGTTGACGGCTTGGGCTGGGCAGGTGAAGTTGGTGCATTTCCATGCTACGGTGCCTTCTTCTCTGCTGATAGGAGCTGAGCATGATGGGCATTTTCCATCCACGTATTCGTAGAAGTTAAATACTTGGCTGTCGGCAGTGCGTTTTTCTTTGATGACTTTGACGACCGAGGGGATGATTTCACCAGCTTTCTCAATGACTACGTAGTCGTTTAGGCGGATATCTTTGCGCTGAATTTCGTCTTCATTATGGAGGGTTGCTCTGGAAACTGTGGAGCCTGAGATGAAGACTGGGTTTAGCTCTGCGACTGGGGTGAGAGTGCCAGTTCTGCCGACCTGGATGGTGATGTCGTGGAGTAAGGTCTCTATTTGTTCTGAGCAGAATTTGTAGGCGCATGCCCATTTGGGGAATTTAGAGGTAGATCCTAGATCTGAGTGAATGGCGATGTCGTTGACCTTGATGACGGCTCCATCAGTAGCGTAGGGGAAGTCGTGACGGTCTATGTCTAGCTGGGCGATGGCGTCCATGATTTTAGCCATGGTTGACGGCATCTTGAACCACTTGGAGGCTGGTAGATTGTAGTCACGGAGCGTTTGCTGGAATTCTTCTAGGGTATTGAAGGGGGCGTCTTCTACTAGGCCGTAGGAGTGGAAAATACAGTCGAGCGGTCTGGCTGCGACTAGTTTAGAGTCGAGTTGCTTTAGGGTTCCTGCGGTGGCGTTTCGAGGATTTACGAAGGCTTGTTCGCCGGCTTCGTCACGTTGTTCGTTGAGCTGATCGAACTCTGCGTTGGGCATGAAGATCTCGCCTCGGACTTCGAAGAGGTCGGGTGCTGAGTCGGGGAGTTTGAGTGGGATGTTGCGGATGGTTTTGATGTTCTGGGTGATATCATCGCCTACAGATCCATCGCCGCGAGTGACTGCGTAGTCTAGAACTCGATTTCGGTAGATGACGGAGACTGCGACTCCATCGATCTTAGGCTCGATGCTGAGGGCGACTTCGTCGTGGTCGAGGCTCCGCTGAAATCTTTTGAACCAAGCAATGAGGTTGTGTGATCGGAGGGCTTCAGGGTCTTCGTGCTGGAGTTCTTTTAGAGCTTCATCTTTTAGTTCATGGATGTCCTCGATGGAGAGCATGGGGACGAGGTGCTTGCGTTGTACGAATCCTTCAAGTGGTGCTCCACCGACTCGCTGAGTCGGAGAATCCGGTGTGGCTAGCTCTGGATGCTTTATCTCTAGTTTCTTGAGTTCATCTAGCAATTCATCGAAATCTGCGTCAGATATTTCAGGGGCTGCGTCTTGGTAGTAGAGCTTAGAATGATGATCTAATAGCTTACACAGCTCTGTGATACGAGAGGCGTCTGCATTTTCCTGTGGGACAGGTGTAGGAGCAGGGCTGAATGAAAAGAGATCGTCTTGCATGAAAAGAGCGTAGCTGTGGTGCTAGGCTCTGGAAGTAAAAAATGGTTATTTTTTCTTCTGTTACATTACCATAGTCTCCATCTTTGTAGTTTAAATTAAGAGTGTCGTGGCTTGGGAGATAGATGGGATATTTTGGTTGTGGTAATGCTCTGCCATTCTTAACAATACTCTAGGAGTTTTTTTGATATCGAAGGCTGAACTGGTTTAAGATCTTTGTAAGTAGAGTCAACATTTTTCCACCAATCCATCCTTCTCATAGAATTGAAAGTTCTTCTCGATTAGGCCTCCTGGAGTCTTATCTCGATAAATTTTTAGCTCAGGTGTGTCTGCTGAAATGATGGTTGAGAAAAAGAGGAAAGATAGGAGGGTAAGTTGTTTCATGAGGAATAGAGAGTTGGTCACTATGATGTTTGACAAAGTATTTGTATTGTCGATACCTATGGCATGAAAATAGATCGTTCCTACTTTTACTCCCTTGCAGCTAGCTTATGTTTATTCAACATTGCTAGTGCGTTGCCAGTAGTTAAAGATGCATCTAAGTCGGATGTGAGTTCTGCTAAAAAGCCTAACATTTTGTTTTTGTTTTCAGATGATCATGCGGTGAATGCGATCTCTGCTTATGGTGGGTCGTTGAAAGATATCGCTCCTACGCCTGGGATCGATCGGCTTGCGAAAGAGGGGATGATTTCTCACAGAACTTATTGCACTAATTCTATCTGTGGACCTTCTCGTGCGAGTATCCTTACTGGAAAGCATTCTCATCTTAATGGATTTCTCGATAACAATGGATCGTATTTTGATGGCAATCAGCAGACCTTTCCTCAATTGCTCAGAGGCTCCGGTTATCAGACAGCAATGATCGGGAAATGGCATCTGCATTCAAATCCTATCGGCTTTGACTACTGGGAAGTCCTTCCTGGTCAAGGTGCTTACTATAATCCTGATTTCATCCAGATGGATGGGTCGAAGAAGCTCTTTCAGGGGCATTGTAATGATTTGGTGACCGAGAAGGGCTTGGCGTGGCTGAAGAAAGCTCAGGCAGGCGATAAGCCGTTTGTTGCGATGATTCAATACAAGGCACCGCACCGCAACTGGGCTGGGGCACCGCGTCATTTGTCACTCTTTGAAGGTGTTACTATTCCTGAACCTGATTCCTTATTTGACGACTATTCAGACCGCTCTTCCGTCCTCGGTGAACATGCAATGGGGGTGGCTAATCATCTGTCATGGGGGCATGATATGAAATTTAAGGGGGAGAACCTTTTTCCAAAACATTTTACGACATCGTGGGGTAATCGAGCCTACACGAGAATGGATACAGAACAAAAGAAAGCTTGGGATGCGGCCTATGAGCCCGAGAATCAGAAGTTCATCACCGATATGAAGGCGGGCATGCTCAATGATAAACAAATCACTCAGTGGAAATACCAGCGCTACATCAAAGACTACCTACGTTCAATCCGCAGTATGGATGAAGGCATCGCTAAAATTCTCAAGTATCTTGATGATTCTGGACTCGCAGAAAACACGATTGTTATTTATTCCTCTGATCAAGGTTTCTACCTGGGTGAGCATGGCTGGTATGATAAGCGCTGGATGTTTGAAGAGTCTTTCCGCATGCCATTTATTGTCCGTTGGCCAGGAGTTATTAAGCCGGGCTCTGAGAGTAAGGCCTTGATTCAGAATATTGACTTCGCTCCCACGTTCTTAGATCTCTGCGGTGTGGAAATTCCTGCTGATATTCAGGGTGAATCTCTAGTCCCTATATTCAGGGCGAGTGGAGTAAAAACTGCTGGTTGGAGAGATGCCCTCTACTATAGATATTATGGCGAGTCCACGCATCGTGTCGCAGAGCATGACGGCATTCGCACCGATAAAATGAAGCTGATGTGGATTCCTAAGACGAAAGAATATCAATTGTTTGATCTAGAGCAAGACCCAAAGGAGATGAAGTCTCTTCACAATGATCCGGAGTATAGTAAAGAGCTTGCTGCGATGAAGATTAAGCTAGCTGAGGTTCGTGATCATTATCATGTTCATAGTGCCGTCCTGCCTATCCACAGAAATGGAACAGGCTGGTGGAAAAACCGTCATCAGCAAAAGAATAAATTGGCGGCTAGTAGGTCACATGATCTGATCTTTATCGGAGACTCAATTACTCACAGTTTTGAGAATGGTGGCAAGCAGGTTTGGAAGAAGTATTACAGTCACCGTAATGCCCTGAATCTAGGGTTTTCTGGTGATCGCACTGAGCATGTGCTTTGGAGATTAAATAATGGAAACCTTAGAAAACAGAAAAACGCTAAAGTAGTGGTGCTGATGATAGGGACAAATAACACTGGGCATAGTAAACAGAATCCTGATAAAACAGCCGAAGGGATAAAAATGATTCTATCTAATTTAAGAGCTAGGTGCCCAAAGGCTAAAGTTCTGTTACTCGGAGTCTTCCCGCGTGGAGTTCAGCCGAGTCATCCTCTGCGTAAAATCAATGTAGCGGTCAATGAACGTATCTCAAAGCTAGCAGATGGTGAGCAGGTTCATTTTCTAGATATTTCAGATAAATTTCTTGACGAAAAGGGAGTGCTCACCAAAGAGATCATGCCAGATGCACTGCACCCTCAACAAAAGAGCTACCAGATTTGGGCAGAGGCAATAGAGCCGACATTAATCAAACTAGGTGTTGAGCCATTGAAGAAATAGCCTGCTGTTGTCTAACGATAAAAAGAGTAAAATCGACAATCGTAGAAGCGATTTAGGTGTCAAATACTACTCGGTAATAAGAGGTTTGCTATTTTTACCGTATTGTGGCTGTTCATCGTGATTAGTTTGGTTTAGGCTTTTTAGCAATGCTACAGTTTATCGAACAAGGAGGTCCGTTTCTGTGGGTGCTATTAGCGCTCGCATTCGTGGGGATGGTGATTTCACTAGAGCGGATTTTATTTTTCCAGCGAACAAAAATTCATGTTGGAGATCTAATGCTAGGTCTAGCAAATCATGTGCGTAAGGGGGCTTTCGATGAAGCTCTACGTGAGTCTGCAAGAGCCCCAGGGTCTGTAGCTAGGGTAGCACATGCGACTTTGATGAGGCATGATCTACCAAGAGCTGATCTCCGTGACATCGCTCAGGAGGCCGGCCAGCTAGAGGTTCCAAGGATCGAGAAAAACTTACGTGGTCTCTATGCTATTGCTCTTATCGCTCCTCTTGTCGGGATGATGGGAACAGTGAATGGTTTGATCCATACCTTTGAGCAGATTAGTCAGGGGGTGACTTTGAGCCGTGACGAGGGGATGGCACAGGGCTTGTATGAAAGTCTGATTACTACGGGCTTAGGTCTTCTAGTGGCGATCCCTGGTTATTTATTTTACTTATATTTTCTAGGTCGTGCACAGCGTTTAGTGCACAGGATAGAGCGTGGAGCGATAGAGATCGTGAATCTCGTCTGTGATTCTCGTCAGGGAATTTTGACCAAAGAGAAGCTTACTCCATCAGGTGAGAATGATGTCAAAAGCGAGAAAGTATCCCAAAAGTCAGCGACTAAATAATGAAGCTCAAAATGTCATTAACTAGGCGGCCAGGACTCATTCACATGATGCCAGGCTTAGATATATTGGCATTGATTCTGGTATTTCCTTTGTTTGGCCATTCATTCACATCGTTTTCTGGAGTAGAGATAACATTACCAGAGTCTCCGCATCGTCTGAAACGCATGGAGCGCTCTATAGAGGTAAATGTCAAGGGAGTGGGCGATCTTCAAATCTGGGTGAACAAGACTAAAGTGACTGAAGGTGAGTTACTAAATGCATTGAAATACGAGGCTCTGGACTGGGAAAGAGGAGGAGCTGTAGGGGTTATTCTAAAGGTGGATAGCCAAGTTCCTAGCGGAGATAAGGCTAGGATCGTGGATCTTCTGACGACGCTTAGAGGATTTAAATTTTATGATGCGAGGAAATAACTAGGCGCATGTTTTTTTCCCGTAAAAAGAAATTACTTCAAGATCGTAGCGCCGGCTTAGTCTTCCAGTGGAGGAGCGGTAATACCGGGAATAGAGGTGGGATGTTCTTAGCATTTGTTATTTCGGCATTGTTTTTCATCGTGATTTTCGCATCATTTAATGTGATGGTGAAGTCGAATGCTCCACCACCTCGCTACACGGCTAATTTAACACTGCTTGGTAATGTGAATGAAAACATGACTTGGTGGATTGAGAAAAACTCTCCCTATCAGAGTCGCTGGTATGATGATCTAAACTATTTAGGTGAAAAGTCAGTTTCTGAGAAACTCGATAGCCTTATCGGCCGTCAGTCTGAGTCTCCAATGAATTGGCGTAAGATGGAACAGGTGGAAGTTCTACCTAGTATTCCTAGTGTTTATGCTAAAGGTGAGGTGGAGTTACCACGATTAAGTAGGTTATTTGATGATTTAAGGGATAGTTCTGAGGGGGCTGAAGTCGCTCCGGTTTTAAATAAAAGTGTGGTGGCGCTTGAAATTAGAAGTTTAGAGGCTGTTGGTGAAGCGAGACTGCCAGAAGTGACGACTTTTATAGCTCATTTGTTAAATTCGGGTGAAAAACTGGGCGAAACCCTTAGTTACATCGTGTATTTATCGCCATCGGGCAAAGTTATTAATGCGACCCCTCTAAAGTGGACTGATGGTGAGGTGTGGAAAGAGCTAGAAAACTGGGTCAATGTACTGCAATTTAAGCCCTCTGATGAGGGGATAGAAATACTCCTTATGGAGGTGGATGTTAGACTTGTGTTGACTGATCTAGAAGGGGTGAAGCCATGATCGAGATGAGCTTTGAAGAATTATCCATCTTAGTGATCGGCGGAATATTTTCACTAATGGCTTTGCTGCTATTTGTGCATTCATCTAGTGAGAGAAGGGATGAAAAGAAGCGTAACTTTCAAATTATGAAGTGCCCTGTCTGCGGTGAGTTATTCGATGATCGGACTAATGTCAGGATGCCGAAATGCCTGGGTTGTGGGAGAAAAACTCTCAGGGCGGATGATAAGAGTTTAGGATGAGTGAAGGGCTTGCTAGAGAGTGATAAACGGATAAAATTGTTTAGCTAGAATGATGGGGCTTGCATTGCTCGCTTATCTTGTGGATATTAATCACAATCAATTAGATAGAAAATTTATGAACGATCGCAGAGTAGTAATCACAGGAATAGGAGCAATAAGCCCACTAGGTAATGATTCAAACAGCACATGGGAAGGGATGAAGGCTGGTAAGAGTGGCATCGGCCCTATTACCAGCCTTGATACCACTGATTTCCTTGTGAAATTCGCTGGTGAAGTGAAAGGTTTCGACCCAGCTCCGTATTTCAGTGATGCTAAGGATGCGCGTCGTGCTGACCGCTACACTCAGTTGGCTATGGCTGCGGCTAAAATGTGTGTGGAAGATTCAGGAATGGATCCAGAAGCTGTCGATAAAATTCGTGTTGGCGTCATGGTCGGTAGTGGTATCGGTGGTTTAGGCACTCTTGAGCGTGAACACGCTAAGTTTATCGCTCGTGGTCCTAGCCGTGTTTCACCATTCCTTATCCCGATGATGATTTCTAATATCGCTAGTGGTATGATCTCTATGGAGTATGGCTTCGGTGGACCTAACATGGTCATCGTGACTGCTTGTGCTACGTCGAACCATAACATCGGTGAAGCTTGGAGAATGATTAAATTTGGTGATGCTGATGTGTTTCTCGCAGGTGGAGCAGAGGCTTCTATCTTTCCAATGGGGCTCGGTGGATTCACTAACATGAAAGCGCTGAGCATGCGTAATGATGACCCACAAGGTGCTTCACGTCCGTTTGATAAAGGCCGTGACGGTTTTGTGATGGGTGAAGGTTCAGGTGTGGTGATGATCGAGGAACTCGAGCACGCTAAGGCACGTGGAGCTACAATTTATGCAGAACTAGTAGGATACGGTGTGAGCGCAGACGCTTATCACCTCAGTGCACCGTCTCCAGACGGAACTGGTCCTTGCCGTGCTATGCATATGGCGATGAAGCACGCGAAGCTTAACCCAGAAGATATTGACTACGTGAATGCTCACGGAACATCGACCCCACTAGGTGATATTTCAGAGACTAATGCGATCAAGCTAGCTTTCGGTGACCATGCTAAGGATAAGCTTCTCGTGAGCTCTACTAAGTCAATGACTGGCCACCTCCTTGGAGCTGCTGGCGGGATTGAGATTGTGGCATGTATTAAGGCGATCCAGGACAGCGTCATAGCTCCTACTATTAACCTACATGATCAAGATCCTGAATGTGATCTGGACTACTGTGCAAACGTAGCGAGAGAAGCTAAGGTAGAGACCGCTCTGAGCAACTCATTTGGGTTCGGTGGCCACAATGCCACTCTTCTAGTGAAAAAATTCAGCTAACCTAGAGGCAGATATTAAGAATAATTTAAACTGTGAGCTGATCCGATATACTGGGTCAGCTCATTTTTCATCCTAGATGTGTCGCTTGGGATCTGAAGAAATAGTCTGATAAAGCTGATTTCGCTTTAAAATAGAAATTATTTTCATTTTAAAGCATTTTTATCGGGACATTAACGCTAATATGTGGTCTCCATTCGCCTCAGTAAATCTTCATAAGTAATTTTAGAATAATAACAACAAACATGGCCACTATAACAAAACGCGATTTAGTCATCAAGCTGAGCAACGACACAGGACTCACCCAGCAGGAAGTATTTTCAGTAGTTCAAGGAGCACTTGACTCAATCACTGAAGAGCTTGCTAAAGGAAACTCAGTAGTAATGCGCAACTTCGGTGCATTTCAGGTGAGAGAAGTCAAAGGTAAGATCGGACGTAACCCTAAGGATCCATCAAAGGACGTTCCAATTCCTCCACGTGCAGTTGTAAAGTTTAAGCCTGGTAAGGAAATGAAAGAGAAAGTAGCTCCGATTCTTCCTACTATCCAGCAAGGTGCGTAATTCGCCCTTCATCTAATATCTGGATTTGAAAATGATTGGCTGATCGTATTTAAGAAGTGCAAGATACTATTGATTATGGAAACTGAAATGATTTACGCAGAGGAAGAGGACTCTAACGAAGCAGTAGCAAGAGCTATAGAGCTTCTAAAGGAAGGGAAGATCGTAGCACTGCCTACTGAGACTGTCTATGGCCTCGGCTGCGACGCTCTGAACCCTGAGGCTGTTGCTAAAGTGTTCAAAGCGAAAGAGCGTCCATTTTTCGACCCACTGATCATCCATATCGCTACCAGAGAGCAAATTCACGACTATTGTGACATTAGCCCTGAGTTAGATACAGTAGTTCAGTCGTTGATACAGGCATTCTGGCCTGGGTCACTTACCTTGGTGCTGCCTAAAAAGGACATTATCCCTGACATCGTGACTAGCGGTAAAGATACTGTTGCTATTCGCATGAGCGCTCATCCTGTTATGCAGGAAATCTGTAAATTATTCCGTGACCCAATCGCTGCGCCGAGTGCTAATATTTTTGGTCGGATCAGTCCGACGACTGCTTCGGCTGTTGAAAGTGAGCTAGGCGGTAAGATTCCACTCATCGTAGATGGTGGTGCCTGTAAAGATGGTCTAGAAAGCACGATTATCCGAGTAGTAGCGGCTAAAGATGCTGACTCACGTCCTGAGCTTCATTTGCTCCGTGCTGGGCCAGTATCCAAAGAAGATTTACAAAAACACGGCAAAGTGATCCCCCTTAAAAAGCTTAGTAAGCGAGCACTTAAAGAGCTGGAAGAGAAAGCAGAACAGGGGATGGAAGCTCCAGGGATGCTTGGTAGTCATTATGCTCCGAATACTCCGCTCTACATTTTTGATAAGCCTGAGGACTTTGTTCCTGAGAAGGGTAAAACCTACGGACTCCTAAGCTATCGTGGTCAGGAGAAAGATGGTTACACGGAGCTATACGATTGGGATGTCGTGGAAGAACTCAGCCCAGGAAAAGGCAAGCTCGGCGAAGCCGCTGTGAGATTCTTTCATTTGATGCGCTTACTGGATGAATCAGGAGTGGATGCTATCGTGGCTGAAACTGTCGCTAAAACTGGTCTCGGAGTAGCGATCAATGATCGTCTCAGAAGAGCTAGTCAAGGTGTGAGCCTATAGCCCTACAATCTCTCAATGTTAAGAGCATTAATGACAGTCAGCGGATTCACTCTGCTAAGCCGGATATTGGGCTTAGTACGTGACATGGTTGTCAGTCATTATCTCGGAGCTAATGCTAGATCAGATGCTTGGAATTCAGCGTTTCAGTTTCCTAATTTGTTTCGTCGGGTATTTGGTGAAGGAGCTTTTAATGCGGCCTTTATCCCTCTCTACTCGGATAAATTGGAGAAAGGTGAAAAGCATGCATTTGAATACGGCAATAGAGTGATCGTTTTACTAGCTATTATTCTGGCTATTATTTTTGCAATTAGTTTCCTTTTTATCCATCCCATTATGTGGCTGTTTAATCTGGGGTATAGTGCTGACACTTTAGAAATGACGGTCTCTCTAGCTCGTGTTACCACTGGTTACTTATTCTTCATTTGTCTATTGGCTGCGTTTAGTGGGATTCTGAATAGCCACAAAAGATTCGCTGCTCCGGCGATTTCGTATGCATTTTTGAATATAGTTTTTCTCATTGGTATGTTCTGTGCTCTTCCATTTGTCGGAGGTCGTGATGAGGCAGGGACGGTTTTGGCTTGGTCGTTGCTCTTAGCGGGGGTGATTCAATTCTTGATCGTCTTTATCGCAGCGTTGAAGATGGGGCTTAAGGTGAAATGGGTTAGGCCTAGGATAGATACTGATATGAAGCGACTAGGTGTTTTAATGGTGCCTGGTCTTATTGCTGCTGGAGTTCAGCAGTTAAATCTATTGGTTGGCGGCACTGTGGCGTCATTTCAGGAGGGTGCCAAAACGCTTATGTATAATGCGGATCGTATTAACCAATTTCCTCTGGGTCTTATAGGCATTGCCTTTGGAGTGGTTTTGTTGCCAGATATTTCGAGAAATGTAAAAGCGAACAAAATTCAAGCAGCTAAAGACAGCCTACAGACTGGTATGAGTATGGCGATGCTACTGGCGTTGCCTGCTATGGTGGGGATTGCGATTCTTGCTGAGCCAATCATCGATATCATGTTCCGCAGTGGAGAATTCACAAGAACGGACTCTGTTCTGGCTAGTCAGGCATTAGTGGCACTTGCAATAGGTTGCCCTGCTTACATCATGGCAAGAGTCGTTCAGTCTGGTTTTTTTGCCAGAGAAGATACTAAAACGCCGATGCGGTTCACTCTAATTTCAGCAGTCTCAAACATGATTCTTTGTCTAGTTGCTTACACATTATTAAAAAGCACCCAGAGCCTCCACATCGGCTGTGCGGTTGCCACGACTATTGCTGGCTGGCTAAATGTTCTCCTACTCATCGTAAGTTTAAATAGAAAAGGTTTCCTCAGTCTTACTTCAGAGTTCTGGATCAAATTATTTAAAATGCTCATCGCTAGTATTGTGATGGGAATCGTGGTCTGGACCGCAGCTAATTTCCTGCACGAGCCACTTCACGAAGGCTTAAAAGTTGTCAAGTTCCTCATCCTCGGCCTCATCGCTGGCGTAGGAATCGTCTGTTACTTCTTAGTCTCCCACCTCATAGGAGCAACCACTCTCAGTGAGATTAAGGCTGGCTTTAGGCCATCATCCTAGGACGTTGAGCTGCTTAGAGCGGCTACCGTGTTTCATTTTTACAGAGGTTTTTGCTAAGTCCGCTACTAAAGAATTACCGGACTATGTCATTCAGTTAGGAGACTTCTGTCACCCTGAAAAACAGGTAAAAAGGTCATGGTTCTGGGGGGCTTCAATGTGCTCAGCCGGGCTGATGCGAGTATTCTGAATAAGGATGAAGACCACGCTCGCTGGAGCGCTAGCCAGCGACATTAAGCATGGGCAGAATCTCAAGGGTGGTGGATTTCACCATGCAAAGCCGGAGGTGGGTGAGGGCTTCTGTATTATTGCGGATGTGCCTATTGCTATCAAGGTGTTGCAGAAGGAGGGGCTGATCAAGCGTGCTCTGATTATCGATATAGATATTCATCAGGGCAATGGGACGATTGTCTGCCTTCAAGATGATGAAACGATTTTTACTTTTTCTATGCATGAGGGTGGGATCTATCCGATTCCTAAAGAGAAGGGTGATAGGGATGTGGAAGTGGCGGCAGGGGTGACTGATGAGGTGTATCTGAAGACGCTAAAAGCTGAAATTGATAGTTTATTTAAGAAATCTAAATCAAATATAGTCTTTCATGTGGCTGGCTGTGATGCCCTGGCGAATGGTAGGATGAGTCATGAGGGCATAGCTAAACGAGATGCTATGGTGGTGGATATAGTAAAGATGCGTGAAATACTCAGTATAAAAGTATTAAGGAACTGATGGAGGAGGAGAGAAAATAAATCTCTTTTTTATAAGCTGAGTGCTTGACATTCGCTTGTGAGTATGGCCTTTTTCCGTTCGTAAGAAAATGCTAAGGCACCCGTAGCTCAATTGGATAGAGCGCTTGACTACGAATCAGGAGGTTAGGGGTTCGACTCCCTTCGGGTGTATTTTTAAGATGAAGGTAAGTTAGAGTATTTGAGGGGGACATTATCTAAGTCAAAAGCTTGACAAAGCTGGCGACATGGCTATTTTTCCACTTCTCAGCAACAGTAATGTGACTGATTAACCTGTCAACCTAGGCAGACTAAAGTAAAACAAACAACATTTTCATAAACAAACATCATGGCTAACTCAAGATCAGCACTCAAGCGCGTCCGTCAGAACGAGACACGTAACGCACAGAACACAGACCTTAAAACACGTATTAAGACTCTTCGTAAGAAAACTCTCACAGCTGTAGAAGCTGGTGATAAGGAAGCAGCACAGAAGGCGCTTAGCGGCTTCACTTCAGTAGTTGATAAGGCAGCTAAGAAAAATATTTTCCACAAGAACAAAGCAGCTAATCTTAAGAGCAAGACCGCTAGGCAAGTGAAGAGCATTTCTGCTTAATACTCTTTTCTTAGTCCATCACTCGATGCACTAAGGATATTGGGACTTAGATAATTCTCAGCTCCGAACATTTTTTACTTTAGTAAAAACGAGAAGCTTCAATGCTTCTCGTTTTTTTGTTTATAGGTGAATTGCCGATTCTTGCTTTAAAGTCGGTCTTTAAATACTCCACAAAATAACAAGTGGCTTCACATAAGTCTGATTTACCTCTTTGCAGGTGCTTTAAAAGTAGCTAACAAGTAGCTATCGATATGGAAGAACAGATACAGTCATTAAGCTCCGCTAAGGTAGAAGACGATCTACAGCTTAGGGTGGATCTAGCTCCAGCGAGTGCTCAAAAGCAAAGAAGCACGTTTACGGTGGCTTGTTATCTCTGTGGGTTGGTAGCATTTGTACAGCTTATCATGATGGGGGTGGCGGTTGCGATACGTGTTGGCGAAACCCGTGTGGTGGAGCATACCGTGCAGGCTGCCGCTGAAAAATATTATATTCCTGTTGTCGTAGATAGCCCAACGATGAAAAAATTAGGCGATGTGAAGCCAAGGAGCTTAGAGGATCTGATGAAGAAATATGGCGGAGGTTCAGTGCCAGATCTTGCTGAATCTGAAGTTGTAAAACCTAGGACGATGGCTCGTAGTTTAGTTGTTGAAATGCGACCCGATACTAAGTTCGGGAGCAGTCGCTTTCTGGCTATTAAGAATACTCAAGTTGAGAAACTAGTGGAAGATGCGATTTCTTTACAGGACTCAGGCGATATCATGCGAGCAGTCTTGAAGTTGGAGTCGGCTGAAGTGATCGATCCAGAGGAGCCAGCTATTATTTACCGAAGGGCACAGCTCTTCGAGGTGATGCGGAACTGGGAGAAGGCTGGGGATGCTTACGATTTACTTTTTGAGATGGGACCAAGAATCGGTGCTTATTATGAAATAGCGGCAGATAAGATAGCGAACGGGATTCAAGACCCTCTAAATATAGTTCCTTTTCAGTTAGGTAATGTCAGACGTAAAGTTACTCCAGATGAATTGAGAGCAGACGTTACGGTGCCGATCAGAAGGGTGATTGATCGTGAAGTGGATCCGTCACAGATTGAGGTGCGGATTTTCTTTTATGACATCGTGGATAACAAGACAATCAAGCCAGTGCCACAGCAGCGTGAACGTAATATTTCTAAACGCTGGATCACTGGAATTCCAGACTGGGAGGATCCGTCTGAGAGCATCGAGGCGATCTATCAACTACCTAGAATGGATGTGGCAAATGTGCACCTATTTGGCGATAGAAAATATTTTGGACAGGTTGTGGAGCTCTACTATAAAGGAGAATTGATGGATCAGCACGCGATGCCTGGTCGATTGCATGGCATTCATGCGCAGGAGCAGTATAAGCACCAAATTCTGCCACTATCTACGCCTTACAATTTACTGCCATTGGATGATGTTGGCGGAGGGTTATTACTCCCGTCTTTACCAGGGCAGAAATAGAGGGACGATTCGTATCGGATTACTAAATAGCTATCTAGTGGTTGTTATTTTTTTGATTTGTGTAAATCTATTGGAAGGAACGAAAATTTTATAAATGTCAGACACAGAAACAGAAATAGGGCGATGTCTAGAGCTTGGTATGCAGATAGGAGATTACTACCTGCGAGAGTTCATTTTTGAGGATGAAAACACGCGATCGTGGCACGCTACTCAGGTGTCCGTGAGTCGTGAAGTTGTCATTGATAGTTTAAATAGAGCTGTCCAGAAGGACGATGCGATGGTTAGAGCCTTTTTAAGTGATGTGCGAACTAAAGCAAAGGTGAATCACCCTCTAATAGGTTCTGTATTCGAGGCTGTGAGGGAGAATAGTATCTGCTTCTATGCTAGAGAGAAACTTTCAGGTGAATCACTGGCGGAGCTTCTGGTATCAGGACAGAAAATCACTCCAGAGCGAGTTGTGCATGTCATAAAGCAGGTCACTGAGGCTAATTTATTTTTAGAAAACCATCGTGTGGCTTCTCTGCCGATAGCAGAAGATCAGATTTTCATTTCTCAAACGGGGATGTGTCGCCTTATAAATATGGTGGTAGGAGGGGAGAGAGATCACTCAGTCTCCACGCATGATAAGCATATGCTGGGTATGCCAGATGTAAGAGACGTGTGAATCTAGGCTTCCGCACGGTCGCTCAACCTGAATAATTTAATCACTCAACCTACTCCTAAACTTATGAAATTTACTAACAAACGAAACACGATATACTTGGCTCTATTAGCAATAGTGTCATTGACTAGCTTTGCTAACGCTCAGATCACAGTCTCTGCGAAGGCTCAGAAGACCCAATTTATCGCCCACGAACCGACACGTATCAATATCACGATTACTAACCTAGCGGGGCAGCCTATCCAGTTTAAAAACACGGCGGATAATCCTTGGATAGAATTTATCGTAGAGAATACAGGGGGTAATCCTCTGCATGCGATCAACAGAGTGTCCTACAAGGCTACAAATGTGCCTACAGGTAGAACCGTGACTACATCATTCACAGTGAGCGATACTTTTGACCTGTCTCAGCCTGGTAACTACTCAGCGTATGCTATCGTGAGAATGCCTGGCCAAGATGTGAATCAAGGAATTCGCTCTAATAAGGTGCACTTCACAGTGGTGAAAGGCTATGTCTCATGGAGGCAGAAGGCGGGAGTTCCCGGCACAGCAGGTGATACGAGAGAGTTTCGTATCATGAGTGTCTCAGGCAATGGTAAAAGTGAACTCTATGTCCAGGTGGAAGACGTGAAGCGTGGTAGAATGTTAGCGACGTATTCAATGGGTAGAAACCTATCTTTCAGGCAGTTTAAAGCGACTATTGATAGAGCTAGTAATCTTCACGTCCTCTTCCTCACAACACCAGAAATGCACTGCCACACTATTGTAAATCCAGCAGGGGTGACAATGAGGCGTGTCTATCATAAGCGAGGGCCAGCAGGAGGGACTCCGAAACTGTTTACAACAGATACAGGAACAGTGGGAGTGATAGATTCTACTATCTTTGACGCTAAAAAGGAAAAAGAAAAGAAGCGTGAAATCCACAATCTCTCAGAGCTACCTGGGGGCATTTCTCAGTAGATTATACCATCTTCACGGTCATTCTGAATGAGTCGAAAATTTTTGCTGACATAACGCACCCATATTTATACACCTACCGTATGAATATGCAGCATGTCTTATCGGCCGATCAGTTTTCACGCTCAGATCTAGATCACATACTCTTGCGTAGTGCGGAGATGGAAGAAGTCCTTAAAAAGGGTGGCTCCAAGCTCTGTGACGGGAAAATTCTAGGCACTTTGTTCTATGAGCCTTCGACGAGAACGCGACTTTCGTTTGAAACTGCTATGATGCGCTTAGGCGGTAATGTAGTGTCAGAGACTGATGTGAACTTCTCATCGATCACGAAGGGAGAAGTTATCGAAGACACGATCCGCATGGTGGGTGGCTACACCGACATCATTGCTATTAGGACAAAGACGAAGGGGCAGGCAAACATCGTAGCTCAATACTCTCCAGTGCCAGTGATGAACGGTGGTGACGGAGTTGGTGAGCACCCGACTCAGAGCTTACTAGATCTCTACACGATAGCTAAGCACCATCGAATCGGTTCTGAACCTCTCAAAGTATCTTTTGTTGGGGATCTTAAATACGGCAGGACAGTGCATTCATTAGCTAAAGTTTTACGGTACTTCGATGGAGTAGAGCTTTCATTCGTAGCGTCAGAGGTGATCCAGATGCCTGCAGAATATAAGCAGGAAGGTGACGTAGTGAGTCATGACCTTAGCTCTGATATCCTGAATAGCGCGGATGTGATCTATGACACTAGAATTCAGCAAGAGAGATTTGAGGATATGGAGCAATTTAGAGAAATCCGAGACGCCTTTATATTCACACCAGAGATAGTAGGGCAGATGAAGTCCAATGCGATTCTCATGCACCCACTTCCAAGAGTGAATGAAATCAATCAGAGCGTGGACACCATGCCGCAAGCGAAATACTTTGAGCAGGCTCAGAATGGAATTCCTGTGAGAATGGCACTTATCGCAGAGTTACTCGGTTGCTAGAACCTCTTATTTCCGATAAATTTAAATTATTTTGTATGATACCATATAACAAATTAGCAGAAACAAAGACTCCTGAGGGTGAGGCATTAGAATTATTTGAGCATAATGGAAGTTTTTTCATTAGCTCCAATGGTCAGAGACTGATGACAAGTCTAGCGTATGGCTCTGAGGAAGAGCTCGCTAGAATCGCATGTCAGCCGTTTAGACCAGCTAAGCAGCCGATCGTGCTCGTAGGTGGCCTAGGGATGGGCTTCACGCTTGCTGCGGCAGTAGAGTCATTACCACAGAAAGGTGCCGTCTTCGTATGCGCTGAATTGACTGATGCAATCCTCGAGTGGAACCAAACTTACATGAAAGAACTGCACAACAATTTACTCGCTGACCCTCGAGTAGAAGTCAGGCTCCAGCCAGTGCAGAAGATCATAGCAGAGGCGATTGATCACTATTCTGCTATCATGCTAGACGTAGATAATGGACCAAGTGCGTTTCACGGTGAAGAAAATGACAGTATCTATTCACTAGAAGGAATACATGCAGCAAAGAAGGCTCTTAAAGATGGTGGAATCCTCGCAGTATGGTCAGCCTATTCAGATAATAAGTTTACCAAACTTTTACGAAAAGCAGAGATGGAAGTCTCCGTAATAGAAGTCCCAGCCGCACATAAAGGCAGGAAAAATAGGCTTCACACGATATGGATCGCAAAAAAAGGATCCTACCTTTCACAGAACTCTCCAGCAGCACGCAGGAGTAAATAATATCATATATAACTTGGATTCAATTAAAAGAGACCATAAAGCACATTACATCTGAAGAAAGACAGACTATCGAGCATCTGCTCAGTCAAAACCTAAGTCCAACAACTATTGCAAAGCAGTTGGGGCGTCATCAGTCTACGATCACTCGTCAAATAAAGAGCAATGGTGACCACAGAAACAGGAAATACCGCAACGACTTAGCAGAGCGTAAGGCTCAAGATAGGCAAAAGTTTAAAACCAAGAGGTGCGACTATACACCAGCTATTGAAGCTTATGTTGAGAGAGAATTAGCCAAGTGGAATAGCCCCGAGCAGATTGTGGGAAAGGCTTATAAACTCGGTATAGATTGCGTAAGTATCGAGACAATCTACCTGAAAATATGGGCTGACAAAAAGCGGGGGGGCAAGTTATATGAGAATTTACGCCATCGTAGTAACCGTTACCGCAAAAAGAGGTTCAGAGAAGGATCTATGCGGTAAAATCCGTAATGCAACAAGTATTGATAAGCGTCCTGGAGTGGTGGACGAGCGGAATCTCTTGGGTGATTTAGAGCTAGATTTAATGATTGGCAGTGGTCATAGCGGAGCTATTTTAACTATCAACGACCGAGTCAGTGGACTTCTTATTATGGAGCAACTAGGAGGCAAGCAGGCGGCAGAAATAACTTCCGCAACAATCGTACGACTAATACCTTACAAGGCTCAATTTACACACAATCACTTCAGATAATGGCAAAGAGTTCGCTGGTCATCAGGAGATAGCAAAAGCATTAGAAGTTGACTTCTTTTTTGTGCATTCATATCATAGCTGGGAAAGAGGATCTAACGAGAACCTCAACGGTCTAATCCGCCAATACATACCGAAAGGCATGAATATAGCGAAGCTGCCTTCAGAGCTGTTGCCTAAAGTTGAAAAAGCTCTAAACGACAGGCCAAGGAAACGGCATGGCTATCAGTCACCTCAAGAAAAACCTCAACAATGAACCAACGAAGAGAAAGTTGCATTAATTAGTTGAATCCAAGTAGTAAAAAGCCTGTGGTTCTCGAGGACTCAGCAGTGAAGTAATCCGTGGCCATGGATGTGAAATTCGCCAACTTTTTTAGAGTTGATGAGATCTACGAAGTTAGGTGGGCTAAGTGGATAATCACCTGGTTTATTTTTATCCCACGGTGTTTCGTGAATAAAGATGCGTGATAGCTTAGCGTCTTTGAATACCTTAGAAACATGATCGACCCAGCTACGTCTAATTTTAGGGTAAGCTCCAGAGACAGCACAGGCGTAGGTGATGCTTTTGGCGAACTCTCCTTTAGGGTAGTTGTTTTCGTGACTGATGACTTTCGCTGTGTAGGAAGCTACATCTTCGGCTGTGCGGACAGGGATGCGGTCAAGGTCAGTTTTCCCATCTGGATAAGTGATCGCTTCTTTATCGTCCTTAAATTCTCCATAAATGCCATCACCGTCGGCATCCCAGTTAGTCGGTGAGAGGTAGTAAATATCTGTAGGTATGTCAGTTTCCTTGCCCCACATATTAGTATGAACAGTATCACGATCTGGGACGATACCTTTACTGCGAGGCACCGAGGACGATCTTTCGAAGCTCCTTGATTAACGTGTCTCTATCTTTGTAGATATCGCCTTTTTTTAGTCTCAGCAAATAGTGAGCTAAATAGTGGCAATTGGGGCAGAGGGTGATGAGGTCGTCCAACACTGTCTTTCGGGGTGATTCACGTTCACTCAACGGATCTAGGTGATGAACATGCACGATCTTATCCTTAAAATGAAAAGAGCATGCCTTACATGTGTGTTTGTCGTGTATTTTTCTATCCTCAACTAACTTGGCAGAACGATAAACTCGGAAGCCCTCAGTCTTTACTTTCTTCCCCTCCTCATCCTCTATATCCGGGGCATTTTCCTCACGGTGAATTTCATCGTTAATGGAAGCATCATTTTGACTTCTGACTTTTGTTTTCTCCAGCCAGCGACGCTTGACCTCATTACAGTAGAAAAACCAGCGAAATTTGAAATGCGGATCAGCTTCACCGTATTCGTCATAAATCCGTTCACGGATTAAGCTTATTTTTTCCTCTTTGCATGTAATGTCAGCCCTATCAGAAATGATATGCTCGAACACCTTTACAATCTGGTCTTTGTTTCCCTTTGATATAATCGACTGATATTTGTCAGGATTTGAAAGATGCAGTAATACCGCATGAACCCCACAGTAATCCTTAGTTTTGAACCCTCTATGCGGATCAAGTTTTCCATACAGGCCTTCATAGCTAAGTGCTTCAATCCTCCTCTTAATTTGTCTGACTGAAGTAAGGTCGTTCTCTGCAAATAGGTAACCGAGAATCCGAAAGATGGCTAAAAGCTCCTGGTATTTGTTTGTTTGGTAATACTGACCTGGATTAGCAATTCCCTCGTGGTGATTGAAGTAGATGGAACTGTCATCCTTAATCAGGCTATCATCGAACCAGCGGCGGGCGTATCCTCGTTTTGTTGAAGGCTTCAAGCTCGAACTTGGCATTGCCCATAAATACTCAGCGTTCGCAAAAAGGATTTTCGCCTCATCCGAGGCATTTAGAAACTGCTTTGAAGCCTTCTTGCCGAAAGATGTCTTACCTTTTTCATATCGATCAACAAACAACTCCTTGATTTCGGCCAATGCCTCTTGCTGGTTAATGGATTGGGGGTGCTTCGTGATGAAGCTTTTGCGATCAATCACTAAGCTCTGTATGAAGCGGTCAAAGGCACTATACGCGCCATAATTTGACCACGAAAAATCTGAAGGGGCTTGAATAGACATCACGTAATTATTTTCTAAATTCCAGTTTCATCGAACTCGGATCGTAATAGTAATACTGGATCTGATCTAGGGTAATCAGTTGAATAGCTTGCTCGATGGCTTCCCAGGGGACGGAGAACCATTCAGTAGCATTTTTTGTTCTCCCACTGCTATCTGTCACTTCGATTTCCAGACGGGCTAACTCAAAGACTGCGTGGATGAGTTGCTCTAAAGCGTGACTGGAAACATTCGTAATCTTTGCTTTTGCCGAAATCTCCACGGGAGCCATGAGGTAGGTCACTTGATTTTCCGCACCAGCAATACGCTTCTCGACTGACTTCGAGGTGAAGCCAATTTTGAACAGGTTAGGAATAGCCTGGACGTGAGCATCGTCTGATAAGCTCTTGAGCACATAGATCCATCCTGTTTCTTGATCTTCAGGAGTAATCTTATTGTCAGGAAAGAGATCTGACTCGTTCTCAGTGATCATCAGCCCTCCTTTATAGAGCTCTGTGGCGAGCGAGCGCATCAGCATATCGGACTCACGTTCATTGATGAAGATAAGCCTGAGGCGCGTGTTTTTCTTACCCTTGTGCTTATAGGGCTTCCCCTTATCTGCGACATAGCAGAGGAGGCCGCCTAGCACGTAGAATTTACCGGCTTCAATATGAGTTTCGTTCTTGAAAGGAATTGCTTTTCGGATGCCGCTCTTGAGTTCATCCAGACAGGTTTCAAAGAATGGACGGTATTTGTCGAAGTCAGTACAATCTTTACGTTTTGCCACGTAGTCGGGCATCACTTGCTCTTTCTTTGGTTTGTTGGCAAACCGTCCACCAAAGAGCGAACGATCTTTGTCAGCCCCTCCCATAAGCTTGGAAAAGGCCGAGCTGCCAGCGATACCCTTTAAGGATTCTGGAACGATCTTCTCTGATTCTGAATCCGTATGATTTGCTTTGACCCTTTTAGCCGCATAAAGAGCTAAATCTTCGTCCCTTGTCTCTTTGGCTACCTCTAGGTTGTTATCTTTGCAGTAAGCGGATAGGATACCTTCTACATCGTGATCTAATAGATAGATGCGCTTCTTATAGAGGATTTCATTCTCCTTATTTTCAGCGAAGTTCGTAGAACCCTCGATAACTCGATCCAATGTAGACTTTGGCAGCTTAGAGTCTTTCCCCTGGAAGCATTTTAGGAATTCAAATCCCCAGGCAGAACCCGAAAGGCTAGGGTCGATGTCCTGAATTTTCTCTGCAATATCTTCGGTTTTCATCGGAATATCGTAAGTATGAAGCCTTTAAGAAAGGCACAATAGAAGTGAAGCTGATTCAAGCATACATGAGAAACTAGTGACTCACACCAATATGTCAAGCAGGGAGTCGAAGAAATTGGAGTTAGGGCGGTTTCGGTTAGCCGCGCGCGCATATTGGTATCAAAACTCTCTTTTTTATGGCGCGGGAAAAGTATTCAGCACCTTGGCAAATGTTGACATTTTCACAGGCGTAATTTTGTCAAGAGGCTATGATTTGCTATCATTCAACAACACTCCAGAGCGTTAACATTTGTAAACATTTGCTTTGAGAGCCGTTGGCTCTTTTTATGGCATCAGAAAACTCACCCTTTAGGGACTGAAGAAACTCCTCAGATGTTGGTAAATCGAAATGATCTTTTTGAGATGGTTGACATGGAAAATGCGTCATTTTGCGTCATTCCTGATAATATCGCAGTGATCTTAGCAAATGGTCTTTGATCCGGAACCATGCCAAATATTACCATCATTTGCCATCAGCTCAAAACCTTGTGATTTCTTAGCAAACTCATCATTTCTCATCATTGGCAGTTATCACAGAACCTTATGACTTCTCAATAAGTTCATCATTTATCATCATCCGGCCTAACTCCCTCAATAATGTAACCATTTTGTAACCGTTTTTGACCAAGAAATACCCCGAAATGGTGAGAATACTTAGGAAGGGTTAATTTAACAGATGGATACAAAAAACGCCTATAACCATTGTATTTATTGAGTTTACAGCGTTTTAAAAGAAATACTCCCGGCGAGAATCGAACTCATATCTAAGGTTTTTAAGACCTTAGATATCTCATCAACAGTTATGATCTTGACCGATTTCCCAGATTTCATTTTCCAGTCAGCAAATGGTTTCCAAGAGGGCTTGAGTTCCGTAGAAGTGATGAGAAGAACATCATCAGCGACCGTGCTTGGTAGCAAAGACGATATAAAAAGTAGTGAACAGCAAATTGATTTAAACATAGAGTATCCATAGTCTAAAAAAATCAGTATGTAAATTAAACCTCCAAACCTCAGAACGCTTGACAGTTTGGACGGGGGGGAGTTGAGTGGCGGTAGTTATTAATTACTACTTTATTATGTCGGAAAGTTTTTCATTATCGGGTCTGAATGAGGCACAGTGTGAGGCTGTTAGCACTCTGGATGGTCCTGTGCTTATTCTTGCGGGGGCTGGGACGGGGAAGACTCGGACGGTGACTTGCCGGATCGCCTACATGTTAAAAAAGGGGATTGCTCCACAGAATGTTTTAGCGGTGACATTCACTAATAAGAGTGCGGTGGAGATGCGTGAGCGTGTCTGTGGTATGGTGGATAAGAAGGCTGGTAAACTTTTGACAGTGTGCACGTTTCACTCGTTGTGCGTGAGGATACTTAGAGAAGGAATCGATAAATTAGGCTATAAGAAGAATTTCACAATCTACGCTGGGAGTGATCAGGTGGGGCTAGTGAAGCAACTGATCGTGAGGAAGGGTGGCAAGGATCTAAATCTAGATGCGATGCAGGTGCTGAGCATGATATCTAAGAATAAGAATGAGGGATTAGCTCCAGACTATCATGCTGATGAAGTAGTAGCAGAGATAGCTAAGGCGTATCAGGCTGAACTACGAACTCAGAATGCAGTGGATTTTGACGATCTCATGGTGCTGGCTGAGAAGCTCCTGCGTGAGCATGCAGATGTGAGGGATGTGCTGCGGGATAAGTATCGGTATATTACGGTGGATGAGTTTCAGGATACGAATGGTCTTCAGATGAAACTGCTGAAACAACTGGTTGGAAAGCCTTATAATATCTGTGTAGTGGGTGATGATGACCAGAGTATTTATGGCTGGCGAGGGGCGGATGTGACAAATATTTTACAGTTTGAGAAACACTATCCAGATCCTAAAGTGATTCTGTTAGAGGTGAATTATAGAAGTAGTGCGTCGGTGTTGCATGTGGCGAACTCACTGATCAAAAATAATATTGGCCGTAGAGAGAAGGAGCTGAAACCACATCATTCAGGTGGAGAAAAACTGCGGATTATCTCGATGCCTGGAGATGAAGAAGAGGCAGAGTTTCTAGCGGAAGAGATCTTAGAACGCCACCAAAAGCATAAGAAATCTTGGGAGGACTTTGCAGTTTTATTCAGAACGAACCAACAGAGTAGAAACCTAGAGGCTGCGATGCGGACTTACGATATTCCTTATCGTGTGGTGGGTGCACAGAGTTTCTTTGATAAAAAAGAGGTGCGTGATGTGTTGGCTTATTTACAGATGTTTTATAATCCACTGAGCGATGTTCCACTGTTGCGTATACTGAATGCACCGCCGAGGGGGATTGGGCAGGGATCAATCCCGCTGATTACTGAGGCTAGTCGTGAGAAGGGAATCAGTGTCTGGGAGGCGATGGGAAATGACGAGGTGCTGGAGCAGCTGAGCACTAAGGTAAAGAAATCAGTAATCGTGTTTACGGACCTGGTGACGGATACTAGGGAACGTTTGATAGATCTGAATAATCGTGAGAATCAGGGAGATGTGCTGAAAGAGTTTCTAGAGAAAATTGAATATGGAGATTGGGTTAGCCGTGGTTGCAAAACGGATAACGAGAAGGAAAAAAGGGTGGAAGGAATTCATGATGTAGTGGATTTTCTCAGGGACTCTTCTAGACAAGGGAAAACGCTGGCTCAGTTTCTGGATAGAATGGCATTGCAGGAGAACCGTAATGATGACGATATCGAGAAGCAGAAAGGGGTCTGTCTGATCACACTGCACGCATCTAAGGGATTGGAGTTTCCTGTCGTGTATCTGGTGGGGCTAGAAAATGGAATTTTACCACATAAACGGAGTCAGGAGGAAGGGACTGTAGATGAGGAACGCCGCTTACTCTATGTGGGGATCACTCGTGCACAGGATGAGATGACGATGACGTATTGCTCTTATCGTAGTAAATACGGTGAGCGAATCCACTGCGAGAGCAGCATGTTTATTAAGGAGCTAGATTTTGCATTTATTGAGGAGCACGACTACGACGACATCATGGGTGCCGAAGCTAGTGAGGAAGAGCAAGAGAGCTTCTTTTTAAGCTTGAAGGATATGCTGGATGAATGATCCTGTAGTATTTTTGGGGCTAAGTAAAAGTTTGTGTTCTCGTTTTATTTCCTATTTCTTTCATTACTTTGTTACATCATTAATTATTGCTCTTAAGGAATCTGTCCATACGTCAAGATCAGCCTCTTTCAATAACCAATCTCGTCCTTTCTTCCCCATATTAAACCTTTCTTCCTGATTCATGGATTCTAATTTTAATACTGAAGCTGCTAGCTCTTCAGTATCTCCAGCTTTATGTAGATAGCCTGTAACTCCATTAATAATAGTTTCAGTCAAGCCTCCCGATTTTGCTGCCAAGATCGGTTTACTGTGATCATATGACTCATAAGTAACTAGACCAAGAGGTTCATGCCATAGAGAAGGTACTAATGTAGCTCTACACTTTGAAAGTAGTTCATGCTTTTTATCCTTCGAAACGAATCCAACAAATCTTAAACTTTTTAACTTGCTTACTGCCTTTTGAATAGTCAATTCTTCACTGCCAGAACCCGCTATCACTAGCTTGGGGCATTTGGCACCAAGCTTCTTCTCCAAGAGGCACCAAGCCTCAATAGCCACAGTAATTCCTTTTTCTGGAACTAACCTAGACAAAATCAAGTAGTATCCCTCATCCTGAGGGTTATAAACTTTTACTTTGGGATTCCAACCGTTTCTCAGGTTCGTTATTTTAGTCTCAGGAATCCCTGCTGTTATAAACTTATTCTTAACGAAATCCGAGTAAGTTATCCATTTAGTCACTGCATTAAATTCCTCCGATTTGATAAATTTCTTTAACACATGTCCAAGAACCAAGCTCTTAAAAATAGATTTTTGCCAGGCACCACTTCTTATTTCTGGCCACATATTCCCTTGTAAGCCTTCTTCCATAATCTTGCCATTGCCCCACAGGGCTCCACTTATCGAAAACGGCCTATAATTATGTAAATACTGAATTATAGGCACCTCTCTTTTAGCACAGACTTTGTAAACTGATCTAGATAAAATAGGATACACATTATGTATAATAACTGCTGATGCCTTAGTCTCTGACAAAAGGGTATTTAAACGTGTCTCAACTTCACGATTATAGAGTAATTTAGCTATTTTCTGATACAATGGAGGATTCCAAAATCCTGTCCAGTCATTACTGTCAGCATAAAAACCTGTGACTTCGATATTAGTTTTTGAATTCAGTATTCTCTCTATTTCATCTACGATGAATTCTTCTCCACCATAGTTTTTGTATTTATTAAAAATTTGAATTACTTTCTTCATTAATTTTGCGAGTTGATTATTTATGGTTCAAATTGAGGTGGATCCCATAGTTCGACCACTAGAAAGCTAAGTTATGGTGCAGGAGCTGGGTTGCTTGTATATATTCTAAGTTTAATATTCAAGGTTTATCTTTGAAGAACTGCGAATTTTGGAAGGTGAAGATCGGAATGAAGCGTAGCGAAATGGAGGGATTCCTCTTCCAAAATTCGGCGTCTAGCCTCCTCCTAGCCTGTATTCAGCTTACTTTACGTGGAGGTCTGATCTTCTCTTGGCGTAATCGTTGTAAATGTTTACGATTCACAGTGAGTTCATTTTCTCGCTCCAAGATAGTCTTCAACCGACGTGTTCCTAGGCAGGGCTCGATCATATAATATTCATCTAACAGGCGCTTAATTTGCAGCTCCTCTGCTTTTTCAGCCACAGGTTCATCAGTCATCGATGAACGAGATACTCCGAGTCATTCACATTGTCTCCTCATGCTAATTGCAGAATTATTTTCTTCAGCCAACTCGATGCGATCTCTTACAGATCGAGCTCCTTGGACTTCTTTATCAAGAAATTGATCTCTACAGCCTGCTGCCCAATTTTAGCATGGTGCTGCTCACGCTGAGCAGTAAAAGTCTCCTCTGTAGATTGTTTCTTAATTACTGAAAACACATCAGAAACTCCTTCTAAGCTCTTATTTTTCCAGTTAGAAACCTGGACTGGGTGAACATCAAATTCCTTAGCTATTTCTTGAATCGTTTTGATGCCTTTGACGGCTTCAATAGCAAGCCTAGCTTTAAATTCAGGTTCTCGTCTTCTTTTTTTGCTTTCATTATATTATGTGGTTTGGGTTCGGTTATTTTACCGCCCCTGTCTACCAATTACATAACTTAGCTACTCACCTGAATTTAGGGGATCACCTCAGAATTTAATGGTAAAGAGTGGCTTGAATGGCTCAACAATAAGGAATTATCATGGGTTTTACGCATTAAAAAAACACGATAGTTAACGGTAAACATACCCACCTACACAATCTGACAAAGAAGTTAAATGCGAATCAGATGCAAACTATTTGAGGGATAAATCTCTACTTTGGCAGCAAGAACCTCTCATCTTCTTAACATGGGGCCAAAGACCTATCTAGACGCCCCTCTTAGATCCCCAAAGCTGAATGTGCAGCCTGTCGGACAATCGATAACCTTGATCGCAGCAAACATCTGCTAGCCATAGACGTCGTTTCTGAATCGCCTCTTCATCCCGCCCCTCAGGCATCAGTAAAATTCTATCTTTCGGTAAACTAAATTTACTCTCTAGAGCTTGAACCTCTGTAAGATCGCTCTCGTCCTGAACGACGAATTTAAACCAAGCGTTATCCTGCTGAGCAAAGTATATCATCGCCTTATCTTTAATACGAAGTTTCTCATCGTTCCCACTATTAGACAGCTTTGTTGATACATTCCACTGATCGATCGTCCCAGCCATGAAATCATCAGGAAACTGAGTCCCATTAGTCTCTACTTCAAATCGATAATTAGGATCAGTTGCTAGCAAAGCCTTGATCAGCTCCGTCCAGCCATCTTGCTGTAGTAGCGGCTCTCCACCTGTGAGTATCACATTTTTACAGTCATACTGCATCACTATCTCTGATACTTCAGCCGATGAGAGCTCTACAATATACTCACTCTTTAGATACTTCACATCCTCCTCGTGGTTCCAAGGGGTCTCCTCCCAGTTCCAAGTATAGGCAGTGTCACACCAGCTACAATGTAGGTTACAGAGAGAGCTACGGATGAATACCGATGGCATGCCCATACTCACACCTTCTCCTTGAAGAGTGTAAAAAATTTCAGCTTTATCTCCTAACTTCGCTAGTTTTAACATTCCGTGAGTCACGGTATTCACCATGTGGATAATCTCCTTATAGTCAAGTTTTAGGTCCTATCATCCTAATAAAAACGAGGATTCCAAACGACAACCTACTAAAGCACGTGTAGTGTGAACTTCAGTAATTACTTACTACGGCGTAAAATCAGAGCTAGGGCTCCAAGACCAATGAGGGCTGTGGAAGATGGCTCGGGGACTGATGATATATCTCTGAGCTGATATCCTGCAAGGTTATTTTCAAAAAACATATCGTATGAAGAATGGAAATTTTGTGTGGTAGCATCAGCAGTAAATGTGCCAATGATCCACGCTCCATTGTCTGTAGTTTCAAGAGATGTTTTTTGAATCATCAAACCACTACCAACGTTCATATAAAGTCCATCCTCGCCTAGGAAGGTTTGAAGTTCATATTCAGTTCCGATCGTTAGACTCATCAATGTGATAGGTGTAGTATCATATTGATAACCAGATTGTAGGAATAGTAAATCAAGGGCTGCGTTACCTGTGCTAGGTCCCAAGCCATCGTCAGGATAGTTCTCTCTAAAAAGGTTAGTAGCCGTGAAGGTTACTCCATTGATTGTCGTTGTATTAGTTAGTAGGTTATTATTACTCACTAGGTTCAAAGCTTCTACAAGTGTGCCGTTGGTGCTAATTTCAGACGCCTTAGCGTCTAGATCAAATTCTCCCCATACTATGGTAGCTGCTGAGGCTGATGTTATCATCGCTGTAGATGCTGTGAGAGCAATAGTATATTTATTAAGACGGAGTTTATTAGTTCTTGAATTTAAGAAGGGCATATTAAGTATATTTTGTTTATTTTAGTTTTGAATCCAAGTTTTGAATCCAAGTTTTGAATCCAAGTTTTGAATCCAAGTTTTGTTTTGAATCCAAGTTTTGAATCCAAGTTTTGAATCCAAGTTTTGAATCCAAGTTTTGAATCCAAGTTTTGAATCCAAGTTTTGAATCCAAGTTTTGAATAAATCAGTGCGGATTTAGATGAAGAATGTCTATTACACAAGAAAAATCGAAGATTTATTTACTTAAGGGAGCCTACTTTTCCCAAGCCCTTGTAATTTGGATCAGTGTAGCCAGGAAAGCATTCCAATCGATGATCGTTTTAAGCTTTAAAACTCCAACAGTGCGCTTAGTCATCTTTTGCTGGTGCTCAATGGCTGAGAATAAATTGCCATCCTTTTCATCATCATCGTCAGTGCTACCCTTAAAGAGGAGTCGCATGAGTATGCTGTTGTTGCAGAAAACTATGCTGGGCTTCTTAGGGGTCCGCGGGTGTGATAAAGAAAGTTCAGAAGAAACTGGTCAAGATAGCAGGAGTTCACTAGATCTTGGTGTAGATTTCGGATATAGTTTGATAATAAGTAATGATAAGTAGACGCAAAATACAGTATTCGATAAGCTCGTCTCTTTTGCAGTATCTTTATTACTTTGATCGTCAGTCAGATATTCCATTGGTTTATGATGATTTAGCGAGTTATATGGGGGCACAGCCTTATGAAGATCCTAATGGTGAGAAACGTTATGGCTGACTGTATTCTATCCTCCCGAGGAGATAAAAGTTTTGCGAGAAAAGCTGACTAAGATCTATGCCGCTTTGAAAATCGGTGGGGATAGCTCACTGCATGAGCACTTGGTGGTGGAGCGTATTGATCTTGGTGAATTTGGAAATTCTCGACCATTTCGGATTAAGATAACGAATCAGTTTAATGAGCGTTGCTTTATAAGGCTTTTAGGGGATATGCGCTCGGTAAACTACGTGGTAGATATTACTCCAGATTTTGAGGAAGTGCAGTATCGGGTGAGGTCGATCGACTTTGACCAACAGTCTTATGAGAAAAACCCAAAGATTTATCTATCTTATCATTTCAGATCTAATAAGAAGATCACGAGGATCAGCTTTAATTGCCTAAACAGGCAAACGATCAATCAGTATGCTGAGGAGGAGAGATGCCAAATGACCAGGAGGGCGATGTCTGAAACGAGACGTCTCACCGGACTACTAAAAATCATGTGTAAAGAGGAGTTAGCTCCGTTAGCACATATCAAAAAATTACGAGAAGAACTTAATATGATGCACAAAACAATGCTATTTAGCGAATGCAAAACGATGGGCGAGCTTACAACTGCTCATATCCAATACATGCTTAACCTGAAGGAGGTGAAGTGGTGATCATCGCATTTAACAAACCATACGAAGTTCTCAGTCAATTTAATGAGAATCCAGATAAGCCAGGTCAACGCACTTTGACTGAGTTCGGTCTACCGCCAGAATTCATGCCAGTGGGTAGACTAGATCAAGACTCTGAGGGGCTATTGCTTCTTAGTGATGATCCAAGCTATGAACGTCAACTGATGCGCCCAGCGAATGAGCACTCAAGAGCGTATCTTGTGCAGGTGGAAGGAAAATTTGACCACACGGCTCAGCGCAGCATGAGTGCCGGTGGCTTGGATATTCAGAACTATCAGACTAAGCCGTGTAAGGTGCAGCTTCTTACTAGTCCTAGAATGCTTCCAGCGAGAGACCCAGCAGTGGATTCTATCGCAGAGAAACGCTCATCATGGATCTTGGTAACTTTAAAAGAAGGTAAGAACCGTCAGGTTCGTAGAATGACCGCTAAGGTGGGATACCCTACTCTAAGGCTCTTTCGTATCAGCATCGGTGAGTATGATGTGAACGAGATTAAGCCAGGAGAGTTTGTTGTGCTTAGTGCTGAAGAAGAAGATTTACTTAAGAAGTAAGAATAGATGCTGAGTTATAGGAGGTTAGTGAAGTTGATTTCATGCAGTTTAATCGTTACAATAGTTAGTTGTATGCAGCTTTATACACTTCCACCTAGTCATCCTCATCGGGAGCCTGCTCTAGTCGTAGATCCAGATGTTAGATTGCAGATTTTTAGCCATGGCTGGCATATTGGCTTGGTCGTAAAAAAATCTGATCTGGATGGCTTAAAGTTGGCTTAGTGAATTGAATCCTGGCACTAGCTATTATTTAGAATTTGGTTCTGCATTTAGAGCCATCTCTATTGGTCTTAAAGAAGTGATGGGTGCTTTATTGGTGTCCACTAAAACTGTGGTGCATTTAGAGCGGTTTAATATTTCTCCATACCTACACTAGGTGTAGATCCAGACAGCGAATTCTTTAGAGCGAAGAAATATTATTTTCTGGGAAAAAGTTGTAATATCTGGACTTCCAATGTGCTCAGAGCTGGTGATATCGATGTTTTCTCATCGTTTGCTCCTCAGTTGATAGAGCAGTTGTGTGAGTGGCAATCAAAACAGATTCATTAGCGATACTACTAATTACCACTTGGTAATACCTCTATTTCTTCTGTCGATTTTTAAACTTGATGTAGTTAATCATCGACGTTTGATCCATTTCCAACTCTGGGAGTTTGAAGTTTTTCTGAACGATTCTTAGGACAGATGGAGCCAGTTGGCTAGCGTTCGGGGCTTGATGCTTTAAGATTGTGGCTGTAGGGCTTAGTCGGTCGTGTTGATAGAGTGATGGATAGCCATTCAGGAATGGAGAGATGCCATCTGATTCACGCATTTCAAGGTGGAGATGCGCGAGGTGTCGCTTGCCAGCATTTCCTACGGAGCCTATTTTGTAGCCGCGTGGGACTTGCTGCATGTAGTAGACGTCTGTGTCCAAGAGATGTGCATACATGCTCTGGACGATAGCACTATCAGGGCTACGGTGGGCCAAGATGATACATTTCCCCCAGCCCGGAGAGGGTTCGCCGAGGTAGACAACGATTCCGTTAGCTGTCGAGTAGACTGGGTTACCAAGGTCTGAGTTCTGTCCACCTATGTCGTTGATGTCATCCCCACTGTGATTACCATCGCGAGCTTTGTTTGGTGAGTTGAATGCTTGGGCGTTGTAGCTGTAAGCATCGCTCTGGGTTCCCATGGCTGCTTGGAAAAACTCTGTCCTTGGGATGGCTGCTCTTTCCCATGGTGAAAAGAAATGGAAACGTGAGGCGAACTTTTGGGGGATTCCTGGCTTACTGAGATCTATTGGGATTCCTAGCGGAGTGTCAGATTCTTGCCAGCTATTTAGGTTAGAGATGTCCGGCTCAGGAGCGGGTTTACTGGTGACGACTAGGTAGCCGATCCAGAATAAAAGCCCAACTGCGGAGGCTGGGATGAGACGAGAGAAGATTGATGGGAGTAGACTAGTTTTCTTAGGGGATGTGATCGAACTGGAATTCGAGTCGGAGCTCGCAGGAGGTGTGTTGAATTTCGACATGATCTTGGTAAGTCTAAAATTTAGTCAGCTATTCTACAAGCTTGTGAGTCAGTTATCTCTAAACGGCTCCCATCATGTCTAATACTTTGAACGCATAGAGTCCTGCCATAGCGATTAGAGCTACGATGAAAATTTTGATTAGAAACTCGATTGTCTTGCGGGCCATCATAATAGTATATGAAAAATTGGTTTGTTGTAGGCACAGTCTTATTAGCTAGAGTTGCTGAGGTAAAGCATAAAAAAGCTACGTAATCTGATTATTACGTAGCCTTATAGAAATTGTTTGAATTGAGCTGTTGGACTAGTTTTGAGCGAAATTACTTTTTTTTATTTTGCTCTTGATTGTGTAATACATTTTACGGCAATGGTTGTGTCTGGTGCGGTCTTTAAGAAGTCTTGCACTACGTTCCCATGACCCCATCTGGATGATCTGGATAGTGACGTCACGTGTTCCCCAGTTATACATTCCTTTGAGAGTTGGGTGGAACATATCGATCGTGTTAGTGCCTACGAGTGCGGAGCCGTAGTCGTCTACGATGTAAGTGATTCCTGGCTGTCCAACGACTTTAAACTTGGTGCCTAGTGGTAGGCGGGACCAGTCAGTGGCGACACTGCGAACTTTTCCGTATTTGAGAGTAGTCATGGAGGCTGTTTTACGTCCAGGTGCTCCTACTTCCTTCTCCATGTGTGAGTAGGCTGTTGCTCTAACGTGTCGGGTTCTAGAGCCATCTGAGTATGTGGACATGCCGTGCTTGTCTGTGACGATAGCTTTTGAGAAGCTAGAATTTTGGCTAGAGAGGTGAGTGCAACTGTTAAAAGATGCAACGGCTGTGAGTGCCATTAATGATTTTAGTAAAGAACTTTGCATTATCAATGAGCTCTTAGCACCCTGCTGAGTGACTTCTACTTTCAAGTCACCTCCTGTGCAAATCCTTTTTTAGTATATCGATGATGGGAAATATCAATTTCAAAGCTGACATATTACATAACTACCTAATATAGAAAATTAATAGATTGGTTGAAAGAAAGTGATTTTAGGATGAAGTAGGAAGTTCCCATGTGCTCTACTTCCGTAGGAGGCTATTACCTCATTTGCCCAGTCCGCTAAAGAATTTATGATAGATTTGTAGCCCCAGAGATCTTGTGAGAATAGCTTTAAAAGTGATTTAAATCTCCTAATAGACTCGTCTAGATCATCGTAGAGTCTGGAGGGTCGCCAAAGTACGTTGTTTCATCGTGTTTCCAGTTGTGTGTCAGCCTATAGAAGACCAGGTAAACCACTCGACAACAACTCGGTATAGAACAGTATGACTCTTAAAATATTGAGAGTAGTTTAGCTGTTTCGTAATCTAACTCAAAATCATTGAATGAATTCAAAGACTACGAAATTGACTTCAGAACAGGATTGGCAACAGCAATCACGGGAGACAAGGTATCAGACAGGCGTGCCATGGTCTTAACAGGACAAGAATTGGTGCAATCAAGGAAGCAATTGAAAGATCTTCACAGAGTCAATCGGTTAAGATTGATGATTTAATTAAGAGTTCTGCACATGTTTGAAGTCCTTAACCGTGTTCCTACTTTGGAAGTGTGAAACCCAATAATTTTGGATACCCATGAAAATAAGGATGTTTCACGAATGGATAACTTCAGAACGAGACCACTCAATTTTTGTCGTGTAGTGTGATATAAGTTGTTTAGTTATTGGTGGTCCTTAGCATAGTCTAGCGATTCTGTAATAGGTAGGAAGTCATTTTATTTTACGTGACCAGATACGTGTTGCCTCATTGAAGAGGACATCGAAAAAAATCTTTAATTGTTGAGAATAGCTCCCGTTACCTCATAAATGAGGACACTCTACACCTACCAGTTTTGGCGTAAGAGAAATGAGCTACTAGAGCAGGAGGGGAAGAAAGACTTGCCTCTGAAGGCTGTTCTCCGCTCCGAACATTTAAATCAACCACAAATACAACATGCGTAGAGTGTCCCTATTATGAGGCAACCTTACTCAGCAAAACAAAGAGCTTCGGTGAGCTCTATTTATGAGGCAACAGGCTGGATAGCTAAATAGCACGCTGAGTTTTTCCCAGTTAATCTCCCACTGTTAACCGATGATGGGGTGTTTCTCATCCCAGTTCTTGCGGAACTTTCATAGCTCTTGCTCTGCGGATTCTCTTGTAGGGCTTTGATAAATCTTCTGCAGATCCTCTGCTACCTTTATCCCTACCTTTGACAGCTTTCTTCAATGATAAGTGCTTTATGTTCAGCAAGTTTCTTTAACTTTAAAAATGCATTCTTCCAGAATCAAACTCTGGAATTTCTGATTCTCTCTCTTCTTCTTTTTTGATCCTCTGCCTTTCTTTGTTAGCAGCCCTTTCCTTCCGAGCTTGCTCTTGATCTTGCTGGGCCTGGTCGAGACGCTTCTCTTCAAATACTTTTTTATTAGCCAATGATAATGCCACAGCCTTTTCAGCCTCCACACTTTTCTGATGACTAGAATAAAGAAAACCTCCAACTATTAGGAAACCAACTAATAACAGCCTGACAAAAATTACTGATGAGCTACTCGATTTACTTGTGGTCATTGGTCTCACTCCAACTAGTGATCTTACTCCAGAGTGAGGTCTAGCTACCCCACCGAGGGTTCTTATAGGCACCACCACTCCGACTCCAGTCCTAAGATCTGACGTCTTTGCTTTATTATCAAAATTCTTAATCAAATCATGCAGATCTTCACTCATTGCGTCTGCAGTTAAATAACGCTTTTCTGGATCTGGAGCGATCGCTTTAGCAATGATCTTATCAAATCTAATATCTGACTGAGAGATTTTCGATGCAAGGACAAATGGCTGACCTGGCAGTCCACCAGTTAATAGCTCATAAAGCATCACTCCCATTGAAAAAATATCTGAACGCTGATCCACAGAATATGGATTATCAACCACCTCTGGGGCAGTATAACTTGGAGTTCCAAAGACTACTCCATCGGTCTGACTATCTCCCATCGGTCTCGCTAGTCCAAAATCTACAATCTTAGGCTTCGCCTGGTCATCAATAAGCACATTGGCTGGCTTGATATCACGGTGAAGTATTCCAGCACTGTGCGCATGAGCGAGTCCATCACTCATGTCCACGATAAGTCTTGCTGCTTCTAACTGATCCACCTTCTGTCCATGAGCTGTGTCAAACAGTGATCTACCAGGAATGAACTCCATGATAATGTAGAGCATCCCATTCATATTCCCAAAGTCGTAAATCCTTACTAGATTAATATGATTCAGCTTCGCCATAGCCTTAGCCTCAGTCTCGAATGAGATTCGATAATCCTCATCATCGCCGAATTCTTTAGGTAGAATCTTAATTGCGACTGGTCTATTAAGTGAGGTCTGGCGAGCGAGATAAACTGCACCCATGCCACCTTGAGCAATAAATCGCTCGATGTTATGATGAGGAAATTTATCCTGCAGATCTTCTATGCTTGGTAGTGTGAAAGTAGACATTTGTCGGAAAGTTTCATTAAAAATGGGGAAGGACTTAACCAAAACTATAGATGACTGAAAAATCAGTCAATCAAAAGGATCCAGCTAAGCGTGGTCGCTCCATTACATAGATATAACGAAACGGAAACTTAATTTATTAGATGAAGTTGCAAAAAAGTGCCAGGAAACTGCGGCAATACTGGACAAACTACCGTTGCTCCGATTAAGGCCTGGCGGGATTCATCTGCCGATACTCCACAGCTCCTGACGGCAAATGTTTAAGCTTGGAAAGCAAAATTTGCAACTCAAAAAAAGCCATCCTAGAAAACATAGTTTTAAAGAATGAGAATAGCCAATATAGAAAAGGGTCTCATACTGATGAAATCGCGTTTTAATTCAATCTTCAACAGGCCCATCTCCATGTCGCTCTAAGAACTCATGAGCAACAGCCATATAGGCTCTCGAGCCTGTGCCACTTGGGTCATGCTGAAAGATCGTTTTCCCAAATGATGGAGCTTCACTAAGTCGGATAGTTCTTGGGACTACACGCTCAAAAATATGATCAGGAAAGTGCTCAGTAACTTCGTCTACGACTTGCTTAGAAAGATTCGTTCTACCGTCATACATCGTCATGATGATACCACCTAAAACTAGATCTGGAGCAGCTCCACTTTCTTTGATTTGGGAAATGATGTGAATAATCTTAGCCAAACCTTCTAGTCCAAAATACTCGCACTGTAGCGGTATAAGAACCTCATCAGCAGAAGCTAACGATGACGTCATAAGAACCCCTAGACTAGGAGGCGTGTCGAGTAGGCAGTAATCGAAGTTTGAGCTAGCACGAACATCCTCTAGCGTTTCTCTAAGGAAAGTAAGATGGTCCTCTCGGCGAGCGAGCTCTATTTCTACCCCAGAGAGATCCATACCAGAAGGAACAATAAAGAGGTTCTCGGTAGCAGTAAGGATGACTTTATCGAGCAGGCGGGCCTCACCGATGAGTGGAAAATAAATACTACTGTCTGCTTCTATGCCTAGGCCAGAGGTCGCATTTGCTTGTGGATCTAGGTCTAGTAGCAGGACTTTCTTACCTAGCTTAGCAAGACCAGCGGCGAGTGAGATGGTTGTAGTTGTCTTACCTACTCCGCCTTTTTGGTTTGCTATCGCTATTACTTTCATACGCTATCCTTTTAGTCGGTAATTTCAGAAAAACACGCAAAATTTCATCTTCAGCAGAAATTGACAATACAAAGAGTAAACCACAAGCTATTATCATCATGAATATCAAAAATGCAGCTTACGTAGAAATCTCCATCGCAAAACAATCGATGTCTCTGACTGATGAATATGGCTTCGTTCACAGCTACCCTATTTCTAGTGCGGCTAACGGAACCGGCTTTGAAGAAGGCTCTCACTGCACACCGTTAGGCAACTTTGTGGTGGCAGAGAAACATGGCTGCGGAGCGGAACCGATGACGATGTTCGTGGGCCGTCAGCCAGTAGGCGTCTTTGATGCTGAACAAGATAATGAGAAGGACCACGTGCTGACTCGAATTCTCTGGCTGGATGGAGTGGATGATGAAAACACAAACACTAAATCACGCTACATCTATATCCATGGAACAAATCATGAGCGCCTCATCGGATCACCAGCATCCTGTGGCTGTATCCGCATGATCAATGACGACATCATCGACTTCTACGATAGAGTGCCTGAGGGGACAAAGGTGACTATCAAGCTATAGATTTAAACTAGTATAGGGGTGTTAGATCTCTCTAACACCCCTATACTTCGCTATCTTTAAATTAGTAATTTCTGAAATCTAGAAACTGTAACCAAAACTCACCCCTGCAAAAAGCTCGTTTTGCTCAGTTGTGACGTAGTTGCCATCTAGCTCAACAGTGTAAGCTACATAAGGAGTGGCTGTGAGCCCCTTATAGAGATCGAAGCTCTTAGAAATTTTACCTGTAATGTGCGAAAGAGCGCCCTCTTCTACGAGGTAACCTACTGTGACTCCTGTGTCCACACTCATTGGAATCGTGATTTCTCTTTCAATTGCTAACTCTGAGTAACCTTGGTTATCAGTCTCGATGTCCCAGAAGTAAGTGAAGCTAGTGGAAAATCCTGCGATATCCTTGCTAAGCTCAAAGTAAACTTCTTGTGCATCGTCAGCTGCTGATGAGCTGTTCGCGAAATGGTAGAAAATATATCCTACGCTTGCCGTAGCGAAGCCTAGATCCTTGCTTGCCTCAACGTAGAGATCGAGTTCGCCCTTAGGAGCTCCTGACACCTGATCTGACGCATGGGCATACCAAGCACCTGCGGTGAGATCGAGACCAGCATAAGATCCAGTCGCTTCTGCACTAAGCTCTACCATGTCATTACCTAAGTCTAGACCACGCCAAATGTATTTGGTGTTGTAGCCTACTCCGATGTCTAGTGCGAAACTAGATGTAGGAGCGGGTGTAGGATCGATAGTAATATCTTCAGCCATGAGGTGCGTGCTAGAAAGAGCTGTGCCGACCAATAATATGTATGTTAGTTGTTTCATAATCATAAAACTATGATAAGCATTTTCTATGCCAACTTTCAGATACTAACAGTGCTTACGAGCACATTTCCTATTTCCTGGACTCCATAGATGCCTCGATTTCCTTTAGAAGGTAGCGGTCGTGACTGGTTCTTTTTGCTACGGCCAGATATTTTTAGCCTCAGCTATCTTGTCTAGTAATGCTTTGGCTATCGCTCCTCCTTGTTATTTTGCACCTAGTTAGACGGATTTTCCATGAACTAGTGAAACGAGAACCTCAAGGTAGAATAATCTGTAACCAAATGGTGATTATACGCTAAGTAACTAGTAACAGAACAATTATAAAACTAAAATTAATCACTCTATCAGCGTTGTCACTAGGATCAGTGACTGCTAATGCACAAAGTCAAGTCATCGAACCAGCACAAGCTGAAAAGAAGACCAAGGTTGAAGATAAAACAAATTTCCTTCAAGAGCATAAAATCGAAGGGGCAACTCAGCTACATTAACTCCAGTCCAGCCATCTGCCGCTAGTGAGTTCGTTGTTACAATAGGTAATACCAGCTAAAACTATCGAGATCATACGTATAATTTTCATAGACCATGAACGTAGTCAGTAAATTTTGACTAGTTAACCATTAACCACGCCAATCAATCATACGAATTACGACGAATAATAACTTGGATTCAACTAACTAATCCAAGAGATATTTAGGCATTAAATGAAAAATAGACCTATGTGATTCATCGAACCTATTGGTTTTAGAATGTTTGTCTTTTGATTTTTAAATCAGAAGATTTGTTATTGAAAATACTTTTGTTGTGGAACGATTTTAAGTTCTACACGGCGATTTTTAGCTTTGCCAGATGCAGTTTTGTTAGAAGCTATTGGTGATGTTTCTCCTTCGCCGTATGTGAAGGTGCGGTTACTTGCAACTCCGTTGTAGCCAAGTAGGCGAGCGACTGATGTTGCTCGTGATACTGAGAGATCTTGGTTATAGGATGCCGATCCTGCTGAGTCTGTGTGTCCAGTGATGCTTATGCTCGTTTTGTTATATTTCTTGAGGATGAGGGCAACAGATTTTAGCGTCTCGTCGAATTCTATGTGAAGCTGTGAGCTACCTGTTTTGAATGTGATATCACTAGGTATGTTGAGAACGAGGTCGTTGCCTATTCGGGTTACACTCACACCAGTGCTTTCGAGTTGTTGGCGGATTTGTGCTTCTTGTTGGTCCATGTAATGACCGATGCCACCACCAGCTAATGCGCCAGCGACAGCTCCTCTGATTGCGTATTTACGTGAGCTACCACTTGAACGATTATTACCGATGAGTGCTCCTATAGCAGCACCACCTAGTGCACCGACCACTGCTCCTGTTGTTGCTTTAGAGGTCTGGCGTTCACCGGTGTAGGGATTAGTCGTTGCACAGCTTGAGAGAGCGATAGATCCGGCTACGATGCTTGCGATGAGTAAGTTAGTTTGTTTCATAAAGTTGATTAAGGTGAGGTGTGAGGATGTTGCTAGAGCTTGTTTTCTATCTTTAAGACTAGCTAAGGTGATAATTTATGTCAAATAAGAATGGTGAAATTTTACCAACGGTTAATCTGAGGTAGGACGACCAGTTTGGGAGGTCTCTTGTTATCTCTGATGATGTATAGTCTGGTCTCCTCGTTTGGAGCGAAGGAGGTGAGGATCTGGTTAAAATACTGCGTATTATATATTCTACGACCATTGACGATGTAGATAATGTCTCCCACTCGGATGTTTCCATCAGCTAGACTGCCTTTTAGAATTTTAGTGACGCGGACTCCGTTGATGTTGTATTTGCGACTGAGAGTTCTAGTGCTGATGCCGATACTTTTGAGAATGGATTTATCCACCTCTTGAGAATGTTGCTTGGTTTTTAAGGTGTCTATGCCTGCATCTATCTGCTCAAGTTTGACGTCGATTATCGTGAGCTGTTTGTTTCTCCATAGTGTGACCTCAATGTCTTTATCAATGGGGGAAGCATGAATTTTCTGCATTAAGTCTTCGTTGTTAGAGATTCTGTGACCATCGAAGCTGACGATGATGTCTGTCTTGCGGATGTCAGCTTTGGCAGCTGGTGATTTTTCTTCGATGTCGTAAACGAGAACTCCTCCAGAGCTGCGGTAGCCTAGTTGTTGCCTGGTCTTGGGGGAGAGTAGATCTTCTGCGTAGAGACCTAAGTAGCCACGCATTGGTCGCTTATACTGCAGGATATCTAAGAAGCTTTTTTTCACCATATTAGAAGGGATTGCAAAGCTGATGCCGATGAACGCTGGGTTGTCTTTATCACTAGAGAAGATAGATGAGTTAATACCGATGACCTCTCCGATGACATTGACCAGTGGACCACCAGAGTTACCTGGGTTGATCGCTACGTTGGTCTGGAATAGAGAGATTTGACGATCTGAAGATGAGGTTTTTCTTGCGGAGATGATGCCGTTAGTGACTGATTTTCCGATGCCAAATGGGTTGCCGAATGCGAGCGCTATGTGACCTTCGCAGACCTTGTCTGAGTTGCCAAGCTTCAATGGAACAAGAGTATAAGAAGCTTCAATTTTTAGCACAGCGATATCGATAGATGGATCGTAGCCGATGAGTATTGCCTCAAACTGGGCTGCATTAGCAAGGGTGACGATGACCTGTTTTTTGTCCGCGATGACGTGATAGTTCGTGATGATATGGCCTTCTTCGGAGACAATGACTCCTGAGCCTTGACCTCCTGTAGGTTTAATATTTAGCCTGCTACGAGTATTTTTTGCTTTAGATTGATCGGTGCTAGCTGTGTTAATACTGACTACGGAAGGCATGACAGCTTTACTTAAATTAGCGTATTCCATGCTGAGTTTTGTGAGCATAGGGACATCGCCTGGTGACACAGCGGGAGTAAATGGGAGGTGGACGGACTCATCAGTGACAATTTTTTCACCTTTAAGGAAATGATAAAGCCCATAGCGACCACTCACCTTATTCACACCTACGATGAGCAACAGAGCACTGAGCATGATAATGATGATGATGATGAGTCTTTTGTAGCCGTCTTTCATGATTTTGAAGGTAATTTTAAACTACCATTGAACTTCTTGTTCCTCGATGCTGCCAGATTTGTCGTCGTATTTGACGAAGCCATTGTTAACGCCAAACTCGTGCACGCACTTAGTTACTTTGACATCGTAGCAGCAATACTCGGCTATCTTGTTCATAAAGGTTTCGTCCTTGGTTTTATTAAATTCGTTCCACCAGCGAAGGGCGTCGAGTCCATCTGCAGTCTTGCCGCTGCCGCCGAGGCACGCCTTGGCTAGAGAGTCTAGCTTAAGGCGGAATCCTATCTTTTCTTCGATAGAGGTCATCATGTCCAGATTCACCGTCTGGGAAGCTAGATCATAAATAGTGTAGCCCTGTAGCACTGAGTAGTCGAACTGGATATGGTTGTATCCTACGACTAGATCCGCATCTAAAAGCTGGTTCACGAGATCATCGACATGGGCTTCATCGTAAACGTGATACTTCCCAGATTTAGTAGAATAGGTGACGCCGACTGACATTCCCATCTTGGCTTTATGCTTCGGTCCACCTACGGCAGAAAAGCTTTTTTGGGTCTCTAGGTCAAAGTAAACGATGTCTCGCATGATGTGGTGATGATGGAGATTATTGCGAATAGAGAAAAGGATTATTTTTGCTTAGGAGTCGTCATCTCGATTATTTCTTCAAGGCTGGCATTTTTGATCTCATCAGGTAGAGATGAGCTGACAATACTACTCAGAATAAAGAGGCTAAAAACATAGACGATTACTTTTGGTGTTACTAGTGGTTTCACCGTGATCTGGTAGTTTTTAGGGACATCCCAGACAAATTTACCTAACCTTTTAGCCATGAAGTAGGAAATAGGGAGTGAGATGAACCAGAGGAAGAACATTCCGAAGCCTAGCACCCAGATTCTAAGGGATCTGAGTAACGAAGCTCCGATGCTAAGTCTGTGTCCGCTCACTGTAGAAACCTTTACTCCGAGAAGTATTTTGCCGGGAGTGGTACCCCAGATATGCATGAGTATTGCGTCTAGAACTATATAGGGTAGCGCATATTTCACTCCCTCAAGCGGTGTTTCAAAAGGAGTAAGAGGATTGATATCATTGAGAAGCTGGATCCAGACAACAACTAATCGATAGAGAAAAATATCGAAGAATCTCGCAAAGAATCTCTGCACCGGGTGGAGCGGAGTAGGAATTGGGATGCCCGCTGTATCGGTACTGTCATTATAATCATCCTGCTCTGATAAGAAGAGTCCACTAAGCGATGGCACATCTTTTAAGGTAACCCATTCGGGAATGCCTTCATACCATGCTGGGGTGTCAGCATTTATTTCGCCTTCAGAGATGAGCTCACGGATCGTGAAGATCTCATGAGGTTCGCTGTGTTCGCTATTTTTAAGTATCCAGATTTTCATCGATTTACATGTTACGTAGAGATTTAGCCGCATCGGTGCGTGAGGCAAGCCAAGCCGGTCCTAGTGCCGCAAGTGTGCAGAGTATGAATGCACCGATACAAACAAAGGAGATCTCTTGCTTGTTGATAATGTAGGGCATCGACTCCACTCCGAAGAATGATTTGTCGAATGGGTTAAAACCCCAGGAGGCGATAGTGTCTTGGATGACGTCGAGATTAGTGAGAACTAGTATGCCAAGTCCCCAGCCGATCAATGCGCCGAACAGTCCAACGATGAGGCCTTGGAGTGTGAAGACTCTAGTGATCTGTCCAGGGGTGGCTCCGAGTGCTTTCATCACACCGATCTCTTTTTTCTTCTGGTAAGTAATGGTGAACATCACGGCTCCAATGGAGAAGACAGCGATCAAGATGATGAATGAAAGGGCGATAGTCATCATGTTCTTCTGGCTGCTTATGAGTGAAAACTGCTGCTTATGTTGCTCCATCCATGTAGTGCCTCTCCATGCTCCTGTGATCGTGTTGTTTAAATCGTTGTCTAAGTTGATTTGAGCTTTATAGGGATCAGTGAGAGTGATCGCTATTCTGCTAATCTGACTAGAATCTCCTGCACCTGCGAGTTCTTGGGCTACAGAGATTGGCAAATAGATATCTGGTCCTGGGGCGTAGGGATCTGTGGTGTAGATTGCGACTACTTCGATGTCTTTCGGTAGAGCTACTTCGCTCATAGCATCGCTGTCCGCTTTATAAACATTGAGGGTTTGGATCTCCTCGATTTCTTGAGCAATCTCTTCGACCCTGCCTACTGGGTAGTAGTTGTTTCCATTGATGTCTTCATCGTGGCCTACTGCTCCGAGAAGTTCGATAATGTCTTGGAGCATTTTTTTCTCTGTGGTGCGGATCTCTAACATTTGCCATTCCGCTAGCTGGAATTTTAGTTTCTGAGTTTCAGGGTTCAGCATGGCTAGCTGATCTTGAAATGGTTTCATCTTGGTTTTTATACTAGCTAGGACTGCCACTAGTTCGGCCTCTTTTTGCTCGCTTAGTGGAGTGAAGTCTTTTTGATCAAGTAGCGGTTTGAGCTGCTTAAGGTTCCTGTTAGAAATGAGTTCGATGTTATCACCTATCTGAATGCCTATGTCTTTAGCGAGACGGCTAGAGACGATAGCTACGTAACCTGCTCCCATATCCGGATTGCCATTTTCTTCTTTCACACTTTTGGAGAACTCCAGCATCGTCTCCTTATTCAGAGTGTCGAGTCCCTGCATGCGGGCGTTTAAAATGTCATCATTGTAGTCTAAGAGAACGTAGTCCTCGATTAATGGATAGGCGTTCATCACCTTGTCAAATTCTACCAACTTTTCTACATGATCTCGCCATTCTTGTTCCGAATCAGTAGTCTCCCACATCAGGACTCTTTCTGAAACAATATGCGGAGATCTGCCTAAGACTCTACTTTTCACCATATCCTCAAAGCCATCCATGACAGATAGCACCACGATGAGCACCATGACACCAATAGACACACCTGCTAAGGAGATTAGGGTGATCACTGAGACGTGGGTCCGGATCGGGTTTAGATAGCGGAGTGCTAGGAGGAAGCTAAAGTTTTTCGTCATAAAGAGCTTGAAAAGTCGCATTTAAATCCCAGTTGTCCACCGCAAAAAAACTATGAGGTTCTATTTTAGGGCACAAAAAACCAGAGAGCGAGCTCCCTGGTTTAATAAATTGTAAGATCTGGTAATCGAATATGAAAATCCGATTAACGAGGTAGTGGGTATTTAGGCTTTGGAGCGTCGTTAGATCTGAATGTCTTGTTCGCTGCAGTGAACATATCTACGAGTGTTCCGCCTACTTTGACTTCTACTTTTTCAGTGTTTTCGTTGATATCCAGAGCACGAACTTCTCCGTCGTTAACAAGAACTACTGCTTTACCGTTATAAGCAAGTGAATCAAATGTTCCCTGTTGCTTAGTAAGTGGAGCTGCTGCAAGTGGAGCACCTGGCTTAGAGCGTGGGTTGTCCATATACATGAATCCATTCTCACCTTTTTCAAGTGTCTGGGCGTATTCTGGATGTTGACCGATATCTCTGTCTGACTCAGTTGTGATGAGTGATTTGATGTTAAACGCTGCTTCTGATCTAAGCTTCTCAGACTGAATAAGCTGGCGGAAACAATCGTTAGCATCAGTTGCTGATGCGTGAGCTACGAGCTCATCATCAACTACGAGCTGACCTGGGCGTGTTCCGAACTCAGATTCAAATTCCACGATAGATGTGTAAACACCTTTGATCTGTGAAAGAGCCTTAGTTCTATCAGCGTCCTTGAGCTTATCAAGAACGGTAGGAACTGCGATCGATGCGAGAACGGAGATAATAGCCATTACAACGAGCAATTCCACGAGTGTGAAACCTTTACGAGTGGCACTTGTTGATTTGTTGTATGTTAGTTTCATATTAGTATTATTTTTATCATCATTTATGTTGGGGGTATAGGTCGTCTAGCGAGTATTATATATTACCAGACGATTTTCGTATGTAGACGCTTCTTGTGTAATAGAAACTATTGCTCAGAAAAATCTACTATCTAAAATAGTAGAGCCTCCCCCAGATTCCGCAAGCATAAAAGCTAGTTGAAACGTGTTATCATCAACATGTTCTGTTGATAGTTTACTTTTCTAAAATAATGCGGTAGGTGGCCTTAAATCTACTAATGAGGAAATCATCCCCAGCTTCCAGTGGTCCCCAGCCGTTTTTTAGACCGTAGTTAATAATGTCCTCTAACCAACGTAGGTCAAATACTTTAGGGACTTGGGCAATGAGCTTTTGGCCGCCGTCGACCTCTTCGTAGGCGATGCGGACTTCCGTGCCTTTTTGTGTAGCGTAGGCGATCCAGCGGTAGTGAACATCATCGAGAGAGAGTATTTTACTGCCTTTTTTAGGAATTGGTTTAGTCATGATTTTGGTGTGTTAAATGTTAATCCAGAGTGATTTTAGGTAAGATTCGCCAGTATATTCTTCTGGCATGGCGATAGATTCTATTTTAGCGGAGCGAGGCAGGCCTTTTTTGACTAGCTCGATGAAGTCCATATCGCTGAGTTTACGGCAATTCGTCGAGGCCAAGATCCAGCCATCTTCTGTGAGACATTGACTAGCTAGGCGGACGAGCTGATCATAATGTGCCTCTACTTGGAAAACTTTACCTTTAGCATCTCTAGAGAAAGTCGGCGGGTCGAGGATGATTCCATCAAACTTGCGTCCTTGCTTGGCAAATCTCTTGAGCCAGTGGAAGGTATCACCCTTACAGAAATAATGCTGATCAGGGTCGATGTCGTTCGCCTGCATGTTACGCTTCGCCCATTCTAGATAAGGCTGGGAGAGGTCGAGCGTAGTAGTAGTCGCTCCTCCGAGCGCTCCGCAGACTGAGAATGCACCAGTGTATGCGAAGGTGTTGAGTAGAGTCTTGTCCTCAGACATCGCTGCTCGGACACGTTTTCTGTTCTCTCTCTGATCCAGGAAGAGGCCTTGTGAATAACCGCTGTGGAAGCATATTTCATATTTCACACCAGATTCTTTTGTCAGAAATGGAGAACCCTGTTCATGGCCACAGAGGTGAACAGGGTCTTCCTTCTGGTGCTGGTCAAGACGTTTCCAATACACAGACTTTCTGCTGGCTTCTAGAAAGGCTCTGACTTCGCTGTCAAGCTTGTCGTCATGAGTGGATATAACCCAGCGATTTGCGAATGCTTCTAGGAATGTATCATCGAGACCATCGCCAATACCGTCGAAGAGGCGCAGTGTATTATTATCAGAACCCAGCAGTGGTTGCCTCTGAGTGATAGCGGATGTAAATTTTGATTGGATGCCTGACATGGCGATCATGATAGTGGGTAATCGTCTTAGTGCTATTTTTTTCTAATATTTCCTAAGAAAATATTGTCGCAAACGTTTCTACTAGTGAATAGTCCTAGATATGTGCCATAAAAACATATCCATGATAACCCACCGCAGATGAACTTGTAGAGCACGCTCTACGTGAATATATGTCCCCACTCATAGGTTATGCGATGCCACTCCGAGATCTAGATAGAACTCGCAATGTGGAGAAGGTCAAAACTTGGCTATTCACCGTTTGTAGAAACAGAGCACTCGACATGCTGTGTAAGGGAAAGCGCATGGTCAGTGTCGATTAGAATGGATTTAGAGTTGATCACACTCTTAGCGTGCCTTTATCTGACGAGACAACTCGAGTTTTTGTTGCACAGATCTTGGCTTCGTTAGCAAGTCTTGACGGTGTTCAATTCTGCCACTCTTAGAGTAGAATATCAATTCAGCTTCGTGCACGGTGGCAGAGATTTTTTTATTCCCTACTTCATCTAGGTTGAAGCGCAGGTGTATGTTTTGGTCAATTACATTTTTAAGTTCTCCGAAATCATCAGTCAGATCGAAACCCATTTCAATGGCTGCATCGTCCTTTGGTCCACGTAATGGCCATGACCCCATCAGGTAACGTTGATTCGCATACTGGACATACTTTTCAGGTGATTTAGGTTGTTCACGCTCTTCTAATGCAGTTCGACGAAACAAAGGAGAGTCTTTAAACACGAGTTTCTTGGCTGAAGTTCGTTTAGAAGCAGATGTCCAGCTTAATTGTAATGCAGAACGGTTAGAGCACTGCATCTTTAGACGTAAAGACACACGCGGTTGGTAATTATTCTTCACCTTTAACACACCAACCCACTTACCGCGCTCCCAGCCAGAGACCGCATGCTCACGATAAGGAGCATAGACAAAGCCTTTGTTCGCCCACTCTTTACCCCATGAATTGGCAAGAATAAAACAACCGCATTCATAATCAGCTGGAGTAATTTTTCCATCTTCATTGAGGTCAACATTATTGGTGATTTCACCATCACCATTAAAATCATAGCCAACAGTGTCGTCATAGCCAACGTAAGTCATCAAGTGACCTCCTCCAGAGCGACCCCATCGTTTGATGATCTTCATTCCCCCCTTCGGATCAGATTTTGCTATCGTCGCTAACTTGAGATCCTTCATTTGGAAATCCACGGCTAATAGGCCCCCCTCACTTTTAGATTTACCACGGTTATGGATCCACTGTTTCGCATCCTCTAGACCGCTCTTCGTTGTGACATCAAGATACGTCCACTCATCAGCACGGTTCTTCATCGCACGGTAATACTTATCATAACCAGACATCCATTTTCCGACAGCATTCTGATCCTGAGCACCAAAATCTGCAATACTTGGCAAGCCCATGTGTTTTGCAATTCCCCAAGAATCACCAAACTCTGAACCACGGTCTATACCTTGGTTGATGAAATTCCACGCATGGTATGCGGCAATTTGATTTTCCTTTAACGCGGCAGAGGTGCCACGAGCTTGGTTCAAGCTATGCCCTAAAATATAATACCCACCCGCCTGCTGTGAACAACAGTTACCAATTTGCCTGATGATCGGAGGGAATGATTTCTCTTTAGAATTGTCTACCACCTTTGGTGAATCGTCCCCTGCTGCAGCTTCTTGCCTACGGTTAATGTAATCTTGATCTTTCTGAGAAAGCGTTGATTTCTCAAGTGTATAAACCTTCGCATTACTGGTTAGCTTGAGCGTGACTGTTTTGTCATCTGCTTTCACAAAAGTTGCTGATATCTTGTTTCCTTTTGTGTTGGTGTAGATTCTGCCAAAAGACATTAATGACGTGGCTACTAAAAACATGGCCACACCAGTCCTTAGATGATTGTTAACAATACTCATGGTAATTATTTTCGTTGGTTAATTGTTGATGTTTTTCTTGAGGTGACTGATAATGCAACTTTCTCTTCGTTGGTGGGGATGTCCCACAGATCGTTAACTCACTTGCACTTAAGTAGATAAGTTATATCGATTTGATTAATGTTGAGCAATCTTTAAGTTCCGCATTATCTGCTCGGGTCTATTCCACTTGGCTAATTCTCTTTCAACATAAGCTTCAATAGCTGCTGTATAGTCGTGCCTCTTGGTTTTAAACTTTTGCCTATCTTGAGCCTTACGCTCTGCTAAGTCGTTGCGATATTCCCCGTTTCTGCGATCATCATTGCTCTTTATTTCACGAGTGATCGTAGACTTATGGCGGACCAACTGCGTTGCAATAGTTGTTGGGCTTAGGTTTTGATTTAGTAGATGCTCGATAGTATGTCTTTCTTCAGATATAATATGCTTCATGGTTTCTTTTGATCGTGCAGTAGTGAAGTAATGACTGAATCAAAAGGGAAGGGTTTTCGGACCTTTCCCTTGTCGATTTAACAGTTTACTTCCTGCCCATCAAAAGTTGCGTTTATTAGTTAAATCCAAGTGGCATTAAATGATCCGTGAGAACATTCCGCAAAAAAGACTCTAGCAGATTTCTCCACTAGAGCTTAAAAAAATTAACGCTAGCCTGTTAACTATGAACAAGCTCAGCCCCGTTGAACCCTACTCCCACTCAATGCTCGCTGGTGGCTTGCTTGAGATATCATAGAGGACGCGATTGATGCCGTCGACCTCGTTGAGTATTCTGCTAGAGACTTTTCTGAGGAGTGGAGTTGGAAGATCTACCCAGTCCGCAGTCATCGCATCTTCTGAGATAACAGCCCTGAGATTTGTCGCAAATTCATACGACCTCTCATCACCTTTCACACCCACAGTCTTCACTGGAATGAGTCCTGCGTACGCCTGCCAAGTCTTCTCATACCAGCCACTTGCCTTGAGTTCTTCAATGAATATAGCGTCGCAATCACGGATAATATCGAGCTTCTCCTTAGTCAGAGCACCTGGGCAGCGGACTGCTAGGCCTGGCCCTGGGAATGGGTGACGGTTGAGAATATCTTTATTGATACCCATGGTAGAACCTAGCTCACGGACTTCGTCCTTGAAGAGTTCTGCGAGTGGTTCTAACACCTTACCCTCTTTCTGCATTTCTAGAATGCGAGCAACACGATTGTGGTGCGTCTTGATGGTGGATGCTTTTGAATTTTCATTAGATGCGGACTCGATCACGTCTGGGTAGAGTGTGCCTTGTGCGAGCATCTCTGCGTCACCGACTGTGTCCCAGAATACGTCGATAAACATGTTACCGATGATCTTACGCTTCTTCTCAGGATCTGTTTCGCCAGCGAGTGCTGTAAGAAATCTCTCTGAGGCGTCCACTATAGTGATGGGAACTCCCATTCTCTTGAAATTAGCTTCTACTTCCGCAGTCTCATTTTTACGCATGAGGCCTTGGTCGACGTAGATTGCGTGCATGTTAACGCCAGCTTCATTGAGCAGTACAGCAAGCACTGTGGAGTCAACTCCGCCAGAAATACCGCAGACTACTTTCTTGTCACCACAGCGTTCGCGGATACCTTGGATGAGTTCCTTCTTAAAGTTTTCAATCTTAAATACAGCTAGTTCCCCAGCATAGTTAAGGAAGTTTTGGAGGATCTGGTTTCCTTCGTGTGAGTGCGTCACTTCTGGGTGAAATTGAATCCCGAAGAAGTGCTCGCCCCACTGGAGTGAAACTGGTATTTCGTGCTGGTTGTTAGCAATGATCTTACAGTCTTCGCCTAGCGCGTCTACTGTGTCTGAGTGAGACATCCAGACCTGGCTCTCGCAGGAGATCCCTTTATAAAGACCTTCTGTGAAGAGTGGGTAAAGCCCAGCTTGCCCGTATTCACGGAACTTACTCGTCTTAACTGATCCACCGAACTTGATGTTGAGTAGCTGCATACCGTAGCAGACTCCGAGGACTGGGACGTCATAAGACTTGAGTAACTCAAAGTCGATATCCGGAGCATCTGCATCGCTCGTAGATGATGGACCACCTGAAAGGATGACTGCACCTGGCTTGCCGATTTCAGCGAGATTCTCTGGCAGATAAAGTTTCGCAAAGTAGCCCAGCTCGCGGACGCGGCGGACGATAAGTTGAGTGTATTGGGAACCGAAGTCTAAGACGGCTACGTGATTGATTTCTTCCATGATGGTAGATTATTTAAAATTGAAAAATCGTAATTTGAGGTAATTCTTAATACTAGCCGAGTGGCTGATAATTAGTAGGTTCTTCAGTGATAGTGATATCATGTACGTGGGATTCACGGAGGCCACCAGCGGTGATCCGGGTAAATACTGCTCGCTCACGGAGTTCGTCCAGAGTGTTAGCACCTACGTAACCAAGACCAGATTTAAGTCCGCCCATAAGCTGGAAAATAACATCTGAAAGTGGACCTTTATAAGGCACACGACCTTCAACACCTTCAGCGACCATTTTACCGGAAGCATTCTGACTGTAGCGATCTTTAGAACCCTTACTCATAGCACCGAGTGAACCCATTCCACGGTAGGATTTAAATCTTCTGCCTTGATAGTGAACCATGTTGCCTGGTGACTCACGAGTTCCCGCAAGGATAGAACCGAGCATCACTAGATCTGCTCCAGCTGCCATCGCTTTCACGACGTCACCTGAGTAGCGGATACCACCATCAGCGATGACTGCCACACCTTTGCCACGGCAATAGTCAGCAACATTCTGGATCGCGGTGAACTGAGGCATTCCTACACCTGCTACCACACGAGTCGTGCAGATAGAGCCAGGTCCCACACCCACTTTAACAGCAGAGGCTCCAGCATTCACAAGATCTTCAGCGCCTTTAGCGGTCACTACGTTTCCAGCCACGATAGGTGTGTCACCTAGTGCACGGAGAGTTCTAACTACATCCATCACCCGACTAGTGTGACCGGTAGCGGCATCGATAAAGAGTGCATCCGCACCAGCTGCAATCAGAGCTTGCGCACGTTCAATACATTCTGGTCCAGGCCCTACAGTAGCTCCACAACGGAGACGACCATTGGAGTCTTTAGCTGCATTTGTGAAAAGTAATCGTTTCTCGATGTCCGCACCTGTGATGAGCCCAGCAAGTGTGCCGTCTGCATTAATCAGTGGTAGCTTCTCGATTCGGTTTGTGTAGAGGATGCGACGAGCTTCTTCGATAGTCGTATCAGCAGGTGCTGTCACGAGACGCTCCATAGGAGTCATCACCTCAGAGACCTTGCGGGTCTCGTTAGCACTGTGGCGCACATCACGCTCAGTAACCATGCCTTCTAGCTTACGATCTGGCTCGGTGACTGGGAATCCTGCGAATCCTTCATCATTCATGATCTGGCGTATCTGAGCCACATTCATGTCTTTAGTCACTGTGTATGGATCATAGATAACCGCATTTTCTGAACGCTTCACTTTAGCTACCATAGCAGCCTGTTTTTCGATCGTATTATTACGGTGAATGACGCCAATGCCGCCTTCACGTGCGAGAGCCATTGCTAGCTCTGATTCAGAAACTGAGTCCATAGCCGCAGAAACAACGGGAATATTAAGCCCAATGTTTTGTGTCAACCATGATGAAATTTTCGTCTCGTTGGGAATCACAGAGCTATGCTGTGGAACGAGAAGAACGTCGTCAAATGAAAGTCCTAGAGAAATCTCTGCCATAAAGGAAGAAATACGAAAAATAATGATTTAGCAAGCCTAAACAAGCCAACAGAATCGAAATTTTCGTTTTTCTATAAATCTCCCCTTGGATTCAACTAATAAACGCATCACACTTCTATCAGAAAGTTAAGGACACTCACGATCTAGATACTTCCTAGATTGAAGCACATACTTCTCAGCCCACTTTCTCACCTCAGACTGAGCTTTCAAATCCAAGGTCTTCACCACTCTGGCAGGACTGCCTAAAACTAACGACCCAGGAGGGATCACCATCCCACCAGTCACCAGTGACTGAGCTCCAATAATCGAACGCTCACCAATCACTGCTCCATCCAGAATACACGCCCCCATCCCAACCAGAACCTCATCTTTAATCGTCGCCGCATGAATAATCGCACTGTGCCCAATAGTCACCAACTCACCGAGATAGACACCATAATTATCAGATAAATGTAGCACAGCATTGTCCTGAATATTGGATTTAGGCCCAACCACGATTTCATTGATATCACCACGTAAAGTTGCATTATACCAAACACTAGACTCCTCACCTAAAATCACTCTCCCGATTACATCCGCACTTCCTGCCACGAACGAACTTTCGTGAATTTTTGGAGTGTAATCCTCATATTTTTCAATAGCCATAGAACGACATTAGACCTACAACTATCGTTATCCAAGCCCTTAATTGATGGGGTTATTTCTTTACTTATCACGATTCTATTCTAATTTTCACACATGACTAAAACAATTCTAGCTATCGTAGGCACCGCACTCACAATCGTTTCATTCTCATCATGTGCCACTTTCAGAGGCGTAGGCGAAGATGTTCAGAAGCTCGGACAAGGTATCCAAAACACTGCGATTCGTGCAAGCAAGAGATAATCCATCTCTAGTTTATGCTTAACTTTTATAAAGGCATACCGTATCATTCGGCGTGCCTTTTTCTTTGCCTAAAATTCTCACTAAAGGGAACCTCTGGTAACTAGGTTTTTTCGAGATCTCGGCAATCATTGAAAAATCTGACCAACTTTGATTACGGCTTTTCAGCATACAGGCTTATTTTAATAGTGTTTTCATCTGATTGCCCATGATTACTGGTTTATTTAGCCCTTGTTTGCCTCTTTTGAGCATCTAACTCTGTAAGAAGGCATAGCGATCCATATTGTAGCTTAAATTACAGAGTGAGTTGTGCTGCCTAGCTCGTTGTATTCCTATTTTTCTAAAGAAGTCTGCACCCATATATTTCATCCTGCCAAATACATGCTCCACGCGCACCCTCATTCGGTTTACTCTTTTGTTAAATCGTTGATCTTCCTCAGTCAGAGCTTTGTTACGATAGGCTTTGAGGGTGATAAAATCTTCTAAGTCTCGATCCAGCATCACTTGCTCATTTTTCTCTGATTTGTAGGCACTATCAGCTAAGATCGCCTTGTCCTTCTCAATGAGTTCTTTAAAATCCCAAATCGTTTTAGCATCTGGAATGTGGTTACCCATTTGAAGATCTAGGAAGTTCATAAAACTAAGTCGATCGCCTATTTGATACTCCATTGCATCATCACTGAGTCCGTGGAAGCTTTGAAGAATAAGGATTTTAAACATTAGAAGAGGATGAAAAGGCAAATTACCACCTTTACTCCAATCCTTCTTATCGTAGCCTGTCACTTGGATCAGTGTCGCCAAGAAAGCATTCCAATCGATGATTGTTTTAAGCTTTAAGACTCCAACAGTGCGCTTAGTCATCTTTTGCTGGTGCTCAATGGATGGGAATAAATTGCCACCTTTTTCATGCTCTTGGAAGTTGATAAACTCAATTTAATCTAGCAGGCAAATTTGAAAATATTAAAGTGGAATTATTACAGGTTGCCAGAGGTTCCCTATGGTATACAATTTCGGTAATTACTTACTACGGCGTAAAATCAGAGCTAAACCTCCAAGACCAATGAGGACTGCGGAAGATGGCTCGGGGACTGATGATATCTCTCTGAGCTGATATCCTGAAAGGAAACTGGATCTACTAGCACCGTATGAAGAATGGAAGTCTTGTGTGGTAGCATCAGCAGTAAATGTGCCAATGATCCACGCTCCATTATTTACAGTTCCAGAAGATGTTTTTTGAATAGTGATACTATTACCAACGTTCATCGTCAAGTTGAGTCCTGTCCTGTTGTCGCCGAAGAAGCTTTGCAGTTCATATTCATTTCCGATCGTTAGACCTGTCAATGTTATCGGGTCAAGACTATAACTATAATTAGCCTGTAGGTATAGTAAATCAAGGCTATCATCACCTGTGCTAACTCCGAAGGTATCGTTAGTATAATAGCCACTATCAAAAAGGTTATTAGCCGTGAAGACTACTCCATTGATTGTCGTTGTATCAGTCGCTTCTCGAGCATCATTATTCACTAGGTTCCATGCTTCTATAGAAGTGCCGTTGGTGCTAATTTCACCTGGCGCAGCGTCTAGATCAAATTCTCCCCATGCTATGGTAGCTGCTGAGGCTGATGCCATCATCGCTGTGGATGTCGCCAGAGCGACCGTATATTTATTAATCCGTGTTTTATTATTTATTGTGTATTTCATGCTTCAAGTTAGTTAGTATTTATTTAGAAGGAGTAACTCCTTCGAGGTTAAAACTCGTTACGATTTATAAAATCAGTTTGCAAGATAAAAATTACTATTATAGTTCATGCTGTGAGGAATTCGCTCAAATTCGTGAGCTGGAAAGAGCGTAAAAAGGTAGCATTGGATCTGAAGAAGATTTATCAAAGCCCTACAAGAGAAGCCGCAGAGTAAGAGCTACGAGAGGTTCCGCAAGAATTGGGATGAGAAACACCCCATCACTGGCCAACAGTGGGAGACTAACTGGGAAAAGCTCAGCGTGCTATTTCACTACCCAGCAGATATTCGCAAAGCTATCTACACGACTAATGCTATAGAGAATCTCAATCACAGTCTTAGAAGGGTATTGAAGCACAAGAAATCCTTGCCTAATGAGGAATCGATGATGAAGGTTCTGTATTTATCCATAGAACGAGCGAGTAAGAAATGGACGATGCCTATCCAGAGCTGGGGGCCAGCATTGGAGCGATTTTCAACTAGATTTGGAGATCGCCTACCTGATATAAATAGAATCAACCTCTAACCAAAAATCTGATGGTTCTCCTCCACTTAGCGAGAAGTGGTTTATAAATCATCGATTCAAAGAATCAATGATCTAAAATTAGACCAGAAACACAAAATTTCTGCCAGTCTCCAAGGGAGTTGCCAGAGGTTTCCTAAATACACTAATTCACCCTGGTAGGGTTTGATTGCCGAGCAAACCGAGCCACGCCTTGAGATTTACTATCAGCCTAAAACCAACTCGGTAGATCACACCTTCATTTCTCCTAGGCATAACACAGATAACCTAGAGACCTAGGGAGTAAACCGGTATGCTTGACAAGTCTATCCTACCCAGATCCGGCTAAATCCGATACATACTACCCCTGTAGATAATCAAATATCTTCTTCGCAGCAATCACTTCGATACTCGGAGTGGACTGGATTTCAGCCAGCGTCGCCTTCTTCATCTTAGGAATAGAACCAAACTTCAATAGCAGCGCCTTCTTCCTAGAAGCACTCATCCCCGGACACTCATCCAGCAGGCTCTCCTTCATCCGTTTACTTAGCAATAATTCGTTATAGAGATTCGCATATCGGTGGGCTTCATCTCGTATCCGCTGCATCAGTTTTAACGCACCTTCACCATGATCGATCGTCAGAGGCTCACTCTTTCCAGGGAAGAATATCTCCTCCCTCTGCTTCGCCAAACCTATCACTGGCAGACCATGCAAGCCCAGCTGCATCAGCTCAGCATGTGCCGCCGAAAGTTGACCTTTACCACCATCCACGATCACTAGATCTGGCAAGAACAGCGGACTCTTATCCTCCTTACGTAGGTCATAGAGTAACTCTGTAAGATTCTGTTGCGAATGCTCAGCCTCAGGGTTAACTCGTAAATTCTCCGAGATAATCCTCGTATACCGACGCCTCACCACCTCAGCCATCGACGCAAAATCATCCTGTCCCTCCACTGTCTTAATTCTATATCTACGGTAGTTCGCATTATCAGGAACCCCTCCTAGGAAACGCACCATCGATGCCACAATGTGAGTCGATGAAACATTCGAAATATCAAAACACTCCATTACCTTAGGCGGTCCATCTAGATGCAGATACTCCCCTAACGATGCCAGATCCTTAGTCGGGATCACCGTCGTAGGTATAGATTTCCCATACGCAAATTGCCTCGTAGGATTCGTCGTTTCCTCCAGATTTTCAATAATATCCCTAAGCCCCACCGCACGCTCAAACTCCATATTCGCTGAGGCATGAGCCATTTCCTCCTTCAACTCCTTAAGCTTTTCTCTACGCCCTTTCCCAGATAGGAATGAACAAGCCTCATCCACTCTTAGACGATAATCCGCCTCAGAAACTTCCCCCACATACTCCTCACCATATACTCTGTTCAGCACTTCACCTACTTCCAGATAGCCAGCATCACCTACCGCTTTAGGCGGCTTCACCCACAACCCAAATTCCTTATTAATCCAGTCCAGAGTGGCTCGCAGAGCAGTTGACCTCACGAACGGTCCAAAGTATTTATACCGATCATTCTTCTTCAACCGCACCAGCTCGAATACCGGGTACCGAGCTCCTAGATTGATCCGCACCATGTAGAATCGTTTATCATCTTTAAGACTGATATTATAGCGTGGTCGATATTGCTTAATCAACTTTGACTCCAAAATGAGAGCCTCTTGCTCATTCCTCACCGAGTGAGTCTCGAAGTCCCAGATAGAATCTATCAACGCTCGCGTCTTCTTATCCGCCCTCTTCTTACGAGACGGCATGAAATACGAGCCGAGCCTCTTCCTTAGCACCTTCGCCTTACCCACATAGATCACATGCCCCAGCCTGTCTCGCATGATATACACACCAGGCTCCAGAGGCACCGTGTGCATCCTCGCCCTCAGTTCTGGTAGTTTTGTTGACATGAGTGTGAAGTAATAAAATTCCGACTAATTACTAATCCTATATAGCGTTAAATCAAACCACAAAAAAGCCGTCCTGCATTTCTACAAGGACGGCTTCTAAAGTTTTGTGTGTGAGTAGAATTACTTCTTCTCTTCAGGCATATCTTTACGCTCTAGGACCTTGTCCACGAGACCATACTTGGCAGCTTCTTCAGCTGACATGTAGTTGTCACGATCTGCATCCTTCTCGATTCGCTTCTCAGTTTTACCAGTATGGTATGACAGGATCTTGTTCAGTCTACCTTTGAGACCATACATGAACTTTACAGTGCGCTCTACATCAGATGCCGTGCCCTGTGCTCCACCAGATACCTGGTGAATCATCACGTGTGAGTTTGGTAGACAGAATCTCTTCCCTTTAGTTCCCGCTGTAAGAAGCACTGCGCCCATTGAAGCACAGATTCCGATACAGTAAGTGTTCACATCACATGTGAGGAACCGTATCGTATCATAGATAGCGAGTCCCGCTGTGACTGAGCCACCAGGTGAGTTAATATAAATGTGGATGTCCTTCTTAGGGTCCTGCATCTGGAGGAAAAGCATTTGTGCAATAACTGCATTAGCGACATGATCATCGATACCGGTGCCGATGAAGATAATGCGGTCTTTTAACAGACGTGAGTAGATGTCATATCCACGCTCGCCACGTCCATCCTGCTCGATAACGGTAGGGATTGGATAGTAGTTATTTTGTAGAGTCATAGTGTTTGATTGGGCGTTTGATATATTATTCAGCATCTGTAGTTTCTGTGGTTGCAACTTCTGTCACAGTCGACTTGCCTACTACAAAGTCAATAGTTTTTCCGATAAGAACTGAATTACGCACATTTTGGATAGCATTCGCCTTCTGAAGCTCCTTAATGTATGCTTTCACTGGCTTCTTAGCCTGCTCAGCCATTGCAGAGATTCTCTGGATCACATCTTGATCTTCAACCTGAATGTCTTCCTTCTCAGCGATTTTCAGGAGGATGAAATTTGTCTTAAGGCTCCGCTTAGATTCTGCCGCTGCTGACTCACCGATTTCTCCTTCTTGCTCCTGGATCATCTCATCTGTCATTCCCTGAGTTCTTGCACGCTCGATCATGTTCATCGCATTACTCTGAGTTTCCTGGTCAACAAGTGCCTGTGGAAGTTCGAACTCAACACCTTCACCGAGCTTAGCTACTACCTGCTCGACTTTAGCATCATTTGCAAGGCGCTCTTTCTCTGAACCTAGCTGTTCACGGATTACCTCTTTGAGATCATCCATTCCTTTATCAGGCATAAGCTTTCCAGCAAATTCATCATTAAGCTCAGGAAGCTCCTGCTCTTTAACAGTCTTAACAGTCACATCGAAAGTGATCTCTGCACCACGAACGTCTGAAAGTGGGAATTCCTCAGGCATTGTTAGCACGAACTCCTTCTTATCTCCAGCCTTGAGGCCTTTAAGACCTGAACCGAATCCAGGCATGAATGAATCATCTTCTACCTTGGCCCAATGACCTTCACGACCTTCAAGGAATCCAGCTGACTTGCCGATTGCTTCCGCCACTGGCTTGCCATCTGTAGTAGCAGTGAAATCTACCACAGCGAAGTCGCCATCAGTAAGCTCACGCTCTACATCTTTAAATTCTGCAAATCTCTGACGTAAGTCTTCGATTGATGCTGTTAAATCTTCATCAGTCACCTCAACGCTTGGTGCTTCGATTTCGAGTCCGAGGTATTCAGGGATTTTAAATTCAGGAGAGAGGATGATTTCAGCTTGGAAATTTAGCTCACCTGACTCAGTGAGCACAGGCTCCTCAGTCACGTTTACAGAGAGCACATTGAGCTCTTCCTGCTTAATAGCTTCGTCACAACCAGCGTTGATAAGCTTGTTGAAGAGTTCGCCTGTGATCTCTTTTTCATAGCGTTTCTCTACCACACTTGCTGGAGCCTTGCCAGGTCTAAACCCTTTAATACTAGCGTTTTTAGCGTATCCTTTTACTAATTCTTGGCGCTCCGAAGCTACCTTGCCTGCTGGGACTACTACCTTTACAGTAGCAGAACATGTCGGTTGTTTATCTACAGTGATGTTCATATCGTTTGTCTTAAAAGTTGTTCTAATTAGGTGCAAGACTTCTGTAAGTCGTTTAGCACAGGAGGCGGAAAGTAGGCAGGAAAACGCTGAACGTCAAAGCCTTTATCAGCCCTAATCACACTTTTTTGTCATGTTCTACACAGTAAAGACAAGCCAGGGCATGAGAACGTCTGTGGCGGCTTCGCCTCGTCATTAGCCCGATCTCATGAAATAACACCTCCCCACCTTAGCACACCCCAAGCCCCCAACAACCGATCAACTACCCAAGTTTTACGTATCCCACATATTTCGTGACTCAAAAACCCACCAACCCTTTTTCCTTTCACCTTTAAACTTTCCCCTCCAACCTCCCCTCATGAAACGCTGCCACTGGGTCACCTCCGATCCTCTCTACATAGACTACCACGACACCGAATGGGGAGTCCCCGCTCACGATGATCGACACCTCTTCGAAATGCTTATTCTAGAAGGCGCTCAAGCTGGTCTATCATGGATCACCGTCCTCAAGAAAAGAGCTCACTACAAAAGACTCTTCCACAACTTCGACGTCAAAAAAGTAGCTGCCATGACCGACGCACAGCTTGAAAAACTCCTCCTCAACCCCAGCATTATCCGCAACCGCCTTAAAGTCTATGGAACCCGCAAAAACGCCCTAGCCACCCTAGAGCTCCTCAGAACCGAAACCAGCCTCAACGACTACCTCTGGAACTGGATCGACCACAAACCCATCATTAACCACTGGAAAACCCTCAAAGAATCCCCAGACCAGACCCCACTCTCCGAAGCCATTAGCAAAGACCTAAAAAAACGCAATTTTACCTTCGTAGGCCCCACCATCATCTACGCTTACATGCAAGCCATCGGCATGGTAAACGACCACACCACCGACTGCTTTTTCTATAGTAAAGTCTAATCAGGCTGGGAACATTACGCACTGCCCACCTACAGCTCTTTCCCTGTCAGCACTTCGATATCAAACGTGGAATATACCACGTTTGGCGGGATCACTAGCAGTTCGTGAGGATAGTAATCAAACGCTATCGCAAGCGGACGATGTGCTAACTCAAGTGTCTCCAACGCCGCCTTGAGCGCAACCGCTGGGTCCGTATCATCCTCAGCTACTAGCAGGATATACGGTAATTTTTCCACCATACGACTCCCCATGAAATCTGATTTCTCATCGTCATCTCCGAACTTAGCGTATTTAGAAACCACCTCGCCCAGTAGATCATAGAGACGGTAAAATTCTGCATCAGGAATATTCCCTCGCACGTCGTCACCATGCTGTAAACAGTAAGCATGAGTCAACTCTTCTAAGTCCTCCCCCTCAAACACCCGCTTGTATAAAAAATCCGTATTCATCTCTGGTGTTTAATTACTATAGTTCAGCAAAAATGTCCAACGAACCATAGGTCTCACTGTATGTTAAAAATATCTGCACCCTTTTAAAAGAACATTGCGTAAACCTCATTTCAATCTAAGAAAATTACTTTGGATATTATCCCAAGGTGCTGGTAAAGCGAATGTCATTGCTTTACGCTCGTTATCTAACCACCAATTATTGTCTCTGACTCTGGGTCTCGACTTGGTAGGTAGAACATTCTTTCCTGTTTCCAGGTTCTTCCCCTTGCTAGTGACAATCTGATCTACGTAATTCCAAGTATAAGACAGAGCTTCATAGATATCCTTCTTCTCTAGTGCTTCAACCATGCTACCTAAATCTCGCCACGCACGCATCTGAGTCGTATCTGATCCAAATCCCTCCATGTGAACACATAGGAATAATAAATAAGCTACTTGTTCATTTCATGGTAAGAGCTGAGAGCGACGGGTAATAATTTCATGTTATCTACTTATCACTTTAGAGCTCGGTCCGCCAAATAAAAAAGACCAATGAAGCTAATGCTCCATTGGTCGTAAAGTAATTGTATCCTGAATCGGATGGATAGCCCTAGAATGGCTTGAAGATCGCTAGACAAGCTGCTGTCACAGCAAGACCGATCATGATGATCCAAGCGAGTGGACCTTGTATCTTCTTTTTCTTAGCGAGTGCTACTGCTACTCCGAAGATAAGCCAGATGATGATTTTAGCGATGAGCCAGTTAGGCCATGTAGTGCCATATTGGGCTACATAAGCTGCTTTGTATTTAGCCTGCATTCCGAATCCTCCGAGGAGGATAAGCACGAGAGCAATACCGTGACCGACCACCGCTCCCTTGTTATACTTAGTGAAAAGTGATCCTAGTGCGAACAAAAGGGTGAAAATACCTGCGTAGTGAATGATTTGATAAACGAGTGGATTCATAATTAATTGGGTGTGTTAGAGTTAATTTCTTTATCTTTAATGGTTATTTACTGCAAACTTTAAACTACTCAGGGACTTCTGGCAGTTTCTCAAGGAGTTCTTGATAGTGCTTAAGATTGAAATCTCGTTTATCGATGAACATGCGATTACTTTCAGCAGCTAGGCAGAGAGCTATGAGCATTTTCGCTTCTTCTGGCTCTTCTCCAGCTGCGACCAGACGATCGTATGCCTTCTTCACGAATGGAGTCTGATCTGACTCCATCTGCTGCTCTACGGCTGGGACTAAATTGCTTACTAAGTTCTCTTCTTCAAACATATTTTTGTTGTTTTTAAGGGTGCTGATTTCCTTGTAGGATAAAAAAATTTTAGGTCGTTGCCGATAAAAAAGTGAATTTGAAGGAATAGAAATCTGATTCATAAACTCTCATTTATTACAACTAACCTAACCAACAAACTATGAAATTTACACAATCTGTTAAATCATTACTCACTCTATTTATTACATTCATCAGTATTGCGAGCTTCGCAGCATCAGCTCACTCGGTTCTAAGAAAGTAGCTAAAGGCTCAGAATTTCTGGCTAAGCTAAAATTCAATCCAGGCGACCAAGAATACAAGTCCCTCATTATCCATTGTGAAAAATACACTAAACCCTAGGGTGGCGCAAACCTTTAAGAATGCTAGCTTATTAAAAATCTTGGAATAAAGAAATCGATCAACACTCTCAACCACATAACCAACCAAAAAATATAAATTATGAAACTACTATATACCATCACATCATCCATCGTTATTGCTGTCTCATCAGTCACCGCATCAGCAGAATGTAAAAGCTGCGATAAAGAAGCTAAATGTGCTACATGTGAACAAGGCAAGTGCTCAAAAGAAGAATGTAAGAATGGCTGCAAATGTGAGGCAAAGGCTGTAGCTACTCCTGACGCACAGTTCGCCGTCACAGGCATGACATGTAAGATGTGTGCTAAGAAAGTCACTGAGGTACTCACTGCGATTGAAGGCATCACTATCAAGAAAGTTTGTCACAAGTTAGGCACTGTATCAGTCGACATCGACGAAGCTAAGACCAACAAAGAAGCGGTAGCAACTGCAATCAATGCAACTGGCTTTAAAGTAATAGGAGAGAAGCTCAGCATCCCAGTATCTGGAATGACATGTACCAAATGTTCAGGCAAGGTCACTGCTGCTGTAAAAGCTCTCGAAGGTGTTAGCTCATGTTCAATATGCCACAAGTCTGGTCACGCTGACATCACTGTAGACACATCTAAGACATCAAAAGAAAAAATCTTCGAAGCGATCAACGCAACAGGCTTCAAAACTGCTGCTAAGTAATCTAATTTCAAAAATGTAATGTGACTTTAGCCCAGAAGCGTTTTCCTAGAATACATGGAAACTACAGGGATACCTCTAGCCTCGATCGCTGCTCTACCGCCTTCTTCTCGATCAACGAGAATAAGGGCGAATTTCACTATGCCGCCAGCTTTCTCGATCGCATCAATCGCTTGGATCGTAGAACCACCAGTTGTGATCACATCGTCCACAACAACTACTTGGTCGCCTTCCTTAAAATTACCTTCGATCTGCTTGCCACGTCCGTGACCTTTAGGCTCTTTACGAATGTTGAATACTTGGATCATTTCATCAGGATTTTCCATCGCCGACGTCATGCCCACAGCAAGAGAAATAGGATCTGCTCCCATGGTCATCCCACCGATGGCATCGATCTCTAAACCTTCTGCCTGGATGCGCCCACGCACAGTCTTCCAGCCTAGCTGACCTACAAGTCTCGCACCCACAGGATCGAGCACAATGACTCTACAGTCGATATAAAGATCGGACTTTTGCCCACTAGCCAAGGTGAAATCACCCGTTCTAACTGACTTCTCTAGCAACGCTGTTTTTAATTGATCGTAAACTTCTGACATGCCCACAGCATTGCCAGATAGCTCCACTTTGTAAAGTAATTAGGTAGGGTAGGTTCAACGAACACACCGCATTACTCCTAACACCTCTCTATTAAACGAAAACTATCTAAAAATCCTAAGCCCAGAGTTTCAAAGCACCGCAAAACACCCGGTCTTTACCCTTTCATCTTAAACCTTTCTCCTTCTAAAGCCCTAGCTTTAGATTAATAGTGTCAGTCACCATCTTAGGATTAGCTTTACCCCTAGACGCTTTCATCACCTGTCCAGTGAGCCAGTTTGCCATCTTAGGATTTCCGCCAGTGATCTCTGCTACTTTCTCTGGGTTAGCGGCGATGATTTCTTCGATGATTTCTTCGATCGCTGAGTTATCCGCAGGCTCGAAGCCCATGGATTTAGCGATGTCAGAAGGTGCCTTCTCTGGATCATCAAATAACACTGGGAAAACTTCTTTTGCCTGGTTATTAGAAATTATTCCCGTTTCCACAAGGTCCACTAGCTCTCTTAGAGATTCAGCTCTCACTGGGCACTCCTTGATCGTGATAAATGTTTCATTCAGCTTACCGAGCACGGTATTGATCAGCCAGTTGGCGACCTTTTTACTATCTTTAGCACCAGTAGCTGCAGCTTCGAAATAGTCAGCAAGTGCACGTTCAGAAGTCAGCACACCAGCATCGTATTCGGACACAGAGTATTCAGACACAAAGCGTTCACGCTTCTCGTGTGGTAGTTCTGGAACATGAGACCTCATCTTAGCAACGATATCTCCAGTGCACACAGGTAGTAAATCTGGCTCAGGTAAGTAGCGGTAATCTGATGCATCTTCCTTGATTCTCATCACCACAGTTTCACCTATCGCATCATCCCAGCGGATCGTCGCTTGAACCTGCTTAATACCTTGATCCAGATCATCGCATTGACGCTGGATTTCAAATTCTATCGACTTCCTCACTGCAGTGATCGAGTTAAGGTTCTTCACCTCTAGTTTCGTTCCTAGTTCATCTGTTCCCTTAGGACGGACAGAGATATTCACGTCACAGCGCATCTGGCCTTTCTCCATGTCTGCGTCAGAAATTCCACCGTAGATCAGAATCTGTTGGAGAGATTTAATATACGCATAAGCTTCATCACCAGAATCGATATCCGGCTCAGTGACGATCTCCATAAGCGGAGTTCCCGCACGGTTAAAGTCGATAGAAGAATAGCTCCTGAAATGCGTGGATTTCGCCACATCTTCCTCAAGGTGAATACGATTCATCTTCACTACTTTACCCGGATTAGGGATCTTCTTCTGCACATCTTTAGGATACGACAGATCATAAAGCGGTACCCCTCCACCTAGACAGAGAGGTAAATCAACCTGTGTCAGCTGATAGTTCTTCGGCATATCTGGGTAGAAATAGTTCTTTCTGTCCCACTTAGAAATTTCTGGTGTGGTGCAGTTCAAAAGCATCCCTGCGAGCACAGTTTGCTCGATAGCATGCTTATTCATCACAGGCAGAGCACCTGGTAAACCAAGACAGACTGGGCAGACATTAGTATTCGGCTCATGTCCATATCCCGCTCTGCATCCGCAGAACATCTTAGAATTAGCAGTGATCTGGCAGTGGACTTCGAGTCCTATGGTGGCGATATAATCTTCTTTTGACATACAATTAAGCGGTGAAATCTAAGCTGGATAATAAGCAACACCATCGCTGAGTCAATACCTGATAGGGATTGTCTTCGGTTGTTTGATCCTATTCTCTTGCAAGCACTATGAAGAAAATCGATCAAGCTAGCCTCAAGGCAGAATAATCTGTAACCAGATGGTAATTATACGCTAAGTAACTAGTAACAGCACAATTATGAAACTAAAATTAATCATTCTATTAGCGTTGTTACTAGGATCAGTGGCTGCTAATGCACAAATTCAGCCTCGTAACTCATGGAGATATTGCCGATGTAATACGTGAAAGAGTCGCAGTCAAGAAAGACCTAATCGATGAATCAGCCAGCTTCTCGATCAGTGAATCAAACATAGCCTCAGAACTACTTTACTTTTTACGTCGTAGAAGTAATGCGAATCCTTCCAGACCTAGTAGAGCTATTGAAGTTGGTTCAGGAACACTTACAGTATTAATTGAGTATGTAGCAGCACCCCCAAATCGACTAGAGCCTCTCATGAATAGGGAATCTGCACTTGGCAGGTCAGCGGCGATAGTTTTATCTGTGACTGATATCCAAGACGTAAATTTTAAGGGTAATGTCTGGAGTGGTGGACGAGCGGAATCTCTTGGGTGATTTAGAGCTAGATTTAATGATTGGCAGTGGTCATAGCGGAGCTATTTTAACCATCAACGACCGAGTCATTATGGAGCAACTAGGAGGCAAGCAGGCGGCAGAAATAACTTCCGCAACAATCGCACGACTAATACCTTACAAGGATAATTGCACACAATCACTTTAGATAATGGCAAAGAGTTCGCTGGTCATCAAGAGATAGCAAAAGCATTAGAAATTGACTTCTTTTTTGCACATCCCTATCATAGCTGGGAAAGAGTTCTCTAACGAGAACCTCAATGGTCTAATCCGCCAATACATACCGAAAGGCACGGATATAGCGAAGCTGCCTTCAGAGCTGTTTCCTAAAGTTGAAAAAGCTCTAAACGACAGGCCAAGGAAACGGAATGGCTATCAGTCACCTCAAGAAAAACCTCAACAATGAACCAACCAAGAGAAAGTTGCATTAATTAGTTGAATCCAAGAGGCTAAAGGATTTAGGGTGAGATGCTCATAAAGCTGGCACACTACCTGCTAATATAAATTTTACAGAATTAACCACTCAACACTATGAAAAAAATTGAAGCCATTATTAAGCCGTTTAAACTAGAAGAAGTCAAAGAAGCCCTCGCTGAAGTTGGTGTTCAGGGAATGACTGTGGCAGAAGTAAAGGGCTTCGGCAGACAAAAGGGGCACACTGAGATTTATCGTGGTTCAGAATACACTGTGGACTTCCTTCCTAAAGTAAAGTTGGAGATCATCGTGGACTCAGATCAAGCAGCCAAAGTAGCGGAAGCGATCGTTAAGAGTGCTAACACTGGCAAGATCGGTGACGGAAAAGTCTTCATCTCAGCAGTAGAAGAAGTGATCCGTATCAGAACTGGTGAGACTGGTGGTGATGCAGTCGCTGTAAACTAGAGTTGCTTTATCAGCTAAGATTATCTAAGAAATTTCTAGCCGTTTCCGTGGGGGATTCCTACTGAAACGGTTATTTTGTGATGAATAAGAAGATACTATGGAAGATCGGGATATGGCTGGCATTTATGCTCTATCTACTCATCGATCTGGTGCTCTGGAAGGGACCTATCCATCAGAAGCTCCGTGGGGATAACTTGGAGCAATCAAAGTATGAAAATATTGCGGCGAGAGTTTTTGCTAAGCCTATTTTGCTTTCGCAGGTGGATTATGCGGTGGATCAGAAGCTCTGGTCTAAGGGGATGAAGCGTGCTGATCTTAGTGATCAGCAGAGATTGTTTTATCGTCAGGTGGCATTACGTGATTTGGTGGATCAATACATTTTCAGGGAAAAAGTAGCTTACAATACGGCTGACTACCCGGTGAGCGACGACGAGATCAATGCAGCTGTGCTAAGGTTTTCAAAACGCTTTAATGGCAAAGAGGACATGGTGAATGCACTGAAGGAATATGGCTTCAAAGGAGAGAAGGAACTTAGGTTTAGACTTGCGGCGAAGCTTCAGCAGGACAAGTATCTGAGTGAACGAATCAAGGTGGGGATCGCAGTGAGTGATGAAGAGGTGAAAGACTTTTATGAGAAATATGGTGATCAGGGAATGATTCCAGAGAGCGCTAGAGTGAGGCACATATTTATTTCGAATGTCCCGGCTCCTGGTCAGACCGCTGATGAGAAGGCGGAGTATGCTGAAGCTAAGCTATCTAGTGTGATGAATATGTTCGATTTTCCAGGTAAGCTAGATCAATTATTCTCTGACTTAGCTGAGATATCTAGTGAAGATGAGCACACTAAGATGACCAGAGGCGACCTTGGTTGGATTACTAAAGAACGTCTTGCTGGAGTGGATAAAGAATTTACCGATCAAGTTTTCGCTGCTGAAGTGAATAAGCTGATTAAGATAAAAACTAAGCTAGGCTGGAGCATTATCTGGGTGACGGATAAGAGGGCTGCCAGGAAGCGTAGTTTTGAGGAGATGAAGGAGGAAATCATCATTGGCCTAGAAACGATTCGCCGGAAAGAAAAAATCGAGGAGTATCGGATCAGTCTTCGTAAGCAACATGCGGATAAAATCCGTGTTAGCTGGGAAATGTTGGAGCAACCGTGGACAGGTGCTGAATCTGAGTGAAACTAAGGCTTTGTCGTGAAAGCTCAAGTTTTGTCCGTTTTGCTGTGCTGAAAAATGGGCGAAATGTTCTTTTTATGTGAAATGGCGGCTATTCTCGTGTCATTCATTAGAACATTCTTGCTGAATGGAGTTAAATAGGGCATATTAGGAGACTATTAAGCAATACCACCTATGGCAAAAAACATAAATTTAACAATGTGCTCGTTCTGCGGAAAGAGTCACTCTGAGGTAAAGAAACTTATCGCAGGACCTGGCGTCTATATCTGCAACGAATGCATCGACGTCTGCTCTGGAATTATGAGCAAGGAACTCGCTAACATCTCTAGAGATGTAGGGGAGTCTACGACTTCTTCTATCAATGAGATTTTAGACGCTGAAAATCTAATGACTCCCGCTGAAATTTTTGAGTTGTTGAACGATTACGTGATTGGTCAAGAGCACGCCCAAAAGACGCTTTCAGTCGCTGTTTATAATCATTATCAACGCCTACTCCAAGCGGAGATGGACGATGAAGGTGAGTATGGCGATGTGGAAATCGAGAAGGCTAACATTCTCATGCTTGGACCCACTGGTTCAGGTAAAACTCTCCTTGCTCGGACACTCGCTAGAGTGCTCGACGTCCCCTTCACTATCGTGGATGCTACCACTCTAACAGAAGCTGGTTACGTGGGCGAAGATGTGGAAAATATCATTTTAAGACTACTTCAGGCGGCTGATGGCGACATTGAGAAAGCTGAACGTGGGATCATCTATGTGGACGAGATCGATAAGATCGGTCGCAAGACTGAAAACGTATCGATCACTCGTGACGTATCAGGTGAAGGTGTGCAGCAAGCATTACTAAAAATCCTCGAAGGAACTGTCTGTAATGTTCTACCACAGGGTGGACGCAAGCACCCGAATCAAGAATACATCCAGGTGAATACTGAGAAGATTTTATTCATCTGTGCTGGAGCATTCGTAGGTATGGATGAGCTAGTGAAGAACCGTATGGGTAAGCACACTCTAGGATTTGTATCTGATGAAGTAGTTGAATTTTCCGAGTCTGAGTTGCTTACAAATGTAGAGCCTCATGATTTACTGCACTTTGGGTTGATTCCAGAATTCGTAGGCAGACTTCCGGTGATTTCATCACTGCGTAAACTTACTGAAGATGAATTAGTGAAAATCCTAACAGAACCTAAGAACGCGATGGTGAAGCAATACCAGAAGCTGTTAGGGATGAACGGTGTGAAATTAAAAATCACAGCAAGTGGACTTTCTGCATTAGCGGAAGAGGCTGTTAACCGTGGCACTGGTGCACGTGCGCTGCGCTCTATTTTTGAGAAGCTTATGTTGGATGTCATGTTCGATATTCCAAGTCGCACAGACATAGATACGGTAACGATCAACAGAGCGGTAGTGGAAGGGAAGAAGGCTCCACTCATCATTAAGAAGTCTAAAGAAGACGCTGCGTAGAACATTAAAAAATTATGAAATTAGGACTCATCGGTTGTGGTAAAATGGGCAGGGCTCTCGTAGAGGGCGCTGTGAAATCAGGCATAGTTAAGTCTGAGGACGTGTTCATTTCTAGCAGGAGTCAGTCGGCTATCGACTCGATGACTTCTGAGCTAGGGGTGACTGCTCTAGAGGGTAACGTAGAAGTGGCTGCGGCTGCTGAAGTCGTTCTTCTCTGCACCAAGCCAAATGATATTCCTCTGGTTCTTCTGGAGTTGGCGAATGAGTCTGAGTGTCTTACTAGCACATTACTCGTCTCCGCTGCTGCTGGACTGACTTTAGCTCTGCTAGAGAAGGTTGTCCCAGAAGGTGTCCGCGTGGTCCGCTGTATGCCGAACACTCCGTCACTCATAGGTCTGGGAGCTGCGGCTTATTCATTGGGCACCTCCGCTACAGTAAAAGATGCACAGTTAGTTTGTGCTGTGCTCGGTGCTGCAGGTAGCGTGATAGAGGTACCAGAAAAGCTGATGAATGCTGTGACTGGTGTTTCAGGAAGTGGTCCCGCGTATGTGTATACATTTATAGAGGCTCTCGCTGACGGAGGAGTGGCTGAAGGTCTTCCTCGCACTCAAGCGTTAGAGCTAGCGGTGAAAACTGTCCAAGGTGCTGCTGCTATGGTAGCCGAAACGGGGATTCATCCTGCAATACTCCGTGACATGGTGACTAGCCCAGGTGGCACTACGATCGAGGCTTTGGTGAGCTTAGAAGATAACGGTTTCCGCTCAGCGGTGATCGGAGCTGTCCGAGCCTCTAAGAGAAAAGCGGACGAGATGGGGGAGTAGTCTTCTCAGTGCTTTGAGCTCGGAAGCGGTAGGGTGGGTTCGCTGAACACACCGAGCTACAGCTTTAATCGTGATTAAGAGGTAAATGTCACCGCTCGGATTACTCAGCGATCAATCCCGACCTTAAAGGTCAAAAAAACACGGAACCTAGGCTTTACAATTGTCTGTGAAATGGGCATATACCGATAAATTTGTTGCAAGTGTTTGCCTCGAAAATCGAGAGAATGCTTAGTGGATATACACTTTACTTATTATGCCTAAAGACACTACGATCAAAAAAATTATCGTGATTGGTTCAGGACCGATCGTCATTGGTCAAGGATGTGAATTTGACTACTCAGGAGTCCAAGCATGCAAGGCGCTTGCTGAAGAAGGCTATAAAGTAATCTTAGTGAATTCTAATCCGGCGACTATTATGACGGACCCTGAGTTCGCTTATAGAACTTACATCGAGCCTATCACTCCAGAAGTCGTAGAGAAGATCATCATCAAGGAACAGCCAGACGCACTACTACCAACTCTCGGTGGACAGACTGCTCTTAACTGCTCAATGGGCCTCTTCAACAGTGGCACACTTGATAGACATAATGTGAAAATGATCGGTGCTAATGCAGATGCGATCGATAAAGGCGAAGACCGCCTACGCTTTAAGAATGCAATGCTCAAGATCGGTCTCGACTTACCTCACTCAGGAGTGGCACACACAATGGCAGAAGCACATGAGATTGCTAAAGAGATCGGCACTATGCCACTCGTTATCCGTCCCGCATTCACACTCGGTGGAGCTGGTGGTGGCATCGCTTACAATGTAGAAGAATTTGAGACGATCTGTGCTCGCGGAATTGATATGTCGCCAATCAATGAGATTTTAGTAGAAGAATCACTGCTCGGTTGGAAAGAATACGAAATGGAAGTCATGCGTGACTGTGCTGACAATTGTGTTGTTATTTGTTCTATTGAGAATCTCGACCCAATGGGTGTTCACACTGGTGACTCGATCACTGTGGCTCCTGCACAGACTCTAACAGATCGTGAATTTCAGATCATGCGTGATGCATCATTTGCTTGTATCCGTGAGATCGGTGTCGAGACTGGTGGTTCTAACATTCAGTTCTCAGTAGATCCTAAAACAGGTCGCTGTATCGTAATCGAAATGAACCCTCGTGTGTCTCGTTCATCAGCTCTCGCTTCTAAAGCAACTGGTTTCCCGATCGCTAAGATCGCTGCAAAACTAGCGGTAGGTTTCACATTAGACGAACTCACAAACGACATTACTCGCGTGACTCCAGCGTCATTCGAGCCTACGATCGACTACGTGGTCGTTAAGCTCCCACGATTTACTTTCGAGAAATTCCCGACAGCAGATGCAGTCCTCACGACTCAGATGAAAGCAGTTGGTGAAGCAATGGCGATCGGCCGCACATTTAAAGAATCCATGCAGAAGGCGCTGCGCTCACTAGAGACTGGTAGATTCGGATTTGGTTTCGACGGTAAAGGTCCTCAGAGTCCGTCACGTGAAGACATCGAGCGTAAGCTTCATGTTCCAAACGCAGAACGTATTTTCTGGCTAGAAGTAGCCTTTAGTAATGACTGGACTGTGGACGAAGTGTTCGAGGCTACATCGATCGATCCTTGGTTCCTAGAGCACCTTAAAATCATCGTCGATGAAGGTAAGGATCTCGCTAACATGGATCTCCGTAGAGCTAAGAAGATGGGCTTCTCAGATATTCAGATTGGTAACTCACGTGGAGTAAACCAGGATGTTATCCGTGTCGAGCGTAAGGAAAAGGGCATCATCCCTACTTACAGACTCGTTGATACCTGTGCTGCAGAATTCGAAGCTTACACACCTTATTACTACTCTACATACGGCGACGAAAACGAAGCTCTAGAGTCTGACAAAAAGAAGGTCATTATCCTCGGTGGTGGACCTAACAGAATTGGTCAAGGTATTGAGTTTGACTACTGCTGTGTCCACGCTTCATACGCTCTCCGCGAGCTAGGCTACGAGACCGTCATGGTGAACTCTAACCCTGAAACAGTTTCTACTGACTACGATACTTCAGACAAACTTTACTTCGAGCCCCTCACTCTAGAGGACGTGCTTAACATCTGTGACCAAGAGAAGCCAGTGGGCGTCATCGTCCAGTATGGTGGTCAGACCCCGCTTAACCTAGCGGAAGATCTTGAGCGTCACGGAGTGCCAATCCTCGGGACTTCTCCTAAAAATATCGAGCTAGCAGAAGATCGTAAGTTCTTCTCAGCATTACTCGATAAAATCGGTCTCAAGCAAGCTGAAGCAGGCACAGCAGTCACACCTGACGAAGCTGTGACTATTGCAGATAGCATCGGTTACCCAGTGTTCGTTCGTCCATCGTTCGTTCTCGGTGGTCGTGGCATGATGATTGTTTATAGCGATGATGAGCTCCGCAAATACATTAGTGAAGCCGCTGACGTATCACCAGACCGTCCGATCCTCGTTGACCGTTTCCTCGAGGGAGCAGTTGAGATCGATGTGGACTGTATTTCTGATGGCGAAACTTCTGTCGTAGGTGCGATCATGCAGCACATCGAGCAGGCAGGTATCCACTCAGGCGACTCCGCTTGTGTGATCCCAGCCCCATCACTTTCAGATGATATCACAGCCCAGATCATGAAGGGTGCTAAAGATCTAGCTCGTGAGCTAGAGGTCATTGGCCTCATGAACATTCAGTTTGCTGTGAAGGATGAAGAGCTCTACGTGATCGAGGTGAATCCTCGTGCATCACGCACAGTGCCATTCGTTTCTAAATCAATCGGCGTCCAGCTCGCTAAGCTAGCTGCTCAGATCATGGTAGGTAAGACTCTGAAAGAGCTCGGCTTCACTGAAGAGAGACTTCCTAATCACTACTGTGTGAAAGAGGCTGTCTTCCCATGGCCTAAGTTCCCAGGTATCGACATTGTTCTAGGACCAGAAATGAAGTCTACAGGTGAAGTGATGGGAATCGATGACGATCTAGGAATGGCATACGCCAAAGCTCAAATCTCGGCATTTAACCCACTCCCAACTGAAGGCAATGTGTTCTTCTCAGTCAACGACAGAGATAAGCCAGAGTCACTCGACATCGCTAAAGAACTTGTTGACCTAGATTTCAAGATTTTCGCCACTGGTGGAACGTATAAGTTCTTCATAGCTGAAGGTCTCCCAGTAGAGCGTCTCTACAAGCTCGCTGAGCAGAAGCGCCCTAACGTTATGGACATGATGAAGAACGGTAAGATCAACTTCGTGATCAACACTCCAAGCGGCCACGAAGCTCGTGCTGATGAAATCACGATCCGCTCTGGTGCAGTAGCGAACAAAGTTTCTCACTGCACTAACCTAGCTGCCGCGGCGGCATCTGCCCAAGCAATCCGTTCTCTCAAGGAGCAAGAGCTTACAGTGACAGCACTTCAGGACAGAGTTTAGCTACATGGATCTGGTATCGTGTTTGGTAGGTTAGTATTTTTTTCCTGCCAGTATTATTACTGTATCTATTCTACAGCATCGCTTATCTCAAGAAAAACATCAACAATTAACCAACGAAGAGAAAGTTGCATTAGTTAGTTGAATCCAAGGTGCTAAATCTAGACAAATACCTGATGAGGGTTCTTTGTTGGCTGATAACTAGATGTCTAAATTACCTGCGGATGCTTGAGATCATTAAAAATCGAAATTATAATAGCTCCCTAATCACTGCGTGAGACTTATTCAGTAAGCCTTACATAAAAAGCATCTCAACTAATATTAGCTGAGATGCTTGACTTTTAAAAGTATGATATACAACTTCAGTAATTACTTACTACGGCGTAAAATCAGAGCTAGGGCTCCAAGACCAATGAGGACTGTGGAAGATGGCTCGGGGACTGATGATATATCTCTGACCTGATATCCTGAAAGTAAAGAGAGTGTATTTGTATCGAATGAAGAACGGAAAGTTTGTGTGGTAGCATCAGCAGTAAATGTGCCAGTGATCCACGCTCCATTTTCTACAGTTCCAGAAGATGTTTTTTCAATAGTGGTACCATCACCAACATTCATCGTAAGTTTGAGCCCGAATAAGTTATAGCCGAAGAAGCTTTGAAGTTCATATTCATTTCCGATCGTTAGATCTACCAATGTTACCAGACCAGCTCTAGGTTGAAAAGTCCTAATCTCTCGGTATAGTACATCAAGGCTATCATCACCTGTGCTAACTCCGACGTCCCCATTATTGATCTGTGACCCAAAGTTAGCAGCGGTAAAGGTTACTCCATTGATTGTCGTTGTATCAGTCCCTATTTGGTTAATATTTACCAGGTTAATTGCTTCTAGAAGCGTGCCCTTGGTGCTAATTTCACCTGGCGCAGCGGCTAGATCAAATTCTCCCCATATTATAGTAGCTGCTGAGGCTGATGCCATCATCGCTGTGGATGTCGCCAGAGCGACCGTATATTTATTATTCATTAAGTTTTAAGTTTTAAGTTTTAAGTTTTAAGTTTTAAGTTTTAAGTTAGCATCAGTAATGCCGAAGGGATGTTACGATTTATAAAATCAGTTTGCAAGATAAAAAATTCAAAAAGAAAAATGGATCCATCCTCAGCATGGATCGGACTAACTGGAAGTTTGGAAAAACTCACATCAATGTCCTCACTGTCGGGATCGTAGTTGGAAAGTTCGCCATCCCCATTACCTGGGTCACTCTTCCGCAGAGAACTAAGCGAGGGAATTCACCCAGCAAGCATCGTATTTTGATAATGAAAAAAGTGCTGGAAATTCTAGGTTCACAAGACATTGACTTTCTAGCTATGGATCGTGAATTTAATGGTAGAGAGTGGCTTGAATGGCTCAATGATAAGGAATTATCATGGGTTTTACGCATTAAAAGAAACATGATAGTTAACGGTAAACATGCCCACCTACACAATCTGACAAAGAAGTTAAAAGCGAATCAAATGCAAACTATTTGGGGGATGAATCTCTACTTTGGCAGTAATAAAATCAACAGGTTTCATGAATGGATCACATCTAATGCTGAACCCTCAATTTTTGGCGTGTAGGGTGATAAAAACAAACAAAGTCACCTAGTCTCAAACTTGAAGAACGTCACGAAACTAGCTGAGATAAATCTATCTTCACAGGAGGCTAGCTATACTCAGACAACAGTTAAAATCACATTTCATTCAATAAAAGTTTCCTTCTCTAAAAGTTAACGTATATTTCTGATTTGATGAGATTACTACTTTTGAACTTTATTATCGGGCTGCTGCTAGCGTCTATAGGCAGCACTCAGAGCTACTCGACTAGCAATGAAAAGCCACCAGCCTTTCCTCGTGAGTTTCGTGGAGTATGGGTGGCCTGTGTTTATAATATCGATTGGCCTAGTAAGCCGGGACTCCCTGAAGCGATTCAGAAAACCGAGCTGTGCAATATCATCGCCAAAGCGGATGAATACAAACTCAATGCAATCATTTTCCAAGTCCGACCCAATGCCGATGCCGTCTACCGTTCTAGCTACGAGCCGTACAGTCACTGGATCTCTGGCACTATGGGTAAATCTCCTGGATATGACCCACTAGACTACTGCATCAAGGAAGCTCATAAAAAAGGCATTGAAGTCCACGCTTGGTTCAATCCATTTCGTGCACTACCGAATACTATCTTATCTACTTCATCAGACCACATCACGAAGACTCACCCATCCCAAATCCGAAGTTTTCGTAACTACAAGTGGATGGATCCATCCTCTAACTTCGCTCGACAACGTGCTTTAAATGTTATGTTAGATGTCACTCGCCGCTACGACATCGATGGTATCCACATCGATGACTATTTTTATCCATATCCATTAATGAATAGTGATGGGACTCCAAAACAGATCTTCCCGGACGGCAAAACTCCTGCCCAACGCCGCTTCTTTGTCGATTCATTTGTGAAGCAGATGTATCAATCTATTAAACAGGTCAAGCCACACCTCAGAGTCGGCATCAGCCCATTTGGCATTTGGCAACCGGGAACACCAAGGGGCATCGAAGCCTCTATCAATGCCTACGATCACCTTGCGGCCGACTCACGAAAGTGGCTAGTCAATGGATGGTGCGACTACATGTCACCACAGCTCTACTGGAGAATCAGCCCAACTAAGCAATCCTATAGTAATCTTCTTACTTGGTGGAGAGACCAGAGTCAGAAATCCGCCTCTAAGCGACCAGTTTGGCCAGGTATCGCCACAGACCGAGTCATGTCCACTACCGATCCTGGGCGTCCAGCCTCTGAGATACTTAAGCAAGTTAACCTCTCTAGAAGCATAGGTAGTAACTGGGCTGGTCACTGTCACTGGAGCATGAAATCTCTGCTGCAGAATCGTGGCAATGTTACCAACTCGCTCAGAAAAGGCGCTTACGTAGCCCCCGCCCTAGTCCCGCCAATGACCTGGATGCAAGCTCAAGCACCAGCCCCACCAACGATCTCTGCAAAATTAAAAGGGACTTACACCAATGTAAAATGGGGCCGTGCTGCAGGAGATTCAAAATACGCCATCCAAGCCCGCTACGGAGCCAAATGGCACTCAGTAGAAGTCACCTACGGAAACGCCGTCAACCTTAGCGGTAAACCAGAAGCCATCGCCGTCTATTCAGTAGACCGCTACGGCAACACTAGTAACCCAGCAGTTATTTCATTGAAGTAGTGACTGAGCAAAGCCCTCTAAACCCTTCTGAAGATTAAGGTGTGAATCCATACCTACACCCTAATTTTTCCCAATTTTTTTTCTTGTATCACTAACGCTAGGCTTCATCCTACGCTCAACTGAAAATTAACAATTATTATGGTCACTAAGACAACTAAACCAGCATGGGAGAAATCCATGCCAGCAAAGCAATTCGACTTTATGAAGGAAATCCTCGCAGCACCAAGCCCTATCGGTCTTGAGGCAGCGATGACCTACGGAATCCTCAAACCATTTTTCGAAGACATTAAACCTAAATCTTGGAAAATCCACCAATTTAAAGGTAACGCAGGTCTGGTGCTCGACACTCACCCAGGTGAGGACGATCGCACCTCAGTCATGATCATCGGTCATGCTGATAAGATCCGTCTCCAAGTTCGTAGTATCGGATCTGATGGTAAAATCTGGGTGAACAGCGATTCATTCCTCCCTTGCACATTGATCGGTCATGAGGTGAAACTTTTCTCACAAGAGCCTAAGAAGCCCGGCACATACAGACTCATCGAAGGCGGAACCATCGAAGCTCTCGGAGCCATCCACTTCTCAAACCCTAAACAACGCACAGGCGATCAAGGCATCAAGCCAACCGATCTCTATCTAGAGCTCCAAATGCATGGCGAAAAGAGCAAGGAAAAGATCGAGAAGCTCGGCATCCGTGCTGGTGATCCGATCATTCTAAACCGCCCAATCCGCAAGGGATTCTCAGATAACACATTCTACGGTGCTTATCTTGATAATGGACTCGGTTGTTTCGTCGTTGCTGAGCTCGCTCGCATCTTTGCTAAGAAACCACTTAAGAACATCCGTGTTCTCTACACCATCGCTACTCATGAAGAGATCGGTCGTTTCGGAGCGACAGCCATCGCAGGAGAAATGAAGCCAGATATCCTCATCGGATCTGATGTAAACCATGACTATGATGCTGCTCCTGGTATGTCAGCGGAGCGCATGAACTCTCTCACTATGGGCAAGGGCTTCTCTATCACTGGTGGATCTGTCACTAGCGAATACCTCATCTCTCAGATCGAACAATCCTGCCAAGATAAAGATATCCCTTATCAGATGGACATGTCAGGCAAAGACACAGGCACGGACGCTATGGCTGCAGTCCTAGCTGGAATTGACTCAGCTTCTGCATCCATCGGTTTTCCAATCAGAAACATGCACACCATTTCAGAAACAGGTCACACAAAAGACGTGCTTGCTGCCATCGCAGGCATGGAGGCGACTTTCCGTGCTATGGACAAGATGAACAAAGGGAAAGGCATCAATGTTGACGAGCTAAAGGACAACCATCCTAGACTAGATACCATCGCTAAAGTTTAGATTTATAGATAGTTAATCTGTTAGATTAATTTTCACAGGGCTGAACAGACATATTTTTACGAATTCGTGATTATCTTCAGCCCTTTTTTTGTTAGTTTACTGCCGCTAAATTAACTTTCATCCAGACACTGACAATTTATCATGAGTAAAAAAGCTACTAAAACTATAGAGTTCGACGAAAATACTTTATTTAAGCCATCAAAAGAATTTTCAAAGCAAGCCAGAGTCAGCAGCATGGCTCAGTATAAACGCATGCACAAGGAGTCTATCGAGAAACCAAACGTCTTCTGGGCTAAGGAAGCAAAAGAACTTAAATGGCAGAAAAAGTGGGAGGAAGTCCTTGACTGGAAAGCACCTAATGCCAAGTGGTTCTCTGGAGCTAAGCTCAATGTTTGTGAAAACTGCGTAGATCGCCATGTCGAAGAAGGTCGTGGAAACAAAGCGGCTATCATCTGGGAAGGCGAGCCAGGAGACAAGAGAGTTATCACCTATCGTCAGCTACTCCGTGATGTATCTAGATTTGCAAACGCACTAACAGCTCAAGGTATCAAGTCTAAGGACAACGTGCTCATCTATATGCCGATGACTCCAGAGGCAACTATTGCGATGCTTGCCTGTGCTCGTATCGGTGCTGTTCACTCAGTAGTATTCGGTGGTTTCTCAGCAGAATCTATCAAGGACAGACTCGATGACTCAACACCAGTGGCTATCATCACCTGTGATGCGGGGCATCGCCGTGGCGGAACAGTCGCACTCAAGGCAAATGTTGACGAAGCACTCAAAGGTAACAAGTCAGTTAAAACGGTCATCGTTCAGAAAAGAATCGGTAACGACGTCACCATGAAAAAAGGCCGCGACATGTGGTGGAGTGATGTTATCGAAGGAATGTCAGGAACTCATAAGCCAAAAGCAGTCGGCCCAGAGCACCCTCTCTTTATTCTCTACACCTCTGGATCAACTGGTAAGCCAAAAGGTATCCTCCACACATCCGCTGGATACATGGTCGGCACCTACGCTACTTGTAAATATATTTTCGACATGAAGGAAGACGATGTCTACTGGTGCACTGCTGATGTAGGCTGGATCACTGGACACTCTTACATCACTTATGGACCTCTATTAAATGGCGTCACTCAGATCATGTATGAAGGAGCTCCAAACTACCCAGAATGGAACCGCTTTTGGAGTATCATAGAGGAATACGGGGTTACTATTTTCTACACAGCTCCTACTGCTATCCGTGCATTCATCAAGGCTGGTGACGAGCATGTAGATAAGCACGACCTTTCATCACTACGTCTATTAGGCACAGTAGGGGAGCCGATTAATCCAGCGGCGTGGCTCTGGTATCATGAGAAAATCGGTGGCGGCAGATGCCCTATCGTGGATACTTGGTGGCAGACAGAAACTGGTGCCATCATGATCTCACCACTACCAGGCTGTACAACGATCAAGCCAGGAACAGCGACACTACCATTCTTCGGAGTGGATGCAGCGATTCTTGATGAAGAAGGTAACGAATGTAAGCCTGGTGTCCCAGGAAAACTGGTGATCCGTAAGCCATGGCCATCCATGCTCAGAAATATCTACGGCGATAAGAAGCGCTATAAGGACACTTACTGGAGCGACTACCCAGGAATCTACACAGCTGGAGACGGCGCACGTAAGGATAAGAAGGGTAATATCTACATCGTAGGTCGCCTCGATGATGTTCTCAACGTTTCTGGTCACAGACTCGGCACTGCTGAGGTAGAAAGTTCACTGGTTTCTCATAAGGATCTGGCTGAAGCCGCAGTTGTCGGTAAACCACATGAGATCAAAGGTGAGTCAATCGTCTGTTTTGTGACTCTTAAGACTGGAGTGGAAACGACAGAAAAACTCAAGATTGAGCTTAGAAATCATGTTGGAAAAGTGATCGGAGCGATAGCTAAGCCAGATGCGATTTATTTCGCCCCTGCTCTACCGAAGACACGTTCTGGGAAAATCATGAGACGTCTACTTAAGGAACTGGTCAAAACAGGTAAGGTCACTGGTAATGTAACGACACTTGAAGACAGTAAAGTTATTGACCAATTGCAGAAATCAATGCAAGTAACATAACATGACAAAGAGACAGTTCATACTAGCCAATCTGCTCAAAAATATTGGCTTCCTAAATAGGCAAAAAAGGCTCAATGACGCAGCCGATGAACTTCAGCTTCTTTACGAAGCTGAAGGCATTTTAGGACAAAGTATCTGGTTGAATACTGAGAAACTAGAACACTACAAGATCAACTACTTGAATATCAAGAGGAAGCTTCAGCAACGTGCTGAGATTTCAGATAAAATTCAGGAAATCAAAGATAAGATAGATTCAATAAAGCAAGAAAATAAGCCTAATTTCGAGGATAAACTCAGTGTAGGTGTCCTCAGCTTTGAGGATATGTTATATAAACAAATGATTATAGTAAGAGAACTCGCAAGCCAGCAACAAGACATCTCAAGAGTAGCTAAGAACATCAGGACTTTATACACTGAAACCATTTGGAAACTCCAGACACTCATAGACAATGATAGTGACCCAGAGGAAATCCTAGTTGAAGAACTCAACATTCAGAGACTAAAAGATAAGTTCGGGGATCTAAAAGAAAACAAAACTTCTATTGCTAACGAATTAAGTAAGCAACAACTCATTTTAAAAAAGATCTCTAGTAATATAAATTCTAACGTAACTAGTTACAAATCAGATGTTAATAATGTTATGGAGAGAGCCCAAAAAGCAATTTCTCATTACCGCTCTCAGTGTGGCCAACTAGACGGAAAAATCATGGAGCATTACCATGAAATTGGTAAAAACATCAGCCAAGATTTTTTTACAGATAATAACTGTCTAGAAGCTGCCAAAGAAAGAGCACCGCTCATCAAACTTATGCAGGCTATACGCCAATCTGTGAAGTATAATTACGAGTTAGCTGGTAGATAAGCCAAATAAATAGAGGCTATCCTTTAGTAAATAGTCCCTAACTGAAAGTCGCCTAATTCTATCGCTAGGCTTGTATCCCTAGACCCTATTCACCCTAGGGTTCACTTCTTTATAGAGATATTCTGTTAGGCTCATATTAGCGAGATCTGTTGCAATCATCGGCTTGATATTATCGAGCGATACTGATGAGAAAAGGTCTTCTACCTTTTTAACTTTCACCTCCCAAGTTTTATCCTTTTTCTGATTTAAATCTCTAATAGCTGTGTCAGTAGCTAACTGGACTCTGGGTAGTCTGACTAAGTAATCAAACAACACTTTAGTCAATGAACCGAAATCAATGTTAATCCCGTTCTCCACACGAGTCACAACTATCTTATCAGATACTTCTCTGCCTTGATCCAGTAGCGGTCTCTACTCTGATATTTTAGGATGGTCAGCAGAGAACTCCATATCATCAAGAAAGTGATGCCCTTGTATTGCGTCAAAACGCTTCTTTAAATATTCAATATTCTCCTCACCTTTTACAAAGCTCATGTGAGGAACTCGGCGGATGAAATCAGATGGATTTTCAATCACCCTTTCTTTAGCTAGGAATGCCCAGAACTGCTTAGAAAGCTCGAACTCTTCATTAATCTTTATCGCTTTATCGATCTCGCCATCTTCATTCAACGGAGTATAGTTCAGCTCACAAAGTGCTGCGTGGCCAGTGCCTGCAGTGACTACTTTCTAGTGCTACAGAGGAAAGTAACTCTACAATTTGAATCGTTAAATCAGGATTCAGCATCACACCTAAAGTAGCACTCATAATGTCGCCACCGATAAAAACCACATCTGGGTTCTTGATTATGCCGTTTTCAGTAAGTTCTGTAGAATTTATGGCCCGTTGATTACAACCGCCTATAAAGTTTTTCAACCTATAGTGAAGACATCTCTTGTCGTAAATTAACGAACTAATTTTAAGAACTTTTTACGAACTTTAGGAGTCACCATCGCATACACAATATCACCTGGTTCAAGAACATCGTCTGGTCCCGGCACTGCTGCATGCATTCCATGCATTCTAGCTACGAGGACACAGCCTTCTGGCCATTCCACTTCACCAACAGTCTTCTGCGCCACGATCGAGCCGCTTGCAACAGTCGTCTCGATTACTTCACCCGCTCCAAGCTTTTTAACGATATGAAACTTGTCAGTAGTAATAAACTTCTCCAAATCTCTACGACAAGCCTCACGAGGACTCACAGCCGCCAACATACCAAAGTGTCGCCCACTAGCACTGATCGCCTTTGCATAGTCAGCACGGTGAATCAATGTGAGACAATTCTTAGTGCCTAAGTTGTGCGCTTGAAGGCAAGTCATTACATTATCCTCATCGCTCCCACTGGTCGCCACGAAGAAATCCGCATCCCCGACCTGCTCTTCTTCTAGCTCTGCTAACACGGTTCCATCCGTATTGATCACCGTCGTATTCGAAAGTCTATCAATCAGCTCTTGTGCCACCACTGGATCTTTCTCAATGATTCTAACTTTACAGTTCCAACTCTCCAGCATCTGTGCCAAAGAAAATCCATATTCACCGCCACCAAAGATGACCACATGAATGAGATCATCCTTACCACCTTCCTTTTGTAACCTTACCGCCAGTTCTCTGAGCTTTCTCGGTTCACCAAAGATCGTCACGACATCCCCTGCTTCTAAAGTCGTTCTAGCATTAGGAACAAAGTGCTCACCACCTCTTGTGATTGCAGCGACTCTTGTCCGTTCGGGGGCTTTTAGCTTCATCAGCATCTTCCCCACTGCGTCGCTGCTGTCACAGATTCTCACCTGCTGAAGCTCTATCTTGCCTCTTGCGATCTCTTCTACTACCAAAGAATCTGGGTTCCGGATAAACTTCGCTAGTTCAATAGCACTGAGCCGTTCAGAGCTGAAAATATGATCGATCCCGAAATGCCCACGATAATCAAATAGCCATTCTTCGCGCTGGAGCACTGGGTGCACACGACAAACTACTCTCCCTGCATCTAGATTAGATGCCATCGAAGCCACCATCATGTTCACAGAATTATCACTAGTCAGCGCTAAAAATAGATCTGAATTCCCGACATCGGCCTCTAATAGAATACTAATCGAGGTGCCATCACCGTGGATCACCTTCGCATCCAGCGACTGCTCAAGTTCATGAGCGATTACTGCATTTTCCTCAATGACTACGATGCTGTGAGCCTCACGTGATAAAGATTCCGCCAAGTGGCGACCTACTTCGCCCGCTCCTACGATGATAATATTCATTGTGCTATCTCTATATTAACCGACCAATATTTGCAACTGCCAAGTGATTGAGCCAAACAGCATCTATAAACCTATTCTTTCCCCTGTTCATAGCGAAGTGAATGAGTTATATCTATCATTTCATACCGCATCGTAAAGACCTCTTTTCGTAACATTTCAAATCCGTCATCCTCCATAGCTAAAGTATTACAAGATGCAATGGCAGCGACAGATACGTAAAAGCATCTTTCGACTAGCTTTAGATTTACTGATCAAAATGTTTAACAAGCCTCAATCTAACAAGAAGAAAGTCAACATGTTTCATGAATGGATCAACTCTAATGCTGAACCCTCAATTTTTGTAGTGTGAAACTGATTGATGCTTTATAATGGTTCTAACAGAAATATTCAGGGGATATCGGCTGGGGTTATAAGATAATTTTAAATTATCTCTTATTATTTCTTGCAGAGAAAAAAATCTCCGTATAAACTATTAGTAGTTCAAGAAATTTAGTCCTTGTGCTATTCAAGTTAAAAAAAATAATACAATGAAACTAGTTAAAATTATCTCAATCGTATGTGCAGCAACAAGCGTAGCACTTTCAGCATCATGTGGATCAGCTTCGGTTCCTGAAGAAGCTCCAACAACTCCAGTTTATGTAAATCCTGGTAAGTAATTTTTTACTTATTCATTTTCACATAATATCAAACTTTCCTTCAAATATTTCGCATACGCAGTTGCAGGATCAGCACTCTCAGTGTTGACTTTATGTGGTTGCCGTTGTGGAGAATAACACTTTCCTAGCTGAACTATTCAGCTTAGAATAACATAACAACTACAACTAAAATAATAAATCATTATGAAAATCGTTAGACTAATCGCAGTAACACTTGCAGCAGCAGGTTTCGCAGTATCAGCTTCATGTGGATCAGCTTCAGTTTCTGCTGAGACTCCAGCAGTTCCTGCTGTTGAATTCACTAAGTAATTCTCCTAGAGAATTTACACAAAGTTATATTGAAGGTGAACTTTCTTAGAAGGTTCGCCTTTTTCCTTGCCTAAGTGAGTGAGTCAGCCAGTATGAGCACTGATTTAACTAAAACATTATTATGAAACTTATTAAAATTATTTCAATACTAGCGGTTGCAACAGGTTCATACGCACTATCATCATGCACATCATGCTGCACAGGTGAAAAGTCAGTTCCTCCACTCCGTCCACTTCCAGTTTTCAATACACTTGAAATAGATTACTCTAAGTAATACTTTAAAGTATTTTGAAGTGGTCTCGTTAATGTTGCCAGTAAAAAGTTTGTTTTATTAGTAGTTTACTGATCTTCCTTGAGGCTTGGTTTGTGGTTTTTCTCCGTAGTTGGAGAGGGGGAATGGAGCGGAAGGAGCTCAATGGAACCTCTCCAACTACGGTCGCCGCCACCCTAGGCTGCTTCTTGTTGCTGCTCAGAGTAGAGTGACCAAGGAGTGCAATAGCCTAGACCTTGGTGCTTACGTCGATGATTATAGAACTCCATTCAATCATCGACTAGAGATTGTAGATCGGTGATGCCATCATAGATCCAGAGCCGCAGTTTCTTGTATTTAATGCTCCGCCAGAGCCGCTCAATAAAGACATTGTCCATCCAGCGGCCTTTGCCGTCCATGCTGATTTCAATGCCGTTACTACTCAACTCAGCCGTCCAATCAGCACTGCTCAATTGACTTCCTTGATCGGTGTTAAATATCTTTAGCTTTCGCCCAGTTAGAGCCATTGCTGATTTCAAAGCGCCGACGCAGAAGCTACTATTCATCGTGTTACTGACTTCCCAGCTAAGCACGGATCGGCTGTGCCAGTCCATGATCGCAACGAGGTAAGCGTAATTTGCGTTGACCATAAAATGGGCATTCCATGTAAATTTAATCGAGTTTTTTCATGATAGCATAATCTTCTTCTGTGCGTTTTTGTTGACGTGGTTTAAGTCTATTTCGATTCACTCCGGGCATTTCTGATTGCTTGCGAATCGAGAGTTTAGGGTGTTGAGTATCGATCATAATCTTTCGGTGAAATCGGTCCCCAACTGTTCGCTCTTTTTTCATGATGTTTGAGCTGCTTATCTGATGTATTCTTTCGCTCAAAGATTTGACACATTCGTTCCACAAGCTCCTTTTTCCAGGCACTGACTTGAGTTGGAGCAATATCATTATCTTGAGCGAGTTGCTGGATAGTGTTCTCTTCTTTGAGAGCTTCTGTAGCGACCCGAGCTTTGAACTCAGCTGTTAGATGTCTTCTTTTTCTTTTCATTTATGTGGTCTATCTTCAGGTTATCCCTCCTGTTAGACCAGTAAATCTACTAACAATTCATTGGCTCCGTTTCCTGGGACCACTTCATTCAGCTCACCCAGTGTTAGCCTCTTATCATTAAAAATCTGTAAACTTTTGCCTAGTAGCTCTAACAGACCTAGGTCAAACTGCACAGCTCCCTCCATTCCCTCCACTAGTGGAGATGAAAAAAGCAGACTCTGTATAAGAGCCTGCTTATGTAAATTTTTGTTCACTAACTTAAGTAGATCTTATGCGTAGATAAGAAGAATGGAATCCACCATCTTAGTCTTACGTAGTGTATCAGAAACAACAACTAGCGGAGTTCCTTCCTCTACTAGACCATTTTCTCTCATGTATTCAACAGCGTGATCAATCGTGATGAGTGGATCATCGAAAAACGGGATAATGTTCGGCATAACTCCACGAGCTAGAGCTAACTTACGGCAAACCTCAGGAGTCGATGCAAATGCATAGATATTAGCCTGTGGTCTAAGCATCGCAGCTTTAATCACCATGTCACCTCTACGAGTGAATACTAGGATCTCAGCACCTTCGATAGAATCTGAAAGCGTTAACGCAGCCTTAATTACTCTCTGCTTAGCAGTGTCATAAATCGCTAACTCTCCATTACCAATAGAACCTTCAAGCTCCATACGGTTAGCAATACGGTCTAGAGTCTCTACACAACGGATTGGATATTCACCCACTGAAGTTTCTCCAGAAAGCATGATAGCATCAGCCTCTTCATAAACAGCAGTCGATACATCAGTCACTTCCGCACGAGTCGGAGTAGGATTAGTAATCATCGACTCCAACATGTGAGTAGCAACAATCACTCGACGTCCGATAACGTGACAACGCTTAACGATCTGGCGCTGAATAATAGGAAGTTCCTCAACATGAACCTCAATACCCAAATCACCACGTGCAATCATGATCACGTCTGATGCAGTAATGATATCATCGATATTCTTGATTGCCTCTTGATCTTCTACCTTAGAAATAATCTGTGAGTTCCCACCGAGCTTCTCCATCTCCCCGCGAAGCTCATTTACATGAGCAGCATCACGAACAAATGATCCAGCGATAAAGTCAGCCTTACACTCTACTGCAACTGCGAGATCTTCGTGATCCTTTGTTGTCAGAGCGGGTAGGTTAAGTCGTGTTCCAGGAAGGTTGATGTGTCTACGGTTACCAATCTTACCAGAGGTAAGAACTTCACAGATAAGATTATTTTCATTCTTCTCCTCGATTTTCATCAGCATAGTGCCATTATCGACTATGAGTGTAGCACCTGCTGCTACATCATCCATCATTCCTTCATAGTTTACTGTAGTAGAAAATGGGATCGTAGCTTCCTGTGAACGCTTACGAATCTCAAATCTATCACCAACTGTTAACTCAAATGGCTCATCAAGATCACCTGTACGGATCGATGGACCTTGAAGATCGAATAGAATAGCAACGTGTTTAACCTTCTCTCTAGCGATGCTTCTGATGTGATGTACTACTGAGCGACACCAGTCATGTTGAGCATGGCTCATGTTTAAACGAAACACATCTACACCTGCATCTATACATTCTGCGAGGCGAGTAGGAGAGTCTGTAGCAGGCCCTAGAGTGACAATAATACTAGTTTTACGGAACATTTTTCTATTCATCTTTTGTAGTTAAATCGTGTAAATTCTTGTGAGATTTGTGGAAGAATCGGCATCCTACCTAGATTTTTCAAACTAGCAAGCGTCAGCTAAACTTTAGACTTAATATGACACTTCTCTCGAAATACCCATTTGACAAAGATGGAGATTCAGCATAGTATTACACCATGAGTAATATAGCAAACAGCATGATCGACACTATCGGCAACACACCTCTCATTAAACTCAATAAAATCACTGAAAGTCTCGAAGCAGAAATCCTCGTAAAAGGTGAATTCTTTAATCCACTCTTCAGCGTCAAAGACCGTATCAGTAAGGCCATGATCGAAGACGCAGAGCGCACTGGTAAACTTAATCCAGGCGGCACTATCATCGAACCTACTTCTGGTAACACTGGTATCGGACTAGCGTTCGTAGCCCGTGCTAAAGGTTACCGCTGTATCCTCACCATGCCAGAATCTATGTCCATTGAGCGTAGAATCCTCCTCCGCATGCTCGGTGCAGAAATCGTCCTCACCCCAGCCGCTAAAGGCATGGGTGGAGCCATCGTTAAAACTAAGCAACTACTCGATGAACACGGCGAAGGAGCATTCGGACCTCAACAGTTTGACAACCCAGCCAACCCAGAAGCTCACCGCCAGACCACGGCAGAAGAAATCTGGAGAGACACAGACGGTAAGATCGATATTTTCGTAGCTGGCGTAGGCACAGGCGGAACAATCACTGGCGTATCTGAAGTCATCAAATCACGTTGCAACATGAAGACCTACGCTGTAGAACCTAAGAACAGTCCAGTCATATCAGGCGGCAAACCAGGACCACACAAGATCCAGGGCATCGGAGCAGGCTTCATACCAAATAACCTCAACGTAGACATCATCGACGACATCATCCTCGTCGGAAATGAAGATGCGTTCGAGATCGCTCAGCTCCTCGCTCAAGAAGAAGGCCTGCCTGCAGGAATCTCCACAGGAGCTAACGTTTGGGCCGCTATCCAGCTCGCTAAGTTACCAGAGAACAAAGGCAAACACATCGTAACTGTCGCCTGTTCATCCACTGAACGTTACCTCTCCACACCACTCGCAGAATCCATCCGCGAAGAAGTAGCAAACCTACCAGTCTCAGATATTTAACGCCTGAGCTGAGCAATCAACTTTCACAATGCCCTAGCAGACAAATCTGTTAGGGCATTTTTGCGTCCTCTCAGCTGAAACTTACGAAGCAGTATACTACGCACGGAAGAGAGAAGCAGCCCCGACCTTGGAAGCACAGCTTTACACCATTACATCAGATAACGGCAAGAAATTTGCAAGCCATGAAAAAATCGCTAAGCATCTCGATATTGACTTCTACTTTTCCAGACCATATCATAGCTGGGAACGGGGGATCTAATAATAATCCTAAAAGGACTAATCCGACAATATATCCCAAAAATAACCAACATTCTAGAGCTTGAATAAACTTTAATTCAAGAGATAGTAAAATCGCTCAATGACCGTCCGAGAAAGCGGCACGACTACCTCTCACCATTAACTACACATTATGCTCACTAGATTATTTTGGCTTTGGACTATTATAGGCGTCACTATTGCTTGGATTTCCCCACCCTCCATGACTTGATCTGTAAAGGAGAACATCACTATATTCGGGACAGATTTCAGGATCCTATCACTAGGGCTTGGCACCGTAATATTAAGCATGGGGATGACACTTACTTTTGAAAACTTTAAAGAAATTCTTAAAACCCCACGCTCGATCTTTATTGGGGGGTTAGCACAATTTATTTTAATGCCTTTTATTGTCTGGAGTGTGGCTACATTGTTTGCACTTCCGCCTCAGCTTAAGCTTGAAATCATCTTACTCTCATGTTGCCCAGGAGGTACTGCTAGTAATGTGGTTTGTTTCTTAGCCAAAGCTAACTTGGCTTTATCTGTCCTGATTACCATGTCCTCCACCCTATTAACTCCCCTACTCACTAAATTTTATGCTGGTACCATTTTAGAAGTAGACGCAGTAGCCATGATCAAATCCATGCTTACCGTGGTTCTACTTTCTGCTCAATCATTTCCTCCGTAATAAAATTACCGTAGCCAAGCAGATTGCTCCCGTTATTGCAGTGTTTATAGTCGCTCTGATTGTCCTTTGTGAGAAGCGTGCTGTCCTCTATTCCATATAGCTCGTAGTTCAGTCCAGCCACTAGCTACATCAACAGCGGTGATAGCATCAGCCTCAGCAGCTACCATAGCATGGGGAGAATTTGATCAACCGCTACGGTGTCTGAAACTAGCACCAAGGGCACGCTGAACATAGTGACTACTGATGCCCGAGTAGAAACTGATACAACGACAATCAATGGAGTAACCTTCACGGGTTCATCCTCATCGTCCTCGCAGAAACAGCCCTATACCATCACAGAAAAGTAGGCTAAAATCCCTCAAAAATCTCACTAGAGAGCACCGCCAAATTTTTCCTTAACAATTACCGAGGGAACAGGCTCAAAGCTGGCTGGCTCCATAGTGAAGGATGCTCTACCTGATGAGACGGTTCGTAGAGCTGTCATGTAGTCGAACATTTCTGCGAGCGGAACTTTTGCTTTGAGATTAGTAATAGGACCTTTAGACTCCATATCTCCGATGATCGCTCGCCTTCTATTAAGATCGCTCATCACATCACCTTGGTAATCTTGTGGAGTTGCGATTTCTACATCCATCACTGGCTCGAGAAGGACTGGACCAGCCTTGTCGAACGCATCACGCATTGCGAAAATGGCAGCTACTTTGAATGAGTTTTCATTAGAATCTACATTGTGCGCTTCACCATCTATAATATCCACATGAACATCAATCACTGGATAACCTCCAACAGTTCCACTCGTCATGGAGTCTTCGATACCTGAGTAAACTGATTTTATAAATTCTTTCGGAATCGCCCCGCCCACTACTTTATTATCAATAGTGAGACCTTTGCCTGCTTCGTTTGGTTTAATCTTGAGATGCACCACACCGAACTGCCCCTTACCACCAGTCTGCTTTTTAAGCTCACCATGTCCGTCAGCACTCTGACTGATGCCCTCGCGATAAGCGATCTGCGGTTTACCAACATTCGCATCGACACTAAACTCACGCTTAAGCCGATCTATAATAATTTCTAGGTGTAACTCCCCCATTCCAGCGATGATCATCTGACCAGTATCTTCATCAGTCTTCACCACGAAAGTAGGATCTTCTTCCTGGAAACGAGCAAGACCGATAGCCATCTTGTCTGAATCAGCCACTGTTCTAGGCTCCACCGCCATAGCGATGACTGGCTCTGGGAATGATGGAGGCTCTAGCTGTATTTCAAATCTTTTATCGCAGAGAGTATCACCAGTCGTGACATTCTTAATCCCCACATACGCAGCGATATCCCCTGCGTAAGCAGTATCTATCTCCTCTGTCTTGTCTGCCTGCATCTGGATCAGACGCTGGACTCGCTCCTGTTTTCCAGTGCGCGGGTTATAAACCATGTCACCTTTAGAAATAGTGCCTGAATACACACGGAAGAAAACGAGCTTCCCAACAAACTTATCCGCCCAGAGTTTAAATGCTAGTGAGCAGAACTTTTCATTATCATCAGATTTCACGAAGATTTCTACATCCTCATCATCCGGGTGAAGCCCCTTAGCTGAATCGATATCGAGTGGGCTAGGGAGATAATCGACCACTGCATCCACAAGAAACTGCACACCTTTATTCTTAAAAGCAGAGCCTCCAGAAACAGGAATAAAATCATTACTAATAGTCGTGCGTCGAATCGCTGCTTTCAGATCAGTCGGAGTAATTTCTTCCTCCATGAGAAACTTCTCACCGAGCTCTTCGTCAATATCAGCAATCTGATCAATAAGCTCCTCAAGCGCATTCGCCGCAATATCTACCTGCTCTCCTTCCAGATCCTGAACTGTAAAGGTTGAGCCTAACTTATCATCATCACAGTAGAGAATAGCCTTTTGGTTAATCACATCAATCTGACCTTTAAGATCTTCTTCAGATCCGATAGGAATAAGAACAGCACCTGCATTAGTGCCGAGCTTCTCACGGAGATCGTTGATAACATTATAAAAATCTGCTCCAATGCGGTCCATTTTATTAACAAACACGATACGCGGAACCTTATACTTAGCCGCCTGACGCCAGACTGTCTCAGTTTGAGGCTGCACACCAGCTACACCACAGAAAACAACCACTGCGCCATCGAAAACTCTCAGAGAGCGCTCCACCTCAGCAGTAAAATCCACATGGCCTGGAGTATCAATAATATTGATTCGGTGCTCCTCACCTTCATAAAGCTTTGTAACACCCTCAACCGGCTTCTGTGTCCACTGACAAGTAACGGCTGCTGACGTAATAGTAATACCACGTTCACGCTCCTGCTCCATGTGATCAGTCGTTGCCGCACCATCGTGCACCTCACCGATCCTGTGAATCATCCCTGTATAAAATAAGATACGCTCGGTAAGAGTCGTCTTCCCCGCATCAATATGAGCTGCGATACCAAAGTTACGCGTGTGCTCTAGTGGATAAGGTCTGTTCGGGTGATTTGGATTGGTAGACATATACGTATTTTGGGTAAGCGGAAAAACTAGTCAATGCTACACATCAAGCAAGCACAATTTCTAGTGATTTAAAGGACAAAACCGGCGCCTCTTCGCCCTATTCTTTATGGTTTTCGAGCTAAGTCTTCCCCTCTGGGGGATCAAAGAACGGCTTTAAATCTGGGTCTTCTGAAAAGACGGAAGCCTCCACGTCAAATTGATCAATAAACTCATCAAAGGAGGATTCAAGAATTTTGAAGTCTTATTCGAGTAGGAGAGTTCTCAAAAAAATAACAGCATACAGGGAACCTCTGACTGAGCAGCAACAACGATTTAATAAGACTGTAAGCCGTATGAGGGTGCGAGTTGAACATGTATTTGGCAGGATGAAATACATGGGAGCCGATCTATTTGAAAAGATTGGAATACAACGATCCAGACAGCATAATGCCCTCTGTAATTTAACCTACAATATGGATCGCTCTGCGTTATTAGTGGCGTAGAACCCAGACAAGATATTCAAAAGGACTAACATCAATTAATTTATTAAACCACAAGCACAAAACAGCAATAAATCCCTAGAAAAAGTCAAATAATACACTCAATAGCAGTTAGATTCCTCTCAAATTACAAGGGCTTGGGAAAAGTAGGCTGCCAGAGGCTCCCTACACAATAATGACATCAGTTTCTAATTTTTTTAACCGCTTCACGGTATTTTTTCGAATCTTTGTTGATCTCGTGAATTCTGAATTGCATTATTGCCAGTCCTGCGTCGCCAGGAAACTGCTCTTCCATGATGGAGACAATTTTCAAAAGTTGCCCTGTAACCTCTGTTGTATCCTCTAGGCTAGAACCGTATATATGAAAGTCCGCCATATAGCCTTGTATCAGTATAATTCTATTTTTGTGAGCCTTAGGACTAATCTTTTCCCATGTATCCCACGCCCCCTGATAATCTCCACTGCGATTTGACTGAGCGACACCCTGAACGTTTTCCATAGCCTTCGTTATTACAAGATCAGCCTTCCCTGAGGCAGGCAATATCTGAGTCACAGAATCGCGCATGATTGCAGATGTGCACTTACTGTTGGAATACATGAAGAGATCTACAATCTCCTACTCTATATCAGTCGCCCTCTTATCTAGGGTGAATTCATAGTGAGCTCCGATCTCTAAACAAAAAGTGGATCATCTTTCGATGATCCACTAAAATTTATACCTAAAGTAATTAATGTGGTCTAGGCAGCCACTCTTGAAAACTTACTACCAGCGGAAGTGAGCGAAAGCACGGTTAGCCTGAGCCATCTTGTGCATATCATCTCTTTTTCTTACTGCAGAACCTTGGTTGTTCGCAGCATCTTTAATTTCGTTCGAAAGGGCCTTGCTCATTGGCACACCCTTTTTGTTACGAGCGAATGTTACGAGCCAACGCATAGCGAGGGACTCAGAACGAGCTGGAGCTACCTCGAGAGGCACCTGGTAAGTTGCACCACCTACGCGACGAGACTTAACCTCTACACGTGGTTTTGAATTTTCAATAGCGCGGGTGATTAGCTCAAGAGGATCGACTATGTCGGTTCCTTCATTAGCTGATTCGATTGCACCGTATACGATTCTTTCTGCGATTGAACGTTTGCCATCCTTCATAACCTTACTAATGAGAGTTCCCACTAGCTGGCTATCATAACGAGGATCGCGACGATCGATTTTTGCGTTAACACTTCTACGACGAGACATTGTATTAAATAGTTATTTGATTAAAATTGATTAGTAATAAAGATTACTTCTTAGGCTTCTTAGCACCATACTTAGAGCGTGACTGCTTACGACCATCTACTCCGAGAGTATCGAGTGCACCACGAACGATGTGGTAACGAACACCTGGCAAATCCTTCACTCTTCCACCACGAACAAGCACGATGCTGTGCTCCTGGAGGTTGTGGCCTTCACCACCGATGTAAGCCATTACTTCACGGCCGTTAGTGAGGCGGACTTTAGCTACCTTACGGAGAGCTGAGTTCGGCTTCTTTGGTGTGCGAGTCATTACCTGAAGGCAGACTCCGCGTCTTTGTGGACAGTTAGCAAGTGCACGTGACTTAGACTTCACTTCTGGAGTCTTACGACCCTTACGAACTAGTTGATTAATTGTTGGCATATTATTGCGATTAGTTGGTTGGTGGGCGATTTTCTGAAGCACTAGAAGGACAAGACCTTCTTATCAAACCACTTACTTCGTCTTCTCCCCCGTTATTAATATTGATTAATAGAGCCTCTTCCTGTCTGAGGCACGGTATGGAACGGAGAAATTACTCAGAAAAGCCGATCTGACAAGCCCTAATTTAGGATTTTAAGAATTAAATCTAGATTTAACTCCATTCACCCCTATCTCACAGAATTTTCTTACGCTTAGTGCCTTGTGAGAGACAAGCTAATTAAGAATGGTTAAATAACCTACTCTTTATCACTAGCCTTGTCATCACCACCAATTTCAAGCCTCCATTTCTCTCGACTCATTTTTAACTCATCTCCATACTTTTTGAACTTTGTAGTGCTAGTCAGATTAGCGAGAGTTAAAAACCTAGACAGCACTAGATAGGACAAAACACAAACACCGCAACCTCTGAAAGCGGCCATCATCATCGACCAACGAATCTTATTCTGCAACTTGGTCGAATCATAAATCGACTCATTCAGACAGCCGCAAAAAACGGAAAAGAAGGCATCTCTGAAAATCTAGATTTAGAGAAAATGCTATCCAACATGGATGGCGACCAAGTTTTCTCCTACGGGCGATTAGCCAAATTCGCTGGTGATCACTGGGTGAACAAAATGTTCGTTCAGATCAACGGACTACTCTCATTCTCAGGAGAAAAAGCTCAACCATTCGCAGTGACCGCATTTGCCCCTAAAGGCAGTGACATAGCAATAGAGATGAACATGGACGCCCGTCAAATCACCACCATGATGAAAGCTACTAACCAAATGTGTAAATGCCCTAAAATGGAGAAGACGATGAAAGCTATGAACCAGATACTCCCAAGTGGCATCACAGCGGAAGAAATGATCAACCAGTTAAATCTCAAAATTAGTGTTGCAGTTAAACTTGATGACAAGAAACGTGAAGTCTGCCCTAAATTCCCAGCAATACAGAGCTGCCTCCGCATCGAAGGAGCCAATACAATCTGGAAAGAAGTCAGATCAATGTCCAAGTGGGTAATGAAGCATGAAGTTCAGAATGATGGAACTACCCTCCTCACTCCATTAACAATGCCAGAAGAAGGTATGATGAAAGACAAGAAGCAAGTCATGCTTATGGATGAAAAGAACAATGTCACGTGGGCAACCACTAGTATTGAATTCCTCACTGAGCGCAGAAGCGACGGAGCAAAACACAAAGATGACGCAGCATTCAAAGCGATATCCTCCGGACTAATCTCAGGAAATGGAATGGCTTACATCTCTAATCAAACATGCCTAGAAATCAGACAAATCAAGGAAGCTAAGCTCAAAAAATAGGTAAGAAGATGATCATGGATCACTTCACTGAATCCAAGAATGGTTACTTCGCCGCCATGACAAAGAGCGACGACGACATACATATGATCCTCAAAGCACCATGCTCAATCAAAGAATTCAATGGCGGAAAAGGTCCAATGAGGCATGGTAAAGACGACAAGTAAACCACTCTAACAATTATAATTCGGCAATCAGCTCCTCCCTCATGGGGCTGATTTTTTATACCTTGAAACAAGCGCATGAAATTCACATGTTTTCTTGCAATCTTCAAGGGAACTAGTGAGACTACGCCCATGCCACCTAGCACCAACGAAGCCAGTCCACTCAAAAACATCATCTTGGTTGGCTTCATGGGCTGTGGAAAGTCAACTATCGGCCGTGTTATCAGCCAACAGCTTAATTACCCACTAATTGACACGGACTACTACATCGAAGAACAGACTAATCACAAGATAAGCGACATTTTCAAACAACACGGCGAGCCATACTTTAGAGACATTGAAACCGACCTTGTGAGCCAGCTACTGGATAACAGAATCTCCAGACAAATCATCTCTACTGGTGGCGGACTCCCCAAGCGAGAATCAAACAGAGAAACGCTTAAGTCTCTAGGCTACGTAGTATGGCTTAAAGCAAGCGTAGAGTCTATCCACCAAAGAACATCTATGTCAAATCATCGGCCGCTACTCCAATCAAAAGACCCAAAAGTACTCATCAATAAAATGATTGAAGAGAAAACCCCCATTTACGAAGATTGTGCACACCTTACAGTGCAGACTGATGACCTCTCAATCAATGATACTGTTCATGGAGTCATTGAGAGCGCTAGATACTTTTTCAGTAATCACTAAAAGAACAATATTTTATCATTTAGTTTAGGGAGCCTCTGGCAGCCTACTTTTCCCAAGCCCTTGTAATTTGAGAGGAATCTAACTGCTATTGAGTGTCTTGTCTGGATTCTACGCCACTAATAACGCATAGCGATCCATATTGTAGGTTAAATTACAGAGGGCATTATGCTGTCTGGATCGTTGTATTCCAATCTTTCTAAAGAAGTCTGCACCCATATATTTCATCCTGCCAAATACATGTTCAACTCGCACCCTCATACGGCTCACTCTTTTGTTAAATCGTTGATCTTCCTCAGTCAGAGCTTTGTTACGATAGGCTTTGAGGGTGATAAAATCTTCTAAGTCTCGATCCAGCATCACTTGCTCATTTTTCTCTGATTTGTAAGCACTATCAGCTAAGATCGCCTTGTCTTTCTCATCTAACAGTTCTTCGAATACTTGGCTATCATGTGTGCTTGCTGGGGTGGTGGCATAGCTGTCGATGAGCTTACTCTTCACATCGACTTTGGTATGGTTTTTGTATCCAAAGTGGACTTCGTTGTTCTTCCTTGTCCAGAGAGCATCACAGTCTTTTTGTGCTCCCTTTGAAGTGTCTTTCTCAAAACCTTCTGGGCACTCTCCTTCTTTAAGCTTTTTATTCTGGTCTCTGCTGTTGCGTTGTTTTGGAGCATCAATGATGCTTCCTGCTTTAGCTATCTGGTCTAACATTTGATGAAAACAGCTAAAGAGCTTATTACTTCCATCACGTCCGTCCTTTTCAATGAGTTCTTTAAAATCCCAAATCGTTTTAGCATCTGGAATGTGGTCACCGATTTGAAGATCTAGGAAGTTCATAAAACTAAGTCGATCACCTATTTGATACTCCGTTGCATCATCACTGAGTCCGTGGAAGCTTTGAAGAATAAGGATTTTAAACATTAGAAGAGGATGAAAAGGCAAATTACCACCTTTACTCCAATCCTTGTTATCGCAGCCTGTCACTTGGATCAGTGTAGCCAAGAAAGCATTCCAATCGATGATCGTTTTAAGCTTTAAGACTTTTATTTAGCCCCCTCTAATACTGAACCCTTAATTTTTGTCGTGTAGTGTGATAACTACTGATATTTTGGAAAAATAGTAATTTTTTATCTTGCAAACTGATTTTATAAATCGTAACAATTTTACTCCTTCGAGTTACTCCTTCGAGTTACTCCTTCGAGTTACTCCTTCGAGTTACTCCTTCGAGTTACTCCTTCTTAAATACTAACTAACTTGAAGCATGAAATACACAATAAATAATAAAACACGGATTAATAAATATACGGTCGCTCTGGCGACATCCACAGCGATGATGGCATCATCCTCAGCAGCTACTATAGCATGGGGAGAATTTGATCTAGCCGCTGCGCCAGGTGAAATTAGCACCAAGGGCACTTCTATAGAAGCTTTGAACCTAGTGAACACTGATGCTCGAGAAGCGACTGATACAACGACAATCAATGGAGTAGTCTTCACGGCTACTAACCTTTTTGATACTGGCTATTATGGTGACCAAACCTTCGGAGTTAGCACAGGTGATGCAAATCTTGATTTACTATACCTACAGGCTAATTATAACTATGGAAGTATTACCCCGATCACATTGACAGGTCTAACGATCGGAAATGAATATGAACTTCAAAGCTTCTTCGGCAGTAACAGGTCAGGGAGCAACTATTTGATGAACGTTGGTGCTAATTTCACTATTCAAAAAACATCTTCTGGAACTGTAGAAAATGGAGCGTGGATCATTGGCACATTTACTGCTGATGCTACCACACAAAATTTCTTTTCTTCACACGGTTCTAATGTAAGCAATTTCATGTCAGGATATCAGCTCAGAGATATATCATCAGTCCCCGAGCCATCTTCCACAGCCCTCATTGGTCTTGGAGCCCTAGCTCTGATTTTACGCCGTAGTAAGTAATTACCGAAATTGTATACCATACTTTTAAAAGTCAAGCATCTCAGCTAATATTAGTTGAGATGTTTTTTATGTATAGGTGTCGGCTAGTTACTCCAGACATTACTCTTAAAATTTACGTCTTGGATATCAGTCACCTCAAGAAAAACTGAAGTGATCTCGTTAATGTTGCCAGTAAAAAGTTTGTTTTATTAGTAGTTTGCTGATCTTCCTTGAGGCTTGGTTTGTGGTTTTTCTCCGTAGTTGGAGAGGGGGAATGGAGCGGAAGGAGCTCAATGGAACCTCTCCAACTACGGTCGCCGCCACCCTAGGTAGCTTCTTGTTGCTGCTTAGAGTAGAGTGACCAAGGAGTGCAATAGCCTAGGCCTTGGTGCTTACGTCGATGATTATAGAACTCCATCCAATCATCGACTAGAGCTCGTAGATCGGTGATGCCATCGTAGCTCCAGAGACGCAGTTTCTCGTATTTAATGTTCCGCTAGAGCCGCTCAATAAAGACATTGTCCATCCAGCGGCCTTTGCCGTCCATGATCGCAACGAGGTAAGCGTGACCTTTTTCCATAGGGATGTAGGTAATGTCCGCGCACCAAACTTCATCCACTTCTTTGATTACGCGATTGCGGAGTAAATACGGGTAGATGTGGTTGATTTTGCTGGGTTTACTCGTGTTAGGCTTAGGGGCTAAAGCTTCAATACCCATCATACTCATCAGTCTTCTAATGCGATTACGACCTACTTTGAAGCCATGATCACGGAGTTCTAAGCGTAATTTGCATTGACCATAAAATGGGCATTTCATGTAAATTTCATCGAGCTTTTTCATGATAGAATAATCTTCTTCTGTGCGTTTTTGTTGACGTGGTTTAAGTCTATTTCGATTCACTCCGGGCATTTCTGATTGCTTGCGAATCGAGAGTTTAGGGTGTTGAGTATCAATCATGGTCTTTCGATGAGATCGATCCCCAACTGTTCGCACTTTTTTAAGAAACTCCTTCTCGATGACGAGTTGGCCAATCTTACGTTCTAAATGGCTCCCTCTTTTTTCATGATGTTTGAGCTGCTTATCTGATGCATTCTTTCGCTCAAAGATTTCACACATTTGTTCCTCAAGCTCCTTTTTTCAGGCACTGACTTGAGTTGGAGCAATATCATTATCTTGAGCGATTTACTGGATAGTTTTCTCTTCTTTGAGAGCTTCTGTAGCGACCCGAGCTTTGAACTCGGCTGTTAGATGTCTTCTTTTTCTTTTCATTTATGTGGTTTATCTTCAGCTTATCCCCCATGTTAGACCAGCAAATCTACTAACAATTCATTGACTCCGTTTCCTGGGACCACTTCATCGCTCTAGGGAACTTGCTGGTAGAGTTGGTGACGCAACCAGCGTATAAAGCGTTGTCTTCTGTGGGTAACTCACTGGATAGCTTGATTTATGTAGTTTGTGCTTTCAGTGAGAACTTGTCCTTCACGGTTTTTAAGGCTTAGATTCAACTAACTAATGCAACTTTCTCTTCGTTGGTTAATTGTTGATGTTTTTCTTGAGGTGACTGATATCCATGCCGTTTCCTAGGCTTGTCGTTTAGAGCTTTTTCAGTAAGCCCTAGTTAGTAGAATCCAAGACGTAAATTTTAAGGGTAATGTCTGGAGTAACCAGCCGACACCTATACATAAAAAACATCTCAACTAATGTTAGCTGAGATGCTTGACTTTAAAAAGTATGATATATAACTTCAGTAATTACTTACTACGGCGTAAAATCAGAGCTAAACCTCCAAGACCAATGAGGACTGCGGAAGATGGCTCGGGGACTGATGATATATCTCTGAGCTGATATCCTGATATGAAATTTTTTTTACTAGAACCGGATGCAGAATGGAAATTTTGTGTGGTAGCATCAGCAGTAAATGTGCCAATGATCCACGCTCCATTATTTACAGGTCCAGAAGATGTTTTTTGAATAGTGATACTATCACCAACGTTCATCGTCATGCCGCCCCCATTTATCTTATCGCTCCTGGATGGATAGAATAGCATCCTCCTCCTGTTCATCGTAATGCCGGCCCCAATTATGTGATAGCCGAAGAAGCTTTGAAGTTCATATTCAACTCCGATCGTTAGACCTGTCAATGTGATCGGGCTAGTACTATCATAGTTATAATTAGCCTGTAGGTATAGTAAATCAAGATTTGCATCAACTGTGCTAACTCCGAAGGTATGGTCACCATAATAGCCAGTATCAAAAAGGTTAGTAGCAGTGAAGACTACTCCATTGATTGTCGTTGTATCAGTATATTCTCGATCATCAGTGTTCACTAGGTTCAAAGCTTCTATAAGCGTGCCGTTGGTGCTAATTTCAGACACCGCAGTGTCTAGATCAAATTCTCCCCATGCTATGGTAGCTGCTGAGGATGATGCCATCATCGCTGTGGATGTCGCCAGAGCGACCGTATATTTATTAATCCGTGTTTTATTATTTATTGTGTATTTCATGCTTCAAGTTAGTTATTATTTATTTAGAAGGAGTAACTCGAAGGAGTAACTCGAAGGAGTAACTCGAAGGAGTAACTCGAAGGAGTAACTCGAAGGAGTAACTCGAAGGAGTAACTCGAAGGAGTAACTCGAAGGAGTAACTCGAAGGAGTAACTCGAAGGAGTAACTCGAAGGAGTAACTCGAAGGAGTAACTCGAAGGAGTAACTCGAAGGAGTAACTCGAAGGAGTAACTCGAAGGAGTAACTCGAAGGAGTAACTCGAAGGAGTAACTCGAAGGAGTAACTCGAAGGAGTAAAACTGTTACGATTTATAAAATCAGTTTGCAAGATAAAAATTACTATTATAGTCACATGCTGTGAGGAATTCGCTCAAATTCGTGAGCTGGAAAGAGCGTAAAAAGGTAGCATTGGATCTGAAGAAGATTTATCAAAGCCCTACAAGAGAAGCCGCAGAGTAAGAGCTACGAGAGGTTCCGCAAGAATTGGGATGAGAAACACCCCATCACTGGCCAACAGTGGGAGACTAACTGGGAAAAGCTCAGCGTGCTATTTCACTACCCAGCAGATATTCGCAAAGCTATCTACACGACTAATGCTATAGAGAATCTCAATCACAGTCTTAGAAGGGTATTGAAGCACAAGAAATCCTTGCCTAATGAGGAATCGATGATGAAGGTTCTGTATTTATCCATAGAACGAGCGAGTAAGAAATGGACGATGCCTATCCAGAACTGGGTGCCAGCATTGGAGCGATTTTCAACTAGATTTGGAGATCGCCTACCTGATATAAATAGAATCAACCTCTAACCAAAAATCTGATGGTTCTCCTCCACTTAGCGAGAAGTGGTTTAATAAATCATCGATTCAAAGAATCAATGATCTAAAATTAGACCAGAAACACAAAATTTATGCCAATCTCCAAGGGAGTTGCTAGAGGTTTCCTAAAGCAGGAAGCATCATTGATGCAAGCTTTGGTGATGCTCCAAAACAACGCAACAGCAGAGACCAGAATAAGAAAATCAAAGCAGGCGAACGTCCAGAAGACTTCGAGAAAGACAACTCCAAAGGTGCACAAAAAGACTGTGATGCTCGCTGGACAAGGAAGAACAACGAAGTCCACTTTGGATATAAAAACCATACCAAAGTCGATGTGAAGAGTAAGCTCATCGACAGCTATGCCACCACCCCAGCAAGCACACATGATAGCCAAGTATTCGAAGAACTCTTAGATGAGAAAGACAAGGCGATCTTAGCTGATAGCGCCTACAAATCAGAGAAAAATGAGCAAGTGATGCTGGATCGAGACTTAGAAGATTTTATCACCCTCAAAGCCTATCGTAACAAAGCTCTGACTGAGGAAGATCAACGATTTAACAAAAGAGTGAACCGAATGAGGGTGCGCGTGGAGCATGTATTTGGCAGGATGAAATATATGGGTGCAGACTTCTTTAGAAAAATAGGAATACAACGAGCTAGGCAGCACAACTCACTCTGTAATTTAAGCTACAATATGGATCGCTATGCGTTATTACAGAGTTAGATGCTCAAAAGAGGCAAACAAGGGCTAAATAAACCAGTAATCATGGGCAATCAGATGAAAACACTATTGAAATAAGCCTGTATGGTGAAAAGCCGTAATCAAAGTTGGTCAGATTTTTCAATGATTGCCGAGATCTCGAAAAAACCTAGTTACTAGAGGTTCCCATAAGCTCAATTTAATCTATCAGATAAATTTGAAAACATTAAAGAGGAATTATTACAGGTTGACAGAGGCTCCCTTTACTAATTATCAATAAATGATTGAGGATTGCATCAGATCAGTTATCATAAATCTCCATGGGCATACTTAAAGCATTCACCGACTCCAAAGACCACATTGCATTCGAGCTAGTATGCCCAGAAATAAAGAAGATCAAACAACAAATCCGCGATCAAGTAAAAGCATTTGACCCTAATGTAGAACCCTACATTGACTACATCTGCAACACTAATGGTAAGCACATCAGACCAGCACTCGCCATTCTCACAGGCGGAGCACTTGGCAAGATCACTGATGACAATATTAAGATAGGCGTAGTGCTAGAACTGATCCACATGGCGACTCTAGTTCACGATGACATCATCGATGAAGCCACTACGAGAAGAAACCGCCCCACCCCAAACGCCAAATGGGGTAACGGCATGGCTGTTCTCCTCGGAGATGCCCTTTTCTCGCACGCATTACTTTTAGCAACAGAGTTTGACGATATTGAAATCAACCGAAAAGTAGGAAGAGCATCAAGGGAAGTCTGCGAAGGAGAAGTCATTCAATCCCAAAGACGATTCGACCTCACATTCACCAAGGAAGATTACTTCAAAGTCATCTCCATGAAAACAGGCGCACTCTTCGCGGCTACGACCGGAATATCAGCCAATCTTTCTGGCGCAGATAAAGAGACTGAGCAGAAGCTCTTCAATTACGGCATGAAGCTCGGAACAGCCTATCAAATCTATGATGACTGCATCGACCTCACCGGTAGCGAGGAAAACGTAGGCAAGCCCCTCGGAACAGACCTCGAAAAAGGCAAGCTCACACTCCCGATGTTAATCCTCATGGAAAACGCATCAGAAGAACAGAAGAGCGAGCTCAACAAGCACATCATTGAGCAACAACCTCTAGACTTTGAAGTACTAGTCGGTATCGCTGATTACTCTGGTGCTATCGAGCAGTCACTTGACACCGCATCCAACATGCTACACGAAGCCCGCTCAGACCTGCAATGCCTTGACGACTCTAAGTATGCCACCGGACTCGCCGACATCACCCTGTATTTCGATGAACTCATCGATAAATGCAAAAAGTAAAGCCGCTCACCAGACTCATGAACCGCCGAGCTATTGGATTACTCTTCCTAGTTATCGGCTGTATCTGCGCACTATTTACCTGGGGACTCATCCTCAGTGTATTCTTCTGAGTTTCTGGAACGATGCTTTTCGCGAAGAGCTATCTGGGTGATTGAAACCTGTGAAGCAAACAATTAACCTCAAACCACCAATCCTTTTTAAACCAAAAAAACCTTCGTCCAACTAAATGGATGAAGGTTTAAAATGTTTTGAATCTGTAGTCAGATTAGATACTAAATCTCTCGAAACGCTTGATAGTGAGTGTGTCTCCAAGATCCTTACCTTTAGTAGCAAGAAGCTTAGCGATGCTAAGATCAGGATCCTTTACGAATGACTGCTCAGTAAGCACCTGCTCACTGTAGAACTTATTGATCTTACCGCTGAGAATATTGTCGATGATAGCCTCTGGCTTACCAGCTGCAATAAGCTGCTTACGGTTGATATCGTTCTCTTCTTCTACGACTGATCCATCGATGTCATCACGTGAAAGGCCAGCTGGGTTAGCAGCAGCGATGTGAAGTGTGATATCTTTAAGAAGTGTTCTGAAACCTTCTTCAGATGTAGTAGCTGCGTTTTCACAAGCCACTTCGAGAAGAACTCCTACTTTACCCCCCATGTGGATGTATGAAGCAACAGAACCTTCACCTGATGTCTCGAAACGTGCAAGACTTGAAATATTGATCACTTCAGCGAGCTCAGCAAACTTAGCTCCGAGTGCATTTTCGACAGTGCCTTCACCGAATGGGACTTCATGAGCTTCTTCAGCAGTAGCTGCTGAGCTGTTAGCGATTGTTTCAACGAGTTCAGCTACGAATGCCTGGAAACCTTCGTTCTTAGCAACAAAGTCAGTCTCACAGTTAACTACTGCGAGAACACCCTTCTTAGTATCTTCTGAAACGAATGTCGCAACGATACCTTCTGTAGTCTCACGATCTGATCTGTCACCACGCTTAGCTTCACCCTTTTCACGGAGAAGTTTAGCAGCAGCTTTGAGATCGCCATTCACTTCAGTAAGAGCCTTCTTACAGGACATCATGCCTGCACTTGTCAATCTACGCAGTTCTGAAACTGTTGATGCTGTAATAGCCATTGTTTTGATAAGTTATTGGTTAAATTTATTAGGAAATTATGCCTTAGCAGACACTACGATTGAGTCTACAAGATTCTGAAGAATGATGCGGATTGAGCGGATAGCATCGTCGTTTCCTGGGATCGGGTAGTCCACTTTTGCTGGATCAGCATTTGTGTCAACGATAGCGATCACTGGGATGTTAAGTCTACGTGCTTCAGCTACTGCGATTGTCTCACGAGCTGAGTCTACGATAACGATAGCGTCAGGGAGCTTCTCCATGCCACGAACACCGTTAAGGTTACGGAAGAGCTTATCACGCTCACGTCCTAGAGCTGATAGCTCCTTCTTAGACATTGCTTTGTATTCAGGTTGCTTTTCTATGTCTTCAAGATACTTGAGACGCTCTACTGAACGGCGAATTGTTGAAAGGTTAGTGAGTGTGCCACCCAACCAACGGTGATTAACGAAGAATTGACCAGCCGCTTCTGCTGCTTCCTTAACTGCGTCTTGCGCCTGGCGCTTACACCCTACGAAGAGGATCTTTTTGCCCTTACCTGCTAGCTCTGTAAGATAGTCAGATGCTTTATCAAGACACTGAACAGTTTGCTCAAGGTCGATGATATAAATTCCACCTTTATCCTTCATGAGGTAAGGCTTCATTTTTGGATTCCACTTGCGAGTCTGGTGTCCGTAATGAACGCCAGCGTCTACCATTTCTTTAATTAATTCGTTAAGCATTGTATTTTTGTCACTTACCTTAATTCAGATAAGTATTTGTTATGAAAAGTCCCATCGCATTTAAGTTCCTCGCTTGTCTGTTCTTTTCGTTTTTTATGCAATGGCTAAGAACAAGCACACGGTCGATTAACTGATTTAACATGAAATTGCAAGCCCATATCTCATCTATTTTACAATTTTTTATACTTATACTCCGCTACTATTCTAGTAACTAAGACAGAGAGAAATATCATCTGACAGAATCTTTTCTTGATAAATCAGCAGGCAGTCTTAGTATAATTGGCATGAAGAAAATTTCTATCTACACTCTCGTGTCCTCCCTTTTGGTAAGCTTCGGCACTGCTGGGAACACGACCGTCCCTTCTGAGCTGGAGACAAATATTTTCGCAGGACCTGACATAGTCCCCTGCCCAGCAGTCATTTGCGCAGCTCCAACAGGTGAGGTTTTCGTAGGTGTTGATAAGCAGGGATCACTTGGTAATAAGCTAAACCTTGGTAGCATCGTTAAGCTCATTGATACAGACAACGACGGAAAAGCTGACAAACATAGCGTTTTCGCCAAAATAGATAACCCTCGTGGACTCATCTCGATCGGTGATAAAATTTACTGCCTCCACTGCACACAAGGTAAAAATGGGAAGGTCGGCACACAGCAACTCTCCGTATATGTTGATGCAGATAACGACGGAATCGCAGATGGAGCAGCCAAACCACTAGTCACTAACATCGGTAATCCAATCTACCTCAAATCACGTGGCACAGACCACTCGACTAACAACATCCGCCTAGGAATCGATGGATGGATTTACATTTCAGTAGGTGACTTCGGATTCATAGGAGCAGAAGGCACAGACGGCACAAAGCTAAGCATGCACGGTGGCGGCATCGTCAGAGTTCGTCCAGATGGATCTCAACTCGAAACATTCATACACGGCACAAGGAACGTCTATGACGTGGCGATTGACCCCTTCATGAATGTCTTCACCCGTGAAAACAGCAATGATGGTGTAGGCTGGTGGGTGAGATTTAGTCACTACATGCAGTCAGGTGAATACGGTTACCCAAGCCTCTATACGAATTTTCCTGAAGATATGATCCCAGCCCTCGGCGAATACGGATCTGGCTCAGGAACAGGCAACCTCTTCTTCCAAGAGCCAGGATGGCCGGAGAAGTATAATAACGTCGCTATGATGGCAGACTGGGGAAGGTCACATATCTACATCCACAGACTCACTCCAGATGGAGCATCATTCACTAATGCACCTGAAAACTTCATCGGATCATCACAGGTCGCCGACTTAGATGTAGACGGATCTAGTAGAATGTATATCGCAGCATGGGATGGAGCTGGCTACAGCGGAAACCCCAACAAAGGTTTCGTATCTATCGTCAAACCTAAAGACTGGAAATATAAAGCATTCCCAGATCTTAAGAAACTCTCCGTAAAAGTGCTAGTATCTGGAATAGTTTCAGACAGTGCTACGGCTAGAACCTACGTTCAGCAGGAAATACTTCGTCGTAATGACAAGTCTATGCTCGAAGCTCTAAGTCAAATCACGATCTATAATGGAGTTCTTCTAGAGTCTAAAGTTGCCGCTATTTACACACTAGCTCAACTCGGTGGAAAAGATGCTCAATCTTTACTAAAAGACATCTCTAAAATAGACAGCCTAAGAGAGCATGCAATCCGTTGTATGGCCGATAGACAAGAAATGTCAAAATCAGCAGACACGAAATTCATCGTAAATGCTCTCAACGACAAAAACCCACGAGTTCAAGTCGCAGCAGCAGTCGCACTCGGGCGTATAGGTGACAAGTCAGCAGCACCTGCACTCATCGCCCATGCCACTCCTCCAGCTATCGAGAACGTAAGCTTTAAGCCGACATTCACATCCAAGAAAATCACAGGAACTGAATCAGTCAAAATCGACCTAGATATTAACCAGTTCAGCCAGCTTCACCTCATCGCAAATATTGAGGACAGTGACGCAACTGACCATATCGCCTGGATTAACCCGACCATCACCATGAAGAACGGTAAGACTAAAGATCTCACTAAAATGAAGTGGTCAAAAGCGACTCAAGGCTGGGGCAAAACCCTAATCAATAAAGATTGCACAGGTAAACCACTAAAGAATACTGCTGGAAAGAGTGTTAGAGGAATCGGCTCACATGCTCCAAGTGTGATCAGCTATCGACTACCAAAAGGAGTGCTTAGATTCACAGCCACTGGGATACTTACAAACCCACAGGGAATCGTTAGTTTTTCAGTATCTAGAACAGCTCCAGGCTCAGGCGTCAAAGTTCATTCCACACCGAATTCTGCCATACTTCTACCTCACATTGCAAGACAAGCTCTTGTCACACTAGGTGCAGAAGACGCGCTCATTGACGCTCTAAACTCTGATCAAGCGGACAAAGAAAAAGCAGCACTAGCTGTGATGAAGTTCATCCATTCAGATAAGGTAGTCGACGCACTCATCTCCACTGCCAGTAAAAGTGCTGATCTCAAATACCCTATCGCACTTACCCTCGTAAGACTCCACCAAAAGGAGGTTGACTATGACGGATCTACTTGGTGGAACACACGTCCAGATCCAGTCGGTCCATACTACTACCCTACTGACTGGTCAGCGACTGATAAGATCTCTGAGTTTCTCACAGATTTCTACAAAACTGCAGCAGAGCCGATCAAGATACGGCTCATGAACAGCATGAAGCGTAACAAGTCATACGTCCCTGAGCTCAACCCAAGACCAGGTGGTGCTATGGTAGTAGTGAAAACTCTTGAGAAAATTTCCATCGAAGACGTTGTCCTTTTCGTAAATAAACATAAAGGTAAAGCTAAAAAAGGAGCTAAAATCATCAAACAAGTAGGCTGTGTCTCTTGCCACAATACTAACTTAAATGAGGTCATCAAAGGCCCCGACCTAACCAAGCTGGGACTCACCAAGCGGGGCGACATTGCAGAAGCGATCATAAAGCCAAGCGCCTCTATCGCAAAAAACTGGGTCAATATCAGTATGCGAGATGGAGCAGTCCACCTTGGAACGATCGTCAAAAAGGATGGAAAAGAAATCATCCTCCACAACATCGCCGGCATTCCAACAACACTTGATGCAACTAAAGTCAAAACTATTGAACCTGGATTAGACATGATGAGCCATCAACTCTGTGATAAGCTCACCCTCCCTCAGTTTGCGGATCTACTCAGCTACATCCAGTCTATGGATAAAAGAGCTAAGAAATAGGACTTCCACTCTGAGAAATATCTGACCAGTATCCACACATGGTCACATCACCTATCCTAGAAGTTAGTAACCTTACCACGCGATTTCACACCAGAAATGGAATCGTGCACGCAGTAGAAGACGTATCATTCTCTGTAGAAAAAGGTCAGACCCTAGGAATAGTCGGTGAATCTGGTTCAGGCAAATCAGTATCTTGCTATTCTCTACTGGGCCTCATCCCCCAGCCTCCAGGAAAGATCCACTCAGGTAAAGCGATCTTCGATGGAATTGACCTACTCAAAACCTCAGAAAAAAAGCTCCGCTCTATCCGTGGCAAGCGCATTTCTATGATCTTCCAAGATCCTATGACATCGCTCAACCCCTATCTGAAAATTTCTACCCAGCTCATGGAGCCATTAGAAATTCACGAAGGCATTAAGGGTAAAGAATCACTTCGCAGAGCTATCATAGCGCTCGAAGAAGTAGGAATACCTGAACCTGAAAAACGCATCCATTCCTATCCACACGAATTCTCAGGTGGAATGCGTCAGAGAGTGATGATCGCCATGGCTCTCATTACTAGACCAGAGCTCCTCATTTGTGATGAGCCAACTACCGCCCTAGACGTAACGATCCAAAAGCAGGTCCTCGACCTGATCAAGGGTCGTCAAAATGAATTAGGAACAGCAGTAGTCCTCATTACTCACGATCTCACGGTAGTAAAACAGGCCTGTGATCACGTAAATGTCATGTATTCTGGACGAATCGTAGAGAATACTCCCGCAAACGAGTTATTCAGCAACCCTATGCACGCATACACTCGTGCCCTATTGAAGTCTATCCCAGCCACCCATTCAAAGGGTGAAGCACTCTATACTATCCCTGGTCTACCACCTGTCCTAACAGATCTACCAAAAGGTTGCTCATTCGCCGAAAGAAACACACTTGGTGACCGCTCTCTCTGCATTCAAGACAAGCATCCACCATTGGCGGAAAAAGCACCCAATCATTTTGTCCAAGACTGCCCTGGCTGCTTGGCTGTCTCCCAATAAAACGCCTAGATGCTAAATTATTAGCATCTAGTGAAATGATTGATTCGCTTTCATCGTAGTTATAATGATACTCTAGAAGAGTGATTTGATCATTGAAGTGGTCTTTATAATCAGTAGAGCTTGGTTATGGATCGTGTCTAATATGCAACGAGTGGATAATAAATATTACATTATTCAGCACTTACTTATTGTTGTAAATATTTTGCCGTAGATGTCACGGAGGTTGATGGTCGAGGTGTCTTCATGTCGGAGGTGTGTGTATCTTTTCTTTATGCAGTTGATCAATTAATTTTCGAGTGACTGGAGAAGGGTAATGGGGCTGAAGTTGTTAAATGTATTTGAATGCGTGATTGCATTATCGATGTAGTTTGTCTAAGTTTTAAGCATGAACAGAGGAAATACATTCGTCACGACTTCAGGGAATACTAGAGGTGGAGCCTTTTTTAAGCTCCTGCTTGGGCTTATCGTGGTCGGTGTTTTAGGCCTTATGGTGGTCTTCGTATATTTCGGCTGGCAGCCACAGGATCTCACTGACATAGATGGTAGAGATGCAGTGATCAAAGCTCGTGAAGAGAAAAGAGATATCATGAGCACAGATATCGTCAAAAAGCTCAGGAACGGATACGATGGTTTATATGAGGTGAGGCTTACTGAGGAAGAGCTTAACCGATACATTGCTCATAAAATAAAAATGTCTCAAGGTGGATGGATGAAGGAATTTGCGACTGTGAAAGGTGTCTATGTGAAGCTAAAAAAAGACGAAATAGAGATCTTTATTGAGCGCGAAATCGCTCAGTATGGCGAAGATGGAACTCCTAATACAGAGTATATCAAGCCGTTTGACCAGACTGTCTCTATGTGCTTAAAGATCACTACCGCTGACATAGAGGACGGTAAGACTGAGATCACCATTGATTTTCCAGGAGGCACTATTGGTAGGTCTCCAGCTCCTGGTATGTTTGTGAAACTAGTGAAAGGGAGCTTTGATCAGCTGAAAACATACTTTGCAACTGAGGTTGAGCTAGGTCACACACAGATTACTAGAATTAAGATCGAAGATGGTTACATTTTATTAGATCCTAGAAAAAAGAGAAGAACCGCTGAAATGCCTGCTAGATAGTAGCCTTTAAAACAATGTGTATCTCGATATATCGCTACCTACTCATACCACTTATATCCATACTACCAGTAGATCTAGCAATGGGACAGGTGGTGGATGGTGATAATGAGGGGCAAGGGACTGCGCTCGCTAAAAATCCAGTCTCTAGATCGGTCGGAGCTACCAGGCATTTTAATGTCTGGGGACATGATATTCGCCGTAATAAGGCTGTTGCTAGTCTTAGTGATGATTTAGTGAGAAAAGTTTATAAGTTTGTCGGTGAGCCAGTGCCAAAGGCTGGGTTTCATCCTGTGCATTTGCATCTCTACAGTAAAGGTGAGGCTAAGAAAGGCAGTGTATTTTCTACCTCTGTTATTCCTATAGCAGGTGGTGGTTATAATATCAAACTTGTGGTGGATATCCGAACTACGATTAGTAAGCTGACTTTAGAGCAAGCGATCATGCAAGCGATTGTGCTAGAGCGAACGATGCGGAGTGATCCTGATGTCAATAAGGATACTAAAGTATCCGTGCCTCGCTGGGTCAGTGATGGTCTTCTCGGTGCTATCAAATGGAAAAATGACAAGTTGCCTCGTGGGATGTTTGTCTTACTTAGGAATAAGCCAGAGCTTTATTCGGTCAAAGAGCTGTTTCTAACGACGGATGAAATCATCGCTGAGCTGGGGGATACTAAATCGGACATTTATATGGCTTCAGCTACCGCAATGGTGCTATCTCTACAGCGTCAGAAGAAAGGTAAAAAGGCGTTCAGTCAGCTGCTCTCGGAGGTGGCAGTTTTTGAGGGTGAGCCAGAGGAATTACTGCGTAGAAATTTTACAGTGATAAATGTAGGGGCAAAAGGCTTACAAAAACTATGGAGTCTTCAGCTCGCTGATATGTCGGTGCCTAAGCTATCTGAGACTAAGGGGATACTCGCTACAGATAATGAGCTGGAACGGACATTATTCTTTATTTTAACCACAGACGACGGAGTGGTGAAATCAGTGCCGATCAAGGACTATGATGTCTTAGTGGGAGTTTCAGATAAAGAACGGATCAAGGTTGTGTCGCTCCTAAGGCGGAAGATTGTGCAGGTGAGCTATCGCTGCTATCCAGATTATCAGTCGATCCTAGCTGAGTATGGATTTATTATGACTAGCTTGTCTAAAGGGGTGTATGAGGGAGTGGGTGTTAGATTGAAGAATCTGAAAGCTGAGAGAGTGCAAATCGTGGATGCTGGTGAGAGAGTGAGAAACTATCTAGACTGGTATCGGATTAATACAGCTAAAGATTTAGCTGGTGACTTTAAAGGATATGAGAAGCTGATTGAGCAGATGGCTATGGAGCAGAAACGTGATGCCGATAAAGTTATTTCCCCTTATCTGGATAAGATGGAACAGCTAATGCAGAGGTAAGATTTTCATTGCTTGCATGATTGCCTGAACACTACTAACATGTTGTTTATGTTAGTGAGACTTTTTTCAGCGGCCCTGCAAGGTGTCGAGGCTACCGAGGTAGAAGTAGAGGTGAATCATGTGACTCGTGATACTTTTCGGATGAGCATTGTCGGACTTCCTGACACAGCAGTTAGAGAAAGTATTGATCGGGTGCTGAGTGCTATTTCCAATAGTGCGCTAAAGTTTGGAAACGGTCTCAATACAATCAATTTAGCACCGGCTGACCTTAAAAAAGAAGGTCCTAGCTTCGATTTGCCGATAGCTATCGCCTGTGCGATTACTGGGATGGAAGAGGATATTCCGAATGTTGAGCAGTATTGTTTAGTGGGTGAGTTAGGGCTAGATGGAGCGATACGTCCAGTGAAAGGAGTGATCTCTATAGCGCTGGAGGCAAGGCGGAGAGGTAGAACCAAGCTCATTGTTCCTGCTGAAAATGCAGAAGAAGCGGCTGTGGTAGATGGGATAGAGGTCTATGGTATGAAGAGCCTACACGATACTTGGTTGCTGATGACTGGGCAGAAGGCCTTTGCTCCGTATTATCTAGACAGAAAAGCCTTCTTTAATTCCAAGCGACATTATTTATCCGATTTGTCAGATGTGAAAGGCCAGCATCAAGTGAAACGGGCGCTAGAAGTGGCGGCGGCTGGTGGGCATAATATGCTGATGGTAGGACCTCCAGGGACTGGTAAATCGATGATTGCTAAACGGATGGCTACTATTCTTCCCGACATGTCAGAAGAGGAGGCTATTGAAACGACGAAGATTCATTCAATTGCTGGTAGGCTCAAAGAAAATGGGTTCATGGTGACTCGTCCATTCCGTGCTCCGCACCATACGATATCAGATGCGGGTTTACTAGGTGGAGGGACTAATCCTGGGCCAGGTGAGGTGAGTTTAGCGCATAATGGTGTTTTATTCCTAGATGAGTTACCAGAGTTCAGGCGACAGACTCTTGAGGTGTTACGGCAGCCGCTGGAAGATGGTGATGTTACTATTTCTAGGGCGTCAGGAAGTCTTACCTTTCCTTGTCAGTGTCTACTAGTTGCGGCATTGAACCCTTGTCCATGTGGATATTATGGTGATCCTAAGCGCGAGTGTAGATGTTCACCACCACAGATAGATAGGTATCGATCTAAAATTAGTGGTCCACTTTTAGATCGAGTTGATCTGCATGTTGAAGTGCCGTCCTTAGAATATAAGGAACTGCATGATGGTGATGGTGGTGAGAAGAGCTCTACGGTGCGTGAACGAGTTATTCATGCACGTAATCGCCAGATTAACCGATTTAAAGATGATGAAGGAGTGAACTGTAATGCTCAGATTTCCTCACGATTGATGCGAGATTATTGCTCTATTGATGAAGAGACTTCGAACTATCTAGAACAGGTCATGGGTGAGCTGAATTTCTCAGCGAGAGCGCATGACAGGATTCTTAAAGTAGCCAAGACACTAGCAGACCTAGAAGCCTCAACGGATATCCAACTACATCATCTGTTAGAAGCTGTTCAATACAGGACTTTAGATAGAAAACTTTTGATGTGAACGTATGAAATCTGTATATAAATAATCAATCACCACTCAACTATTTCACTATGATCAAATCTTTTCTCTTCGCTGCTGTTAGCACTTCTAGCTTGCTCATTCCTCATGCTACCATGGCAAAATATCAACCTAATATATTATTCATACTTTGCGATGTTTTTTAGCGAACTAGTGGTTTATGTTGCACTGGAAAGATAATGAATGCCTTTATAGATGTCAATTGGAATAAAGAAACACCGTGGGAAAATAAGTGGAGCAGTGTAGAGGTTCATTATGAGCGAGGAAAGAGTGCCGTTGGAAGATCAGATGAGGACGAAAATGTGCTGGCTTGGGCTAGTTCATCGAGCAGAGGAGGCTTATGTAGGTTGGTATAAGAGGTATGCAAAGTTCGCTGAACTCATAGAGTAAGTACACCATATAGTGCTTGCGCATTTGACGGAGGCACAAAAAACATAGCACCTATAAAGGATGCCGTGTTGGTATAAATTTTGTCTAGAAGGGGATTAGGCTTCTTTAGCTACTACGTCGATAGTGAGTGTGGCTTTAACGTCCTGTGAAAGGTTGATCTCAACAGCTGTTTTACCAGATGTTTTGATTGGATGGACGAGTTGGATCGCCTTACGGTCGATTTCGATTCCGCCTGCTTCAAGCTTCTTGTGGATGTCGATAGATGTGACTGAACCGAATGCCTTGCCGCCTTGACCGATTTCGAGGTCGAATGTTGGCTTGAACTTAGAGATCTGAGCAGCTACTTTCTCAGCTTCTGCTAGTTCAGCAGTGAGACGCTCAGCACGCTTTGATTGGAGCTCTTCTAGGTTAGCTAGGTTCTTTTCGTTAGCTTCAAATGCCTTGCCCTGTGGGACGAGGAAGTTGCGAGCGAAACCTGCTTTTACTTTAACGATGTCAGCTTCGTAGCCGAGACCTTCGATTTTTGTGCGGAGAATTACTTTTGTAGTAGCCATGTTATTATATAGGTTAGATGTTTGATTTGTTGTATCAGGGTCTATGTATGAGAAGATCAATTCTTGGTTTCGACGTTGAGGTCTTGACGATTAAAGCTTTCAACCCACATAGAGCGTGTCCCTTTTGGTAAGAGCCCGAGAATTAGTGGTCTGAGGCTTAGTAGTCAAGCCAGATTTGAAGAGTTTTAGCAGATTAGACGTTATTTTTGGCATTTTGGGCAATAAAATGTCGATCTCTGACCGAGAACGAGACGTTTCACGGTGGACTGGCATTTCTCGCAAGTCTGGCCTTCTCGGTCGTAGACGGCGAGTTGTTGTTTAAAGTAGCCGGATTGTCCGTCTGAGTTTAGGAAATCTTTTAATGTTGTTCCGCCTTGTTCGATTGAACGGTTTAGAACGAATCTAATTGCTTCTCTTAGCTTGAGAAGCCTCGTCTTACTGACCCTATTAGCGATCTTTTTAGGATGAATGCCTGCCATGAAGAGAGCCTCGCAAGCGTAGATGTTCCCTACACCTACTACTATGTGACCATCCATGATGTGTTGTTTGATGGTGGTTTTACGTGGTTTGGTCTTGGCGACGAAATACTCTGAGCTGAAATTTTCACTGAGTGGCTCTGGGCCAAGCTTCTTGATGAGAGGGTGGTCGTGAACATTACCATTTACCCAGAGCACACAGCCAAACCGTCTTGGATCATGATAACGCATTTGCAGTCCAGTGCTGAGGTGGAAGATCAGGTGGTCGTGCTTGCGTGGTGGTTCGTCATGACCACAGATGCGCAGGCTCCCAGACATCCCGAGGTGGATGATGATGTGGTTTCCACTTTCTCCCTGGATGAGTATGTATTTAGCTCTTCGAGAAATATCGGAGACAGGCAGATCCTTGATGTGATTGATCTCCTCCGAAACTGGCCAGCGCATTCTGTCCTCGTGAACCTCTACTTTGAGGATCGAGTGGCCTTTGAGGTGGGGGAGGATTCCTCTGCATGTTATCTCTACTTCTGGTAATTCTGGCATTTGATAGATATTTAGTCTAATAATAGTATTGTGCAAACTATATTGACTCACTAACTATAGATCCAATATGAAACCTAAATATTTCTACCAACTTTCTCTAGTGTGTGGACTGAGCCTTTGTTCTATTTCATCCTGTAAAGATAATGCCGAACCAGTTGCGACAACAGCTACTGCAGAAACTACTAAAGACACGAACCTGGTGACAGTCTCTGATAAAGAAGCTGAGCTAGGATACGTGAGAGCTGATACTTCTAATAAGAAAGGCAGCATCGAGCAACTAGCGAAGAATGCTGGTTTTGCACAGTATCTACCTAGTGACTCAGAAATGTATGTGAGCTACATCGGAGTAGAATCTATGATGACTAAGCTCAGAGGCACTAAGCTAGCCCAGCTCTTTGAAGAGCAGATGGAGAAAGAAGAAGACGTGGACTTGGACCGAGTTCTTCAGAACGATGACTACCTCGAGTTTATGAATGTGGCTGGTGAAGAAGTGTTTTTCGCTAGCGGTAAAGGCAGTTCATCGATGCTAGCTAGCTTCATGAAGGTTACTCTAGAGGTGAACAAGTGGCAGTTTAAGATGATGCTGAGCGAGTTTAGTCCAGATTTTATGCTAGGAATGGGTGGAAAAGCAGCAATGATTCCATCTTTCTTCAAAAAGAAAGATGGAGTATTGCAAATGCTCAAGGAAACGAAAATGGCTCCGATGTATGTTGGCTTTAAAGTCAGTGATAAGACCAAGAGAGATAAATTCATAGCAGAAATAACTGCTGAATTTAATAAACTGATCAATCTGAGCGACATGCGCATGATGAAGGTCGCTGAATCTAAAGAGGCAAATGGTTTTTACGGATTTGAGTGGAGTGGGAAAGGATTTCTCCAGATGCTCGGGGATGAAAGAAGGGAAGAGCTTCTAGCTAAGATACTAGGTCAAGATCTTCTCGATAGCTACAAAGAGGAAATTGCTAAGAAGAGTCTTACTTGTATGGTCGGAAATGTTGGTGACTATGTAGTTTTCTACGTAGGTAAGGATGCTAAGAGCCTGAAGCTTGAGACCTCTGTTGCTAATTCACTACTGAGTAATCCAGAGATGAGCTTCGCTAGAAATCATGCTGATAAAGAACTCGCATCACTCATGTATATCTCAGGGTCTATGATGAAGACTCTTAAAGAACTCGATGGTAGATTGAAGCCTTACACGGGAATCTTTAGTGATGTTCTCGAACAGACTGACGCATTTGGTGACACTAGAAAGCTTAGAGACCTACTTGAGAAAGTAGAAGATAAGGAGCAAGAGCTTTATGACATGATGCCAACCCAGAGAGTAGGGATCGTAGCATCTCATGAGGAGGGCTTTAAAATAGACATGTATATGGGTAAAAGATGCTCATCATTAGATTTAAATACACCAAGAGATTTAACAAAAATGGTGAATCACCCTGATGCGGCTATCTACGGAAGCTGGATCAGGGCTGATGACTACACAGATAAGATAGTGAGCGATCTCGAAGCGGTCTGGAATGTTGCATACGAAGTAGCCAAAGTAGCATCACAGGTGCAGCATGATGAGCCTGAGTGGGTAGAATTTCAGAATAACTTCAAGCTGTTCGACAAGCACTTTGCAGGTGACCTACTACGAGTATGGGAGTCACTGACTGGTGATTTCGCTGAGGGAATTGGTTCTGAGTTTGCGATGATCATGGATCTGAAAGGAATGATGCCAAGTGTGCCTATAGTGCCATCTGTCATTCTAAAGAATGGTCAGATTCCACGTTTCACAGTGATCAAGCCAGTCGTAGATAGAAAGAAGATTTCTAATGCATGGGATGAGATAAATGTCACAAGCATAGACATCACTAAGACACTTGAGCAGATTACTGGAGAGAAGATGGAGATGCTGAAGCCAGAGAGAGTCAAGAAATTCGGCCTCGATACCTGGAGCTACCAGCTAGGAGTGACTAGTAAGGACGCTAATCTAGCTATCGCACTTAACAACGATCTTTGGTTCATGACTACTTCGCCTACTGGACTAGAAGATCTCACCCTAAGAGCGTATTCTAAGGGTAGTAAGCAAGCCAAGCCAGGAGCAGAAATGGTGATCCGCCTAGACCCAATGCGAGCCTACGCTAGGCATTGGATGAAGCTCATGGAAGAGCATGGTCAGGATATAGATGAAGATAATTATAACGACTTCATGGAGAGTAAGCCAATGATCGAGAAGTTCCTCAAAGCATCAGAAGATCTCGAACTCATCGACTCATATACCCGCAAAGAAGACGGAGAAGTTCAGTCAACTCTCCACTTCAAAATGCGTAAGTAGGTAAAGCCAATCTAATTTCAAAAAAGCCCCAATCGCTGTTCGCAGTTATTGGGGCTTTTTTTAAAGGATTCAGCAAGTATACAAGTAAGGTCACCACAAATAAAAAAGGAGAGATAAATGATAAAGAGATGAGACGACCTCATTGGCGGTAGTTTACTACCCAACTTTGTAGAGATACTCTTGAAATCCAATGAAAGTTTCACGGATACTAGAGGTGTCGCCTAATGCGTCTTTCGCATTAGTGATGGCTCCGTAGTTGAGTTTTAGTAGCTCACTTAGTTTCGCCTCGTCTAGTTCAGTCACACCCTGTTTGACATACTGTAATAGCACGAAATTGAGGAATTCTTGTTGCTTGGGATCGTAGTCTTTGATCTGAATTCTAGCTTGTTCTGCTCTGTTTGATCGTGGGATGAGATCTTTTTGGTAGGCTATATAGCTGAGCACATCAAAGAGATCACTATTCTCACCGTGAACAAGAGCCTGTAGGTCTTCTAGTTGTGTAGTGGGGTATCCTTTATCACTGAGTTCTTCTAACAGCTTGCTACGCGTGCAGGGATTACTCCAGAGCTGACGTAGTTCTTCCTCGTCACTGAAGAAATTTGGGATGTCGCCAAAGAGCTGCTGAATGAATTCTGCAGCTGAGATCATGCTGCCATCAGCACCCCAGAAGGAGGTATGGGTCATCGAGTTAATCGCGATTTCTTTAGCATTCGAGAGCTTCACCTTCACCATTTTTCTCGGTCTACTAGGGCAGACACAGGGATTAGCGTTACACTCTGTGCAGCCTTCCTGCCCAGAATTCCCACAAGAACACGGAGAGTTCCCACAAATTTTGCAGACTTTAGGCTTATCTCCCGTATCAGGCTTAGGTTCAGGAATGACAGGTTCGGCTGGCTCACCATCCCATTCAGAGTCTTTGAAGTGATCGTGAGCATTGACGAAATCATAGACAGTAAAGTAGTCCTTGCCTTCAAACAATCGCGTGCCTCTACCTACGATCTGTTTAAACTCCACCATCGACTTCACTGGGCGCATCAATACGATGTTGCGAATTTCTGGAGCATCGACGCCTGTGCTTAGCTTTTGTGAGGTGGTTAGAACAGTAGGGATGATTTTCTCATTATCTTGGAAGTCTCTAAGGTGAGCTTCACCTATTCCACCGTCATCAGCGGTGACACGGTGGCAATAGTCAGTACTGGTGCTAGAGCAGTTCTGATTGATCAGATCACGCACCATCGCCGCATGACTCTGAGAGGCACAGAAAACGAGAGTTTTATGGCTTTGATTGATCTCTTTTAGGAATAGCTTTACACGATATTGCTCACGCGCTTCGATCTCTATTTTGCGGTTAAATTCTTCTTCTGAGTATTCCTTACCAGCTTCTATCTCACCAGCTTCTACCTGATCGTCATTGGTGTAAGAATAGTCATCGATAGTCGTGTCTATTTGCTTCACTTTAAAGGGAGTCAAAAATCCATCATTGATGCCATCTTTCAGCTTGTAAGTATAAATAGGGTCTCCGAAGTATTGATAAGTATCTCCATTGACATCACGTTTCGGAGTAGCCGTGAGACCTAGCTGCACGGCCTCACTAAAATGCTCCATGATAGCTCTCCAGCTACTCTCATCGTTAGATCCTCCACGGTGACACTCATCGATAATGATGAAATCAAAAAAATCAGCAGGGTATTGTCCAAAGTAGGACGCAGGTTTCTTAACCTGACAGTATGGATCCTCATCCTTATCCCCCATTAACTCAGGTTGTAATCGAGTCCCACCTATCGCTTCTTCCAGTGCTTGTTCTTCCTCATTCTCAGTAGCATCACTAGCCATGAAGGACTGGAAGATAGTGAAGAAAATATTTCCATTTGTCGGAACTTTCCCTTTTTTCTTAATATCCTTAGGAGTGATTCTCACCAGAGCCTCATCCTCAAAACCTCCAAACGAGTTGAACGCTTGGTCAGCGAGAAGATTACGATCCGCTAGGAAAAGAATCCTAGGACTCCGATTTCCATCACGTTTTAGATTCCATTTAGCATAAAATAATTTCCAACAAATATGAAATGCTGTAGCAGTTTTTCCAGTGCCAGTCGCCATGGTTAGCAAGATTCTCTTTTTCTTCGCTGCTATTGCATCCAGCGTTTTCTCAATCGCCACATGTTGGTAATAGCGAGGTAAATCCTTCCCCTTAAATCGAGGAAAAGAAATAGCCTCAAACTTCGCTTTCCACTCTGCTATTTCCTTTTTGTAGGATTCCTGTGGAGTTGGGAAGGTCATCTCCCATAGTTCTTCTGGTGAGGGGAAACGTTTCACATCACCCTCTGAGCCTTCCTCGATATCGATCCCATAGATCTCCAGCCCATTGGTAGAATAAGTAAAGCGCACATTAAGCCGCTCGGCATAATCTTTAGCTTGTCCCACTCCCTCAGTATAGCCTAGATCGCTCGCCTTAGCCTCGATCACTGCCAGCCGCTTATTGCGATACTGCAAAATATAATCAGCTTTAAGCAGAGCCTTACGCTGTCCATGCCCAATGATTCGCCCATCCGTGATCGACTGCTCCACCAAAATACGACTACCTTCCACCTCACCCCAACCAGCTGCACGAAGGGCAGGGTCAATGTAGTTGAGTCGGGTCTGGGCCTCGTTCATGGTTAATCTAGGGTGTTAAGCGAGGTGAGTAGAGTGAACAGGGGAGTGTTCACATAGAAATTGGTGCGGCCCATTTTCTTTTTGTCAAGAAATCCATCTTCAGCAAGTTGGTCGAGGTATTTGGTCGCTGTGGGTCTGGAAATGCCCAGTTCAGCTACAATGAATTCAATTTTTGTATAGGGGTAGCGGAATAAGTTGTTGAGTAGATCCTGACTATAGAATTTATAGTTCTCGCGAATTTTATGTTTATAGTGATTCATTAAAGAGGTGAGCTTGCGGATGAGCTGAATCTCATTTTTAGCCGTCTCAGTGATTCCCTTGAGAATATAGAGACACCATTCATCCCAGCGGTTTTCATCACGCACTTTTTGTAATAGCTCATAATAACTAGTCTTGCTGTAGTTGATGTAGCGGCTTAGGTAAAGAATCGGTAGATCGAGTAAGCCTTCACGCACTAGCACCAGAATGTTGAGTATACGTCCAGTACGTCCATTGCCATCGTAAAATGGATGGATGCTTTCAAACTGATGATGGATGATTGCCATCCTGAGTAAGGGATCGAGATCGTTCTGATCATTATGGATATAATCCACTAGATTACTCATCAAACTTTGGACTTCAACCTTACTTTGTGGCGGTTGGTAAATGGTTTTTCCAGTGCGTTCATTTTTTAGCATTGTTCCAGGTAGAGCTCTCAGTCCCGCCTGGTTTTGTTCGATCTGAGCGTGGATGGCGAGAATAGTATCTAATCTAATCAGTCCAGTTTTACGGACTTCTTCAAATCCTTGCTGTAGAGCTTGAACATAATACTGCACCTCCTTCGCCGCAAGAGAAAGTCCCTCTAGGTGGCTACCTTGGTTGGCATACAGGTCATCATGGGTAGTGATGATGTTTTCAATCTCAGAGCTATCCTTGGCTTCCTGTAGGGAAAGAGTCTGGATAAGTAGGTTTGGATTAGGCAATGACAAGCACACCCCTTTCAGCTCTGCAAGATGGCGATGAGCCACGTTCAATGCACGCCATACCTGCTTGGTCTCAATTCCTGAATCCGAGGGCAGTGGTAATGGGGCTAGTGATGACATAACATGTAAAAGAAACGACATTCTTATTACACATGCTTAATTATATGTAAAGATAATTCACTTTTCTTAATACGATGTCGATGACGTGTGAAAAATGAGGGGGGTGTTACTAACGAATCAGCTCATATGGATGCTCTAGATGACTTCGTTCATTAACCAGCTTCGCTCTGAGAAAACAAAGGCGTGTCAGATACGACTTCAGTCCTTAAGATAGATTTTAAGAGTTCTATCGTCATTTCCTCAATAACATGGACACCTTCTTCTCTAAGGTCATTGATGATTAGCTTGTCATTCTCATAGTGCTCGCTATTCTTATCAGCTGGGCTCTTCACGGGGAAGACAAGAGTCTCAGGAGCTAGCTTGAACTGATTGAGTCTTCTCACTTTTTGAATCCACGTATCTCCATGCTCAATGATTTTTGTTGGGTTATTCTGACCTAGGAAAAGAGGTTTGATTGCACGATCTACTATCTCAGCTCCATGCGGAGTGTGAGTGAACTTGAAAGCTTGGATCAGTCCTTGTTCTTCTAGCGAGCTGAGTTCTCTTTCGCCAGTGAGAGCAACAGCATCAGCAAGTCTTGCAACAGCTTTTGTATAGTTGTTGTGGCGTTGCTTCCAGCGGATGTCTGGAGTGTTCGATGAATCAGTCATGGTTTACTCAGCGAATCGATCGCCTACGAGATGGTGAATGTTTTTGAGAAAGGTGGAAGTTTTAATTTTGAGAGATGTCATGCCCCGCTTTTCTAACCATTTACTCCATTTCATTTAAGTTTCTCCTCTATTGTAGATAACTAATCCTAGTGCTAATAGATTGCAAGGTCATGCTTGATTATAATTTTTAAAGTCCAAATATAACAAAAATTATTATTTATCCTCAATAATACCAATCTCATCATTAGTAAGATTATAAAGCCCATAAACCAGCTGGTCGATTTCGGTTTCCAGTGTGCGGGTGTCTTCCCCTTGTTGTTTGGTGGTGAGGATTTTATCGACTAACGCTATAAACGGTTGTTGTGCTGGTTTTTATATTTGCGGGATGGGGAGTTGTTCGATTTTTTCTTTGGAACCATAAGCATAAACCGCATTGGTGACTAAATTAGTATAAAGATTCATAGTAATATTTTGAATAAAACCACTATTTAAGGGAACCTCTGTCAACCTATAATAATTCCGCTTTAATGTTTTCAAATTTATCTGATAGATTAAATTGAGCTTATGAACTTCCTAGATCTTCAAATGGGTGACCACATTCCAGATGCTAAAACGGATTGGGGATTTTAAAGAACTCATTGAGAAGGACGGACGTGATGGAAGTAATCAGCTCTTTAGCTGTTTTCATCAAATGTTAGACCAGAAAGGCCTGATAGCTAAAGCAGGAAGCATCATTGACGCAAGCTTTGCTGATGCTCCAAAACAACGCAACAGCAGAGACCAGAATAAAAAGCTTAAAGAAGGATAGCGCCTACAAGTCAGAGAAAAATGAGCCAGTGATGCTGGATCACAATTAAGAAGACTTCATCATCGCTAAAGCCTATCGGAATAAACCTCTGACTGAGCAGCAACAACGATTTAATAAGACTGTAAGCCGTATGAGGGTGCGAGTTGAACATGTATTTGGCAGGATGAAATACATGGGAGCCGATCTATTTAGAAAGATTGGAATACAACGAGCCAGACAGCATAATGCCCTCTGTAATTTAACCTACAATATGGATCGCTCTGCGTTATTAGTGGCGTAGAACCCAGACAAGACACTCAAAAGGACTAACATCAATTAATTGATCAAACCACAAGCACAAACCAGCGATAAATCCCTAGAAAAAGTCAAATAATACAATCAATAGCAGTTAGATTCCTCTCAAATTACAAGGACTTGGGAAAAGTAGGCTGCCAGAGGCTCCCTACTGTGTCTTTTTTTACTTTTCGTTTAGAGATTTTGCTAAGCTTTGGCTATCATCACTTAGTTTATGTAACGGGTATTTCGTTTTCTTACCTGAAAGTATTTTCAAGGTAACGATCCCATCTGACAATCCAACAAATTGAGCTCTGATTTTTTTACCTTCGATATTTTTCCATGTTCTATACTGTCGGATCTTAGGCTTGGGCTTGGGTTCTTTTTTAAAAGCTGGCTGTTTTGGTTCCTCTTCTTTTAGAGATTCTTTAATTCGCTCCATTGTTTTTGATGATTCTCTCCAATCTTCATACTTAACTGACAAGATATGTTTCCTAGTCTTAATATCGGTGAAGGTGATTTTTGGTATAAATCTTCCAGCATCCTCATGACTCAATCCAGTTTGCACAGCTTTAGGTAATGCATTCCAATCATCTTTTTTAGTATCAATAAATACGATAGTAGCCACAGACCGTAGCTTTTTGAATGCTATTTCACCAGCATTATTACATGGTCCTCATGTTGAGTTTGGATCAGTGTAGACGAAGGCAAGAAATTTAGCTTGTTCTTTTGCTTCCGATTTAGCCTCGTCAAGATTCTTTATGTTGTATGCATACCTAGGAATTTTGAGGCCTCCATATAAAAAGGAAGAAGTGAATAGTAGTATTAAGATTAAGGTTGTTTTCATTTTATGTTTTTAGTAGAATAGTGATATTAAGCTGGGTATTTTGGGTTAGCAATAGGTGTGTGGAGTTTGTTTCTTAGTGAGAAAGAAACTTAGATCTAATGAATGCTGTGTTGAATGTCAACTTTTAAATATTTAGCTGCCAGAGGCTCCCTTATTGCAGAATATCCTATTGTTCCTCTTGCTGAAATAGTTACGCTTGGTTCTATCACTTTTTCAATATCTGTATAGCCATACAATCCATTATTTTTTGTACCATTTGAAAAAATTGGAATATTGTATTTATTAGTTGAATCCAAGACCTAAATTCTAGTATATTGTTAGATATAGGATGAAAAGGGTTGCATATTTTGAGTTGTCTTAGCATACTAATGAAATGCATCCTGATGTAGCTAAACTAGTAGAAGCTGGCCGAATTCCAACTGAAGTCGGAGAAAGATTATCGCAACTCGCACCTGGCAAATTTTGCCTTCACAAGAATTGGGGGGCGGGTAAAGTAAAGTCGTGGGAGCTTGCTTCCGGTAAGCTTACGATCGATTTTGAAAAAGCTTCTGACCAAGAAATGGGTCTTAAGATTGCTTTTAATAAAACAGAGGTTCTCGATGAAAATCACTTCCGTGCTAAGAAAATCGAAGCACTTCCTAAGCTGAAGAAATTGGCTAAAGAAGATCCCGTTGAACTTGTTAAGCAGATTTTGAAGAGTCTTGATGGTTCTTTGAAGCTAGACCAGTTAGAGCGTGAACTTATTGACTCTGTGATCCCTGAAGCGGATTACAAGAAATGGTGGGATGGTGCTAAGAAGGCTCTTAGAGAGACCAGAACAGCGATCGTTCCTACTAAAAGAAGCGAGCTACTCGTGCTCCGTGACGAAGATTTGTCACCAGTTGAGTCTCTTGTGTTAGATTTTGAAAGTGCTAAAGAATTGAAGTCAAAGGCTCGTTGCCTAGAGGCAATCATCAAAGACTTTAAGCATGTTAAAGGAAATGTTGAAGTGCAAAAGAAGATCGTTGATGACATCGACTCTGCTGTGCGTAAAGGTATTAAGTTGCATCTTGGTCAAGCTCTCGACCTACTGGTTGGAAGAGATGACATGATGGAGCTTTCTGAAGTTCTAGAGCTTGAGAAAGCGGCTCTTAGACTTAGTGACTTGATCGCTACAGAAGGTGAGAAGGTCGGCAATGAGCTCGGGTCACTTCCAGTAGCACGTCAGCGCAAAGTATTTGAAGCATACCCAGCAGCCTTTGGCGAAACTTGGGTAAAAGAGATTATCTCAATCTTCGACACAGTCGGACCACGTGGACTCAGTGAAATTGCTAAACTTCTCATCGAAGAAGGAAAGTCAGTTGAACTCTACAAGTTCCTCAGAATCCAAATCACAGGAAGAAGCCTCGGAGCTGATTCCCTACTATGGCTCTGCCGTGAGCGTAAAAAATCAGCTGAGCCTATCTTCGACCACGAAGTTGGTAATGCTATCCTGAGCCTACTAGAGCGTGACATAATGGATGATGGTCCTCGTAAGAGTGCTAGACTTCAGTCTTACTTCATGGAAGATAAGGAACTCATCGCAGATCTATTAGAGAAAGCTGATACCAATGAAGCTAGAAACTTTGGTCGTAAACTACACCAAGGTCAGATTTTCCCTGAGCTAGACAGAAAGTCACTTATGGCACGCGTAATCAAGGCTGCACCTGATACACTGGAGCTAGTTACTGGTGATGCTGCAGAAGATAAGAGTGATCACATCGTTTCATCATGGGAGAGTATCAAGCGCAGAGAAGCTGAGCGTAAGGACATTGTTGATAACCAGATTCCTCAGAACCGTGAAGACATCAAGGTTGCAAAATCTTATGGTGACCTCCGTGAGAACGCTGAATACCACATGTCTAAGGATAATCAGAAGGTGCTAATGCGCCGTAAGGCTGATCACGACAAGGCTCTTGACTCCGTGACTGGAACAGATTTCGCAGGTGTTGAGGCTGATACAGTGAAGATTGGAACAATAGTGACACTTGATACGCCAGACGGTAAGAAAGTGATGACTATTCTCGGAGCTTGGGACTCGGATCCTGATAACGATACTATCTCATACCTATCAGAAATGGCTAAGTCACTTCTGGACTCTAAAGTAGGCGACACAGTAGATGTGGTCGGCACTAAGATGACAGTGAAGGCGATCGAAGCTTACAACAAAGCTTAATACCTATTTAACCGGCTAGCTAATTAACAAATTTAAAAACATGTCAGATACAAGAATAGTAGAAGTAAAAGGCCGCGAAATTATCGACTCAAGAGGTAATCCAACAGTCGAGGTGGATGTAATTCTAGCCGACGGACATTTCGGAAGAGCTGCAGTTCCTAGTGGAGCATCCACTGGTGAGCACGAAGCACACGAACTCCGTGATGGTGACAAGTCACGTTACCTCGGTAAAGGTGTCCTTAAAGCGATCAAGAACATCAACGAAGTGATCCAGCCAGCCGTTCTCGGTATGTCTGCGAATGCTCAATCTGCGATCGATAAGAAGATGATCGCTCTCGATGACACTAAGAACAAGAAGTCACTCGGAGCAAATGCAATCCTTGGCGTATCACTCGCTGCGGCTAAAGCGGCTGCTTCATCAGCTGGGCTGCCACTCTACAAATATCTTGGCGGACCAAATGCTAAGGTGCTTCCAGTGCCAATGATGAACATCGTTAACGGTGGTTCTCACTCAGATGCTCCTATTGCTTTCCAGGAATTCATGATTCGTCCGGTGGGTGCTCCTACATTCAGCGAAGCAGTCCGTATGGGCGCTGAGATCTTCCATAGCCTTAAGAATGTGCTTCATAACCGCGGTCTTAGCACAGCAGTAGGTGACGAAGGTGGCTTTGCTCCTAAGTTTAATGGGACTATTGATGCTCTTGATACCGTTTCTCTCGCAGTAGAGAAAGCTGGTTATAAAGTAGGGGAAGATGTAACTTTCGCACTTGATTGTGCGGCATCTGAATTCTTTGAAAACGGAGTTTACGACTATAGCAAATTTGAAGGAGAAGGCGGACAGAAGCTTAGCTCAGAAGAGCAGGCAGCATTTCTCGCAGAACTTACAGAGAAATATTCTATCGATTCTATCGAAGACGGATGTGACGAAAACGACTGGGCTGGCTGGAAATCACTCACTGATAAGATCGGTGACAAAGTTCAGATCGTCGGTGATGATCTCTTCGTGACTAACGTAGATTTCCTCCAAAAAGGAATCGACCTCGGTGTTGCTAACTCTATCCTTATTAAGGTAAACCAGATCGGAACATTAACTGAAACTCTTGATGCTATTGAACTGGGTAAGATCAATGGATACAACTCAGTGATCTCTCATCGTTCTGGTGAAACTGAAGATAGTACGATCGCACACATTGTTGTTGCGACTAATGCTGGACAGATCAAAACAGGTTCAATGAGCCGTTCAGACCGTATTGCGAAATACAATCAGCTACTCAGAATTGAGGAAGCTCTTGGTGCTGAAGCAATTTATGCTGGTAATCTCTAGATTATTAGCGTAGATTGAATATCAACCAATTAGTTATCCTCCGAATGACCTAATGAACAGCAAGAAAACAGAAACCCTACGTAAACTGAATGTTCGCCATCAGCGTATGCGCTTAAGAACTGAGCATATGCGCACGGCGAACCGCTTAGGTATCTGTTTGCTATTCATTGCCGTTTGTATTGCAGTTCCAGTCTCAGCACTTCCTTCACTGAATAAGGTGAAGGAGACTGAGCACACTTACCAAACATTCTGGATGGATAAAGTGCAAGTAGCTGCGGCTGCAAAAGATTTTGCTAGTCGTGTGCACCGAGCTATCCAGCAGGACCCGGCATACTTAGAAATCAAAGCCCGCGAGCGTCTAAGATGGAGTAAGCCTGGTGAGCGTATTTTGATTTTTGAGAAATAACCGATCTGACTATATGTGAAGTATCGTCTTAGTTTTTTTAAAGGAAAGGGTCACGGTTTCTTCAACGCCAACCGTAACAACAATGGCTACAATACGATCATAAAAAACACTCTGGAATTTCTAAAAAAGAATCACTTCTTCGATGAAAATCTGTCAGGTTTTAAAGTTTTTGGTATTAGTTTTAGAGGCTAGTATGGGTCAACGGTAATTATAAATTGACCCAAAAATCTACATCTCCAACTCTAGATTTAGACTTTTGACGATGATCTTATGTAGAATTGTTTCAGTTGCAACTTTGTCGACAGGCTTGATGAGTTTATCAGCAAGCGCAGTATTTACCTGTAGCATAGTAGTCACGGCAAGAGCTGTGACGATGGGAGCAATCGGGGGAATAAGTTTTCTGTTTATACCTAGACATAAGGTATTCAGAGAGAAAGGTTACGTTGGATGTCCTGAGCTATGTGTTCTGCTACACTCGATAAGTCCATAGGTATACTCTGTAACCAGATCTCTTTACTGAACCAAGTGTTCTGACGTTTGGCATACTGGCAGGTGGCAAAGAAGATGAGCTCTTTGAGCCTAGCGATGTCGATTTCATCATTTCTATAAGAGAGTATGTCACGCACTCCGATAGCCTTGATACAGGTGTTAGATAGATGTTTCACTTCACAGACTTCTTCTACTGCACCTTGATCGAGCATGATTTTGGTGCGTAACTTGATACGTCCCCTTAGGGTTTCTCGATCCCAATGGAGAACGTAGCCACGTAGGTGTTGTTCTTTTTCTGAGTTGTCTTTTTTCCAGTCAGTTTTGAGCTGTGACATGGGTTGACCAGATAGAAGACAGATCTCTAATGCCCTGATCACATAGCGTCTGTTTTTGAGATTAGTCTCACTAGCTCCTAGAGGATCTAGCTCCATGAGTTGTTGGATTAGCTCCAGGTCAGACTTTAGTTCTAATTTTTTACGAAGTTTTGGGTCACCAGATGGGAGCTTGGATGGGCCATGAGTGAGAAATTTTAGATACATTCCTGAACCACCAACGATGATTGGGATTCGCTCACGCTGTTGGATTTCGGTGATCACTGGTTTTGCTAGTTCTATGTATGACTGAGCATCAAAATCTTGCTCAGGATTCAGTACACCAAATAAATGATGAGGAACTTGAGCAAGCTCCTCCTTGGACGGAGCTGCTGATATTTTATCGATTCCTGAATAAACCTGATAAGCGTCACCATTGACAATTTCTCCACCTAATTGCTTAGCAAGTACGATGGATACACCAGTCTTACCTGTAGCTGTAGAGCCGCAGATATAGATAGGTCTGAGTGGGCCAGTAGTGATCATTTGATGAGGGAAAAGCTAGTAATTTTTTGGTCTATAATACGAGAGAAATCTGTAAAATTACCCCCCAATGTTTAGTTAGATGACGAGTTACTGAGACGATGTTAGCTGGGTGATTAAGATTTGGAGCATCTTTTACTTGATTATTTATCACTGAAGTCGGTGGAAGTATGTCAGGGGCATCGATCTTTAACAGTAACCTGTCTAGTGGAATACTCTTAAGGTAACCTTTGGATCACTTGTTACATCAATATTTCTTAGATAAATAGCGTCACCTATACTCGGTGTTCCAGAAATAATATCTGCAGCGAGAAACTGCCCTAACCGTTCTCCGGTCACTTTGAGGTTAGCGACCTCTCCACTAGCACTCATACTATAGAGAATAGCACTATCGCCCACTTTTAGACGACCATACCTCTGCATCAGAGTATAACCTTCTTTAAGATGGATCGATGCAACTCTCGCAACCAACCTGTCCTTAGGTTCTTCCACAACAAACACCTCTTCATCCACTGGAGGCACGCATGCCACACCAGAAAACAGAACAATAAGTATCGCAAAATTCCTACAAATAGACATTAACTGAACTCTGATCATAAACATGGTCAAAATTAGATTCAAATTGAGCATTTTCCAATAAAAATTAACAAATATTATAACCAAGTATTGACGTATTGCACTAGTTATGTTTTTTCTGTCCGCAGTTCGATATATATCAACTCACGGGTCAGTGGCTGAGTGGTCGAAAGCGCGCCCCTGCTAAGGGTGTATACCAGTGATGGTATCCAGGGTTCGAATCCCTGCTGACCCGCCATTAAACAGCTCTACTATATTATTTCGGGCAGCCCTATGACAGTAGGATCTCTTCTACTATGCCTGTTGCCTCATAATAGGGACACTCTACGCATGTTGTGTTTGTGGTTGATTTAGTGCCTCTGAAGGATATTCGGAGCGTAGCGTAGAACAGCCTTCAGAAGGCAAGTCTTTCTCCCTCCTCCTGCTCTAGTAGCTCATTTCTCTTACGCCAAAACACGTCCGACCTAGAATCTATTTCAGCTTTCATAGTAAATGGATTATTTGATGATATTTGTGCTTTTAGATACTTCTTTTCAGCAGATGTTAGACTCCCACTGTCTATCAATCGTTGAGATCGTGTTTGACTTATTTTACTATGTCGTCGCTCTTGCTTGGTGCCCACTCGATGCCTTTTTCTTTTAACCAATCATAAACAAAGTAGTTGAGGAACTCTCCTCCGTTGTCGCTATCGACCCCTAGAAGCTTAAAAGGGAGACTTTCATAAATGGACTTCAATTGATCTTTATTTGCCTTAGATGTCTTGAGGAATTCAACCCAGATAGGTAGCGTGTCTTTCACGCCGTTTCCCACATGGCTGATCCATACATAGCCAGCATTTTTTTAGAACCTCAATCAGCGAATTACCATAGATTTTTGGAGCACCACGTTTACCTTTTGGAGTAGTCTTTCATCTTCTTACCGTAGTTCACGACAAGACTGCTCTTACTACCATCCGCATTGAACGTGGCTACTTTGAGGATACTGTATTTATCTAAAGTTACAGGGAACATCATGTGGTCAGAATTCATTGTTGGATTACTACCATCAACTGTGAAACGGACGGAACCATTTAAAATTGGGATATCACCTGTGTAAGAATCTGTCAGCCCAGAGACAACTATTAGGTCCGAGGATGTTTTTAGCTACTGGAGTTCCTCTGATTTCCTTAGGAGTTGGATCCCAGTTGTAAGCTGAGAGCGTGATAGGAGCTAACCAAGTAGCGGCTGGCGGCTCACCTTCTAGCTTGCTCTCTGGAGTATTGAAGTAAGTGTGATGAATGATAGCAGACATCACAGGGTTACCTGTTTTTGGCAGCTACTGTGCTGTGTTTTATGTCAAGGCATGATGCCAGTCTTGTTAGAAACTTCACATTCGAGGATTTCAGCCCAGCCTTGAAGTTGCTGAGAAGTTTTAAGACCTTCTGCCTTCATCTTGGTTTGGCAATGTTTGCATTTATTCCAGTGGCTATAACGAGCTTCATCACCACCGATGTGGATGTATTCGCTCGGAAACAGAGTAACTACTTCATCCATGACATCCTCTAGGAATTTCCAAGGCGTCTCTCTACCTAGACAGTAGATCTCAGATGAGATGGAGTGATGTGCTGGCACTTGAAACTGCTGACATCTGCAACCTAGGTGCGGATAAGCCGCAAGTGCTGATAGCGTGTGAGCAGGAACCTCTAGCTTCTAAAAATCCAACCACATAGCTGCCAGATGGCTCCATGCCTAGTCCTGTGAATAGGCTGATAGAGCCTGGATCGTCAGTCAGTTTAAAGTAAGCTACCAGTGCTGATCCTGATGTGTGGAGATTTTCCCTTGTTGTCGTCGTGTCAGGTGAGGTAGAGTCCAGTGATGGTCGATCCCACGGCACTGGTAATTTTCTTCTGATGCCGTGTGGAACTAACTCGTTGATTGCAAAAAGTGATACCGTTGTTCTCCAGACAACGATTCCCAAGAGTTAACCATAAGATTTAGTATTAATATGAACAATTTGAGACAATTATTAGGTGGCGTTGAAGCCGGTGGAACGAAGATGGTGTGTGCCGTGGCATATGAGCCTGGGGAGGTGCTGGAAGAACAGAAATTCCCCACCACACAGCCTGAGGAAACTTTGGTTCGTGTGAAAGAGTTTTTAGAAAATGCAGCCATAAAACATGGTGAGCTGGCTGCTATCGGATACGGGACGTTTGGTCCTGCCTCCGTGACTCCCAGCAGTAAGGACTATGGGAAAGTGCTGGCTACACCAAAATCAGAATGGGAGGGGGCAGATGTGATTGGGTTTTTATCAAATGCATTCCCCAGAGTGGGCATTGGATTTGATACAGATGTGAATGCCGCCGCCTTGGGCGAAGGCTTTGCTGGAGCTGCTGTTGGACTGAGTAACTATGTTTATGTCACTGTCGGCACTGGCATTGGTGGTGGGGTGGTGATCGGAGGTCAGCCTTTGCACGGGAGTCCTCATCCTGAGACGGGACACATGCGTGTTCCCTTGTTAGATGATTTTTCAGGTGTGTGTCCGTTCCATGGAGACTGCCTGGAGGGGCTAGCCAGTGGCACAGCTATTGGAGAAAGGTGGGGAGTCCCTGCTCAGGAACTAGGTCGTGAGCATGAGGCATGGGATCTGGAGGCCGGATACTTGGCGGCAATGGTGCAGAACTACGTTGCGTGTTATGCACCGGAGAGAATCATTCTTGGTGGTGGAGTGATGGAGCAGCCATTTCTACTGGAACAAATAAGGCAGAAATATACTGAACTAGTAGGTGGATACTGGACTGAGAATAGTGAACTATTAGTTTCTCCTGCGCTTGGTAATCAGGCTGGGATTACTGGTGCCTTGTTATTGGCTAAGAAGTCTATGTCTCAGTAGAAACTGACAAACTAGCTTCGAGGTTTCTTTAAACCTTGGATTCCACTAATAAACGCAACTTTTGATGGGCAGGAAGTAAACTGTTAAATCGATAAGGGAAAGGTGAGAGGCTCTTCCTTTTTCAATTTTATTGCTGCCAAAGTAGAGATTCATCCCCCAAATAGTTTGCATTTGATTCGCTTTTAACTTCTTTGTCAGATTGTGTAGGTGGGCATGTTTACCGTTAACTATCATGTTTCTTTTAATGCGTAAAACCCATGATAATTCCTTATCATTGAGCCATTCAAGCCACTCTCTACCATTAAATTCACGATCCATAGCTAGAAAGTCAATGTCTTGTGAACCTAGAATTCCCAGCACTTTTTTCATTATCAAAATGCGATGCTTGCTGGGTGAATTCCCTCGCTTAGTTCTCTGCGGAAGAGTGCCCCAAGTAATGGGGATGGCGGCTACTTGGCTAGTTCTATAACATTGGGCAATCTAACGATCGGAAATGAATATGAACTGCAAACCTTCTTAGGCTATAACTTAGGGACATCACTTACGATGAACGTTGGTGATGGTTGGACTATTCAAAAAACATCTTCTGGAACTGTAGAAAATGGAGCGTGGATCATTGGCACATTTATTGCTGATGCTACCTCACAAAATTTCTCTTCTTCAAGAAATAATAGAAAGGTCCCTTACCTTTCAGGATATCAGCTCAGAGATATATCATCAGTCCCCGAGCCATCTTCCACAGCCCTCATTGGTCTTGGAGGTCTAGCTCTGATTTTACGCCGTAGTAAGTAATTACTAAAGTTGTATACCATACTTTTTAAAGTCAAGCATCTCAGCTAACATTAGTTGAGATATTTTTTATGTATAGGTGTCGGCTAGTTACTCCAGACATTACCCTTAAAATTTACGGCATGGATATCAGTCACCTCAAGAAAAACATCAATAATTAATCAACGAAGAGAAAGTTGCATTAATTAGTTGAATCCAAGTCACTAATAAATTGCTCCTGTGGATCGTTTGGAATATGATGGTGTGGATGAGCGATGAGAAGAGAGTGGCGATGGTGGTGGCGAAGAGGCTGAGAGATGCTGGGTTTATCGCATATTTTGCGGGTGGGTGTGTGAGGGATGAGTTGTTAGGTAAAGAGCCGAAAGATTTTGATATTGCTACGAGTGCTACGCCTAAACAAGTGCTGGGGTTATTTCCTAAGGCTGATTCTATTGGGGAGCATTTTGGGGTGATCTTGGTGAAATTAGAAGGGATGCATTTTGAGATTGCAACGTTTAGGACTGATGGGAGCTATGTGGATGGTAGAAGGCCTGAGACGGTTACTTTTTCCACTCCTGAGGAAGATGCACAGAGGAGAGATTTTACGGTGAACGGTTTATTTGCTGATCCTGAGAGTGGTGAGATTATTGATTTTGTAAGTGGGCAGGATGACTTGAAAGCTGGGATTCTTAGGGCGATTGGTGATCCTGAGAAGAGATTTCAGGAGGATGCTTTGAGGCTGATGAGAGCGGTGCGGTTTGCTACGACTCTAGGGTTTCAGATTGAGGAGGATACTTGGACCGCTATTTGTGATCATGCGCAGATGTTAGAGAAGATAGCGGTGGAGAGGATACAGACTGAGTTTTCTAAGACGATGCTGGCTCTGGCAAGGCGTCGTGGTTTGGAGTTATTAGTGGATAGTGAGTTGATCAAATATTTCATCCCAGAGATGCTGGATTTGATAGGCTGTGAACAGCCTCCCCAGTGGCACCAGGAAGGTGATGTGTATGTGCATACCTGCATTATGTTAGAGATGCTGAATGATCTAAAGGAACGTGCTCCTTCTTTAGAATTATGTCTTGCCGTGTTGCTGCATGATATTGGTAAGCCAGCGACTTATACATATGATGAAGCGGATCAACGAATCCGCTTTAATGGTCACGAGGGTGTGGGTGCTGAGATGAGTGTGGAGATTCTGCGGAGGATGAAATACTCTAACAGCGTGATAGAGGATGTGGAGGTGATGGTGGCTAATCACATGAATTTCATGAACGTGATGAAGATGAAGGTATCGAAACTTAAAAGGTTTATGTCACGTGAGACTTTTGATGATGAGATAGAGCTGCATCGGGTGGACTGTAAAAGTAGTAATGGATTTACAGAGAACTATAATTTCGTTTTGTCGAAGCAGGTAGAGTTTGCTAATGAGCCGCTGATACCTGATCCACTGGTGATGGGCCGTGATTTGATAGGGATGGGGATGAAGCCTGGACCAGAGTTTAAGGCGATCCTTGAACAGGTGCAGATTGAACAGCTGGAGGGTAGACTGACTGAGAGAGAGCAGTCACTGGAATGGGTGAAACAAAAATTTATTTCATGAACTGTGACTCAGAAAAAGTAGTGTCTCCCTACGAGACTCCGAGTGAGGTTCTATAAAGAGGGAATGTCCTTGTTAGCGGTAGGCTGGTTCTACTATTTCATGGGGAGTTTTATCGCCAGCGTCGCCTTGGTTGTATTTACCTACTGTGTAAGAACGCAGTGAAGGAGATTTTCACACTGCAGTATCAGATTACGGTGGTCGCTGAGGGGGAGATATGGGAGCGGGAGGAGTGCTCATCGCATTTGTTCTCAGTGCTTTTATGTATCTGATTCCCCTAGAGCGTTTCTTAGATCAGTTAAGTCATAAGTTGGACCTTCCTTTGGGATAGTGTCGATTGTGTATTGTTCTTCTTTATGGAAGCTGTCTTTGATGGTGACATAAACAAACATGCTGAGTAGGAGTAGAACACAAACGGTTTGCACCACTTCTAGCATTCTTGTATTGAACGGCTTCTTGCGGATTGCCTCAGCTACAGCCATGGTGATATGACCACCGTCTAAGACTGGGAATGGGAGTAGGTTGAAAATAGCTAAGTTGACATTGAAGATCACCCAGAAGTAGAAGATGTAGTTGACTGGGTAATCACTATTAAGCATTTGATATTGAACTTTTCCGATGCCTACAGGACCAGATAGTTGATCTGCACCAATGCTAGATGATGAGGAGACTAGCTTGCTAATAGTTGTCCACATCATCATGCCACTTTCCTTAAGTTGCTTGACTGGTGTTGGGTAAATTAGCTCTCTTGGGGTGTTTTGAAAGCCTATGCCTAAAAGAGGGAGGAGTTCTGCTTTGTCGTGAGATTTCCAACCGTTAGAAGGTGTCATTGGCATCGTTTTTACGTTGACGGAGTCTTCCCCACGTTTGACTGTGACAGTGATTATTTTACCAGCTTGAGTCTTGATGGTGTCCAAGAATTGAGCGTAGCTGTAGATTTGAATGCCATTTACTTTTTCAATGAGGTCATTCTTTTGGAAGTTAGAAATTGATGCGGGAGAACCAGCCTCTATGGTGTCGACGATAAGATCACCTTGTGGTCCGATGCCTATTTTTCTAGTGCCTCGACGTTGGGTAAGAGTTCCTTCTTTCATGTTGAACTCACTGGTAAGAGTGAGAGTTTCTCCACCTCTATCAACTAAGAAAGTTATTTTTTCTCCTTCACTAAAAATGATACTTTCGCTTACTGAATTGAGGTTACCTCTGAATCCTTCAACGCTCTCGTTATTGATCTGTAGTATCTCATCACCTACTTTAAAACCTGCCTGATCTGCTTTGTCTCCAGCGACTACGTAGCCGACAGTCTGAGTGTGAGTGACTTTGTCAGGCATTCCGATGTTCCAGATAATACACGCTGCAAACACTGCTAGTAAGAATGAGAAGAGTGGACCCGCGAATGCTACGATGATTTTATCCATCGGGGTGATGGGTGGGAGTGGTTCTTTGCGATCGTTGTTGTCACCTTCGATGGCTTCCATGGGAGCCATCTGTGGGAGTGAGACAAATCCTCCTGCTGGGATAGAACCGAGTCCGTATTGGACGCCTTTGATGGTCTTTTTCCAGATGGGCTTACCGAACCAAATTTGGAACTTCTCTACGTGTAGGCCTCTCCATTTAGCGGCTAGGAAGTGACCTAGTTCGTGAATGAAGATGATGATATTGAAGCTGAGAAGCACGAGCAAGATGAGCCCGATGACTTTGAGAATGTGCAAGAAAGTCTCCATGATTTGTTGATTTAGAGACTAGGCACTAATCGTGAAATGACAAGTGATAATCGTGAAAATGCTGTTATAGAGAAAATGACCTAGTTGATGCCTGCGGTGTTAGACAGAATTAACAGAATACTGACTTAGCCCTAACAGGGTTATTTTGGGAAATGATCCCAGCCGCCGGTGTTTTTGGCGGGATCTGGCTCTGGGGAATCGGGGGGCAACTCAGTGAGGTGACCGATGTTGGTGAGTCTTAGTTTTGGGAATTGTGTCGCCCAACTGGTCTCTAATTCGTTCTTTCTAGCTGCTGAGATGGTGAAGAGTAGTTCGTAGTCTTCGCCGTCACTCAGGGCTTGCTTGGTGGTGCAGTTTGGGTTGAGAGGGAGCTTAGCTGAGTAGATCTTGAAGCCTGTCTGTGACTGATCGGCTATTCTTGGGAGGTCTTTGTCGATGCCGTCTGAGAGGTCGAGCATGGAGGTGGGCTTGATGTGCTCTGCAAGCCACATGCCTTCTTTGACTCGTGGAGTGAAGTCGAGGTGCTTGCCATGGATCGATCCTCCGAGGCTGCCAGTGACGTAGATGAGGTCACCTGAACTGCCCCTATTCCTCAGGGTTAGGTTGCTGGTTTGGACTATGCCTGTGCCAGAAACAGAGATGATCTTAGGTGATCCTGTAGGTGCTGATGAGGTTTCTCCGCCTACGATTGAGCAGTTGAAATCTTGGCAGACAGCTTTGAGCCCGTTGTAAATTTTGTGGATCCAGTTTAGCTCAGTTTCTGGTGGCAGAATGATGGTGATGAGGAGGGCTTCTGGTTTGCCACCCATGGATGCGAAGTCGCTGATAACTCTGGCAGCGGCCTTCCAGCCGACCCGAGTTGGATCTTCTTTGGATTCAAAATGGATGCCTTCTACGACGGTGTCAGTTTTAAGAAGTGTGTGGTAAGTTTCGTCTTTTTTGATCACGGCACAGTCGTCACCTACACCAACAAGGATCTCTGGCGTGGAGACGAGATCCTTGGTGAGTGATGCGATGAGTGTGTTCTCGCTAGTATGGGAGATCTGCTGCATTGACGAAGAATATCATAGCTAGGATGTTGACCGTGTTGAATATGGAGTGGCAGATGATAGGTGCCCAGAGTGAACCTGAGAATTCATAAATCACTGCGAGAAGAATACCTATTACTGCGAGAGGTGCGATTGAGGTGAGGCTGGCATGGATAATGCCGAAGATGAGGCCAGAAATGATAGCGGCGAAGAGCCTGCATGAGTAGCGCTTGAGGACTGAGTAGAGGTAACCACGGAAGAGAATCTCTTCACAAATAGGGGCAACTACGCAAGCCATAATAGCGAGTGCGATGAGTAAACTAGGGTTATTTTTCTTAGCATCGAAGATCATCTGAACGGCCACTTGAGGCTCTAGACCCTCATTTATCTGATGTAGTAGAGGAGTGACGATGAAGCTGATTAATAATACACTGGAGTAAATGGCGACCATGCCTACTCCTACGGTAGCTGCGATTTTAGCCCAGTTGGCACGCTTGAGTCCAAAGGCTTCCAGGATATTAGTTCTGAATACGATGAATAAAACAACGATGCTGGCAAAGACGAGCTGGTTGATGATGTTAGATATGATGGTGAAAACGCTGGATCCCTCCGAGCTTGCCTTAGTAGCGGTCTCCATGAATTGAGGTGAGGCGAATTTCAGTAGCAAGACGCTCGACATCGGAATTAATAGAGCAACGGATACTCCTAAGATATCGAGTGGACCTAGGTGTGATGTAGGCACGTTGCCGTGATAGTTCCAGCTGAGTTCTGGTGAGCTTTCACGCACAAAGTGGTAAAGTGGCATGGCGATTGTAATAGCGATCATGCAGTAGAGCAATAGATCGAAGAGCAGGTTAATAGCGGTAGGTGAAGACATGATGAGTGATTTATAAAGGGAGAGGGATTATATTTCGACCGCTTCTGTATGAGGTGGCCCCCATAGTTCGACCACTAGAAGGCTAAGTTAAGTTATGGTGCAGGAGCTGGGTTGCTTGTATTTGTTCTAAGTTTAATCTTCAAGGTTTATCTCTGAAGAGCTGCGAATTTTGGAAGGGGAATCCCTCCATTTCGTTACGCTTCATTCCGATCTTCCCCTTCCAAAATTCGGCGTCTAGACGCTATTTCCCTGCATTCCTATTTTTATATTATGACGAATCTCAAAGTGTAGATGCGCTGGATACATCTCACGGTTATTACTCATCGTTGCTATTTGTTGCCCACGAACGACCTGATCACCCTTCTTTACCAATATCTTACGATTATGTCCATACAGAGAATCCACATATTTTATCTTTCCTGTCTCAGCGACTCAGTAAGCATGTCGGATAATTATTACTTGGGCCCAGCCACCCCGTATATCATGAGCAAATATCACGACTCCATTCGTGCATGCATAGATCGGATCATGTCAGTCAGAATTTCCGCCTCCGGTGTCATTTCAGTCCTCACCAAAGTGCACCAGACTCCTCAGACGCATACCTCTCGCCTCATTCTCTATCTATTCACATCCCTATCGTAGAAAAATAAATCATACCAGTAATACCTACTACGATAAGATAATAAGAGAAATATTCTAACTTTCCATGCTTCACAACTCCCATCACCAAGTAGATAGCAAACAAACCAACTACCGCAGAAGCCAAAGCTCCGTAGAGATAAGCTTGATTCAGACATGCATCGAGAGCTGCTGCCCAGTTAGACTCTCCTCCAGTTCCTAACTCCTCTGCCCTATCTTTTAAATTCAGAATGAATCCCCCACCGATTGCGGGGATCGACATTAAGAACGAAAATTCTGCAGCCTTTTCGGCCTTAACCCCACTTACTAAACTAGCCACTATCGTAGATCCACTACGCGAAATACCTGGAAGAATAGCAAACGCCTGGCCGATACCCATCCATAGTGAACTCTTAGCGCCAACCCCTGCTGACTTGCCCTTCACAAACTTAGGAACAAACAATAACGCAGCCGTCAAAAGTAACAAACCACTCACTAAAACCGGATTTTCATAAGCCGCCTTAAAATAATCACCAAATAACTTATACACTATAACTGCAGGAACAGTCGCCACACCTAACCAAAAAATCATCATTCTGTCTTCCTCCATGTCCTTAGTCCATAGCGATCGGCAAAGCCTCCACAAGCTAGCTCTGAAAAAAATTAGCACACTAACTAGTGTACCCAAGTGCAACACAATTTCAAAATCTAAACTGCTCTCATCAATCCCCAAGAGAACCTGAGTTAACACAATATGCCCCGATGAAGAAATCGGCAAAAACTCTGCCAAGCCCTGAACAATTCCTACAATGATAGCTTCCCAAATCTCCATAATGTTTAAGAAGCGTTAATGAAAACAAGCTTCAATAGCAAGCATAATACTCAAACCTCAACAGCTACAAACTGACCGAACTCCTTATTATAGGATCCGCAGTGTCTACAAAATCTCAGGTTCGGTAGTTTACCTACTTTCTCCTTTTCTGTCAGCCCCCCTTCTCCATGAGACTTCTTGTAAATGTTGATTTCTTAATATATCGCACAACTTTCTTGCTATTATCTAAGATATCTTCCTCACTATTCTAGGTATGGTAGGCATCAAAGATATCCCAAAGAACGACGGTCTTTCAATCATCCCTATCCTCAAGAACCCACAGTTTGATCGCTCAAAACGCCCACTCATCTGGCATTACCCAAACCTCTACGCCCATTAAGAAACGTAGGCTAAAGAACTTGCCACGGAATCTATCTTAGACATGTTCTCGACTAGTTCAGCGATAGCATCCCATTTCCCGCTGATCAGAGCTTCGCGAGCTCCATCTGGCATCGTGATCATGTATTCTCTTCCTGCGAAGCTTAACACCATCGACTCAAGATCTATGGATAACTCAGCCTCTGGATTCTCCTTAGTCAGTTGCATGAGTTCTTCATTATCAGACTCAGTCATACTGACACACGGCATTCCTAGATTCGTAGAATTACCGAAGAAAATCTCAGCATAACTCACTCCGACGATTGCGTTAACTCCAAATCGTTTGATCGATTGTGGAGCGTGCTCGCGAGATGATCCACAGCCAAAATTAGATCCTACGACCATGATGGATGCTTCAGAGAATTTTGGATTATCAATACTATGACCTTTACTGACACCTTGCGCATCAAATCTTTCATCATAGAATAACCCTTCCGCTAGATCATCAAATGTCACGCATTTTAGAAATCTTGCAGGAATAATACGATCCGTATCTACATCAACTCCCGTGACAGGAACTGCTCTTCCGCTAATCTTAGTAACTGCTTCAATCGCCATAGAGGAAACATCCTCTATCACACCACTTATTGCAAGTGATTATAACATCTTCTCAATACGATTAAGCCACCTTAAAAATCATACTATTTATGGTCTCAATAGTCACCGCATGAATACCGTGAAACCCTCTCATGTCTAAATAGCTACATCGACTATACCTCAAATCCAGTCTCGTGGCTTCAGAAAGTCAGTATAAAGCTTAGCCTCAGGAGTGTCTGGCTCTGGTTCATAACAATATTCCCACTTCACTAATGGTGGAAGACTCATCAAAATTGACTCCGTGCACCCACCAGACTGAAGACCAAACAATGTGCCACGATCATAAACGAGATTAAATTCTACATAGCGACCACGTCTGTAGAGCTGGAAATCTCTCTCGGCTTCCGTAGTAGAGCTCTGCACTCGCTTCTTAACGATAGGAGAATAAGCCTTCATAAAGCTGTTACCGATGCTCTGCATAAATTCAAAACTTTTATCAAATCCTAGCTCATTCAGGTCATCGAAAAACAGACCGCCGACCCCTCTAGTTTCGTTTCTATGCCTAAGGTAGAAATACTCATCACACCACTTTTTATAACGTCCATAAAGATCATCACCGAATGGATCACAAGCATCTTTAGCCACCTGATGCCATGCGACACAGTCTTCCTCATAAGGATAATATGGAGTCAGATCATAGCCTCCACCAAACCACCAAATATCAGGTTCACCTTCTTTCTTTGCCACGAAAAACCGCACATTCATATGCGTCGTAGGAATCTGTGGATTTCTCGGATGAATCACCAGCGATACTCCCATCGCTTCAAAACTCCTACCCGCTAGCTCTGGTCTATGCGCCGTAGCACTACCAGGCATACTAGTGCCCATTACATGAGAAAAATTCACTCCACCTTTTTCTATCACAGCCCCTTCAGTCATCACAGTAGAGCGACCGCCTCCACCCTCTTCTCTTTTCCAAGTATCTTCCTGAAATTTCCCCTCACCATCAAGCTCTTCTAGCTCTCTGCAAACGGCATTCTGTAAACTGATCAGATACTCTTTGATTGAATTAATATCAATGGACTTCATGCAGGCAAGCTAGCTAGCTTCCAAAAAATACTCCAGCCCTAAACGCTCCCTCTTGCATATCTTGACCAAAAACCGCCAAAAATGCCTATTTCACGATGACCATCACAGAGGTCTGTTCATGTGAGTCAGGCTCAAGATAGGCAAAAACTTAAAACCAAGAGGCGCTACTATACACTGGCTATTGAAGCTTATGTTGAGAGAGAATTAGCTAAGCTAGGATAGCCCCGAGCAGATTGTGGGAAAAGAGGTTTAGAGAAGGCTCTATGCGGTGAAATCCGTAATGCAACAAGCATTGATAAGCGTCCTGGAGTCGCGGACGAGCGTAATCGCTTGGGCGATTTAGAGCTAGATTTAATGATTGGTAGTGGTCATAGCGGAGCTATTTTAACCATCAACGACCGAGTCAGTGGACTTCTCATCATGGAGCAACTAAGAGGTAAACAGGCAACAGAAATAACTGCCGTAACAATCGCACGACTAACACCTTACAAGGATCAATTGCACACAATCACTTCAGATAATGGCAAAGAGTTCGCCGGTTATCAGGAGATAGCAAAAGCATTAGAAATTGATTTCTTTTTTGTGCATCCCTATCATAGCTAGGAAAGAGGATCTAACGAGAATCTCAACGGTCTAATCCGCCAATACATACCGAAAGGCACGAATATAGCGAAGCTCCCTTCAGAGCTGTTCCCTAAAGTTGAAAAAGCTCTAAACGACAGGCCAAGGAAACGGCATGGCTATCAGTCACCTCAAGAAAAACCTCAACAATGAACCAACGAAGAGAAAGTTGCATTAGTTAGTTCAATCTAAATCTGGAGTAACCAGCCGACACCTATACATAAAAAGCATCTCAACTAATATTAGCTGAGATGCTTGACTTTAAAAAGTATGATATACAACTTTAGTAATTACTTACTACGGCGTAAAATCAGAGCTAGGGCTCCAAGACCAATGAGGGCTGTGGAAGATGACTCGGGGACTGGTGATATATCTCTGAGCTGATATCCTGAAAGGTAAGAGTCGGTACTAGTACCGAATGAAGAATGGAAAATTTGTGTGGTAGCATCAGCAATAAATGTGCCAGTGATCCACGCTCCATTTTCTACAGTTCCAGAAGATGTTTTTTGAATAGTGATACTATCACCAACGTTCATCGTAAAGCTGATCCCTGCTACGCTATAGCCGAAGAAGCTTTGAAGTTCATATTCATCTCCGATCGTTAGATTTGTCAATGTGAACCGGTTAGGATGTGTCAATGATACCGGACCAGTTGGCAAATTCCTAATCTGTTGATATAGTAAATCAAGGTTTGCATCACCTGTGCTAACTCCGACGGTACCATTATAGCCCTGTGACCCAAAGGCAATAGCGATAAAGGTTACTCCATTGATTGTCGTTGTATCAATCCCTTCTCGGTCAAGGTTCACCATGTTGAAAGCTTCTATAGAAGTGCCCTTGGTGCTAATTTCAGACACCGCAGCGTCTAGATCAAATTCTCCCCATGCTATGGTAGCTGCTGAGGCTGATGCCATCATCGCTGTGGATGTCGCCAGAGCGACCGTATATTTATTAATCCGTGTTTTATTATTTATTGTGTATTTCATGCTTCTAGTTAGTTAGTATTTAGAAGGAGTAACTCGAAGGAGTAACTCGAAGGAGTAACTCGAAGGAGTAACTCGAAGGAGTAACTCGAAGGAGTAACTCGAAGGAGTAACTCGAAGGAGTAACTCGAAGGAGTAACTCGAAGGAGTAACTCGAAGGAGTAACTCGAAGGAGTAAAACTGTTACGATTTATAAAATCAGTTTGCAAGATAAAAAATTCAAAAACCGAAAAATGGATCCATCCTCAGCATGGATCGGACTAACTGGAAGTTTGGAAAAACTCACATCAATGTCCTCGCTGTCGGGATCGTAGTTGGAAAGTTCGCCATCCCCATTACTTGGGGCACTCTTCCGCAGAGAACTAAGCTAGGGAATTCACCCAGCAAGCATCGCATTTTGATAATGAAAAAAGTGCTGGAAATTCTAGGTTCCCAAGACATTAAAAAAGGAAGAGCCTCTCACTTTTATGTTGTGAGTAATAAAATATTACCTATAGGTAACCTCTGGCAGCCTGTAATAATTCCGCTTTAATGTTTGCAAATTTGCCTGATAGATTAAATTGAGCTTATGAACTTCCGAGAGCATGAAAAAGGTGGCAATTTATTCTCAGCCATTGAGTACCAGCAAAAGATGACTAAGCACACTGTTGAAGTCTTAAAACTTAAAACGATCATCGATTGGAATGCTTTCCTGGCTACATTGATTCAAGTGACTGGCTATGATAAGAAGGATTGGAGTAAAGGTGGCTATTTGCCTTTTCATTCTATTCTAATGTTTCAAATCCTTATTATTCAAATCCTCCACTGATTCAGTGATGATGCAACGGGGTATCAAATAGGTGATCGACTTAGTTTCATGAATTTCCTAAATCTTCAAACGGGTGATGTGATTTTTGGACATAGTAGGCAGGGGGGGTGAGTTTAAAAAATGGGGGAGAATGCTGATTATTACTGTTGGCTAAGGCTACGTGTATCTCAGCTGATTTCCTGCCAGCAGTGAGAGTTTCTCATCATGTCTATGCTGCAGTGTGCTGGGTATTATTTGGGGGATTCCAATTATTCCTACCGTCAGAAAACGTCCTCCAGTTGTAAAAAAGAAGGTAGTCTTAGTTTCCGTTTTAGATATGAACTTTAGGAAATAGCTTTTGTGCTCAGAGGAAACAGGCTGAAAGCTTTCATTACTTTTGCTGAAGTAATACCTTGAAGGCTGAGCCTGGACCGAAGGGGTCGATGAGGTATTGATCTGTATCAGTTTGACTAGCGAATGGGGTGAGGTATTCAGTTTGGCAAATATATTTGATTTCTTTGATTGAGAGGTCATTTCCCCAGTTTATCAAATCGGTAAAGTTTACGTCGGTCGTGATATCTTGGTATCCAGGATATAAATAAACAGCATTTCCCGTGATGCGCTGGTGTCTCAGGTAGGCTCTGAGAGTTCCGTAGGGCATCCTGTAATAGATATCAGGAAAGGAGTCACCGTAATCAATTGTTAGCATTTTACCAGATTTCCAGAGTAGAGACCATTGTTTGAGCCAGTCGTGATAGGACTCATGGATTTCTACTCTTTGATTCTGTTTCGTTCTAGGTAGGCTGAATGAAGTGGACTTTGGAAGCTTCGATTCAGGGAGGAACACTTCTTCAGCCCCTTTGAGGTAGAGCTCGTTCCACGTTTCGCCTGATCTCTGGAAAATTCTGACTGGGAAGGCATCCACTAGTTCATTAGAGAAAATGAAGGCGATTCCTTCACAGTCCAGCAGTGCTGAGGTGATACTATCGTGATAGTGGACTGAGCGTTTAAGTTTCCTTTTCTGGACTGATGCTAATGGAGATGATGAATCAACCAGATGATAACAAGTCTTCCACCGCTTGATAAGGGGCAGAGATTTGAGGAATGAGCGAGCGAATGAACCGTCACCACCGCCGACTTCGATGAAATGAAATGGCGAGTCTGATTCCTTCTGCCACTTTATAAAACTAGCGGCAACAGCCTTACCTAAAAGGTCACTGAGGGTCGCTGTCGTGGAGAAATCTCCATCTGCTCCAACAGATTTAATCTTTCTTGCGTAGTATCCACGATCTGGATCATGCAGTGCTTGATGCATGAAGCTATCAAACCGAATCAGATCTGAACGCTCGTTATCCATCATGAAAGTATCGAATAATTATTCGTAGAATGATTTAACAAGATCTTCACAGCCTTTAATGTCGAGCTTGCCTGAGGCTAGAATAGGAATTTCTCCGACAGCTAGGATTTCGTGTGGACACCAGAGTGAAGGAATTCCTTCATCGAGTAATTTATAACGTAGATCCGTGCAAGCCTGTGAAGCGGTATTAGCGTCAGTGATACATGAAATGAGAATGATTGCTTCGCCTTTCTTCTCATCAGGAACACCGAGTATAGCAATCTTACGTTCAGTTTCACCATCTAGATCTAGCACTTTGGATACGGCTGCCTCTAACGTTTCGTGGGGCACCATTTCACCAGCGATCTTAGAGAATCTTGAAATACGTCCTTCGATTACGAGGAATCCATCATGATCAACTTTACCTACGTCACCTGTTTTAAACCAGTTGTCGATGATGACTTCATCGGTCTTTTCCTTGTTATTAAGGTATCCGGGGAAAATGTTTGCACCTTTAAGCCAGATGATTCCAGACTGGTCGATGTCAGTTTCTTCATCAGTCGCTGCGTTAGTGACTTTCACTGCGATGCCTGGGAGAAACTGTCCTACTGTACCGTTACGAGATGAATGTATATCAGGTTCAGGAGAGGTTGTTAGGAGCGTCGGGATGTTAAAGTTAGTCGCTGGGGAGGTCTCGGTGAGACCGTAGCCTTCCTGAGGCATGATGTTGAATTTCTTATGGAATGACTCAGCTAGCGAGAGAGGTAGTTTCTCAGCACCAGTTACGACTAGTCTGACTGAGGCAAACTGCTCTGGCTTGACTCGCCTCATGTAGCCCCTGAGGAATGTCGGTGTGGAGAGGACGAAGTCTACTTTGTGCATCTCGATGAGTTCCGCAAGCCGTTTAGTTTCCAATGGGCTAGGGTAGGTGACGAGATTTATGCCTTCTATGATTGGGAACCAGAGAGTGGCGGTGCACCCGAATGAGTGGAATAGCGGGAGACAACCTAGAATGCTCGAGTTACCTTCCAGAGAGAGTCTAGTGCCAAATTGACAGATGTTGGAGAGAAGATTAGTATGGGTAAGAGGGACTCCTTTAGGGGCACCAGATGATCCTGATGTGAAGAGGAGCACAGCTTCCTTATCTCCTCCTGTCTTATCAATTCCAGCGAATTTAGCGATCACTGCCGCTGGAAAGATCTTACTGACAATCACCCATCGTTTGATAGATTTTTTTAACTGAGGCAAGATGCGTTCGACATGGATCATGTCTCTAACTGCTGGCCATGGGAAATCACTTACTTTACGAACGAATGGGTCTGCTGTAATGTATTTATCAACATCAGACTGTTTGATCGCGGATTTGATAGCTTCCTGACTAGCTGTGAAATTCAAGTTTACTGGTATTTTACCTGCGAAAATAACAGCAAGGTTAGCAACAAGTCCACCAGTTCCAGGTGGTAAAATGATGGCGACTCTTTTCTTGTTAGTTTGTTCCTTAATATGGTCAGCGAGAGCAAGAGCCATACCGAGGATGACGCTGTAGGATCTTTCTGTATCATTTGAGCCGTCTGCTATTTTAGCAGATGAGTGGTTCTTTAGACCTTTCAGTAGGTTATAGCCTAGAGATTCCTTAAGGAAGGGGCTTTGGAGATAAGCTGTCGAGTTTCCGTGGAGTAAGGCTTGTATCCACTTGGCTGGATTGATTTTATCCGATGCTATGGTTGGTTCAAATACGAAAATAGTATCTGACTTAGCCACCACTGTTGATAACCGAGTTTCTTTGGTGACGTGAACTGTAAGAGGTGTAGTAGGAAGCTTTAGACCGCAGAGAGCTTTGAGTGTGTCAGCTGGTATGTGGGACGCTGCACCTGCTACGGCATTGACCTTTCCAGGTAAGAAGACTGCGACCCCAGATTCACCGAGATCTTTCAATAACTTAGCCCCTACTTCTTGTGTATCGATATCTTTATTAGAGAAGGCAACTGCGTCGGCTCCAGATTGAGAAATGTGCTGCTCTGTTAGAGTATCAAGAATCACGCTTTCTTCACAAAGCCAAATGATTCTGCGACCTTGGAGTAACTCAGCGAGTTGGACCATTTGCTGGTGATCGAGACGACCAGGAATAATGAGGGTCGATGAATTAGGTAAATTCTCGGTCTGAAGAAATAATGCGTTCTTGCTCATAGTTTAGGCAGTAGATTTAGCTATTTTATCTAGGATTCCGTTGATGAATTTTGAAGAATCTGTGGAGGCGAGAAACTGTGAGATTTCGATAGCTTCATTGATTGCTACTGCATTGGGTATTTCTTCTTTGAAGAGAATCTCAGCAACACCCATTCGTAAAATTGCTCTATCGACAGGATCTATACGCTCTGGTTTATAGTTTTCTACTACTTCATTTATTTTAGAATCGATTTCCTGCTTGTTTTTAGTCACGAGCAAGACCGAGCTATTTACAGCGACCTGGAATGCGGTCATTTTTTCAGCAGTGCCGATGAGGTGCTTTACATCTGAGTGCTGAGGGAAGTCGCTGGGTTTCTCAACCATGAAGATACGATCTGAAACTCGGTCAATAGCAGTGATGCTCGCGTTGACTGACTCAGACTGTTTCGCGAAGATTGGGAAATCTTCTAACTGCTTATACCAAATCTTTCTCTGATTATGAAGTGTCTTATTAAGAACATAGATTTCTTTGAGTGTTTCAGAGATGTCACTTGGGATTTCTTGATCGCTCGGTTTAAAGATTTTTTGAAGCCTATCGAAAAGTGACTGCCATTTACCTTCGCTTTTTAAGACTGCGCTAAGAGCCATTCTTAGTTTACGAGCACTGGTATCAGCGTCAATGATATGAATGAGTAGGGGAGCCTGCTCGACAAGCTTGTTGTAGCGTTTCAGGCGACCTTGGTTAAGGTGGAGCACGCTTTTTACTGAGGCTTTGGTGAACTTGATGAAGTCATCCTCTAAAAGTAGTTCCCAGAAACTTTCTGTAGCTTTTTCTGCTGGAGCTCCTCCTTCGATGTCTCTGCAATATAGGAATTGGATGGCGGCTTGTCTTATTTCTCTACGACTGTGCATTTTAAGTGAAGCTGATGTTTGATTTGATTGTGGTCACTGAGGTAGCGGTTGGGGTGAGCGTATTGATAAGCTCGACCATGGTATAGGCTGCTCGTGCGGCTTCTTGGCCACGGTTCATAGATTCACCCATGCAACGTGTATAGGCTTGATCTTTGTTTTCTACAAGCAAGACTTCGTGAATTACTGGAGTTTTATGTCTGATCGCGATGCTTTGTAGACTAGCCGTGACTGATTTTGCGACTAGTTCAGCGTGCCTGGTCTGACCTTGGATGATGAGACCTAGAGCTATCACTGCTTGTGGAGGATTAGAATTGGAAAGTAAAATTTCACAGGCTACTGGGATCTCAAAGGCACCAGGGACACGTGCGAAGCTTAGTATGGCATTAGGTAATATTTTCCCTAGCTCTTCTTTAGCGTTTTCTACGAGTGCATTAGTGTATTCCTCATTGTAAATGGAGGATACAATTGCGATGTGCGCTTGATTCTCTGGTGCAGATATAGGTCTTGGAGGTAGTGCCGTGGACATGGTAATATGTATGGGCAGTTTGTTTTTTAAAGTCAACTAAGCAAGGGGCTTGTAGATAAAAAAAGACCTACAACAGTATGCTGTAGGTTTTCTGTGAAATTCTGTTAGCTTGATGGCTAGTTACTTGGTAGGAATCTGTAGTAAACTTCCATCATAAGTGTGCTTAGGCAAGTGGCGTAATGAGCGGAGCTCATATGGTGTCCTGGTTCTCCAGGGATACTCCATGATCCGTCACCATTCTGAGCTTCAGCAAGGTTAGTCATTGTGGTCTTATTGTATATTGACCAGTTTTTATCTCCTGCGTTGATCATTGTCTGTGCTGCGTAGTAGTGCATGTAAAGATTCGCTTTCTCCTTAAAATCGAATTCGTTGTTTTTACTCATCCATTGCACACCATTTTTAGCGATTGAGCGTCTGCCTTTACCCCACTGCTGGAAACAGAGTGCTGCTGCTGGTGTCATGCTCGGGAATCCTTTAAGTGCACTTCCTGGCACGTATCCGATAGTTCCTTTTTCCTCGAGTTCGCATGATTCAAGGTATTCGATGCCCTTTTTCGCTGAACCGTCGAGACCATTAAAGCCCAATTTTGTGTATTTACAAGCTTTGAGAGCCTGTAGGTGCCAGCATACGATTGATGAGTCGCCACCACGTGTGCCAGATGTATCGTAGGAGTAATCCCAACCGCCACTAGCGTGTTGGTTACCTAGGATGTGATTTCCTGCAGAGATAACAGCTTCAGGTAAACCAGGGATAGAAACGTTGAATTCGTTACAGAGTGTGTATGCTTCAGCAAGTGCGTAAGTAGCGATTGCGTGCTCATAGCACCAGTGCTTATCGGTAATATTAGTTCCAAGCTTGCCGTCATTTTTGTCGCTTACATTTACAAGGTAAACAATTGCGTTCTGAACGGTTTCACCAAATTCAGCTGAAAGTGGTGTTTCGCAGTGACCTAGGTATGCTAGAAGAGCGAGTCCTGTCATTGCTACTGGCCTTCCTTGGGCTTTCCATGAGCCGTCTTTTTGTTGATTTTTCTGCAGCCATCTGAGGGATTTCACAACAGCTTCTTCATATTCAGGTTTACCGCCTTCTTTCGTGAGTCTTTGCATACGGTCCTGTGCAGAACAGCGCTGCTTCATTGAAGCTGGGATACTGAATCCAGATCCACCACCGTTGCCATTACCGTTTCCGTCGCCCCATCCGTTGCCGAAGTCGTCTCCGTCTCCGAAGTCGAGAGATGGCTCAGTTACTTGGACGTCAGGAACTGGAATCGCTGTTGCAGAAGGGGTGGTGGCTGCGATAACTTTAGCCATACTTGAAGGAGGAGGCGATGGCTTTTTCTCAACTTGGTTATCCATCTCAGGTTTTACCACTTCATCATTCTTATCTGATGAGGGTGCGTATGAGATGATTTCGTCAGTGCTCTTGTTATTCAATGCAATAACAAGGAATCCCAGGATGACCGCAATCAATGCGAATACAAGAAGCGCAATGATAATGGATGAAATGGTCGAGTTTCGCTTTTGGGAAGCTAATGCTACTTGTGCTTCTGGGCTAAGTTGTGCGTGTAGACTCATAGTTTAAGTATATTATGTGTGGGTTACAGTGGATAAACATTTGTATTGAATATTTCTTAGTAAGAAAATGTTTTTTTCTAATTTTTCTTCAACGTTATGATTTCTGCTAATAGATTAGCATTAGATATATCCTCTGTCGATGTCTATTGTTCAGGTTTTTAGGTGAGTCTTGCTACTAAGAGTTCACGCTGGTAAACGAGTTCTTTTGGCATCTGATCGCTGAGTTTGAGGAAAAGTTCTCCTTGGGAGAGTATTTCCTGCCTCCATTCTTCAGGGCTAAATGCCATCGCTTTATTGAAATCTTCTTTGGTGAAGTTCTCGAGCCCGTCCGTATTAAAGTCTTCAAAGTGTGGCGTCCAGCCGATCTGAGTCTCATGACCTGCCACTGTTCCATTACAGCGGTTCGTGATCCATTCTAGGACTCGCATGTTTTCACCGAAACCAGGCCAGAGGAAGTTCCCTTCTTCATCGAGACGGAACCAGTTTACATGGAAAAATCGTGGTAGATGCTCTACCTTCTTGCGCATTTGTAGCCAGTGGAAGAAGTAGTTGCCCATATTGTATCCACAGAACGGAAGCATCGCCATAGGGTCACGGCGAACTTGGCCAATCGCTCCAGCAGAAGCGGCGGTAGTTTCAGAGCCCATTGTCGCTCCTATATAGACACCGTGTGACCAGTCGAATGCTTGGTAGACTAGTGGCATCGTTGTTTGGCGTCTGCCTCCGAAAATGATCGCTGAAATAGGGACTCCATCTGGGTTTTGCCAGTCTGGATCGATGGTCGGGCATTGCTTTGCTGGTGCGGTGAAGCGAGCATTTGGATGGGCAGCCTTTCTGCCACAGTCTGGTGTCCAGTCTTGGCCTGTCCAGTCGATGAGGTGCTTTGGCTGTTCCTTACTAAGGCCTTCCCACCAGATGTCACCGTCATCGGTGAGAGCCACGTTAGTGAAAATACAGTTGGCTTTCATACATTCCATTGCATTGGGATTAGAATTCCATGAGGTTCCTGGAGCTACGCCGAAGTATCCAATCTCTGGATTGATTGCATGGAGTTTTCCATCTTCGTGTGGCCATAGCCAAGCAATGTCATCACCTACGATTGTCGTTTTCCAGCCTTCTTTCTGGTATTTCTCAGGTGGAACTAACATCGAGAGGTTTGTTTTTCCACAAGCTGATGGGAATGCACCAGTGACGTAAGTCTTTTCGCCAGTGGGGGATTCGATCCCTAGAATGAGCATGTGCTCTGCCATCCAGTCGTGCTCACGTGCAATGTTAGAGGCGATTCTTAGGGCTAGACATTTTTTACCAAGTAGTGCGTTGCCACCGTAGCCAGAGCCATACGACCAAATTTCACGTGAGCGGGTGAAGTGGACGATGTATTTGTCGTCATTACATGGCCATGGGACATCCGCTTGACCTTCTTCTAAAGGAGCACCTACTGAGTGAAGGCAGGGGATGAAGAACCCTGGTTTGGTACGGCGAGACTCCATTTCGCCGAGTGCTTCTTTTTCGAGACGGTCGAGGACATGAGCGCCCATGTGAGCCATGATACGCATGTTGATGACGGCGTAGGCTGAGTCGGTGATTTGGACACCGATTTTAGCGAGATGTGAGTCGAGAGGTCCCATGCAGAAGGGGACGATATACATAGTGCGGCCTTTCATTGAACCAGAGAACTTCTTTGTGAGGAGTTCTCGCATGTCACCGTCTTCAGCCCAGTTGTTAGTCGGTCCAGCCTGGTCTTTTCTTTTAGAACAAATGAATGTCCTCTCCTCGACGCGAGCTACATCAGATGGGGCGGAGCGAGCGAGGAAACTGTTAGGACGTTTCTCAGGGTTGAGCTGGATCAGAGTTCCTGCGTTTACAAGCTCCTGAGTGAGGTTTGCCCATTCATCGTCCGATCCATTGCACCAATGCACATTTGCAGGTTGACAAAGATTCACCATTTTAGTGACCCAAGTGTTTAATGCGGAGTGTCTAGATTTATCAAAAGTAGTTATTGCTTCGTCGTTCATACACTAATGAGACCACTAAGTTCATCATTAGGCAATCGAAGAGTTCTGTTTGTTAGTCATAGTGGAGATTATTCTCTATCGTATCATTTGTTTTTAGCACAATCGGTAGACCTAGCCTGTTTATTTGAAGCTTGGATTCAGACTGGAAATGCACTGATTCTATTGAAGACGACTCAAATGCTGATCAGATCAGCACAAGTATCGATCGATCAAAACAGAACCTGTGCATTATGACCTATAAACACCTTCGCCATAAAGTTCGACCTTATAAAAACAGGAGTCATTAAAAATGATAAAAGAGGACAAATATCTAACCAGACATCTATTGAGCTAAAGCCAGTAGAGGTGGATCAGCGTCTAAGTATAGGTCATTGGGAGATAGTTGCAATCATTGACAAACCTTCTGGAAATGTCCTCGTCATAATGGTTGAGAGATACACACTTATAGCTAGAGCTGATAACAAAACAGCTGAAGCAGTTAGCTTTGGATTACTTAGACGCCTTGCTCCTATTCGTAATAGAGTAGAAACTCTAACATACTCATCTTGGGGAAGAGGGATCAATGAGAATACCAATGGCCTGCGGTGCATTTTTGGCATGATTTCCCGTAGGATAGAATAGGAAGATAGCATAGAGTGGGCGTGACGATCAAGAAAACGGAGACTGAGGCTAAGAAGTAGAGGTTTTAGGATAGATAGTAGATTTATGGCTGGTCAAGTGATAGGGGAAAAGGTAAACTAAAGTTAAATAAAAATTACTGATTTATGATTACATACCAAAGAGAGCAACAGCAGACTATTCCAGATTCAGAAGTCATCATTGTAGGAGTCGGCGGAGCCGGTGCTAACATGATAGACCGTGTAGCATTAGACGGAATGGAAGGTGCTCAGTTACTGGCTTTAAATACTGACTCTAGAACGCTGGCTAGCACGGTGGCTAAGAATAAAGTGCAGATGGGAATTAGTCTGACTCGCGGCCTTGGCTGTGGTGGAGATCCTGAACTAGGTTTGCAGGCTGCTATAGAGGTGGAGACTGAAATTCGTGACGCATTACGTGGACACAAGATAGTATTTGTCTGTGTGGGTCTAGGTGGTGGAACTGGCTCTGGAGCTGCTCCGCTTGTGACTAGGATCGCTAGAGAGATGAGTGCATTCGTAGTCGTATTCGGCACGATGCCATTTAGTTTTGAAGGGACGAGAAGGAAAGAGCAGGCGGAGACCGCTCTGAATGAGCTGTCTGTATTGGCTAATGCTCTAGTGACGTTTGATAATGGTCGAATGGGTCAGTTAGTCTTGGCGTCTCAGGGGATTCATGATGCATTTGCTGCAGCTGATACGATGGTGAGTGAGAGTATTAGAGCGGTGACTAGATTGGTGATTCGTCCTGGTTTGATTAATGTTGGTTTGGATGATTTGATGAGTTCTCTTAGAGCGACTCGTTCTAGATGCTTATTCGGTTCTGGTATTGCTAGTGGAGAGAACAGGAGCCAGTTGGCTCTTAAGAACGCGCTTAACAGCCCGTTGTTAGATAAGGGGAAACTCCTGAAGAATACTGAGACGGCGCTGGTGCATGTGTGTGGTGGTGCAGAGATGACGCTTTATGAGGTGGAGTTGCTGATGAGAGAGCTTTCTAAGGCTGTGCCAGCAAACGCGCACATACTTTTTGGTGCTGCTGTGGATGAGTCCATGGGTGATAGCTTAAGCGTGACTATTATTAGTTCACTACCTGAGGAGATAGTTTCTGTTATTGGTAAAGCTGAGAAAGTTGAATCTAAGAAAAAGAAGGCTGTAGCTGTAGTTCCAGTCATTGAAACTGTGGAGCCAGAGGTCGTTGAAGAACTAATAGAAGAACCTTCTGGAATAGTGGCTGAAGAGATGCCTGAAAGTGAAGAAGGGACTGAGCTTACTGATGAAGTTGTGGTGGATGACCCCGTGACTGGCGAAGAAGAAACTTTAGAGGGAGAGGGAGAGGTCGATGAGGAATCTGTGGTGGAGCAAGATATAGAACCTGAGCTAAAAGAAACTGAAGAAGAATCTGTGGTGGATCCAGAAATGGAACGGCATGCGGAGTCTGGATCTGAGGAGGGAGATCTTGGTGATTCATCATCAAGTAATAAGGAGAAAGTTAAGGGCACTCAGTCAGAGCTTCTGCTAGATGGAGAACCTCGTGGTAAATTTGAAGGTGAAGCTCCTAATTTAGTGGACGGAGAGGATCTCGATATCCCTCCATTCCTTAGAAAGAAGAGATAAATTTAGAAGGTCAAAGTGAATAGTGGACTCTGCATACAGAGTTGCACCTTAACCTATTGACTACGATGCCGAACATAGAGCCATGAATCAAGAATTACTAATCAATGCTATTCTCATGGCTAGACAGTGAGTCTATGCTGTTGGTGATCCGCAGCGGTCTTTACCTCAATATGACTTTGAGATCTGGGCTAAACGTGAAGATTTAAGGCCGATAAAGGCTTATAATTGGAGAAATACGTATAATTCGATGGCTTCTCTGACTGAGGAAGAGCGTGGTCGTGGTATCGTGGCTGCTTTCGCTGGGAATCATGCTCAGGGCGTGGCTCTTGCTGCGAAGTCATTAGGCTGTCTGAAATTTTTATGCCTATCTCGACTCCGAAGGTGAAGCGTCATGGTGGAGCCTCTGTAAATATAAGGCTAGAAGGAGATAATACCTATAGTATCTGTAAGGATCTGTTGGATGGGGTTGTCACTGTGACGAATGATGAAGTTTGTCATGCCATCAGAAAAGTTTGAGAGAGTCTTAGGGCTATTCCTGAGCCTAGTGAGCGAGTGTTAACTATCATTTGTGGGGATGGAGTTCGATTCTCTAGAAGATCATTCCGCGTGTAGGGAAATCATCAATAATATGGTAGGTGGAAACATCCATGCTGTGAGTCTTGTGTCAGATGAAACGTTTAAGAGACTGCTCGGAAAGTAATTTAAATACCTTTTCTATAAAAAGGTATTGCATCTTTTGGTTGGTGGGATTAACAACTGCCCATCGAAGAAATAAGCGCTCCTATAGCTCAGCTGGATAGAGCACCGGTTTTCTAAACCGTAGGTCACAGGTTCGAATCCTGTTGGGAGTATTCTTCTAACCTTTGTGAAAGCAAGGGTTTTTCTGTTTATGGGTATCTGGGTTTGTGGGGGTGGTATCCATCTGTTCCTAATATCTTGACTTGTTTGGCTTTTAGTGGGGCTGGGGGCATTGGCGGTCGTATTATCTGCTTTCGTTGCGTCCCCCTCGCTACGCTCAGAGGACTCCACTCCAGCAGATAATGCAGGGGTTAAAGCTTGTTCAACATCAATTAAATGATACAACTCATCCAATTAACCGTAGCTGAGTTTTAATGATCTGTGGGACACCCCCGACCTTAGCCGAAGCTGCCTATATATTATAAAATATGAATAAATTCTCGAAACGTTTCTATATTATCTTTTTAAGCTATCTCTCTCTTCTAATCGGAGTGTTCTTCACCACTGGAGATGCTGCCCCTACATTCGCTACCTCAGATGAAACACCACCACGTCGGATCGAGGTTTTATTCTTAGGCAGCCCTAATGGTTCTCACCGACCGCTTGATCGCTTCCGCACGATCCGCCGTGCACATGGAATTAAGGGCATCAATTACACCTACGTAAATCATCCAACAGCTCTCACCAAGGAGAATTTAGCCAAATACGATGCCCTGCTCGTTTATGGAAACCATGACGTTATCACTAAATCTCAAGAAAAAGCCCTGTTAGACTACTCTAGTAATGGTGGAGCTTGCATATTTCTACACTCTGCTTGCGGGTGTTTCAGAAATTCTAATCCCTATATCAAACTTGTGGGAGCACAATTCAAGTCACATGGAAAAGGTGTCTTCCGTACAAAAATAACCAACCCAGAGCATCCTGTGATGAAAGGATTCCCAGGCTTCGAGTGCTGGGATGAATCCTACGTGCACCAGAAGCATAACCAAGATCGCATGGTTCTGCAAAAGCGTGAAAAAGAGCCTTGGACTTGGGTGCGCACCAATGGATCTGGCAGAATATTCTATACAGCTAGTGGTCATGATCACCGCTGCTGGGAGTTACCAGAGTATCAGGATCTTGTCTATCGTGGTCTCATGTGGTCGATCAATGAAAAGGCAAATCTCGTCAAAAATTTTAAGCTTCCAAAGCTCAAATACTACACCCCGTCCGTCAATATCATCCCTAAAAAAAACCGTGGCACACCACTAGATCGACGAATCCCACACAACCAATTCCAAAGCCCCCTCTCAACAGAAGAATCCCTAAAGCTAGCCCAAGTCCCTGCCGACATGAAGCTCCAGCTCTTCGCATCAGAGCCAATGGTAATCAACCCAATTGCGATGAACTGGGACAGCAAAGGCAGAATGTGGGTGGTGGAAGCGTATGATTACCCTAACAGCTTCGTCATGAATTCTCCCGGACAAGATAAAATCAAGATCCTTGAAGACACAGACAACGATGGAAAGGCAGACAAGGTATCTGTTTTCGCAAAAGGTCTCACTATCTCCACCTCTGTGCTCCCTCTCGATAATGGCTGCATCACTACAGACAACGGTAACATGATCTTTATCGAAGATACTAATGGCGATGGCAAAGCAGACAAGCACACCAAGCTCTTCAGTGGCATCAGCCTATCCGACACCCATGCTACAGTCTCCAACCTACGTCTAGGATTCGATGGTTGGATTTACGCAACAACAGGCTTCTCTGGAATCAAAACGGAAGTCGCTGGTATAAAATATTACATTAAACAAGGTGTGTTTCGTTTCAAAAAGGATGGCTCTGCCTTCGAACCGATCCAAGCAACCACTAACAACACCTGGGGACTTAGCTTTAATGAACAAGGGAGAATCTTCGGTTCCACAGCCAATGCCAATCCTTCATTCTACGTCGGCATCCCGATCCGCCACTACGCAGGCACTAATATTAAGCCTCAGAGAACCCCTCGTGCAGACCAGAACAATCTCATCTTCCCTAACACCTTCGACTACTTACAAATCGACCAAAAAGAGCGTTTCACCGCCGCAGCAGGTCACTCTATCTATACAGCTAGGCTCTTCGGAAAAGACTGGTGGAATCGCCGAGCATTGATCTGCGACCCCTCTGGAAAACTCGTCTCAGCCCCAATAGTGCATCGCCGTGGAGCTGGATTCAGCACCACTAACACCGAGCAGAACATCTATGCCTCATCAGATGCGTGGTCCGCACCAGTGGCTGCGGAAGTCGGTCCTGATGGAGCAGTCTACATCGCTGATTGGTATAACTCTATCATCCAACACAATGTCTATGGAGATAATCAAAAACGTGGTAAGGGCAACGCCTATATCAGTAAGCATCGTGATCGCAAACACGGACGTATCTATAAAATCATGCCGAAACAAGCCAGCATAAAACCTAATCCGAAGCTAGACACCACCAAGCAACAACTGGATGAACTCAGCAACGACAATCTCTTCTGGAGACTCCAAGCACAATATCTTCTCGTCAAAGGCGGCAAAAACAATATCGCCAAGCTCAGGTCTTTAGCCGTAAGTAAAGATGAGAAAGTGAAACTACATGCTCAGCACGCACTAGCACAACTCGGAGCAGACACTCAAGATCTAGATGCAAACCTCAGCAAGCCTACATTAGAAAACGCGAAAAAGCACCTTTCGCATCTCAACTCAAAAAATCCAGATCAACTACTAGCGGCACTACTTCTAGCCTGTGACGTAGAAAGAAATCTAAAGCTAGTTAAAATACTTAGAGCAGAAAAATCCTCACTCAAAAAAGGTTGGGATAAAGATGACTTACTGAAGCGAGCAATGCAACTAGCCATCCTCAGCCATGGAAAACAATCCGACCCCATTCCAGCACCAAAGAGAATCCCCCTCACTGCTAGTGCTAAGCGTGGTGAACAAGTCTACAAGCAAACCTGCATTGCCTGCCACCAACCTAACGGCGAAGGCACACCAGGAGCCTTCCCTCCCCTCTCTGGCTCAAACTGGATCTCTAGAAATCCTAATCATGCCATCATGATCATCAACAAAGGACTCACTGGACCTATCACCGTTTCTGGAAAAAAATACAACGGCGTCATGCCAGCTCACAACACTCTAACAGACCAGCAAGTCACAGATGTGGTAAACTACGTCCGCAATGCCTTTGAAGTCCAACACGGGGACATCAAGATCGACAGAGTCAAACAAATCAAAGCGAAATACAAAAACCGCAAGCTACCATTCACCGAAAAAGAAATCGAAGCCGAAAATCTCAGCCCAGCCGTATCCTATGATTTCACAAAGGGCATAGGTAATGCTACTTGGATTGTTGCTAATAAGGCCTCTGACTACATCCCAAGCGATAAAGGAGCTAACTTCAACAACTGGATCGGTCGTTCACAGTTCCCAGACCCACTCTTTTTAGGCAAAGTGAAGTCTGTAAATATATTCGATCAGTAATTTAGTCATCTCAAATCGTTCGAGTGACTTCAAAGAAGCGAAGTCTGAGGTGATCCCCTAAATTCAGACTAGTAGCTAAATTATGTAATTGGTGGACAGGGGCGGTAAAATAACCGAACCCAAACCACATAATATAATGAAAGCAAAAAGAAGAAGACACGAACCTGAATTTTTTTAAAGAATCTCACATGCTAAGGAAGCAAGTGAGGTTTAAAAAGCTTAAGTAAGGTTAGTTTACCTACGTCTGCGTAAGATCAGAGCTAGGGCTCCAAGACCAATGAGGGCTGTGGAAGATGGCTCGGGGACTGATGATATATCTCTGAGCTGATATCCTGAAAATAAAGAGATTGTATTTGCATCGAATGAAGAATGGAAGCCTTGTGTGGTAGCATCAGCAGTAAATGTGCCAATGATCCACGCTCCATTTTCTACAGTTCCAGAAGATGTTTTTTGAATAGTGCTACCATCACCAACGTTCATCGAATAGTTGCTCCCATTTAAGTTACTGCCGAAGAAGTTTTGAAGTTCATATTCATTTCCGATCGTTAGATTTCTCAATGTGAACAGAGCACTTGGAAAACTCCGAAGCTGTTGGTATAGTAAATCAAGGTTTGCATCACCTGTGCTAACTCCGTAGGTATCATCAATAGCACCTACCTGTGACCCAAAGTCCGTAGCGGTGAAGGTTACTCCATTGATTGTCGTTGTATCAGTCCCTACTCGGTTAGTATTCACTAGGTTGAAAGCTTCTATAGAAGAGCCGTTGGTGCTAATTTCACTTGGTGCAGCGGCTAGATCAAATTCTTCCCATGCTATGGTAGCTGCTGAGGATGATGCCATCATCGCTGTGGATGTCGCCAGAGCAACCGTATATTTATTAATCCGTGTTTTATTATTTATTGTGTATTTCATGCTTCAAGTTAGTTATTATTTATTTAGAAGGAGTTAAAATTGTTACGATTTATAAAATCAGTTTGCAAGATGAAAAATTCAAAAACCGAAAAATGGATCCATCCTCAGCATGGATCGGACTAACTGGAAGTTTGGAAAAACTCACATCAATGTCCTCGCTGTCGGGATCGTAGTTGGAAAGTTCGCCATCCCCATTACTTGGGGCACTCTTCCGCAGAGAACTAAGCGAGGGAATTCACACAGCAAGCAACGCAGTTGGACTGCCATAAATCTACTTTCACTCGTGAAATAAAGAGCAATGGTGACCACAGAGATTAACTAACGAAAAAAAAGTTGACAATTATGAATAGTTATGAATAGTTATGAATAGTAAACTCCGAATTAATAAATATACGATCGTTCTGGCGATATCCACAGCGATGATGGCATCAGCTTCAGCAGCTACCATATCATGGGGAGATTTTGATCTAGATGCGGCACCAAGTGAAATTAACCTTAACGGCACGTTTGTAGAAGCTTTCAACATAGTGAATCATGATAACCAACTAAATACTAGTACAACGACAATTAACGGAGTAACTTTCACGGCTAAGAACTTGTTTCGTAATGGTTCTGACCTGCCCTTCGGAGCTAACACAGGTGATGCAAGCCTTGATTTACTATACCAATATGCTGGTGATTCGCCAAATCCAATAACATTGACAGATCTAGCGATCGGAGGTGAATATGAACTTCAAATCTTCTTAAGCTATGCGGGCTTTAAGATGAGCGTTGGTGATGGCACCACTATTCAAAAAACATCTTCTGGAACTATAGAAGATGGAGCGTGGATCATTGGCACATTTACTGCTGATGCAACCACACAAAATTACCAATCTCAACTTGAAAATGTTCCTCAAAATTTCCTTTCAGGATATCAGCTCAGAGATATATCATCAGTCCCCGAGCCATCTTCTACAGTCCTCATTGGTCTTGGAGGTTTAGCTCTGATCTTACGCCGTAGTAAGTAATTACTGAAGTTCACACTACATCCTTTAAGGTTGTCATTTTTTGTCGTGTAGTGTGAAAAAAACAGAGCCCTTCAGAGGGCTTAAAATCATATAGGAACCCTCTATGGGTGATGAAAAATACTGTTAGTTCTTCTTAAGGTATTCTAGAATGTCTGCAACGTCCTGAGCATTGAGAGGTAGGTTCTTCACAGATGGCATGATAGAAGTTTTTCTGTTCGCACGCTTCTTGATGTCCTTCTTGGCGATAGCATGATCGTTACCAGCGAGATCCTTGATGATGAGTGGATCTGCCTCAGCGACGACGAATCCAGAAAGCTTAGTGCCGTCTTTCTTCTCCACTTCGACGGTTTCAAATCCGAATGAGATAGCAGAAGATGGGTTGATCATTGAGTCCAGTAGAGCTGAACCATCAAATTTCTTACCAATGCCAGTGAGATTAGGACCAAGGTTTCTGCCTTTATCATTGATCTGGTGGCAGCTAAAACAAATCCCTTTGCCTTCAAACAGGACCTTACCCTTAGCAGCATCGCCTTGTAGCTTAAGTAGCTTTTTGATTGATAGTAATTTTTCATTACCTGCTGTAGTGTGCTTATCTAGATTAAATTCTTCTTTAGGGACTTCCTTGCTCTTCAGCTTAGCCATTAGGCCGTAGTCTTTCCAACTTGAGTAGCTCTTGTTCTTAACCCACCAAGAGGTCTCCGCTTTCGTGTCTTCAGGACCTGTAAGTGCAATTTCTAACATCGCTATACCTGCATCCTTAGTGTCTGCAAATGCCAGTGCTGTAATTGAACGTTTACGAGCGACAAGGTTTAATTCAGTAGACATGGCACGTTGGCGGAAGTCTTTAATAGCAAGAGGTTGATGGAGTCTCCAAGCGATTCCTTCGAATCGAGCGTCCCATTTTAGTGCAGGCGAACCGATTTTATTACGGAGCAGAGCATACATCTGCTTTTCTTTCTTAGCACAGCCTGTGCCCAGAGCTTCAAGATACCAACGGTCTTTGCCGTCGAATTGTTCTGCAATACGAGTGAGAATGGTCTTGCTCTTTTCATAGCTCTCATTGCGCATTGCTAGAGCGACTTCGCGACGCACTGCTGGAGACTTGTCTTCTGCAAGCTGCTTACTAAGCTCATAGAACTTATACTGAACTCTGCGTAGTGCGCGATAGGCGACAATACGAGTCTGGTCATCTGGGCTCTGAAGGAGAGCTTCTACTGTCTGTCTACCTTCGTCATTGATTTGACTAAGAAGCCAAACTGCTCTCGCTCTGAAATACTTGTTGTCATCAGTGAGTAGCTTCTTGAGTGCTGGAATCGCTTTCGCTCCAGTATCTTTGAGGCCAATGAAACCTAGTGATCTGACGTTCACAGCTGGGCTCTTGAGTGCCTGGATCATTCCGTCAATTGTCTTAAGGGCGAACTTAGGGTTATGTGGCTTGAATCCTTTAGGAGCAATTCTGTAGATTGTGCCGCTGCCTAATGCATCTGCCATGCGGTGGCCGCCGACACCTGGATCAAACCAGTCAGCTACATAGATAGCACCGTCAGCACCGACTACTACATCGGATGGACGGAACCAAAGTGAGTTAGAGCTTTTCTTATGGCTGTTGAAGAAACTGAAGTTCTTCATGTGAAATCCTGATCCTTTAGGAGTAGGGTAGTAGCCGAGAACCTCTCTATTCGCCGATTCACAGCTGAGAAGTAGGCCTTCATACTGAGAGCCAAGTGCTCCATTTTCGTAGAGAGCGATGCCTGTAGGCGCTCCGCCACCGTAGATGTCACCAGCAGGGATAGTGCCTGGGTCTTTTTGTCTCCATTCAGCAGTCTCTGTGCTCTGACCAGGACGGCGATCAGCCCTCCAAGTGCGAGTGCCATCAGCAGATGAGAAGCCAGCATTACCGTATTCCATTAACCATGTCGTGCGACAAGCAGGTGGATCATCATTATCATTTTGAAACACGTCACCAAATGAGCTTACTGTTTGTTCGTAGCTGTTACGGAAGTTATGACCGATTACTGTTAGACCGCTACCATCAGGTTTCACACGGCAGGCAAAACCACCAACATAAATGAAACCATCGTCTGATACAGCACCTGGTTTGTTGAATTTAACACCACCTCCTGAGTAGGATGAACCTACACGAGTGACTTTACCATCCTTGTCTTTTACTTCTGAGTAGCCAGCGTTTCCTTGGTTGAAGTAGTATTCTCCGTCAGGACCAAAGGTCACCGAATGAAGGCTGTGGTCGTGATCTTTACCACTAAATCCAGTGAGAAAGCTTTCTTTCTTATCTACAGCTGGGTCGAACTTAGCGTCTCCATTCACATCCGTATATATGAACAATGATGGTGGCTGAGAAACGATCACTCTATTACCGATAACAGCGACTCCGAGTGGAGCGACGAGGTCTTTATCCTGCACGAAGCAATGGCTCTTGTCAGCTTTGCCGTCGTTGTTACTGTCTGTAAGAACCATGATGCGGTCACCTTTTGGGTGCTTCACGTTCATTTTTTTGTTTTTATAAACACGGTATTGAATACCTTCTGCAACCCAGATTCTGCCCTGAGCGTCAACGTCCATGTTAGTAGGATTGTAGAACATCGGTGACTTGGCCCAAACTGTTGCTTCAAGTTCACCTTCAAGGTTAAAGCTTTCAGGTGCTAGGCTTGTGATTTTTTTAGTTGTTTTATCACCGATTAACACAAGCTTAGTCTTGCCCTTGATGTCCACCGAGATCTCTACGCTTTCTCCTTTAGTAATCGTTTTACTGTGATAGAGAGCTTCCGTTGCCGTTGATTTTTCACCGCGTCGCTTACGCTCAATCTTGGTGTTGTAATGCATCTCTTCTTTAGTTGGAGTCGTTGTTATCACCCCGCCTTTAGGCACTTCGATTTTTGCTAACCAAACGATAGAGTTGAGGATGAGTTTACGGAATTCATCGTTCTTCCAGTTTGAATGATAGTGACCACCAGTGAAGCCAAAGCCTCTGCCGCCATCTGGGCGTTCCACACACCAGAGGAGGGTCTCTTTTTGCCCTGCTGCATCTACAATATGCTTCATTGCTCCACGAGGTGAGCTAGTTTTGCCTGAACGAGCTTCTTTGTCAGGGATGCCCTGAAGGATGTCAGTGTGCTCAAGCGTTTCTGACCAGCGCATGTTGTAATACCACTCGTCCTTAAGTTTGAATCCTTTGCAACCAGAGCATATCTTATGATTTTTATTTAAATGAGCATCACAAATCCAATGAGGATTCGTAGAGAAACGTGTCTCATAGTGACCACCGATCCACTCCTTAAAGTAGTCGCCCTTTTCACCTGGATCTACGTCACAAGCAAAGTGCATTATTCCGAGACCCATTCCTTTAGCTATCCATTTGTTTAGTTCCTTAAAGTGATTGTTGAGAGGGTGGCTGCCTAAACCATCTGAATAAATGATGGTCGCTGCTGCACCTTCAAAGATGTTTGGATTCTTTGGCCATCCGCCTTTTACGACGATGACCTCGACTTTTTTAGCCATAGCTTCTTCAAGCTTATTCTTTAGCAGTGTGCAGCCAGCTAAAAACTCGTGTGCACCATTGCCATGGCTGTCATTTCCAGCGATCAAGATGATCTTTCGCTTATTAGCTGCTGAAGCCATTAGCGTAAAAGCGAGTAGCAGTTTCATTGCCAACTTTATAGTATTAATTTTCATATTCCTGGTTATTGTATTCGTTTTGTTGAATTAAGATTATATAGATTAGACAAATTTTATGTTTAACTTCTTGGATTGAACTAACTAATGCAACTTTCTCTTCGTTGGTTCATTGTTGATGTTTTTCTTGAAGTGACGGATAGCCATGTAGTTTCCTTGACCTGTCGTTTAGAGCTTTTTCAACTTTAGGCAACAGCTCTGAAGGGAGCTTTGCGATATTCGTGCCTTTCGGTATGTATTGGCGGATTAGACCGTTGAGGTTCTCGTTAGATTCCTCTTTCCCAGCTATGATAGGGATGGGCAAAAAAGAAGTCAATTTCTAATGCTTTTGCTATCTCCTGATGACTGGCGACCTCTTTTCCCACAATCTGCTCGGGGCTATCCCACTTGGCTAACTCTCTCTCAACATAAGCTTCAATAGCTGGTGTATAGTCTCGTTTCTTGGTTTTAAGTTTTTGCCTGTCTTGAACCCTTACGCTCTGCTAAGTCGTTGCGGTATTCCCCGTTTCTGTGGTCACCATTGCTCTTTATTTGATGACTGATGACGCCCCAACTGCTTTGCAATAGTTGTTGGACTTAGGTTTTGACTGAGCAGATGCTCGATAGTCTGTCTTTCTTCAGATGTAATGTGCTTCATGACTTCTTTTGATTGGGCAGTAGTGAAGTAATAACTGAATCAAAAGGGAAGGGTTTTAGGACTTTTCCCTTGTCGATTTAACAGTTTACTTCCTGCCCATTAAAAGTTGCGTTTATTAGTGGAATCCAAGCAGCCTTAATTAGGGTCATTTGAGAACTTGACAATTTTGGAGTGAATTTCAGTAAGAAATAATCTTTCTGTGAAGGATAGATAATGGAGTGGAAGTGAGTGTTAGGGGGAATGATTTATTGGGTTAGTTGAAGTTTTTGAGACAAAATTTTGCTTAGGTGGCGTTACTATATGGAATATGCAATGTTTCTGTCACTCTTCCCGCTTGTTTTTATGGTTGGGGATAGTGGGCTTGTTAGCTGGGTGTTCTGCACAGCAGCAACGGAAGGCGGCGGATGGTGAGGTGTATGCTATTTTGCAGAAGGCGGAGAAGTATGTGTTAGGGAAGAAGACGGATTTTACGATCGATACTAAGTATTCTGCAAGGAAGCCTAAGGATGTGAGTTCTGATGAGCTACTTAGGAAGAGTCAGAGTGGTGGGTCGATGAGTCTGAGTATTGATGATTCTATTAATTATGGAGTGCGTAATAGCAGGGAGTATCAGATGCAGAGGGAGAGGTTGTATCTGATCGCTTTGAATCTGAGTGGTGACAGGCATCGGTTTAATCCACAACTTGGGGCAGGAGTAGATCCTTTTATCGCAAGGGATTCTGATGGTGGTCAGCGTGGGGGTGTGGGGACTAGTGGAAGGTTTTCTCAGAGTTTGAAGACTGGGGGGAGTTATAGTTTGTCGCTGGCGAATGATTTACTGCGTTATTTTACGGGTGATCCTCGGAGATCTGCTAGTTCGGTGATATCGTTGAATATTTTTCAGCCTTTATTGAGTGGTGCTGGGAAAAAGGTGGCTACTGAGCAGTTGACTCAGTCTAGTAGAAATGTGGTGTATGGTTTGAGGAATTATAATCAGTTTCAGGATGAGTTTAGTCGGGAGATAGTGGTGCAGTATCTGAGGCTGTTACAGCAGAAAGAATCTGTGAAGAATCAGCTGACGAACTATGAGTCTAGGCAGTCAAATGCTGAGTATCTTAAGGCGAGGGCGGTAGATAGGGCTAGTCCGCAGGAGGTGAGTGATGCGGAGCAGAATGAGCTGCAGTCAAAGACGAGCTGGATCAATGCGAAGGCTAGATATCAGACATCGCTCGATGATTTTAAACTGACTTTAGGAATGCCTACTACGGTGAATCTGGATCTGGTGGATAACGAGCTAGATAAAATTGCAAATACTGGCCTGAAACAGGTGTCTCAAACAACGAGGCAGTCATTTAATTTGGCGTTGAAGAATCGACTTCCATTGCTGAATGAGATTGATCGGTTTGAGGATCAGAAGCGGCAGGTGGTGATCGCTGCGGACCGGCTTAAGGCGGGCTTAAATCTGGTGGGGGATGCATCGCTAAGGAGCACAGGGAATAGCTATGAAAATTTTAATTTTGACAGGGTTTCTACACGAGTGGGTTTGGAATTGGATTTGCCGATCAATAAGAAGGTTGAACGTAATGGGTATCGTTCGACCTTGATCCAGTTTGAGTCTAGTATTCGTAGCTTGAGTCGGTCATTTGATTCGCTTCAGAATCTGATGGAGCAGAGACACCGGCAGTTGAGGCAGTTTCAGCAGAACTATGAGATCCAGAAGGGGGCTGTGGAGCTGGCGAAGAAGCGTGTGGAGGCTAATCAGATGCGGTTGCAGGCTGGGACGCTGATTTTTAGACGTCTGATTGAGTCACAGGATTCGCTGATTCAGGCGCAGAATGCGGTGACTGATGCTCTGGTGGATTACCAGCAAGCTAGGCTACAACTATTTACTGATATAGGAGTTTTAAACACAGAAGAGAGTGGGTATTGGCTTCAATCTAATCCTACAACACGATAAATTATATGACAAAATCATTGAGTAAGAAAATCAAGCTCTACGGAGTGATTGCGGCCGCTCTAATTGTGGGTGTAATTATCTTCATGAATCGTGGAGGCTCTAGCAGTGATGTGGTGGAGGAGTATCATAAGGTGAAAAGGGGGAGTCTGCTGATCTCGGTGAAAGAGGGCGGATCGCTAAAGGCGGTGGAGGAGGTGCAGGTTAAGAATCAACTTACGGGGAATTCTAAAATCATTTTCCTGGTGCCTGATGGATCGATAGTGAATAAGGGAGATCTGTTAGTGGAGCTGGATGCTACAGAGATAAATGAACAGATCAAGAAGCTGGCGCTAGAGGTGGAGAATAATAAGACGGCCTTGGTGATTGCGAAGAATAAACTATTTATTGATAAGAGCACGGTGGAGAGTGATGAGAGGTCAGCTCAGAAGGATATTACGTTTGCGAAGATGGATCTGGAGAAGTTTACGAAGCTGGATAAGCAACAGAAGCTGAGGAATACGGAGACGAGTATCACTGAGGCACTGGATTCTTATAAGCTGGTCGAGCAACGGTATGACTGGAGTAAAAAACTGGCAGATAAGGGATTTGAGACGAAGAGTCAGGTCGATAGAGATAGGCTGGATCTGAATGCGAAGCTTAAGGCACTAGAGACTTCTAGGAGTAAACAGAAGATGCTGAAAGAGTATGATTTACCAAAACAGGAAGCTAAGCTGGAATCTAAAATGAGTGAGGCTGAGGAAAAGTTCCTGCGAGTGAATAAGCAGGGTGAGAGTAAAATCTCCAGAGCAGAAGCTGAATTAGCATCACAGTCGGTGAAGCTAACGCTTAACCAAGAGAGACTGACTGAGATAACAGGTCAGCTAAAATATACGAAGCTGTATGCGTCAGTGTCTGGTCTAACACTCTATCATCAACCTGGACGTAGGAGCAGATCAGGACTTATAGAGCAAGGTGCTAGTATTAGTAAAAACAGAACGATCATGACTATACCGAATATTACGCAGATGAAGGCTGTGCTTTCAGTGCCAGAATTTCATATCAATAAGGTAGAGGTTGGGCAGAATGCAAGTGTGATTTTGGACTCGATATCTAATCGTAGATTTAATGCTAAGGTAAGTAAGGTCGGTTTAGTGCCAGAATCGACCTCTTGGATGAATAAAGGTGAGAAATCTTATAGAGTAGAAGTTCTGATCACGGATGATGTGTCTGGAGTGAAGCCAAATGTATCTGTAAAAGTTGAGGTGATCATTGATGAATTAGAGGATGTTATTTCTGTTCCACTACAGGCGCTGACTACTTCGCGAGGGAAGTATTTCTGCTATGTTAAAAATGGAAATGAGTCGGTGAAGACTAAGGTGACTATTGGATCTATGAATAATTCGTTTGTAGAAATTAAGGAAGGTCTCAGTGATGGTGATAGTGTTTTACTGACGCATCCGGCTGACTAATTTGTCCTAACAAATTCTAACAACTGCTATGATTCGACTTGAAAATATCACTAAAGAATTTCCTCTGAATAATGATGAGGTGATCGCTCTGAAGGGGGTGAATCTGACGATAGAAGAAGGATCATTTATCACTATCATGGGACCATCTGGTTCTGGTAAATCTACGCTGATGAATATTCTGGGCTGTCTGGATAGACCGACTTCTGGGCGGTATTTTCTAGATGATGTGGATGTGTCTAGAATGGACGATGATTCGCTCTCGGAAGCACGTGGCAAGAAGCTGGGGTTTATTTTTCAATCCTATAACCTACTGTCTCAACTGACGGTGGTGGAAAATATCCAGTTGCCGTTGGTGTATCAGGATGTGTCTCTGAAGAGTCAGTATGACTATACGATGGAGCTGGTGGAGCAAGTGGGGCTGAGTGATCGAGCCGAGCATAAACCAACCCAACTTTCTGGCGGTCAGCAGCAGAGGGTGGCTATCGCTAGGGCGCTGATAAATAGGCCGCTGATGGTGCTGGCGGATGAGCCTACGGGTAATCTGGATAGTCAGACTGAGAAAGAGATTATGGAGGTGCTGACATCGTTACACAAGGAGGGTAAAACCATCGTGGTGGTGACGCATGATGAGGCGGTGGCGAAGTATGCTGAGTATGTGATTCGGATGAAGGATGGGGTGATTGTTAAGACGGAAGATCGGAGAGATGAGAAAAATTTAGCTGGGAATGGATCGGTCTAATTATGATAAAAATTTATTATTCTGTTAGGCAGGCGTTTCAAAATCTGATGATGCGAAAGCTGCGTTCTGGCTTGACGATTCTGGGAATAATTTTTGGTGTTTGTTCAGTGATCACGATGGTGGCAGTGGGTGAAGGTGCGTCTCAGCAGTCGCAGGAGAGGATCAAGCATTTGGGAAGTGATAATGTTATCTTAGATAGCTTGAAGCCATCTGGTGACGAAGAAGTGGGTGAGAATAATATGCTGAAATATGGAATCACATCGCTCGATATAGAACGGATCGAGGCGACGGTGCCAGGTGTCAAAAAAATTCTACCGATACGTATTCTCAATGAAGCTGTATTTTATAAAGGGGTATCAAAATCAGTGCAGCTGATAGGGACGGATCATGAACTTAGAGATGTGAGGAAACTAGAGTTGTTGAAGGGCAGGTTTCTCTGTGAAATGGATGAGGTGAATAAGCTTAATGTCTGTGTGGTTAGCCGTAGTCTGGCGAATATTTTGTTCACTTATGAAGATCCGCTGACATGTGAATTGAAGATTAAAGGGGATTATTTTCAGGTAGTGGGTGTGATCCAAGAGTCTGGGGATGATGGTGAACGGGATTCTCAGGTGAACTGTTATGTGCCGATGTCTACTCTGAAGTCTAGGTTTGGTGATCTGGAGGTGAAGTCGTCGGCTGGGAGTTTCACGATAGAGGAATCAGAGTTTACGCAAGTGATCGTGCATATGGATAGTCCTGAGCGGGTCTTGGCGGCTGAGAGTCAGATTAAGAAGATTTTGAGTTATTCTCATAAGGTAAATGATTATAAAATGACGGTGCCTCTGCAGTTGCTTAAAGAGACGGAGGCTACTAAGCGGATGTTTAATATCGTGCTAGGAGCTATTGCTGCGATTTCTCTTGTAGTGGGAGGGATAGGGATCATGAATATCATGCTGGCGACTGTGACTGAAAGGAAGAGGGAGATTGGTTTACGTAGGGCATTGGGGGCTAAGAAGCGTGATATTATCCGTCAGTTTTTGGTGGAGTCTGTGTTGTTGTCTCTGTGTGGGGGATTTATTGGGGTGATGCTTGGAGTGTTATTGCCGTATGGGATTGAGTATTTTACTGATATGGCTGTAGTGGTTTCGCCATTGTCGGTGGTTGTGGCTTTTGGGGTTTCGGCGTTGACTGGGTTGGTGTTTGGGATTTATCCAGCGGCTCAGTCTGCCCAGTTGGATCCTATTGAGGCGTTGCGAAATGATTGATTTTCGACAAATAATGAGTATGCATGTTCGTAGGTATTTAGATTTTATTCCACTAGATAGGTTAGGGTGTCTTTGCTTAAAGGTGGTTGGTGGATTCTTATTGTTAATGATGATCTCACCGGTAGTAGAAGGCCATGCTGTGGAGCAGTTTTATGTTGATGTCCAGCCTGAGAAAAAGCAGTTGTTGGTGAATTTTGATGTTGGGTATGCGATAGCCGAGACTCGAGATGATCCGAATGAATCCCAGCCAACTAGAGAATGGTTAGTGGCTAGGACTGATACTGAACATGAGGCCTTTAGGGAGGAGGCAGAGTTGTATTTGAGGAGTGGTATTCGGTTTGTCTCTGAGGGGGAAGTGGTGAGTTATCAGGTGAAGTTTCCAGATTTTATTGAGTCGCCGTATAGTTTTCCTAAATTGCTTAATAGAGGTGCTTATTATAATGTTGCGTTAGTTCCTGAGCGTTGGGACGCATCTGTGTTAGTGGAGCTGTTAGAGGGAAGTTTTCCGAAGCTAGTTCTGGCTTTTCCTGGGACTGGTCAGGGTGAATTTAGTTTTGAGACACTCGATGCTGGGGGTGAGTTGTCGCTGAAGATCCAAGGTGCAGCGGTGGGTGAAACATCGGTTGAAGTGTCATCATTTTGGCAACTGCTGAAGCTGGGGTTTCGTCATGTAATACCGGATGGGGTGGATCACATTCTGTTCATATTGGGGATGTGTCTGATGGCTAATAGTCTTAGAAATCTCCTCTGGCAATCGGCTGTGTTTACCGTGGCACATAGTGTGAGCATGGGGTTGGTAGTGGCTGGGTGGTTGCCTATTTACGCTTACTCGGTCTCTGGGTGGATAGAGCCTGTGATCGCTCTGAGTATCGTATTGATAGCGGTGGAGAGCATTTTGAAGAAGAGGTCTCTGGGCTGGCGTTATGGGTCGATTGGGCTTTTTGGGTTGGTGCACGGACTGGGGTTTGCAGGGAGCTTGGGGAGTGCGTTGCAGTTCGTGATCGAGGGTGACTGGCTGAGACCTCTGCTAATATCTAATTTAGGAATAGAGTTAGCACAGGTGCTGGTGGTGGTGATTGCCTTTAGTCTGCTATGTTATTTTCAGACTAAGCTGAGTGAGAAATGTAATAGTCTGCTTAGAGTCTCTATAGCGCTTGGGGTAGCGACTGTAGGAGTGGTCTGGTTTGTGCAGAGGGTCGGGTAAAGAAAGGACTAGTTTACTCAGGGTCTTGTGGCTGAATGCTGAAGTTATTATTTAAAGTTGATGGTAACGCCTCTAGATTTCCAAGCTTTGGAGATGTCTTTTTCTAGCTCGTCGAATGTTCTGCTGTTGAGGAGGAGTTTCAGTGCTTCTTTGCCTTGTTTACCTTCATTAAGAGCTTTTAGAAATGCGTTGATGTTGTCTCTGCCAGTTTCCTTTTCGTAGTGAAAGAAATAATAAGTGATGAGTAAGCCTAATCCATAGTTGAAGTTGCCATTGGCTATGAATTCAGAGTAAGGCATGGTCATATAATCTTTAAGATTTGGTGCAGAGAGCTCAGTGCCTAGGTCACGACCTCGTTTACTTTTTCTGGAAAAACCTGTAACGGATCGTTTAATATAGTTAGCATTACTTTTAATCATATATTTGCCTGCTCGATAGTTAGTCGCAGCGATGTATTCAGCGAGTCCTTCTGAGAACCAACCCCTTGCATTAAAATATTCTGGGTTGGTGAGTTGGTGAGTGATCTCATGTGGTAAGGCTAGATTACTTCCATCATAGTCAAACATATAATTAGAACCTACTTTTTTGACACCAAGGGAGGTGAGGGGGACCATGATGATATCTTTGCTGGGCATGTAAACCCCTGCGGAATTAGCTGGACCTCCATTTTTCACATAAGACTTTTTCGTTTCAAATAATAGAATTTTATATTTGTATGACCCAGCTGGTAGGCGTGCTTTGATCATACTGATGGGGATTATTTTACAATAGTTTCGGGTGGCTTCAAAAAGATGGGCGAATTTTTTAACTACATTTTTAGAGAGTTTCACATCACAGGTGAATTGGTAGTTTTCGCTTTCATAAACAAATTCATTCGTCTCTTTGTCTTCTTTTACTATTTTTATCTCTGGAATGCCAGTATTGGAGAGTTTAGGCCACTCGTTATCGAAATTATCTTCAATATTATACTGTTTTTTGAGGGTTTCGTAGGATAATCGATAGTATTTAACGGTATTTTGGGGCTTGTTGGTGGAGTCTTTATCCTTTTGATCACCATCGTTAGGTTTTTCGTTTTCAGCTTTCCAATTAGTAATATAATTCTGATCTGATTCAGAAAGGGTAGAAATTTCGATAGTATAAGTTTTATTATTAGTTGAATGAAAGTTAGAAAGTTTCTTTAAATTAACTTTATCACCCTTTACAGAGACGATGTCTGCATTGATTTTCTGGCCTTTTTTGTTGGTGAATTCTCTGGCTGAACTGACGCTGATGGTCATCAAACAGGTTAGAATACAAAGAGGTTTGACGATGTAGGTGAAAGGATTAGACATAGATATTGATAATGTTTTTAGAGAGCTTAGTCAAATGGTTATAGATTAGCTTGTTGTTTTCGTGTTGTGATTATTTACAAAAAAACGTCTTGGTAAATCTGAATGAAGATTTTTTAATCTTAGAAGTGGATGGCGTGGTCGTCTGCGTCTAGTGTTGCTTCATGGATAGCTTCTGCGAGTGTAGGGTGAGCGTGGATGGTGCCGTGGATTTCTTCCGTGGTACATTCCATTTCAAGTGCTAGTCCCATCTCAGCGATGAGTTCAGTAGCGTTCTCTCCGATGATGTGTGCGCCGAGTAGTTCGCCGTGCTTCTTACCAAAGAGGAGCTTCACGAAGCCTTCAGTGTCACCAGATGCCTGTGCTTTACCGATAGCTGCGTATGGGAAGTTGCCGACCTTGTAGTTAACACCTTCTTCTTTAAGTGCACGCTCAGTCTTACCTACTGATGCCACCTGTGGGTGTGCGTAGGTGCAGCCTGGGAAGTTATCAACCTTGCGTGGTGTGTGATCATCTACGAAGAGGCCTTCTACGCACTGGATAGCTTCAAATGAAGCTGTGTGTGCGAGCCATGGTGGACCAGAGATGTCACCACATGCGTAAACGCTTGGGATGGATGTCTCGTAACGGTCACCCACTTTGATGAATCCGCGGTCGAGTTCAGGCTCCATGCCTCTAGGGAGGACAGGTGCGACGCCGATGGCGACGAGGCAGACGTCAGCGATGACGTCTTGTGTGCCTTTAGCGTTCTCGATGGTGAGAGTTACTGAGTCACCGTTGTCTTGAGTGCCGATGACTTTGCTGTCCACGAGGCATTTGATGCCTTGTTTCTTGAATGATTTAGTAAGAGCTGCGCCAATATCATCGTCCTCTACAGGGAGGAGGTTTGACTGCATTTCTACGAGTGTTATTTTAGTGCCGAAAGCATTATAGATGTATGCGAATTCAACGCCGATAGCGCCTGCTCCAATGATGATCATTGATTTAGGCTGAGTCTCTAGGATCATTGCTTCCTTAGAAGAGATGACTGATTTTCCGTTGAATGGGAGTGGTGGAAGTTCGCGAGATTTACAACCAGTAGAGATGAGGATGTTAGTTCCCTCGATCGTCTGCTGAGTGCCATCTTTTGCGGTGACTTCTATGCGGTTAGGAGCGGTGATGCTTCCGTAGCCTTTGATGTAGTCGACTTTGTTCTTTTTAAAGAGAAACTCGATGCCGCTAGCGAGGCGACCAGATACTTTACGTGAGCGTCCGATGACTGTTGACCAGTCGTATTGAAGGTTATCGAATGAGAGGCCGAACTCTTTGCCTTTTTTAGTGAGTGTCTGGTAAAGTTCTGCATTTTTAAGGAGTGCTTTGGTAGGGATGCAGCCCCAGTTAAGGCATGTTCCGCCTGCTTTTTCTACTTCTATGCAGGCTACTTTTTTGCCGAGCTGTGCTGCACGGATAGCACCCACATATCCTGCAGGGCCTCCACCGATTACTATAAGATCATACATGTCTGGTGTGTTAGATTTTGCGGTCAGCATAGGGTGCATCTCGCCTCTGTTCGAGCACACGGTGGTGTATTTTAGCAGAAAAGTCAAATCTGAAATGCATAAAATGGGTGATTTCTTTTTCGTAGGACAATATACGCTGGATGAGTGGGTAATTTTGATTTAATGATCTAGCTTATGCCTGCCTTTCCTAAGCCTATCCATCTAGCTCATCAATTTGTTAAAAATGTAGCTCAAGTAGGTGATGTGGTGGTGGATGCTACTCTAGGAAATGGTCATGATGCATTGTTCCTCGCTAAGCTAGTAGGGGGAAAGGGGATGGTCTATGGATTCGATGTGCAAGCTATGGCGGTGGAGTCATCAGCTCAGCGAATGCAGGAGAATGAGGTGACTGGATTTGAATTTCATCAAGTGGGGCATGAGAAAATGACAGATTTTATCGATACAGAGGTGTCTGTGGTGATGTTTAATCTGGGTTACTTACCGAGGGCTGATAAGGCGGTGATCACTACTGAGGAGACGACTTTGCCGGCGGTGAAGTGTGCTTTATCGCTTTTGAAGTGTGGTGGCTTAGTTAGCCTCATGTGTTATCCAGGGCATGAAGGCGGTGATGTGGAGGCTGTGGCGGTTTTGAGGTGGTGTGGTGGTCTAGCCAGAGAAGAGTATAGGGTGGCTCAGTATGGGCTGCTTAATGGTCCTAATAATCCGCCGTTCTTAGTAGTAGTGGAGAAGTTGAAGTGATTCTGTGTAGCGTAGCGTTGGTGTGCTTTGGGTCGCTAGGCTCCGTCATTGGCGAAGGTAGTGGGCTTTTATTACTGTTGATTGCCTAAGCTTGACGAAGTAGGGTGGAGGACTTATGGGTTGGGGATGAACGAGAAGTTAATTGTGGAACTGGCTAACCTACCTGAAGAGGGAATGGCGATTGCTGGTGTGTTGGATCCTAAGATATTTTCACTGCCTGACAAGGATGCTAGAGCAGTGGGTGGGTTGGAGTATGATTTGTGGGTTCAGCGTTTTGATGATGAGGTTTTATTCTGCGGACACATCGGTGCTCCGTTTGAATTTATGTGCGTGCGCACAAATAAATGGTTTGTGCAGACAATTTATTTAGATGAATCTGCGGTGTCGATCGAGGTGACTGGCGGAATTGTCGATGCCACTGAAGCTATACGTGAAGATGTTTTGATCAATATTCCGTCTTATCCCAAATGCGATGAAGGCGACGAACCTGAAGAATGTGCTCTAGACGAACGATATTTAGCACTGGACAAACCAGTGGAAGTTGAGGTAAACGAAGCACCCCTAAATGAAGGTGATGACTGCTGGTCAGTGCTTGATGGGATTAATCAATTTAAAGACAACAAATAACCACCGAGAAATCGGTAAAAATACTATGGCAGTTCCTAAACGTAGAACATCAAAAATGAAGCAGAAGATGCGTCGTGGCGCAAACCGCTGGAAGGCACCTATCCTTCAAACTTGCCCAGAATGCGAAAGCCGTGTTCCTGGACACATTGTATGCCCATCATGCGGTTACTACCGTGAGCGTCAGATTCTTGACGTAGATGCACTATAAGGTCTGTATTTTTTCATCTACGCTGTTCATTGTCAAAATGAACGACTTCAACAGAAGAGCAGAGTGGGGATTACGTCTAGCTACATAATTTAAACGAAGCGATGGCTAGCCTGGTGCTTGTTTTTTATTTTATTGGGATTTAATTTCATCAAACTAGAGTAACCGTAATGAAAATAGCATTAGACGCAATGGGCGGCGATAAAGCTCCGTTGGTAAATATAGAGGGAGCACGTGAGGCCCTGGCACTTTACCCAAACATAGAGAAAATCTTTTTAGTAGGTGATGAGCAGCTCCTCAAAGCTGAATGTGAAAAGTGTAAGCTGACTGATCCTAGAATAGAGATCGTGCATGCTTCACAGGTCGTAGCAATGAATGAGAGTGGAACTAAGACTCTACGTAGCAAGCGAGATTCATCTATCGCAGTAGCGACTGAGCTAGTGAAGGCTGGTAAGGCTGAGGCTGTGGTGAGTGCGGGTAATACAGGAGCCTCTGTGGCGAATGCTACACTACGTTTACGCACACTTAAAGGTGTGGAGAGAGCAGGAATTGCTTCTCCATTCCCTAATGAACACGGAGTTTGTAATCTTCTCGATGCAGGAGCTAATCCTGAGGCTAAACCTGAACACCTGCTAGTGTATGCTGTAATGGGTTCGATGTATGCTAAGTATATTTTCGGTATTGAAAGACCCATCGTGGGTTTGATGTCTAACGGCGAAGAAGATGAGAAAGGCACGGTATTTACAAAAGAGACATTTAAACTACTGAAGGGCTGGGACGATGCTCCATTTGATTTCAGAGGAAACGTCGAAGGTGGTGATCTGTTTGAGACGAAACTAGATGTTGTCCTGACTGATGGATTTACTGGAAATATTATTCTTAAAGCCTCAGAGGCAACAGCGAAGGCTATGTCTAAGTGGCTGAAAGTAGAATTCAAGCGTAAGCCGATCCGAGCACTTGGTGCTGCGATGGTTCAAGGTGCATTTAAGGTTGTTAAGAGGCGTAGTTCTTATGAATATTATGGTGGTAGCCCATTGCTCGGTATTAACGGAGTGGTAATTATCTCCCATGGTGGTTCTTCCTCACTGGCGATGCAGAATGCTATCCGTGGAGCGGTGGAGCAAATTCAACATGAGCTCAATCCTCATATCGAAACAGCTCTTGAGAAGCTAGGTTTCGAGTAAGACACCGCTGATACTCACTAGAGTATAACAGCACATATCTTAAAGTATGAATCTAAATGTAATCATCAGATCACTAGGAATCCTAGTAATGCTGCTCGGATTGAGCATGGGAGTTTGTCTCCTGCTCGGCGAGATAGTGGTGGTGGATAGAGAGCATGCCAGGAGAGTGGATTACGAGAGCTGGACGATGGCGATCTTCGTCACGGTGCTTTCGGGATTGATCGCTTATGCATTTGGTAAATGGAAACTTAAAGCTCTAGGTGATAAGCGAATTTCACGTCGTGAAGCGATCACAGTCGTTGGTCTAGGCTGGATGGTTTGTTCGTTATTTGCGGCTTTGCCACACTACTTTTGTGTTCCAGGGACTACTTATATGCAGGCCGTTTTTGAGGCGTGTTCGGGGTTTACAACTACTGGATCGAGTATTTTTTCATCGGTAGAGCTTCTACCTAAAACGACTCTACTCTGGCGATCTTCTACTCAGTGGATGGGGGGAATGGGAATTCTTGGAGCATTTCTGCTAATATTTAGTGGTGAAACGAGAGGAAAGACACTGCTAAGTTTTGAGTCATCTATTCATGGAGCTGATCTGTCTAGCACGGATCTTAGGACTGCGATGCGTAGGCTGTGGCAGGTGTATAGTATTCTAACTGTGATCTGTATTCTTGGACTATGGACTATGGATATGAATCTTTTTCAAGCTATCAACCATGGCATGGCTGCGACTTCTACTGGTGGATTTGGCACGGAGAATAGTAGCATCACAGGATTCTCAAATGCTACGAAATGGTGGCTAATCGTATTCATGACACTGTGTGGTATTAGTTTCCCTCTCTATATAGCCATGTGGACGAAGCGTAGTTTTAATGTGATCAAGAAGCATGAGGAGACACGTTGGTATTTTACAATCATGGTGGTGTCTTCTATTATTTTGGCGATTGATCATGGACTTGGGAATTGTAATTCCTGCTTTGTAGATAATATTTTTAACGTAGTGGCCATTTTAACTACAACTGGATTTGTGGTAGGAGATTACGAGATCTGGCCGCTGATGAGTCAGCAGGTGATCATGTTGCTCATGGTGATCGGTGGTTGCTCAGGGTCGACTGCTGGTGGTCTTAAAGTGAGTCGGATTATGCTGTGGTTGCGCTCCTTGAAGAACGAGATCATCCGTGGTTTCCGCCCTAATGTGGTGCTTAAACTAGAGATGAATGGTAAAACTGTGCAGCCAGAGGTAATGCGTAGTGTCTACGTAGTTATGGCGATTGCGGCATTCTTCTTTGTTACTGGATCAATGGCAGTTTCTATATTAGAGCCTGAAATGAGTGCCGTGGGTTGTGCCTCTGCAGTGCTTTCGTGCATGTGTAATATCGGCCCCGCCTTCGCAGAATTAGGACCGACTGATAGTTTTACTTATCTTAACTCACCAACATTGGTGGTGCTTTCGGGGCTGATGATTCTGGGGAGGTTAGAGTTCATTGCTGTTCTCGTTCTTTTCAGTCGCCGATTGTGGAGGAAGTATTAGAACCTCTCTGACTTACTATTTGAAGAGAGTGGCGACGTAGTCTCTTATGAGCACTTCTGCTGCTGGATGATCTTTCTTGAGTTGTTCCATTTTTATTTTCACTTTTTCTACTGACTCTAGATATTTCTTTTTTGCATCTGGGTTTTCTTTCATGAACTTCTGGAGTTTCTGAGATCCACCAGCCTTGAATGTGTCTAATTTTAGTCTGGCGAACTTCGCTCCAGCTTTAGCTAGTTCTGGTAATGCTACTTTTGCTGTTTCTAGGTCACTGATGCCTTCTAGTTGAGTAGCGAGGTTGCCCATGGCCTCGGTGTTTTTTGTGACTAGCTTGGCTACTGGGCTGGCTTCTTGTTCGTCGGTGTTTTCATAAACTGTTTCATTGGGCTTCTGCTTTTCGCTGCATGAGGTGAATGAGATGGCTGTGAAGCTAAGGGCGGTGATTGTTAGAGTGATAGTTGTAAGTTTCATGATATTTAGTGGATGGATTCAAGCTGTGTGTTGGAGATTAGACAACGATTTTATTTATAAGTATTAGGTTTGAACTCCGATATTTTTTAGATGAGGTCAGATTTTTTTGCCTCCGCTGCCGATTCCTCCCATGCTAGGGCGTTCGTTCCAGTGTCAGTCTGATTAATCCAGGAAGCTCACCGAAACGAACCCCCACAAGGCTTTATACGCTGGTTGCGTCACCAACTCTATCAGCAAATTTCCACACCGATCCTCTGGGGAGTTAACTAGTAAAAAATATCTAGTCAGTTGAGAGTGACTGGGTATGAGGAAATTTAACTTATCGACAGGGAAGTCGATGTCACTAGCTAGGCTACTGCGTTGCGGATGAGCTCTAGGAATGATTCTGCTTCGAGTGCTGCTCCACCTACGAGTGCTCCGTCGATGTCAGGCTGTCCGAGGAGTTCTGCTGAGTTAGAGCCTTTGACTGATCCACCGTATTGGATGCGGACTGCGTTTGCTGTGTCTGCTCCGTAGAGGTTTTCGATGACTGAACGGACGAACTTGTGTGTGTCCTGTGCTTGTTGTGCAGAGGCTGTTACGCCAGTGCCGATTGCCCAGACTGGCTCGTAGGCAATGACTACGTTAGAGATGTCGCTGATGCCTTCGAGGCCTTCTTTGATCTGTGATCCGAGAACTGTCTCAAGCTGACCTCCTTCACGCTGAGCGAGAGTTTCGCCGATGCAGAAGAGTGGTGTGATGTCAGCAGCTAGTGATTTTTTAATCTTAGCGTTGATCTGAGCATTAGTTTCGCCGTAGATACTGCGACGCTCTGAGTGACCGATGATCACGTAGTTTACGAATAGCTCTTTGAGCATGTCTGTGCCGGTCTCACCTGTGAATGCTCCGTTGTCGCTTTCTGAAACAGTCTGAGCGGCTAGACCTACAGATGGGTTTGTCTCATTGATAAGTGCTGACACAGTAGGGATGGAGAGGCTGTTAGGTGCGATGACGAGGTCTGCCTTGTCAGTGAGTTCGCCAGCCGCACCGAGGAATGCTTCGAGAAATGCTGCTGCTTCAGCTGGACCTTTGTTCATTTTCCAGTTGGCTGCGATGATTAGTTTACGTGACATGTTTTGTAGTTAGTGATTTAAAGGTGATTTTGAATTACAATTTCGAAGAACTCGTTTTAAAGTCAGGTTTTGTAGTTAGTGATTTAAAGGTGATTTTGAATTAGGAGGAAAGTATCAAGTTAAGGGTGAGTGGCAAGTAGAGATTGGTGCATTATGTTTCTGATTGGTTCAGCTTCTGGGTTTATCTTGTCTTCTGTTTTTTCATCATCCATAACTATTTTGTTGTAAATCAAAATTGTTGTATTAATTCTAAGAGTGAGTCAAAAAGCTTAGCTTATCAAGATAGATTGGGCATTTTACTGTGGTGTAAGTAAGATTACTTGTTAGTTAGAGCGGCTACTCCTGGGAGTTCTTTGCCTTCTAGTAGCTCTAGTGATGCTCCGCCGCCTGTGGAAAGGAAGCTGAAGTCGCTAGGGTTACAGAACTTATTGGCAGCGGTGACTGAGTCTCCTCCACCTACGATGGTGAGGGCATCTACTTTGGCTACTGCTTCAGCGAGGGCGATGGTGCCTGCTGCGAAGTTGTCCATTTCGAAGACACCCATTGGTCCGTTCCAGAGGATGGTGCCTGCGCCTGCGACTACTTTACAGAAGTCTTTGATCGCTATGTCACCGATGTCGATGCCTTCCCAGTCGTCAGGGATTTCTCCGCCTTCTGAGTAGGTTGCTGTGACTCTGGTTTCAGCATCGTTTGAGAATTCTTGGGTGATGCGGGTGTCGGCAGGAAGGTGGAATTTGATTCCTCTTTCCTTAGCTGTTTCGAGTAGTTCTTTAGCGAGTGGAATGTAGTCGTCTTCTACGAGTGACATGCCTGTTTTGTAGCCTTGTGCCTTGAGGAAGGTGTATGCCATTGCTCCGCCGATGACGAATTCGTCAGCTTTGTCCATCATCGCTTTGATGACTTGGATCTTATCAGAAACTTTCTTACCACCCATGATTGCTAGGAATGGCTTGACTGGAGTCTTGAGCTTGTCTTGGAGGAATTCTAGCTCGCTCTCGATGAGGAATCCCATGGCGCTTTGTGAAATGTGGTGGGTGACGCCTTCAGTAGATGCGTGTGCACGGTGTGCTGTGCCAAAGGCATCATTTACGAAAATCTCTGCATTGCCAGCAAGTGCTTTAGCAAACTCAGGATCATTTGATTTCTCTCTCGCATCGAAGCGTGTGTTCTCAAGCAGAACTGCGTGTCCAGGCTCAAGCTGAGCACGTAAGAGAGTGGCGTGATCGCCGATGGTGTCGTCTGCGAAGGAGACTGGAGCGCCGAGTAGTTCAGCGAGGCGGAGACCTACTGGGCGGAGTGAGTATTTCTCTTCAGGTTTATCAGCAGGGCGACCCATGTGTGAACAGAGGACTAGCTTAGCTCCGTTTTCGAGGAGGTGTTTGATAGAAGGGATAGCAGCTTGGATACGTGTGTCGTCAGTGATTTGTAGGTCGCTGTTATAAGGAGCGTTGAAATCACAACGCATGAGGACTTCTTTGCCGTTTACTTGGATGTCTTTGATGGAAAGTTTCACTTTTTTAGTAGAATAGTAGAAGAGAGAACAAAACAGGGGAGGCTATGAATAGCCTCCCCTGTGGAAAATTTGACTGATCGGCTAGAGTCGATGTCACGTTGTTACAGTGAAGCTCCTAGCATTGCTAGACCTTCAGCTGATCTGTTTGAGTAACCCCACTCGTTATCATACCATGATGCGAGTTTAACCATTTTACCATCTACGATCGTGCAGCCTGAGTCGTAGATCGAGCTGTGTGGGTTAGAAACGATGTCTTGAAGAACGATTGGTTCGTCTGTGTATTCAAGGACGCCTTTCATAGGACCGTCAGCAGCTGCTTTGAATGCTGCATTCACTTCATCGAGAGTTACGTCTTTTTCAAGGATACAAACGAAATCTGTGATTGATCCTGTAGGAGTAGGCACGCGATATGAGTTACCATTTAGCTTGCCTTTTAGCTCAGGGATTACCATGCCGATAGCTTTTGCTGCTCCAGTAGAGGTAGGGATGATGTTTACTGCTGCTGCACGTGAACGACGAAGGTCGCTGTGTGGTAGGTCAAGAATTGATTGATCGTTTGTGTATGAGTGGATAGTCGCCATCATGCCCTGAACGAGTCCGAACGAATCGTTAAGAACCTTCACCATTGGTGCGAGGCAGTTAGTGGTGCATGAAGCATTTGAGACGATGTTGTGCTTAGAAGTATCGTAGTCGCTGTCGTTGATACCGATACACATCATGAGATCTGGATCTGGAGCTGGGGCGGAGATAAGAACCTTTTTAGCTCCTGCGTTGATGTGCTTTTGTGAACCAGCTTGGTTTGCGAAGAAACCAGTTGATTCGAGAACTACGTCTACGCCGAGTTCTTTCCAAGGAAGTAGCTCAGGGTCGTGTTGTGCAGATGCGTGGATCTTGTGTCCGTTGATGATGAGTGACTCATCATCGTATGAAATCTCTGCGTCAAGCTTACCCTGTGAAGAGTCATACTTAAGAAGGTGTGCGAGAGTCTTGTTGTCTGTAAGGTCGTTGATTGCGACGACGTTTGTGAGTTCACCGTTTCCGATGAGAACTCTTAATACATTGCGCCCGATGCGCCCAAATCCGTTAATTGCGTATGTGGCCATAAAATTCTAAATTGTTGTATTTGAACAGGAGAAATTGCCTGCGAGGGGATTATAAATAGAACAGGGCATCAGTCAATAGGTAGTTTCTGTTATTCATGGCATTCATGTGTTGTGAAAACGAACGATTGACAGTTTTAGCTTCTAATCACCTCCGTCTCCATCGCTAGAGTTACTTGCATTATTGATGGCTGCTACTGTGTTTTGTATAATATTAGTATTGTTTCCATTTTCTGAAGTGATGAAGCAGAAACCATAACCTAGTCCTAGTAGTCCGTTTTGCCAGAGTATTTGTCCCGTGTCTTTACGGAGATCAAAGAGCTGTTGTGACTGAGACGATAATACCAGCAGTTGTTGCGGCAGTGATTTCTATGAGATTATTGAAACGGTCATTTTTAGAGAAGAATTCTAATAAATAGAAGAGACTCAGGGCAACCAAACTGGAAACAATGGCGTTATAGCTACTTTTAGAAAGTAGTGTAGAAAAGAAGAAACTACCAATAGTCCAAGAAGTACTCTGGATATATTTGTTGTAGTAAGGGGGGAGTTCTAATGTTTCTTTGAGCTTTTGCTCCATTTCATCGAAACTCAGTTTTTGATCTCCAAACATCTTTGATGAGAGTATCGATATTGACGAGGAACCCTAGGTTTCCTCCGCCAGGTTGGACACATCTAGTGCGGGTGAGCTGGTCACCTAGATCATTGTTCCAGAAGATAAATGTGATCGCAGTTGGTGAGATCAGAAATTCGTCATTGATGCTGAGCTTCCCCCCCCCAGAGAGATGTCGTTCTATTCTGTGACTCGTTGCTCCACATGAGTGGATGGCGATTCCCAGTTTGGTAACAAACTTAGTTTTAGCGATGTATTCGTCTTAGTCCACAGCGATCTTCTTATCTCAAAATCTGAAGAGGTAAATGATAAAGTTGAAGCTGTAGTTCGTCATCGGTCAAGATTCATTGATCTTGGGATGATATAGACTTGAGTGGAATCACATCCACTGAAAATCATCGAGTCCGAACCATTGTCTGAGCGGAGATCAGATTAGTCTGCGCCGCTCAGTAATACTTAATCTCTATTAGCTTTCTTAAGCTTTTTCTCTTCACGCTTTTCCTTGAGTGTTTTTTCTGATTTTTTCTTAACTGTCTTTTGTGAGTCTTTTCCTTTAGCCATGATTTAGTTCTCTATTATTGGTAATTAAAGTAAAGGGTATAGTTCTGGAGGTATAGATGTTTTAGGAGAAGAGAGCTCAATCGACTACTTGAGTAGTTACCTTTATCTCGATATCCATTTTTAGGTTTCATCTGTATAGCTAACTTTATGAACGATCTCTTTTGGTGACATACATACTTCAGCTCTGCGGTCGATGTGCAGGCTAGAATGTATACTAGTCTCATTCCTAAATTGTGTCCAAGAAACTGAATGAATGAACTGCATGATGATAATAGGAGAGCACAAAGAGCGATGAAGTATTTCATTTTTTAGTTTAGATTCGATGGCAGAAGTTCGTTCTTCTTAGGAGATTTCTAGGATTCCTGATCTTCTGGCGTCTAGTTGGAGGGCTTTGGCGGGGATTCTGGCTAGGGGGGATTGGCGGCGAATGGTAGCGTTGTGTCAGAGGGAGAAGTGCTTTTTGTAGGTTTCTACGTAGCTACGGAGGACGCTGGGTTCGATGCGGTGGGGAGAGCTGTTGCTGGTTTCTGCATCTACAAACTCGTAGTTGCCCTGCCAGTCAGGCTTGGCTTCTTGCTGGGTGAAGGGAGCTTGTGTGATGAGTGAGCCTTGGTGGTGGGTGCAGTGACGGAGGAGAGGGGGTGGGTCTTCGGGGAAGAGGAGGTCGCTGATGAGGATTCGGATGGTGTTGGCTCTTCTCGAGGTTGGGAGTCTGATGCGTTTAGAACGACATCTACGACGGACGGGGCGGACTTTTTCACGGAAGAGCTTCATGGTGTAGTCTCCAGTGCGAGCGTAGGCTTGCCAGTTGATGTGACGAGGGTCGTCTCCTGTGGCGTAGTTTCGGGGTGATCTTGGAAGTCTAGGGGTGAGCCAGTGCCTGCACCTGAGTAATCTCCTGTCATGCCTCTCCAGACTCTAGATCTGAGAGGGAGTGAGATAGTCTCTGCTCATGCGGAGGCTTTGGTTAATTTTAGAGTTTTTTTTGCATTAGATAGAAGGGGGAAGGGGTTTGAGATTAGAAAATGATCAGTGCTGATAAAACACAGTTGCGTACTTCTTATTGAAGATTAGTGTCTTCTTTACATGAAAAGAGTCGCAGTGATCAACGTGGTGGGCTTGACCCAGAGTCTGATTGGCAAGTATACGCCTAAAATCAGTGAGTTTGTAGAGTCTGGAACTCTGTCGCATTTCAAGCCTGCATTCCCTGCGGTGACTTGCACTGCCCAGTCTAGCTATGTAACTGGGCGGTCAGTGGCATCGCACGGTATCGTGGGTAATGGCTGGTATGATCGTGGTGAGGCTGAGGTGAAATTCTGGAAACAGAGTAATCATATAGTTAAAGGTGAAAAGGTCTGGGATAAACTCTGTAGGGAGAATCCTGGCTTTACGTGTGCCAAGCTTTTCTGGTGGTATAATATGTATTCTAGCGCGGACTGGACGATCACTCCTAGACCGATGTATCCGGCAGATGGGCGAAAGTTTTTTGATGTTTATACGCAGCCGATGGATATGCGTGATCTGGTAAAAGCTGATCTAGGTGACTTTCCTTTCCCTTCGTTTTGGGGTCCTAAGGCTGGGATCGGATCTAGTAAATGGATAGCGGAGTCAGCGACGTGGATTGAACAGCGACATGAGCCTACTCTGAGTTTGGTATATTTGCCACATCTGGATTATTGTCTACAACAGTATGGTCCAGGACATGACAAGGTGAACGCGGAGTTGTCTGAGATAGATGAAGTTGTGGGTGGTCTGTTAGAGTTTTATGAAGAACGTGGGATCGAGGTGATTTTACTTTCTGAGTATGGGATTTCTAAGGTGAACCATCCTGTGCATCTGAATAGGGTGTTCAGGGAGAAAGGTTGGATTCAGATCAAGAAGGAGCTGGATTTGGAAATGTTAGATTGCGGGGCGAGTAAAGTTTTCGCAGTGGCGGATCATCAGGTTGCTCACATTTACGTGAATGATAAATCGCTTATTGAGCAGGTTAGAGAACTTCTGTTAGAAACTCTAGGAGTGGATGAAGTGCGTGATGGATCTGAGCTTGGTGATAGAGCTGGTGACTTGATTGCCGTGGCGAAGCCTGAGTCTTGGTTCACGTATTATTACTGGATGGATGATAAGAAGGCACCAGATTTTGCACGCTGTGTGGATATTCACCGCAAGGTGGGGTATGATCCAGTAGAGCTGTTTTTAGATCCTAAACTGAAATTCCCGATGCTGAGGGTGGTGAAATTCTTAGCGAAGAAGAAGCTGGGGTTTAGGGTGATACTGGATGTTATTCCGCTGGACTCTACGCTAGTGAAGGGATCACATGGAAGAGACAATGTGCCTGAGGGCGAACAGCCTGTATTTATCGTGGGTGCTGGTCTGAGTAGATTGAGATCTGTGACGAAGCCAGAGGAGATCTTTGACAGAATCGTCGAGGCTGTGCAGTCCTAGGTGGCTGGGGCTATCTTTTGTAGAGAGAGTGAGCAGACGAATAGGACTAGGCAGATGATGAGCCAGATCCAGCCAAACTGGGCGACGAAGCAGGCGTCTAGGAGGCAGAATCCAGCAAGGCACTTGGAGACGTAGACGCCTTTGTTTCTACTGAGGTAGTAGAAGCTGTGGATGAGCCAGAGTGCGTAGATAGCTACGCCGATGAAGGCTGGATTCTGCTGGAATGTTGTAAGGGAATCTCCTTTTGTGATCACAGCAAGAAGCGGAAGCCCAAGCATGGTGTAGCGTAAGATCTTGTGCCAGGTGATGGGGCTGTCAGAGGACTCAGTGCGGGCAACGCTGGCGAAGCAGATGGTGTAGAGGGCGGCTGCGGAAGCGTAGAGGATGATTGGGGTGATTAAGATAGGTGCAGAGGCAGAATGGGTGAGTTCTCCATAAAAATATTCGATGTCAGGGAGTAAGATCGTAGCTGTGGCCGCGGAAAATAAGATGAGGAAGAAGCGGCATAGGCCGATAAGTGGTAATCCTATAGATAGTGATTTTTTGTGATACTTACTGTAGCAGAATATAGAAATGTAAAGCCACAATGCTGGAATGGATAGCTCGTAGAAGTCTACTTGATCATTGATCAAAGAAGGCAAAAAATTACAGCTGAGGTAGGCTGCTATAATTAATGAAATCCCAGTGATCCAGACTGTGTTTTTTGATATAATTCCTGAAGGGATTGGACGTTCAGGTTTGTGCTTGGCGTCGAAGTCTTTATCAAAGTAATCTCCCATGAAACATCCACCTACATAGAAGCAGGAGCTGATGATAACTAAGAAAATAACCAAGTATGTGAGTGGTTGACTCCATGGTTGTTGGATGAAGTTATTGAATCCTTTTTCTGAGTGGTGGAATAGAATCAGTGCTGCAGCGAGGCAATTACACCAGATTGTTGGTAAATTGGATATTCTCCCCGTCGCTAATAGGGCTTTGATTTTCTCTAACATAATAAAATTTTCTAAGTAGGACTTATCTACTAACTACTAATTATTGCTCTAGCACCCAGAGGTGTTCTTGGGTGAGTTGGTCATCTATTGGTATCTGGAGGTCGTCTGGGAGGACTCCCCAGGTGTAAGTTTCCATTTCTAGATGCTGGCAGGTGCTTGGGTTTACTTTTAGGTAATTTAGGGTGTCTATAGTGTGCTGGATCGTGGAGGTGAAGGGGGCTTTAGGTGCAGCGTGAAGAGGGATGTGAAAGTGGATTCTAGCGGTGCTTGGTGCTTGGTGAGTAGTGTTTGCTAGTGCGTTTTCGATGTCCTTGAATCTTGTGATTTTACCTGAGTCATCTTTGATTATAACTTGATGTAGGTATGTCGGTTCGTTGAATTTCTTTATTTTTTCTAGGCTATTATCATCTGTTAGTTTGAGTTCTAGGGCGTTCGATAAATGAATTTTAGAGATACGGAGACCTGCGTCTGTGAGGGTCTTGAGGGCGGTGGCGGCGTCTTCGTATTGGAGGGCGAAATGGCAGGTATCGTAGTTGATACCAATGTGTTGGTAGATGATGTCGGTGGGGAAGTTTTTGGCTTCAGCCCATGCTGCGAATCGGTCGAAGAATGCGATAGTCTCTTCTGAGTTCTCGAAGTGTCCGAGTGGTTCTGGCTCTAGTCCTAGGTGGAGGTCTTTACCAGTTTCTTCTGACATTGATTCTAGGAGTTTGGCGGTGGCGTAGAGGTGAGCGAAGATGAGGTTTTCATCGGCGGCGAATTCTTTAAATGACCCGGGAAGGGTGGAGACTGAGCCTCCGAGAGACTGTGGTGCTAGGTCTGCGACGATGGTGATGAGGTCTGCTGTGTAGCTGAGGCGCTCAATATTAGTCCAGTCTGGGGCGTAGACTTGCTCTTTGACTCTGGTATTATGGAAGGTTCCGTAGGGGAATCCATTGATGGTGAAGACGTAGAGTTTGTTAGTGTAGAGCCAGTATTTGAAGTTGGATAAATTTTCATCCTCTAGTAGTTGGGTGGCTGCGGTGGCTGAGAGGCGTAGACCTATCGGGTAGGCTGAGGCGTGGTCTCGGGTGGTGGCTAGAATTTTGTCTCTGACTTGTAGTGTGTGAGTTTTAAGGGCGTCAAGAGTTTCTGCCCAAGTTTCGGTAGGGTGGATGTTAGTGCAGTAGCAGAGATGTTTGAACATTTTTAAAATAAGGGGAAAGGGCTTGGGTTGTTGATGATTGTTACTTTGTTTGCTTGTAACGGTTTTCTAGGAAAATCCATAGGAGAATACTCCAGATGACGCCTAAGACTAGGGGGATGGGGATGGTGAAGTAGAGGGTGGGGAGCCAAGGGAGGTTTCCTCGGTAGTGGAGGTAGAGGCTCATGACGAGGGCCATGGGAAAGCCCCAGTATAGGAGGCCATAGGTAAAGATATATTTGGCTTTTCCTCTGCTACGGGTAATCGCCCAGCGGTCTTCGAAGCCTTTCATTGTCTTAGAATATTATGGTGTTTCAGGTAGAATGAAGTTTGGGCACTGCTTTAGGAAGCGGGCTGGGTTTTCAAAGATGACTTTCTGGATGGTTTTGATGGAGTGTTGGCGTTTTTTCATTTCTAGGGAGCACTTGATGACTGCGAGAGGGTCTGAGATACCCCAGTCGCAGGCGGAGTTCATCCAGATGTTTTCCATCCCGAAGGTTTCGAGCATGTCGATGGCTCTGGCGGCGGTGCATTTAGACTCTGGGTAGAGAGTCATGCCTGCCCAGAATCCTTCGTCGAGGACGATGCCGGTGGTGTGCTCTTCTACGTGGTCGATCACGACTCTAGATGGATCTACATTGGCGTTCTTAAGCGCATCGATGATGAGTTTGGTGCCTTTGAGTTTATCCTCTAGGTGTGGGGTGTGGATGAGAATGGGGAGGTCGTATTTTTTAGCGATGTCTACGTGTTCTTCGAAAATGGCTAGCTCGTTCTTGGTGTTCTTGTTGAGGCCGATTTCTCCGATGCCGAGGACGTTAGGTTTGTCGATGAAGTCTGGGATGATCTGGAGGACTTCACGAGCGAAGCCTGCGTCTTCAGATTCTTTAGGGTTAATACAGAGCCAGCAGTAGTGGGGGATGCCGAACTTGGCTGCACGAGCGGGTTCGGTTTCGGTGAGCTGGCGGTAGTAATCGTAAAAGCCTTGAGCTGAAGCACGGTCGTAGCCTGCCCAGAATGCTGGTTCGCAGAGTGCAACGCAGCCTGCCATGGCTAGTTGTTGGTAGTCGGCAGTGGTGCGGCTGACCATGTGGGCGTGTGGTTCGATGTAGTGCATGACTGTTTATTTGAGATTGGAAACTGCTTATGGCTTTGGTGAGCCAGTTTACTTGGTTTGGGGGGCTCCGTAGGCTGTCTGGATAGTTGCGGTTTCGGAGACTTCTGTGGAGTGGTCTGAGAGGGTGTTGAGGACGGTGGCGGTGCGGTTTTCCTTGGAGTCGATCATGGCTTGGAGCGCCTTTAGGAAACCTTCTTGACGGAAGTCTACTTCGCCAGGGTGTCGGTCGAGTCGGTCTAGGTAAGAGGCGATGTCGAGGAGCTTGGCACGAGAGTCCATGAAGTAGAGATCGAGAATATCAGTTTTGTTAGGCATGTGTATAATTGAGCTGTTTAGAGTGGAAAGATAATGCTGTATGCTGCTCATGGGTAGTATTTTTTTGTTTTTGTTTTGGTGACGGGGGTGATTGATTCCTAGAAATGGTCGATGCTTACATAACTCTTAAATCTGTAGTAGCAGAAGAAGATCCTAGAATGATCGATTTGTTGGTGAAATATCAGCAGAAGTTAGAAGTGATTAATGCATCTAACGAAGGTATTAGATTTTGACTGAGCAGATGCTCGATAGTATGTCTTTCTTCAGATGTAATGTGCTTCATGGCTTCTTTTGATCGGGCAGCAATGAAGTAATTACTGAATCAAAAGTTGCGTTTATTAGTTGAATCCAAGGCATTTTTTATCTTGAAAACTGATTTTATAAATAGTAACTTGAGGTATGAAACAAACAATATTGTTTACCTATTTGAGTGTAGCACTCCTGAGTAGTTCTCAAGCTACGGTGACATTAACACATCACTACAAACTCGGAGAAGCTGGCTCGTTGTCGGCAAATGGTCGTGCACTAGACTCTGTTGGCAGAGCTGATTACACAGGCTTTACTGGTAGTGGTTTTAACGCTATGGTAGGATTATCTGGATCACCTGGATCTACGCACTATGTGTCCTTTACAGGTAAAGGGAAAAGTAAAGTTAATTTTGGAGCAGAAAATGCCGCTAGCGATCTCACTAATTTCGCTATTGATCTATGGACTAGAACATCTGATACCTCTGAAGCTACTACTATTTTCTCAAGCAATAGGAATCGCCGTGGTTCTTTGCAGATAGGGATGACGAGTAATGGTAACTGGTCAAGTAGATATCGTAATTCCTCTCGGAATATCTGGATAGGAGCCGCCCTTGGAGTTGGGCAGGGTGCTATAGCTAATAAATGGACACGTTTGACCCTGATTAGTCATGGAGGCACTTCTACTTTTTACATAGATGGTGTTGCTCAAAGAGGAACATCTGATTTTACTCCAACATGGGGTAGATCAGAACTTAATATTGCTAATAGAGGAAGAGGAAGCTTAGATGATCTTCGTATATGGGATTTTGATCACACTGTCGATACATCGGCTGCAGTGGGATTAGCTGTTTTCTCACCTTCTTCTGTTCCAGAACCTTCATCCACTGCATTGCTATGTCTAGGTGCATTGGCTATGATCCACCGCAAACGTAGGTAAACTAACCTCACTTGCTTCTTGAGCATGTGAGATTGTTTGTTTTAAAGATTTACAGGGAAACTTGGATCACCATTGTAAACCATCAATAATAGGTCATTCTCTAAAATCTCTGTCCAATATTCTAATATTGAATGGCGGTATACATGGAGCTTGTGAGAGATTAGATGTGGACTTGACTGATTTGGCTATTTAGTGTTCCAGTTATGGAAATACATGACTATTTTGGGACGATTGATTGGGTCGTAGTTTTCGGATATATGGCTCTGACGACACTGATTGGTCATGCGATGCGTGGTGAGCAGGCTACAATCAAAGATTTCTTCCTAGGTGGTAAGTCTCTGCCTTGGCCGGCGGTGAGTGGGTCTATTATTGCGACTGAGATTAGTGCGTTGACGTTCATTGGTGTCCCAGGGATGGTGTTTGCTTTGAATGGTGATTTCACTTATTTGGTTTGGGGGATTGGTTCTATTATTGCGAGATTTATAGTGGGTTTCTATCTGGTGCCTTTGTATTATAAGAAGGAGATTTTCAGTCCGTATGACTATATGGGAAATCAACTCGGTGAGAGGGTGAAGAAGCTGGTGACCGTGCTGTTTAGCTTAGGTTCTATTTTGGGACAGAGTGTGAGGGTGCTAGTGACGGCGATTATTTTGAAGGTGGTGACTGGCATGGAGATGGAAATCTGTATTGTGGTGATTGGTGCATTTGCTGTGCTGTGGACGCTTATGGGTGGTATGAGGACAGTGATTTGGACGGATGTGATGCAGTTTTTCGTGTTTATCGTGGGTGGTTTGATTACTTTAGTTTGGCTGGTGAATGCGGTAGGCTGGGATCAGATCGTGAATATTAACTCTAATGCGGTGGGGGAGAACGGTGAGATTTATAATAAGTTTAAGTGGTTTGATATGACGTCGCCATTTGAGAACTCGGCGCTACAATACACTTTCTGGGTAGCTATTATAGCGATGCCATTTCAGAACTTGGCTGCGTTTGGAACAGATCAGCTTAATTCTCAGAGGATGTTCTGCTGTGGTAGTGAGTCAGAGGCTCGTAAGGCGATTATCTGGAGTAGTGTTTCTCAGGTGATCACGCTGTTGATGATGATGGTAGGCGCTGGACTGTTTGCTTGGTATGTTGTGAATACTCCGACAGCTCAAGAGGCGGCACTGTTTGCTAAAGATTCTAATAATGTGTTTCCTACATGGATAGTGACTGTGTTGCCTACTGGTTTGAAAGGTCTGATTATTGCGGGTGCCTTTGCGGCGGCGGTGTCTAGTTTGGATTCTATCTTGGCGGCACTATCTCAGACCAGTTTGTCGGCCTTCTATGGAAAACGCTATATGGATGAACATAGTGCGGACAGAGGGATGCTTAAAAAATCACGTGGACTGGTTCTGGTCTGGGCATTGGTTCTGACTGGTGTGGCGATTGCATTGAGCAAGAATCATACAGAGGGTGGTGATAAGGATCTGATTTATCTAGCATTTAGAATGGTGGCTTATGTCTATGGAGCATTGCTTGGTATTTTGATTTTGGCTGTTGGGCCATGGAGAACCAAGGCAAGTTTTCGTGGTATTTTGGTCGGTGTGATTCTATCGATTACTGTCGCGGCGTGGGCATTGCCTGATGTGTATACCTTAATTAAAGCGACTGGCTGGCTGGAAAACCCTGAGAAAATCTTTTATAAACCTGAAATTAGTTTTGCTTGGTTCTACCCGATTAATACAATTATTACGGTAGTATTAGGCTTGCTGATACCTGGTGATAACAAAGAAGAGGGGAAAGATATCTAAATTTTGTAAAATGTGGATTGACCAGAGAGAATATAGGGATTAAATCAATTTCATGGAACCAATTTACGAAGGAAAAGCGAAGAGGCTCTTTACAACGGAGGATCCTAATGTCCTACGTATGGAGTATAAGGATGAAGCAACTGCATTCAATGCTGAGAAGAAGGCTGAATTTTCTAACAAAGGCAGACTCAATACTGCTATCACGCTAGCGATGTATCGCATGCTTGAGACAAAGGGAGTGGAGACACACCTTCTGGATCAGATCGACGATGTGAACCTACTTGTGAAGAATGTAGATATTCTCATGGTAGAAGTAATCGTTCGTAACATCGCTGCAGGTTCATTCTGCAAGCGTATGGGTGTTGAAGAAGGCGTTGTCTTCAAAGAACCTATTGTAGAATTTTCATACAAGTCAGATGAGCTGGGTGATCCACTCATCAACGATGATTACGCTCGTGAGCTAGATCTAGCGACTCCTGAGGAGTGTGCAGAGCTGAAGAAAAAAGCACTCATCGTGAATGATGTGATGATTGATTTCTTCAAGCGTTGTGGACTCAAGCTAGTTGACTTTAAGATCGAATTTGGTCGCACAAAGGATGCTGAAGCTAAAATCGTTCTTGCGGATGAGATCAGCCCAGATACTTGTCGTCTATGGGATATCGAGACTGGTAAGAAGCTTGATAAAGACCGTTTCCGTCAGGATCTCGGTGGTGTGATGGATGCTTACGAAGAAGTTCTCAAGCGTGTTGAGGGCAACGTGTAGTATCAAGCCCAAATTAATTTATAGAAAAGTCGCTTGGGAGAGATTCCTAAGCGGTCTTTTTTGGGGGGAGGATTAAGGCGAGCCATTAGGATGATCTAATCTAGGGCGATGCAACTGACGACTAACGTAGTAAATCTTGCTATATTGTATCGTTCAGTTCTACAGCGAAATTAAATAATCCATTTTAAACTATGCATCCAGAATAACTGTGAAGATGGTATAATATCAAAATAGCAGGTAATTTGAGCAAAAGTAATCTTAACTCACACACTCTCTCAGCGATTGTGAGATCTGCCAGAGCTCGTCTTATTTTGAGAACCATTCAGAGATACGTTGTTTGTGGTCGAAGCCGACTGATCTTGAATTACTTTCGACGTAGTTGCCTGTGGCGGCGTAGTTCCAGCTTTGGGATTGCAGAAGCCAGAGGCGTCTGCAACGATGTGAGGCGGTATCCAGCATCGTGGGTGTAAGTGCTTTCTAGGCTACTGCTATTAGCTCTGGGGAAGTGGGGGATTGATTTTCTGGGGTTGCTAGTTAGGTCGATATGATTTATCTCGGCTAGGTGAATCATTTATCGACATTTTTTAAGGGCTTTGCCATGGGGGCTGCGAATGTGATACCAGGTGTATCTGGTGGAACTATTGCATTTGTGACAGGGATCTATGAGCAATTGATTGATTCGATAAAATCGTTTGATAGGATAGCACTAAAATTACTCTTGGATATAAATTTTAAAGAGCTTTGGAAGCATGTAGATGCAGGCTTTCTAGGGGCACTGTTGTTAGGTGTTGCTGTGAGTGTTTTGAGTTTGGCAAAGGTATTAGAGATTGGCTTTAAAGAGTATCCAGTTTTGGTTTCCTCTTTGTTCTTTGGGTTGATTGCGGCGTCAATTTACTATGTATTTAAGATGGTGAGGAAGTGGAGTGCTACAGCGGTGATCGGTTTGCTGGTTGGCAGTGTGCTAGCGGTGAGTCTTGCGTTTTTACCACAGGCTCAAGAGAGTCAGAATTTCATCTATCTGATGATCTGTGGAGTGGTGGCAATGTGTAGTATGATTATTCCTGGTGTTTCAGGTTCGTTTGTTTTGCTACTCATGGGAAATTATCAACTGGTCATGATCGATTCTGTGAATGGCTTACGTAAGGGAAATTGGGCTGAATCTTTTTCAGTCATTGTTCCGGTGGGAATAGGTGCTGTGGTGGGGATGGCTGTGCTGTCGCGTGTTTTGAGTTGGCTGTTTAAGAGATTTCACGATGTGGCTGTAGCGACGATAACAGGGTTTGTAGTGGGTTCATTAGTGACGATCTGGCCATGGAAAACAGAGATTACTGGTGATGTGATTAAGGATGGAGAGCTTAAGGTGATTGGTTATACTAGAGAGTTCCCTGCGATGGATATTAATTTTTTGACGGCGATAGGTGTGATGCTTATCGGGGCGATTCTCATGATAGGTGTGGAGAAAATGGGACAGAATAAGGTTTAACATGTAGCATTTTTTTGGTCATTAGTATTTAGATTTAGTAGTTCTAGGGGATGCACATTTCTTTATTACTTCCTTGGATTCAACTAATTAATGCAACTTTTGATGAGCAGGAAGTAAACTGTTAAATCGAAAAGGGAAAGGTTTGATTTTGATTCAGTTATTACTTCAGATAATGGCAAAGAGCTCGTGGAGTATGAAGTGGTCTCGCTAATGTTGCCAGTAAAAAGTTTGTTTTATTAGTAGTTTGCTGATCTTCCTTGAGGCTTGGTTTGTGGTTTTTCTCCGTAGTTGGAGAGGGGGAATGGAGTGCAATACCCTAGGCCTTGGTGCTTACGTCGATGATTATAGAACTCCATCCAGCGTCCTTTGCCGTCCATGCTGATTTCAATGCCGCTACTACTCAACTCAGCCGTCCAATCAGCACTGCTAAATTGGCTTCCTTGATCGGTGTTAAATATCTTTGGCTTTCTCCCAGTTAGAGCCATTGCTGATTTCAAAGCGCCGACGCAGAAGCTACTATCCATCGTGTTACTGACTTCCCAGCTAAGCACGGATCGGCTGTGCCAGTCCATGATCACAACGAGGTAAGCGTGACCTTTTTCCATAGGGATGTAGGTAATGTCCGAGCACCAAACTTCATCCACTTCTTTGATTACGCGATTGCGGAGTAAATACGGGTAGATGTGGTTGATTTTGCTGTGTTTACTCGTGTTAGGCTTAGGGACTAAAGCTTCAATACCCATGATACTCATCAATCTTCTAACGCGATTACGACCTACTTTGAAGCCATGATCACGGAGTTCTAAGCGGAATTTGCGTTGACCATAAAATGGGCATCCCATGTAAATTTCATCGAGCTTTTTCATGATAGCATAATCTTCTTCTGTGCGTTTTTGTTGATGTGGTTTGGGTTCGGTTATTTTACCGCCCCTGTCCACCAATTTCATAACTTAGCTACTGGTCCGAATTTAGGGGGTCACCTCAGTGCTCTTGCACAGGCTTTTCTCCCGAAAAGATAGAATACAGCTGGTGTGACCGCAAGTCCAAGGATAGTGCTGGAAATAAGTCCACCAGTGATGGCAATAGCGACAGGGCTGAGGATTTCCTTACCAGACTCACCAGAGGCTATGACTAGCGGGATCAGAGCGAGACCAGCAGAGAATGCAGTCATCAAAACGGGGAGGAGTCTCTCCTGGGTGCCTCGAATGATGAGTTCTTTGCCAAACGGTAGCCCTTCATCTTTCATCAGCATGATGTAGTGAGAGATGAGCATGATGGAATTTCTAGCCGAAATACCAGCGACCGCGATGAAGCCTACGAGTGATGCAATGGAGATAGGTATCTTCATGTAATCAGTGAGTAAGACAGCTCCCATCAGTGAGAGCGGGATATCGGTGATCACCTGTAGGGCGAAGTTCATCGAGCCAAAGTAGCTGAATAGAAGCACAGTGACGACTAATAGAATGATGATAGACCAAATGGTGATCTTATCTGAAGCTTCTTTTTGGGCGATGTATTCGCCTTCTATTCTCACCATATGCTTTCTTATAGGAAACTCTTGCTGAATCCTACGGTCTAGCTCACCGACGACCCGTGGTAGATCGCGCACGGTGGGGTTCACGCTAACCACGAAGATACGTTCACCTTGTTCACGTTTAATGACGTTGGGTCCCTTAGCTTGGATGATCTTAGCGACTTGGTAGACTTGGATTTGATTACCACTCTTGGTTTCAACGTAGAGATTGCGCATTCTATCTACAGACTGGCGGTTGTCTTCACCGAGTCTTGATACTAGGTTGATGGTGCGCTCTTCTTGTGTGAGTTCTAGAAGGAACTCTCCATTGAGCTGGTTGTGTATCTGATCATTAAACGACTTGGCGTTGATGTCATAGACTTCACCACGTGAGCGATCAAATAGGATCTGCAATTGCTGGATGGAGGCTTGTTGATCAAGACGGGCTTCTTCGAGGCCTGGGATCTGTTGACAAAGTGCTCGGATTTGATTGCCCATGATACTGATCTCATTCATGTCTCTCCCAGAAATCTTGATAGCAACCTTAGCCGGCACTCCAGCGAGCATGTGGCCCATGCGGTCGGTGAGCGGTCCACTGATGGCGGCGAATGTTCCAGGAACCTCCCTCATTTTATTGCCGATCTCTTCTTCGATCTTATCGCGTGAACGAGGGTTATTGTCATCAAGCTCGATATCAAATTCTACGGTAGATACAGGAACAACGTGATCTCCCCGTTCCGCTCTTCCGGCTCGGTGACCAACGGTTTTCACACCATCTACTGAGAGGATCATTTTATCTACCATGAGGGCTAGCTCGTGAGTAGTGTCGAGTGATGTGCCAGGAGCTGTGGTCATGGCGACAATCAGAGTTTCTTCCTTAAAGTTAGGGAGGAATTCTTTAGGCATGTCTTGAAAACGTAGCACACAGAAGGTGAGCAATATAAGTCCAAGGGAGATAGTCAATGTCGGGATACGGAGAGCTGCCTGCATGAAGGTGCACTTGAGCACTTTCTTGAGTGAGGCAATGATGATACCGTCTTTGTGCTCCACATTTTCCCGTGGTCTGAGGCAAATGGAACAAAGCACTGGTATGACGGTGAGAGATACTACGAAGGAGGCTATCATACTAGTGATAGTCGCAATTGCGATGGGAGTGAAAAGTCTACCAACCACACCCGAGAGTGCGAGTAATGGCACGAACACGAGGATAATAAAGATGGTGGCGTAGAGGATAGAATTTCTCACTTCACCAGAGGCCTTGGCTATGATTTCTAAGTGAGGCTTAGGAGTCTCTCTAGTGGCATTTTCTTTGAGTCTACGGAGGACATTTTCTACATCTACGATGGCGTCATCGACGACGATACCAATGGCCACAGCGAGTCCACCAAGTGTCATGGAGTTCACACTGATGTCCAAGATTGTGAAGATAATGATAGTGACAGCAAAGGAAAGAGGGATGGCCGTGAGAGTTATTAGCGTCGTGAGTAGTGAGGAGAGCGGACTACGGAGACTGAAGAGGAAAACACAGAGCACTGCGATAACCCAGAGACCTCCGTCAACGATCGCTTCTTCTAGGTTCGTCATAGCGGAATCAATGAAGGTGGCCTGGCGGAATAGGGGCGTGAGTTGGATATCACGGCCTTCTAGCTTGAGTTGCTCAGACATTTCTTCCATCGCTTGTTCAATCTTAGCGGTGAGTTTTCTAGTATCGACGCTTGGAGATTTTACGATACTGAGGACGACTCCTGGGCTGGCATTGACACCTGCTTCTCCACGCTGAGGCTCGATACCCCAGGTGACATTGGCTACATCTGCTAGTGTGATGGTGCGGTCGTTGACTTTTTTGACCACGGTTTTTTTGATCTCTTCGAGGTCGGTAGTCATGGCAAGAACACGGATCATTTGCTCTTGAGATCTACTCGTGATGTATCCACCAGTGGTGGTGCTGGCCGCTTGTTTTGCAGCCTCGTTGATCTCGTTGGCAGAAATATTATAGGCCAACATCTTCTCTGGAAGCGGCTGGATTTGGATCTGTTGAATACCGCCACCCATGGAGAGGGATTCGGCTACACCTGGGATATTCTGGATACGTTTGCGCAGCTCCCAGTCGGTAAATGTCCGTAGATTTGATGGAGAAATAGTTTTCTCAGGAGAAGTGATACCTATGAGCATGACCTCACCCATGAGTGATGTTACGGGAGTAAGGTAAGGTTCTACTCCCTTTTTTAGGTTGATAGTGCGGATGCGTTCTTGGACGAACTGACGGGCTTGGTAAATATCCATTCCCCATTCAAATTCTACAAAAATGAGAGATAGTCCGACATCCGTGGTAGACTGAATACGGGTGACACCTTGGATGCCGTTGACCGCACGTTCGAGTGGAATAGTGACTTGGTTTTCCACTTCTTCTGGAGCCTGACCAGGTACCTCGGTCATGATCGTGACACGTGGTTTAGTAAGGTCTGGTAATACTTCTACCGGTAGCTGAGTGATCTGAAAGGTGCCCCATGCCATGACCGATAGAGCGATAGTGAGCACTAGTAAGCGATTGTGGAGGGACTTTTTAATAAGAAAATCTAACATTAGATAAGTGAGTTAAGGTTAAGAAATGTCTTTCTTTTTAAAGATGGTGAATACTAGAAGTAGGACGAATATGATATTACCCGCGATAAGTAATGTGACGTAGATGGGGGATGCCCCGCTACCTCCAGCTCCGTTTTCTCCATTGGCTCCTGCAGCCTTTTTATTGGCAACATCGGCTTTCTCGACGGCGTTCATTTCTGACCCATCTTCGTTGTGTTCGTGTCCGTGTGCAGAATCTAGAGCTTCTTTGAGTGAGCCTTTATCTGCACTGCTGGTGTGTGATAGGAAGTAGCCTCCGGAAATGACAACTTCATCTACGATATTGAGTTCCTTGTTTTGCAGGATGATTTCTGTGACGCGATCATTTACTTCTCCGAGCACAACGGGAACCTTGGTATAGGCTTTAGATGTCTTGGTCGTTAGGTCGTAATTTATTTTGAACAGGTGTGAGTTTAGACGATCCCCTTGCACAGCGGAGTTCGGCACAGTGAAGGCTTTCTCTCTGGTCTTGGTCACGATGTTGAACTCGGTGAGCATGTTCGGGCGGAGCTTTCTTTCTGGGTTTTGTAGTAGAAAGATAGCCTTGAGAGTTCCAGTGTCGGCATCAGCTTGAGTGCCGAAACGGATGAGTGTTCCCTCGAAGGTTTCATTACCGAGTGAGACCACTTTGATAATGGATTTTTGACCGATCTTGACGTTGGATGCTTTGCTCTCTGGGATGTTTGCTACTGCCCAGATCTGACGGATATCAATGATGTCCATGAGCTCTTCTGAGGGATCTACTGGTTCACCTAGGTGAACGTGACTCTCGAAAACGGTGCCCGATGCACTGGCTTTTACTGGGATAATCGGTGGTGGACTACCTGGCTGCCGACTCTCTACCTGGATGACAGTGTCGCCTTTATTGACGTAATCTCCTACGACTGGAGGTTTAGAGATAACTCTTCCTGCGATGCGGGATGAGACTACGGTGCGGTTACCTGGGATAGCTTGTATGCGTCCGATGCAGAACAGTGTGGTCTGGAAAGTGGAGACCTCAGGAGCAGTGGTTGTGATACCCGCGTTCTTCTTCTGTATGGGAGTTAAAAGAACAGTGTTCGGGTCTAATTCTGTGTGCTGGGCAGTGAGGGTAAAGCTGCTACTGAGTAGAGCTAGGATAAGAGTTGAAACGATTTTCATGATGGTAGTAGATTAAAAGGCTGAGTTAGGGGTTCCGAGGGCTGCGAAGTATTTGATGCGTGCTTGGTGAAATTTGAGTTCGTTGTCGATGAGTTGAGATCTTAGTCGGATCGCTTGACTCTTTGATTTGAGTAGTGAGGTGAAGTCGCCTTGTCCGTTTTGGTAGGCTGTGTCTAAGTCGTTAGAGGTTTTTTCTGCTAGAGGGAGTAGATCATATTTGATGGCTGAATTTTGTCTCCGCCAGTTTTTCATCTCTTGGCTATAGCTGGCTACTTGGAGACGTATCTCGGCAGCTAGTTGCTTTTGCTCTAGAATATTTCTGTGAGTCTTGGCGGTAGCGCTCTGGATATTACCTTCATTCTTGTTATAGAAGGGGAGCGGGATCGTGAATCCCATTCCAATACTGCCTTCTGTCTCTAGACCTTCAGGTGCGTCTTCTTCTCTAGAAAGGCCTCCGCTGATGAATATTTCTACGTCGTCGTAGCGTTTTGATTTCTCTAGCAAAACACTACTTTTTGAGTGCTTGATCTCCAGTCCTTTCGCTCGGTAATCGGCTCTGTTGGATAGAGCTAGCGATCGTGTAGGAATACTTGTCGAAGGAAGACTTCCGCTGAGATAGAGAGCATCCCCAGCATTGAGATTTAGATATTTTTTAAGGTTGAGTGTGAGGATTTTCTTTTCTGAAGTCAGTTGTTGCTTACTGATCTTGAGACTCTGGATTTCTAGCTGAGTTTGAGCTGCATCGAGTGCGGGGAGTTCTCCTCTCTGTGCTACTTCTTCTATGAATGTGTTGATCTTACTGAGTGATGCAATTTGCTTATTAAGGTTCGATTGTTTTTTCTCAATATGTAGGATTTCGACGGCGATGAGTTGGGCTGCTGAGATTAGTGATTGTTCCGCTACTTTGATCTCTTGCGCAGCAATACGGAGCTCTTGCGTGGTGACACGCTTCTCCAGACTGAGTCTATTAGTGAGTGGGAATCTCTGTGAGAAGGAGACTTCGAGTCCACCTTCTGAGCTAGGGATGCTTTTGTTGACCCCTATGGTGAGGTTTGGATTATCAAGTCTTCCTGACTGGACAATACGGCCTTGGGCTTCGGCTATCTTGAGCTGTGCTGTACGGAGTTGTGGGTTGTTCCGTGAGACTCTGCTAGCCAGAGAGCTGATGTTAAGTGAGCTACTGGTGTTGACTTGCTTAAGTGCCGTAGCAAATGATGGTAGATCTTTAGAGTCATCGATCACGATACGTGGCTTGATTTTATGTGCGCAGGAGGCCGTGAGCAGAGTTAGTGAACACAATGCGGGTAGCTTGAGATATTGAATAGATTTTGAAAATGAGTGGTGATGTTTCATAACGATTAAAAATGTTAAAATAGAAAATAGTTTATAAATGAACGCAAAATGCTTGCACTTAGAAATGGTGAATGTGCAGATCGAACAAGGTGATCTGGCTAACAAATAATAAGCCCTAGAGGAGGAAGACTCCTAGATGGATAGTAACGAAGTCACCTGAGTTATGAGCAACAAATGGCTCATAGATCGGTGGTGGAACGTTTGAAGGGTGATCTGACTTATAAAGATCTACGCTGTATTCACAAAAGGTGAAGTTGAAATCTATCGAAGGCTGGATAGATTCTAGTTCCTTACGGTGATCGATTGCGTAGTCACCAACGATATACTTAGGAGTAGGTTCTGATTGGCAATGACATGGAGCTGGAACGGTAGGCTCCTGATTACCTGCGTCACAACTATCAGTGCTGGCTTGAGAATGAAATTCTTGGTGATGATGTGAGCATCCGCAGGAATGAGAAGTGTATTCTATAGGGGAGTCAGCTTGGGGGACGATCTGTGCCTGGCAGTCACCCCGATGCGACATATCTCCCATATTCAGGATGATCTGAGTGAGGATGGTAATGCCGCAAATGATGCTGGTGGTGATCTTCATTTAGTTAAGTTTATTTAGCTATGTTGGTTAGAGAAAGTCAAAGACTTTTTATTCTCCAAGAACACCATCTTTCTCCTTCTTTGTATTCATCGTACTTTCCCCAGTTGTTACTGAGGTAGATTCACTGTGTTCGAGCTTGCTCGAAATACTGCTTAGCGACTTTTTTCTGATTTGTAGTGTATGCTTGATGGCCAATGTCTGCAATGTAGTTCTTTAATGCTAGGCTCGGATTGCAATTTCTTGATTGTATTTTCCTTGTCGTGGACTTTCCCTGAGAGTTGGTTGGTGGTCGACTTATAGTCTTGGTCAAACTGCTCGGCAGTTTTTTGCATTTCGAGATCTTTAGTTTCTAGCTTGGCACATTGGCAGAGAGCTAGAGTGGAAAAAAGGATGAGAAAATATGAACAGAAGCATATGATGGTTATTTTAGGATGAAGTCGTGACTTAGACTGAAATAACTTGTTTCGCAAGCCATTCACGATAGTTTTCAAGTCAAAGTATGAACCACGTAGAGTTAGATAAAACGCATTGTTGGCACCCATTCACGAGACAAGATCAGTGGACGGTGGAGGAACATCAGCCGTTGATGATCGAGAGAGGTAAGGGCGTCTGGCTTTATGATGCGGAGGGCAATGGTTACATCGATGGTAATGCTTCTATCTGGACGAATATTCATGGGCATCAGCATCCTGTAATCACTGGAGCGATCAAGGCTCAGTTAGATAAGGTGGCACATAGTTCTTACTTGGGATTTGGTCATGGATTGGCGTCGGAGTTGGCTGGAAGATTGGTTGGTTGTTTTACTGATACAGATTTGAAGCGTGTTTTTTATAGTGATGACGGGTCGACAGCTGTAGAGTGTGCGATGAAGATGGCTCTTCAGTATCGACTACAAAATGGCGAGCCTGAGAGGGTGGAGTTTGTGGCGTTTGCAGATGGGTATCATGGGGATACGCTGGGGGCTGCATCGCTCGGTGGAGTGGAGGCGTTTTTCTCGCGGTTTAGGAAGTTTGGGGTGACAGTGCATTTTGTAAGGAATCTGACAGAGCTTGCTGAGTTACCGAATCCTGAGAAGATTGCTGGAGTGATTATTGAGCCGCTGGTGCAGGGTGTGAATCAGATTCATGTCTGGCCAGATAGAATGCTTTCGGAGTTGCGGGTGTGGGCGACTTCTGAGGGAGTGCATTTGATTTTAGATGAGGTGATGACTGGATTTGGTAGAACGGGAACGATGTTTGCGTGTCAACGCGAAGAGGTGGTGCCGGATTTTCTGTGTTTAGCCAAAGGTCTCACAGGTGGCTATCTACCAATGGCAGCTACGCTGGTGACGGAGACGATTTATAATGGGTTTCTAGACGGTGCTGAGCGTGCGTTTTATTATGGCCATAGCTATACGGCAAACCCTTTAGGCTGTGCTGCTGCCTTGGCTAGTTTAGAAGTGTTCGAGGATGAGCAGACGCTCATCGGTGTTCAAGAAAAGGCTGCCTATCTGGCTTACAAATTAAGTCATTTAACGAATGAGAATGAAGCAGTCAAAGAAGTGAGGCGTTGCGGATTAGTCGCAGGTGTAGAGCTGAAATCAACGAAACTAGGATTAGGTGCTGAAGTTTGTTTAAAAGCTAGAGACTACCAAGTGCTGACTAGACCGATCCATAATACGATCGTGATCATACCACCGTTGAGTATCACGAGAGATGAGATTGATATTTTGGTCGTTGGGATAGATCAGGCGATTTCTGAGATTGTAGTATAAGGCTTATTTTCTTGAGGTGACTGATATCCATGCCGTTTCCTTGACCTGTCGTTTAGAGCTTTTTCAACTTTAGGGAACAACTCTGAAGTGATTACTGAATCAAAAGGGAAGGTTTTCGGACTTTTCCCTTTTCGGTTTAACAGTTTACTTCCTACCCATCAAAAGTTGCGTTTATTAGTTGAATTCAAGGAGCAAAAAATAGGGTCATTCAGCAAATGTCAAATGACCCTGTGTTAAATCTAAAATGCTAAATACTACATTTCTTCGTTGTAGTAGACTTTGACGTATTTCATCTTCATTTCTTCGTCGTAGCCACGCTCGAGGATATCTGATTCACGCTCTGCGAAGTCTGGTGTGAAGCGCATGTTCACTCCGGTGTCTAGCTTGAGGACGCCTTTGATTTTGCCACTAGCTCGCTTGGCTTGTTGCTTAGAGATCGTGAACTTGTCTTCTAGTGCTTCGCCGTCTTCGTCTGTGAACTGGTCTTTGAATGTCTTGAAGTTTTCTACGAGGCTTGGCTCCTTGAGGACTTCTTCTTGGAAGTGGTTTACGTCGAACTGGTTACGCTCTTGCATGTAAGTTAGGGCGTCGTTTGCTACGCGGTAACGTTCTTCGGTAGGGACGTCTCTAGGGAGTCCGTCTTCTGCGAATGAGACACACATTTCTGCGTATTTCTTGGTTTTGAAGTCGTTGTCCTTCTTGGCTCTAGCTCCGAGGAAGTCCCGCACCCAGAAGTTAGCATCCGCACCTGCTTTATCGAAGGTGTATACGATGTTGCCTTTTTCACGATCGCTGTTGAGGATGAGGCAGCCTTTATCGATCTTTTCAGGGTAGATACCGTTGTGAGTTGTGAGCTGGAGATCGCCGTCTTTATCGGAAATTTCTAGGAAAGGAAAGAGGTTCTCAGATTTAATAATAGAGATCGCTGAGACTGGCTTGCCGTCTAGCTGGATACCCTCGATGTGGGCGATACATAGGTCACCTGACTTAATGTTAGGGTGCTTAGTGGCATCGTATAGGTGACGTGCGATCTTGCGACTGTATGTGAGGAAGCGGTCTTGCTGATCGAAGATAGTGCAGGCGTAGCTGTGCATCTCATTCAGCTCCAGGTTCGATGAATGGTGGAAGCAGTAGCGGTTGATGTTTCTAAATGGCTTGGTGAATACTAGGGTGAGCATGTCCTTGTTATCTTCTGTGAAGCTACAGAGTTCCTTGGATGTTTTGAGGGATTCTCCGCGTTGTGGGTTTCCTACTTTAGCGAGAGTTAGGGCGGTGATGTTGGCTTTGTTGAAGTTGACTGTCATGATTGTAGTTTAGATTAAAAGATTAGCTGAGTCTCCAGAGATGAATGTAGATGAATTCCTTCCACATAAAGTTGAAGATACTTTCTTTAGACTTATAAAGTGTGGTGGTGGTGGCAGATGGCTTAACGCTGAGTCCATATTGACCCGCTACTGTGCAGGTTCGTTTTAGATGCCAGGGATCGCTGACGATCAAGGCTGATTTAGAGTCCCTGATGTCCATAAGGTATTTGGCCTCGATGATGTTTTCCTTGGTTGTTTGAGACTTAGTTTCGATGAGGATATTGTCTCTAGGGATACCACGTTCTATACAATACTGCATGGCTACTTCTGATTCAGCGAAGGGCGCACCTTGTCCAAATCCTCCAGTGAGAATAATGTAGTTCACTCGACCTGTCTCGTAGAGTTTGATTGCATGGTTGATCCTCGTTTTAAAAACTGGGGAAGGTTTGTTATACCAAGCTGCTGCTCCTAGGACTATGGCGCAGTCTGCCTTAGAACCATCATCTGAGTGGCCGAAGCGGTGGATGTCCCACATCTGCCAGCTGGAGTAGAGAGCGATGATCGTGAGTAGGATCAGTCCACGTCTCAGCCATCGACGCAGGGGGCTGTGTTTTTTTTCTGGAGTTATCTTTGACAAGGGAGACGAATCATAGTGGATGTTTATCCATTATCAACTTCAATTCACGTATTTTCAGATTTTTAATGTGAAGATATTTCGGCGAAGACGTGGATTTTTCTTGGAGACAATACTGAGTAAGCTATGAAGTAACTGAGATGCACATTCACGACATTCTAAAATCCTCAAAGCCATCATTTTCATTCGAGTTTTTCCCTCCTAGATCCGAGGCATCTGCGAATGATCTCTATGATGTGATCGCTGAGCTGGGGAGGTTTAACCCATCATTCGTATCCGTGACCTACGGTGCAGGTGGAGCGACTCGTGAGCTTACGCATGATTTGGTGGTTCGTATTAAGGAGACGATGAAGGTGCCACAGGTTCCACATCTTACCTGCATTGGCCATACGGAAGCTGAGGTTGATGATATTTTACAACGCTACGCAGACGCTGGTGTCGGAAATATACTGGCACTCAGAGGTGATCCTCCAAGAGACCAACCAGACTATGATCGCTCTAAAGATGATTTTAAATTTGCGGCAGATCTAGTGGCATTCATTAAGAAATTTAACGAATCAGGAAGACATCCAGACCCTAGAGGTTTCGGGATCGGAGTAGCTGGCTTTCCAGAAGGTCATCCTACGACACCTAACAGAGTGAAGGAGATGAACTATCTAAAAGATAAGGTGGATGCGGGTGCTGACTATATTTGCACCCAGTTGTTTTTCGATAACCATGACTTTTTTGATTACAAGAAGCGCTGTGAATTTGCGGGAATCAATATCCCAATGATTGCTGGTATCATGCCTGTGACATCGCTCAAAGGTATGAACCGTATGGCTGAATTAGCTGAAGGTGCTCGTTATCCAGCTAAGTTATTACGTGCTCTTCAGCGTGCTGAGGGTGATGAAGCGGCTGTTGAGAGAGTAGGGGTTCACTATGCTTCTCAGCAGTGTTTGGAGCTTCTAGATGCCAGGGTTTCAGGCATTCATTTCTACACTTTGAATAAAAGTAAGGCCACAATGAAAATCTATGCAAATTTAGGCTTGTCTATATCTGGAAGCTAATCTAATACTTCCAGCGAAGTAGCTAAGGAAACTCACTGAGTGACTAAAGTAGCCTCTAATTACAAGTAAAGAAGCGGGTATAGCATAGTGGTAATGTACCAGCCTTCCAAGCTGAGTAGGAGAGTTCGATTCTCTCTACCCGCTCCACTTCTTACTTTGTGAATGATAGCCAGCCTTTTAAAGGGCTGGCTTTTTTTGTCTTCTTTGAAGAGGTGTTATTTTTTTAGGTGTTAGGTTTTATTTGCCCGATGCTTCTGGTTTCCTAGCAGATAATGACTTGTTTAGGCTCTTTTAGATGTTAGAAACTTATTTCAAATGAAAGTCATCATCGCTAGCCCTTATGCCACGGATTCTCTGAATGGGAATACGGTGACTTCTCAGCGGATTGTTAGTCTGTTAGGGAGTGCAGGGCATAAGGCAGAGATTATTCAGTCTTGTGAGATTACTGCCGAGTCGGTCAGATATGTTGACGCGATGATTGCTTTGCATGCTAAGAAGAGCGCTGGTGCGGTGGATGTTTTTAGAAAATGGAGCCCTAGTGGTAAGCTTATAATATTCGTTACGGGGACGGATCTTTATGAAGATTTACCGAGTGGCTGTCCTGAGTGTTTAGCTAGTATGCATTCTGCAGATACACTGGTTGTGTCGCAGTCCGCTTCGTTGTGTTCTATTCCTGAAGAATTTAAATCTAAGACTCACGTGGTGTATAAGAGTATTGCGATGCCTAATATGGGGGATGATGTAGTAGTGGAAAAAGATTTGTTTACAGTGGTGGGTCACTTGAGAGCGGTGAAGCAGCCATTTATGATCGTGGAGGCACTAAAATTGTTAGGGGATATTGTTAGAGTAAAGTCAGTTGGAGCAGAGTTTGATACTGGGAGTGCGGAGACTGCTCGTAAACATGTGCTGAGTAATGATCGCTTCGAGTGGCTGGGGGAGTGTGATTATACCACTGCTTTACGCTGGATGCAGCGATCTGTGGCTACTGTAAATACGAGCCTGTCTGAAGGGGGAGCGAACTCTGTGGGTGAGTCTATCATGTTCGGTGTGCCAGTGTTGGCTTCTAGGATCGAAGGAAATGTGGGGATGCTAGGGGATGCTTATAGCGGCTATTTCTCAGTGAATCAGCCACAAGAACTAGCGGATTTGATGGAGAGAGCCATTACTGATGAAGAATTTATCAAGCAGCTGAAACATGAAGTGTTAGAGAGGCAGATACACTTTGTTCCTGAGCGAGAGCTTGAGGGATGGTTAAGCCTGTTAGAGAATTAAATTACCGAGATGACTATTAAATCATATATCATGGCTGTGAGGTCTAAGACGCTACCAGCAGCGATAGTTCCTGTTTGGTTAGGTTGTGTGTTGGCTTTTTATCTGACTGGAAGCTTCGATTTATGGCTAGCCTTCTGCACAGTGATGGGAGCGATCTGGATTCAGATTGGGACGAACTTTTTTAATGATGCTATCGACTCAGATAAGGGAGCAGATACTGAGAATCGTTTGGGACCTATCCGAGCGACTGCTGGCGGATTACTATCTCGAAATGTAGTGTATGGATCGGCGATTGTCTGTCTGATGATCGCCGCTGTGTTTGGCTGGGTGTTATTTGAGGCTAGAGGCGGGACGATTGTTGCGATAGGGATTCCATCGCTCTACCTTTGCTATGGATACACTGGTGGTCTGTGGCCGCTTGCTTATCGTGGTTTGGGTGAGTTATTTGTGGTGCTATTCTTCGGGTTCGTGGCTGTGATGGGCACGGTGTTTGTGCAGACTGGACAGTGGTTCTGGGAGGCCGGATTGTTAGGCTTTCAGGTAGGGTTCTTGTCGGCAGTTTTAATTTCTATCAATAACTTGAGAGATCGAGAAGAAGATACAGGGAACGACAAACGGACGATGGCTGTGAAATTTGGAGAGAAGATAGCTAAGAAGGTCGTTCTGTTAGAGGTGTTTTTACCTGCCTTGTTAGGTTCCGTCTGGGTCTGGCGAGGTGATTGGAACCTAGCGATCTGGGTGCTACCTTATCTTCTGTTAGGAACGCTCATCTCAAAAGGAATCATGAGCAACCCACCGGGTAAACTCTACAATAAATACCTAGCTCTAGGCGGGCTTCAGCTGATTGTCTTCGGGGTGCTATTCCACCTTGGTGCTACTTAGTTTAGTGTGCTTTTTGCGATCTTTCTTGTTAGTCTGCTAGCTGTGGTCAGTTTTACCTTTGTCGCTATGCCATTCAAGTCTGTGATTTGTGGTGATAGCCAGAGCTGTCCACATGCGATTTAGTCAGGTGTTCGATACTTATTTACGATCGAAACTAATACCAATACGCAAATCTAACGGGAGAAAATAAAAATCTTATGATTCTCATTTGTGAAGATTGTGCGGTCAAAGTAATCAATATTGAGTAAAATGGGGGTTGACGATTGGGGAGTTGTGGCTATTGGTGTGCGTATGCAAAACGATACAAGCACAGAGACTAAGGGAGATTCTCAATCAGATGATGTGGAGGATGATTCTGGTAAGTCAATGGAGGAAATCAATGAGGAGATAGAGCAGGCACTTAATGATGCTCCTGAGGTTATGTCAGATACTGAGGCTGAAGAAGTTGAAGTGCTAGACCCAGAGGCTCAGATGGAGGCAGATGTGCTTAAGTGGAAAGAGACAGCAATGCGCACAGCGGCAGATCTTGAGAATTTTCGTAAGAGAGTGGCTCGTGAGAAGACTGAGGCTATCAAGTATGGTAATCAGAGTCTGATCGAGGATTTACTTCCAGTGATCGATAATTTCTCAATGGGGATGATGGCCGCTGAGGCGGATTCTGGTTCTATGATTTTCATGGGAATGAAGATGGTGCAGTCACAGATTGAAGGATTTCTGGCGAATCAAGGCGTTACCGAGGCTAATACAGTGATCGGTAGTGAGTTCGACCCGAACATCCACGATGCAATGAGCCAAGAGGAGAGTAGCGAGTATGAAGACGGCAAGATCATCCGTGTGATGCGTAAGGGTTACCTGCTCGGTGATAGACTGATCCGTCCTGCGAATGTGGTGGTATCGAAGACGGTAGAGGTAGCTGAAGAGACTGCTGAGAACGAAGAAGTATAATTATTTAACACACAGAAATTTACAATCATGGCTAAGGCAGATTATTACGAACTATTAGGCGTCTCTAGAGATACAGATGCAGCAACGATCAAGAAGGCTTATCGTAAGCTAGCGCTCAAGTTTCACCCGGATAAGAATCCTGATGACGCTATGGCTGAGGAGAAGTTTAAAGAAATAGGCGAGGCCTACGAGATTCTCAGTAATGAGGATAAGAAGGCAGCGTATGATCGCTATGGACATGCGGCCTTCGATGGTGGTATGGGCGGCGGTGGAGGCAGTGGTTTCCATGATGCATCTGATATCTTCTCACAGGTATTCGGCGGCGGTGGTGGTGGATTCGAAGATTTCTTCGGTGGCGGCAGAGGTCGTGGGAGAACTAGGACTAGTTCGAAGCGTCCGGGAAGCGATCTTAGATATGATTTAGAAATAAGTCTGGAAGAAGCAGCTGTCGGAGTGGAGAAGGAGCTAGAAATCGAGAAAGAGGCTATTTGTGGTGGCTGTTCTGGTAAAGGATCTAAGAGTAGTGCGGGTGCTAAGCCATGCACTACTTGTGGTGGCCGTGGAGCGGTGACTCGCCAGGCGGGAATCTTCGTCCAGCAAACGACTTGTCCTGAGTGTAGAGGAGCCGGTGAGGTGATCTCTGACCCATGTGGAGGCTGTAGCGGAAATGGCACTAGCCAGGAAACTTCAAGAATCAAAATCAGAATCCCAGCTGGTGTAGACTCAGGCACGCGTCTGCGCTCATCAGGTAATGGTGATGCTGGTTTTCGCGGTGGTCCAGCAGGTGATCTGTATGTATTTATTAATATTCTGGAGCATGAGATTTTCGAACGTGAAGGTGAGACTCTTTATTGTGAAGTGCCAATGCCGTTTGGTATTGCAGCACTTGGCGGTGAGCTTAAAGTGCCTACTTTAGAAGGTAAATCATCGATCAAAATCCCAGCGGGAACGCAGGGAGGCACGGTGTTCCGTCTGCGTGGTAAGGGAGTAAAAGACCTGTCATCTGGTTATAAGGGTGATCTTCATGTAGAGGTTAAAGTAGAAGTTCCTATTAAGCTGAACACTGAGCAGAAGGAGAAGCTTACTTCATTCACTAATAGTATCGGTGAGAAGAATTCTCCGATGCAGGGGAGCTTTTTCGAGAAGGCCAAGAAGTTCTTTGATTTTTAGTCAAACTGGATTAACAATAACGGAATGAGAAATTTATCACTAAACTTGGCAGCGATTATTTCCCTGCTGGGGATGTCGCTTATTGTTTATTGAATCGATATGGCAAGGTCTGAGGAAGTGAAAGAAAAGAGGCTGCTATTTTAGCTAGTTTTTCGGAGACCTTAGGGTTTCTTCGATTGTCTGCGGATATCGCTAAAATACGGCACCTTAGACAGAAGAAAAGGGAAACTAGTAAGCCTAATGCAGACTTAAATTATTTCTACCTCATATAGTAAAAAAGTTCGGTTTTTCGGGTTTCAAGATTGAAGTTTTCAGTTTCAGGTTTAAAGATACAACTCACTTCAACTAACGCTTCGAATCATCTTCATCGAAGCTCTAGATATCGAAATCAATCATGACCATCATCCCAGAGGAAACTATCAAGGCAGTCTTAGACGCAACAGATATTGTAGACGTTATTGGAGCCTATTTCCCTCTCAAGCGTGCAGGCTCAGCATTCGTATGTAACTGCCCATTCCATAACGAAAAAACCCCCTCTTTCAATGTTAACCCAGCTAGACAGTTCTTCCACTGCTTCGGCTGCGGTGAATCAGGTGACGCCATATCATTCGTAAGAAAATACGAAAATGCCCCCTTCATGGAAGCGGTCAAAAAGCTCGCAATCTCAGCAGGTGTCACAATCTTAGAACAAGCATACGACCCCCAAGCTGAAAAACGCCAGCGCAATAAATCAAGACTCATCCAGCTCCACAACGACGCAGCAGAGTTCATGCACCAAATGATCCGCAAGTCGCCGCAAGCCGCCCATGCCCGCGAATACCTAAAAAACCGAGGGTTCAACGCTGAAATGGCAGAGAACTGGAAAGTAGGCTGGATGCCTGACAATGCAGCACTCTTCCTCCAATGGGCCAAAGAAAAAGGTTACAAAGGCTGCGAACTCTGCGAAGCAGGACTAGCAGGACAACGCGATGAACATAGCCCAGCAGCTGGACTCTGGGTCAGATTCCTCAACCGTCTCATGTTCCCCATCCATAATGACTACGGTGACATCATCGCATTCAGCGGTCGCCAACTAGTCATCGACCCAAAAAGCGGGAAATACATCAATTCCCCACAAACTCCACTCTTTGATAAATCACGCACCCTCTTCGGTCTCCAAAAAGCCAAGATGAACATGGGGAAATCAGGATTTGCACTCATCTGCGAAGGACAGATAGACGCCATCTGTTGCCATGAACAAGGTATCAAAAACGCCATCGCCCCGCTAGGAACAGCCTGCACAGATGCCCACGCTAAACTTCTAAAACGCTACACGAAAGAAGCCGTCCTTTGCTATGACGCAGACAGCGCAGGCTATAAAGCCATGACAAAAGCCTTCGATCATCTCGCACCAGAAGGCATCCACATCCGCTGTGTAGACATTCCAAAAGGCGAAGACCCAGACTCCTACATCCAGAAACACGGTGTCGAAGCTTTCCAAGAACTCGTTCATAACGCCAAAGATTACTTCGAATACATCCTCGATTACGAAGCCCGAGAAAACGATCTAACAGACATCCGCCAAAAGACTACCATAGCCTCGAAGCTAGCAATCCAAGTCAACTTACTCTCTAACAAAGTAGCCCAAGACACCGTCATTAACCAAGTCGCAGCCCGCCTAGGAATAGGCCAGCAAGACCTACGCACCACCATGTTCAAGGAGCATAAGAACCAATCACGTCTCCGTAACAGAAACAAACACCGTGCAGAGGAAGAGGACAACAACGCACAACACGACCGAGTAGAACCGACACAGATCGATAGCCCAATAGCCATCCTCTGCTCACTCGCCCTCGGATCACTAGATGCCCAACAATGGCTCTGCGAACAGCTTGAATCTCTCTACGAACCACTCCAAAATACTACCGGAGGACATCTCCTTACCACCATTTTGGCCAGAAAACCAGACGCCAGCTCTAACGGCTCCGTCATGGCCTACCTCAATACCCTAGCTTCATCAGACACTTTAGCTCTCCAGCAAACTCTCACTTACCGCATCCCCGAGGATGTAATCAAAGCTACATCTGAAGCATCAGCCATGGTGATCAATTCTCACTACCAGCGAGAAGAAGCGGCCGTCAGAGCGGCCCTTTCCCAGCCAGATCTCTCACCCGAGCAGTTCAAGCACCTGCTAGAGCGCACAAAAGATCTCCAAGATATCCTCAAAAACCTTCGCAACCGCTACATCCGATAAATAAAATCATAAAGTTACTACTCATCTATTTCCTCATTGCAGCTCAACTATTTGGCCAAGCTTTGGCTGAGCACCCCTCGGATCGACTTTGGATTTCATTTTACAAAACGCTTATCGAAGTTAACGATTCATATAAACTTCAAAAAGTAGCTAAAACTAATCAGGCTGAAGAACAGTTCACTCAGCTAGCTGGACAGTTAGATGAAAAACTAGACGTCTTAGTTAAAGCCAAAGTAATCACCTTCTCGTCTCTGAAAAACAAAACCCTCACCATCTACCTTCCACAATACCACCATGCAATCCAAAGCTCTAACATTTCACTTCACCACTCTTGAAGAACCCTTACCTACCGGCAAGGCCTTACTCATTAACTCCAATCCAGGCGGCTATCTCAAGCACCTTGCTGGCCATGATATTAAAGTGATCGCAGCACTCGCTGATACTGCGGGTCGATGGAATACTAAGAATATCGAGACCACTACTGAAACCGATGATACATTCGATCTCATCATCCACTTCGCCACTAAGTTCGCTACTGAAAACATAGCTACTATTGGCCGCTATATTCAGCAGCTAAATCCCAGCGGAACCTTCATCACAGTTATCGCAAACAAAACAGGTGCATCTAAACTGGGCAAAGACATCTCGAAGCTAATCTCAGAGTTCGACAACTCCTCTAAAGCTAAGTGCAGAATCTACCAAACATCTCTCACAACAGCGACCTACGATAAGAATCTCGCCAAGAAATGTGCAAAGCTCAGCCAGCCAAAAGCAATCAAGGATACAGAACTGCTCACCGTCCCTGGAGTCTTCTCGGCTGACAAAATAGATACTGGTTCAGCCCTTATGGCAGAAATTCTTAAGCAAGAACAATGGTATGGATCAGTGGCAGACCTAGGCTCTGCCTACGGTTATCTCTCACACGTCATCCTCTCTACACCACGCCAGAAGATGAAGAATCTCTGCCTCTACGAGCTCGATCAGAAAGCACTCGACTGCGCTAAGCTGAACCTCTCAGCCTTCGATAACAAAATTGAATACCACTGGATCGACGTCACACAAAATGTCCCACACCAATGCTCATTCGACACAGTCGTCATGAATCCACCGTTCCATGCCGCTCAAGACGCCTCCTTCACTCTCGGTAAAAGATTCATCGAACAAGCTGCCAACATTCTCAAACCAGGCGGAACTCTCTACCTGGTAGCCAATCTCCACCTCCCCTACGAAAAAGAAATCCAAGATCGATTCCGCTCCCACAGACTGCTGAAAGAACAAGATGGATTCAAAATATTTTTAGCGAGGAAGTAAATGGACCCAACAATCAACGCAGAACGCTTCGGTGGAGTCGCCAGACTCTATGGCGAAGAAATGTTAGAACGTTTCACCAATGCCCACGTCGCCGTCATCGGCATCGGCGGAGTAGGCTCATGGGCTGTCGAGTCACTAGCTAGATCAGGCATTGGCCACATCACTAAGATAGACCTAGACGACGTCTGCATCACCAACACCAACCGCCAGATCCACGCTCTCAACGGAAATTTCGGCAAGCTAAAGACTCAAGCCATGGCAGATCGAATCGCCGCTATTAACCCTAACTGCAAAGTCACTAAAATAGACACCTTCTACCGCGAACGAAACGCAGATGAACTCCTAGCCCCCAGCTTCGACTTCGTAATCGACTCCATAGACCAAGTCTTCGAAAAAGCCCACCTCATTGCCAATTGTAAAAAACTCGGCATTCCAGTCATCAGCTGTGGAGGCACCGGAGGCAAGATAGATCCTACCCAGATCAAAATAGCAGACTTCATAGACGTCACCAACGACCCCATGATCAACAAAGTCCGCACCGCACTACGCAGCAAACACGGATTCCCAAATGGAACTGATAACCGTAAGAACATGGAACCGTTTGGTGTTGAAGTAATCTACTCCACCCAAAACGCCGTCTACCCACAATACGACGGCACCATTTCTAAAAACATAGACTCCTCTGGCCCTAAATCTGGCATTCGCCTCAACTGTGCCTCAGGCTTCGGCAGCATTACTCACATTACAGCTACCGTAGGACTCTTCGCTGCCGCAAGAGCTCTAGACACAATTTCTCAGAAAAACATCTAATGATAAACTACTTCGAACTCCTCTCCCAGCCAGCTAACGCTCAGCTAAACATCGATGATCTCACTAAATCCTACACAGTGCACGCAGCTGAAAACCATCCAGACAAAGGTGGTTCCGAACAGAAATTCGACGAAATCACCACTGCCTATAAAATTCTAAAATCACCATCCAAAAGGCTCAAACACCTCATGGAATTGGCTAGAATCATCTACGACAGACATGGCTCCGTCAGTAATCACCTCATGAACACCTTCATGAGCACAGGAAAAATCCTCCAAGAAGCCGACAACTTCATCAAGAAAAAGGAAGCTGCCACATCATTCCTCACTAAAGCCCTACTAGAGCCTCTATCGATTGATATTCAAGAGTCCATCAGCCAACAGATTGACATTATTGAGCAACAACAAAACGAAACTCTCGAAGCGACAATCACACAAGCTCACTACGAAACCAGCTCCAGAGATCTCGCCTTCCTAGAAAAATGGCAAGCCCAACTCAAGCAGCGCTACGCTAGCCTGTTTTAAGCACCAGACAGCAACCGTAAAATCTGCCTAAAAACAATATTGCAATTTACGTTAATTCAGAGAACAGTATCATCAGCAAAACAACATTATTTACCTATGAAATTCGTCAAAATCATTCTTAGTTCCCTTAATATCCTTAGTTTATTTACCCTCAGTGCTACTGCCCAAGACGCAGCTGCCCCACCGTCATTTGCGACTTGTTCAGCTTGTCACCAGGCCACTGGGCTCGGTATCACTGGAGCATTCCCTCCTCTAGCTGGATCAGAGTGGGTAGCAGGGCCAGTCGAAAATCTCATCCGCATCCAGCTCCGTGGACTCAAGGGTGAGATCGAAGTCAAAGGCGTCAAATACAACAGTGTCATGTCTCCTAACTCAAATATGAGCGATGACCAGATCGCAGAAGTTCTCACTTATGTTAGAAACGCATGGGGGAACGAAGGCTCAGCAGTCACTCCAGATATGGTAGCGGCCCTCCGTTTAGAAGTCGGTAAGCCAATGCTCACAGTTGCTGATCTCAAAGCCCCTAACGCAGTAGAAGAAGCTCCAACAGCTGACCCGAGCAAGCCAGTGGTGCTCAAGTCAGGTAAGTTTGTAGAGACAATGGACGTAGACTCAGGGCTTTCTATTCCATGGTATGCCTTCCTCTTCATCGGTATCTGCGTAGTAGTAGCAGCGATTAGTGTAGTGGCTAAGAAGTAACAAACCACACATAACTTTCCCCTAACGCTAGTCTCTAACGAGGCTGGCGTTTTTTCTATTATCATTAGAGAAGTATGCCCATTAACCTATGTATGAGCATACATACTGACAAATCCTCTTACTCACATTGATGCTAAATCCAGAATTTGCTGGAACCTCGAACTTGGATTCAACTAATTAATGTAACTTTTTCTTCATTGGTTCATTGTTGATGTTTTTCTTGAGGTGACTGATATCCATGCCGTTTCCTTGGCTTGTCGTTTAGAGCTTTTTCAACTTTAGGGAACAGCTCTAAAGGGAGCTTCGCTATATTCGTGCCTTTCGGTATGTATTGGCGGATTAGACTGTTGAGGTTCTTGTTAGATCCTCTTTCTCAGCTATGATAGGGATGAGCAAAAACAGAAGTCGCAAACCAGTGCATCGAACTAGGTTTTTGGCTAGCCTAACATCAGCACACAAACGCTGGTAATCACCACTACACCAACGAAGTTAAGCACTAGCCCCTCCCGGACCATAGTTTTCACTGGGAAGAAGTCGGTGCTAAACATAATGGTATTAGGTGCTGTCGCCACGGGTAACATAAACGCACAACTGGCACTCATGGCGGCTGGCACCATCAGCAGCGCCGGTTCAATGTCGGTGGCCAGGGCTGTGGCGGCCAGAATGGGCATCATCAGAGTGGTAGTTGCGGTGTTGCTGGTTATCTCGGTTAAGAAGGTTATAGTTAGACATATAATGGCCACTACCAACATTATATGCCAGGTAGTCAGATTGGATAATGCATCTCCCAAGACCGCACTTAAACCTGAGACCATAAAAGCCTTGGCAATTGCGATGCCGCCACCAAACAGGATTAACATGCCCCAAGGAATTTTATTGGCGGTTTCCCAATCCAGCAGCCTGCTGCCCTTGCCATTGGGGATTAAAAACATGCAAATGACCGCAACCAGCGCCACACTAGCATCGTTGGCAGAGGGCAGATCAAGCCAGCTACTCCAGCCACCAAAAGGCTGCCCGCGTGTCATCCAGGCCAGGGCGGTTATAGCAAATACGATAAAAACGCGCTTTTCTTCCGCACTCCATGCCTGTAGTTCTGGCATTTTGATGGCACCCTGATACGACAGAGATCGGGTCAGCCAGATGCCGATAATAGGCACCAGCAATATAACCACTGGAATACCCCAGCTCATCCAGGTGATAAAGCCTATTTCGGTGCCAGTATATTCCGTATAGATTTGTCTGAACACTAAATTTGGCGGTGTGCCTATGGGTGTTCCGATACCACCTACACTAGCGGCATAGGCAATGCCTAACAGAAGCGGGATGGATAATGCCTTGTCGTCGGATCTTTCTATTACCGCTAGGGCTACCGGAAGTAACATCAAGGTAGTAGCCGTATTGGATATCCACATGCTTAGTAGTGCAGAGGCGGCCATAAACCCAAACACTAATCTGCGACTACTGGTGCCCCCAAACAGATTAACCATGTTAAGTGCTACCCGGCGATGAGCGCCGCTCTTTTCCATTGCTGTAGAGAGGATAAATCCCCCCATAAGCAATAGTATCAGAGGGCTACCGTAGGCTGCTCCAGTTTGAGCCGGCGTGAGGATGCCGAACATAGGCAATAGCGCAATGGGAATAAGCGAGGTTGCTGGAATAGGGATAGGTTCGGTAACCCACCAAACCGCACATAGTGTCGCAATAGCACCGGTCCAACAAGCCTTTATATCCCAGCCCTGGGACCACAGGCAATAGAGTGCCACGGCGGATAGCAACGGGCCTAATAGGAGTGAAAATATTCGTGTTCTAACATTATTTTGCATAGTTTTACTGTTAGGTAGCATGTTGTGATAGACGACAGAGTATACTTGAGCTTTGGCTCAATCTACAGCGGATAATGGGCTTGTCGGTTAATAGCCCGAAGTATGAGATAAAAAAGGACTAACATCAATTAATTTATCAAACCACAAGCACAAACCAGCGATAAATCCCTAGAAAAAGTCAAATAATACAATCAATAGCAGTTAGATTCCTCTCAAATTACAAGGGCTTGGGAAAAGTAGGCTCCCTTTACTAAATAATAAACTAAGTTGCGGCGGCGGAGTGAAAATAGTTTCACATTTTAGTAAAGATTATCTTGTCTTTCGTGAGAAATAGATTAGAAGTTCGCCGCAGTCAGACGACTTACCACCAGCTCGGGTGGCGGAATTGGTAGACGCGCCAGACTAAGGATCTGGTGTCCATTGCGGACGTGGGGGTTCGACTCCCCCCTCGAGCACCATTTAGCCCCTGTTAATTCAGGGGATTTTTATTGCATCCGAGATACATCCGAAGGGGTGAGGCCGAAATAGGCTTTTGCTTCCTTTTCTGTGGTAGCTTCTAGGTAGTGCTTTTTGATGACTTCTGGGGAGTTGTCCATTTCTAGGGAGGTCGCTGCTACGTCTTTAGTATCTGCTACTCTGTATGAGCCATAGCTGTGACGTAGGACGTTATGCATCCAGCCTTTCTCTTGCTTGAAATGTTTATCCATGAGTTGTCCTAGTCGCTTAGTTTCTCCTATGTTTGGAACTGTGGTGATTATCTGGCCGTCTAGTTTTAGGTGCTCTAGCCATGCCTTGAGCGTGGGGAGTATGGGGATGAGTTTTCGCTTCCTGTTCTTGGAGATCTCAGCAGGGATGTCGAAGAGGTCTTGATCTAGTTTGATGTGGAGCGATGTCATTGGCGGCTTGTCGTCTCCTAAGATCTCGCCAGTTCGTATTCCACTGAATGCAGCAATGACTGCCCAGGGTAGAAATTCATCTGTAACATTCTCCAGAACGAATTTCATTTCATCAGGTGTGAGAATGCCTACTTCTTTGTTTCCTATCTCGATATTAGCGGTCTTTTCGATCTCTGTGTAGTTGCCTGTGACTTGGATCATGTCTTGCTTGGCTAGCCATCGCCACATTGATACTGCCGCCGCTCTGTAGGCGTTGGTCGTCTTGGGTTCTAGTTTTAGCTGCAAGAGCCATGTGGTGAGCTGTGGGGCTAATACTGTATGAATGGCGGCGTCTTCTCCGAAGTGATCGGCAAGCTTGTTCAGTTTGCTCTGTGTTTTGTTGAGGTGGACTGTGAGCTTTCCTTTCTCAGAAATTTTGAAATCCATGAAAGCTTTGATGCCTTGCCTTAGAGTGATATTGAGAGCTGCTTTCTTTTCCTTCATGGCGGTGATGTCTTCCCATGTGGGATTCAGGTCAAGAAACGCTCGTGCTAGGCGTGCTTGATCAGGTGCTAGATTCGAGAGGTCGAGAACTCCATTCGCTATTTCTACAGCCTTGGTGTGGGCGGCTTCTTTAGCGTCTTTCTTTGTGGATCGTGTGCCGTATCTCCAGCCGCCCTTGACTGATTCATCTGGATAGGCAAAACGCCAGTAAGCTTTCCCTCTATCCTCATATGGATAGTATGGAAGTCTGACTGACTTGAAAGTCACGTATTCTCTTTTTCCTTGCCTCGCCATGTCCCTATGATACTTTTCATTGAGACATTATCAAGCTTATGCCGTTTAAAAATAAAGAGGATTATAATGCCTATAATAAGGTTTTTATGAGAGAGTATAGGAAAGAGGTTCTTTCTGAGGATGAGGCGTATAAGGAAAAAGAAAAAGAGCGCAAGGCTAAGTGGTATGCTGAGAACAAGGAGAAGAAAGCAGAGGCTCAGAGAAGGTATCGAGCTAGGAAAAAGGAGGAGAATTTATGAGAAAAATATATAATTTATTACTAGTAGGGTGTGTAACGTTATAGTCTTCTAGTTGCGGGCAATACGATCCAAGCCAAGCTTTAAGCAAAATGGTTGGATTGTCAGATGTCGTCCCAATGGCAGTTATAGGGAAACCTGATTTAGTTAAACAGAGAGGTGATCATGCAATAATGGTTTGGAATAGCGAAGATGCTTTTGTGGGTTCAAACACTGAAACTACTAATCATCAGGGGAGCGTAGGGTTTGGTATCGAATCTACTCCTTACTCAGGAACCAGCACAACAACATCATATGAGGTGATTCCTACATTCGGGGTTATGCAGATAGCTGTAAGTAAAGGAGTAGTTACTGATTATAGTATAAAAGGGCAGTTACATGCATTGCAGAAATATAAAGATCAGTTCGATTCCTTTGAGGAGGTGATAGATAATTGGAGGGAAAAAGGATACACTGAAAATCAAATTAAGATTATGGTTAAAAGTGTGGCTCTAAAGATGCTTAAAGACCAAAGAAGGCGACCTCGTTTCTTTTAGGCTCACGCTTTCGCTATTCTCATGATGATAGTGATTTAAAGATGGTAGAGATAGCTGACGCTATGGTAGATTTAGTGGTGTGCTCGGTGATGCTGCTTAGATGTGCTCCGATGCTTTTCTTGTCTTGGTTTTCTGGCAAGACGGGCTGGTTTAGAATGGTGAAGCCTTTTGAGCTAAGGACTAAGTTCTCGTAGGTGACGCTGTTTTCACTTTTCTTTGATCTAATGAGACCCTCCTCGATCAGGTAGTTTAGTGTGAATGAAGTGAGGTTTCCTGATGCTGGGAATGCACCTGAAAAGGAACACTCTTGAGGCAGCAGATTGTCTTTAATTAGCTCGTCTTGATAGATGCTAGAGTTTATTTTTACTGGCTTTGGGAAAGAGTTGTAGAGCTTAGAGATGATGAGTGCTGAAGATATATTGAAGCAATCTATATTAGTGTATTGAGACATGATCTTTTATTGTTTTAGTTTGGGGTCATACCAGGCGAACCACTCGATCTCTTGTGTGATGATGATGTCTGGGAATTGAGATTTGTCAGGGTTGCGAGACTTAAGAATCAATCAAGCTCTGCTTGCTACGGTAAATCCATATTCCATGTAATAGAGGTAGGCATAGTTTTTGTCAATAATGATTGAGTGAGAACCCTGGACCTTTTTACTAGGGTGACTAGTCACGCTCAGTAGTTTAGTTTTTTAGTTTGTGATATCTATTGTAGCGATACCAGCATGGTTATTCTGCTGAAAAATTACCTAGAGAGAGGTAGAGAGTATTATTTTTTACACTCAAATTAGTGCAATCAAGGTTTAGTAATGAAGATTTTGGAATACGAGCGACTTTTTTAGCTTCATTTTTATTAGATTCGAGAACTAGCAGTCCGCCTTCTTTGAGTGCTGTGGGCGTATGGGATCTTCTAGTATAGCCAATGGCATTGACTTTGTTTGATGCTCTCAAAGTAATGTTGGTCCAGTTTTGGACTTTGCTTAGCTATAGGCATTAAGAGTGAATATGCTTAGAAAGATTAGAGAGTGAGCCAACAGTTTTGGATTATTCATATCCAGAGACTAGCAGATGTGAGCTTTATAGATGAACACAAAAAAGGGATGTAGTAATAAAACTACATCCCTTTAAATTTATTTTAAGTCAGTTATGACTTATAACGAAGGCGCTTCTTGTGACGATTCGCCTTCATGCGCTTTTTGCGTTTATGCTTATTGATCTTAGCTTTACGTTTTTTCTTTAAGTTTGCCATGATGGTTAGTTGTTTTGGTTAGATTGTTCTAGTGAACGAGTTTGTTGAGCGGATACTCAATGATTCCTTCTGCACCAAGATCCTTAAGTGTAGGGATGATTTGGCGAGCGACAGTTTCCTCGATCACAGTTTCCACTGCGACCCAGTCATCTTCAGCGAGCTGGTAGGTCTGCGTAGGGATGGTAGTGCTTCTAGGACTGCTGACAAGTTTTTTTCTGGTAAGTTCATTTTTAAACCTACCTTATCGCGTGCTTCGAGAGCCGCTTTAACGCCATGTTTTTCAAGATAGCGCTCAGTGCTGCCGATTCCTTCAGTAGCGATACGCTTACCTTCGAGATCTTTAACATCTTTAATAGGGGAGTCTTCAGGAACAACAAGCACCCACTTAGTAGGGCGGGTTAGTAGCACGTGAGTATGGGAGCTCAGCGAGATCCACTAGAGTGGCTTTGTTTTCGTATGCCCAGTCGAGATCAGTAATACCACAGTCGATGAAACCTGAGTCAATATAGCGTGCGATTTCTTGAACTCTGATGAGGTAGATATCTAGCTCTGAGACCTCTATCAGAAGTATAGACGTTGTTCGAGAAGCTTGATCGTAGGTGCTTGGAGAGAGCCTTTCGATAGTGCTATTTTGAGTTTCTTAGACATGGTATTATAGCGGAAAGCGATCTTATGGTATGGTTAGGCGTGAATTTTAAGCCATTTTTTGGAGATGCTGGATATATTTGAAATTTTGCCAAAAAAGCGGTTATCAGTCTTGGATTCAACTAATCAACGCAACTTTTGATAATGGCAAAGAGTTCGCTAGTCATCAGGAGATAGCAAAAGCATTAGAAATTGACTTCTTTTTTGAGCATCCCTATCATAGCTGGGAAAGAGGATCTAACGAGAATCTCAACGGCCTAATCCGCCAATACATATCGAAAGGCACGGATATAGCGAAGCTCCCTTCAGAGCTGTTGCCTAAAGTTGAAAAAGCTCTAAACGACAGGCCAAGGAAACGGCATGAAATATCAGTCACCTCAAGAAAAACCTCAACAATGAACCAACGAAGAGAAAGTTGCATTAGTTAGTTGAATCCAAGAGTTCAATAAACTGATAACCGCTGAGATTATAAAAATTATGTTTTTCTAGCCAACTAAGCTGCGTTTCTTACTAGTCCAACGAGAACACCTTGGATGATGAGTTCTCTTGCTGGAATTAAGTCTGGGAAAAGTTCATTTTCGGCTTTGAGGTAGGGTTTCCCACCGTTAATGACGTAGCGTTTAAGAGTAGTTTCGCCGTCTATGAGAGCTGCTACGATGTCGTTTTTACGTGGTTCGCGAAACTCGAGAATCACTGTGTCACCATCGCAGATGTGAGCATCCACCATGGATTCACCTCTGATTTTAAGGGCGAATGTGCGAGCGTTATGTTTAAGTCCTAGGCTACAGATGTCGATAGAGAGGCAACCTTCTTTATTCTCTACTTGATCCTCACCCATACCAGCTGCAATACAGCCGTAGATAGGGATGTCGACGATTTCTTCACGATCTAGCTCATCAGGGAATACGACAGCTCTCGCTTTACCTGGTAGTCTCTGGATCACTTGCTTCTTTTCTAGTGCACGGAGGTGATTCATGGCGGCAGTTTGGCTAGCAAACCCGAAGAAATGCTGAATCTCTCTGGTGGAGGGTATGACGCCAGTTACTCTCGATTCCTTTTTGAGGTAATCGTAAATTTCTTGCTGTCTAGTTGTCAGTCCTTTGCTCATAGGTTTAATTGAACACTGTTTTTGAGAACATGTAAAGAGCTTTGTTTTTGGCTATAGCTAGAGGGTGGTTTGTCGCAAAAGGTGGTGAGTTCTCAAGATGGAGTCATTTGGGCTTCTGGTTTCTTTTTATCATAGCGGGGTTGAGGAGGTTAACTAAAACAATGATAGCTGCTCCAAGGAAAACTAGTGGGCTTAGGTTCTCGTATTCAGAAAATAAGAGGGCGGCCAGAATAATGCCGTAGACGGGTTCAAAATTCATCGCAAGGTTTGTTTCGTAGGCACTGAATGATTTTGAACTTGAACTCCGCAGCTGCATCAGCGAGAAGTGGTTTATAAATCATCGATTCAAAGAATTAATGATCTAAAATTAGACCAGAAACACAAAATTTCTGCCAGTCCCCATTCATGAAATATGTTGATACTTCCTACTAACGATCTCAGCAACTCACTACTATGCGCAGTCTTCTCATTTTGCTCAAAAAAGAGCTCAAACAGTATTTTCTCAATCCCTTCGGCTGGATTGTCCTGACTATCATCGTTCTACTCCAAGGCTATTCTCTCACGTCTACCTTAGAAGTTTACGAGAAACAGCCAATCTCTACGAATATGTTACTAGATAGCATCTCAACGATTATCTTCGGTATTTACTTTCTCTTTCTCTTTCCTCTCATCACCATGAAGCTCTTCTCAGAAGAAGAACGTAGTGGCACAATGGAGACTCTCATGACAGCCCCCATCCGCACATGGCAGGTCGTTATTTCTAAATACCTTGCAGCATTAACCTTTTACTGTTGCCTCTGGTTACCCCTCATCCTTCACATTAAAATATTCACCTGGGTCACCAGCACACCAGCTCCAGCCACTCAGGAACATTTCTTAGGAGTATTCACCATCCTATTTCTAATAGGAACCTTCTTTATCGCAATCGGCTGCCTAGCCTCAGCGATTACTTCCAGTCAGATCATCGCCGCAATCCTCTCCTTTGGATTCATTCTTTCTCACATCGTCATCGGCTTGATCCCAAGTCTCATGAGTAGTTCTTTCGACGGAATAGATGGAGCAAAAGGAGCTGACTTTTTTCACTACATCGCCGTGCAGGAACACATCGCCAGCTTTGGCATTGGGTTAATCGACTCCAGAGCCTTCGTTTACTACCTTTCAATGGCGGCACTCACCCTGCTCGTCACTCACCACGTTGTCGACTTTAGACGCTGGAAAAACTAATTTTTCATTCCATTTTTCAAATCGATGAACACTCAAGAGCCAGACTCAGAAATCGTAGAAGTAAATGTCCTCAATAAGGACGTTGCTAGCACTAACCCTACCATCAAACCAGCTAAGCACCGTAAAATAGTTAAAATTAATCGTCTCGGCATCGGCTTGGTAATCGTTATCCAACTCTTCTTAGCGATCGTGACTGTAGTGCTGGTCAACTACCTAACAGCACCTCACCATATTCGTAAGGATCTCACTGAAAGCAGCATTTATACACTTTCAGATTATACCGATGCATTCCTAAAGAGTGATGAGATCCAGAAGCACGACGGAACGATCAAGATCATCGCTATGCTCAAACCAAACTCTCCGCATAAGCAGCGAGTTTTTGGTATGTTAGAAGAATACAGACGCCGAGCTCCTGGTATCATTCAGCTTGAAATCGCAGATTACATCAAAGAAGCTAGCCGTTTCAACGAGCTTTCATCTATATACGGCAAGACCTTCTATGAAGAGACTATCCTAATCGATGCAAGAACGACTGTCGAACGCGAGAAGTCAGCCCAAACAATGACCGACGTTGCCAAAGCCACTCCAAATCAATTCGCAAATAAGACTGCCAAAGGTCAACAGATCAAGCCATTACTAAAAATCCGCCAATTCCCTCTCCAACTTCTTTACACAACTTCAGAAGACGGCACCCGCATCTCAGGATGGCAGGACGAAAAGCATATCACCTCCTACCTTCTTAGTGCAGTCGAAGGGGGCGGCAGAAAGTTCTATCTCATCACAGATAAAAGCCAAGTCGATGACATAGGTGGCGGCACCCCTGCCTGGAGTGCACTCCAACAGCATCTCGACTCTCAAAACATCCAACTAGAGCCATTCCAAATATCAAATGGAAAGCCACTACCAAAGGATGCAGAAGGTCTGGCAATCGTCGGACTTGATAGTGACTTCGACACCAACGAAATCAAAATCCTCCAAGAATACTGGGATCGTAATAGTGCAGCCATCTTCGTGACAGTAAACCCAGATGCTAAACTTAGTAATATCCGCAGATTTATGAAGTCCTACGGCATCGCCATTGAGCGAGACCGAGTTATCACTACCAATAATGGTCGAATGCTGACCAAGGCACGCGGAACATTTGTCAAAGGCTCAGACATCACCATGGGATTTGGCAATAAAGCGACTCAACTCGATGGTCCATCAAGATCTATCAGCATTGTAGATATCCACAATCTATCTACGAAAAATATCAGCGTCTTCCCCATTCTCCAAGCTGCTCCAGGCTGGTGGGGTGAAGTTAACTACAACCAACCAAACCCGAGATTTAACCAAGGTAAAGACTATGGGACACCTCCAAACGCAGTTATTCAGAGACCACTCCACTTGGCTGCTGCCGTCATCCGTGGACGTGAAGATCTTGACCGTACCAAGCACCTTACTTCTAGAATGATCGTCATTGGAAACACACAGTTTCTCAAGCCAAGAAATACAAGAAGCGAGCTTACCCACTTCATTAACTCATCCATAAACTGGCTAGCCGGCAGAGAGCAGCTTGTAGGCACTATCGGCAGCAAGCCATTCTATCAGCAAAAACTCACAGTCAGACAAGAAGATAAGACAATGATCGATTACATTCTTATCCTACTCTTACCTGGCATTGGGCTAGTGATTACATTACTCGTTTGGTTTAATCGTAAATCGTAATCTTCACTGACGCCACCACCATGCGTATCCTAACTACCATTTCCCTATTCATCACCACCACTACTCTAGTAGTTTGGTTAGTAGTAGACATTCTAAATTCTGCTAAAGAGGAAACTCTTGAGTATAATGAAGTGAAATCTAATGGCCAAAACCTCTACAGCCAGGCTGAGGTATTAGCAACTCAGAGTATCACACTGACTAACAATAATAAGACACCCCATAGCTTTAGCTTCAACAACTATAAACAATGGGTTAGCACTGAACCCTATAAAGATAGAGCAGATGCCATTTTCCATATTAATCCGTTGATCCAATTCACCATCGGGGCAATAATAGTAGATTCTATCCCTATCAATGATATCGATCTTAAAGACTATGGATTCGACAAAGATTGGATTGAAGTGAAATTCAACGATGCAAAGGGTGAAAATCTAGTAACCTATAAGATCGGCATGTCATCTACATGGCATCAGCGAGAGATCCACGAAGACGAAAAAGGACAACGAACAGCGATCGATATCCCGACCGTATTCGTTATAAAAGAAAATGCGATCGATGATAAAGTTCTCTATCTAGTAAGCGACCCCACCGAGAAAATCCATAACCTATTTACTAACAATTTCGAAGGCTTCCGAGATCATCATCCCTTTGCTCTAAATCTAAATTTTCTGGAACAAGTTCGCATTAGACGAGCTAATAGTGAAATTTTAATCGACAAATCAACTCCAGATAATCCATGGCGAATCAGTAAACCACTAGATCTAGCCACAGATAAAAAAAGTATTCGATCATTCCTTATTAATATTTCCAAACTCACTGCTCTCAAACTACATCCTATTGGATCGATCACCCTCCCTGAAGAATCTAAAGATAAGCTCATTATCGGTATTAAAAATAGAGGGATAGAAGAGGAAACAATCCTCACTATTTATCCAAATGACAATAATACAAATACCGCCTACGCCACTATTAGTGACCGTCTCAATGTCGTCTTTGAGTTGCCAACACAGTCCGCATTCACAAACCAGAGCTCACTAGCATCTATTCCATTAAGTATTAATGAAATACGTGAGCGCAACATGCTCACTCTAAATAGAAAAAATATAGCCAAAGTATTACTCCGCCCAGAGTTCAATCAGCCAATCCTTATCGGCAGACCCAATCAACGCAATAAGTATAAACTCTATAAATCAGACAACTCAGTCCATAACATCAATGAACTGAACTACATCAATCTACTTGATGCCATTTCGGTTCTACCAGTCAAGGCATTCACCTCTGATGCAGCGACTGATCTAACTCTGTATGGATTTGAAAACCCAGTCCTAAGTATCGACATATTCCCGTTCGCAGGTCCACCACAGCGCCTCACCTTCTCACGTAAAGATGGAAAGATATACGCTAACAGGTTCCGCTCCTCAGTCGTCTGGGAAGTTGATCCGCTAGCATTTGAAAACATCGTCACTAATGAATACGAATGGAAGGATAGTTCTATCTGGCTACTGCTCATCAATGACATCACTAGCTTCAGCATTAAGAAATCTGGTCAGGAGAAGCTCACTGTAAATTATGATTACTTAGGTGATCGCTTCAACGCTACATTAGGTCAGGATGATGTCTCTAAGCAGATCAGCCCAATCCAAGCAAAGTTTTTTTTAAACAACTGCCACTTCATCAATGCTAGAAAACGCCTCGGACCAAACAATACTCTAGCACAAAAAGCATTAGCCAATCCGGTATTATCGGCTACTATATATTCAGCAGTTTACAACGACGATGGTAGGATGTCAGACAAGAAGAATAAGCGAACAATCCAGTTTGCCAAACCCAATGTCACAGTCACTAATCCACTCTTTTACTATGCTAAAGTAGAAAATGAAGATGACTATCTCATTGTCTCTCCTACTATTTATAAATACTTCGCTAACGATCTTTTTAGCGATGATGAATAAAGCCATTGTTCTAAGTCACAAAGCATAATGTTAGATATATCTCATATCCGTTCCCAATTCCCGATTCTCAATCAAAAGGTCAACGGCACCTCGATTGTTTACCTCGACAATGCCGCAACAACGCATAATCCACAGGTGGTTATCGATGCCTCTTCACGCTATTATACGGAACTAAATTCTAACATCCACCGTGGTGTTCATTTTCTATCAAGAGTAGCAACTGAAGCTCACGAAGCGGCACGAAAGACCATCGCAAAGCATTTTAATGCTACCCACGATCACGAGATCATCTTCACATCAGGAACGACTGATGGCATTAACCTCGTAGCCAACTGCATCGGTAGATCAGGTAAGATACAAGCTGGTGACCGTATTCTCATCTCAGGACTAGAACATCATTCAAACATAGTTCCATGGCAATTCCTCTGTCAGGACACAGGCGCTGAACTAGACATCATCCCTATCACTGACTCTGGAGAATGGGACCTAACAGAACTCGATTCACTCATTACCGCACGCACCAAAGTAGTCGCCATTAGCCACATTTCTAACGCACTTGGTACGATCAACCCAATCGACAAAGTTATAGCCAAAGCCAAATCAGTAGGTGCCATCACACTTATCGATGGAGCTCAATCCTCCGTTCACTGTGCTATAGATGTGCAAGCAATGGGTGCTGACTTCTACGTGTTCTCTGGCCACAAATGCTACTCTACCACTGGGACTGGGATACTCTGGGGACGTGAAGAAATCCTCAACGAACTACCTCCCTACCGCGGTGGTGGTGAAATGATCAAGCGTGTTACTTTTGAGAATACTATCTTCAACGAGCTACCCTTCAAATACGAAGCCGGCACCCCTAACATCGAAGGTGGAATAGCACTAGCTGCCGCATTTGACTGGATCAACGAATTAGGTCTCGATACTATTACTTCCCACGAAGACCGTCTTCTTAAAATTGCGACTGAGCAGATTCAAGAGATCGAAAACGTGAAAATCTACGGCACCTCTGCCAATAAATCAGCAGTCCTCTCCTTCAACCTCGAAGGAGTCCACCACTACGACCTTGGCGCACTCATGGATCAGATGGGAGTCGCCGTCCGCACCGGTCACCACTGCTGCCAGCCCCTTATGCAGAGATTTGGCATCACAGGAACAGTCAGAGCCTCATTTGCAGTCTATAATAATGAAGAAGACGTAGACTCTCTTATTAAAGCTATTAAAAGATCAGCAATGATGTTAAGCTAAGTTAACAAAACGCAATTTAACCACATTTCTAATAACGTGATCCATCCTACCGCAATCATCTCAAACTCTACCTCTATAGGCAAAAATGTCACCATCGGTCCATTCTGTGTTATTACTGGAGAAGTCATCATTGGCGACAACTGCGTTCTCAAATCTCACGTAGTCATCGATGGGCATACCACCATTGGTAAAGACAATATCTTTTATCCATTCTCCGCTATCGGTCAGCTCACTCAGGATCTAAAGTATAGACACGAACCAACTTACTTGATCATTGGCGATCGTAATGCCTTCCGTGAAAACTGCACAATTCATCGATCTACTCAGTCAGACAGGTCTACAACTATCGGAGACGACAACCTTTTCCTCTGTTATGCTCATGTAGCACACGACTGTGTTATAGGCAGCCATTGTATCTTTTCTAACAACGGAACACTCGCTGGACACGTCCACGTCGAGGATTACGTCACTGTTTCCGGACTCTCAGGCATCCACCAATTTTGTAGACTCGGAACCCACTCTTTCATCGGTGGATTCACTAAAGTAGTCAAAGACGTCTCACCATTCACCATCGTCGATGGAAATCCAGCTGTAGTTCGTGGAGTCAACCAGATCGGCCTCCACCGCCGTGGCTTTAGCGACGAAGATATTTCCTTTCTCCGCCGTGCCTACAAACGTATCTTCTTGAAAAAAGAACGTAAACTCTCCGAAGTGATATCCGAATTGAAAGAAGCTGACTGCGCTACTAACGAGCACGTCCAGTATCTCATTAGCTTCATTGAAGCCAGTGAGCGTAGCATTACTCAGTAGTCTCCACTTTTACTCAATTAGTGCTTTGCCTGTGAGTCAGATTCTCTATTCTTACTACCTATGAAATTGCCAACTCATCCTTTTCTGTTAGCTGCGACGGCAGTGCTCACCACAGCTATATTGCCTCATGCTCAGGCTCAGCTAGTTCCTTCTGAGCAAGCTATGCCTAACCTGCCCTTGCTATTTCTAAGTAGTTAGCGATCTATCAATCAGTCATTCGTATAGAAGTAGCCACACAAGTCCCAGACTATAAGGATCCGTGAAACTCTGGCCGCTACGGTGGAGGCACAGGAACAGGATTCCTCATCGGTAAGAATAGGTTATTCACCAACGCTCATGTCGTATCCGACAGTAAACAAGTCGTCATCACCATGTACGTCTCAGCCAGAAAGCACCTCGCAAAAGTCGTTCATATTGCACACGACTGTGACCTAGGGTGAGGTTATCGTTCTTTATGTGTATGGTGTTTTTAGTCGGAACTAGTTTACGAGTATGAGAGATTCCTCGGTCAGAGTTCAGCACTGTGTAGACTCCATGCTTAGGGAACCCTTGACTACTCAGGGCGCAAGCTCAGATTGGGGCACAGTTTGCAGCAGCGTAACCGTTTGTGAAAGTCATTCCCTGAGTGGAGAGCTTGTCGATATGAGGAGTTTCGTAATATGCACTACCTTGGTAGTCAACATTGATGTAGACTATATTAGGTTTAGTTTCGGCGGTTAAAGTATTTCCGCAAAAGAACGCAGAAACACACAGTAAGAGAATCTTAGTTAAGTCTTTCATGTGCTTAGTTTTTTCTAGTTCCAATGATGAGTTTTCCTTCAGCATTGATATAGTAAGGAAGTTTATCTCTTCCTATTGGTGATTGATTCGCAGTGGCTTTTCCATTGGCGAAATAAGCGACTAGGCGGACTTCCCCATTTTTATTTTCACCTCTATTGAAAGCGTCTCTTGAACAGTTAATTATGAATGATCCATCTGCGTCTGGGATTACAACATGAGTAGTCGCGTCGTAGTCGCCGCCTCCATGCGGGTCCACGTAGGCGACTATGGCATAGCAAGGAATACTGGATTTTATTTTACCTTTCACTGCTAGGTTATTGTTATTTACAGCATATTTAAGGCCACCCTCGTAGTTGTGTTTCACTTTAGTCCACATCTCCTTCGTAACAGTTGAAAACATTGGGTGAGTGGAGAGTTTCAGAGCGTGTGCATGAGTGAGGAAGGCTGGAGGCCCATCCTTGCGTAGTTCATTACCATAGGCTCTATTTCCGGATCCCATGAGAGCTATTCCCAAGACTTTCTCATCATTACGCTGTAGATTATGTGGTAGGCCAAACGCGTGTCCAAGTTCATGGGCTGCGCCACCGATGAAGATCGTATTGTATTTACCCAAAGTGATGTTGCCATACTGACCATCACGGACTTTGTCTTGCATGTTGGTGAGATCTTTAAGCTTAAGTATGGCTGAGTCTACCTGCCAAGCCACACCGTTATTAGAGTTTCCTCTAGCGTAATAAGGGCTGTTCTGATTGATCGTTTTTTTCTCGTTATCCCAATTAGACATATTACAGAAGATGATGACGGTTTCTTTATCAGCATTGATTCCTTGTTTCTTTAACCCTACTTTGGCGTCCTTTAAGGCTTCGTTCCCGCTTTTAACATTATAAACAGAGTAGGGCTTGCTGCCTTTGACCTCGATGATCTCCACTTGACCCGCTTTGTCTTTGTCAAATTGGACCGTGAGTTTACCGAATCCATTACGCTCCATTTCTCTAGCATAGTATTTCTGAATATCTAGAAGGATGTCGCTGAGGCGTTTCTTGTGATCAGGCTGTGGAACTCTGTCGCTGGGTGACCAATAGACTACTTTCAGGCTACGTTTACCTTTTACAGGAGTCTCACCTCTCCAATCTTGGATGATTTTAAGAGCTTTCTGGGTGTTCTGAGCCTGTGAGTTGAGGAGTTTTTGCTTAGGTGTGGCTGGAGCTTCTAGAGCTTTAAAGCTCGTTATGGCCATTACTGATAGAAGTGGAATGCCAGCAACTAAGATAGGATAAATGAATTTCATGATGATAGGATACGTTAGATTTCAAGAAAACTAATAAAATTTATCTAAAGATGTAAGAAAATAGTTCAGACAATAGTGGGGGCTTTGTCATGTAATCTGTGAGATTACAGCTGAATATCTCTCCAGTTCACTAGAGAACTGAGTGGGCTGGACCCATCATGGTGCCAAGCTAATGTGGGAATCTGTGAGTGACCTAGTGGGCAGATACGGGGGATGTTTAGGGCGTCAAGTTCTGAGTGATCAAAGATACCTGTAGTATGGACGGCTAGTGTAGATAGGTAGTTTACTTCGGCTCCTAACTCGGTGAGGTCTGATGACCATGGCTGGACACTAGCCACTCTATTTAGTGGTGAGGGAGTGAGTTTTACTGTGTTTCTGTAAATAGTGGTCCAGCTAGTATTACCGCTGCTTTCGTAGAGGGCGCATGAGTCGGGTGAATTTGCGGTTTCATAGCGTATTGTCTCTCTGAGGTTAGAGATGGCACCACTTTCAGAAATGGAGATCTCTCCGCGTGGATGCACCTGCTCATAGTTCTGCATCGCTTCCGCTAATAGAGGCGCGAATTTCTCAGCGCCCTCTTTTACGTAAATCGTATGTAATGAAAGGCAGCCTTGTTGATTGAATGCGCAAATGTCTTTTGCGGCTAGATCTGCTGCTTTACGGCTCGGCTTATCGATGAGTCCGATGGAGAGCTTGTGACCGTGCGGGATGAATCTCTGATGAGGTTGGATGCGAGTCTGAATCAATTGCATGGTTTTGTCGGAACCAATGGCGATGATAGTTTTACAGTGCTGGAATACTTCGTCGCTTAGATCATCCGTGGAGTAAATTACGGTAACTAATAAGGAAAGTTCCTCAGGGAGATTAGTGATCCAGTTTTCGATGACTATTGAGCCGGAGGAGGGGAGTTTTATGATGTTCTCTGCTCCGATAAGTAATCCTCTGAGTAGACTCTGGAGTCCTGCATGAGGGGAGTTACCGCTAAGAATGTGCAGAATGGGACCATTTGGAAGAGCTTTGCTGAGCTGTTCAGGGTGGATTTCTACAAATTGATCGAGAATGTCGGCGTGGCCGAGTTCCTGCTTAACCCATTGGACTAGATCTACTGCGGAGAAGTAGCCGAGATAGCCTTCTGTCTCAGTAGTCTGGCAGTATTTTGCTAGTGCTTTGGATCTCTCTGCGGTATTCATAATAGTAAGAATTAGTTAGCAGTTAGGTGGCAATGGTCAATAGATTTGAGCTGGAGAGGAGGAAAGTGAGAGAAAATTAACGAATGTGATAAAATTGGCTTGCAAATTTCTTCAAATTATCTACTTATCCGTGCTCTATGGCAAGATCAAGTTGGATAGTGCGTAACGAGCGCAAGAAAAAAACAGTAGCTAAGTATGCACCACTTCGTGCTAAACTTAAGCAGGAAAAGGATTACGTTGGACTAAGCATGCTTCCTCGCGATGCATCACCTACACGTGTAGTTAACCGTTGTGCATATACAGGACGTCGTCATGGCTTCCTACGTCGCTTCAAACTCTCACGTATTGCATTTCGTGAGTTCGCTTCACATGGAATGATCCCAGGTGTGACTAAGTCAAGCTGGTAATCTAGCTCCTAGTCAGATACAATTTCTGTGCAAGATAGGGTTAATTTCCTATTTGGTGCACTATTATGCCCCTATACGAATATATTTCAGAAGCTCCTGAAGACCCTGACAGTAGTTGCAGGATCTGCTCTAAAGGATTCGAGCTTCGACGCCCAGTAGATAGAGCTCCTCTAGAGCAGTGTCCACTGTGTAAACACCTCGTTAAAAAACTGATCAGTAAGGTGGTGAATTCACCTAAGATCCTTAAACCATTTTCTGTGATCGATGCTAAGAAGGCCGGTTTCACAGTGCTAGAGAGGCGAGACGAAGGTGTCTTTGAAAAGCAATAATTCATCTGAATTAAGATTATGATGATAAATGTATTTCAGCCTATGTTAGCTTCCCTAACCAGTAAACCAGAGATCACGGCTTCTTTGGTGGTTTGGTATTTATTTGGTATCATCATTTTTGTTGTTTTTAATGCTATCTATGTGGCTATTGAGTTCGCTCTCCTGAAGGTGCGAATCAGTCAGGTGGAGGCAGTCATGGAGGAATATCCTAAAAAGGCAAAGCGTATTCTCGTGGCTCTAGGAAACCTTAATGGTTATTTGTCAGCTTGTCAGCTAGGGATCACGATTGCCTCACTGGTTCTCGGTGCTCTTGGTGAGCCGTTCGTTGAAATGCTTCTCTGGGAGCCGCTGAATGCAATCTTGGGCGACTATCCTAAAGTGCGTAGTATTGTTTCTCTTATATTAGCAACGGGAGCCTTCTCTGTTATTCATGTAGTGATCGGTGAGCAGGTGCCTAAAGTGTTAGCGATCCGTAAGCCGGTTGAGACTAGCTTAAAGCTCATCAATTTTCTTCACTACTTCTACTGGTCGTTTGGCTGGGCGGTGAATGTGTTAAACAACGTGTCCAACTGGGTGCTGTTAAAAGTATTGAAAGTGGAGCCAGCAGGTCACGAAGAAGTTCACTCAGCTGAAGAGATAGCTCAGTTTGTAGAGCATAGTGAAAAACATGACGAGGTGACGGAAACAGAGCGTGAGATTTTGATCAATGCTCTAGAACTAAATGATATCCTTGTTAAAGATGTGATGACGCCTCGTAGTGAGGTTATGTCACTAGATGTGGATGACTCGATGGAGCACAGTCTTCAGGTGGCAGCTGAAACTAAGCACACTCGATTCCCACTCGTTAAGGGGCATTTTGATAACACAGTGGGGTTGATTCATATCAAAGACATCTTCGGTATTCTTAACGATAAACAGCCAGATCTTATGAGTATCAAGCGTCAGCTCAAGGTGGTGCCTGAGACTATGCCTCTAGATGTCTTGCTCAAGTTTTTCCAAAGCCAGCATGAACATCTAGCGATGGTGGTAGATGAATTTGGCGATTCTTCGGGACTCGTCTTCATGGATAACGTGATCGAAGAGTTAGTCGGAGACATTCATGATGAATTTGACCAAGAAACTAGCTCATTTACCCGTGTGAATAAGGATGAGTTCATCGTGGAGGGTTCATTGACTCTCAATGAACTCTCAGATCATGAGCCGCTAGTGGATATTGACAGCACAGATGTTACGACTGTTGGTGGCTATATCACCCAACAAGTCGGTGCAATACCGAACGTGGGTGCGGTTATCGAAATCGAAGGATTCGAAGCTAAAGTTACTAGCACTGACGGCAGGAGAGTGGGTCAAGTCCATTTCAGTCGAATAGAGGCTGCGGTTGAGAGTGATTCTGCGAATGCTATTTAGATTCTTGAAATCCATTTCTAATTAGTTAAATCGTGTTATCTTAAGTATCCAATCGTTCATTATGTTAGGGTGATTGCAAAATTTGTGCTGAATATTTTATAGGTAACCTTTGTCAACCTGTAATAATTCCGCTTTAATGTTTCCAAATTTGTTTGATAGATTAAATTGAGCTTATGAACTTCCTAGATTTTCAAATGGGTGACCACATTCCAGATGCTAAAACGATTTGGGATTTTAAAGAACTCATTGAGAAGGACGGACGTGATGGAAGTAATAATCTATTTAGCTGTTTTCATCAAATGTTAGACTAGAAAGGTCTGATAGCTAAAGCAGGAAGCATCATTGACGCAAGCTTTGTTGATGCTCCAAAACAACGCAACAGCAGAGACCAGAATAAAAAGCTTAAAGAAGGAGAGTGCCCAGAAGGTTTTGAGAAAGACACTTCAAAGGGAGCACAAAAAGACTGTGATGCTCGGTGGGCAAAGAAAAATAACCAGACCCACTTCGGTTATAAAAATCGTGCCAAGGTGGATCTAAAAAGTAAACTCATCGACAGCTATGCCACTACTCCAGCAAGCACGCATGATAGCCAAATTTTCGAGGAACTGTTAGCTAAAAAAGACCAGGCTATTTTAACTGATAGCGCCTACAAGTCAGAGAAAAATGAGCCAGTGATGCTGGATCACAATTTAGAAGACTTCATCATCGCTAAAGCCTATCGGAATAACAGCAACAACGATTTAATAAGACTGTGAGCCGTATGAGGGTGCGAGTTGAACATGTATTTGGCAGGATGAAATACATGGGAGCCGATCTATTTAGAAAGATTGGAATACAACGATCCAGACAGCATAATGCCCTCTGTAATTTAACCTACAATATGGATCGCTCTGCGTTATTAGTGGCATAGAACCCAGACAAGACACTCAAAAGGACTACCATCAATTAATTTATCAAACTACAAGCACAAACCAGCGATAAATCCCTAGAAAAAGTCAAATAATACAATCAATAGCAGTTAGATTCCTCTCAAATTACAAGGGCTTGGCAAAAGTAGGCTGCCAGAGGCCCCCTGAACCCCTTTTTCACGAACAATTTTGTAAAGAAACTCTACCATGTCAGCTCCGTAGCCTATACCTTCGTGCGAGTGCTTCACGGAGAGACATGCCACCTCAGCACAGTCGACGACATTCTCAATCCACCTCCATCACGTAGTAGGTATCTATACGGTCCCTCACATCTTCATAAGTCCTAAAAATCAAATGAGCATTTCTAGCAGACCTACCAATCATCGATAACTATTCTTATAAATCATTGTCCACACACCTTCAATGGAGAAGAGCTCATCCACGATGACTCCATGCTTACTGTCGTCCAGCAGATGCACACGTGAGACTCCATCGCCACAGGCTTTAGCTACTTAGCTAAGGATTCGATTACTCTGATCACCTTTAAGATTACTGATATGGATAAACTTCACCACCTCACCATCCTCGTCCTTTCTGCGATGCCCAATCAATATCGAGCACAAAGATCTTCCCTCTAAATTGAGGAACATATTGGAGTAATCCTCTTATGTCGGCTGATGGGTGCCTTCTTATTTACTGGATATGAAGGGCCAGTTTATGTGCCACCATAGGCACATAGTTTCGCCACTCGTCGTCGTTATTCTTGATCATCTTCTGGATATCTCTGCCAGTATAAGTCAGTAAATCATCATCGCCACACTCTACATCACGGATCATGTCGCTATTGAGGAAATACTGATAAAGATACTGTAAATCTTGATCCACTTTGAAAGTCTTTGCTGTAACGGACTCATTGGTCTTCCTGTTTTTCCATGGATAAACATAGAGGCTAAGCTCATTTTTGAAGAGCCTACCGAAGGACTCTAAAATCCCCCCGGCTAAGTTCTTCGACCATTTTTCTTTAAATAGCTCGTTCAGTAACCCAATACTCAGGGATATCGCTATCGGTTGGTTCGTGTAGCGGTTCAGATAAGTCGCTATCCGATGGAACTCTGGACAACGGGAAATCAACACCGTTTTACCTAGTGCCCGCAGCACATCAGCTCTATCTAGGAACTCTAGATGATCCACGAAACTATCGCATAAAAGATTATTCATCGAAATTTCACAGATTCCAATATACTGACCTTGCTGAGCTTCATCGAGGTGATTGAAGAACTCATTCTTAGTCTGCTCCATCATATCTAGATGCAGATTAGTCACCGGTTCAAAGCTACCTCGGAGCAGAGCGATTGGTCGTTTGTAAAGCACTTCTGCTGGCTGAACTACTTCACCGTCCGGCATGAACATCACAGCATCAGTCAATCCACTCTGCACCAACTGAAGCGAGCACAGACGATTATCTACAAACCTAAACCCTTTACCTAAAAATTTAAGCATATCCACTTCCACACTCTCGTTGGCAATTCCGTCCATCAACGAGTTTACAAAGTCTTCCAAGTTACCTCTGTGATAGAATGCGGCGTGAATCAAATTAACCCCAAAGACTCCAAGAGCATCCATCTGATCCACATTCTCCCTGTCTAATAAACGGACATGGCAGAGAATATCACATGGTTCTTCACTAGGTCTAAGCTGTAGTCTGACTCCCATCCAGCCGTGGCACTCACCAGTGTCCTTATAACCTCTAGCCCTAACAGTATTACAGTAAGAGAAAAAAGTAGTCGTATCACCACGCTGCTCAGAAAGCCTTTCATCCAGTAACGAGTATTCATGATCTAACATCGAGAGAACCCTCTCTCTGGAAACGTAGCGGTTACATTTACCATAGATCTCATCGCTCATCGTCATATCATAAGCTGAAATAGTTTTCGCTACGGTGCCTGTAGAAGCAGAGGCTTTAAAAAACCATTCAGCGACCCCTTGGCCTGCACCAATCTCTGCAAATATCCCATATTTAGCAGGATCTAAGTTTATTCTTAGCACCTTATCATAGGTGCTCTTCGCTTCTTTATCACTTATCATTACTTAAAAAATTATTATTGTGACGCTTTCTATCACCGTTATTCACCCTCTACTAACCACGAATTACTGATAACCTCGATAATTTCAACCTGGTTGTCACTAGTCGCACCTTCAGAATATTTTGCCAGCACAGTGAGATTGTAGTTGGAAGTTGTCATGCCGAAGTTTGATACGAGCTGTTCTACTGCTGTGTCCCTCTTCACATATCCAAACATCGTCCCCTCTTCATTCGGGTTAGTCAGTGAGACTGACTGCCAAGCTTTCTCATCGCTAAAGTCCTCAAGATAGAAGTTCTTCTCAGAAAGAGTCACTCGCATCACAAATGGCTGAACTGGTTTAAGCTCTCTCATCTTCTCCCAGCTAATATCTGAGTAACTAACATAACTCTCCCAATCTAACTCAAACAAACCATCATCATACTTGATAATCGCATTTTTGATCTCGAAATCTCCACTCTCGAAAGTAGCCGCCATATAACCCGGGAAAAGACTCATATCTTCACACTTCTTGAAATGATTCATTTTTGTAGGAGAAATCTTTTCACCGCCATAGTATTTCAACATCTTTTCTTGCAACTTCTCGGTATTACGTACTAAAGGCAATAAATCGTCCACTGATTCAGCAGCTAGCACTTTCTCTAGATACTCCTCTAGCTGCTTAAGATCTTCAGTGTCTGTATGTTCAAAATTCTTATGATATTCAGTAGCTTCGACTTCGACTCCATCGTCTATTGAGTCATTAGCTATAATGGGTTTATCAGTCGTCGAGCCTAGTAGCACATAGATCAGACCACCTACACACATGATCGCAATCAAAGCCACAGGAACCATCCAGCGAAGCTCATTATCTTGAGCTTCAATTTTCACCTCCTCATGCCGATGCAGTTCCCTCTGGCGCTTACACCAGAAGTCTTCTTCCATTTGATCCATTGAGCTAAAACCAGCAGCTTGATAGGGCATTTCGTTCGGCTTTTGAGAAAAAATACCATCCTCTAGCACAGGAACTGTAAGTAACTTCTCACAGCCGGGACAGATCACACCATTACCTTTCACATTCGGGATGGTTGAAAATAATAATCTACAACTAGGACAAATATAGCCTTCCTTCTGTTCTTGAAATGTCGAAATAGGGTCAGTGTTCACCGCAACAGGCTAACTATAGATCTAGCGTTTAACAAGCCAAGAATTCAGGAATTCAAGTCACATACTAAGCAGATAGCTTAATCTGTAATCTTAAGCCGATCTAAATCAGGCATTGGGATCTCCGCTACCTTATTCTCTTTTACTAAATTATCAAAATCTAGTGAATTCAAGCCGCGCCCAACCGTGTAGAAGTTTTTCTCTCGTGGAGCATAAACTGAAGCTTCAGACTTGTAGGGATCCTCTCCAATAAGTGTTGGTTCCTGAGGCTTGATCGGCACCGTATTCAGCCTCTCCATAGTCGTCATTCCAGCACCGAAATCTATATCTTCGAAGTTACCAAGACTAGCTCCATGCACGGGGCAAGATCGTCGTGGACGCTTAGAACGCTGGAAGTATTCATCGTAACCAGTGCTCACATAGCTTTTTTCTCCTGTGATCAGATTATGCTTAAACTCCTCGCAAGCCTTCGTCTCCAGCATCCCCGAGTGCTTACAAATCCTCAACTTCACGATGTCTGAGGGCATGCCGATCTTATCATCGCCAAACTTCTTCTGAGCCACTGCCATAGCATCGATCCAAGCTGGCATCACCGTGTCTCTACTAAATGCTTCAGGGTAAATTTCCTTCCGTGACCCATCATAAAACCCTGTCCAGACAGCACAAGTGACACGCCTATTATATCCAGCAAACCAGTGATTACTAAAATCACTCGTTGTCCCAGTCTTGCCTCCACCTGAGAAATCACCTAATTTACTTCTGCCGTAACCTTCATAAACCGACATCCCACTGCCAGTTTTCAGAGCATCTTCTAACATCGTGTGGACGAGGAATGCACTCGACCGATCAATCACTTCCTTGGTCTTACCTTTCCCTGTCCACTTATAAATCTCATTACCATCACCGTCCTCAATTCTCGTGATCCATATCAGATTCTCCTGCTCCAAGCCTTGCGAAGCAAATGCTCCATAAGCTTTAACCACGGTATCTAATGAAGCCTCCTCTGAACCCAATAGTGTCTTATTCAACAACCTACCCTTCGGCTTTTCAAAACCAAATCGTTCAGCCGTCTTCCAAATTTTCCTTAAGCCAACTTTACGCCCTAAGCGCACAGTTGCAGCGATCTTAGAAGTAGCTAATGAACGACGCATCGAGATGTTACCTTCATAGCGAGGATCTAGAACTTCATTTCCCCACTCTCCTAACACACCTTCCACTCCATCGATCATTACCCGGCGGTTATCCATTGCTTCATCGATCAATTTCGCTGAGCTGTTCATACCATTCTCCAGCGCAGACGCATAGATAAATGGGAAAAATGCTGTCCCGAGTGGTTTCTTCCCGGAAGCGATGAAATCATACTGCGAATCAGTAAAGTTTCGGCCACCCACATAGGCTAAAATTTCTCCCGTATGGTGATCGATCATCATCCCAGCACCTTGCAAATACTCAGGAGCACTCTTTTCCGTGCGAACATAGTCCCCCTTTACTGGGTAAGCATAGCCTTCTTTGTTTTCGATTCTGGTGAGATTATCTCTGAGCTGATTCTCCAGCGTCTCCTGGATATCTTTATCGATACTCGTGAAGATCTTAAACCCACCTTTAGCTAGATCTGACTCACTGATCTTATTCTCTTTAAGTAGTTCTTTAAATCTCTCACCCACACGATCATGGAAATGTGATGTTCCTCGCTGAATCGGTTTAGGATTCAGCCCCAATGACCTCTTCTGGTATTCTTTAGACTCAGCTTCAGTGATCACGCCTTCTACAGACATCCTATACAAAACTCGGTTTCTCACCTTCATATTCTGAAAACCTTGTTCTCTCTCACCTTCATCATTTTTATTATATCGAGACGGGGAGAAGACAGCAGGGTTACGGATAGCACCCACTAATGAAGCACACTCCTGAACCTCCAAATCTCTCGGTTCTTTGCCGAAATAACCTAACGAAGCAGAGCGGATACCATGATAGCCGCCGCCGAAGTTTACCCGATTCAGATAGAATTCTAGAATTTCATGCTTTGTATATTTTTCCTCAATCCGTATTGCGAGGAAGATCTCCACCACCTTACGCTCATGTGTGCTCTCTTTTCTACGATTCGCCTCATCCTGCAAGTGATACGCATTTCGAGCGAGCTGCTGAGTAAGCGTAGAAGCTCCACCAGACTTACTTCCACCTTCAAAGAGCTCTTCCTTTGCTACTCTAACGATACCTTTTATATCATATCCATCATGACTAAAAAATCTGGCATCCTCTGCGGCAATTAAGGTATCAATAAATATCTGCGGCACATCTTCCACAGGCACAGGATCTCGGTTCTCAGAGAAAATCCTGCCCACTTCTCTATTACTACGATCTAAAATTTTATTTGGCTGTTCTATCTCATTAATCTTTGCCAGATCATAGTTGTTATTGTTATTAGCTCTCTCCCTGTATCTCGCAGACCAGAAGTAAGCGACCAATACACCAATGACTAACAGCAATAATCCGCTACCGCAGAAAATCAGAAACCACTTCCGCAAAAATAATGATTTCTTGCGAACTTTTCTTCGAGAGTTAAACTTCTTCCAGCCCATGAACTATAATGTTTTATTACTAGCAGGTCACGATGCCCACTAAACTAGACAATTTATACTCTGAGATAGCCCTAGACGCAACCCTCAGATTGCAAACTCATGTAAAACATTGCATAACAGAGGCTGGAGACCTGTCATTCGCTCAATACATGGAACTCGCCCTCTATCATCCAGAGCTGGGTTACTACACCCGAGGTCAGCAAAATATAGGTAAATCTGGCGACTTCTTCACCAGCGTCAGCGTAGGCTCCTGCTTCGGCACCATCCTCGCTCACCGCATTCACGCTCTCTGGAAGGACCAACAACACTATGATCAAACGACACCATTTCACCTCATCGAAATAGGAGCCAACTCTGGTCAGCTAGCAAAAGACATCCTCAACACCATTCAGAGACATTTTCCTGAACTCTATAGCCAAATCCACTACCACATCGCCGAGCACCTCTCCACCGACAAGGCCACCCAGATCAACACGCTAAACATCCACATCGACCGACTCAGTCATCACTCTGACCTCTCTGAAATCTCCGAAACCCAAGGCATCATCATTAGCAATGAACTTATCGACGCCTTCCCAGTCCACCTTCTAGAACTCAAAAATAATCACTGGAACGAACGCAGGGTCAGCATGAATGAGGACAAACTCAGCTTCACTCTCTCCGATAAACTCAGCCCAGAGTTACAAGCATTCACCCAATCTCTACCTACTGATCTCCCCGACGGCTACCAAACCGAATACCGTTCAAACATAGACACCTTCGCTCAGTCAGCTCGCTCCGCACTCCAGCACTCCACCACCATTACCATAGACTACGGCCACACCCACAGCGCCTACTATCAGCCATCCAGATCTACCGGAACCCTACGCTGCTACCATCAGCATAAGACAGATGAAGAACCTCTAGATCTCCCAGGACTTAAAGACATCACCGCCCACGTAGACTTCACTCAGCTGGCGAAATCTTACCTAAAAGCAGATCACTACCTCAGCCACTTTTCAGCCCAGAGTCACTACCTCACCACCCATGCTTGCGATTGGCTTATCCAGTTAGAGAGTGAGATGGCAGAGGCCGATACCGCTGGTCAATCACGTGTCATGAAGATCATTCGCCAATTTCATTCACTCACACATCCTACTATCATGGGCCACCAGTTTTACATTCTAGAGACCTCTACCCAGCCCCCTAACACCCCAGACACACTAAAACTGTTAGAGATTTAAAATCTAGCAATCACTTCATCTTTTCATCTAGAAACCTCACCGCCTCTATGACCTATTTCTGAGGTAACAGAAAAGCCCCCACGTGGACTCGACCTTTTACCCAATAGACCTCATGCTCTACTCTGAGCTCGGTAAGTCTAGTTACCATCCTATGCACAGGTGCAGGCACACTAGTTTATCAACATCACCATGATAGATATATAATGGTGGAAAACTTTCATCAACAGCATCCACAGAAGTCGCTGCATAATAAGCCTCAGGATGATCCTTAATATGACTTCCCTATCAGATCCCGCACTGCTGGGAAATCTGGATCTAATCTCAGAATCTGTGGAGCACTACCAGAGACCACCGCTCGGATCTTAACCCCAACTGGCATCTCCCGCATTGCTAACATTTCAGCAAGATGACCACCTGCAGAGTAACCATAAACAGCCATACTACTCATCTCTATTTTTAACTCAGATTTATTTACCTCTAACCACTTTATCGCCTCTAATAGATTCTCGCTATCGGCGTCATCTGATAACGATTATCATTCTTAGTCCAGCTCCCTCCATGCACTAGTAGCACCGCAGGAACATCTCCGGATCCTTCAGTTTTCTTCGGTAATAAAAGTTTCCCTTGATCTCCTCATCCCAGCCCTCAGGCGAATACACTATATTTTTCTTAACCGTCCCCCCCCCCTGAGATTTTTTCCCAGTCACACAACTCACCTGAAATAACCCCACACCATATAACAATAGTCAACAACCTATCATCTTTAGCTAGCCGTGTAAGCCATGGTTAGCCCCTGTCTATAAGACTCGATTATCAAATATAATTCATGACTCAACCGCCTCTATCCACATTGGAGTAGAGGTTTCTTTGATCTCACCATTTTCTCTAAAATAAAAGCTAGCACTTAGGTCTTTCTTGGTCGCTAATATGAGTCCTTTTTCTTCTCCTAAAATGAATAGGGCTGTGGCCCAAGCATCAGCTTCGGCACAGCGCTCATGAATGACAGTAACGGAAATTAAATCACCCTGTTTTGATTCAGAAGTAGTGGGGTCGATCAGGTGATGCACTAGTTTCTCATCTTGTTTTCTAGAATTAACTGCAATGCCAGAGGTCGCAACAGACATTCCACTTACCGCTATCACGGTTTGAGATCCTAAGCTATAAGAGACATCACAAAATGGACCAATAAGTGACCACCACGGCTGACCATCTGGTTTACAGCCAGCACCCCGGAGTTCGCCGCCTACTTCTAGAAGATAGTCTTTTATGCCTAGTAATTCTAGAGCTAGGCAAGCTTCATCCACCGCTCCACCTTTAGCTATCGATGAGAGGTCAAGAGAGCAATTCCCTGTGTGGCTAATAGAGAAAGTGTTGCTATGCACAGTAATATCACACCATTTTTCAGATTTTGAATTGCCCTCTCGATTTAGTCCTAAATCCGGTCCGAACCCGAGTTGACTCACTATGGATCCAACTGTCGGGTCGTAAGCGCCCTCGCTAATAGCTGATATCTCTAGAGCAAGTGAAAGCATTTCAAAAAACTCTCTAGACACCTTCATTTCGGTCCCTGCCTCTAGAGAATTAAACCTTGAGAGTTCGGAGCCTTCATCCCAGTGGCTCATCTGAGCTATGATCTCGCTGAAGACTCTTTCGATGGTCAGTTTTATTAATTTTTCATCTATAAATGCAGGTTTTTGATAACTCAGTTTCCAATACGTCCCCATAGTCTCACCCGAGAGGCTAGCCACACTCAGTCCTGACCTAGCACCACGGAGGGCATCTGGGGTAACAGTGTGTGGAATAAGAACGATGCGGTTCATCTGTCTATCCTTAGCTCGGCATCACTTCGAAAGTAACAGTGTAACTAGCACGATTGGAAACATTGACGCCATCGACTTTAGTCTCTGCTCCTGTTACTCTGGTATTGAGCCAATATTTCCCTGGTCCTGCCCATTTGATGATGCATTCACCTTTATCGTTGGTCTTTATTTTGATCTCAGTTGGCTTATCTTGGTAACGAGAGCCAGCCTTGATAACCGTAACCTCTTGATTAGCCACCGTCTTACCATCTTGATGGAGGATGAAGGTAGCTACTTCATCGTCTACGAGATCGTTAGGATGTGATTTTGTAAAGACGAGTTCGAGCCCTTTCCCACTAGCCTTGAGCACTTCCTTGCTAGGCTCACCGAGGCTAACGAAGGTAACGTTTTTAGAACTGGATACAGAGAACTTGATGCCTTCTTTTTTGGCAATTTCAGATTTTTTGAATTCTTCGAGTGTGCCAGACCAACGCTTACGCTTTTCACCTTCTTTGTAAAACGCTCCGCTATAGGTACGTTCTGACTGGATAAGATAGGTGCCCTTTCTATTGAGTTGGAGGTCGAAGGTGCTTTTGATTTCGCCTTCGTGTGGGTTTACGAGGTCGATTACTTTACCATCTGGGCCATAGATTTTAAAGCCCTCTAAATCGAGTGAATGGTGGTTCGCGTAAAAGATGTCATTGGATGAGCAGGCGTCGAACGTGACCCATGTGCCTTCTCTGGAGAGGATGGTAGACGATGGGTTAATCCATGTTCTATGAGCGCTGAGGGTGGTGACTCCTGCAACGAAGAGTGCGAGTGACAGTGTTATGTATTTATTTGGTTTCATAATTTTAGAGTTTTATATTCTTTGTTTCGTAACGGGGATTTATTACTTTTCTGGCTGGGTTAAAATAGTGATCTCATTTAGCTCTTCTGATCCTTTAACAGTAGTAGGTTTTAGCTCTTCGCCATCCCAGATGAGAGGTATCTTGATAACTTCTCGGCCACCCACTTCACGGGAGGCTTCTACGTAAAGAGTGTATTCACCATCACTGAGTTTAGGGAGGTTCTTAAGTTGCTCGGTGATGTCGATAGTGTGCTTTCCGGGTGGTCTAGTAGGGCTAGTTACCCCATCGATAGGTAGGTCTAATTTCCTGCCTGAAACTCGCCACCATTTGCGGAGGTCCTTGAGCCATTTCTGACCTTTGGTGCTGTCCTTTTTCATCTGATACCAGACAGCTATGTTTTCTATCTTGGAGCGGTCTTGATTTTGTATCCAGACAGAGACGTAAGGTCTGTGGTATTCTGAAACGTCCTTCTGCGGGATGTTGATTTCGAGCTTGTGCTCAGCACCATGCACCGAGGCTATGGTGAATAGGGCTATTATAGTTTGATTTCTCATAATAAATTAGTGGATAAAAAATAGGACGATGGTGACTGGTAAACCGACGCCTAGAGCAACGAATGGCCAGGTGCAAGGTCGACGCTTCCCGTGAATCCAGAGCAGGCCCAGTCCAGTCAGAGCAAAGATGGTGCAGGCAACTGAGAAAATGTCCATAAACCAGCTCCAGACAGAACCCGTGTTACGGCCTTTATGCAGATCGTTAATAAATGAAATGCTACCTCGGTCAGTTTTTTCATAAATGTAGTCACCTGATTCTCGGTCTATCGAGAGCCATTCATTCTGGCCTGGGCTATCGTGACTTAGATAAATCTCGTCTTCTTCCCACTGCGGTGATTGGTCGGTGATCGTGCTATCCAGTTTATTACTCAAATAGTGAGCTACTTTCGCATTCAGCACAGCTGAGTCGGCTTCCAACGATTCAATCAAAGAATTAGGAACAGAACCTACCAGCTCGGAGATCTCAGGTGCAGTGCTGATGCTTTTCGAATTATTTAGAGTAACCCCCGTGATTGCGAAAAACAGTAATGTCGACAGTGAAATAGCACTGCTGACCCAGTGCCAAATGTAGAATTGTTTGACTAGTATTGTTTTAATTTTTCTCTTTTTCTTGGCAGGAACGGGCTGTTTAATTTCACTCATGGATAATTTTCCAGCTTAAAGTTCTGCCCATTGCCTGATGAGATTATGGTAGATGCCTGTGAGTTTAACGGCGCTCTGGTCGTTTACTCCACCGGCCTCTGAATTTGCTAAGATTGCTTGTATGGAGCTATCTAGATCGAACAATAATGATCTCTGTTGGTCGTCTCTGATCATGCTTTGAATCCAAAAAAATGAACTCACTCTAGTGCCAGAAGTCACAGGTGTGACATGATGTAGACTGGTGGAAGGATAGAGAATCATGTGACCTGTTGGCAGTTTAACCTTCTGAGTGCCGTAGGTGTCTTCTATACAGAGTTCTCCGCCTTCATATTCATCTGGAGCTGAGAAGAATAACGTAGCACTGAGATCTGTGCGGATTTTCTGTCCAGTGCTGGGGATGTAGTGGATAGCATTGTCCACATGAGTGCCGAATGTTCCACCACCTTCGTATTTATTAAACATGGGTGGCAGCACGGTGTGAGGTAGTGCTGCGGAGAGGAATAGCGGGTTGGAGCTAAGAACCTTGGTGATAGCTCTTCTTATTTCTTGAGCCAGAGGATCATGAACGTCTAATTGCTGGTTACTCTTCACACGGTTCGCTTGCTGACCTGCTGTTAGAGAACCGTCTTGCCAATTTGCTTGGTCTAGTTTTTGTTTTATCTCTACAACTTCCGCAGAGGAGAAAACATCGGGAATTTGGAGGATCATAATATTTAATTAAGGTATAAGTTTTAAACGCTCTAGATGCCTAACAAAACATCCCTACACATCGGCATCTAGAGCGTAAAAAGTAGGTTTTAGAAGCTGTATTTTACAGTAAGAGCAGCGGATCGACCTTCTCCTGGAATGAAGTGACCACCACCGACTTGATCTATGTATTCTTTGTCTGCTACATTGAGAATGTTCAGTTGAAGAGAAACATCATCACTCATCTGGTAAGTGGCTGATAAATCAACTGTGGCGTAAGACGGTGCTATGGAAGTGCGGCCATTACTACGCTCTCCGATGTAACGAACACCGCCACCAAAGAAGATTTTATCGTTTAGCTCGTAATTCCCCCATACGGAGAAGCTGTGCTTAGGACTATTACCTAGAACATTGCCTTCATAGTTATCTAATGATTTTTTCACCTTCGTATTGAGGTAGGTATAGCCAGCGAATACACTAAACTTATCTGTAACCTCACCGTTCACGCCGAGCTCAAAACCTTGTGACAAAACATCACCTTCGAGAACATAATCGTCCGCTCTAGAGGCTCGTGTTTTTGCGTTACTTTTATTCGTCCTAAAGAGAGCAGCTGAGAGACCTAAACGGTTCCCTAGTAAGTTCCACTTTGTTCCAAGCTCGAATGTTTCTGATTCCTCTGGATCTAATCCTTCTGCACCCTTTCTAATTGAAAGAGTTTCCGCACTAGGGTTCACCGATGTTCCGTAGGAAAAGTAGATCTGACCCTTTTCAGTAGGTGCGTAGGAAACACTACTTCTCCAGCTCAAGATATCATCAGTTTGACTACTGGAGAAGTTACTTCTCCCTAGTCGAGTATCAATAGATGTATAGTCACTCTCGATATGGTCATAGCGAGCTCCACCATTGAGTGTCCAACGTTCACCTAGTTTGGCTGTATCAAAAAAGAAGGCACTTAAAGTATCGGATTTACCGACTGAGTTTCCATATTCTCTAAGATTCGTTACGTAGAAGTCTCTAGGGTTAGGATTGTAGAGATCAGCCAATGGAGCGCTTGCCTCATTATTATCTAAGCGTCTGCGACGTCTGTCCTTCTCACCTGCATACTCAAACCCAGCTGAGATGTCATGCTGCAGGGCTCCAGTCTGTAATTTGATGTTACCGTCTAGAAGTAATGAGGTAATGGTGTTAGTCTGGTAACGAGTTTTGATATCAGTTCTCCTCACATCTGTAGAACTGCTATCTCTCATAAACCTAGGCGCTCTAATGTAGGAATCACGGTGATTTCTACCATATCTAGCGAGAGTTCTGACCTTAAAATCATCACTAATCGTGTGGCGGAGTTCTGCAGTGAGTATATCTGTCTGCAGGTGCTCATAATCTTGCTTTAAACCATAGTAATTTGAGAACTTCACATCTGGTGCACGACCATTACGCCAAGGAATGCCATAGTCAGGATGATTATCCTGCCCCATGTGCATATAACTCAGTATGAGCTGAGTGTCTGTGCCAATACCGAATCCAATCGTAGGAGCAATGCCCCAACGGGTATTATTCACCACATCTCTACCAGCAAAGTCAGCACTATTCATCATTAGATTCAAACGAAACGCACTATTCTCATACGGTAGCGGTTGATTTATATCTAGTGTCGTGCGGTAAAAGGAATTGGTTCCGATACCTACTGATAAGTTTCGGAATGTCTCCAGTTTCGGAGTCTTACTTGTGAGATTGATCGATCCACCTGTTGATCCTCGACCAGAGTCTGTTGATCCTGGTCCTTTTGTCACTTCGATTTGCTCAATATTAAATGGGTCACGCGTGTAACCACCGATGTCTCTTACTCCATCGACAAAGAAATCTGTCCGTGCAGAAAACCCACGAATCGACAGCTGATCACCAGCTGGTGTCCCACCCTCACCCGCTTGCAGTGAGATTCCCGGAACGTTTCTTAGAGCATCCTTAACCGTCGTTGCATTTTGCAACTGGATCAGTTTTTTAGGAATGACTATTATCGTTTTCGGAGTATCCTTCAGAGAAGCATTATAGCGGGGTGATCCGAGTTCGGTAGGTTTAAGGTTTCTATCTGATTGCCCCACTACTGTCGTATCAGCTAGCTTGCCTGTCACTTCTTTCTTAGGTGTCTCCGCATGGAGGTTACCACTGAGTAGCATGGATCCAGCGAGGCTAGTTGCAAATGCCGTCTGAGTTAATAAACTGGATTGTCGTAGGCTACCCAGATTTCGCTCTTCGTTTCTGTTATCGTTATTTTTATTCATTGTTTATTTATTGTTTATTCATTGTTTATTCATTGTTTATTCATTGTTATGCAAAAAGTTGTTTGGCGTGGCTAAAACTCTGGCACCCTGAAAGCACCATCGCGACCTCTAATTCATGCTGTAGCAGCTTAAGCACATGCGCTGCACCCAGAGCTCCCGCAACACTCAGTCCATGTAAAATAGGTCGCCCTATCAGCACTGCATCCGCACCAAGTGCCATCGCTCGAAGCACATCTGTCCCCCTGCGTATGCCGCCATCCACGACCACCGCTACCTCTCCGTCTACCGCTTGAGCTATCCCAGCCAGCACACTCTGCGTAGTGGCCACCGTATCGAGGGTTCTGCCACCGTGATTGGAAACAATGACTCCATCTGCCCCAATTTCTATCGCTCTCAAGGCATCATCTGAATGCATGATACCCTTAAGTAAAATCGGTAGTCTCGTGATTTTTCTAAGATCCGCTAGCGATTTCCATGTAGGTAAAGACGTGATGAAATCTGGATCCAAAGCCGATTTTTTTTCATCTAGATCATTCCCAGACCAGAGATTTACAGATTTCACTTCTGGGGGTAATTTAAACTGAGCACGCTGTTCTGCGTTTCTAATGCCATTGATAGGAGCATCTACCGTCACCACGAGTGCTTCGTAACCAGCAGCTTCAGCTCGGTGGATTAGTTCCTCTGTCGCCGCTAGATCTTGCTGAAAATACAGCTGAAACCACAGCGGTGCCTCTTCACGATGAGCCGCAATTTCCTCCAACGTGCAACTCGATTGTGTGCTCACAACATAAGGAACTTCACACGCATCAGCAGCTGCCAATGTGCCGAGTTCTCCATCAACGTGAAAGAGTTTATGATACGCAATCGGGGCAATCAGTAGAGGACTCACCAATTCCCTATTCAGCAACTGTATACGAGTATTGACCCCAGCTAAATTATTCAACACACGTGGAATCACTGCCTTAGAATCAGAATTCCAAGATGCAAGATTAGCATTTAACGTCACCTGATCTGCTGATCCACCATTCAGATAGCTATTCACAGAATCACTCAAACATTCCACACTGTAACGCTCGTAATCAGCTAGCGACACCGCATCGACAGGGATCGTATTTGGACTAAAATGGAGATTTGTATGGTTCATAGTATGATCGATCTGTTAAACTCGAAAGTGAGCTTCAACATCGATTAAACTACTATAGCTATTGAGATTCATTATCAATATAAATCTAAATATTTTTTCACCGAATAGGCACTATACACTAAACGTAAGAATGTTATACACTTTAAATAAAACAACAAAGCTCCGCTATAATAGTCAATTGACCGTAAAGAATGCTCAGTCAACTACTCCTCCACAAGAAAACTCTCACTTACTATCGAGATAGATCACCTTGAAAAAGCACCTTTATGCCAGCGCACCTTAGCATCTCGGAGCTGAACTCATGATCATCCAAATGCAAGGCCACTAAACAGTGCCCTTCAGGGTGCGAAATCAAACTATAGGCAAAGTCCACGTTAGTCTCACCATTTCTAAGAATATTCAGACACTTTACCAGCTCAGTGCTAGGATCACGCATCGCCACGATAACTATTCTACAAGTCGTGTGAGGGATTCCTTTTTCTAGAAACAGTGCACCACTAGGCTCGGATCAGTCACAATGAGGAGAACGATCGTCGCATCCCTAGCATCCTGTAGGCTGAGACCTATCACCTCTTCACCAGAAATCTGGATCAACTTAAGAAGAGGCTCTAGTGCCCCCACTCTATTCTGCAACATCACAGAAATCTGCTTCACAGGCTCATGTTTCTCTATACTACGGTTAAATTATCAATATTTAGTGCGTCAACAGCCTTACTCGACAACTCGCTTTATACCAAGCAGAGAAAGTAATGTCACTTCGCCAGTGGCTGTATTTTCAACAGATAAATCAGATTTAGAAACATCCATCACTCGATACATCGTCCCCTTCGCATCTGTAAAAGTATCTCCACGCATCACGATCAGATGCTCGTCAGTCCCTTTAAGTTTCACCACTGCCACCGACTCAGAAGCGATCGATTCATACCCAGCGTAGATCTCTCTAGATTTCCCAGTGCGCTCATCTATCACCACCATTGTGACGATTTCCTTAGGCACTCCCCTGGTAATCTTGGAGTTCACTATCTTCTTCTTTATCTGCTTCACTTTAAGGACAATCAGACTTCCCTTCTGCACTACTTTAGGAACTGAGTTCGCCTGCCTTAAATCTCTAACAACCACGTTTCCAGACTCATCAACCTCCATGATTAGCGGCAATGGTTTCTCTGCATAAGATGACATCATTATCTTATTTTTCAACTCATCGCTGCCATCTATTTCCACAATCAGCTCACGCACCTTCCACCTTTTTCCTTTCTACACCCCCACAATAATTCACTTTATCCTTGAAATTCCGTTAAAACTGTGTTTTCTCACCTCACTAACTTGCTACATTTCAACTCTGTCACGTAGCAGGTCTAACTAACTAAAGACCTCAGTCATTTAGTAGACTTCCACTTTACTTATGAAAGCATTCCTCGTCGATCAAGCAGCAGAGATCATCAAAAATCCACAAGTCCTCGTCAACATCGTTTCACAGCGTGTCCGCCAGCTTAACTCTGGTCGTGCACCACTCATTGATGCACTTCCATCTATGGGAACTGCTGACATCGCTCTCACTGAAATCATCGAGGGCAAAATCAAGCTTTCTGAAGACCAACTAGGAGAAAAAGAATAGCTTTAACTAGGAGAGATTAGATTCCTAACCTCCTCCATACTTGCTAAGTTTTATTACACCTCTGAGATCATGAACCCTGAAATTTCTAAAAACAGAAAAGCTCATCATGATTTCCACATCATCGACACTTACGAGTGCGGTCTAGAACTCAGAGGCACCGAAGTTAAGTCTATCCGTGCAGGAAAAGTCAATATTTCCGACGCCTTCGCACGTGTAGATAAAGGTCAGGCTTACTTCCACGGCTGTGATATTCAGCCCTGGGAAACAGCTGGTCCATGGTTCCAGCACATGTCCAGACGCCCTCGTAGGCTTCTACTAAACAAAGCTGAGATTCTCAAAATAGACATCGTCACTTCCAAAAAAGGATACACCCTCGTTTGTCTCCGCATGTATTGGAAGGGCAACAGAGTCAAAGTCGAGATCGGTGTAGCAAAGGGTAAAACCCACACCGACCAACGCCACGCACTCAGAGACCAAGTCGAAATGCGTGAAGCGCAGCGAGAAGTCGCACACTTTAACCGCCGTTAGGTTAATTAGTTCCTCCTACTCAGCAGAACTCCTCGACTCTTGCTTCCTACTCCAGGACGCACCGTATTCGCTGCACATAAATTCATATGACATTTTTTTGCATTTTCTTACGCAGATATATTGACGACACATGTAGCTTAACAATCTAACAACAGGTATCATGACCGATTTCAGAGACACTATCCTAGAACTAATTGAAGATCTCGAAGCACAAGGTCCAGAAATAACTCTCTCAGAGCTCTCGCAAAATGTAACCAACGTCATCGAAACTGCCCATATTCTAGTAGAAGGAGGTCTCCACAGCAGAACATCCCCAGAATACACTCCCAAAATAGCAGCCTCAATCCTAGCATCCGACTCAGCCGTAAAACTCTCATTTCAGCAAAGATAGGAACCATCATCACCCAAAACATAGCAACAATCACCCCTCTCAGAGATCCAATACCCCTAAATTCTAAACCCACACTCATCACTAACTACTAAGAACTAGTTCGAGAAGGTTACATGACTATAGCCTCTATTCCCTCTCTCAAGAAAAGAGAATCAATTGAGTAAAGTCCTCAATGTGTTGAGACGGCACAATGTTCTTAGGACCTATCACTGAAAGCATTCTCTCTGGCGTAAGTTGTAGGCTGAGGTGTTGCAACTGCTTCTTACGCGGGAATGCGCTAAGCGCTCGCTTAGGAATGAAAGCTACTCCCATATTCAAAGCAGTTAGTTGACACATAAGATCAAAATTCTCTAACTCCATATTTGGTGTTACTTGGACTTCTTTTTTAGCGTACCATTCATCTATCACCACTCTCGATGCTGATCTTTCTGGTGGAAGTATCCACGTTTGCCTCTCTGCCCATTTTTTGAAGTGCTTAGGAGATAACGACGGAGCTGGAACATCTGCAGACACTATAAGACAAAACCTATCGGACATCTGATGATGAACTTGCGCTAGAGATTCTAGCCCCGCCTGATGGTTCACAATTCCAAGATCTAACTTATTAGTCGCTACCTGATGGATGATTTCATCAGCTGTAGGCTGTGAAATGATAACCTTCACCTCGGGATGAAGATTTGACTGCGAATAAAATATCCCAGGAAGGTGAGCTAGTGATAGAGAGGAAGAAATCCCTATATTAATCTGCTTTTGTGATCCTAAGAAATTTTCTGATATGCGCTGGATAGCAGAATCCAGGATATTAGGTATAGCCGCAGTGTCTTCTAACAACTGTCTCCCAGCAGGAGAAATACTGAGCTTACGTGTAGACCGATAGAACAGCTGAATCCCTAGCTCCAGCTCGATAGCTTAAAGCTTTTTTGATAATGCACTCTGAGTCAAATTTACAGCATCAGCTGCGAAAGTGATGCTTTTGAAATGATTTATTAGGTGCAAGAGATGCAGATCTTTAAGATCTAATTGGGGACTTGGCTGAATATCATTCATTCTTATTACGAATGAATAAACCCTATACATGAATTTGTCAATATAGTCATCCCCAGCAATGATCTATCCATGGCAGATAAAACTGAAGTGGTCTCGTTAATGTTGCCAGTAAAAAGTTTGTTTTATTAGTAGTTTACTGATCTTCCTTGAGGCTTGGTTTGTGGTTTTTCTCCAACTACGGTCGCCGCCACCCTAGGCAACTTCTTGTTGCTGCTCAGAGTGAGTGCAATAGCCTAGGCCTTGGTGCTTATGTCGATGATTATAGAACTTCATCCAATCATCGACTAGAGATCGTAGATCGGTGTTAAATATCTTTGGCTTTCGCCCAGTTAAAGCCATTGCTGATTTCAAAGCGCCGACGCAGAAGCTACTATCCATCGTGTTACTGACTTCCCAGCTAAGCACGGATCGGCTGGGTCAGTCCATGATCACCACGAGCTAAGCGTGACCTTTTTCCATAGGGATGTAGGTAATGTCCGCACACCAAACTTCATCCATTTCTTTGATTACGCAATTGCGGAGTAAATACGGGTCACACATTCGTTCCTCAAGCTCCTTTTTCCAGGAACTGACTTGAGTTGGAGCAATATCATTATCTTGAGCGATTTGCTAGATAGTTTTCTCTTCTTTGAGAGCTTCTGTAGCGACCCGAGCTTTGAACTCGGCTGTTAGATGTCTTCTTTTTCTTTTCATTTAGGTGGTCTATCTTCAGGTTATCCCCCATGTTAGACCAGCAAATCTACTAACAATTCATTGGCTCCGTTTCCTGGGACCACTTCATATCGTAGTAACAATTGAATAGCTATGGAGTATTTTACTAACCTTAACTATCGACATAGCCTAGATAACAATCTAATCTGTGGGACCTTACTTTAAAAGATGGCTAGAGACAGAAATAATCGTAAACTTAGGCAACGAACTACTGCTAGTGGCAGTAGACCTCGTAGGGCGTATAACAAACGTCACAAAACTGGATTATGGGACAGTATCAAGTCAGCTAACGACAGAGCCCATCAGCGAAGTAATGAAAGATCCTGGAAAAGAAAAGGGCTAACATCAGTAAAGGCTGCGATCACTAGTGACACGATAGATGATTATCAGCTCAGCACCGCCAAGCTCATCCTCCGCACATTGATCGGTCTAGTGCTTCTATTCCCCTGTTTTATTTCTACTATCGCACTGTTCGATATTGGAAATACCAGCGGTCAACATCAAAACTTCTGGAATATTCTTTTTAACAGTCAGCCCTTCATCTTCTTCTCTATCGGTGTTTTCCTCATGTTAGGCTGGTTTTACTCAGGACTAGCTAGAAGCTTTTTCCTTTATATTTATGTGCTTGGTCACGAGCTCACTCATGCCTTCTTCATTTACCTTTGTGGCGGTAAGGTCTCGGAATTCAAGGTCACTAAAGATGGCGGATTCGTAGTTACTAATAAATCTAATGTCCTAATTTCTCTCTCTCCTTACTTTGTCCCATTCTGGTCGCTACTACTTCTAGGTATTTCTATGATTGTGGGTCTGTTCTGGGACAGCCTCTATCATGACTTAGTTCTTTTCTTGCTCATTGGAGCCAGTTGGACCTTCCACCTAGCCTGGACACTATGGATGATCCCTAGAGACCAGCCTGATTTAAAAGAAAATGGCTCATTCTTCTCTCTGACCATTATCTATCTAGCAAACGTTCTTCTTCTAGCGTTCATGCTATGCTTAGTCACCAACGAACTTAATTTAAAGGACTACGCCTATCAATGGCTCAATCTCTGTGCCGAGAATGGCTCAGCGCTCATAGGCTGGGTTAAGAGTTTTTTCTAAACTACTTATACTCTAACAATACGCCATCACTGTGATGCTTACCTGTTTCATCATAAAGGACACTAGTAATCGTAAATCCAGCGTAGGGCATACCATTATCGGCCTTACTGAGAATATTGAGCTGTCCTAGCTTCTCATCTACTAAACTCCAAGTTAACTTTTTACGACCTATTTTTTTCGCCTTAAGCTCTACTAAAGTAATCTCAGCTTTACCTAAGATAACGGGATCTATTACCTCATAGAACTTTACTTTAAGTGAAGTTTTATTTCTTGTTTCAAATCTAATTTCATCACCTCGTGTTTTCTTCTTCACGGTCTTAGTGTCTTTACCTTCAGAGCTCGTGACAGTGGATAATTTATCTATATCACTTTCTAGAATGACTCGGTAATCAGCATCCTGAGGGTTATCTAACAACTTACCAGCAAGCATTACTCCTGACTTCGTGAACTTAAAATCTAACTGAAATTTAATCCCACCTGTCACGACTCCTACGAGGGATAATTCATCTGGATTCTCAGCAGCTTTCGCTGGTGATACAAAGCCACTTTTAGTAACAGTCTTGCTCACCCACTTAGACGATTTTCCTTTAGTTGCCTTATCTTTACGCTCGATGCGCACTTTCATCTCTACTGGCCAATTGATATTATCTTTCCGACCCCTCTTTAAAAAGTATAAATCGATAGAACCATCCACACCAACCCCTACAGCATGATGACTACTCTTAGATAAAACATGATAGCTCCCCCAGTCCTTTACCTTAAGAAGAGGTAATCTCTCAGCAACTAAACACTGAGCTATTATAATAAGTATGCCAAATGATCTAGGTAGGGTATTCATACTACCCACACTAGACTCCCGCTTTTAGTAGTCAATCTATATGCACCCTCCGTAGCTCAATATGAGCTATTGAGCTCCAAATGGCAGTAGCTTAGATAGTTTTTTCATGAAACCTTTATTCGTTTTTTTATGACTGTTCTCTTCTTCTAAGATTTGCGCAAATCGAATTAAGCCTACGGCAGTCGAATACTGAGGATCTCTAAAATACATCCGCACGCCACTCACTTCTGGCTGTTCAGGTCGATAAACAGATAAACCAAATATTTCATTAGTAAGCTCCCCTATTCCTCTCATTAAACTCGTGCCACCTGTTAGGAAAATTCCAGTCCCTACATTTTTTAATGCCTCTTCAGGTAGTTTTTCTTTCACTAGCGTTAGAGTCTCTTCAAGTCGCCTACGTATCACAGCGTTAAGTAATGATCGCTTAATCTCACTCTCAGTAAAGCCATTCTCATCATTCACTGTGACAACTCCAACCGACTTAGCGGGATCACCTGAGGCCTCACCTTCAGTTTTCTTTACTTGTTCAGCCTTCGACAGAGGAATATGAGTCATCAAATGGATATCATTAGTAATATGATCACCACCCACTGGAATACACCCAGAAGCTTCCACTGCACCGTTAATATAAAGAACATAGTCAGTCGTCCCACCACCGATATCAATCACAAGCGAGCCTTCATCCTTACTCTCACGGTTCAGGGCTATCTGCGCAGAAGCGATCGGAGCAAACACAACCTCATCTACATCTAGAGCATTTTCACGAACACATTTAATACTGTTCTCGATACGACTACGCACACCATGAATAATATGAAAATCAGATTCCAAAGTCCTACCAATCAAACCTATCGGCTTAGTAGCGTGCTGCTGATCATCTAAAATATATTTGCGGTCAAGATTGTGGAGATGAACATTATCAGTAGGGAGTGCTATATCTTGAGCGATCTCTTTAACTTCATCAATATGCTTGTCTTCGACTTCATGTGTGTCTTCAGGCAGGCGATAAGTGCCACGGTTATTCACCCCCTCAATATGTGCACCAGTAATCGCTAAAATGACACTGCTAATAGCTACATCACAAAAGTCCTCAGCTTCTAATAAAGCTTCACGAACACAGATTCTCACCTGATGAAAATCAGAAATCTCGCCCTTACGCACTCCCACACTCTTAGTTTCTCCAACTCCAAGTATTTTCACTGAGCCGTCTGCCTTCACCTCGCCTACCACCATGCAAGTCTTGCTGGTGCCTATTTCTAGCCCTACGTGTATTGTTGATTTTGCCATTACTTAATGATTAACTATCTCTGTCTAAAATGCTTCTGGTCGTAGAATCTAATCCACTACGATTCTCTTGCTGTATTCCCTGATGTGATCACTGGGGTTCTACCGCACCTCCGCTCTTATAGCGACAAGGATTATTTGTTTTAGGTCTTAGATCTATCCAAGCCAGCTCCTCACCATGATTCAGTGCATGGTTTCGAGCTAGAATATATTTATTAAGTTGGACTTCATGATCATACATAGAGAACTGCGCCTGGACTCCATCAGTAGTGAGAACATTGAGTGTGTAGTAATTTTCCACATAGACTCTATCCACTGACCAGCCTTGCATTTTAATGTTTTGAAGCTTCTTTACAAAATCTAACGCTCTAGGAGCATCCTTATTAGTCATTTTCTGACCTAGAATAAATTCATTTTCAACTGTCCCACTAAGCTGAATCACAGGAAGGATCTTAGCTATATGCCAGAACCCCATATGACTCTGGAAAGGAACACCATGCTCATCTAGAAGAACTCCCTTATAAGGGCTTCTCCCAGCTAAACCTAACTTAGTAGATGACAGCCAAGCAATAGGAACTCTCTCCTCAAGTTTAATTTCAATCGTGTGAGGAAGCTTACGAGTAACTTTCACTCGAATAACTTCCGGACGGAGCCCTAGTCTACTCTCAACCTCATCAAGGTCCGCCTGAAAAATAGTCCCATCAAAATCAATTCCTGAAAGTTCCCAAACTCGCTTTTTAGAAAGTACTTTAGTCTCATAGCCACCAAAATCCGTGACAGGAACATAGTGCACAGCAAACTCCTTATTATCATTAAAATGTTTATAGATTGCCTGGTAACTATACCATATGCCCACACTTACTACAGCTAGGATTATCATCGTCTTGGTCATACCACGGAGTGCCTTAAGGCTTTGGAAAAAGACGATTCTAGGAGACGACACCTTTAGATGCAGAACTCTATCATTCTTAGATCTGTGCTTTCCCCTTACTCTCGTTGTTGCTTTCTTACGAAACATTATTTATCCTTTCTTTAGATCGATATCACGATGAACACCTCAGTGTATTCATAGAAATATCAATAATTTTCATGCAAAGCTCGGCGTATGCATAGCCTGCTTCGTTTGCCGCCTTAGGAAGCAAGCTACTCTCGGTCATCCCAGGAATAGTATTAGCTTCTAGTACATACGGCATCCCTTTATCGTCTAACAGAATATCTACCCTACTATAAACTTCTACACCTAATGACACGTGAGCAGCCAGAGCGGCAGCTTGCACAGCTACCGTATTCTCAGCATTAAGATCTGCAGGGCAATAGTAGTCAGTCCCTCCATCTCCAGTCATCCATGGATACTTATTACTCATATTATAGAATCCACTTCTAGGTGCGATATGAACCACTGGTAATACTTCCCCATTGATAACACCCACGGTAAGCTCCTTGCCTTCTACAAATTGCTCAACTAACACATCATCACTATACTTTATGACGTCCTGTATGGAGACAATAGCCTCCTCCTCAGAGTGCACAATATGCACTCCGACACTAGATCCTTCACGTGGTGGCTTTACAACATAAGGGAATTCCATTGTTGGCATTTTAAGCTCATCTGAGCAGTCCAGTATCTCGCTAGCAGGTGTAGGCACATTGGCTGAGATAAACTTCTCCTTACTCAGCACTTTATCGAATGCGACCCTACTGCTCATACTACCAGCACCTGTGTAGGCTACTCCCAATTTCTCCAACTGGGTTTGTAATTCACCATCCTCACCAAAGGTTCCGTGAATTGTATTAAAAACCACATCTATGCCATCAGGAACATTGATTTCATGATCATTCACTACAAGTTCGACCACGCTACAACCTGCTTCACTCAAGGCCTCTAACACTCCCTTGCCTGATGCCATAGAAACATCATGCTCTGAACCTGGGCCTCCCATAGTCACTGCTATTTTTAAATTCTTATCCATTTTTTAACTCTTAAATATATTCTAAAATATCGACTCGTCTTCGCCTATAATTTGCACCTCAGTGTCCAACTTGATCCCTTTACCCTCGCGTGCTTTCTTACGAATTTGATCAATAAGTTCAAGCACATCGTCCGCAGTTGCTTTACCATCATTGACTATAAAATTACCATGCTCTAAAGACACTCTAGCTCTCCCAACAGACTTATTTTTAAACCCTAGGACATCCACTAGTATTCCTGCCGGCATCTCCTCAGGGTTCTTAAAAATACATCCTGCACTAGCAGCTCTAGGTTGAGATTTTTTGCGCTTTTGCTTTGAAACCTTCATCTTGTCTTCTATCGCATCTGCATGAGCCTTCACTCCTTTAAATCTAGCAGACAAGGCGTAATTACGCCTTAGATCAGGCACATTACGGTATTGAGAAATAATATCCTGATTAGATCGTGTGCGTATTTCACCATCTTCATCTAAGAAAATAATATCTACGATTTGATCAAAACTTTCCGTCCCCATCGCACCAGCATTCATCCGCAATCCGCCACCGACATTACCAGGAATACCTTCCATCCATTCAAAGCCAGTTAATCCATGCTGCTGAGCTATACTAGCGACCTTCTTAAACCTCACACCTGCGCCTGCTGAAATAACATTTCCGGTAACACTAATCTCTCCGAAAACACCTCTACTAGGATGTATCACTACTCCAAGAATACCTCCTTGTTTAACTAACAAATTAGACCCTCTTCCAACAACCCTAACAGGGATACCGCGATCTCGACAGTATTTAACGGCCCTTGAAAAACCCTCGTGAGACGATGGCTCAACCCAAAACTGGGCAGGTCCACCTACAAGCATAGTGGAGTGCTTACGCATTGGCTCGTATAAATTACCAATAGCATCAGCGTCATCTGTGTAACGTAAAATTTCCTCTAACACCTGTGCATCTCTACTAATCTTAGTGCCAATTTCATGAACATTTCCAGCTCCTAGGGTGATTAGCATATCACCAGGCACTAAAGCATTCCCGACAGCATAATGAGATTGAGATACAGTGCCTACTGCTTCTGCCTTAACATCACCATGCTCATTCATCGAATCGACTATTGTTTGTGCTGTAATCCCCTCAATAGGTAATTCACTTGCAGGATAAATGTCACAAACAAAAACACGGTCCGCGGCTTGCAATACTTTACCGAAATCGCTCGTAAGCTTCTGTGTTCGACTAAATCTATGAGGTTGAAAAACTACAACGATCCGCTTAGGATTTAAACTTCTAGCAGTCTGTAAAGTAGCAGCGACTTCAGTAGGATGATGTGCATAATCATCAATAACCCGTAATTTATCAGATAGATACTTAGTTTCAAACCTCCGCTTAGCTCCGGCAAAAGTAGATAAAGCTCCAGCGCAATCATTGAAAGGAACACCAGACTCATGCACCACTGCTAGAGCAGCTAAAGCATTTAAAACATTATGCCTACCTGGAATACCTAATTCAACACGACCCAATACATCACCTTTACAGCTAACAGTAAAAGCAACAGTGCCACCATTCTCATGTAGATCTGATGCTATAAAGTCTGCATCACTCCATCCATAGGACACACTATTCGCTCTAATACTACATACACTCGTAGCATTCTCACATTCCTTACAATAAATAATTTCACCCGAAGTCTTATCTAACATCGTGTTGAAAACTTCCTTAATATGATCCAATCCAGAATAGAAATCTAAATGCTCCTCCTCCATATTTAAAACTACGGCATGTTCAGGTGTATACAAAGCAAGAGTCCCATCACTTTCATCACCCTCGGCAACCATCATATCACCATCTTCAGCCCAATAAGCGTTTGTTCCTAAAACAGAAATTTCTGCACCGACATAGTGACTAGGGTTTACTGCACCCCGTCGCAGTAGGTGTGCACACATAGCAGATGTAGTCGTCTTCCCATGAGTCCCACTAATAACAATTCCTTTTTTAGTTCCTAAAATAGCAGCCAAGCACTCAGCTCTCTGAATACAATGAATGCTACGTTTACGAGCGCCAGCAAGAGCTACGTTCTCATCCTTAATCGCAGAACTATAAACCACTACATCAGCATCCTCTATACTCTCTTCATTATGTGGGCTATTAAAAACTAAACCCATACCCTGCATGCGTTCTGTCTCACGATTAGTTACCCTATCACAACCACTGACTCTATGTCCCATCCCAAGAAGTAACAAAGCAAGACCACTCATTCCGCTACCTGCCACCCCAATTAAATGCACACGCTTGGGGGGCACTCGATCAGTCAGTCTCACGCTCAATTCTTCTATTTTCATTTTAAAATAATTCTATCGTTATCGCCCCGTAATCACAGCACAGATCCTAGCTGCGGCATTTTTAACTGACAAACTCTCAGCCGCCGCTGACATATTTACTAATTTTTCAGTATCATCAATAATTGATGTAATATCTGCAACTAATGAGCCAACATCTATATCAGTCTCTTGACGTAGTAACGCTGCATCTACCTTCTCAAAAACCTCCGCATTTCTGGTCTGATGATCATCTGCTGCGTGCGGATAAGGAACTAAGATACTAGCTAAGCCTACGTAAGAAATTTCACAAAGGCTAGAGGCTCCACTTCGCATAATCACCATATCGCTCACGCTATATGCTGCCGGCATATCATCGCAAAATGCCAATATCTTATGATTCTTAGAAGTTGAAACTAGCTCTAACACACGTTCGTAGTCAGAACTCCCTGTAATATGTAAAAATTGCACTTCAAGCATCGCTTTAGCAGCACCAACAGCCAAGTCATTTAACTTCTTAGCTCCTTGGCTACCTCCCATAACCAATACAGTCTTCAGATCATGCTTTAAACCAAACCTAGCGGCAGCAGCATTTCTATTTGGTAATTTTTCTATCTCTTCACGAACAGGAGTCCCTGTCACCTCGACTTCATTCTTAGGGAAAAATTTCCTAGTAGTCTCAAACCCTAGTAAAACTCCATCACACCACCGGGAGGTCAAACGATTAGCTTTTCCTGGAAGAGCGTTACTATCATGAACATAAGATTTCGCACCCATCTTATGACCTGCTAAAACAGGGGCTAATGACGTAAAACCACCCATACCTATTACAACCTCGGTAGCGAACGCCCTATGCATCTTTTTACACTGACCAACGCTCTTCCACATTTTCCATAGAAAAAGAATCATCTTAAAAGACGACGTCTTAGGCTTTGCAACAGCAGATACAGTCTCAAAATCAAAATTCTTATATTTCTCGCTAGCGCGTGCATCCACCTTTTTTTGAGAAATAAGTAATTTCACATCGTGTCCTCGACTCTTAAGCTCCTGAGCCACGGCCACTCCAGGAAATAAATGTCCGCCAGTCCCTCCACATGCTATTATCACTTTCATAAATTCAGTTATCTACATCTAAAACCATTTTGGCTAATCGCCAACCTTGATAGTTATACGCTGTTAAGTCAGATTCCATACAAATATTTAATATCAAATCTAACCGAACAAATACTAAGGAACTATTAAATATATGTAAACAGTAATTAACTAAAGGGATCCTCTAGCAGCCTACTTTTCCCAAGCTCTTGTAATTTGAGAGGAATCTAATTGCTATTGATTGTATTATTTGACTTTTTCTAGGGATTTATCGCTGTTTTGTGCTTGTGGGTTGATCAATTAATTGATGTTAGTCCTTTTTGAGTGTCTTGTCTGGGTTCTACGCCACTAATAACGCAGAGCGATCTATATTGTATGGTTAAATTACAGAGGGCATTATGCTGTCTGGCTCGTTGTATTCCAATCTTTTTAAATAGATCGGCTCCGATGTATTTCATCCTGCCAAATACATGTTCAGCTAGCACCCTCATACGGCTCACAGTCTTATTAAATCGTTGTTGCTGCTCAGTCAGAGGTTTATTCCGATAGGCTTTAGCGATGATGAAGTCTTCTAAATTGTGATCCAGCATTACTGGCTTATTTTTCTCTGACTTGTAGGCACTATCAGCTAAAATAGCCTTGTCTTTTTTAGCTAACAGTTCCTCGAAAATATGGCTATCATGCGTGCTTGCTGGAGTAGTGGCATAGCTGTCGATAAGTTTTCTCTTTAGATCCACCTTGGCATGATTTTTATAACCGAAGTGGGTCTGGTTATTTTTCCTTGTCCAGCGAGCATCACAGTCTTTTTGTGCTCCCTTTGAAGTGTCTTTCTCAAAACCTTCTGGACGTTCGCCTGCTTTAAGCTTTTTATTCTGGTCTCTGCTGTTGCGTTGTTTTGGAGCATCAACAAAGCTTGCATCAATGATGCTTCCTGCTTTAGCTATCAGGCCTTTCTGTTCTAACATTTGATGAAAACAGCTAAAGAGCTGATTACTTCCATCACGTCCGTCCTTCTCAATGAGTTCTTTAAAATCTCAAATCGTTTTAGCATCTGGAATGTGGTCACCCATTTGAAGATCTAGGAAGTTCATAAAACTAAGTCGATCGCCTATTTGATACTCCATTGCATCATCACTGAGTCCGTGGAAGCTTTGAAGAATAAGGATTTTAAACATTAGAAGAGGATGAAAAGGCAAATTACCACCTTTACTCCAATCCTTGTTATCGTAGCCTGTCACTTGGATCAGTGTAGCTAGGAAAGCATTCCAATCATGATCGTTTTAAGCTTTAAGACTCTAACAGTGCGCTTAGTCATCTTTTGCTGGTGCTCAATGGCTGAGAATAAATTGCCACCTTTTTCATGCTTTCGGAAGTTCATAAGCTTAATTTAATCTATCATACAAATTTGAAAACATTAAAGAGGAATTATTACAGGTTGCCAGAGGTTCCCTAATTATAAAAAAGATGATTTTCACCCAACTACCGATATAGTGTTGCAAGCTTGGAGGATATGACGCATGTAGTGAGTAGGTTAAATATTGAGTTATGAGTAAGGAAAATAGTAAAGATTTTATCAGGACAATCATCGCAGAGGATCTCACCAGTGGTAAGCATGAGACGAGTATTACTCGTTTTCCGCCGCAGCCTAATGGGTTTCTGCATATTGGGCATGCGAAGTCATTGTGTCTAAATTTTGGATTGGCTCTAGAGAATGCTGGGAGTGGTGCTCGTTGCCACTTGCGCTTTGATGATACTAATCCTGTGAAGGAAGACACCAAGTATGTGGAGAGCATCCAGAAGGATGTGAAGTGGCTTGGATTTGAGTGGGGAGAGAATTTATATTTTGCAAGTGATTACTTTGAGTATTTCTACAATTGTGCGGTGCATCTGATCAAGTCAGATCTGGCGTATGTGGATAAGCAATCTCCTGAGGAGATGCGTGAGGGTAGAGGCAAAGTAGGGATTGCTGGTGAGAATAGTCCATTTAGAGAGACTTCTGTTGAGGAGAATCTAGAGCTGTTTGCACAGATGAGAAATGGCGATATCGGAGAAGGTGAGGCAGTTCTTAGAGCGAAGATAGACATGGCCTCGCCTAATATGAATTTACGTGACCCAGCTATTTATCGTGTGTTGCATACTGATCATCACAACACTGGCGACGCTTGGAAGATCTATCCTATGTATGATTTTGCACATCCGCTGGAGGATGCGAAGGAGATGATCACGCACTCGCTTTGCTCATTAGAATTTGAAGATCACAGACCACTTTATAATTGGGTAGTGGAGAATTGTCCTACTGCGGCGACTCCGCGTCAGATTGAATTTTCTAGACTTAACATTTCCTACACTGTGATGAGTAAGCGTAAGCTTCTTCAGCTGGTGGAAGAGGATTTTGTTGATGGCTGGGATGACCCTCGTATGCCGACACTTTCTGGTATGAGACGTCGTGGTTATACGCCTGGGGCAATCCGCTCATTCATCGAAAAGGGTGGAGTGACTAAGGTGAATAGTGTGACTGATTTCTCGGTGTTAGAAGCTGAAGTTCGTAATGATCTGAATAAAACAGTGGATCGTAGAATGGCTGTGATTAAGCCGCTTAAAGTGGTGATTTCTAACTGGGAAGAAGATCGTGTGGAGCAGATGAACTGTAACAATAACCCAGAGGATAAATCCGCTGGGACGCGTGAAGTTCCACTTGGTAAAGCATTCTACATCGAGCGTGATGACTTCATGGAAGATCCACCCAAAAAGTATTTTAGACTAGGACCAGAGAAAGCTGTCAGGCTCCGTGGTAGCTACATTATTAAGTATGTGGGACATAGCCTAGATGCCGCTGGAAACGTCGTTGAAGTGCAGGTGGATTATATTCCGGACACGATCGGTCAGAATGCTCCTGAGGGAATCAAGTGTAAGGCTGCTATTCACTGGGTGAGTGTGGTTGATGCGATTGATGCTGAGGTGCGTGTTTATGATCGTCTTTTCTCTGAAGCTAATCCAGATGCCGCTGAAGGAGGATTCCTGACTTGCCTGAATCAAGGTTCTCTTGAGGTGATCAAGGGTGCTAAGCTTGAGCCTATTCTAGGTGATGTGGGACCAGGGTATCGTTGTCAGTTCGAGCGTGTTGGGTATTTCTGCACGGATTCTGAGGACCATGTTGCGGGTGAGAATAATGTCTTTATTAGGACGGCAGCTTTACGTAATTCTTGGAGGTAGTGCTTTGTTTGGAAGCGGGGAGCGAAGCTCCATGCTAGTGCCAAAGCCACCACACAAACGTAAATTCTCGGACTGAAAGACGAAATTTAGCCTAGCGTAATGGAGAGAAACGGTGCATGTTTGTGCTGTTGAATGATCATAATACAGGCGGGATAAAGGTGATATGGATATGCTTAGGCATAGCTGTGATGCTTCATGTTGTCTTGGCGATAGTGGCGATTCAGCCTTATATCATAACGCTGCTGACTCCACGGACGCCCATAGCTGAAAAGCCAGTGCTTAAGAAGAACAGGGAGGTGGTTATCTCCTTGGTGCGTCCAGCTGAGATGACTCCTACTGCGCCTCCAGAAATGGTGAAGAAAGAACCAATCCAGGATAAATTAAAACCTGAGCTTGATACGAAAGAGGAACTTGCTCAGAAAATACCTGAGCCAGAGATACCGAAATACGCTAGGACGTCAGACGATCAGTTACAGGGTGTAGTGGAAAACACTAAGCTCCAGGGGGGGCGGGATACGATAGCCGCTAGTAGTGTTGCTGCTAAAGCGAATGCGCCAGATAGGGCTGCGACTACTGGGGACTCTAAATACAAAGATCGTGAAGAACTGGTGGATACTAGCTATCAAGATGGTTCACTGGAGCATATGAATAAGGGGGCGAATGGGAAACCTACACCACCAACTCCAGTCAATCCGCCATCTAAAGATTCACTTTTAAAGCCGAAGCTAGCTGATCAGTCAGATTTACCACAGCCAGATCCTAATAAAATAGCGGAAAAGGAAGTGGAGGAGAAGAAGAGCAGTATTGAGGAGACGCCTGAACTAGGAGATGCTCTGGATAAAGGTGAGCTGGGCACGACTGATAAGAACGTGGACGAATTTTTAGAAACAAAGGATCAATCACTTGATAAGGCAGACGAGGTGATGAAGAATCAAGTGGAGGAGAATAAAACGATAGCAAATAAAGATATTAATCCTGATGCTATGAAGCAGAAAGCGGAGAAGCAACAAGAGCTAGCATCAAAACCTAAATCTACACAGAATAAGTCTAATAAGGGCTTCAGGTCAGAGGCGAAAGCTACTGTGGTGGAAGGTTCAATTTTCAGACGATCTAAGAAGGGTTCAGCGAATGTGAAAGCGACTTCACTGGGGAAATACATGGCGGAGGTTTCTAGGAAAATAGAGAATGAGTGGCAACGTAGATGTATGATGCACGCTGATCTAATCCAACCAGGATCAGTGCGTATGAGCTTTATCGTGATGCCTAATGGTAAGGTGAAGCATACTAGAACGCTGTCTAAACTCAGTGGTAGTGAGGCACAATTTAATCTGACTTACCAGGCTATCAATTCAATAAAACTTTCTCCTATGCCAGCCGCTGTTAAAAAGATTCAAGAGGGCGACCCGATCGAATTCAGATATTCCTTTTCGTTTTAAACGAATTCCACTATACACACATTCATGACTTTTACGCAGTATTTCCCCCTCGGTGCCACAGATGCATCTTGGATCGAGAGCATCCTTTCCTTTGTTGATAAAGGCGGATTCTTTATCTACTTTATTATCCTCTGTTCTATTGTTGCTGTGACAGTGATGCTTTTCCAGGCTTATCTGTTAGGTCGGAGTAAAATCATTCCAGACAACTTACTCCACAGCATGAATACTTATATTTCTCAAGGTGATGAGGAATCTTCAAACAGACTAGATACGAGTAGAAAATCTAGTCCTAGTGTTCTTCAGAGACTTTGTGATGTAGTTCTAGAAAGACATGACAGAAAAGACGGAGAGATCCAAGAAGCAGTGCAGGTCAGTGCTCGTGAGGAAATCATCAAAATACAGGCTGGAATTCCCGTTTTAGAGGTGATTATTTCGATTGCTCCGTTGCTCGGCTTGTTAGGGACTGCGACTGGTTTGTTCACTGTGTTCGGCGGTGTCGGAGCTGGTGAAGAAAAGTATGAGGACATGGCACAAGGTATTTCAGAGGCTTTGATTACGACTGTTTCAGGACTAGCCGTGGCGGTGCCTGCAGTGATTGCTCATGGATATTTTAACCGAAAGATCGAGCGTTATGCTTCGAGGCTTGAGGTGGTGATGGATAAGTTCGTGGGTTCCTATTCAGTGGGCAGAAATAAGAACTAGTAGATCTACATTTTAATGAATTTTCTACAACGCCGTAAACCAACGCCTTCAGTGCCGATCTTGCCACTGATCGATATCTTGACGATCCTACTGATCTTTTTTGTGGTGACGACGCAGTTTAAAAAGAAGAAGCACATGCTAGAGATCGAGTTACCGAAGTCTAACGGACAAAGCGTGACGATGCAGGTGCTGGATAATGCGGTGATAGCTATTTCTAAAGAAGGGCAATACAGCTTGAATAATGTGCAGATGCCTCAGAATGAATTGGTTTTTTACCTCAAGACTTACAAAGAAGAAAACCCAGAGGCGAAGTTTATTATTGAACAAGACAAGGGAACGGGTGAGGAATACGAAGTCTACGCAGTGGATGCGCTGACGGAAGCCGGATTCAAGCATATCTCTAAGCGAGTATTGCTCGGTGATGAGAAACAGTAAATTTTAATACAGAAATAAATAATAAGATGATTTTAGATATAGTTCAATTTGGTGAACCAGTGTTACGCAAGAAATGTGCTGTAGTGACTGAAGTAAACAAGAAACTCAAAAAACTGGTGGCAGAGATGGTAGAAACGATGATCGATGCTGAAGGAATAGGGCTCGCTGCACCTCAAGTAGGTGAAGAGATTCGTTTAGCTATAGTGGATGTAGCACATGATCCAGAGTGTGTTTCATTCTTCAAAGTGAATGGAGAAGACGCGGTGATGGAAGACTTCATGCCGTTAGTATTTATTAATCCCGTTCTAGAGCTTAGTGGTCCTAAAGAAACCATCAGTGAAGGTTGTTTGAGTATTCAGGAAATCAGAGCTAAAGTGAAGCGTCCTACTATCGTTAAGGCTACTTTACCACAGTTGGACGGTAATGTTTTAGAGATAGAGACAGACGGACTTTTAGCTAGAGCGATTCAGCACGAGGTGGATCACCTCAATGGAATCTTATTCACTGATCGGGTTGCGTCGACTACTAAAACACGACTCAAGTGCACACTCAAGGAGCTAGCGAATACGAAGTGGGAGAAAAGATAGAAGGGAAAAGGGATGATACTTTGCTCCTTTTACTTCTAGTCTACCAGAAAAGGATAGAGCAGCTGAGGACTGCGATTCCATAGGCTAGGCCCGCTAGACTTAGGAAGCGAAAGCGGCTTGGGGTAGCTGTTGCCCAGTTGATCAGGTCTCTAGTCATATAGGGCATACCCACAGCGAAGAGACCTTTGATGATCATTCCGTATGCATAGAGTGGCATGAGGATCTTAAATTCGTTTGGCTTCATCCAAGCCGCTCCTAATAGAAGTGCGGCGGCCATGAGCATGACGAGACCAAGACCACGGACTGCGATGAATTCTGTGACCTCTTTGATGATGAAGAATCCTACGATTGGTATTAGTATTAATAGGATTGGCTTGAGGAAATTAAAGTCGTTCATCTCCATAGCGATAGGGCTATATTTCTGATCGATCACGAGGAGCCAGAACCAAGCTAGGCCGATAGCCATGAGAAAGCGGCCGATGGCAGTGTTACGAGGGAATTTCCTCAAGAATTCGATAGCAGCGGTGGACTTAAGGATCATCCATAGGTGGAGAATGATAATGAATGCAGCGAGGACGAAGCCTGCTGTGTTAAGTGGGATGTTCTCGTAAGCGTGCATAGAATGAATGTGTTTCTGTCCTTTTGGAGGGTGGAGGAGTAGCCTAATATGCTAGGAGGGTAAAGGAGATTATTGGGAGCTGAACAATGATCGATGAACATGTGTTAAGTAAGTCTCGCAAGCAAGGCAGAGATGTAGATAGTGCTGAAGCAAAGGTGGATGATCTTAAATATGCTACTGCTGACTTAGAACAGGATATGAGAGAAGAGTTAGAGGGGCATTTTGATTCTACAGCTTTAGAGTTAGAGACGGTCTCGATTTCACCTTATAAGAAGGATATTGATGTCACTAGTGTGTCTCTGCTATAGGTACCTTTTGATGAACGTAATAAAGCGATAGTATAACGACTAATAAGTTTATAGAAAATGTTAGAGAACTTAACAGAAATACAGTGTCCATGTTGTTTTGAGTGGTTTTCATTCACACTTCCTCATGAACAGACTTTGGGAGTGGGTGAGGTGGAGATGGACTACGATTGTGAAGTCTGTTGTCGTACTATGCGAGTGATCGTGAGTGGTGATGGGGCTTATGCTAGCGGGATGGATGATTAGGATATTTGAAATTTAAGATCTGAGAAAAATGCAGATAGCTTGAATAAAATAGAACTTCTGGTTGTCATAGAAGTATGAAGTGTTATTTTTCTAGCATGAAACAAAGATTCATGAAATCAATGGTGGCGGCGGCTTTGGCTATCGTGTCACTATTTAATTCTACTGCTCAAGCGGATGAGGCGGCGGAGAGAGTTCTAGGTGGTGCTCGCTACGCATCGACTTTGCAGTATCAGAACCTGCATGGAACGATGAGGAAGGATGGTGAAAAGACGCCGATTTCTCTCTTTATGCGTGGAGAGAATATTCAGTTTCTTTATAAAACTTCCAAAGGGGATAAGCGATTCCACATGCGTCTGAAGAAAGATCAATTTGATCTGCTAGATATAGTGAATGGTAAGACTACTAAGTTTAGAGAAAAGAAAATTGCTGAGTGTATCAATGGAACTGACTTATCCTATGAAGATCTGTCCATGAGGTTTCTCTATTGGAAGGATAGTGAGCTGGTCGGTGAAGATAAGATTAGTGGACAAAAATGCCATAAAGTGCGTCTGATCAATCCAGATAAATCGGGTGATTATAGAATCGTTTATGCTTGGGTGCATCAGAAGTATGGCTCACTCATGCGAGTAGTTGGATACAATAGTGCTGGTAAACCACTGAAGAAATTTCAAGTCACTGATGTCATGAAAGTAGGCAAAGAATATACCCTGAAGACCATGCGGGTGGAGACTGTTAGCCCAGGAACAGGCAAGTCAACAGGAGTGACATACTTAGAGTTAGCTAAGCCAAAGAAGGTGGAGCCTTCAAGACCTACACGTTAATTTACTGGTTTACTCTTTAGGAGGGTCGAGTGGGAATGTGATACTATGATATCTCATTCGATTATATTTTTTATTCCAGCTGAAAATACAGATCTCTCTACGAGTCGGACATAGAACAATAGTTGAGTCTAAGTGCTTATAAAGTTACTGCAATGTCTTGCATCTAAGCCAAAGATGTAGCATTGGTGGTGGGTGAGCACACTCATTATCATTCTAATTATTTCTGAGCTACTAGCGGGTCTAGCTGGCTGGCTAGGGATACGCTCTGTCATGGTGGATAGAGATAAAAGCCGTTGGACGATGGGCTTGATGATTCTATGCTTCGTTGGTCAGCTATGGGCTTTGTTGATCAGAGGTGAGCAACGTGGTAGTTGTCCGCTGTTGGATACTGGTGAAATCTGCTTGTTCTTGTCTTGGTCGCTCACTTTATTTTATCTATTAGTAGGTTCGACTTACAGAGTGTCATTGTTAGGGATGTTTAGCACTCCTGTGGTCATTATATTATTAGTTGTGGTTAGCATTCCTGGGATGCTTGATGAAAGTCCTGTGCACGCTGATGTTATCGACTATTGGGGCGAACTGCACGCTCCGCTATCTGTATTAGCATACGGGGCACTTGCTCTAGGAGCAGTGGCAGCTGTGATGTTCTTGGTGTTAAATCGTTTCCTTAAAACAGGTAAAATGAGCTCTGGCTTATTCTTGAATATGCCACCTGTTCACGCGCTTGTGAGTTCGATGGTGAGATTGACTGTAGTAGGGTTGATATTTTTAACAATCGGTTTGGTTTGTGGGTTCTTTATGGTCGCGCATGGAGGGCTACACCTCTGGGTGGCCAAGGTGGTTTGGATTGCTTATCTGATCTTGATGGCAGTGTGGTTTATAAGGGGGATCACCCCTCAGAGGATGGCGGTTTTACTACTGGTTATGTTTATTGCATCGTTGAGCGTTTTTACTGCTCTCTAACTATTATAAGAAACGGAATTTTAGAGAATGGATTTAATTTGTATAGGGCTTAACCATGAGACCGCACCAGTGGAGGTGAGGGAGAAGTTTGCGGTGCCTATGGAGCAGCTTGGACTAAAAAGTCATGAGTTGATCGAACTAGCAGGAATCACCGAAGCTGTCGTTATTTCCACCTGTAATAGAATGGAAGTATATGTGGCGAGTGATAGCGTGGAGCAGGCTGAAATAAGTCTAAAACAGAAGTTGAACTACGGCTCTGATGGTGAGCATTTCTACGAGTTTAAATCACGAGATGCACTTCAGCATCTGTGTAAAGTAGTTAGTGGACTGGACTCGATGGTGCTCGGTGAGACGGAGATTTTTGGGCAAGTGAAGAAAGCATATCAATTTGCTCTCGGAGCATCGGCTACTGGTGGCATTCTAAATAAAGTCTTCCAGAAGTCCTTTGGTGTAGGGAAGAAGGTGCGCACTCAGACGATGATTCAGAATGGTCAGACTTCAGTGGGGAGTGTGGCTCTTGATCTAGCGGAGAAGATTTTTAGTGATCTGAAGAATAGTAAGGTCATGGTAATCGGGGCTGGTGAAATGAGCCGAATTACCATGCAGAGCATGGTGCTCAGAGGTGTAAAAAAGGTCTATGTTACGAACCGCTCTTTCGATAAAGCAGAATCTCTTGCTAACAAAGTGGGTGGCGAAGCCGTGAGATTTGATGATTGGAACAAGGTCTTATCTGAAGTAGATGTGGTTATTTCCTCTACTGGGTCGTCTGAGCCAGTGGTGACAAAAAGTCAAATTGAGACCGTGCGTAGCAAGCGTAAATACCGTCCACTCTTCATCATCGATATTGCAGTGCCGAGAGATATTGAGCACGAGGTCGGAGATATAGAAGAGGTCTATCTCTATGATCTCGATACTTTACAGCAACAAGTGCAGCAGGGCGTAGCAAAGCGCAAAGCTCAGATCATGGCTTGCGAAAAAATCATCACGAAAGAGGTGGACAGCATGGTTCAAATAACTTCTAACAATAACAGAAAAGATTATGGAAACTCCTAAAAGACTAGTCGTGGGGACACGAGGCAGTGCACTGGCGTTAGTGCAGGCTGATATGGTAGAGAAGTTCTTAAGAATCGCTTATCCTGATACCGAGGTTGTGAGAAATGTCATCGTGACCACAGGCGATCGAAGAACTGATGTGCCTCTGAGTGAGGTGGCAAAAGTGGAAGGTGTGCTCGACAAAGGCGTCTTTACTAAGGAGCTAGAAATAGCTCTTGAGAATGGCGAGATCGATCTGGCTGTTCATAGTTTGAAGGATGTGCCAACGGTTCTTCCAGAAGGATTTGAAATAGTCTCTGTATTGGAACGTGCTCCGGTTAATGATGTGATCATTACTAAGCAATCTGGTGGTTTAGAGAATTTAAAAGAAGGTGCCACTGTCGCAACTAGTTCAGTGCGCAGGCAGAAGATGCTGAAATGGATGCGCCCAGATATTAACCTCGTTGATATCCGAGGCAATGTCCCTACCCGTCTTCGTAAGTTGGCTGAAAATGATGAGCTTGATGCAATTATTCTTGCGCAAGCAGGTCTAGTGAGGCTCGGCTATGATGCCACTGGTCATATGGATACCGAAGCCGGCTCTGTGTTTGGTGCGATCATTGATCCCGAGAAGTTTTTACCTGCAGCAGGGCAGGGAACAGTCGGTATTGAAGTACGTGTGGGTGATGAGTCTACCGCAGCATGTGTGCGAGCAATCTGTCACCAACCAACCTTTACTCGAGTGGTAGCTGAGCGAGAGTTTTTACGTCTGTTAGATGGTGGGTGTCATACGCCAATTGGTGTGGCGACGCAGCTGTTTGGCGAGTCACTAATTATGGAAGCGATAGTGTTCCCAGAAGGTGACCAGGCAGGAATGCCAATGACCGCAGAGATAAGCGGTAAGGTGTGTAACCCTAAAGTAGTGGCTACAGAGTTATTTAATCGCCTCAGTATTGAGAAATAAGAAATTATGAGACAAAATTTAGAAGGAAAGAAAGTAGTCGTAACCCGCACTAGAAGCCAAGCATCCGCATTAACAGAGTTGCTAGAATCGCAAGGAGCAGAGGTGATCGAGATTCCAACAATCAAGATCCTACCACCTAACAACAGGCAAGAGTTTGTAGAAGGTGTCGCTCAAGTGCACACTTACGACTGGATCGTCTTCACTAGTCCAAATGGCGTAGAGAGATTTTTTGAAGCTTATTATACTGCTTATGCAGACGCAAGGAGCCTGGGTGGTGCGAAAATCGCAGCGGTTGGACCTAGCACAGCAGAGATAATCAATAAATACAGATTCGCAGTGGATCTCATGCCTGATCAATTTACCGCTGAGGAGCTGGTGAAGAAGTTTGCTGAAGAGGAGAGTATTGAAAACCTAACAGTCCTCTGGGTAAGAGGCGCAGTAGCAAGAGATGTCGTGTATAAAGGGCTGGTGGCACTCGGATCTATCGTTGACGAATGTATTTCCTACAAAACAGTTCCAGAAGATAAGGATCCGACTGGCGGGAAAGCAAGGTTCCAGAAAGAAGGCGCAGATGCCATCACCTTCGCAAGTTCATCATCAGTAGACAACTTCCTTAAACTAGGTCTAACCGTCGATAAAACAGTGGCCGCTATCAGTATGGGCCCAGTGACGACAGCTACTCTGAAAGCCAATGGCTTTACATATATTGTGGAAGCTAAGAAGAGCACTATCGAAGAATTGGCTAAAGCAGTAGCCAGAGCTTAGTTGCAAGATCAAAATATTACACCGTTGCAAGCTGGGAAAAGGGGCTCTACTTATTCTCAAACAGAGTAGGAGAGCTCCTTTGTAAAGTATCGTGGAAGTCTCTATTTGGTAGAGGGTGTCTTGAAATTATCGATGAGTTTGATTGCATCTTGGGGTTTTACGTGGAATGTGCTATAGCGGATGATACCTTTAGGGATCGATGATAATAGTCCAAGGGGTTCCTCGAGTTTTGAAGTTCGCCTGCTGGTCTTCGGTTCCATCCTGCCCCATAGGGATGGAGATATTAAATTTTTTGAGCACACCTGTTCCTTTTTCAAAGGTATTTGTATGGAACCCCTCGAAGACCGTTTGCACGGCGATAAAAGCTACAGAATTATCACCTTTGTAATGCTCAATAAGTTTTTTCATCGTGGGGAATCCAGCTGAGTGACAACCTGGGCACCATGACTGGAAGCAATATAGGTAGACAGTTTTTCCTTTGTAGTCTGCTAGATTGATTGATTTTTTCCTTTGGGTAGGTTATTCCATTGAGTGATCTGATCGATTTCTGGAGCAACCTTATTCATGAGGCCACCGCATGGTTCAATTTTTGAGCGTTTTCCTAGAGTGATCTTAATTTTCTTTGATTGTTTCTTACGGATAATGGTAAATACGAGTTTGTCTCCAGCTTTAGTTTGTTGCATCATCTCATTGAATTCCTTAGGAGTGGTTATTTTTATTCCTGCCAGATGAGTGATGACGTCGCCAGTGAGAAACCCTCCTTTTTCAGCAGGGGAGTTTTCGATAACATTTTTGAGGACTACTTGATCGTTGATCTGTTCGGGCTGCCCCCCGAGAAAACTAGTAGTAGCCTGGAGGTTAAAAGCGAGAAGTAGCGAGAGTAGAAACTGAGTTAGTCTATTGTTTATAGTTTAAATGTAGTTTGTGATTATTGAGGTGTTTAGTTGGGACTTGGCGGTTGGAAACCGCCGTCACTTATACTTTTGCCTTTGGTGTTGATGCGGCTTCGTGTTGTTTTTCGGCTGTTTCTAGGGTGGCTTTGGTTTTTGGAATGACGCGGATTAGCTTTTTGCAGGTTTTTTCCCAGTTTGCTAGGAGCTTGATGGCTCTTGGGGAGTTGGTGAGCTTGGCGTGGTCTTCGATGAGGGTTTTGGCTTCGGCTTTGTCGATGTCTCGCTGAACAGGGAGGGCGGCTACCATTTCGGTGTTGATGCGGGACTGGAAAATGCCATCTTCATCGTAGACGTAGGCGGTGCCTCCGGACATTCCTGCTCCAAAGTTTTGGCCAGTTTTCCCTAGGATGACTACGAGACCGTTGGTCATGTATTCGCAACCGTGGTCGCCACAGCCTTCTACTACTGCCTGAGCGCCGGAGAGGCGGACGCCGAAGCGTTCTCCTGCTCTGCCGTTGACGAAGAGTCGGCCCTTGGTGGCTCCGTAGAGGCAGGTGTTGCCTACGATGGAGTTCTTAGCTGGGTCGAACTGGTGGAAGCTGTGTGGCTTGACGGTGATTCTGCCACCTGACATTCCTTTGCCTACATAGTCATTGGCTTCGCCAGTGATGTTGAGTTGGATGCCGTTGGTGAGGAATGTTCCGCAGGACTGACCAGCGGAGCCGGTAAGGTTGAGGACGATTGATCCGCATGGGAGTCCGTCTTTGCCGAAGTTCTCAGCGACACGACCTGAGAGTCTGGTGCCGATATTTCGGTTGGTGTTGATGACTTTGTAGTCGAGGGTGATAGGACTTCTGTCGGCTATTTGGCTGAATTCGGTGATCTTCTGACCTGACTTGATGTCTTCTAGAATCTGGAGGTCTAGCTCTGGAATGTGGTTGCCGTCGTTGCGTGTTTCGGTGCAGATTCTGGCGATGTTAGATTCTGGGATGTTGAAGGCCTTGGCTGTCTCCGGGATGACGTTTTTGAGAACAGGGGAGAGGTCTACCATGTTAGCTTTAGGGTGGTCGGCGATGTGGCGTTGCTTGAGGAACTCTGGGTGACCGATGAGGTCATCGAGCTGAGTGACTCCTAGCTTTGCCATGATTTCGCGGGTTTCTTCTGAGACTGCGTTGAAGAAGTTGACGACTTGTTCTGGAGTTCCTTTGAATTTGGCTCTCCATTTAGGGTCGGTGGTGGCGATGCCTACTGGGCAGTTGTTTAGGTGGCATTTACGGACATAAACACAGCCCATGGCAATCATGGCGATGGTGCCGAAATTAAACTGCTCTGCTCCGAGGATGGCTGCGGTGACGATGTCTTTACCGTTTTTCATACCGCCGTCTGTTCTTAGTGTGACTTTGGAGCGGAGGTTGTTGAGTAGGAGTGTCTGCTGGGCTTCTGCTAGACCGAGTTCCCATGGGAGGCCGCAGTGCTTAGTAGAGGATAGTGGTGAGGCTGCTGTTCCGCCATCGTGTCCTGAGATGAGGATGTTGTCGGCTGATGCTTTAGCCACACCCGCAGCTACAGTTCCTACGCCTGCTTCGGATACGAGCTTGACGGTGACTTTAGCAGTCGGGTTGATTTCTTTTAAATCATGGATGAGCTGTGCGAGATCTTCAATGGAGTAGATGTCGTGGTGCGGTGGTGGTGAGATGAGCTGGACTCCTGGCTGGGTGTTACGCAGTCTGGCAATGATGCCATTGACCTTGTGCCCTGAGAGCTGTCCACCTTCACCGGGCTTAGCACCCTGTGCCATTTTGATTTCTAGTTCGTCTGCATTGACTAGGTAGTGAGCGGAGACTCCGAAGCGTCCAGATGCGATCTGCTTGATGCTGGAGCGTGCTAGGTCGCCATTCGGGTAGGGGAGGAAGCGTTTAGGGTCTTCTCCACCTTCTCCTGAGTTAGATCTAGCACCGATGCGGTTCATGGCGATAGCGAGTGTCTCGTGAGCTTCTGGTGAGAGTGCACCCATGGACATAGCTGCTGTGGTGAAACGGCGGCGAATATTCTCGATAGGCTCTACTTTATCGATAGAAATAGGACCGGTGGAGAGTGGAACGAACTCGAAGAGGTCCTTGATAGTAACTGGGTGAGTCTCGATGGAGGCTTGAACGTAGGCGTCGTAATCTTCCTTTTTGTTGTCTTTGACAAAGGTGTGGAAGTTCTTGATAATATCGGTGGTGATTGCGTGGCGTTCGCCTGCTTTTCTGTAACGGAAGTAGCCTGGGTCTCCGAGTGGGAGTGGCTTCGTGGCGGCGACTCCTGATTCGATGATGTCTGCGTAGGCGGCCTTGTGGCGGATGATGGATTCGTCTGCAATTTCCTTGAAGCCTACTCCTGCGATGCGGGACTGGCAGCCAGTGAATGAGATATCCATGACTTCTTTACCGATGCCGACAGCTTCGAAAATCTGTGCTCCTTGGTAGGAATTGAGAACTGAGATGCCCATTTTGGACATGATTTTGAGAAGTCCTTTTTCTAGGGCTTTGTGGTAGTTGGTCATGGCCTTTTCAGGGCTCATGCCTTTTCCGAGTTTACCTTTTTTGTCGTTTTCGACGAGAGAGCGGACGGTGGCGTAGCCTAGGTATGGGCAGACTGCAGTGGCTCCGAAGCCGAATAGGCAAGCGATTTGGTGAGTGTCGCGAGCTTCGCCTGTCTCTACTACGAGTGAGGTACGGAGACGCTTTTTGCGACGGATGAGGTGGTGGTGGACAGCTCCTGTGATGAGGAGTGACGGGATGGCGATCCTTTCTGCGGATGCAGCACGGTCTGAGAGGATGACGATGAGTGAGCCTTCGTCGATCACCTTTTCTACGCTTTCGCAGATACTCTTGACTGCGGCTTTTAGGCCAGCGGCTCCATCGGTAGCTGCCCAAGTGGTGTCAATGGTGCGGGATTTGAAGTTAAACTCGTCCATCTGCTTGATGCGGTCGAGCTCCTGCTCTAGAAGAATGGCGGACTCTAGGGCTAAGACGCGAGCGTGTTCTGGAGTCTCACTGAGCATATTGCACTCAGCCCCGAGTCCAGCGGCTAGGGTCATGACTGCCCACTCGCGGATCGGATCGATCGGTGGGTTGGTGACCTGTGCGAAGAGTTGCTTAAAGTAGGTGTAGAGTAGACGTGGGTAGCTGGAGAGAACGGCTAGTGGAATGTCGTCGCCCATGGAGAATACTTTTTCCTGAGCGCCCTGAATCATCGGAGGGAAGATCATTTCTAGTTCTTCCTGGGTGAGGGCGTTTGCGAGTTGCTGACGGGAAAGAGTGATCGGGTCTACGTCGATAGCTGGGGCGATAGGTTCTGATGAAACGTAGTCTTTTAGTGCGATACGGTTTTCATCTATCCAGCGGCCGTAGGGAGCTTTCTTAGCGAGGCGTTCCTTGACTTGGCTGTTGGTTTCGAGTTCACCAGTGGCGGTGTCGGCTACGATGGTCTGGCCTGGTCCTAGGCGGCCCTTGCGGATGATTTTTTCTTCATTACATTCGATACAGCCGATTTCTGACCCGATGTAGAGTAGCCCGTCGTTTGAGAGTGCGTAGCGTGATGGGCGGAGGCCGTTGCGGTCAAGTCCAGCACAGATCTTAGTGCCGTCTGTAAATACGAGTCCAGCAGGTCCATCCCAAGGCTCGGAGAATGAGCGGTGGTAGGCGTAGAAGTTCTTTAGATCTTCGGAAATTTCAGTGTCGTGGCGGAATGCTGGTGGGACGAGCATGCACATGGAGTGTTCGATCTCGCGGCCAGAGAGAGTGAGGAGTTCTAGGCAATGGTCGAGTGATGCTGAGTCTGATTCCTTATCTGAAAGGAGGTTCTTAACGATCTCGATGTCTTCGCCCCAGATGTCTGATTCGAAGAATTCTTCGCGTGATGCCATCCAGTTACGGTTGCCACAAACGGTGTTGATTTCGCCGTTGTGGGCGAGCATGCGGAATGGCTGGCCGAGTGGCCATGCTGGGAAGGTGTTAGTCGAGAAGCGTTGGTGGTAGACTACGATGGCTGTCTCGAAGTCAGGGTTCTGCATGTCTAGGTAGAACGCCTTTAGGGTTGCTGGCATTGCGAGGCCCTTGTAACTGATGAGGCGACCAGAGAATGACGGCATGTAGAAGTTTGAGATATCTGTAGTAGCGTGCTCTATAGTGCGGCGGCAGAGGTAGAGCTGGCGCTCGAACTGTAACTCGCTCCAGCCTTCAGGCTTGGACAGGATGAGGTGCTTGATGACGGGGCAGGATTTCTGGGCGATGAGACCTAGTTCGTCAAAAGCTACTGGGACTTCTCTCCAGCCGATGAAATCTATGCCACGTGCTTGGACAGTTTTTTCGGTGAGAGCGATGATTGTATCAGTTCCAGATGGATTGTCATTCGGTAGGAAAAATACGCCGACAGCTAGATCTGCTGGGTTGGTGACAGTTGCACCGAGTTTCTCAGCTTCTAGTTTGAAGAGCTTGCGTGGGATCTGTGAGAGGATGCCTGATCCGTCACCAGTCTTCATGTCAGCGTCTACTCCACCACGGTGGGTCATGTTGCAGACTGATTCTACTGCCTTGGAGAGGATATCGAATGATGGGACTCCGTTGATGTTGGCAATAGCACCCATACCACAGTTGTCTTTCTCGTTAGCGAGAGTGTGGAGTGAGCCAGTGGAATCTGGTTTGTAGGAGTCATTGTATGGTGAACTCATGATAGAAAATGTGGTGTAAAATTAATGGAAAGATTGAGTGGTGAAAGTAAAGCGTGGCGTGACGGCTTTGCCAAGTGGTTATTTAGTCAGAATTAAGAATGTGGGGATGACGAATTTCTTGGGGTGGTTGATGGATTGAGGTGTTGATTTTTTTGGGGATCACACTGCTAACTTTAATTTATTATCGGAGGTGATAATAAGAATTAGCAGAGCGTGAGTGGAGCGAGGGCAAAAGGCATTGGAGACACACTGAAGTGGGGGTGATGCCTGTGGAGCTTACCACGAAAGGGCATGAATTCGTTTGGATCTGTGTAGGTGTTTACGCAGGCCACGAGTTCGATGAGGATGGAGACTATGCTGAGAAAAGGTAGGCAGGTTGTTGTTTTTAACCACTGAAAGGACGTAAGGCACGGAATAGGGGGGGAGTGGTGACTTCTTGTTAGATCGACATGGTGCTGAATTCACCGTCGAGGACGAATTCTACACTGGCTTGAGCAAGTCCGAGAGCCATGTGTGAGCAGAGTTCACTAGTGCCTCCAATGATTACAGCGATTTTCCCATTTAGATCATAAAGTTGTTCAATATAACTTATGCCAGATAATCTGGAGGTTGAAGTGGGGTTTGTTAATTAGATGTTCTTGAAATGCACGAGTGCCTTCTTAATAAATGGTGCAGTTCTGGAGTTCTTTGATTTGGCTACCTGTTCTGGTTTTCCTTGGGCTACGATGGTGCCTCCAGCTTCGCCGGCTTCGGGACCGATGTCTATGAGGTAGTCGGCTTGGGCCATGATGGCGGTCTGGTGCTCTACTATGATGACGGTGTGGCCTTCGTCTACTAGGCGGTGGAGGACGTCGATGAGCTTGACGACGTCTTGGGCATGGAGGCCGATGCTTGGCTCTTCGATGAGGTAGAGGTTTTTGTTCTCTGGTCCCATGTTGCCGATGCTGGCTCTACCTTTGGTAAGTTCTGCGATGAGCTTGATGCGCTGGGCTTCGCCACCACTGAGGGTCGGGCTTGGTTGTCCAAGTTGTAGGTAGCCTAGGCCGGTGTCGTTGAGTAGGCTTAGGGTGCGGTTGAGCTTGGTGTGAGTGGTGAAAAATTCAGAGGCTTCGGAGATGGACATTTGGAGGATGTCGCCGATGTTTCTACCGTTGTAGCGGATTTCTAGAGTGGCTGGGTTGTAGCGTTTTTGATCGCAGGTTTGGCAGGGGACGTAGGTAGTGGGGAGGAAGTCCATTTCTAGCTTAATTCGTCCATTTCCTTTGCAATCTGGGCATTGGCCTTCGGCGTTGTTGAAGGAGAATCGTGAGGCGGTGTAGCCGCGGAGTCTGGCTTCTGGAATCATGGCCATGAGTTTACGGATGTCGTCGAAGACTTTTACGTAGGTCGCTGGGCAGGATCTTGAGGTTTTTCCGATTGGAGTTTGATCTACTTCGTAAGAATACTTTAAGAGGCTGAAACCAGAGGATGATTTGTGGTTATCGAGTTTTAGTTTCTGATCTTTCTTTGGCTTTCCTGTAGGGATCTTGGCGATGGTGCCTCGCATGAGGGATGATTTTCCGCAACCTGAGACTCCTGTGATGACAGTGAGTCGTCCGAGTGGGATGCGGGCGTCGATGTTTTTGAGATTGTTTTGGGTGCAGTTGGTTATTTTAAGCCAGGCGTCTTTTTCGGAGATTTTTGGGAGGGTTCTTCTGGGTGGCTTTGGTGGGATGACTTGGTGATTTGAAATCTCCGTCACGGTTCCGCCTTCTTTACCAGCGCCTGGACCGATGTTGATGAGGGTGTCAGCTCTGGCCATGGTCTCGTCGTCGTGCTCTACTACGATGAGTGAGTTGCCTTTGTCTTTGAGTGTTTCTAGGGTGTCTAAGAGTTGGACGTTGTCACGTGGATGGAGTCCGATGGTGGGCTCGTCTAGGATGTAGAGGACGCCTGTTAGGTTAGATCCTAGCTGCGCTGCTAGACGGATTCGCTGGGATTCACCGCCGCTAAGAGTGTCGGCTGAGCGGTCGATAGAGAGGTAGTCTAGTCCTATTTTAGCGAGGAATTTTAGTCGCTGGATGATTTCTGGTAGAATGTCACGGGCGATGATTTTATCTCTCCCAGTGAAGTTCCATTTCTTTAACAGGGCGATGGCATCGCTGACTGGGTATGAGGTGACTTCTGAGATGGAGAGTCCGTTTAGGAGGATGTTGCGAGATTCTACACGTAGTCTTGCACCGTGGCACTCTGGGCAGGAGGGGACTTTGGTGGCGTCTTTGTCTTTGCTGTATACTAGCTCTTGGTGAATTTCTTCTTCTAGGACTGAGTTGAATTCATTGATTTTCTTACGCTTTTTTTTTCCTGTGGTCGGAACGGCTTCGGCGACTGTTCCGTAGCCTCGGCATTCCTTGCACCACCCTCTTGGCGAGTTGAATGAGAAGTGGTGCGGATCTGGCTCGTCGAACGATTTACCCGTGGCTGGGGAGACTCGGCTGGTGGAGTAGTTGATGACATCGCTGGCTTTGTTTTTAACTACTTTAGCGGTGGTGCAGCGGTCTTGACCTAGCTTGAGGGCTAGCTCTGTGTGTTCGATGGTTTTTGCTGGGTGGACGGCGTAGATGTCGTGTTCCTTGTAGCGATCTAGTGGGGAGAAGTCTGCGCTGTTGACGAGATTTCCGTCTGCTATGACTTGCTGGATTCCGTGCTTCTCTGCGGCTGCCACGATATCTGTGTGGTAACCTTTTTTAGCGATAACTAGTGGGACGAGGAATAGAGCGTTTTTGTTAGATTTAAGATAGTCGGTTACTTGCTTGTGGATGGCTTCGAGGGTTTGGGAGACTACGGGTAAGCCACTTTCTGGGCAGTGCTGGGTTCCTAGTTTTGCGTAAAGGAGTCGGAGGAAATGGTAGATTTCGGTGACGGTTCCTACGGTGGATTTACTACCGCCACGGGAGACTCGTTGTTCGATGGCTACTGTGGGTGGGAGATCGGTGATCTTGTCGATGTCTGGCTTCTCCATCTGACCTGCGAACTGTCTGGCGTAGGGTGACATGGAGTCCAGGAATCTACGCTGACCTTCTGCGAATATGATGTCGAAGGCGATGGTGGATTTTCCTGATCCAGAGAGTCCAGTGATGCATACCAGTTCGTCTCTAGGGATGTTAAGGTCTATGTTCTTGAGGTTGTTTTCTCTGGCTCCGAAGAGGGAGATTTGTTTGATTTGATTGTTGGGTTTTGATTTTTTTGGTTTAGTTATTGAGTGGTCGATACCACGTAAAGCCAAACCTGTAGGGGTATCTTGCTTGGTGAGTTGTTCGGGGGTGCCGGTGAACATGATTTTTCCACCGTCGGTTCCTGCACTTGGGCCGAGGTCGATGAGATGGTCGGCTGAGCGGATGACGTCGAGGTTATGCTCGATGATGAGAAGTGTGTGGCCTGAGGCGGCTAGAGTATGGAAGACTTCTAGGAGTTTTTCGATGTCGGTGAAATGGAGTCCAGTGGTTGGTTCGTCTAGGATGAGGAGGGTAGACTTTATCTCGTTCTTGTTCGATGATTTAGCTTTACTGAGGAGTTGGCAGAGTTTGAGTCTCTGAGATTCTCCGCCGGAGAGGGTGTTGAGTGGCTGACCTAGTCTGAGGTAGCCGAGGCCTACATCGAAGAGCGGTTGGAGTGCTCGGTGAATCTTGTTTTTCTGGTTTTTGACCTTTTGGATGTCCTCTTCTAGGACGGTGAAATGTGCTAGAGATTCTGTGACTGTTAGAGTGAGAGTTTCGGCGATATTGATTCCGAGGTAGGTGAATTTCTTGGCGGATACGTTGTAGCGTGAACCGTCGCATTCTGGGCAGGTGATGTAGAGGTCACTGAGGAATTGCATTTCTACTTTCTCGAATCCATTACCCATACAACGTTCGCAGCGGCCTGTGCCTGCATTGAAGGAGAAGAACCCTGGCTTGAGTGCGTTGCGTTTAGCGGCTGGTTCTTGGCTGAAAAGTTCTCGGATGGCGTCGAATGCTCCTGAGTAAACAGCTGGTGTGGAGCGGGGAGTTCGAGTGAGGGTAGATTGATCTACACGCTCTACGTAGTTGATGTGTTGGAGGCCTGTGAGCTTCTTGATGAAGGCTGGTGGTGTTTCTGTTGGTTGGTGGAGTTGGTCTAACAGATTGCTGTAAATGATGTCGTTTGCGAGGGTGGATTTACCAGACCCTGAGAGTCCTGTTAGGCAGGTGATGATGCCTATTGGGAGTTTTACGTCTAGGTTTTCGATGTTGTGCTGGTGTGCTCCTGTGATAGTGAGGAACTTTTTAGACTTACGACGTTTCTTGGGGATTGGGATGAACTTTTCACCTGTGAGGTATTTTAGGGTGATAGAGTCGGGGTGTTGTTTTGTGAGGTTTTTGGCTTGGAGGTTCGAGACTTGTGCCACGATGTTTCCGCCGCCTTCGCCAGCTTTTGGTCCGATGTCGATGAGGTTGTCGGTGGCCATCATGACAGCTTCCTCGTGCTCTACAACGACGACTGTGTTTCCTTTGTCACGTAGATCATGCATGACCTTGATGAGTCGGTGAATGTCTTGTGCGTGGAGGCCTACGGTCGGTTCATCGAGGATGAAGAGAGTGTTAGTTAGCGCTGCTCCGAGGCAGGTGGTGAGGTTGACTCGTTCGATTTCTCCGCCGGAAAGTGTGCGGGCTGGGCGGTCGAGTGTTAGGTAGCCGAGTCCGACTTCGCTGAGGTAGTGAAGGCGAGCATTGATTTCTGATAGAGCGTGTTTGACCGAGTTGTTAGGTTGGCTTAGTGGGATCTTGTCGAAGTAGGCTTTGAGTTCTACTAGTGGGAGGTTCCAGAGTTCAGGGAGAGTGTGTCCGTTGAGGGAAAAGCACTGGGCGTAGGGTTTAAGGCGGGTACCGTCGCAGGCTTCGCAGTCTGTGTAGGCTCGGTAGTTTGTTAGGAAAACGCGGACGTGCATCTTGTAGGCTTTGGTCTCCATCCAGTCGAAAAATCCACGGATTCCATACCACTGGCCTTTACGAGTGAGTTTGTCTGATTCGCCGGCTTCGCCTTGGATGACCCATTTTTGCTCCTTTTCAGTGAGGTCGTGCCAGGGTGTGGTAACTGAGACGCCCGCAGCTTTCGCAGCTGAGATCATGTCGCTCTGGCAGTCGGTGCCACGAGCGGTTTGGAACGGTTTGACGGCTCCTTTTTTGAGTGAGAGTGATGGGTCTTGGATCGCTTTATGGAGATCGATCCCGATGACTTTTCCGAATCCACGGCATTCTTCACAAGCTCCGATTGGGGAGTTGAATGAAAAGTGAGCAGCTGTGGGTGGAGCGAGGGTGAAACCGGTGGCTGGGTTGGTCCAGAGGTTGGAGAATTCGAGAGTGGTTTTATCGATGTTGCATGAGGTGTTGCCTTTGCCGTTGGTGAGGGCTTCTTCTATGGTCTCGTGGAGGCGAGACTTGTTGCGGGGGGTGAGTTTGACTCTGTCTTGGATGATCTCGATTGTTTTAGCTTTAATCTTGAGGGCTTTATCTGGGGAGTCTGTGCGGTAGATTTCTCCGTCTAGGAGGATACGCAGATAGCCTTGTTGTTCTAGCATGGTGCAGATTTCTGCGAAGGTAGAGTTGCTTGGGGTGGGGATGGAGAAAGTGATGAGAGCGTTGCTGTCAGCGTGGTTATCTAACAGTGTGGCGATGATGGAGGCTGGGGTGTCTGGCTTTATTTCTGTGCCGTCGGTAGGGTCGTAGGCTTTCGCTAGACGTGGGAAGATGACTTTGAGGTAGTCATTAAGCTCTGTGAGTGAGCCTACAGTGGATCGGGTGGTGCGGATGGTGTTCTTCTGTTCTACTGCAATAGCAGGCGGGATGTTATCGATCCGCTCGACCACTGGCTTGTCCATACGGTCCATGAACTGACGGACATAGGGAGAGAACGTTTCTACATATCGGCGCTGGCCTTCTGCGTAGAGGGTGTGGAATGCGAGGGAAGATTTACCAGATCCTGAGGGACCAGTGATGACAGTGAGTTCGCCATGGGGGATGTCTAGCGAGATGTTTTTAAGGTTGTGCTGATTAGCTCCGATAATTTTTATCGCATTACCAGAATTCTTAGTAGCCTTGCGGTTCGTGGTTTTCTTAGTTGGTTTTTTAGCGGTAGTATTTTTTGGCACGCTCCATAGTTACTTTTGTAATATGGGCTTGTCAATTTTTAGAAATTGCTTTGAGACTATTATTGAGTTTTTGGGTTCGATTGCTAAGGATAAGAATTACGCATCAGTAAATTCTACCTACTAGGGTGTGAATTCTAAATTACAGTTCCCTTTATTTTACCTGAAGATCATGGATCTAGAAATCTCACTATGGCATCTGTGATTTTCTCGGGTTGTTCAATACTCGCTGAATGGTCTGCACCAATGATCATCTCTAACGACGCCCCACTAATACGAGATGTAATTAACTCAGATCTGCCCCTTGGTGTGGCATAATCTTCATCTCCTACTATCACCAAAGTAGATGCTAAGCCTGACAGGAGAGAGCGGCCTGAAAGAGGTCAGTGCCGACCACCTAGAAGATAGACGATCCCAATTTTAGTTGTAGAAAGAAAGCAGGCATCTACCGAGTGATAGGTGCCTGCTTCTTGTTACTTTTAAGTTATCGTTAAAGACTAGTCCTTTTTAGGAGTTTTCTTAGCCGTCTTCTTAGCTTCCCGTGGTGGGAAGTCGAAGACTGGGCGGCTTGCCTTGTAGTCGTAAAGTAGGTGTGCTTTGAATGGACGCTTAGTTCTGTTGGAGATGAAGCCAGTCAAGAGGCTACTCTTCTCGCCTTTGAACATGAGTAGTGCGTCTTCTTTTGTGACTTCCTGCTGGAGGAGGATCTTAGAGATTCTGACTCCATTTTCTTCCTTCTTCGTCTTAAGCTCAGGGACTCTGAAATACTTCTCAGTTTCGTAAGCAGTGTATTCAGTGCCATCATGTTTGAACTTTCCGATGATCATTTCGTCGGTGAGCTCTATGTCTTCGTCTTCGTCATTGCCGAAATCGAAGGCTACTTTGAATTTCTTGTCGAGCACGAGAGCTGCATCGAATGGCTTGTTAAAGCGTGATCTGAAGCCTTCTAGTGGTCCTACCATTCCTTTGGAGAATAGTTCGTTGGCTTCATTCTCTTCGAGTAATCTGCTGGCGATGTGCTTGCTCATGCGGAAGTCGCACTCAGCCTCGTGACACTCGTAAGTGGCGTCAGTCTGCTTAAGAATCGGTGCTTGGCACTTAGGGCAGGGAGCTTTGATGTCTGGGAAAACTTTGTTTTTCAGGACTGCCGCATGCTGCTTCGCTTTCTCCACGATGTCTGTGGTGAACTCGATGATGTCGTTCATGAAGCTTTCTCTAGTGAGATTGCCTTGCTCCATCTGGTGAAGTTTTGATTCCCATTCGCCAGTCATTGCTGCTGATGTGAGGGTGTTTACTCCGAATGAATGGAGTGTGTCAATTAAGCGTAGGCCGTTTGCAGTGACGTGGATGTCTCTGCCATCACGAAGGATGTATTTCTGGCGTAGTAGAGCTTCGATGATAGATGCACGAGTCGCCGGAGTTCCGAGTCCTCGCTCAGCCATCGCTTCGCGTAGCTCTTCGTCTTCGATAGTTTTGCCTGCACCTTCCATCGCTGAGAGGAGTGTGGCTTCGTTAAATCTTGCAGGAGGTTTAGTCTCGTCGTCCTTGCGTTCTACGTGATCTACAGTGGTTTCTTCACCTTCATTGACTGGACAGAGTTCGTCCTTACCAGCGGAAACACCTACTTTTCTGCCGTAAACAGCGAGGAAGCCTGGGTCAGTGAGGATTTTACCTGTGGTGAGGAAGCTGTCAGTGACGTCTCCGTGATTGATCGCAGTGATTCTACGAGTGTTCTCGAAGACTGCTGATGGGTAGAATACGGAAAGGAATCTCTTACATACGAGGTCGAAGAGCTTTTCTTCATCTGGTGAGAGCTTCACAAATCTGCCAGTAGGGATGATAGCAAAGTGATCAGAGATCTTAGCGTTGTTGAAGATTCGCTTGGTTGGAACCATGAGTTTCTTGTCTAGGATATGCTTTGCGTAGTGAGCGAGCGGGGCATGGTCCTTAGATACTGACTTGATGGTATCCTTCACTACGCTGGCGTAGTCTTCAGGTAGATACTTAGAGTCAGTTCTCGGGTAAGTAAGCATTTTATGGCGCTCATAGAGAGCCTGTGCTAAGCGGAGAGTGTTACGAGCGGAGAAGCCAAACCTACTGGAAGCTTCACGCTGGAGAGAGGTGAGGTCGTAGAGTTGACCAGGTGCTTGCTTGGTAGGTTTTTTAGTCTCGGTGACTATGCCTGTCTTACCGGTGCAGCGTTCTACTATCTGGTTAGCGATGGATTGTTCCCAGATGCGCTCCGCTTTTGCTAGTGGGCTGTCTGGATCTTTTTTCCATTCGGTATTGAACCAACGGCCGGAGTATTTGCCAGCAGAGACTGAGAAGTCAGCGTGGATTTCAGAGTATGGAGTAGAGTTGAATGCACGGATTTCCTTTTCGCGCTTGGCTAGGATAGCAAGTGTTGGTGTCTGGACTCGGCCAGCAGAGGTGAGGTTAAATCCACCGTGACGTGAGTGGAAGCAGGTGAGTGCTCGGGTAGAGTTAAGCCCTACGAGCCAATCTGACTCAGATCGGCATTTGGATGCGTCGCCGAGGTCTTTCATCTCGTTTGCGCTGCGCATCTTGCCCCATGCCTCCAGGATGGCATTATTAGTCATCGACTGCATCCAAAGGCGTTGCACTGGCTTTTCGATCTTACCTAGTTCTAAAATATAATTGAAGATGAGTTCACCTTCACGGCCGGCATCACAAGCATTAACGAGTGCTGAGACGTCTTTGCGTCGAGCTAGTTTGAGGACTTGCTTGAGGCGGGACTCAGATTGCTCGATCGGCTGAAGTTCAAATTTCTTTGGCACAGCAGGGAGAACGTCGAACTTCCATGGAAGATTCTTACCATTAGGTCCAGTAGGCATTTTAAGCTCTACTAGGTGACCTACTGCGGATGTGATGACGTGAGTGCCGTTTTCAAAGTAGTAGTCACGACCTTTACCTTTTTTCTCAAATTTCTCGATACCTGGAGCTTTTGCTAATGATTTTGATAGATCAGTAGCAACTGAGGGTTTTTCTGCGATGATGAGCGTTTTTGACATGATTAACGATGAGTTAAGGCGGAATTGTTCTTTTGGAAAGGGAATTTTTTTTGAAGAGGTGATTTGGAGGCTGTATTTTAGATAGTAGAGAGTGCTTATGGTTATAAATAGTGTGACTTATTGTAGTAGATTAATTGATGTTAGTCCTTTTGAGTGTCTTGTCTGGGTTCTACGCCACTAATAAGGCATAGCGATCCATATTGTAGGTTAAATTACAGAGGGCATTATGCTGTCTGGATCGTTGTATTCCAATCTTTCTAAATAGATCGGCTCCGATGTATTTCATCCTGCCAAATACATGTTCAACTCGCACCCTCATACGGCTCACAGTCTTATTAAATCGTTGTTGCTGATCAGTCAGAGGTTTATTCCGATAGGCTTTAGCGATGATGAAGTCTTCTAAATTGTGATCCAGCATCACTGGCTCATTTTTCTCTGACTTGTAGGCACTATCAGCTAAAATAGCCTGGTCTTTTTTAGCTAACATTTGATGAAAACAGCTAAAGAGCTTATTACTTCTATCACGTCCGTCCTTCTCAATGAGTTCTTTAAAATCTCAAATCGTTTTAGCATTTGGAATGTGGTCACCCATTTGAAGATCTAGGAAGTTCATAAAACTAAGTCGATCACCTATTTGATACTCCGTTGCATCATCACTGAGTCCGTGGAAGCTTTGAAGAATAAGGATTTTAAACATTAGAAGAGGATGAAAAGGCAAATTACCACCTTTACTCTCAATCCTTCTTCTGCCCCTTCAGCATCGCCTTGATGAATGCGTCAATGCCTCCGTCCATGACGAACTGGATGTTCCCGCTTTCTTCTCCGGTTCGGAGATCTTTGATCATCTGGTAGGGTTGGAAGACGTAGGAGCGGATCTGGCTGCCCCAGCCGATGTCGCCTTTTTCGCCATAGGCTCGCTCGGCCTCAGTTTTCTTTTTGTCTTCTTCTATCTGGTAAAGTTTTGCTTTAAGAAGCTCTAGAGCCACCTCCCTGTTACGTAGCTGTGAGCGCTCCTGAGAACAGCGGATCATGATGCCAGTCGGCTTATGCCTTAGGATCACAGCTGTCTCTACTTTGTTAACATTCTGTCCGCCAGCACCACCTGAGTGGGTGGTCTTGATTTCGATGTCGGATGGATTTAGATCTATGCTGAGAGTCTCGGTGATCTCTGGGGTGGCATCGATAGAACTAAACGAGGTGTGGCGTTTTCCTGCTGAGTCGAATGGTGAGATTCTGACAAGGCGGTGCACTCCACGTTCATTTTTAAGGTGCCCGTAAGCGTAGTCTCCCTCGACGTGGAGTGTGGCACTACTGATACCAGCTTCGTCGCCATTGGTCTGCTCTACGAGACTGATCTTAAAATCTCTGCTTTCTGCCCAGCGAGTATACATGCGCATGAGCATCTGTGCCCAATCACACGCTTCTGTTCCACCTGCACCAGAGTTGATGGTGAGGTAGCAGTTAGAAATATCATTTGGCTTGTCGAGCAAGACGAGCAGTTCGAATGAGTCTAACTCCTTATTGATCACCTTAAATTCTGCAGCGACCTCAATGGCTGAGTCTGCGTCTTTATACTCTTTAGCGAGAGAGATGAGTTCTGTTAGATCTGCTGAACGCTGCTCTAAATCTAGGAATGGAACGAGCTTGCGCTTGATAACGTTGGCCTCGTTGACCGAGACTTGAGCCTTGTTAGAGTCATTCCAAAAATCGTTTTCGAGCATTTTAGCATCGAGAACAGCTAGCTCGTCTCCGAGCTTAGGGACGTCAAAGATACCTCCTGAGTGTAGCGACACGCTCATCAATGGATGAAAGATCTACTGCCAGGAGGTCAGCATTGTATGGTTCAGACATGGGAGGATTGATACTGATTTTTAAACCTTATGCAAGGTTTTGGAGGAAAAAGGGGAAAGATTAAAGGGGAAAGGCTGGAGATGTTGGAACCAATTTACTCAATAACCACCCTGTGCAGCTTCGTCGCGGATTTTTCTTAGGTAGTTGTTGTAGTGGATGTTGGCGGCATAGTCCGGATCCTGAGTTCTATCGAGGAACGCATTATTACTGCCGTATTGCGCCCAAGGACCATTGCGGGTCTGGATTCGGTGGAAATCTACGAACCTCCAATGCACCTTGGCTCCTGACGTCATCCCCAGGTAGTCACGAACCGCTGGGGAAACATCTATTCCCGCTCCTTGGTTCGCTTTGTTTTTAGGCGATTTGTTGAGGAATACATACTCGTAGTCATCAGTGGCAAATGGACCACAGTCTTCCCACTGAGCGTAACAAATCTTCTTACCATAGACAATCTGGACCCAGCGCCCTTTACAGGTAGTCGTCCCTGGCTTGGCCATCGCACGACGGAACCATGGGATGACTCGCCTCGCTTCTGGCTTATGCATCTTGTGGTTTATCACATCGTTATAAGGCAGTGCGATGTAAAAGGGATTCTGCTTGGGGATGAATTTGATCGGTCTGGATCCGACTCGATTGCCTGCATCTGGGTTATCGAACCCTCCGAAATTTTTCTGCCAATACCTGTCCCATGAACTGGCATTATTAGGGGTAGGATTTTTAGGCGTAGGCGTCTCACCAACCCAGAATACTGTGGCCGTGATACTCTTGTGCCACGGATAGCTCTGCTTAAAATCTGGAGCTTCAGGCTTGGCTGTAGGAGTATTAATGACTGGACCTTTTTTCGGATTTGTCTGAGCAGTGCAAACTGCAGTAAAAACGGTGATCCCCAGCAACAATGATAGAGTGCTAATGAGGCAAAAAATAAGTGTCATCTGAAATTTAAACATGTTGGTATTTAGCTGTTTTCTGTGAGCCACTGAGCTACTTGTTTGAGAGCAGTAGCACGGTGACTTAGGGTGTTCTTCACGGTGTCACCGAGCCGAGCAAATGTTTTATCGAAGCCATTCGGGATGAACAATGGATCGTAGCCGAAGCCTCCGTCGCCAGTGAGTTCCGTGACGATAGAACCTTCCACAGAACCATCGAAATGCGCTAATTCTTCGCCATTTTGAGCCAAAACCATCACGCAACGGAATCTTGCGGTGCGTGCAGTGCCTGCTGAAAGCTTGCCCATTTCTGCCATGAGCTTCGTGTTATTAGCTTCGTTGTCGCCGTCTTTCCCGGCGTAACGTGATGAATAGACACCGGGTTCACCGTTGAGGGAGTCGACCTCTAGACCTGAGTCATCTGATAGAATGATGCCTGTGGTTAGTTTGCTGATTTCTTGCGCTTTGAGTTTTGCATTGGCGAGGAATGTGGTGCCTGTCTCCGCTACTTCTGGGAAATATTTGCCATTGAGATCTTCCACGAGATAGCTGTCGGCTAGCATCTGACGGATTTCCTGAGTTTTATGTGAGTTTCTAGTCGCTACAAGTAGTGTTGGCATTGATGACATAACGCAATGGAACGTATTATCTGTCTCAGATCAAGGTCGAAGTACTGATCATCACTTGATTAATTTACAAAAAAGTAGAAATTTAAAATGAAATATCCACCTGACTACGCTCTATTGTATGTATGACTATGATTAAGAACACGATACTAGGGATTTTGATGCTCTCTCTGACCGCTGTCGCCTCTGCGAAAGGTTCATGGCTAACCAGTATTGAAGAAGGTATAAAGAAGGCTAAAGCTGAGAACAAACTGGTAATGGTAGAGTTCACAGGCTCTGACTGGTGCGCACCGTGCATGATGATGGCGAAGGCTGTTTTCGGTAAAGAAGAGTTTCTTAAGAAGGCACAGGAAGACTACGTTCTAGTAAAACTAGACATGCCTAATAGCGATAAGGACCTCAAAGCAGCGAACCAAAAGCTCATGAAAATGCACAAGGTCACTGGTATTCCAACTATCCTATTACTCGATGCCGAGGGCAAAGAGTTCAATCGATTCACAGCTTCCAAGCATCCTAAAGTAGACCTATTCTTGAAGCGCCTGAAGAAAGAGAAGCGTCGTAAGGACATGATCTAAGCTTCATTCCATTTCATCATAAAAAAAGGAGGAAATCGATATCCATGAGATCACTCTGGAGTGCATCACTAAGCAGTATCTTGATTACATTAATACCTTCAAACTGCTCAACATAGACCTAGCTTCCGAATTTATCGTCATGGCTACAAACCTGATGTATACTATGAATCGAACACTCTTACCTAAGCAAGAACAGCGGCAAGAGGAGAATCTCGAGGAAGAAGATCCACGCTGGGAACTGAGCCGACAACTCATCGAGTATAAAAAGTTTAAAGATGCGGCAGGATTTCTCAGTAATAAAGCGATCGAGCAAGAAGACTACTTTGCGAACAGCCCCGATATATCGGACTTCAAAGTCCAAGCAGACACCCCATTACCTGATACTAACATATTCGACCTCATCAAAGCATTCCAAGGGATCCTCCAGCGCTTAGAAGAGTCGAATGATCTCGGAGATATCGTGGATGATAAATTCACAATCTCCGATAAGATAGAGAAGCTATTAAATGACATCTCTCCCGATGAACGGTTAAAGTTTAGCGAATTCTTTACGAATGCCACGACTAAGGCAGAAGTAATGGTGACCTTTCTCGCTGTGCTTGAGCTTATGAAGATGAATCAATTTAAAATCATCCAAGACACGATATTTGGTGAGATAGAAATGGAACGCAACTCGCATAGTCGAGGCTCGCTCTTGATGTAGTAGAGACTACACCTCTTCGTATTGATCACCTAGCCAGTCACTTTTGCTCTTCTCACCAAATGTAACATCCATCCAGGTGATCTCTTCTTCAATGAAATCAAACTTGGCATGAAAAATCTCTCCCTTAATCGCCTGAGGAAGCCAATACTGGTCATCTTCCCACATTTTACTGAATGGGATCGTCTCTACTGACTGCCAAAATGGATTTGCTTCACGCGTAGGTGTCGGCACGCCATCGAACTCTTTCGCAATGAAAACATGGCAATGAATGTCTGCAATATGGGTCATAGCGAAACACAACTCCCCCACTTTTACAGGATCCAAAGGAGTGATATATAGCTCTTCCTGGCATTCACGGATGATCGCCTGCTCAGCATTTTCTCCTAGATCAATCTTCCCTCCAGGGCCGTTGACCTTTCCCATGCCGATTCCAGTCAATTTCTCAATCAGTAAAACTTTCCCGTCTTGGACAATAAACATCAGCGTTGCTTTAATCGCTGGTTGCCAATTCTTCCAGTCTGTTCGGCTTACATTGTCTTGCTCATTCACACTTGTTTTCTACTCTCTGTATTTTATTTGGCAACTATGAACACACCTCCACTAATGCAACTTAATTGCGTTTATTCTTGAAACTCTCTAAATCTGTATTTAATTGGATGTATGAAGTCATTGACTCTACTATCCTTCCTACTACTCTCCTTATGTTCGCCCGCCAAGGTAAAGATAGCGACCTTGTCACCACTCATCACAGATTTAGTCAAGCAAATCGGTGGAGACAAAGTGATCGTCGTAGACCTTATTGGCAAAAATGGCAATCCTCACACTTTTAGCCCCACCACTAAAACGCTTAACAAGACCGCAGGCACTCATCTCTATCTCGCCTCTGGTAAAAACCTAGAACCCTACCTTCCAAAGTTGAAATCTCTCGTGGGTGACACCAAACTACTAGAGCTAGGACGCAACATCCGTTCGATCCATATCAAAGGTGGCTCCAGTACCTACGCTTGCTGCCCTAACCACAGCTCAGGAGTCATGGACCCACATTGGTGGCATTCACTAGAGAACTGGCGCAAGGCATCTACCACACTCGCCTCTGAGCTCGCTAAAATCGACCCAGCTAACAAATACTATTATAAACAGCGTTCAAAAGCTTACCGTGACCAGCTCCACACACTCAAATCATGGGCAAAAAAAGAACTATCCTCAGTCCCTAAAGCGAACCGCCAGCTGGTCACGGCGCATGCAGCATTTGGGTATTTCTGTAAGGAATACGGCTTCCAGTCTATCCCTCTACGTGGGCTAAACAGCGAACAGTCGGTCACTCCACAATACCTAGAAGAAGCCGTCGGCATCATCGTAGATAAGAAGGTCAAAGCTATTTTCCCTGATGAAGCCTCTAACCCAAGCGCTCTTAAAGCAGCGTCTAAAGCAACGGGGGTCCCTATGGCAGGAAAACTCTACGCAGACAGCCATACCTCTATTGAAGAAATGTTCAACCACAACGTGAAAACGATCACCAAGGCACTGAAATAAGCGGCAATCGTCTAGATCTCGCTATTAAAAATATAGCTGATGTGTGGAGCGTAGAGATGCGGCTCTAACAGAAAGGAATCGTGTCCCTTGTCAGAATGAACCGTGATGTGAATCATCTCAACTTCACCTTCTTTTAATTCGCATTACCAATGCAGCTTGCTCTTCTGGATAAAAGCAGAAATCTAAATCAATACTAAAGATTAAGAACTTCTGCCCATTGTACTTAGATTCAGCAAACAGTTCAGCACAGTCGTCTTAACCCCACTCGCAATCGGTAGCACATTTCTGACTAGTTCAGGGCAAGCGTTAGAGTGATCAGACCACCCACTGAGGGACCTACTGCAGTATGAAGCTGCGTGATACCAAATGTCTTAACAAAGAGCGCCTGTAGATCAGCCTGATCAGCCACGCTAAGTTGCGGGAAGCTTGATCCGTATGGTTTACCTGTTGCAGGGTTTACCGACATTGGTCCAGTGGTGCCCTAGCAACCACCGAGATAGTTGGGACAGATGACGAAATACTTATCCGTATCGATCACCATTCCTAGTCCCATGTAGTTTTCCCATCAGCTTTGTTGCATCTCTTCTTGCCAGAGATCATCTACGCTCGGAATAGAGGGATTATAGCCACGCACATGGTGTGAACCAGAGAGTGCGTGGTTAAGTAGTATAGCATTAGATTTATCCGCATTCAGTTCGCCCCAAGTCTCATACACTACTTGCACTTCAGGTAACGACTCACCGCTGCGTAGCGCTTAACTTATAAAACTGAGTTTCGACTAATGAGGTATCTACAAACACGGAATCTCTAATGCTGAAAATGCCTAGTTGGCACGGCCAAGATATGTTCCTTCTTCGGTGTTCACTTTAAGCATGTCACCGATTTTGATGAAGAGTGGAACTTGCACTATTTTACCAGTTTCAAGTGTCGCTGGCTTCGTAGGGTTGTTCGCTGTGTCTCCTTTAAGACCTTCAGATGCTTCAGTCACCTTAAGCTCTACAGTCGCTGGAAGATCCACGCTCACTGGGTTCTCTTCGAGGAGAAGAACTTCTACCAATAGACCTTCTTTAAGATACTCAATAGAGCCGTCTAGAAGTTCAGGTTGAATAGTAGTCGTCTCATAGGTATCGAGATCCATGAAGTGATAGCCTTGTGGATCACTATAAGAAAACTCTAGCTTTACGCGTTCTGTATCGACCACGTCAGCCTTATCGTTTGATGCGAAACGGAGTGTCTTCGTTTTACCAGATTGGAATGAACGAATTGTGGCCGCGATCAGAGCATTGCCCTTACCAGGAGTTCTGTGATCTAGATTTAAAATTACACCTGTCTCACCTTCATACTTGATGCACTGACCCTTCTTTAGATTTGTTGCTCCTACTGCTACCATAATTTGATTAGTTATTAGTTGCATGTTTCCTACCTCTGCAAGCCACCAAGGTCAACCGCTAACTTCTACAGTAGCTTGTGATTACAAACTTCTAACTAAATTATCATAGCCGATATTTCACTCATCCTCTAGAGTTCCAACAAGTCACTGAAACTCAAACCTGCGGCCAATCCGAACGAAATCATGAATGCTCTGCATCCATTCTGCCTCGGCGTTGTCCTCATTGTAGCCACAAGCTCGATACTCGAATAAATCTCTCGTATGACCCCAAAGGTCATCAGGAAGATAGCTTACTGGGCTCCGTTACCTTGCACTTATGGTTGGATTTACTTTTAGAGGAAATCGAGCCATTATAGCGATAGTTGCGATGACAGCATTACCAAGTATTCTACTTAATCTCATCTATGTATCTCACAGTATCAAGTGCAGAGTTAAATGCTATCACTGTAATTTCGTTCACCTTGATAAGGTTAGCCGCTTTAAAAGAAATTAACCCTCTAGTTTCTTCATCAAAGCAGCTTCCATCGCTTTCTCTACTAGAATAGCAGCCATGTGCTCAGTCGCTTTGTCCAGTCTCTGGACGGCTAACTTGAGCTTATTGGCATTATCACCTTCTAGAGCTTTTTCTACATCAGATTTAGCTTCTTGAATTTCTATTAGATCGTTCGCGTCCATGTCATCGGAGATCAGTTCTAGTCCCGATTTCACTGCTGGGAGTAGTTCATCTGCCTTCATTTTAGCTTCAGTGAACACACGCTCTGCCATGTCGTCAAATGCGTAATCCACACTCTCTGAGATCATCTTCTCCACCGCATCATCTGCCACATCTACTGCGGCACTGTTGATTTCTAAAATCGTGTCTATCAACGTCTCCACATCTCTCGTCAGCACTTCTAGGATACCATTCTCATCGATAGAAAACTGCACTCCCACTCTAGCCTGACCTTTAGCTGCTGGAGAAAAGTCTACATCCACTTTACCTAGTTCCCAGTTATCCCTAGCCATTTCACGCTCACCCTGCATCACTCGCACCATCATCGACTTCTGATTCGCCACAGCATTGGTAAACATCTCCCCAGCTTTGCACGGAATCGTTGTGTTGCGTGGAATGATCACATTCATCAACCCTCCTAAAGTTTCTATACCCAGGCTCAGTGGAGTCACATCTAACAGAACTAATTCTCTCAAAGCTCCACTCAACATACCAGCTTGTATCACCGCTCCGAGAGCGACTGCCTCGTCAGGATGCTGGCTCACATCTGGCTCTAGCCCGAAGACGTTAGCTACTAATTTACGCACAGCAGGAACTCTTGTAGACCCACCTACTAGCACGACCTTGTCTAAATTATCAACTCCAGAATCTAACAGAACCTGTTTACAGTATTTTGCGGTCTTAGTAATTTCATGCTGCACCAGCTTCTCAAATGCGATCAATCCTAGCTCAACATCAATGTTCACAGATTCTCTGAAAAATGGAATTTGAAATCTAACAGAACCTTCATTTGTTAGATTTTCTTTCACAACTCTAACCTCATCTAACAGTCGCTGCCTTTCTTGCTCAGTGAGTGAATCATAATCAATCCCCTCCACCTGACCACAACACCAGCGAGCAACAATCTCATCCAAATCATCACCGCCTAGCCTCGTGTCACCAGCCGTAGCCAGCACATGAAAGACTCCATCCTTCATCTCTAAAATAGACACATCAAACGTTCCTCCACCGTAATCGTAGACCACCGCTCTCGTAGACTCATCTAGCTTATTTAGTCCGTAAGCCAACGCCGCAGCTGTTGGCTCACTGATAATCCTAACCACCTCAAGACCAGCGAGTTCGCCAGCCCTCTTCGTGGCAATACGCTGCGCATCATTATAATACGCAGGCACTGTGATCACCGCTTTACTAACGACCCGATCAAGCTGCTGCTCCGCAACAGACTTAAGATACTTTAAAATCTCTCCGCTCACCTCTTCAGGACTCACCACACAATCGCCCACCTTTAAGCCCGCGGCACCATTACCACCCTCAACCAATGGCACACAGAAATCATCATCCCTCACTTCACTGAACCGGCTACCCATATAGCGCTTCACACTACTCACCACAGGCATACCACGACTACGACTACGCAGAGCGGCACGCCCTACAGTCACAGAGCCATCGCCAGCATAGCTAACCACACTGGGCGTGATTCTATTTCCATCAGCATCCGCCAACAGAATAGGAAACCCACTCTCCACCACACCTACCGCAGAGTTAGTCGTCCCCAAATCAATACCAATAATGTCGTCAGCCATAACCGAGTAATAATCCCACTAGGCACAATTGCAACTGAAACCAGCGACAATTATAGAGAGATTACTCTTTAGGCAATGGGAACTCTTCTTTCGCTTCACGCTTCATCGTACTCCTCACGACGACCTGCTTCACTTTATTTCGGTCAATGAGGATGGCGACGAAATGCGAGCTTTTGCGAAAATCTATGAAGTACATTGGAGATGTATTTTCATCATAAATACTAATAGTCAGAATAGCGGCTTTCAACTCCGTCTTAGAAACTAGTCTATCCGCTCCTGATCCACCGTGATTATACTAGTAGAGAAAGATCGTCTGCTTTTTAAGACCCGCTGACTTTAGAAGCTTCACTAAACCTTCACTGACCTTAGGATTCCCCTTTAACTGAAGTTCAACATTTCCCGCCGAATCTAGATACCTAGAGTGGTTGACCTAACCTGATGTTAGTGATGGTTCAAACGACTTAATACCGACGATTTCAGTGACTAGCTTCTTCTCATGTTCGTGAGCCATCAGACCGACACTGCTAAATAGACTCAGGGCGGAAATGACAGTAATTAGGTTTATTTGAAGTGATCCCAGGAAACGGAGCCAATGAATTGTTAGTAGATTTCCTAGTCTAAGAGGAGGGATAAGCTGAAGATAGACCACCTAAATGAAAAGAAAAAGAAGACATTTCCGAACTGTTGCCTAAAGTTGAAAAAGCTCTAAACGACAGGCCAAGGAAACGGCAGGGATATCAATCATCTCAAGAAAAAAATCAACAATTAACCAACGAAGAGAAAGTTGCAGGAATTAGTTGAATCCAAGCTATTAATCGATAACTAGATCGAAGGACTTATTTACCCTTCTTATTCTTGAGCACTTCTTTGACCTTGATTTCGACCTCTTCATAAAGCTCTTTGTTCTCTTTGAGTACTTCTTTAGCTCCATCTCTACCTTGAGCGAGTTGGTTGCCATCGTAGCTGAACCATGATCCACGCTTGAGGATGATGTTATACTCGATCGCTAGATCTAGAAGAGATCCTACTGAAGAGATCCCTTCTGCATACATGATGTCAAATTCAGCTTCTGTAAACGGTGGAGCCACTTTGTTTTTTACAATTTTCACTTTGGTGCGGTTACCAATAACCACTCCGTCAGTTGACTTGATCTGACCAATTCTGCGGATATCCACACGGACTGATGAGAAAAACTTTAGGGCACGACCACCAGGAGTTGTCTCTGGGCTACCGAACATGACACCAATTTTCTCACGAATCTGATTCGTAAAGATACAAACTGTGCGAGCTTTAGAGATAAAACTAGTAAGCTTACGCATCGCAGCACTCATGAGTCGAGCCTGAGAACCAACCGTTGAGTCACCGATTTCACCTGAAAGTTCCTGTCTAGTGACTAGAGCGGCGACGGAGTCGAGGACGATGACGTCAATCGCATTAGAGCGAACGAGAGTTTCGCAGATCTGAAGAGCTTCTTCGCCAGATGATGGCTGAGAGATCAGTAGATCGTCGAGATTCACTCCAAGTTTCTGAGCGTATTGTGGATCTAATGCATGCTCAACATCGATAAATGCAGCGAGTCCGCCGAGCTTCTGAGCCTGGGCAATCACTGTAAGCGTTAGAGTCGTCTTACCTGACGATTCTGGACCATAGACCTCTACAATTCTTCCACGTGGGAAACCACCGACACCAAGCGCTCTATCAATCAGCAAGTTTCCAGTAGGAATGACATCCACATCCACAACGTGATCATCACCAAGTCTCATGATAGCCGCTTCACCGAATTCCTTCTGAATATGGGTCAATGCTAGATCGAGGTTTTTCTTGCGTGCTGCTGCTACTTTTTCTTCTGCTGTTTCTTTAGCCATGATGTTTTTCTATGCGTTATATATAGTTTAAATCGTTGAGCACTTCCAGTAAAAATCACCGAAAGTCGCTCTCTTCTGATAAGTTCCAATAAAGACTCAAATGTTCTCAACGTCAACAAAAAAGGTGTTCACTTAAACATTTTTGTTGATTTTCTTATTGTTAGATTGAAGCTTGTTAAACATTTCGATCAGTAGATCTAAGGCTAGTCGAAAGATGCTTTTACGTTTCTGTCTGGCAGTTAGACCACCCTGGGGTGAATAAAAAGGCTAAGCTCACCACGGCTAAGAGCTTATCAATCTTTCGGCGATCTCGTAAATTGGGGCTTTCCAGACCAAAACCTTTGTTCTTTAAATGTCCAAATAGCACCTCGATTGCCCAACCAGTTTGATATGCTTTGAGAGCCTCTTTAGGTAGTATTTTATTACTCACAACATAAAGGTGAGAGGATCTTCCTTTTTCAATGTCTTGGGAATCTAGAATTTCCAGCACTTTTTTCATTATCAAAATGCGATGCTTGCTGGGTGAATTCCCTCGCTTAGTTCTCTGCGGAAGAGTGCCCCAGGTAATGGGGATGGCGAACTTTCCAACTACGATCCCGACAGTGAGGACATTGATGTGAGTTTTTCCAAACTTCCAGTTAGTCCGATCCATGCTGAGGATGGATCTATTTTTCGGTTTTTGAATTTTTTATCTTGCAAACTGATTTTATAAATCGTAACAATTTTACTCCTTCGAGTTACTCCTTCGAGTTACTCCTTCGAGTTACTCCTTCGAGTTACTCCTTCTAAATAAATAATAACTAACTTGAAGCATGAAATACACAATAAATAATAAAACACGGATTAATAAATATACGGTCGCTCTGGCGACATCCACAGCGATGATGGCATCAGCCTCAGCAGCTACTATAGCATGGGGAGAATTTGATCTAGCCGCTGCACCAGGTGAAATTAGCACCAAGGGCACTTCTATAGAAGCGTGGAACCTAGTGGGGACTGATGCTCGAGAAGCGACTGATACAACGACAATCAATGGAGTAGTCTTCACGGCTACTAACCTTTTTGATAGTGGCTATTATGCTAACCAAACCTTCGGAGTTAGCACAGGTGATGCAAATCTTGATTTACTATACCTACAGGCTAGTTATAACTATGGAAATAATAGCCCTATCACATTGACAGGTCTAACGATCGGAAATGAATATGAACTTCAAAGCTTCTTTGGCGACAACAGGCCAGGAGTCTCCTTTATGATGACCGTTGGTGATGGTATCAATGTTCAAAAAACATCTTCTGGAACTGTAGAAAATGGAGCGTGGATCATTGGCACATTTACTGCTGATGCTACCACACAAAATTTCCTTTCTTCACACACACATATCTCACAAAATTTCCTTTCAGGATATCAGCTCAGAGATATATCATCAGTCCCCGAGCCATCTTCCGCAGTCCTCATTGGTCTTGGAGGTTTAGCTCTGATTTTACGCCGTAGTAAGTAATGACTGAAGTTATATATCATACTTTTTAAAGTCAAGCATCTCAGCTAACATTAGTTGAGATGTTTTTTATGTATAGGTGTCGGCTAGTTACTCCAGACATTACTCTTAAAATTTACGGCATGGATATCAGTCACCTCAAGAAAAACATCAACAATTAACCAACGAAGAGAAAGTTACATTAGTTAGTTGAATCCAAGTGCTATTTCATTTCTCTCATAGAGGGACAGACCTTCTTTTTTGTTGCCGACAGTGAGCAGTGAGGACATTAATGTGAGTTTTTCCAAACTTCCAGTTAGTTCGATCCATGCTGAGGATGGATCCATTTTTCGGTTTTTGAATTTTTTATCTCGCAAACTGATTTTATAAATCGTAACAGTTTTAACTTGAAGGAGTTACTCCTTCTTAAATACTAACTAACTTGAAGCATGAAATACACAATAAATAATAAAACACGGATTAATAAATATACGGTCGCTCTGGCGACATCCACAGCGATGATGGCATCAGCCTCAGCAGCTACCATAGCATGGGGAGAATTTGATCTAGCCGCTGCGCCAGGTGAAATTAGCACCAAGGGCACTTCTATAGAAGCATGGAACCTAGTGAATAATGAAGCTCGAGAATATACTGATACAACGACAATCAATGGAGTAGTCTTCACTGCTACTAACCTTTTTGATAGTGGCGAATATCAGGAAGATACCTTCGGAGTTAGCACAGGTGATGCAAGCCTTGATTTACTATACCTACAGGCTAGTTATAATTATGGAGATACTAGCCCTATCACATTGACAGGTCTAACGATCGGAGTTGAATATGAACTTCAAACCTTCTTCGGCCACAACAGGGTAGGAATCAGCCCTAAGATGAACGTTGGTGATGGTATCACTATTCAAAAAACATCTTCTGGATCTGTAGAAAATGGAGCGTGGATCATTGGCACATTTACTGCTGATGCTACCACACAAAATTTCCTTTCTTCATTCGGTACTGATACAATCTCTTACCTTTCAGGATATCAGCTGAGAGAGATATCATCAGTCCCCGAGCCATCTTCCACAGCCCTCATTGGTCTTGGAGGTCTAGCTCTGATTTTACGCCGTCGTAAGTAATTACTGAATCAAAAGGGAAGGTTTTTCGGACCTTTCCCTTGTCGATTTAACAGTTGACTTCCTGCCCATCAAAAGTTGCGTTTATTAGTGGAATCCAAGGTTGGTTGATACTGGAGTATAAAAAAGTCAGCCCTGTGCTAGCAAGGTTGACTCGGTGTGATTTAAATCGGAGCAGTCGGTTTACTTGCGGTTGTGATACTTAGGTGCGGCTTGTTTTTGTTTGCTGTTGTCTTCTTGGACTTCTTTGGTGAGGACTTCGACTGCTTTCTGGATCTGTGTATCAATACCAGCGGTCATCTCGCCTGGCTTAGGCCAGAGAGTGTGATGAGGCTTAGCTCCATTTAGCTCCATGTCTTCTCCGCTACCGATGAGGAACCATCCGCGGAATGGTATACGGAGCTTGCCTGCTGAGAGGATGGAGCTTTGACCAGCGGAGATGACTCCACCAGCGGTTGCTACACCGACGATTTTTCCACGCTTGAGTGTGCGGATTGCATGAGAGAGTATCTCAGCGTTTGAGAATGAGTTCTGGTTGCAGAGAACGATGATTGGCTTGTTCCATGTAGCGTAAACGAATCTGTCTTGAGGGTAGCCGCGGCCACCGTTTCTAGGGATTGTGTAGGCGTGACGTGGCTGTGTGAGTGCTGTGAGTAGGTGATCAGTCGTGAAGCCGCCTCCGTTGTCTCTGACATCGATCACGATACCATTTTTACCAGCTCCATTTTCGTAGAGATGTTGCTCAAATTTCTCGAACTCGTCCCACATCATTCTAGAGATATGGATGTATCCTAGTTTACCGTTACTGAGTTTTTCCACTTGCTCTTTCCTTTGTTCGATGACTGCATCTGCGATAAGTGCGGATGCCATGCGGTAAGTAATAGCCATGATCGTGACGGTGCGCTCTTTTGCATCAGCACTTTTGACTGTAAGCTTAATGTCATTTTTGAGCTGTCCCCATAGGACATTGTATTCGATAGTCTTATCATTGACTGAGACTCCGTTGATGGTGGTGATGATTTCACCTACTTTAACTCTGCTGACTTCTTTATCAGTAGGACCTGTAGGGAGGACTTGGTTTACATGCCAACCATCCGATTTTCTATCATACTTAAGGCCTAAATGTCTCATTTCTTCTGCCCATGGAACTTTCTTTTTCCAGAGAGAATTTTTACTATTCGTGTATCCAGTGTGAGAGCTGTTGAGCTCACCTAGTAGCATCATTACGATTCTATCGAATGACTCAGGGCTTTTAACTTGAGCTGCAGCATCTTCGTATTTTGTGAGGATAGCGTCCCAGTTTTTGCCATTCAATGTCTCATCGTAGAATCCATCTCTTATCGTTCTCCAGATGAGTCTGAATACGTGTCTGTTGTAGTCAGATGATGAGAACTTAGATTGTGCTGAGAATGTGTAGTTAGATGTTCTGCCACCTTTGATTACTGCTGGGATTCCATTAGATAGCCAATAGATAGTTCCATTTTTTTCAATACGAATCGGAGCACCTGTTGCTTCGATGAATTCCGCCACTTTTTTAGTCTTTATATCAATAGCATAGGTTGCTTTTCCGTAGGCTGATCCTTGCACAAGGATAGCTCTAGAATCGTGCTTCCAGAAGTGGCGTGACAGTGAGCCTCCTTTCATTGGTATTCTAACAATACGCTTCTGGATGTCATCTAGATCATAGTTAGATTCAGAAAGTGTTGTTTTCACTACTCTCTTCACGTCCTTTTTTTCTACAGCTGGTTTTGGCTTAGTTGCTGGAGTTTGCTCTGTAGCGGTTGGTTTCTTGGGTGCGGTAGGAGCTTTTTTAGGGACAGTTTTTTTAGGTGTTAGTTTCTTGATCGCTTGTTTCAGTTTAGCAGCTGGAGTGTTGTAGATAGGGTCTTTCTTCATCGTTTTTCTCGCTGCTTCCAGTTTCTTCTCACGTGATGTTTTTTCTGATCCTGATGGTGTGAGGTCTACGTAATAGAGGTCGTAACTGGTGCCACGTCTTCTTCCGTAAAATGCGATTTTTTTACCATTCGGTGAAAATTTAGGTGATACCTCATTATCTGGGTGCTTGGTGATATTTACTGGAGCAATAGAACCATCAAGAGGGGCGAGAAATACGTCACTGTTGAAGTTGTTATCTTGAAGTGAGTAGGTGATCCACTTTGAGTCTGGTGACCAGTCGAAGCTTGGTGAACTCCATGAGCTAGTGATAGTCTGGCTTACTTTTGTCTTTAAATCGAAGATGAGTAGTTTGCCTTGTTCCGTAGTGTAGGCGATTTTCTTGCCATTTGGGCTAGGAGTGAATGCGTTGATCGTTTCTTCTGATGAGATTACTGAGGAAGAAACGAAATCGGTAGAGTTCCACCAAAACTGTGAATTATCCTTTTTAGTGAGTTTTTTAATCGAAGTTTTAACTCCATCATCGAAGAGATAATAGAGGGCTTTGCCCTTGTCACCGAAGAATGTGTTAGACTCGTAACCTTTTGTAAACGTTATCTGCTTAGGCTCTCTGAGGACAGTGTCCATAGCATAGAGGTTACCGTTACTTGAGAAGATCATTTCTAAGCCAGATGGAGAGAAATCAGCATCGCTCGTTTTAGATATAGTGTAGTCTCGTGTGTATTTAGTTTCAATATCGAGATTATGCTGAAGGCTAAGTTGATCGATCTTGCCTGTAGCTGTATCGTATTTGTAGAAGTGAAATAGTTTTCTGAAGATGATAGTTGAGTCATCCTTAGAGAGAGTTGGGAACATCACGGCATCTTCTTTGTATTCTGTGAGTTGAGTGCTCTCCGATGTATTGAGGTCGTGTTTCCAGAGGTTAAAATTACCACCTTCACCACAAATGTAGTAAAATCCTGTGCCATCGTTCATCCAGACTGGGTAACGACAACCCATATCGCTCTTGACTGGTTCAGAGAATGACTTGGTCGCTTTGTCGTAGAGCCAGATCTGTGTGGCTTGAGTTCCTTTGTAGCCTTTGCGATACGCTTGGACGCCTTCTCTCGTGAAGAGTAGTTTACTGTTGTCAGGTGAAAGTTCAGCATCTTTAGCGTGGGCATCAAATACGAGTTTCTCTGGGACTTTTTCGTCGAGAGTTTGTGTGTAGAGGCGGTATGGGATTCTACCAGGGTAGTCTCGAACTGAACGGTAAAGGATTTCTTTTCCGTCACTGCTAATATCTTCGATAAGGTTAGAAGCGGAGTTGAAAGTGAGCTGTTGATGTTCGCCAGTAGATTCTGGTTTCATTGACCATACTTGATAGCTGCCTTCTTTGTTAGAGTTGTAGTAAATAGTCTTACTGTCAGGTGAAAAAATAGGATTAATCTCTCTACCAGGGTGAGTGGTGAGGCGGACTGCGTCAGAGGTGTCCGCTGGATCGGTAGACTTCATCCAGAGGTCGTCTTCCCATGAGAATACGACTGTTTTGCCATCAGGAGAGACAGAGGGAGTCACAGGGAGTAGAATATCAGTCTTACTAAGAGCTGGTGAGCTGATTAAGGCTGTGAAGATGATTGATTTAAATGCTGTGTTCTTCATAGAAAATTCTTTAGTAGAGGATATTATCTTAACGAGCTTGATCTGGATATTTGTGTAAAAATAAAACCACTAGCTAGAGATATAGCTGGTGGAAGGTAAATAGTATAAGAACTAAATGACTAAGATCTAGTTTTTGGAGTATGGTTTAAGTCAGAGCTTCTCTGGCTGCTGCTAGAGCATAGTCTCTGTTGAGCTTAGCGATGTTGTCAGCACTGATCTCTTTAGGACATACTGCTTCACATTCGTAGTGGTTGGTGCAGTTGCCGAAGCCTTCTATATCCATTTGTCTGACCATGGAAAGTGTGCGCTTGTTTTTCTCAGGCTTTCCTTGTGGAAGCTTATTGAGGTGAGCGGCTTTAGCGGATACGAAGAGCATGGCACTTCCGTTCTTACAAGCTGCTACACATGCACCACAACCGATACAGGCTGCTGCATCGAATGCTTCATCAGCTATCTTCTTATCGATAGGTGCTGAGTTGGCATCTGGAGCTGGGCCAGTGCGGACGTCGATATAGCCACCTGATGCGATGATGCGGTCAAATGCTTGACGATCGACAATGAGGTCTTTTACGACTGGAAATGCTTTGGCTCTGAATGGCTCGATCCAAATAGTTTCACCATTATTGAACTTACGCATGTGAAGTTGGCAAGTAGTGATACCAGTTTCTTTGCTGTGAGGGATGCCGTTGATTGTGAGTGAACACATTCCACAGATGCCTTCACGACAGTCGTGGTCAAAGTGGATTGGTTCATTGCCACCTTCGATGATGCGTTCGTTTACGATATCGAGCATTTCTAGGAAAGACGCTTCCTGAGGGATCGATTTTGCATCGTAAACTTCGATCTTTCCTTTGTCTTTTGCGTTTGCTTGGCGCCAGACTTTAAGCGTTAAATTTAGATTAGCCATAGTAAATTTCTGGAAAAAATTAGCATCCATTGCCAATTCTTGAAAGTTGAATTGTGATTAATTTTGATCTGTTAAAGATCGGACATTGGGTTGGTTAAGCTGTGCTTGGAGATTTGTTCTTACGGTATTTTTTAAGATACTTGAATCCGACTAGGCGATTATTTTCTTCGTCGAGTAGGCTGAGTCCAGCACATTTGAAGCTTTTACCAAGTGTCAGGCAGGGAACCTCTTGAAAGAGAGGTTCTGAGTTATGACATTCTTCTAGCATGTAGTTAGGGATACGTGAGCTAAGGTGGTGGATGTGGTGGAAGCCGATGTTTCCAGTGAACCACTGAAGCACTTTAGGGAGCTTGTAGAATGAGCTACCCTCTAGAGCGGCGGTTGCGAAGTTCCAGTTATCTTTGCGTGACCAATAAACATCTTCAAATTGATGCTGAACGTAGAACATCCAAACGCCAACTATAGTAGAAATGGCACAGGTAGTCAGCTGAAGGATTACATATTCCTGCCACTCTAGGAGCCAGCAACCGAGACCGACCATGATCGCTACGCTGAGGTTAGTCCACCATACTGAACGGCGGTCGTGCATCTTAGCATTCTTAACAGAGAATCTCTGCCAGATGATGAAGAGGAATATCGGTGCAATAGTAAAGAGGAAAAATGGGTTTCGAACGAGGCGGTAAACGAGCTTCATTGGTTTAGATGAGGCTTCGTATTCTTCTACTGTCATAGTCCAAACACCACCTTCTTCTCGGTGGTCTAGATTCCCAGCGGTAGAGTGGTGGATAGCATGTTCCCAATGCCATAATTTGTATGGAGTGAAGGTGATGACCCCCATGATGTAGCCTACTATGTCGTTAGCTTTACGGGATTTAAAGAATGACTGGTGTCCACAGTCGTGAAAGATGATGAACACTCTGATTGTTAATCCTCCAACAATGAGGGCGAACGGTAATGCATACCAGTAAGTAGATGGGACATTGTAGTCGTAAACATATGCCATTGCTATCCAGCAGAGGAGCATAGGGATCAGTGTGTTAGCTATCTGAAAAACTGCTTTTTTAATAGAGGGTTTCTGGTATTTCACCACTATTTTACGCCAAGCTTTAGCATCTTTGTAGACGTCTGCCTTCGTAGTGGGCTTTTCAGGGATGTCAGATTGATCTGTTGTTTGTTCCGTAATCATGGGGTGTCTTGTCGGTTATGATTCTCTAAACTGCAATCAAAATCTGAAACTTATGAGCACATATCATATCAGATCGATGTGGAAAACTATGTTCCCGTGCGGTTAATCATTGACTCAGGCTCCTCCCCCCCTCGAAAATTTTCATGGACTACATAAACCAAGCTATTCAGCGAGCCCCCCACAGAGCACAACGCTTTATACGCTGGTTGCGTCACCAACTCTACTAGCAAGTTCCCTGGAGCGAATCTATACGTTTATTTAAGATGTTCTGGTTAAAAAATCCAAGCTAGTTTTCCACACCGATCATCATATCTTAGGATAATAGATGCCTAGCTGTCTCTACGAAGCTGTTGAGTTTAGCGTCCGCTACTGAGATGGTGGACGTAACTTCTTGATAGTTAGATTTTTCATGCCCTGGTCTTCTGTAGCAGAGATCGTAGTGATGAATCAGGATGGATTCAACAAAGCTATTCCAGTCTTTGGCGTTCACGAGAGCCTTCCACTGATCAACTTGTTCATTTCCTCTGAGTCTAACGAGAATATCGAGTAAGTTGGTGAGGACTTCAGGCTTATCTTGAAAGTGTGGGTAATCTTCACGAAGGAGGATGATGCGTTCTTTAGTAGGGAGGTCTACATTAATCACGCAAGCACCATTTAGAGCTTTCCAGAGCGCAGGTGGGCAGTGGACATTTCCTATCCTGTTGCTCTCAGCTTCGATAAAAATTGGTTTATTGAGATCTAGCTGTGAGGCGTGGTGATAGAGCAATGTCTCAAATTTTTTCTGAGTCGGCTGATCGCTGGTCGGGGATTGTCCCAAGAGCGATCCTTTATGGTTAGCTAGACCTTCGAGGTCAATGATCTGCCCCCCTTCGGCTTCGATTGCTTTTAAAAGTCTAGTTTTACCCACACCAGTAAGTCCAGAAAGGACTTGAAGGTTAAGAGCTGGATTGGTGAAGATTTCATCGATTTGAGTCACCACGTGTTGGCGGAATGTTCTGTAACCACCACGGATGAGGTGAGTTTTCCAACCGATCGATTTTAGGATTAGTGTGAATGAGCGAGAGCGCATGCCGCCTTTCCAGCAGTAGAGCAGGGGCTTATATTCGAGAGGTTTGTCAGCGAGGAATGACTGTAGGTGCTTTGCTACATTTGCGGATACTATGCCTGCACCTAGTCGTCTAGATTCGAAGGGGTTCTCCTTATATAGAGTGCCTACTTGTTGGCGTTCTTGGTCATTTAGAACAGGGAGATTGATCGAGCCGGGGATGTGGTCGAGCTCATATTCCTCTGGTGAGCGGACATCAATGATGTCTGTGAACTCGCTTAAGTCATGAGGGAATGTAATGGTCTCTAGGTGCTGCATGTGTGGGAAGATGCTATGTAGAGCTTGATGAAATAGCAAACTATTAGCGGGTTATTTTGATATGCAAAAAACTTGCCTTTTATCGATGATGTTAGACGATGTAGGCATGAATACTTTAGGAGAGATAGCGGATGTGCTGAAAGCAAACGAATCGTTTGTGATTTTGAGCCATGTGCGTCCAGATGGTGATGCGATAGGTTCTACGATTGCTCTAGGCAGTGCTTTGGAGGCGATGGGCAAGACTGTGACAATGATCAATGAAGATGGAGTGCCTGATAGTTTGGCGTTTCTACTGGGCTCTGACAGGGTGAATACTCCTAGTGATATCGTGTTGAATGTAGATGTTGCTATAGCGGTGGACTGTGCTAATAAGCCACGTCTAGGTGAGAATGCTCTCAAAATGGCGTCTAAGGCGAAAGTTTGGGTCAATATTGATCACCATAAGTCTAATCCTCGTTATGGTGATTATAACGTCGTTGATTCAGTTTCACCGGCTACAGGTCAGATTTTATACCAACTGCTGACGAAAGAAGATATGCCGCTGACTGATGAGTCTCGTGATTCTATCTACGTAGCAGTTTCTACCGATACTGGATCATTTAAATACAGTGGGACAACTGCTGAAACTTATGAAATGGCTGCTGATCTAGTTCGTAGAGGAGTGGATGTGGGGAAAATCAATGAGCTGACTTATGATAGTCATCCTTATCGTAGAATTGCTCTGATCCGATCGCTTCTTAACACACTGGAAATGTCTGAGTGTGGAAGGATTGCGGATTGGCAGTTGCTGAAGAGTGTGAAAGATGAGTTGAGCTTGAAGCCAGATGATAGTGAGGATCTGATCAATATGATCCGTAGTATTGATGGTGTGACTGTGGCTCTTTATTTTGAGGAGCTGGTTGATGGGATGATTCGAGTGAGTATCCGTTCAGGAGTTGACTCGCTTGACGCTTGCGAGGTCGCACAGGTGTTTGATGGTGGCGGACATGCCAAGGCAGCAGGAATAAGAATGGAAGGGCCAATCACAGAAGCACGCAAAAAGGTGATCGCTGAAGTAACAACTAAACTTAAATGATCAGATGGGTAGAAGACAAAAAGAAGATGCAGATAGCCTACCAAGTGGGTTCTTAGTAATAGATAAAGTGCAGAATATGACCTCACATGATGTGGTAGCGATCGCTCGTGGTGCACTTCAGATCAGGAAGATTGGGCACACGGGGACATTGGACCCGATGGCGACTGGTTTACTGGTGTTGCTTATTAATAAGGCTACAAAAATTCAGGATAAGCTGATGGCTGAGGATAAGGTTTATCAGGGGACGTTAAAACTAGGAGTGACAACTGATTCCCAAGACGCAGAAGGAGATCCAGTGGAAGAAAAGGAAGTTCTTAATTTCTCTGATCAAAATATCGATGATGCGTTCAATGAATACGTGGGTCCGTTTGAGCAAATGCCTCCAATGGTCTCTGCGATTAAGAAAGACGGAGTTCGTCTGTATAAACTAGCAAGACAGGGTAAGGTCGTGGAGCGTGAACCAAGACCTGTTAGAGTCGATGACTATCATATTCACCGCACTGAACTGCCAGAAATAGATTTCACAGTAGAGTGCTCAAAGGGGTTTTATGTGAGAACTTACGCTCATGATATTGGCCAAAAACTTGGATGTGGAGGACATTTGTCAGCATTAAGAAGAACTAGCTCAGGAAAGATAGGTCTTACAAATGCTATTCCAGCTATGGATCTAAAGACAATGGGTAGAGAGGCTATTTTAGAGAGATTAGTGAGCCTGGAAGACTTGGTGGATCTTTATATCGAGTAAATTTCGACTAATTCGTATTTATTAACAAGGAGTGTGCTTACATTTTTGTGAGCACTCTCTGGTTCCTGTTGCCTCATAATAGGGACACTCTACGCATGTTGTGTTTGTGGTTGATTTAGTGCCTCTGAAGAATATTCGGAGCGTAGAACAGCCTTCAGAGGCAAGTCTTTCTCCCTCCTCCTGCTCTAGTAGCTCATTTCTCTTACGCCAAAACACGTCCGACCTAGCAGCTATTTCAGCTTTCATAGTAAATGGATTATTTGATGATATTTGTGCTTTTAGATACTTCTTTTCAGCAGATGTTAGACTCCCACTGTCTATCAATCGTTGAGATCGTGTTTGACTTATTTTACTATGTCGTCGCTCTTGCTTGGTGCCCACTCGATGCCTTTTTCTTTTAACCAATCATAAACAAAGTAGTTGAGGAACTCTCCTCCGTTGTCGCTATCGACTCCTAGAAGTTTAAGGGAGACTTTCATAAATGGACTGCAGTCCTTTGTGAGAAGCGTGCTGTCCTCTATTCCATATAGCTCGTAGTTCAGTCCAGCCACTAACTACATCAACACTTGTTAGAGCTACCTCCCATGTCGCCTCCACAATGAGCAACTGTATCAACTTCGATCCAGCCGGCTTAACGTCGTGCCATTTTCTAACCCTGATCTCTACCAAGGATTTCACTCTGGAGGCTGGCTTAGGTGGTCGCGGTTTATTACCTGACTGAACTTTAAAGTCTTTGAGTAGGCGATCAATAGTCGCCGCACTAATGGACTTCAATTGATCTTTATTTGCCTTAGATGTCTTGAGGAATTCAACCCAGATAGGTAGCGTGTCTTTCATCCGTTTCCCACATGGCTGATCCATACATAGCCAGCATTTTTTTAGAACCTCAATCAGCGAATTACCATAGATTTTTTTCGGTGTCCTCTTCAATGAGGCAACACGCGAGCAGATAATGCTGAATTTAAAGCTTGCTCAACATCAAACAAATGATATTATCCATCTAACTCATAAAAAAATCTGTGGTTTGGGTTCGGTTATTTTACCGTTCCTGTCCACTAATTACATAACTTACTATTAGTTTGAATTTGGGAACTACCACAAAAGACACAATAATAACTATGAACAATAAAACACGAATTAATAAATATACGATCGCTCTGGCGATATCCATAGTGATGATAACGTCAGCTTCAGCAGCTACCATATCATGGGGAGATTTTGATCTAGATGCGGCACCGGGTGAAATTAACCTTAACGGCACGTTTGTAGAAGCTTTCAACATAGTAAGTAATGATAGCCAACTAAATACTAGTACAACGACAATTAACGGAGTAACTTTCACGGCTAAGAACTTGTTTAATAATTCTAATGCCGTGCCCTTCGGAGCTAACACAGGTGATGCAAACCTTGATTTACTATACCTATATGCTGGTGATCAGTTAAATCCAATAACATTGACAGATCTAGCGATCGGAGGTGAATATGAACTTCAAATCTTCTTAAGCTATGCGGGCTTTAAGATGAACGTTGGTGATGGCACCACTATTCAAAAAACATCTTCTGGAACTATAGAAGATGGAGCGTGGATCATTGGCACATTTACTGCTGATGCAACCACACAAAATTACCAATCTCAACTTGAAGGTATTCCTTTCAATTTCCTTTCAGGATATCAGCTCAGAGATATATCATCAGTCCCCGAGCCATCTTCTACAGTCCTCATTGGTCTTGGAGGTTTAGCTCTGATCTTACGCCGTCGTAAGTAAACTAACCTTACTTAAGTTTTTAAAACCTCACTTGCTTTTTTAGCATGTGAGGTTTTTTTGTTTTAAAGATCTACAGGGCAACTGATAAAGAAAACCATCAACCCAAGTACAAAACCCAAAAATCATCACAACCTAATCGGTTTAGTATTGTCATTCACTCCCATATCCCCTTTCATCTCCACAAATGACTATCACTGAAGCACAACAACAACTCCTCGATGAACTCGATCTTTTTCAAGACTGGACTGAGCGCTACGAATACGTCATAGGCCTCGGTAAAAGCCTACCCCCTATGGGAGATCACGCCAAGACAGCAAACAATATCATCCAAGGCTGCCAATCCCAAGTATGGCTCAATGCCAAAGCTGAAGACAAAAAAATCATCTATACAGCCGACTCAGACTCACTCATCACTAAAGGTATGATAGCTCTCTTCATTCGTGTTCTCAACAACCAGAAAGCAGACGACATTCTCACTGCCGACATGAGCTTCATAGAGAAAACTGGCCTCAAGGAGCACCTCGCACCCACCCGTGCCAATGCTCTCAACCTCATGGCTAACCAGATGAAAAAGCACGCAATTCAATTAGCTTAGTTCATTAGCTTCCATTTTATTACCCATGCTCTTCACCGACTCGCACTGTCACCTCGCTTCTCATAAATTTCCAGCGGAAGAACTACCAGCACTACTTCAGAGAGCTGAAGAAAATAGTATCCACCGCATGGTCACACTAGCGACTAGCCTAGAAGACATCCCGCTAAACATCGCTCTCACAGATCAGCACACTAACATCTTTTCGGCATTAGGTATTCATTCCTGCGACGTCCACCTGACTCCGGATGACTACTTAACAACGCTACATGCAGCGGTCCAACACCCAAAATGCGTCGCTATCGGCGAAACCGGCCTAGACTACTTCCACCCAGCCCCAGAAGGCTGGACAGATGAAGCTTATCATAGCCGCCAGCGTGGCTTCCTCAGACAACATTTCCAGCTAGCCGCCGAGCTAGGGAAGAACATCGTCATCCACACCCGTGATAAAACTGGCAATCAATCACTCGATGACGCCGTCGCTATCTACACAGAATTCGCTGATCAAGTCACTGCAGTTTTCCATTGTTTCCTCGGTCCATGGGAAAATGCCACCACCATCCTAGATCTAGGTGGTTTCCTCTCATACACTGGCATTGCTACCTTTAAAAAAGCGACCGACACCCTAAACTCCGCCGTTCAGACCCCGAGCGACCGCATCATGGTAGAAACAGATGCCCCCTACCTCGCCCCCACTCCACACCGAGGTAAGCGCAACGAACCATCCTTCACCCTCCATACCGCCGAGCACATCGCCGCTGCCAGAGGAATCAGTCTAGAAGAATTCTCAAAGATCACTGAGACCAACGTGAATAGCTTCTTCAAGTTTTCAGACTAGCTTAGTAGCCAGCCTTCGGTTTTTTCGTAATAGATAGTAGGTAGCACTGCCTGATAGTTCATACCGACAAGAAGCTCTTTTAACCTTTTAGCTCCCCCTCCCTCACCAAAGGGGAACGCTCCCAGAGCAAAGCACCCAAGAACTAAAAATGGCAACGCTCAAAAATAATGTAAGAACTTCTAAAAATTCTCCGTTTACTTTAAAGAATTAAATACTAGATTACCAGCAAATGAACATGAACCTAATTACTAAAGCCATCACAAGCACTACACTTGCAGTAGTGACCGCCTCTATTTTCACATCTTGCTCAATACTAGATCCAGATTACAAAGAGTGGAAACGTCAGAAAGCAGCTAATGCCAATAACCCATTCGCAGTCCCAGGTCTCAATGGTGAAACTGGCAATGTTCCTTACCAGCCACTACCAGGCGTCCCGGATTACACACCTAATATCCCCGTTCCAGATGTAGCTCCAAACGTAGGTTTCCCTAACAATAATCCTAACCTCCCTAATCCTAACCTCCCGGCGGCAGCATCAATCTCTCACACCGTAGTTCCTGGTGATAGCCTCTGGGCACTCGCTAGAAAATACAACACTACTGTTAATGGAATCAAGTCTTCAAATAACCTCACTACAGACAATATCTGGGTGGGTCAGATACTCACTATCCTGTCTAACTAGACAAGAGATCTCCACAGACATAAGACATCATTCTTTTAAAAAAGGTGGCAGATCCCAATCAATCGCTTGGAATCTGCCACCTTTTATTGTTTATTTAAACCGTCATGAATACTTTCCTCACCATCTACCTCTCCCTAGTTTGTACAACACTCCACGCTCAAGAGCTAGCGCCGCTCTCAGCTCAAGCTCAGAACGAAGCGACAATCAAAGCAGCAATAGAAGCCGCACACATCGACCAACTCTTCAGCATCCGTGAGAAAGAACCATTCGAGCTAGCAGTAGTAAAAGCCAGGGTCAGCGGCATCAGAGATCAAGTCATCCTAGAAGCCACCTTCCTCTATCACATCGACCTAGAGGACTACAAAGCCATCGCTAAAATCTCCGAACAATTTGAAGCCGAGCTCAACACCTTCGACCCCGATATCTCAAAAGTATTCTCAACCAAGCAAGAATGGCAGTCAGTAATAGAATACGGCAAGGCTCTTAAAGCACTAGAGACAAACGACTTGGTTGAATTCAAAAAACACATCACCGAGGCCTTCTGGTTAAGTCCAGATAAGGCAAATGCATTCTCCCACCACATCACCAAGATCAGAGTCACCGCCGCGATGAAGAAAATCACCCTAGCCCCCGAGTGCACCATCAGACAAATCACCGATGATAAGCAGATCTCCCTTAAAGCCATGCTTAAGGACAATGACGCACTCATCCTCCGCTACTGGTCACCGTGGAACCAGCAAGCAGACAACACTTTTTTCTCTATCGTTCAACACGTAGCACAGGTCTCTGCTAAAAATAAAATCAGTTTCGCATCCATACTACTCACCCCGGAGCAGCAAGGCATCGATGACGCTAAAGACGTCATCGCAAAACTAGGCGACACATTCCCATCTTATTGGCTAGCCGATTCAGAGAAAAACTCTCTCGCTAAAAAGCTACGCGTTTCTGATCTACCCACACTCATCATCATTTCTAAAGAAGGCAAGATCCTCTACAACGGATCACCCCTAACAGATGAATTTTGGAACACACTGAAAACAATCAATCCAGATATCAAAGCACCCGTTTTAAAATAACGCAGCAACAACAGCACCACAAGCAACAACCTGTTAGATCTATCTGTTAGATTAAAGTGATCACTCATTCTACAGATCAATGGGCTGACAACCACACAGCAGTCCTGCATCATGACGGCTGGGAGCTGGTAACAAAGAGACTTACTACCACTGGTAGGCATGACACCGAAGACATCCTTGCCTTCTAGAACCCCACGCACCAAACCTTCTTGATTCGCTCGGAATTCTGAAAACCCGAAAACGTTTTCTAGGGATTTATCGCTGGTTTGTGCTTGTGGTTTGATCAATTAATTGATGTTAGTCCTTTTGAGTGTCTTGTCTGGGTTCTACGCCACTAATAACGCAGAGCGATTCATATTGTAGGTTAAATTACAGAGGGCATTATGCTGTCTGGCTCGTTGTATTCTAATCTTTCTAAATAGATCGGCTCCCATGTATTTCATCCTGCCAAATACATGTTCAACTCGCACCCTCATACGGCTCACAGTCTTATTAAATCGTTGTTGCTGCTCAGTCAGAGGTTTATTCCGATAGGCTTTAGCGATGATGAAGTCTTCTAAATTGTGATCCAGCATCACTTGCTCATTTTTCTCTGACTGGTAGGTGCTATCAGCTAAAATAGCCTGGTCTTTTTTAGCTAACAGTTGATGAAAACAGCTAAAGAGCTTATTACTTTCATTACGTCCGTCCTTCTCAATGAGTTCTTTAAAATCTCAAATCGTTTTAGCATTTGGAATGTGGTCACCCATTTGAAGATCTAGGAAGTTCATAAAACTAAGTCGATCACCTATTTGATACTCCGTTGCATCATCACTGAGTCCGTGGAAGCTTTGAAGAATAAGGATTTTAAACATTAGAAGAGGATGAAAAGGCAAATTACCACCTTTACTCCAATCCTTCTTATCGCAGCCTGTCACTTGGATCAGTGTAGCCAGGAAAGCATTCCAATCGATGATCGTTTTAAGTTTTAAGACTCTAACAGTGCGCTTAGTCATCTTTTGCTGGTGCTCAATGGCTGAGAATAAATTGCCACCTTTTTCATGCTCTTGGAAGTTCATAAACTCAATTCAATCTAGCAGGCAAATTTGAAAACATTAAAGCAGAATTATTACAGGCTGCCAGAGGTTATCATTACTAAAAAAATCTATAAATGAGTTCTCTTCTCACGGCATTGTAGGATCATCCAGCTAGGGATTACATGGACAGAATGCACAAAATCACATGAACAAATAGTTCCTGTAGGAGGTGGAAAAATCTGAAATGAAGTAGTGGGTCTTCATCATGCTGGAAAAATCCTGTTATATTTTGCTAATTCTGTCGGACAAGAAGAGATTGACCTATGATGAGTCGCTAGCTGGTTTTCCTGTCAGTGCCTCGATCAAGAATTAAATTGACTTCGCTCGGTTCTAATAGCCTATGAGGCTATGAAAATCATCATCCGTAACCTTTCCCGTGAAACAACTGAGCCTGAACTTAAGCAGCTATTTAGCGAGTTCGGTGAAGTGAAGTCCTGCGACCTTGTTCTCGATAAAGTCACTGGCGGTTCTAAAGGCTTTGGCTTCGTGGAAATGGCTAAGGACGTGAACGCATTGTTCGCGATCAAGAAGCTTAACGAAAAAAGCATTAAGAACAGCCGTATCCGTGTGAAGCTTGCTGAGGAGAAGTGAAAATGGAGAGTCGATTAAATCTGTTCTTAGATATTGCGTTTGGCTATCAAGCAGGTGAGTTTTAAGTATTTTAGTAAAGGGGGTAGGGAGTGGGCGCTAGAAGTCGCTGTTGAAATTTACCCGCTTGGTGAGGATCTTGGGGTGTAGAGAGGGTGTTGAAGGGCTTATCGGTCTATTGAGGGGTGAAAAAGTAGCCTGTTGATCTAGATGTTAAAAAAATCTTAAAGAAGATCTGGAGAATAGCGATTTTCTTGAAGTTTTCTCGACTGAGAAACAATTTAACTTCTCTTAATATTTATCTTGACGATTGGGTTTGTGGTGGGGTGTTAATTGAAATGGGTTTGACAGGAGGTGAAAAAAAGAGTATTTAACCGTGCTCTAAGCGGTCTAAACATGACTAGACCTATCAAAACACGATGATTTATACAGAATATATGATGGTATTTAAAGATCTAATTCACTCTATTATATAATATTACAAAAATTTTAACACTAAGGTGGCTCCGATTAATATCGTGCCGCCTTTTTGTGCCTCATGGTGCAAAAAACACTAAAAATTAGTAATAAAAGACATATTACAAGCACGAAAAGACAGTCAGCTTGATTGGGATTCAGATTTTTTTATAAAAAATGAAAAAAGTTTGAATTCTGCTCAATACCACTTCTGCCAACTTTATACTCCTCTGTTACACCAGTGATTGAGAGGATGACAATCGGCATTGAAGAGGGGAGTAGGAGGCAGTCTAATAATTAATTCAACGCAAGAATCAGACTCAGATCGCTGGGAATGATGAGGGCACTAACCGATATACACTTAACCAACTACTAACCATGCTCGAAAGACGATACTTCGGAACCATTGAGGAAGTTATTGAATCACCAAACCTTATTGAGGTTCAATCCAAGTCCTATGAGGACTTTCTCCAAAAAGACGTGCCTGCTAAACAGCGCATAGAATCTGGTCTACAAGCCGTGCTTATGGAGATCTTCCCTATTAAAAGCTATGATGAGACTATAGAACTGAATTTTAAGGAATATGATATAGAAGAGCCTAAGACACCTGCTCTTGAGGCTCTTCAGACTGGAGAAAGCTTCAGTGTTGCACTTTATGTTACTTTTAAACTTAAAGACGAGACTGGAACTAAAGAAGAGAGAGTATACATGGGTGAACTCCCAATGATGACTCGCCGAGGCACATTCGTGATAAACGGTGCTGAGCGTGTTATTGTATCTCAGCTTCACCGTTCACCTGGTATCTGTTTTGAGAAGTCATTCCACCTTAACGGTAAGGAGCTCTTTTCATTCCGCATCATCCCGGACCGTGGATCATGGCTTGAGACTCAGTTTGATACAAACGATCTCCTTTATGTATATCTTGACCGTCGCCGTAGACGTCGTAAGTTCCTCGCTACTACTTTCCTCCGTGCTCTCGGATACCCTGACACACGTTCAATCGTGCAGGAATTCTATGACATTGAGAAACTCAAGTTGACTAAGAAGATGGACGAAGAGGAGCTTTCCTCACGTGTTCCTTTTGAAGATATCATGGATGGTGAACAAGTGATCGCTAAGCAGTATGAGCCACTCACTATTGGTGTGGTAAAGCAGCTTCTTGAACTCGGCACTAAAATTATCGAAGTGATTGATTCACGTCAGGATGAGATTCTTCTTAAGTCACTTAAGAAGGATCCTTCACATGATGAAGAGTCAGCTCTTAAAGACATGTATCGTAAGCTTCGCCCAGGAGATCCTCCGACAGCAGCGAACGCAAGAGCCCTGCTCAAGCGTCTATTCTTCGATCCTAAGAAGTATGATCTCACTTGCGTGGGTCGTTATAAGATCAACCAGAAGCTCGGCGTAGATGTCGATGCTGGTGAACGCACCATGGTAGGAAAAGATTTCCTCAATGCTGTGAAATACATTCTTAAGTGTAAGAAGGGTGACGGAGTTATTGATGATATTGATCACCTTGGATCACGTCGTGTGCGTGCAGTTGGCGAGCTTCTTGCTAACCAGTGCCGCGTAGGTCTTGCTAGAACAGAGCGCCTCGTAAAAGAGCGTATGACTTTGTTTGATGTAAACATCGAAGGAATGACTCCTCAGAAGCTTATCAACCCTAAAGCTCTATCAGCAGTGGTTAGAGACTTCTTCGGTAGATCACAGCTCTCACAGTTTATGGATCAGACTAATCCTCTGGCAGAACTTACACACAAACGTCGTCTCTCCGCACTAGGACCTGGTGGTCTTAACCGTGATCGTGCAGGCTTCGAAGTGCGTGACGTTCATCCATCTCATTATGGTCGTATCTGTCCTATTGAGACCCCGGAAGGTCCAAACATTGGTCTGATTAACTCTATGTGCACATACGCACGTATCAACGAGTTTGGTTTCATTGAGACTCCATACCGTAAAGTTGAAAAGGGTGTCGTTACTAATAACATTGAATATTTAACAGCGGATCAGGAAGAAAACTTCCTCATCGCACAGGCTAACAATCCACTTGATAAGAAAGGCAACTTCCTTAACAAGCGTATTACAGCTCGTGAGCGTGGTGAGTTCATGGAAATGGAGCCAGCAACGGTTCACTACATGGACGTTTCTCCTAAGCAGCTTGTTTCAGTAGCCGCTGGTCTCATCCCGTTCCTAGAACACGATGATGCTAACCGTGCGCTAATGGGAGCTAACATGCAACGCCAGGGTGTGCCACTTCTTGTATCTGATGCACCACTCGTAGGCACAGGTCTAGAGGCTAAGGCAGCCGCTGATTCTCGAGCAGTGATCACTTCTGAGTCTAACGGTGTTGTAGCCGCTTCTACAGGTGAAATGATCGTCGTCACTAAAGACGGTGTTCTCCCTGTGAGCGACGAGGTATTCCTCTCTGACACTACTTCTGTGAAGAGTGACCCAGCAGCAGGTATCTTTGTATACCCACTCCGTAAGTTCATGCGTTCTAATGCTGGAACTTGTATGAACCAGAAGCCAATCGTCATGCGTGGTGATAAGGTGAAAATCGGCCAGTGTATGGCTGATGGACCTAACACAGAAAACGGTGAGCTTGCTCTTGGTCGTAACGTTCTTGTGGCATTCATGCCTTGGAATGGATATAACTTTGAGGATGCTATTGTTATCTCTGAGAGAGTAGTGAAAGAAGATATTTATACTTCTATCCACATCTCTGAGTATGAGTGTGTAGCACGTGATACTAAGCTAGGGCCTGAGGAAATCACTCGTGACATTCCAAACGTAGGTGAAGAAGCTCTGAAGAATCTCGACCATGACGGTATCGTCCGTATTGGTGCAGAGGTTGGAGCTGGTGACATCCTCGTAGGTAAGATTACTCCTAAGTCTGAGACTGAACTCGCTCCGGAAGAGAGACTCCTCCGTGCGATCTTCGGTGAGAAGGCCGCAGACGTGAAGGATACCTCACTCCGCGTTCCTTCTGGAACAGTTGGTATCGTTCAGGACATCCGCATTTCTATGCATGGACTAGTTAAGCGTAAGGGCGATGCTAACCCAGAAGAGATGAAGAAGCAGCTTAAGAAGATCAACACTGACTACAAGAAGAAGAAAGACTGGCTCACTGACCAGCTCACTGAGAAGCTTTCTGACATCCTACTCGGTGAGAAAATCCCACTCGACGTTGTTAACGCACAGTCAGGTGAGATCATCATCCCAGCGAACCGTAAGATAACGAAAACTCTTCTTCGTAAGCTCGCAGCGATCTACGATCACATCGAGATCGACCCATCACCTATCCGTAACAAGATCCTCGAGATCATCTCATCGTTCGAGTCACGCTTCCAAGAGCTAGACACAGACCGTGAGCGGAGACTAGACCAGATGGAGTCAGGAGATGAAGTAAATCCAGGCGTAGTTAAAGAAGTGAAGGTCTATGTAGCCAAGAAGCGTAAGCTTTCTGTTGGTGATAAGATGGCTGGTCGTCACGGTAACAAAGGTGTTATTGCGACAATCGTTCCTGAAGAGGACATGCCATACCTAGACGACGGAACTCCTGTTGACATCTGCTTGAATCCACTTGGTGTTCCTTCTCGAATGAACGTAGGACAGGTCCTCGAAACTCACCTCGGTGTAGCAGCGAAGGCGCTCGGATTCTCCGTAGCGACTCCGATTTTCGATGGTATTCCTGAATCACGCATCTGGGAATTTATGTCTGAGGCTAAGAAAGTCGAAGGATACACATGGATCGGCGACGGTAAGGACGGCACAGTAGGTGGTAAATCCACTCTCTATGACGGACGCACTGGAGACGCATTTCACCAGCCAGTAGTGGTTGGTATGATCTACATGCTAAAGCTAGGACACCTTGTTGCAGACAAGATCCACGCTCGTGCTGTGGGACCATACTCACTCGTTACTCAGCAGCCGCTGGGTGGTAAGGCACAGTATGGTGGTCAGAGATTTGGTGAGATGGAGGTATGGGCGCTTGAAGCATATGGTGCTGCTTACACTCTTCAGGAAATGCTCACTGTGAAGTCAGATGACGTCCAAGGAAGAACTAGAATCTATGAAGCTATCGTCAAAGGCGATAACAACCTAGAAGCTGGAACTCCTGAGTCATTCAACGTTCTCATGAAGGAAATGCAGTCACTCGGCCTAGATGTTCGTCTAGGTAAGGGGCTAGCAGCTAAAGAAGAGGCTAAGAGTGCGATCGAAGGTGGTGATTTCTCACTCGATGATCTAACTCTCTAAAATCAACACAAGACGGGGTAGTCTAGGCTGCTCCGTCTTAACTAACTACAAAATAACTTATAACAATTATCAAATAACATGAGTGTTGAAACAAATTTACGTGAACTCTTCGGAGTGGACGACAAGCCAGAGGCATTTGACCACGTAGCAATTACGGTGGCGAATCCTGAGATCATCCGTGGATGGTCAAAGGGTGAGGTCAAGAATCCAGAAACTATTAACTATAGAACTTTCAAGCCTGAAAAGGGTGGTCTTTTTTGTGAGAGAATCTTTGGTCCATCACGTGACTGGGAGTGCACTTGCGGAAAATACAAGAGAGTGAAGCACAAGGGTGTCATCTGTGATCGCTGTGGTGTGGAGGTTACTTTATCTTGCGTTCGTCGTGAGCGTATGGGCCACCTTGAGCTCGCTGTTCCAGTGACTCACATCTGGTTCTACAAGTGTATGCCATCAAGAATCGGTCTCATGCTCGACATGAGTGCTCGTCACCTTGAACGCGTCATTTACTACGAAGATTACATCGTGACTGAGCCAGCTGATACTGGTCTCGAGCATGGTCAGCTTCTTACAGAGCTACAGCTTCGTGATGCAGAAGATGCATACGGTGAGTCTTCATTCCGTGCAGGAATGGGTGCTGAGGCACTACAAGACCTACTTAGCCAGATCAATCTTGCTGAACTACTTGTGACGCTAGAGGAAGACATGGAGAACACAAAGTCTAAGCAGACAATGAAGAAACTTGCTAAGCGTCTTAAGCTTACACAAGGGTTCCTCCAGTCTAAGACACGTCCTGAGTGGATGATCATGAACACGCTTCCTGTGATCCCGCCAGACCTTAGACCACTAGTTCCACTTGAAGGTGGACGTTTCGCTACATCAGATCTTAACGACCTATACCGTCGTGTGATCAACCGTAACAACCGCCTCCTCAACCTACTACAGCTTAAAACTCCAGAGGTGATCATCCGAAACGAGAAGCGCATGCTACAGGAAGCTGTTGATGCACTTTTCGATAACGGTCGCCACGGAAGAGCAGTAACTGGTGCTGGTAACAGAGCGCTTAAGTCACTCTCAGACATGCTTAAAGGTAAGGGTGGACGTTTCCGTCAGAACCTTCTTGGTAAGCGAGTAGACTACTCTGGTCGTTCTGTGATCGTTGTTGGTCCTGAGCTTACACTAGGTCAGTGTGGTCTTCCTAAGACCATGGCACTCACATTGTTTGAGCCATTCATTATTCGTAGATTGAAAGAACTCGGCTACTGCCACACAGTTCGTTCAGCTAAGAAGATGATCGACCGTAAGACGACTGAAGTATGGGACATCCTCGCAGAGGTAACTAAGGGACACCCAGTGCTCCTTAACCGTGCTCCTACTCTTCACAGATTGTCTATCCAGGCATTCGATCCAGTTCTTATTGAAGGATCTGCTATTCGTGTTCACCCACTTGTCTGCACAGCCTATAACGCCGATTTTGATGGTGACCAGATGGCTGTTCACGTGCCACTATCTATTGAAGCACAGATGGAGTGTCGCCAGCTTATGCTAGCGCCTAACAACATCTTCTCACCTTCTTCAGGTAAGCCGATCACGATTCCTTCACAGGATATTATTCTTGGAACCTACTACCTCACTTACCTCCGTCAGCGCACAGCGACAGAGATCGAGGAGCAAAAAGAGAACCACCTTCCATTGTTCGCAAGCACAACAGAAGTAGAATTCGCAATGGCATCTCGCAAGCTGAAGTATCATGACCTCATTCGTGTTCGTAACCCGGACTTCGATAAGGACACAGTCTTCGGTGACAAGACCGCTAAGATCATTGAGACCACACCAGGACGTGTGCGTTTCAACGAGATCTGGTCATCAAACCTCGGCTTCATTAACTTCACAGTTGGTAAGAAGCAGATCGGTGACATCATCTGGCGTTGCTACCAGTGTTCAGGTAAGAAAGAGACTGTTTTCGGTCTTGACGCACTGAAAACACTTGGTTTCACAGAGGCAACTCGTTCAGGAACCTCCATTGGTCTAGTAGACATGGTAATCCCAGAAGAGAAGCCAGCTGAGCTTAAGAAGGCATACGCAGAGATCGAGAAAGTGGAAGCACTTTACCGTAACGGTGTTGTGACTAATAACGAGCGTTACCAGAAGGTAGTGGACGTTTGGACTCACGCTACTGACAACATTGCGAATGCTCTCTATCGTAAGCTAGAGCACAACGACGGCACTAAACTTGCTAACCCACTCTTTATGATGGTTGACTCAGGTGCTCGTGGTAACAAGGCACAGATCAGGCAGCTTTCTGGAATGCGTGGCCTCATGGCTAAGCCGTCTGGTGAGATTATTGAGAGCCCAATTACTTCGAACTTCCGTGAAGGTCTATCCGTTCTAGAATACTTCATTTCCACTCACGGTGCTCGTAAGGGACTCGCTGATACAGCTCTGAAGACTGCGGACTCCGGATACATGACACGTAAGCTCGTGGACGTATCTCAGGACGTGATCATTCATCAGAGTGACTGTGGAACAGCTAATGGAATCACAGTAGCTCCGATCTTTGATGGCGACGACGAGGTGGCAACACTTCCAATGCGTATCTACGGCAGAACTTCATGTGAAGAAGTCAAAGATCCTGTGTCAGGAGAAATCCTCATCAAGGTTAACGACATCATCAGTGAAGATCAGTCAAATGTTGTTGAAACTATCGGTAGATCACACCTTAAGATTCGTTCAGTTCTCACATGTGAAGCTGACACTGGAACTTGTGCTCACTGTTATGGTCTTAACCTTGCCTCTGGTAAGATTGCCCAGCAGGGTGAAGCAGTAGGTATCGTAGCTGCTCAGTCAATTGGTGAGCCAGGAACACAGCTTACAATGAGAACGTTCCACGTAGGTGGAGCCGCTTCGACTTCGGCTAAACAGCCAGAAATCATCGCTAAAAACGCTGGTAAGGTTGTCTACAAGGATCTTAGAACAGTTCAAGACTCAGATGGTAACTATGTTGTTCTTAATAAGAACGGTGCAATTTCTATCCAAGACAAAGCTGGCTTAGAAATCGATTCCTACAATGTAGTGATCGGTGCAGTCATCATAGTCAAGGATGGTGGATCAGTTAAGAAGAACGTGAAGTTCGTCACTTGGGATCCATATAACGTTCCAATTCTAACAGCTCAAGCTGGTAAGGTTGAATTCCGCGATATGATCACTGGGATCACCATGTCACATGATACTGATAAGGAAACTGGTAAGAAAGGAATGATCGTCACTGAACATAAGGAAGATCTACACCCACAGGTAGTGATCTTAGACTTTAAGACAGGTGAAGAGCTTTCCTCTTATTCAATCCCAGTCGGCGCTCACATGTCGGTTAAGGAAGGTCAGAAAATCGGTGGGGGAGCTATGCTAGCTAGAACACCACGTAAGGTATCCAAGACTAAGGATATTACAGGTGGTCTTCCTAGAATTGCAGAGCTATTCGAGGCACGTAAACCGAAGGATTCAGCGATCATTTCTAAGTTAGACGGAGTTGTATCATTCGGAGCAAATGTTCGTGGCAAGAAGAAGGTTGTTGTTACTGCTGAAGGCGGTGAGTCAGCTGACCATCTCGTGCCAATGAGTAAGCACATTATCGTCATCGAAGGTGATATAATGTCAGCTGGTGACTTCATTACTGAAGGCGCTATTTCTCCTGAAGACTTACTCGAAGCATGTGGAACTCAGGTTCTCCAAGAGCACCTCGTTAACGAAGTGCAGGAAGTTTACAGAGTTCAGGGAGTTGAGATCAATGACAAGCACATTGAGGTCATCATCCGTCAGATGCTCCGTAAGGTGAAGATCACAGAGCCAGGTGACACGGACTTCCTCTGGGGAGACCAAGTCGACCGCACCGCATTTGTCATAGCGAACCGTAAGGTAGCTAAGCAAGGTGGTCAATCTGCTGAAGGTGAGCCAGTTCTACTCGGTATCACTAAGGCATCACTTGAGACAGATTCATTCATCTCAGCCGCTTCCTTCCAGGACACTACTCGTGTTCTTACAGAGGCAGCGACACTCGGACGTATCGATATGCTCAAGGGCTTCAAGGAAAACGTAATCATGGGTCATCTTATCCCTGCAGGAACTGGTTTCTGGCAGCACAAGGATAGCCGCTTTGAGCTCACAGTAGAGGAGCCAGCTCCGATCACTGATGAAGTCGAGAATGATGACAACCTAGCAGGTGAAGTCACATCAGACGTATCAGCAGAGCCTACAAGCACACTCGGTGACATCGACGATGAGCTATCAAAGCTACTCGGTGATTGATCTCTGAACCAAATCAAAATTCATAAGCCCGATCCATGTAACAATGAGTCGGGCTTTTTTGTGACGTGATTTGTAGACGTCCAGTGATAGAGATGTGTGGATTTATGGTTTGTAATTGGCTACTAGAGAGAATGTTGAATCGTCATTTTCATCATAGTTTATTTCTGAAATTCTCCGTAATTAGTGCTATCTGTATTTGTATATCTCAGCCTACCGTGGCTGCTAAGAATGTGGTGAAAGTCATACAAGATGGGCAGCTCTCGATGGAGAAGCTTCCTGAGTTTTCTGGTAACGTTAAGGCGTTCCGCACAGACATATTGATAGAACTGACTCCAACTAAATAAATTTAAATATCACAAATACTCTTACTAAAGGGAACCTCTGGTAACTAGGTTTTTTTCGAGATCTCGGCTATCATTGAAAAATCTGACCAACTTTGATTACGGCTTTTCACCATACAGGCTTATTTCAATAGTGTTTTCATCTGATTGCCCATGATTACTGGTTTATTTAGCCCTTGTTTGCCTCTTTTGAGCATCTAACTCTGTAAGAAGGCATAGCGATCCATATTGTAGCTTAAATTACAGAGTGAGTTGTGCTGCCTAGCTCGTTGTATTCCTATTTTTCTAAAGAAGTCTGCACCCATATATTTCATCCTGCCAAATACATGCTCCACGCGCACCCTCATTCGGTTCACTCTTTTGTTAAATCGTTGATCTTCCTCAGTCAGAGCTTTGTTACGATAGGCTTTGAGGGTGATAAAATCTTCTAAGTCTCGATCCAGCATCACTTGCTCATTTTTCTCTGATTTGTAAGCACTATCAGCTAAGATCGCCTTGTCTTTCTCATCTAAGAGTTCTTCGAATACTTGGCTATCATGTGTGCTTGCTGGGGTGGTGGCATAGCTGTCGATGACAGCTTACTCTTCACATCGACTTTGGTATGGTTTTTGTATCCAAAGTGGACTTCGTTGTTCTTCCTTGTCCAGCGAGCATCACAGTCTTTTTGTGCACCTTTGGAGTTGTCTTTCTCGAAGTCTTCTGGACGTTCGCCTGCTTTGATTTTCTTATTCTGTTCTCTAGTGTTGCGCTGTTTTGGGGCATCAACAAAACTCGCATCTATGATACTTCCAGCTTTAGCAATTAAACCTTTCTGGTCTAACATTTGATGAAAACAGCTAAAGAGCTTATTACTTCCATCACGTCCGTCCTTCTCAATGAGTTCTTTAAAATCCCAAATCGTTTTAGCAAATCGTTTCAGCATCTGGAATGTGGTCACCCATTTGAAGATCTAGGAAGTTCATAAAACTAAGTCGATCACCTATTTGATACTCCATTGCATCATCACTGAGTCCGTGGAAGCTTTGAAGAATAAGGATTTTAAACATTAGAAGAGGATGAAAAGGCAAATTACCACCTTTACTCCAATCCTTGTTATCGTAGCCTGTCACTTAGATCAGTGTAGCCAGGAAAGCATTCCAATCGATGATCGTTTTAAGCTTTAAGACTCCAAACTTTTACTTAGCTCCCTCTAATACTGAACCCTTAATTTTTGTCGTGTAATGTGATAACTACTGATATTTTGGAAAAATAGTAATTTTTTATCTTGCAAACTGATTTTATAAATCGTAACAATTTTACTCCTTCGAGTTACTCCTTCGAGTTACTCCTTCGAGTTACTCCTTCGAGTTACTCCTTCGAGTTACTCCTTCTAAATAAATAATAACTAACTAGAAGCATGAAATACACAATAAATAATAAAACACGGATTAATAAATATACGGTCGCTCTGGCGACATCCACAGCGATGATGGCATCATCCTCAGCAGCTACCATAACATGGGGAGAATTTGATCTAGCCGCTGCGCCAGGTGAAATTAGCACCAAGGGCACTTCTATAGAAGCATGGAACCTAGTGAACACTGATGCTCGAGAAGCGACTGATACAACGACAATCAATGGAGTAGTCTTCACGGCTACTAACCTTTTTGATACTGGCTATTATGGTGACAATACCTTCGGAGTTAGCACAGGTGATGCAAATCTTGATTTACTATACCTACAGGCTAATTATAACTATGATAGTACTAGCCCGATCACATTGACAGGTCTAACGATCGGAAATGAATATGAACTTCAAAGCTTCTTCGGCGCTGCTCTAGGAACAAGTAATTTTTTGATGAACGTTGGTGATAGTATCACTATTCAAAAAACATCTTCTGGAACTGTAGAAAATGGAGCGTGGATCATTGGCACATTTACTGCTGATGCTACCACACAAAATTTCCATTCTTCATCCGGTTCTAATGTAAGCAATTTCATGTCAGGATATCAGCTCAGAGATATATCACCAGTCCCCGAGCCATCTTCCGCAGTCCTCATTGGTCTTGGAGGTTTAGCTCTGATTTTACGCCGTAGTAAGTAATTACTAAAGTTGTATATCATACTTTTAAAAGTCAAGCATCTCAGCTAACATTAGTTGAGATGCTTTTTATGTATAGGTGTCGGCTGGTTACTCCAGACATTACTCTTAAAATTTACGTCTTGGATATCAGTCACCTCAAGAAAAACTGAAGTGATCTCGTTAATGTTGCCAGTAAAAAGTTTGTTTTATTAGTAGTTTGCTGATCTTCCTTGAGGCTTGGTTTGTGGTTTTTCTCCGTAGTTGGAGAGGTTCCATTGAGCTCCTTCCGCTACGCTCCATTCCACCTCTCCAACTACGGTCGCCGCCACCCTAGGTAGCTTCTTGTTGCTGCTTAGAGTAGAGTGACCAAGGAGTGCAATAGCCTAGGCCTTGGTGCTTACGTCGATGATTATAGAACTCCATCCAATCATCGACTAGAGCTCGTAGATCGGTGATGCCATCGTAGCTCCAGAGACGCAGTTTCTCGTATTTAATGTTCCGCTAGAGCCTCTCAATAAAGACATTGTCCATCCAGCGTCCTTTGCCGTCCATGCTGATTTCAATGCCGCTACTACTCAACTCAGCCGTCCAATCAGCACTGCTCAATTGACTTCATTGATCGGGTAAGGAATACCACTTTTTAACTGCCAATAGGTAGGAATCTTAGGTGTCTAAAAAACTCCAGTCATGTGAATGACTGGAGTTTGTAGATTGTTGAAATGTTTGGAGTGCTGGGACTATGAAGTCACTGCGCTTCGATCGTCGTTGAGTCCACTTTTCTCGATGAAGTAGTCGTAGCCACCAGTGTAGCGAGTGACAGCTCCATTGTTGATGTGGAGTGTGGTTTCAGCGAGGTTTCTGATGAAGTGAACGTCGTGTGAGATGAAGACTAGCGTGCCTTTATACTGCTTGAGTGCTGATACTAGGGCTTCAATAGAGACGATATCTAGGTGCGTAGTAGGCTCATCCATGAGGAGGAGGTTCGGTGGGTCTACGAGGAATTTTACGAGGTTGAGGCGAGATTTTTCACCACCTGAGAGAACGCGGATGCGCTTCTGGACGTCGTTCTTGCGGAAGAGGAATGATCCTAGGATGGAGCGAGCTTCGTCTTCACGGAGTTCAGCGTTTGCTGACATGACTTCATCGAGCACAGTGTTAGAATCTGTCATGGTGAGAGCACGGTGCTGAGAGAAATAACCCATTTTGGTGGCGTAGCCTACGTTGACGTCGCCGCCTTGGATCTTGATCTGACCAGCGATAATTTTCATCAGTGTGGATTTACCAGCACCGTTAGGACCTACGAGAACCATGCGGTCGCCGCGTTCTACGATGAGGTCGAGTCCGTCATAGATAACTTTTTCGCCGTAAGCTTGTTTGACTTTCGTGAGTTCTGCTACGATCTGGTTAGAGCGTGGTGGCTGTGGGAAGTTAAACTTGAAGACTTTACGTGGAGCGATTGGCTTGACCATTTTGTCTTTGAGCTTCTGGATGGTCTTCATGCGCTCGTTGACCTGTGAGGCTTTTGATCCGACTCTGCGGAATCTGTCGACGAATTCTTGGACACGGTCGACTTCTTTTTGTTGGGCACGATAGGCTTGGACTTTTTGATCGTAGCGCTTGTCGCGTTGGTTACAGTATGAGCTGTAGTTTCCTGTGTAGGAGATGAGTTTTGTTTCATCGATCTCGTAGACGGTCTCGATGATTTCGTCCATGAAGTCACGGTCGTGAGAAATGATGAGGAGCGCACCTGGGTAGTTCATGAGGTAGTGCTGGAGCCAGATAAGTGAGATGAGGTCGAGGTGGTTAGTCGGTTCATCGAGCATGAGGAGGTCTGGCTCTTGGACGAGGAGTCTGGCGAGGTGTGCTCGCATGATCCAACCACCGGAGAATGTGTTGGCAGGCTGGTTCATCTGCTCTTGAGTGTAACCTAATCCTGAGAGGATTTTTTTGGCTTTTGGCTCTAGTGCGTAGCCGTTTGCTGCGTCGAATGTGTCTTGAGCGTCGGCAAATGCTTGTGAATCTGTAGTGCCTTCGTTCTCCGCTGTGCGCATGACCTTGATGGCGTCTGCGACTTCAGGAGTGATCCCGATAGCGATTTCTAGAATAGTCTCAGCTTCTGGGTCACCAGATTCCTGAGCGAGGTAGCCTACGATGGCGTATTCATCGACCTCAGCAGTGCCGCTGTCTGGTTCGTCCTGTCCTAGGATAGCTCTGAAAAGTGTGGATTTTCCTGCACCATTGGGGCCGACTAGTGCGACTCTTTCGCCCCAGTTGATAGTCATTTTAGCTTCTTCAAAGAGGGTTCTACCCCCTACGGTTTTGGTGAGATTTCTAATAGCAAGCACTTTGTCTGTGTGCCTTGATATGCAGTAGATTGCAATGAAAAATTGAAAAAGGGGGAGCTTCGTTTTGTGAGCAAGGAGCGTCACCTCCAGTTGGGGAGCAACAAGCTCTGACTGAGGAGGTGGCAGGGGTGAGAGCTTAAGTAATAGATAAAGAACTTCTCCACTGAGCTTCCCGCTTCCTTGACAAAGGTAAAGTGCTTCTTGCTTCCAGAGTAAAGCTCCCGACTAGCTACTCAGAAGGTCATCGATCTCGTCAGTAGTCATGAAGATAGGATCTTCATTTTCTATATCGAGCATCTCTTGAGTGAATGCATCGACTTCAGAGGAGGCTAAAGAATCAGAGATCTCTGTGATTTCTTCGATAGTGAAGGTCACGATTGTTGTCTGTGAGTCAGAATTTTCTACAAGATTAGTAGAGCTAGGAGTAGAAGTGCCTGTGAATGCTACGATACAGGCTGCTGTCGCACCAGCTATTGCTGCTGATGGGAGGAGTGCTTTAGCGAACTTAATAGAGAAGATAGATTTCCACCAAGGCTGGGTGTCCTCTTCCATCTGGAGGATTTCACGCATGACATTACGAGCAAACATAGGATTAGATGCAGGCGAAGCGTCTTGCTTGGGTGCCTGATCGAGAACTGACCAAACCCCATCATTCTCTAGAACGTTGAGTTCCTTTGCATTTAGTTGTTTTTTTGTAGTCTCTGTTGGATTCGTTTTCATGTCGTCTGAGGGTAAAACACGACAGATTAGGTAAAGTTGCAAGAAAGTTACAATTTTTTTATTGCGGAATAAATGTCCTGATCGACCCTCTTGTAATTATAGGGAAAGGAATCCTCATCGAAGTCAGAGAATAACAGTTTCAAGACTCTCTTCTGGTTAGCCCTCTACCTAAAGCGGGTATCTCCACCTGGATGTCAGGTGTATGTGGTCCGAGTGACTCACAGATTGATGGCGGTGAAGCTGCACTAGGAGAAAAGTAGTGAGTAGGTAAGTAGATAGCAGAGATCTGCCTCTATTACTTTTTACTATTATACTAGCTACTCCCCATACTAACTGCTGGCTTTTAAGCCATGAAGTGTTAAATCACTCCCCGTGTTAGCTGAGTTAGGAGTTGAGAATATTAAAGAACTTGTGGAGTGGGTTGATTACCCAGCTCTTAAAGTGCTGATGCTGGCTATCGGGACATTTATATCTGAGGATCTTACCTGCGTGCTAGCAGGGATTTTGGCTGTGCAGGGGAAGATGACTTTTCCGCTAGCGGTGACTGGCTGTGTGCTAGGGATCTGGGGGGGAGATATGGCTATTTATTGGATAGCTAGAGTAGCGGTGATTTCTACTAGTGGAGGTAATGTGGAGGATTTAGGTTGGTTTAGACGTTGGGCAAGTAGGCGTGTGACGCCTGAGAAGATAGCTAAAGGTAGGAGATTTTTTGATCGATATGGGGTGCTATGGATTTTCTTTTCGAGGTTTATACCTGGTTCACGAGTAGTGAGTTATTTAGCGGCTGGGGCTAGTGGCTGGAGTTTTGGTAAGTTTTCTCTGACCCTATTACTGGCGGCGTTAGTGTGGGTTCCTGTGTTGTGTGGTTTGGCTTACATGGCTGGCGATGCTGTATTGGGATGGCTACCGGACTACTTGGATTATGCGTGGGTCGGATTACTTGGAGTAGTGGTATTTCTCTGGATTTTTCTGAAGCTGATTCTTCCTATGTTTAGCTGGTATGGTCGACGCAGGCTTTATGGTAAATGGCAGAGACTGACTCGTTGGGAGTATTGGCCAATGTGGATGGTGTATCCGCCAGTGGTAGTTTATCTTATTTATCTAGGTTTTAGGAATCGTAAGATGTGCCTGTTCACTAGCTCTAATCCAGCAATTGAGAGCAGTGGTTTCGCTTATGATAGTAAGGGAGAAATCCTAGATTTACTTTCGACCGATAGAGTTCAAGCCGAAAAAATAGCGGATTATCTTAGGATACCCTTTGTGATGGGTGAAAAAGAAAGCACCCTCGATTTACTAGAAAGCTGGATGGAAGAAAATGGTTTAGATTATCCTGTAGTGCTGAAGCCAGACGAGGGTGAGCGTGGGCAGGGAGTGGCTATTATTAAGTCCCGAGATCAAGCCGAGGAGTATTTATTAGAGTGTGAGGAGGAGATCATTGGACAGAAATTTATTATTGGTCCTGAATATGGTGTCTATTATCTACGTTACCCAGATGAAGAGAAAGGGAAGATTATTTCGCTGTCAGAGAAGCACCAGCAATTTGTCCAAGGTGATGGCGAGACGAGACTAGAAGATCTTATTTTATCTGATGATAGGGGATCTGCGATGTTTAGTTATTATAAAGAGAAGTTCTCCGAACGTTTAAATGAAATTCCAGAACAGGGGAAACGCATCACTCTTGCTGAAATAGGAACCCATAGCCGAGGGGCCATGTTCACTGATGATCGACATCTGGTGACTGAAGATATGGAGCATAGTATCGATGAGCTAAGCCAGTCGTTCGAAGGTTTCCACATTGGCAGATACGATATACGAGTCGATAGTTTAGAGACTTTCCAACAAGGCAAAGGAATTCACGTCCTAGAACTCAACGGAGTGACCGGCGAACCAGCCCACATCTACCACCCAGGCTCATCAATATTTAAGGCGTGGGCTGCTATGTTCCATCAGTGGAAAGCAGCCGTAAAATGTGGTAAGCAGAATCTAGCGAGAGGGCATAGACCGATGAGTATAGGTGAGCTTGTCTCGCTGATACGTAAGCATGGGAAGAAAGATCGGTTTTGAGGCTTAGTGGGTAGATATAGTGGCGTTGGAGTGAGGGTGCCACTATGAATTTAACATGAAATCATTCTGTCAATCGTCCTGCAATTACCTTGTAGCTTAGCTTCTAATGGTAGGTGATTTTTGTTTGGAGAGCTTTGGGTGTCAACATGCCCGTCTTTTTCAAGGAGAACATGTTCTTACTGGTCAATTTTCAGATAAATCTTGCATTTTCAATGGTTTACGTGCAAGGAGGCGGCGTTGGAGTTCAATAGGGGCTCTTTTTTGCCGCTAATTGATAGGTTTTATTCTCTGTAAGGAGTTTCAGTAGATCATGTGCAGCTCTCCCAATTTAGGGAATTTAACCACATATAATTATGACTGACATTACCTTCGATAGCCTAGGGCTATCTAAGCCGCTACTCGACGCTGTGAACTCACTAGGCTATGAACGCCCATCACAGATCCAAGCACTTGCTATCCCACGTATCCTAAATGGAGACGATATCATCGGTCTCTCTGAGACTGGTTCTGGTAAGACTGCTGCCTTTACTCTTCCAGCTCTGGAAATGATTGACCATGACGTGACTAGTCCGCAGGTCCTTATCCTCTCTCCTACTCGTGAACTTTGTATTCAGGTGTGTGAGGAAGTTCAGAGATTGGGCAAAAATTTATCACAAATGAGAGCAGTGCCACTCTATGGTGGTGCTCCTATTGACAGACAGATCAAGGGTCTCCGTGGCGCTCAAATGGTGGTCGGAACCCCGGGTCGTCTGATGGATCACCTCCGCAGAGGCACTCTTAAGACAGGTGACCTTAAGTTGGTTATTCTCGATGAAGCGGACCGCATGCTCGATATGGGATTCCGTGAAGACATGGAAGAAATTCTAGGTCAGATCAAGGGACAGCGTCAGACACTCTTCTTCTCTGCTACGATGAATAGTAAAGTTGATAAGCTTATCAAGAGATTCGGTAAGAATCCACAGACTGTAGAAGTAGCTCGTAAGACTAGAACAGTTGAAGTGATCGATCAGATGTATTACGAAGTGCGTAACCGCTCTAAAGTAGAAGTGCTTTCACGTTTACTTGATACAATGACTCTTAGACTCGCTGTTGTGTTCTGTAACACGAAGCGTAATGTGGATGAGACGACTGAAGCTCTCCTCGCTCGTAGCTACGCTGCGGACAGACTGCATGGTGATGTGACTCAGCAGATGCGTGAGCGTGTGTTGAAGCGTTTCCGTGACGGAACTGTAGAAGTGCTTGTCGCAACAGATGTTGCTGCTCGTGGACTCGACATTGATGAAGTGGACGCAGTGTTCAACTTCGACCTACCACAAGATTTTGAAGATTACATTCACCGTATTGGAAGAACTGGAAGAGCTGGCCGTAAAGGTTCTGCGATCAGTTTTGTCTACGGTAAAGATGTGTATCGTCTGCAGGGGATCGAGAGATTCATCCGTCAGAAGATCCGTCGTGAGCGCATCCCTACTAAGGAAGATGTAGAAGGCAAGCGTGCTGACATTTTGTTCGAGACAGTTAAAGAGAAAATCGAGGCTGGTGGAGCTGCTGACTATAAGCACTACATCGACCGTCTACTTGAGCACGGGCACACTGCTACTGATATTGCTTCGGCACTGTTCTCACAGCTTCGTGATACGCTAGGCCGTGAAGGTGAAGCGATCCAGGAAGACCGTCCAGGTGGTGATAAGAGTAACAATGATCGTCGTGAACGCGGAAGTAATCGTAATGATCGTGGTGGAGAACGCGGCGAGAGAGGTAGAGATCGTGACCGTGGTGAGCGTCGTGAAAGACCTGAGCGTGGCGAAAAATCAAGAGGTGAGCGCAGTAAAAGAAGTTTCGATAAAGAACGCAAGCGTCGTAGAGATCCTGAGCTTAAGGCAGGGATGACTCAGATTTTCGTCGGTCTAGGTAGTGGAGTTGGGGTGAATCCAGGTGAGATCGCTGGTATGGTCTACTCAGAGTGTCAAATTTCAAATGGATCACTTGGTAAGATCCGCCTATTCCCTAAACATTGCCTCGTGCAAGTGCAGGAGAAGGATGCAGACAGCATTATCAAAACACTCAAAGGTTCTTCACTCAGAGGTAAGTCATTCCCAGTTTACAGAGATAGAGACCTATAAAGATTAGCAGTTTGATATTTAAGATTTCAGGTTGCTAGTCGTTCATTGTAAATCAGCTGTTAGATTTATTTTTAACAGCTTTTTTGTGTCTGGGAAGTGGAACAGTGAAGCACTGTGTGAAAGTTCTTAGGTTAAGTCTCCCAGAGTAATGCTCTAGATCATACTCGGAATAGCTTTTAGAAGCTTTTTCGTGTATTGGTGTTCTGGGTGATTGAAGACACGCTCGGAATCTCCATATTCCACTATCTTCCCTTTATACATGACTGCGATGTTGTTGGCTAGGTAGCGGACTACTGAGAGGTCGTGTGAGATGAAGATCATGGTGAGCTCTAGCTCGTCACGAAGCTGGAGCAGAAGGTTGAGTATTTGGGACTGGATGGAGACGTCTAGTGCGGAGACTGGCTCATCTGCGATGATAAGCTTAGGTTCTGGTGCTAATGCTCGAGCAATAGCGATACGCTGACGTTGACCGCCTGAAAACTCATGTGGATACTTCTTCATGAATGAGGGGGTGAGTCCTACACGTTCCATGAGAGCTACGACTGCGTCCATGAGGGCTGTTTTGTCACGTTTAAGATTTGGGTGACGTTGTTGCAGCGCTTCTGAGAGCGTTGAGAAGATAGTCATTCTCGGATTCAGTGACGCGTAAGGATCTTGGAAAATCATCTGGAAATCTAGTCTGCGTTTGCGAACTTCATTTGAAGATAGAGTTGTGAGATTTTCGTCTTCTAGAATGATGTTCCCAGAGGTTGCAGGGGTTAGCTGCATGATAGTGCGGGATAGAGTGGATTTCCCACAGCCTGATTCGCCGACGAGTCCTAGAATCTCACCTTTCTTGATAGATAGGTTGATGCCGTCGACAGCCTTCACTGAATCGATTTCTTTCTGAATCAAAATTCCCTTTTTAATTGGGAAATGAGTTTTTACGTCTTGGATATCTAGGAACATCTTATTTATTTGGTGAATTTATTGATGAGTGCTCAGAGCTGCTGAACACGCATTGTGTGTTGTTGGTTTACTCGGCGAGTAAACCCTACCAGAGACTGGTTTATCTTGAATTAATAACTACGGCCCCAAATAGCTTTGGCTTTGGTGGGGGTATCAGTGAGGAGGCAGGAGGTTTCTTGACCTTCTTGCTGGTCTAGTGGGAAGCAACGGATTGCGATTTTGTGTTTTTTGCTGAGCTCTTTTTCTTGCTCATCGCTACCTGCCCATGGGGTAGTGAGCCAGCCTGGTTGGTTGTTGTCGGTCCAGTGTTTTTCGAATTCAGCTAGGTCGTTGCAATCTGAGATATTAGAGTCGCGGAGTTCCGTGGCACGGCGGAGGATTTCGTTTTGAATTTCCTGTAGCGTGTCTGTGCAGTCACGGATGAATTCCTCTTTGTCTATGAAGTGCTTTTCAAATGCACCTTCGTCTCTGCGCTGGAGGCAAACCTTACGAGATTCGAGGTCACGTGGTCCGATTTCGATGCGAATTGGTGAACCTTTCTTGACCCATTCCCATTTCTTAACACCACCAGCGAGGTCACGCTTGTCGACATGGATACGGAGTGGTTCGCCGTGGAAGTCCTTGTAGCGGAGAGTCGTGGCAAGTGCTTCACAGGCATCGATGATGGCATCACGTGAGTCTTCCTTAGGGGTGACTGGGATAATGATGATCTGCTGTGAGGCGATGCGTGGGGGGCAGATGAGTCCATTATCATCTGCGTGCGCCATGATGAGTGTGCCTATGAGTCTAGTGGAAACACCCCATGAGGTGGTCCACGCTAGCTGCTGGGTGTTGTCTCTTCCTGTGAATGAGATGTCCTGCGCTTTGGAGAAGTTCTGACCGAGGAAGTGGGATGTTCCCGCTTGAATCGCCTTTTTATCTTGGACCATGGCTTCCACCGTTAGAGTCATGTCGGCTCCAGGGAAACGTTCTACAGCTGATTTTTCACCTGGGACTACTGGGATTGCTAGGTGATTTGTGATGAAATCAGTATAGATTTGGTGCATCTGCTTGGTCTCAGAGATTGCTTCTTCAGCAGTCTCGTGAGCTGTGTGTCCTTCTTGCCAGAGAAATTCTGCTGTGCGGAGGAAGAGGCGTGTGCGCATTTCCCAGCGCATGACGTTTGCCCATTGGTTAATGAGTAGTGGGAGGTCACGGTAGGAGGTAGTCCAGCGGGAGAATGCAGCACCGATGATTGTTTCTGAAGTAGGGCGGATAACGTAAGGTTTTGTTAATTTACCAGATGGGATCATCTTGGTAGTGCCGTCTGCCTGCTTCTCAGCTTCTAGTCTATGGTGAGTGACGACTGCACACTCTGTAGCAAATCCTTCAGCGTGTTCTGCTTCTTTTTCTAGGTAGGAGAGTGGGATGAGCAGTGGGAAGTAGGCATTTTGGTGGCCAGTTCTCTTAAAATACTTATCAAGCTGTTGCTGAATGTTTTCCCATAGAGCATAGCCCCACGGTTTAATTACCATACAACCTCTAGTCTCTGAGTTCTCAGCCATGTCGGCTGCCTTGATCACTTGCTGATACCACTCTGGGAAGTCTTCTGAGCGGGTTGGAGAGATTGCATTCTTCGGTTGCTTTGCCATGTGGTGAGTGAAGAGAGAAATGGGGGGACTGAAAAGAGTAAAATACAGTTATGGTTAAAAGATCGGTGTGGAAAACAAGCTTGGATTTTTTAGCCAGAACATCTTAAGTAAACGTATAGATTCGCTCCAGGAAACTTGCTGGTAAAATTGGTGACGCAACCAGCGTATAAAGCGTTGTGTTCTGTGGGTAACTCACTGGATAGCTTGATTTATGTAGTTTGCCCTTTCAGTGAGAACTTGTCCTTCACGGTTTTTAAGGCTTAGATTCAACTAACTAATGTAACTTTCTCTTCGTTGGTTAATTGTTGATGTTTTTCTTGAGGTGACTGATATCCATACCGTTTCCTAGGCTTGTCGTTTAGAGCTTTTTCAGTAAGCCCTAGTTAGTAGAATCCAAGACGTAAATTTTAAGGGCAATGTCTGGAGTAACTAGCCGACACCTATACATAAAAAACATCTCAACTAATGTTAGCTGAGATGCTTGACTTTTAAAAGTATGGTATACAATTTCGGTAATTACTTACTACGGCGTAAAATCAGAGCTAAACCTCCAAGACCAATGAGGGCTGTGGAAGATGGCTCGGGGACTGGTGATATATCTCTGAGCTGATATCCTGAAAGGAAACTGGCTGTACTATCATTATTTGAAGAATGGAAATTTTGTGTGGTAGCATCAGCAGTAAATGTGCCAATGATCCACGCTCCATTTTCTGCAGATCCAGAAGATGTTGCTTGAACATTGATACCATCACCAACGTTCATCATAAAGTTGATTCCTGGCCTGTTGTCGCCGTAGAAGCTTTGCAGTTCATATTCATTTCCGATCGTTAGATCTTCCAATGTCACCGAGACATAGTCATAACTAGCCTGTAGGTATAGTAAATCAAGGCTTGCATCATCTGTGCTAACTCCGAAGGTATCTTCCTGATATTCGCCACTATCAAAAAGGTTAGTAGCAGTGAAGACTACTCCATTGATTGTCGTTGTATCAGTATATTCTCGATCATCAGTATTCACCATGTTAATTGCTTCTATAGAAGTGCCGTTGGTGCTAATTTCAGACGCCGCAGCGTCTAGATCAAATTCTCCCCATGCTATAGTAGCTGCTGAGGCTGATGCCATCATCGCTGTGGATGTCGCCAGAGCGACCGTATATTTATTAATCCGTGTTTTATTATTTATTGTGTATTTCATGCTTCAAGTTAGTTAGTATTTAGAAGGAGTAACTCGAAGGAGTAACTCGAAGGAGTAACTCGAAGGAGTAACTCGAAGGAGTAACTCGAAGGAGTAACTCGAAGGAGTAACTCGAAGGAGTAACTCGAAGGAGTAACTCGAAGGAGTAACTCGAAGGAGTAACTCGAAGGAGTAACTCGAAGGAGTAACTCGAAGGAGTAACTCGAAGGAGTAAAATTGTTACGAAGGAATTAAAATTGTTACGATTTATAAAATCAGTTTGCAAGATAAAAAATTCAAAAACCGAAAAATGGATCCATCCTCAGCATGGATCGAACTAACTGGAAGTTTGGAAAAACTCACATTAATGTCCTCACTGCTCACTGTCGGCAACAAAAAAGAAGGTCTGTCCCTCTATGAGAGAAATGAAATAGCACTTGGATTCAACTAACTAATGTAACTTTCTCTTCGTTCGTTAATTGTTGATGTTTTTCTTGAGGTGACTGATATCCAAGACGTAAATTTTAAGAGTAATGTCTGGAGTAACCAGCCGACACCTATACATAAAAAGCATCTCAACTAATATTAGCTGAGATGCTTGACTTTTAAAAGTATGGTATACAATTTCGGTAATTACTTACTACGGCGTAAAATCAGAGCTAAACCTCCAAGACCAATGAGGGCTGTGGAAGATGGCTCGGGGACTGATGATATCTCTCTGAGCTGATATCCTGAAAGTAAAGAGGTTGTAGAATTATTTTCTGCAGAATGGAAAATTTGTATGGTAGCATCAGCAGTAAATGTGCCAATGATCCACGCTCCATTTTCTACAGTTCCAGAAGATGTTTTTTGAACAGTGAAACCATCACCAACGTTCATCTTAAGGAGGGGTTCCCCTACATTCTCGCCGAAGAAGCTTTGAAGTTCGTATTCAGCTCCGATCGTTAGACCTGTCAATGTGAGCAGTTGGGCATCATTATAGTCATAACCAGCCTGTAAGTATAGTAAATCAAGGCTTGCATCACCTGTGCTAACTCCGAAGGGATTGTCCTCAGAATAACCACTATTAAAAAGGTAAGTAGCCGTGAAGACTACTCCATTGATTGTCGTTGTATCAGTCGCTTCTCGAGCATCAGTATTCACTAGGTTCAAAGCTTCTATAAGCGTGCCGTTGGTGCTAATTTCAGACGCCGCAGCGTCTAGATCAAATTCTCCCCATGCTATGGTAGCTGCTGAGGCTGATGCCATCATCGCTGTGGATGTCGCCAGAGCGACCGTATATTTATTAATCCGTGTTTTATTATTTATTGTGTATTTCATGCTTCAAGTTAGTTAGTGTTTATTTAGAAGGAGTAACTCGAAGGAGTAACTCGAAGGAGTAACTCGAAGGAGTAACTCGAAGGAGTAACTCGAAGGAGTAACTCGAAGGAGTAACTCGAAGGAGTAACTCGAAGGAGTAACTCGAAGGATTTAAAATTGTTACGATTTATAAAATCAGTTTGCAAGATAAAACTTCCAGTTAGTCCGATTCATGCTGAGGATGTATTCATTTTTCGGTCTTGGAATTTTTTCAATATAAGTTTGTCAATATCTAGCCAAGGAAAAATCCAGAGTAAAAAGAAACGTTGAAGCTTACGATACTGACTCTCTTCCGAAGCGTCTGACTGCTGAAGTGAGTTGAGCTTTGAGAGGTTCACGCTACGTGACCTAATGACACCGATGATGAGACAAGTTAGAACTTTAAGTTGAGCTTTGTTTGATGTAGTTGATTGATTTAGAGTGCTTGGTAATTGTCATTTATCATAAGTTACTTACACGTCCTTTAGTAGCTTGTCATTTTTTGTCGTGTAGTGTGATAAACTATAATAAAGCACAAGGTTAATAGGGTGTTCAGAACGTTATTGTTCACTATGCAGGAATAGCTTTGATTAGAGTGGCTTGGCGTAGGTATCGCAGCGGTTGTGCCAGCCTGCTCTCCAGCGTGTTTCTCCTCTGGATTTTGCTGAGTCAGAGATTCGGCGATCTAGGGTGCGTTTGGCGCTGGCGGCGAATTCTCTGGCTGCTGGTTGCCCTGAGGTGGTGGTTTCCATGTTCTGGAGGACTTGGAGAAGTCCCCAGCCTTTGCCGTTATATCGTTCTTTTGGATTGATGCCTTCTCCTTTGAAGTTGACGTAGTCGATGAGGGCGTAGGTTCCGTTGGGCGTTGATGCTACGTTTGCGTAGTTACTGCTGATACGTGTTTGTTCAGAAGCGGGGATAGTGCGGAGCATTTTTTGTAGAGCTGCTCTGCTTTTATGCATGATAAATTCAGTCTGTAGCTTTACGGTGGATGCTAGGAATGTGCGGAGGCTAGTGAGCTGGGGTTTCTGCATATCACGCTGGAATGTTGCACGGGATTGCCATGGGCACTTTGGGGTGCTGAGGAGCCAGACTGGGATGTCGGTTCTGCTTTTTGACTGGGTGAATGTGATGAATGCTGGGAATGATTCGGTAAACGGACCATTGTAGTTAGTTGGATACCAGATGAAGTGGCCTATGCCGATGGAGGGGAATTCTTCGCCAGTGTTCCATGCTGTGAGTCCGCTGGTTTTTCCCGCTGATTCGTTCTGCCATATTTTTTTCCCAATCTTTAGTTTTTGCGCATTGGTGAGGCTAGGTAATAGAGTGTTGGAGTTAGAAGTGGTGCTGACAGGCGGTGTTGCTTGCGTGATACAGGAGTTCAGTGTGAGCGAGAGAGCACACAGTGTGAGAAGGGTAAGAAGATAGCTTGATCGCATAGATTTAGTAGGTAAGTTGATTGAGAAATTTTATATCAGATTATTAATAAAACAAGTAGAGAACTTTATCTATAATGCCTATCTATCTCAAATATCTTATCACTGCTGCAGTGGTAGTCGCTGTCTCAGAATTTGCTAAACGTAGTGATAAGCTAGGAGCGTTGATTAGTGCGTTACCTATAGTGGCTATCTTGGTGATGATCTGGTTATTTGCAGAAGAGAAGGGAGCGGAGCAATCGACTAAGATTGCAAACTATGCTTTTTATACTTTTTGGTATGTAATACCCACTTTGCCGATGTTTCTGGTAATGAGCGGTATGATGAGAAAGGGTTCAGGGTTTTTGCTAGCGCTGGGTGTTTATGTGGTGGGTACGTTGATTTTATTTTTACTACTACACCTTATTCTGAAGAAATTTGGTGTGGGGTTGATCTAGTGGGGTTGATCTAGTGGGGTTGATCTAGTGGGGGTGAACGATCCAAGGTTTTCTGGACTTGTGCTCCCTAGATATTATTTGTTTTTAGTGGGGTGGAGTCGTAGCTCGGTTTGTTCGGGGAACAAACCCTATCGTTGTGAGGATTTGGACAATAAAAAACGCACACCTTACGAGAAGATGTGCGTTTCTATGAAATGAATAAATGTTCAGATTAGTAGCTGAATAGTTCTCCGTCTAGGAAGAATCTTTTGAGTTCATTTGCAGCAGCTTCAGGGCCATCAGATGCATGACATACGTTGATCATCATGTTGTCTCCGAGGTCACCGCGGACAGTTCCAGCAGCAGCTTCTTGTGAGTTTGTAGATCCTAGTAAGTTGCGAACTGTTACGATAGCGTCTTCTCCTTCGAGAGCGAGAGCGATCACTGGTGAACTCTGCATGAATGCAATGATCTCTGGGAAGAAAGGCTTATCTGCAACGTGTGAATAATGCTCAGTAAGTAGTTCGTTACTGAGAGTCATCATCTTGATGCCACGGATAGTGAGACCTTTGCTGAGGAATCTGTTGAGAACATCACCTGAGATGTTTTTAGTAACACAGTCAGGTTTGAATAAAATAAGTGTGGTTTCTGTAGCCATTCGGAGGTTGTTAGCTGGTGATTCAGGACTTGGCAAGTGGAATCTTGTGCTGGGGTTCTCAGGGGTATCGAAAGAAGGTATGATTTCATATTCTGAGTAATATTGTTAATTCTGTCTTAAATATGCTCTGTATAGTAAACCTAGAGTCTGATGATGAAATTGCGTGTTTACAAGAGGTGTTTTATGCCTTAGCCAGTATGCATGTCACGAGCGGCTAAGAGAAATTCTAAAGGAAAAGCGAAAGCAAGCAAGAGTCTGAAAGAGGCGATGGGTCTGTATGGCTACATGGACCGCTATAAGAAGGTGTTTATTCCATCGCTGATTGCACTTTATACGACGGCTGCTTTGTCGTTGGCGTTTCCTTATTTTCTTTCAAAGTTGATAGGTCGTTCAATGGGATCCGGTGAAGGTCAGGCAACTCAGGAAAGCATTATTGCGAATGTGAATGAGATCGTGTTATGGCTGGTTGCAGCACTTGTTTTACAATCAATTATTACTTACTGGAGAGTGCGGGGTTTTATCAAATCTGGTGAAGGTGCTCTAAATGAAATTCGTAAGGTTTTGTTTACACGGATGGTAAGATTACCGATGAATTATCTAACAGAGAAGCGCTCTGGAGAGCTTAGCTCAAGGATTGCTGGAGATTTATCGATCATGCGAGAGACCTTGATTACGACGGTGCCTAAGTTTGGTAGAATGGTTGTGACACTGATTGGTGGTTTAATAATGATTTTTATCTGCTCATGGAAGCTGTCTCTGATCATGTTAGCTAGTGTGCCTGTGGTGATTTTGGCTATTGCAGTGTTTGGTAAGAAAATTAAGAATTACTCTAAAGCGACTCAAGATGCGCTGGCTGATACGAATATAGTCGTGGAAGAAACGATTATGGGTATCTATGATACCAAGGCATTTTGTAATGAGCAGTATGAAGAAGATCGCTATGATTCTTCGTTGAGCAAATTTCTCAAAATTACGATGGATGGGGCGAAGGCTAGAGCTGCATTTATTAGTTTCATCATCCTTGTGTTATTTAGCACGGTGGCATTTATTGTGTGGTATGGAGCACAGATGTTGGCTGTGGGTAATATTACGATTGAGAATTATATTAGGTTTATCTTGTTCAGTGTGTTCGTGGCCGCTTCGCTAGGTTCGGTGCCTGAAATTATGAGTCAGCTACAGATCACCTCAGGTGCCACTGAGCGCATCCGTGAGCTGATCGATGAAGATCTAGAGAGTAACTATAAGTCGGAGAATCCTGAGGAAACTGTGGGTGGTATTACTGCTGATGATCTGACATTTTGCTATCCTAGTCGTCCAGAGGGGCTGGTTCTTAAAGGAGTGAACTTTAATGTGAATCCCGGTGAGCGAATCGCTCTGGTGGGACCAAGTGGTGGTGGTAAGTCGACGATTTTTTCACTTCTGTTAGGTTTTTATCAAGGTCATGGCGGGAAGTTACTTTTCGATGGGAAAGAGATTTCAGAGATAGGCCTACAATCTTTGCGTAACTCTATCGCGGTAGTGCCTCAGGAGGTGCTTCTGTTTGGTGGGTCTATCGAGGAGAATATTGCTTATGGTAAGCCTAGTTCGACGAAGGAAGAAGTGATAGAAGCGGCTAAGCAGGCGAATGCTCACGAATTTATTGAGGAGTTTGAAGCTGGTTACGCCACACATGTTGGACCGAGAGGGATCAAGCTTAGTGGTGGTCAGCGTCAGCGTATTGCTATCGCTAGGGCTATCTTGGCTGACCCTAAGATTCTTCTGTTAGATGAGGCGACTAGTGCACTGGATTCTGAGAGTGAAAGACTAGTTCAGAATGCTTTGGATACTTTAATGAAGGGTCGCACAAGCATGATTATTGCGCACAGGCTGAGCACGGTGATCGATGCAGATCGTATTTTGGTCCTTAGTGATGGACAGATCGAGCAGAGTGGGACACATGATGAACTGATGGAGAAAGAGGGGACTTATCGGCTTCTTGCGAGAACTCAGTTGGGGAAGTAAAGCGTATATTAGTCAGATTACCTAATAGTTATCCGTGCACCGTTTCATACAGCTAAAAAAGAATATAGCCAAATGTATTCAGATTGAAGATTGTGAGTCAATTATCTGGGCTGAAATAGACTGTAAACATAGAAAAAAGTTTAAAAACTAAATTCTATAATAGTTCAACGGGGTCTTCAGATCCACCATTTAAGTATTTAGTCGTGGTCAATGAAGGAGTAGAAGGTGGGGAAGAGCATTATTTGATTTGTTATTTTGATAAAATTGGTAATTGAATTCTACAGTCTCCTCATGACACTCTCGATCAAGTGATAGAGCAAGGTAGGTTTTTCTTTAATCTAGATTTAAAGGACTGGTATAGTTGTTAAAAATCGAATTAACACTGCTCTCTTTTACCAGATTTTTGTCTTCTTGTATCAAGCTCAGCTTAAGTGATACACAGTTGGGGGTGACCACGGCGTTGCCGCTGACCCAGCAATGTATCAAGCTCAGCTTAAGTGATACACAGTTGGGGGAGTGGACTGTGCTCGATCAGCAATACTAATCTATCAAGAAGTCATAGCTACTGTGGGCCATTTCTTGGGATAGATCGAAGATGTCTTTGCTGAATCTACACTTGAGAGCTTCTTCAGACATTTCCTGGCAGTTACTGTAGGAGAGGGATCGGACTGCTTTTTTAATCTTGGGCAGTTGGTGTGTTCCCACGGACAGCTTGGATACACCTAGACCTACTAAGAGAGGTGTTAGATTTAGTTCACTGGCCATTTCACCACATAGACCTGTCCAGATACCGTTGTCCTCGGCGGAACGAACGGTGTGGTTAATCAGGCGGATAACTGCAGGATTGGTTGGTTTGTAGAGTGCTGAGACGTGCTTGTTAACCCGATCTACTGCGACTGTGTATTGAATGAGGTCGTTAGTCCCGATTGAGAAGAAATCGACTTCTTTAGCTAGTTCATCTGCCATTAGGGCTGCGGATGGGACTTCGATCATGACTCCAGTTTCAATTTTTGGATCAAATGGGATATTTTTAGCGTTTAGCTCATCCATACATTCTTTGAGGATGTCTTTTGCTGTGATGAGTTCAGTGAGGCCAGAGACTAGAGGGAACATGACGCCGACTCTACCGTGAGCACTAGCACGTAGGATCGCTCGGAGCTGGTCTTTGAACATCCCTACTCTGGATAGTGAAACTCTGATGCCCCTCCAGCCTAGAAACGGGTTAGGTTCAGGTTCGGGGAGTGGTTCGGCAGGGAGCTTGTCGCCTCCTGCATCGAGTGTGCGAATGATTGCTTGATGAGGGTTCACCCTTTTCGCCACGTTTGTGTAAACTGTGGTTTGGCGGTTTTCATCTGGGATCTCTCCGCCTCCTAAAAGGTAAAACTCGGTGCGAAATAAGCCTACGCCTTCAGCTCCTGATCGTTCTACTAGTGGTAGTTCATGATCAAATTCGATATTAGCTGAGAGTGTGATAGTGCGTTCGTCGAGAGTCTGAGTTTTACTTTCTTTAAGTTCGTCTAGTTTTTCTTCACGCTCTAGCTTGGCTTTCTGGATTTTACGGTATTTATTAACGGTGCTCGGGTGAGGACTTAGGATGACTTTACCAGAGTAGCCATCGAGAATCATAAAGGTGAGAGTCTTTATTTTCATGATAGCATCCTCGACTCCGACGATCGCTGGGATGCCGAGTGAACGTGCTAAAATGGCTGTGTGAGAGTTGATACTGCCTTGTTCTGTTACGAAACCTAATGCCATCTGGCGATCCATTGTCGCTGTGTCAGATGGGGTGAGATCGTAGGCTACGATGATGTGCTTATGATCTGGCTTTGTGTTTTCGGCTTTGTGTTCTGCATCTGCTGAGGCGAAGTTTCTGAGTAAGCGTTGAGCGACGTCATTGATATCTACCACTCTTTCCGCAAGGTAGGGATCGTTCATCCTACGCATGGCTTCAGTATAGGTCTGCATGACTGCGAAGTAGGCAAACTCGGCATTTTGGAGTCTGTCCTTGATCGCAGTATCGATCTTCTTTAGTAAAGTTTTATCTTGGAGAATCATGAGATGTGCCTCGAATATGAGGGCGTCTTGTTCTCCGGAGATGGTTTCAATTTTTTGTTGAAGGCTGCTGAGCTGGGCTTTGGTTTTGTCTAGCGCTTTCTGGAATCTATCACGCTCATATTCTATGTGTTTAGGCGAGATTTCATAGGCTTCTGGGGCAATTATGCCTCGGCCTACAACGTGCACGGGAGCGAAGGCAATACCGGGTGAAACGGCGGAGCCTTGTAGTATAATTTCGTTGTTAGTGCTTGTGACGGGCATTAAAATTTATTTGTCTTCGAAGTCATTAGAGATGAGTTCAATGATCGCTTTCAGAGCTTCATCAGCTTGAGGACCTTCGGTGATAATAGTGATGACTGAGCCATGTCCTGCTGCGAGCATCATTAGGCCCATGATGCTTTTGCCGTCCACTTCTTCACCGTCTTTTTCTACGGTGATTTCCGCTTCAAAGGTGTTTGATTTCTTAACGAGCTGAGCAGCTGGTCTAGCGTGAATGCCGAGTTTGTTGGTGACAGTGATTTCCTGGGTAGGCATGGTTATTGATTAGTTTGTTGGTGTATTAATGTGTGTTACTTGCTGGGAACTTTAGTAGCTGAGTATATGAAGGGGAAGAGATTTTTTCTAATGAATTTATAAAGTGTGATTGTGTTTATTGTAATCTACTCATGTTTAGTGCCTTGGAGGTGTTGTTGGGTTTGAGCGTTTTCTTGATTAGGTGCTATTTTTTCATTTAGTCTGCTATTAAATTCACTGGCCATGTCGTAGCCTAGTCTTCTTAGTTGAAGCTCTAATACTGTGACCGCTACTAGTCTTGCTGTATCTCGACCAGGGGCAACAGGTATATCGACATAGGGGACTGCGACACCTAGCACGTCTTCTGTTTTGCGGTTAATGCCTACTCTGTCCACTTCATTGAGATCTGAGTAGGGTTTAAGGTTGATGATAATGTCTAGTTTTGAGTCTGGCTGGATGGTGCCTAGTCCGTAGATATTAGCGACGTTGATGATGCCGACGCCTCGAATTTCTATAAATCCTCTGCAGAAGTCTTCAGTGTAGGTAGTTAGCTCGCCATTTGTGTTTCGAATTTTCACGTGATCATCAGCGACAAGTGCTCCACCTCGCTCGATGAGGCCAATGGCGGTTTCACTTTTACCAGATCCGCTTTTCCCCTTGATGAGAACACCAATTCCTCGAAAGTGGAGCATGCAGCCATGAGCAGTAGTATTAAGAGAGAAATCTTTTTCGAGATGTAGAGCGGTGCTGTTAGCTAAAGTAAGAGTGGTGAGCTCTGAACGAAACACGGGAATTGAGTGGAATGAGGTGAGGTCTAAGAATACTTTAGGGACATCGGCTCCTCTGCTAATGATAAAACAGGGGACACATAGTTCACAGATTTGCTTTAAGCGTTTAGTTAATGTCTTATCATCTAGTGTGCGAATGTAGGCAATTTCAGCATTACCTATGATCTGGATTCGTTCCCGTGCGAACTCTAGAAGAAATCCTGAGAGTGCTAGTCCAGGACGATTTGTAGTGGGTTGAGTGATCTCACGAGCCATGTCGACATCGTCACGAATAAGTGTGAGTTGAAGTGATTCTCCGTGGTTAGTATAGAGATCTCCTACTGAAATATGAGAGGTTCTGCTGATTTTACGTTTCATAATAGATAAGTTAGATAGTGTCTGAGATAAACCAAAGATAAAAAATCTTTAGTGTTGGACGTAACTCAGTGTTGCAAAATATCAGATATAGTTAAACACTCTGCTAAGAATTTATGAGGACTTTAAAAAGCCAAGAACCAATTTACGTCATAGGACCCCTGAATCCCGATACAGATGCAATCTGTGCTGCGATTGGGTATGCTGATTATCTTAATCAGGGCAGAGAATATGAATGCAGAGCCTTTGTGCTGTGGTAGTGTCCCAAGCCGTGTGAAATGGGTGCTGGAGCAAGCAGAAATAGAAGCTCCAACTTTAATAAATGATGTGCGGACAACTGCAGAACTGATCTGTGATAAGGATACTCCAATAGTTTATGAGGACGATACCTTTCTTAGTGTCTATAATGCGATATTGCGGGCGTGGATGCTGATAAATTCACGCACGATTTCTTCGCTTCTGGTTCACTGATGCTCAAGGGGACAGTTGATGAGATTGTGAATACCGACAGAAAAGAATTTTATGGAGCTGGTAAAAACTTTAGTATTACTCAGGTAGAAGAGATTGGCTTATCCAGCTTTGACGATAGAAAAGATGAGATAAAGATGAGATAAAGACTGAGCTACAGAGGTTAGCTAAGAATAAAAAATCCTGGTGAGGGGGAAATAACGAACTACGGGGAAAAACGAAAACCCTTTGGGGACCCTCAGGCTAAACACAAATTAAAACACCGCAATTCAACATTGCAATAAAAAAAGACAAAAAAGAAAGTAAGGACAACATTCATTTCAGTCCGTCCTAACGTAGCCCTTCACGACGACCTTGACATGCTAGTCGATGAGTATGGGACTATGTTGAATCTAATGAATACACTCTTGTTAGGAATGGCCAGTAAGCTTCAAGCTGTGCAAATAGCTGTAGACGCAGGTGTTGAAACTGTGATTGCTAATGGAGCTCATCCTGAACGTATTGCTTCCATTGTGAATGGTGCAGGAGTTTGCATTAAGTTTCTTGCACCTTAGTAGTCATGTGGCTGAGTGGCTACGAGAATCAATTGATTGCCGTCCCGTGGAGCAAGCCTTTAGAAGCTTGACGAATGATGAGAACTAGAGATAGTTAATTAAAGCGAACTATTTATAAAGAATGAGAGATGATGAAATGCCAGAGGTGACGTTGCGGGATATGTATTCTGATTACTTCCTCGATTATGCGAGTTACGTAATTTTAGAACGAGCTGTGCCTCACATCGGTGATGGCCTTAAGCCCGTTCAGCGTCGTATCATGCACTCTCTCAGTGAACTGGACGATGGTCGCTATAATAAGGTGGCTAACGTGGTCGGTAATACGATGAAGTATCACCCACACGGTGATGCTAGTATTGGCGATGCTATGGTTTGGCTTGGTCAGAAAGAATTTCTCATCGATACACAGGGAAACTGGGGTAACGTCCTCACTGGAGATAGAGCCGCTGCGCCTCGATACATTGAGGCACGCATTACTCCCTTAGCGAAGGCTATCACGTTTAACCCGAAAACTACCGAGTGGACTCCAAGTTACGATGGTCGAAATAAGGAGCCTGTAGCGCTCCCTATGAAATACCCGCTTCTTCTTGCGCAAGGTGTTGAGGGAATTGCTGTTGGTTTGGCTTGTAAGATTTTACCGCATAACTTTATTGAGCTGATCGATGCTTGTATCGCTGCTCTTCGAAAGGAACCTTTTATGATCTTACCAGATTTCCCCACAGGAGGAATGATGGATGCAAGCCTATATAATGATGGAGTCCGTGGTGGCAAAATCCGTGTCAGAGCGAATATTGATATTGATAGTAAAAAGCTGCTAAGAATTACGCAGGTTCCTTTTGGTGTGACTACTGGTGGCTTGATGGACAACATCGTGGCTGCTAATGAAAAGGGGAAAATTAAGATCTCTAGGATTGAAGATAATACGGCTGCTGTAGCAGACATACTGGTGCATCTACCAGCTGGAGCAGATCCGGAGATGACTCGTGACGCCTTATTTGGCTTTACTGACTGTGAGGTGAGTATCTCACCTAACTCATGTGTAATCATAGAAGGTAAGCCTAAGTTTTTAGGTATCTCAGAGATCCTCAAGCACAACGCATTTTTAACGAAAGATCTGATTCAGTTAGAGTTAGAAATTAAACTCAATGAACTCAGGGATAAATGGCATTTCAGTTCACTAGAGAAAATCTTCATTGAGAACAGAATCTACCGAGATATTGAGGAATGTGAGACCTGGGAAGCAGTGATCGAAGCGATTGATCAGGGCCTTGAACCTTTTAAGAAGTTACTTTTGAGAGCGGTGACTGAAGATGATATCGTGAGGTTGACTGAGATTAAAATTAAGAGGATCTCGAAGTTCGATAAATTTAAAGCAGATACAATCATCCAAGGTCTGGAAGATGAGATCGATGAAGTAGAGAAGAATCTTAAGAATTTGACTCGCTATACAATCAAATATCTCAATGACCTGAAGAAGAAGTTCGGTAAAGGTCGTGAGCGTAAAACAATCATCGAAGAATTTGAAAAGGTAGACCGCACCCAGGTGATGGTTGCCAACGAGGTTCTCTATATTGACCGTAAGAATGGATTTGCTGGTTGGAGTCTTAAAAAGGAAGAATCTATTGAAAAATGCTCGCAGCTAGATGACCTTGTCGTCTTCTCGACAGATGGAAAACTGAAAGTGAGTAAGGTGGCGGAGAAGTTATTCGTAGGAAAACGTCCTCAGCACATTTCTATTCTGCGTAAGGATGAGGAGAAAATCTACTCCATGATCTACAGGGATGGCAGAGCTGGTCCACTCTATGCAAAACGATTTAAGATCGGTGGTATTACTCGTGATAAAGAATACGAGCTTACTAAGGGGAGTAAGGGCACTAAAATTATGTTCTTTGCTATTCATGAGACTGAAGAAGAAAGCAACGAGAGTATAGTTGTCGTGCACCTTAAGCCTGCTCTAAGACTTAGAAACCTAGCCAGGGCATTTAGCTTCGGCGAGATAGCGATCAAGGGGAGAGCTGCTAAAGGTAATATCGTGACTAAGCACGGAGTCGACAGAGTCGTTCGAGCGCCGAAAGATTTTGGTGACGATACTGAGTTTGAACTAGCGTAGCATATTTTAATATGCAGCTAGAGTCGCTCTGTTACCTACTAAAAAATAGGCAGACAACGATTGCTTCTTTTTTAGTGGTGTTGTAAAGGCAGTGTGGAGATTCAGTATCGAAGTAAACTGAGTCTCCAGCTTCTAGGACTCGTTCTTCGTGATTAATCATAAAGGTAAGGTTGTCTTTGATCACCTTTAGAAACTCCTAGACCCACATATGGACAAATTAATTCCATACATGAGGCGTTCGAATATACCTCAGATTAAAACGTAAATTTTAAGGGTAATGTTTGGAGTAACCAGCCGACACCTATACATAAGGGATGCCTCTGGCAGCCTACTTTTCCCAAGCCCTTGTAATTTGAGAGGAATCTAACTGCTATTGATTGTATTATTTGACTTTTTCTAGGTTTCGTATGTACTTTGTTTTTTGTGTCTAAGTCAGTAATTAAAATTTGGATCCAAAGAGATTTATTATTGCCAAATAACTTGTTGTCATTCATAAGGTGATTTGTCATAGTGAGGGTATAATTTATATGATTTTTCTAAATAGTGTAGGAAAAATAAAACTTCAGTTAAACCTATATATCATTGGAGCAAACATTTAATTTTTATTTAAAAAAATATGAGAGTAGTTAATTTAATAAGAAGAGTTATAAATCCTTTAGGATTAGATATTGTAAAAAACATAAATAATAATTTGAGAAGAAGAAGAAAAATGCTAAAACACAATAAAATTTCAAAAGTTTTAGATGTGGGAGCAAATTCTGGACAGTATGCAAATGAATTATTTGTTCTTGGTTACAATAGAAAAATAATTTCGTTTGAGCCTGTAAAATCAGTATTTGACGAGTTAAACGCTAAAGCAAATAATAACAAGAATTGGACAGCATTTAATTTTGGTTTAGGAAATAAAGAAGAAGAAGTTATGATAAATATTTCAAAAAATACATATAGTAGTTCTTTGTTAGAGATGATGCCAAATCATATAAAGAGTGCTCCAGAATCAAAATATACGCATAAAGAAACAGTGCGAATTAAAACAATTGATTCAATTTATGATGAAATTATAAATGACAATGAAGTAGTATTTTTAAAATTAGATGTACAAGGTTTTGAAAGGAATGTTTTGGAAGGAGCAAAAAACTCCTTAAAAAACATAAAAGGAGTTCAAATAGAAATGTCCTTAGAAGAGTTATACAAAGGAGAAATGCTATTTGTTGAAACAATAAAATTGCTAAAAACCTTTGGATACAATTTACATAGTTTAGAGAATGGCTTTTGTGATAGCAAATCAGGTAAATTACTTCAGGTAGATGGAATATTTTTTAAAGATTAAAAATGAACTACCCTTTGTTAAGCATAATAACAGCCAGTTTTAATAGTGAAAAAACAATTAAAAATAAAATCAGATGAAGAAAAAAATAGCACTTTTAATAATAAGTTTAGGATTTCCTTTTACTATTATTTCATCTATCTGGCTAAAGATTGTAAGAAGGGCAGGCATAGGTATAATTAACGATAAAATTTTCATGAAGCTGGGTGTATTGCCTATTTTAGATCATTATAATGAACCCTTAATTAATCCTAAAGCACATTTAAAAAAGTCTTTGAGAGATGATAGGGAATTAAAGGGCATTGATTTTAATATAAAAGAACAACTAGATTTATTGTCCAAATTTAAATATAATGATGAACTATTGCAGTTTCCTATTAAAGGAAAAAATGAGATGGAATATTGTTACGACAATAATGCTTATGCATCTGGAGATGCTGAATACTTATACAATATAATTAGACACTTTAAACCCAAAAGAATAATTGAAATAGGAAGTGGACTTTCCACATTAATGGCTCAAAAAGCAATAGCTAAAAATAAATTAGAAGATGATAATTACGTTTGCGATCATATTTGTATAGAGCCATACGAAAAACCATGGCTCTATAAATTAGATGTTGAACTGATAAGAGAAAAAGTTGAAGATATTGACAAGTCATTTTTTAAAAAACTAGAAAAGAATGATATTTTATTTATAGATTCAACACATATAATAAAACCTCAAGGGGATGTTTTATTTGAATATTTAGAAGTGTTACCAATTATTAAAACGGGTGTTTTAGTACATATACACGATATTTTTACTCCCAAAGATTGCTTAGATGATTGGGTGTACAAAAAACACCTATTATGGAATGAACAATATCTGTTAGAAGCATTTTTAATGTTTAATTCTCAATATAGAATTATTGGGTCATTAAATTACTTAGCACATAATTATCGAAATGAACTTGAAAAAAAGTGTCCTATTTTCGCTAAACAGAAATATAGAGAACCTGGAGCTTTTTGGATGGTAAGAGATTAATCTTAACTTAAAGATGGATATACAAGGAAACAAAATGAATGATAAAGTAAAAGCCAATAGAATTTTTCAAAAAAGGCAATGCCCATTTTACAGCAGGTGAATATGACCGAGCCATTGAAGATTTTGACAAAGTGATTGCATTAGAGTCCTTGGATTCAACTAATAAACGCAACTTTTGATGGGTAAGAAGTAAGCCGTTAAATCGATAAGGTAAAGGTCCGAAAACCCTTCCCTTTTGATTCAGCCATTACTTCATTTTTAGTAGCCACGTCATTAATGTCTTTTGGCAGGATTTACACCAACACAAAAGGAGACAAGATATCAGCAACTTTTGTGAAAGCAGATGACAAAATAGTCACGTTCAAGCTAACCAAGAATGCGAAGTTTTATACATTTGAGCAATCGACATTCTCTCAGAAAGGTAAAAAAGTAGGAAACGGTGAGTGTTGGACTCTTGCTGAAGAGGCTTTTAAGTTTGCTGGTCTAAAGCGTCAAGATCGTCCGGGTGTCCGAGAGTGGGGCAGAGTAGTTGATTGGAAAAATGAAGAGGTGCAACCCGGTGATATTTTAGAACTGAAGGATGTTAGGTTTTCAAAGAGTATGACGGGAGCTAACCACACTGCAGTCATCATGTTTAAAGGACGAGGTGGAAATTTTATGTTTTAGAGCAAAACAGCGGCACAAAAATTGTTGTGCGCAATCAATATGATCTTAAGGACATGAGAAGTGGCTGGGTGCGTGTCTATCGTTATGAGTAGATCTATATTAGATTATAGACCTACTTGTAGCCTTATAAGTAAAGCCGCGGTAGCTCTTCGTTTTGTAGAAAATTGTGGTTGCTAACAATTTTTTTAAGTGTAGATATTAGGACGTTATGGCTAAAGCAACAAATATTCTTGCGAGTGGAATCGAAATTACTGGTTCAATCAAGTTTTCAAACGATATGATCATCGATGGTAAAATCGACGGTGGAATCAGATCAGATGGGGGTTACGTGACTATCGGAGAAAATGCTCAAATCAAAGGTGATATCATCGCTGGTGAAGTGAAGATTTTCGGACACGTAGAAGGAACAATTACTTCTGATCGCTGTGAGCTTAAACCAAACTCTAAGCTCAACGGAGACATCAAAACTAAGATGCTCAGCATGGAAGAGGGCGCATCGCTTTCAGGTCGCACAGATATTGGCGGCTAGTCAGTTGATCGTAAAAAAACTTTATAGTAGAAGTGCAATTTGCATTCAGCAGTCTGCACTTTTTTACGTTTAAGAGAGGCGATTAGGAGCTGAATTACTGACGATTTTTTAGTTTTCTTGAGTATTCATGGAATGGTTTTTCTACTTTGTAGTAGAATACCCAAGTAGCCAGGAAGGACACGACACTAGCTAAGAATACCCGGAGAAGTTGGAAATACCAGACGTCTGGAAAAACTCTGAGGTGGAACAAGGCGGCTGCACCGAAGGTGATGTGAATAAGGAAGAAGGAATAAGTAAACTTGCCAAAGTAGGAGATGAATCGAGCATGAATTTGTGGGGTGAAGGTGATTAGTAGAGCTGTGATGACAGCCGTTGTTGTCCAGTAATAGGAAACTCCCTCCGCAGAGCTAAAGGCTGCAAGGAACATCAAGCCTATGTAAGTGAATATATCTATTTTCTTGGTGTAGAGGCAATAGACGATCATCCCCATGGCGAAGATGGATGAGTAAGTAAAGAAGGTGGGAGACCTACCCACAAAATATGTAGGAATGATGAGTGCTAATAATGTCGCGACTCTAATTAGCTGGTTTCTATGTTTGAGGAGAGGGTAGACGAAGAGGATCACGAAGGTGAATTGTGCTTCAATCGCCAAAGTCCAGAATACAGGGACAAACCAATCCTGGTCAAAGAACTCTACGGTCCATGTGAAATTACTGACGACCTGTAATAAGGTGATTTGATCAAACTTATAGCTGTAACCCATGAAGCCTACCCAAGCGTAGAGGATTATTTCTAGTAGGGCTATGATTGTGAAGGCCGGATAGAGCCGAAAAAATCTACTAATGAGAAATTTTTTCCAATCGCGAATCGTGTAACCAGATCATTCCATAGCTAAAGGCGTGATGAAGCCTGAGATACAGAAGAAGACGTAAACAGCAAGATAGCCGAATGAGAATACATTGCTTAGAGGGTCATCACCTTTCTAGTTGAAGTGATACAGGAGGACAAAGTAGGCAGCAATGATCCTAAATAGATCAAGGTTGGGTAGATAGCTTTTCTTTGTACTCATTCTTAGAAAGTAGCAAGATGAATTAATCTGTGAAAGCAGAATGTGCCATCTGAGATTAGTTTATCGTTTCGAGAGAGCTGAAATATCTGTCAAAGGCATCGGGAAATAGCTCGCGGAGCTTATTTCCTAAATCTTCATCCTTCTTGATAGGCATCGGTCCGCTAGAAGTTTCTATTCTCTCCAGTCTCATTTCACTAGGGACTCTAGGCTCCCATGGACGATTCCATGAGAAAAAGGCTGTGTAACCATTACGCTTGAGAATCATCGTTTCACCCGTTTTGTTGGCAAATGCTGTGGAGATTAATTGTGTCTGTGAAGTGTCTGGCTCTAGTAGATTCTTACCAGCCATCGTCGAGAAGCTTTCCTCAGGAGCTTCTAGGTAGGCTAGGATGCTTGGCATGATGTCCTGGTGGCTGGCTAGTTCATGTGTAGGAACCTTACCCATAGATACTGGCCACTTGATGAGGATGGGGACATTAGTCTGCTCAGGCATGATGCTGGTGCAGTGACACCATCCACCTTGTTCTTGGAACTCTTCACCATGATCTCCAGTGACGATGATGATAGCATTGTCATAGAGGTCATTAGTTTTAAGGAAATCACAGAATTCCTTTACTTGGTGATCTACCCAAGCAACTGAGTTTCTGTAGCGATTATGATACAGCACAACTTCCTTCTTGGTTGGGAACAGTGGGAACGAGATACCTTCCTTATATTCTGAGTAGGGGACCTGAAAATCTTTGTCCCAATAATAATTATAGTGAGGTGAATCTAGTGCAAGGTAGTAGAAATTTCCGCCTGGAGTATTACATTGTTTTACTGAGTCCTTCACTTGTTGGAAAATGAGCTTTTCTCTATCAGCTAAACCTAGGTCATTCATTTCGTTATCATTAACACAATGCTCTAGTTTGCTGTAGAGCTTATTATCAGTGCCAAAGTTGAGTAAGCCAAAGTCTTTGTATCCGAGGTCACAAACAGCTCTAATCTCAAAGTTATAGCCCATGTTCTGCATCGTTCCGAGAATAGGTGATCCTGCAAAATCTTCTCTGTTAGGGATCGCATCTAGCTCGTCCATCCAGAAGAGAGAGGGCTTGCTGTAGAAGAGTGAGAACCATGAAAGGTGAGTCGCATTAGAGGCCGACCATGTAGACTTGAGAGTCTGACACTCTTTACTGAATTCAGTGAGGAACGGTGTAGTTTTCTCACTCATAGCATCATGCCGAAAGCTCTCCACCATGATGAAATAAATATCTGGACGGACTTTTTCCACATGACTCTCAGGGATTTCGTAAATACGAGAGGAATATTCTTTAAAGCTTACTCTGAAGTCAGCTAGGCCGAGTTTAGGTGAGGCTATTCCTTGGTGTAAGATAAAGGTCTTATACTCCTGTTGCCATGAGTAGAGCTGTTTCCACTGCTTGCCGATAACTTGTTCTGCAACACTTAGGGCGAAGAATAAAGCTGTGACAATGAGGCCGTATCTAAGGCTAGAAGTTTTCTTCATCTTGCATGACAGATTCCAGAGTAAATAAGCTACACCGACTGCAACGGCGAGACCTAGCAGGATGATTAGCACTGCAAGGAAAGGTGTAATGGCTTCAACTCCAACACCTTTGAGCTCCTTAATGAGGTCGATTTCTCCAGTAACGGTAAGACTGTTCAGGAGTTCTATCTGGCTACGTCCATAGAGCTGGCTGAGTAGCATATCGTTGATGATGAAGATGGGGATGACCGCTAAGATACACCAGAGAGTCCAGCGCAGTCGATGAGGTGTTGCGCGAGAACTTAGCTCAGTCAGGAGGTAGAAGCAGCCTGCAATAAATGCTGAGAAAAAGACTCTGCCCACAATAGCACTAATGGCCTCAGTCGTGGTGATTTCGAGCTTTAAAATAGCGGTGGCATTGTTTACCGAAAGAGCTAGAAAGAGAAATATAAAGAATAGGATGTTGCAGCGATGGTCTTCACGTGGCCATCTCATGAATGAACTCTTTTTAGGCTTAGATTTAGTCCTTTTAACAAAAGCGTAAATGATGCCTATTAGCAGAAAAATAGATGATATTGATATATAGTAGAAAAAGTCTGTAGAAATAATACCGAGTAAGTTGGTGATAGTATATAGAAAGAAGACTGTAGCAATAGTCAACAAAACAGGAGAGTAATCACCACGAAGCCATCTGCAAAATCTCCACCAGTAGCCACCAGTGACACCGCCTAGGAAGAACAGGAATCCAAATATAATCAGGTTAAATGCAAACTGCCCATTTCCGAGTCTTGCTGGGATTTGAGGAGCGAGTTCCCATTCATTCACAAAAGCAGTCAGAGCTAGACAAATTCCAGCCAGCCAAGCCATCACATGGCCAGCCCAGTCTCGTTTCGTAGAATTTGTAGAATTACTCATAATTGTGTGTGGAGTAGTGTGGCATCTTATTGAATATCAACAGTAATCCACCAAAGCGTGTGGCCAAGAATAGATTGATGCACAGGCACAGCTCTATCTAGCTATGTGACGAAATTGTCAAGGAAGAACGAGAGTGTGGAAGTCACCAAAAATGTGTGATTTTACAATCTGAAAGCGCTACTAATCCTTAGTCCAAATACGTGTGTTCAGGTTGAGAGTCTCCACTAATCCCAGATGTTGTGCCTGAGCCTGAAATCCCAAGCTTACCTGAATAGTCAATTTTATTTTAACCTTAGTTGGCGATTGCTGACTGAGGTTTTTATGTTTTATGACACGCACTTTTCTTCATTATTTATCAAACTATTATGAATACAGAATTTCCCAGATTTGGTGATCGCCTTTGCAAGGGAAGTGGCTGAGAAGAACATCGCTATAATTAGCGGCGGACAGACAGTATTCTTTTTTCTCTTTAATGCGCTGGCTGGTAGAATGTTAGATGGTAGATGTAAAAAAAATTATTTTACCGATTGTCCCTGACAATATATCGGGTATAGTAGTCAATCAGTAGGGGAAGACTTTTTCAAAGGATACAAACCATTGATTGAAAAAATCGGTGACCACCAGTTTAAGTATCGAGTGGATTTTGATGCACTTGAAATCACTGATGATATCGCTACTATCTGCTTTTACTCCCTACTGTATTCTTAACTGGCTCTACTTTAAGTTTGGTAAAGATTAGTATGAATGGAGGCACCAAAAAACTACTTTTTCTTCAGTGTGATAATACACTCTAGGTGCTTTGTTTGAGGGAATAGATCGAACGGCTGAACGTCTGTGACTTGGTAGCCGTGGTCTAGGAAATATGTAATGTCACGCATCTGGGTCGCAGGGTCGCATGATATATAAACGACCTTGGTTGGTGAGAATCCGAATAACTGTTCTCTGAAGTCTGCCGAACAGCCAGCTCGTGGAGGATCGATAAGGACGGTAGTTTCTTCAGCAGGGTGATCGATGTTTTTGAAGATCGCTTCTGCACTAGCTGCGTGGAAGGTAGCGTTATTGATACCGTTAAATCTGGCGTTTTGCTTGGCCCAATCAGTGGCTGTATCGGAGATTTCTACGCCAGTGACGTGTTTAAATTCTTTAGCGAGTGTGAGTGCAAATAAGCCTGATCCACAGTAGGCGTCGACTAAGTAATTGCAGTCATCATCCTGTGCTTGCTTGGAAGCGTAGTCCACGAAGGCTGGTAGGATAAAGGGATTGTTCTGGAAGAAATCGCCCGCAAGGAAGTGGAAGTCGACTTCATTTACTGTCTCTTTGATCACGGTTCTCTCGTTGGTCGTGACTTCTCCTTCAGCGGCCCTGAGGAGTATTGTGTGATCCTTCTTGAAGCTCTTGGCTGAATCTCGGGTGTGCTGACGGATTGCTGGTAGGGCTTCGTTGATTTCGTCTACAGCAATAGGGCAAGTGGCGATATCTAGATAGTCCCGACTCTTTAGTTTACTGACAAATCCGATACTTGAGATTCTGCCGTTGTAGGGTTTATGAAAGTGTGGGGTGATTTTAGAGCGATAGGCATACTCGCGTGGTGAGGCTACTGTGTCGTTTACAGAGAATTTGAGACCAGCGAGGCGCTCGAGCATCTGTTCTATCTGAGCAGTCTTTTCTGTAAGCTGCATCTGATAATCGATGTGCTGATACTGACAGCCACCACAGACTGTATAGAGAGCGCAGCGTGGCTCGATTCTGAAGACAGATGGCTTCGTCACTGCTACGAGCTGAGCCAGTGAACAGTTTTTTTTATTACTAGTGATTCTGATATGCACGTTCTCACTAGGAATAGTGAATGGAACGAAAATGACCCATTGCTTGAGGTTCTTTGCTGGGATGTCTATTTTAGCGACTCCGTCACCTTGGTTTGAGAGTGATGAGATACTCACTTCTAATTCGTGTAAAACTGGGAAGGGGTGTGCTTTTGATTGTTTTTGTTCTCTAGACATAGGCAGAATTTGTTGGCTTTCTTAACCGATGAAGTTATATTTGATACATGCTCCGAAAGATACTGAATATTTTGTTAATTTATTCAGCCACGCTGACTATTAGTTTTGCGGGACTGAGATTTGACAAGATTTTAAAAGAAGTCACGACTAAGCCTGATACTAAGGCTGTATTTATAGAGTTTGCTTTTGAGAACAAATCAGACGAAATAGTCACCATTGTAGAGTATGATGCACCTTGCACTTGTATGGGAGCTCGTATTCGGCGTCCAGATGGATTAGAGAGTAGAGTTTTTAAACCAGGAGATAAGGGAGTTATTATTGGCAAGCTAGAGTTTGAGAACTTTAAAGGGACCATTGATAAGATGATCACGATTAGGACTGATAAGGATAAGACCGCTGATCCTTCGATTCAGCTAACTTGCCGGGTCACCATTCCAGTTGTGATAGGTGCCGATGTAGAAAAGCTAGAGTGGGTGGTTGGTGGTGCTTTAGAGGCTAAAGAATTTAGCATCAAAGTAAATTATAGTAAGCCAATCAATATAGCTAAACACAAAATGGGTTTTGGTGGGGATAAATATTTCGATTATAAGCTAGAGGTGATATCAGAAGGCAGAGAATACAAGGTGACAGTGACTCCTAAGAAAACGAATGTACCGATAGTTGCCCCATTAAAGTTTTATACCGATAGTGAGATAACTCGTTTTAAGTTAGTTCAAGTGTTCGTTAACATCAGCCCTAAGAAGAAGTAATGAACTGGGTGGGTCAATCTTTTACGTTTCTGGGGATAGCAGTAGTTTGTGCTCTGGGGACACGACTGGTAGTGGGGGATTTTGACCGTTCTGTTCCGTGCTCTGAGGAGCTGCTAGGCAATCATGAGATCTGTGTGGCTATTATTTTTAATGACTGGAATAGTGACGTCCTCTGGATAGATGCCAGAGGTAGAAAACCTGGTAAAGAGAGGGTTCTCCAATCTTTAGAGATTTCAGAGCTTAACTTAGATGAAGATTTAGAAAAAGTAGCTACGCAGATTTTTCAAGCTAAGCTAGCGGGGAAAAAGGCGGTAGTTTTCTGTGAGACTGATGCGTGTGGGAGTAGTCATTACATTCGTGAAAAACTCATCAGTAACGGACTCCATGATGGTGTCTATGTCGTCTATCGTGGCTGGGAAGCCATCAAGGCTGACGGTCGATTACTGCGAAAAATTGAGTGATTATTTTAGGTCTAAGTCGTCGGGGATTTCCATCTCTACAAAATCGTCTCCGTCAAGCTTTCTGCGGAAGATATTGTATGCGAATAAGAGTGTGAGTCCGATGAAAAAGAAGCTAGATTCCATGACTACTGGTGAGCTCATTAAGCCTGCTATCCTAGAGGCGGTTTCTTGAATAAGCCCAGTCGTGAAATTAGCTGCGAATCCTACTATAGCGAGGATGATGAAGAAGCACATCATGATGCAGCAGCCTACTGTGAGAGTTTTAACCCAAGATTTTTCCCATAGAGGAGAGCGTTTAGCGATGTTTAGCAGGGCGTAAATCCAGACAGCAATAAATCCAATGACTGAAAGGGCAATCCATTTGATGTTAGCTGAGTTCGATATAAAGCTGTCCATAGAGCGAGAGTAATCCACCATAGGGTTCTCTCCCCATGCTGCATTGTCTCCAAGTGCAATCACCTTGATCGCCACGACAGCAATCAAGCTCATGAGTAAAATTCCGTAGCCAATAATAAATGTGAATCGAAGCATATAGCTTACCTATTCTAGAAAGTGTGCACTGACAAGTCTGTGTTCATATCCTTTGTAGAAACTACTCTCGATCTTTGAACTAGTCGAAGGGTGGTGCTTCCAAATTAATGTTCTAAACTCTAATAAATCCATTAAGTTGATCTTGTTTGTATTCTGAGATTAGATCTTAGCGAGGATTGCGTTTAGTGTTGCTGATGGACGCATTGCTGGAGTTACTTTGTTAGAGCAAGGGTGGTAATAACCGCCCATGTCTACTGCTGAGCCTTGGACAGCGATAAGTTCTTTGACGATCTTCGCTTCGTTAGCTTCGAGCTCTATTGCTACTGGTGAGAATTTCTCAGCGAGTGTTGCGTCTTCAGTCTGAGCCGCAAGGTGCTTGGCCCAGTAGAGTGAGAGGTAGAAGTGTGATCCACGGTTGTCGATTCCACCTAGCTTACGTGTTGGTGATTTATCGTTGAGGAGGAAATCGCTAGTAGCATCATCGAGTGTTGCACCTAGAACTCTTGCAGATGGGATGTTCGCTGTCTCACCGAGGTGATCTAGTGATACTGCTAGAGCAAGGAATTCACCGAGTGAATCCCAGCGGAGGTAGTTTTCCTTCTCAAATTGCTGAACGTGCTTAGGTGCAGATCCGCCAGCGCCTGTCTCGAAGAGTCCGCCGCCGTTCATGAGAGGGACAATTGAGAGCATTTTGGCTGAAGTTCCAAGCTCAAGAATAGGGAAGAGGTCAGTGAGGTAATCACGGAGGACGTTTCCTGTTACTGAGATAGTGTCTTCGCCATTCTTAAGCCTTTTGAGAGTCTCTTCAGTCGCTTCTTTTGGTGAAAGGATGCGGATGTCGAGATCGTCAGTGTCATGGTCGAGGAGGTATGAACCTACTTTTTCGATGAGGTTTGCATCGTGTGCACGGTCTTCATCAAGCCAGAAAATAGCTGGTGAATCAGTCGCACGAGCGCGGTTTACAGCGAGCTTAACCCAGTCTTGGATCGGAGCATCTTTAACCTGGCATGCTCTCCAGATGTCGCCTTCTTCTACAGTGTGCTCAAGAAGAGTAGCACCGCTTGAGTCGATTACTTTGACTGTTCCGTTTGCAGGGATCTGGAATGTTTTATCATGTGAACCGTATTCCTCGGCTTTTTGAGCCATGAGACCTACGTTTGGCACTGTGCCCATGGTTGTTGGGTCGAATGCTCCGTGTTTCTTGCAGAACTCGATCGTTACGTCGTAGATAGATGCGTATGAGCTGTCAGGGATCACTGCTTTAGTGTCCTGTTGTTTGCCATCTTTGTTCCACATTTGACCAGAAGTTCTGATCATCGCTGGCATTGAAGCATCGATGATAATGTCTGATGGGACGTGGAGGTTTGTGATTCCTTTGTCAGAATCTACCATTGCTAGATCAGGACCATTTGCGTAAGCCACATCGATGTCAGCTTCGATCTCAGCCTTCTTATCAGCAGGGAGTGTCTGGATTTTAGCGATGAGGTCGCCGAAGCCGTTTGTGAAGTTTATGTCGAGTTCGTTGATTATCTCAGCGTGTTTAGCGATGAGATCTTTGAAGAATACTTCTACACAAAGTCCGAAGATGATCGGGTCAGAGACCTTCATCATGGTGGCTTTCATGTGGAGTGAGAAGAGAACACCTTGTGCCTTTGCTTCTTCGATTTGTTCGTTGAAGAATTTTACGAGAGCAACTTTGCTGAGCTTGGTGCTGTCGATGATTTCACCAGCGAGGAGAGGGGTGCTTTCCTTTAGGATTGTGACAGTTCCATCTTCTGCAGTGAACTCGATCTTAGCATTCGTTGTTTCTTCGATAGTGACTGACTTCTCATTACTTGCGAAATTGTTTTCACTCATTGTGGAGACGTGAGTTTTAGAGTCAGATGCCCAAGCACCCATGCGGTGTGGTTTCTTCTTAGCGTATGCTTTGACTGCTTTAGGGGCACGGCGATCTGAGTTTCCTTCACGGAGAACTGGGTTTACTGCAGAACCTTTGATTTTAGAGTAAGTAGGCTCTGCGTCTTCGAAGTTAGGTATATTGTAGCCGTGTGACTGGAGTTCCGTGATTGCTTCTTTCATCTGTGGCACTGAGGCTGAGATGTTTGGCAGTTTGATGATGTTAGTTTCTGGAGTCTTAACTAGATCGTCTAGTTCTGCGAGTGCGTCAGCTACCTTTTGATCAGCAGCGAGATTCTCAGGAAATGCTGAGAGGATACGAGCAGCGAGTGAGATGTCTCTAATCTCTATATTGATGCCAGATGGCTTAGTGAATGCCTCTACGATAGGTAGGAAAGAATAAGTTGCGAGCGCTGGGGCCTCGTCAGTCTTTGTGTAAATGATAGTTGGATTGCTCATAATATTTGTTAAAAGTTGATGATGTTGCTTTAAAGTAGTGAGAAGTAGGGGTCAAGACTTTAGGAACTATGCTACTGTCATTGGTTTTAGATGATGAAAAAGGAAGAGGAATTGCTGTTCTATAGATTTATACTGCAGCATACATAGAGCCGATGATCAGGATGGTTAGGAATCCAGTGGAGAGGTATGCAAATGTAAGTAAGCTTAATAGGATGCTACGGACTTTGACGGTGAGTTCGAAGTCAGCGAGTTCTTTATCATAGGTGAGCCAGACGTAGTTGTGTGTTTTGTCACCTTTGGTGTCTACAGTGATGGTTTCGTTTTTGACGCTCCAGTAGTTTTACCTTTATCTTGTTCTAGGAATTCGACTTTCCAGCCTGTGAGGTCTTTGCTGTTGAATATTGATTTAGCGGTTTCTTGAGCATGAATTAAAATTGTAAATACTAGGAAGATAAGGTATTTCGTGACTTATCTATTAGCTAGATATGACAGAGTAATAATCATGCATAATAATCTTGTTCAATCTCTCTAGTTGGCATAGAAATGCTACACAGATGATCGATCATGTAATGCCAGTCCTTATGACTACGCTTCCAGCTTTCTTGGTGGTGTTAGTCGGTGTGGGCTTACGTTGGTTCAAGGTCGTCGGGAGGGGTGTGGATCGTGGGTTGGCTAAATTATTCCTAAATGTGCTACTGCCGTGCTTTATTTTCCACAATATTGTGGGGAGCGATGCGGCTTCAGATCTAGGGAATGTGCTTAAAATGGCGGCAATTGGTTTTGGAGTGGTTGTTGCTTCACTAGGAATCGTTTACGCCATAACTCCACTTTTAGGGTTAACTAAAGGTGAGGGGAGACGATCATTCACGGTGGGTGCTGGGTTGCAGAGTTATGGTTATATGCCTGTCCCTTTATTGCTGTCGCTATTTGATGACAAAGAGTTACTAGCGACTCTGTTTCTTCATAATCTTGGAGTAGATGTAGCCATTTATTCGGTGGTTATTATGATTTTGGTGGGTAAATTTAGCCTGAACCCTAAGTATTTTCTCAAGGGACCAGTGGTTGCGGTTATCATTGGTGTTCTGATAAATGTGACTGGATTTGCGGAGACTATTCCAGCAGTCCTAAATGGAAGCATCGTTATGTTGGGGAAGACGGCTATTCCACTGTCTTTAATTATGGTGGGTATGGTAATCGCTAATGTTTTTCCTGAGATTAAGTTTAGCTTTAAGATGAGTTCGCTCGGTGTTCTACTCCGTCTTTTTATTCTGCCCTCATTAATGCTAACACTAGCGTATTTCTTGCCGGTGGATACTGCGGTGAAGCAGGTGCTGTTGATTCAGGCTGCTATGCCAGCTGCTTTGATCCCGATCGTTTTAGCTAGGCATTACGGTGGGAAGCCTGCGCTGGTAGCAGAAGTCGCTATCGTGACTACTATAGTGAGTTTCTTGACGATGCCATTAGTTATTGTTCTGGGGAGTAGATTATTAGGGATTGAGTTTTTTTAGTGCTGTGAACTCCGTTTACCCTACTCTTATGCGGATTTGTAAACGTTACTTTAACAGTATTAGTTGACCTAAGCCGTTGATAATTAATCCGATTCGATTAGCACTTGACAGGAGTCGTGCCATGATTCATAGGCTGTCAGCCGACGCTGTAATGATGCAGTCAGAGGCGAGACAACAAAACCTTTTTATTATCATGATGGCTTGGACTTGGTATATCTGTTATTTTATAGTTCTTCTCTGTTTGGCTGGCTACGGTTTCCACAGACTGACGATCATTTATTTGTATATGAAGCATCGCAAGGACACACCTGTTCCTAAGGGACATTTTGATGAATTGCCGATGATCACCATGCAACTTCCAATGTATAACGAGCTTCATGTTGTTGAGCGTTTAATTCAGAAGGTGGCAGAAATTGACTATCCTAAGGACAAGTTTGAGATTCAGGTGCTTGATGATTCTACTGATGAGACTGTAGAGATTTGTAAGGCTCAGGTCGCTGACCTAGTTTCACGTGGTTTCGATGCCGTATACATTCATCGCACTGACCGCACAGGCTACAAGGCTGGAGCTTTAGAAAATGGTAGTAAGGTCGCTAAAGGCGAATTTCTATTTATTCTCGATGCTGACTTCATGCCTCACTCAGATGTTCTGCAAAAAACGATCCACTACTTCACAGATGATAAAGTGGGAATGATCCAGACACGCTGGGGTCACCTTAACAGAGATTTTAACGTGCTTACTAGAATACAAGCGATGTTCCTCGATGGACACCTTGAACTAGAGCAGACAGCTAGAAACCGTTCAGGTCGATTCTTTACCTTTAACGGAACTGGTGGAATGTGGAGAAAGTCATGTATCGCAGATGCAGGTGGCTGGGAGCACGATACACTTACTGAAGACATGGACCTGAGTTACAGAGCTCAGCTTAAAGGCTGGAATTTTGTTTACCTCAAAGATGTCGAGACTCCGGCTGAGCTTCCTGTCGATATGGACGGCTTCAAGAGTCAACAACACCGTTGGACTAAAGGCTCTATTCAGTGCTGTAAGAAGTGCCTCATGAATATCTGGAAGAGTAGTGTGCCGCTTAAAGTTAAGATGGAGGCGACTGCTCACCTTACTTCGAATTTTGCTTACCTCGCACTCATCGTGCTTTGTTTCCTTATCTATCCTAAACAGACAGCACATCCAAACTGGGTGTTCCTTCAGGAGAACCCATGGATTGAGAATCTTCTTAACATCCCTATCTTTTTCTTCGGTTCGGTATCAGTTGCTCTTTTCTACCTAGTGGCTCAGAAGTCATTGAGACCTAATAATTGGTATAAAGAAATTTTCTATCTTCCTGTGCTTATTGCACTAGGAATCGGTATGAGCGTGAATAATGCGAAGGCTGTTCTAGAGGTTCTCTTTAACCATGAGTCTGGATTCGTTCGCACTCCTAAGTATGGCATCGATAAGCCAGCTAAAGAAGGTGATGCCGCATTGACTGCGACTAGTGCTCCAGTCGCGAAGAAAGCTTGGAAATCTAGTAAGTATAAGGCGGTGAAGTCTCTTACACCAGTGATAGAGTTACTCTTCGGTATCTTCTTTACCGTGGTAGTGATTTCAAACTACGTGGACGCTAACTTCACGACTGCGATACTGTTGACCCCATTCCCACTCGGTTTCTTCTACACATCTATCCCGTCTCTTAAGAGAATGTTAGATGGTGTGTTTCAGAATAACGTTGAAAAAAGTATAGATTCTGGTAAATAAAAGCTTAATTAATCATTAAGTTATGTTTACCTCTTATTCGAAATCTTTTAACAAGCTTACTGTCTCATTATTGATTGCAGGCGTCTTCAGTTTCTTCCTAACTAGCTGCGGAAGCAATGCAAGAAACGACAATCGTAATAAGATAATTGTGAGTGTGAAGGATCAAACGATGATTCTGAGTGAAGACGGGGAACCAGTGAAAGCTTATAAAGTTTCTACTTCTAAATTTGGCCTAGGTAATACTCATCGGAGTATGTGCACACCTTTAGGTAAGATGCGGATTGCTCAGAAAATTGGCGGTGGAGCACCAATTGGTGCAGTCTTTAAGAGCCGCATGAGAACTGGTGAGATTATCAAGCCAAACGCTCCTGGAAGAGATCCTATTGTCAGTCGTATCCTATGGCTGAAAGGTTCCGAGTATAGGAATCGTCACACCTATGCTCGCTATATCTATATTCATGGAACTCCTGAGGAATCCACAATTGGCCATCCTACTAGTTATGGCTGTATTCGTATGAAGTCACGTGATATAATCGACCTCTATCGACGTGTCGGTATCGGGACTGAAGTAAAGATTGTATCCGATCATTTGATGAAGACTCCTGAGGGAAAAAAATACGCTCGTGCTAAAGCAGCCTCAAGCGATGGGGCTTAATTTAGATCTATTTAATTAATTAAACGTTTTCATTGTTGATAGGGAGTTCGTTTTTGTCAGTATATATAAGCCAAAGGCAAAAGTAGATGACTCCGTTATTAAGAAAAATATTAGGTATGAACTGGGTGTTAGTTCTCACCATGTTTGGGCTATTGATATTAGGTGTCTATACCATTGAGAGTGCTGCCAGGCATTTACCAAGTGGTGGTGAAGCTATCGCTGGTAAACAAGTCCAGTGGATATTTCTCGGAGCAATTATCTATTTCATTACCGCTTTAGTTGACTATCGCTGGATCAAATACTTAGCGACGCCGATGTATGTAGCTGGTCTCATACTATTATTGGTAGCCTTAATCTGGGGGAATAAAGTTTATCAGCTCAGTATTGGAGGTTTAAGTTTTCAGCCAGCCCAGTTTGCAATAGTATCAGGTTTTGTCATGCTCGCATGGATGTTACAAGATATGGGTAAATGGCATCCTTTACTTAATCTTCCTTTGATCAAGCTTGGAGTGATTGTCATCATAGTGATGTTACCATTTGGGATGGTAGCTAAGATGGGTGATATGGGTTCAGCGATTGTTTGGTTGCCTCTTTTGGCTGTGATTATGTTAGTGAGTGGAGTTCCTTTCCGTTACTTGACGGTGATTACCTCACTGGGGATCGCTATCGTTCCTATTATGTTTTACTGGTTACTCCCTATGGTTTCTGAGCGTGGATCGAACCGTATCGATATTTTCTTAGACATGAGTAATGACCGTAAAGTCGATATCTCAGGTGATGCATACGGTCCTCACTACGTCTCAATGGCAGTGGGGAAATCTGGTTATAAAGGTCTTGGGTATATGGCTGATCAGTCAAAGCGCTCACTCCATGCGATGGGATATATCCCTAAAAAGACAGCCCATAACGATTACATTTTTGGGGTATTTGCTGAGGAGCAGGGGTTTCGCGGAAGTTTGTTACTGGTGATGAGCTTTAGCCTTTTACTGATTCAGGGTATATTGATTGCGTATTATAGTCGGGATATGTCTGGGCAGATCATCTGTGCCAGTGTCGTAGCCTTGTTTTTTGCGCATATTTTTGAGAATATAGGAATGTGTACCTTGCTGATGCCCGTGACTGGTATTCCGCTTCCTTTGATTAGTTACTCTGGGACTTTTGTTGTCATGTGTATGTTCATGCTTGGTCTAGTTCAGAGTGTCTGGGTTCATAGAAGAGGTGATGATGGAGAAGTCGAGGAGAAGGTCACACTTTCTAAACGAGGTAAACCAGTCATCATCGGTCAGCGACGTGACCAAGAAAGAGTTAATTACAACGAGAAAACCCAACGAGGCGAATTTTAATAAGCTAGCCTACTATCCATTACTTATAAAAAATTATGCATCATTGGTCAAAATTATCATCAGTCAAGTGGGCGGACGCTTGGGAAGAACGCTTCTATGGAAATGCGAATTCAGTCATCTCTGAAATCAAGGGCGGTAAGTCTGTCCGAGTGGAGGTTTATACCGAGACGGAAGCTGAAGCGGCAGAGATTCAGAGACAATGGGGCGGGAGTATCCGTGAAGCGAAGCAGCAAAACTGGATGGCGTTAAGCTCCGTGGAGAAACCTCCACTAAAAATCCGTGATTGTATCTTAGTGACAGGAATTCGTGAAAAATCTGAAGCTGAGAAGCTACGTAAGGAGCATCCCGACAGACATGTGATCCAAGTCCCTGCTGAAATGGCTTTTGGCACTGGTGATCACGCTACTACCTCTACCTGTTTGAGATTCATCGTCGATATAGCTAAGGAAAAATCAAAAACAAACTGGGAGATGCTCGACCTAGGTTGTGGCACAGCAGTCCTTGCTATCGCCGCTAAGATGCTCGGTGCTCAGGCATGTGAGGCACATGATTTCGATGCCGAGGCTGTTATCGTCAGTGAACGAAATATGGTTCTCAATGAGGTCAGTGATATCGTGGTAAGAGAGCAAGATGTTCTTAAATGGACACCTCCTAGACAGTGGTCAGTAGTTGTGGCAAACATGTTTTCTACTATCCTTCAGAAGGCTTTTCCAGTCATAGCAGCGAGTCTAGAGACTGGTGGAGACATCATTCTCTCAGGAATCCTTGCGGATCAGTGGGAAGACACTAAAAAGTCAGCGGAAGCCGCAGACCTAACATTTCACAAAGTCGTCAAAAAAGGTAAGTGGGTGACAGCCAGAGGTAAGAAGTAGTTTTTATTGGTCAATTAGAGATGGGCTGGGTGTCATAATTTTTTACTGAGGTCTTCCATTTCTCTTGCAATTTATGCCCAATGGTTTAAGTAATGATCCGACTCCAGAGGGGGAGTTCATGGTTCTCACTGATAAATCTGAATTTGCCCTTTGGTAGCATTCTAATTTAGCTTAAACTTATCAGTAATAATAATAGAAACACTCTTATGAACAGCATTTCATCAAGAATCAACAGTATTTCCCCGTCACTCACACTCAGTATCACTAATCAAGCGAAGGCTATGAAATCACGTGGTGAAGAAGTTTATGGTCTAGCAGGTGGTGAGCCAGAAATGGACACACCAAACTTTATCAAGGAAGCAGCAATCAAAGCGCTTCAAGATGGCAAAACCAAATACACTCCAGCAGCAGGTATTCCTGAGCTAAGAGAAGCAATCGCTAAGAAACTCAAGGAAGATAATAATCTCAACTACGAGCCAAAGCAGGTGATTATCAGCAGCGGAGCTAAGCACTCATGCACGAATGCTATCATGGCAGTGATCGAAGAAGGTGATGAAGTCATCATCCCATCACCATATTGGCTTTCATACCCAGAGATGGTTAAGATCGCTGGTGGTGTTCCAGTTCTCGTAGAGACTACTGAAGCTAATGGTTGGAAGATGACTCCAGAACAGTTTGAAGAGAACATGACTGGCCTTACTAAAATGATCATTCTTAACTCACCTGGTAACCCAACTGGTGCAGTTTATACAGAAGACGAACTCCGTGCTATCGGTGAAATCGCACTTCTTGAAGACATCGTTATCCTTTCAGACGAAATCTACGAAAAGCTCGTTTATGGTGAAACTAAGCACGTGAGCATTGCGTCAATCAATCAGGAACTTTACGATCTCACTATCACTATCGGTGGATTCTCTAAGGCATACTCAATGACTGGCTGGAGACTCGGCTACATTGCTGCGCCTAAAGCTATCGCTGAAGCGATCTGCAACATGCAGGGACACACCACTTCTAATGCTTGCACATTTGCACAGTATGGAGCTCTTGCAGCGCTTGAGACTAAGAATACTTTCGTGAATGACCTTCGTGAAGAGTATGACATGCGCCGTCAGTTCATGTATAATCTCCTCAAAGCGATCCCTAACATCTCAGTCACTGAGCCACAGGGTGCTTTCTATTTCCTCGTAAACACAGAGCAACTCGGCATCAAGTCAGTCAACCTTTGTTATAAGCTTCTTACTCGTTACAGAGTGGCTGCAGTGCCAGGAATTGCTTTCGGAAACGACAACAGCATCCGTATCAGTTACTGCACCACACTCGACGTTCTAAACGAAGGGCTTTCAAGATTCGAAGAATTCTGTAAGTCTCACTAAGTAGAACTTCTATAATTAATTTCCATATGGTCTCCCGTGATTAATTGCGGCAGGTCATTTTTTATCAGAGATTCTAGTAAAATGATCAGGAAGGTGATACTAGTTGTTCATGATGTTACTCGAACTCTTATTGTTATTTCTAATACCAGTGGGTTTGGTTGTTGGGGTCTGTGTATTAGTCATCGACTGTATGGCGAAGAGAGGGCTAGGCAAAGGGCTGAAAATAATAGTTGCTCCTTGGGTCTTGATGGGAGTTTTCATCATGCTCAGACCAGAAATTGATGGATGGAGTCTGGAAATAGAGAATGCCTCGGAAGCGTGGAGAAGGTGATGGGTATGAAATCGAGTTAAGATCAGATTCTACCTACACCACTACAATCAAGGATCAGATTCTCCACGGAGACTGGAGTAGAGTTGACTGGAATGTTTATCTAACGCCAAATGGAGGGATTGAACATTACATGAGATTCGTCGAAGATGGGGGGAGAGCTATTATTACTACCAAATTCTCGTTCTGAACCATCACCTCCTGAGGTTGTAGCTAGGAAGATTAAGTAAGCCCATCACTACTCAAATAAAAAAGCCTCTCGTTTTGCCACGAAAGGCTTCTTGATTGAAAATGTTTTTTTGTGAAAAGCTATGGTAGGCGGAATACTTTGACAGTTGATTTATCCAGCTTACCAGTTTTTGAGTTGATTTTCATTGTCGATGGGTCACCTACAACAGAGTCGCTTCTGTAACCTTTTGTGTCAATCGGGTTGTATGGTCTGTAAGGGCTGATGTAGACATCTTTGACTGCATTGAGAACTGGGTTGACGACGGGGAATTTAGATTTTTTGAAATCTGCTGATGCTCTACCAGCAGAAAGGGAAATCGGTGGCTAAACAAGATGGACGCGCATCGATTCCTGATTGGTTTCGCCGATTCCTAGTCTGGATCTACGGTGATAGGATCGTGGCGGTGCTGGACTGGATAGGTGGTAAGCATGATTGGAGCATTGCTCGCTACGGATACATCATCGCGGCTCTGATCATGAGCGCTCGATTATTCTTCTGCCTACCTTGGTTGGTAGTGTGAAATTAGCTAGACAGCTTGTCTGTTCAAACTAGAATGACAACTGCCACCTTGAGCCAATTAAAGTAAAACGCCACATACAAAATTTGGTGAAGGACTTCGGTTTTCCGTCGATATTGTTTAAACGCAATGAGTTTAGTAACGGCGAATTTCTGGATCTATTTCTAATGACCAGATATCGATACCACCCTGCATGCTGAGTGTTTTTGTGAACCCTTGCTGATGGAGATACTGAGCAGCATGTAGTGAACGGACTCCATGATGGCAGTAGATGATTACTGTGTCATTGGTATGATTGAGCAAGGCTTCTGCTTTGCCAGAAAAGTTTGAAAGAGGGACAAGAATAGCTCCTTCAATACGGCAAAACTCGTATTCATTTTCCTCTCGGCAGTCGATCAATAGCGGAGGAGATTCTGAGTGGAGAAGCTTGACTGTCTCGGCGGCAGATATTTCCATTTGTTGGAACATTAAATGGACTGAGTAAAAAGATTAGAGGGCTATTCTACGATGACAGGAGTGCCTAGCTTGGCGTTATCGAAGTAGATTTCAGCCATGTGTCCTGGGAGTCTGACGCATCCGTGTGATGCAGCGAAGCCAGGAAGGTGTCCCTTGTGCATGCCGATTGAGCCATTGAAGCGGAGGAAGTGCGTCATTGGAGCGTAGTCGAATGTTTGACCAGGTAGTGCTTTATTGCGACCCGTCTTGGCATCTGCTATGATGATTTCTCCCGTGGCATTATCTTTAATGACTCCATAAAGGTTAGAGTGGTGGTCTGGGCTTTTCTGTGTGACTTTGTAACGTCCTCTAGGAGTGTTTCTGCCTTCGATACCAGTTGAAATTGGAGTTTGTCCTACGAGCTGACCGCCTTTGTAGAAATAAGCCTGTTGCTTATCGATATTGATTTTTATCATTGGCTCACCAGTGACTCCATCTCCATCCCAGTAGCCGGCTCTATGTTTCTCAGTTTGTGGCTGGTAGCCTGCAAGGTAGGGTGAGACGTCGTCCTCAAGGGGGAAAGAGCTACAGCTAGAAAATGTGAAAGACATCGCTAGAGTTGCGATCGCTGAGAGGATAGATAGTAGAAGCTTCATGATATTAAGGTTGTGATTAGTGATTAATAAAGATGCGGAAACCTATGACTAAATGGCCCTCTGTCAAGGGTATATACGGATCTGTCTGTTGGTTTTAAGACTAAAAAGTCCCTTGTATTCACTAAGGGACTCTATAAAGGTGAGGGACTTTAGTGAGTTACTTAGGCATCTCTGTATCCGTTTGGATTTTGAGATTGCCATTTCCAGGCTGATACGATCATGTCTTGTAGGTCGTGCTGAGCATGCCAGCCGAGCTCGTTATTCGCACGAGAGGCGTCTGCAGTGCATTCTGCGATATCGCCTGGGCGTCTCGGTCCGACGACAGTTTTGATCTCTTTACCAGAAACTTGGCTGAAGGTCTCGACCATCTGCTTAACTGAGTAGCCCGTGCCTGTTCCAATGTTGTAAATGAGTGTTCCTTTATCGTGCTTAGCAAGCTTCTCGATCGACTTTACGTGTGCTCGAGCTAGGTCTACAACGTGGATGTAGTCACGGACTCCTGTGCCATCGACAGTGTCGTAGTCATCACCGAATATAGTGACGTGCGCACGTATTCCAGCGGCTACTTGTGAGACGAATGGAAGAAGGTTATTAGGGTATTTAGGGTCTTCACCGATCATTCCTGATTCATGTGCGCCTACTGGGTTAAAGTAACGAAGTAGCACTACGCCCCAGTCAAATGCGTGACTAGTGTCCATGAGGATCTGCTCCATCATCGCCTTAGTGTGTCCATATGGATTAGTGGCGTAGACAGGAGCATTTTCTTTAATAGGGGTCTCTTCAGGGTCGCCATAAATGGTCGCCGAGGAGCTGAATACGAGGTTCTTTACACCGTGTTTCTGCATCACGTCGAAGAGTGTGAGTGATCCAGTGATGTTGTTCTTATAATACATCAGTGGTTTCTCTACAGATTCACCGACTGCTTTTAGGCCTGCAAAATGGATGACGGCATCGATCTGATCTTCCTTTTCGAAGACCGCATCTAGGGCAGATTCGTCTAGTAAGTTAACCTCATGGAAGGAGATAGGTTTGCCTGCGAGCTCCTGTAGACGCTTTACAGGTTCAGCAACTGAGTTTGTAAAGTTATCCACGATGACGACTTCGTATCCTGAGTTGAGGAGTTCGATGCAAGTGTGGGAGCCGATGTATCCGGCACCGCCAGTAACTAAGATTTTTTTCATGATTGTAAGGTAGCTTGGATTAGTTAGTTGAATCCAAGGAGTAAGCTCCTAGGGGGGAGGAGTTAGAATTACTTAGATTGCTCCAGCATCTTGGTGATTGGAGCTTCGGCTCTCTTGCGGATGTTTTCTGGCATTTCTACTGTTGGGCTGAGATTTAAGAGGCAATCGTGGAGCTTCTGGAGTGTGTTCATTTTCATGAATTTACAGTCGTTACAAGCGCAGTGATCTGTCGGTCCAGCGATGAGGTTCTTATCAGGAGCTTCTTTCTGGAGCCTGTGGAGCATGCCGTTCTCGGTGACTACGATGATGTCTTTGACTGGTGCTTCCTGACAGTAAGTCACCATCTTCTCAGTAGAGCAGACTTCGTCAGCGAGGAGGCGGACAGCAGTTGTGCACTCTGGGTGAGCTACCACGAGGGCGTCTGGGTATTCTTCCTTGATCTTGTTGATAGAGTTTTGTGTGAATGCTACGTGGACGTAGCATGATCCCTGCCAGAGATCTATTTTTCGACCAGTCTGCTCCATGACCCAAGCGCCTAGATTTGCATCTGGGACAAAGAGGATAGGGCGGTCAGCTGGTGCTTTGTTGACTATTTTAACTGCATTTCCAGAGGTGCAGATGACATCGCAGAGTGCTTTGACACCGCCTGAGCAGTTGATGTAGGCGATGACGTAGTAGTTTTTCTTTTCGTAATCCTTGAGGAATGCTTCGAGATCTACCGCAGGACATGATTCTTCTAGTGAGCAACCTGCGTTCTTGTCAGGTAGGATGACTGTCTTAGTCGGGTTGAGGATCTTGGCTGTCTCTGCCATGAAGTGAACTCCACAGAAACAGATGACTTGAGCATCTGTTTCTCTTGCTTTGTAAGCCAGCCCTAATGAATCGCCAACGTAGTCTGCGATGTCTTGGATTTCTCCCACTTGGTAGTTATGGGCTAAGATTATCGCATTCTTTTCTATCTTGAGTCGTTGAATTTCTGCTTTGAGATCAATGGATGTTGCTGACATGTCGGTAGAATAGTAGGGAATTAGGATTTTCCAAATACATTATTGGGCATAATTCATGGAGATTTCATCACGGCTTTATTTATGCTCGTTAGTGTTCTCATCATGAAGGTGAAACTAGAAACGAAATTTGATGTGATAGAGGATAGACACTATGGGATGTGTTTTGGGGTGAAGGCTGCGAGCGAAACGGCTCAGAAGCTATCCGCAAAGCATTCAGTGACGCTGCTGGGTGAGTTGACGAATAATGCGAGTGTGAAGCGTGATTTAGAGTCGAGAGGAGTGTGTCATGGTAAGCTTGAGGCTAAATATGCGGTGACTGAGCATGTCTTGATTTACTGCACACGGGGCTGGAGGGGGCAGGGTGATAAGGTCTTTGCTTGAGAGGTAGGACTACTTCGGTTTGCTTATCGCCCGAGAGGTCTATGTCCAAAGGGTGGAAGCTTATTCGAGGTTTTTTATGATGGCTCTGATCTCTTCAGAGAAGCCTGCCATGTTTTCTTCTGAGAAGAGGAGCATTCTGTGCATGATGATAATTTGCTGCACGGCGGTTGAGCGGCGGATGTCGTTGAAAGCTTTGGCTACTTCTTTATCCTTTTTGTGGATATGAGTGTAGGCTTTTAGGTAGCTTTCGTGTGGGGTTAGATTTTGGTCGGCTGCAATGTCTGTAAGCTGCTGAAGTGTTGTTTTGCAGTGTTTGCTTAGAGCTCCTTTCCGGACAATAGTAAAATGCTTCTAATCGGATTCTTTGATGTCTCGGGGCATGGTGTTTTTGATGCGGATTAATCGTGGATGACTGGGGTGCCGAAGAGTGTGAAGCCAGATGAGCGTTCTATCTTGATAGGGAGGATCTTCCCTATCATGCGCTCAGATTTGCCGTCGAAGATGACGATTTTGTTTTGGGAGGTGCGGCTTGTTAGTCTGGAGGCGTCTTTTTTAGAGTCTCCGGTGCAGAGGACTTCCTGAGTGGTGCCTACTAGGGCGTCGTGTTTTGCGATGGCCATTTTGTCGATCATGGCTAGCAGATCTTGGTTTCGTGCTTCTTTGACGGTTTCTTCGATCTGGTGCTCCATTTCTGCTGCTGGGGTGTTGCGGCGCTTGGAGTAGCGGAAGATAAAGGCGTTATCGAAGCTGATGTTTTTCATGGTCTGTTTCGTCATGAGGTAGTCTTCTTCTGTCTCGCCTGGGTAGCCTACGATGACGTCTGTGGTGATGGCTAAGTCCTTGCGGGCTTGTTTCATCTTGTTGCAGATCTCTATGAATTTTTCATTCTTATAGGGGCGGTGCATCAATTTAAGTATACGGTCACTTCCGCTCTGCATGGGGAAGTGAATGTGGGAGCAGAGTTTAGGGAGGTAGGTGAATGCCTCGATGAGATCTTCTCGGTAGCCGATGGGGTGTGGGGAGGTGAAGCGGATACGCTCAATACCGTCTATCTCATGGACCTGCTCTAGGAGCTGGACGAAGGGCGATTTGCCATCGACTTTTGGAAATTCTGTTCTGCCGTAGAGGTTGACGATTTGTCCTAGGAGGGTGACTTCTACGACTCCTCGGTCACGGAGGGTTTTAATTTCATCGATGATGCTCTGGATCGGTCTGCCACGTTCTTTACCTCTGGTGTCTGGGACGATGCAGTAAGAGCAGGTCATGTTGCAGCCTTGCATGATGGAGACGAAGGTGGATGGATTAATATTCTCGGTGATGTGATCCTTGATAGTGTTTTGGGAGTCTTTTTCTTCTGCAATGTCACAGACGGATTCACCGATCATAGAGAGCTCTACATCGTCCATGCGGCGTTCGAGTCGCTTGGTGAGGATGTCATCTACATATTGGAAAACCTTATGGTATTTCTGAGTGCCTACGACGACGTCTAGGTGGGGAACATTATTGAAAAGTTCGTTGCCACGGCTCTGCGCCATGCAGCCCATGAAGCCATAGACTACGTGTGGTTTGCATTGACGGTGTTTACCCATATGGCCCATTTTCCCGAGGGCTTTTTGCTCTGCCTGATCACGCACTGAGCAAGTATTTACAAGGATCGCATCCGCATCAAATTCATCTTTAGTAAGCGTGTAGCCACCTTCCAAAAACATCTGAGCAACCTGCTCAGAATCACGTTCGTTCATCTGTCATCCGTAGGTCTTGATAAATACTTTAGGCATAGCGAGTGGGTGATAGTGCGGGACGCCACATAAATCAACGCTAAACTGTGGCGAGTAAAGCTAAGCGTGATTTTCTGATAATACTAGTGGCATTCGCTGAAATATGAGACGTTTAAATACGGGAGCCAGCTCAAACTAAACTTTATAATCATAGAATTATGTTTATAGTTATTCTGATATAATCTATTAGTTAATGTGAGGTGATCCCCTAAATTCAGGCGAGTAGCTAAGTTATGTAATTGGTGGACAGGGACGGTAAAATGACCGAACCCAAACCATATAATATAATGAAAGCAAAAAGAAGAAGACATGAACCTGAATTTAAAACAAAAAACCTCACATGCTAAGGAAGCAAGTGAAGTTTAAAAAGCTTAAGTAAGGTTAGTTTACCTATGTCTGCGTAAGATCAGAGCTAGACCTCCAAGACCAATGAGGACTGTGGAAGATGGCTCGGGGACTGATCTGAGCTGATATCCTGAAAGGTAAGAGGTTGTATCAGTACCGAATGAAGAATGGAAGCCTTGTGTGGTAGCATCAGCAATAAATGTGCCAGTGATCCACGCTCCATTTTCTGTAGTTCCAGAAGATGTTTTTTGAATAGTGCTACCATCACCAACGTTCATCGTAATTCTCGACCCAAATAAGTTCCAGCCAAAGAAGGTTTGAAGTTCATATTCATTTCCGATCGTTAGATTTGTCAATGTGAACGGACCAGTTGAAAAACTCTTAGCATGTCGGTATAGTAAATCAAGGTTTGCATCACCTGTGCTAACTCCGAGGGTATCACCATAGATAACTGCCCCACGGTTAGTAGTGGTAAAGGTTACTCCATTGATTGTCGTTGTATCAGTCCCTTCTCGAACATCATTATTCGCCATGTTGAAAGCTTCTATAGAAGTGCCGTTGGTGCTAATTTCACCTGGTGCAGCGTCTAGATCAAATTCTGCCCATGCTATGGTAGCTGCTGAGGCTGATGCCATCATCGCTGTGGATGTCGCCAGAGCGACCGTATATTTATTAATCCGTGTTTTATTATTTATTGTGTATTTCATGCTTCAAGTTAGTTAGTATTTATAAAATCAGTTTTCAAGATAAAAAAATTCCTTGAATTCCACTAATAAATGCAACTTTTGATGGGCAGGAAGTAAACTGTTAAATCGACAAGGTAAAGGTCCGAAAACCCTTCCCTTTTGATTCAGTCATTACTTCACTGCGGCCCGATCAAAAAAAGCCATGAAGCACATTACATCTGAAGAAAGACAGACTATCCTGTTGCCTCATAATAGGGACACTCTACGCATGTTGTGTTTGTGGTTGATTTAGTGCCTCTGAAGGCTGTTCGGAGCGTAGCGTAGAACAGCCTTCAGAGGCAAGTCTTTAAATTCTTCCAAAGACTCCAAAGTGAGAGTAATTCATTGAACTCTGATAGGAGTTCTTGATGGCTCAGACGCTCATATCCCAGCAGATATCTAACGTGGGTGTAGTTCTTTTACTCCACGTAAGCCTGATCATTTTTAAAGTAGGGTCGTGAGCGTGTCTGATCGATGCCTTTTTCTTTTAACCAATCATAAATAAAGTAGTTGAGGAACTCTCCTCCGTTGTCGCTATCGACCCCTAGAAGTTTAAGGGAGACTTTCATAAATGGACTGCAGTCCTTTGTGAGAAGCGTGCTGTCCTCTATTCCATATAGCTCGTAGTTCGGTCCAGCCATTAGCTACCTCCCATGTCGCCTCCACAATGAGTAACTGTATCAACTTCGATCCAGCTGGGCTTAACGTCGTGCCATTTTATAACCCTAATCTCTACCAAGGATTTCACTCCGGAGGTGGGCTTAGGTGGTCGTGGTTTCTTACCTGACTGAACTTTAAAGTCTTTGAGTAGGCGATCAATAGTCGCCGCACTAATGGATTTCAATTGATCTTTATTTGCCTTAGATGTCTTGAGGAATTCAACCCAGATAGGTAGCGTGTCTTTCACGCCGTTTCCCACATGGCTGATCCATACATAGCCAGCATTTTTTTAGAACCTCAATCAGCGAATTAAATCTAGGCGTTGCGGCTTAATTTTTTTACATTTCAATAATTTTAACTATACTACAATTATGGTTGGACTTACTTCTAAAAAATTATTCGCTAAGGCAAAGACTCTCATCCCTGGAGGTGTAAACTCTCCAGTGCGTGCATTTAAGAATGTCGATGGAGATCCATTTTTCGTTCGTCGTGCTCAGGGGGCTCGAATCACGGATGTTGATGGGAAGACCTACATTGATTATGTCGGGACTTGGGGGCCAGCTATTTTAGGTCACGCTCCATTGATCGTGACACAAACGATTCATGAGGTGGCTAAGGATGGAGTTTCATTTGGAGCTCCTTGTCCTTGGGAAATTGAGATGGCTCAGACTATTGTAGACTGGGTTCCATCTGTAGAGAAAGTGCGTATGACGTGTAGTGGGACTGAGGCTACAATGTCAGCGATCCGTCTGGCACGAGGATTTACGAAGCGTGATAAGATTGTGAAATTTGAAGGTTGTTACCATGGTCATGTGGATCACTTGTTAGTGGCTGCTGGATCAGGAGCTCTGACGCATGGTGAGCCAGATAGTGCGGGTGTTCCTGCTGATTTTGCTAAGCATACTATTTGCCTGCCATTTAATAAGCCTGAGGAGGTGGTGAAGTGTTTTGAGGAAATGGGTGAGGAGGTCGCGGCAATCATTGTCGAGCCATACCCAGGTAACGCCGGCTTCATTATTCCTCAGGAGGGGTATTTACAGCTTTTAAGAGATGTTACTAAAAAGTATGGAACCGTTCTCATCTTCGATGAAGTGATGACTGGTTTCCGTGTGGCTAGAGGTGGTGTGCAGGAGCTTGTAGGAGTGACTCCTGATCTTACTTGTCTTGGTAAAATCATTGGTGGGGGATTACCTGTTGGTGCGTTTGGCGGTAGAGCTGATATTATGGACTATCTAGTGCCTATTGGTCCTGTGTATCAAGCTGGGACACTGAGTGGGAATCCGCTGGCGATGGCAGCTGGTTTAGTACAGCTTAAAGAGCTGGATCATATCAAGGGCTGGGATCAGCTAGAGGTATTAGGTGCTCGGCTGGAAGCTGGAGTGAGGAGGATTCTTAAATCGAAGGGTTTGGATTACACATTTAATCGCTGTGGTTCTATGTTCTGTCTGTTCTTTACGGAAAACGAGATCGTGAATGTGGAAGATGCTACTGGTGCGGATATTCTGGCGTTTAAGCGTTACTTTAATGCTCTGTTGGATGATGGGATCTTCATGGCTCCTAGCCCGTATGAAAGTGGATTTATCAGCTTGGCGCATAGCACGGGAGATATCGATGAGACTCTGGATTCTATTGAGAAGGCAATGAAGGTAGTTTAATCTACACTGGTATTTACAAGTCCGATCATACGCGTATCTTGCGTGTATGAAATGGACGCCAAATTCATGGAGAGATTTCCCAATCCTCCAACAGCCTACTTATAAGGATGCATCAGAACTCAGAGCTGTCAGTGATAGATTGAGCGAGTTACCTCCATTGGTGTTTTGCGATGAGGTGGAGACTCTGAAGCAGAATTTAGCTGAAGTGGCGGCAGGAAAGGCCTTTATTCTACAAGGTGGCGATTGTGCAGAGAGTTTTCAGGAGTTTTCCGAAAATCATGTGCAGAGCATGGTGAAGGTGATGCTACAGATGGCGGTGTCTTTGACCTTTGCTGGGCGCTGTCCGGTCGTGAAGATCGGTAGAATGGCTGGGCAGTTTGCTAAGCCTAGGTCAGCTGACTTAGAAGAAATCGATGGAGTTTCTTTACCTAGTTTTAGAGGTGACTCGGTCAATGGGATAGAATTTACAGCAGAAGCTAGAGAGCCAGATCCGATGCGGATGATCGACTCGTATCATCAGTCGGCAGCGACGATGAATCTAGTGCGATCCTTGACTAGAGGTGGGTTTGCTAGCCTTAAGAATGTTAAAGAATGGAATTTTGATGCGGTAGAAGATACTGCGTTAGGTGAGAAGTATGGAAGTATCACGAGTCGTATTCATCATAGCTTAGAGTTTATGGAAGCTTGTGGTATTAATGTGGATGATTTCTCTAAGCTTCAGGGGGCGACGATTTACACTTCTCACGAGGCTTTATTGTTAGAGTATGAGCAGGCGTTACTTTCAGAAAATAATGGTAAATGGTATGATCTTTCAGCGCATATGCTGTGGATCGGAGAGCGGACTCGTCAGCTAGATCATGCACATGTGGAGTTCCTACGTGGTGTGGAGAATCCTATTGGTGTCAAGGTTGGTCCTACGGCTGATCCTGATGAAGTCGCGAAACTGGCAGAGATGTTAGATCCAGATAATAGACCTGGTAAACTGATCTTTATTACAAGAGTTGGTGCTGACGGGGCGTATGAAAAATTGCTTAATCTGTTCCAAAAGATGGCGGCTAAAAAGCGTAATGTGATCTGGATCTGTGATCCTATGCATGGTAATACAGAGAAAGCATCGAGCGGATATAAGACGAGAAAATTTGAAGATGTTATGTCAGAAGTAAAAGCGTTCTTTAAGGCTCATAAGGCGGTGGGAACATGGTCTGGTGGTGTGCATCTTGAGATGACTGGTAAGGACGTGACTGAGTGCACTGGTGGTGCGTTTAATGTCTCAGATCAGCAACTGGGTGAGAACTATGCTACTCAATGTGATCCGAGGTTGAACGCTACGCAGTCGTTGGAGTTGGCATTTTTGATTGCTGAGGAATTACGGGGCTAGTGTATTTTTAACCGCAGATCAACCCAGAATTTTTTGGTAGGTGGCTTGTGTTATTATCTCCTCATTAGCGGGAGTGCACCACGAATGGACACGGATTTTCACTAATATGGTTGAAAGCTCGGGTTGAGAGATTTTTTTGACCACGGAAGGCACGAAACTTGGTTGATGAAACAGAGCTGGGGTGTTGGGTTTTGTGTAGATCTTTCAATGCTCCATTGCAGATTAGTTCTAGGTGCTGTTCCCTTTTTATTAGCTTTCCCAGTTTTCTATTTTATCGACCATCCACTGAATCCAGAGTGGGTGGGTATTTAGGCAGGGGATGAGTTCAAGTTCTTCTCCGCCATGTTTGATGAATTCGTCTCTTCCTTCCATGGCGATTTCTTCAAGGGTCTCTAAGCAGTCAGTGATGAATGCTGGACAGATGACTTTGAGGTTTTTGACGCCTTCTTTTGCTAGTCTCTCGATTTCGTGGTCTGTGTAGGGTCTGAGCCATGGCACTTTGAGAAGTCTAGATTGGAATGAGATTGTTACGTCTTTTTCATCTATACCAGCGTGCTTCATGAGTTCTTTTGCTGTCGACATGCACTGGTGTCTGTAGCACGTGGCATGAGCTGGGTGGCATGTGTCGCAACAGTCTGGGGTGGCTAGGCAGTGTGCGTGTGATGGGTCTGTTTTCTGAACGTGGCGTTCAGGGATGCCGTGGAAGGACATCATGAGATGTGCTCCAGTGCCTTCGTATTGTGGCTTGATAGATTCCCAAAGTGCGTGGATGTATTTAGGGTCCTTGAAGTAAGGTTGGACTAGCTTCGTTTTGATGCTTGGAGCCTGCTTATTGAGCTCTTCCATGGTCTTGACCACTGCTGACTCATAGCTGGACATTGCATAGTGAGGGTAAAGAGGAAGGATGAGTAGTTCGGTGATGCCGCCTTGCTTAATTTCAGCGATGATGTCAGCAGTAGAAGGTGAGCCATAGCGCATTCCTAGGAATACAGGGATTTGAGTGTCTTTCTGCACTAGCTTTTGCTGAGCAACGCTTGTGACGATGAGAGGAGAGCCTTCTTCTGTCCACACTTTGGAGTAGGCTTCGGCGCTTTGTGCAGGGCGCTTGGGTAGGATGAATAGTTTAAGGATGAGCTTACGCTTCCATTCTGGCATATCGAGTACGCGTTCATCCATGAGAAATTCCTCAAGATATTTTTTTACGTCTGGAACTTTTGTGGAATCGGGTGAACCGAGGTTGAGTAGTAACGCTCCTTTCATGATGATTAGTTATTAAATTAGTATGTATTTCTTTAACCTTGTTCTTTCAGAAGTTACAGAAACATTTTATGTTATGTCGAAATTTCTTTTCTTCAAGTGATAGATTCGCTATTTTTTACTCATGCAACACCACGTATATTTTTGGCTAAAAGAAGAGCATCAGAATGATGTAGATAAAAAAGCATTTGAAACAGGAATACAGCTCTGTGCTGATATTTCTTCTGTAGCTGGTGGCAGCTGGGGTGTTTCTGCGGCGACTCCTGAGCGTCCTGTGACTGATAAGACATGGGATTATGCACTTTATCTTAGTTTTGACTCAGTAGAGAAGCATAACGAATATCAGGTAGATCCCGATCACGATGTGTTCGTGAATGGGTGTAAAGATATGTGGAGTAAGGTTATGATTATGGATGTTGAGTAATCTCGCCTAAATTAAACTTCTGACTTATAAGGCTTAATTGTCTTATGGGATCCTCTGGCAGCCTACTTTTCCCAAGCCCTTGCAATTTGAGAGGAATCTAACTGCTATTGATTGTATTATTTGACTTTTTCTAGGGATTTATTGCTGGTTTGTGCTTGTGGTTTGATCAATTAATTGATGTTAGTCCTTTTGAGTGTCTTGTCTGGGTTCTACGCCACTAATAACGCATAGCGATCCATATTGTAGGTTAAATTACAGAGGGCATTATGCTGTCTGGCTCGTTGTATTCCAATCTTTCTAAATAGATCGGCTCCGATGTATTTCATCCTGCCAAATACATGTTCAACTCGCACCCTCATACGGCTCACAGTCTTATTAAATCGTTGTTGCTGCTCAGTCAGAGGTTTATTCCGATAGGCTTTAGCGATGATGAAGCCTTCTAAATTGTGATCCAGTATCACTTGCTCATTTTTCTCTGACTTGTAGGCGCTATCAGCTAAAATAGCCTGGTCTTTTTTAGCTAACAGTTCCTCGAAAATCTGGCTATCATGCGTGCTTGCTGGAGTAGTGGCATAGCTGTCGATAAGTTTACTCTTTAGATCCACTTTGGCATGATTTTTATAACCGAAGTGGGTCTGGTTATTTTTCTTTGCCCACCGAGCATCACAGTCTTTTTGTGCTCCCTTTGAAGTGTCTTTCTCAAAACCTTCTGGGCACTCTCCTTCTTTAAGCTTTTTATTCTGGTCTCTGCTGTTGCGTTGTTTTGGAGCATCAACAAAGCTTGCGTCAATGATGCTTCCTGCTTTAGCTATCAGACCTTTCTGGTCTAACATTTGATGAAAATAGCTAAATAGCTTATTACTTCCATCACGTCCGTCATTCTCAATGAGTTCTTTAAAATCCCAAATCGTTTTAGCATCTGGAATGTGGTCACCCATTTGAAGATCTAGGAAGTTCATAAGCTCAATTTAATCTATCAAACAAATTTGGAAACATTAAAGCGGAATTATTACAGGTTGACAGAGGTTACCTTATAAGAGTTGATACTAAAAATGTGACGAATTTGTAGATGTGTTATTGACTCTTAGTCGTCTGACTCCTAAGTAAATGCATCTTTCACGTGAACTAAGCAAGAAATGCTTTGGACGTAAAGTTTTCTAATTATAATATTAAACACATGAATTCATTTGTTTCTCCAAGACTCAATGCAGATCTTCTCGATGAGAAGTATGTGCAATGGTGCAATGACCCTAGATCGGTAGATACTGAGTGGGCAGCATTTTTCGAAGGTTTTGAGCTAGGTAATGCTCAGATTAAAAAGGAGAGAGCAGAGGTTGCTGCTGAAGGTGGTGTAGCAGCTACAGCTCAAAATGGTGCTGTAGGCGTGCCGTCAGAATCATCTACTGGCGGTCATAATCTTAGCTTTAGAGGTAAGTGCGTGAGCCTCGTTTATAATTACAGAACTCTTGGCCATACACAGGCTTTCATCAATCCACTCGCAACATCTGCTGAGAAGAACCCACGTTTAGCTCTCGATCAGTTCGGTCTCTCCGATACAGATCTTGACCGTGAGGCATCTACTCAGTTCTTCCGTGCTGGTAAGAAAATGACTCTCCGTGAAATGATCGAAGGTCTTGAGGAGTGTTATTCTAACAAGACTGGCTTCGAGTTCATGCACATTCACAATACTGAGGTGCGTGTCTGGATTCGTAACAAGATTGAGCGGCGTTTTGAGAATATCAAGAGTTTTAAGGAAATCAAATCGAAGGTTCTTAACTATGTTCTAGAGGCTGAATTGTTTGAGGAATTCCTCGGGAAGAAATTCCTCGGTGAGAAGAGATTCTCTCTTGAAGGCGGTGAGGGGACTATGATCCTTCTTAACACGATCCTTGAGAACTGCCCATCGAGCACAGTGCAGGAAATCGAGCTAGGAATGTCTCACCGTGGACGTCTGAATATTCTACGTAACTTCCTTCAGAAGACACTGACTACTATTTTATATGAATTTACACCAGATTATGTCCCAGCTATCGTAGCGGGTGACGGCGATGTGAAATACCACCTCGGCTATGAGAAGGTGCGTGAATTGAAAGACGGAAAAGTCCGCATCAGCCTCGCTGCTAACCCATCTCACCTAGAAGCTGTAAATCCAGTCATAGAGGGTAAAGTTAGAGCTAGACAGAGACTCATCGGTGATGACGTCGATCGCAAGAAGGTGCTGCCAATTCTTATCCACGGAGATGCAGCATTCGCTGGTCAGGGCTCAGTGGCTGAGGTGCTCAACCTCTCACAGCTTCCTGGATACCGCACTGGCGGAACGATCCATATCGTGATTAACAATCAGATAGGTTTCACTACGATGCCTGAAGATGCTCGCTCATCAGCTTATGCTACAGATGTGGCTAAAATGATTGAAGCACCTATCCTTCACGTCAATGGTGAGTCACCAGAAGATCTGGTATGGGCTGCTGAGTTTGCTCTTGAGTTCAGGCAGAAATTTGGCCGTGACATCGTGCTAGACATGTATTGCTACCGTCGTCAGGGACACAACGAAACTGACCAGGCCGCATTCACAGCACCACACATTTATAAGAACATCAATTCACGCAAGGCCTTTGGTCGTGCATACGGTATCCAGCTTGTAGAAGAGGGTAGCCTCACTCAGCAGGAAGCAGACGGTGTACATAGCAAGATCTGGGACGAGCTCGAAGAAGGATATCAGAAGATGCTTAAAATGCAGGAAGCGGGAGATCGCTCAGCATTCAGTGGCTCTACTGCGGATCCTCAGCCTGCCTACAGCCATTCACCAGTGAATACAGGTCTTAGCAAGGATGTGATCAATCACATTGGTAAGACTCTGACAACACTTCCAGAAGGCTTTGCGATGCACCCTACATTGGCGAAACGTTTTATTCCACGTCGTGAGAAGGCATTTGCGACTGGCAAAGGATTTGATTGGGGAATGGGCGAGGCTCTCGCTTGGGGTGGATTACTTCTAGAAGGTCATCCTGTGAGGCTTTCAGGTCAGGATGTGAGACGTGGAACATTCTCACACCGTCATGCAGTCTTCTATGACTCTAACACTCGTGAACGTCACATTCCGTTACAACATCTCTCAGATGATCAGGGTAAGCTTTGTATCTATAACAGCTTACTTTCTGAGTATGCAGTTCTAGGATTCGACTACGGTTACTCACTAGAATGTCCTAACATGCTTAACATGTGGGAAGCTCAGTTTGGTGATTTCTCCAATGGAGCTCAGGTGATTATTGATCAGTTTATTTCCTCTGCGGAGTCTAAGTGGCAGACACCGAGTGACATCGTGATGATGCTACCACACGGTTATGAAGGAATGGGACCTGAGCACTCTAGTGCCAGACTCGAAAGATTCCTCCAGCTCTGTGCAGAGAATAATATGCAGGTCGGTAACTTTACCACACCAGCTCAGTATTTCCATGCGCTACGTAGACAGAAGAAACGTGGATTCAGAAAGCCATATATCATCATGACTCCTAAGAGTTTGCTCTCTCGTGCAGAGGCAGTGTCTCCTATAGAAGACTTCCTTGATGGCACTTGTTTTCAAGAAATACTCCCTGATATTAAATCATTCGAAAACCCTAAGAATGTAGAGAGTGTGATCTTCTGTTCAGGTAAAGTCTTCTACGATCTTAATGAGTACCGCAACGAAACAGGGATTGAAAATGCAGTGATTCTCAGAGTCGAGCAGCTTTACCCATATCACGATGAGATGGTGAAAGCTCTGACTAGCCAGTTCCCTAATGCTACTAAATATACTTGGTGTCAGGAAGAACCACAGAACATGGGAGCATGGACATTTATCGCACCTCGTCTCATGAACTCACTTGACAGTGCGATCCGCTATGCAGGTCGTCCAGCAGCCTCTAGCCCTGCAACAGGAGCTAAGGCAATGCACAAGCACGGACAAAAGCAACTTGTCGAAGCTGCGTTTAGCGTTTAGAATTACCTTTATTAAAATTTACCATATATAAAACACATGTTATTTGAAGTAATCATACCCAATGCTGGTGAGTCTGTAACATCAGCCAACGTCGCCCAGTGGCACAAAGCTGATGGAGAATCTGTTTCTAAAGGAGACGTTCTACTCACTATCGAAACTGATAAAGTCTCTCAGGAGATCGAAGCTGAAACTGAAGGCATCCTACAAATCGTAGTTCCAGAAGGTGAAGAAGTAGCGATCGGCACCCTAGTGGCTAAGATCGTAGCAGGTGCAGCTAGCTCAGCTTCGGCTCCCACCGCCGCTCATGTATCTACGCTGGCAGCGACTCCAGCACCAGCTAAAGTTACAACACCAGCTCCTAAGAAAGCCATCCCAGCAACTGACGACAGCGGACGCACGACTCGTAAGAAGATGAGTATGCTCCGTAGAAAGATCGCTTCACATCTCGTGAACGCTCAGCAGACAGCGGCTATCCTCACTACCTTTAACGAAGTGGACATGACTGAGATCATGAAACTCCGTAAGGGTGTTCAGGAAGACTTCGTTAAGAAGCACGGCTGTAAGTTAGGCTTCATGTCACTGTTCGTAAAGGCAGTCACTCAGGCTCTGAAAGATGTGCCATCTGTGAATGGTCGTATCGACGGAACAGACGTGATTCAGAATCATTTCTACGATATCGGAGTAGCAGTAGGTGCGGAAAAGGGACTCGTTGTTCCTGTTCTCCGTGACACTGATCAAAAAGGATTTGCAGAGATCGAGAAAGATATCATCGGTTACGCTGAAAAGGCACGTGACGGTAAAATCCAGATGTCTGACCTCCAAGGCGGTGTCTTCACTATCTCGAATGGTGGTGTATACGGATCACTCCTCAGCACACCTATTCTTTCACCTCCTCAGAGTGGTATCCTCGGAATGCACACTATCCAGCAGCGTCCAATGGCGATCAATGGTAAAGTGGAAATTCGTCCAATGATGTATCTAGCACTCAGCTATGATCACAGACTTGTAGATGGAAAAGAAGCCGTGATATTCCTTATCAAAATCAAGGATTGCCTCGAGCATCCTACTCGTATGATGCTCGATATGTAATCCATATTCGGTAACAATTTCTAAATCTCTAGTCGATTAGTTGGCTAGAGATTTTTTGAGTTAAGTACTGAAATAACTGCAATTCAAGTAATCTGGGTTGACTATACAGCTTATTTATTTAACGTCTTTATTATGAAGTTTAAAAAGATTATTCGAATCTTTAGGTTGCTAGGTGTAATGAGTCTAGCAGTAGGTGCTATTGCGATGAGTTCCTGCGTAGATCCCTATATTTATGGAGGGCATCAAGGTAAATCAAATAAAGATGGTTCATCTTATAAGAAATCACTAGAAGCGGCTATTTCAAGAGCGGACAGGATCGTAGTAGTAGAGCACTCTCACCAATCAGACTTTTACGGACTCGTGCCGACTACTATCGCTGTGCCAAGCTACAAGTATGGGAGCAAGGATCTGACCCCAGAGGACAAAAGTGCCATGCTAATCGATGTTCGTAGAATGAGATCAGCAGGTAAGATAGCTAATCAAAATTGTTCCATAGCCCCACATTACACGATAGAGCTTTATGAGCATGGCAGGCTCTCGAGCAAGATGAAGATCTGTTTCCAATGTAACGATGTGGCATGGGGTGGTGCTAATGGTATAGTGCCAGCTGACCTCTTGAGTGCTTTAGCCCCGGCTATTCGTAGTGCAGGATTCTCGACTACTAACGACTGGAGAGTCAAAGCAGCCAGCCGCTACACCCCCCAAGAGGCTAAACCAGATGTCAATCCAACTGGTCCACCTACAGCTGTGAAAATCCCAGGAAAGCCAGGATTCGTTTACAATCCCTTCAATAAAAACGAAGTCGATGTCGATGGTATTCCACCAGGCACTAAGGTTAGAGATCCCTTTGACCCAGACCAATCTCATATTTTCCGAGTCCCATAGGTCGGTTAAACTAACAAAATTTCCATCCTCTATCCTCACGGGTAGGGGATTTTTTGTATGGAGGGTTGGATTAGTCTATTAATTGAGTTCTATCGCGTATTTTCAGCTAGGAGAGCTGATTTTGTTGTGGGTGTTGTTGACCTTAGAGGGGAAAACGGTTTAGCTTGTGCGGAGATGCCGAAGATAGAGATATTACCTGATGTTTTAGCGAGCCAAGTGGCGGCTGGTGAGGTGGTGGAGCGCCCAGCGAGTGTGGTTAAAGAGATGGTGGAGAATTCTATCGATGCTGGGGCTAAACATGTAGAGGTGGAGATCCAGAAAGGTGGGGCGACGCTTATCAAGATCACGGATGATGGCTGTGGGATGTCTAAGGAGGATGCGTTGATGTCGCTGGAGCGGCATGCGACTAGCAAACTTAAAAATTCTGCACAGCTGGCGGCGATTACTACGATGGGATTTCGTGGTGAGGCGGTGCCTAGTGTGGCGAGTGTTTCTAAGATGAGGATAGCGACTCAGGAGACTGATGCGGTGGAGGGGAGCGAGATCATTATCGATGGTGGTGTGATTAAAGAGGTGAGGGTGACAGGGATACAGTCGGGGACTGTGTTTGAGATCAAGAGTTTATTTTTCAATATGCCTGCTCGGCGAAAATTTATGCGGACGGAGAGCACGGAGTCTGCTCATGTGGAGTATCAGCTGAAGCTACACGCTCTGGCGTATCCTGAGGTGAGGTTTACGTTTAGGAAAGATGGTCGGATGGTGTTCGATGTTCCTGCGACTAGTGACAGGAGGACACGGATTTCTGGTTTGTCTGGGAATGATGTGGGTCGATCTTTGTTAGAGGTTCCTTACACGGAGCAGTCTGGCATGGAAGTATTGGGGTATGTGATGCCGTCGGAATTTGCGAGGAAGGGGAGGAAGCAGCAGTTTGTATTTCTGAATGGAAGACCAGTTGAGGATGCGGCGATTAGCCGTGCGATCAAGGATGGCTTTAAAGGGGCTCTTATCGAGGGGATGAATCCTACGGCTTGGCTGTGGATCTCTATGAATCCAGCACTGGTGGATGTGAATGTTCACCCAGCGAAGAAGGAAGTGCGCTTTCATAAACCTTATGATGTGAGAAATCTAGTGCTGACCGCGGTTGAGAATCGGGTGATGGGAATTCCTCAACAAGTGGCTCGTGGGGAGGCTAAGATTATTTCTCGAAAGAGTGGTGAGGTGATGCCTGTTAGGAAGGCGTTTAGTTCTCCTGAATCGACTACGGTAGAGCCTTCTGTGGCTGAAAAGTCTCAACCAGCGCCTGGTATCAGGGCAGAATCTCCTCAGCCAGTGGCGGAGCAGGAGGAGATAGAGGCAGTGATCGTGGAGAGCCCTCGGTTTAAGATTTTAGGACAACTTCATCAGATTTATGTGTTGATGGAGGGAGAGGATGGATTAGTTCTGTTAGAGCCTAAAGCGGCTAGGGAAAGAATCGTTTATGAGCAAGTGATCGAGGCTGCTGAGAATGGTAGCGTAGATGTTCAGGGACTGCTGGTGCCTGAGGTTTTGGATCTCGATAGTCGAGATCTAGATATGGTGTTGAGTAATGTGGAGAACTTTGCTGAGGCTGGGATTACGGTTGAGCCATTTGGTGGGAATTCTATTCAGGTGAGTAGTCTGCCAGCGCTGCTGAAGCTGGAGAATCCTAGAGAATTTATTACGAAGGTGATTGATGAGTTAGTAGAGACTCAGGGGAGTAGGAGAGGGCGGCTAATGGCGTTTGAGGTGTTTGCTGAGAATGTGGCTGGTCGTGCTGCTCGATATCAACGCTGTGATCTGAGTCAGATGAATCGTTTGTTAGATGAGATGTTTGCTTGTGATTTACCATATTGCACGCCTGATGGGAGGCCTACTCTGATTCAGATATCAATGAATGAACTGGAGAAGAAATTTAAAAGCTAGTGAGTGTTCTACTAATAGTCCAGAGTGAGGTGCATCGTGAAAAGCTGCTTAAAATAGCTGAAAAGCTGGCTGAAGCTAAGGATACTAAACTTTACGTGCTTGAGGTGAAGCAGGAACTTTCTAAAACTGAGCTGAAAGAGGTGGCTTGGTTTGAGACAGAGGGTCGGCTAGAATCTACGCTTCAAAGCCTAGACTGCACGTAGATGGTCATGGATGTTGCTGATGCTCCAGGATGCAGAGAGTCATTCTTCCAGTCATAAAAAAGGGATGAACGATCTCATGGAGCTGGTGAGTTGCGAGGTCATGGTGATCCGAACAGGGGGATGAAGGTCTGGGTAAGATCATGGTGCCGAGCTTCTGGTGGACGACATTCTAGTCTAGCTTTAAGACTTGCAGCTCAGCTGAACTCTGGTCAGACGATGGCATTGTTCGTAGAACCTGATGTGGATGAAGTTTCTGAGTCTGTAGGCTACAACTCCCCTACAATAGGTGGCGGAGTTGAATTTAGAGGGTATCCGCTGTCATGTCGAGCTAGATAATAATCCGTTTAAAGGCATCCGTAGAGAAGCTGTTGCATGGCAATAGCGTGTGGTGGTGAGGGCAGCGACTCCGATTGATGATCAATTTAAAGTGAAGTTAGAGAGTCTGGTGAATGTGCCACAGCTTTCACATGAGGAGAGAGTGGCTCTGTTTGATGAGATAGAGGAGAAGTCTCGTTGATCGTTTGACTTTGCGGTGCTGATGATTTTAGCGACATCGTTCGCGGCTCTAGGTTTGCTTGCAGATAGTGGGGTGGTGCTACTGGTAGCTCCACTGATGATGCCTTTACTGGGTGGAGGTTTGTCTCTGGTGTAGGGGAATTGGTGCTATGAAAGCGTGAGTGAGAAGGCGGTGATTTTAGGGTTTTTAAGTGCTTTGGGTATCGGTATCCTGATGGGATTAATTGCTAAGTTTTTAGGGATGCCATTGACTTCGCAACTGGCCTCTAGGGGGGTGACTACAAGTTTTTATTACACGGTGCTTCCTGCTTCCAAGCCGTAGGCTCATGCCTAAGAGTTATCGAAATGAGCACAAAAAAAGCCACACTTGCGATGCAAGTGTGGCTTAGAAATATAGTCAGTGACTAGCACTGAGAAATGATTATCCTTCGATAGTGATTCCCATCTGACGAGCAGTTCCTGCAAGAGTCTTGCATGCTGCTTCTGGGTCATTAGCGTTAAGGTCAGGCATCTTAGCTGCTGCCACTTTGAGAAGTTGCGCTTTAGTAAGAGTCGCTACCTTCTTTGTGTTAGGCTCACCAGAACCAGACTTGAGTCCAGCTGCCTTCAGAAGAAGAACTGCTGCTGGTGGTTGCTTAGTGATGAATGTGAATGAACTGTCCTTGAATACTGTAATTACAACTGGCAGGAGATCTCCTGCCTTGCTCTGTGTTTGAGCGTTAAAGTCCTTACAGAAGGCCATGATGTTAACACCTGCTTGACCAAGTGCTGGACCTACTGGTGGTGATGGGTTTGCCTGTCCAGCTTTGATCTGAAGTTTGAGAACTTGTTTTATTTCCTTAGCCATGATTTTGCTAAAATGTTAGTTGTTAGTTGATGATTGGTGATTTGTTTGTAACTGATGATTATTCACCAGCTTCTACCTGCCAAAATTCGAGTTCTACAGGGGTAGCACGACCGAAGATCGTTACTGACACACGTAGTTTTCCTTTTTTTTCGTCTATTTCTTCCACGATGCCTGTCTGGCTCTGGAATGGACCGTCTGCTACCTTTACTTCGTCTCCTACTTGGAAGGAGACTGCTGGACGGACGGTTTCTTCACGCTCCTTGATCTGAGCGAGCATAGCATCCACTTCACGCTGACGCATAGGGATTGGCTCATTCTTAGTTCCTGCGTAGCCGATGATACCATCAGTTTCCTTCATGAAATACCAAGTGTTCTCAACGAGCTGATGATCTTCTGTGTAGAGGTTCATGTTTACGATGATGTATCCTGGATAGAATTTGCGCTTAGTTTCGGTTTTCTTACCTTTTTTTACTTCAGAGACTATTTCTTGAGGAACGAGGACTTCATAAATAAAATCGCCCATTTCTTCAGCTTCTACCATACGCAAGATACGATCACGAACGCATTGTTCTTGACCGGAGAGCACATGCACTACATACCATTGCTTGTTTGCTGGTGGAATTATTGCCATCTGATTAGTTGTAAATTATCGATTATAAAATTGTGGGGAAAGTGTTCTAGATACTAAAAGAGTTCTGAAACGAACTTGATAGCACTAGAGAGAAGTAGATCAGAGAATGCAACAAAACCGCCTAGAAGAACAATAGCTATCATGACTACCACTGTGGAGTCGACGAGTTCTTTGTATTTTTTGAAGCCTTTAGCTTTTGGATCTGAATCCCATGGCCATGTGGCTTTACGGAGTTCACCTCTTACTTCGCCGATGAATGTTGAAATCTTCTGAAACATGTTTGTATTTTATATATTATTTGAAGGAGTGGCAGGGTCGGAGAGAATCGAACTCACAACCAATGGTTTTGGAAACCACTACTCTACCAATTGAGCTACGACCCTGTTTTTTTGTTTTGCTACTCCTTAGTTTTCACATCGGCTATTCAGCTTCAGTGGGCAGTCCTTTTAGTGCGAATGTGGGGCACTTCAAGCTTTAAAACTTCAAGCACCCCAGAAATCTTGCTTTTAGCATCCTAAGAAGCTAAAAGCTAGCACATTAAAAAGATTGTATTTAGTCGTGGATTTCAGCTACGCGGCCAGCTCCAACTGTGCGTCCACCTTCACGGATAGCAAAGCGCATACGCTTTTCCATCGCGATCTTGTTGATGAGTTCAACTTCCATTTGAACGTTATCACCAGGCATAACCATCTCAACTCCTTTAGGAAGTGTGATAGAACCAGTGATGTCAGTTGTTCTAAAGTAGAACTGTGGGCGGTAGTTAGAGAAGAATGGTGTGTGACGACCACCTTCGTCCTTTGATAGAACGTATGTCTCTGCTGTGAATTTAGCGTGTGGAGTAACTGTGCCAGGCTTAACTACTACCTGTCCACGCTCTACAGCTTCTTTCTTAAGTCCACGAACAAGTAGACCTACGTTCTCACCTGCACGACCTTCGTCGAGAAGTTTACGGAACATTTCGATGTCAGTGATAGTTGTCTTGATGGTATCTTTGATACCAACGATTTCAACTTCTTCCATCTTCTTGATGATTCCCCGCTCGATACGTCCTGTAAGAACTGTTCCACGACCTGAGATAGCGAACACGTCTTCCACTGGCATGAGGAATGGCTGATCAACTGGACGCTCTGGCTCAGGGATGTAAGAATCCACTGCTGCCATTAGCTTGTTGATGTTGTCTTGTTGAACTGTGTCACCTTGAAGGGCGAGAAGAGCTGAGCCCATGATTACTGGGATGTCGTCTCCTGGGAACTCATACATGTCGAGGAGTTCACGGATTTCCATTTCAACGAGCTCGAGGAGTTCGTCGTCATCAACTTGGTCAACCTTGTTGAGGAATACTACGATAGCTGGAACACCTACCTGACGAGCAAGAAGGATGTGCTCACGAGTTTGTGGCATAGGCCCATCAGCTGCTGAACAAACGAGGATTGCTCCGTCCATCTGTGCTGCACCAGTGATCATGTTCTTAACGTAATCTGCGTGTCCTGGGCAGTCAACGTGTGCGTAGTGACGAGTCTCTGTCTCATACTCAACGTGAGCAGTAGAGATCGTGATTCCACGTTCGCGTTCTTCAGGAGCACCGTCGATTTCGTCGTATGCTTTAGCAACTGCACCACCTACGAGAGCAAGTGTGTTTGTGATAGCTGCTGTAAGAGTTGTTTTGCCGTGGTCAACGTGGCCAATTGTTCCTACGTTAACGTGCGGCTTATTTCTTTGGAATGCTTCTTTAGCCATAATATTTGTTTTTCTTTTTTTGCGCTTAATGTTTAGCTCACTGGTGCGTTATGCACCGAAAGCTGGATTATCTTATTTGCTACCTTCTTAAATCTATCGTCATGGAGCTCCAGGACGGAATTGAACCGTCGACCTCATCCTTACCAAGGATGCACTCTACCCCTGAGCTACAGGAGCACCTATATGATAGCTTTTTTAGGCACATGACCGTCGGAAAACCCTATGGACGTGCGGGCACAAACTAACAGAGGCAACCATTCTGTCAAAATAAAATTAAGTTGTTTTGCATTTTTTTCTTGATGACGTGATTTTTGTTTAATCTCGCTGATTAGTTCATCCTTACAATCACTTGATTTATGGTGCGTTTAGATATCATCTGAAGGATTAATCACTTGACAAAGTTTTAGATAGATTGAATATACATGAATGCGTAATTAATCATCGCTTTATCAGCCTGTTATAGGTCTAGAGAAAGTTTGAGATGTTGAATAGAACGCCATCCCAGAGTGATATGACTACATGAGTTGAAGTGCTTGCTACTATTGCTTAAGGGCGCTCAAGGTGTTTGAGTGAGATACTGGGTAATGGAGGCTAGCCCTGATTTATGAGACGTATTTCTTAATAGCTCTATAATGACTTAGACATGGTTACAATGCGCTCGTAGATGCTGATTTTATCTAGGAGTATGAAATTTGTCTGATATAGAGGCACAGAACGAATAATGATGATCGATCGATATACTATAGAGAAAAGCCTAGGAAAAGGCAGAGCCGGGACGATCTATCTCGCTCAAGATAATATGATGGGGCGGCAAGTAACCCTCAGAAGATTTGAAAGTTTTCCTCCCACTAAGGAGTTTCAAGACGGCTTCGTCGCTTTATTACAGAGGATGGTGCGTGTTGAACATCCGAACATTCTCCCGATTCTAGATGTGAGTATTGATAAGTCAGATCCATTTATTGTTGGAGCTAGAATCAAAGGGCACACAGTTCGGGACCTACTTTCTCACGCTCGCAAAACAGAGATTCAAATCTCCCTGCAACATATTCATACAATGATGGTGCAGTTACTAGATGCTCTGGAAACGAGCCGACAACATGGGTTTTATCATTATCATCTCCGCACCACCTCAGTAGTGGTGCTCCCAAGAACCGACGGTCATAACCAATACGTGTTGATGGATCTAGGTTATGACAAACTCACAGAACTACTTTACGGTAAAGATGCGAGAGTTTACCACGGGCTCTACGATCCAGCCTTTGTAGCGCCTGAGCTTTATGAAGGGAATGCACAGGGAGTGGTGACTAGCCTGTTCATGTTAGGTCAACTCTGCTACACTATGATTGCAGGTAAGCACCCAATGGATGGATTATCTCTAGAGACTAGCTATGCAAAGCACAAGGTCGGAGAGTTACCATCGATCAAAGGCTATAGATACGGACTTTCACAAAGGTTTGTCCAGTGGCTCAATTCTCTAATAAATCCAGATTGGAATCAGCGCCCGCAGACAATTTTAGAAGCGCTGACCAAACTACCTTCTCTCAATGATATGAGAAGCGGCGGTAGTGCTCAGCCTTAAGTGCCAATGGCAACAATAGAGACAGTGAATTAATAGAACAAATAATTTGATGATAGATTTAGGAAAATGGAACACCCTTGAGGTAGTCCGCTTAGAAGATAGAGGAGTTTACTTAGATGGTCAGGAAAGTGGCGAAATCCTATTGCCAACTTTCGAGGGTGGTAAAGATCAGACAATTGGTGCTTGGGTTCAGGTGTTTATCTACAAGGACTCTGAGGATCGTTTAGTGGCTACGACTAAGACCCCCAAGATAATGGTGGACGAGTATGCGCTAATGAATGTTACTGAGGTAAACCAAGTAGGGGCATTCCTAGACTGGGGACTGGCTAAAGACTTGATGCTACCATTTGGTGAGCAGAAGCGTAGAGTGAGTGAAGGTATTAATCTTGTAGTGAGAGCTTATGTCGATGAAAAGACTGGACGTATCGCAGCGACAACTAAGCTCGGAAGATATCTCGATAAAGTTGAGCACCGATTCTTAGAAGACGAGCAGGTAGAAATCCTTATCGTGAGGAGATCTACACCTGGCTATAATGTCATTGTAGAAGGCACTCACTGGGGAATGATCTTTCACGACCAAATCTTCCAGCCAGTAAGCATCGGTGATAAGATGAAAGGTTACGTGCTAGGCACCAGAGATGACGATAAGATTGACATCATGCTGCAAAAGCCGGGCGCTGAAAAAGTCGGCATACTCGCAGAACAGATCATGGACAAGCTCCAGCAGGGTGGGGGATTCATCGATGTCGGCGATAAGAGCGATGCTTTAGAAATCCAAGCGATGTTTGGAATCAGCAAGAAAACCTACAAAAAGGCTCTAGGTCAACTCTACCGTGAGAAGAAAATTATCTTCGCAGACGGTGGAGTGAAATTGGTGAAGTAGCTTATCGGCTATGGAAGAGAGAATTCAATGGATAACGCGATCATTCATTGGAGTAGCTTTGTGCTTTTAACGCTTCGTAACCTCCAGCGTTAGTAAGGGTCAGTATAACTAGCAGACTTTAGAGTGCTCTTAGCCATTCCAGCTCTGCCTCCACTTTTACAGTAGAGGACTATTTTCGAATCTTTATCTGTGGGGAGTTCGGTGATCCTTTGGGCAATCTCGTTGTGAGAGATATTGGTAGCATTCTTAAGATATCCGCCTTTGAATTCTCTAGGTGAATGGACATCGATGAGGATCGCCTTGATTTGCTTAGTCGCTGTAACTTCATCGGTCGTCTCTGTGTGAGACTGTTCCGTCGAGACGGTCTTATTACAGGAAGAACAGAGGGCACTTATAGATAATAGGATAGTTAGTTTGAACATCATGTAATATTGGTTGTTGTTTCGGTTTGGCTTTTAGTTCTTTTTATAATCTTCACCATTGAGACTTCGTATGACCGAGTGCATCCATAGATCTAGTTCTTGTTGCATTTCTTTGAGACGTTTCTGGTGCTTGGATTTAGTGGCTAGATTCGTAGTTTCCATTGGGTCATTGGCTAAATTGTAGAGTTCGTAGTTGTCTCCATTGATACGATGTAGCTTCCAGGGCCAGTCATTCCATGCCGCATGTCCCTTGGTGCTATCTTCTGGGAATTGTGGGAACTCATAGATATCCTTTTGTATTCTTGGTGGGTTATGAGGTAGTGGTGCGTCTGCTTGCTGCTTCTCCATGAGTGCTTTTAGTATGCAATCACTCCGTGTGCTCTGGCCACCTTGGAATTGATGCCAGAATCCTATTGGATTATTGCGTTTCTGAGTTTTTCCTAGGATGATATCACTAACGTCGATCCCATCGAGTGGGTGTGGGGCATCTAGCGTTAGTCCTGCCATTGCGATGAGTGTCGGATACATGTCAGAGGTCGATACAGGTATTGCAGTCCTGCCGTTTAACTTATGAGCAGGCCACTCGATGATTGCTGGAATGCGTAAGCCGCCTTCGTAGATACTGCCTTTTTTCTCTCTGCCTCCAGAGGTCTTTTTGACGAGTCCTCCGTTATCACTGCAAAACCAGAGGATTGTATTCTCCGAGATACCCATGGCTTTTAGTTCCTTACGGAGTCGGCCAACTTGCTGATCTAGTAATGTGATCTCTCTGTAGTATCCTGCATCTTTCTTGCCTACATAGAGTTTTTCCCCATCGGGTAGTTCCTGATGTGGGTCGTGTGGAGAAGGGAACCAAGCTACTGCAAACATCGGTTGGTTACTGTGTTTATTCTTTTTTAGGAAATTTATAGTATCATCCATCATGAGAACTGAGCCTTTACCTTTGCACTGCTCTACTATTCCGTTACGACTCAGGTAGGGATCATTATCGTAGAAATTAAGACCGATGACCCATTCATCAAATCCCATGGCGCTGGGGTTGCAGGGTGAATTAGTTTGTCCAGATCCCATGTGGACTTTGCCAAAGATCCCAGTGATGTAGCCTGCTTTCTTAAGAATTTCACCAATGGTTTGCTCCTGTGGGCGCATGTAGCGACCATGATTTGTCACCTTGGTGCGGATTGGGCTTCGACCAGTCATCACACTAGCTCGGGTAGGTGAACACACTGGAGCTCCAGCATAGAATCTATCAAATACAAACCCAGCCTTCGCCATCGCATCCAGTGCGGGAGTCTGCACAAATGGGTGACCATTGTAGCCTGTATCACCCCAGCCTTGATCATCAGCCATGACTAGGATGATATTCGGTTTCATTGTCTCAAGCGGATTGATTGCAAAACACAGCTCTGCTAGAAGTAGGATGAATAGTGCTAGGACGGTCTTTAGAATAGGAGAGAGATTCATTGTATGATTCATTAATGCTTTATTTCATTACGTATTTACTAGGTAGCTTGGATTCAACTAACTAATGTAACTTTCTCTTCGTTGGTTAATTGTTGAGGTGACTAATATCCATGCCGTTTCCTTGGCCTGTCGTTTAGAGTTTTTTCAACTTTAGGCAACAGCTCTGAAGGGAGATTCGCTATATTGGTGCCTTTCGGTATGTATTGGCGGATTAGACCGTTGAGGTTCTCGTTAGATCTTCTTTTCCAGCTATGATAGGGATGCGCAAAAAAGAAGTCAATTTCTAATGCTTTTGCTATCTTCTGATGTCCGCCGATTTCTTTGTCATTATTTGAAGTGATTATGTGCAATTGATCCTTGTAAGGTGTTAGTATATCCTACTCGGTCGGACTAGGCACTATCCCGCTTCCTTCATCGTTACATGAAAGGTCACATAGCGCTCAAGGAATTCTTGTTTTTCAGCGAGCGTGGTGAACTTACTACTCATGGTGTTAGCCGTCTTACTCTTGCTACAACTAATCATGAGTAAGGGGAGTAGTAGGGCGATGACGGCTAGGAGTTTCATGATCTATAGAGCTAGCATTTAAGAACAAACATACACTGTGCTCTCGGAGTCTAGGTCGAGGATAGGGTTGTTGAATGGGAGGATGTGGATCTCGCAGCTGGTGAATACTTCGTTGAGAGCTTTCATGAAATTCTCCTCTGGTGGATCGTCCGACCATAGGGCGAAGATTCCTCTAGGGTGGAGCTGCTCCGTCATCTTGCGTAGTCCCTCTGCTTGATAGAAACTTGTGTGACGTTCGTTCAAAAGATGGTCAGGGAAGTGATCAATATTTAGTAGGATAGCGTGAAATTTCTTAGCAGTATCAAAACCTATTCCTGTTTATGTCAAATTCTTATACTACCAGATCAAGTGGGTTATGATTCGAATCAGTTTACTCTGGGGTAGTAAACAATTCACCATCTCTTCTCTTTAAACACTGTCCTCTTGGTTCATCACCTTCGTGTAGCACGGCTTCGGAATGGAGGAATTGTGCGGCTTCTGCGGAGTCTTTTACTTTGGAGGCACTACGTTCTAGCATTTCTGCTTCGAACTCGGTTAGTACGCTTTCTCTGATTCCAGATTCTCTCCAATTTGATGAAGGTCTGCATCCTTTTGAGATGCCTTTAGCGAGTGCTAGTGCATCTAGTAGCGCTTGGTTAGCTCCTTGTCCTTTGAACGGACTCATGGGGTGGGCGGCGTCTCCGATTAGGGTTACTTGAGCAGAGTTCTCTAATGATTTTGGCTGGAGCAGTGTTCGGTCATAGACGGGGTAGCCTGAAACCTGAGCTGCTTTGGTCGCCTTTAATATCTGGGGGATAGGATCGTGCCACTGGCATCTGCGACACGCTTCGTTTTTGAGAGCTTGAGGACCTTGAGTGCTCAGAGCCTTGACCTCATCTTCTGGCATTGGGAAGCTGAGTTGCCACATCATTGTGTTTGCATCGTAAGGCATCATGTAGATTCGTTCATTGCCATTTGCTGTCTGGAATACTGTGGCAGAATCTAGCAGGGGGTTCTCAAGGACACCTAGTCCGTCGAGATTCTCTAAAGGACAAATCCCTAAGATCACAATACAGCCTAGGTAGCGAAGAGGGGACGTGTCCTCGCCAATCAGCAACTTACGCACTGAACTACGAATACCATCTGCTCCGACCACAAGATCTGCCTCGGTATTCTTTATTTGACCATTCACTTGAAAACTCAGATCTACGCCACTTTCACATTCTTTAAAATCTACTAACTGGTGTCCCCACGTCACTATGTCATCTCTACCGAGCTGCTCCAGTAGAGCTAGGCGTAGCGACTGTCGTGCGATGTGGACATTGGTTTGTTTCGGAGCTGTCTTCAACTCTGACCTACCCCATTTTCTGATTCCCCATTCACCGATTACTGTTCCCTCGGTAGTATGAACCACATGTCTTGTTGAGATGACCCCTTCATCCAGAGAGAAAACGCCTAGTCCCTCGATTGCTTTACTCGCTTGTTGCAGAGTTAGCCCATAGCCCTGAGATCGAGCATCGAACCCGCTATCACGTTCATAAAGAGTAAAGGGAATGCCACGGTGCGAACAAGCCACAGCCAGAGCTACCCCACCTATTCCACCACCAATGATGGCAACATGTGGGTAGTTTTCTTTATCCTCTAAAGGCGGATTAGTGGAACGAACCAAGCCAGACCCATCACAGTCAGAACATGTGTCGAGATGACCTTTTGGTCGGACTGGAGCGATCCCTTCAACCCCCGCTTTCTCAAACGTCTCCAACGCCCTCTGGAAGCGAAGGCGCACCTTCTTCGTGAGCCTCCGGGTTTTTCTCCCTCGGCCTTGACATCCCGGACAAACTGTCCAGTAATCCTCTTGATTGTTGACCTTTTCCACTTGTGCTATGTTTAATCAACTTTTGAATTCTCTTCAATAAGAGAAAAATGGGTCGATGGTTTTAGTTTAAATGTTAACGCCAGAAAAATTCCATAGGTAAGAAAAATCCTTTCGAGGTGTCGATTTTCCATATTCCATCATATCTTCTAAGAGTGATTTTAGTCCCTTTTTCTCCTAGCGGCATTCGATAGGTAATAGACTTTTCTTTAGTATCAACAGCAGGCTCAATTGAGCACACAACAGGAATCGTCTGCAAGACTCCAACGTAGACATTCATGTCTCCCCAAGAAGCTTTAGGGGTTTTATCAAAAGTTGCATTAGTTGGTTGAATTCAAGTGTCTAATTTTACTCAGAGCACTTCTTTAAATGTCGCCTGGCTTGTTTACTTGCTGGTGTGTGTGCTGGCACGGAATTGGCTTATCAGCTAAAAGGGATTAGCCATCTCTGGGTAGGGGCTGTCGGCGATCTTCTCGTGACGAGCTTCTTTGCATTGGTGGAGAGTCTCGAGACATTTCAGGGGCTCAAAGATGTTAGGGTCACTGTTTATGATTCTAAAGCGGAGTCTAGTGATGACAGCCATGTGGCTCATCTACTTCAGATTAGTAGAATTCTTAATGATCAAATTTTCACAACAGATGATAATTTAACTAAAGTAGCGAGGTTACAAGGGATAGATGTTCTTAACTTAAATGATATCAACGATGCTTTAAAGTTAAAGGTCGAGGTAGGATCAAGACTTAGTTTCTCGCTCGTAAGAACTGGGAAAGAAGATCATCAAGGTGTGGGGTATTTACCTGACGGATCGATGATTGTAGTGAATAACGCTGTTTCTAAAATAGGTAGCTCGCAGAGAGTAAGTGTGATCTCTATAATCAATACGTCTGCTGATCTGATGGTTTTGCAGATATTGATGAATCTTCTGGTGAGTAATACTGTTAGGCTTTACACGCTTTGTTTGAATTTAGCGTAACGTTCTTTTCCCATGTAGTAGCTCATTATCGTTGCTGGTGCTTGATGTATGTCGACCAAGACGAGTGCGTCTAGTGAGTTACAGAAGTTGGGGTCTACGTTGAATTCTAACAGTGTAGCATTAAGCTTGAGGTATTGGCGGAGTAAGACTGGAATGGATTTCCCGTCTGGCTCTGTCTCTGCTATTTTGGCCGATATTTGCTCTATGTTATTGAGGAAAGGACTTATGTTATCGTAGTTGTCGGGGATTTCCTGATAGGGGTTATTTGGTTTGATCCACTTGTTGATGGTTTGGTTTAGGTGAGATTTACGCATGTATTTCACAATGAGATCTTGTGAAATATGGGTGTAGTCATCGCTAATACTGACAGTGCCGAAGAGCTTACTATACTGTGGGTTCTCTGATACGAATGCCAAGATAGCTTTCCAAAGAAGGGCAAGGGCAAAGATAGATTTCTGGTGAGTGGGGGCGACGAATGCTCTGCCTAGTTCGAGGCCTGGATTTAGGAAGTCGATAAATGGCTGCTCAAATTCAAAATATGATGAGGAGATGAGTCCTTTGGAGCCATGCTCGGCGATAATACGGTCTGAGCATCCTAGACGATAGGCTCCAGCGATGCATTTTAGTTCACGATCCCAGAGGAAAAGATGGAGGTAGTGTTCATCATAAATTTCGATGTCGAGGGAGTTTCCAGATCCTTCCCCGATGGCTCTGAAGCACGTTTCACGGAGTCTTCCTATCTCGTGCATGACTGCTGGCATTTCTGCCGCTGTGCCGATGTAGGCATCGAGTGTGGATTGTGAGGCAAGTGGGCCGAAGTAAGGTTGTTGCTGGCTGAGTAGAAAAACTTCGCCACAGAGCTGATCATGGTCGGCTGGTTCAGCGATCTTCTTTTGATCAGCTTGAGAGCTTGCTTGTTTAAGATGATGGTGGGCGTCTGGAATCATGGTGTTCATAGTCGAATGTGCTTTGATTACATTCAGATTAGTAAGAATTTTATTTATTATCGCATATAGAAAATTGGTGACATCATTGATTTAATGAATGATGGTCAATGAGTAGAATATCAGACTTTTTTTATAAGAGAAGATATAGCTTACATTTATTTCACTTAAAGCATTTGATATAAAGCCTAGAGGAGCGGTCACTCCTCCTTTAATTTTTCGATAAACAGAAGATATAAAATTAACTAAGCTTGGATTCAACTAATTAATGCAACTTTCTCTTGGTTGGTTCATTGTTGGGAACCTCTGGCAACCTGTAATAATTCCACTTTAATATTTTCAAATTTGTCTGATAGATTAAATTAAGCTTATGAACTTCCGAAAGCATGAAAAAGGTGGCAATTTATTCTCATCCATTGAGCACCAGCAAAAGATGACTAAGCACACTGTTGGTGTCTTAAAGCTTAAAACGATCATAGATTGGAATGCTTTCCTGGCTACACTGATCCAAGTGACAGGCTACGATAAGAAGGATTGGAGTAAAGGTGGTAATTTGCCTTTTCATCCTCTTCTAATGTTTAAAATCCTTATTCTTCAAAGCTTCCACGGACTCAGTGATGATGCAATGGAGTATCAAATAGGTGATCGACTTAGTTTTATGAACTTCCTAGATCTTCAAATGGGTGACCACATTCCAGATGCTAAAACGATTTGGGATTTTAAAGAACTCCTTGAGAAGGACGGACGTGATGGAAGTAATAAGCTCTTTAGCTGTTTTCATCAAATGTTAGAACAACAAGGTTTGATAGCTAAAGCAGGAAGCATCATTGATGCAAGCTTTGTTGATGCTCCAAAACAACGCAACAGCAGAGACCAGAATAAGAAAATCAAAGCAGGCGAACGTCCAGAAGGTTTTGAGAAAGACACTCCAAAGGTTCACAAAAAGACTGTGATGCTCGCTGGACAAGGAAGAACAACGAAGTCCACTTTGGATATAAAAACCATACCAAAGTCGATGTGAAGAGTAAGCTCATCGACAGCTATGCCACCACCCCAGCAAGCACACATGATAGCCAAGTATTCGAAGAACTCTTAGATGAGAAAGACAAGGCGATCTTAGCTGATAGTGCTTACAAATCAGAAAAAAATGAGCAAGTGATGCTGGATCGAGACTTAGAAGATTTTATCACCCTCAAAGCCTATCGTAACAAAGCTCTGACTGAGGAAGATCAACGATTTAACAAAAGAGTGAACCGAATGAGGGTGCGCGTGGAGCATGTATTTGGCAGGATGAAATATATGGGTGCAGACTTCTTTAGAAAAATAGGAATACAACGAGCTAGGCAGCACAACTCACTCTGTAATTTAAGCTACAATATGGATCGCTATGCCTTCTTACAGAGTTAGATGCTCAAAAGAGGCAAACAAGGGCTAAATAAACCAGTAATCATGGGCAATCAGATGAAAACACTATTGAAATAAGCCTGTATGGTGAAAAGCCGTAATCAAAGTTAGTCAGATTTTTCAATGATTGCCGAGATCTCGAAAAAAACCTAGTTACCAGAGGTTCCCTTATGTATTAGTTGCTTTTAAATTTTCATCGTTCTGTTCTAACGCTCCAGTTGAAATAATAGCTTTAATCAATATATCTATCACAGGTACAGACACACTATTCCCAATTAGTTTCATCCATCTCGATCTAGATTTAGGTAAAACAAATGTTGTTGGAAAGCCTTGTATTTCGCAAGCCTCTTGTTTTGTTATTTTTCTATACTTACCAGTGTAGTATATTTGTTCCATAAATTGTTGCTTATAACTTTCCCTATCATAAATTTCATCGAGACATTTAGTAGCGACATAGTCATTCGTATCGCTAGCCACCAGAGTTGGAAACAAATCTGAGGTTGGCATGAAAATTCTATTTATCCCATTTAAACCGCTACTAATTTTTGTATTCTTAAAGTCAAATCGTTTTTCAATACAGCGAATTTTGCGTTTTTCCTGTAACGATTTAAGAGTATCTGTGATTGATATCCGCTTAATTTTAAGGTGTTTTATACACTTTAGATCACCTACAGATATTTCTCCTGCTTGAGCACACTTAAGTATTAACTCTTCCTTATCGTCTATATCTATTTGATCTTTTAATATCTCAAAGCGGTAATTTAGTTCTTTTAAAATCCTCAATTTCACTAATTCATTTAGCTCCGACTCAATAATTGTTGTATCTAAAGATTGCAATTGAGATAATGAAAGTGGATTCCCATCTAGAGGTCCATATTTATTTTTACGCCTATTTTTCAACAGTAGTAAACATATCATTTTTTGTTTATTTGTCGTAGATCCTATATCCCATGAGTGAATAGTAGTGAGTCCATTTCTTAAGTCATTAAACAAAAAATAATCGTTAAGCCCATTTTTAGCGGACAAGCTCATTTTTTTAGCTTGCACAGCAACTCCAAACAAATTCACTTCTGTTGATTCTGCCTTTTTAAGGGATTTAACTCTAATACCTAATACATCAGCTAAGATGATTTTTTTTTCAGCAGCTTTGGGTAATTTAAATTCATCTAAAAAGCGTTTATCTAAAAAACCAACAACGTAAATGCGAATTCTATTTTGAGCCACTCCATAATCATGCGAATTAATTACAAAGTGATCAGCATAATAGCCAGCATCTACAATCCTATTTAAAATGTGAGTTAAGGCCTCACTATTTCTTGGATCAACTAGACCCTTAACATTTTCAAAGATGAATGCTTTAGGTCTACTTTTGTTTAAAAGATAAATTGTGTCATTCCAGAGTTGGCCTCGATCATCATTAAATCCTAAGTTTTTACCAGCTATTGACCAACTTTGGCACGGCACTCCTGCTGTCAGGACATCATGCTGTGGAAGAGCATCAATCTTTGTTATATCCCCCAAATTTAAACTTTTACGTATTTGATGGTTCTCGCAATATGTATTAATAGCGTCACTGTTAATTTCACTATAAGCTACACAATGCCCTCCATTAGCACTAAGTGCTAATTTAAACCCTCCTATTCCAGAAAACAAATCCACAAATTTAAACTCTGTAACCATATTAATGAAGCTTAGTTTCATCAAAGTTAATCGGGGGAACCATACCTAAATATTCCCTATAAATTCTTTCCCTATAATTTTTTCCCAACGAATTAACCTCAGAGATAAAGTTTGAATATGTTCCCTTCCCTCCAACTAACTCCCAAAATTCGTCCCCTATCAGAACGGATTGATCATTTTGCATATCAAACCATCTCATTGGAAAAGCCCAATTATAATCCTCTTTTTTACCATAAGGATTATATGCTAATGCAAAAAAAGTATGATCTACTTTATTGCCATCCATAGCTAATAGCTTAAACATTTTTTCTTTGCTTACCTTAGTTTGATCGCTATTCGGCAGTGGAGCTTTTATTTCAAAAGCATAATTTAAACTAGTAGTTTCACTTTCTATAAATATATCACAAACTACATCGGTTGGAACAGGTTTGCCTCCACCTTTAAGTATATATTTAATTTCTTCACTCCAATTTGGCATTCTTTTTTTAACACCTTTTCCCCTATGCTCTAATTGATTTAACACTTCCTGTATTCGCCTTAATCTTTCTGTTTTAACAACTCCATTAATCATTTTCCCCATCTCACAGTGACCATGAAAATCAGCAGCTACAGCAAAAGCTAATTTTTCCCATACCCTACCAAAAGGAGTTACGAATCTTCGTTCAAAATGACTACCTTTAAATATTTCATCAGGAACCAATGCCGCATATAATGGTTTACTGGAGTGGTGCTTTTCTTTAATGAACGGATCTTCAAAAAGGACTTTATTCATTACCTTGCCCATCATTTCTGAGATCACTTTGGTTATCCCTATGTCTTTATTGTTATCCATCACTATACGTCGAGGTTTCTTACGTTGAGAGCGTTGTCTTCGACGAGTCTGACTTGGAGTAACTGTCTTCTCTGAGGATCCATGGTGGTAGAGAATAGCTTTTTAGCATTCATTTCACCTAGTCCCTTGAATCGCTGAATACGCATTCCTTTTCTACCAATTTCCAACACACAAGAAATAATCACAGACATCGAGTAATCCAAGAAGGACTTCGACATCTCGTCCGCTACGTTTACTACTTTTATATTTTCGTTCATTTAGTTTTTCTTACTTGGATTCAACTAATTAATGCAACTTTCTCTTCGTTGGTTCATTGTTGAGGTTTTTCTTGAGGTGACTAATAGCCATTCCGTTTCCTTGGCCTGTCGTTTAGAGCTTTCTCAACTTTAGGCAACAGCTCTGAAGGCAACTTCGCTATATCCGTGCCTTTCGGTATGTATTGGCGGATTAGACCGTTGAGGTTCTCGTTAGATCCTCTCTCCCAGCTATGATAGGGATGTGCAAAAAAGAAGTCAACTTCTAATGCTTTTGCTATCTCCTGATGACCAGCGAACTCTTTGACATTATCTGAAGTGATTGTCTGCAATTGAGCCTTGTAAGGTATTAGTCGTGCGATTGTTGCGGAAGTTATTTCTGCCGCCTGCTTGCCTCCTAGTTGTTCCATAATAAGAAGTCCACTGACTCGGTCGTTGATGGTTAAAATAGCTCCGCTATGACCACTGCCAATCATTAAATCTAGCTCTAAATCACCCAAGCGATTCCGCTCGTCCACCACTCCAGGACGCTTATTAATACTTGTTGCGTTACGGATTTTACTACGTAGATCCTTCTCTGAACCTCTTTTGCGGTAACGTTTACTACGATGGCGTAAATTCTCATATAACTTGTCACCCCGCTTTTTGTCAGCCCATATTTTTATGGTAGATTGTCTCGATACTTACGCAATCTATACCGAGTTTATAAGCCTTTCCCACAATCTGCTCGGAGCTATTCCACTTGGCTAATTCTCTCTCAACATAAGCTTCAATAGCTGGTGTATAGTCGCGCCTCTTGGTTTTAAACTTTTGCCTGTCTTGAACCTTACGCTCTGCTAAGTCGTTGCGGTATTCCCCGTTTCTGTGGTCACCATTGCTCTTTATTTGATGACTGATGACGCCCCAACTGCTTTGCAATAGTTGTTGGACTTAGGTTTTGACTGAGCAGATGCTCGATAGTCTGTCTTTTTTCAGATGTAATGTGCTTCATGGCTTCTTTTGATTGGGCAGTAGTGAAGTAATAACTGAATCAAAAGGGAAGGGTTTTAGGACCTTTCCCTTGTCGATTTAACAGTTTACTTCCTGCCCATTAAAAGTTGCGTTTATTAGTGGAATCCAAGGTATAAAATTCATAGTGCTTGAAAAGCAGCACATGGGTGCGTGGTGACAAGATTTAAATGCTGCAAAAAATGCACTTATCAAATCACGTTGTCTTTTTATGAAATGAGATTACTCTTCAGAAGCATGTCAAAACAATTTCCACACGATAAAAGCACACTCTTTGAAGATCACGGTAAGGGAGGGAGTTGCGTGAATAGAATGGCTGCTAGATTTCCTTGGGTCAGGTTCTCACTATTTCTAATAGTGTGCTTTGGAATTTTCTTTCCCTTTACTAAAACAGGTAAGGACGCAGTCAGAGCTCTTACTAAGACGAAGATTCGCACGATCATTAAAAAAGTGCCTGCTGAGCCGATTACTATTCCTGCTACTGTTACTCCTAGTAGAGAAGTGGTGCCATCTAGAGTTGTCGTGCCAAGAATACCTACGGTGGCGATCAGTAAAGATGTGGATGTTAGGAAAACTTTAAAAGGCTTTCGATTGAACTATAAGGCAAACTTTCAAGAGGGTGGATTAGCCTCTAATGAGCGTAAAAGTGCCGATAGCTATGTCGCTGAATTTACTTTAAAAGTGAAAATACCTAAGGCTTCGACCACGATCGATCAGTTAGCGAGGGTCAACCCGCATCTACCTAAGATACTTCCAGGGTTAGAGAGAATGCTGGCTAATGCAAAAGTTTCAGATTTCTACACTCAGCTTTATAATAACAAGACAAAGCGTCTCAAGACGGAAGTGATGAATTTGGGTAAAGTTCTTAGCATGCATAACTTTTATGACTGTGAGACGATGCTTGAGATGACCGATCCAGATACGAAGAGAAAGGTGTTTATATTCCAAGCTGACATGGATGTGGTGACGGATGGATCTGATGGCGATCGTTTAGCTATCATGCCAAGCGAGGTGGTAAACTCTACCTATTACCAGCCATTCACGAGCTATGGCTGGAAGAAGACTTCTAAGATCCCTAACCCAATGGTCGCAGGCTGGAAGCAGAGAGTGGCAAATGCTGAGGCAGAGTTGAAATTACCAACCGTAGTAAAAGTTAGAAAAGACTGGTTGGGAGCAAGGATGCAAAAGCTGAAAATAGAAATTTTAGACATGCAGAGACGGAGTTTCTTGATTGCTGAGCATGATCCGTTCATTGTTGTTTCTACCGATTTACTAACAGCTAGTTCATCGTATAAATTTGCTCCTAGGGTGGGTGACTACGTAGCAGTGGTGCATGGTAATAAGGTTTATCCCGCGATCGTTGGTGATGGTGGACCTACATTTAAAGCGGGTGAAGCATCGTTAAGAATGGCGAAGCAGATTAACTCAGTGGTTTCCTCCTATAATAGAGCAGTATCGGATTTAGGGGTGACTTATGTGGTGTTTCCTAGGACAGGAGATACGGTGAAATCAGCACCAGATTATGAAAAATGGCATAAACGTTGTGGCGAGTTATTAGAAGAGATCGGGGGGCTAGCGCCTGGCTATGAACTTCATCAGTGGGAGAATACACTGCCATCTCAAGAGTCTGAAACTCTTGAGACAGAAGAAATAATTACTCCGTAATGCTCATAGTTATATGTCATTAGAGTTTAGTGTAAATGTTGTTTGCTGTTGCTTCTTGGCTGGATATGAGACTTGGATTCATACAGGAGGCTTGCCGCATAAAGTGGAATCCCTCCTTTTTCTTTGACCATTGGTCTGAAGAGATCAGTTTTGGTTAGTTTAAAGCCATTCGATAGGGCTCACTCCGTAGTAGTTGGAGAGAAGATCGTAGAGCTTAGGGTGCTGTTCTTTTAGCTGCTCTGGCTTCTCGTAGAATGTTTCAGTTGAGACAGCAAAGAATTCGGCAGGATTGACTGCTCCGTATGAGTCTAGGACAGATGGTTTGCCTTTTTCGCTTCGTGTAACCAGAGTCTTAAACTCAGGGTGCATGATGCTGGCCCATTCTTTATAGGCGCCACGAGACTGTAGTTCAGGGACGCCATCGGCAGCTCCGTCTTCTTGGTCTAGCTGATGCGCGAGTTCATGGATAGTTACGTTATGGCCATCTTTGGTATTTCTACCACCGCTGATGACGCTAGCCCAAGATAGGACTACTGAACCAGTGCCCCAGCTTTCGCCGAGGCGGACGCTAATTTCACCATTTTCAGCCGTCGCAACGTAAGTATCTGGGTAGAGGAGGATCGTTCTGAGTTTAGAGTAGAGGTTATGGGGCATGCGGAGGAGCAGGATACAGGCCTGGGCAGCGATGACTCGCTGCATGTGCGGAGTGACTTCCTCAAGTCCTCCACAGGGCTTAAAGGCTTTCTCTGCTATGAATACGTGGATGAGTCCTTCTAGGTCATGCTTTAGATCCTCTGGTAGTTTGGCGTAGAGAGGGTAGTCCTTGGCTAAAGCTTCACGTTGCCCGTCATTGAGCCTAAGTTCAGCTAGACCTTGTCGTCTCTGACTTTTCTTGTTGTTGAGCAGTCTGAGCAGGAGGAAGGGGATAGCTACAATAGTTAGTAGTAAGATTACTTTGATCATTTCGTTGATTGGGAAGATTGGTCTAAATTCCTGAGCCTTCGGTATCTGCGGTAAAGCCTTCGAACTCAGAGTTTAAAGTAGAGTCTGTTGTGAATGTTGGTGGTGTGGCTAGATCGGCGAAGTCGCCACCACCCGGGAATGGCTCGAGGAAGTTTTCAGTTAGTTTTGGTTTTTGGGAGGAGTTGATATGCTCATTTAGTTGTTTCTCGATGGAGTGGATTGCTTCGAGTATTGACTGATTAGAGATGTTAAATTCTTTAGCAGACTTGTTCTCGCTACGGAGTGAAGAGAGCTCTTGCTTAATCGTTAGTTCCATATTACGTAGTGCTTGGAGGTCTTTCTGGCTACTGGTCAAGCGTTGTTTTGTGTCTTCTACACGTTGATTTTCAGAGGCTTTCTCAGCTTTGATTTGATTGATGATGGTCTTGGCTCTGCCTGAAGTGATCGCCCATGTGATGAGTGAGCCTATGAGGAATGCAGCGAGTGCGATGGCTCCTAGAATGATGTATTGTTCCTGAGTGAAGTTCATAGTGGTATTAGAAATTGATTGGGACTTGCAGAATTAGTTTGTTGGGTTTAGTGTGCGTCACTGGATGAGTTTTGAAACTAAAATTTCACGATTTATCGTCATTTCTAACGAACAAATAATAACCAAATATATAATTATGTCATTTGAACTACCAGAACTAGGATACGCGTATGATGCTCTAGAGCCACATATCGATGCACGCACAATGGAAATCCACCACAGCAAGCACCACAATGCTTATGTGACGAATGTGAACAATGCGATCGTAGGAACAGATCTCGAAGGAAAAAAAATCTGTGAACTCATCATAGACCTCGACAGTGTGCCAGCTGAGAAGCGAACAGCTGTAAGAAACAACGGTGGCGGTCACTTTAACCACACCATGTTCTGGGAATCAATGAAACCAGGAGGAGCTTCGGCACCATCAGGTGAGCTCGCTAAGGCGATCGATGCTGAGTTCGGTTCACTCGAAGGCTTCAAGGATGCCTTCACTAAGGCAGCAATGACACGTTTTGGCTCAGGCTGGGCATGGCTCTGTGTCAAGGATGGCGGCAAGGTAACTGTCTGTTCTACTCCTAATCAAGACAACCCACTCATGGGTGAAGGTGCTGACTGCTGTGGCTGCGCACCGATCCTCGGACTTGATGTCTGGGAACATGCCTATTACCTTAACTATCAGAATCGTAGACCAGATTACGTCAACGCATTCTTCAGTGTTGTTAACTGGGATGTAGTAAACGAGTGGTATGGTAAGTTCGGCGATAATTGCTGCGGCTAATCATAAACTTTAGATTTATAAGCCAAGCTGGGATGAATTTTTCTCGCTTGGTTTTTTGTGTAGTTTGTTAGAGAAGTGGCATGAGAATAGGTATTTTAAATAGTGGTGGTGACTGTTCTGGTCTGAACGCCGTGATTCACGGTGTGGTCGGAGCTGCTAGTAAGCTCGGCTGGGAGGGGATCGGTTTCCGTGATAGCTTTGAGGGCTTACTTCCTCTGGAAGATTATCAGGTGCTGAACTCTGAAAATACGATGGAGATTTTGAAGTTAGGTGGAACTATTTTAGGGACGACAAATAAGGGCCATTTTGCAGCTAAAGTCAGTAAAGATGGTGAGACGAAGGAGCAGGTCGCTGAGAGTGTGATCGAGAAGGCTGTTAATAAGCTGAGGACTGTCGATCTTGAGGGAGAAGTTGTCGAGACAGCGAGAGCGATTAGAATTTGTTTAGGAGATTAATATGGAAAACAATCATAGAAGTGGATACGCGTTGTTTGATCTGGATCAAACGATTGTGCCGTGGGATACACAGTTATTATTTTGTAATTTCGTCTTAAAGCGTGAGCCTCTTCGTAGGCTGCATGTTCTGGGCTTATTGCCATTTCTACCTTTTGCCAAGATTCTTGGTGCGGGGGGGATGAAGCGGGTTTTCTTGAATTACCTTGCTGGGATGGATGAAGAAACGATCGATGGTTATGCGAGAGAGTTTGTGGATGAGGTTTTCCCTGATGAGATGTATGCTGAAGTGCTAGACATAGTGAACGCTGAGAAGGAAGCAGGGAGATTGACCATTTTAAATAGTGCTAGTCCAGAGTTCTGGGTGAAGCATCTGGCTGAAAAGATGGGTTTTGATCACTATTATGGCACTAGAGTAGAGCTAGAGGGACGGGTGAAACTGTTCCCAGATCTGATCGGTGATAATAATAAGGGGGCTGTGAAGCTAGAGCGGATGAGATCACATTTTCCTGCAGACTGGGAGGACAGCAGGGTGCTAGAAAATAGCCACGGTTACTCTGACAGTCATACAGACATCCCTATGTTAATGATCTGTGAGGAAAATACGATGGTTCACCCTACAGACAAACTTTTTGCAGTAGGTGAGCGTAGAGGATGGAATTTACTGAAACCTGAGCGGCCGACGCAAGGCAAATTTAGCTTTGCTATTGCTTGTACGAAGCAGTCGTTGGGGATTTATTAGATTTCCTTTCTAGTGTTGTGCTTTCAGCTTGATATTAGAAAGTTTTATTGGTCTTGAAGCGTTCTTGGGGGATTGAGCCTCCTCGGTGCCGGTAAATATAGCTGTTAGAGTGTGATTTAGCCTGTTTTGGTGCACACGTTCTCTAGACATATAGGCTCTGCATTCCTTGAATAGACATAAACCCAAAGACAGGGAAAATAGAAATCGAGGGCGACGGGAAAATGATCGATATGCTCTCAAGTGATAACCCTACTTTTAAATCACCCCCAAACATCAAATACTCTGAACCAAAAGAGTAAGACACGTCCATAGTCTAAAACTATGACAAACATCGAATCTATCTAATTTACTTATTTATAGATCACTGATAGAACTACTTTGAGTCATTTATTACCCCCAATAATTTAAAGGAACCTATCTATGGAAAATCAATCTCATACAAACGCTTCACAAGACACAAACAGCCGTCCAGAAGGAGGCAAGTGTCCATTTAATCACGGGCAAGGAGCGAACAAAGCGGCTCACGGAACTGCAAATAGTGACTGGTGGCCGAACAAACTAGACGTCGGTATTCTACGCCAGCATTCATCACTATCTGACCCGATGGATGAAGACTTCGACTATGCGGCACAATTTCAACTACTCAATTTAGAGGCTGTAAAGAGTGATCTGGTGAAGCTCATGACTGATTCTCAGGACTGGTGGCCAGCTGACTACGGACACTATGGACCGATGTTTGTCCGCCTAGCTTGGCACAGCGCCGGCACCTATCGCACCGCTGATGGACGTGGTGGATCCTCGACAGGGTCACAGCGTTTCGCACCACTCAATAGCTGGCCAGATAATGCAGGACTCGATAAAGCACGACTCCTACTCTGGCCGATCAAACAGAAATACGGACGCAAGCTCTCATGGGCTGATCTCTTGATCTTAGCAGGTAACATGGCGCTTGAGTCGATGAACTTTAAGACCTTTGGTTTTGCAGGTGGACGAGCAGACATCTGGGAACCGGAACAAGACATCTACTGGGGCTCCGAGGGTGAATGGCTCGGCGACAACCGCTATACAGGTGATCGCTCACTTGAGAACCCACTTGCCGCCGTGCAGATGGGACTCATCTACGTTAACCCTGAAGGACCAAATGGTAACCCAGATCCATTAGCTTCTGCTCGTGACATCCGTGATACATTTGGCCGCATGGCGATGAATGATGAAGAAACCGTAGCACTCATTGCTGGTGGTCACACCTTCGGCAAAGCTCACGGAGCTGCTGATCCAGATAAACACGTAGGATCAGAACCAGAAGGAGCACGGCTCCAGGAACAAGGTCTAGGATGGAAGAATTCCTTCGGTAAAGGCAATGCAGAAGACACGATCAACAGTGGACTGGAAGGTGCTTGGACGACAAAACCGACTCAGTGGACTAATGACTTTTTTAATCACCTCTTTGGCTACGAATGGGAACTGTTCAAAAGCCCTGCCGGAGCTCAACAGTGGAGACCTAAAAACGATGCTGCGGCAGGCACTGTGCCTGATGCACACATTCCAGATAGGATGACCCATCCTATCATGCTCACCTCAGATCTAGCTCTTAGAGAAGATCCAGCTTATGCTAAGATTTCACGTAGATTCCATAAGAATCCAGCAGAGTTTGCAGACGCGTTCGCTCGTGCTTGGTTTAAGCTCACTCACCGTGACATGGGGCCAGTGGCTTGCTATGTAGGTGAGGATGTTCCTAAGGAAGATATGATCTGGCAAGACCCTATCCCAGCAGCTAACTACCCAGAAGTGAACGCCCAAGACATCGCTCACCTTAAAGAGAAAATCACAGAAACAGGACTCAGTGTCGCCAAACTAGTCTCCACCGCATGGGCTTCTGCCTCTACCTTCCGTGGATCAGATAAACGCGGCGGTGCTAACGGTGGTCGTATCCGCCTCGCTCCTCAAAAATACTGGGAAGTTAACGAACCGACCCAACTCTTAGAAGTGCTCACTGCCTTAGAAGCAGTGAAGACTGAGTTTGATAGTGCACAGCTTGATGGCAAGAAAGTCTCTATGGCTGACCTCATCGTCCTCGGAGGATGTGTCGGTGTGGCTAAAGCAGTTAAGAACGCAGATCTATACATCAAAGTCCCATTCACCGCTGGAAGAACTGACGCTACGGTTGAACAGACTGATGTCGAATCAGTCGCATTCCTAGAGCCTCAGGCAGATGGATTTAGAAACTATTCCAAGACTGTTTACTCTATCCCCGCAGAGAAAATGCTCCTAGATAAGGCTCAGCTCCTTACTCTAACAGCTCCAGAGATGACAGTCCTTATCGGTGGTCTCAGAGTGCTCGGTGCTAACTATAAAAATGCATCCTACGGTGTCTTCACTAAAAAAGAAGAGACCCTAACCAATGATTTCTTCGTTAATCTCTTAGACATTAGCACTACCTGGCAAGAATTCTCACCTTCTGAGCAAGACTTCCAAGGCTGTAACCGTGCCACTGGCCTAGCAAAATGGGAAGGAACTCGTGTCGACCTAGTCTTCGGTTCTAACTCAGAACTCAGAGCTCTAGCTGAAGTCTATGCGACTCAGGACAGTAAGCAAAAGTTCGCTAAAGACTTCATTAAGGCATGGAACAAGGTGATGAACCTTGACCGCTTTGATCTAAAGTAACAGAGAGATAAGTTTATCAGGTTTCATCGGCTCGGATACTAGTATCTAGGGCTGGTGAAGCCATGCTTACACTAGGTCAGATTATTCACAAATCTACTGCTATTCTAACTCCAATGATTTTTAGCACTGTAAACTAGGCTATAATCTATGGATCCACTCCCCTCGTTTCAGTATCGGTCTATACTGTGTTTATCATATCAGTAAACCCAAGATTTGAGCTTGTTATGTATCGATGGTTAATTAGCTTATGTTCCGAGTTGCCAGATAGTTAATACTCTCATCAATAAACTAAATTATACTTATGAAAAACATCATCTTAACAACAGTTGCAGCGAGTGCCCTATGGATTACCGCTTGTAGCTCCAAAGAAGCAGACCTTAATCCAACAGAGTCTGTTGTGAACTGGAAAAAAGACATGATTGATGGCAGTGTAGCAAACCTCTGGAATTCATTACCTAAAAGCTATCAAGTCGATGTTACTAAACTAGCTCACAGCTTTGGTAATAAAGTAGACGCTGAAGTTTACAACGAAGCGATGAACACTCTAGTAACAGCTTGCCAACTACTTAAAAACAAAAAAGCTATTATTCTTGCGATGATCGAGGGACAAGTTCCTGAAGAAGAAGGCAAGAACATTACTAATAACTACGATTCTATTGTTGGTCTTCTTGGCACTATCGCTAATTCAGATGCTAAAAATACCGATGGCCTCAAAGCACTCGATGTAGCAAAGTTTCTTGGAGCTATTCAAGAGCACACAAATAAACTCGCTTCTCTAGGTGCTCTTGCAGGAGATGACCTCGAAGAATTAAAAAATACTAAGGTCAAGCTCGTCTCTGAAGACGGTAACTCAGCTGTAGTTAATGTTACTTTTAAAGAAAATTCTGAAGACATGGATCTTGTCAAAAAGGGTTCACGCTGGGTCCCAGCAGACATGGTAGTAGCATGGCCTGACATGATTAAAGAAGCGAACGATGCTCTTACTAAAATGGAAAAAATGGAAGCTCTGGAAAAGCTGCAAATGATCATGATGCTTAAGATGATCCAAACATTTGTCAAAGATCTTGAAGCTACTAAGACTAAAGAAGAAATGATGCAGAAGATCCAAGGCCTCATGGCTATGTTCATGGGCTAATACCATCTTAGCCTAGCACATCTATTCTAACAAAAACTTTAAACCCCAAGGAAAACCTTGGTTTTTTTAATTCTATCTTCACCTTCTGAGTTGTCATACCTAGTGGAACCTACAGAGTAGTCGTATGAAATCATCTATTCTTCTCCTGACTTGCTTCCTCTTTGCCCATGCTAATGCTGAGCCAGATAAAATCACTACCAAAATTCTCGATAACCCAGGCTGGGTGGATCTGCTAGAGAAGGATAAAAGCCTGATTAACTTGAAATACTGGCGCACCGTCAGCTGCCCTCCCTCTACTTTTAAGCTCACTACTGACAAGAAGGGTGTGCCGATGATCAGCTGCACAGGGAAACCATTTGGCTTATTACGCAGTGCTGATGTTTATGAGAATTTTATCTTCGAATGTGAATGGCGTCATATGACTAAAGATGGAATGAAAGCAAATGCTGGAATCTTCGTCTGGTCAGATGCTTTACCAGAAGTTTGTAATCCCTTTTCTCGTGCGATAGAAATTCAAGTCGCTAACTTTGCTAGAAACGCAAAATGGTTCACGAGACATGGCGACATTTTCGCAATACAGGGAGCCAAGCTTACACCGGATCCACGTTTTGCATCGCTAAAAGGTGGGCAACGCTCCTTGCCTATCGAATACAGAGCAAACGGTACCGCTGAGTGGAACCACTACCGTATCACCTGCATCAATGGAGTTATCCAGCTAGAGGTCAATGGCAGGCTGGTCAGTGCTGGCTACCACGCCTCCCCGAGAAAGGGTCACATCATACTCGAGTCTGAAGGTGGCGAAGTTCATTTCCGAAATATTAAAGTTCTCCCACTCAAAGGTAGTGGTGATCTTAAGCCTGAGATGATTGCCAAGACTCTAGACAAAAACACTACAATCACCCCAATCTATACAGGCATCGATTTAAATAACTGGGACACCAAAAACCTCTCTCTAAAAAACGGATTCACTGCTCAAGGACACCTCCTACAAGCCAAAGCCAACTCAGGACACATCAACACCAAGCTCCAACCAAAAAATGATAACTACACTCTACATGTGGACTTCAGCTGTAAACAACCGCTAATGACTCTCCCCGTAGAACTCTCATTTCTACAACAACTAGAGAACATTGCCATTCCAAAGGGAATCCACCGTTTCACATTGATCAGTAAAACTGAACAAGGCGAAGTCACTAAACAGCTGCTACTCGATGGAAAACCACTCATCGTAAATCCAAGCCAGTTCTTACCAAGAGCCAATGAAAAAAAGGATCCAGCTCTCATTCTCCACAGTGATCTAAAAAACAATATCACGTTTATGAATATCCTTATCATCGAGTGATTTCCCTAACAACCAGTTGATCATAGTCCTCTCAAAAACCACATTCAACCTCCCCAGAGCTCACATAGAGTTGGATTAGTTAGTTGAATCCTATAAGTCTATATTTTACAACGGCTTAGGGATTGATCTCTGAATGTTGGAAGTGGCTAATTACCCAATTAATGAAGACATCGGGTGATTTTATGATAGGCTTTGCTTGTTTTATAGTATATATTAGCCACTATGAATAATAGTAACGAACAATCAGGTCACGGCGGCGACACGAGAAGAGGATTTATCAAGAAAGCCACTCTGGGTAGTTTGGCGATGATGCCACTAACTAATCAACTATTAGCCGCCGCTACTGAAACAGGTGTGTCTGCAAAGGCGGCCTTTCCTCTAGAGGGAAAGTTATTCAAGACTCTGAAGTTCGGCATGATAAAGGGAAAAGGTAAGTCTGTTACTGAAAAATTCCAAATGGCTAAAGATGCGGGCTTCGAGGCAGTAGAATTTAACACACCAGGCGTTCCTATCGAAGCTGTGAAGGCGGCTATCGTAGCGACTGGGATTATCGTGGACGGCACCGTCTGTGGTTCTCACTGGGGTGTGCGTCATAGTGATCCTGATGTAAAAGTGCGTGCTAAGGCACTTGCTGACTTGAAAAAAGGGATCGACGAAACAAGAGCAGTAGGAGGTAGCACAATCCTTCTCGTAGTTGGTCATGGTAGAGACGGCACTCATGAGGAAGTATGGCAACGCTCTGTAACAAATATTAAGCTAGCTCTCCCACACGCAGCAAAAAACGGTATCGTTATCGTCATTGAAAATGTGTGGAACCACTTTTGCTACGATCATAAAGGTGACTCTAATCAAACAGCCGAGTTATTAGGAAAGTATGTAGACGAGTTTGACTCACCATTTATCGGTCTTCAGTTTGATATAGGTAATCACTGGAAATACGGCAGCATGGGTGACTGGATTCGTCATCTTGGCAAACGCATTGTTAAGCTGGATGTTAAAGGTTTCTCACGTGAGCAGGGCAAGTTCACCAAAATTGGTGAAGGTGACTTAGATTTTGTGGATGTTCGTAAAGCGCTACTGGAAATCAACTATCACGGTTGGTGTGCGGCAGAAGTCGGCGGAGGGAATATCGAGCGTCTTAAGGAAGTCTCTAGTAATATGGACAAAGTATTCGTCCTAAAAAAATAATTTAAACTACCAGCCAATCGACTTATGAAAGATCAAGAATCAAATAACACAACATCATCGTCACCGCTAGGTCGCCGTAATTTCCTCAAGAAGGCATCTCTAGGCACTGCTGCCTTAGGATTTAGTCCATTGATACTCCCACTTACTAGTGCTGCTGCAGCAACAGGAGTTGGTAAGAAAAAGCTCAAGGTCGGAGTCGTGGGATTAGGTGGCCGTGGTTCAGGAGCTGTTCGAAATATTTTAGATGCTGATCCCGATACTATTCTATGGGCAGCAGGTGATATTTTTGAAAATAGAATGAAGAGGGTTACAGGCATTAAGAAAAAATATTCTAGCAGGGTGCAGACTGATGGAGGCAAGCGTCACTTTGTTGGGTTTGATGCCTACCAGAAGGTGATTGATAGCGGTGTAGATATTGTCCTTTTGACTACTACGCCTGCGTTTCGTCCATTACATTTTGAGGCGGCTGTGGCTGCTGGTAAGCACGTGTTCCTAGAGAAGCCTTTTGCTCTGGATATCCCAGGACTCAAGAGCATCGTAGAGAGTGCTAAGAAATCACAAAACCAGGGTCTGTCTGTCCTTACTGGTTTAGTTTGGCGATACTCACCTCAGCTAATGGAGCTGCACCAGCGTATTCAAGACGGAGAAATCGGTGAGGTTCTTACCACTTCTTCAGCGTATTCTGGTGGCGGACGTCCTAATAAGATGCCAGACATCAAGCTTAAGCCACCAACAATGTCTGATATGGAATGGGCACAGAGATATTGGCAGAATTATTTAGAGCTTAGTGGCGATGGCGTGCTCGAGTTCATGATCCACGGTATCGACCGTATGTCCTGGGCTATGGGAGATGCCATGCCAGTGAAATGCTACGCAAATGGTGCTAACATCAATCCTGTAATAGGTGCAAATAATTGGGATAGCTTTAGCTTGCGTTATGAGTATGCAGATGGTCGCACGGCAGATTTCCTAGGACGTCAAATTCCTGAGACTTTTGCCCCAACTGGAGATACGATTATTGGGACAAAAGGAAGAGCTTACGCAAATGGTAGTAGTGTCTCGATTGTCAAAGGTGGTAAGGCAACTTGGCGGAAGGGCGGAGGTCTTGGTTACGTGAATGAACACTGGATTTTGTTAGATCATATCCGTAAGGGAGTCGTTTATAATGATATTATCGATAAGCATAACCTGGCTAACAGTCATACAATGTGTATCATGGGTCGCATCGCAGCTTACACAGGGAAGTTACTCACTGCTGACCAAATCATGGATTCAAAAGATGTTCTTTTAGAAAATATAAAAGACGTAAACTTCGATACTCCGTTCAAAGCTCGTGAGTCAGCAACTCCAGGTAAAACAAAGTTTATCTAGTAAATGAAAATTAAAACAACAAAGCTATTTAGACCAGCATTCATAGCCCTCACCGCTTTAAGCCTCTCTAATGTATTTGCAGAGGTGGCTGGTGAGGTCAAAGCGGACATCAAGCCCGTTTTAGAGAATGATGATCTTGATGAAGAACAGCTACGTCTAGCGCAGATTATTCACAAGCGCATTGTGGATTATCAGGCGATCAAGAATAAGACGAACGATAATAAAGATTCGCTATTTAGAGTCTACACTGACACCACAAAAACTGGGGCTAAGTTTGAGATGCTTCCGGTCAAAGCGGGGTCATTCATCTGGAAAGGTGAGAAAGAAAAAGACAGCTTAGAGGTCACACTTTCATCTTACTGGATGGGCAAGGCTGAAGTAACTTGGGAAGAATTTGAGCCGTTCATGCTCTCTGAGATACCGCGTCAAAAAAACGGGCAGGTGCTCGATTTTATGCGTGAACAGATCAAAAACGATCTTGATTTTATAGCAAGGCCGACTCCTCCATATCACCCGATGACTTACGGGATGCAGCGAGATGGTCACCCTGCGATCAGTATGACCCAAAACTCAGCGAACAGATACTGTCAGTGGCTTAGCTATCAGACAGGGCACTTCTACCGCCTACCTACAGAAGCTGAGTGGGAGTATGCCTGTAGAGCTGGAAGTAAGACCAAATACAGCTGGGGAGATGACCCCTCTGAAGCTAAAGATCATGCTTGGTTCGGAGGTGACGGTGGTTCTCACTATCAGAAACCTGGTCAGAAAAAAGCGAATGCTTGGGGCTTTCACGACATGTATGGAAATGTGTTAGAGTGGACGCTAGATCAATACGTTCCTAATAGGCAAACATACTTCGGTAAAGAGAGGGTCACCAATCCATGGATTAAAGCAACTAAGCCCTACCCACATGTGACAAAAGGAGGACACTGGAAACAACAACTCAGTTACCTAGCCGCAAGCAAACGACATCCATCAGCACCAGAGTGGAAGAAAACAGACCCTCAAGATCCGAAAAGCCAGTGGTATCTCTCCGATGCTCCATGGTTAGGCTTCCGTATCGTGCGCCCTGTTAAAATTCCGACTGCTGAAGAAATGTATCATTACTGGAATTCAGGAGTGGCAGAAGATGACGAATTTGCAGTTTACTAAAACTATATATGCAGCAGAAACCTCACAGCTTCATTATGGCGTTACTGCTACTTCTGCTGATCTTTAGTTCTCCACTCCTCCTCTCTTGTTCTGCGGAGGAAGCTGGAGTTTCTTTGGAGCTACAGAAGCATTCTTATTCAGAAGGGCATTTAGGAACTAGCGTTCATCTTGTATTCTATGCTACAAATGAGGCAAATGCTCTCCAGCTATCGCAGCGGTGCTTTATACGTGTGAGAGAGTTAGATGAGGTATTCTCAGACTACCGCTCTGATAGTGAGGTTAGTGAGCTTTGTTCTAAACCAATTGGTATTGCTTACAAAGTAAGTGATGAACTATTTACCGTCATTGACTATGCTCAGAGTGTTTCTAAAAAATCGGGTGGAGCATTCGACATTACACTCGGTAAGCACACGAAACGTTGGCGTCAGAAATCTCAATATTCTGAACATGGTGATGAAACTTCTACGGCTAAAGAGAAAGAATTACCTGTTAGTTATGAAGATATAATCCTTGATCCGATACAGAAATCTATCCTTCTTAAAAAGCCATTAAGTATAGATCTCGGAGGTATCGCTAAAGGATACATAGCTGATCAACTGATGCTTATCTTAAGGAGGGCTGGGATGAATCATGCAGCAGTTATCATCGGTGGCGAGACTGTCTTAGCTGCCGCTCCTCCTGGGAAAAAAGGCTGGAGCATGGGAGTGGAGAACCCAGAGTGTGAAATTATCGGTAAACTCACGCTAGTTCACACGGCACTCTCTACATCAGGGGATAGTTATCAGTTTTTTGAGGAAAATGGAAAACGTAAATCACATCTAATAGACCCCAAGAATAAACAAAGTAAGGTGAATAGGCTGAATGTTCTGACGATAGCTAGGAGTGCTATGGAAGCTGATTGCTGGGCTACTGCTCTAAGGGTCTCTGCTTCTGATGAAGCGTTCCAACTTGCCAGTAAAGAGCCTAAACTAGAGGCTCTTTTTATTCCACATCTTAAAGGAGTCCTGAGCACAGCAAAGTTCCCTCAGTGGGAGAAGTTTCAGAAAGTGAAATAATTTTTTAGAATTTGTATTCAACTAATTAATGTAACTTTCTCTTCGTCGGTTAATTGTTGATGTTTTTCTTGAGGTGACTGATATCCAAGACGTAAATTTTAAGAGTAATGTCTGGAGTAACTAGCCGACACCTATACATAAAAAACATCTCAACTAATATTAGCTGAGATGCTTGACTTTAAAAAGTATGATATACAACTTTAGTAATTACTTACGACGGCGTAAAATCAGAGCTAGACCTCCAAGACCAATGAGGGCTGTGGAAGATGGCTCGGGGACTGATGATATCTCTCTGAGCTGATATCCTGAAAGGAAATTGTTTACACTATTACCGGCTGAAGAATGGAAGTCTTGTGTGGTAGCATCAGCAGTAAATGTGCCAATGATCCACGCTCCATTTTCTGCAGTTTCAGAAGATGTTTTTTGAATAGTGATACCATCATTAATGTTCATCGTCGAATTGTTTACTGAGGGCCTGTTGTCGCCGAAGAAGCTTTGCAGTTCATATTCAACTCCGATCGTTAGACCTGTCAATGTGATCGGGCTATTATTATCATAGTTATAATTAGCCTGTAGGTATAGTAAATCAAGGCTATCATTACCTGTGCTAACTCCGAAGAAATCGTTAGTATAATAGCCACTATTAAAAAGGTTATTAGCCATGAAGACTACTCCATTGATTGTCGTTGTATCAGTCGCTTCTAGGGTATCAGTATTCACTAGGTTCCATGCTTCTATAGAAGTGCCCTTGGTGCTAATTTCAGACGCCTTAGCGTCTAGATCAAATTCTCCCCATGTTATGGTAGCTGCTGAGGCTGATGCCATCATCGCTGTGGATGTCGCCAGAGCGACCGTATATTTATTAATCCGTGCTTTATTATTTATTGTGTATTTCATGCTTCAAGTTAGTTAGTATTTAAGAAGGAGTAACTCGAAGGAGTAACTCGAAGGAGTAACTCGAAGGAGTAACTCGAAGGAGTAACTCGAAGGAGTAACTCGAAGGAGTAACTCGAAGGAGTAACTCGAAGGAGTAACTCGAAGGAGTAACTCGAAGGAGTAACTCGAAGGAGTAACTCGAAGGAGTAAAATTGTTACGATTTATAAAATCAGTTTGCAAGATAAAAAATTCAAAAACCGAAAAATGGATCCATCCTCAGCATGGATCGAACTAACTGGAAGTTTGGAAAAACTCACATTAATGTCCTCACTGCTCACTGTCGGCAACAAAAAAGAAGGTCTGTCCCTCTATGAGAGAAATGAAATAGCACTTGGATTCAACTAACTAATGTAACTTTCTCTTCGTCGGTTAATCTCTGTGGTCACCATTGCTCTTTATTTCACGAGTGAAAGTAGACTTATGACGCCCTAACTGCTTTGCAATAGTTGGTGAGCTTAGCTTTTGACTGAGCAGATGCTCGATAGTATGTCTTTCTTCAAATGTAATGTGCTTTATGGCTTCTTTTGATTGGGCAGCAGTGAAGTAATTACTGAATCAAAAGGGAAGGGTTTTCAGACCTTTCCCTTGTCGATTTAACAGTTTACTTCCTGCCCATCAAAAGTTGCGTTTATTAGTTGAATCCAAGGAATTTTAAATTTGTGCCGTATAATAAAGAGATGAATATTTTTGAAATCACAATGGTTTAACCTGATAATGGTATTACTAGCAGCGGTGATCTACCTCACAATTACACCCAACACTATGGCTCAAGAGCCAGGAAATCGGAGATCTAAAAAAGCAACAGTGAAAGTCATACCGAGGTTGAAGGCTTCTACTTTGTCAATCGAGGTAGGATGAGCCCACAAAGTAGATTTCATCTAGCCTTCAAGGTAGGTTATCCTAATCAATACGATAGAGTCCACGGTAGAACAGGTAGCGACCTTATGGTCTAATGGTGTGTAGGCCCATTCGGGGCTGGGAGCTAGTGGACTAAATGAAGTGGCTTAGATACCAGGTCAAGAGTTCTTGGCCGTAGAGGAGCCAGAAGGCTCCACCGGAGATGAGGGCAGGGCCGAAGGGGATCATTTTACTGAACCCGATCTTTCCGAGTATTGCTAGGATGATAGCAAAGAGGCAGGCGAAGAGCACGATGACGAGGAGGGATGGGGCTCCGAAGGTGGCGCCTAGGACTGAGAGGAGGTTAACGTCGCCCATGCCCATGGCTTCTCTGGGAATGGTGGCAGCTGTGGCTCTGCCTTCTAGTGATTTTAGGTCTTCGATGTTGTGGCGATTGCCGTTTACGATGATGTAGTGGTCGTAGATAATGAGAGACTCGGCGGCAGTTTTTATACCGTTGATTCTTAGATTTGTGAGATCTCTGATGACTAATTTATCAGTCTTGCGGAAGAAAATGTCAGACCAAGGGAGGACTTCATCAGCGATGACGAAGCTGATTTCTTCGTCGTCTTTCATCGGTTCCCGGACGAACCAGTTCACTTCTTCATCGAACTTAAACTCTTGTTTTCCGAAGAGTATTTTTCCTAATAGGACGACTAACCAGAGGGAAGCCCAGCCGATGGCTAGACCGAAGAGTGAGTATAGTAAACCATCATGCCAGGTGACTTGATAAAACCTCCATGGCATCAGTGCGGCACCTGCCAGAGCGACGACAGCTCCGATGATAGTGAAGATCCGAGGGATAAGCATGAGTTCGATATCTACGGCACAGATCACGAGGGCAAGGGTGCCCAAAATCATGAAGAAAATCGCTTCTTTAGGGTCGTAGAATCCATACCAACAGAGTAGCCAGAGAAGACCAGTTAGGAACTCGATCCAGAAGTAGCGGGATGGGATGGAGCATTTACACTCGGCGCACTTGCCTCGCTGGAGGAGCCAGGTGATGAGTGGGATGTTACGGGAGATGGGTATTTCTTTTTCGCAGGTAGGGCAGAATGAGCGCTTAGGTTTGTTCACGCTGAGTCCACGTGGCACTCGGTAAATGACGACGTTCATAGACGAACCGATACATATCCCGAAGAGGAAGAGGGCGATGGCGTAGAAAGGGCTATCCCATGGAGGTAAATCGATCATTGAGATGAGTTAAACTGGTAGGGTATTTCTAGGCTAGTGAAATTTTTGTTTTTTTGGGCTTAGACCATCTTAGTTGTTAAGAGTTTTTGGTCGCTAGCTGACGTTGATAGAACCCTTCAAGCTTCTCGCTCAACTCAGTTTCATTCTTCGGCTCTTGTGCTGCCAAGGGTGAACTCAGAATCACGCACCCTAAAAAACGTTTCTAACAATCGGAGAAAAATACTGAATAATCATGAACAGAACATTTTTGCGTTTGCCAGTAACTTCGATCGTTTGATCCTTAGTTGTCTCTATAAAAAATGGTTGTCTAAGTAATGGATAAGGTATTAACTAAGTGTTAATGAAAATAATTCTCCAACCAACTATTCTGGAATGGGCTGGTGATCGTGCGATGCTTACAAAGGCTGAATTGGCACAAAAACTGGGTGCGAAAGAGGAGCAAGTAGGACAGTGGGAGCAAGATGGAACACTCACCTATAGGCGTGCCGAGAAACTGGCAAAGGTAGCGCACCTCCCATTTGGTTCTCTGTTTTTGTCTAAACCTCCTGTGGAGAAACTGCCAGTTGCTCTTCTTTGAATACTATCGTTTATCACACTGGGAATAGTTCTTCTCACCACTGGATATCTCTATTGTAGAAAAGTGGATAACGATGAGCTGGAAGAGGAATAATACTATTGGGATTTCTCTTCGAGGTCCCAAGTCCAGCTCCCTTCCAGCCACTCATCAGTTTCTCCACCGATACGGTCGATTAGAGAGTTCACTGCTTTTTTGATAAGTGAGCCTCCGTCTTTACTCATTTTGAATGGTCGCTCAGCAGTGAAGCCAGCAGCAGTCTTTGTGACCTTCCATAGAAAGGCTGGGCGTAGTTCAGCTGAGTCTCCGTCTGTAATCCTGACCTCGGACATATTTACAGCAGCGATGTAGATACTGTTAGGTTCGCTAGGGAGTTGGTAGGTTTTATGCCAGCCATGGGAGAACCAGATCATTGTCTGGAAATCTTCTGAGTCTTTGAATTGCTCATCGATCTCGTGGCCCTGTTTGAAACTTCTTATTTTAGGTGTGTCAGATTGTTGATCGAAGATGGACCAGTAACTGACGTGAAAACTATCTTTATCATGAGCGACCATACGCCAGAGAAAAATATTTCCGAAAGTCGGGGCTGTCATCATTTTTGAGTAAGGGATGTTGCTATCTGCAAGGCGTTGCTCAAATTCTTTGTTGGCAAAGTGCTTCACGGTGAGACTTAGGCACAAATAGGTGACAAGCCAGATAGCGACTATCCTGCCTGTGAGGATACGCTTACGACTGTCTCTGTCTTTGAAAGCGGCATAGATCAGGCCGATGATGATGGGTAGAGTGAAGAAGAGGTCGATGATCGAGATATTATTGATCGAAAATCGTGAGTGGCTGAATGGCTCTAGGATCTGGGTGCCGTAAGTGTTGAAGCAGTCGATTAGTATGTGTGTTGCCCATGCCCAGAAGACGAAGGCTGATAAGCGAGCTTTGGTAAGACCACGTTTGGCATAGCGCTGGTGTAAAAGCCACCCGAAGAAGAAGGTTGCGATAAATGTCATCAAGATAGAGTGTGAAAATCCACGGTGCCACATCAGCTGTTCAGTAAACGATAGGAATGGGTAAGCGAGGATATCGAGGTCGGGTAACGTTCCAAATAAAGCACCCCAGAGCATGCCTTTGTTACCTAATTTTTTTCGGAGAATGATCTCTCCGCAGAGGGATCCTAAAGCGGCTTGTGTGACTAAATCCATGTCGACTACTTAAGTCATATTAAGAGAATAGCCAGAGAAAATAGCTAATGTGCCAGGCTTGAATAGATCTTGAAATTATAGCAGTCGTCAGGTCCTAAGTGGGTTGAGTATTGGGGGCGTTACATTATTTTCTGCACCTGGGTTATTTGCAGAAATGTTAGAACTGACGCCGTCTCAGGCAGAGGGATCATTTTATCCTAATAAGCTCTCGTTGGATACGGATAATGATTTGTTGATTATGAATGATAAACTGACACTAGGGGTGACTCCGGAGGACGAATAGAAAGGAAAAAAGTAGTGTCACGGGGTTTTGTCCGCATAAGGTTCAGCTTCAGAGAACTCGGTTGTTGGTTGATAAAATATAGGGATGCATACTTCTCATTTGTTGTTTATCTACCGGAAGTCGGAGGCACGCGAGGTGTTTGTTTTTTGAAGGTATCTAGGTTGAAAATGTTGAAATCTTGAGTGATTGTTATGGCTCCAGTTTTGTTTAGGTGGAGGAGTTGGATATTGTTTTTGGTTAGGGTGGATTTCCATTTTGGGTCACGAGTTTGACTGTTTGAGGTTATGATTGTGGTCGGGTTGAGTGACATGAGGGTTTGGGCGTTGATGAAATCTTCTTGTGAATGCTTACTTAAAATGATGATATCGGCTGTGACTTTTCTGGGTTTGCTTTTTAGCCATTGTTCGAAATGGAAACCAGTGTCGTTTAGGAAAAGAATCTTTTTACTATGCCATGTGAGAAGAAAGACGTTGGTGCGGTCATCGGCTAGTGGGTAGTCTGGGGAACCTGTGTAGAGGATTTCTAATGTGGCTTCTGGGGAAATGGCGAAGACTCTCTTTTTAGGCTCTATCATTCTTATGCTATGCTCTCTGGCTGTTTCTAAGAGGGATGTGTAGGTTGAGCTTTTGTCGTTGGGTTGGGGGGGGATGATTTGTTTGATCGGGAAGCGTTTGATGCATTCTGTTAGCCCCTGGATGTGCTTGATGTCGGCATGGCTAGCGACTAGTGAATCTAGGCGTGCTCCATTCTTAGAGAGGCTAGGCCAGACGTTTTGGTAGAATTCATCTTGGTTCGCGGCATCAAGCATGAATCCTCCGCCCAGAGAAATGTAGCAAGCTGATCCTCCTTCAGGTATGGAGTAGATGACGATTCTTTCTCCATCAGCCCAAGGCTTATGCTGGTAGTAGCTTCCAGGGAGCGAGGCGCAGTATCTGGATATAGAGTGAGTGCAAGTGGCGTTCCATGCGTTTAGCTGATTGATCTTAACGGCTAGGGAGTCTGAAATACTGCCGACTGTTAGGCTCAGGCAGCAAGTGGCTAGTAAGCAAAAAACTGTGAGCATTAGAGGTAAACTAGCGATGATCGCTATAGGTGTGATGAGGCCAAAGTAAATCCAGATGAGCACGGAGGATCCAGTCCATGCGCTGGAGGAGACTGAGAATGTGGCAGCTATTTTTTTACGGAGTGATAATCCAAGCCTTTGTTTGTTTGTAAATAATGATCTGGGTAAAAAGGGATCGGTAGAGGTGATCCATGCCCAACGATTAGACCACCAAGTGCCGGTGAGGATAATCATGATGAGAACGGTGTAGGAGAGTTGGAAACCTGGGAGAAAGAGGCTGTGGGTATTCCATAGCATGGCGATGAGAGCACTGAGGTAGAGGCTATTTGGTAGCGATGGCTTACGCATGATGAGGATTGCTAGTAGGACAGTAGTCCCCATGATGGTCGCTCGCATTGCTGGTGGTCGCATTCCAGTGACGATGGCGTAGAAGATCATGATCGTGATGACGAGGGGAATCCAGATTCTAGCGCTACAGCCGCAGAGTCTGAACACGAAGGTGAAGAGGAGTCCTATCATCATTACATGAAGTCCGCTAACTGCGAAGACATGGATCGTTCCGCTGTGTTTAAAGTCATTCATCATCTCAATAGAGCCTTGAGGCTTTTCGCCTAAGAACATGGCGAGTATTATTTTAGACGCTTCAGTGTTTTCTATGCCTTTAGTGAGTCTGGCTCTGATCCAAATACGTGAGCTTTCTGCCCAGCGGTGGATGATGTATTGATTAGAAAATTGGTCGGTGAGTTCGTGTCTGACTACATTTAGCTCCAGAGTAATGTTCATTCGATGGATCAGCTTAGAGCGATCTAGCATCTTAGGATTCATCGGGAGGGGAGGTATGCGGGTTTTACCCTTTATCCAAACTTTCTGACCAATGCTAAGAATAGTGTCGCTAGGGAAGTGAGCGAGGATTCTCTGACCTTCTAGAAGTGATTTGTTAGAGGATGATTGTAAAACTAGAAGTTCTACCTCCTGAGTAAATCCTCTGCTGGATCGAGGCTCGGTGTGTATGATTCCGTAGCATTCTACAAGCTTGCCATTGAGAGATTTTTGATCTTCCAGATTGGAAAGATTGGCACTGTGAAGTAGGTAGCCAGCGATGGCGCAAGAGTAGGTGAAGAAGCAGACTAGCTTCCCGTAGCGCACAGAAAGTAGGCAGGATAATGCCGATATTATGAGGAATAGAGTGTGCCCTAGATCTACATAACTAATGGCACAAGCAGTAGCGAGCGTGGGGAGGAGTAACGGTTGGTTTCTAATAGCATTAAAAAACCAGTTTCTCGTGGCGACCAAATCAAATTTGTTAGATGAAAAATTAACTAGGTTCTACCCCGAGTTGTCTGAGTAGCTGTCCAGCGTTAGCACTGTTTCGGCTTTCAGGATAAGCGGCTCTGATTTCCTCAAGAGTGGCTATACCAGAGGTTTGATCGTTAAGATCATTGATCTGCCATTCTGAAATACGGAAGAGGAAGAAGGCGGCATCGTCTTCTTGCCATTCGTATGCGGGGATCGCTTCTCTGTAGGTTGCGACGGCTAGTGCAGGTTGCTCTAGTTTCTCGGTATAAATCTTAGCGACATCAGTCCAGCCCATTCTGTTTTCAGGTTCATTAGCGAGAGCTCCTCTGTAAGCAACGATGGCGTCTTCATATTCACCTTGAGTAACAAGTACTCTGCCAAGTCGGAAAGGGTCTTCTTGGACAGTCTCGTTATTATCACTGAGGATCATCTGTGAAGTCTTTTGCGAAATGATAGGCATGATATAGGTCGCAAACGAGTAGGCGAGGTAAAGTCCCCCGACGATACTGGCTCCTAATTTATACAGACTAATCTCAAGTGGTTTGCCGCTTCCTTCATCTAAGGTGAAAGCTGAGTAGATAATATACAGAATGAGAAGTCCAACGATAGTTTTGATGATAGTTTTGATCATAAGCTGATATGTGACCATAAACTAAATCATCTGGGGATGGCAAGTATTCTCATAAAAAGAGTACAACTTCGTGAGAAGTTGCACTCTGGAAAGTGTTCTAACAAGGATTACATGTTAGGTAGCTCGATGAAGCCTTCTAGCTTACGAATACGAGTCGGGTGACGCATCTTACGTAGTGCCTTGGCCTCGATCTGACGAATACGCTCACGAGTGACTTGAAACTGGCGACCCACTTCTTCAAGTGTTCTGCTGTAGCCATCCTTGAGTCCGAATCTCTGTTCTAGAACTTCACGTTCACGCTCTGTTAGGGTGTCTAACACGTCGATGATCTTTTCCTTGAGCATGACAAATCCTGCTTCTTCCATTGGGTTATCAGCGGACTTATCCTCGATGAAGTCACCGAATGAAGTGTCGTCTGAGTCACCGACAGGAGCCTGGAGTGAGATCGGTTGCTGGGCCATTTTAAAAACGGTTCTAACACGATCCACTGGAAGGTGGATCTCGTCTGCGATCTCGTCTGGGGTAGGCTCACGACCATATTCCTGAACGAGTTGCTTCTGCACACGCATGAGTTTGTTGATGGTCTCGATCATGTGGACCGGGATACGGATCGTTCTAGCTTGATCTGCAATAGAGCGGGTGATCGCCTGACGAATCCACCAAGTAGCGTAGGTAGAGAACTTGTAACCACGACGGTATTCAAATTTCTCTACAGCTTTCATGAGTCCCATGTTTCCTTCTTGAATAAGGTCTAGGAATGAGAGTCCACGGTTAGTGTATTTTTTAGCGATGGAAATTACTAGTCTAAGGTTTGCTTCGACCATTTCAGTCTTAGCTCCGTAGGCCTTCTTCATCCATTCACGGAGATCTGAGTTGTTAGACTCGAAGCCTACAACGGTGTGCCATGACATCTGCTGTGTTTCACGGAGCTTTGTTTCAAACTCTTTGTCATTAGGATTAGCTTTGAGCTTTCTAGTGAATTTCCAGAACTTCTTCTGATACTCTTCAGCTTCCTCGCAGAATTCTTCAACGATTTTTTGCTTGTAGTAGAATCGGCTGTATAGGCGAGCGATAGCGACGAGTTGCTTCTCGAGTTCTTCTTCGAGTTTAGCTTTTCCACGTGGGCTCTTAGAATGGAGTTTACGGAATACCTGATCAGTATCTTCGTGAGCCTGACGGAGTTGATCACAGAGCTTAGGAAGCTTCTTCATGTAGCGCTCACGACTCTCGATCTTCTTGTCTAGGATGATCCTGTCAAATCTCTCTTTACCTTTAATGAGGCTATTAGCGAGCTTAGTATAAAGCTCAGCGATGAATCCAAATCTGTGGAGATACTTCTGCACACAGAGTTCAGCGTCTTCGATACGTTTTGAAATTTCTACTTCTTGCTCACGAGTAAGGAGTGGGACTTGACCCATCTGCTTAAGATACATACGGACTGGATCGTCTAGGATGTCGAGTTTCTGCTCAGGCTTAGTCTCGGCTGCGTCTACACCGTCTTTCTTATTGGTGCGGTAGCGATCTACTTCAGATGCATCGATGATGTCGAACTCCATAGAGCGGAGCCGCTCAAGAATCGCTTCTACATCTGCTGGCTCCACCATATCGTTTGGTAGGATTTCGTTGATGTCGTCGTAGGTGAGGTAGTCTTGCTCTTTAGCTAGCTTGATAAGTTCACGCACTTTCTCCTGCATTTCAGGAGTGTCGATACGGTTCTTAGGAGACTTGACTTTTTTAGAGCACTTGGATTTCTCAGCAGCTTCTTCAGCTAGGAGAGTTTCTAGTTTTGAAAGTTTCTTAGCAGGCTTTTTAGTGGCTGCTTTCTTTGTTGCCGCTTTTTTCGGAGCGACCTTCTTCACTGCCACTTTTTTCGGAGCGACCTTCTTCACTGCCACTTTTTTCTTTGGGGCTGCAGTAATAACTGTTTTTTTCACAACTACTTTTTTAGCTATTGCTGTTTTGGTGGATTTTTTCGCTACTTTTTTGGTAGTTTTAGGTGCTGCTTTTTTGGCTGCCATGACAGTGATGTGTGTTTGACTAAATTTATGGGCACGAATGACCATGATAGGGCAACAGGTATCCTGCTGTGACGGGGAATCTTGTGCATGCAGTGCATAAGGTCAAGTTCTTTCACTTTCTTTCCTATAAAAAGATCTAAAGTCACACTACACGACAAAAAATGACAAGCTACTAAAGGACGTTTAAGTAACTTATGGTGAATGATAAATAGTGAAAAAATATAATTTATTTATTGACCTCACATCAAGATCGACATGCTTGATATGGACACTTACCAAGCAATATTAAGCGTCTTGGATTCAACTAACTAATGCAACTTTCTCTTTGTTGGTTAATTGTTGATGTTTTTCTTGAAGTGACTGATCTGAGTTTAGTGAAATATTGAGATCGATCAAATTAGTTGATGGGCATTATTCCCTTATGTTGAAGATAGGCACTATCGCTACCGAGAGCGGTATAGTAGACAAGTAACTCTACAAAATTCTTACTGAACTAGGATTGTCGAAATACATAGTCGGTGCTAAAGAGGGTGTCTTGAAGCCCCATACTAAGTTCTTAGAGAAGCTGAGTGTCTACTCTGAGAATTTATAAGAATAGTCTCCTTGCTCCGAAGAGAAACTTAAGGTTTTTCTGAAAATGTTAGGTGCTGATCTGAGCTTAAATTATACCACATGAATAGAACCACGAACGACTCTAAAAAACTGTTAGCGATCAATAAACCTAAAGGGTATGTGGTCACACGATCTGATGAGCTTGGGCGAAAGACGGTTTACGATCTTTTACCTGATTGGGTATTCCGTGATGGCTGGATGCCAGTCGGTCGGCTGGATCTAGATTCTAAAGGGCTTCTCTTATTCACCACTAATGGAAAAATAGGTGACGCTTTGACCAAGCCGGGGAACTGTATCAAGGTCTATGAGATTTGGGTTCGGGGGCATGTGACGGACGAGCATATTGCGGCGGCTAAGAAGGGAGTCGACAGTAAGGGCGATCTACTGAAGGCTCTGCAGGTAGAAAAGAAGGGGATGGGTGGAGCTAAGACGAAACTCATTGTAGAGATCGACGAGGGGAAGAATCGGCATATTCGTCGGCTTTTTGGTGCGTTGAAAGATCCTAAATTTGGGACGTCTTTGAAGGTCTTAAAACTGAAACGAGTGAGTATTGGCAGCTTTGAGCTGGATCTCGAAAACGGTGAGTGGCGTCATCTTACTCTAGATGAAGAGAGCAGGCTCATGAAAAATCTTGTTTAAGCGAGATGGCGTCAAATTTTGATGCAGTGGTTCTGTTTGTTTTACTCTTCTGCGTTATCTACACAGTTGCTTGTATAAGAAAAATAAACAAATTAAAGTTATAGCTTCGCTGGTGGGTTATATGAAAACAATCATTAAAGCACTCAGTGCATCAGCTATCGCTACATTTATTTTCAGCACTAGCGTTACTGCTCAAGAAGAGAAGCCCGCGGCTCCGACTCAAGAGGAACTCCAGCAAGTATCTAATGAATTTGAACAGCTTCTCAAGCAGGGAATAGTCTTCAAAGATAAAGATGCTCTTAGAATCGCTAAGTTAGCCCAAGAAAATGATGGGAAACTAACAATGACTCTGGGGGCAATGATGGCTCAGATTACAAAATGGAAAACCAATAGTATTACAGTTCGTTTCCAGAAGCTTCTCAAAGAAAAAGTGGTAGCTAAAGATACTGATGCGGTTGCCTTCATGGCAAAAATAACAGAAGCTAAAGCAAATAATGAGCAGTTCAAAATGACTCCTGACGAAATGATCGCACTCGTGCAGAAGTGGGAATCAGTTAAGGTAGAGGAAGCTCCAGTAAAGTAAGTAATATAAGAATGAACAGTCCCGCTTCTGTGGGGCTGTAAAATTCTATAATACCAGTCTAGATTCGAGTCTTTAGTGGCTCTGAATCGCTCTGATTGGCAATCTATGTCTTTGCAGTAAAGCGAAGTATCAGAGGGAGTATTTTCTTTGAATCTTTATTCAGTGGGTGATACTAAATGTTCATCTACTTAAATTCTATTGATAAATTGGCAAAAGAGGGGGTGTTGTTCAAGCGAGCTTATGCGACTGCTCCGGTGTGCTCAGCCTCACGGTCTGCCATCATCTCAGGAGTCTACCAGACAACTACTGGCACACATTAGCATCGTTTATAGTGTGGTGGTAATCCTGTTAACGAGGAACTGAGGATTCATTTACCTAAGGACATTAGGACGATTCCAGAATTAATGCGAGATGTTGGTTACTTTAAATTCAACAGTGGTAAGGATGACTATAATTTTCACTATGATCGCCGCACTCTCTACTCAGTAGGGACGAAAGCTGGCTATACAGTTGGACAAAATTTTCAGAATTTTGTGCACGATGGTATGCTGGGGTTGGATCTGATGATGTGCTAAATGATAGATGGTAAATGAATCGGTTGGGTGTTTGGGGCTTGGTTGATGGTTTTTTGGACGGGATTTTTAGAATTGACAGAATTCGATGGGTGAGATGATGGGGAAGAAGCTTATTTTTGGCGGTTGCATTGGGGCGTGAGTTATGGTGAATTAATCGGACAATGGCATACACTGAGGATAAAGCATTTGAGCTGATCATATCAGCTCACTCTAGAGGGAGATTGGGTCACGCCTTTATATTCTCTGGTGTTAAAGAAATCTGTGAGTCGCTGGCTGTTAGAGTCGTGAATCACATTAACCGTGAGCCAGAGAAAGTCGCAGCTGAAGGTGGTGGGGATGATGCGTTTGACCTGTTTGGAGAAGTGGTGGCGGCAGCTGAGCCAGTACCAGTGAAAGAGGCTGTGAACGTGGGTGAGCTAGAAGGTAATCTAGTGCGAGTTGTTAGGCCGCACAGTAAGTCTCGTATTATCAAGGTAAAGCACATGCGTGATCTTGAGAAATCTATGTATCAGGCTGCTAAGGCGGATAAGTGGAAGGTGGGGATCATCGCTGATGCTGACCGGATGAATATTCAGGCCACTAATGCTTTTCTTAAAACTTTAGAGGAGCCTCCGAATGGTTGTTTACTACTACTTATTACGACGAAGCCAGAGAGGTTACTGGCGACTATTTTATCTCGCTGTGTGAATCTAGCGTTGATGTCTGAGAATGATATGCGTGTGCCATTAGAGGGTGAAGCGGAGCTTATTCATTCTCTTCTTAGAGCTGGGAAACAAGGTTTTAGCACTGTTTCTAGGGCGTTGACTATCAAATCCGTGTTTGCGTCTCTGTTAGCCACTCGGAAGGCTGCGATCGCAAAGGAATGTAATTTTTCTCTGAAGGAAGAGCAGGATCACTATAAAAATGCGACTGATGGTGAGTGGCTAAAGGAGAGAGAGAAATATTACGACGCTCTGACTGCTAGTGAATATCTGTTAGAGAGAACCAAGTTTATTGATCTCTTGATTTTATGGCTAGGCGATCTAGTGCGGTTGAAGTCTGGCGCTCCTAAGTTAGAATTTAAAAAGCACAAAGATGCTATGCAACTTGTTGCGGACAAGGAGGATCTAGAATCTCTCCTGACTAGGATGGAAGCAATAGAGGAACTGCGTAGTATGTCAGAGACCAATGTCAGTGAGGCATTAGCACTGGAAGTGAGCTTTATGAAGGCGTTTGGTTAGCCTCTGTTAGTAGTAAGTTATTGATTTACGATCGCTATCTAGATGTTGTGAGTTGGATATAAAAACGCCTTCTTCCGTTACAGAAGAAGGCGGTAATGATGCCGCTTATTTACGAACTTGAATTCAACTAATCAACGCAACTTTTGATGGGCAAGAAGTAAACTGTTAAATCGAAAAGAGAAAGGTCCGAAAACCCTGTCCTTTTGATTCAGTAATTACTTCATTGCTGCCTGATCAAAAGAAGTCATGAAGCACATTACATCTGAAGAAAGGCATACTATCGAGTATCTGCTCAGTCAAAACCTAAGCCCAACAACTATTGCAACGCAGTTGGATTGCCATAAGTCTACTTTCACTCGTGAAATAAAGAGCAATGGTGACCACAGAGATTAACTAACGAAAAAAAAGTTGACAATTATGAATAGTTATGAATAGTTATGAATAGTTATGAATAGTTATGAATAGTTATGAATAGTTATGAATAGTAAACTACGAATTAATAAATATACGATCGCTCTGGCGATATCCACAGCGATGATAACGTCAGCTTCAGCAGCTACCATATCATGGGGAGATTTTGATCTAGATGCGGCACCGGGTGAAATTAACCTTAACGGCACGTTTGTAGAAGCTTTCAACATAGTAAATCATGATAACCAACTAAATACTAGTACAACGACAATTAACGGAGTAACTTTCACGGCTAAGAACTTGTTTGGTAATGTTAATGTCTTTCCCTACGGAGCTAACACAGGTGATGCAAGCCTGGATTTACTATACCAATATGCTGGTGATTCGCCAAATCCAATAACATTGACAGATCTAGCGATCGGAGGTGAATATGAACTTCAAATCTTCTTAAGCTTTGCGGGCTTTAAGATGAGCGTTGGTGATGGCACCACTATTCAAAAAACATCTTCTGGAAATATAGAAAATGGAGCGTGGATCATTGGCACATTTACTGCTGATGCTACCACACAAAATTACCAATCTAAACTTGAAAATATTCCTCAAAATTTCCTTTCAGGATATCAGCTCAGAGATATAACATCAGTCCCCGAGCCATCTTCTACAGTCCTCATTGGTCTTGGAGGTTTAGCTCTGATCTTACGCCGTCGTGGGTAATGACTGAAGTTCACACTACACGTCCTTTAAGGTTGTCATTTTTTGTCGTGGAGTGTGATGATTTCTATGAATGAGGACGCGAGTCAGGGTGGCTGTGGTGTGGGGAGAGGGAAGTTTTCTCAGGATGTGGATCATTTTTTCTCGGATAGTGGAGAGCTTTCTGAATCTCCAGATTTTTCCTACAGACCGCAGCAGCAGGAGATGGCTGTGGCTGTGGCTGAGACTTTGGAAGGAAAGAGTGTGCTTTCTGTTGAGGCTGGGACTGGTGTTGGTAAATCATTGGCCTATTTGATTCCTGCGGTGCAGTTTGCGCTAGATCAGGGGAAGAAGGCAGTGATTTCTACGCATACTATTAATCTTCAGGAGCAGTTGATTGGCAAAGATTTACCGATTGTTAAGAAGCTGATTAAGCGTGATTTCGATGCTGTTTTATTGAAGGGAAGAGGTAATTATATCTGTCCTGCTAGGCTACGAAGGGCGCTGGATCAGCCGAGAGATTTATTTACGAGTAATGAAACTGAGGAACTCAGAGCGATCAGCGACTGGGCGGAGGGGACGCTGGATGGAAGTCGTAGCGATATGGACTTTATGCCGAGCGCTAAGGTGTGGAGCCAGGTTTGTAGTGAGGCACATGTCTGCACACGGAAAAGCTGTGGTCAGAGTGATGCTTGTTTTTATCAGAATGTTAAGAAGCGGGTGGAGAAGGCTGAGGTTGTTGTGGTGAATCACACGTTGTTTTTCACTCTGTACGGTGCTGAGCTTGAGGTGCAGCAGCTGGGTGAGAAGGGGAGCGGTGGATATTTATTCGCTAATGATTTTGCAATTTTAGATGAGGCACACACTTTGGAAGATGTGGCAGCTAAGCAGTTGGGAATAAGGTTTAGTCAGACTGGGCTAAAATTTGATGTGCAACGTCTGTATAACCCTAAAACTAAGCGAGGTCTACTGAAAACGATGCGTGCTGGTGAGGGGATGCAGTGTGCTGAGGAATTGCTGGATGTGGCTGAGGAGTTCTTTGAGGAAGTGGGCGAGGTCGTGGACTTTGGCCAGTATTCTAGGGAGTTTCGGGTCAGGCAGACTGGCTTGGTAGAGAATCAGTTGGCTTTGCCGCTGAGGAATTTCTGGACAGCTGTCGAAGCGGCCGCTGAGGATCTGGAGAAGGATAGTGCGACTCGAAATGAACTGATGGACGGAGCACGGCGGATGCGTGAAATGCATGGAGTGCTTAAAATGTTCTTGGATCAAGATGATGACGAGAGTGTTTATTGGGTGGAGAAGAGTGGTCGTGATGGAGATAATTTAGTGCTGATGTCGGCGCCGGTAAATGTGGCTGATATTTTAAGGGACACGATGTTTGGCAAAGGGAAGACCTGTATTCTGACTAGTGCTACTCTGGGAGCTGGTGATGAGGGTTTGAGTTACTTTAGAGATAGAGTGGGTGCTGAGAAGGGCTGTGCTTTAAAGATCGGTAGCTCGTTTGACTATGCGAAGCAAATGGAGATCTATGTGATGCGGAGTATGCCTGATCCTGGGACAGAAAAGTATGAGGAGCAGTTGGTTCACTGGATCGGTAGAGTTCTGAAATATACTGAGGGAAAGGCTTTTGTGCTATTTACTAGTTATCGTGTGATGCATAATGTGGCGAATGCGATGGAAGATTACTTTGATGAAATGGGCTGGAGATTACTCGTCCAAGGTGATGGGACTCCTAGGCATCAGATGGTAGATATTTTCCGTGAGGACATACACAGTGTCTTGTTTGGGACGGATAGTTTTTGGGCAGGTGTGGATGTTCCTGGGGAAAGTTTGTCGAATGTGATTGTGACCCGTTTACCATTTAGTGTTCCTGATCACCCGTTGATAGCTTGTAAAATAGAAGCGATAGAGCAGGAGGGTGGAAATGCCTTTATGGAATATTCTGTGCCAGAGGCTATTATAAAATTGAGGCAGGGGGTGGGCCGCCTTATCCGTAGTGAAAAAGATAGTGGTTTAGTCGTGATCTTAGATAATCGTGTGGTGAGCAAACGTTACGGTAAAATGTTTCTAGAAGCTTTGCCTTCAGCTCCTGTGAAAATTGTGAAATAGTTAGTTGAATCCAAGGGTGGAAATAATTGTCTTGTCACGATCGTTGAAGTAGGTGAGATGTGTGCATGAAGATAGTATTTTTAGACGAGAGCCTGCTACATCGTGGTGAGATGGATTTGTCAGGACTCGAGAAGTTCGGCGATCTGACATGCTACTCTGTGACTAGTGCTGAGGAAGTATTAGAGCGTAGCTTGGGTGCGCATACCTTGATTACTAGTAACTTAGTGGTGAGTAAAAAGACGATTTCTGAGTGCAGCAAACAGGGGCTTAAACAGATCATTTCCTGTGCGACTGGGGTGAATCAAATCGATGTGGAGGCAGCCAAGAAGCACGGGGTAACTGTGCAGAATGTGGCAGGTTATAGCACTGAGTCTGTGGCTCAGCATGTGTTTGCGATGATACTTAGTCTCGCGACTAAGGTGCATTTGTTTGATGGTGATGCTAGAAACTGGGCAAATTATCCTATTTTCACTTCTTTTGAGTATCCAGTTTTTGAACTCAATGGGAAAGTACTAGGAATTATCGGTTTAGGAGAAATTGGCGGTGCCGTTGCGAGGATTGGTGCAGCGTTTGGAATGAAAGTTCAGGCACTAACTAGAGATATGAGCCAAGTCGGGGAGGTTTCCGAGTGCGGAGTGGCGCGTGTAGCTAATGAGGCATTTTTTAAGAACTCTGACGTCATTACTCTGCATTGTCCGCTGACAGATGGGACAAAAGGAATGATTAATAGTGAAAAACTTAAGCTGATGAAGTCGAATGCTATGCTGATTAATACCGCGAGAGGTTCACTGATCATGGAGGCTGATTTAGCACTGGCTCTGGGTTCAAAAGAGATCGGAGCTGCGGGGCTAGATGTGCTTTCTACAGAACCACCAGCTGCGGATAACCCTCTGGTGAATTATCATGGTGATAATTTAATGCTTACTCCTCATACTGCATGGAGTGCGCTGGAAGCGAGGGGGAGGCTTCTGGGTGGACTTATCAATAACTTAGAGAGTTTCCAGGCTGGGGCACCTAAGAACCTGGTTTGTTAGCGAGAAGTAGATACTGGACGATCACGGGAATTCAAGTTGGAGTTGATTGAAAGATCATTGTGGTTATTTTAGAGGGGTGATTTTTGTTGAAATACTATTTTTACTATTCTTTTTCTGTTCTTGTGCCTCATTGTTGAGGTCTATGATGTCTACACTGAGGTTTATTATTGGGATGACTCTCTTTGGTTTGATGCTTATATTGATGCGGATTGAGGTGCAGCATGACATTGTAGATTACAGTCTTGACCATATTTGAGTGCTCGGCTTGAATTCGCCTATATGAAAATCTTAGTCGTAGGAAAAGGTGGTCGTGAACATGCTCTGATCACTGCAATGAAGGAGTCAGCAAGTGAGACGGAGATTTATAGTTTCCCCGGCAGTGATGCTATCGCAGAGCTAGCGACTGTAGTGAACGTGGATGGTTTGGAATTATTGATCGAGTGGATGAGCGGAAATAACATCGATCTCTGTGTGGCTGGCGAAGAGAGCTATCTTGTAAAAGGCGAGGGACTTGCGAATCTCTGTGAGAAGGTTGGGATCCCATGTTGGGGGCCGCATAAGCAGTCGGCTCAGTTAGAGGCGTCTAAGGAATTTGCTAAAGAATTTATGTTCAAGCATGAGATACCTACGGGTGCTGTGGCAGGCTGTGACAACATTGAAGAGGCTAGAGCTGCTATCAATGGGGTGTATCCAACTGTGTTAAAGTTTGACGGATTAGCTGCGGGTAAAGGCGTAGCAGTGTGTGCTGATGAAGCTTCGGCTGAAGAATTCTTAAATGCAGTGCTGGTGGAGCGTAAGTTTGGTGAGGGCAGATTACTCGTGGAAGAATGTTTGATTGGTCCAGAGGTGAGTGTCTTTGCAGCAGTGGTGGATGATGAGTATCTTATCTTCACTCCGGCAAGAGATTACAAGCGTGCCTTAGATGGAGATCTAGGTCCTAATACTGGCGGGATGGGAGCTGTAGCTTCTCGTCAGTTGGTTGATAAGGCATTACTTGATCAGATCGAGAAAGAGATCGTGAAGCCAACTGTAGATGGGTTAGTGAGCGATGGATTGCCATACCGTGGTTTCATCTACTTTGGTCTTATAATCACTGAGGAAGGTCCTAAAATTATTGAGTATAACTGTCGATTCGGCGATCCAGAATGTCAGGCTGTTATGCCTATCTTGGGTGGTGATATGGCTGAGTTTTGTTTCGAAGGTGCTAAAGGTAATCTGAATGCTGATTCCCTAAATTTCAGTGATGGTTGGTCAGTCTGCCTAGTGAAAGCTTCTGCCGGATATCCTGAGAGTTCTAGGAGTGGCGATGTTATTTTTGGCTTAGAGGATGTATCTAATGCAAGAGTTTATCATGCTGGAACCCGTAAGAATGCTGATGGTAACTGGGAGACTAATGGTGGACGAGTGTTGGCTGTAGTCGCTGGTGGAGACGACAGGATGTCTGCAGTGAAGGCTGCTTACGTTCAATTAGAAAAGGTGAAGTTTGATGGAATGCAGGCCCGAACAGACGTCGGAGTATTTAACTTCTAAGTCTAGCTAGTGCTCATCCTACAGTAGTTTTAGCTTGAAAAGTTGTTAGAAATCTATATGCGAGACGCACAAATAGTATTAACTGAGGTGGTCCCCTAAATTCAGGCGAGTAGCTAAGTTATGTAATTGGTGGACAGGAGCGGTAAAATAACCGAACCCAAACCACATAATATAATGAAAGCAAAAAGAAGAAGACACGAACCTGAATTTAAAGCTAGGCTTGCTATTGAAACCGTCAAAGGCATCAAAACTATTCAAGAAATAGCTAAGGAATTTGATGTTCACCCAGTCCAGGTTTCTAACTGGAAAAATAAGCATGGATGGCAAAGGTCGGAATAAAGCGTAGCGAAATGGAGGGATTAACCTTCCAAAATTCTCAGTTCTTCAGAGATAAACCTTGAATATTAGACTTAGAACAAATATAAGCAACCCAGCTCCTGCACCATAACTTAACTTAGTCTTCTAGTGGTCGAACTATGGGGTCCACCTCTAATCTATTATTAATATAATTTAATAAACCTAACGACAAAGTTAAACATTATGGAAGCAAAGAAATCACCGAAGAAGGTTGTGAAGAAAGCAGCAAAGAAAACTAAGAAGGTGACTAAACCGTCTAAGAAAGTAGCTAAGAAAAAAGTCGCAAAGAAATCACCGAAGAAGGTTGTAAAGAAAGCGGCAAAGAAAACTAAGAAGGTGACTAAACCGTCTAAGAAAGTAGCTAAGAAAAAAGTCGCAAAGAAATCATCGAAGAAGGTTGTGAAGAAAGCGGTAAAGAAAACTAAGAAGGTGACTAAACCGTCTAAGAAAGTAGCTAAGAAAAAAGTCGCAAAGAAATCACCGAAGAAGGTTGTAAAGAAAGCGGTAAAGAAAACTAAGAAGGTGACTAAACCGTCTAAGAAAGTAGCTAAGAAAAAAGTCGCAAAGAAATCACCGAAGAAGGTTGTAAAGAAAGCGGCAAAGAAAACTAAGAAGGTGACTAAACCGTCTAAGAAAGTAGCTAAGAAAAAAGTCGCAAAGAAATCACCGAAGAAGGTGGTGAAGAAAGCGGTGGTAACGAAAACTAAAGTCAAACCAGCAGCTAAATCTGTTAAACCGCTTACTAAACCAGTCGTTACTCCGAAAAAGAGCACGACAGTTCCTAAGTCTAAAGTGAGTCCTATTAAGAAAGCTCCTGTTACACCTAAAAAGGCTGTGAAATTAGTAGAGCTAAAGCCTAAAGCTACTGTTGTAAAAAAGTCACTTAAGAAGAAAGAGATTAAAGCTAGAAAATTAACTATCTTTGATAAGAAGCAGTATAAGAAGCTTCTAGATCTTAAAGATCAACTCATTGATTCTACCAGTAGTTTAGTTCATGATACGCTTAGATCTACTCTTGATGGTAGTGATTTATCAGGATCTGGTGAACACACTGCAGATGCAGGAAGCGATGCTTATGATCGCGATTTAGCACTGAACATTTTGTCTAAAGAACAAGATGCTCTCTATGAGATTAATGAAGCGATCAGGAAAGTAGAGCAAGGAATCTACGGTTACTGTGAAATCTCTGGTGAAAAGATCATGAAAGAGCGGTTAGAAGCGATTCCGTTCTGCCGACTTACCGTAGTTCAGCAGTCACGCTGGGAAGATAAGTATGGTAGAGAACGCTTCCGTAGATCAGAGGAGACAGGATATACTGGTGCTAAGTTAGACTAGGTTTAGAGTTTTTTCTAAGAATTTTAGAGAGCAGTTATTTCGGTAATTGCTCTTTTTTAAGAGCACAATGACTTTAGCATGTATGACAGAGATTCAAACTATTCTATGAATTTCTACTAGCTTTTTAACCTAAGTTGATTATTCTACATATATATGAAACAAAAACGTTCTAAATTAACAATGTGGATGCCTCTCGCAGTTCTGTCGATCGTAGGTGTTAGCCTAGGAGTGATGTCCTGTAATGATTCAAACGCCCAAGATCAAGCAGAGAAGAAGGCTGGTGCTAAGGTGCTGAGCCCAACTAAAGTTCTCTATGTAACTTTCGAGCCTGGTAAATACCACAAGTATACTCCTCAGATGGAAGTTTTCAAGGAAGTCGCAAAGGTAAATGCATGGGATGCGACAGTGATCACAGGAACTCATGATGGAGTGATCAAGCAGCTTGCTGAGAACCCTAATTTTGCTGAAGGCTATGATGTGGTTGTTTATAATTTCTGCTTCGCTAACTGTGCTAATTTGGATGTTCCTTATAACATCATTGAGCAGACTAAGACCAAAGGAGTTCCGGCGATGTTAATCCATTGCTCGCTTCACAGTTTCTGGCCTACATACAAGGTAAAGGGTGGTAGCGCAGTTCACGCACCTGGTGCTCATGAGAAGGCTCATACTAAGAAAGAACTTCTTGCAAAATGGAATAAAGAGCATCCAGGAGTAGATTTCCCAGCATGGCCTAAGTTCACAGGTATTGCATCTACAGGACACGGGCCCCAGGCTCCTATTCAGACCAGACATCTTGTAAAAGATCATCCAATCGTAAAAGATGTTCCTGAGTATAAGACAGTGAATGCTGAGCTTTATAACAACTTCATCAATGCTGATGACTCTAAGGACACAGTTTCAATCATCAAAGGTCAACAGGGTAAAGGTTCTGCTGTTGTTCTCTGGGAGCATCCAGTCGGAAAATCAAAGGTCGTCTCATTCACACTCGGTCACGGTCTCGAAGAGTGGTCACAGCTTGAATTTCGTCAGATCATCGCTAATGGTGTCAATTACCTTGCGAAGAATCCTACCTCTACAAAGAAGTAGTATTTAGATTAAACTTTTTTAAATGCCTCTTTTCCTATTTGGGAAAGAGGCATTTTTTGGAATGAATTACTGATGTTGTTTATTCCACTCGATTAGTTCAGCTAGGGTCATTCTGGAGCCACCGAAGATGTCGAGAGCACTGCCGACAGTAATATCGACTTTACCTTGGCTTCGTTGCTGGGTTTGCTGGACGTCTTTGATGGTCGCGGCTCTTTCTGCGTAGGTCATGGGAATTTTTCCCCAGTTACCTAACATCTCGACTAATTCTAGGTCAACTCCTCCACACATGCCTTCGACATCGGCTGCATGGATGAGGAATTCGTCACAGTAGGCTGATATTTCATCTAGAGTATCAGTGGTGATGTGAAGGTCTGTTAGGGTTTACCAGCAGTTCATAGCGACTGTCCAGCCGTGTGATGTGCGGCGACAGGATAGTCTGTCTTTACCTATTACCACTGAGATTTGTTTGAGTCGGTCCATCAGAAATGGCCCATCTGGTGAGAATAACCATGAGGTGACGATGACATGGCTGGCTCCGGCATCGATCCAAGATTGAGCATTTTCTATAGTGACTCCGCTGCCTAGTTGCATGCCATTTGGCCACGCTGCGAGTGCTGCATGGACTGCATCTCCTAGCTGGATGATGTGCCCACCTGTCAGATTATTATCACGGTAGAGCAGGGCGAAATCAGCTGATGATTTATCTGAGGTGAAGTTTTCTTTTAAACCTGTGTTGTCGTCACTAAGTGTTCCGCCAACGATCTGTTTTACTTTACCTTCGTGAAGGCCTATGCATGGTCTAAATTGTGTCATATGCTTGCTAAGTTCTTTTCATAAGCTACTTTTCCCGTGATGAGAAGTAAGATGAAGATTTTAAAATTGAGTAGATATACAGTGCTTGTAATGGCAGCATTTACGGCTGGTAGTGTCACGAGTTGTCAGGATGATGTAGTAATGCCGCCACATAGTAGTGCGGAAGATCAGGCGGAGAGAGCTAGATTAGATCTGGAACAGAAAGAGTTTGATGAGCAGCTAGTGGAGGAGGAGAGGAAGAGAGCACAGCAGTCTAAGAATATGATTGATGTGAATTCGTTCACCAAAGAAGATCTCATGAAGCGTGAGCGTGAGGCTAAGCTAATCGTAGAAAAGATAGATTTACGTAAGAAGAAGATATCTCAAGCTAAGGTAGAGTATGAGGAAATTATTGCAGAGCAGAGGATGCGTGAGCAGTCTGAGCGTGCTACTAGAAATAGAGAAGGCATTGCTCCAGCTGGGATGGTCTGGATACCGGGAGGTAAATTTATACGAGGGAATCACTCTAAAGAAGATAAATTTACACGTCGATATGCTGAAGAATACCCAGAGCATGTGGCAGAGGTCAGTGGATTTTATATGGACGCTACTGAGGTGACGAATGCAGAGTTTGCTAAGTTTATTAAAGCGACTGATTATAAGACAATGGCCGAACGTGGTCTAGACTCTAAAGATTTCCCAACGACAAAGCCTGATGACCTTAAAGGAGGTTCGAACGTCTTTAAGAAAACTGATGGTAAGATAGATCCATGGGTGGGTTCAGCTTGGCGATGGTGGGCATTTACTCCAGGTGCAACTTGGAGAACACCTGAGGGTCCAGATTCTAACCTTAAGAATAAGATGAATCACCCTGTTTCCTGTGTGAATTATGATGATGCTAGAGCCTACGCAAAATGGGCAGGTAAAAGGCTTCCGACTGAAGCTGAGTGGGAGAGAGCTGCTAGAGCAGATTCTGAGGGGCAGTCATACACTTGGGGCGATGAAATGAAGGTGGCTGGCAAGTGGATGGCCAATGTTTACCAAGGAGAATTTCCTATGACACTTGAGCAGGAAGATGGTTTTCTTCTCACAGCTCCTGTGAAGTCTTATCCAGCGAATCACTGGGGGCTTTACGATATGGCAGGAAATGTCTGGGAAATCTGTAACGACTTTTTTCACCCAGGATACTATTATGAATACGCACTGAACCCTGTTAGAGACCCCAAAGGTCCAGTGAAAGCGATCACGGATGAGGAGAGACTGAAGTTTGACCATATCTCAGGAACTTGCCCAGAGCCGCGAGGTGATATGAATAATCTAACTCAGTTGCGTGTGGCCAAAGGTGGGTCGTTTCTATGTAGCTCACAATATTGTCTAAGATTTAGACCCGCGGCGAGACATCATCATGAGTCGCTCACTCCGAGTCAGCACATGGGGTTCCGTTGTGTTAAAGACGTAAAATAAACTAGTAAACAGATGTCAAAGAAAGAAGTGAAGGCGCAGAAAGTTCTGCTAGGAAAAGGGCTCGATGACCTGCCATTTGGAGCAAGTCAGGAAGATGTAGAAGCAGTGCTAGGTAAGGCTGAAGAAACTGATGAGTTTGATATGAAGGGCGAGAAGTCTATCGCTTGGCATTTCTGGGAGTTTGATATTTCTTTGAATTTTGATGAGAGCTTAGATTTTACTCTGAGTTCGATTGATGTGGCTTCACCAGAGGTTTTACTTTTCGACAAGCGAATCATGGGAATGCCTATAGATGAAGTGAAGCGATTTTTGGCGGACAAGAAGCTCGGTGATCCTGAAGAAGAGATTCAGCGTGGACTAATTTATCCAGATGCGAATCTGAGTCTATGGTTTAATGGCGGAGATCTAGAAGAAGTCCAGTGGGGAGTAATTGATTGAATAGTGATAACGCGTGCTGAGAAACCAATTTCGAAATCTCAGACTCTTGAAGCCTAAGCTATAGGGTCTGGGCAGAATTTTCTGCGTTGGCATTTGAGACAGAAATCACCGAGGTAGAGGGAGTCGATCCATTCTGTTAGTGGGTCTATGTGCTCTTTTTCGTCAGTGAGTATGCCGGCTTCGAAGTTTCGTCTGAGTGGTGATTTAGCACCGAGTCCAGCTCCAGTTAAGTTTGCAGAGGTAATAAAGGCAGATTTTCCATCGATGATGATTGCCTTGGTATGGACTCTGGGACAGAGAATGCGTTCGAATAGGTCGCTATTGATAAGATCTGGATATTTATCAAAATCTTTACGGAATCTGGGGCCAGGTTCTTTGGCGTGAATGAGTCTTACTGCGACTTCCTTTTGAACGAGATCGTTAAGAACTGAGAGGAATGGCACGAATCTGGTTTTTCGACCTATCTTGCCCGATGCTACGTGGAGATCCTTGATGTCGGCAGTGACGATCCAGAGATAGCGCTCCGCTGAGGGCACTAGTTCTTCTATGATGCGTTTATAGATTGCTTCGTTGAGGAGGAGTTCGGTCACGGATAGTTAGTAGTTTGAGCTGTAGTGTCAGGGGTGTTTAACTTACTGAGCTGAGTCATAATTACTAGTAAAGTTATAGAAAAAGTTGACGGATGATTTTAAAATGTCTTGGATTCCACTAATAAACGCAACTTTTGATGGGCAGGAAGTAAACTGTTAAATCGACAAGGGAAAGGTCCGAAAACTCTTGCCTTTTGATTCAGTAATTACTTCACTACTGCCCAATCAAAAGAAGCCATGAAGCACATTACATCTGAAGAAACATACTATCGAGCATCTGCTAAACCAAAACCTAAGCCCAACTCTAATGGTGTAATCAGAGTGAGGTAGCTTTATTCAGCCAAGAACTGTGAGAGTTCTTGGTTCAGCTGGATGGTGTAGTTTTCTGGATTATCGTAGCGTGGTGGTAAACTCAGGGCTTGGCAGTGAGGTAGCTGCCCAGCGATGGTTTCTGCTACTGAGATCGGGTGAAGATCGTCTCTCGTGGTGTGGAGAACCAGTGTCTTATTAGAAATGTTAGCCAGTTCTGTTAGGTCAGAAAATGGAGCGTCCTGCCACATCTTATAGAGCACTGCGGTATGTGAATAGTATTGTGGACGGGTGAATAATCCTAATATAGAAGCGGCTACTTTAGGGACTTTGGCTTGAAGCCTTAGATATTCTGGGTTCTCTAGTAGCAATTGTTTAGCCTTATCGGTGCCGTGCTCATGGATCCATTGTCCTACGTAGGCGACTAGGACTAGATGAGTGGGTTGCTTTTCATTAAGCCAAGATGGTCGGAGCAGGATAAGCTTGTTTACCCGCTCAGGATAGCGGAATGCGATGTTGATAGAGATACCTGAGCCCATAGAGAGACCTCCTATGTCAGCCTTCTCTATCCCAAGGTGATCGAGAATGGAGATAGAGTCATCGGCGAACTGGTCAAAGTTTTGGATGGCTTCTGGATCTTCAGAGATGGAGTCACCGTGTCCAAGCATATCGGGGGCGATGACCTGCTGCTGGGGCAAGTTTGTTAGAGCTGAGGTGGTCTGAGCTCTGCCAGCTCCGAGTCCGTGCAGGAAGAGTAGAGGGGCTCCAGTTCCTATTGATTCGTAAGCAATTCTAGTCTCTGAGTCTACTCTTTGAATGAAATGGGCTATGGTCACTTTTTGTTGAGTCGTTTACTGGATAGCCGGGACTTAATGAGGTCTTGGCAGATGCCTTTCGAGCGGAGTGTCTCACAGCAGGCTTCGATACGGATACTCTGTCTCGCTGGTCTGAAGCCTAGTCGTCTGGTGATGCAGTCGTTGAGGATTTCGATGTTTTCATCTGAGAACTCGACTACTTTTCCACAGTCGATGCAGATGAGATGATTGTGTGAGGGGGAGTCTACGAAGTTAGGGTCGTAGGTTTTCTGATCGCCTCCGAGATCTATCTCATGGAGTAAGTCTACTTCTGTAAGCAGGGTCAGAGTGCGGTAGAGTGTGGCACGTGAGGCGTTAGAGCTCGTCTTGCGGATGCGGTCATAGAGTTCATCCGCTGTGAAGTGCTCATCAGTGCTGAAGATGAGCTCAACGATAGCATCTCGCTGAGGGGTTCTTCTGAGCCCCTTACGCTTGATAAAGCTATTGAGCCTATCTTGTATATCTGCGATACTGACGTTTTTCATAGATAGTGCATTTAATAGCATTTATGAAAGATTTGAACAGCAGAATGTAATCTATTGAAGATGCTACTATTTTATTGATTGGCATTTCACTGAATTAGTGGCTCAATAAGTCATGACTAGATGGATTTTAAAGAGAGGAGTAGGAGTGGCTTGTTTGTTACTAGCAAGTTGTTCTAGTCAGGTGGAAAACCTCATCGTTGATAAGTTCTCCCTCCGTGATGTCAGGATAGAAGGGCATGATGTGCCGATGGTCCGTGGAGATCAGCAGAAGCGGCTTTATGGTGCGGTGACTATTGCAGATCGCGAAGCTAGGCTAGGACAGTATTATGAAATGACTTGGTGTCTAGATGGTCAAGTGATTGAACCGAATGAACCAGTGACAGTGATTTTCAGATACAGACAGGCTGCTACTGGCTCTAAACTTAAGCTCTTGTCCAAGCGTTACTCAGCAGGAACACCAAGGGGGAAAATAGAGTTCAATATCATCGGTGAGGACTACATCAAGGGTGGACGTGTGCTGTCTTGGAAGACTGAATTGATCTATGGGGGGCGTGTGATTGATTCTAAGCAATCCTACCTCTGGAGACCCTAGTAGTTAGGTGAAGATATTTGGTTTAGGGATTACAATTGTATTTACTTTGAATCCAAGAAGTAAAATAGTATAGGGATCCTCTGGCAGCCTACTTTTCCCAAGCCCTTGTAATTTGAGAGGAATCTAACTGCTGTTGCGTTGTTTTGGAGCATCAGCAAAGCTTGTATCAATGATGTTTCCTGCTTTAGCTATCAGATCTTTCTAGTCTAACATTTAATGAAAACAGCTAGAGAACTTATTGCTTCCATCACGTCCGTCCTTCTCAATGAGTTCTTTAAAATCCCAAATCGTTTTAGCATCTGGAATGTGGTCACCCATTTGAAGATCTAGGAAGTTCATAAGCTCAATTTAATCTATCAGATAAATTTGAAAACATTAAAGCGGAATTATTACAGGTTGACAGAGGTTCCCATAGGGTAGAAATTATATTAATGTGTGAACCACTGCATATTAAGCAAATCAACGTCTGGCATGATTCAGTGCACAGATCGGGTGAGCAGAATATGGCTGTGGATGAATTACTCATGTCTAGTGTGTCAGATCTCTCAGTGGTCCGATTCTATTTATGGGGAAATCCAACAGTAAGTTTCGGGTATTTTTATAAGCTAGAAGAGGCTAAACAAGCATTTGAGAATACAGAGCAGCTCAACTACGTGAGACGCTGGACTGGAGGTGGAGTGGTCGATCACCGTATCGATCTTACCTACACTCTAGTGATTCCGAAATGTCACCCTTTGGCAAACCTACGTGGAGCGGAGAGCTACCGGATCATCCACGTCGCTGTTGCTAGTGCCCTGAGTGCTCAGGGAGTGAGTTGCGAAGTCATTGTAGAAAATGCCGGTGATGGCAGTGCGGCATGTTTTGAGAACCCAGTGGCTTACGACATTGTTTCGGGAGAAGGTAACAAGCTAGCGGGAGCTGGACAGAAAAGGTCACGTTACGGGCTCTTGCACCAAGGCTCCGTGGCAGGAGTGAAAGATACAGTGAGATGGCAGCAAGATTTCCTCAAAGCTATCGCAAGTGAAACTCTAAAGTGGCAACCTGATAGTAAACTGTTAGATGAGTCTGTTAATCTAGCTCAAGAAAAATACCAGACTGATGCTTGGCTGAAGAAGCGTTAAGTAATCGAGTCAATATTAGCTCCCACCTTACGGTCGCTTCACGATACCTAAGATGAGTAGAAGGACTCCAAAGATCAGCGGGTAGAGCTCTAGACGGATTGGGGAGAGGTAGGAATCTCCTTTAAAGGGATCCTCTGGCAGCCTACTTTTCCCAAGCCTTTGTAATTTGAGAGGAATCTAACTACTATTGAGTGTCTTGTCTGGGTTCTACGCTACTAATAACACAGAGCGATCCATATTGTAGGTTAAATTAGAGAGGGCATTATGCTGTCTGGCTCGTTGTATTCCAATCTTTCTAAATAGATCGGCTCCGATGTATTTCATCCTGCCAAATACATGTTCAACTCGCACCCTCATACGGCTCACAGTCTTATTAAATCGTTGTTGCTACTCAGTCAGAGGTTTATTCCGATAGGCTTTAGCGATGATGAAAACAGCTAAATAGCTGATTACTTCCATCACGTCCGTCCTTCTCAATGAGTTCTTTAAAATCCCAAATCGTTTTAGCATCTGGAATGTGGTCACCCATTTGAAGATCTAGGAAGTTCATAAGCTCAATTTAATCTATCAGACAAATTTGAAAATATTAAAGCGGAATTATTACAGGTTGACAGAGGTTCCCGTCTGTAAATTAAAGATTCTGTTCTTGCTAAATGTGGCATTAGTAGAGAAATTGAGATCTTCTAATAGCTCAACATTTTCGGAGACAGAACATATGGCAGTAAAAAATAAGGTGAAAAACACTGGAGGAGGCAAGGAATTACCATCTTGGTTCAATGAAGTTGCGGGGATAGGTATGATAGGGATGGGTTTGTTACTTATGCTCGCTTTAGTGTCTTTTGATTATGATGATGTTCCTAAGCTGTTCTATGGGGCTAATAATGATGACGCTTGTGAAGCGACTAATATGATAGGAGTATTGGGAGCTGTTATTGCGTGGCTATTCTTATTGTTATTAGGGGCTGCATCTTTTTTAATCGGGATTGGCCTGATTTGGCTAGGAGTGGCTTATGCCTTCATGGAGTCTAAACTAACAAGAAGGACTTGGCTGGGGCTTACGGGTTTTGTGGTGATTGGGGCATGTTTGGTAAATTTGCTCGGCTTGTTTTCTGGATGGGCTGAGGAGACTGGTATTTCTGAAGTAACTGGTCTAGGAACAGAGAGTTCTGGTGGGATTATTGGAGCGTATCTTGGTAGTGGAGTATTTAAATCCTTACTTAATAAACCGGGTGCTATTTTAGTGCTAACAGTGGGGTATTTAATGGGGCTAATTATGCTTACGGGGCTTCACCCGATTCATTTTACGAAGACTGCATGGTCAAAATTTAAAACGTGGAAGGACGGCAGGGCCGCACGAAAGGCTAAGTCAAACGTAAAGGATCAGGCGAAACGTGAGCGCAGAGCTGTGAGAGAAGCAATGTATCAGGAGCGTGAAACAACTGAACAGAACGCTGCGTCAGCTGTGGCAAATAAGAAGAAGGCAGAGGAAGAAGCTAAGAATCCACAGATAGAAATGCCTCTGAAAGAGACTCCGAAACCTCAAATCATAGATTCTTCGCAACGTAAGAAGTCTACTGTGTCAGCGGGAGCAAAACCTTTTGAGAAGAAAAAGAGAGGCCCTGAAGATTTAAGTCTCTCGACTAATGCCTATGAGGATTATGAAACTCCTGGGTTTGACCTTTTAGATTATGATGATGAGGCTGAGGAAGAACCTCAAGCGGATAAGGATGAGCTGATTGCGACTCAGGCGAATATCGTTGAGACGTTGAAGGAATTTGGTGTAGATGTGACACCTGGTGATATCACTAAGGGACCGACGATTACCCGTTATGAGGTTTATCCTAGCTTGGGTCTAAGAGTGAGTCGCATTACACAGCTAGAAGCCGACTTAGCGCGGGCGACAAAGGCTGAGTGCATCAACATTTTGGCTCCTATTCCTGGTAAAGATACGGTGGGTATTGAGATAGCTAATGACAAGAAGGTGGCTGTGCCTCTACGTGAGTTACTTCAAGATCCTGGCTTTACGAGTGCTAAGAATAAGATTCCTCTAGCTCTTGGTAAGGATGTTTATGGTAATACAGTTATTGGAGACCTGGCTGCGATGCCTCACTTGCTCGTAGCTGGTGCTACTGGTGCTGGTAAGTCTGTCTGTATTAACTCAATTATTACGAGCATTCTGTTTAAGTTTAGTCCTGACGAGCTGCGCTTTATCATGGTAGATCCTAAAGTGGTAGAAATGCAGATTTATAGTAAACTACCTCACTTGGTAGTTCCAGTTGTGACTGATCCTAATAAGGTTGTTGCTGCTCTCCGATGGGTGGTTGCTGAGATGGAGAAGCGCTATAAAGCATTCGCAAAATGTGGTGTGAGAAATTTTGATGGATTCAATGATAGAGCAAGATCTGAGAAGGAAGAGTCTACGGAAGAAGAAATCGCGGAGATTAAGGCTAAGGAAGAAGAGCCTGATCCAGAAATGGTGGAATCTATCGCGAGAGCGATGGAAGATGGCGAGCTAGGGCCTCCGATGGAGAAAGATGAGGATGAAGTTGCACTAGAGGAATCTATGCCGGATCGTTACCCATACATCGTTGTGATCATTGACGAGCTCGCTGACCTGATGCAGACAGCACCAGCAGATGTGGAGATGAACATTGCACGTATTGCACAGAAAGCACGTGCAGCGGGGATTCACCTTATTATTGCGACTCAAACTCCGAGAGCAGATGTTGTTACAGGGATTATCAAGGCCAACATTCCGAGCCGAATCGCCTTCCAGGTATCCAGTGCTCTCGACTCACGAGTGATTCTAGATACCAAGGGTGCTGATAAGCTCGTGGGTAAGGGAGACATGCTTTACTTGCCTCCTGGCTCAGCAAAGCTAGAGCGTGCTCAGGGTGCGTTTGTTTCTGATGAGGAAGTCGAGGCTATCGTAGAATTTTGTTCTAATCAAGGTGAGCAGAAATTTGAGAAAGCGATCCAAGATAGTATCGAAAAGGGTAGCACTGGAGACAGTGGCGAGAGCGATGTCTCAGACGCTGATGAAGAGGTTATTCAGAAGTGTTTAGAAATCATCTATCAAGAGAAGAAGGCTTCTACTTCATTACTACAGAGAAGGCTGAGGCTTGGCTACACGAGAGCGGCTAGAATGATGGATATCCTAGAAGACAGGGGAATCATCGGACCTGCTGATGGAGCTAAGGCTCGAGATGTTCTTATTGATGTGGGGGAGTAATACCATCTGCACAGTTATTCTAGCTTAATAGTAATATTCTGAATCTTTGAATTTGCAGTAAAGCTGATTCTTAAGAAGCAAAACAATATAGTGGTTTCGTTCTGACTCGTGGATGATGACTTCGATAGAATTTATGGAGAGCTATCCGTGCACTATGTTTTGCTCATGAATACGCTGAAGTGCTTAGAGTATTTGAGTGGCTAGTGCGTTAAACTCATAAGCTCTGAGAGGCAGTTTAAAGGCTAGCGTGATGATGAATGGGGTCGCTATCCAGGCTCTATCTTGGTCTATTCCAGTATTAGTTATCCCTAAGGACGTAATCACTCTGGACATTACTAAGTTGAAATTTAGTGACCTGGAATGAATCTGTCAGAGTGGCTAGATGGTAAGCCGCTAGCACTGGATCTAGATGATAGTTGTTTCTTTATGATAAATCGATGATTCATAATCTCTATCTAACAAGTGTAGAGATGTTAGATAGAGTGACAATGTATTTCCTAAATTAGCTAGTCAGCGGATTAGAATAATTCTTCAGAATTGGTAGGAGGAGTCGCTCCAATTTTAGTATAAGCAGAGGGTAATGCTACACGACCACGTGGTGTGCGCTTTAGGAATCCCTGCATGATTAAGAATGGCTCATGCACTTCTTCTAAAGTAGAGGTGTCTTCACCAACTGCGACAGCTATTGATGAGAGTCCTACTGGACCACCGTTGAATTTGTAAATGACGGCTTCGAGGATACGGGTGTCCATTTCATCGAGACCATCTTCGTCGATCTCGATCATAGCCAGAGCGCTATTCGCTATCTCGGCACTGATTTTTCCGTCAGCTTTAACTTGTGCATAGTCACGCACCCAACGGAGTAAATTGTTTGCAATACGTGGAGTGCCACGGGATCTGGAGGCTACTTCGATCGCTCCTTTAGTGGTGATTTCTATATCCAATAGTCCAGCTGACCGCTTTAGGATGACTGCCAGTTCGTCACGAGAATAGTAGTCGAGCCTGTTGATCAGTCCGAATCTGGAGCGTAGGGGAGAGGTGAGCATTCCTGCTCTAGTTGTCGCTCCTACAAGTGTAAATTTAGGTAGATTAAGCTGGATAGATCTAGCTGAAGGACCTGAATCGATGATGATATCGAGTCTGAAATCTTCCATGGCTGGGTAGAGGTATTCTTCGATTGCAGGGTGCAGACGATGGATTTCATCAATAAAGAAAATATCACCTTTTTGCACATTAGTTAGAATGCCGGCAAGATCGCCAGCCTTCTCGATCTGTGGTCCAGAAGTCGTGTGTAGCTGGGTTCCAGCAGCTCCTGATATAATGTTAGCTAAGGTAGTCTTACCAAGCCCTGGAGGGCCAGAGAGAAGGATGTGCTCTAGGACATCATCTCTCTGCTGAGCCGCTTCAACCATGAGGATGAGGCGTTTCTTTATCTTGTCCTGACCGTGGAATTCACTGAAGGCAGGAGGACGAAGCGAGTGCTCGTAATTGTTATCAGGCTGAGTTGCTGATGTCTGATCGTAGAGCGGTTCGTCCATGAGGTCGTTTAGAGATGCATAGTGATTAGTTTGATCGCATTTTCTGTAGTGATCCCGTGCTTTGCTCTGAGCGTCGGCACTTTACCATGCTCTATGAATTCATCTGGCCAGCCGATGCGCTCGACAGGTTTATAGATAGAAGAAGTGTGGAGAAGTTCGATGACGCTAGCTCCAAATCCATGCATGATCACGTGATCTTCAAAGGTGCAGACAACTTTACATTGTTCTGCGTATTTTTTGATCATATTGGCGTCAAGAGGCTTGATCCAGCGTGGGTTGATGAGAGTGACTGAGTAACCAAGAGCTTCTAGTGCGTCTTTCGTCTTTACTGCCATTTCAAAGAGGTCGCCTAGTCCGATGAGGCAGATGTCAGTTCCTTCTTGGAGTAGCTCAGCTTCACCAATGGTAAGGATTTGAGGTTCAGCTTTAATCTGAGCCCCTACACCAGCACCACGAGGGTAACGGATACAAGTAGGACCGTCATCGTATACTGCCATAGTGTGAATCATGTCAACGAACTCGTCTTCATCCTTGGCTTGCATGTGGATGAGACCTGGAATGTGACGTAGATAGCCGATATCGAATAAGCCGTGATGTGTAGGACCGTCATCGCCGCTGAGGCCGGCACGGTCCATACATAAGCGCACAGGAAGGTTCTGCAGAGCAATGTCATGAATGATCATGTCGTAAGCTCTCTGCATGAAAGTAGAGTAGATGGTGAGGAATGGCTTAAGGCCTTCACATGCGTGTCCACAGGCGAAGAGTGCTGCGTGCTCCTCAGCGATTCCGACATCGAAGTAGCGCTCGTTCAGTTCTTCTTTGAAGATATCTAGTTTGGTTCCGCCTGGCATTGCTGCGGTGATGGCGGTGACTTTTTTATCTTCCTTAGCGATGTCAGTGAGTGTTCTGCCGAAGATTTCAGAGAAAGTAGTGAGGCTAGTAGATACTGTAGATCCGTTCTCTGGATTGTAGGGTCCGAGTCCGTGGAATTTACTAGGGTTATCAAGAGCGGGAACGTAGCCTTTACCTTTTTCTGTGATAGCGTGTAGGATAACAGGCTCATCTTGTTCCTTTAAATACTCGAAAGTGTCGATGAGTGAGTTGATGTCATGACCTTTTACTGGTCCATAATAGCGGATGCCGAAATTCTCAAAAAGAATATTTTCTGAGAATAAGTTCTTAGCTCCACGTTCTATTTTTTGAGCGAGTTTACGGGCACCAGATCCAGCAATCTTCTCTACTAGTTCAGCAGTCTTTTTACGGGTTGATGAGTAAGCTGAGCTAGTCTGGAGGTTGTTGAAGTATCTTGGGATGGCTCCTACATTTTTATCGATCGACCATTCATTATCATTGAGGACGATGATGAACTTTTTAGTAGTTTCTGAAATATTATTCAGAGCTTCTAAAGTGGGTCCACAAGTGAATGCCGCATCACCTGCGAAGGCAATTACGTGGTTGTCTTCACCTACTAAGTCTCTGGCAGAAGCCATGCCTAGTGCTGATGAAAGTGCTGTTCCCGCATGACCAGCTCCGTAGCTGTCGTGCTCAGACTCGGTGCGTAATAGGAATCCATTCAGGCCTTCATAGGTTCTGATTGTATGGATTTCTTTTGCACGGCCAGTGAGCACTTTATGCACATAGCCTTGGTGTGATACGTCAAAAGTAAATTTATCTTTAGGGCTATCGAACACATAGTGCATTGCGATAGATAGTTCCACGACACCTAGATTTGGTCCTAGGTGACCGCCAGTGACAGACAGTCTAGAAATAAGTGTTTCTCTAATCTCTTCAGCTAGTAGAGGAAGATCGGAGCGGTTGAGCTTTTTAAGGTCGCCTGGGGATTTGATAGCCTTAAGTAGACTAGGTAGTTCAGAAGAGTCGGATTTCATCATCGAGATTGTTATTAGGTTTAGTAACGGGACCTTTTGGATTAGACGACTTAGTCTTAGAGCTTGCACTATCTTTAGTGTCTTTATTAGCAATTGTTTCTAATCTTTGTTTTGCAGAATTTAGAAATCCTTCGCATTGTTTATGTAGCTCAGCCCCTCGTTCGTAGTGAAAGATTAGTTCCTCTAAGGGTAACTGTTCTTCTTCCATTGAGGTGACAATGGATTCTAGTTCTTGGATAGATTCCTCGAAATTATTGGTAGAAGTTTTTGATTTACTAGGCATGAGTCTGTTTATTTACTGGTTTCCTTCGTCGTGAATAGAGAGTAGCCAGATTCAGAAGTAGAGTTAGTTGTGACCAGAGGAATTCGTCTAGGAAAGATATTACCGATCTTTTTATTGGCATTACCAAAGATTGGGGTGTCTTTTTGGAGTGGTGTCGTATGAAGCCCGATGATGTCCTCGTTATATTTTTTAGCAACATCAATGACCTTTACGATACTGTTAGCATTTATTGGTGTCCAGATAGCAATTCTATCAGCATACCAAGCGACAGCCCATGGCTGGTCAGAGAAGACGATGTCTTCAGGGTCGATTTCGTCAGCTAGTAGTCTATTATTGTTGTTAGGATTATAGTTCTGAACTGTATTTACATATTTAGAATTCCTAATATCACTAATTAATTTAATCGTGATCGGGCTAGCAGCGATTACGATAATGATTACGAAGGGGAGTTGCTTGATAAAGTTTTCATTTTTACTGATTGGTATACGTGCCCATAAGATGCTGACTAGAGAGATTGCGAATGCAGACATCATAGGCATGAATAAAATGTGCATTTGATTAGGGTCAATCTCGCTCTTAGTGAGACCATAAACAGACATCCCGATAGCAGCAAATACCCACATAGTGAGTATGCACCATCTAAAGCTACGTATCGTATTACTCTTAAATGGGTGCATGAGGGATAGGAAGAAGGCTGTAGCCAGCACGAAGCCTCCTACATGCCTATGAATTTCATTAGTCTGTAGGAAGGTTGTCTGGATAATTTTTAATAGAAGTCCATTGATGTTAAAAGACGGGTTATCAAACGATCGGAACATCTGGTCTTGATATATTCCAGTCTTACCTTGCACGAAGTAAAAAGCTGTTCCTAGCAGACCATCACTGTGACTAGCATTGAAGATAAGTGGACCTGCAATAAATAATAACACGGTGAGCACGAGGAAGGTCGCAATGATGCCACGAGGTCGGAAATGTATTATTACAAAGGTCAGGAATCCAACAAAAATCCATAGTGTTAGCCAGTGTGCAAGTGCTAAAAGTCCAAAGAGAAAACCAGCTAAGATAACAGGGAGTAGCACTGATCGTCCGGCGTTCTGATTCTCAATGGCTTTCCATATTAGATAGCATGCTAAAGAAAATAGGCAGAGCATGAGCATTTGAGGTAGCCCCGAAAGAGTGTAGTTCCAGCAACTTTGACTCAGTAACATTAGAATAGCTACTATCGAGCCTATTTTAATATCAAATATTCTAGTGATCAAGAAGTAATTAATACTAATTGCTAACATGAAGAATGCGGCGCAAGTCGCTGCAATGACTCGGTCTAGGTAGAAGACGTTTTCATTAGAGGTCATTTTATTATTTTCTTCTAGGTCACCACCGAACATTTTAATCACACCTGCATAGAAAAGAATATTTAGAGGCGCATGTGTTGTGTCGTGGAACCTATTTAAGTTAATAGGAATATCTTTATCGTGAAGTTGGTGAATAGCTAGAGGACGGATATTTTTTGTAGTAAGGCTATTACCTCGAGCTACTTCTCTTCCAATCTGGGCTTGATCCATGCCGAAAGGTGAAGTTAGTCCTTTAAATGTAAAACCTATATAGACGGCTGCGATACCGATTAATATTGTGATGAATAGAATCTTTTCAATGAAGGATTTGGGAGCGATTATGTTGTTGTCAATGGGCATGGTGATGTTTTGAGAGTGTTGAAATAAGTAAGTGTTAATTTGTTTACAGATTCTTTGGGGGTGATTCTTTGATCTTGCGTTGTAATGTTCTTCTACTGATTCCGAGGAGATCAGCAGCAGCTGTTTTATTATTCTTAGTGTGCTGAAGTGCTTTGAGTATGGTAATATGCTCAAGTGCATTCAAGTTTAAATTGGTCGTTTGGGCAATCGTGTTTTTTGTCTGATTAGAAACTATTTCAGTATTTTGGCAATTATCCAATGTTTCCTTAAGGAATTGGGGAAAATGAATCGAATCGATGACACCGTCATTACTCATCACGACTCCATGTTCTATCGCAGTTCTGAGCTCTCTTACGTTACCTAGCCATTCATAACTTTGTAGTAATCTAGCGGCCTGATCAGTCAGGGGCTTTAGCTGTCTATTATTTTCTATAGCGAGTTCTTTTAGAAATGCGCTGGCTAGTAAAATAATATCTTCCTTGCGATCTCGCAGCGGAGGCATGGTGATCTGAACGACATTAAGGCGGAAATAGAGATCTTCACGGAAGTCACCTTTGGCTACGAGTTTGCGAAGGTTTTTGTTAGTAGCGGCTACGACTCTAACATCAATATTGACTACGTTATTAGATCCTACGCGTTCGATGGTCTTCTCACTGAGGGCACGGAGTAGTTTCACCTGTGTCGCCTGATCAATTTCACCTATCTCATCGAGAAATAGAGTTCCTCCATCGGCTTGCTCAAATCTTCCGATTCTCCTTTGAGTAGCACCAGTAAAAGATCCTTTCTCGTGTCCAAATAATTCACTTTCAAGTAGCTGTGGTGATAGAGCTGCACAGTTGACAGTGACTAGCTTGTTATCTGGTCGTCCAGATAGTGAATGTATCGCTCCTGCTACGAGTTCTTTACCAGTCCCGCTTTCACCTTCTATGAGCACTGTGGCTTTCGTGGGTGCGATCTGGGTGATCATGCTGTGAATCTGAGCCATAGCAGAGGAACTGCCGATGAGGCGATCTAGACCGTGGTTTATCTTGCCTTTTTGCCTTCTTAATTCTTGATTTTCTTTTTCTAGAACAATGTTTTTCTTTTCGGTGGTCTTACTTTTTAGCACACGCTTGATCATTAATTCGATCTCGTCAAGATTGAGCGGTTTGGTTACGAAGTGCCAGGCTCCACGATGCATTGCTTCTACAGCAGTGTCGACACTGCCGTAGGCTGTCATCATTATGGCCGTAGGGGCATTTGGTAAGGCTAGCGCTTGTTCTAGAAGATCCATTCCGTTATCAGATCCCATGCGTAAATCAGTCAACATGACGTCTACTTTCTCTGATTTTAGGATGTTGAGAGCCTCAGAGATGGTGGATGCCACATAGCAGTCAAACTCGTTCTCGAGGGCTAGTCTTAGTCCGTCACGTGTGGTTTTTTCATCGTCCACTATTAATACTGTAGCATCTGTCATTAGCTTAATTCTATATCTATGGCTGGTTCATCTTCATGATGTTCTTCTAGGAATCTTACGTGTTTCTCAAATCTAGGGATATAGAGTTTTACGGTGGTGCCTTTACCTTCTTCACTGTCGATCTCTATTTCACCGCCATGTTCACGGATGATACGGCGCACGATGAGTAATCCTAAACCAGTGCCTGATTTTTTAGTGGTTTTATAGGGTTCAAATAAGGCACCCATCTGCTCTGGTGAAATGCCGTTACCGTTGTCTTCGATGCTCGTGATGATTTCGTGATCTGTGTATTTTGTGCTGATCTTGAGTTTTCCATCATTAGCTGGCACTGCTTGCGCCGCATTTCTGAGGAGGTTATAGAGAGCCTGTTGGATCTGATCTTGATCCAGATCCAGAAGTGGTAAATTTTCAGCGAGATTTAGTGAAACTTGGATTTCACGTTCTTTTAGCTCCGCCGCGAGAGTTTCTAGAGTTGTTTTTAGTATGAAATGGAGCTGAGTTTTTTCACGGTGTAGAGTCTGGGGGCGGATGGCATGGAGGAACTGCTTGAGGATGTTATCCAAGCGTCGGATTTCTTGCTGTGCGGTGGCTAATAATCCCTCTAAGTCTTCTTTATTTGAGTCTTCTAGTTCGTCGAGTTTTTTAATTTTACGCTTCATTAGTTGAAGATGGATGTCTAGCGAGTTAAGTGGGTTTCCAATCTCGTGAGCTACTCCAGCCGCAAGGAATGTCAGTGCATTTAGCTGCTCGCTCTCGATTGTTTCCTCGTGTTCACGCTTAGAGTCAGTCTCATCATGGATCAACATAACGTATCCCAAGTGTTCCTCTTTTTCACCTACTTGACCATTGATGGGAGCCAGATAGAAATTGAGAAACCTATTCTCTGGGTAAAAGACCTCCATGTCACGCGTTACTATGCGGTCTGGGTGTGCTAGGCTTTCCCAGTCTAGTCCTCGGATTACATTGGTGACTTTTTGTCCGATGCTTTTCGTGGTGTCTAGACCTAGTAGCTTATGGCAGGCTTGATTTACGAATGTGATCACTCCCTCAGGGGCTAGAATGAGTACACCTTCTCGTAGAGACTCGAAAACATTATCCATGAAACCTTTTTCACGAACTAATCGGGAGACAAGGTTTTGAACCTCACTTGGTGAGAATTGGTCTAGTCTTGTGATTAGTTTGTCGAGAAATCCGTCCTTCATGGTGATTTATATTTGCGACAGAGTGACACATTGGCGACAACAATCAACCAAAGAAAATGCCTAATAAGAACTTATCTTGTTAGGCATTGAAATTAATATGTGGAGCTAATTTACGAAGCTATTTTAACCATCAATGACCGAGTAAGTTGACTTCTTTTTTGCGCATCCCTATCATAGCTGGGAAAGAGGATCTAACGAGAACCTCAACGGTCTAATCCGCCAATACATACCGAAAGGCACAAATATAGCGAAGCTGCCTTCAGAGCTGTTGCCTAAAGTTAAAAAGCTCTAAACGACATGCCAAGGAGACGGCATGGATATCAGTCACCTCAAGAAAACATCAACAATGAACCAACGAAGAGAAAGTTGCATTAGTTAGTTGAATCCAAGGTTTGTTATTTTAAAGGTGAACCGTTTCACCAGTTCTGAACGATTTATCAGCTGCTGCAACTATTTTCATAGAATTTATTGCGTCTTCCATGTGATCCGTGAGGTCATCATCATTTTGAATCGCTTTGAGGAAGAACTCTTGTTCACGGTGGCAGAGGCCATCATGGTCTGGTTCGTCGCCAGTCTCTACCCACTCGTCTTTTTTGACAAATTGGTTATTCTCATCGAGTTCAGAAAAGTGTCTGCGGAGAGTATTAGTTTTCGTGTGGGCATCGACGTTGTCTGATTGGCCTTCTGCTCCGGCATCTTTGGCTTCGATAGTGACGCAGCCTTCTGGTCCTACTACATCTTTCACGAAGAAAGCGGTCTCGGACATCATTGGTCCCCAGCCAGCTTCATACCAGCCTACTGATCCGTCCTCGAAGGTGACTTGGAGGTGCCCGTAGTTGATTTTGTCTTCTGGGAGTTCGTTAGAAAGTCTGGCGCCTAATCCTGAAATACGGATTGGCTTAGAGCGAGTCATCTGGCACATCACATCTACATAGTGGACGCCGCAGTCAACGATCGGAGAGATCGATGACATGAGGTTCATGTGAGTGTTCCACATGTCGCCTGAAGATTGTTGATTCAAGTTCATACGCATCACGAGTGGCTTACCGAGTTCGTGAGATATTTCGATGAACTTTTGCCAAGATGGATGGTGGCGCAGGATGTAGCCAATGACGAGTTTTCTCCCATTAGCTTTAGCTGATTCTACGATCTCTACCGCTTCTTGGACTGTTTCAGCCAGTGGCTTTTCGATGAACACATCACATCCAGCCTCAAATGCTGCTTTAGCGAATGGTGCGTGGGTGTCTGGGTAAGTAGAGATAGAAACGGCGTCAGGCTTAGTTTCTATTAGGGCTTTATAGAAGTCATCGAAGAGGTCGTAGCCACCTCCAAGTTCTTCATTAAGTTTCTCACGAGAACCTGCTGAGCGAGTCACGATTCCTGCGATGTCGAATTCTGGGATGTTGTGATAAGCAAGGGCGTGTGAACGACCCATGTTTCCGGCTCCGACGCAGAGTATAGTTGGCATGTTATTGGATTGGTTAGTTTAGGATTAAAGTTGATTATTTCTCGGTGTCGTCTGTTTTGACTTTGTCCCAGAAGAAGATTGCGAATATCACGAAGATTACGGCTGCTAAGATCATCGGAAAATACCAGTAGCCTTGCCATTCACTCATGTTTGTAGAGACTAGTTCTTTGTCGATACCTTCAGGATATCCTTTGCCAAACATTCCTCCGAGCTGTTCCAGTGTCCCTTTATTTGCTGCACCTAAGTTAGCATCTTTGATTGCAACAACGAGGTCTCCAGATGGGGGGATACCGTAGACACTTTCACCTTGGGTGATTGTGTTAGGTATTTGAGTGCTCGTGAATGGGAAGTTCCCGCCAAACGAAAATCGAAATCCGAAGAACATACCGAGTCCCTGAGTGAGGAATACGAGTAGAGCTTGTGCTTGTCCTCGGATCGCTTTAGGAGCCGTTTTGTCTGTGTAAATGAAGCCAGTCACAAAGAAGAAGTCATAGCAAATCCCATGTAGAGCTACACCTAGAAAGAGCATCCATGCAATCTGTTCAGGAGCGCCATAGGCGAACAAGGCATAGCGAGCTATCCAACAACCCATGCCGATGAGAAGCATGAGCTTTACACCTAGCTTGCGGAAGAAGAATGGGATCAGAAGCATGAAAAATATTTCAGACATCTGCCCGATGCTCAAGAATGATGCTGGCTCAGTGTAGCCTGTCGCTCCTAGAAAATCGGCAGTCTTAGCATAATAGTAAGCGAGTGGGATACAGATGAGCATTGAGCAAATCGCAAACACCGCGAACGCAGGATTTTTAAATAATTTGAACGCATCTAACATCAGTAGTGATCTGAGATTAATTGGTTGACCTTTGGAGGGTGCTGGAGTGCTTGGTAAAGTGAAGGAGTAAACACCGAATACGAGTGATGCTACTGCTGCAATCCAGAAGATTTGTAGTGAGTTTGAGAGCTGTGAAAATCCCAGAAATAGACCAGCTACGATCCATCCGATAGTTCCCCAAACACGTGCTTTAGGAAATTGCTCTTGGGGGAGATGCGTGAATGTTATCGTGTTAGCTAGTCCTAGAGTAGGCATGTAGCAGCACATGTATGCTATCATTAGCGTGACGATTGTAGATCCAGCTGTGGCACCTTGAGGTGCTATATAGGCGATGTAGCCCATGAGTCCACTACCTATGATCATCAAGACTCCCATGACTTTTTCTGAAGGAAAGAATCTATCTGCCACCAGTCCTAAAAAGAGGGGGGCGAAAATAGCTGCGATTGGAGCACTTTCAAAGGCACCTCCGATGATAGCTGAGAGATCATTCGTGCCAAGTGCAAGTGCAAGTGTCACAAACCAAGATCCCCAAACGAAGAACTGGAGGAACATCATGATGGAGAGTTTGTAGTAATTGCTCTTGGTCGGAGGTTGGTCTATTGTGGTCATTGTTGTTGGTGTATGGTTAGGAAATTGGTTGATTTAATGTGGCTAGATTCTTCTGCTAGTAGAAGTTTAATCTTTGTCTTTTTTGAGAGGAGCTTGTTGGCGTAGACCTTTGAAATGCAGCAACTGGTTGCTAAGGTGTCTGATTGGATTGCTGTTGGGGCTATTATAATGGCTGATGTTCTTCTGGTGAGGCCTAGCCCAGTCACTGGGTCTACGATGTGGGAATAGAGTTTGCCTTAGATTCAACTAACTAATGCAACTTTCTCTTCGTCGGTTAATTGTTGATGTTTTTCTTGAGGTGACTGATATCCAAGACGTAAATTTTAAGAGTAATGTCTGGAGTAACCAGCCGACACCTATACATAAAAAACATCTCAACTAATATTAGCTGAGATGCTTGACTTTTAAAAGTATGGTATACAATTTCGGTAATTACTTACTACGGCGTAAAATCAGAGCTAAACCTCCAAGACCAATGAGGACTGCGGAAGATGGCTCGGGGACTGATGATATATCTCTGAGCTGATATCCTGAAAACCAAGGCTCTGTAGAAGTACCGATTCCAGAATGGAAATTTTGTGTGGTAGCATCAGCAGTAAATGTGCCAATGATCCACGCTCCATTTTCTATAGTTCCAGAAGATGTTTTTTGAAGAGTGTTACCATCACCAACGGTCATCAAATAGTTGACCCCTAAGTTATAGCCGAAGAAGGTTTGAAGTTCATATTCATTTCCGATCGTTAGACCTGTCAATGTCATCGGATCATAGCTATAATCAGCATTTAGGTATAGTAAATCAAGATTAGCATCACCTGTGCGAACTCCGTTGTCCGCGTTAGATTCGCTATTTCCAAAAAGGTTATTAGCCGTGAAGGTTACTCCATTGATTGTCGTTGTATTAGCACCACCCGTTATGTTCAAAGCTTCTACAAGCGTGCCGTTGGTGCTAATTTCACCTGGTGCAGCGTCTAGATCAAATTCTCCCCATGCTATGGTAGCTGCTGAGGCTGATGCCATCATCGCTGTGGATGTCGCCAGAGCGACCGTATATTTATTAATCCGTGTTTTATTATTTATTGTGTATTTCATGCTTCAAGTTAGTTAGTATTTAGAAGGAGTAACTCGAAGGAGTAACTCGAAGGAGTAACTCGAAGGAGTAACTCGAAGGAGTAACTCGAAGGAGTAACTCGAAGGAGTAACTCGAAGGATTTAAAATTGTTACGATTTATAAAATCAGTTTGCAAGATAAAAATTCAAAAACCGAAAAATGGATCCATCCTCAGCATGGATCGGACTAACTGGAAGTTTGGAAAAACTCACATCAATGTCCTCACTGTCGGGATCGTAGTTGGAAAGTTCGCCATCCCCATTACCTGGGGCACTCTTCCGCAGAGAACTAAGCGAGGGAATTCACCCAGCAAGCATCGCATTTTGATAATGAAAAAAGTGCTGGAAATTCTAGGTTCACAAGACATTGACTTCCTAACCATGGATCGTAAATTTAATGGTAGAGAGTGGTTTAAATAGCTCAACAATAAGGAATTATCATGGGTTTTACGCATTAAACCACATCCGCACAACGTGAGCAGAGGCTCGCGTCTAACAATGGCTCATATCTACGACAACGTGGGCACATACAGTGCTCAGTCGCAGTTGCTGTTGCGCTTAACTCTGCTCCAGCTTCTAACTTAAGATCAGAAAGGATGAAGAATTCAGTAGCGAACTCTCGGTCTGCTAGCTCTGCTCTACAAGCATGATCAGTAGGAATAGTAAGAGTCACAGCAGCTTCATTGTTCTTCTTGAATGCCTTGGCTTTCACCTGCTCTTCGATCGCGGTCTGGATCACTCCACGAATCTCGATAAGGCGCGCCATTTTTTTTGAAACAGCACCCGGTGTCCACTCGTCTTGAGCGACTGGAAAATCTTGTTCGTGCACTGAATCTGAGAAACCAGCATGCTCCCAAGCTTCTTCAGCCGTATAGGCTAAGATCGGTGCGAGTAGTTTAGAAAGTGCTGTGAACACATCGTGCATCACTGTCTGAGTCGACTTACGTCTGTTGCTCTCGACACGATCACAATACATCCTGTCCTTCGTCACATCCACATAGATAGCAGAGAGGTCAGCAGCACAAAATTGATTTACCTGATTGAAGACTTTACGGAACTCGAAGTTCTCATACCCAGTGCGACATTCGCCGATCACAGTATAAAGTTTCTCAAGAACCCACTGATCTAGCAGAGGCATATCCTTTTTCGCCACACGATCCGTCTTAGGATTAAACCCATCCATGTTTCCAAGGAGAATTCTCAATGTGTTTCTGAGTCTACGATACGGCTCAGCAATCTGCTTAAACAAATCTTCTCCGAAAGGAACCTCAGTCTGCCAATCCACACTCGAAACCCAGAGACGCACGATGTCCGCTCCGTATTTGTTGTAGAAGTAAGCTGCATCGATCGGCTTACCGCTCTTCTCTGCATCAGATTTAGACAGCTTGGTAGACTCACCATTGGTCTTGCCAGCCTTCTTAGCCTTGAGCTTATCCTGATCCACTACAAATCCATGAGTCATCACTGACTTATAAGGAGACGCGTCACGCACACCCACTGAGAGCATGAGCGATGACTGGAACCATCCACGGTGCTGATCCGTAGCCTCAAGATAAAGATCCGCAGGACCTTGTAACTCTGATCTACGATCCACTACCGCCTTATGCGATGAACCACTATCGATCCATACGTCCAGCGTATCGCGGCATTTAGTATAGCCTTTCGGTAAATCTAGTCTAGCGGCTAGCTCTTCGTCATTCAGTTCGAACCAGATGTTAGAGCCTTCTTTTTCTATTAGATCTGCGATATTACCAGCAAGCTCTGAACAGATCACAGCCTTACCGTTTTCATCGAAAAATATTGGCACTGGAACACCCCAAGTTCTCTGACGTGATACACACCAATCAGGTCTTGATTCCACTGTTCCATAGATACGGTTTCTGCCCCACTTAGGAAGCCAGTTCACCCTATCGATCTCCTCTAGAGCCTTCTCACGAAGTCCATCGAGCGAGATGAAAAATTGTTCCACTGCACGGAAAATGATCGGAGTCTTAGATCTCCAGCAATGTGGGTAGCTGTGATGATAATTCTCTTTTCCTAATAAATGACCTTTAGATGCGAGAATCTTAAGAACGCCGATATTTGCCTCGTTCTTTTCCATCACATGCAGACCTACTAGCTCAGGAACGCCCACTTCTTCCGTGAAGAATCCGAGATCGTCCACTGGTGAAAACACACCAAGTCCGTTTTGCTGACCAGCAGAGTAGTCATCAGCACCATGTCCTGGAGCGATATGCACCGCACCAGTTCCGGTCTCAGTCGTTACGAAATTTGCATGAATCAGCTTCGATTTTTTATCGAGGAACGGATGCTGAGCCTCAAGTCCTTCGAACTCTTGCCCCTTCACTTCCTTGATCATCTCCGTCATCGCAAAGCTGGTCTTCTCCTTAATATTATCGAGAAGCTCCTTAGCCACTACGAGTGTCTTCTGGATCAGCTTGCCATCATGCGCTGTCTTTTCAAATTTACCTACCACGTATTCAAACTGCGGATGCAGAGCGATACCGAGGTTTGCTGGAAGCGTCCACGGAGTCGTCGTCCAAATGATCATCGATACATCTGAAGTGCCTAGCTTCTCAGTCATGTCCCCTACTAGTGGAAATTCCACGTAGATAGAGATAGACTTCTTGTCCATGTATTCGACCTCAGCCTCAGCGAGAGCAGTCTGTGCGCCGTAAGACCATTGCACTGGCTTCTTACTTTGGTAAACAGCGTCTTTATCGATTAGCGCTGCGAAAGTTCTCACGATATCCGACTCATACTCCGGGTCCATCGTTAGATAAGGATTCTTCCAGTCACCGAACACACCGAGTCTACGGAATGACGCCTTCTGAGTAGCTATCCAGCCATTAGCAAAATCCACACAACGACGGCGAATCTCTGCCGGCTCTAGGTCACGTGCGTTTTGCACGACCTTAAATTCGATAGGTAAACCATGACAATCCCACCCTGGGATAAACGGAGTTTCAAACCCAGCCATCGTCTTAGATTTCACCACGAGATCCTTCAAAATCTTATTCAGAGCCGTTCCCATGTGCACATCACCATTCGCAAATGGAGGGCCATCATGCAGAATAAAACGAGGCGCACTTTGGTCAATTCGGCGTTTCTGTATTCGCTGATACAGTGCGTCTGATTCCCATTGCTCAAGTCGTGCTGGCTCATTCTTCACAAGATCGCCTCGCATAGGAAACGTAGTTTGTGGTAGAGTCAGAGTGTCTTTGTAGTTTGCTTCGTCGCTCATAATATAGTCTCAATTCCTTGAGAAAGCGGACGCTAGTCACACATCACCCAATGGTCAATCTTGAATTAAGTGAACAAACAAATAGACTAAATACTCATAAGAGCGACTACTTAAAAGCAGACATCGCATCAGGTCCATCGACCCATGCTACTCAATACGAAAAATGGTCGGTCACAGACAAATTTACGTGGTATTATTTTTGCAGGTGAACCAAATGCTCACCATCGATTTCAGTTTGGATTTTCAAATTGCCACTTTTGCCATACTCTTCCTTTTTTCTCCTTGTCTCGTGAAAAAATAAAGATAAAGTCGCTATAGTAGCATCTACAATTGTCCTTACTATTGAGACATATAAATATCTTTATGAAAATTACATCTTTAATCACATTACTCGGCGTTAGCGGTTTGACTACTCAGGTAGCAAATGCAGAGGACACTGACTTCACCTCCCTATTCAATGGAAAAGACCTCACTGGCTGGACTGGTTCAGGCTACGATGTGAAAGACGAAGCTATCGTCTGCACTCCGAAAGGCAAGAATCTTGTTACTAAGAAGTCTTACAATGACTACGTGTTCAACTTTGAGTTCAAACTCCCTCCTGGTGGAAACAACGGCGTAGGTATCAACTACCCAGGTAAAGGTAACCCTGCAAACACAGGACTCGAACTCCAAGTGCTCGATGATACCGCTCCTAAATATAAAGATCTCAAGGACTACCAATTTCATGGTGGAGTCTATTTCTTCCAGGCGGCTAAGCGCGGATATCTAAAGCCAGTCGGCGAATGGAACAAGGAAACAATCACCGTCAGTGGTAATCATGTCAGAATAGAACTCAACGGCGTAGTGATCAATGAAGCGAATCTCGATGAGCTTCAGAAAAAGAACACTAAGCACACTGGTGTCAAACGCCGCTCAGGTCACATTACATTTTGTGGTCACGGTGATGCAGTCGCTTATAGAAACATCTCCATCAAGGAAATCAATCTTCCAGAACTAGACATCGAAGGCTTCACCACTCTCTATAATGGCAAAGACCTTAGCGGCTGGAAACAAGACAAAGGACACATCGGGCACTGGCAACCTCGAGGAGAGAGCCTCTACTACGATAGTAAATCAACAGCGAAAGAGAAAAACCTCTGGACCGAAAAGAGCTACAAAGACTTCACTCTAGCACTAGACTGGCGTTGGGCAGAAATCACAGAAAGAAAGCTCATGCGCCCAGATCTGGATCCAGCTACAGGCGTGGCTAAGAAAGATGCTAATGGTAAGCCTATCATGATAGAAGTCATTGAACTCGATAGCGGGGTCTACCTTCGTGGCAATAACCGCTCTCAGGTCAACCTATGGAACTGGCCATGTGGATCTGGTGAAGTCTATGGATATAGAATGAACAAGAAGCATTCTAAAAAAATCCGTGCTGCGCTTGTCCCTAAAGTAAATGCGGACAACCCACTCGGAGCTTGGAACCGTATGCTTATTACCATGAAAGGAGACCTTCTCACAGTCGTTCTCAATGGAAAAACTGTCATCGAAAACGCCCAACTACCTGGAGTCCCAGCAGCAGGACCTATCGCTCTCCAGCATCACGGTTCAGCGCTTGAATTCCGTAACATAGCCATCAAAGAACTTTAATTTTAAACTAAACCCTTGGATTCAACTAACTAATGTAACTTTTGATGGGCAAGGAGTAAACTGTTAAATCGAAAAGGACAAGGTCCGAAAACCCTTCCCTTTTGATTCAGTAATTACTTCACTACTGCCCGATCAAAAGAAGCGATGAAGCACATTACATCTGAAGAAAGGCATACTATCGAGCATCTGCTCAGTCAAAACCTAAGCCCAACAAGTATTGATAAGCGTCCTGGAGTGGTGGACGAGCGTAATCGCTTGGGTGATTTAGAGATAGATTTAATGATTGGCAGTGGTCATAGCGGAGCTATTTTAACCATTAACTGACCGAGTCAGTGGACTTCTTATTATGGAGCAACTAGGAGGCAAGCGGGCGGCCGAAATAACTGCCGCAACAATCGCACGACTAGTACCTTACAAAGATCAATTGCACACAATCACTTCAGATAATGGCAAAGAGTTCGCTGGTCATCAGGAGATAGCAAAAGCATTAGAAATTGACTTCTTTTTTGCCCATCCCTATTATAGCTGGGAAAGAGGATCTAACGAGAACCTCAACGGTCTAATCCGCCAATACATACCGAAAGGCACGAATATAGCGAAGCTGCCTTCAGAGCTGTTGCCTAAAGTTGAAAAAGCTCTAAACGACAGGTCAAGGAAACGGCATGGCTATCAGTCACCTCAAGAAAAACCTTAACAATGAACCAACGAAGAGAACGTTGCATTAATTAGTTGAATCCAAGGCATATAACAAAACATTAACTATTACCAACCATCCAAAAATCATGAAGATTTCATCTTACCCACTAATAACTCTGGTCATTGCGTGCCTAAGTAGTCTAGTGTCCTGCTACCCAATTGAGGCGTCACAGTCCATGCAGAACAGAAACTCTGCTCAAGTAGCCAATAATGCAAAAGCTAAGGCAGATGCCGCTGATTTAAAAGTCAAACAAGCAATTAGCCCTTTTAACTCGACTCTCGATTCCACTTCTAACTCAAATAATTCAATTCCAAGCTATAGTAATAACACTGGTGCACTGGCTAATAACTCTGTCGCTAAGCTAGATCCAGTGGCAGTGAAGCCAGCTATGCCTGCAGTAGTAAAGTTTGCGGCTCCAGTCCCTGAAAAAGACGGGTTTGTATTTAACCCATACACACACAATCAGGTGGACGTGCGTGGTATCCCTAGTGGAACTAAGGTTCGTGACCCACATGACCCAAACTCAGCTCACGTTTTTAAAGTTCCTTAGTGAACACAGTTAGTTAAAATACTGACACCATCGTAAGATAATTTATTACGCCGATTCTTGAGTCTTGCATTCGAGAATCGGCGTATTAGTTTCTAGGTGCAATGATCAAGAAGGTAGCAATACTAGGCTCAGGTCTGTTGGGAGGCTCAGTAGCTTTGGCGGTAAGAAGACAAATGCTGGATGTGCACCTCACTCTATGGGGTCGCAGAGAGGAACCTCTAAAGGTAGCACAGGATTTAGGCATCGTGAATACGACTACGAATCTAGAGGATATTGTTGACTCCGCCCTCATTATTCTAGTCACACCCGTGGGAGTTATGGGTAGCATAGTGAAGCAAATTTTAGAAATACGAGATGACAGAGGGGATGCACATTTATCTCATTAAAGCGAAACGTAAGAGAAATTTACTTTCGTAATTACCAATTTTAAATCATTATTAATTATCCATCAATATGGAATCATTAACATTAAACTCGATCTCCTGCGTCAACGGTGAGATTAATCTACCTGGCTCAAAGAGTCTATCTAACAGAGCATTACTCCTCGCAGCACTAGCTGAGGGAAGCACTGAAATTATTAACTTGCTAGATAGTGATGATATCCGTTATATGTTAAACTCTTTGAAACAACTCGGCGTTAAATACGAGTTGTCTGAAGATAAAACTGTCTGTAAAGTGCAAGGTCTGGGTGGAGCATTTCATCATGATGGGATTGAACCAATCGAACTATTCCTAGGGAATGCGGGAACAGCAATGCGACCACTCTGTGCTGCATTGTGCTTAGGTTCAGGTGAATATTTACTGACGGGGGAACCACGAATGGAAGAGCGCTCTATCGATGCTCTCATTGATTCTCTACGCTCAGCAGGTTGTGATGTTGAATGCCTAAAGGCTGAAGGTTACCCGCCATTACTCATTAAGTCTCACGGTATACGTGGTGGTAAGATCGAGATTGACGGTAGTATCTCTAGCCAGTTTCTAACAGCACTACTTATGGCGGCTCCGATGGCGACTGAGGATATGGAAATTCATATCATTGATGAGCTTGTATCTAAGCCCTACATTGAAATAACTCTCGATATTATGCAGAAGTTCGGCATCAGCGTAGAGCACGATAGCTACCAAGTATTCCGAGTCAAAGGTAGACAGTTATACACTGCTCCTGATAAGTTTCTTGTAGAGGGCGATGCCTCATCTGCTTCATATTTTATGGCAGCAGCAGCGATCAAGGGTGGTGAAGTAAAGATCACTGGGATCGGCAAAAACAGCGTTCAAGGAGATACTCAATTCGCTCAGGTCTTAGAAGATATGGGTGCAATAGTGGAGTGGAGAGACGACTACATTTCGGTCAAAAAAGGTGAGCTTAAAGCAGTGGATCAAGACATGAACCATATCCCAGATGCTGCTATGACGATAGCGACTGCAGCATTATTCGCTGAAGGGACTACAGCGATTAGAAATATTTATAACTGGAGAGTAAAAGAAACAGATCGACTCTTCGCTATGGCAACTGAGTTAAGAAAAGTCGGGGCAGGCGTAGTAGAAGGCGAAGATTACATAGAAATCACACCTCCAGCAGACCTGTCACTGCTGAAACACGCTACAATCGATACCTATAACGACCACCGTATCGCTATGTGTTTCTCACTAGTCGCCCTTAGCAACACCCCAGTCACCATCAATGATCCAGGTTGCACAGCTAAGACTTTCCCAGATTATTTCGAGCGCTTCGCTGAGATCTGTAATTAACTCTCTAAAACATTATTTATGTAAATTGAACTAGATTGTATTTGAAAACCTAAATTGCGAGTTTAAATCTGGAGAACTAATAGGTTTTCTTGGTGTGAATGGTGCAGGTAAGACGACCTTACTGAGAGTTTCAGCTGGTGTTTGCTGAACAGAATCTGGTCATGTGCTATTAGATGGAGAAGTATTTAATCGTCACAATATGGAGTAAAGCAAATGATTGATGTATGTGCCAGATACTCCAATGATTTTTCATGAGTTTATATGGAACCTTAATCCTTGAAGTTGTAGAGCTCTGGCTTTCGATTCGAGACTATAAAAATATGAAGTTAGATAAAGTGTTTCAGCAAAAATAAAGTTCCATTGTCATGAACTTTGCATTTGCTTGGGTTAGTGCTTTCCAATTGCGATAATTGTTTTCATACTATGAATATAAATGATGAGCACTGAACACATAGCGGTAGCGATAGATGGGCCAGCGGCGTCTGGTAAGAGCACGGTGGCGAAGATTTTAGCGAAGAGGTTAGGTCTTATTATGGTGAATACTGGAGCGATGTATCGAGCAGTAGCTTGGGCAATAATCCAGAAAAATATTGATCCTAGTAATGTTAAGGCAGTGGTAGAAATGCTGAATGAAGTTGATTTCAGTTGTGGCGTAGAAAATGGCTTTTCGACTATTTTAGTGGACGGGTTTTATCCAGGAGATGCTCTCAGAGAAGATCCAGTGAACCAACGAGTTTCAAAAGTGGCAGTAGTGCCTGAGGTGCGTGAACTTTTGGTGCGAATGCAGCGTGGTTATTTAGAGTTAGGTAGTGTTGTAATGGAAGGCAGAGATATCGGCAGTGTGGTTTTCCCAGATACACCGTATAAGATTTATATTGATGCTTCTGAGGAGGTGCGCTTAGCAAGACGGTCAGCTGAAGGGCTGACTGATGCTGTGGCGAAGAGGGATGCAGTAGATAGTAAGCGTAAGATATCACCTTTGATAGTGGCTGATGGAGCGGTGAAAATTGATTCTAGCGAGATGGGGATTGAGGAAGTGGTGGCAGCAGCTGTCGATGTGCTGAGAACGAAAGGCGTTCCAGCTGAGTTATTAGACAGAGTTTCAAACTAGAAATAAGAATACGATGAAAACAGTTTATTGGTTAGGATACACACTATTTAGAAGTGCGGGCAGGGCTTTTTATAATCTACAATTAGTGGATGCTGAAAAACTAGTAATGGAGGGAGGGGTGATGATGGCCGCAAACCATGAGAGCTTCCTAGACCCCCCATTGATCGGACTCTCACATCCAGAGAATGTTACCTATTTAGCACGCAAGACCTTATTCACAGGGCTCACGAAGTGGCTTTACACGAAGTGGAACGCGATTCCTATCGATCAAGACAATCCAGACATGGCTGGCCTTAAGAATATTATCAAAGCCGTCAAAGGTGGTAAAAAAGTGGTGATATTCCCAGAGGGTGAACGGACTTGGTCAGGTGAGCTTGGTTCAGCATTACCTGGAGTAGGCTTAGTCATTGCTAAGTCGCTTGCGACAGTTCAGCCAATGAGAATCTTTGGTGCTAGGGAAGCGTTACCACGTGGCTCAGGCAAAATGAATATGGTTCAAATAGCTGTCGTTGCAGGAGACCCTATTTATTTCACTAAGGAAGAGCTCAAGCAATACAAGGGGAAGGGCGGCTATCAAGCTATTGCAGATCGAGTGATGGCAGCTATCGCAGCTATTGAAGACCCACGGTAGAGCTTCACTTTAGCTCCTAGCTAACTCAAGCAAGGTTCACAAAGTATCTTAACAGATTAGCTAATCATGCCTACTAGGGAGGATTGACATTTCTACTTAACAGTCCGACTATCTAGGCATGATAAAATGTTATATTTATCTATCCACACTGCTGCTAATATTTCCGCTCCAAGCAAAGGAACCGTTACCATCCTTCATATCAGTTGACGGGGAAAACACGATCCAAGCGCCCCCAATTGAGCTCGCTGGTGAGCAGGTCGTATTTAAGAGGAGCAATGGGACAACGTTTAAGTCAAACATAGATAAGTTCTTTGCTGATGATCAGAAGAAGCTTACCGCTTGGAGAGCTTCTGTGCGGAATGATCTACATCAACAAGTAGTGAACAAGGTGCGTAACTCTGAGAATCTTAAAGTTTTATTCATTGGCAATAGCTACAGCTTTCAAGTGCCTATAGACTTCGAGGTTCTTTCGAAAAAGAATGGTAAAAAATAACGATCGATCAGGTTACTAAGGGCGGATCTTCACTAGCAAGACTTGCTAAAGCTGCTGAGACATTAGAAAAGGTCAAGACTGGTGCTTACGATATCATTGCACTCCAGGAGCAGAGCCAAGTTCCAGCATTTATGGAAGCTCAGAGTCATGAACATATGGATGAAGCGGCGAAGTTCACGGTAGCGGTGCTTTTCTCTGCACTCTACGATCAGCCGCTGAAGGGCAACAAATATACTATTACAGACAAAGCTCGGTTCACACTAGTTCCCTATAAGTAAGTCTAAATTGCTAGCACTAAAGAATTAAGGCAATTTGGTCACACATTCCGCTTGCTCAGTCATTCAAGTTGGTCTAATTACAGGACATCGTTTTCAACAATCATTATGGCTATTAAACGCGCACTGCTTTCAGTATCAGACAAGACCGGATTGGTCGATTTTGCTAAAGGACTCCACGAACAAGGAGTTAAATTACTTTCTACAGGAGGTACAGCGTCTACCTTAAGAGATGCAGGTCTTCCAGTGATGGATGTGTCTGAGTTCACAGGTGTGCCTGAGCTTTTTGACGGTCGTGTTAAGACTCTTCACCCAAAGGTTCACGGAGGAGTACTCCAGTGCCGCGATAGTGAAGATCACCAACAACAAGCGAAAGCTAACGACATCCCACAGATCGATCTAGTGGTGGTGAACCTCTATTCATTCGAAGAGACAATCGCTCAAGAGGGAGTGACTTTAGAAGAAGCTATCGAGAAAATCGACATTGGTGGTCCATCAATGCTTCGTTCAGCGGCTAAGAATTATAAGAGTGTGACAGTCATTACTGACGCCACTGATTATGATCGTGTGCTCGCAGAAATGAAAGAGCATGACGGCGACACGACTCTTAAACTAAGAGAAGAGTGCGCAGTTAAAGTTTTCCTAAGAACGTCGACTTACGACGGAGCTATCACTAATTACCTCAGCCAAGCTGCAGAGGGAACTCGCTCAGCGTTTTCGATGTCATTACCACTCGAGAGAAATCTTCGTTATGGAGATAATCCACACCAGGTAGCTAGTCTCTATGGGAACTTCGGTGATTGCTTCACTCAGCTTCAAGGTAAGGAACTTAGCTACACTAACGTTCTTGATATTGAGGCCGCAGCTGACATTATTTGTGACTTCGCTCGTCCTACTGTAGCGATTCTTAAGCACACTAACCCATGTGGAATCGGTCAAGATGACGAATGTCTCCGCAAGGCTTGGGAACTAGCATTCGAGACAGACAAGCAGGCTCCATTCGGTGGTGTCATCGTTTGCAATCGTCCTCTTACTGAGAAGCTAGCTCGCATGATCAGTGAGGTCTTCACAGATGTGATCATCGCTCCTGACTACGAAGCAGAAGCCCGTGCGATCCTTCAGAAGAAGAAAAACCTCCGCCTTATCAAGATGAACGAGGCCGCTTACGCTATCGATAAGAAGAAGCCAATGCTCCGCTCAGCACCAGGTGGTATCATGGTGATGGACAGAGACCACTCTGCTCTAGGTCTTGATAATTTAGAAGAAAAAGTAGTTACCAAACGTCCACCATCAGAAGAGGAAATGCGTGCAATGCGCTTTGCTTGGAGAGTCGTGAAGCATGTTAAATCAAATGCTATCGTATTTGCTAAAGAAGACAGAACACTCGGAATAGGTGCAGGCCAGATGAGTCGTGTGGATTCCTCTAAGGTAGCCGTTTGGAAGTCCCAAGAAGCTGGGCTTTCACTCAAAGGAAGTGTTCTCGCTTCTGACGGACTGTTCCCGTTTGCTGATGGATTAGACGCAGCGATTGCCGCTGGCGCTACTGCATGTATCCAGCCAGGTGGATCTATCCGTGACGAAGAAGTTATCGCCGCCGCTGATGCAGCTGGTATTGCGATGGTCTTTACAGGTCATAGACATTTCAGGCATTAAGCTGTCCTATCCTTCATTAGTTTAAATTATGTTTTCAGACGTCTTCAGAGATTTATCTCGTCCTCAGGTGCTCAGCATCATTGAGGCCGTGAAGACATCTAATGGTATTGCTGTGGGAGCTCTTTCCAAAGAACTTGGTAAGAGCTACATGGGGATTAAGGGGCATTGTGAAAAGCTAGAGAAGCAAGGTTATCTCAAAACTTGGAGAGTTCCTCGTGAGGGAGTAGGTAGACCAGAAAAGCTCTATCTACTTACTAAAAAGTGCGACGATCTATTCCCGAAAATCGGTATCGAATTGGTTGAGAATATGGTGGGAGGTATGAAGAAGTTCTTTGGCGAAAGTTCCGCTGAAAAAGTATTCTTTCATCACTACGAACAACTCCGTGCGGAATGGACTCCTATAGTAGGACGTGGTAAATCTCTAGTAGAGAAAGCCACAAGACTTGCTGATCTTCGTGATAAATCGGGATGTTTTAGTCGCTGTAAATATGATGTCAAAAAAGGCTTTCGTATCGAAGAATACCATCATCCTATGGCTGATCTTTTTATCCATTACCCCAACCTAATTAAGCAAGAAATCCGTATGATGGAGCAACTGTTAGGTAGCAAAGTGGATCGCCGAGAAGTCACCTTGGAAAAGGGTGGGACTCTGGTGGTTTATCACATCGGGACTTTGGGCTAGTCTTTTAGTATTCGCAGGCTCACGTCATTGGTTGACTGAGTATTGGTCATTAGTCCGGTCTTCTGGAACCTAATACCCGTGACCAATGACAGTCCAAAGGACGTAAAATCACCCCTTAGACTATGATCATTTATTTTTATTGAGCTTTACCGCAGCATTGCTTGCTCTTCTTACCTGATCCACATGGACAAGGTTCATTGCGGCCAGAATTGATCTGCATAGGTTTACGCTTAGGAAGCTCTATTTTGATTCTCTTATTGTTTTTAAGAGGAATGCCTCCAGAAGTTGCCATAGCTTGACCGATGTTACGGTCGGTGATTGGCTTTTTCCCAGATTCGTTGTCTGTGTATTGAGCAGGCATGTCACGGAGGAAGTTCTCGAAGTGATCAAGGCTAGAAGTAGAGCGGAAAAGATTTCCGAGTGCTGCTGACTTGATTGTTTCCATGAGTGTTTCAAAGAGCTTGTAAGCTTCTACTTTATACTCAATGAGTGGATCCTTCTGACCCTGTGCTCTGAGACTCACGCCTTCACGGAGTGCGTCCATGTTGTAGAGATGTCCCTGCCACTGCTTATCGATAGCTGTGAGGATGATGTGTCTTTCAAGGTGATCGAGAAGTTCTGGCTCTTCGTGCTTAGTTTTAAGTTGGTAAGCTTTTTTAACTTCATCTGTGAGCCATTCAGCATTGCCTTCAGCGTCACGATCCATGAGTCCAGAGTCATCTAGATCGAGGCTGAGAGGGAAGGTGATGTTAATCCAATTAAGAAGTTCTGCGTAATCTGGCTTACCATTGTCACGGTCTTCAAAGAATCTGTGGACTGCGTCTGGGACCATCTCGTCGATAATCTCATCGATTAGCTCGCGAGGATCTTCAGTGGCGATGACTTCGTTTCTGTAACCGTAAACGATTTCACGCTGCTTGTTCATGACATCGTCATAATCGAGAACTCTCTTACGTCCTTGATAGTCACGCTGCTCAACACGCTTCTGTGCAGTTTCGATGGAGCGGTTGAGCCACTTGTGCTCTAGTGCTTCTCCGTCTTCCATTCCGAAGCGTTCCATCATGCGAGTCATGCGCTCAGCTGCTGCAAAGTTACGCATGAGGTCATCTTCAAATGAGATATAAAACTGGCTCATTCCACGGTCACCCTGACGAGCACAACGTCCCCGTAGCTGACGGTCGACTCGGCGGGACTGATAACGTTCACAACCAATAACCATGAGTCCACCTAGAGCTTCGACACCTTTTCCGAGCTTAATGTCTGTGCCTCGACCAGCCATGTTTGTGGAAACTGTTACAGCGCCTTTTTTACCAGCACGGGCAACGATGTCTGCTTCCTGCTCATGGTATTTAGCGTTAAGAACTGAGTGGGTGACTTTTGCTCGTTTAAGTAAGCGAGAGAGAGTCTCTGATGCGTCGACTGATGCCGTTCCTACGAGGACTGGCTGACCTTTCGCCTGAGCTTCAGCTATCTTATTGACTACAGCATTGTATTTCTCTCTACGAGTTTTGAATACTTGATCGTTGAGATCTTCACGGGTGTTAGGTTGATTGGTCGGGATAGGGAGGACATCGAGTCCATAGATGTCATGAAATTCTGACGCTTCAGTTTCAGCAGTTCCAGTCATTCCACCAAGTTTCTGGTAGAGGCGGAAATAGTTCTGAATGGTGATAGTAGCGTAAGTCTGAGTCTCACGTTCGATCGCTACACCTTCTTTAGCTTCGATAGCTTGGTGTAGTCCATCTGACCACCGGCGACCTTCCATCTTACGTCCAGTCTGCTCGTCTACGATCTTCACCTTATTGTCTTCGATAACATACTGATCATCCTTGTCGTAGATACAGTAAGCTTTGAGGAGCTGTGAGATAGAGTGGACTTTCTCAGACTGTTCATCGAGTCTGGTCTGGAGAGCGTCTTTACGTTCTGCTCGTTCGTCTTGTGAAAGTGCTGTATCAGCGTCTAGTTCAGCGTATTCTTCAGCGAGGTCTGGGAGAGTGAATGCGTCATCGTCTCCAGGAGCGAGAAGTTGGCGACCCATTTCCATGAGGTCTGCATCGTGTGCCTTTTCATCGATGGTAAAGTAGAGTTCTTCCTTCATTGCATAGAGATCTGTCTTCTGTGCATCTTGGTAGAGAGCTAGTTCAGTTTTCTCAATCAGCCTACGTGTATCAGGATCTTGCATGTGACGCATAAGTTGCTTATTTTTAGGCTGCCCAAGCTTGATCTTAAAGATACAACGACCAGCATGTTCGTCGTCTCCAGTTTCCATCGCTTTATTAGCTTCGTCAGCGAGTTGATTACAAAGTTCGTTCTGCTTCTTAACGAGGTTTTCGATCATCCCCTTGTAGTTAACATACTGCTCAGTGTTAGAGACAGTGGATGGACCGGAAATAATGAGCGGCGTTCTTGCTTCATCGATCAATACAGAGTCAACCTCATCAATAATAGAGAAGTAATGACCACGCTGAACCTGCTCATCTTTCGAGCTAGACATGCCGTTGTCACGGAGGTAATCGAAGCCGAACTCTGAGTTAGTTCCGTAGGTGATATCACGGAGATAGTGATCGCTACGGACATGTGGTGGCATCATGTTCTGAATGCAACCGACGCTTAGACCGAGAAATTTATAGAGCGTTCCCATCCACTCGGAGTCACGAGAGGCGAGGTAGTCGTTTACTGTGACTACGTGGACACCGAGTCCTGTTAGAGCGTTAAGATAGACTGGGAGAGTTCCTACCAGAGTTTTACCTTCACCAGTCATCATCTCAGCGATCATACCACGGTGTAGAGCCACACCACCTACGATCTGGACGTCAAAGTGAACCATGTTCCATTCGATAGTTTGGTCACCGAGTTGAAGCTCAGTTCCACACATTCTACGAGCGGCATTTTTTACCACGGCGTAGGCTTCAGGGAGAATTTTGTCGAGATACTTGGCTCTCTTATCGTCGAATCCTTCTTCGATCTCTTCGAATGCTTCTTTAGCAGCTTCGATTGATTTTGAAGTGGCTTCTACTTTAGGAAGTTTTGAGTATTCCTCACGGAGTTCTGAAAATCTTGTTTCGAGCACATCAGACAGAGCGTCTAAGAGTTCTTGATCCATGCTCTCTACTTGACGACGAGTCGGAGTGTCGAGAGGTAGGTAGCGGTGTAAGTGCTTCTGCCATTGGGTGGTTCGTGCGAGAACTTGCTCCTGAGATTCGTTCTGGAGAGATTCTTCTATTTCGTTAATTTTTTCGGTAATAGGGGTGAGCTGCTTTTTAATTATGCGCTCATTTTTGTTACCGACGATTTTTTGTAGTGTCCACTTTAGCATATCTGTTCGCCTAGTTATTAATAGGCGGGGAATCCATACACTTGGTTAGTCTGCCTTGCAAGTCTCAGCTTTGTAAACTAGAGATTTTTTTGGTATCGGGTGAATTTGGTTTGGGTCGGTAGTTAGATTTTTTGTAGAGTTCTATTAGTTCTTCTAGTGTTTTTCTGGTGAGTTGGTATTTCTTGCCATTGATGATGTTGGTTCCAGTCATGGTTTTCTGGGTGAGGGGATTATCCGTAATAGTCAGGTGGCGGATCGCTGCCCAATTACCATTGACGGTGATGCGGATTCTATAGAACTGGCTTGAGAGGGGAGCTTTGACTTCAGCGTTTCCGCAGCGAAATGTGGCGACTGGCTCCCAAGTTTGGACTTTGTCTTTAGAGATTTCTAAAATGGCATTACGGAGGCTGTCTCCATCTTCCTTATTTTCTTCACCAAATCCTGAGTATATTTTCAGAGTTTTACCTTTGGGTATGGGCTTATTGAATTTAAAGGTGATTTGCTGCCCGATCTACGTTTGGGCACCAGTCCAATAATAGGTTTTATTATCGGCATCGATTATTCTATCTAGCCCCTTGTTAGCCACACGACCATCTTTAACAGATTCAATGTTGGTTGTTACTTGGGTGAATTTTAGATCTGGGCTCTCACCAGCTTGTAATAATCCAGAGAGGCAAAGCAGGTTGAAAAATAGATAGTGTAAAGGATTCATGGTTACCATTTGAAGTTTTTGTTTTCTTTAAAGTTTTCGTTTTTAGTCGGTAGAATAGCACCAGTTTCTTTGAGGTGAGCATTTAGAAGCTCTTCAAGCCTTGTTTTCATAGCTAGCTCTCTAAATCCTGTGCTATCATTTTTGCCACTAAAATTATTTTGTTCCGCTGGGTCTGTCTTGATATTGTATAGCTCTACACCTTTTTTGTAATAGAATTTAATCAATTTATAATTGCCGAGTCTAATGACTGAACCAGGGATTCCTCCTTGATTCCCCCAGTGTGGGTAGTGCCAGAAGATTGGGCGTTGTGGGTCATATTTTTTTAATAAACTCACTCCGTCAATATGTTGATCTGGTTTGGATTCTAGGTTGAGGGCGTCGAGGATGGTTGGGTAGAAATCTGTGCTGGTGACCAGGTTCTTAGAAACTGAGCCAGACTTAGTGGTTCCAGGAACTCTGATGAATGCAGGTTCTTTGATTCCGCCTTCGTAGAGCCAGCCTTTACCAGCTCTGAACGGTTCGTTTGAGGTTGGGGAGCCTTCAGAAGTGGAGAGACCGCCGTTGTCTGAGAAGAAGATGATCATGGTGTCCTCATATTTTCCAGAATCTTTCAGACCTTGGATTAGTTTACCGACAGCTTGGTCCATGGCCTCAATCATTGCTCCGTAGATTGCATGGTTTTGCTTGATGCGGACTTTACGGGGGAACTCAGGTTTGAAGGTTTCTTCTTTTGTTAGATTAAGTTTGTCGCGCTTGGCTTTGTATTTATCTACTAGGTCTTCTCTTCCGATGAGTGGAGTGTGAACCGAGTAGAAGGAAAGCATGGCGAAGAATGGTTTATCGGTTTCTGTGATGAATTTTACAGTCTCGGTAGCAAGCCTATCAGGAAGATGTTCTCCATTTGGACCATCTTCGAGATGAGGATTTCCGTAGGGAGAGAAATACTTTTTACCACCGTATGGGCCACCACGGTGATAGCCACCTTTATTGATGTCGAATCCGTGATCGGTAGGGAGCGAGCCTTTGCCTCCAAGATGCCATTTTCCTGCAAAGAACGTAGCGAAGCCATGTTTCTTTAGTTCTTCAGGGAGGGTAGTTAGTTCTTCAGGGAGTCGGTCGATGTATTGTGCGGGAAGAAGGGGCTTCTTCCAATTCTTAGGGACCGGAGCTCCAGGTTCAGGGTTGAAGGCTCCGAAGTAGTCGGTGTTCTTTGTTCTGGCAGGATACTGTCCTAACATGATAGAGGATCGGGTAGGGGAGCAGACTGGGCAAGCGGCGTAGGCGTTAGTCAGCTTCATTGACTGGGCACAGAGTGAGTCGAGATGTGGTGTTTCGTAGAAGCTAGAGCCAAAGCAGCCAAGGTCTTTATAACCCAAGTCGTCGGCCATGATGAGGAGGACATTCTTAACTTTGGTTTTTGAAGCGGGGGCTGGTGCTTGAGCGTTAGCTAGGGAGGAGTAACCTACAATGACACCAAGAGTGAGGGATGGAATGAGCCTTAAATTCATAATCCCTAGATTACTAACTGAGTAGAATATAGCAAAAACTATCTGTGTAATAAACTATCTAATCTTCTCTAGATGATGGTCTTGATTCCTTCTTTGTCGTTATAAGTATATACTTGAAATTGAACTTGGTTTGATCGAGCATTTAAAAGTAGTGAAATTTACAGTCGATTGAATTTCCTTACCCCAGCCAGTGGCTATGCCTGAGCGATGCTATGTGACCGTAGTGGGAGGCTTTTAATGTCCGCTTAGATTTAGGTGCATTAGGGATACCTGCTTGGCTGTAAGCTGAAATCACTGGGGGTCGAGTCGATTGCTCAGGCATTCCGCAACTGTTAAGAAGGGCGATAGAGGAAATGCGTAGAGTTCCTTTAAGGGTGAGTTTTTGGAGTCCTGATTTCATTAAGTGAACCTCTGGCAACCTGTAATAATTCCGCTTTAATATTTTTAAATTTGTCTGATAGATTAAATTGAGCTTATGAACTTCCGAGATCTTCAAATGGGTGACCACATTCCAGATGCTAAAACGATTTGGGATTTTAAAGAACTCATTGAGAAGGACGGACGTGATGGAAGTAATCAGCTCTTTAGCTGTTTTCATCAAATGTTAGAACAGAAAGGCCTGATAGCTAAAGCAGGAAGCATCATTGATGCAAGCTTTGTTGATGCCCCAAAACAGCGCAACACTAGAGAACAGAATAAGAAAATCAAAGCAGGCGAACGTCCAGAAGACTTCGAGAAAGACAACTCCAAAGGTTCACAAAAAGACTGTGATGCTCGCTGGGCAAAGAAAAGTAACCAGACCCACTTCGGTTATAAAAATCATGCCAAGGTGGATCTAAAGAGTAAGCTCATCGACAGCTATGCCACCACCCCAGCAAGCCCACATGATAGCCAAGTATTCGAAGAACTCTTAGATGAGAAAGACAAGGCGATCTTAGCTGATAGTGCCTACAAATCAGAGAAAAATGAGCAAGTGATGCTGGATCGAGACTTAGAAGACTTGATCATCGCTAAAGCCTATCGGAACAAACCTCTGACTGAGCAGCAACAACGATTTAATAAGACTGTGAGCCGTATGAGGGTGCGAGCTGAACATGTATTTGGCAGGATGAAATACATCGGAGCCGATCTATTTAGAAAGATTGGAATACAACGATCCAGACAGCATGATGCCCTCTCTAATTTAACCTACAATATGGCTCGCTCTGCGTTATTAGTGGCGTAGAACCCAGACAAGACACTCAAAAGGACTAACATCAATTAATTGATCAAACCACAAGCACAAACCAGCGATAAATCCCTAGAAAAAGTCAAATAATACAATCAATAGCAGTTAGATTCCTCTCAAATTACAAGGGCTTGGGAAAAGTAGGCTGCCAGAGGCTCCCTTGAATAATGATTAAGAAATACTAGCGGGATTGTAGGGAAATGAGAATATTTATAGAAAACTGGACTCTTTATGTCGATATTACAAAATATTGTAAATTTTGCCCCCCTAATAATTATGTATAAATGTCTTGCTAATAGGGCGGTGTTTGGTAAATGAGCTGTCCCGCTTTGTGCACGTTGCACATAAACATCTGCGGAGCACAGTTATTAACAACCAAAAATAAAGCATCATTATGGCACGTATTTTCGGAATCGAAATTCCAAATCAGAAACGCATCGAAGCGTCTCTCCCGTATATCTACGGTATCGGATCAACCAGAGCAGCTAAGATCCTTGATCAAGCTGGGGTTAATCCAGATATCCGCACAGGTCAACTCTCAGAAGAGCAACTTGTTAAGATCGCATCAGTGATCACACAAAAAGGTCTCATCATTGAGGGCGATCTTCGTCGTGAACTTCAGGGTAACTTGAAGCGACTTCAATTAATCAATTGCTACCGTGGTCAGTGTCATAAGCGTGGACTTCCTGTAAGAGGACAGCGCACGAAGACGAATGCTAGAACACGTAAAGGCAAGAAGCGTTCAGTTTCATCTGTTCCTACTAAAAAGTAAACCATTTGACTACTTATTATAATGTCTGAAGAAAATAACACAGAAGTAACTGAAGAAGTTGTGACTCCAGTTGAAAAAGCTGTAAAAGCACCTAAAACAGAGAAAGCTACTGAAGCTCCTAAGAAAGATGAGAAGAAGAAAGATATCTTCGCTGAAATCGCTGGTGGTGAAGAAGAAACTGTCAAGATACACAAAGCAAAAGGCAGTAAGAACGTAGCGACAGGAATTGTCCACGTAACTGCTACTTTCAACAATACTCTCGTTAGCGTGACTGATTCCCGTGGAAATTCTATCGGTTGGTCATCAGCTGGTAAGATGGGCTTCAAAGGTTCTCGTAAGAGCACCGCTTATGCAGCTCAGGTAGTATCCCAAGACGCATGCCGTCAGGCAATGTCTCACGGTCTTAAGACTGTTGAGGTGCGTGTAAAGGGACCAGGTGCAGGACGCGAGTCTGCAGTGAGAGCTGCACAGGGACTTGGTCTTGAAATCTCAGTGATCAGAGACGTAACAGCTATTCCACATAATGGTTGTCGTCCTAAGAAAGCACGTCGCGTATAATCCTAACGAACCAACATTTAACAATTTTATATTATGGCACGCTATATAGGCCCAAAAGACAAAATCAGTCGCCGATTCGGAGTAGCACTCTTCGGACCATCTAAAGCACTCGAACGCAGAAACTTCCCACCTGGACAACACGGTTTCCGTGCAGGTCGTAAGAAGAAGTCTGATTACTCAATTGCTCTCGGTGAAAAGCAGAAGCTACGTTTCCAATACGGAGTTCTTGAAAAGCAATTCCGCGGTTACTACCACGAAGCAGCACGCCGCCGTGGTGTTACTGGTGATGCAATCGTTCAGCTTCTTGAGACACGTCTTGATAACGTATGTTACAGACTCGGATTCGGAAACACTCGTTCAGGAGCTCGTCAGTTCGTTAACCACGGTCACATCAAAGTGAACGGTGTTAAGACAGACATCGCTTCTTTCCAGTGTAAGCCAGGTGATAAGATCGAAGTAGGTGAAAGAGCAGCTTCACAGCAGCTTGGACTCCGTGCACTAGATCTAACACAGGCCATCCCTATGAAGGACTGGCTCACTATCGATCGCGACAAGATGGTTGGAACAGTGGCTCGTAATCCTGAAGAGGAAGACATGGATCACGGTGTAAACGTTCAGCTTGTTGTTGAACTTTACTCACGATAATCTCTCAGAGATTAACAAAATTTCAGAAAGGCACTTCGTTTATCGAGGTGCCTTTTTGTGCGTCATTGAATCTGTTTGAGGTAGAGTTTTTTCATCACGGATTTGGGCGACTGAAGCTTTAGGTGACGGGAGTATTTACATCCTAAAGGCTATTATTTAAAAAGTAGACGTATAAAGTGGATTTTATGAAATTGGGATTTGAATATGTGGTTTGAGTGCTTAGGGTTTTGATATGATTTATTTAGATAGCAATGCGACGACTCAGGTGCATCCGGAGGTGCTTGAAACGATGTTGCCTTATCTTAGCGAGCTTTGTTATAATCCATCGAGTGGATACCGAGCTGGTAAGCAAGTGAAGCAAGCGGTGGAAGTAGCTAGAGATCAGGTGGCCGCTCTTATTGGTGCGACTAGTGATGAGATTTATTTTACAGGATGTGGGACTGAGGCTAATAATGCAGTGCTGTATTCAGTGGCAGATATGTGCGGGAAGAATAAGAGGATTGTGACGAGCGAGATTGAGCACAGTGCTATACTTAGAGTTTGTGAGGATTTGGAGAAACGTAAGGGATTTATCATCGAGAAGGTCGGTGTGGGTAGTGGTGGGAGACTGGATTTAGAAGCATGGAAGACTGCAGTGCAAAAGTCAGATATAGCATTAGCGACAGTGATGTGGGCTAATAATGAGACCGGTGTGATCCAACCAATTGCTGAGGCTTGTGCTTTAGCGAAGGGAGCGGGTGTTCCATTTCATACGGATGCGATCCAGGCAGTGGGAAAAATGGTCGTGAATGTTAAAGAGGTGCCAGTAGATTTTCTATCGATCTCTGGGCATAAATTTCATGCTTCTAAGGGCATTGGGGCTTTGTATATTAGAAATGGTCTGAGGTTTGAACCGTTGCTACGTGGTGGTGGTCAGGAGAGAGGTTTACGTAGCGGGACTGAAAATGTGGCTTCGATCGTGGGGATGGGTAAGGCGGCAGAAATCATGAATGATTGTCTTGAGGCTGACAGTCACAAGAAGGTTGGGGAACTGAGAAATTATTTAGAGCAGCAGTTAATGGAGCAAATCGATGGGGTAGAGATCAACGGGGATGTGGAGCATCGAGCGATGAATACAGCACATTTGGCATTGAAGGATTGCGAAGCGGCTGGCTTGTTAATTTTGTTAGACGAATACGGAGTGGCTTGTTCAGCGGGGTCTGCCTGTATGACTGGGAAGCAGCAATCATCACATGTTCAGCAAGCAATGGGGTTTTCCCGCAAGAGAGCCAATAGCAGTTTACGATTTTCGTTGTCTATCTTTACGACGAAAGAAGAGGTGGATACGGCTGTCGAGATGATTCTGAAAGCGGTGACTAAGCTGCGTCGTGTTCAAGGGCGTAGTGGTGTTGGGCCGGTGGTGGTTTATATACCTGAGTGATTTGGGATTTGGCTCTGCTAGGTTTTATTTATAAAACCTGGTGGAATTGAAGGAGGAGAAGGATTATTTTTGTGTCACTCTTGATCGGTATTGGAGTGTTGTTTTATGATGCGAGCAAGTGTTGGGCTTGGCGGCTTAGTAGTCTTGGATTGGCTATTATCATAGTGGAGATGTTGAGTCGTATTCGCTTTGTGATGGCGCTTAAGACGATTTCTTTGGCATCCCTATCATAGCTGGGAAAGAGGATCTAATGAGAACCTCAACGGTCTAATCCGCCAATACATACCGCTTGCACTCCAGTGACTGACCATGTCTCGCTTTAGGCTTCAGTGCTTCACATTCCCTGTGGCTTCTCGCTAGTTTCTAAATGCATTTTCTATACAGTTGATGCTTAAAAAAGTGACGTTTAATGTGCGAGGGAGATTCAAGCGGTGGAGGGCTGTTGGATTTTCTTTACGTGTTTTTAGAGCTAGTCATATGGCAACCTGTTTTTTCTTGATTCCAAAACCTAGGCAGGTAACATAACGATGTGTAGTCTGATAGATATGTCTTAGTTTTGCCTTGATTCCAAAACCTAGGCAGGTAACATTTCTGATCTATTTTTATATATTCGAGTTTTGTTTTGCCTTGATTCCAAAACCTAGGCAGGTAACATATAATACCACCCGTCACAGTCCCAGCATCCGTTTTGCCTTGATTCCAAAACCTAGGCAGGTAACATTTGGCTCTATCTAGACATGACCACAGCTATGTTTTGCCTTGATTCCAAAACCTAGGCAGGTAACATTTGGCATAACAGCCACTACAAACTTTGTTAGTTTTGCCTTGATTCCAAAACCTAGGCAGGTAACATAACACCTTCTTTTAAGCCTAGCCATTGCAGGTTTTGCCTTGATTCCAAAACCTAGGCAGGTAACATCGCATACGCATTCTCTGGCTAGTTTCCGCAGTTTTGCCTTGATTCCAAAACCTAGGCAGGTAACATGAACGCATTCATCTAGATACTATATCAAATGTTTTGCCTTGATTCCAAAACCTAGGCAGGTAACATCAAAGTTGCCATTATTCATCTAACGATTATGTTTTGCCTTGATTCCAAAACCTAGGCAGGTAACATATTAAGCTACCACATAATAATGTTCGTGATGTTTTGCCTTGATTCCAAAACCTAGGCAGGTAACATCTACCACGGCGTCACCGCCTACCACTGCACGTTTTGCCTTGATTCCAAAACCTAGGCAGGTAACATCAGCAAGCGTCAAATATTAAAGACCTAACTGTTTTGCCTTGATTCCAAAACCTAGGCAGGTAACATAATATTTTTTCCGACAATTGTTCTTCATTCGTTTTGCCTTGATTCCAAAACCTAGGCAGGTAACATTAGCTAATTGCATTTATGTGTGAAGTGTCAGTTTTGCCTTGATTCCAAAACCTAGGCAGGTAACATGTCTGACAAAGATGAAAACGGTGTGTCTGAGTTTTGCCTTGATTCCAAAACCTAGGCAGGTAACATTTGACCTCCCTAATTACTTTTTCAAGTTATGTTTTGCCTTGATTCCAAAACCTAGGCAGGTAACATCCGCCCGCCTCTATTACTTTTGTAAGTTATGTTTTGCCTTGATTCCAAAACCTAGGCAGGTAACATTTGACCTCCCTAATTACTTTTGCAAGTTATGTTTTGCCTTGATTCCAAAACCTAGGCAGGTAACATTCTGGTATTGAACGGTAGCGAATTAGGTGGGTTTTGCCTTGATTCCAAAACCTAGGCAGGTAACATAATGAAAACATTCCCAGCAACCTTCATTCCTGTTTTGCCTTGATTCCAAAACCTAGGCAGGTAACATCCTGTATCACTTGTGTGGTCAACGTTTATGGTTTTGCCTTGATTCCAAAACCTAGGCAGGTAACATCTTAAACGATACTCCTAGCGCACATGACGGTTTTGCCTTGATTCCAAAACCTAGGCAGGTAACATAGCTTTTATGTAAGTCCGAAGGTATTCTGAGTTTTGCCTTGATTCCAAAACCTAGGCAGGTAACATCAATAGGGCGGTCAATTCGAGTCCGGAGGTGTTTTGCCTTGATTCCAAAACCTAGGCAGGTAACATCCGCCCTCCCTTATTACTTTTATAATTTATGTTTTGCCTTGATTCCAAAACCTAGGCAGGTAACATATACTGAGTTGGTGATGTTTTGAAAATCGTGTTTTGCCTTGATTCCAAAACCTAGGCAGGTAACATCAATAGGGCGGTCAATTCGAGCCTGGAGGTGTTTTGCCTTGATTCCAAAACCTAGGCAGGTAACATGATGCTTTTTTCAAATCACTGTAATCCACAGTTTTGCCTTGATTCCAAAACCTAGGCAGGTAACATGCAATCACTGCAAAGCTTGCCTTGATTGCTGTTTTGCCTTGATTCCAAAACCTAGGCAGGTAACATAGTTACTTGCCTAGGTTTTTATATTTAGTGAGTTACCATAATAGAGTCTGTTCGGGAAGGTCTTCTGGGTGGACTTGTTTGGCTGGGCTTCCGTGGATAATATAAGAGCGCTCCCATTGTGCTCGGGTTATATAGATAGCTCGGACGGAGCCTTCTGGAGGCATGTGAACTTTGACTCGACGAAGGTGGGTTTGTTGTCGTGACGCTGTGACACAGGGGCGAACATAGACGCTGAATTGCATCATTTGGTAGCCATCATCTAGGAGGAACTTTCGAAATTTACTCGCATTTTTCTTGTCTGGCTTAGATGTGGTGGGGAGATCGAATGCTACCATTAGCCAACCCATTTTGAATTTTTTTGTGTCCATGGTTTATATGGCCCAGTTTGCTGCTCTATAAGTGCTTTTCGGAACGAGCGGATGACTCCTTCTATACAGCTGCGTATGTCTAGCTGGAGTCCGAAGTAATCGATTTCAGTGGTGGGAAATCCTGTGACCCATTTTTTGTATTCTGGGGTAACGTCCCATGTGGTTGTGTTGGGATTTTGTTTGATCCACTGGGCTACTCTCCAGTCCACGCAAGGGCGGAAGGGTTCCATTAGGTCATAAGAAAGTGGGGTTGAGTGTTCTCTGGTGGCGTGATTGATGCCGAAGGTGGGGTCGATGCCAATGGCAAAACATTTCTGGAGTATCGTTGAGAGGAGGATAGCGTAGCCGTAGTTGAGCAGGTGATTAATACCGCCTTCATGTTGGCCTCGTTTGAATTTGATGTCGCCTGATAGAGAATCTCCATAGATACCCCAGAAAACCCTAGCGCATAGGGATTCTTTGTGAGGTTTACGGCTTCTAGCCGTTTGTTCTAGCAGGTTGATCGCTGGGTGTTGTGGTGCTAATAATATGGCTAGGCTTAGCTGGTTTAGGGTTTTTGCGTTAATAGTTTTAGCCCAGAGTGAGTCACGAATTTTTGTAGGTAGTGTGATTTGAGAACGTGTGAGGAGGGTGTCCGTGGAGCGGTTTGCTGGGAGAACTAGTGAGACTGGTTTAAAAGCCTCACATATGATGAGAGAAATTCCGTGTTTTGCTGCTTCTAAGAGGAGCTTGGAGTGTATGGAGGCCGAGAAGGAGGTAATGACGATGGCAGCAACGTCTTCGAGTGGGATTGATTTTGATGTGGTGTCGTCATGGCAGGTGAGTTGACCATTTTTGCAAGAAATGGAGCATTCTGGGGAGTCGATGTTGACGATGTGGTAGGACACGATGAATTGTTAAATTCCTGTTAGAGGTGTGGTGATAACTTTAAGTCCAGATTTCAGCATATCAGGAACTTTAGCGTTATCTTTTGCTTTCTTTATTTTCTCAGGGTGAGCTAAATCAAGTGATAGTCCATAAGCTTTGGATTCTTTCACAGAGGTTACTCTCCATAACCCTTTCCATGTGCCATCATCTACAGAAATGATAGTACCATTTTTGATGATAGGAGGGAGTATTTCGTTGTTTAAAGTCCGGATTTTACTTAGATGTTTAGAAACAGAATGAAAAGGAATGAGCTGTGGTTTTGTTCCTAATGCTATCCCAAAATTAGTTGAAATTACTCTAACTGCTTTGTTTTTAAAAAGTTTACCATCTTGCAGACCGATTATACTCCGAAGAGGTTCAGTTGTGAGTTTTAATCGACCTTGTTCGATTAGATTAATTTGCTTTTTTGTTAGGAATTCCTGAACTTCAGGGAGTAGCTGTGCTGCCTTTTTTTTGACTTCTGGATTTCCCCAAGCAAAGGTGTTCGCTGATTTATCTTCCTTGAGGCTAGTTCTAGCAATGAGTTGTATTAGCAGAGCTTGTCCTTTGTGTTCCGCTATATATCTCCAAGTTGTCTCTTCGAGATCGGCTCCACTTTGATCAGCTGGTATGTGTTGGATAACGCGTTTCTCGGCTAATTTTTGGGCAAGTTGATCTTTTATTTCTTTTGGGATGTCTTTTAGACGTGCGTCGTATTTTTGGTTGCCTTCTTTATCTGTGCATGGCTTCCCATCTTTGTCTTTTCTGGGGTAAGTGTTGAAAAGACCTGTTCGCTTAAGGAGAAGTGTCTCTTCGTTTGTTTTGTTACGCTTGAGCATGGCTGCCCAGATAGCTCCTTTTGCGTTCTCCATTTGTCCAGGTAGATTACCAGGTAGGTAGTGGTGTGTTATGGCTAGGGTTGAGGCATCTAGAGCGTGGTGGAGATGGGTGATATCTCTGATCTCTGTTTTGTTTTTAGGCTTTCCTGCACGTTTTTTCGCATTTTTAGGTATATTGTTTATGAAGGTCTGGACGTATTTTTCAGGATTCTGATCGGGGAGATTATCATCTTTGATTTTTTTCTTAAGCTCTTTCTTAAGCTCTTTCTTGGCATGGGCAGTAGCTTGTTGTTCGAGCTGCTGGATGCTTGGCTCTAGTATTTCTGGGCAGGCTTGTGCAAGAGTGCCTAGTAGTTTCCATGATTTACGGGTTTCGGCGGTGATTTGTCCAGGGATTGAGTGAATGTGGACGGTAGGTTCTCCTGTGATAGGATCGATGAATTTCTTTTCTAGCTGGGTTGCAGAAAGGCGATTGAGGTGTGAGGTCTGTGTGAGAGCTCCAGAAGTGAACCCGTGGTCTTTGGCTTCGTAGTGCTCTATCATCATGAGCTTTTTACGTGCAGTTTGACGGCGGTAGTCATCTGGGTAGCTGGATTTATCTTCCGTTTTTAGTTTGTCAACAAATTTTTCGTAGCCTTTGCGAGATAAGAAACGGTCATCTTCATCCACACTTTCAATAAATTCGAGACCTGTGCGTTTTCCTTTGAGTTTGTTTACCCAGCTGAAGGTGAGGACTAGAGCGCTTAGAGCGTTAGTGGGACGATCTGCGTAGGGGATTACGTGTTCACGTTCTAAAGTGTTGAGATCTTGTGCATCGTATCGCTCACCTGTGAATGGACATTGCCAATCTAGATCCATGGCTATGCGGCATTTTCTGATGAGTGAACCAGTTATTGAGAGGTTTGGAGCATTTTTTTCTAAGTATTCTACAGCAGTTTTGAAGTGACTTAGACGTTTAGTTAGCTCTCCAGCCATTTCTTTTGCTGTGAGTCCAGAGTATTGTTGGAGGTCTGTGGCAACTTCTACGATGATGTCAGTTACTAAGCTAGGGTTGGAATCTGCATAGTTCTCGATGATGTCATCTGTAAGGCGTAGTAGAATCTGGAGTCTTTGTCTTATTAAGTGATTGTTGGTGAGGTTAGAAATTTCTTTTTCACGTTCAGCAGCTTTTACCTCTTTTGATCGGTAGAGAGGTCCAGCTGGGAGTTCTCCCTTGGGCGCTTCAGTGGGATGACGATCAGTAGTTAGGACGAACTCATAGACATCTTGCATCACTTTGGTGGAGAATCTTGCACGGCCGCTGAGGGCTTTAGGTGCGTATGACTTTCTCAGAAGATCATCTTTTGAGCGGAAAGAAGGCTTAGTTTTATTTTGATCTTTTTCAAATGCTTGTTGAATCTGAGCACAAAGTTTTGAGGTGTCATTATTTTCTTTTTTAGATTGGTCTAGTATCCATTGGAGTGTTACAGAACGTTGTTTCTTCCATCGATTAGTAGCTGTATTATGAATGCTGTCACTAATGTTTAACCAGAATGGATAGAGTGATTTTTTTTTGTTAGATCCAGCAGATTCTGCATATGCTTTAGCTGGGTCTAGCTCTAATGCATCTTTTGAGTCTGGGTGGATCTCGAAGCTAGAGATGATATTCGTATTGCCCGCTCCTAGGGCTTTGATGTGGTTATTGAGTTCCGTGGGGGTAAGTCGTCCCTTTTGTTCCATCAGTTTATTTACAGATAAGCGTTGTTCTATGGTGAGTGATTTTCCGTCTGCTTTGATGTTAGCGATGAGCATAGCCCAGCGAAAGCGGAGGAAATTCATGTTTGCTTTATTAGGGACTTTGTCTCCTGAGATAGAGCATCTGGATATGATGCGGTTATCAAACCGTGGTATGAGCTGACCGAAGAGTAGTCCTCCGAAATATCTTCTCGGGAGTTGGATGTCAGGGACTTTTATTGTCTCCCATGCTCGGTTGTCTGTTAGATCTTCGGAGGCGATGAGGGTGTGAATGAAGTCATCATTTAATAGAGGGAGGTGATCTTTATGTTTTTCTAAAATGGCAAGGACTTCCTCTCTAACAATGCGACGTGGGAATGCGGCGTCTTGATTTTTGTAGGGGCGATGAGAAGATATTTTTTCTTTAAGGGGATCAATGGAGAGGACTGCACAGATCGTTTCAGCCATAGAGGATGTCTGATGCTTCTGCATAAGCTCATGTGCGGCTTTCTCTTTATTCGTGTCGTCTGAACTTTCATCTTTTGACCAACGAGAATTACCGTCATAGCCACGATTATGAGCATACCAACGTAGGATATGCCAAAGTTCAAGCCATGATAGTGAGGCTGAAGATGTTAAGAGAGCCTTTGCGGCTAGAGCATGTGGAGCAGGGTGTCCAGTGGCATTTAGTTCTTCATCTGTGAGAATGTTTAGATGTGCCATGAGCTTTTTGATCCGCTCTATACGTTGTCGTGTGCTCCGAATATTTCTTCTGGATCTACGGTGACCTCGTCTAGCTGATGCTAGGCAATCGTCTTTTGGGAAGGTCACTGAACCACATCCTAAAATAGATGGAGTAGGGAAAGGAGATTGTTTTGTTTTTAAATCAGAGGATAAAACAGCCCAGCCAATGGATGAGTGGCCTATATCATAGGAAAGTGTTAGTTTTTTCATAGAATAGTAATAAATTAAATTGACGCCTGCCAACATACTGATTATATTTCTCACGGAATCAAGACAAAATTTGAAGCACAAACCGCGTTTCTAACTGTTAGGCAGTGAACACCGGTATCGAAAGTGCTTATTAAATTTTAACGCTCACATTGTTGCAACGATGTGGGCGTTTTTTTGTTTAGGGTTAACAGTGAACGCTGTGTGGTTAGTATGAGCACTGGTCTGGTGCGTGTGCGTGGGTCGTTTCTGAGGTATTTGAAGACTGTGAAGCCATCCTTTTTAGGCAGCATGAGATCTAAGATGCTGAGATCTGGCTGAGTGATCAGAGTCATTTCTAGTTCAGCTTCGCCATCGTGTGCCATTTCGGCGATGAATTGGTGGCGCTCTAGGGTTGAAGGCGATGAGGTCCGTGATGCCGATTTCGTCTTCTATGATGAGGATGGTTTACATACTTATATGATAGTGACTAGATATAGAGTATAGAGCTGTTTCTGTTAGGTGACAATTTTGTGACAAAGGTAGGAGGTGAAAGGGAAAAGGCTTTGTGCTTTAGTTGATAATGAAAAAACGAGGCTAGCTGGTGTGCTGACCTCGTTTGATGAAATTAGAATGAATAGGATATTAATCGGTGATCTCAGCTGATGTGCGGACGATGTGGCTGAGCTGGTTGGCTATTCCTCGGAGTTCGTTGTTGGTGTTGATGTTGATCATTTCCAACTTCACTTGACCTTCTTTCATGCGCTTCATGGCTGCTTTGTTATAGGTGTTTCGCATGTCTGCTGCTTTAGCGTCGAAGCTATCTGTTAGAGTAGGTTCTGTAGATGTGAGCATGTTATCATTAGCAAATTTGAGAAATTCTCTGATGTGAGCGGTGAAGAGCTTTACGTTGGCTGTCTGTTCGGTGCTGAACTGTCTGCCAGCGGAGTATTTACGCTCAGCGAGCTTAACGAGACGATAGATAGCGTCTGAGCATTCTTCGAGTTCAGCGGTGATACGGAGCATGCCGGTGATTTTTTCTGCATTTTCTGAGCTGAGTTCATGTGAGGTACAGTAGACGAGATAGTTGGTGATGTCATGCATCATGACATCAGCATCATCTTCCATTCGTTTGAGCTTACTGACTAGGCTAGACATGTCTTGTTCCGGGTGGTCGAAAACATCTACGTAGCCGTCGAACATTTTGATACAATGTGAGGAAAATGTATTCAGAGCACTTTCGGCTTCTACAATGTTGAGTTCGCCTAGGTCTACTAAGTTTTGAGATATATATTGGATGCTTGGGGCATCTTCGCCTTCTGGCTTATCCTTGACCCATTTCTCTACGACACTTGCTATTTTCTTAGTAAACGGCAGGAGTAACAAGATGTTGGATAGGTTAAATGTAGTGTGGAAGATGGCTACAGCAAAAGCTACTTTGATCAGCTCTGGAGGGATGCCACCATCAGCTTTCTTGGTTTTGATCTCGATCATCCATTCTGGGAATATGTAAAGTGAGTTCCAAATCAATGTGGTGAGAGGGACAATAAGAATAATGGCCCAGAGTGTTCCTATGACATTGAATAGGAAGTGAGCCCGAGCGGCACGCTTAGCGTTTACATTAGCTGATAGAGAGGCTAACCATGCGGTGACGGTTGTTCCGATGTTTTCACCGAGGACGATGGCTGCACAACTAACGAATACGACTTGTGGATCAGATCCAAGCCAACCATTCCATGCACAGGCGATGGTGATTGCCATAGCTGCAGAGGATGACTGGACTATTAGTGTGAGGATGATTCCAGCGATGAGGAATAGAATCGTTGAGAAGTATTGTGAATCCTGAATAAAGGTAATCCAGTATCTTACTGTATCAGCAGCTCCACCAATGATGTCTGAGGCAGTAGGGACTTGGTCCTTAAGGAGTGAAAGACCGATGAAGAGTAAGCCGAAGCCGATGAGGGTTTCACCGAATGATCTCCAGCGGTTCTTACATGTGAAGAAGAGTGGTAGACCGACACCGATCATTGGAAGTGCGATGGTGACGATTTTGAATTTTGGGATGAATGCTATTAACCAAGCGGTAATAGTCGTTCCTAAGTTAGCGCCCATGATGACGCCTACAGACTCAACAAGAGTGAGCAATCCTGCGTTTACAAAACTAACTACTAATACGGTGGAGGCAGAAGAGGATTGAACTAAGCAAGTGGTGAAGAATCCAGTAAATACCGCACTGAAGCGGTTTTTAGTCATAGTGGCAAGAGCTTTACGCATACTGTCACCAGCAACTTTTTGAATACCTTCTGACATGACTTTCATTCCGTAAAGGAATATGCCGAGTGCACCTAAAATGCTGAGTATCGTTGTAATTGCGGTCCACATAATATTGATTATTGTTGGTTAAGGACGGAGGGTGGTCTTTTTCGAGGGTAAAAGTCAAGATTGATTCAATTAGAAATTGTGATGAAATTAACACAATTTTAGAAGTCTCTGATTAAGAGTTGGTTTCTAGGAGGAGAGTAGGGAAAAAGTTATCAGGATTTAGTTTTTTTGATCTGCTGTAGCTTAATGAGGCTGTCTGCGTAGTAAGCAACGGCAGGGTTTTCTAGATCAGGGTCTGGGTAATTAGCGTAATGACGTTGACTATTTTTACTTGCTGGAGGTGGTCGCAAGTGAGTCCGTGCTGATGAGCGAAGAAGTCCGTAGCCTCCTCCTAATGTAAGTCCGCTATGACCTACGGTTCCACATGAACCAGTAGGGAGAAATCTGTTTTGCTTGAGGAGATAGGAGTAGACGTCGGCTAGCGGTGAAGTTTTTGTCTTTAGGTCGATAGGATTTTTGTTTCATCCCTGAAACGTCGATGATCAAGCTACCATTATTTAATGATGCTTCTGTAAACGAGTGGCCGTCAGATTTATTAGTCACCTTGAGCTTGTTTTCTTTTGCATAAGAAACGGCTGAGATAACTGAGGATTCATCGGTAAATGTAGCAATGCTATTTAGAGTAAAGCTGAGATCTGAATTGTATGAGACGTTGAGCTTCTTGTAGACGTTAGAATTAGGATGATAAATAGTGAGGTTTTTGTCTATTTGTTTGGCATTGAGTCTTATGGAGAGAGTTGTTCCCAGTGCTGTGGTGATAAAGTCTCTGCGGCTAAAAGACGAAGACATGGGGATGATACTGGGGAAATTAGTTTCTGGTATCAATGGTTAACGCCCCCCCCACACATTTCGAAAGATGTGTGTGGGGGTAAAATAGGAACCAGAAGTGATTCTGAGTTCTTGGGCGGATTAACGCTTTGAGAACTGGAAACGTTTACGTGCACCTGGCTGACCAGACTTCTTACGCTCTTTCATTCGTGGGTCACGACGAAGCATAAGAGCGGCCTTGAGAACTGGACGTAGCTCAGGGTCGATCTGGATAAGTGAACGTGCAATAGCTAGGCGGATTGCTCCGACCTGACCAGTTTGTCCACCACCGTTAGTGGAGATTCTTAGGTCATACTTCTTAAGAAGACTAGTGATTAGGAAAGGCTCTAGGATAGCGTTCTGGTGAGAAAGCATCGGGAAGTATTCTTCGAAAGAACGCTTATTGATAACGATTTCCCCAGTGCCTTCAGTAAGCCATGCGTGAGCAACGGCGTTCTTGCGGCGACCAGTAGCGTGTGGTGTGTTTGTAACTTTGCTCATAGTAAAATATGTATTAAATTAGATGTTAGATTATTCGATTTCGAATACTTCTGGGTTCTGAGCTTGGTGTGGATGCTCAGGACCTACGTATACGTTAAGCTTGCTAAGAACTACAGAGCCGAGCTTGTTGTGTGGGATCATGCCTTTAACAGCACGCTCCAAAAGAAGCTCAGGTTTGCGCTTACGCACAGATTTTGGTGTCTCTACTTTCTGGTTACCAACGTATCCAGTGTAGTGAGTGTAAATTTTATCAGTCTCTTTGTTTCCAGAGAGAATTACCTTTTCAGCATTGATGATGACAACGAAGTCACCTGTATCAACGTGTGGTGTGAAGATTGGCTTATGCTTTCCGCGGAGAAGGACTGCTGCTTCACGTGCTACATGGCCGAGAATTTTATTTGTAGCATCGATTACGTGCCATTTGCGCTCTACGTCTTGAGCTTTTGCTGAGAATGTTTTCATTATCCTAAGTGTTCTAGTTCCTTGTTGTTCCTATTAATCTTCACCGATGAACTTACAGAGATGTATGGTTCAATGAATGGTGAAGGGTCGGCAAATTAGGAAGGAGGAGGTTATGTGTCAATGCAAATCTCAGTAGAACGTTCAATTAGTTGTCTTTTTTTGACCGCTCACCTAAATATCCTATTAAATTGTCTATATAAAGCGAATTTTGTGTTGCGAATGTTCAATAAATAAGGATGATGCGGTCATCTCAGTAAAAATGAGACATCAAATTAATCAAACAAGGAGCAATTATAGCAGGAAGACCAAAAAAAGGAGCAGGTGCGCGTAAGCGTGCTTCAGGCAGAGGTAGACCACGTAAAAACAAGGGACGCCCATATAAGAAGAAGACAGTAGATGACCGCGAGGACAAATCTATTGAAATTGAGGGTATCGTTAAAGTGGTGCTTGCTGGAACTATGTTTAGAGTAGAGCTAGCTGGTGGACACGAGGTATTAGCCCACATTTCAGGTAAGATGCGTAAGCGTTTCATTCGTCTTGTAGTAGGTGATCGTGTTCGTATGGAGATGTCTCCTTATGATACAACTAAGACACGTATTACTTTCCGAATCGGATAAATAGAATGGTGGGGTATCTCTCACCTTCTTATATATCCAATGTCTTACTCAAAAAGTAATGAAGGTGAAAATCTACGGCTATAGTTGCTGAAGTAATTGTCGTAAAGCTAACAGTTGGTTAGCTGAGAGGGGTATTGAGTTTGAATCGCTTCAAGTGCGTGAAACTCCGCCGCCGATTAGTGAGCTTGAACTCGCGTGTAAATCTTTAGGACTCAAGCGTCTCTTTAATAGTTCAGGAATGGACTATAGAGCACTGGGCATGAAGGATAAATTACCTACAATGTCTGAGGCGGAAGCGATTCAGTTACTCAGCGAGAATGGTAATTTAGTGAAGCGACCACTTGTGATCGCTGCGAATGGAGCTGTAAATGGCTTCAAACTCCCTGAGTGGGAGGTGTTCTTCGGGTAGATTACCTATAGAGGGTGCTTATTTTAAGTAGGTTCTCTTAATTTAATTTAGATACAATTTTTACTAGCTGGTAAGTGGTGCATCGGTTAGAACATGGTCATGTCAGCTGAACAAATTTTCTTAACCATTCTAGTGGTGATTGTATTCTCGGCATTCGTGAAAGAATGGGTGTCTGCAGAACTTGTAGCTATGGGGGCAATGCTTGCCTGTGTGTTAGCTGGTGTCTTGACGATGGATTCAAGCGTTGATAATTATGCTCTTAAAGTGTTCTCGCATCCGGCTCCTATTACGGTTGCTTGTATGTTTATTCTTAGTGCTGCTCTGGAGCGGACTGGGGTCATTGATAAGTTGGGCGTTTGGTTTGAGAACTTAGTTGGAAGTAGTCCAGTCAAGATGTTGGCGGCGTTGATTCTTATCATTGCTGTGCTCTCAGGCTTTGTGAATAATACACCTGTAGTGGTCGTGTTTATGCCGATCGTCTTGGCTATCTGTAGAAAGCAAAATTTTATAGCCTCTAAGTATCTTATTCCACTATCTTATGCTGCGATCGTGGGTGGAACGATGACGATTATCGGAACGTCTACTAACCTGATTGCCTCAGGGATAGCAACAGAGATGGGCTTGCAGCCGTTTACTATGTTCGAGATCTTACCGCTTGGTTTAGTTTTTGTTGCTGTGACATTTGTTTACCTAATGACGGTGGGGCAGAAGCTTTTACCGGATCGTGTGACCTTAGCTACATTGATCGATAGTAGTGAAACTAGAGAATTTATTACCCATGCTTTTGTTCGTGAGGGATCTCCATTAGTGGGGAAGACATTTGCTGAGAGTGAGATCAGTAAACTGAAGAAAGTCAGAGTTCTAGAAGTATTGCGAGATCGAAGAAGAGTCAGGGAGCCGCTGCCAGAGGTGAAATTTGAGGAAGGGGATGAGATCATTTTCAAGGGAGTGCTGTCAGGGGTGATGGATATTTCTAGTGCAGAAGGAATCGATATGCGTGGTAATGAAATGTTGGGTTTAGAAGGCATGCGAACAGAATCAGCGGTGCTCATGGAAGGTATTTTGGGTCCCGATTCTTCATTAGCTGGGAAGAGCTTGAAGCAACTGAACTTCAGGCAGCGATTTGGCGTATTGATCCTAGCTGTGCATCGTAGAGGTCGGAACTTGCAGGATAGATTTGAGGATACGAACCTAGAGTTTGGTGATACTCTTCTAGTTCAGGGGCCTGCGGAAAAGATGAGTAAGCTGTTTGAAGAAAGAGACTTTATTAACCTTAGTGAACCTAAGAAAATTGTTGGTAACCGCCAAAGGAAGTCGCCGATAGCGATTGGTGCTATTGTGATGTTCATGCTGGTGGGTGCTCTCAGCGGACCGCTGGGCTTCCCGGTTCCAGTTGTATTGACGGCGTTACTTTGTGCGCTCGGTGTCATGGTCACTGGTTGTCTTGATCCCCATGAGGCTTATAAGGCAATTGAGTGGAAAGTGGTGTTTATGATTTTCGGGATGTTAGGAGTCGGGATGGCGATGGAGCATTCTGAGTTAGCTAAACTGGCAGCGAATAACATGGTGGATTTCCTCGGTAGAGATAATCCACATCTCTTGCTCTGTGCGGTGTATTTATTAGCTGCGGTGATGACGGAAATTATCAGTAATAATGCCGTGGCAGCCTTACTTACTCCTCTTTCTATTGCGGTGGCGATCAGTATGGGGGTTGATCCTAGGCCGTTCGTAGTGGCTATCATGTTTGGTTCATCAGCTAGCTTCTCGACTCCTATTGGTTACCAGACAAATACCTTTGTGTATGGTGCGGGCGGCTACAAATTTGGCGATTTTTTCAAGGCAGGTTTCCCGCTGGCGGTCATCATGTGGTTGATCGCGAGCTTCTTGATTCCTATCATTTGGCCATTTTAGAAAATTATTGTTGAGAAATAAATCCATGTTATAGGGATGGAGCTAAGATATATGATTCTCCCAAGTGAGTGGCTAATTAGCAACTAAACAATTTTTGAATTAAAGGAGAAAGTAAGATGTTTGTAGATAATATAAGAATTTATTGTAAGGCTGGTGATGGTGGTAATGGCGTAGTTCATTTCCGTAGAGAGAAGTTTAGACCAAGAGGTGGTCCAGACGGTGGTGATGGTGGCGACGGTGGTGATGTGATCCTACAGGTCAGCCCACATACTGATAATTTAAAGGAATTTTTCTATGACCCGAAACTCGTCGCTAAAGCTGGCGATCACGGTGCTGGTGCTCGTAAGCACGGTAAAAATGGTAAGAAGCGTATCGCTAAGGTTCCTCCAGGGACAGTGATTTATAAATCTCCAGCACTCACTATTAAGGATGCTGTGGCGATGGAGCGTGGCGAGGGAATCGATCTTGAGCCTATTGCTGACCTTATTACTTACGGAGAAGAATTTGTCCTCTGTGCAGGCGGTAAGGGTGGTAAAGGAAACTTCCACTATAAGTCATCTATCAACCGTTCACCAGAGGAACACACTCTAGGAACAGAGGGGGGTGAGGCTGTATATTATTTTGAACTTCGCAGAATAGCGGATGCTGGAATGGTAGGTTTTCCTAACGCTGGTAAATCAACTCTCGTGAGCAAGCTGTCTGCAGCTGAGCCAAAAATAGGATCGTATCCATTCACCACATTGAAGCCAATGGTAGGTGTGGTAGAGTTCCCTGGATTTAAGCGCTGCACAGTGGCTGATATCCCAGGACTTATCGAAGGTGCAAGTCAGAACCGTGGCTTAGGTCATGAGTTTCTTAGACACATCACTCGTTGTCACGTGCTATTGTTCGTTGTGGACATGGCTGGTGTCGATGGTAGAGACCCTATCTCAGACATCCAGACTCTCAGAACTGAAATCAGCTTGTATGATGAAGATCTAGCGAAGTTTGAGTGGATCATCGTGGCTAACAAGATGGACCTTGAGGGAGCAGAAGAAAATTTGGGGCATCTTAAAGATAGATTTCCTAAGCAGCGTATCATTCCTATCTCAGCTGCTGAAGAGCAGAATTTAGAAGAGCTTCGTGACTATCTCTGTGAGACAGTGGCGTATCGCCCTAAGAGTGATCAAGGTGAAGTCGCAGACTGCGGTGATAAGCCTGAATCGTTTGTGAATTCTGACGAGGAAGAGTAATATTTTATCTGTCTATAGAGTGATTGTGTGTGTTTCATTGCTATTGGTTGATTTGTTTTGGTTATAGAAGTTAGAGTTACTATATTTAAAATTATTCCTTAAAAGGGGAGATTAAATAATTTAACTCTAATGAACAAATAGGTTTTAGTTTCCTAGGTAGGTTGTCGTCAGGGGGGTGATTTACGTGCTTACTGAGAGTATGCTGACGGTTAGGGCTAGGAGTATTTTGGCGAAGGGTAAAGGACTGGGGTGGTTGGTTCCTTGGTGCTTCTTGGCTGTTTGTTAGTGAATGGTGTAGCGTAGTTTGCTCGGCGATCAAACTCTACCGAATCAATCCCTGTGGGATTAATTTTTGGAGAGTCTGCCGGTGATGGCTTTTTCTAATAATGGGTAGTGGGATTTTGAGAGAGGTTTTAGACTGAGGATAATGCCGGCTGATTCCTCGGGGTTGTAGTGAATTTTTAGGAGTGAGTGATCGAGTTCTATGTGATCGATATCAGACCAGAAAATAACTTGGAGGTTTTTCTGGGGTTTGATGAGGGGGAAGATTTCTACGCCTATCGGGGTAAGAATGATGTAGGCATGGCGTATGCAGTGGACGCCAATCCGGAGGAATAAGAACGCGGGTATGAGAGCTAAAAGGCTGATCCACCAGTTTTCTTTGAAGTCGTAGTGCCAAGGTCCCCAGTTCACATAGATACAGAAAAGTGAGCATATGCAGAGGGTCGTGCAGAGTATAGCTAAGAGAAAGAATAGGGTCGCTTGAGCAGGGCGTGTGAAGCGAATTTCTTTTTCTGGTTCAGCTATCGCTTTGTTAGAGTTGGTAAAGTTGAAGAATCTCTTGATCGGCTCAAGTATTGATTTCTTGGCAGATATTGGCTCTTGTTTGTTAAATGGATCGGTCATTATTCTAGTTAGATGTTGTTCGTCCGAAGACGTTCAAGATTTACTGGCGATGACTGTGAGAATGTGAGCGTCTGAATGTGGCTCGGCATCTAGCTCTAGGTCGGTGATGAGGTTATCTAGCTTCCAGCCTGTGACGGCTAGAATGAGCTTGAGTTCAGGGAGAGTAAACCAGATGAGCTCTTGGGAGCTGCGGTGGATTTTCTTTTTTCCTGATTTGGTGGTGACTGTGTATTGGTGTTTTCTGCTGAGTGTTTGTTGTAGGCGATTGATGGCGAACTTAGTTTTACACTGAGCTAGTGAACCATCGGTGAGGTTGGCTTCGTGAGCTGGATACCAATCTCCTTCGTCGAGTTCGCCAGTAATTTCTGCCCAAGGGATGAAGAGTGTCATGTAAAGCTGTGCCTCAGGGCTGGTGTAGTTTTTTATGGTAGTGAGCATTTGCCTGAAACCTGGGCGATCTAGCAGTTGAGCAGTGAATGCTGGGATGGAGACTTTATCGTAGATGCTGTTAGTAGCGAAATCTAGGATGTTTTTAGTCGTAACTATTGGAGTGAGTGCTTTTTCTGCAGCGTCCTTGTGAAGGATATCTGTCATGTCTGAAGAAATTTCGACTCCGTCGATCGGATAGCCATCTTCTAAAAGAGGGAGGAGGAGTCTACCTGATCCACAGCCAATTTCTAGTGCTGGCTTGCGATCGTAAAATCTTTCTAGCAGAGGAAGCTCAGAGAGGACGTCTTCTTGATTCCAGAATAGGTCGTGGAGCTGGGCTTCTAGGTCTATATACATGATTTTCTAGGCAGTGGGTGCTAGGCTGTTGACTTCGTCATGGTGTGTAGCAGCTAGTAGCTGACCGATACCAGTGAAGTCTAGCTCCTCTTCGACGTATTCTGAAAGGATATTTGCACGCTTGACGGGGATGCTGGCCACGGATAGTCCTACGATGGGGAGTAGGAGCTGCTCTGCTAAGCTGACGCCTAGGTAGTTGTCGATGCTGATATCGAAGAAGAATTTAGCACCAAATCCGAAAGCTAGGAGAAGTAGGATGGAGGGGAATTTAAATCTCCAAGCTGTCCATTGAGCGAGGATGCCGAGTCCTAGGATGACTGTGAGGAAGGTAGCAAAGGTGATTGCTGATAAGTCGAATAGCATGGGGAGAAAAAAGGTTAGAGGGGGAAGGTTAAAAGGGAAAAGGACTGGGGTTGTTGGTAACTGGTAACCTTTTTTAGTTATTCAGCCTTAGGATCACGGGTGAGTAGATCACTGAGAGCGACTCTAGCAGATTTATCCTCATAGAGAACTTGATATACAGCATCAATGATCGGAGTATCGATATCGGTTTTACGAGCGGCTTCGTAGATGGAGAGAGTGTTAGGGACACCTTCGGCTACCATCCCGAGTTGGTCGCATGCTTGTTGGAGTGACAGACCTTTACCAAGAGCCATTCCTACACGGTTGTTTCTAGAGTGTGGTGAATAGCATGTCGTCATGAGATCACCTAGTCCAGAGAGGCCAGTAAATGTATCAGGCTGACCACCTAGAGCGATACCGAGACGAGTCATTTCTGTGAGTCCACGAGTAACTAGTGCTGCGATAGCATTGTCTCCAAGGCCTATTCCAGCTGCTATTCCTGAGGCGATTGCGAAGACGTTCTTGAGTGCACCGCCTAGCTCCATACCTGCGACATCTTCTGAGGTGTATGTGCGGAATGTAGGGCTAGAAAAATATTGCTGGAGGTTCTGTGCTAACTTTTTATCGAGGCTACCTACGACGGTGCATGTGGCTAGATTAATAGCGACTTCTTCCGCATGGTTAGGTCCAGAGATGATGGCAATGGGGTTCTTAGGAAGTGATTGGTTGATGATGTCACTCATGCGCTCGCCTGTGCCACGCTCGATGCCTTTGGCACAGGAGATGAGTGGTGTGGATTCTGGGATACCAATTTCAGCAAGCTTATTAGCTGTCTCACGAATGGCTGATGTAGGCACGACGAAGAGAATAATGTTTGCATCTTGGGCTTCAGCTAAGTCAGTCGAACCATAGATGTTCTCAGGGAGAATAACCTCTTTGAGGTAGCGACTATTTTTGTGAGTGTCGTTGATTTTTTTGGCGGTGTCTTCGGAACGTCCAATCACGATTATTTCTTCAAAATGAGATGAGAGAACGATGGCGAGAGCCGTTCCCCATGATCCTGAGCCTAGGACTACTGCTTTTTTAGCGCTGACGGTGGGAATGATTTCAGAAGGAGTCATCTGGTTTATTTGGTTTTTGATTTGGAGGTGAACTTATGTTCTGAGCCGTTGATCAAGTTTTTGATATTACTGCGGTGTTTCCATATCGCCATGAATGCTACGAAGAGAGCGAAGATGAGTAGAGGTTTATTCCAGGTGCCTGCTTGAAACTTTCCGTGATAGATAGATCCTAGAAAGACGAGGATAGGCAGTGATCCTGCACCGACCATACTTGCCACAGAGATGTAGCGGGTGAGCTTATAGGTAAGGATGAAGATGATGATGAGGATGCACAGTGCGAATGGCATGAGTGCGGCGAGGACGCCAGCTGATGTGGCGATTCCTTTACCCCCTTTGAAGTTTACCCATGGTGAGTAGTTGTGGCCTAGGATGGCGCAGAGACCTGTGAAGACTTGCATGGATTGGGCGGAGAATTGATCGTCCAACAGTATGGCGTGTGGCTCTAGGAATGATAGAGCAAAGGTGTGATGCGTGTCTCCAAAATAGAATAGGCTGATGCCGAAGAGTGCTGGGATGAGACCTTTGAGGAAATCTAAGACGAAGCAGGCGATGCCGTATTTTTTACCGACGATACGGAGGACATTAGTGGCTCCGATGTTGCCAGATCCGTGTTCGCGGATATTGATGCCTTGAGATTTAGCAATGAGGAGACCGAAGGGGATAGAGCCGAGTAAAAATGCGATGAGTGGTGGAATCCAGATTTCCATAATTTTATATGTGGTGAGTGTAGAACAAGTGGTGTGGATGTCAACAAACACGGTTTCAGCCCGTGTATGAACTGAAACCATGGAGTTTTGTGAACTTGATTTTATGTAAGGAAGGTTAGTCCTTATTTTTAAGCTGTGGGAAGAGGACGACGTCACGGATGGTCGGTGCGCCAGTGAGCATCATGATGAGACGATCGATGCCGATGCCGATGCCGCCTGTTGGAGGCATTCCGCTTTCCATAGTTTCTAGGAAGTCTTGGTCGATGTTCTGCGTCTCGCCACCAGCTTGTTCTTCGAAGCGTTGGCGCTGGAGGATTGGATCGTTTAGCTCTGAGTAACCTGGTGATATTTCTTGGCCGTTAATGATAAGTTCGTAAACATCGATCACGTCTGGGTTCTCTGGGTTAAGCTTAGCTAGTGGGATGAGTTCTTTAGAAATGTGAGTGACGAAACATGGGTCGTATGAGTGCTCTTCCACGAGCTTCTCGAAGACCTGCTGAGAGATTTCGTAGTCTTCCATGTTGTCTGAAATCTCTACGCCGAGTTCCTTACACTTAGCACGGTGTTGCTCTTCTGTGAGGTCGAACCAGTCATCGCCAGCGACTTCCTTGATGAGATCGTGGTATGGTCTGCGTTTCCATGGGCGAGCGAGGTTGATGGTGCGGAGGTGGTTGCCTTCGGTGTCCTTGTGCTCGATCTGGAGTCCACCGCAGAATTTCTCCGCGAGGTGACAGGTCATTTCTTCTACGAGATCTGCCATTTGCTCGAAGTCTGAGAATGCCCAGTAGGCTTCTAGCATGGTGAACTCTGGGTTGTGGCGTCTTGAGATGCCTTCGTTACGGAAGTTTCTATTGAGTTCAAAGATCTTGGTAAACCCGCCGCAGAGTAGTCGCTTCAGGTGAAGTTCTGGAGCGATTCTGAGGTTGAGTGGCATGCTGAGAGCATTATGATGCGTCTCAAATGGCTTAGCTGCTGCACCACCTGCTACTCCGTGGAGCATTGGTGTCTCTACTTCTAGGAAGTCACGGTCGTGGAGGAAACTGCGGATTTCCGCGATCATCTTGGAACGTGTTATGAAGAGGTCAGCGCTGTCTTGGTTCGACATGAGGTCGAGGTGACGCTTACGGTATTTAGTTTCGCGGTCAGAGACGCCGTGCCATTTGTCAGGCATTGGGCGGAGTGCTTTTGAGAGGACTGTGAATTTCTCTACTTTGACTGATGGTTCGCCTTTACCTGTGGTGAAAGTCTCGCCTTCGATGCCGACCCAGTCGCCGAGGTCCATGAGTTTCCAAGCTGACCACTCAAGCTCTGAGAGACCTTTTTGGTTTAGGTAACCTTGGATGCGTCCGTGGACATCACCTACTGTGAAGAAGACGCTTTTGCCCATGTTGCGGATAGCGAGGAGGCGGCCAGCGATAGTGACTGATTTATCGTTTTCAAAGTTAGCTTTGAGGCCACCAGGAGTTGTGGTGACGGGAAATTTCTGTCCATACGGGTCGAGACCCAGTTTACGGAGTTGCTTTAGCTTCTCAGTGCGGACTGCGATGAGTTCTTGCTCAGTTGATTGCGTTTCTTGCTCGCTCATAATGGGGCGGACAATAGTAGGCTTTATTCAATATGCAATAGCAGAAATGGGCTTTTTAGGGTAATTGGGAGGAGGGGGATTGTGAAGGGGCAAATGAGAGTTTACTATGTGGTTAAGCGTTGGGTGGACATCTTGAGATTATCTTGCTTGAACTTAGAGTAGCTGTTGATGAGTTTACTCTTTAGATCCACCTTGGCATGATTTTTATAACCGAAGTGGGTCTGGTTATTTTTCTTTGCCCACCGAGCATCCCAGTCTTTTTGTGCTCCCTTTGAAGTGTCTTTCTCAAAACCTTCTGGGCGCTCTCCTTCTTTAATCTTTTTATTCTGGTCTCTGCTGTTGCGTTGTTTTGGAGCATCAGCAAAGCTTGCGTCAATGATGCTTCCTGTTTTAGCTATCAGACCTTTCTAGTCTAACATTTGATGAAAACAGCTAAAGAGCTTATTACTTCCATTACGCCCGCCCTTCTCAATGAGTTCTTTAAAATCCCAAATCGTTTTAGCATCTGGAATGTGGTCACCCATTTGAAGATAAAACTGGAGGGGGAATTACTAAAACTTAAATGTAGTTCTCGTCTTCGTCCTCTTCTCCTGGGACTGGGGGGATGAGGTCTTCTCGGAGGAGGAGGCGCTCGATGCTTAGGTCTGTTAGGAGGTCTTCTGGGGTTTGCTGGATGATGGAGCAATACGGAGTGATGCGATCCACTTCTGCAATGGCGCAGTGAACCATTGTGGATATGATGTCTTTGTCATATTTCTCTCTTTCGAAAATGTTAGTGATACGGAAGACGACGCGTTGGCGGTCGAGATCGTATTCTAGTCCACCTAGGTTCATTTGTTTGTTGGCTCGGTGGAGGAGTTCTAGGAGGTAGGGGATCTTGTCTTCATCAGTAGGTATTGACGTTTCTCCTACGATTGTGAGGGAGTTGATCTGAGTGAATGTCTGAGCGAAGAGTTGAACGCGTGTGTGGTGTGCATCGAAGGCTGTGGTGATGACTTCTCTACCTTCTACGAATTCGTGTTGCCAACCTTGTTCGTTGAAGGCATCGGCTACTGACTGGATTTGGAGTGAGTGTGGGCGCATGGTGGTGAAGGTGTTAGATCTTAAGTTTTATGTGTTAGGTTATGGGGAGGACGTATTTTGAGAATTTTTCTGAGGTGGTCATGGGTATGATGGTGAAAGCTTTACAGCATGTCTGGTGTGACGAGGTGCTTAGCGCCGCAACGTGGGCAGGCTGCTTCGATGCATGGGTCGCCTTGGAAGAGTTCTTCTTTTTTGTCTTTGTAGGCGGCTAGAGCAGGGAGGATCTTGTCGACGTTGCATCCACAGTGGAAGCGGAATTTACGAGTTTCTAGGGTTTTGGTTTCTTCTGTTTCTAAAAGGTTTTCGACGTCTTCTTGGGTGAGGGCGTTGAGCCATTCTAGGTCAGCGTCTGGCTGGGCTGCTAGGAGGACGTAGTTTTCTTCATCGAGTGCGAAGGCTCTGGCAGGTCGTTGTTCGCTCTGTTTGTAGAATGATTCGATCCATCTGAGAGGTTCGGTCGTTTCTAGTTCGATGGTGGATCTTCTGCCTTCGGTATTTTTGACGAGAGTCTGTGAGTAGAGGAGATTACGGTCTGGCTCTTTGATGTTTTCAGTGAAGAGGTGTCCGGTGACATTCTCATAGAGTGAGCTACCTGTGACGAATAAGTTTACTCTTGGTGCTCTGAGAGTGACGGTCCAGGCGATGGTTTCTGCCCAAGGTCTAGCGACTAGGTGGAGGGTGAGGAGAGCGAGGAGATCTTTGAGCTTTTGATCAAGTTCTGGCTTATGTCCCAATTTTTGCTCCATGAGGTGGATGTAATAATCTGTGTAGATTGGGGTGAATTGAGTCTTTATCATGAGGACGTTACGGTGGCGCACGAAGGTGGAAGTAACTTTGATGAATTCTTCTTGTGGGACTTCTTCGGGTGATGTTGGTTGATCGCTCATGGTGTTGAGGTGTTATAAAAGAGTGAGTGATGTAGTGCGGTTTGCTCGGCGAGCAAACCCTACCGGATTATTGATTTACTCCTGCGTGGGTGGCGTCGATGAGAGGTTTGACGAAGGTGCCGATGATGGTGGCTAGTTCCTGTGGTGATTTTTCGGCATTCTTGGCGATCTGGTTGACGATGGCTGAGCCTACTATTACGCCATCTGAGACGCTTGCGACCATTGCGGCTTGGTCTGGAGTGTTAATACCGAAACCTATACAGACAGGGACGTTTGTGTGTTGTTTGATGGCGTGAACTGTTTCTCCAATAGACTGTGATGGGGCTGTTTGTGCTCCGGTAACACCAGTTCTTGAGAGTGCGTAAATGAAGCCTTGTGACTGCTTGGCTAGTGACTCTATGCGCTCGGGTGGTGAGGTGGGGGCGATAAGGGTGATGTGTTTGAGGTCGTTATTTACGGAAAACTCTTTGTTTAACTTAGCTTCGTCTGGTGTGAGGTCTAGGAGGAGAATTCCATCTGCTCCCGCTAGCTTAGCATCGACGCCGAATTTCTCATATCCGTAGGTGTAGATGGGATTTAAGTAAGTAAATAGGACGATAGGAGTCTGGTGAGTGGTGCGGAATTCGCTGATGAGTTCGAGCACTTTTATGAGTGTGCATCCGGACTTCAGTGCACGCTCTGCGGCTAGCTGATTGACTGCTCCATCGGCTAGAGGGTCTGAGAATGGGACTCCGAGCTCGATGATGTTTGCTCCTGCATCTGCAATGGAGCGAATGATAGCGAGGCATTTCTCTAGCGTAGGGTCACCAGCACTAACGTAGGCTACGAATGCTGGTGTGCTGGTCTCGCTAAGCTTGCTGAATGTGGCGTCGATACGGCAAGTTGTGCTATGATTGGCTGTGCTCATGGGGATGAGTTAGCGTATTTCTTAGGTGGTGGGAATAATTATCTAATGAAATTCTGTCGGTTTTATTTTTTCGTGTTGAATTCTATCTTAATGCGGTGATAGTGTCGTCATGAAATTGCTTTGCCTTTCGTTGATCTGTTGCCTGTTCACTAGCTTGTCTAGTGAGGCTGTAGATAAGAAATTTGATTATAAAAAAGTGGTGGCACCTGAGATATCTTCGATGTCTGCACCTAAGATGTGGAGGGGTATGGGGGAGTTAAATCTGGCTGTGTCTTCACCTGATGTAAGAGCACAGGAGCATGTTAGACAGGGGTTTGCACTGATCCATGCTCAGTGGGATATTGAGGCGTATAGGCATTTCGTTGAAGCTCTGAAGCAAGATGACCATTGTCTGATGGCTTATACTGGTGTGGTGATGTCATTACTAAATCCTGAGCATGAGTGGAAGGAATACAGGAATGTTGCGATCAATAGGATGCAGACTTTAATAGAGCACAAGAATGCTGAGGGAGAGTTTAGCTATCCAGAAATTGAGCGCGGATACGCAATTGCTGTGATTACTTTAAATACCATTGATTTTAAGAAAGGTGTGCAGATGTTTTCTGAGTTGGCTGATAAGTATCCAAACGATTTGCAACTTCAGTTACTCAAGCCGTTTTTAAATCGTGGTAAGTATAATAGCTTTGGAAATGCTGATCTGAGCCAGGAAACTGCGGTAAATGCCATTAAAGCTGTTTTGGAAAAAAATGTGAATAATCCCTTAGCTCTTAACTTCTATATTATGATGAAGATAGAGGCTCCCTATAATGCGGTGAACCAGAATACTGAAGTTCTACCTTATGTAGGTAAACTACTACGTGTTAGTGATGAGGTGCCTAGCTGGCACGCTCTATTAGGCTATGCAGCATGGCGGACTGGTGATCTTGAGCAGGCTAGGCAGTCGTTCGAAAAAGCGGTGGAGCTCTACGAAATCTGGAAAAAGGAATCGAAAGCTGGGGTTTCTGAATGTGATGGCCTTTACAGATCTTACTCATTCTTGGCAGTGGTGTATAATCAGCTAGGTGATGAAAAGAGCCTGCAGGATATGATCACTAAATTAAAGGGAGCTAAGGCTGCTAGAAAGAACTCATCAGTGTTTATTATGTATCAGTGGCATTATCAGTTGATGGAATCGAAGCTCTTATTTTCTGATAACTCCGTTAAATCCATCAAGATGGGCTTAGCAGCATTACCTAAAATCGTTGTTTCTGATGTTAAGCGATCGTCTTTTAATAAAGTGATTAAGGGGTTTCAAGCTTATGGACTAAGTCTTCTCTATCAAAAGCAGAATAAGGTTAAAGAAGTGGATGATCTGTCTAGGAAACTAGGTAAAGTGATACAAGAATTACAGAGCTTGTCGAATAAAGCAATGAATGAACCCTACTATCCTCATTACCTAGTTTCGCAGAGAGCATTACGTATTTGCCATAATGAAATAGCTGCGATGAAAGAAGAAGAGAGCGGAGTCGGTGCTCCAACATGGTATAGTGATGCTATTGACCTCCAATTTGGATCATCTATGAAATTTGCAGCCAATGTGCTCTACCCTATGGAGTATAAACTTGCTCGGTATTATGAAGGTAAAGAAATGATGGGTCTAGCGATGGATAATTACAGGAAAGCTTATGCTCGTATGCCTAGTCATACTGAAACACGGAAAGCGTATCAGTCTATGGAATACAGAGTAGGAACCTATTATGAGAAGAAGGGTAATTTTAAAAAGGCTAGAGAGAGTTATGGGGCTGGGTCTAAGAAGTATCCTGAGAATAAGGATATTAAGATGGCGTATGATCGTCTTATGAAGATGATTGAGTAGATTTTTCTGATCGAGGGAGGATTTGGAGTCGCTGTAATTAACTTGATTCCGATCTTGCTAATTGGGTGTGTTATGGCTTGGATTCTAAGGGAATGATGACTACAAAGAAATCCAAGAAACAAGTTTTTGCCGAGAGGCTATTTAGCACGTTACTGCTCTGGGGAGCGGTGACTGCGACCTTTATGAGTAACTCACCATGGGCATTTATGGGCTTGATTATTTTACTAGGGTTAGCGGCTAGCCGGGAGTTTTTTGCGATGTCAAAGAAGGCGGGTTTCCCTTGTCAGAATTGCTGGGGACTATTACTCAGTGTTGTTTATCTGTTAGGTGTTGGCTATTTACTCGCTAAGGATGGTGAAGACGCGTTATCCGTCCTAGGGAGTATTGATGGGGCTGCGATTGCATTTGTGGCTTTGAGTGCGTTTATTCTACAACTGAGAAAACCTATTGATGGTGAGAAGGCTTTGATTAGTGTGTCTTCTACGGTTTTTGGATTTATCTATATTGCATTTTTATTCAGTTTTATGGGGAGGTTACTGTTTGTTCCTGAGGGAGCAGGTGTGACTGGATCTTGGCTAGTTATCTGGTGTGTGGCCGTGACTAAGTTCACGGATATGGGAGCTTATATTACTGGGTCATTGATCGGTAAGAATAAGATGATTCCGCATATTAGTCCGGGTAAAACTTGGGCAGGATTTGTGGGGGCTCTGTTTTGGGCTCAGCTTGCGGGTTGTGGTTTGTATGCTTTGCTGCCTACTGAGTTAGCTATTTTAGGTGGCTGGCACCATGTGATTGTTTTAGGTGTGTTGTTGGCGTTGTTAGCAGTAGTCGGAGATTTGGCGGAGAGTATTGTGAAACGTTGTCTTGCGTCTAAGGATAGTGGTCAGACTCTACCAGGTATCGGTGGTGCACTTGATTTGATCGATAGCCTCTGTTTCACAGCTCCTGTGCTGTATTTCTATATTCTTTGGGTTATTAACTAGTTTCTCATATGTCTGTTAAAAAGGTAGTTTTATTAGGTTCGACTGGTTCAATTGGAATGAGCGCTCTGAAAGTTTCGCAGGAGATTCCTGAACGCATGGAGATTGTGGCTCTTGCGGCAGCCAATAGTGTGGAGTCGCTGGCTCAGCAGGCGAAGGAAACAGGGGTTAAACATGTCGGGATTTTCAATCCTGAAAAGGAAGCTGAGCTTAGATCTCTGATTTCTGATGATGTGAAAATTTATGTAGGGCTGGAGGGTTTAGTGGAATTGTCTGAACTGGCTGAGGCTGATATGGTTTTAGTGGCTATCGTAGGGACTGCTGGATTACGTCCTGTGCTGGCAGCTATTGAGGCTGGGAAAGATCTAGCGGTGGCGAGTAAGGAAATTTTAGTAATGGCAGGCGAGCTAGTGATGCGAGCAGCTAGGGAGAAGGGAGTGAAGGTGCTGCCTGTGGATAGTGAGCATAATGCTATTTTCCAGTGTCTGGAGGGGAGAAAGTCTTCTGTGGATGGGACGACTGATATTGCTAGACTTATTTTGACGGCATCGGGTGGACCGTTTCGTCAGATAGAAACTGAGAAACTTAAGGACGTTACTTTGGCGCAGGCGCTTAAACATCCGACCTGGCAGATGGGGCGTAAGATCACGATCGATTCTGCAACTTTGTTTAACAAGGGCTTGGAGATGATTGAAGCTCGTTGGTTATTCGATGTGGAGATGGATCGGGTGGATGTCATTGTGCATCCTCAGAGCATTGTCCATTCAATGGTAGAATTTATTGATGGCAGTGTGCTGGCTCAGCTGAGCATGACTGATATGTGTTTCCCTATTCAGTATGCTGTGACGTATCCTGAGAGGGTTAAGAATGAGCTTAAGCCACTAGATTTTGCCAAGCTGGTAAAGTTAGAATTTGAAGAGCCGAGGAGAGATGCTTTTCCTGCAATCGACCTGGCTGTCAAAGCTGGGACGGGAGGCGGAACATTACCTGCAGTGCTTAATGCGGCGAATGAAATAGCAGTAGATGCTTTCGTCGAAGGCAGGATTAGCTTTACAGATATTTGGAAAATAGTCGGTGAGACTATGGAGCAGCATGTTTGGAGGAAAGCTGAGACTATTGATGAACTAATTGCAGCTGATCAGGATGCTCGAGAGATAGCAAGTGCTCTAGTAGTTAGTGTTCAGTGATCGAGTAGATTTCTGTTACCCGATCCTGTTTCAGGTTACTACTGTGACCAATTGTAGACGAATGATAGGGTGTAGACTGCCATTCAATATTAGAATATTGGACAGAGGATTTAGAAAATTGCCTATTATTGATGGTTTGCAATGGTGATGTAAGTTGATCGTAGCCTATTATTTTTGCCACGGTTGGCTATGATAGAATTTGTGGAATAGTTTAACGATCGTCACCTTACTATTTGTAACATGAGGTATGTCTATCCAAGTAAATTTATTACTAATTGGATCATTTAAATCTACTAACCCTGTCCATTCAGCTTCTGCCTCGTTAAGTATATAGGTGAGTGTATCTGGATTGTCTGGTGTAAGTTCAAACTGATATTTAACTGCAAAGTAAGATCCTTCGTGCGAGAGAGGAACTTGGAATCTAAACCTAAAATCGGTTCTTTCTAGGAACAAGGAACCATCACCGCTACCTCCCAACTGATCTTAAACACTACCTTCTTTATCAGTTGCCCTGTAGATCTTTAAAACAAAAAACCTCACATGCTAAAGAAGCAAGTGAGGTTTAAAAAGCTTAAGAAAGGTTAGTTTGCCTATGTCTGCGTAGAATCAGAGCCAATCCACCAAGCCCTAGAAGAACTGTTGATGATGGCTCAGGAACTGAAGATGAAGTGGTGACTTGCAATCTGACATCATCCACCTGAGGATAAGCTTGATTCGCTTGCAAACCAAAGCCTAGCTGTTTACCTATAAGTGCTGTATCCTCAGCAAGAACAGTATAAGATCCAGAATGTTTTTGTGAGTTAGAGGTTCCTGGAACATTAATTGTCGCTGCTCCTGGAGAAAAGAACAAAACAGTTCCCGAATCCTCGAATACCAAGCCACCTTTGTGACTAACATTGGTATTTACATGATCCCACGAGAATTCTATAAGATCTCCCACTGCAATAGTATGCCCCGTGAGATTGTGTACCCGATTTCCTTGCTGAAGAAAAGCGATCCGATTTCCATCTGTAGCAGTTTGGGTCACCTCGGTTCCACTATCATTAGATGAACCAGTCCAGTGAGTCCAATTGTCAACGTCTCCCTGTGCAGATGTATCCCAATGTGCGGCCTTCGTTGTTTTAAAAACGCCCCCTGTCAATTCAAAACTACCATTACGGGTAGTAGCATCGATTAAAACAATCGTCGTTGCATTCGCAACTACTGAGGTTGTAAATAATGTTATAATTATGTGCATTAAGTTCATCTTATTTTAGTGTTTTAGTGTTTTAGTGTTTTAGTGTTTTAGTGTTTTAGTGTTTTAGTAAAGCTACAGATGCACAATTACACACATACGATATGTATTGCAAGCTTTAAATTCATAATTATCTGCTGGCGTGAAATCTTGGTTCTGGCACGTCGGACTAGGCACATCTTCTGCGGACTCGTTATCGTAATGCTGGGCCAATGATTCTCATATGTGATAATCTCAACACTCATACTCGTGGAGCATTTTTATGAAGTCTTTCCCGCTGATGAAGCCCGTGAATTGGTGAATCGATTTGAATTTTTTTATATGCCACAACACGAAATCTGGCTGAATGTTTCAGAAAATGAACTCAGTTCGATGACTCGTCAGTATCTGAAGGATCGAAAGGTTGAAAATATTGAAACTCTGCGAGTGCGTGATCAAGTCATCAAAATAAGAATCAACGAGGAGTTGATTGGCAGTTCGAAGTAGGAGATGCCCGCCCCCAATTAAAATCTCTCTATCCTAAGTCTAAGTTATGACAGAGCAATAGTTTAGGCAGTTTACCTGTCCTTTAGTTTCTGCCTAGCTTTGAATTTTCTAAACCAGAATACGAAGGCTAGAGTAGAGACGAATATGAAGGTGAGGAGGAAGAAGAGCTGGAGACCGCGTTCTTCTTCCATACTAACATTTTCAGGGATGGCATCGGGGTCGATAGTGTCTGGGTCACTGGTGATGATCATTTTTCCGTCTTTGAGTTCTACGGTGCTGAGATGGTGGAAGACATCTTGTAGTTCCTTGTCATTTCTGTATGAAGTGAAGAGGAATGTAGGGAATTCCTTTGTCATCTTTGGAGGCATCAGTGAGCCAGTGTCTGGAGTAATTTCGTCTGCGATAGGGAAAATAGAGCCTTTAGCTATGACTGGGCGGAGTTTCATTTCTCCGTTGAGGAATCGCTGACCATCGAATCCAGCTCTGACTTCGAAGGCGATGTCAGTGATGATGTGTGTATCGGTGATTTCTTTGACGAAGAAGGAGGATTTAAGCGTGGCTAGCTTAGAAAAGTGGGCAATGGCTAAGTTCATCTCGTCTTTGTCGAGTTCCATGGACGTTTGATCATTATTTCGGACATTCTCTGAGAAATCTGAGAATTTTTTGGTGAGGGCGGTTATTTTTGATTCATCGCTGGTGGATGATAGTTCTGTTTTACTCTGAGTTTTTTCGCTGATTTGGATGATCGCTTCTTTATAGTCTCCATACTGCCACCATGAGAAGATGGCTAGGAAGAGGACGGTGGCGAGGATGAAGAGGAAGATGAAGCAACCAGCAATGTGGTTGGGCTTTTCCTTGGTTTCGTTTTCAGTAGATACATTCTCAGACATGGGCGTCTTTTAGGGGGGAAATGGGCTGAGAATCAAGAAGTTTACGATTCTGTGAAAAATAAAGTTGGATATTCGATCGAGCTAGATTTATTTCAATGGCATGGCAAAGATCTTAGTAGGCTTATCAGGAGGTGTGGACTCAAGCGTAGCGGCAGCGCTGATGCTTGAGCAGGGGCATGAGGTGACTGGTGCGTATATGAAGAACTGGATCAATACGGATAACGTGCCAGGGGATTGTCCGTGGCAGGCTGATGTAGATGATGCGCATGCGGTGGCTAAGAAGCTGGGGATAGAATTTCGAGTGGTGGATCTGATAGAGCAGTATCAGGAGAGAATCGTGGATTACCTGTTAGATGGTTATCGTAGCGGGATTACACCTAATCCGGATGTGTATTGTAATCGTGAGATGAAGTTTGGAGTTTTCTTGGATTATGCTCTGGAGCAGGGGTTCGAAGCTGTAGCTACGGGACATTATGCTCGTAGAAGAGAAAGAGGAGATGGCACAGTAGATATTTTAAGAGGGGCTGATACGAATAAGGATCAGAGCTATTTTCTAGCATTGATGGAGCAACATCAGGTGAAGCATGCACTTTTTCCATGTGGAGAAATGCAGAAGCCTGAGGTGCGTGAAGCGGCAGAGAGATTTGAGCTTCCCACGGCGAAGAAGAAAGATAGTCAGGGTATTTGCTTTATTGGTAATGTGAAGATGAGTGACTTCTTGAGGCATTATGTGCCTGATCGTCCGGGGAATATCGTGGATATTTCCGGTAAGCGTCTGGGTCGTCACAAGGGATTGCATTTATACACTCTAGGACAGAGGAAAGGTCATGGAGTCGCTTCTCCTAGAGAAGGTTTGGCTTATGTCGTTGTTGGGAAGAATGCAAAGCTGAATGAACTAGTAGTGGGATATGATGAGTCTGAGACTCCTGGGCTTTATACGCAGAAATGTTTAGTTGGCACTGTCTCTTGGGTAAATAAACCTTTGGGTTATGCTTGCAGGATAGAAGCACAGCCACGTTATAGAGCGAAGAGTGAGCCAGTGATGGTGACTCCGCAAGATGATGGGCGGCTGATGCTAGAATTTGTTAGACCACAGAGGGCTATCACGCCGGGACAGATTTGTGGGTTTTATGAAAATGGGGTGCTGCTTGGTGGTGGGGTCTTTGAAGAGATTCTTTAGGGCTAGTTGACTAGTTGGACGATGGTTTTTTGAACCAGTGAATACACAGAAATTGGTTGCTGGATTTTTTGACCACGGAAGGAACTGAAAAGCATGGAACTAGGTTGATGCCTTTGGTGCTTACCACGAATTTTCACGAATGTTGTGCACGATGGAGCTTTTTCCTTTGACCCTTTAATTTTTATCCTCTTTAGCCAACCATTTGTCTAGGAAGAAGGGGGCGAAGGGGATGATGGAGGTTAGGCTTATTAGGAAGGCAGTTAGGATACTCCATTTTTTGTGGATCATTGCGTGGAGGAGGGTGACGCAGTAGGTGATGAAGAAAGCTGCGTGGGTTTTCCCTGGGACATTAACTGCTGTATCGTCGCCTAGTATGCGTTTTAGGTAGATGGCGCAGTAAATGAGATAGAGCCATGAGAGGGCGTCGAGGATGCTTAGGAGACGGAGTCTGCCTACGGGTGTTTTTAGCATGATGGTGATTTGTTATTTTTTAAAGTTATTGTTGAGCTAGTGGCTGTGGAGATTGATGTCGAAATCTGGGTATTGGGCGACTCGGTGGTCTCTTAGTATGTAGTCGATCCCGTATTTAGCATTAAACTTGTGAGCACTCTCAGTGACTTTATTAAAACTGACTTTGTCTCACTTCCTAGAGAACGGGAAGTGATAGCTGACCATGATGGAGGTGAGAAGGGTTAGTTTTAGGATCATAGATGAGTCGAGGGGCTGTGTGGGGATTCAACATCGGGAAGCGGTATTTAGCAACTTCGATTTTTAGAAGTATAGGACTAATAAATATTCTCAGAATGGGCTTGATAATAAGGAGCTGAGGCGTATGTTCCTGCCCATCTAACTAACTAAAATATTATGGCTAACACAGAAATAGAAAAACATGGGTTTCAGGCAGAAGTAAGACAGCTTCTGGACATCGTGATCCACTCACTTTATACTGACAAGGAGATCTTTGTCCGTGAACTCGTATCAAATGCAGCGGACTCACTAGAGAAACTACGCTTGAAGCAACTCACTGAGAATAGTGTGTTCGATGCTGAGCTTCCACTCGAGATTTCTATCACGACTGATGAGGAGAAGAACACACTAACTATTTCAGATCACGGAATCGGGATGACTCGTGCTGAGCTTCAGAAAAACCTTGGAACGATCGCACACTCTGGAACAAAAGCGTTCTTAGAGCAACTTAAGGAAAAGGGTGATGACAATGCAGACGTTATCGGTCAGTTCGGTGTTGGTTTCTACAGTGCCTTTATGGGATCTGATGAAGTAGAGGTTCACACACACAGCTGGGACGCAGAAGCTGGTGAACATCTTGTTTGGACGAGTGATGGGGCTACTGGTTACACGATCGAAGAAAGTTCGGGTGTTGCTCGTGGAGCAAGAATCATTCTTAAACTTAAGGAAGGCCAAGAGGAATTCGCTAAGGCAGATCGTATCAAGGAAATCCTTGAGAAGTATTCAAATTTCGTATCATTCCCGATTAACCTTAATGGTGAGCGAGTGAATAAGGTGGAGGCTCTCTGGCTGAAATCTAAGAGTAGCATTACTACTGAAGAGTATTCAGAGTTTTACAAGTTTGTAGGTAAAGCGTGGGACGAGCCACGTTATACAATGCACTTTAGTGCTGACGCTCCATTAGTTATCAATTCACTACTTTTCGTTCCACAGGAGAACCAAGAGCAGTTTGGGATGGGTCAGATGGAAGCTGGTGTTTCACTATACTGCCGTAAGGTGCTTATCGATGCTAAGCCTAAGAATCTTCTGCCTGAGTGGCTACGATTCCTTAAAGGTGTCATCGATAGCGAAGATCTTCCATTGAACATCTCTCGTGAGACAATGCAGGACAGCGCTCTGATTCAGAAGTTGAACAAGCTTATCACGAAGCGATTCCTTAAGTTTCTAGAGAAGCAGGCGAAGGATGATACTGAGCAGTATGAGGAATTCTATGCTAAATTTAGTCGTTTCCTCAAAGAAGGTATCGCAACAAGCTTCGAGCATCAAGCTCAGCTAGCGAACCTACTTAGATTTGAATCTACAATGACTGATGCTGATAAGGTTACATCATTTACGGATTACATCGACAGAGCTAAGGAAGACCAAGAGGCTATTTATTACCTCGTGGGAGCTTCTCGTGACGTGGTTGAGAATGGTCCTTATCTTGAGGCATTCAAGGCTAGAGGAATCGAAGTAGCGATCTTCTCAGACGCAGTGGATCAGTATGTGTTCGACACGATGCCTGAGTTTAAAGGTAAGAAGTTGATCAGTGCAGATCGTGCGGATATCGAACTCGATGACGTGGCGACTGAAGGTGAGGCTCTCGATGAGAAGTCACTCGAAGAACTCACTGTCTGGATGACTGAAACTCTCGGCGACAGAGTTGAGAAAGTAGTAGCAGGCAAACGACTCGTGGATAGCCCAGTGGCAGCACTAGCTCCACAGGAAGCGCCGAACGCACAGATGAGAGCGATGATGAAGGCTATGGGGCAAGAGGTTCCTGAGTCGAAAGTTGTTCTTGAAGTGAATCCTAGATCTGAAGTGATTAAGAATCTAGCGGTTCTTAAGGGTAGAGATAGTGATCTTGCCGAGTTAGTAGCTCAGCAGCTTACAGACAATGCACTTCTCGTAGCAGGAATGATCGATAACCCACAGAAGATGGTGAACAGAATGAACGATTTGTTAGCTAAGTTTGTTAAGTAGGTTTTACCGCTGAAATAATTTAATAGGACTGCGTCACTCGTAATGGGTGGCACAGTTTTGTTGTTGTTGATGGAGGAGGATATTTTAAATGCACTCTAATTTCTCCGTGCCTACAGCACGGTATTTATTAAACATAGCTCACCATGATTGAAATCATGGGCTTTGAAGGCTTACTTCTACTAGTAGATCTGGGATGATGGAATAGAATTTTTTTCTTTTGGAGAGGAGGCGTGATGGTGCTAGTGCACAAAAAAACTCACGATATTATTATTGTGAGTTTGGTTTACAGACTGGGTCTGTGGTGGTGTTTTTAAATTTATCTACCTTCTCCTAGTCTCTTGGCGAGGGCTTCTGGGAGGCCAGCATCGATGATTTTCTTTTGGGTGGTTTCGATGTCGTATTTTAGTCTGCGGAAGTGGATCATTTTTGCTTCTAGGTCGTAGATGCAGTAGGATGCTCTCCAGTCTCCGTCACGTGGCTGGCCTACTGAGCCAGCGTTGATGAAATACTTCATGCCTTTTTCGATGGCGATAGATTCAGGCTGGGCTTCTCGGACACGAGAGCCTCTGACGAATATGCGAGGGACGTGGGTGTGGCCGTGGAAGCAGACTTGGGTAAATTGGTAAGAGAAGTTTGACATGGCGTCAAACTTGTTAGTCACGTAGTTCCAGATATTTGGCTGGTCTAGAGTGGAGTGGACAATGGTGAAGTCTTCGATTTGGCGGACTATTCTCATACGAGCGAGGAATTTTCTCTGCTCAGCGGTGAGCTGCTCACGAGTCCATGTGAGGGCTTGTGCGGCAACTGGGTTCATCATCTCTAGTGAGAGATCTCCGCCAGCGTCTTCATCGTGGTTTCCCCTGACTACTGGGCAACCCATGGCTCTGACTTTTTCGAGGCAGGCTGACGGGTCAGCGTTATAGCCTACGATGTCGCCGAGGCAGACATAGCTGTCGCAGCCTTGTGATTGAGCATCTTCTAGGACGGTTTCAAAGGCTTCTAGGTTGGCATGAATATCTCCAAAAAGTGCGATTTTCATTACTGTTGTCTGTTAACGATGAGCAAGGTTGTACTTAAATTATTTACCTATTCATGGACTTTTTCGGTATAAAGTGAAAGAAAAAAATGAGCAGAATGGGGTATTTTTGTGATTATTTTTTAGGACTGATCTTAAAATCTCCACCGAGAGTTAAATGTAGATCGATTTTGTTTTGCAATCTGGTGTTCCTTAGGTTTTGACTGAGCAGATGTTCGATAGTCTGTCTTTCTTCAGATGTAATGTGCTTCATGGCTTCTTTTGATCGGGCAGTAGTGAAGTAATTACTGAATCAACAGGGAAGGGTTTTCGGACCTTTCCCTTGTCGATTTAACAGTTTACTTCCTGCACATCAAAAGTTACGTTTATTAGTTGAATCCAAGATAAAAAAATCTCTCAAATTTAGCTTTTCAGATAATGTAAGGTGTATACGTTGAAAAACGTGATTACAATAGCTGTATCTAGCCAAAAGGGAGGAGTGGGGAAGACCACTGTTTCAATCAATTTAGCGTATGCTTTCGCTCGTTCGGGGCGTTGCGTTTTATTAGTCGATGCTGACCCTCAGGGCTCAGTGGGACTTTCATTGACTCGTCAAACCAAGAGTCTTAAAGGATTTTTTGATTATCTATCTAACGGTGAGGAAGAGTCTCTGCAATCCATCGTCGTTCCTACTCGAATGGAAACATTATCACTGATCCCCGCAGGTCAGGGTGGTGACTATGACATGAGTATGGGGTTCCAGGGTGGAGCTGAAGATAAGGTGAAGAACTTTATTTGTGCTGCTGAAGCGGTTGGTTATGATTTATGTATTATTGACACAGCTGCGGGACTTTTCGGAGTGACGAAGGACGTGCTGGTCTGTTCTGATGCAGTGCTTGTGCCTCAGCAGTCAGAGCCACTCGGTGTTCGTAGTATGCCTAAAATGTTAGAGGCTTTACGCTCTGTTAGAGTGAAAAACCCGAATCTGTTTATCCTAGGAGTGGTATTGACTATGGTGCAGCGTGAGCTTGAAGAAAGCTTGGAGGCTGGTGCGGGCTTACGTGCTATTCTACCTAGTAATTTAGTTTTAAATGCAGAAGTGCCTAGAGATGATGTTTTCATTAAAGCTAGTGCAAGAGGGATCCCGGTAGGAGTCATGCAGGAGGGGCGTGAGGTGCTCGTAGAGTTTGACTCACTGCGTAAGGAAATAGAAGTGAAGTTAGCTCGAGTTTATCAATCATCCCCCCAAATCAACTAAAAATTATTATGGATTCTATACATTCATGGGTCAATGAAGAAGAAGTGAAGCGTCTAGCTGAGGGCTTAGGTGGCTCCCCAAAGAACAATAAGAGGTGGACTAATAACGCTAAGCAGGTAGCGGTTCCTACTAAGCAAGTTACTGTCAATAAAGTAGCTAAGACTGAACTGGTTTCTGATATCCAGCGAGTCCAGGCTAATGCAAAGGTGACTCTCGCGGAGGCCAGTGCTATGGCTAAAGCTACAGGCTTGATTAGTTCTGCTAATAAAAAGACGGATTCGGTGGCTTCATCTAGCTTAGGCACATTTGAACTGGTCGAGAAGATGTTTAGTGAGGAGTATGCGACGGATGGGATCTGTGTGATCGACCGTGATGGCGATGTGCTTTATGATACGCTAGAAAATGCTTCACTGACGCAGTTTAGTAAATCTATCATGGTCGGATCTAACTTAATGAGTGTTGCCGAAGGTGAATTTGGTAACATGAGAATTAAGGCTACAGCTGAGACCGTGTTAGAGTATATTTCTATACGATCAACTCGTGGTCCTATCGTGATTATCGCTAATCTTAATAAGGAATTAACTCCTGAAGAAGCGGTTGATTTTTCAAAGCAAATCCTGAAGTCAGTAAATTCTTAAGGGGTGAAGCTTTTAGTATTTCAGATTACATTACTCAATTAGATCAGTTGAGTGATGAGGTTTCATGTCGCCGGTTTTGATGACTTAGTGCCAGCTCAGAGTGATTTACACTTCGAGGTCGATAATGCATTTATAGGGATGCGGGGATCGAAATAGCATTCGCTCAACAGGATGTGTATATTCGTAGTATTGATGCTTCTTTACCTGTTAATATGAGAGTTGACTCCCTAGAGTAATACCAAATAAGGCGAAAGTGCATAACCTAACACTTGTAATATGTGGGGGATACGAAAAAGCGGTAAGTTCTTTTGAGTCCTACCGCCTACACACATATAAAAGTTTTCTATTTCGTTCTTGGCATCTAGCTGGCGAATAGTGTTGGTAATGGATGATCTTTCTTTCGAAGGCTCTTACGCATCTTAGTGAGAGCTATATTTTGAAGCTGTCTGATACGCTCTCTGGTGACGCCGAATTCTACACCAATTTCTTCCAGTGTGAGTGGCTTCTGACCGTCGAGTCCGAATCTTGCTCCAATGATACACGTTTCGCGATCGTCGAGGCTCTCTAGGAGATCATCGAGCTGGTTGTGCATGTTCTTATTCTGTAATGCTAGTGCTGGGTCGAGTGCTGACTCATCTCCGATGATTTCGCTGTAGGCTGAGCTGTCGTCGCCTATTGGAGCGTCGAGTGAAGCTGGGCACTGTGAGGCCTGCTTGAGCATGGATAACTTACTACGCTGAATGCCTAGTTCCTCTGCTAGCTCTGAGTTAGTCGGTTCACGGCCTAGTTCTTCAGCTAATAAGGATGAAATTCTACGCATTCTAGCAATTTTATCTACCATGTGGACAGGGAGACGTATCGTCTTGCTTTGGTTCGACAGAGCTCTCTTGATGGACTGCTTGATCCACCAAGCTGCGTATGTGCTGAGCTTGCCACCTTTTTCAGGGTCGAATCTTTCGACTGCCTTCATGAGACCTATATTACCTTCAGAGATTAGATCTGAGAGAGGTAATCCATAATTGGAGTAGTCTTGAGCTATTTTTACAACAAGGCGTAGATTCGCTCTGATCATTAGTGACCGTGCATTTTTGTCACCATTTTGGATTTTTTCTGCAAGTTCAACTTCCTGATCTTTGGTGAGAAGGTCAGTCTTTGCGATTTCCCTAAGGTAAATCCTAAGGCTATTGTTATTATTTGCCGCTGTCATGGTATTGGTCTCGGTTTGTTGTAATTACTCTCTATGGAGAGTCTTCATTTTAATAGAGTTACGGTTTGAGTTGTTTTGTCTAAAAAAAGTCATCACATGGTAAACTATTTTTGGATTTACTGTATGAGATGCACGAACAGTCTATTTTATTTAGGGAACCTCTGTCAACCTGTAATAATTCCGCTTTAATGTTTTCAAATTTGTCAGATAGATTAAATTGAGCTTATGAACTTCCGTGAGCATGAAAAAGGTGGCAATTTATTCTCAGCCATTGAGCACCAGCAAAAGATGACTAAGCGCACTGTTGGAGTTTTAAAACTTAAAACGATCATCGATTGGAATGCTTTCCTAGCTACACTGATCTAAGTGACGGGCTACGATAAGAAGGATTCGAGTAAAGGTAGTAATTTACCTTTTCATTCTCTTCTAATGTTTAAAATACTTATTATTCAAAGCTTCCACTGATTCAGTGATGATGCAACGGGGTAATCAAATAGGCGGTCGACTTAGTTTTATGAGCTTCCTAGATCTTCAGATAGGTGACCACATTCCAAATGCTAAAACGATTTGAGATTTTAAAGAACTCATTGAGAAAGACGGACGTAATGGAAGTAATAAGCTCTTTAGCTGTTTTCATCAAATGTTAGCTAAAAAAGACCAGGCTATTTTAGCTGATAGTGCCTACAAGTCAGAGGAAAATGAGCCAGTGATGCTGGATCACAATTAAGAAGACTTCATCATCGCTAAAGCCTATCGGAATAAACCTCTGACTGAGTAGCAACAACGATTTAATAAGACTGTAAGCCGTATGAGGGTGCGAGTTGAACATGTATTTGGTAGGATGAAATACATGGGAGCCGATCTATTTAAAAAAGATTGGAATACAACGATCCAGACAGCATAATGCCCTCTGTAATTTAACCTACAATATGGATCGCTATGCGTTATTAGTGGCTTGCTGATAATTAGTCGCCATATTTAAAATAAAATTAGCTTTTCTTTGTTTTTAAAAAAATAGCTTGTCAGAGAGCTTACTTTTAAAGTAAGTTGAACTTCTCGGATCAGAAATAGCTTAGATGACCTAAGTTTTAAAAAACCCGAAAAAAAGCAATATGAAGATAACACAAAAACAAGGCGGAACAGACAATGATGCTGAGAGGTTAGCAGACTTCGTTCTGTTCACTCAGCGTTCCTGCATCCTAAACCTTGCTTCCGATCTTAATGAGGGCAATGTTTCTTTTCCTCAGTTTTTCCTTCTGACTTATTTATCAAGTGAGGAGTATCTAACAATGTCTGATATAGCGAAGAAGATGGGTCACTCTACAGCGGCTGCAACTGGCCTCGTAGATAGACTTGAGAAACTTAACTATGTTGAGCGAGTTCACGCAGCTGAAGACCGCCGTAAAATCATGGTTCGCATTACAACACACGGACAGGAGCTAGTTTCCAAGATGCGTGGTAAAATTGCCACTAATCTATCTGATGTGATGCTCGAAATGGACGAAGAGGAAGCAGACACAGTACAACACGCAAGGGCAGCTATGAATCGCCCCCTTTAAAGGTTTTCTATCTATTGTTACCATTCCCCATGAATTAAAATATTGGATTCAACTAACTAATGCAACTTTCTCTTCGTTGGTTCATTGTTGATGTTTTTCTTGGGGTGACTGATAGCCATGCCATTTCCTTGACCTGTCGTTTAGAGCTTTTTCAACTTTAGGCAATAGCTCTGAAGGGAGTTTAGCTATATTCGTGCCTTTCGGTATGTATTGGTGGATTATGCCGTTGAGGTTCTCGTTAGATCCTCTTTCCCAGCTATGATAGGGATGCACAAAAAAGAAGTCAGTTTCTAATGCTTTTGCTATCTCCTGATGACCAGCAAACTCTTTGCCATTATCTGAAGTGATTGTCTGCAATTGATCCTTGTAAGGTGTTAGTCGTGTGATTGTTGCGGCAGTTATTTCTGCCACCTGTTTGCCTCCTAGTTGCTCCATAATAAGAAGTCCACTGACTCGGTCATTGATGGTTAAAATAGCTCCGCTATGAACAGGTGATAGGGGGAGTTCTTTAATGTGGTTACGGCTTTATGCTAGTAGGTAAATGATGACGGCGATGGCGATCATTAGCACGATGAAGAACTCTTCTAGATTGTTCTTTCTCTGTAAGGATTCTAAGAACGAAGAGGGGGCTGTTAGGATTCTCAGTATGGGGTTTTTCTTATTGAGGATTCTATTGTGGGTCTGCTTGTAGGCTTTATTGGAAGGGGCTAGAAGGAGAGCTTTCTTGATGTGTGACTCGGCTGTCTCGTATTGCTTAGTGTGGAGGAGGTGAAGCTCGGCGAGATGGTGATGGGCTAGCTCGAACTCGGGGTCTTTAGAGAGGGATTGTTCGTGAGCCTCGATGTGGACTTGCGTCTCAAAGTTCTCCTTACTCAGTGGGTGACTACAGTAGGCGGTGTGCATGCCGGCGAGATGGATACTTTCTGGGAGGAGGTATTGATACTGATCTAAAGAGTGCTTTGCTCTTCCCATATCCTTATAGCTCATTCCCAAGTGGAATGAGAGCCTCCAGCTGCTGGGGTAGCATGAGTCTAGCGAGAGTGCGGATTTGTTCGTATCATCCGCGGTGCCGATACGTTTCATTTTAAAATAAACCCAGGCTAGTTGAGCTAGAGCTTCGGCGTAGCTGGGGTCATTATAGAGGGCGGTCTTTAGGTGGTATTCAGCGAATTTGTAGTCTTTCCGCTCATACATCACCATGCCCATCTTGTTATGCAACCATGAGGAATCAGGTTGATTCGGCAACATTTGATCAATCACTTCACGAGCTTTCTCCCATTGCTTAGACTCAATGAGATCCTGCATCTGGGTGTGGAGTGATTTTTCCTGGGGCATTGCTCTACTGTGTGTAGAAATCTAGCACGAGCACTTTTTCTAGTGACGGCTTGAGGACTTCTACGAATGCGAGGTGAGCAGGGTGTGGGCTATAGATGTCTAGTCCTGCTTGGTCTTTAAAGCTGACGACGAAGCAATGTGTGAAGCCTTGTGATTTGTCTTCTTTAGAGACATTAATTCCCCATTCGTAGCCAGTGATGGTGTTGATCTTGCTCGGGAGTTTGGCGAATTCGTCTTCGATTAGCTTGATCTGCTCAGGTGTGGCGTCAGCTTTAAACTGGAACATGACGATGTGACGGAGTGATTTCTTTTGAGCTGTTGCTGATTTCATGAGGGCCTCTGTGTCTGAAGAGTTACAGCTAACAGTTGTGAATGCTGCGATGGCTGTTAGAAGTGCTAGATTGAGTTTAATAGAGTTTTTCATCATTGTTTTCAAATTATCTGCGTTTACGGTTGGTGTTTCTTTTTTTGCCACTGCTACGCTTGAGGTCTCTGCCTTGGCAGTTGTTCTTGCGGTTGGCGAATTTGTTTTGATGATCGCCAGTTCTACCGGTTTTTGGTTCTACTTTGTTAGCGTTTCTAGGGCGATCTTCTCTTGTGGGTGCTGGGGCAAATTGATCGTAGGCGAATCCTTCTGCCTGACTTCTTACGAGAGTTTTACCGATGAGCTTTTCGACTTTTTTGAGTGATTGGAGGTTTGCCTTGGTGACGAATGTGATGGCGACTCCTTTGGTTCCTGCTCTGCCTGTTCTGCCGATGCGGTGGATGTAGTCTTCTGATTGTTCAGGGAAATCGTAGTTGATGACGTGGGAGACGCCATCTACATCGATACCTCGGGCGGCTACGTCTGTGGCGACGAGGACGCGGATCTTGCCTTTTTTGAATTCGTCTAGTGCACGCTTACGCTGGCCTTGGGAGCGGTCGCTATGGATGGCTTCGGCTGTGGTGCCTTTCATCTTGAGGGCTTTAGTGAGTTCCTCGCATCCGAGCTTAGTGCGGGCGAATACCATGACGGTGTAAAACTCGTGTGAACTGTCTAGTAGGTGCTCTAGGAGTTTTGTCTTCTGGTGTTCGAAGATTTCGTAGATGTTCTGGTCAATGGTTTGAGCTGGGCTGGCTCTTTTCTCTACTTCTACGAGTGTGGGCGAGTTGAGAAATTCTTTTGTGAGGGACTCGATTTGCTTGTTGAGCGTTGCTGAGAAGAAGAGGGTCTGCTTGCTTTTAGGGAGCTTTTTAACGATGGTGCGGATGTCTGGGATGAATCCCATGTCTAGCATACGGTCTGCTTCATCGAGGATGAGTGCCTCGACTGTCTTGAAGTTTCCGTGACCTTTAGTAACGAGGTCTAGTAGGCGACCAGGTGTGGCGACGATGATGTCGACGCCAGAGTTTAGTTTAGCTATCTGACCTTGATCAGTGATTCCGCCGATGATGAGTCCGGTGCGGAGGTTGGTGTATTTGCAGTAGATCTTGATGTTCTCATGGATCTGCTCAACGAGTTCACGGGTGGGAGCGATGATGAGGACACGGGTGTTGCGTTCTTCATTGGCTTCTGTGCTCTGGACTAGCTTTGAAAGTAGTGGGAGTGTGAAGGCGGCAGTTTTGCCTGTGCCAGTCTGGGCGATGCCGATGACGTCTGCACCTCTGACCACTTTAGGGATGGCTTGTTCCTGGATTGGAGTGGGCTTAGTGTAGCCTGCGTCTTTGACTGCTTTGAGGATACGCTCGTGGAGTGGTAGTTGTGAAAAATTCATGTCTATTAGGACAGTTGTAGTGTGCTTAAAGTGGTGCTGTCTAGATGAGGACAGAGTTTTGGAAGAATGTCGACTAAAGTATTGAGGGCTCCCGTGGTGAAGATATTGATGCGGTTCGATTCTGAGTCTCGTTCAGTTAAGAGAGAAGCGGTGCGTTTGGCGACAGCTTTTCCAGTATCGATGAGTGTGATGGTGTCTCCGACTTGGGACTGGATGGCATTTCTGAGGAATGGATAGTGGGTGCAGCCTAGGACTAGTGTGTCGGCTCCAGCTTCTAGCATGGGCTGGGTGTATTCGGTGATAGCGGCGTCTACTTCTGATCCAGAGAGTGTTCCTGCTTCTACGAGGTCGACAAATTTAGGACAAGGGTGGGTGATGACCTTGATCTTGCTGGGTGGTGCGTGGGTGTGGAGGAGGTGGTGGAATTTCTCACCTGCGATGGAGGCTTCGGTCGCTAGGATACCGATATTTCCTGTGGTGGTGGTCGCTGCGGCTGTCTTGACGGCAGGCTCCATGCCTACGAAGGGAATGGAGAACTTCTCTCTTGCGGCTTCTACCGCATGAATGGTGGCGGAGTTGCAGGCGATGACGATGAGCGTGGCGCCCTGAGCGATGAGGTGCTTTGAGAGCTTGATGACTCGTTGTTGGATTTCCTCTGGGGATTTGGTTCCGTAGGGACACCAAGCTGAGTCGCCGATGTAGTCTATGGCTACGTTCGGGAGGAGTTTACGGATTTCGAGCAAGACAGACAGACCACCGACACCAGAATCGAGAATGCCGATTTTGGTGGTGTTGCTAGCTGGGTGATTTTGCTTAGGAGTCACTTCGTTGAAGCACTAGACGGAATTGACGAGATTACAAGATCTAAGCGATAGTCAAAAAAATCTCCTTTGGTAGATTACCAGAGGAGCTGAAGAGTTAAAGAGGGGAACGATTACTTACGACGACGCATGATGAGAGCAAGTCCACCAAGTCCGATAAGAGCAGTTGATGACGGCTCAGGAACTGATGTCAATGTATAGCCTACTGTGCCTGTAGTCGTGAAGTGGTCAGCAAAAGTGCCAGTGTTGCCACCATCGAATTTTAGAATGCCTTCCTCCTGTTTCGTTTCTTTCACTATCTTGTTTCGCTATAGTCCATACTAACTATTCAAATAGTATTAGGTTTGCCATTTTCATATCTATTACGTATATATTTATAATCAAATTATATTAAATAATTGCTTATAAATTTTTTCGGTGATTAGGGGTTGACATCAGAGTGCACTAAAGTGTAAGAAAGTGTGCTAGCGAGGTATGAGCTTCATTTTATGGAGTGAGTAATCGACAACAAGTTAACTATAATATGAACCATTCAGAACATGCTCTTCAGGGAGCGTTTGAGCACAAATTGGATCCCAAGTGTAGGGTTTCAGTGCCAGCTGATTGGCGTCATGTGGCAGGTGATGGTCAGTTAAGGCTTTTGCAGTCATCTAGTTACGATCTTCCTACTTTGAGGGTTCTTACAGAAGAAGAGTATGATGATATGCTGAAGACGGTGGACACGATGGAAGCTTGGTCGCCCGCTCAGAAGAAGAAAATGAAGGGCAAGCTTCACTCTAGATGTCAAAAAGCAACGATGAGTGAGCAGGGTAAGTTACTAGTGCCGAAAGCTTGGTGTTCACATCCAGCAATTGAGCCAGGTGAGGCAGTGAAGCTAGTAGGTCGTGGAACCTATTTTGAGATTTTAAATTTAGCAAACTACGCATTGGTAGAAGCTAGAGAAGATGAAGAAACTGACGTCCTTAATGAGGAGGTGGATTTCTTCTAAGCAGATGATTTATAAGTATAAAAAAGAATGAAACAATTAATCCCGGCTATGGTAACAGGAGTATCTGAACGAAAGAGATTTCGCTTGAGATGGGATTTTCTTCGCTGCGAATCTGATGCTGATCTTGGAGGGAATACAGTTCCCAATGAGGGAGCTAATGAGGAAATGGAGTATTATCACGAAACTGTATTGCTCGAAGAGTCAGTGCACTTCATGGCACCAGCAGAAGGCAAAGTGCTTATCGATGGAACTCTAGGCGGTGGTGGACATACTGAAAAGATGCTCGAAGCCGGTGCAATTGTTTACGGGGTAGATAAAGATCCTGAAGCTCTAGAATATGCGTCGAGACGACTAGTGAGATTTGGAGATAGATTTAGACCGATCAAGGGAAACTTCGCTGATGCACTGGAGCTGATGAAGGAACACGGTATCGATAAGGTGGATGGAGTTCTGGTAGATTTAGGAGTTTCCTCTCGTCAGTTCGATGAGGTAGCTAGAGGGTTTTCCTTTTCTAAGGAAGGTCCACTGGACATGCGTATGAGTGATACTGGTCCGACAGCTGCTGACTTAATCAACGGCTGGGAAGAGTCTGAGCTTGCGAGGATTTTCTGGTGGTATGGTGAGGAACGTTCTTCACGTAAGATAGCTAAGAGAATTTGTGAAGTAAGGCTGAATGAACCATTTAAGACGACTACTGAGCTAGCGGAGTGCATTGAGAAATGCTGCCCAAGGTTTGGTAAGAGGATTCACCCTGCGACTAAAGTATTTCAAGCTCTGAGAATCGAAGTGAATGATGAAATGGGAGCCTTGAGGAGGCTTTTAGATACATCAGCTGAGCTTTTGGCGACTGGTGGAAGGCTCTGTGTGATCAGCTTTCATAGCTTAGAAGACAGAATGGTGAAGAGGTTTCTAAAGGGTGCTAGCTCTAAGGAAATCGACAGACCTGAATGGCCAGCTCCGAGATCAAATCCAGATTATAAATTTAACCTAATATCAAGAAAGCCAGTGAAAGCTGGAGAAGGCGAAGTGAAGAGAAACGCACGTTCACGAAGTGCCATTCTCAGAATCGGCGAACGAATTTAAGTAACTCAGAAGTGAAGGCTTCAAACTCCAATCAATAAAGCGATGAATGCAAAACGTAATATAAAGAAAAATTTCAGCCTCAGCGAGCTAATCCTGTTGGGTCTAGCTGCAATGATCCTAGCGGGTGGTGGTGTGATGCATGCCTATGCAAAAAACCGAGAGGTGGAGCTAGCGAGAAAGATAGATGCAGCTAAGAAGGAAATCGAGGCTTATGATGAAGCGGTAGCGATGATTCATGTGAAGATCGATCGCAAGCTTGATCGTTGTCTAATGAAGGAAGAGCTAGCTGCACAGGGTTCAGTGCTGAGGCCAACACATCCAAGCCAAATCGAGCCAGTTCGACCTAACGGAGGAGGCGTAATGCTCATCACAACTAATCCATAATACGATATTGATCTGAGGGGAATTTGATGGAAAAAACAGCACAGAAACGATGCATTAATCTTTGCCTGATCCTCGTGGTCGGGCTTAGTGTGTTATCTGTGCGTCTTGTGATGCTTCAAACAGCGGATAAAGATGTAGCTTCTAGCAGGGCTGGGAAATCTTTTGAACGAACATACTCTCTATTAGCCAAACGCGGGACGATAGTGGACTGCAATGGAGAGATCATGGCGAAGAGTGCTATATCAAAAACTCTGATAGTGGATAAATATCATCTCAGAGATCCTAGAACAGTTTCACGTGGTATTGCTTGTAGAGAGTTGGCTAAAAAACCTAAATGGTTAGAATGGGATGATAAGAAGCGTGCTCTTGAGGTAAAGCTGGAGGGGCGCAGACTCCTACTGAAAAAGTATGAACCTGACTGGTATGTCACAGAGCACTTAGACTATGCGTGTGCGGAGATCGCTCCTACTCTGGGTATGACTAAGGCTGAGCTGATAAAGTTGATTAATGTTAAGAAGCTGGGTGACAAGACGATCGCTAAGGATATTTCTCCAGACATTGCGTATCGTATTAAAGAGCTGATCAATGAGAAGAATATCAAGGGGTTTCGCTTCGATGAAGATATGAAGCGGGTGTATTGTTCTCCGACAGCATTCACTCATCTGATGGGATATACTGGTATGACGAAAGCGTCAAATGAGGAGAGTGGACGCAGTGGGATAGAGAGAGCTTATGATGAGCATTTAAAGGGAAGACACGGTTATAAGAAGGAAATGCGTGACCGCAGTGGTGAAATCATGCCAGCTTATAAAGGGAGTATTCTAGCTCCTATTAATGGGAATAATGTTCAATTAACAGTCGATATGGGAATCCAATCGATCGTTGAAGAACAATTAGATCTGACCGTGACCGAGTATGATCCAGTCAGAGCTACGATCATCATCATGGATCCTAGAACTGGTGGTATATTGGCATTTGCGAGTAGACCGCATTTTAACTTGGCGACTCGTGTAGGGATCGTGGCAAGTGGCTTTAACTATGGTCTTCAAGGGATATATGAACCTGGATCTACTTTTAAAATGGTGGCGGTAGCTGCGGTATTAGATATGGGCTTGAAGAAGCTTGATGATGAGATTTTCTGTCACAATGGCTACTACAGAAGCACTAGCCCGAAACTCACGGTGAGAGATGATTACCCCAAAGGCTATTTGAAGGTATGGGAGATTCCTCAGAAATCTAATAATATTGGAACTTATATGCTGGCTAGGATGATCGGATATGAGAGCTATATGGAGTATGTTGGGAACTTTGGTTTTGGTGTGACTACAGAATTGAGAGTAGGTAGTGAAAGTAGCGGTAAAGTGAAAGATCATAAGAATCCAGTGGATTTTTCAAGAAATAGCTATGGGTATGCACTGTCAGTGACTCCGATGCAGATTGCTAACTTCTATTGTTGCCTGGCGAATGGAGGTAATCTGATGAAGCCAAGATTGATCAAGAAGGTGGATAACTATATGGGAGAGACAGTAATGGTATTTAAACCAGAAATCGTGCGTAGAGTGATCAGTGAACGAGCAGCAAGAGACTGCTGTAAAGCTCTTGGAACTGTAACCCAAACGGATGGAACTGCGACCAGAGCCGCTTTTGAAGGATATAGATTAGGTGGTAAGACGGGGACGGCTGAGAAGTGGGACCCGACATTGGGTGAGCTCTACTTTCATGAGAGATCTGGAAAGATGCGTCATAGGGGAGCATATAGTAAGACGAAGAAGGTAGTTTCCTTTGTGGGAATGTTCCCGATAGATAAGCCCGAATTTGTTTGCGTAGTTGTTGTAGATGAGCCTAGAGCTAAGAAAGAATTTAAGTTTAGCGGTGGCACAGTAGCTGCACCGATCTGGCGTGAGACCATGAAGCAAGTGGCAGCTTATAGGAACATCGCTCCTACGGAAGAAATAGAATCAGAATAGGGGGAAAATAATGAAAGCTAACGAAATCAGCACGAACGTAGTCAGTAAGCTAAAAGGCTTACTCTCAGGGAACGGTGAAGTATTAGTAGATGCTATCACTTCAGACAGCCGTGAGGTGAGAGCAGGCAGTGCCTTTGTTGCGATAAATGGTAGCGTCGATGGACACTCATTTATCAGTAAAGCAATAGAAGGTGGCGCAATTCTTATTGTGGCAGAACGAGGCCCTATCAAGAATTTAGATCCAAAGATCGCATGGCTCCATGTAAAGAACACTAGCGATGCTTTAGGTGCACTAGCAGATACATTTTATGGTCAGCCGTCTAAGGATCTGCGAGTAGTAGGAGTCACAGGCACTAATGGCAAGACAACAGTGTCCTACCTCATTCACCATGTAATGAAAGATGTGTGGATTAGAGCAGGCTTGTTAGGGACGATAAAATTTGACAATGGGGTAGATCAAAGTGAGGCAACTCACACGACACCTGGAGCAGTAGCTCTGCATGGTCTACTTTTACAAATGAAGGATAATGACTGTCGCGGTGTAGCGATGGAGGTTAGCTCTCATGGACTAGAGCAGAAGCGCGTAGGTTCTGTTAAGTTCAACGTGGGGCTCTTCTCAAACCTTACACAGGATCATCTCGATTATCATGGTAGCATGGACTCATACTACAAAGCGAAGTTTGGCTTGTTCGAAATGATGATAGCTCAGCAGGAAGAAGCCGCTGAAAACGGAGAGAAGCATAAGCCAATTGCTGTGATCAACCACGATGACGTTTATGGTCAGAGAATGGTCAAGGATATTGGAGATCGCATGAGAGTCTGGACCTATGGTATGGGAGCTCATTGTGATTTTAAATTCTCAGGAATCCGCCAGACCTTTAAAGGAACTAAGTTTGAGTTGGCCGTGAAGGGTAAATCTTACCTAGTGCAAGTGCCGCTTATCGGCAAATTCAATGTTTATAATGTGGTCTCTGCGATCACTGCCTGTGCTGCTGCTGGGATGAAGATCCGTGATGTAGTGAAAGCACTCGCAGATGCTCCCCAGGTTCCAGGAAGAATGGAAAATGTAGGCAACGTGAATGGAATGAGTGTCTTCGTAGACTACGCTCACACACCAGATGCGCTTGCTAATGCAGTGGCTACTCTCCGTGAACTAGAGCCTAGACACCTCTTCACAGTATTTGGCTGTGGTGGTGATAGAGATGTTACTAAGCGCCCACTCATGGGTGAGGCAGCAGCAAAAGCTAGTGATATCTGTATCGTGACTTCAGACAACCCACGTAGTGAAAAACCAGAATCTATCATTGAGATGATTGAGTCCGGAATGGGTGGGAAGAAGTTCCAGAGCATCGTAGATCGTGCAGAGGCTATCGAAGCTGCGATCAAGATGGCTCGACCTGGTGATCTAGTATTGATCTCTGGTAAGGGACATGAAACCTATCAGCAGTTTGCTACAGAGAGAATTAAATTTGATGACCGACTAGTCGCCAAGCGAATCCTTACAGACGAGCGAGTCAATGACCTCAAAGAGCGTCAGAAGATGGCTAAAGAAGGTGATGAACGTAAGAAGAAATACGAAGAACATCTTGAGAGAGAAGCTCGTGAAGAAGGTGGAGTCGATGGTAGAGAGAATAGACCTACCAGAACAGACGATGCTCGAAGATCAACTAGAGGAACAGGAGACAAAGACTCCCGACCACCAAGGAGAGAAGAAGGCTCACGTCCACCTAGAAGAGACAGTGATGCTAGAGCGCCTAGAGTTCCTCGTAAAGTCAGAGATACAAGACCTCCTAGTGAGCGAGATTTCAAACCATCTTATGGTAAAGACTCAAGACCTCCGAGAAGAGACGGAGATAGAAAGTAATTTATGAAAGCAACGAAAGTCAGTCAATTAGCAGAATCAACTCATGGTGCATTAGTTCATGGTGATGGGAATACTTTGATAGAATCTGTCTCGACTAATACGAGAGAAATTCTAGAGAACTGTGCTTTCATTGCTCTCAAGGGTGACCGCTTCGATGCGCATGACTTCCTCATGAAAGCGGTGGAGAATGGAGCAAAGGTTTTGATCGTTTCACATGTCCCAGATGATCTTACTGATGACTTACTAAATGGTGTGGCTATAGTGAAGGTAGAAGATACTTTGATTGCGCTGCAGCAGTTTGCCACATGGTATCGTAAGGAATTAGATATTAAAGTGATCGGTGTGACAGGATCTAACGGTAAGACGTCTACCAAGGATTTTTCTAAAGCGGTGCTTGGGGTTAAATTTAATATTACAGCAACTGCAGGAAATCTTAATAATCACATTGGTCTTCCTCTGAGTGTTCTGGCTACAGAGGCTGAGCATGAAGTTTGTATCTGGGAGATGGGGATGAATCATCCTGGCGAAATTGCACCTCTTTGTGCGATTGCCCATCCAGATATTGGGATTATTACCAATGTAGGGACGGCTCATATCGAACACATGGGTAACATAGAAGCGATTGCCGAAGAGAAGGGTGAGCTTTCCAAAAGCCTTCCTGAGTCAGGCACGTTTATTGTGTCAGCAGCATGCGACTATATAGAATACTTTTCACAGCGCACACAAGCGAAGACATTGATCGTTGGTAATGGACGAGGCACAGTTAGAGCTGATAATTTAATCATGAGTTCGAGTGGATCTAAGTTTGATCTGATCGTGGCTGGGCAAGATTCTGTTCCGGTAGATCTACCCGTAGTTGGTAGACACATGGTGGCGAATGCATTGCTCGCTGCAGGTGCTGGATACACGCTGGATATGACCGCTGAAGAAATCGCACAAGGACTAAACTCCGCTGAATTGACTAGTGGTAGGTTGAGATGCTTTGAGTCCGATGGAGTGACTATTTTTGACGACACTTATAATGCAAACCCAGAGTCGATGGCAGCAGCGATTGATACTCTAACAGAAATAAACGAAGCTGGTCTAGAGACAGGTGATCGATACGTAGTGCTAGGTCAAATGGCTGAGCAGGGAATTTACGCGGAGAAGGCACACAGAGATGTAGGCAGACTAGCAGCGGATAGAGGCTTGCACGTGGTCAGCGTGGGGCAAGAGGCAAAGGGAATTCATGAGGGTGCTACTGAAGGTGGTGGCGATAGCCATTATTTCGTCACGACAGAAGAGGCTGCGGAGTGGCTGAAAAGTGTCTGTAAATCAGGTGACGTAGTTTTATTTAAAGGCAGCCGTGCCGCAGGAATGGAGCGAGTAATGAACCAAGTATTTTCACACTAATAAATTTCAATATAATCACATGTTTTATCTAATATATCAATGGTGGCAAGAAGCAGCTCAGGATGGAGCTTCATGGGCAGAGACGTTTAGTTTTCTACGTATCTTCGAATCGATCACCGTGCGTAGTGCTATTGGTTGTTTACTCGCCTTTGGACTGTCTCTTAAGATGGGGCCTTGGGTAATGCGTAAGCTGATCTCTCTCAAAGTAGGTCAACCGATCCGTTCTGCTGAGGAAGTGCATAAACTGGCTGAACTTCACGGAGCTAAAGCTGGGACTCCTACTATGGGTGGTATCATGATTATTTTCACTGTGTCACTTTCAGTGCTGCTCTGTGCTAGACTTGATAACCCGTTTATTCTTGTGTCTACTTTCGTCATGTTAGCTCTTGGAGCACTCGGTTTCTTAGATGACTATACTAAGGTGAAGAAGAAAAACTCAGAAGGTGTGAGTTCACGATTCAAACTAGCTTGGCAAGCCGTAGTCGGAGCTTGTGTGGCATCGTTCTTATTTTTTAGTCCTAGTATTTCTGATCACACGACGAGTCTAGCACCAGCTAGAGCGATCGTTGTTAGTGATGCTGGTGCATCTGTAGTATCAGCCGCTGATCAAGTGATTAGAGCTGAGAAAAAGCAGACAGGGTATTGGCTTAAAGAAAATCAAGTAGTGCGCCAGATGGAGATCAGTGAGATTGGATTCCCTCTATTTAAAGAGACTTTGTTTGACTTGTCCTACTTTGCGATCCCATTTTTTATCATCATTATCATAGGTGCATCGAATGCGATGAACCTAACAGATGGTCTCGACGGTCTGGCGACAGGCTGCACTATCACGACTTGTCTTGCCTATAGTCTTATTGCTTACGTTGCAGGGAATGCATTGGTAGGTCTAGATTATCTTCATATGCCCTTCAATCCTCAGCTCGGTGAATTGACTATTTTTATCCTATCAATGGTAGGAGCTGCGTTTGGTTTCTTATGGTTTAACTGTCACCCGGCGAAGATGTTCATGGGCGATACTGGATCTCTCGCAATCGGTGGAAGCATCGGAACTATGGCGATCTGCACTAAGCAGGAGATCCTTCTGGTAGTCATCGGGTTTGTGTTCGTGATGGAAGCTGTGTCAGTGATTTTGCAGGTTGGTAGTTTTAAACTCAGAGGGAAGCGCATCTTTGCAATGGCTCCTATTCATCACCATTTCGAACTCAGAGGCTGGTATGAAAGCCAGGTGATTATCAGATTCTGGATCATTTCGATCATCAGTGCATTAGTAGGTCTTACATTCTTAAAAATAGTTTAAATGTTAGAAGGTAAAACAGTCCATATTTTAGGAGCAGGCAGAAGTGGTAAAGTGGCTGCTGAACTTGCTGTGTCTAAAGGCGCTATTGTTACCGTTTATGATACAGCGGGCGAGGACAAATTTACAAGTATGCCAGAGGGTGTGAAATGTTATCCGTCGGCAAGTATCGAGATAGGTAAAGCATCTAGCTGTGATCTGTTAGTGATTTCTCCAGGGATCGATACCTATGGAGCTTACGTGTCAGCATTTTCTGAAAATGCTGGTGAGATGATCGGTGAGACTGAGTTAGCTTATAGATTTTATGATGGTAAAGTGATCGCAATCACTGGGACTAATGGCAAGACTACTACGACTGAGCTGGTGCAACGTATCATGTCCAAGTCTGGAGTGAGCTGTGTCGCATGTGGTAACTATGGCGTGCCTCTCTGTGAAGTGGTGATGATGGATGAGGTTCCAGCGTCTATTGCTCTTGAGTTAAGTTCGTTCCAGTTAGAAACAATCGTGACGCTGAAAGCGGATGTTTCAATCTGGCTTAACTTTGATGCTGATCATATGGATCGTTATAGCTGCATTGAAGACTATAAGAATGCCAAGTTAAGAATATTTGAGAATCAAACTAGTTCAGAAACTGCTATTGTTAGATTAGGTGAAGACGTTGGTGAGTTAGAAGCCAAGCACCTCACATTTAGCACCGAGACTGATGATGCAGATTTTAGCTTTGATGATGGTGGCATCACTTATAAGGGAGAGATACTTGTCGATCTGACTAATTCGAAGCTAAGAGGTCTACACAATGCTGAGAATGCGATGGCCGCAGTAGGTGCTTGTATTGAGCTAGGGATTACTCCTGAACAGTCTGCGGCTGCACTGGTAGGATTTGCTCCACCACTACATCGTTGTGAGCTAATCAGGACACTGGATGGCGTAGAATACCTCAACGATAGTAAAGCAACCAATCTTCATGCACTGGACTGTGCACTGCGAAGTCAGTCACGACCAATTGTCCTGATAGCAGGTGGAAAAGAAAAAGGGTTGAAATATTCAGCTCTTATCCCACGTCTTAAAGACTGTGTGAAATATGCGATCGTCTTCGGAGAGATTTCTTCTGAGCTAAAATCTGTGTTTTCACGAGCAGTAGAAACGGGGTCTGTGGAGACCCTAGAACAAGCAATCCAAGTAGCGAAATCCAAATCGCAACACGGGGATGTGGTTCTACTTTCACCAGGGACTTCCTCTTTTGACCAATTTAAAGGCTATGAGCATCGTGGCGATATCTTCCGAGAGGTCGTCTTAAAGCTCAAATAATTATCCATCCAATAATAACAACATCCAACCAAACTGACTAATGAGAGACAATAAACTACAAACTAAAAGACAAGCCAAGAAGGGCTTCCGTGCACTCTATACACGCATTATCAGAAAGAGACAGCATGCGACTACAGCTAACCCAGATGATCTAGAGGGCGATGTGCCTAGCGTAGGCATCGGACGAGCGCTGACAGTTATTCTAGTCCTACACATCGTGGTTATTGCGGCGATTTGGGTAGGTATTAACTGGCAGGGTAGCGATAACAGTGGATCAAACTCAGCGATCACGACTATTGATGAAAAAGAAAGTGATAATCCGAAGGCAGAACTAGTCACCGAAGGTGTTGGAAGCCTCACTCGTGACAGACCAGCATCCTATGATTTAGGCAATGCAACGAGTAATCAAACTCAGATAATTCAGGTGCAACAAGTGAATGATGCCGTGAGTGATCGCCCAGACCTAGGTCTAGGGTCGAACACTGAGCAAGCACGTCAGCCGAGAGTAATCAGGCCTACACGTAACCCGAATCTAGCCACAGCTCCAGTAGCTGCTGTTAGCACCAGAAAATATGTAGTTGTTTCAGGTGATACCATTTACAGAATTGCGAAGAAAAATAATGTGAAGCAGGCTGAAGTCATGGCTATCAACCCTGGCGTCGTCGCTAGTAAGATCCGACCAGGACAAATCATTCTCGTTCCTGTTAAATAAGAATTTGTTAGGTATTCAAACTGATATTCTCATGGGTAAAAGTAACGCAATTTTCATCTGTATTGGCACCGCCGCTCTCGTGGTGCTGGGGCTGGTGATGCTTGCTTCTACCAGTGTATGGGTGTCAGATGGAGGAGAATACGAGTACCTTAAAAAGCAGTTCAGCTTTGCAATACTAGGTGTGGTCAGTGCCAGTTGTCTTGCTTATATCGACTATCGGATTCTTAAAAAGTATTCGAAATGGATACTGTTTGGTTCGGTTGTCCTTCTTATCTGTTGCTATATTCCGGGGATAAAACACACCGTGCATGGAGAGACTCGCTGGATTAAGTTTCCAGTGATTGGTCAGTTCCAGCCGTCTGAGATGGCGAAAATTGGAACTATTGTCGCACTGTCCTCATGGTTAGCACATTTTCAATCGGAAACTCGTAGTTTCAAAAGAGGTTTTTTAATACCGAGTATCATTTTAGCGACACCAGTTCTCCTCATCTTTTTTGAGACAGACATGGGCACAGCAGCTGGTCTTGGTGCAGCAGGTTTATGTGTGCTTTATGTAGCGGGAACAAAATTAAGGTATCTAGCACCTAGTGTTCTAGCTTCTTTAGGAGCGTTTGTTTACTTAGTAGTTAGTAATGAAAACCGATACAACCGTATCATGGCGTTCATGGATTTAGAAGAGCATAAATTAGGCTTTGGTCTTCAGCAGTTCCGTGGATTACTCGCCTTTATGCATGGCGGGGTCGATGGTCTAGGACTCGGGAATAGTGCGGAGAAACATGGATACTTACCCTTCGCTCACACAGACTTTATTTTCCCAATCGTAGGAGAGGAGCTAGGACTTTGGTATACACTTGGGACTGTCTTCTGTTTTGTCCTTATTGCGGTGTATGGAATAGGAGTAGCGATTAACGCGAAAGACATGTTTGGTCGCCTACTCGCTATCGGAGTGACTAGCTCCATCGTTATCCCTGCAATGATGAACATTGGTGTTGTTACAGCGTTATTACCTAACACGGGATTACCTCTACCATTTGTGAGTTATGGAGGAACGAGCCTCGTGTTTACTCTAGCGGGTATTGGGGTGTTAGTGAGTATTCACCGCAAGGCTACATTTAATGATGAACAAGCGGTGAATTTTACAGATAAAGAGCGAACAATTAGAATCTAGAACTTCTGATTAGTTAGTTGTTTCGCAATTTATCTACTCTTGATTAGTGGTCGTGATCATGTCCTTTATGGTCATCTTTGTCACCGTGATCATGATTGTGGCAGGTGCAGGATAGTTTAGCGTTTTTACATTTTGTGCATTTTCCAGCTTCTACTAGGATCTTCTCTACATATTTGTCGTCTGCGGTCTTGATGCTGACGTGAACTTCAGCAGGGAGCTTGTCCGCTACTGAGGCTGAAATGTAAGTGTTATCTTCTCTAGTAAGTTCTACTGACTCAGAGTTAACGAGTAGAACTACCTTGGTATCTGCTGATGGAGCTTTACTGAAGTTGAGTATGAGCTGTCCTTTGTCATTGAGTGAAAGCTCTGCCATGTCTTCGATCATGTGCCCGCCCTTAGATCCTACTACGACTCCGCATTTTGTGTGATCAGCATTAGCATCGTCGTGATCATTGCCAGCATGGTCGCATTTTTCATCAGGTTTAGCAGCCGTGGCGACCTTATCTGCGTGGTCGGCGTCACTGTGATGGTGTCCAGTATGGTCGCATTTTTTATCATTGCAAGATGCACTGATAGAGAATAGAGCAATGGCTGATAGCTTTAGTATGTTTGTGTATTTCATTTTGTTTTTCTATTTAGTTTGGTTGTTAGAGATTGAGTTTTCTTTGTAGTGTGAGGTGGCCCCATAGTTCTACCACTAGAAGGCTAAGTTAAATTATGGTGCAGGAGCTGGGTTGCTTGTATTTGTTCTAAGTTTAATAGTCAAGGTGATGATGATGCCGTCACTGTGATGGTGTCCAGCATGGTCGCATTTTTCATCATTGCAAGATGCACTGATGGAGAACAGAGCAATGGCTGATTCTAGGGGTTTATCGCTGGTTTGTGCTTGTGGTTTGATCAATTAATTGATGTTAGTCCTTTTGAGTGTCTTGTCTGGGTTCTATGCCACTAATAACGCATAGCGATCCATATTGTAGGTTAAATTACAGAGGGCATTATGCTATCTGGATCGTTGTATTCCAATCTTTCTAAATAGATCGGCTCCCATGTATTTCATCCTGCCAAATACATGTTCAACTCGCACCCTCATACGGCTCACAGTCTTATTAAATCGTTGTTGCTGATCAGTCAAAGGTTTATTCCGATAGGCTTTAGCGATGATGAAGTCTTCTAAATTGTGATCCAGCATCACTGGCTCATTTTTCTCTGACTTGTAGGCGCTATCAGATAAAATAGTCTTGTCTTTTTTATCTAACAGTTCCTCGAAAATCTGGCTATCATGCGTGCTTGCTGGAGTAGTGGCATAGCTGTCGATAAGTTTTCTCTTTAGATCCACCTTGGCATGATTTTTATAACCGAAGTGGGTCTGGTTATTTTTCTTTGCCCACCGAGCATCCCAGTCTTTTTGTGCTCCCTTTGAAGTGTCTTTCTCAAAACCTTCTGGGCACTCTCCTTCTTTAAGCTTTTTATTCTGGTCTCTGCAATTGAATATCTGTTATTGTAGGTTATGGGGTTTTCTACGGAATGATTAATTGGACTGTCTGTTTTTGCCCAGAAGTCACGTCTACTTCAGTCGGCACTTGTATTGATAGGAGCCTCAGTGGAGGCCATTTCTATAGAGAGAAAATTAATTTACTCGTTACCGAATCGTTTTGAACGAATCATCTTGTTGATAACGCTATACCAAAGAGACAAATAAGAAAAACGGCATGAGAGAAAGAAAACAAAGGAAAACCAATGTTATAGGAAGATCTTTTCTAGTAACAATTCTAGGATTAATTAGTGTGATGATTTCGGCGACGACTGTCTCAGCTGAGAGATCTTACTTTAATGATAAGAAGGTTCCTAATGCTGAGGATCTCATGGCTATTCAAAAAAGGCTCCAAGAGAGCTTGGAGCATGCGAGAGCTGCGACAGTCTGTATCCAGTTAGGTAAAGGTTCTGGCAGTGGCGTCATTGTAAACGAAAGTGGGTTAATACTTACTGCTGCACACGTTAGTTCAGGAGTGGGCAAAGAGCTCACTATCGTAATGGAAGATGGGACGAAGCATAAAGCAATTTCTCTAGGGCTACACAGTGGAACAGATGCAGCGATGGTGCAAATCACTGATAAAGGCAAGTATCCCTTCGTGGAGGTAGATGACGGTAAGACAATTGATACAGCATCGACTTTATTAGGTGATTGGGTGTTTTCATTAGGTCACTCTGGTGGTTACGATAAGGAGAGAGGTAGTGTCGTTCGTTTAGGTAGGTTAGTCCGTATCGCTAGTAATACGATTCAATCAGACTGCAAATTAATTGGTGGTGACTCTGGTGGTCCATTGTTTGATATCAATGGAGTTCTTGTAGGTATTCACAGTCGAGTAGGGAAAGTTCTAGATGTTAATATGCATGTCCCAACACATACCTTCCATGAGCATTGGGATGCTATGAAGAAGAGCGATTTTATCGGTGATGGTAAATTTGCTAAGAAGCCAGTTTTAGGAAATGCATTTATCGGAGTTGCGGTTGAGAAGGTCGAAAACGGTCTCAAAGTAACTGATCTCGATGAAGAAGCGGCTGCATTCAAAGCGGGAGTTAAACTAGGAGATATTCTCCAAACAGCTGACGGAAAGAAGATTACAGAAAAGGCTGACGTAGAGAATCTCATGAAGAAGAAATCTGAGGGAGATGAATTAGTCCTCGGAGTTTTACGTGGTGAAGAAAAGAAGGAACTTAAATTAAAACTCGGATCCAGATAGTCGCCGATCGATAATCTCAATAATAAATAATATGAAATTTCCAAAAGTAAAAGGTCTCGCAATCACAGCTCTCAGTGTGGCTCTAGTATCGTGTTCTCAAATGCCAGCATGGAGCCAGTCTCTACCAGGTGAGAGAAGACTCAGTGGTAAAGGAGTAGAAGAGGCATTCGAGGCGCAGCGACAAGTATTACAAGATTCCAGTGCCTCTCTCTACGAAGGCCGTAAACCAATACTCTACGGAGCAGTGATGAGTGCCGATGGTTACATCCTCACTAAAGAGTCTGAGCTCTATAATTATGATGAGAAAACGAATGCTAAGACGCTTAAAGAGCTGATGGTGATTGTTGGGGAAACACGCTATACGGGATTTAAATTAGTCGCTCGTGATGTAGGATGGGATCTCGCGTTGATAAAAATAGATGCTGAAAATCTCAAGCCAGTAAAATGGGCAGAGTCTAGTGATCTAGCACAGGGAACATGGGTGGTAGCCAATGGCTCATCTAGTAAAGCCCGCCGCAGAGTCAATGTGGGTATCATCAGTGCTAAAGCCCGTTCTTTAGGTGGAGCTCTTCCAATAATCATGGGAGTAGGTCTTAAGAAAGTTAAAGGTGGTGTGATGATAGAAGGTGTCAGAGAGAAATTTGGAGCACAGAAAGCAGGGCTTAAGAAGGGTGATATTATTACTAAGTTTGACGGCTTAGAAGTAAAAGACCGTGATGCTGTGTTAGATGTTATCAGGACAAAGAAACCTGGAGACATGGTTGAAGTCGAATTTAAGCGGGGTGACAAAACTCTCAAAGCAAACATGGAACTTAAAGCGAGAGAAGAAGCTGGCGGAGGTAAGAAACTTAAATCTAAAAACGATCGAATGAGTGGAGAAACTTCAAGTCGAAGAGATAGTTTTCCTAGAGTTCTGCAGACAGATATTGGGCAAAATAACCGTCAGACCGGTGGTCCGCTACTTAATCTTACTGGTGAGGCTGTAGGATTAAACATTGCGAGAGCGACTCGAGCAGAGAGTTTTGCTGTGCCTAGTGAGGAAGTCCTTCAAGTCTACGCTGAGTTGATGAAAACGGCTAAATCTGCCAAAGAATAACTTTTTTAGACTTGGCTTCAACTAATAAACGTAGCTTTTGATGGGCAGGAAGTAAAAGTTGCGTTCATTAGTTGAAGCCAAGAACATTATTTTCAGATAATGTCGGATTCCGCTTGTAGAAAACATTGAAGTGGGTTAGAGACGCCGTCCGCCTGAGAAGTTTCATGATGATTCTTTGAAGGATAGCGCTTAAGCTAGCATTAAATATAAACATTTAAGCTGACCCGCAACTATATGAAAACAACAATGCAAAAATACTATGAGGATACTGTATTCGCACAGCTCAAAGAAGAGCTCGGATGCACTAATCCTCATGAGGTGCCTGCACTTGAGAAGATCGTCGTTACCACTCACTGTGGTAGAGCGTCTGATCGAAAGCAAGCAGTCGAAGACTCCGTTGAGGAGATCTCTAAAATCACAGGACAGAAGCCTAGCATCTCGTATGCTAAGAAGTCTGTTGCTAACTTTAAAGTCCGTGAGGGCGAAGCAGTAGGAGCCCGTGTCACCCTTCGTGGTAACACAATGTGGGAATTCCTAGACCGCTTCATCCACGTGGTTGCTCCAAGCATCCGTGATTTCCGCGGAATCTCTGCTAAGAGCTTTGACGGTAGAGGAAACTACGCAGTAGGTGTCCCTGACCAGTCAATCTTCCCTGAAGTAGAACTCGATCAGATCAAACGTCAGATCGGTTTTGACCTTATCTTCGTGACTTCATCTAAGACAGATGGAGCAGGACGTGCACTTCTCAGTGCTCTAGGTATGCCATTCCGTGAAAACAAGAAGGAAGAGGCAGCCGTTTAATTTAACAAACAATTTGAAAGGATAAAATTATGGCAGTATTAAGTGACCCAGTATCCGATTTCTTGACTCGTCTGAAGAATGCTTCAGCAGCAGGAAACGCATCATTCACAGCTCCATTCTCTAAGCAGAAGGCGGAAATCGCTAGAATTCTTAAAGAAGAAGGCTACATTTGGAACTACGAGACAAAAACTGAGGGAAATTTCCCTCAGTTAGAAGTAAAGGTAAGATACGCAGACGAGACAGGAGAAGCAGTTCTTCATGGTCTTAAGCGTGTGTCAAAGCCAGGTCTTCGTCAGTATGTTAGTGCGGCAGCAATGCCACGCGTTCTCAGTGGTTTAGGAACAGCAATTATCTCTACCTCTAAAGGTTTGATGACTGGTTCTAAGGCACGTAAAGCAAAGCTTGGCGGTGAGCACATCGCTAATATTTGGTAATTTTAATCATTATATAGAATATAAACATATGTCACGCGTAGGATTAAAATCAATCACACTACCTGAAAAAGTTGCAGTTTCTGAAAAGAACGGACTTATTGTAGTAGAAGGACCTAAGGGCAAGCTGAACTTCCAGCTTCCACTCGGTATATATCTCTCTCAGGAAGATGGAACAGTATCAGTAAACCGTGCTACGGAAGGTCGTCAGCACAGAGCACTACACGGCACAGCTCGTAGTCTCGTAAACAACATGATCATTGGTGTAACTGAAGGTTACATGAAGGATCTTGAAATCATCGGTGTTGGTTTCCGTGCAGCGGTTAAAGGAGCAATTCTTGACCTGAGTCTCGGTAAGTCACACCCTATTCATCACCCGATCCCAACTGGTCTTAAAGTCACTGTGACTGATAACACCAAGGTAAAGGTAGAAGGAATCGATAAGCAAGAAGTAGGACAGTTCGCCGCTGAGGTGAGAGGTTTCTACAAGCCGGAGCCTTATAAAGGTAAAGGTGTCCGTTATGTTGGCGAATACGTTCGCCGTAAGGCAGGTAAGAGCGTTGGTAAATAACCAAAGCAGCCGATTATATAATTTTAACTGAAAATCAGAACATGAGCACACTCAATCGTAAACAAGTCCGCCAGCGTATTCACCGCCGTATCAGAAAGAAAGTTTCTGGCACTGCAGATCGTCCTCGCTTAGCGGTTACATATTCAAATCAACACGTCTATGCACAAGTCATCGACGATGTAACTGGAAACACACTCTGTGCTGCTTCTAGTCTAGACAAGTCTATCGAAAAAGGATCTTCTAACTCAGCAACAGCTGCGAAGGTAGGTTCACTAGTAGCGGATAGAGCTAAAGAAAAGAACATCGAAGCAGTCGTTTTCGACCGCGGTGGTCACCTTTTCCACGGTAAAATCAAGTCACTTGCTGATGCAGCACGTGAATCAGGACTTAACTTCTAATCAACCACGAAAATGTCAGAAAATAAAGATAACACTCCAGCAGAAGTTAAGCCAGCGGCTACTACACCTGCCGCAGCCGCTCCTGGGACTCCAGTAGCTAAAACTGAAGGACGCCCAGCGCAACGCAGTGGGCGTGGTGGCCAAGGTCGTGGCGGTCGTAAAGAACGTCCACCTCGTCAAGCTCCAGCTAAGCCTAAGACCGAAGACGGTGTTGAGCTAGTTGAAAAAGTAGTATTCATTAACCGATGCGCTAAAGTTGTAAAAGGCGGACGTCGTTTCAGTTTCTCTGCTCTACTAGTATCCGGCACACTCGAAGGTAGAGTTGGCGTAGGATTCGGTAAGGCAAATGAAGTTGCTGAATGTATCCGTAAAGCAAGCCTCGACTCACGTCGTCAGCTCCACAAAATAGCCCTCGTAGATGGCAGAACTATCCCACATGACACTTATGCTGAGCATGGTGGTGGTAAGGTTCTCCTGAAGCCAGCGGTTGAAGGAACTGGTGTTATTGCTGGTGGTGGTGTGCGTGCTGTATGTGAAGCTGTAGGTATCAAAGATATTCTCGGTAAGTCACTTGGCTCAAACAACCATGCTAACGTAGTGAAAGCTACTATTGAGGCTCTTAAGATGCTTCGCTCTCGTGAACAGGTTCTTAAGGCACGTGGACTCTACAAGGAGAAAGCACTCTAATCCCAATCAATAGATAAATTACATTATGAATCTCCATACAATGAAGCCTAATAAAGGTGCTACTCACAAAACCAAGAGACTTGGTAAAGGTGAGAGTTCGGGTCAAGGTAAGACATCAGGTAAAGGACATAAAGGTCAGAAGGCTCGTTCAGGTTCAGGCGTTCGCGTCGGTTTTGAAGGTGGTCAGATGCCTCTCCACCGTCGTCTACCAAAACGTGGATTCAACAACACTCGCTTTGCGGACAAAGTTGTTGTAGTAAACACAGCACACCTACAGAAGTTCTTTGAAGAAGGAGCTACTGTAAACGAAGAGTCACTCCGTGAAAAAGGTCTTGTAAAAGGTGCTTTTGATCAGATCAAGGTTCTCGGTAACGGTGTTCTATCTAAGAAACTTACCGTAACAGTAAATGCTATTTCAGTATCTGCTAAAGTGAAGATCGAAGAAGCAGGCGGAACTATTTCATAAATAGCCACTTGTTAGACTAGATCTAACAAAAACATTTCAAGTGGTCTAACTCTAATATAACTGAGATTAGGTCGCTTTTTCTCACTTTAGGTGGGGGAGTGCCTGAGCATTTCTCCACCCTTTTAAGGCAAATCGCCCGAAAATTTTACATAGAATATAAACAATGACCTCCGCTTTTGCGAATACATGGAAGGTAGCCGAGCTACGCGAACGAATCCTATACACATTGGTGATGATAGTCATCGTTCGTCTAGGTGTGCACATCACGATGCCTGGTGTTGACTCCGTCGTAGTAGATAAATATATCGCTGCACAACAGAACAAAGCCGCTGATGGTAATATCATCAACACAATGGTAACACTCTTCTCAGGAGGAGGCCTTACTCAGCTAGGTATCTTTGCTCTAGGTATTATGCCTTACATCTCTGCATCGATTCTTATGCAGCTTATGAGTGCGGTAGTTCCTAAACTCTCACGTCTTTCACGTGAAGATGGTGGACGCCAAAAGATCAATCAATACACAAGATTTATTACGATCATCATTGCTATTGTGCAGGGTGGTTTCCTTGGTAATCAGATTTATACTAAGCCAGGCACTCTACCGATGTTCAACGGTATCGAGCAGTATGGTAAAGTAGCAGCCTTTGATAACCAATTTCTATTCGTCTCTATCTTCATCATCACCATCGTAGCGGGAACACTGTTCCTTATGTGGATAGGTGACCAGATGACTGAGAACGGTATCGGTAACGGAACATCGATCATCATTACCATCAACATTATTTCAGCGCTACCTGCAGCAGTAGCTATGCTCTGGAGTTCACTCATCATGAAGGGTGGAACTGGTGGAGCACTCTTCGCAGTATTCCTCTTCGCTTTCCTCATCTTCATTATCGCTGCGACGATTGCCCTGACTCAAGGACAGCGCCGTATTGCGATCAACCATGCTAGCCGTGCTAAAGGCAGAAAGCAGTATGGTGGTGGTCAGACTACTTATCTTCCACTTAAGATCAACTACGCTAACGTGATGCCAATCATTTTTGCTACTGCGATTCTTGGAATCCCAACAGCACTCTTCTCAATGGTATCTGGTGGAGCACCATGGATCACCAAACTTGGTGAAATCCTCAGCCCTGCAGGTATCTGGTATTACGTCATTGCTGGTGCGATGATCTTCTTCTTCTCTTACTTCTGGGTTGCAACAATGTTCAATCCTTCAGAGATCTCTGAGAACCTTAAGCGTAGCGGTGGTTACATTCCTGGGATCCGTCCTGGTCAGCCTACTTCTAAGTTCCTCGACTTCACGATGACTCGCCTTACTTTTGCAGGTGCGATTTTCCTTACTATTATCTTCATGCTTCCCTTCATCGTGTCACAACTCGGTGAAGGTGTTGTAAAACAGCAGATGCCTTATCAGGTGACTAGTTTCTTCGGTGGAACAAGTCTTCTCATTATGGTAGGTGTTGTTCTTGATATTATGCGTCAGGTAGAGACTCACCTTATCCAACAGAACTACGATGGTTTCCTTCGTAAAGGTAAGATCAAAGGCCGTGTCGAGCGTAAGCAAACTGTAGCGGCTGCGAAGAGTGGCACTAAGATGGTCTTCTTACTCACTGTAGTAGCACTCATCTTCATCGTCGGAATCGTAGCGATGATAGTTAAAAGCTAGGAATTAAACTTTCCTTTATACTTTATAAGAAATTGGTGGTCGCTCGGATACGTGCGACCACTGATGTTTTAAACCACCTATTTATTTCACCTATTCACAAATAGAACCCATGGCTGTCAAACGCGTTTTACTATTAGGTCCTCCTGCAAGCGGGAAAGGAACTCAGGCTAGATATCTAGTCTCATTGCTTGATGTCCCTTGCTTAGGCACTGGAAAGTTACTCCGAAGCGAAATTGAAAAATCTACTGAGATTGGTAAACTTGCTGAGCAGTATATTAACAATGGTGAATATGTTCCAGATCAGGTGATCATGGATATGGTGAAATCTTGGTTAAACGAGGAACCTCAAGTGATTTCTGGATGGCTCATAGATGGTTTTCCTAGAACTTTTCCACAGGCAGAGGCTCTGCAAGAAATGAGGGAACCTGAACTAGTCATCGCTCTGGATGTTCCAGAAGATGAGCTTGAGCGTAGAATTTCTATGCGTAGAGAATGCTTTGCTTGTCACGCTACCGTAGCGGTAAATGATAGCGAGCAAGTTCAATGCCCAATTTGTAATGCTGATGCCCTGACTTCACGATCAGATGATGCTATTGATAGTTTTAAAGTTCGCTGTGCTAACTTCAAGGAGCTAACAACGCCTTTGTTTAATTACTACGCTGCGAAAGGCATCCTTCGAAAAGTAGACGGGACACAGCATCCTGACACGATCTCAAACGAGATCGAATCAATCATTAAAAATTCATAATATCATGGCTAAGCGTAAAAGCAACAAGAGCGAGATTAGCATCAAATCTCCGTCTGAAATCAAGGAAATGCGGGTGGCATGTGAAACAGCCAGCGAGATCCTCCAGAACGTAGCGAAATACATCGCAGCGGGTGTTGGTAAAACGACCAAGGAAGTAGATCTTTACGCTGCTGAACTCATGAAAGAACGTGACTGCGTCAGTGCGTTTCTAGGCTATAGAGGATTTCCAGCTTACACTTGTATTTCTCCAAATGAAGAGGTTGTGCATGGGATTGGTGATGACTACGTGATTAAGGATGGTGATCTCATCAGTGTGGATGTGGGTATCACTAAAAATGGTTGGATCGGCGACAATGCAACTACTGTCGCAGTGGGGAATATCGACCTCGAAGCCAAGCGTCTCCTCGCAGTTACTGAGCAATCATTATACGAAGCATTGGTCTTTGCTAGAGAAGGAGAGTTACTCTCTGATCTTTGTGGCGCAGTGGAAGACTATGTTCACAAGTTTGGATTTAAAGTAGTGAAAGAATATGTCGGTCACGGAGTGGGTAGAAATCTTCACGAAGAGCCTGCAGTGCCTAACTACAGAACACATGGCAAGACACCAAGATTGAAAGAAGGTATGGTGCTCGCAGTGGAACCAATGATTAATATCGGAACAGCTAGAGTCAAAACTCTTGATGATGGGTGGACTGTGATTACAGGTGACAAGAAAAACTCAGCACATTTTGAACACACAGTTCTCGTCACCAAAGATGGTCCAGATATTCTTACCGCCAGACCTAGAGAAGCGACTGAAGAGTTGCTAGGAATTAAGCTCTAGGTTGTTTTAGATCTGTCGTGTTTAAGTTCGATTCTGAATTTTATTCTATAGTTGTCTTGATTTAGGTTTGGTATTGTCGGATAATCAATTCTACAATAAGCAAACAATAGTGGTTCAAAATTTAGATAAACAAAAGAAGCTGATATCACTCTTTTCAGGGTGTGGAGGCATGGATATTGGGTTCGAAGGGGGGGGGGTCAAATTCACCCTAGTTTATACAAAGACAGCTATGGTGAACTAAATGGTGAGTATTTACCTCAGACTAGTTTTGAAACAGTCTTTGCTAATGACATCAGACTAGGAGCTAAAATAGCTTGGAATAATCATTTTAGACATAGCAATAGTAAAATATATCATCTTGGAAGCATCGTAGATTATGTGAAACAGGCGAGATCAGGTGATTTTAAATTTCCATCTTGTGATATAGTTACAGGTGGATTTCCATGCTAAGATTTTAGTGTTGCTGGGAAAAGGCAAGGATTTGATTCTGCTAAATCTAATATGGGATTACACGAGTTTGATAAACCCATGGACGAGAATAGAGGTCTGTTGTATATGTGGATGCGTGAAGTGATTAATATGCAACGCCCTGCAATATTTGTGGCTGAGAACGTTAAGGGGTTAGTTTCACTGGGGGAGGCAAAGGAGATTATCAGCAATGATTTTTCTACGATAGGAAAACAGGTCCTAAAGGCATCAAATTTTGGCATTCCCCAGACTCGGGAGAGGGTGTTCTTCATCGGCATTAATAAAGAGCGTGTGCCTGAAGAATTATTAAAGACCATAGAGGCTGATCCTTTCGATAGAAGGTGGAATCCCTATCCAGAGATTCATAAAGGTGAGTTGCCAAAATTAAGAGGTATTCTTAAAGATTTACCTGAGCCTAATAACAGTAACGATTTATCGCAGCGAACTTATTCAAAGGCCAAGTGGTATGGACGTCACTGCCAAGGTCAGATTGAAGTGAATTTAGCAGGATTTGCTCCCACTATTAGGTCAGAACATCATGGAAATATCGAGTTTCGCAGACTTCATTCTGAAAATGGAGGGAAGTATGAGCAAGAAATAAGAGCAGGGAAAGAGCAGCGCCGTCTCACAGTAAGAGAGTGTGCTAGAATTCAGACTTTCCCAGATGATTTCGAGTTTGTTTTTAAATCGATCTATGGTTCAGTAAGTGGCTCCGAAGCCTATAAGCTAATAGGTGATGCTGTCCCCCCTTTATTAGCATATCAGTTAGCTCAGCGTATTGAAGTTATTTGGGACTATTTATTCACGAAATGATTTATTCTAAGGATACCGACAAATATCGTGATGGCTTTGAGGATCTACTTAAAGATTTAGATAAGGGGCTAGAGGCCGCAAAGAAACCTTTAACAAAGAAAAAATGGACTGATCTCGCTGGTAAGAATTATGAGCAGTTGTTCTTCAAAGATTAATTAAGTTATCCGAAGGCGGAGTATTTGAAGACAAATTTGAACTAGTTAGCGGTCAAAAGTTCCCTGACATAGTAGCCCAAATAAATAAGAACTGTGGATTTGGTGTTGAAGCGAAAACAACGATTAAAGATCACTGGAAATCCACTGGAGGTTCCATCGTAGAATCGACAAGAGTATCTGGAGTTGACTGGATCTATCTCTCGTTTGCTAAGTTAGGTGGGGAACCTAGTTTTCTGACTAAATTATATGAGGAATGTTTGTATGACGTGGCTGTGACTCACTCACCTCGCTACTTAATTGATATGCATCTTGATCCTTCAAAATCGATCTTTGCTAAAATAGGTATTGATTATGATCAGATCAGAAATTCAGATAAACCGTTCGATCCATTCAGAGTCTATTACACTGAAGATAAAAAATCCTCTAAGGTATTGTGGTGGGCTAGTGAATCAGATGATGATGTGAGTCCTCCAGTATTTAGATTATGGTCAGATCTATCTAAAAAAGAAAAGAACGAAATTAGAAATATAAGTTTTTTGAAGTTTCCTGAAGTCCTGATGAATGGCGGTCCTACGAAATACCGGGGTTTAACTCTCTGGTTAGCAGCCAAACGCTCGGTAGTCGTTTCAAGTTTACGTGATTTATTTACTGCTGGTGGAAAGGTTGATGATGATGTTTTCTCTACAGGTGAAGAGATTCCCGCTGTTATCTATAGGCTAACTTATTTTCTTAAAGAATATGCCGATAAGGATGTGAAGTTAGATTTAGATCTGCTGGGAAACTTTAACTACATAGAATGGATAGCTGCTGTGGAGGCTGGTCTTGATAGTTACAGCTCTGAAGACCTGAGCCTATCGTTTAGGAGACGTTTACAGAAACTAGCAATGAAAAGTTTCTTTAAAAATGGCGTATAAATGTGCTTTTTGGGTAAGTGTTTTATAGAGCATTTCACGCTAGTTCTATAATATGAAAGTGCTCGCTTATTAAGCCACCGAAAATTCTTTTCAATTTGGCGATACTCATGTAAATCCTTGTCATGGCAATTGATCCGTTACTATTACTACTGAAGCAGAAGACTAGGTGTTCACATACTGAGTTAGCTGAATTATTGGCACTTACTGAGTCTGAAGTAATGGCTCAGATTAAGGGATTTGAGAAGGGTCAAACTAGTTATACTTTTTCTTGGCTCTTCGAGCATTACTAAATCTAGGTGATGCGTTTGGTGCTAATGGTGAAGGTTTTCGGCGCTGTTGTTACGCGACTAGTATGGATCAGATCCGAGAAGCAATGACGAGGATGGAGCAATTTGTTAGAAATTCAGATAACATGATTAAACTCTCAGAGATACGAAACGACAGGATTTATGCTCACGTGGTGCCTTTAGCTGTGTTTATGGGGCTTAGTTTTGTATTCTCCATCATTGCTGAGAGTGGACTTGAGTGGGCACATGATCAGGCACCTTGGTGGAGACACTGGCCTGAGCACTGGATGTATCCTATCCAGACAATCATCTGTGGTGGATTACTTATCTTCTTCTGGAAGCATTATGAGATTAAATGGGACAAGCATATCTGGTTCGGTGTTATCATGGGAATCATTGGTATAGCATGCTGGATTTTACCGACACATTTGTTTACTGAGTTAGGATTTACAGAAGCGACTAAGGAGGATGTGGGGATCTGGAAGCATTTCGGTTTAGCTCCAAGGTTCGATGGTTTTAATCCAAATGATATGAATAAGCCAGTAGCTGTCTGGATTACGATGTTTTTTAGATTTCTGAGAGCAGTAGTGGTCGTTTCACTAGTGGAAGAAATATTCTGGAGAGGTTTCCTTATGCGATTCTTACTCAATATGGATGGCAACTATTGGAAAACAGCATTTGGTAAATTTAGTTGGCTCACCTTTGGTGTGGTCACTGCCTGCTTTGTATTCATTCATTCTCCTGTAGATTACGCTGGAGCCATTATTTTTGGATCATTGATGTATTTTGTAGCAGTAAGAACCAAGAGTCTCACTGCTTGTATTGTGATGCACGGGGTCGCTAATTTACTGATGGGAATCTACGCTCTGCAGTTTGGTAAATATGGATTATGGTAGTTGAGTAATCATTCTTCGAGAAGATTACTAAAGGACGTGTAAGTAACTTATGATAAATGAAGTGGTCTCGTTAATGTTGCCAGTAAAAAGTTTGTCTTATTAGTAGTTTGCTAATCTTCCTTGAGGCTTGGTTTGGGGTTTTTCTCCAACTACGGTTGCCGTCACCCTAGGCAGCTTCTTGTTGTTGCTCAGAGTAGAGTGACCAAGGAGTGCAATAGCCTAGGTCTTGGTGCTTACGTCGATGATTATAGAACTCCATCCAATCATCGACTAGAGATCGTAGATCGGTGATGCCATCGTAGCTCCAGAGACGCAGTTTCTCGTATTTAATGCTCCGCCAGAGCCGCTCAATAAAGACATTGTCCATCCAGCGTCCTTTGCCGTCCATGCTGATTTCAAAGTGCCGACGCAGAAGCTACTATCCATCGTGTTACTGACTTCCCAGCTAAGCACGGATCGGCTGTGCCAGTCCATGATCGCAACGAGGTAAGCGTGACCTTTTTCCATAGGGATGTAGGTAATGTCCGCGCACCAAACTTCATCCACTGCTTTGATTACGCCATTGCGGAGTAAATACGAGCATTCCATGTAAATTTCATCGAGTTTTTTCATGATGTTTGAGTTGCTTATCTGATGCATTCTTTCGCTCAAAGATTTCACACATTCGTTCCTCAAGCTCCTTTTTCTAGGCACTGACTTGAGTTGAAGCAATATCATTATCTTGAGCGATTTGCTGGATAGTGTTCTCTTCTTTGAGAGCTTCTGTAGCGACCCGAGCTTTGAACTCGGCTGTCAGATGTCTTTTTTTCTTTTCATTTAGGTGGTCTATCTTCAGCTTATCCCCCATGTTAGACCAGCAAATCTACTAACAATTCATTGGCTCCGTTTCCTGGGACCACTTCATAGTTACGATTTAAAAAACTGTAATATTTGTAGAATTGTTGACAATCGTTCTGAATGATCTTATGAGGGCATTGTAAATCCCTCACACGGAAAATACTTTTTGGGTGAGTAATTACATATTATCAAGCAAGTAGTAGAGTAATCAGATAGGGTAGGGCAATAACCTTACTTTTGCTCTACTATGGGAAATCAGCAAACCGATAGATCATGGAAATAAGATCGACTCGTCTATAGCACTGATGACCAGCTCTAGGATTTTATACAAACCATAAAATATAATGAACAAAACAATATTATTATCATCATTCGTCGTTTCTACAACTGTTGCAATAGCAAGTGACTTTGCCGTGGATATCTTAACCAACCAACCAAGAGTTATCAGAGTCCTAGCTGCTGACAGACCTGACTCTACCGAGAGTCCTGTGACTGTGGATAAGGGAATGTGGCAGATCGAAGCCAGCGTGTTAGACTACGCTAGAAATAACAGCGGTGGAATTAAGACAGAGACTTGGACTTGGGCTGAGACTAATCTTAAGTATGGTGTGAGTGATAATGTGGATTTCCAGATCATCTTCTCACCTTATATCTTTGAACGTAGCAAGACTGCTGGAGTCGTAACTGATGAGGAAGATGCCAGTGATGTGACTCTGCGTATAAAGTGGAATCTCTGGGGCAATGATGGCGGTAAGACTGCTTTCGCTCTTTTCCCGTATGTGAAAATACCGACTAAAACTGCTCACAGTAATGGTGAGTGGGAAGGTGGATTGATCATTCCGTTTTCAGTAGAGGTCAATGATAGAATGGGGCTAGGTCTTCAGGTCGAAGTTGCTTACGTGCGTGATGATGTGGATGGAGATTATGATATTGATCTTCTTCACACAGCGGTTCTTGGCTACTCAGTCTGTGAGGAATTCGGAGTTTATGTGGAATATCTCGGTATCATGAATAGCGACAGTAATCCCTACGAATCATATGCTAGTGGTGGTGTAACATACACTGTGACAGAAACATTCCAACTTGATATTGGTGCTGTCTACGGTCTAAATGCTGCGGCTGATGACTTGAATGTCTTCACTGGGTTCACGACGAAGTTTTAATCATTGATGAATTTATATTATGAAAACTATTTTAAAGAAGTTTACGAAGGTTCTAGGTCTTGGTCTAGTTACGCTCTCTCTCATTCAGTGTAGTGACCAAGAGCCAGTATGGAAATCTAAGGATAAAACCAAAGCGGTAGCGACGACTACAATGGTGGCTGATTTGGTAAGAGTTATCGGTGGTGACGAAGTTGAGGTCTACGGTCTGATGGATGCAGGGGTGAACCCACACAGTTATGAAGGCACTCCGAGAGATACAATGGCTCTAAAATCTAGTGATCTGGTGTTTTTCTCAGGACTACATTTAGAGCATAAGATGGCGGAGAGACTAGAGAAGATGGATAGGGCCCATGCGGTGACTTCTAAGATGGAGAAGAGCGATCTTATCTTTCCTGCGGAAGAGTTCGCTATCTACGGTGATCCACATGTATGGGGTGATCCTATCCTGTGGTCTAAAGGTGTGCAGGTAGTGGTGGATGCACTGAGTGTTCAAGAACCAGCGAATGCAGCTACTTATCAGCGGCGTGGCGATAGTTATGTGAAAGAGCTGAATGAGCTTAAAGTATGGGTTACGAATAGACTCAACGAGATTCCTGCTGAACGCAGGTTTTTAGTGACTAGTCATGATGCTTTTATGTATTTCTCTAGAGCGTATGGTCTAGAAGTTAGAGCCATGGACGGACTTTCTCCAGATGATAAAGCTGGACCTAAGAAGGTGAAAGAACTGGTACAGTTTATTCAAGACAAGAAGCTTAAGACGATATTTCCTGAACATGCCGTGAATGAGAAGCGCATCCAAGCGATCGCTCAAGAGGCTGGTATCAGTATTTCTAACAAGAAACTGTTCTCAGATGCTACTGGCAAGCTAGGTAAAATGGAGACTGTGGGTGATGAGACTTACGATTTAGGTAGCTATATAGGAATGCAGAAGCATAATGTGAATGCTATTGTAGAAGGTCTAAAATAATATTACTGCCGAGTAATAATGATAGCACTAGAAACTCATGACTTAACAGTGACTTACCACAAACGCCCTGTGCTATACGGAGTGGATGTGGCGATAGAAGAGGGTAGTCTAGTGGGAATCATCGGCCCTAATGGTGCGGGTAAATCTACGTTGATCAAGTCGATCATGGGCGTAGTGCCACATTCAGGTGGTTGGGTAAAAGTGTTTGGCAAGCCACTTGCTGAGAATTTACACCGTGTGGGCTATGTGCCGCAGCGTGAGAGCGTGGACTGGGATTTCCCAGTGACTGTGATGGATGTGGCTTTGATGGGGACTTATGGGAAGCTCGGCTTGTTTGGAAGAGTGGGTAAGAAAGAGAAAATTATTGCGAGCGAGGCACTGGATAAAGTGGGAATGTTGCCCTATGCGAACCGTCAGATAGGTAATCTTTCTGGAGGTCAGCAACAGCGAGTTTTCTTAGCGAGGGCGTTGGCTCAGGAGAGTGATCTGTATTTTATGGATGAACCATTCACGGGAGTGGATGTAGCAACTGAGATGGCGATTATCGCTCTGTTAAAAGAGATGCGTGAAAATGGTAAGACAGTGCTTGTAGTGCATCATGATTTGCAGAGTGCTAAGGATTATTTTGATCACCTGCTGTTACTGAATATGCGTCTGGTGGCTTATGGTAAGACTGAGGAGATGTATACGAATGAACTTCTTCAGAAAACCTATGGCGGGAGGTTGACGCTGCTGGACGAAGTAGCAGAGAGAGCAGTTAGAAACCCTGAGGCTAGTCATGTGAAGGGCAGGATGCTTTAAAAATTAGATGGATTCCATTTTCAACAGTCTGTTAGATCTCATGAATGTGCTGGCGTTATCGCTGTGCGTGAAGGCTCCTTTGGTTGCTATTTGTGTGGGGATCTGCTGTGGTCTGTTAGGTTGTTTTGTGGTAGTTCGTAGGGTTGCTCTTGTGGGCGATGCTTTGTCGCATGCGGTTTTCCCAGGTGTGGTGGCAGGTTTTGTGTGGAGTGAGAATCGCGACCCTTGGATCATATTTGTGTGTGCTGTGGTTGCTGGTTTACTAGGTGTAGCAATGGTTAGAGCGATTGTTACTAGCACGAAACTGAAATCAGACGCTGCATTAGGTATTGTGCTATCATCGTTTTTCGCTATTGGAATATTTTGGAATTCACGTAAACCATTATTGGGAGTGAAGGATTTTCTGTATGGAGATCTGACTACGATTAATGATGCCGATTTATGGCTAATGATAGTAGCTACGGTTGTGGTGACTGTCTTACTATTTATGTTTTTGCGTCCGTTTAGGGTGCTAAGTTTCGATGAAGGCTTTACTGTAGGTTTGGGATATCCAGTGAAATGGCTTAATGCGTTGTTTTTCGGATTACTGTCATTCGCCGTGGTAGTAGCGATGCAGGCGGTGGGGGTTATTTTGGTTTCAGCGATGTTGATTACTCCTGCGGCGACTGCATATTTACTAACGGATCGACTACAGAGAATGTTGTTGTGGTCAGTTCTTCTAGGTGTGTTTGCGGCACTAGGTGGATGGGCTGTGGCGAATTTAGACGCTAGATTTCAGTCGGGTCCCATGATTACATTAGTAGGGGCATTTGCGTTTGCTATGACTTACTTCTTTGCTCCTAGTCATGGTGTGCTTGCTAAATGCCTACTTCACGCAGGGCAAAAATCTAGAGTTCATAGAGAGAATACGTTAAAATCTATTTATCGATTAATGGAACGTAGCACCTTTAAATCTCCAAGTGTCGGAGTAGAGCAACTAGCGGAAGTGCGTAAGCTGGTGATCGATGATGTGATGAAGGATAGTCGGGATCTGGTGAGAGCCGGCGAAGCGACTTGGGAAGAGGGGAAGACAGCGATTTTACTAACCTCGTCTGGATGGAAGCGAGCGGTAGAGATCGTGAGAAATCACAGACTATGGGAACTCTATCTGACGGATCAGGCAGGTTATGCCGCGGATCATGTGCATGATGACGCCGAAAAAATAGAGCACATTTTAGGGGCAGATACGGTCAGAAGACTGGAGAGAGATCTTAATTTTCCTGAATTTGACCCGCATGGAAGTCCGATACCTAGTGTGGACGTGACATTGAAAATGGATAAACCCGCAGGGCTTAAAGAGGGGACAGGCTATTAATATGTTAGGTGGATCTATGGTGTTTGAGAATTTTGGTTGGGTGATGCTGATGTGTTTTCTCGTGGCTTTACCATGTGCATTATTGGGTGCTTATTTGATTTTACGGAGGATGTCATTGGTGGGTGATGCCATTTCCCATAGCACCCTTCCAGGGATCGTAGTGGCATTTTTCTTTGTGGGTGATCTGTCTTCGCCTTGGTTACTCGTAGGAGCCGCTCTGGCTGGTGTTTTAGTGACGTATCTCATCGAACAGATTCATAGACGCACGAGGATTAAGCAGGATTCGGCTATTGGAATTGCGTTTACTTCATTGTTTGCGCTGGGTTTGGTGCTGATTCGTTTCTTATTAGGCGACAAAGTGCATCTGGATCAGGGAATGGTGCTAGAGGGTAATGTTTCTAGTGTTTCTTATGCGGAGACGTTTAAGTTTATGAATATGGATGTGCCAGAGCCATTGATACTCGCGTTCATCATAGCTGTGGTGACTATTGCTCTGATCATGTTATTCTATCGGGTCCTGACTCTGAGCTCTTTCGATTTTGGATTAGCGGTTTCTTATGGCTATCGTCCTAATCTAGTGCATTACGGCTTGATGGCTGTCTTATCAGTAGTCGTAGTTTCTGCGTTCGAGTCAGTAGGAGCTATTCTTGTGATCGCTCTTCTCATTCTACCTGGGGCTACTGCTTACCTATGCACGCACAGGTTAAAACTCATGCTCGTTCTTTCTGGAGTTCACGCCTTACTGTCATCAGTACTCGGTGTGATGTTAGCCGTGGAAATGAATGGTAAGCAATCGGCAGGAGTGGTGGTAGCAGGAACTGCTCTATTCCTACTAACGTGGCTATTTGGTCCTGCGGATGGAGTAGTTGTGAAAGCTGTGCATAGACGTGTGAAGAGCCTTTAAAGGCAGCAGCGTCTTAACAAGCTTACACTTATAAATAATAAAACCACCATGGTCGTAGCTAATGAGGGCATCACCATTGATTGCTCGTCTTTATTGTCAGCCTCTAGTATATCTGAAATGTAAACACGGTTAGTCACAAGCTCGAATAAAGTCTGAATACTCTCTACTGTGGACGCAAGGCTACTGTCCTTGGTTTTTTGAGGGTCAATGAAACTTTGTTTAAACTAATAGCCAGCCAAGACTATTGAGGTGAGAGCGAAGACAGTAAAAATAGAACGGAAGGGAGTCATAGCTGCTATTTAGTATTTTCGTAGCCAGTGCTGACACCTTTCCAGTCTGTGGGGTCTTAAGAACCGCTAAAGCTCCGAATGTAGTAACAGCAACGATGATAAGCCCTAATGCAACACGACGCTTGTGTGTCTGCTTTTTTACATGAGGAGGAGTTTTGAGTCTTACGACTGAGTTTTTTTGATTTAGCATTACTTATTATACCTTAGATCAGCATGAAGATTTGCCAACTGATCTAAAGTATAATGGTAACTGGTCGTGACTTAGACTCCTGCTGCATTAGTAAGAGCTACGGCTTCTGCGGGCAAGAAACTCTTAAATCTACCCTTATCAATAGCTTTTAGGTAGGCTTCTTGTGGTGAGATCATTCCTTTTTGAAGCACTTTCCAGATAGCATCATCCATAAACTGCATCCCTAGAGTTCCCCCCTGAGTGATCACGTCATTTAGCTTCTGCGTTTTACCTTCACGGATAATCGCAGAGACCGCAGGGGTTGAAAACATGATTTCGTTCACAGCGACACGACCTTTTGTGTCGCAACGTTTCATCAATAGCTGAGCCACAACTCCACGAATAGAAGCCGAAAGCATCGTGCGCACTTGAGCCTGCTGATCTGATGGGAACACATCGATAAGTCTGTCGATGGTCTTAACCGCATTGTTCGTGTGCAGTGTTCCAAATACTAGCATCCCTGTTTCAGCGGAGGTCAGAGCTAGGGAAATAGTTTCCAGATCACGCATCTCACCAACGAGAACGATCTCAGCATCTTCACGTAGAGTAGCTCTGAGTCCATCTGCGAATGTAGAGCTGTGGGTAGGAACCTCTCTCTGTGTAATGATGCATTGTTTATTTTTGTGCACGAATTCGATAGGCTCCTCAATCGTAACGATGTGGCGATTATAATTAGTATTAATGTAATCTATAATTGCAGCTAGGGTGGTAGATTTACCAGATCCAGTAGGGCCCGTGATAAGCACGAGCCCTGCACGGATGTCAGCGAACTTTTTAACAACATCAGGAATACCGAGCTGCTCCAGAGTCATGATCTCGGTAGGAATCAGGCGAAATACTGCGCCCAGTCCCAATTGTTGCTTAAGGTAATTACATCGGAATCTTGAGTCGACATCCATCTCGTAAGCGAAGTCGAGATCACCACTTTCTAAGAATGCTTCAAAGGATGCTTTGTGAGCGATGCCGGAGAGAAGATCGTGGATAGTCTTACGATCGAGAACTGGTTCTCCCTCGATAGCTGTCACTACTCCATGCACACGGATCTTCGGTGGATATCCTTCTGTTAGGTGAAGGTCTGAGCCACCTTCTGCGATAAGTATTTTAAAAAGTTTGTCTAAGCTAGCCATGTTTTTTTGTTTTAAATGAATTTGTGAGAGTAAATTAAGCGGTGAGGAATTTTCTCATAACGGTGCGATCTTCACAACGCATCATCACTTGCTCTGCGGTGACTTTACCTTCGATGTAGAGTTTTTTCAGTGAGTCATCCATCGTAGTCATCCCGACATTTTTACCTGTCTGCATGATACCCGGGAGCATGTAAGTTTTACCATCACGGATAGTGGCGCCTACAGCAGGTGTGTTGACGAGAATTTCAAGCGCTAGGCATCGACCGTCTCCACTAGCGAGTGGGAGGAGCTGTTGGGAAATAATACCACGGAGTGATTCCGCGACCATGATTCGGATCTGATCTCGCTGATCGATGGGGAAGACGTCCAACATACGATCGAGCGTTCTCGGAGCATTACCCGTATGGAGGGTGCCGAGAACTAGGTGACCAGTTTCTGCGGCTGTAACAGCAAGCTGAATGGTCTCTAGGTTACGCATTTCTCCCACCACGATAATATCCGGATCTTCTCGGAGCGCCGCTTTAAGAGCACGCGGGAATGACTCTGTGTGGTTACCTACTTCACGCTGAGTGATGTGACAGTTCTGAGGAGTATGAACGTATTCAATAGGGTCCTCCAGAGTAATTATGTGATCTTGTCGGTCTTTATTAATGAAATCTATCATTGCCGCCATAGTAGTCGACTTACCTGAACCCACTGAACCGGTGACGAGGATGAGTCCATTATGATATAGGCACAATGGGGCAAGAAACTCTTTCGGGAGTTTAAGGTCGTCCATGGTTCGGATAGTTGTTTCGATAATTCGGAAAACGATCTCTTTACCAAGCCTCTGTCGAACGACTGAGACTCTGAAACGAGCTTTTTCGTTTTCATAAGCGTATTCAGCATCGCCGATTTCTTCGACACGCTTCTGGCCTTTTGCATCAAGGAATGATTTGACTAAAATTTCGAGTTGCTCGGCAGTGAGAGCTGCAGCACCTTCCCAAATAGGCTGGAGTTTGCCAAATCTGCGCCAAGCAGGAGGATAGCCAGTGGAGAGATGGATATCTGATGCATCATACTCGATTGCCATATTAAGATAGGTATCAACGTGTTCGTAAAAAGGAATTTCTGACATAAAGGGATCTATAAAATAGTTATAAACTAACAGAAACATTTTTCACCCTCACTTGGCACGCTTAAAATGAGGTTAAATGTTGGGTGATATATAGAGCTTAGATAGATTACGGTTAATAGTAGTCACCGGAGAGGTCTATCAGCAAGCTTCATCCTGCAGTCCCTAGTGTCTGAAAATCTTATCTTTAGCGACTGTCCTATCTCATCTCATTATCACCACCCATAAAAATATGACCAGCTACGACACCAGAAACACATAATATGTAAGAGGAGGGCACAACAACATTAGGGACACGCTAGTAAATTAATGCAAAAAATCAGCCCTTCCCTTTTGATTGAGTAATTACTTTACTGTTGCCCGATCAAAAGAAGCCATGAAGCACATTACATTTGAAGAAAGACATACAATCGAGCATTTGCTAAGTCAAAACCTAAGCCCAACAGCTATTGCAATGCAGTTGGGTCTCCATAAGTCTACGATCACTTGTGAAATAAAGAGGAATGGTGACCATAGAAACGAGGAATATCGCAACGATTTGGTAGAGCGTAAGTATCGAGATAGGCAAAAGTTTAAAACCAAGAGGCACGACTAACACCTTACAAGGATCAATTATACACAATCACTTTAGATAATGGCAAAGAGTTCGCCGGTCATCAGGAGATAGCAAAAGCATTAGAAATAGACTTCTTTTTTTGTGCATTCCTATCATAGCTGGGAAAGAGGATCTAACGAAAACCTCAACAATTAACCAACGAAGAGAATGTTGCATTAGTTAGTTGAATTCAAGGATCAGTTCTTGAACAGTATTGGGAGTCTCCTCATCTGGAATAATTCCTGAATCATTTGCTCCGCTAAAGCTGTATTCATGAAAGCTGGGTAACTAAAACAATCTCTACTGCGGTATGAGATGCTGTAAAATCAGCACATTTAATTTGCTTTTTTTAATTAATTCGTTTAGATGTAGTTCATCATCAATCATGCGTTTTATACTTTTCCTTATTGTTAGTGCTTGCGTTGCCTTCCTCACTTCCTGTGGATCTGGTCTTGAATACCAAGAGCCTAATTACGAGATTAAAGAGTTACCAATACCAGTAGTTGTGGTAGACGTGGCTCAGCCTGACTTCGATGTCCCTAGTGAATCTGTTGTTAGTCAGGATGTAGCCATTCCAAATATAGGATCTCCAAATCGACCACTAGTTCTAGTGATCCCCACAGCTAAGGTGGTGCCTGGAAGACCAGGTTGCGTGATCAATCCTTATAACCAAAACATCGTTGATGTGGTAGGTATCCCTAGCGGAGCGAAGGTAGTAGATCCACTAGATGATGATAAAACACACGTGTTTAAGATACCGTAAATACAGCGTTTAAACCGCTATGTGTTAATTACTTATTGTGTTTTGATGAGCGCCATTGAGACGTGTCTAGACGTGTAAGGAAGCTGATAGGTTGGGACGAAAGTTCAAAATGCTCAACAATGTGTTTGAGCAAAATAATCGATGCTGCTGCATCATAGAGAGCGTCATGCCAGGTCTTATCTGGGACGAGCTCGGTGACTGACTCAGTGAGTGAAAGAGTCTCGCAAATATTACCTAGAGAATAGTTATCAAATTCTGGGTAGCAGGCACGAGCTAGAGGCAAGGTGTCTATCCACGGTCCAAAACCATGGGCAGGGAATGCCTGGAGGAAGCGCTTCTCGGTGCCGTGTCCGTGAGCTACTACTGCCACGTTATTCAGACGCTCCTTAATTTTAGGCCAGAGTAACATGAGCTTAGGAGCATCGGAAAGGTCTGAGCTCGTAATGCCGTGAACCTTCTGGGCAGCCCAGGTGATCTCTTGGTCTGTGAAGATATACGACATCCAAGTGTCAGAAATACCCTCAGCGACTGACCAAGTAGTCGTGCCGATCTGGACAGGAGCATCAGTCCTGCCAGTGGCGGTGCCAGCTGACTCGAAGTCGATAGCAGTAAATGTAACGTCCTGTATCAAATCAAGAGGCATTGGAAATTCGTTGGTGAGTGTATACTACAAGAGCAGTATTATTTTATGGTGAATTTACGTCCGCGTCCTTCTTTAAAGGCTCTCTTGAGTGAGTTGTAGAGCTGATCAAGATCCTGCTTTGATGATAGTTTGTATTCGATCGTCTTGGAGTGAGTCGTCTGTGGAGTCTTTTTGGCAGTTGTCGTAGGGTCAACTTCTGCACGGTTTCCGCCGCAATCGATTAGATTTTTAGCAATATTAGCTTCAGACTTAGATCCGACGACGTCTATGGTGTAGAATCTAGCGAGTGCCGCACCACTTATCTCAACATCTACTTCATGAATTAAGAATCCAGCTAGTATGTATGAATGTATGCTTACTGATGAAATACGATCAATAGTGCCCATATAGCTCCCACCAGGGACATCGTCTTCCCAGCAGAGTCTATTCGCAGAAGTGTTGTCTGTGTTCTTTTTTTCACTTGTATCTTGAGCCGAAACGACAGGGGCAAGGAATGCGATAACGGTGATTGCTAACAGTGTGGTTGATTTGAGGCTACTTTTCATTGTTATATGTTTAGTTAACTTATTTCTACGTGTCAAAACTTCAATGGTTACAATTAATTGTTCGGAAACCTAGATTGCATTCAATAATGATTTTTGTTTATCTATTCACATGCCAAGTTTCCGACCAAATGTCGCCGCTCTCATCACCAATAAAGATGGTGAATTACTCATCTGCGAACGCTCAAATAATAAGGGGGCCTGGCAATTTCCACAGGGTGGAGTAGATGGCGACGAAACTGAGCTCGAGGCCCTCTATAGGGAAGTCTGGGAGGAAGTGGGGCTACCTCTGGAGGATTATAGAGTAATAGAGTATCGTGATGAATACTTCTATCTATACCCAGCTCACATCAGAGCCAAGAAAAAGTGGGATGGTCAGAAGCAAACCTATTTTCTCTGCCAGCTAAAGAAAAAGTCTAAAGGAGTAGACTTGGGCGAGAATAACCCTGAATTCAGGGACTTTGCATGGGTGAAGCCGAACAAGTTTGATGTAGCGTGGTTACCTAGTTTTAAAACTGAGGTGTATCGTGAAGTCATGAGAGATTTTTTTCAGATTGAAATTTAATCTTTAACGCTCTTTAATTAGGGAGTAGTGCGACACCTAATTATGGGTAAAAATAATAATCTTATTCGTTGACTTATCTATTTTTTATGTCAAATTATCTGCGGAAAGATTAACCAAACCATTTAAGTAAAATATGACTAAATTTCTCAAACCTATCTTGCTAACACTGAGCATCGCCATTTTTTCAATGGGTTCAGCTACTGCTAACGACATCAAGAAGTTTGCGACTATTGATATGAAAAAACTCTTTGATGAATATCACCTCACTAAGGGTGCTCAAGACAAAGTAAGGGCAAATCAAGTAATCATCGCTAAAGAAAACAATGCTAGACTTAAGGATATCCGCAAGATTGCTGACAATATCAAGGCTCTTACTGAGCAAATTGACGATCCAATTGTAGCAATTCACACACGTGACAAGTTTGTTCGTGATCGTCAGTTTGAAGCTAACAAAGGAAACGCTCTTGAGAATAACCGTCGTGAGTGGCTTAACCGCCGTAACAAGGCTATCAACGAGAACATTGTTATTGAAATGAGAAAGATTCTCGTTCAGATCCAAGACAAAGTAGAAGCTTACGCACGTGCTAACGACATAGATATGATTTTTGACAAATCTGCTCGTGGAGTTACACATACTCACTTCCTTATCTTCTCTAAAGACAAGTTCGACATCACAATAGCTCTTCTCAAGATGCTCAATGAAGACGCTTCTAAGAGTACTGTAGAGTAATACTCTTATAGTTACCTAACTTTTCTAATACTCTCTGAGCATACGCTTAGAGAGTATTTTTTTTGAGGTTTTCACTCAAGGGAGCCTCTGGCAACCTACTTTTCCCAAGTCCTTGTGATTTGAGAGAAATCTAACTGCTATTGATTCTATTATTTGACTCTTTCTAGGGATTTATCGCTGTTTTGTGCTTGTGATTTGATCAATTAATTGATGTTAGTCCTTTTGAGTGTCTTGTCTGGGTTCTATGCCACTAATAACGCATAGCGATCCATATTGTAGGTTAAATTACAGAGGGCATTATGCTGTCTGGCTCGTTGTATTCCAATCTTTCTAAATAGATCGGCTCCGATGTATTTCATCCTGCCAAATACATGTTCAACTCGCACCCTCATACGGCTCACAGTCTTATTAAATCGTTGTTGCTGCTCAGTCAGAGGTTTATTCCGATAGGCTTTAGCGATGATGAAGTCTTCTTAATTGTGATCCAGCATCACTGGTTCATTTTTCTCTGACTGGTAGGCACTATCAGCTAAAATAGCCTAGTCTTTTTTATCTAACAGTTCCTCGAAAATCTGGCTATCATGCGTGCTTGCTGGAGTAGTGGCATAGCTGTCGATGAGTTTACTCTTTAGATCCACCTTGGTATGATTTTTATAACCGAAGTGGGTTTGGTTATTTTTTTTGCCCACCGATCATCACAGTCTTTTTGTGCTCCCTTTGAAGTGTCTTTCTCAAAACCTTCTGGGTGCTCTCCTTCTTTAATCTTTTTATTCTGGTCTCTGCTGTTGCGTTGTTTTGGAGCATCAACAAAGCTTGCGTCAATGATGCTTCCTGCTTTAGCTATCAGGCCTTTCTGGTTAACATTTGATGAAAATAGCTAAAGAGCTTATTACTTCCATCACGTCCGTCTTTCTCAATGAGTTCTTTAAAATCCCAAATCGTTTTAGCATCTGGAATGTGGTCACCCATTTGAAGATCTAGGAAGTTCATAAGCTCAATTTAATCTATCAGATAAATTTGAAAACATTAAAGAGGAATTATTACAGGCTGCCAGAGGTTACTTGAGACAGTTTTTCATAATCTCTCTGTGCTCACGAGAAATTTCTGCGTAAGCAATACGTACAGCTCCTATAGTATTGTCGAAAGCCTATGCCGTCGGCGGCGACATTGGTAATAGTGACTTCCTGATAGATCGTTCCATCTATTAAGAAGAGCTTAGTGTAGGACTTTTCAATATATGTTTTCCAGATGAAGGCTTGTTGCTCTTTAATAAAGGAGAGCTGGTGTTGAAAGACTGCATCGATTTCTTTTTGGTCGTTTTGTAGCTTTAGAGACTTTCTCTTCTCAGCTAGTTATCTAATTCAAGCTGTTTTATACGTTTGATCGTATTGTTACTTGAATTCTATCGAGTCTATTGAGTTCCTCTTTAAGCTCTGAGATTTTGTAATTAAGTAGGCTGAGCTTCTGCTCTGCTGTTTGGGGATGTTCGTCCTTCTCAGTTTGACAAGTGGTTGGTTCGCTGACGAAGAATGTTATTAAGGAGGGGGGAGAGAATATTTATTCAATGTTTTGATTTTTAGACTTTGACTTTTTTAAGGCTACATCGGATGCGATAGCCTTGGTGCTGTGGCTGAGTGCCAGCTTTCTTGAACCACAGAAGGATGTCCTTTTCTAGCTGATCACAAGTAGATGACCAAGTGTTGTCTTGGAGCAGAATGAGGATGGATTCACGGATGTGACTGAAGAAGACTTCTTCAGCCCCAAAGTTTTTAAGCCGAGCCATCTCATTTTTCAGAATCTGGTAGAAGGCTAGCTCGTAGCCGTTTCCCGCTTCAGTAGCCGCACGCTCCAGTGAGATTGTGACTGGTGGTGATTCTACTTTCAGGGCATTAGCGATGGTTTCGAACCCGATACGTTTGAGAGTGTGATGAATGCGTTCAAAGAGTGCCTCTAGTTTGAGTAAACGGAGAGGACATTTATTCTCGAGGTAATAGACTATGCCGTCATAGACATCATCTATGAAGAGAAACTGAGATTGGTTTGCAGAGTCGGCGGCGTTTTGGATTGCCCTACGGATCCAATAAGTGTCGTAGTCGGAGACTTGGTAGTTTCCGACTTGGATGATGGGCATGTTTCCTGCGATACAGATCATAATGATAGATAGTTTTTTGTTTGGGGAATCTACGATTGTTTTATTCTTTAAAGAGTGGGCGTTGTTGTGGGCCTTTCTTTCCTCTATATTCTATGGATCTCTCTGATGAACTCACCTACATCATCGAATTGGCGGTATACTGAGACATAACGAACATAGGCTACTGGGTCGATAGCATGGAGCTTGTCCATGACTTTGACTCCGATGACGCCAGAGGGGACTTCTGAAAGGTGATTCTTGTGGAGTTCTGAGAGAATCTCTTCTACTGCTCTATCGAGTCGCTCCATGGAAACTGGGCGTTTTTCGCAGGCTTTGAGTAGTCCTCCGAAGAGTTTTTCACGGTTGATGATCTGTCGGGTTCCATCACGCTTGATGACTCTGAGTTCGGTTCGTTCTATTTGTTCGTAAGTCGTGTAGCGATAGGAGCATTTCAGGCACTGCCTTCTTCGACGGGTGGAAGTTCCGTCTTTAGACATTCTGGAGTCGATGACTTTATCATCGAGTGAGCCGCATTGTATGCACCGCATAGTTTTGTGAGTGAGTAGTGTGTGTCTGGTTTGAAAAGGGTCGTTACTTGTAGGACAATAGTTTTAATTTAGCTCTCGGGTAAACGGAAAAATAATTGTGAATAAGCTAATTGTGTAGAAAGTTAAGATAAATTAACGATAGTTTTTATGAAATCTCAGGAAATAGAGGCATTTGGTGGTTTAAGGAGTGAAGTTTTGAGTGTATTTGAGAAGTGTTAGTTCTTGGCAAATGAAGTTTTAGGTGCATATTGCCAAGAAATGTCATCCAAGAAACAAGAAAAGATTAAGAAGGGTGAAGTAATTTCATTACGAGAAGATTTGATGGTGCTTACCAAGCTCCGCCTAAATACATTTGTGTTGGTTACGACATTGTTTGGTTATTTCCTAGGGTCATTGAAGCTTAATGGTGTGTGGATGATTGATGGCTGGGTATTATTCCATACGATTCTTGGCACAGGTGCCGCAGCATTTGGTAGCGCTGTATTTAATCAGTTGATGGAAATTCAGCAGGACAAGCAGATGGCGAGAACTGCAAATCGTCCGTTACCCTCTGAGAGGATAAATGTGATCACCGCCTTTGCAATTGGTTGGATTTTGAGCGCCTTTGGAGTGATTCATCTAGGTGCTAAAGTGGGAACTTGGAGTGCGTATTTAGCAGCCATCACTATCGTCATCTACGTGTTTATCTATACTCCTATGAAGCGTAAGACTTCAGCCAATACTCTAGTAGGAGCTATCCCTGGTGCGATTCCTCCAGTGATAGGCTGGGTGGCTGCAGGTGGTGATTGGTATTCAGGTGAGGCTTGGTATTTATTTGCCTTTTTATTCTTATGGCAGCTCCCACACTTTGTGGCAATCAACTGGCTGTGCCGTGAGGAATACGAGAAGGCTGGCTATGTAATGTGGAGTAATGGTGACGTGAGCGGTAAGAAGACAGCTAAGATAGCGTTGCTGTTTAGTGTTTGTTTGGCGCTCTTAGCTCCAGTAGCAACTATTCCTGGGATAGAGTATTCTGGCTGGGTGTGGGGGATCGGTGGTTTACTAGCTGGTGGGTATATGTGCTGGCTCAGTGTGAAATTTGGCAAGCAAGGAACTCGCAAGAGTTCCAGAGGACTGTTTCTTTTCACACTATTATATTTACCATTATCACTGGCATTACTTGCCATAAGCTGGAACTGAGTGTAAAGGGAACTATCTTATGAAAAAGGTAGATTTTAAAACACAGAATAAGTCAACCGATACAGTGACATATGAACCAGCAGTGAGGGACGCTAAAGCGATCCGTATTACCGTTCTTATCCTTATAGCGATCATGCTCTTGGGTGGTATTCTTATTTTCTCTAAATACCGAGAGAAGATGGCGAGAGACGCTGAGCAGGTAATGAAGGGGCGCCCGGCTCAATCACTCGGTATAGTGATTAATAATTTCCAGATGAAAGGGGTGGATAATGAGATTCATGATTTCACGTTCCTAGAAGGCAAAGTAACTTTGATGTCTGTTATTAGTGTGAAATCCCCACTGGAATCTCAGGTAATTGTCGATGAAATGAAGCTAGTCGCTGAAAAATTTGATGATGAACGTATGCAGTTCGTTTGTATTTCAGCTGAGTCTGAGGTGGATGTCCCGACTGACGAGCTCAATGAATTTGCGAAAGATCTCGGCATTCCTGTAGCAGATACTGATGAATGGCTCGTGCTCACAGCTAATCATGAAGGTCGTCTAGGATTTATTAAAGATAAACTGAAACTAGGTCTTGTGGGGAGTGAAGATAAGAACGGTAATCCTTCACTACCTGACCTCTTGAAAATAGCAGATCCGACAATGAAACTAAGAGGAGAGATTAATGATTTTAGTTTTAACCATTACTTCCAGATGGATAGGGAAGCCCCTCAGAAAGTGGATGAAGATTCAAATATCCCAGCTGATCGCAAAGAGGAAGCCAAAGCATCTGTCTTAGGAAAATTTAGTTTAGTGACCCGTAAGCGTAACTGGATGCATAAAAACATTAACTATATCCTTAATCTAGAAGAGGTAAATGTAGAGGCAATCAAGAAGGAGAATCGCTCTAACAGATACAAGTTCCCATTAATCATCGCAAGTGGATTCATCTTATTTATTTTAGTAGCAGGATATCGTTTGAAAAAATCTAGAGCTAAGTAAAAGTAAGATTTAATTTTAATCAAGAAAATCAATACTCCAATGGAATTCAATACGAATCAAACAGACATAACGCTCACTAAGAATGCGTCTAAGAAACAGATCATTGTTATTTATTCAGGAATAGCTCTAGTTATCATCGTGATGTTCGCTTACTTTGTCAGCTTGGGTAAGATCTCAGAGAAACGAGCGATAGTCGTAGCTGCGGAAGGCGTCGCTAACTCTAGATTACAGATGAAACAGACGATTGCGGACTGTATTGGTAAAAACAAATTTTTCGAGATGACTGGCGATATACAGGCGGTTAATCAACTGGGTGAAGAGGTTTCGATGCAGGATCTAAAAGGTAAAGTTTGGGTGTTCGCTCAGTTTTATGGATCGTGTCCAGAGTGTAACAGCACGAATCTAGGAGTGCTGAAGGAACTCTATGACAAGTATAAGGGGGACGATGATTTTCAGATAGTCACTGTGAGTGTGAAGGCTGATGAAGATGCTGTGACGCTGATGAAAAACATGGCTGATGGCTACGAGGCTAGTGCTAAGAACTGGTGGTTCCTGAGTGCTGATGTCGATCAGGTGAACGTATTTTGTCAGAAGGAAATGGGTTATATGAAGTTTGAGGCTAATAAGGTGAAGCTGAACCCGGAACCTGAAGACATGTTAGGTGAAATTAACCATGACATGGGTATTGCTGTTTTTGATGCTGAGATGGGAATGTGGGCGAAGGTTGATCTATTCAGCCCAATGAAAGCAGAGGACAAGCTCGAAGCTGAATTGGCCAAAGATAAACTTTTTCTTACCGTTGATTGGTGTCTAGATAAACTTAAAAATAATTGATCAAATGAGTGAATTTAACGAATACCTGAAACGTCCTGCGAGTTCTGGCAAGAGTCTAAAGCTAGTGATCTGGATACTAACTGCGACAGTGCTTATGTTAGTAGGCTTCATGCGTCAGTATAAACTAGATCTTGGAGTTGATTTTTCATTTTTGCCTCCAGTGCACGCCTTGCTCAACACACTAGTGGCATTCTGCCTGATTATTGCGGTGGTGATGATTAAGAAGAAAAACATTAAAGCACATAAGGCTTGGATCAGTATGGCCATGATCTTTTCTGTCCTTTTCTTGCTCTGCTACGTGGCTTATCATTTCACCACAGAAGAGACTTTATATGAAGGTCAAGGCACTATGCGCACTGTCTATTTCTTCTTCCTTATTACGCACATTATTTTAGCCGCAGTGAGCTTGCCTTTCATTCTTTATACGTGGATGTATGGCTTCACAAATCAGTTCGCCAAGCACAAGAAAATGGCTAGATGGGTCTTTCCCGTATGGCTTTACGTAGCAGTGACTGGACCAGTATGCTACTTCCTGCTTCAACCATACTACTAAGGGGTTTACTTAGAGATCTAGAGCACCCTCTAGGTAATGCTGAGGGATCTCTGCCGATGAGTGTGAAGCTCTGTGCATCGTGATAGATCGCTAGATCCTGTGTGCGAATAGCTAGGCAGGATTCCGCATTAGCTAGATCATAAATAACTAGGTATCCCATTTCCCTAGGATTCACTGTTTCGCCGGTCTCAGGATGAATGACTTTAATCCGAGTAGATGGAGGACCTATGTGTGGTGCTCCTATACCGGAAGTGTAAAACTGACTAGATAGCTCAGTCATAGAATATTCATTCCAAATCTCATCCTCTGAAACGCCAAGTTTCTGATCGAATAGTTGATAGAGTTCTTTTTTAGTAAGTGACTTTTCAGTGCCCTTATACCCACCAGTTTCTAACACCCAACTTCCCTCAGGGAGTATGATCGGTGCATCTAAAGACTCGAACATCTGTAAGAATGCTAATGCCGTGCCTAGTAAGGTGATTGGTTTACCAGTGACACTAGCGGTGATTACTTTTGATACATCGAGCTGTTGACCACTCATTATAAATTCAGCTGTAGGGCAGAGTTCCTGCTTTAGTACATGAAACATATGAGACAGTGATGAATGTGGGGAGTCACTGTTAGATGGAGTTAAAATGAAAGTGTTCGTGTGTAGTTCTGGAAGTTGACAATGCCTCCAACCTACTAGGATAGACTGTTCATAGAGAGCCGTATCGGGAAAATAATGAGCACCTTTAGTTTCTGTAGTCGTGCCTGAAGTGTAGAAGGTCGTGTTCCTAAGATCTTGAGAGAGACAGCTTGGATTATGTGCTGATTTGAATGCATCAGTGGGGAGGGCGGGGATAGCATCCCAGCAAGAGACAGAGTTTATGTCGACCCCCAAGGTATGCACATAGTTAGCGTAGTTTTCATTCTTTTCTAACTGATGGTGAAAGAGGTCGATGAAGTCTTGGTTACTTGAGTTCGTGAATGGATCTGATAGTTGCATATTAGTTGTCTGCATTTTTCATAGCTGAGTATTGTCTTATAGGGGAGAAATTCATTAATGCTGAGTGAAGTGGTCCCAGGAAACGGAGCCAATGAATTGTTAGTAGATTTGTTGGTCTAACATGGGGGATAAGCTGAAGATAGACCACATAAATGAAAAGAAAAAGAAGACATCTAACAGCCGAGTTCAAAGCTCGGGTCGCTACAGAAGCTCTCAAAGAAGAGAAAACTATCCAGCAAATCGCTCAAGATAATGATATTGCTCCAACTCAAGTCAGTTCCTGGAAAAAGGAGCTTGAGGAACGAATGTGTGACCCGTATTTACTCCGCAATGGCGTAATCAAAGAAGTGGATGAAGTTTGGTGCGCGGACATTACCTACATCCCTATGGAAAAAGGTCACGCTTACCTCGTTGTGATCATGGACTGGCACAGCCGATCCGTGCTTAGCTGGGAAGTCAATAACACGATGGATAGTAGCTTCTGCGTCGGCGCTTTGAAATCAGCAATGGCTCTAACTGGGCGAAAGCCAAAGATATTTAACACCGATCAAGGAAGTTAATTGAGCAGTGCTGAGTGGACGGCTGAGTTGAGTAGTAACGGCATTGAAATCAGCATGGACGGCAAAGGCCGTTGGATGGACAATGTCTTTATTGAGCGGCTCTGGCGGAGCATTAAATACGAGAAACTGCGGCTCTGGATTTATGATGGCATCACCGATCTACGATCTCTAGTCGATGATTGGATGGAGTTCTATAATCATCGACGTAAGCACCAAGGCCTAGGCTATTGCACTCCTTGGTCTTGATGGACTTGCTTTGACTCTGCACCGTCGCAAGTAATCACGAAAGACACTCAATTTCCAAGCGGGATTTAAAGTTCTAACTTGTCTCATCATCAGTGTCATTAGGTCACGTAGCGTGAACCTCTCAAAGCTCAACTCACTTCAGCAGTCAGACGCTTCGGAAGAGAGTCAGTATCGTAAGCTTCAACGTTTCTTTTTACTCTGGATTTTTCCTTGGCTAGATATTGACAAACTTATATTGAAAAAAATTCCAAGACCAAAAAATGAATACATCCTCAGCATGAATCGGACTAACTGGAAGTTTTATCTTGCAAACTGATTTTATAAATCGTGACAATTTTACTCCTTCGAGTTACTCCTTCTAAATAAATAATAACTAACTTGAAGCATGAAATACACAATAAATAATAAAACACGGATTAATAAATATACGATCGCTCTGGCGACATCCACAGCGATGATGGCATCAGCCTCAGCAGCTACCATAATATGGGGAGAATTTGATCTAGACGCTGCCCCAGGTGAAATTAGCACCAACGGCACTTCTATAGAGGCAATTAACATGGTGAATAATGATGCTCGAGAAGCGACTGATACAACGACAATCAATGGAGTAGTCTTCACGGCTAATAACCTTTTTGATAATGGCTATCATAGAGACACGGACTTCGGAGTTAGCACAGGTGATGATAGCCTTGATTTACTATACCTACAGGCTAGTTTTGACTATAAAAATACCCAGCTCATATTGACAGGTCTAACGATCGGAAATGAATATGAACTGCAAAACTTCTTAGGCTTTAGCATAAATGGGATCAGCTATTTGATGAACGTTGGTGATGGTACCACTATTCAAAAAACATCTTCTGGAACTACAGAAAATGGAGCGTGGATCACTGGCACATTTATTGCTGATGCTACCACACAAACTTTCCATTCTTCATCCGATTCTAATGTAAGCAGTTTCCTTTCAGGATATCAGCTCAGAGATATATCACCAGTCCCCGAGCCATCTTCCACAGCCCTCATTGGTCTTGGAGGTCTAGCTTTGATTTTACGCCGTAGTAAGTAATTACTAAAGTTGTATATCATACTTTTTAAAGTCAAGCATCTCAGCTAATATTAGTTGAGATGCTTTTTATGTATAGGTGTCGGCTGGTTACTCCAGACATTACTCTTAAAATTTACGTCTTGGATATCAGTCACCTCAAGAAAAACATCAACAATTAACGAACGAAGAGAAAGTTGCATTAGTTAGTTGAATCTAAGCCTTAAAAACCGTGAAGGACAAGTTCTCACTGAAAGCACAAACTACATAAATCAAGCTATCCAGTGAGTTACCCACAGAACACAACGCTTTATACGCTGGTTGCGTCACCAATTTTACCAGCAAGTTTCCTGGAGCGAATCTATACGTTTACTTAAGATGTTCTGGCTAAGAAATCTAAGCTAGTTTTCCACACCGATCTTTCAGATAACAAATGTCGAATTCCCTCCATATTAGGCTTGAGAAAGTAGTTTTTCGATCTAGTATGTGCCAACAACTTTTTCAACTATGGTTTCACCAGCTCCAGATAACACAAATTTCGTTTACGACTCTAAAGTAGAGGGTAATATCATCATCACACAAGTAGATGCAGCGATTAACTGGATGCGTAAAAACTCGCTCTGGCCTATGCCTATGGGGCTTGCCTGCTGTGCGATCGAGCTGATGGCGACTGCTTCTTCTCGCTTTGATATCTCACGCTTCGGTGCTGAGGTGATGCGTTTCTCACCACGTCAGGCTGACGTAATGATCGTGTCTGGGACAGTGACTTACAAGATGGCTCTAGCGGTAAAACGTATCTGGGATCAGATGCCTGAGCCTAAATGGTGTATTGCTATGGGTGCTTGCGCATCATCTGGCGGCATGTTCAGAAGCTATGCGACTCTTCAGGGGATCGACAGACTTATCCCAGTGGACGTCTACATTTCAGGCTGCCCACCGAGACCAGAAGCACTGATTGATGGATTAATGAAGCTCCAGGAGAAGATTGATACTGAGCATTCTACTAAAGGGCTGAAAGCAGATCCGGAAGAAGAAGTGGTCAAAGGCTTAGCGATCTCATCAACGAAAAACATTTAAACCAATCAGGTAATGAGTAATTTAGTAACAAAGATTCAAGAGAACTACGGTGAGTATGTGATTAGTACCAAAGAATTCCGTGGTGAGCACACAGTAGTGATCAAGTTAGAGGCAGTGAAAGCTGTGATGTTGTATTGTCGTGATCACCTTGATTTAGATCTTCTAATCGATATTTGTAGTGTGGATCACGAATCAATCTATCCTCGTTTTGAGGTCGTTTATGAAATTACTAAGGTGGATAACTCAGAGCGTATTCGCATCAAGGTTCCTGTGTCTGAAGACGAAGAAGTCATCACGGTTTCTGATATCTGGGCAACAGCGGATTGGCATGAACGTGAGATTTACGACATGATGGGCATCCGTTTCACTGATCACCCAAACCTCAAGCGTATCCTCATGTGGGAAGGTTATCCATACCACCCACTCAGAAAAGAATTCCCACTAGCTGGTAAGCCAACTGAAATGCCAGACGTTGCATTCACAGGCGTAGCACCGATGGAAGGTGGACCATTTGTGACTAGTTCTACTGCAACTAACACTGTGGCCTCTGAGCCTCGTGCTAAGGGAGAAAGTTAGCATTTATCATTTAAGCATGTTGTGATTCGGCAATGTACTTGGGTTGTGTTCCTAGGTTGTTGAAACCTATGGGCTATTCTAGTTTACGTCTTCGTCGGCGAAATTGGTGATTTTTGGAGTGCTTCTAGTATTGCGTAGCAGACAGCTTTGACAGGGTGGAGTGTAGTTTTCTGGTGCTGCCTTTCTCAAATTTGATGTGCTTCATGGCAATAGACTTGTTGTTCACTGAGGAGTGCATGAAGGAATTAAGATCTAATACTGATATTATTCCTTTTGTTAGCCCATTCAGTAAGGACTGTGTTCGCTTGGTTGATTGTTTTTAGCTTGGGCAGCTGACGACGAGAGAGCATCTTGTGGACTGCGTCTGAGGCATCGGGGATATTGCCAATGACGACGGGGCAGGTGATGATATCTGGCACTAGACGATTCACTTTCTCAATTACTCCTTTGCTTGTCTTTGACATGGTTTATTGGGGTCTGTTAGAGGAAGTAGTCTTTCTGCTTTTCAGTGATAGGCATGTCTAGCAGTTCCATCGTGGCGAGCAGGTCTTCCCACACAGCACGCTTATCGCTTTTGCTTTCTGCGTTTAGAAGGTAGCTTGGTGGGTAAATCGCACGGATCGGGATGCCGAATGGTTTGTGAAATTCTCCTCTGAGGGAATCTAGCGTGTCCTTGCTACGGAGTAATATCTGGGAAGCTGTTGCTCCGAGTGAGAGGATGACTTTTGGTTCAACAATTTTGATTTCTTGGGCTACGAAGACTTTGTTCTCGTAGATTTCTGCCTCGGTAGGTTTGCGATTCCCAGTGGTCTGGTTCTCCATCAATGGGCGATATTTGACGATGTAGGTGATATAAACTTCGTCACGCGTGATGCCCATGGCTTTAAGTATGCCATCGAGCTTAGTGCCTGCAGGTCCTGCGAATGGCAGCTGAGCTTTTTCGTCGTGGTAACCTGGGCATTCTCCGATGAGCATGATGTCGGCATCAGCGTTTCCTGAAGAGAACACTAGCTTGTCACGCATTGTCCCGAGTTTCTTGATCGGTGCGTAGCTTATTGCTTGTTTCTTGAGAGCACTGAGTTTGTCTGTCTTGCTTCCCTTACCTAGTGAGAGTGCTGTAGGCTCTGTCTTATTAGGAGCAGGAATCTTGACGACTTCTTGCTTATCTTGGGTCTTAGACGCTTTATCATCTACAGGATCCGCTGGTGGTTCAGTGATGCCAGCTGCTTTTTTGTAGAACTCTCGGAGCACGAGAGTCGCTTGTTCATCGAGGTGGACGTGAGTCTCACCTTTACGTTGAAGTTGCTGTAAATATTCTATGAATGGCTGTGCTACTACTGACATGGGGGAAGATTCGATGTTGTGAGGAACTGAGTCAAGTTTCAAGTTGGCAGGGATTAAACTTCACACTTCATTGCGACACTCATTCCGGCACTGTGACCGCTGGTCCAGGCGTTTTGGAAGTTGAAGCCGCCAGTGATACCGTCGATATTCATGACTTCGCCTGCGAAGTAAACTCCTTCGACGAGCTTGCTTTCCATCGTTTTAAGGTTGATTTCCTTAAGCTGAACTCCTCCGCAGGTGACGAATTCGTCCTTGTTGAGGCTTTTGCCATCGACGTGGAATTTTGACTCAGTGAGCTGGTAGATGAGCTTCTGGTATTGTTCCTTGGATATCTGTGACCAAAGCGTCGTTTCTGGGATACTAGAGGCTTTGAGGAATCTGTGCCAGAGGCGTTTCGGGATCGAGCGGAAGGGGCTGTAGGTGCTAACTTGACGTTTGCCTGCGCTGGTGCGGAGATCTGAGATGATGTCGTCTGGATCATCGTTCGGGATCCAGTTCACGCTGATCTGGAAGGTGTAGTCTTTTTCAGAAAGCTCACGAGCTCCCCAAGCTGAAATTTTAAGAATACCTGGTCCGCTCAGCCCCCAATGGGTAATAAGGACTGGTCCGCTACTGCTGAGTTTAGTGCTTGGAATCTTGACTTCTGCTGGCTCTACGGAGAGTCCTTGTAGGTCTGTTAGGCGTGAGTCCTTTATTTTAAAAGTAAACAGCGAGGGAACTGGTGGCTCTAGACGATGACCTAGACTAGAGGCGAGCTTAGCTCCAGCTGCGAGTCGAGTTCCTCCAGTAGCGAGTAAAATGTTAGATGCTGTTAGTGTATTATCGAGATCTGTGACTAGGGTGAATAGGTCTGCATCTTTACTGATCCAGTCCACTCCTTCTAGTGTGCGGGTCTCTACGCCTGCGGCTTCAGCGGCGTTGAGAAGTGAATTCATGATAGTCTGCGAGCTGTCAGTGACGGGGAACATTCTGCCGTCTTCCTCAGTTTTTAATTCCACTCCGCGGCTGTTAAACCATTCTACGGTGTCGGCTACGTTAAATCTGCTGAATGAGCCCATTAGAGATTTCTCTCCTCTTGGGTAGTTCTTGATGAGTTCTCTAGGTTTCATGCAGTCGTGCGTGACATTACATCTGCCTCCGCCTGAAATTTTTACTTTTTGGAGGAACTGAGAGGATTTTTCGAGGATGAGAACTTTGCTGTTAGAGTGTTCTGCGCAGGTGATAGCGCCGAAGAATCCAGCGGCTCCACCGCCGATGACGATAAGGTCGTAATGCATAATATAAGTTTGCTTAGAAAAGGCTGATTAAAGTTGGTAAGGTCTGTCAGCGTCTTCGCCGTGCCAGCCTAGTTTGCGGAATACCACGATACATGAGTCTAGTAATTCGTCTTCGCCGTCGGCTTGTTCTATCCTAGCTCAGGTAGTAAGTCCATTAGAGGATTCGATAGAAATAACGGTTTTTGCATCATCAATGTTGATCCAGTCACCCCAGTTCGCCTTGTCATGGTGAGCGTTGAGTAGAGCATTCACGACTTCTCTGATAGTAGCAGGTGGGTCGCCTTCAGGTATGTGAACTTGGGTTTCTATTAACTTGCTTTATAACTCATTTTCAGACGTGGTGCTAGACAGGACTGCTAAAAAATATTTACCCGAGTTCCCGCTTTGCGATCGGTCTCGGGTGAGATCTCTGCAAAGCCTTGTGTGCCTTGGAGAGCGAGGTAGTTACCAGAATTACTCGGTGGGCAGATCAGCACCTTACCCTCTTGGAGACGGTAGGCTAGAATGCCGGTGAGTGGAGAGTTCCATTGATAATCCTCGGCTAATGATAGTTGTTGTGGGGTCGAATCCTGACCTAGCGTCTGACGCAGTGCTGGGAGCACGTAGCGGTGCATACTGAGACTGGGTTCCCTGGGAGAGCAAAGACTGCTGGGCTAGTCTTAGTCACTTTCCAGAACGCGAATGGTTTGCCTGGATGCTGTGCTACTCCGTGAAATTCTGGTTCACCTAAGAACTTCTTAAGTAAGGGAGCTCCCCAGTCGAATTTACCCCTAGAGATTCCACCTGTTAGAATGAGAATATCGCTACTTGTTAGAGCGTCTTTAATCGCTAGTTCGATAGCTTCAGGATCGTCTGTTAGGTGCTGGTAGCTTATTTGTCCTAGCTTCTGAGGTTCGCTGATGGGTGATTTCTACGGATCTGATAGTCAGTCGGTGTTTCATCTGGAGAGATGACTTCATCTCCAGTGGTGAGTAAATTGATACGAGGCAGGGTGGAGACAGTGATTTTAGTGGCACCGAGACTGGCGGCGATGGCGAGTTCGTTTGCTCCGAGTCGTGTGCCTTTCTTTAAAATGATCTCACCTTGCTTGCTGTCAGAACCTTGCTTATGGACAAACTGGTATTCCTCAGCGTCGAGGCCTTCATTAGGAAGAGCGTAGCCGTCGATGAACTCGATCTGCTCCACTGGGATCACACAGTCAGCATCTGTCGGGAGGGGAGCTCCAGTCATTACTTTGAATGCAAACTCGCCTTTAGGGAGAACCATTTGTTTCTCACCAGCTGTCTGAGTTCCAGCGATCTTATAACGCCATGAGCCGAGGATGTGATTATAGGTATTGATGCAGATGCCGTCCATCATCACTCTATCAAATGGCGGATTGTCACGGTCTGCGATAATATCTTGAGCGAGAATTCGGTCGTGGGCGTCATCCAGAGTCACAGTTTCAGTGCCTAGTGAGACAACGCCTTGGTGGACGAGTTTTGTTGCTTTTGAAATGGAGATAAGTGGATTCATTTTGAAAATTGTATAAGCTCTCTGGGTATAGTAAATGCCTTGATTTTCCCTTCGCTTAGCTCGATATCTGCCCAAGAAGCTGAGTTCCATTCTACTATGAAGGTAGCGCCAGTAGGGTAGTCGCCAAAGCGATCATGATCATTCACACTAGGTTTCCCCCAGCTAGATTTAGCATGACGCATGAGGATTAATTTCAGCATCGCTGAGGAGTTGCCAGTTTACAGTTTCATCTAGTTGGACTCATTCACTAATTAGCGAATTCTCTTAAGCAACCAAGGAAGTAGATCCTTAATCGTCACACGCTCTTGCTCCATGGAGTCACGGTGTCTGATCGTGATGGTGTCTTTAAGATGTTCGCTGCCTTTTTCTTCACCGAGAGTTTCAAAGTCGATCGCGATACAGAACGGAGTTCCCACTTCATCCTGACGTCTATAACGGCGGCCAATAGCGGCTGTTTCGTCATAGAAGACATTCATGAATGGCTGGAGTAGATTCTTCACTTCCTTCGCCTTCGCTACTAGCTCTGGCTTGTTTTTGAGAAGTGGGAGAATAGCAGCCTTGATCGGTGCGATCGATGGCTTGAAGCGCATGACAACACGCTCATCCTTCTTACCGCCTTCTTTAGTGAGATCTTCTACATGGTAAGCTTCACAGAGCACAGCAAGACATGTTCTGTCACAACCAGCAGATGGCTCCACCACGTGTGGGACGAATCTTTCCTTGGTCTCAGCATCGATATACTCGAGGTTTTTCTTAGAATGTTCCTGATGCTTAGTCACATCATAGTTACCACGATACGCCACACCTTCGAGCTCCTGAATACCGAACGGGAATTCATACTCTAGGTCATACGTTTTAGAGGAGTAATGCGCACGCTCACCATCTGGGACGTCGAGCACATGGATCTTTTCACGAGGCACACCGATCTCAGTGTAGAACTGAAGACGCTTCTCAAGCCACTCTTCAGTGAGACGAAGACCATCATCAGGGTGACAGAAATACTCGATCTCCATCTGTTCAAATTCACGAGAACGGAAGGTGAAGTTACGAGGGTTGATCTCGTTTCTGAATGCCTTACCAATCTGTGCGATACCGAATGGAAACTTGATACGTGAAGTATCGAGGATGTGCTTATATTGCACGAAAATGGTCTGTGCCGTCTCAGGGCGGAGGTAAGCGATATCGCCACCAGTCGCTCCCATTTCAGTCTGGAACATGAGGTTGAAATCTTTAGTATCACCAAGTAGTGAACCACTTTCAGGGTTATAAGAAATGGTGTCGATCTCCTGAGTAGAAGTTTCACCGACAAGCTGAAGTTTCTTGGCAGGGATATCCTTATTGTTCATAAAGTCCGCATAGTAATTCTTAGCGATCTTACGTGCATTTTTTTCACCCTGATTAGCATTAGTGATCAGAACGGAATACTCACGCTCGACTGACCAGTCAGGCTCTTCATGTGTAGCACCAGTATAGTGATAGGCTGTTCCTGTCTGTGGTTTGATCTGATCTACACGGAGACGTTGCTTAGTCAGCAAGTCGCTACACATAGGATCAGAGAATCCACCAACGTGACCGGAAGCAGTTAGAACTTCTTTATGAGTAAGGATAGATCCATCCATACCGAGGATGTCGTCACGTTCCTGTACATTCTTACGCCACCAATACTCCTTAACATTACGCTTAAGTTCAACACCGAGTGGACCGTAGTCCCAGCATCCGTTAAGTCCACCATAGATCTCTGCGGATTGCATGATGAAGCCCTTGCTCTTACACAGGGATACGATTTTCTCCATTTTCTGCGGATCTGTATTGTCTTTATTAGCCATGATAGGTGATAGTTGATTGGTAGGTGTTTAATTGATGGGGGATTTAGCAGTATTTACCTATTCAGAAAAGGATTATGTGGGTAATTAAGGTTTTAAGTTTTATGTATTAAAGTTTTAGGTTTCGCCCGCATTAGCGGAATCAAAGGACTGGTAAACTAACACCTAAAACATAAGCACCTAACAGCCAAGTCTACTATTGACATTTCTTACGATTTACCACAGACAAAAGGTCTGCCAAACCGCAGGACGCTGAGGATGATTTATTTCATCCATAGGCGATTGTATAGAGGTCATCGGGTTCTCCCCTGGTGGTCTCGTTTTTTTGCCTAGTAATCGCTTTGCGAAGTTAGCTAGGAATTTGTGATTGGAAATTTGAGAGACTTATCCTTATCAACACACGCGTCCACAGTCTGGTAGGGTTCGATTGCCAAGCGAACTGCACTACGGCATTAAACTCTAATGACCAAACCCGGATTCCGGAGCCTATGAATTAATGAGTAATGGGGGCATTAGTGAGTTAGTCCACTATTAGTAAAGTGATTAGTCAATCCACAGAGTGGCGTTCATAGCAGGCGATGAGATAGGCTAGAAGATCGATTTCATCAGCTTCTTCTGTGTCTTCCTCAGGGTTGGTGAGCATCAGCGTTTTTAGTTTTTCGAGAGCCGATTCATACTCAGAATCTGTGTTGATAAGTTGTTCCATGTTTGTTCTAGGATTGTGAGTCCAAGCCGTTATTAGTAGCGTAGAGAATAAATTCTCCAAGGGAATGATTATGTTGATGTTCGCTTATGATTTAAAATGGTGTCGTTGGTGGATTGCATTTCCTCCTCTAGGGCTACTAGTTCACTACTAACGGCATCTAAATTCACTGGTTCTTCTTCCTTGAAGGTGTCTACGGGGTAAGCGACAGGGTGTCGATTTTACGCTTTTGGCTTATCGCTTTGCTAGAAGCTTCTCGGTGTATTTGGCGAGAAGGTCGGCTTCTAGGTTGATGGGGATTCCTAGTTCTAGGGAGTGTAGATGGGTTTTTTGGAAGGTGTGAGGGGTGATCCAGAATGTTGCGGAGGTTTCGCTTAGCTCGGCTATGGTTAGGGAGATGCCGTCGATGGCGATAGAGCCTTTGTCGATGCAGTATTTGTGGATCTCGGGTGGTAGGGAAACTTCTAGTCTGTGATCTTGTCCGTGGACTGAGATGTCTACTAATGTTCCCGTGGCGTCTACGTGGCCTTGGACGAAGTGTCCGCCGAGGCGCTGGGTAGGGAGGAGGGCTCGTTCTAGGTTTACGGTGGAGTCTACTTTTAGGGTGCCTAGGGAGGTGACTTTTAGGGTCTGGTTGAGGAGGTCGAATGAGGCGGTTGTGCCGTCTTCTGCTAGGGCTGCGACTGTTAGGCAGCAACCATTGGTGGCTACGGAGTCACCTAGTGCTAGGTCGCTGGCGAACGGGATGGCGATGTCGTATCTGGCTTGGCTACCTAAGTCAGTGATCTGTGTGATGGTGCCTGTGGCTTCTACTAGTCCTGTGAACATGGTGTTAAAAAGGTTAAGGGGTAAGTTTGGTTGATGTGACGTATAGTGCCTTTGGCACACGTGGTGGGTCGAGTACAGCTAGGCTGTTTTACTCGGCTAGCAAACCCTACGGGATAGGTTTTATTCGGGGATTTACTGATTCACCTATTTACAGAACTATTCAGTGGCGGGACCGACTGGATCGAGCTTGCTGGCTGGGGCTTCTGTTGGCTTTTCTTTTAGGTATTGTGCTTTAGGATCTACGGTCATTCCTGATGATGGGAGTAGCATGAAGCAGAAGCCCATGATGATGGTAGGGATGAGGGCAGAGATAGCTAGCTTACCTGGTGAGACTCCACCTTTGAAGAACTTGCCGAGGATGGATTGTCCAGCAGGGTTCGGTGCGTTGGCGATGACGGTGAGTCCTCCACCTGTTACGGCTCCGGCTAGGACGGCGTATTTGGCGGTTATTCCTAAGCTTGGGGCTTGGGAGGCAAGGTAGGTGATGGCTGCGTTGTCATTAAATGCTGTGAGAACTGTGGCTCCTTTCATGAGGATGGCGCTCTGCTCTTGGAATGCCATGAGGAGAGGCTCGATCCACCAGCCTTGGCATCCGCCGTGGATGACTAGTCCTGCGAGGAAGAAACCTACGAGGAGTGGGGTCTTCATGGAGACGTCGTTCTGGTGGTGTCCAGTGGCCTGGGTGAAACCGATGAAGAACATGAATCCGCCAATGAATAGGGCTGGATAGTGAGCTGTGAGGACGGTGAATGCGAGGAATCCTAGGTGAGTGAGTGTCACTGCGACTGGAATGGCGTCTTCACGTTCGTTCCAGCGTTTTTTGTTGCTGTCGGATGTCTCTGCGTTGGCGAGACCTGCGAAGTGCTTGCGGAATGCGAGGAAGTAGGTGGCGTTAGCGATGAGGATACCGATGATGGCTTTCCAACCGAAGTTCATGAACATGTAGCCCATTCCAAAGTGCCATTTCTCAGCTATCATGAGGACTGGTGGTGCTGCGAAGTGAGTGAGTGTGCCGCCTACGGAGATGTTTACGAAGAGTAGACCTAGGGTGGCGTAAGCGAACTTAGCGGGTGGATTCTTATCATAGAACCACTTGGCTAGGAGCATGGCTGCGATGGTCATAGCCGCTGGCTCTGTGATGAATGATCCGAGTAGTGGAGTGATGGTGAGGACTGAGAGCCACCATGCTGCTGGGCCCCCACCCATGAATCCTGCTACTTTACCGACGATCTTCTCCGAGATACGGATGACGGGGCGGGTGGCTGAGATAGCCATGACGATGACTACGAAGAGTGGTTCGGTGTAGTTAACGTCGTGACCGAGATATTGGACAGCTTCGTTGAAGTTAAAGAAGTAGACGATGGTTCCGATGAGAGCGATGACCCAGATGCCGAAGATAGCTTCGACTTCTCCGAGGAAATGGAATAGGTGGGCACGGAATGAGACGTCGTCTTTGGCGTCATCTTCTGGCTTGGCGCAGGCAGTTCTGCCTTGTTCCTCGTTGATTTTCTTTTGACGGTGTTCGTGCTTGTGAGCCATTTCGGTGAAATATCCAGCGAGGAAGGTGTGGACGATGGCACAGATGAAGATGATGGTGGCGACTAGGTTGAATCCATTGTGCTGGAATGCACGATATTTCAGGGTGGTCCAGAGATCCATCTCACCACTTTCAGTTTTCTTTTCGTCGTAGGCAGGTAGTGGCATCGGGAACTGAGCGAATTGCTCGTGGTCGAGTCCGTGTTGACCTTTTTCATAGGCTGGTTGCTGTTTCACTGCTTGTGCGGTGAGTGGAGCGAGGGTGAATGCTACGAGGCAGAGGGCGAAGATAGTGATTAATTTTCTCATGATGTGTGTCTGGAATATAGTACGATCTTGATCTGCGAGATAAATAGCGGGTGATTTGGATGTGGGCAATGAGATTTTCCAGAATTTACACAGTGTGCAGATTTCTGTGTAATTCTGGATTGGTGGCTTGATCGGTGGGGATGGGATGGTTATAGGTTTAGCTATGAAATGGTATAAGAGTGCGCTGATGGTGGCTGGTAGTATGGCGATGGTTTCACAGCTTGTGAGCTGTGGTGTTTTGTCGAGATCAGTAGGTGCAGTGGGGTATAATGTTAAGAAGCTGGCTGATAAGGATGGTCAGTTTGACATCAACGATCAAAATAGCAGGGCGACTAATGGTGGGGGATTGAGTGCTCTGCGAAAGGGTGGTAATAAAGCGACTAGTAATGTTATTAGTCAGTTGCCTAATGAGGATGAGATTATCTGGGCAGATGAGGATCCAAACGTTCCTATCCCAGATTTTGCAGGACTAGTGGTAGATGATAATGATCCGCAGGACTCTTGGTATGTAGATTATAAAGCGGCGATGCAGAAGGCTAGGCAGGAGGGAAAGCCGATACTGGTATGGTTTACGAGCACGCGGAATAGTCCGCTGTGTGTGGCTCTGAGCCATGAGTTATTTGGCACGAAGGAATTTAATGAATGGGCGGATGAGAATGTGATCCGTCTGAGGGTGGACAAGAATGTGGTGGAGTCTAAGATGCATGATAGAATAGAGCGTAAGAAGTATGTGGACGGGATTAGAGCACGCTATCGTGTTCTGGGCACTCCTGAGGTGCTGATCCTGTCACCGCGAGGGACGGAGTTTGGAAAGTATCGTGGCTATAAGAGGGGGAGTGCTGACTTTTATTATGGGAAGTTAAGAAACGCGACACGGAGTGCTCGTAAGGACTATGCTTCGTGGAGAAATGATATGGAGGAGAAGGGCTACCGTGTTTGGCATAACCTTTCGGGTAAAGGTGTGTTTGCTAAAGTGTCTAGGTATCGTGAGGGTAAAGTATGGTTGATAGAGCCGGATGGACGAAAGTCTGTTACGGCTGTGAGTAGGTTGTCATTAGAAGATCAGAAGTATATTGAAGCGAAGCTGGCGAAATCTCGGAGGAGGTAGAGTAATGAGCAATGTAGCTGCGTTTTTCTCCAATAATGGGGTTGCAAAATGGGGGGAGCGGGATTAAGGGCTAGTTCGTATCGCATGTGGTTCAGATGATTGTGAGTTTTCAAAATAAGCTGAACTCATTTATTCTAAACTATAATTCAAACAAAAAAATATTATGTCCGTATTAGTAGGTAAGAAGGCTCCAAAATTTTCAGCAAAGGCTGTTGTTGGTGAGAATATCGTAGAGAACTTTTCACTAGAGCAGTTCATCGGGAAAAAGTATGTTGTGCTCTTTTTCTATCCAAAAGATTTTACATTTGTGTGCCCAACTGAGCTACACAGATTTCAGGAAGAACTCGCTGAGTTCGAGAGCCGCAATGTTGCAGTAGTCGGTTGTTCAACTGATTCAGAATTTTCACATTGGGCGTGGTTGAACACACCTAAGAATAAGGGTGGCATCGAGGGTGTGACTTATCCGCTTGTAGCTGATATCAATAAGACAATCTCAGAGGCGTATGACGTTCTCGCAGGAACTGATTTAGTGAATGAAGATGGTGAGTATGAAGTGGAAGGAGAACTTGTCGCTTACCGTGGACTATTCTTGATCGATCTGAATGGCGTAGTGCGCCACCAGCTAGTCAATGACATGCCACTTGGCCGCTCAATCAAGGGGTGTCTTCGTGTGGTAGACGCGCTTCAGCACTTCGAGGAGCACGGTGAAGTATGCCCAATGGACTGGCAAAAAGGTGATGCGGCAATGACTGCGGATCACCAAGGGGTGAGTAATTACCTTTCTAAGTAATCAAGTTTACGATCTAACAATTTTTAAGAGCTCCATGCTGATGTTTTTGGTGTGGGGCTTTTTTGTGCCTTTGACACAGGGGAAAGAAAAAAGGTGGATGATATGGGTGTTTATTTTAGGCTAGATTCGATGATGTAGCTGTGGATTAAGTTTCCACATACTGAGGAGGCTAAAAAATACAATGGTGTGAGTAGGGCTAGGATGATTTTGAAGAGGATTCCTGAACTGATAAATGCCGCAGCTCCGCAGAAAGCTAGAGCAGTTACTATGCCTGATATGCCCTGGGTGACAGCTCCAGCGATGAGTGAGCTAATTAGTGCAATGATAATCATTCCGCAATTTTTGAAATTATCTGTGTCGTATTCAATGCGACCTATGAATTTTATGGTGACATAGATGGCTATACTGAATAAGGAGGTCATGATTACTCCATTGATGCCGATGTTTGCACTTGTTAGTGAGGGAATCCCCGTGCGCTATGTCGTGGGGTATGTGATGCGGGAAAAGGATGAAAGATATGTGGGTGGTGCGTGGGACGTATGCTCACGCCTGGTGTGTGGGCTGGCTGTCCTGTGGTATGGATGAAGATTATGGAAACGCCGTAATAGGGTCGATTAAGTGGAGGGTGCTGATGAGGGAGCTAGATATAGGCTGATTGAGAGTTCTACAGGATTGTTTGAGGAGAAAAGAGAGGAGATTAGTCATGTTATAGAGTGTCATGAGTTGATAAGATTCAAACACCCTGATGAAAAAGTGTAGAATGTTGAGTTAAGACTATATAAATAGCTTAATATATTGCGGTGTATCACAAAGGTAACTTAATTGGTATTGTTTTAAGTTATTGTTTATTAATTTATTGCGATTTAATGTTGAGATTTTTAATTTTTATGCTGTATTTAATGGCTTAATTACTAATGTATCGACAAGTTTAGACACCTAAGTTTGAATGACAGCATAACTAGAAAAGTCCTATGGTAACCAAGAAAACAAAACTGGCATTAAGAGTAAACGACGACAATCCAAATCATCATCTTTGGAATAACAGGGGAGTATGGTGGTGTCACCTTACTGTTCATAAAGCAGACGCAACTGCTGAGCGACTTCGCTTCTCACTCAAAACAAGAGATGTGTCTTCAGCAAGACATCGCAGAGATAAGATCTTCTGTGATATTACAAGGCACTACGAGATTGCAGCGTAGGCATTGATAAAGACAATTAATCCTTTCACTTAGGATTAAGAGCAAAGTAATAGGACTTCTAATTTAGAGGTCCTTTATTTTTGTCTCCAATCTGGGTGTTTGACAAAGAGGCGTATTAGTATGTTTTTAGATCTAGTGCGGTGTTGTTCGGTGAACCCTCCTTACCAGTTGTGTCGCTATTTAGCTTACGGGACGACGACTCGCTGAAGGATTTTAGTGATGATTTCGTCTGCGGTGATGTTCTCTGCCTCAGCTTCGTAACTTAAGAGGATACGATGGCGGAAGACATCAGGAGCTAGATCCTTGATATCTTGTGGTGTGACGAATGAACGACCTTCTGAGAATGCTCTAGCCTTTGCGCTTAGTGCTAGGTTAATCGTCGCACGCGGAGATGCACCTGAGCGGATCAGAGGAGAGAGCGAACTGTCTATTTTACCTGGATTCCGGGTGGCGTGGACGAGCTTGACGATGTATTCTCGAACGGCTGGGGCGATGTAGATTATATTGACTAATTTACGGCATTTAGCGATTGTGTCTGCTGTGACTACTGGGGTGATCTCGACTATTTCAGCAGTGGTGGCCATGCGGTCAAGGATTTCAAGTTCTTCTGATTCAGAGGGGTAGCCTACGTGCACTTTGAGTAAGAAACGGTCAAGCTGGGCTTCTGGTAGTTGGTAGGTTCCTTCTTGGTCAATAGGGTTCTGAGTTGCTAGAACAAGGAATAGATCAGGGAGTGGATAGGTCGTGTCGCCGAGGGTGACTTGCTTTTCCTGCATGGCTTCGAGAAGTGCTGACTGGACTTTAGCAGGGGCACGGTTGATCTCATCAGCGAGGATTAGGTTACTAAAGATGGGGCCGAACTTGGCGGTAAATGTGGATTCTCTAGGGTTATAAATCATGGTTCCCAATATATCTGCTGGTAGAAGATCTGGTGTGAATTGGAGACGGGAGAAGTCAGCGTTGAGGCAACCGGAGAGAGATTTGATCGCTAGAGTCTTGGCTAGTCCAGGGACGCCTTCGAGTAGGATGTGACCATTACAGAGTAGCCCGATGATGAGGCGATCAATGAGATCTTCTTGGCCGACAAGAACTTTAGCCATTTCTTGTTTTACTGGGATGATCCAGCTGTGTTCTTTAGCGACGATGTCGGCGATTTCTTCGTGAGTCATGTGTAGTATAGATGTCTGAGATTTAAAAATGTTAGAAATAAAAGGGTATATTAAAAGGGGAGCTCTTGTAAGGAGTCGAATACAGGAGGCGGAACATAGCGGTGGACGGTCTTTTCCCAGCCATCTGGTCCAATAAGGCTTTTCACCATGCTGGATGATAGCTCGGCAACGTCTCTAGGAGGCATGAGGAATGCGGTCTGGATCTCTGGAGCCATGTCGCCGTTAATATGTCTCATGATGCGTTCGTATTCGTAGTCGCCCGGGGAGCGGATTCCTCGGAGGATATAGCCTGCACCGACTTCGTTAGCGTAATCTACTAGGTATCGGTTATCGAAATGTGAGATGGTGAGCCTTTCGCAGGATGGGATAGAGGCTCGTAGTAGTTCAATGCGTTTCTGCACAGAAAATGTGTAGGATTTCGAGGAGTTAGAGCCGATAGCGACGTGGAGTTGGTCAAAGAGCTGGAGCCCTTGTTCAATCATCCAGAGATGACCGTTAGTAGGTGGATCGAATGATCCTGCATAGACTGCTGTGTGCATGGTTAACTATTGGCGTATTATTGATGGTTTGTCAGTTAGAAATTTTTACGAGAGAATTTTAAAACAATAAATCTGAGTGTGAGCGACCAGAGAATGCCGATGATTAGGAAGAACAGAGATGTCCAGATGGAGGTGAGCCAGTGAAGGGGGGCAGTTGCTAAATCGATGAGTGAACGGCGTAGGTAGCCATTGCTGAGGAAGATATACATGGAGAGTCCGCCTAGAAAAGTGAAGAGTTTACCTAAGAAACTGGTGATTTTTATTTTTTCAATAGAGGGAGAAAGTCGATGAGGAAAAAGAGGTCTGAAAACTTCCAGAGTGGTGCGTAGAGGCTAGAAATGATGAATAGGATAAGGGTGGTGGCTATACCCCAGATCGGAATTTTAAATGTGCCAGTGTGTGCAAATAGCATGCCGAGTCCCAGGATCTCTAGATGACCTAAGACAGTATGGTAGAGATTGAGATCGAACTGCTGGTCAGTGAAGTTTCTTAGAAAATACTGAGATAAGTAAGAAATGAGAATGGTGGTGTAGATGATTTTGATACCGTAGCGGTGCGTCCATTTGATAAGTATTGGGAGAAGTAGGTAAGCCTAGAGGATGACTCCGATGAACCACCAAGGGTCGATAGGGTGGTAGATATTAGTCATCCTATATTAGGCTTGCAGTTTGGTGAGATTAGGTGAAAGCTATTTGACCATTTCATGAAGAGATTTAGACCATATTTTCACTATATCAGGCCAGTCAGATCAAAGTTAATTTTTGGTATCATTGCTGGTTTGATAGGAGGGGCAGCCCTGAGTGCAGGATTGCCGTTGATGATCGATCAGGTATTCCCTGTGATCTTCGCAGATGAGCAGACGGGATTGAGAGAAGATGCTCCTGCTTGGCTTGCATATATAGCAGGTAATGATGTTTTAATGGTGGCATGCTTGATGTTACCTGCTGTTTTCGTGATCAGTGGGGTCTTTGGGTATCTTAGTAAGTTACTTTTAAATTACGTGGGTCTAAAGGTATTAGAGGATGTCAGGATTGACGTTTTTAAGAGACTTCAGAAGCTTTCGCTGGGCTTTCACGGTAAACAAAAAGGCGGTGATCTGCTGAGTCGAGTGATGGGTGATACGATGCTGATGCAACAGGTCTTGTCCAAGGTCATTTTTGAAATGGTGGTGCAACCAGGTGCTTTATTAGGATCTATAAGTGTGCTGGTGTATTTATCAATGCAGGATAGTAGCGTGTGTTTTATGTTGATCGGTCTAATGACAGTTCCGATTTGTGTCTTTCCTATCCGAGCCTTTACGAAGCGTCTGGCTAAGAAGGCTGCGCTGATGGTAGGGAAACAGGGGGATATTTCTGCGATCGTTTCTGAGAACCTAGCGTCTCAATCGACAGTGCGTGCTTACATGATGGAGGATAATCAAGTGGCAAAGCTTAAGGAAGACACTGGTCATTTCTTAAAGTTCAACATGGGTGTTCTAAAATATCGCTACTTGATCAGTCCTAGTGTGGAGATTGTCTCGGCAATTGGTGTTGGTATTGCGATCTACTTTGGAGCGCAGCAGGGATTGAGTTTGGGGCAATTCTTGCCACTATTGATAGCTCTTTATACTGCTTATGATCCGATTAAGAAACTTGGAAACTTGAGTTCAATGATTAAGGAAGGTGAAGCGTCTTTAGATAGATTAGAGTATATATTGCTTAGTAATGAAGAAATTTTAGATCCTGAAAACGCTAAAGAATTTGGTGCTGTTAGAGGTGCTGTAGATTTTACTGCCTGTGAATTTAGCTATGGAGATCATGTGATTCTATCTGGTATCAATGTTTCGGTGAAAGCTGGAGAGACTATCGCATTAGTGGGTGAGAGTGGTGCGGGTAAATCGACGTTTGTGTCGTTGATACCTAGGTTTTTTGAAGTTCAGCAAGGTGAGGTGAGTATTGATGGTATTTCAGTAGGGGAGGTGAGTAAGCATGATCTGAGAGACAACATCGCTCTGGTGAGTCAACAACCGTTGTTATTTAGAGGTTCTGTCGCTGAGAATATTCTTATTGGTAAACCAGGTTCTGACATGGATGCGGTAATTTTAGCTGCAAAGAATGCGAGTGCGCATGAGTTTATTTTATCTCTACCTGATGGCTATGAGACTGAGCTAGGTGAACGTGGCGAAGGCCTTTCAGGTGGTCAGCGCCAGCGTGTTTCTATTGCCAGAGCATTTCTGAAAGATGCACCGATACTAATTTTAGATGAGGCCACTAGCTCGCTTGATACCGATAGTGAAACTCTAATCCAGGAGTCACTTAGAGAGTTAAGTATGGGCAGAACTACCTTTATGATTGCGCATCGCTTCAGTTCTATTCGTGATGCAAAGCGGATCCTAGTATTCGCTAGAACAGCTGATGGTGGAAAAATCGTAGCAGATGGTCCCCATGAAGAGATCTACGAGACCTGCGGGATTTATCGTAGTCTTTATGATAAGCAAAGTTAGGTTTTAGGCGCTGGCGTTTTAGGTGTTAGGGGCTCATGCTTTGCTACTCTAAGATACTACCCACTTGCTTTCTTAGTGCCTAGAAGACTGGGATGGAGCTGATGATCACGCCTATGTTTGCTACTGCAAGAATCCAGTAGGTTTATTGGCCCCAATAGAGAGAGTTTAGATCACTTGTGGCTTTGATTCGGAGAGCTTGGAAGATGGTGTCGTGATACTTTGATAGTAGGTAGATAATTCCGATGGTGACCGCATTTACTATCAGGAAGTTCATAAGCTCAATTTAATCTATCGGACAAATTTGAAAACATTAAAGCGGAATTATTACAGGTTGACAGAGGTTACCCTGAGTCTCTGATGATAAATTTTTGTTTTTTAGAGTCATATCTTTCGACGATGACGACGTGTGAGATAAATTTAAATTCGTCATCGTCCTTTCTGATTCTATAGGCAATAGCGATCGGTCTGTCTTGAGTTAATCTGATGAACTCTTGCTTGTTGGTTTTCCCTACTATTTTCTTGAGATTATAATGAGAAAGGAATACCTGAATCGTTTTGCGGCTCTTGAGATATGACTCCTCTTTATCAAAGTTTTTTTGGAGATCATTTTTCTTGATGAGCTTGATATGTTCAGGAATTTGTTGGTTTAATTCAGCTCTAAAATATTTGTATTTGTGAACATTCTTTTGGAATGCAGTGTATTGGTGTCTAAGAACCTTAGATGACGTGGAGAAGCCGATCTGAAAGATTGAACGATAGGGCATTTCTTTTTCTAAAGAGTCTTTAATGGAGGCTCTCTCCTCGGAGGTGGTTTAGGGCGTAGGTGTTTTTTTGAGTGACGGGGGATTTCCATTTGAATGAATTCATGATGGCTGAGTGAAGCCAATCTATTGAAGTACTGACAGCGTCGACCATGCTGGTCCCGTGTGCTATGTGGGAAGTGATGGCGGCTGAGAGGGTGCAACCTGTGCCATGGGTGGAGGGGATATCAATCATACTAGCTGTGAAATGATGTGGCTTTCCTTGATGCCAGAGGACGTCGAGGCGCTCTTCGTTACCTAGGATGTGTCCTCCTTTGAGGAGGACGGATGTATTGTAGCGCTCGGAGAGTTCTTTAGCTGCAGGTTCTATCTGACTTTTGAGTTCAACCCTGCGGTCGAGTAATTCTGAGGCCTCTGGCATGTTTGGGGTGATGAGGCTAGCTAGTGGAAATAGTCTACTTTTATAGTCCTCGATAGCTGAGGGGGAGATCAATGATGCTCCTGAGCTAGTGCTCATGATAGGGTCGATGATGAGCGGGATTTCACTACCTTCAAGGAGTTCGGTTGTGGCTATAAGATGGGCTTTTGAGTAGAGCATTCCAGTCTTGATCGCAGCGATAGGGTAGTGTTTTAGGAGTAGAGAGATCTGATCCTGTAGCACTGCTGGGGGAACGGGGTGGATAGATTTCACGAAATCTGGAGTCTCTGCAACGATGCATGTGAGAGCTGTTAGGCCGTGACAACCGTGATGGGAGAAAGTTTTAAGGTCAGCTTGAATACCTGCTCCTGAGGAACAGTCGGATCCGGCGATGGTGAGGGTGATTGGAGGATTCATTATGAGTTATTGAGACTAGAAGTGAGGAAACCTACGATGTATTCAACAGAGTCTCTTGGGTGTGTTTGTAGGACGAAGTGAGGGGATTTGAGCCAATGACTTTGTGCATGAAGTAGATGATTTTCTAATGCGTTCTGGGTTTCCCAGGGGATGAGGTTGTCGTCTTCTGCCTGTAGTAGAACTGTAGGAGTATTTGGTATATTAGGGCAAACTGATTTATCTAGATTTAAAACGGATCTGACTCTGTTAGATATCACTTTAGAGGAGGTGAATTTGATGACAGTTTGGACATCTTTTACAAAATCAGAGCGGACTTCTGATCTAGTTAGATAGTACTTTATGGCTGCTTTGGGTGGCTTGAGCATAAATAAAGGCCGTAACGGTAGTAGTGAGATAGCTGCGACTGCGGTGTCATTAACGATTGGGCTGGAGCAGAAGACTCCAGCGATGATGACCGCTTGAATAATGTTAGAATAACGATCTGCTAACATAAGTGCTAGGGGGGGAAGAACGACTCCGCAAGTATTACAGTGGTTACAGAGCATGGCTTGCTGAAGTTTAGCTCTTGGTTGAGCCAGTTAAGTAGCTCTGTAAATCATGGATCGGGTAATTGATGCATCTTGGCTGGAATTCTATCCCTGAGTTTTTAGATGCGTCATGAAGGCGTTCCTTGAAATCTGAAAAAAGAGTATCAGTGCCATGCAATCCTGGTAGCAGAATTATATCTACGACCTTTATATTATCAGATTTCATGGCGATTGATTATATTTTAAATAGAGAGAGTCGCTATTTAGCGAGCTTATCGTTGATGAGTTTCTCTAGTTTAACGATATCTGCGCTGAATGCTCTGATACCTTGGGCTGTTTTTTCAGTAGCCATGGCGTCTTCGTTCAGAGCGAAGCGGAAAGTTTTCTCGTCTAGTGATTGCTTCTGATCGTTACAGGAATTTGCTGATTGTGCGTTGAGATTTTCTGTCACTTCTCCAGCTGTATTTTTGAGTTCCTCTAGTAAGCCTGGGCTGATGGTAAGGAGATCACATCCTGCTAGCTCAGTGATCTGGCTAGTGTTACGGAATGATGCACCCATGACTTCAGTTTTATAGCCGAACTGCTTGTAGTAGTTATAGATTTCAGTAACTGAAATGACGCCTGGATCTGCAGCGCCTTTGTAGTCTACTCCAGTGTCTTTCTTATACCAGTCATAGATTCTACCCACGAATGGTGAGATGAGTTGGACATTAGCTTCAGCACAGGCGATAGCTTGTGCTTTAGAGAAGAGGAGTGTGAGATTACAGCGGATATCTTCTTTTTCTAATGATTCGGCAGCTTTAATGCCTTCCCAAGTGGATGCGATCTTAATAAGGATGCGTTTTTTAGAGATACCTGATCTCTTGTAGAGAGCGATGATTTCTTTGGCTTTAGAGATGGTGCCTTGAGTGTCGAATGAGAGTCTGGCATCGACTTCTGTGGAAACTCTTCCAGGGACGATTTTTAGAATTTCCTGACCGAAGAGGATGAGTAGTTGGTCGATAATGGAATCGACAGACTTGTTCGATGCATTTGAGATAGCTTGGTCAACGATGTGTTGATACTCCTCTTGCAGAGCAGCTTTGAGGATGAGTGATGGGTTAGTAGTCGCATCTTGTGGCTGATACTGCTGGATAGATTCGAAGTCTCCAGTGTCTGCTACGATTGTGGTGAATTTTTTAAGTGACTCTAGTTGGTTTGACATAATTTCGATTAAGTTATAATTGCCACTATAGCACAAGATTTAAACAAAAAAACACCTTTCAGCGGGTGGCTAAAAGGTGTCATGAATTTGGTGTATTATTTCTAATATATTAGCTGAGCATTACGCTACAGTTTCTGAATCTGTGTTGCTGTTATCGTTAGAACCTGTTTTGTCATCAGGCTTCTTGGCTTTAGAGCCGTTAACGATCATATTTCTGCCCATGAATGGTTGTTCGTGGAGCACTTCTACAGCACGCTTAGCGTCATCAGTGTTAAGCATCTGGACGAATCCGTAGCCTTTTGATTTTTGTGTGTGGCGATTGTAGATGATTTCTACTTTCTTCACAGTGCCGATGCCTTTGAATAGTTCTTCTATGTCATATTCAGTCGCTTCATAGGAGAGGTTACCGACGTAGAGACGTGGAGTTTCAACAGCAATCTGCTGGGGTGCACTGCGTGGCTTAGTTACTCTAGTGTTAGACTGAGCAGGCTTTTTAGTTGCATTGCTTGAGTTTGTGGTAGCGTTAGTTCTCTTTAGTTCACGTTCTGCTTTTAGTTTAGCACGGGCTTTGTCTTCATTGAAGAGACCTATTACTTTGAGTAATTTCTGCCATCCTGATAGAACGAGTGGCTTAGGAGTGTGCTTTCGAGGACGATTACTGCGATTACGATTGTTGTTATTGCGGTTACGATTGTTGTTATTGCGGTTACGGTTGTTATTATTGCGTTGACCGTTGTTTGGTTGATTGGACATATTGTCTTTCGTTATGTTTTGGTTTGATTGCCAAGCTTTGAATTCCTTGCTCTGCCACGGAAATAGTATTGGATTCCATATACTTGGTAGTGGCATTAGCTCGCTAAGGGGAAGACCTTTTCAGTAATGATCTTGAGCTTGCGCTTGGCTTCAGGATAGGTGCGAGCGGCGACAGACTGTGCTTTGTAAGGTGAAAAGGCAAGCTGAATCATTTCAGACTGGCATAAATCCTAGCTTTTTCTTAAGTCATAGTTGTTATTTATAAGTCTGGAGTTTATGTTGCCACAAAATTTAACTCACGATAATGATGAAAAGAATACTGACTCTCCTCACCGCAACCCTCACTCTGGGCCTTACAAATGTGGCTAGTGCAAAGGCTAGAGATAATGAAGAAGGCTATATTGTGGTAGAGCTACATTCTACTAGAGTGCTTTTAGCTAGTAATACGGAAGCGAAGGCTCCGATTGGTTACTTTAGTCAATTAGCGACCGTGAAGGTGGCTCTAGATTGGGCGAAGGCTTCGGATACTAGCCTTGCTACTAAGATTGTAGTGCCTAATGGCATTGTCGTGGTCAATAGTCCATTGGGGATTCAGCCTGGTGATCAAATTACATTACGTGATGCTATTTATTCGATCTCGATGGCTAATGATGAAGCAAGTGCTATCATGATTGCTGATTTTGTGGGTAGAAAGTTACTTCAGCATCGTCTAAAAGGTGGAGATTCAGTGGAGACATTTGTTGCAGAGATGAATAGACTTGGTAAATCATTAAAACTTCAGGATACGAAGTTTAAGAGTCCAGCTGGAGGTAAGGGGACTACGACTGTTTCTGATCTAGCGAGACTAGCGTCAGGTGTCTTGAAGACACATGGCTATTCATTCTATACGGATCAAAAATCTCGTAGACTTGATATCATAAGGGTCACTGGTGAAGCAGAAAGCCTCACCGTGATCAACAGCAATAAGCTACTGGGACAATCAGCAATTAGTGGGATGATGGTAGATAGTGTTAATGCTGTTCTCTCCGCAGATCGTAAACCATTTGTAGAGAAGTTCGAAAATGATGGTAGCAGGGTGACTCCTGTTCAGCTAATCGTTATCAATATTAGTTCTACAGATCTAACGCTGCGCTCACAGCAACTAATCTCAGAAGCTTGGGCTAAATATGATAGGTGGAGAGAGGCTGGCTATCCATCATCTAAGCAAGCTAAGGAATATCTTCGATAATCGAAGAGTGAAATGACACCTTCGTTGGACTTTGCTCTTTCAAAAAACTCCACCCTCTGTCATTTGTCTTGTTTGAAAAGGCTACTTGGTAATCTCTAGTCTTTAGGGAGCTTCGCAATATCCGTGCCTTTCGGTATGTATTGGCGGATTATGCCGTTGAGGTTCTCGTTAGATTCTCTTTCCCAGCTATGATGACCGGCGAACTTTTTACCAATAATTGAATCTATCTCTAAATCAGCCAAGCGATTCCGCTCATCTACGACTCCAGAACGCTTATCAATACTTGTTGCGTTACGGATTTTACCGCGTAAATCCTTCTCTGAAGCTCTTTTGCCTATCTTGATCCTTACGCTCTGCTAAGTCGTTAAGATATTCCCCGTTTTTGTGATCACCATTCCTCTTTATTTCACGAGTGATCGTAGGCTTATGGCGGCTCAACTGCGTTTATTAGTTGAATCCAAGAGAGAATTTAATAATTTTCCAATAAAGAAAGAAGGGAGATGTTAAAGTAGCGATAACAAGGGACAAGAAAATGGAGCGGGTGAAGAGATTCGAACTCTCGACATTGACCTTGGCAAGGTCACGCTCTACCACTGAGCTACACCCGCTTTGAGTGTATTAAGACAAGGTGTTTTCTACATGATACCGTGGAATGAGCAAGTATTTTTTGTTAAAAAAATCAGATTTACATGCGTGACATACGTATTAGTCTGTGCATGTGGATAAATTAACGGAAATAATGAACTACAAGAAGATCGAGATAGAAGCGATTCTACCGAGGGCATCTAAACTTAAAGCGGCAGCTCTTGAACGTAATGATTTTAAAGGGTTTCGTTCTGCTCTGGATGTTGGTCCAGACAGGCTATCGGTCATTGCAGAGGTGAAGAAGGCTTCTCCATCTGCGGGGATTATCGACCCTAACTTTGATGCGGTGCGCCAAGCGAATATGTATATTCATGGAGGTGCAGCCTGTATGTCTATCCTGACTGATGAAAAATACTTCAAAGGTCATTTATCCTATTTAACACGCATCGCAGCAAATTCTCCGATTCCTTGTCTACGGAAAGACTTTATGATCCATGAGGTGCAGATTTATGAAGCAATCGTGGCGGGTGCGGATGCCATTCTTTTGATTGTTGCCGGATTGGAGGAGGATCAGCTGAAACGTCTTTATGACATCGCTCGAGATCTCCAGTTAGATGTCTTAGTTGAGGTGCATAATTTTTCAGAAATGGAAGCTGCCCTGGATATTGGGGCGGATCTTATCGGGATTAATAACCGTGATTTGAAAAAGTTCACGACTGATTTAGCTACGACTGAGAAACTTGTGGATGAAGTGCCTGATGATGTGATTTTAGTAAGTGAGTCAGGAATCCAGAATGCAGCAGATGCTCAGCGTGTTCTTAATGCTGGAGCAAATTCGATCTTAGTGGGGGAGGCACTAATGAGAGCAAATACTCCTGCGGACGAAATTACTTCCTACACAGATCTTCGTTTGAGTGCTGATCCAGATATTATTGAGGCGTAGTGATTTTTTACGTGCAACTTTAACGCTAGCGTCGTGTTGTAATCATTAACCAGACTATGTCAAAAGCGATACCTTCATCAGATTCTACAGATCCAGAAAATACGATCAATGTCGAATTGATGTTACGAGCCAAATCTGGAGATCACCGAGCATTTGAGGAACTCATTGAGCTTCATCAAGGTGCAGTGATTGGCACGGTGGCTAAAATGTTAGGGAATAATATGGATGCAGAAGATATTGCTCAGCAGGTCTTCATCCGTCTTTGGAAGAGCGCTCCTAAATATGAGGTGAAGGCGAAGTTTACTACTTTCCTGTATACCATTACAAAAAACCTTGTTTTTAACGAGTCTCGGAGACGCAAGAACAAGAAAGAACAGTCTATAGATGAGCAACAAGAGGTATCGTTTAAACAAATAGCAGACTCAGGTTCTATTAACCCTGAAGAGGAATTACTAAAGGCGGAGCTTCGTAGCGATGTCGATGAGGCGATTGCTCAACTTCCTGAAAAGCAGCGTATGGCTGTAGTGCTAAGACGCTACGAGAATATGCCGTATGAAGAAATAGCAGACGTGTTAGAGCTCTCTGTATCCGCAGTTAAAAGCCAGCTTTTCCGTGCGAGAGCTACATTACGAGAGCTCTTGAGTCAGTATCTATAAGTTTTTCTATTGCTCAAGGTCGTTTGGTTCTTCTATCTCGACCTATTCTTCCACGGTAATACTCGTGGCGAGGTCATCACGCACTTGGTTTTCTAATGCATCATCTTTCCATTTCATCCACGCCCTTTTCCAGTGAGCGGAACTGCTTTCCTGTATCTGGTAGGGCGATACGCAGAATAGGATCCCTAGGAGAGACGGCAGGCATCGTAGTATAATGCCGACGGAGGCAGTCCTAAGTAATTACTTAGGACTGCGTAAAATCAGAGCTAGATCTTCAAGACCAATTAGGGCTGTGGAAGATGGCTCGGGGACTGATGATATATCTCTGAGCTGATATCCTGAAAGGAAATTGATTATATTAGTATCGGCTGCAGAATGGAAATTTTGTGTGGTAGCATCAGCAGTAAATGTGCCAATGATCCACGTTCCATTATCTGCAGGTCTAGAAGCTGTTGCTTGAATAGTACTACCATCACCAACGTTCATCACGTAGGGGTTGCTGGGAAACCTGTTCTCGCCGAAGAAGTTTTAAATTTCATATTCAGCTCCGATCGTTAGACCTGTCAATGTGATCGGATTTGGCGAAAAACTAGTACTTAGGAATAGTAAATCAAGATTCGCATCACCTGTATGAACTCCGAAGTCCTCGTCAGGATAGTTATTTGTAAAAAGGTTAGTAGCCGTGAAGGTTACTCCATTGATTGTCGTTGTATCAGTCCCTTTTCGGGCATCATTCCTCACTATGTTCCAAGCTTCTACAAGCGTTCCCTTGGTGCTAATTTCAGACGCCGCAGAGTCTAGATCAAATTCTCCCCATGCTATGGTAGCTGCTGAGGCTGATCCTATCATCGCTGTGGATGTAGCCAGAGCGATCTGTATATTTATTAATTTGTATTTTATTATCCATGATTGTCAACTTTTTCTTCGTTGATTAATCTCTGTAGTCACCATTGCTCTTTATTTGACGAGTGATCGTAGACTGATGACGCCCCAACTGCGTTGCAATAGTTGTTGGGTTTAGATTTTGACTGAGCAGATGCTCGATAGTGTGTCTTTCTTCAGATGTAATGTGCTTCATGGCTTCTTGAAGTGGTCCCAGGAAATGGAGCCAATGAATTGTTAGTAGATTTGCTGGTCTAACAGGAGGGATAAGCTGAAGATAGACCACATAAATGAAAAGAAAAAGAAGACATCTGACAGCCGAGTTCAAAGCTCGGGTCGCTACAGAAGCTGCCTAGGGTGGCGGCGACCGTAGTTGGAGAGGTACCATTGATCTCCTTCCGCTACGCTCCATTCACTCCATTCCACCTCTCCAACTACGGAGAAAAACCACAAATCAAGCCTCAAGGAAGATCAGTAAACTACTAATAAGACAAATTTTTTACTGGCAACATTAACGAGACCACTTCAATGAGCTTCATTGTGAAATCGTTGCAATACTCATTGGTGCAGTTTAAAGGTCTGCAATCTTCTCGATCAGTATCGATAGATCAGGTGAGTTAGTTAAAAAGAATGACAGTGATGATGTAGGTCATCTCTTAACGATTCGCCTCTGAATAGTTAGGCTAATAAATTACTTGCTGCGATTCTTGTTCTTGTGCTTATACGGTTTATTACTGCTAGATGGGGCTTTGTTCGATTTCCTAGGCGCTTCTTTGCCAGTGCGCCTACCTGTAGTTTTGGTCGCATTCTTAACACCTTTGTAGCCAGTAGCTGAGATCTTGTTAGGTTTAGTGCGGTATCCATTAGGAGCTGATTTAGGATTGATCTGAAGCATTTCGATATCTTCTTCGCCAAGCTCTGTCCATCTTCCTGATTCTAGTCCAGAAGTTACTACGCTGCCGATGCGGATCCGAACTAGTTTGATTACATTGAGGTGAAGAACTTTACACATCATGCGAATCTGACGTTTAGTGCCAGTTTCCAAGACTACTAGTAGTCTTCTTGGTGAGAGTCTTTTAACTGACTTGGCTTTGCCTCTGCCCATACCAGTTCCCATGAAGATGCCTTTGAGCATCTGGTCCAGAGCTTCGTTTCCGTAGGCTTGGTTTACAGTAACTAAGTATTCCTTCTCGATACTTAGTGATGGGTGAGCGAGCTTTTGTGCAAGGTCACCATCATTAGTGAGGATGAGTAGCCCCTCAGAGTCTTGATCTAGTCTACCTACGTGATTGAGGTGTCTTAGATTTGGTGGGATGTATTCATAGATTGTATCTCTTTTGAGTTCATCGTTCTTGGTGCAGACGCAGCCTCTAGGTTTATTGAAGAGGATGGTCATTATTTCCTTGCGGACGACTCGCTTGTTATCTATTTTCACAAAATCTTCGTCACTGACCTTACTAGAGAGGTCAGTGCAAACTTTACCGTTCACAATAACTTCGCTGGATTGGATGAGTTGATCGCACTTACGACGTGAGCCTACACCACAAGAGGCGAGATATTTATTGAGCCTAGAGCTTTCCTCGTATTGTGAGTCAGCTGATGGTAGTGTAGTGTCCATAGTAGAGAATTGGTGGGTTTACGCGAAAAACGTAGTGGGTCTTTTACAAAGAAAACCCGCTAGGCGATTAAACGCAAAGCGGGCTATGAAAAACTTAGTGTAAGGTGAAATTAATCTTGAACCTTAGTTTTAGGAAGTCCAGTTGGAGACTGTCCTTCTTCCCATAGACCTTGGTCTCTGAGAGCTTTGACGCGCTCGAATCGTTTCATGACTGAACGTTTACCTTGTGCACCACCTTGTGCTTTGAGTGTTGAATGCTTTGACATATTGAAAATTAGTTTGTTGTGAGGCGTTTGATAGTTTTTTTTTCGGCTTTTGGCAATAGGAAAGTGAATTAATCCGCTCTTTTTTATTATTTGGTAGTTGAAGAATGTATCTTTAAATTAATAAAGACGCATTAAATATTAATTTATCTTAGGCATTATATAGGCTTAGTCACTTGATGCGAATGACATTACTAATTGAAGGACATAGTAGAATAAAATACCTACTGAGGCAAATAGATCAAGTGACGCTGCCACGTATTGGTTCGTATTATACTGATGAATGATGTTACTAGTGCTATAGAGGACACTTCCTGAGGCTAAGAGAACCATCGCTGATACGAAAACTATGCCGAGACTAAATCCTAATACCATGGAAAGAACGATTGCTGCTATAGCTATGAAGAAGCCCATCTTTAGAATACCACCTAAAAATGAAAAATCCTTTTTAGTAGTAAAGGCTATAGTCGTAATCCCTAGAACCATGGCTCCAGTAATTAAGCCTGCAGCTCCAATGATATTGATACCATATAAGCTCTTATAGCCAAGATCGATCATCGTTGTGGCGCTGATCATCAAAGGTAAGAACACCAGAGACAAGGCGACAATGTAGATAGCTAGTCCAAAATATTGTTTAGTTTTAGAGGTGTTACTAAGGGCCCATTTGTTTGCGAGCATAGAGATACCCATGTAAATACCAATTACGATTAGCCATGAGAAGCGGCTAGTGCCTAGAAGGAAACCAATTTGCTCATTAATTCCAGGGATCTGAAGGAGTAAGTATTGAATTAGGGTAAAAGCCGCAATCGCACCAGCGAGGTGGGCGTACGTTTTGCGGATGAACTGGGCACGAGCGTCGATGGACTGAGCTGCGATTGAATAGGGTGATGCGTATGGATTAGTAAAATCTTGCATAGGTTTAGTTTAGTGGTTGTGTGTTTGATTAAAACTATATGTGTTAAACAGGTCTTCGCAATAAGTTTTTACAAAAAACACCCGCTATAATGACGAGTGCCTTTTTTAAAAATAGTATGTGAGCTGTCATTTGGTGCCCCTATCGGTTGCTCACCAGACGGCTTGATTGCCTGTGATCAAGGAGATCAAGAATATTCTGGAGGGCTAGAGATCAAGTGCCCGCAGGTTGACAAGCATGTAGCTTATTTCTCGCAGGCGAATTGCCGCCTGAGTATAAGTTACAAGTTCATGGTTCCATGGCTGTTACGGGATTGCCTTATTGGTATTTCATGAGTTACTTCCCTGGACTAAACCCGTTGATTCTTAAAATTGAGAAGGACAGCTTCACCGACAAGGTTACGATTGTTCTCGATGACTTTGTTATCGATTACGCTGGATAAGCGGGATGGAATCCTTAAAGCAATAATGATTCCCGATAATTCTAGCGAAGACTTTTTCTAATAAGAAAAAACCCTCACCAGAAAAGAATCTGGTGAGGGGAAACAACTAACTAGGGGGAGAAATGAACCCCCTTTGTAGCCCTAAGGCTAAAAGTAAACTAAACACTGCAATTCAGTATTTCAATAGAAAAATAAATATGAAAACCAGAAAAAAGAATAATCCCAGAATAAGAACCCTTTCACTCCGCCCCGATGTCACCCTTTACGACGACTTTGACATTCTAATCAAAGAGCATGGGCATGGGACTATATCGAAGGCAATGAACAACCTGCTTCTAGCGGAGGCTAAGAGATTAAAAGAGAAAGCGTGAAGCAATTGATTAAGCTATTCATCTCTGGTGTCCCTAAAGCACAGCCTAGAGTCAAGGCTGCTAGGCACGGTAGTTTCGTGCAGAAGTAGTGAATGCCGTAGGAAAATGGTTCATCTGGATTAATGATCATCGTGGTTTCTCCGTTGACTCAAGCCTTTCCAGTCACTGTAGGGAGTAGGGGTGACCTTGCCTGTGAAGACAGTGTTAATGATGCTAGCCTAACGCCATATCTCGCCTTCGGCTAATTTACCAGCGTCGTAGAGGCAGGCTAGCTTGGCGGAGGTTCCGGTCCCACAAGGTGAGCGGTCGAATTCTCCACCAGGGCACATGACAAAGTTTCTACTGTCCGAATTTTCATCCACTGGTGGACCAAACACTTCTATGTGGTCGATCACTCCATTGTCTTCTCCAGTGCCCCCTTCCTCAGAGAGGCGATGTTCGCTGGTGAAATTTCGGGGTCTTGATTGTTGATGAGGAAGAACCAATTTCCACCCCAAGCGATATCTCCAGTGACGATACTGTGATCTGGGACTTCGACGGCAACTTCTGATCGATAGCGGTAGGATGGAACATTATCTACTGAGATGCTATCATCTTCGTTAAGGTGGATAGTAACAATGCCTACAGGTGTGTCGATCTTATGAGAGCCAGAGCTGATGACACCAGCTATGCAGTCTTCTGAGTGAGGCTCTGTGAGAATAGCACCTACCATAGCTTCAAAACCACGTGGTTCTAGGAGTGCTGTGCTGCTCACTTAGTATTACACGTTTTTGCTCTAATGTGTCAGAGCCTAAGTCAGGGCAGCCTTCTATAACTAGACGGGTTTGTTCGCCGCCTGTGTGCGAATCAATTATTTTAAGAAATGTAGTTGCCTTACTCATAAAGGATGCTGAAATATAGCAGATGCAATCTAGCAATTAACAGCAGAATATGCCTCATAATTCGCCCAGATAGTTATATATGATTAGTTCTGATTTTTACAACAGTCTTGAGCTCCCAATTTCACTGAGTCCGTGGAAGCTTTGAAGAATAAGGATTTTAAACATTAGAAGAGGATGAAAAGGTAAATTACGACCTTTACTCCAATCCTTCTTATCGTAGCCTGTCACTTGGATCAGTGTAGCCAGGAAAGCATTCCAATCGATGATCGTTTTAAGCTTTAAGACACCAACAGTGTGCTTAGTCATCTTTTGCTGGTGCTCAATGGCTGAGAATAAATTGCCAGCTTTTTCATGCTCTCGGAAGTTCATAAGCTCAATTTAATCTATCAGACAAATTTTAAAATATTAAAGCGGAATTATTACAGGCTGCCAGAGGTTCCCAAATGTATCTTTATCTTTCATTTGTTCGGTAGCTTCTTTCTTTAGCAATTTATTTAGATATTCCACCCCCATTTTTTTAGCTAGAGATTCAGCGACGGCATGAACAGGCTGAACTGATCTTTTTTTGAGGATGGCATAGCAATAATACCAACTGCGTTAGTATCATTGAAATGAAATAGCTCGTTACAAGCTTTTAGGGTTTGTTCTACAAGGTAATCAACTGGAGTCTTATCAGATCGAGTGAGCTACTTTAAATCTTGATAGGAGCCTTGATGATGCCGTCTTCTGTCTCTTGCTTAAGTCGAAGTTGGCCGCAGGCTGCGTCGATGTCGTGGCCTTTTTCTATACGCATGGTAGTGGTGACACCGGTGTCCCTGACAGTGTTACGGAAGAGGTGGCAGTGCTTATCGTCTGGGCGAACCCAGTCTAGTCCTTCGACTGTGTTGTAGGGGATCACGTTGACGAGGGCTTTTACTGATTTTGCTCGTCTAGCTAGAATTCTAGCTTGCTCTAGTGAGTCGTTCACTCCTTTGATGAGGATGTATTCTAGGGTGAGGCGTTTGTTGCTCTTTTCCTTGTAGTAGTGGAGGGCTTGGAAGAGTTTGTCGATATCCCACTTTGAGTTCACTGGCATGATCTTGTCACGAACTTCATTAGTGGCGCCGTGGAGTGAGATGGCTAGGCGGATTTGTTGTGGTCGATCTGCGAGCTTTTTAATCATCGGGGCTAGGCCTGATGTGGAGATGGTGATGTGGCGTGCACCGATGTTCATGCCCCAGTGACCAGTGATGATATCGAGAGATTTTTCGAGGTGTTTCATGTTGGCTAGCGGTTCACCCATGCCCATGAATACGATGTTGTTGATCTTCTTTCCTGAGAGTTCTTCAACGGCCATGAGCTGACCGACGATCTCATCTGAGGTGAGGTTTCTGGTGAGTCCATTGAGACCAGATGCGCAGAATTTACAGCCATAAGCGCAACCTACTTGTGAGGAGACACAGGCGGTGAGGCGATCTGCTTTGTCGCTGTAGAGTCCTTTAGGCGCAGGGATAAGGACAGTTTCTACATAGCGTCCGTCGTGTAGCTTGAAGAGGTATTTTTGGGTGGTGTCTTGGGAGCCTTGGACTGTGACTTTAGTGAGAGTTTTGAATCTAAATTGTTTGTTGAGTTTTTCGCGTAGTGGCTCGGAGAGGTTGGTCATTTCCTCTATGGAGTTCGCACGGTGCTTGTAGATCCATTCCAGGATTTGGACTGCACGGTAGGCAGGCTCATCGTGTTCTTTAAAAATCTCGATGATGTCGTCTTTGGTCAGGCCTAGTAAGCTTGGGAGCTTTACTGTCAGTTTCTCGTTCACTCAGGAGTGTTTAGCATGGATAGGTGAAAATGAACAGTGAACAATGAGCTTTCTCATCGGTGGGTTTCTATCGGTGGGTTTCTATCGGTGGGTTTCTATCGGTGGGTTTCTATCGGTGGGTTTCTATCGGTGGGTTTCTATCGGTGGGTTTCTGATAGGGGAGGAGCTTGATTATTGAGATTTCCGATAAGAAGATGGACTGGGGTGAGTTGGATGTGGCACTTTGTGGTCTGGCGAATGACTGGCATGGTGAGTTTTTAGATAAGCCGCTGTCATTTAGCCTTGCTGTAGATCATGATTACCTTTGGTTCACGGCATGTCATGAGACACCGACTAAATTTCACCCAGAGGCTAGGTCAGGTGACTTTAAGGCTGAGCTGTGGAAGTGTGATGTGGCGGAGTTCTTCCTTTTAGATCCAGCTACAGGGAGATATTTGGAGTTTAATCTGTCGCCTAATGGAGCGTGGTGGTCGGTATTTTTTACATCGCCTCGTGTGCGTGAAAATGAGGAGGATGTTCAGCTAGGAGGAGTGGCTACGTATGCAGATCTAGCCCCTAGTGGAGGTTGGATGGCTTCGGCTGGAAGGAACTAAATTTTGGTGAGGAGAGTATGATGAATGCGACTTTTATCATTGGGTCTTCCGAGCAGAAATTTTTGACGGCTGCGGATTTGGGTAAAGGTGAGCCAGACTTTCATCAGCCAGATAAATTTTAAAAAAGTAATCTATTTCCACTAATGGATGCTAATTATAAGTCGGTTAGGAAGGTTTCTTTTTGGCGGAGAGTGATGTGGATTGCTGTGTTTTTACTGTGTCTGACTCTGGCAGGGATGTATCTTTATTATTATCAAGGAATGGCTGAAATGAAGGGAGCGAATGAGGTGACTCAGTATGGCCGAGGTCGTGAGCTGTTCTTAGATGTACTACGCTGGGGAGTCGCTGGAGTGTTGCTTTGTGTTTGGGTTATGTCGTTTTCGAGAAGGATGATGAGGAGACATCGTAGACGCTCGGTTGACTAGTCAGCTTTCTATCGCTGTGTTTTGAGCGAGTGGGGTAGAGTTGATTATGGAGCCGCTTAAAGTAGGGCGACACGGCGGTCTTTAAGCGTTGAATTGCCTTGCACATCATGGAGGCATGGTGAAATGTATCGGCATCATGTGGACTACAGCTAAAGAATTCGAAGATATTAAGTATGAAACTGCCGATGATGGGCAGATTGCTAAAATTACGATTAACCGTCCTGAGGTAAGAAATGCGTTTCGACCAAAGACGGTTAAAGAGATGCTAGTTGCTTTAGATCTGGCTCACGATGACCCGAAAGTGGGAGCCATCATTCTTACGGGAGAAGGTGACTTAGCGTTCTGTTCTGGTGGTGATCAAAAGGTGCGTGGTCATGCTGGATATATCGGAGAAGATGGTGTGCCGAGACTTAATATTCTCGATGTGCAGCGTAAAATAAGAACGTTACCAAAGCCAGTCGTGGCGATGGTGGCAGGTTATGCTATCGGTGGTGGGCATGTGCTCCACGTAGTTTGTGATCTCACGGTCGCTGCAGATAATGCTAAATTTGGTCAGACTGGACCTAAAGTAGGTAGTTTTGATGGTGGGCTTGGTTCTAGCTACCTTTCGAGGATAGTAGGGCAGAAGAAGGCTAGAGAAATCTGGTTCTTATGCCGTCAATATGACGCTCAGGAAGCGAAGGATATGGGGCTCGTGAATACGGTTGTTCCTCTTGCTGATCTTGAGAAGGAGACAGTACAGTGGTGTCGTGAGATGCTGGTGCATTCGCCAATGGCACTCCGCTGTCTTAAAGCTGCTCATAATGCTGACTGTGATGGTCAGATGGGTCTGTTAGATATGGCTGGAAATGCGACGCTACTTTACTACATGAGTGAAGAGGGCAAGGAAGGTAAGAACGCATTCGTAGAGAAGCGTGACCCTGACTTTAGCAAGTTCCCTAGAGTGCCTTAGGTAGTATTAAAATTTTGAGTTATGGCCGATTTTATATTTGATATGTCGAGTGATGAGTTCTTCATGCAGCAAGCGTTGCGTGAAGCTCGCAAGGCGTATGCCGCAGCCGAGGTTCCTATCGGAGCAGTGATTGTTAAAGATGGTGAAATCATAGCTAGAGGCTGGAATCAGGTCGAGACGCTGAAAGATGCAACAGCGCATGCGGAAATGCTCGCTTTGACTTCGGCTCAGCAAGTAGTCGGAGATTGGCGGCTGGAAGGCTGCACTCTGTATGTGACGAAAGAGCCGTGTCCGATGTGTGCCGGAGCTATCGTCCATTGTCGTCCTGATCGAGTCGTTTTCGGTTGCTCAGATTCTAAAAGTGGCGCCGCTGGTGGCTGGATCAATCTGCTGGACTCAAACCCACCAATAAACCACAAATGTGAAGTCACTAGAGATGTCATGTTAGATGAATGTCTGGGCTTGGTGCAGTCGTTTTTCAGGGAGGCTAGGGAGAAGAAAAAGCAGGTTCGTTTGGAAAACAAACTAGCTGAAGCAAGTAACAACAATAGCAGCCAATGTTCAATATCCTGTAGAGAAATACACTGAAGATGACTTCGAGTGGATTTGGCCAGTCTGGGATATGCACCGTAAAATATGGAGAGACTAATATGAAAGAAGAGATACCCCCTCCGCCTGATAAATGGACAGATACTGAAGTTTATGTTAGATGGCTACTAGAATGGTATTGGCCAGGCGCACCTAAGGGATCCTCTGGCAGCCTATCTTTTCCCAAGCTCTTGTAATTTGAGAGGAATTTAACTGCTATTGATTGTATTATTTGACTTTTTCTAGGGATTTATCGCTGGTTTGTGCTTGTGGTTTGATACATTAATTGATGTTAGTCCTTTTGAGTGTCTTGTCTGGGTTCTACGCCACTAATAACGCATAGCGATCCATATTGTAGGTTAAATTACAGAGGGCATTATGCTGTCTGGATCGTTGTATTCCAATCTTTCTAAATAGATCGGCTCCCATGTATTTCATCCTGCCAAATACATGTTCAACTCGCACCCTCATACGGCTCACAGTCTTATTAAATCGTTGTTGTTGCTCAGTCAGAGGTTTATTCCGATAGGCTTTAGCGATGATGAAGTCTTCTAAATTGTGATCCAGCATCACTGGCTCATTTTTCTCTGACTGGTAGGTGCTATCAGCTAAAATAGCCTGGTCTTTTTTAGCTAACATTTGATGAAAACAGCTAAAGAGCTTATTACTTCCATTACGTCCGTTCTTCTCAATGAGTTCTTTAAAATCCCAAATCGTTTTAGCATCTGGAATGTGGTCACCCATTTGAAGATCTAGGAAGTTCATAAAACTAAGTCGATCGCCTATTTGATACTCCGTTGCATCATCACTGAGTCCGTGGAAGCTTTGAAGAATAAGGATTTTAAACATTAGAAGAGGATGAAAAGGTAAATTACCACCTTTACTCCAATCCTTCTTATCGTAGCCTGTCACTTGGATCAGTGTAGCTAGGAAAGCATTCCAAGCGATGATCGTTTTAAGACTCCAACAGTGCGCTTAGTCATCTTTTGCTGGTGCTCAATGGCTGAGAATAAATTGCCAGCTTTTTCATGCTCTTGGAAGTTCATAAGCTCAATTTAATCTATCAGACAAATTTGAAAATATTAAAGCGGAATTATTACAGGCTGCCAGAGGTTCCCTTTAAAGACATAACGTAAATTTATCGATTTGGTGAGTGTTGTTCAAGGTCGAAGTTCTTAAAATCCAGCTAAGGAAGTGAGTAGTAGCCAGATCTTTCTTGGTTTGCTGAGTCCGTAGCGTCTGTCGAAGATTTTAAACTGATCTTCCTGCATTTTCTTGAGGATGCCGTGGTAGATTTTACGCATGGCTTCTGATGATCGTAGAGCTTTTTTATCTTCTTTAGGAAGGTATCTTTCAGCTTCTGCGTAGTAGTGATCAGATCGCTCTGAGATGTATTGCATCATGGAGATGAAGCGACCGTCGTAAACTCTTCCTACAAGATCCCGCTCAGAGTATTGGAAGCGGATCATGTCGTTTTCTGGAATGTATATTCGCAGGTTATCTGTGAGATCTTCGCCGACATCTCGGAGAATATTGGTCAATTGAAGAGCATGACCTAGTGCGATAGCGTAGTCTTTAGATGCAGGTTTCTTGCAACCAAATATTTCTATAGAAATGAGGCCAACACAGCAAGCTACGCGGTAGGTGTATGCTTCTAGTTGTTCCCATTCACCAAATCTCCTGGATGGGTCTAAGTCGGATTTACAGCCTTCGATAAGCTCAAGGAAGTATTGATTATCGATCTGGTAGCGATCACGTATCTCTAGGATGCTCTTCTGGATATCACTGAGCTCTTTAGATTGGCTGGGTGGTCGTGTGAAGCATTCTTGCCAGTTGTTTAGACCTGAAATTTTCTCATGGAGTGGAAGGTCAGGTGAGTCAGCTAGATCATCCACGATACGACAGAATGCGTAGAGAGTGACCATGTCGCTCCGTCGCTGCTTAGGTAAGCAGGCGAATGCGAATGCCAGGTTGGACTTCGCGTTTTTGGTAATCTCTTTGGCTTTACTCATACAGTATGAATTTTTTTCTAATTATTTAATCAATCCCCAATGACCGCTTTTGAATGGCCATAGTGAGAGGAATGCTGGTCCTGTGATGTTGTATTCTTTCACTGTTCCCCATCCACGTGAGTCCCATGAGTGTCTTGAGTTGTCGCCCATGAGCCAGTATTCAGATAGTCCAGTGCTAGGCTTGTAGGCGAGTTCTACAGAGGAATCTGTGTTTAAATAGTCAATATCAGTAGTGCCATTTCCTCTGGTCTTGAACGGGAATGCTGAAGTAGAATATCCATCGTAGGCTCCATCTAGGCTTTCTACACGCATGATGCCGGGTTCTTTAGCCTTTTCTCCGTTTCTGAATAGCAGAGCGTGTTCGTTAAATGAGTAGTTGTGATAATCCTTGATTCTATTGCCGTCACGTAGCTCAATCGTGTCAGTCGGGACACCGATGAGTCGTTTGATATAGTGTGATGGAGGAGTTCTTGTTACTGCGTTTTGTGCTTCGATCTCTGCGATTTTTCTGGTGTCGAACACTGTGACTTCACCACGCTTTGGAGAGCGGAAATGGTAAGACATTTTATCAACAAGAATAAGATCTCCAGAACTCATGTAGCCTTCTGAAATGATGGTATTGGCTGGAATCGTTATTGAGCTTAGTATGCTACTGTTTTTGTAGAACTGCTCTTTGCTGTCTTGGGTAAGATTCTTGTGTCTGTAATAGATGACAGGCTTTTGTTTCTTGAGTAACTTATCCATGAGGTCAGTGAGACCAGCTTGGAATAGCGCTGTCGGTGATCCTGAAAGAGTCTGGGAGTAGCCGTCGCTGAACTTAATAGTTGTGCTAGTAAAGAAGTGCATGCTAGGACCAGTCTTGATGGAAACGATCTTACAGTCACTTCTAGTGCGGACACTAAAGTAGTCTCTGCCGTGGGTCGCTTGTTGGAAGCCTCTTACTGGCATGGATGGCCAGTCTGCCTTAGCCAATGCTGTTCCTGTGACGCCGTTGAGCGTAGGATACATTGAGTTAGTCGGGATTCTAAATGGCTGTAGGAAATACGCACGGATGCCAAGAGCTACCACGATGGCTACGAAGAACACTTCGAGGTTTTCTTGGACAGGATTGTGACCTTTATAGCGAGGTAGTGCTTGCTCACAGGTTTTCTCTAACAGTAATCCTGTTTTGCAGACCTTATCTTTATCTTTAGATTTGATCGAGGATTTAAGGTCGTTGATGAGGCCATCAATCTCACGGACACGATCCTCAGAGAGGAGGTCACGCTTGTAGTTAAGGAACTTTTTAGCGCCTTTTTGGAGTTGGATAGCTTGTTTCTTCCACTTTGGTGTAAACATAATAGGTAGCTCAATTTAGAGATGAGCAGGGTGGTGTTGAATGGCTGGTATGACCAGTATAAATTAAGGTTTTTTTTAGTGATATTTTACTGATGATCCCCTTCTGACACTATTTTATGAACTACATGCTTTACGTCATAGAAATATGTGGCATTAGTGAGGTGTTCTGTTTAGCGGATATAGACAGAAAACAATCATTATTAAAAAAATTCTTATGGATATTCAAATAGCAACACTTTGTGATTTCGCAGCAGATTATAACGGTAAAATGGTAATCAGCGGAACTTTCGACACTCTCGCAGGACCAGCAATGCCACTCGTGCACCCAGCATGTGTGCTCGCAATGCGCCTATGCATAACACCTGAAGATGGCGGTGACCATAAGTTCACTGTAAACATCATCGATGCAGACGGAACACCTCTCGACGACAAAATGCCAATCGAGGCTGACATGCCAATCGAGATTCCTGAGAATGTGCCATTCATGACACGTAACCTCATCCTCAATCTTCAGGGCCTTAAGTTCCCTGTAGACGGGGTTTACTATGTAGACATCAGCATCGACGAAGAACTCGTATCACGTGTGCCACTTCGCATCGTAGAGATGAGCCAAGAAAATGCTACCGCTTAGTTTTTAGCGGAGAATTTATAAATTTAAAACTAATTGACTGATGAGCGAGCAAAAACATTATGATTCTGTTCTCATCACTGGTGCCTCAGCTGGCATTGGTGAAGAGTTTGCTCGTCAGTTAGTCTATCGTTGCCGGCAGATAATACTGGTAGCACGTAGGGAAGATCGACTCAGAGATTTAGCAGCAGATTTAAAGCAGCTAAATCCTGAGCTTGACGTTCTCTTTTTTACTGTGGATCTCACGGCGATAAAAGAGCGAGCAGACTTCATTAACACGCTCGTGACTCATGGTACTCGTCCTGACTTGTTAATCAACAATGCTGGAATGGGTGACTATGGAAAATTTGTGCAGTCTGAGTGGCCGAAGCTTGAGAAAATGCTTCAGCTTAATATCACAGCGCTGACACACCTGACTCATGCTGTTATACCTAAAATGCGTGAGAGTCAGAATGGTTCGATCATCAATGTTAGTTCATTGGCTAGTATCTTACCTGTTCCAGATTTCGCTGTCTATGCAGCATCTAAAGCTTATGTGACGAGCTTCTCTGAGGCACTGAGACTAGAGTTGAAGAAGGATAACATCAAGGTGATGGCACTTTGCCCAGGTCCAGTTCATACAGAATTCGGTAGTGTGGCAATGCGCTCTGAGGGTGTGAATAGTTTGCCAGGTAGAGAAATGTTCTATGTGGATAAATCAAAAGTTGTAAGTTCTGCACTGAACGGACTAGAGCGAGGAAATACTCGTGTCTATCCTGGCTGGAAAGTTGCTCTAGCAGCCGCTGGGATTTCTATTTTACCGATTGCTGTTCTTCGCCACGTCATGTCGAAGAGAGTCTAACTATTCATTATGTCTTATAAACAGATAAAAGGTCTAAGAGTCGTGGTTGATAATGTGAGCTACATGCCTACGCTTCACGCTCCAGCAGAGAAACCACGTCCATTTATCTATTATGTGACTATCCATAATGACTCGGATCAGACGATTCAGATCTTAGGCCGTAAGTGGATGATCGAGGAGTCTGATCATGATTTAACAGTGGTTGAGGGGGATGGAGTGATCGGTCATATGCCAATCTTAGCTCCAGGTAAAAGTTTTAATTATAATAGCTATCATGTGATCGCTTTCAGTGCTTCGGCATCGGGCGCTTTCTATGGTGTGACTATGGACGGGATTAGAATTATGGTAGAAATTCCTCCGTTCGAAATGGAATTGCCAATTACTGATTAGTAGATTTAGTGATGAAGAGTGAAAAATATTTAGAATGTGAACAGAAGCTTGTAGCTATGCTGGGTGATGAGTCGGATGATATCGTTAAAATGGCGACAGTTGTGGCTGTGTTGCATCATGAATTCGACCACTTTTACTGGACTGGATTTTACCGTGTAGTGGATAAGAAACTTGTTGTTGGTCCTTACCAAGGAACGCCAGCTTGCATGCGAATCACTATTGGTCGCGGTGTTTGTGGGACTGCTGCTCTAACAAAAGAGACGCAAGTTGTAAAAAATGTAGGAGAATTTGACGGACACATTGCCTGCGATGCAGCTTCGGTAAGTGAGATCGTGGTTCCTGTGTTTTCTGACAAAAAGTTGATTGCTGTGCTCGATGTAGATTCTACAGAGGAGAACAGCTTTGATGCTGAGGATGCAGAACACCTTGAGCGGATTTTAGCGATACTGTTTTAAAATAGATTCATCTGAGCTAAATCGGATTCAGGTATAGAAATATCCTGTCAACGTAGTGAAATGCCTTATTCCTATTCTATTATACTTACCTGACGGAATACCGAAAATAAATTAGATCACTATTTGTGTCAAATTACTTACGACGACGTAGGATCAACGCGAGTCCGCCGATTCCAAGAAGGACAGTAGATGATGGCTCTGGGACAACGGTGACATTGAACCCTTCAAGTGAGAAGTTGCCGTCGACTCGATTGATGGTGAATGACTCGTTGGCTGTTAGTGCATTACCTGAAGAAAAAGTGATGGTATCGCTTGTGTTATTGTCGAAGCTACCGCCGATTAAAGTCACGGTTGGATTCGAATTTGAATAGATGATTGATACAGCATCTTCACTTGTTAATCCATTGCCTGTGAAATCGCCCATATCTAGAAAGTCGAGAGTGATCGCTTGATTAAAGCTGAATGTTAGAGCGTCGCCAGCAGTATTGAGTGTGCCACCAGAAGTTATGCCCAGACCATTTGCCGTATAGCTGATGTGGCTCTGTGATGATGTTACCGTTAGAAGTAGACCAGAGACGATAGAGTCCAAGCTAAAGGCAGTCGGAGTAATCACTCCATCAATGGCTGTATCGTGAAGGTCTGCAAGAGAGGTATCTCCATTGATCGCGTTGCTGCTCGTATCAAACTCAAAGCTGATTAGACTAGCTGCATAAGAATTACTTACGCATAGAATAAAAAGAGGTAGGGTTAAATGTTTCATAGAATAATTACTTAAACATGGATTCAAGAATGTATCAAAGGAAAATGTGTGATGTTTTAAATTCACGGGCGGTTAGTTTTTTCTGCCGTGGCAGAAACGGTCGAGACTCCCATGCTCCCGTCTTTTTAAGAATGGTGGGAGGTGCTTTTAAAATAGATTCATCTGTGGTGAATCAGATTCAGGCATTGTCTGCCTAGTGTTCTTTGGCTTTGGTTTGCCTTTAGCTTCAGGTTTAGAGGAGTTCATCTCTAGGTGACTGAGGATGTCCTTCGCACGGTTAACGATCGCTGGTGGTAAGCCGGCTAATTTGGCGACTTGGATACCGTAGGATTTGTCAGCGGTTCCTGGGAGTATCTTGCGGAGGAAGATGATGTCGTCATTCCATTCTCGGACGGCTACGTTGTAGTTAGCTACAGCGTCACGGGTGCTTGCTAGGTCTGTGAGCTCGTGGTAGTGGGTGGCAAAGAGGGTACGGGATTTGATGACGTCGTTTAAATATTCGGCGACTGACCATGCTATGGAGAGTCCGTCAAATGTGGCGGTGCCTCGTCCTATTTCATCGAGAATGACTAAAGATTTCTCAGTGGCGTTGTTGATGATGAGTGAAGTTTCATTCATTTCTACCATGAAGGTGGACTGCCCTCGAGCTAGGTCATCGCTCGCTCCGACTCGGCAGAAAATACGATCTGTTAGACCTACATGAGCTGACTCCGCTGGGACGTAGGCTCCGATCTGAGCCATGAGTGTGATGAGTGCGACTTGGCGAATGTAAGTAGATTTACCTGCCATGTTCGGTCCTGTTAGAATAACTAGGTTCGACGTTTCCGGATCTAACAGAGTATCATTAGGGACGAATTTTTCATCGACTAGAGTTTGTTCTAACACTGGGTGGCGACCATCGATGATCTGTAGGTGCGTGGATTCATCGAGCTTAGGTCTGGTGTGACCTAGTAACTGAGCAGTTTCGGCTAGGCCGAGCAATACGTCTAGTGAGGCTAGAGCGTCAGCCGTTGTTTGAAGGGGATCGATGTGGGCACAGAGTTGATTACGGAGTTTGACGAATTCTTCGAGTTCTAGTTGCTTGGAGCGTTCTTCTGCACCGAGGATTTTGTTTTCTACTTCCTTGAGCTCTGGAGTGATGAAGCGTTCTCCATTCGCCATTGTTTGCTTGCGAGTGTAGTCGTCTGGGACTTTGTCTGCTTTGGCTTTAGTGATCTCTATGAAGTAACCGAAGACGTTGTTGAACTTGATTTTTAGGGTGTCGATTCCTGTTCTCTTGCGTTCAGATTCTTGGAGCTGGGCGATCCATTTTTTACCATCAGTAGAGGCGGAGCGTAGCTCATCGAGCTCTGGGATATAGCCACAGCGTAGAATATTACCATCCTTAGTGCTAGTCGGTGGTTCATCTACTAGGGCGTCCTGGAGGAGTTCTACTAGTTCTGGAAATTCTTCGATTTTTTGGAGAAGCTGAGCAGCGAGATCTGTAGAGGCGGCAACCGCTGTTAGATCAGCTTTAAGTGTCGGGATGTTAGCGAGTGAATTCGCTAGTGAAAGAAGATCGCGAGGTGTACCTGCTCTCTGAGATAGACGCCCAGTGGTGCGTTCTATGTCTCGGATGTTCTTCAGAGTGTCACGACAGGTAGAGAGTAAATACGGCTGAGCGAGAAAGGCTGCGATGAGGTTTTGTCTGGCTAAAAGTGGAGTAAGGTCACGGAGTGGGTGGAGTATCCAGCCCCGGAGTTTACGAGCACCCATGGGGGTGGAGGTGCGGTCTAGAGCTCCTAGAAGTGTGTGCTTCTTACCTGTTCGAGATTCCACCAAGTCTAGGTTAGACTGTGAGGCGGCATCAATAAGCACATAGTTAGCAGATTCTCTAACAGAAAGTCTTCTAAGGTGGTCACAGGAGCGGCGTAGCTGATGCGAGAGATAATGTAGAATGGCACCCGCAGCACAGGTGGCAGTCTCCATTTCTGAACAGCCAAATCCATCGAGTGAGTTAACTTTGAAGTGATTTTTTAAAGTGTGGAGTGCAGTGTCGTAGTGATAGGTATAGGCATCGTATGGCTGGCAGGATGCGATGTCGCCTAGTTCTGCGAGTTGGTCATCGGCGATGATAATCTCGGAGGGAGAGAGGCGTTTTAATTCATCGGTCATGAGTGCTTTGTTAGAGAATTCAGCTAGAGTGAACTTTCCAGTAGTGTGATCCGCACAGGCTATGGCGTAGCACGGTTTTTTCTTACTGCCGCCTAGATAGACTGAGGCTAGATAGTTATGCTTGGTGTCATCGAGTAGGTTGATGTCATTGACCGTTCCTGCGGAAATTATCTGAGAGATCTCTCTTTCTACAAGTTTTCCTGCGACTGGTGTAGTCGTCTGTTCAGCGAGGGCAACACGGGTATTAGCACGGACTAGCTTGGCAATGTATCCCTCAGCAGCATGGTAGGGGAAGCCACACATGGGGACATCATGGCGCTTTGTTAGAGCGATGTTGAGAACACCAGCAGCTCTTTTTGCGTCATCGAAAAACATTTCATAGAAGTCGCCCAGGCGGAAAAAGAGAACGACATCGTCAGGGAGTGATTTGCGCATTGCTTGATACTGCGCCATCATTGGAGTGAGTTGTTTTGTTTTCTTAGCTGCCATGTGTGATGTGAGTTCTAAACATATGGATGCTGTCTGGGAAGTGTGGAATTGTGGAATTTTGTGAAGCTCTAAGAAAAGTTTTTGCAAAGATTCAAATTTGGGTGTAATAGTAATCTGATATGAGAAGAAAACGATTAAAGTTATTCTTAGGTACTATTGCAATGGGTTTCTTAGGTTGTGCTTCTGCGATTGCAGATGACGACAAGGAGGGCACGCCTATGGAAAAGGAAATGAAAACTGTGAGTGATAGACTCAAAGCACTTCGTAAAATGGATAAGTCCGATTATGTAGGCGGAGCTAAGGTTGTAAGAGAGGCTCATTCAGCTCTTCTTAGGTCAATGGCTTTCGATCCTTCATTAGTGAAGGACATGAAAGATGGCGATCAAAAAGCTATCGCTCTTGCTGACTCACGTAGGCTTATGGGACTAACTTACGCTATTCTTTGTGAGCTAGAAATAGCATACATCAAGAAGGATGATAAGTTGATCACTGAGCTAGCCTCTAAGTGGAAGAGTCTTAAAAAAGAAGGTCATAAGGCTTACACTGATGATTAATTTTGGCTTTAAAATAAATTTAAAAATCAACCAGCTTCCTTAAATGGGAGCTGGTTTTTTATTTATGAATTGTCGTTTTAATTAACCTTACGATTCCATCGAGTGATGATGAAGGTGGATAAGATCAGGCAGGTAGAGGTGATGACACTGAGGACTAGTAGGCACCAGGTGATCGTGCTGACCTTCATTCCGAACCAGAATTTCCATTCGTCTAGGAATACGGAATTAGTCACCGCCTGATTTTTGTTGTCTTCACGTCGGTATGCATTGGCTGCTCGGGTGGAGTTAGATAATTTAGTTGCGTCAGCGAGCTTGGTGTTTTTAAAGTAAGACTGACAGGATGGGTAGATCTGTTCTTTGTCGCGGATAGTTAGATTTTCTAGATCTTTATAGGAATCATTTAAGCCAGTTTTAACAATGAGGTTGATAAGCTTCTTGGCGTTTAGTTTATCTGGAGACTCTGCTGCGTCTGCTAGCTGGATCGCCAAATTGAGAACTCTTAAGCGTTCTAATTGTTCAGTGTTAAGTTTAGGTTTTCCAGTTTTGGAGTCGATAGAAGATTCACCACTATTCGGATTCACTTGTTTCTTCAGCCAATCTCGTTTGCTAGTTAAGGTATCCGTTGTGCAGGAGAACCAGTTCTCCTTGGCTTGAGTAATAATGATGCCTTCGTAAGCATATCTTAGCGGCATAAACCTTGCAGGGAATGGTTCAGCCCCTTCTTTACGTGCTTCATCACCTCCTTGGAAGAGTCCTCTGTTCATGTCCTTGAACTGCACTAATGCACCAGCCAGTAGTAACTGGGGAACAAGTAGTAGCGGCACGGCGGATAGTGCTGCACGTTCACTTTTTACTATTGATGAGATGAGTATCGCCATCGCTGTGCCCACTAGTGCAGTGAAGCTCATCCAGAACCAATGATGGAAATACATGCCATCGATATCGAGCATGTTATTACCAATGGCGATATAGATTCCGCATTGGAGTATCGCCAATAGCGAGAGTGTTGCAAATTTAGCTAAGAGGTAAATACCTGTTCCGTATCTGTGGTTTCTTTCACGTCGCAAAATTGGTTTATCTCTTAAAATCTCGGTAGCACTATTAGTAAGGCCTAAGAACATGCCGACTGTGATGGAGAGGAATAGGTATTCGATTAGGTTATTGCCAGAACCGAAGTCATAGGGACCATCTGCTGAGGCTCTGAGTGTGAGACCGATCAGAAATGCTAGTAATGGAGCTTCTAAGATCGATGAGTATATAGTGCTTTTGTTTCTAAACTTAGAGAGCGCGCTGCGTTTAAGGTGAGTTTTAAATAGGGTCCAGTAGTCTTTTAGAACACGCTTTCTACTGATCGGTATCGGCATGTTGTCTTCAGCTCTGGGTAAATCACCGAGTTGTGTCTGAGCGGGAGTTTCTCCGCTGGTGACATTCTTGAGAAGCATGTGACTCTCAAACTTCTCCTGCCAAAATCTTGGTGGGAAACGTCGAGCGTAGGAACTGATGTTAGATTGGGTAAAATTGTGTAGGGGTGTTTCTATGACGTCGAAGACGAAGTCAGCAGCAGAGTTTTGCTCAGCATTAAGTCGGCGTCTTGTAGGGATATTTAATTCACGGTAGGCATTCTTAAAGTATTTGAACATCTGCTCAGAAGTTCCAAAGAACGCAACACGACCACCTTTGTCTAATAGTAGGATTTTATCGAAGAGGCTGAGCACGCTGGCGCCTGGTCTGTGGAGTGAGGCGATGACAATCTTGTCTTGTGCGATACCTTTGAGAGTTTCGGCTACATGCTCTGAGTCCTTTGATGAAAGTCCTGAGATAGGCTCATCGAATAATAGAATCTCTGCAGCCGAGCCTAAATCTAGTCCAAGGTTGAGTCGACCACGTTCACCACCACTGATACTCTTATCGCCTAGCGAGCCGATTTTTCTGTGAGCGAGTGATTGAAGTGCTAGTTCACCGAGGATACTGTCTACACGTCTGCTAAGTTCCTGGCTTGAGAGGTGAGGGCGGCGAATGCTACATGCGTGCTGTAGATGCTCGCGGACTGTTAGGTTTGTGTTGAGAGCCTCTTCTTGAGGCATGTAGGTGATGAATGGAGCTAGTCTCTCACGGTGGATATAGAGTGAAATGCCGTTGAGCCTGACATGTCCACGAGTAGGTTTAAGCTGTCCTGCGATGGTGGACAGTAAGGTGGATTTACCACACCCACTAGGCCCTATGATACAGAGCATTTCACCACGTTTGATCGTTAGGTCGATGTTATCTAGAGCGACATCTGTTTCTGAAAACTGGTGGGAGACACCATCTAGCTTGAGTTCGCGAATGACAGTGCGCTCTTCATCAATGATTCCGTCACTAAACCTACAGCGGATTCCTTGGCTGGAACTTAAGCGGATCAGCATGCCATCGTTAAGCGTAGAGAACTGCTTGGCTGGCTGATTATTGATGAAAATCGTGTGCTCGGCTTCGATGACTTCTAGTTGACCTTCTGAGCGAGAAGGATCAAATTTAATTTTCAACAGGACTTTTCCCGTTAAACTTGGAGAGAGGAGTAGATCACCTTTATCTAGGAGGGTTGGGTCATTTGATGCCAAAATAGTTTGTTCACCTTCATTGAACCTGAATCTCGCACCAGCTTCCATTACTTGGCGTCTGAGGTGCTCTAGGCTGACTTTTTTACCATCTGAAAGAGTAATTTTCTCATGTAGACCGAGTTCGATAGGTGTGTCCTCTAGGAGTTCTTGACCATGGATTGTGAGTTCTGAATTACGGATGATACTAAGAGTCGCTTTAGTGCCAAAATCTATTTTTATGCTGCTGTGTCGAGATCTACTACGCTCAGCGGTGAGGCCTTCAGAGGTTTCATGAATATAAAGTGGTCTAGATTGCCCTTGCTGATGAGAGGTGAGGAAGAAGCTGAGGTCGTCATGGAATAATGTCCAACTGGGGAGAGTGAGGCGTTGGTGGGATCTGAGTCTGGTGCTGTGTCCGAAAAGAATAGCGTTTCCCCCAAGCCAGAGAGTGTTAGCACCTGTGTTACGGAGGAGGGTGAGCTGACCTGCTCTGTAGAGTCTAAAAGAGTGATTAGTGTGATCTGGAGGTAGCTGGACATCGGCAGACGGGTCAGGGGAGAAGATGACTCGGGTGAATGGCAGTTCATTCTGAAACTGGTCATTCATTTCCTTGCAGATCGAGTTCGCTAGCTGAGGCTCACCGATAAGACTGAACAGTAGATTGAAGGCTTCCATCCCGCATTGCTTGTGGCTTGAAGAGTCAATTAACAAATAAAGTTGAAGCCCTAGGTCTACTAGAACGGAATTTTTCATCTCTACTTTGATACGATTCGCTAAGGTATCAATAGTGCTTGGTGATTTGAACGCTCGCTGTAGCCGTCTCGCAAGCCATCCGTGATCAGCCTCTGGATAGGCATGGCGGAGAAGATCTAGAGCAACTTCTGCTTCAGAGGTGTCTATTTTGTCATCGATCGAAATAAACGACGCAAAGATGTCCACCAAGGTGCCAGCATGGGCAATGGAACGGGGTGCAGGGGAGATCCAGCGACGAATAAATGACGCAGGTTCAAAAAACTGCAATTTTGGCTTGCGATTTGGTGATTCAGTGGAAGATTTCACTGAGAAAGATTCTGAACATCAAGTCTGATTTGTGCAAGCAACCATCGTTAAAATATAGTTTTTTTTAGGAACCTATGAAAAAAGGATTTCCTTTTTAAGTTTTGTCGATACCTTGTGCCGCACCTATGCAGTTATATTGTCTGTAAGGCAGAGATATTCAGAGCATTAGAATAAAATATCATTAATCAATTTCTCGACAAAAATAGAAATACAATCCATGGCAAATCAACAACCACCAGAACCTCCTCCAGCACCAAAAGGATCTAAACTATCAGGTAAAAAAGGACCTAATCCTCCTAAGTTTAATGCAGATGGAAAACCTGAGAAGTCAGGGCCAAATTGGAGAGTGATTATTTTGCTACTAATCGGTGCAGGTATTATCTATGCTGCGATGACTAATAGTTCAGCTGCTGATAAAGCTAAAGAAATCACATTCTCTGAGTTCCGTGGCTATCTTCAAGAAGGAAAGGTCATGATTGATCCTTTGGAGAATTTCACTGGTGATAAGGAAAGTAAGTCTGAGATAACTAGTTTTCTGAATGATAGAAACCTCAACCTTGATGATCGTCTTACGCTAAACTCAGGACAGAGCTCTGTTATGGGGACGATTACTGGAAAACGTGATGCTGCTACATACGATAACCCGAATCAAAAATTAGAGTCTAAGTCATTTGTAGTGGTTCTGGACACTCAGGCACATGGATCATTTATTAACCAGATCCAGCAGAACCTTAATGTCCCAACTGTGAAAGTTTCTGAACTACCTATGAACGGTGATGCCGCTGAAGCAATTACGATTGTTGATCTTAAGAGCCTGCTTTCTAAAGGTCACATCGTTCTAGATGGCGACAGACAAATGAAATTACTCAAATTAGAGAATAGCTCAGACGCTGTATTTGAGGGTGACATGAAAATGTTTGCTAAACTTGGTGGCGATGTGCCAGCTGAATGGAAGTCATTTACTGTGCCTATTAATTTCAGTGAAATGACTGCGTCGGACAAGATGCTGCTTTCTAATACCAAGATTAAAAAGAAGATCGATTCGGGAACAATGAGTTTCTTCCTCATGAACTTCCTTCCGATTATCCTTATCGTTCTGCTCTTATTCTTCCTATTCCGTAGCCAGATGAAGAATGCAGGTAAGGGCGCAATGAGCTTTGGTAAAAGTAAGGCGAAGATGCTTAATCAAGATAAGAACCGTGTTACATTTAAGGACGTGGCTGGTATTCATGAAGCTAAAGAAGAACTTTTCGAGATCGTAGATTTCCTCCGTGACCCTAAGAAATTTGAAATGCTTGGTGGTAACATCCCTAAAGGTGTTCTCATGATCGGTTCCCCAGGAACTGGTAAAACTCTCCTTGCGAGAGCAATTGCTGGTGAAGCTGAAGTTCCGTTTTTCTCTATCTCTGGTTCTGATTTTGTAGAAATGTTCGTGGGTGTTGGTGCTAGCCGTGTCCGTGATATGTTTGAGCAAGGTAAGAAGAACTCTCCTTGTATTATCTTTATCGATGAGATCGACGCAGTAGGTCGCCACCGTGGTCAAGGCATGGGTGGTGGACACGATGAGCGTGAGCAGACATTGAATGCTCTGCTTGTAGAGATGGATGGATTTGACGCTCGTTCAGGTGTGATCATCATTGCTGCGACTAACAGACCAGATGTTCTTGACCCGGCTCTACTCAGACCGGGTAGATTTGACCGTCAGGTGACTGTGAACCTTCCAGATGTGGTAGGTCGTGAGCAGATTCTTGATGTGTATGCTAAGAAGGTGAAACTTAATAAAGATGTAGATCTTGGAATCATCGCTAGAGGAACTCCAGGTTTTTCAGGAGCAGAACTTGCTAACCTTATTAACGAAGCCGCACTTCTTGCAGCAAGAGGCGGTAAAAAAGAGATTAAGCAGCCTGAGCTAGAAGAAGCTCGTGATAAAGTGCGCTGGGGACGTGAGCGCCGTTCATTAGCTCTCAGTGATAAGGAAAAAGAGAATACTGCATTCCACGAAGCTGGACATGCTATTCTTAACATCATCTGTGAGCAGACTGATTCACTTCATAAAGTAACGATTATCCCACGTGGACCAGCTCTCGGTATGGCGATGTTCCTACCTGAAGAAGATAAATACACTTGTCGCCAGGGTGAGTTAATCGACCAACTCTGTGTTGCAATGGGTGGTCGTGTCGCTGAGGAACTAGTCTTCGGTAACGTCACAAATGGAGCTTCAGGTGACATCAGGCAAGCGACTAATATAGCACGTAAGATGGTATGTGAGTGGGGTATGAGTGAAAAACTCGGCATGGTAGAATATGGAAGCGATGGCAACCAAGAGATGTTTCAAGCTAAGGGGAAGACTTATTCAGAGCAAACTTCACGATTCATTGATGAAGAAATTAGAACTCTGATTGATGATGCTTACGCTCGTGCTACAGCTTTACTAATCGAAAACCGTGAAGGTCTCGACCGCGTTGCTAAAGCTCTCCTAGAATTTGAAACTCTTAACGGAAAGCAGACAGAAGACTTACTTTATAAAGGTGAGATGGAGAATCCTCCAGTCATGCCTAGCCCACCAGAGCCACCAGCTCCAACGCCACCAGCAGTTACTGCTAGTGAAGTAGAAGAAGAGGCTAAGGACGAGGATGAAGAAGATCCATTAGCGGATGAAGTCGTAGAATCTCCTGCGTAATCAATTTAGTTGTAAATATATAATTTCAGAAGCTCTCATCCTTAATTGGGTGAGAGCTTCTTTTTTGTTTGTAGAATGTTATGTGAGATAATTAATCAATCCATTTGACATGGTCATATGAATAAGTTAATTTATTCATATGAGATACACAGATGAATATGTTGTGCTGTCATTTTTGCCTAAAGTGAAAGAAACTACGGAGAATAACATGCTGGAAGACAATGCTATTGCTGTTCAGGTTCCATTGGTAGAGAGGCTACGTGATGGCTTTCCTATGAAGGAGTTCAGGCTATTACAGGAACTGCTTCAGATCCCAGAAGATGAGTTAGGTCGCTACTTAGGCGTTTCTCCTGCCACTCTTCACAGGCGTAAGAAATCTGGTCGATTGGAGACCCCAGAGAGTGAGCGTGTCGTTAGGTTTGCTCGTCTTTTCGGGATCATTATGGATGTTTTCCAAACAAAGGAAGCGACTCGGGAATGGCTCAAGACGTCTAATCCTGGGACAGCTGGGGAATCTCCGCTGAATTACTCAGACACTGAGTTTGGAGCCAGAGAGGTAGAGCATCTTATTGGCAGGATAGAACATGGAATTTTTAACTAAATGTATAGCGATGATCAAATTGATGCTGTGAAGACTACTGAGAGCTTTGTTTGCGGGTATCGGATTGTTTCCCCCAAGTGGGCACACGACGCTTTTTCTGGCGAAGGTGCAAGGCTTATGGGAGGTCGCTGGAACTCGCCTGGAAGAGCGATGGTGTATCTGGGTGGGAGTAGAGCATTAGCAGCACTAGAAATGCTCGTCCACCTAACTTCACCAATGAGTCGGCAACTGCCGTTTAGAATTCTTGAAGTGAAGATCCTTAGGGAACTGGTGACGAACTATCCTGCAAAAATTCTCCCTAAAGGCTGGAGGAGTAGCCCTGTCACTAAGAGCACACAAGAGATCGGGGACGATTGGATAGACGCTTCAAGTCAATTAGCAATATCAGTTCCTTCAGTGATGATCCCAGAAGAAACGAATATTTTACTCAATCCACATCACCCAGATTATAAGAAAATAGTGGTTGGTGGGGCAAAAGAATTCAGCTTTGATAAACGCCTCTAAATCAAATTCTCTGAAAAATTTGTTTCACGTAGTTTACGTCATCTTGGAAGAGGACATGTTTATCTTCGAAGTCGCCTTTCTCAAGCCCTTTCTCCCAGTGTTTGACTAGGTGGTATGGGGTATTTGAAATGATGAACGAGTTGAGTGTTACGTTGGGATCACCAAGCTGTTGTTCGATGGTTTTGATCGTCTTGTAGAATTTAATCTTGGGGTCATTGGCATGGAGATTACGGATTCCCTTTGGATCAACGAATGCAATGTGCTGTTTCTTCTCATCGAGTATCCACAGCACGAAATCTGGGTAGAAGTTTCCAGCCTCAAAGAAGCCCACACCACGTCCTTTACTCATGTTTCGGAGTAGATAGAGTTCCTTGTTTTTGAAGTCGTCTTCTGACTTCTGGTAAAACTCTCTGAGGTCTCCGATAAATTTCTTTTCCCCTAAGTTTAGAGCTACTGGTTTTATCTCTATTTCCCCACCTTCAGCGTAAAGTAATGGCTGATAAAGATGACGGTCGAAAACAAGCACTCGCCCTTGCCCGAAGCTTAGATCAGCCGTTGGCACTTCACCCTTTTCGAGCTTATCCTTGATCGCCTTAAGTTGGTTGATGATCTGAGTTTGAGACTGGTCTATCAGCAGTTTATACTCAGCGATGAAATTAGGATCATTGAGATCGAGGTCTCTGTATTCACGGTTAGGAGCTTCCCATTCGTCTTTACAGGACTTGTAGTAGCGGTCGCAGTATTTCTTAAGTAAGTCGCCAGCGATGTTTTGCCAGAGTCGTATTTTATCAAATCGGTTGAAGGATAGTTGATCTTGAGGAATAAGAAGTTCATACCAACTGTGGTCTTCGAGTATAGGTTGAATTTCTTTTTTACTTAAACTGAGATTGAACCACGCACGTTCATTTTTAAATCTTTGAAGCTCAAAATAGAGAGCGTCGATATCTAAGAATGCGATGTGCTCAAACCCAAAGGAGGTAGAGTTCTTCATTGCCTGAGATTGATCAACATGGATTTCTTTAGCTACGAAAGCTTGAATTCTTGGATAGTAATCGAGCGTGACTTTTCCTATCTTTCTATCACCATTTGAATTGAGTGGCTTGAGATGAGGCTTTTCGCCTTGGCGTTTGTAGTCCAGTCCCTCTTTGAGCCTAACGGTCTTAAGCTTGAGCTTGAGATTTTGCGTCCCTAGATTTGGAATGACAGGGAAGATTATTTCTTCAAAATTATCTCCTGATGGCACGCCTTCATCTTCGAGATACTCTTTGAATTGCTGCATGTAGTCAGCACGAACACCAAAGATATTTAGTGTCTCCAGCTTTGCTAGGTAATCATTTTTTTCAATACCTTGCTCATGGAGAGCTGTATGTCGTTTGAGTGTTTTTTCATAGCCCTTGAGGCGCACCCCTCGACCAAATAGCTGGATGATCTGGGAACCTTCCTTTTTACCTATATTCATCAAGCCCATCGTGCTTACACGCCAGCTACTCCAGCCTTCAGTGAATTTCTTAGAACCAATGAGAATATTGATCATTGATCCTGCTTTGTTTATGCCTTGGAAGAGTGAGCTAGAAATACTTTTTTCTGAAACAATGAGTTCCTCGTGTTCATCACAGAGTTTACATAAAGTTGAGGTGTCGCCCACGTTGATGACGCCAAACGGTTCGTTTTCTCCAAGACGAAGGGCTATTTCACCATCGTCTCCTTTGAGTTCTTCTACGTGAATGGTTGCACTCCCTTGAGCATTGAAGATTTCCTTTAGAGTTCCCTCATAGACTTGCTCAGCAGTTTGCATCATGTCGATATGCGGGAACATATTTGAGAAAATATCTTCTCCCTTTGTGTTTAAGAGACCAGTGTCACCACTGATAGCTCTGGCAATCCGTTCGATCACTACAGTTCGGTTGGAGCTATGAGTGTAGCGTCCTAAGAACAGAAGTAAGTCTACTACATCAGACACTTTCCGCTTATTTTGAGTTCTGACTGCGTTCACACTACCTCCCACAAATACCCATAGCGGGTTTTCAATATTGAAATTCCTCACCTCAGAGCGAGGATCTTTGAATAGGATCTTCTGCTGGTAGAAGGATAAAAGACAGGCTGTTAGATAGAGTTCTCGGACGAATTCGTCTCCATCCTCTTGTAGATTAAGTATGCGATAGTCCTTTCCGTAGCCATCGGTGTAGAAGTATCGATAGGAATAGTCAAAGAGGATGCATTTTGCATATTCTTGGCTCAGCTTTTTATCTTTGGAAACCGCTTGTCCGAAAGTTGCTGAGTATTCGAAGGTGAAGCCATTCTCAGCAAGCTTCCTTCTACGCTTGCTCCATTCTTCACCACTAGATCCACGGTGTCCTTCGTCGACTAACACGAGGTTATTGCCCTCGAAAGCATCAACTGAAACTGTCTTGTCACCATCCTTGTCTCCGAGCTTAGTGATCTCGATAATTTCTACCGCCTTCTCCGTCATGAAATCACTAGAGGATGCTTTACTGAAATGATTTGAAAGTATACCAGACTCGTCAAATTCCTGTTTGTGTTGATTAGAGAGACCTTCATTAGGAGTGACGAGAAGAATACGATTCAGCTCCCGTGACCTACCAGCTTTGTTGAGGTGGTGAAGATACTGCTTGATATTCATGTGCATCAGAAGCGTCTTCCCTGAGCCTGTGGCACTCCAGAATGCTATTTTACTGAGGTCGTCTTCCTCGAAGAGTTGGACTTTATCTGCTGCTGCCTTATCAGCATTAAATTGCTCACGAAACGCATTGAGAGCATTGAGAAAGCCTTCTCGCTGGTTCATGTAGCGGTCTAGGTAGATCTCAGTGAAAAGGAGTCCTAGGTATTGGAAATACTTCCATGTGATAGGAGCTGGGCGTTTCCCTTGAATAGCGAGTGTGTGTGAAACGATGTTTTCATCATAAGCTAGAAGAGTATCCGCTGTTAACTCAGCTCCTCCTGCAATGGGGAGGGCTTGCACCACGGCATGGTGAAATCTAGAGATACGATCTTCTGTCAGCCCCTCATTTTCCATCTTATTGACGTAGATGGAGAGGTCTTCAAAAGTTTTCACCCCCAGAAGACTGAGTATATACTGATTGAGCACCAGTCGTTTGCTGAACTTGATTGGTAGTTTCTTTGTGGTCTTTTTAGTCGCCATTAGAATGAAAATTTAGATTTATTTTGTGGAGTTTCTGTGCTCCATTACATTTCTTGTGGAGCCTATTTCGCATTTCACGCTCCACAAACTATTTTGTGGAGTTTTCACGCTCCACAAGATTCGGTGTAATTTTCCCTTCACAAATCATGATCAGCACAGGAAAGCAGAGCGTAGCCGATCTTCTTCCACTACTTTCTTGTAGAGTGGTTAACACCTCTGCATCACGAAGCTGAGTGATTAAGCCCGTAGCTGTTTTTTTATGGATTCCGTGCTTGAGATGAAGGCGATCCGCTAAGTCAGACATTTTGAAGATGGGCTTGCTGAAGATCATATCGAGTAGATAAACCGTGTATTGTGAGTGTGTAATTTCATGCACTGTAGTTTTCATCTGCTCGTAGCATTTCATGATATGACGAACTCGTTGATTATTGGATTTAGCTTGAATAACAATAGCCGTGAGGAAAAATTCTAGCCATCCATTCCAATCACCATCTCTGGAGATTCCTTTCAGGCGTTCATAATATTCTTCACGATGACTTTCTAAGTATTCACTGAGGTAGAACATGGGTTCGGTGAGCTGTTCTTTTTGGAAGAGAAGCATCGGGATGAGAATACGCCCAATTCTTCCATTACCGTCTTTGAATGGATGTAAGATTTCAAATTGGGCATGCATGACTGCTGTTTGGAGTAGGGGATGGATGTCTTTACCAGTTAGGTAGGTTTGCCAATCTGAAAGATAATTCGGAAGCTGGAGAGGACAAGGAGGGACGAAGGTGGCTTCTTCAATGGTGCAGCCAGCTTTTCCTATCCAGTTTTGATCGAGCCTGAACTCACCCGGTGTTTTATCTTGTCCCCGCACACTGTTCATCAGTGTTTGGTGTGTTTGGCAGACAAAATCTAAAGAAATAGGATAGTCCTTTAAGTATTCACGGGCATCATAGAGAGCCTTGCGGTAGTTACCTATTTCCTGGATGTCTTGATACTTGTCTCCTTCTTTAGTCAATCCTGCTTCCTGCTCTAGCACTTCATCTACTGTTGCTTGGGTTCCTTCTATTTTAGAGGAAAGCACAGCCTCTTGTGTGGTCAGGGGGGATAGCATGACCGCAGCGTTAGGGATGGCCTGAAGCAAGGCGTCATAACGTGCTAACTCCGCAGTGGCATTTGCGATGATGGGCAGTAATCTTTCATGGTCTACATCTTTTAAGGGTAGCGTATGTGGGATGAATGGAGACATTTTTTATGGCTATAGATTATACGTCTTGAGTGCTGAACATGAGTTTCTGGAATTCAGATTCGATGAGCTGAACTTTCCAGTGGTCATCATCGAGCTTGAGGTTTTCGATGTGGTTGTCTCCATTGATGTAGATGGAGTCGAACTCGAAGTCCTTGGCTGAGTAGCGTTTCTTGAACCAGTCATCGAGTGTTTCGTTGTCCACTTCTGAGACGTTTCTCCAGAGGATCAGGCAACGTTTGCCTTCTCCATTAGGGTTGTTGGTTTTTCCTGTGACGGAGAGGATGCCGTTACTCTCTAGCTGAATAGTTTCAACGATGAGCCCTAACAGGTAGTTGAAGGTTTCTACTAAATCCACGTTGACTAGCTGGGTGTCATCGTCACGAGTAATGCGAAGCTGGTAGTCAAAGGGATTTGCAAAGGCATCGACGTTAAGAAGCGATTGCGAACCTCGGCTTTCAACGTCGAGCATATAGCTAAGAAGATACTCTTCGTTCAGTGTGGGATTTTGAGCTAACAGACTGGATTGAGTTTTGTTCCGCTCAAAATTGAGGTTATCAAGCGTGTCCTCGTATTGTTCGAGCGTGAGGTATTTCATGAGGTGGGAAACACCTTCTTTGGAGGTTAGCTTGCCGTCCTTACGCTTGTTTGAGTAGTAAGTTGCTTTTTGCATGCGAGGCTTTGTGACGCTGTTAAAATACGCTCCCATCTCGACGAGGATGTATTTGCGGTTACCTTGGTCTTCTCGATTTAGGTTGATGACGGCATGACCTGTAGTTCCAGAGCCCGCGAAGTAGTCGAGAATTGTCGAGTCCTTTTCGGTAGAGAAATCCATAACCCTTTTGAGCAGTGATATAGGTTTTTGTGTGGCAAAGTCAACACGCTCAAGAGCCATTGGGTTGATAACATGAATATCGAGCCATAAATTTTGAATTGGCTGTCCTTGATACTCATCAAGATAGATCTTTCTATAAATACGATTACCTGTTTTCGGGAAATATAGCTTTCCGATTGCATCCCATTTTTGCATCAATTCTAGAGTAATTGACCATCCATTGGGCGGATGTTTGTATCCTTTGTAGTCATAACACAAATTCTCTCGATAGTTGGGGCTTACTATCGGCGATTTCATATAAAGACGACCATCAGCATCTTTCTCCGTAAATCTCTCTTTTATATAGTTTTTAGCCTCTTCTGAGTTCTTGGTGTAAACAGGTTTTAAGACAGCTTCGTCTGAATTTCTGTATAAATAGATAGTGTCAGTGATAATTCCTAGCTGGTTTGACGGATTTGAACTCCCACCTCTTCTTTTCCATAAAATTTCGTTCACGAAGCCGTCATTACTAAAAATGTTGTCTAATACCTTTTTAAAAGTCCAATTCTCATTGTAGTCAATATGCCCCCAGAAGAATCCCTGCGAAGACAACAACAGCTGACTAGATGAAACACGATCAAAAATCATACTAGCCCAGCTTGAATGTTGGTAACTATCCTTATAGGCGAATCCGTCATTTCCCGTATTATATGGCGGATCGATGTAAATACACTTCACCTGCTCCCGATACCGATCCCGCAACAAATTCAACGCTTGAAAATTCTCTGAATTAATCATCAATCCATCAGTCTGAGCATCAAGATCATCAAAGCCGCTGATGACTTGGTATTTGAACTTCGTGTCGTAGAACTTAGTATCGATGAGTAGTTTGTCGTTTGCTTTGAGAAATTCTACGGTGAGTGGGGAAGTGTAGGCTGGAGCAGATAAATCACCTTCGATTTCATTGATAGCAAAGAGTTTTACCCATTCCTCTCGCTGAGCGTCATTGCTGGCTATGGTTTTCAGAATTGCCTCTGCATCCTCGTGTTTGAGGATCTGATCGATGGTTATACAGTAGTGGCTCTCTAGGACGAATTTTTTCTTTAGCCATAGTTTTTTCTGAAAGTCTTCCAGCTGAGCCAAAAAGCTGATAATTTTTCCTGCGACCTTGCGGAGAGCCTTGATCTTTGCTAAATAGGATTCAATTTTTGGTGCGGCTTCATTCTCGATGTCATCGAGGTGCATGATCTCGTTCTTGATAAAGAAATCCAGCTCACGACGGAGAAACTTGCCGAGGTCTTTGTGAATGAAGTAGTCGAAGCTATTTTTGGAGGTAAAGTCGGTAAGGTGCTTTTCTAATAGAGTGCGTTCTTTCTTCTTCTCTGTGGGTGAAAGTTCTAACAATCCAAAGGCATCGATCTCAGCTCTGTCTTTGAGGAGAGTGTAGGTCTGGTCATTATAACTTTGAGCAGTTTTTGTTGATTTATCCTGCGGTCTCTTTTCTGAGCCAGCTTTGTATTCAAAGCGGATGATCATTTCATCACCAGAGACGGTGGTAGGAGCGTCCTCATGGAGAATGAAGCGGCGTTCTTTTCCTTCAGTTGCCTTATTATTATTCTTCTCTGTAGTGGCATTGATTAACTCGAACCTTACTCTCTTTTTGCCAGCCTTGAAGGTATAGTTCGTGAGGCTTTCAGAGGTCTTGATGTAATACTGATCATGGTTCGCCCAGTGGAGCTTCACTTCCTCACCCTCATAGGGCATGGCATAAACACCCTCCTTGTAGCGACGCATCGACATGAAATCACCATCCGAGTAGTAGCGTTTGAAGAAGTTGAGCATGTCAGAATAAATCTCATTCTCCATTTTGCTCAGATCGACTGAAGCACCTAGCTTAGCTTTGAGTTCTAGCACCTTGGGATTCGTCTCTGGATCAACCCCTAGATCGAGAAGGGTCTTCATCACTCCATCTAGCTCCGCTTGCACCTGAGCATTGTTATCTGGATTAGCCTGTTCCAGAATTTCACGCACCTGTGGGAGGAGTTGCTTGTCGAGGAAGTCGGTGACTTCCTCACGCTTCTGATTCATGATGCGGTAAATCCCGAAATCGAGATCGCCACGGTCGAGCTGGAACATTTCCTGAAGCTGTTCCTTGAGTAGTTGGTATTGAGACATGAGAATGGTGAGTGAAGAAGGTGAAATTATTTCCAAAAGTGAAGTTGTTTCCAGTCGTTAGGGAATCCCATTTCTGAGTGGTCTGGACGATTGAGTGTATCGAGGTGCTGAATGAGTCTCTGTTTCCAATCCTCATTCTGATGGATAATAGTGCTGATGTGTGTTAACAGAACAAGTGAATTATAGATCATGCGATCGCCAGATGAAAGTGCTGAAACGATACGACGAGGGTTCCTCTGTGGCAAGGATAGCTTCATGCTAAAAGATCGATTCCAAAGCCTTGAATGATGTGCACAAAGATTTCTAAGATAGCTAGCATGCTTGATGAGTGAACCTAAAACCTGTGAATTTAGGTCATAAGTCTTGGCAATTCTTTTCTTCAGTCTAGCTTGTTGAGTATTTTCATAGAAATGGCTAAGAAGTCCGAAGGACATGATCTCACAAGCAGCCCAGATGGGAGGTCGTTGTTGTCTATATTTTTTACGGTAATGGTTAATAAATAATTCGTGGCTACGATCTAGCTCACGATCTATGCTATGGAGGCTCTCAGTGTGTTTTCTACTATCTGAAAAATGAGACATATTCTCATAGGCTTGAGCACCGTGTTGCTTACTGAGTTCATAAACCCAACCTGATTTCACTGAGATCTCTAATGACTCGCAGGCTTCACTGACAAGGTGACGTAATTTACGATCGAATTGATACAGTTTCCATAAGTCCTCAAAACTGGTTCCTGAAATAAAGGTGTCAGCAGTTTGCTGAAAAGGAAAACGATATGCCATAAGACGATAATAATTAAAATGTCTGAGGATGTGTTCCGCCTTTGCTGGATCTTCGATGTGGAGCCCCCTGCTTTGTAAAATTAGCAGTTGATCTGTGTAGGAGTTGAAAGGTTTAGTGGGCATTGTTGAGTCAATTTATGTTCGTTGTTGTCTATGGAAATGAGATTAGGTTTAAGCGACTGACCAACGAATGGTAAATAGGTCAGAAGTTGTTACTTTTTGTTTGAGTCTGGCTTGGAGCTGGTCACGCATACCACGAGCCTTGTCTTCAATGGTGTCTTCTACGTCGTCGAGCTTATTGCGGAGACGGCGGCGTTTTTTGATGAGGTCGGTTTCTTTAGCTTGAAGCTGCACCTGCTCTTCGACGCTTTCAGCGAGTCGCATCTGACGCCCCATGGCTTTGACCTGATCACGGACATCCTTGAGTTCTTTTTCCGCTGCAATGAGCATATCTTCAGACCATTTATCAATACGAGCATGTTCTTCTCGGAAGAACTGATTGTTATACTCCATCACTCGGTTGAGTGTCGCTGATTGAATCTGCGAGAGTTCGGCTTGAAGTCGGTCAGCCTCATGAGCATTTAACTCCTCTGTCCTGGCTTCCTCAGCCATGCACTTGAAGAGCTTCTGGCATGTTTCCTGATCAAGCACGGAGCCATCATCTCTAGTTGCCGCAAACACTAGTTCTTCATGTTCATCGAGAGACTCGATAGTGAGCTTGCTCAGAGTTAGCCATCCAGATTTCCCCTTGAGGGCTTCCACTATAGATATTTTTGCGGGATGGCTGGAGATGTCAAATGCCAGTGAAGCTATAGGAAGGCTCCGAGTCTTACAGGTCTCAATGACATGCTCTCCTAGTGGATGGGATAGGCGATAAAGAAAGCGTCCTGTGGTATTTTTCTGATCTTTACGAATGAGGTGATAGTTTCCCTGCTCAGCAAGAGCTATGGGTGAGTCGTGAAGATTGAAACAAAGCTTATCCTCAGTGAAATGAGCATTTTGAGATAAGCTAACCTTGGTGATTTCCCAGAACAGTTGGCTTATCTTGTCTAGCTGCCTTTTCGCATCATCTAACTGCATCTTGAGACGTGAGTGCACGTCTTCATCGAAGTGATCGAAGAGAAGCTGGCGGGTATCCTTGAGACGAGATTGGATGGATTGATCGAGTTCAGATTGGAGTTGATTGAACGCTGATTGAATCTCTTCATTGGTTCGGCAAGTTTCGTAAATAGCAAGAATACGCTTTTCAAAATCTACGCCTGATTCGATAGAGCCTAACACCTCATCGGATGCTCCGAACACACCTTGGAAAAGATTGAACTTCTGCTCTAGAAGTTGATGGACTCTTAGGTCAGCTTCATTCCTTTGGTTTAGGAAGTTGATGACAACAACATCATGCTTCTGCCCGTAGCGGTGGCAACGTCCGATACGCTGTTCTACTCGCTGTGGGTTCCATGGGAGATCATAGTTAATGACCAGTGAGCAGAACTGGAGGTTCACACCTTCTGAGGCAGCCTCTGTAGCAATCATGATTTCAGAGGTATCTCTGAAGTGCTCTACAATAGCGGATCGTATATCCACCGCACGTGAGCCAGAGTCTCGGCCATTACCTGCATTCTCTTGAACCCAGTCTTCATAGATGGCTTTAGATTCCGCATCTGAGTTTGAGCCGTTGAAGAGTGTTACTTTTCCTGCGTATCCATTCGATTCGAGAAAGCTTTTGAGGTAGGTCTGAGTGCGGCGGGATTCTGTAAAAATGAGAGCCTTGTTACTAGCTCCCATGGAAGACATTTTATCGAAACCTGTCTGGAGAGCTGTGAGAAGTGCGTGGGACTTAGAATCCGTCTTGATAGACTCTGCCATCCGAATGTAACTTTCAAGTTCTTGAATCTCCTCGGAGAGTTTTTTTCGGTTATACTCAGGCTTAGTTGGCTCTTCTGTCTCAAGCCCCTCGATCTCAAGAAGCTCTTCTTCAAGGTCTTCCGAATAGATGATGTTATCAACGAATGACTGATCATCGACTTCCAGCCCATCAAGAATATCCTGAAGGCGATTTTTTATCGTTCTTAACGTCCCTGCAACCGCATGGGTAGAAGAGGCTAAAAGTTTACGCAGAATCAAAGACGTAAGGTGTCTTTGCTTATAGGGCATGGCGTAGGTATCATCTTCTAGCAGAAACTCTGAGATACTATCGTAGAGTTCTTGCTCTTGGTTTGAGGGAGTGAAGGGACTGGTGAGTGTCTTTCTCTCGGTGTATGGGACATACTCCAAGACCTGCGAGCGTAGTGTGCGTTTACAGAATGGACGTAAACGGTCTTGAAGATCCGCTATATCAGATTGAGCAGTGGTGTATTGAGTTCTGAACGAGCTGACATCCCCAAAGATCTGATCATCAATCAAAGTTGCTAGACCGTAGAGTTCGAGCAATGAGTTTTGCAGTGGTGTTGCTGTCAGGAGCACTTTCTTACAATCATCGAGTGCCCATTTTATATTTTGCCCTGTGACATTACTTGGTCGATAGACGTTACGAAGTTTGTGAGCTTCATCTATAACGGATAAATCCCAATTTACAGCTCTCACTTCGTCCTTCCACCTGCTGACGAATTGATAGGAACAGATAACAACTGAGTCTTTGATGTCGAAAGGGTTCAATACTCCCTTCTTTTTGAGGGCTTTGTAGGATCTAGCTTCAAGAACTACTGAGGGGAGGTTAAACTTCTCCTCCATTTCAAGAGCCCACTGCTTCCTTAGAGATGCTGGACAAATGATAATGAGCTTACGCTTCTTCTCCGCCCATAGCTGACAGAGTAACACACCAGCCTCGATTGTTTTGCCTAGTCCAACTTCATCAGCTAAAATGACACCTTTAGAAATGGGTGATCGAAGAGCAAAAAGAGCCGCCTCTATCTGGTGAGGGTTGAGGTCTACACATGAATCGAATAATGAACGCGATAAACGCTCAACATCGTTGGCTCCATGGTGCTTGATAATCTCGTGAGCGTAGTATTTTGCGTGGTATTCTGTGATCATAATGCGACAAGATTCTCAACGGTCGAATAGTTTTTCGACAGGCAGGACGATGATCTTATTAGACTATGAAAACAGAGATGCTATGCAAGGATAAAGCAGGGGGGAGTGCTGCTGAATATTCTTAGGGAAGTGTGGATGATAGTTGTATCATCGTCATCGCTCTAGAATTTTATTAGTTTCTGAATATTCTGATGATTCATTTACCAAGGTAAAAGAGGATGAATAGGGTGATGACTTTTGCTAGTGAACTGGTTTTTTCTCCTATGGAGGTTTTTATGAAGAGGAGCTAGAGGAGGGCTAAGTTGATAAGGGGGGTGAAGGGAGGAGGAGAGGGATTTTTTTAGTTTAGATTTGGCGTTTTTTATGAACGTTTTGTTGAGTTTTTAGGAACTCGTGTGGGTTCATGCTTACGAGGCTTGGATTGTCGTTTCGTTGTGGAGCTTTCCGGCTAGGTGCTCGGCGGCTAGATCTTCGACTTGGGCTAAGGATTCTACTTGGCAGAGGCGTGAGCGGAGTGGTTTGGCTCCGGGGAAACCTTTGCAGTATGCCATGAGTCTGGCGCGCATTGCCATGATGGTGTGGCGTTCTTGGCCTCCGTAGCGGGTGCTCTTAATGGCTAGTGCACAGTGGAGGGTGATGAGTTTCCAGCGTTCCTTCATCGGGATAGGGGGGAGTTGTTCACCGGTTTTTAGGTAGTGCTTTGCTTCCTTGAATACCCACGGGTTTTGCATCGCTGCTCTGCCGATCATGATGCCGTCGACGTCGGTTGTCTCCTTGCGGTGTTTTACATCTGCTCCTGTGCTGATGTCGCCGTTTCCTATGATGGGGAGGTCGGTGACTTGGGTGCACTGCTGGATGATGTCCCAGTCAGCTTCACCACGGTAGCCTTGTGACCTAGTGCGACCGTGGATGGAAATGGCTTGCATGCCTGAGTCTTCGAGAGTTTTACAGACTTCAGGTGCGTTGATCGATTCTTGATCCCAGCCGATGCGGATTTTTGCGGTGACGGGGACTTGATCACCCACAGCTTTATGAATTCCGCTAGCGACGCTGGCTAGGAGTGGACAGTCTTTGAGGAGTGATGAACCGCCGTTTTTAGAAACGACTTTGTTGACTGGGCAACCGAAGTTGATATCGATGAAGTTTGGTTGTTTCCAGTCGATGATTTTTTTGGCGGCTTCGCCCATGCGGACTCCGTCTGCTCCGAAAATCTGGATACCTAGAGGGCGTTGTTCATCGTTAAATTCGGTGTATTTCCTGGTGTAGTCATCTCGCTGCATGATGCCTTCAGCGGAGACAAACTCTGTGACGACTACATCAGCACCTAGCTCTTTACAGATGGTGCGGAATACCACATCTGTGACACCAGCCATTGGTGCTAGGTAGAGGGGGAATTTGCCGTTTTCGAACCAAGGGAGCATCTTCTATCTTTATGGAATTTAAACTGAGTAGAGGAAGGCTGCACAATTGTCGCACTGGCTGACTTCTTTTTCGTTGATCGTTCTGCTGACTGTGTCGGCGATGACTTTCATGTGGCAGCTGCCGCATTTGTTACCTTCGAGTGGTGCTATAGCATTTTCACCTTTTTTGGTGAAGACTCGCTCATACATGGATGCTAAACCTGCGTCGATTGACTTGATGAGCTCAGCTCGTTCGACTTTTAGTTCTTCGATACGGACGGAGTTGGTTGCTTTGCGTGAAGTGAGAGCTTTAACCTCTTCTGCCATGTTTTCCTTTGTCTTGGATAGCTTAGATTCAGCGTCTGCTTGTGTGGCTTTGAGGTCATCAGACTTCTCCATGCATTCTAGTTCTTGAGTTTCTAGTTCATCTACCATGTCTTGGTAGCGGATGACTTCTGATCCTAGAGTAGCGTATTCGTCGTTCTTTTTGGTTTCAAATTGCTGTGTGGTAAGCCTTTCGATGGTGGTTTTGCGGACTTTGCGATCGAGGTCTATCTTTTTGATAGCCACTTCATTTTCCTGCATCGTTAGTTTAGCCTTGGCTAGGTTCTCCATCGCAGTGACGAGTCGCTGTTTGATTGCAGCTGCGTCACGAGGGATCTTATCTAGGTCATGTTGGAGGCTCTTGATCTTGCTGTCTCTGTCTTGGATGACGAGGAGTTTGGTGATTTGTTTAAGCATTTTATTTTAGGTGAAAGGTGAATGTTCTGGTGCTATAGAGAGTTGCTAAAACGGGAGTCTGCCTTTTCCGCCTTTGTTGCCGAGGTCTTTCATCATTTCGCCCATGCCTTCCATTCCGCCCATTTGCTGCATCATTTGCTTCATCTTGCCGCCTTTGCCGCGGAACATTTTGCGCATTTCTCCGAACTGCTTGAGGAGCTTATTGACTTCTAGGATGCTGGTGCCTGAACCTTTAGCTATACGCTTTCTTCTGGTGCCTTTGATGATTTCTGGACGTTCACGTTCCTTTGGAGTCATCGATAATACGATGGCTTCCATGTGGTCCATTTTCTTGCCGCCCATGAGATCCGTCGGGATCTGTTTTTTGAGGTTTTTCATACCTGGAAGCATTCCTAGGATTCCATCGAGTGGGCCTAGGTTTTTGAGCATTTGCATTTGGCCGAGGAAATCGTTGAAGTCGAACTTGCCACTCTGCATACGCTTGGCGGCATGCATGGCTTCTTTTTCGTCGATCTTGCCAGCCATGTTCTCTACCATGGAAACGATGTCTCCCATGTCGAGAATACGTCCAGCCATACGGTCTGGGTGGAACTCTGCGATGTCGTCTAGCTTCTCACCTTCACCGATGTATTTGATCGGCTTGCCAGTGACGGCTCTCATGGAAAGTGCTGCACCACCACGAGCGTCACCATCGAGTTTAGTGAGGACGATACCTGTGATGCCGATTGCATTATCAAAGTGCTGTGCTACTGATACAGCTTGCTGACCAGTGGCTGCGTCTGAGACGAGGAGAGTTTCTTTAGGGTCGAGGAATTTATGGAGATCTTTGAGTTCGCCGATAAGCTTTTCATCGATTTCCTGACGTCCAGCGGTGTCAAAAATGAGGACGGTTCCATTTTGGTGCTCAGCCCATTTGAGTGCGGCTTTGGCTACTTTAACGAGATTTTTTTCACTAGGCTCTGGTTTATAAACTGGAACGTCGATCTGCTCAGCTAGCATAGCAAGCTGCTCTACTGCGGCTGGACGATAGAGGTCACAGGCAATGAGGAGTGGGCGACGGCCTTCTTTTTTAAGTCTCTTAGCGAGCTTAGCAGAAGTGGTTGTTTTACCAGCACCGTTCAGACCGACCATGAGGATGCGGCATGGTGGGTTGAGATCAAGAGGGGCTTGATCGCCACCGAGGAGGATGGTTAGCTCATCGTGGAAAATTTTGATGATCTGCTCACTAGGTTTGATCGATTTAAGGACTTTTTCACCAAGGGCTTGTTCCTTTACCTTAGCGATAAAGTCTTTAGCGACAGAGAATTCTACGTCTGCCTCTAAGAGAGCTAGTCTGATCTCACGAAGAGCATCAGCGATGTTTTTTTCAGAGATTTTGCCTAGGCCACGGAGCTTTTTGAAGACGCCTTCGAGATTGTCAGAGAGTGAGTTGAACATGCTAGTTTGGTGAAAGTGTTATGTGTTGTTGCGGGAGAGTTTCAGAAATTAGTAAAAGTTACAGAGTTTTTTTTGTTAAGGAAGTTGTGGAGCCGTTTTTGGTGAGTATGCGGCTTCTTTATCGATGACGAATGTCCAGCGCATTGGTTTCTGGTAGTCGTCTTCCTCAAGAAGTTTCCACTGAAGTGAGACATCGCAAGTGAGGATGCGTAGTGGACGATTGATTTTCCAAGATGCTGTGTTAGCTTCGGGATTGAATACTAAGGGAACCTGACCAAAGCCTGAGATTCGCATGATGATTGAATCAGGGTCGATGTTTTCTACTGCTGAGAGGTCAGCCGAGATAGTCGGCATGCGCTCTGGTATTCTAGCACCAGGCTTGGGTAGGACTGGGTGAGCGGTAGTTTGAATAATGGCACCAGCGACGCTTTTTGAGTAGGTAGTGGCTTTGAAGGTGGTGGCCTGGTTGAAAATGTAGTCGTATTTATCTTGTCCTAGAATGATGTAGCGAGGGATGATATGATTTTCGGTTTCTCTGGTGGTTTTACCAGGAAGACAGGTGAAGAGGTGCTGGTAGCCTAGGTCGGCGCTGACTTTTTCCATTTCCTCATCGTGATGACCACCTGGGTAAACGTAGCTAAGAATAGTCTGTTTGAAGGTCTTTTCTAGGAGCTTTTTTGAAGTGCCGAGTTCGTTGTTGAGATATTTAGTATAAGTTTCAGAACCGGCTTTCTTCTGACGCTTAACCATACTTGGGAGTGGGTGAGAGACGGAGTGTGAGCCAATGCTGCAACCATTCTGCATCATTTCCTCTATCTGCTCATGGGTGAGTGTGCGACCGCCGTTGTTGAGAAAGTTTGTGTAGAGATAGATTGTGAAGGGGTAGCCAAATTCTTTAAGAACTGGGTAAGCATCTGTATAAACGGATTTCCAGCCATCATCGATAGTGATGAGAATGGAGCGATCTGGAATAGATTTTTTACCAGCTTTCCAGAGTGTAAAGTCTTCTAGCGAGATTACATTAAGGTCGAGATCCTTGATCGCCTGCATTTGCTGGCGGAATTTTGAGGTGCGGATGACCATTTTCTGGACTTTCCGTTTTTCAGAAAACATGTGGTAGCCTAAGACGGTGACACGGACGTGATCCAGCTTGATTTTTGGCTGTGCTGGGATGGCCGGCACAATAGCTGGAGTCGTCTCTTGAGCACCGAGGTGAAGGATCGAAAGGAAGAATGTGAGAATGAGTAATCGCATGGGAATGATGACGCTTAAAATACGTGTGAAAACTAATGGATTTGTGGAGATAAGCAAGTCTAAGGGTGATAAACGTGGTGCTTTGCTCCAGTTTACTGATCTTCCTTGAGGCTTGGTTTGGACAATCTTGCGTTCTAAATGGCTCCCTCTTTTTTCATGATGTTTGAGCTGCTTATCTGATGCATTCTTTCGCTCAAAGATTTCACACATTCGTTCCTCAAGCTCCTTTTTCTAGGAACTGACTTGAGTTGGAGCAATATCATTATCTTGAGCGAGTTGCTGGATAGTGTTCTCTTCTTTGAACTCGGCTGTTAGATGTCTTTTTTTTCTTTATGCGGTCTATCTTCAGGTTATCCCTCCTGTTAGACCAGCAAATCTACTAACAATTCATTGGCTCCGTTTCCTGGGACCACTTCAGGCAACGCAGGCAAGCACAAGTTCCACATCACCTGTAAAGGTCTAGATGGTAAAATGCTCCACTAGATTAACCTTAAACCAATCACATAATAGGACTTAAGCCATTATTTAGAATCAAAAAAGCGCCGTTACATTTAAGTAACGGTGCTTTTATTTAAATTCTTATCGTATTCAGAGACTAGACCATTCCTAGCTTCATTCTGCCTTCTTCTGTGATCATGTCTTGATTCCATACTGGATCCCAAACTAGGTCTACAGTAGCATCGCCGATATCGTCGATAGTCATCACGCGTGACTGAGCGTCAGCCGCAATCACAGGCCCCATTCCACAACCAGGTGCAGTCAGTGTCATTTTAACAGTCACATCCTTCTTACCGTTTGCACCATCAGTTAAAATACAGTCGTAAACCAACCCTAGGTTTACAATATCTACAGGAATCTCTGGATCATACACCTCTTTAAGCTGCGCCCATACTTGCTCATCGATAGGTGCATCTTTTAATGCTGTAGAAGCTTCCTGCTTCTGTTTCTGCTCTTCTGGGTCGATACCTAAAGCGTCGATATCCTTGGAAGAAATTCTCGCTAACCCAGCTTGAGTAGCCACTGTGTAAGTACCTCCAAGTGTCTGGGTAATCATCACAGGCGTCCCCTGAGGAAGGATAATGCTATCTCCACTCGGGATCTGAACTGCTTCTACTTCTCTTGCTAAAATGATCTCTTGATGCATGCCCACAGTTTTCCCCACTCCGCATAAAATGCAAGTTGATTCCCAGTCTAATTTTACTCATTTGAGAGATTGCCATTCTATAAAATATCCATTTATCGTCTATCTACCAGTTTACTTTACCTAGAAAAGTCTAGCACCACTTCATTCAGAGTTTTAACAAAACTCTCACTAGCGGAATGAAAGGATCTCTGACATAGTCTCCACATGTCAGAGACACTTATTAATGCTGTAAAGGAACTAAACGGTCAACTCGATGGTTTAAACTTTTCTGAGCCTGTCACCCACGTCTATAACCCGCTAGTTTACTCAGGGAAATCTTACCAAACTTACCTTAATCGTTTTGCTAAAGGTAAAAAGAAGATCCTATTTCTCGGCATGAACCCTGGTCCATGGGGAATGGCTCAGACTGGTATCCCTTTTGGTGAAGTCTCTCTAGTGAAAGACTGGATGGGTATCTGTGAATCTGTCTCTAAACCACCGAACGAACACCCAAAACGCCCCATCACAGGATTCGACTGCACCCGATCCGAAGTCAGTGGAAAAAGACTATGGGGGCTATTCTCAGAAATGTATCCTAAAGCGGACGACTTTTTCAAAGACCACTACGTCCATAACTTCTGCCCACTAGTCTGGATGGCTAAATCCGGTAAGAACATCACTCCTGACAAACTCACTAAAGCCGAAATGCAACCTGTGGAAGAAGCGTGCAGAAAACATCTAGTCACACTGATTAATGAGCTACAGCCACAATACCTAATCGGAGTAGGCGCATTCGCCGAAAAACAATTCAAAGCGACTCTCAAAGAATATCTATCTAACTACCTAGAAGAATCTGGATCGATCATAGGAAAAATACTCCATCCCTCACCAGCATCACCTGCCGCTAACCGTGGCTGGTCAGAAGCCGCTACTAAGCAACTAATAGAACAAAAAATCTGGAGCTAACCATCCACTCCAAAAACTTCCCCTTCACAACTACTTCATCTCAGTATCAGTCGCTCCCCAGAGCCACTTCACTACTTTGCCATCCTTGATCAGAGCTTTAGCTTCTAGGCTCTGATCACCGAAGATCGTATAGCCTTATAAGTAGCAACACCTTCATCATACTCTACACCATCCACAGCCTTTTTACCCAGACGCTTCCAGTCAGTGACTTGATTGGTTTTAAACTCAGTCACAGAAGCTGAGCTAACAGAGTCTCTCATTATCTTAAAAAAGTCAGTATCACTAAGTTCAATGTTCTTCGGTTCTGCACCTGGTATAGAATCTACTGGAGTTGGAGCCACTGGCTTAGGCATCTTATCTTCTTTTTTAGCCACATAGCCTTTTGACTGCAGTCAAAGGAACACCATAGGGTGTATCACGTAGCCTGCGACCATAAATACTAAGAGTAGAAGAAATGATGTTCCCTATTTCAATACATTTCAAGGCCCTATGACCAGCCATTTCTTTAGAATTTTTACCCATTGACCAATTGCCCTCTTTCAGCTCAATCTACCGACATGGCAGACACACCAAACAAACTCTTCTTGCTAGATGGCATGGCACTAGTATATCGTGCGCACTTTGCACTGATCCGTAGCCCAATATTTAATAGCAAAAAACAGAACATGTCCGCCATCTTTAGCTTCATGAATACCCTCTTGGATATCATGGATAACCACGGTCCCACACACCTAGGAGTCTCGTTTGACACCAAAGAACCAACCCCAAGGCATAAACTCTACCCCGCCTACAAGGCTCACCGTGATGCCATGCCAGAAGACATAGCCTACGCCATCCCTGAGATTAAGCGTCTTCTAACAGCCTTTAATATCCCTATCTTAGAAATTCCAGGATTCGAAGCAGATGACATTATCGGCACCGTAGTCACCAATGCAGATGCGGAAGGATCCTTCCATTCATTCATGGTCACACCAGATAAAGACTTTGCCCAGCTTGTCAGCCCCACCACCACCATGTGGAAGCCAGGAAGAAAAGGTAGCGAAGTTGAGTTATTAGATGTCGCCGCCATTCTAGAAAACTGGGAAATCGAACGCACCGAGCAAGTCATCGACATCCTCGGACTATGGGGAGATGCCGCAGATAATATCCCAGGAGTCCCAGGAATCGGCGAAAAAACTGCCAAGAAGCTCATCAAGCAGTTCGGTTCTATCGAGGAACTCTTAAAAAACACCTCACTACTCAAAGGCAAACAAAAGGAAAACGTCGAGAACAACAAGGAGCAAGCCATGCTCTCCAAGGAACTCGTCACCATTATCAGAGACGTTCCTGTCACCACCACCTGGGAAGATCTTCTCATAGCAAACCGTGATGACGACGCCATTAAATCACTCCTAACAGAATTTGAATTTAACTCACTAGGCAAACGCCTCTATGGAAAAGAATTCGCCGCTGGCAGAGGACACACCACGACCAGTAATGATGACTCTGAAGAACCAACGGTCCAAGCAGATCTAAAAACTCTCAGCGACTTTAAAACCAAATACATCTTAGTCTCCACCCCAGCAGCACTGACTAAGCTCGTTACTCAGCTAGACAAACAAGAACTCTTCTGCTTCGACCTAGAAACCACCTCACTCAACCCTCGCACCTGCGAGTTCCTAGGCATCGCCCTCTGCTGGAAAGCTCACGAAGCCTACTTCGTCACACCATCCGATTCACTTTCACTAGCAGAAATCTACGCCCAGATCACCCCAATACTCACTTCTAAAGCGACCAAGATAGGTCATAACTTAAAATACGACCTCTCCGTCCTACTCGCCCAGAATGTCCCTACCGCAGGCCCATACTTCGACACCATGCTCGTCCACTCACTCTATGAGCCAGATCAGCGCCACGGCATGAACTACATCGCAGAACGCCTCCTAGGTTACACTCCGATTACTCTAGCAGAAGTTTCAGAACAAGCCGAGAAACTCAAAGAAGAACAGCAACAAGCAGTTGTTACTACAGACGATCTCTTCGCAGCAGTCGAAGCAGAAGAGAAACCAAAAGTTAAGAAAAAATCTAAACTAATCGACATGAAGGCAATACCACCAGCCCTTCTAACAGACTACGCTTGCGAAGATGCAGACATCACATTCCAGCTAGCGGAAGTCCTTTACGAAAAATTAGACGAATGTGGACAGGCTGATGTCTACTATGACATCGAAGCACCACTTCTCCCCGTCATCACACGTATCGAGAACGAAGGAATCTCCATCAACCTCGACGCCCTAGCCGATATCTCAGTCACCCTCGGCGACAAAATAACCACTCTAACAGCACAGATTCACGAACAGGCAGGGAAAGAATTTAATCTTAACTCACCAAAGCAACTCGGTGAAATACTCTTCGGAGAAATGAAGCTCATCGAGAAGCCTAAAATCACCAAAACTGGACAATTTAAAACCGATGAAGCCACACTCTCTACTCTCTCCAACGAACACAAAATCGTAGCAGATATCCTAGAATACAAAGAAGCCTCCAAGTTAAAATCTACCTACGTAGATGCCCTGCCAAATCACGTTTGCACATCTGATGGCAGACTTCACACCCAGCTCCACCAGCTAGTCACAGCCACCGGAAGACTCGCCTCCTCAGACCCTAATCTCCAGAACATCCCCATCCGCTCCGCTTCTGGTAGAGAGATTCGTAAAGCATTCGTCCCACGCTCAGATGATTTCATCCTCTTCGCAGCCGACTACTCACAAGTCGAACTCCGCGTCATGGCATCATTCGCAGCAGATGCTAATATGATCACAGCCTTCCAGCAAGACCTAGACATCCATACCTCTACCGCAGCCCGCGTCTACGGAATAGGTCTAGACATAGTCACCCGTAACATGAGAAGCACCGCCAAGATGGTGAACTTCGGAATCATCTACGGCATTTCAGCATTTGGCCTCAGCCAGCGCCTCAGAATCCCCCGCTCAGAAGCAACTAGCATCATCGAGACCTACTTTAAAGAATATCCATCGATCAAAGTCCTCATGGATTCCATCGTAGAAAAGACCACCGAGCAAGGCTATATCGAGACCCTAACAGGTCGCCGCAGAGAACTCCGTGACATCAACTCTCGTAACGCCATGCAGCGCAACAACGCCTCCCGAGCAGCCATCAACACTCCTATCCAAGGAACCGCAGCCGACATGGTGAAACTAGCGATGGTAAAAGTAGACACCCTACTAACAGAAGGTAACTACAAAACCAAAATGCTCCTCCAAGTGCACGATGAACTCATCTTCGATCTCCACAAAGACGAACAAGAAGAACTCATCCCACTCATCAAAAAGGCCATGGAAACAGCCCTAACATTACCTAACGGAGTCCCCGCAAAAGTAGACACTGGCACAGGGCTAAACTGGCTAGAAGCTCATTAATCCTAGATGATCAACATCCCACCATCAAGATTCAACCTAAGGATCAACAATCTCCACTCATCGATCTCCACGTCAAAGTTACCTCATAAATGAGGACACTCTACACCTACCATGGCAATGAGTGAACCAAGCATACAAGAATACACCGTGAAAATGCGAGAACGATACTCTCGCATGACGGAGCGCAAAGCAAAATCAAAGCTCTTAGATGAGTTCGTAAAGATCACTGGATGGGATCGTAAACATGCTAATAAAGTCATCCTCGGCATCAAAAGAAAATCTGGTCCAAAAGGTAAACGTGGTGCTCCAAAAATCTATGGTAATTCGCTGATTGAGGTTCTAAAAAAATGCTGGCTATGTATGGATCAGCCATGTGGGAAACGGCGTGAAAGACACGCTACCTATCTGGGTTGAATTCCTCAAGACATCTAAGGCAAATAAAGATCAATTGAAGTCCATTAGTGCGGCGACTATTGATCGCCTACTCAAAGACTTTAAAGTTCAGTCAGGTAAGAAACCACGACCACCTAAGCCCGCTTCCAGAGTGAAATCCTTGGTAGAGATCAGGGTTATAAAATGGCACGACGTTAAGCCCAGCTGGATCGAAGTTGATACAGTTACTCATTGTGGAGTCGACATGGGAGGTAGCTAATGGCTGGACTGAACTACGAGCTATATGGAATAGAGGACAGCACGCTTCTCCCAAAGGACTGCAGTCCATTTATGAAAGTCTCCCTTTTAAGCTTCTAGGGGTCGATAGCGACAACGGAGGAGAGTTCCTCAACTACTTTGTTTATGATTGGTTAAAAGAAAAAGGCATCGAGTGGGCATCAAGCAAGAGCGACGACATAGTAAAATAAGTCAAACACCATCTCAATGATTGATAGACAGTGGGAGTCTAACATCTGCTGAAAAGAAGTATCTAAAAGCACAAATATCATCAAATAATCCATTTACTATGAAAGCTGAAATAGATTCTAGGTCGGACGTGTTTTGGCGTAAGAGAAATGAGCTACTAGAGCAGGAGGAGGGAGAAAGACTTGCCTCTGAAGGCTGTTCTCCGCTACGCTGCGAATATTCTTCAGAGGCACTAAATCAACCACAAACACAACATGCGTAGAGTGTCCCTATTATGAGGCAATCTTACTCAGCAAAACAAAGAGCTTCGGTGAGCTCTATTTATGAGGCAACAGGCATAGTCGCTTTGCTCTGTCATTAGCCCAGAGTTTTACTGACCTGTGTGGCGGAGTTTTGTAACTTGCCAGGTCACACTTACTCTTTCTTTCCTTGTGTTGTGACACGCTTAAAGTAACCAGGCATTGGTGCTTCTACTACGAGGTCATCTTTAGAAAATGGATGTTTGATACTGAGTCTAGCGGCATGGAGGGCGAGACGTTTGACGCCTTTTTCACCTTTTCCATCATTGCCATACTTCTTGTCACCGAGCACTGGGCATTTTAGATTGGCCATGTGCACACGGATCTGGTGCTTGCGTCCTGTGAGAATATTTAGTTCTACTAGGCTATATTCATCATTTTGTTGAATTACCTTATAAGTAGTTTTCGAGAGTTTTCCTTGTTCTCTCTGATCCTTATTACTGGCAGAATACATTTTATGCACACCTTGCTCTACTAAGTAAGAGCTGACGACACCTTCTTGCTTTGGTAATTTACCATGCACTACGGCGTAGTAGGTCTTGTTGAAGGTTGACCACTCAGACTGAAGGAACGTCTTGGTCTCAGGAGTTTTAGCAAATACTAAGATACCAGAAGTTTCACGATCTAATCTATGCACGATAAACACGCGATGCGGTGACTTCGGGTTTCCCTTAGACACATAGCCAGTAAGATTATTATGAGCTGTGCGGATAGATTCCTTCTCATTACCCATAGTCAGTAAGCCAGCTTCCTTATCCACGAAGATGATATCTCTATCCTCATAGACGATAGTGAGACCTTTCGGTGCGTATTTTTTAGGCGGCCGTTTGAATTGTTTGGATTGCTGGGACATAGTAGAAATTCTCTTTTATTTGTTGGGTTCAGACTGCTCAGATCGCTGACAAATTACGAGGCTAATCTTATTTCTCTCGCTCCTCCCGATGATTTACCAAGTAGCATGGACTAGCATTGAAAATATTGACTACTACAAGCTCACTCACATCAATTACAGTTTTTCTCAACCGAATGCAGACGGCACACTCAAGGCTCTACCTAATCCCGAGAAACTCAAAACAATCGTGAAGTTATCCCACGAAAAGAATGTCAAACTAGTTAACACCTTCGAGACATTCCACGTCCACAATACACCCGAGGATCTTAGTGAGATGACACGACTACAATCACCATAGAAGTATGCAAATCAAGGAGTGCAGGGTCTGTATGTCTAGGGAACGTGTGCACCAAAACAGGCTCAATCCCCCAAGAACGCTTCAAGGTCTCTACTTATTTGCCGAACGGTCGGGCAGTTCGGTAAACAGGACCCCTATAGAAGGGTGAATGTCAGATGAAACGATGAACGGCATGATAACTACTTAGGGATAAGCGGTGAATAAAAATCGCATAAGTAACACCTCCCAGAGCCAGAAACGCTAGATCTGCTTAACAACCGATAACTTCAATGCTCCGCTATCGCTCCGATCAAAGCTATCTTAGGGGGTTGTTGTTGGTCCTATATGCCATGTAAGATTTTGGGAAAATAAACAAAAATCGTTCAGTTAAGATATTACAGTCAGGAAATAACTCCCGCATTTGCTTTTTTGTAAGCAACCTAGTAAACGCAATTGTTTTGTCAATTTCCTCCTGCGAAGGTTTTGTTATCCAGCCCCAAGGCGTATCAAGCATGGCGATCTTGATTCAAAGCCCAGAAATAAATGATATTTTTTTCAATATTTGTCATTTATCATAAATCACTTACACGTCCTTTAGCAAAAGGTCATTTTTTGTCGTGTAGTGTGTAAAATAGTAAAGGATCTGAATAAATAAGAGAAGTTTACTAAATATCAGGCTGTAAGTTTAATCCCTAAAAATGTGAGTGCTAATCCACCGATGACTGAGAGAGCGATGTAGAGTATCGCTGTGGTGTGAAAGCCATTACTAAAGTGATTATGCGTGTCTAGCGCAAAGGTGGAAAATGTGGTGAACCCACCAAGAAATCCAGTGATGACTAGCGGAGAAGTCCAGCTAGGGTGATGAGATTTTATGAACCCGTAGGCTATGCCGATGAGTAGGCAGCCTAAGAGGTTTGCAATGAGCACAGCGTAGGGGAGCTTTCCTTCTGTGTGAGGTAGGAGAAGTGAGAGGGTGTAGCGAGCTGAGGCGCCGAGTCCGCCGCCGAGGAAGATGAGTAGGTAGGGCATTAGCTTGATTTGAGATTGGTTGTTGCTGTTGGCTCCTATTTGATTTTGGTTGGTAGCTGTTGAATGGTGTAGCTCGGTTTACTAAGCGAGTAAATCCTACCGATTTTGCTTCTTGTGTTCACCTTTTTATGAGGCCATATCTTGGGCTTAAGGTGAAGGCTAGGAGGAAGAGTATACCTAGGAGTATGACGATGGCGTGGCCAGCTTGGATGTCGATAATTTGTGAGATGAGGACTCCGCCAGCACCAGCTGAGGCTCCAACGATGGCTCCGCCCCAGAAGAGTTTTTTGGTGTTGTCTGTGAATAGCATCATGATAGCGGCTGGAGCAACTAAGAGAGATACTGATAGGACACAACCGACGGCTTGGAGCGAGGCTACTAGCATTAGGATCAGAAGGGTGAAAATGAGATACTGCATGGCTCTAACAGGAACTCCTTGAGCGGCTGCGATGTTAGGCTCAAACATGGTGAGCAGGATGGGACGCATGAAGAGATTGGAGAGAATGAGTGAGATAGTGCTGATGATGAAGATGAGGTTTAGATCTGTTGTAGAGATGAGTGCTATGTCGCCGAATAGCCAGTCGTGTAACGATGCGACTACTGGTAGATGTGGGAGAAGAGCCACTCCTCCTGCGAAGGCGGTGGTGTAGAGAATAGCTAAGGCGGTGCCTTCAGGGATACGGGAGTTTCTGCTGACTAGGACTGAGCCTAGTCCGACCAGAATACAGGCGAAGAGAGCTCCGATAAAGGCATTGGCCTGGGTGAGTTCTTGGGTGACGAGAACTGCTAGGGCTATGCCTGGTAGCATGGTGTGGGAGAGTGCGGATACGGAAAGAGCGTTACGACGGAGGTTTACAAATCCGCTGAAGAATCCGCTGGCAAAGCCGATGAGTGTGGCTCCAATGAATGGTGCGATGAGGAAGTAGTTTATCTTGCTAACCTCCGCATGTGCGATCCACTGTGTGATGTCTGTTAGAGAATTCATGCGAAAGCGTTAGATAGATTTTCCTCTGTTAAAATGTCTGTAGTGTTACCGAAGTGTTGTGCTGTTTTATTGAGCAGGAGGACTTGGTTAAAGAGTGAATGAGCGGTGTTGAGATCGTGATGTGATGCTATGATGAGACGACCTTCGGAGGCCAGTTTATGCATGAGTTGACTGAGTGTCTCAGCTGCGTTGCGGTCGAGACCGTTGAATGGTTCGTCTAGTAGTAGAGCGTGGGCATTCTGAGCTACTGCTCTGGCGATGAAACTGCGTTGTTGCTGGCCAGCTGAGAGTTGGGAAATTTGGCGATCTTGTATGTCTGTTAGATTGAGTGATTCGATAGCTTGGTCAACGGCTTCGGCGTCTTTATCAGAGTATTTTCTCCATAGTCCGATATGTGGATATCGTCCCATTTCTACAAGTCCACGGACGGTGATGGGGAAGTTCCAGTCTATTTCTTCTCGCTGAGGTAGATAAGCAAATTCGGAAGACCATTGCTTGATTGCAGTGCCTCTCCATTGGATCGTCCCAGTGGTTTTCTTGACGAGTCCAGCGATGGATTTGAGAAGGGTAGATTTGCCTGCGCCGTTAGATCCGATGAGGGCGAGGCGGTTTCCGCAGGAGGTGTTTAGAGAGATGTTCTCTAGAGCTGTTAGAGTGCGGTAGTGGACGCTGAGATCTGAGATGACTAGATCATGATGGTGGTCATGATGTGCACAGCAGCTATGTGATTCAGGGGATGATGAGTGTTCCAGAGTCATGTTTTTTGATCTGTTAGAATTTAAAAGTCGCAGTGGTGTCTATATCTTGTGGGCCGCGTAGGACTGTAGAGGTGTCTGATGAAAGACGGCTGGAGAGCTGAATATAGATGAAGTTTTGCGTGCCTTCTGGTGTTTTGTCCCATTGAGCGCTCACGTTGAATTCGATTTGATTTTCTTCGTCAGTGAGAGGGATGTCTATTTCTCCTGTCCATTCGGTTTCTGTAAGATCTGTTATCTTGAGAAGTTCTTCACCAGTGATGGGATGAGTGATAAGTATAGAGCTTGGAGGAGTGGAGGTCTGGATTTCTATATAGTGTAGAATGTATACTGCGGCAGAAGGGTGTTTTTTAGTGTTCACTGAGTTCTTGCTTTCGACGATTTGCACATCTGATCTCAGAAAGGTCTGCATGCAGAGGTAGATGCCAAGCATGATAATGCAAGCTAGGATAGTGGAGATAATAGGTGAGCCTTTCATAGTTCAGTTAAGTGTTCGTAGGGTGAGAAATGAGTAAACTGGGATGAATGTAAATGCAAGTTAATTGCGTTAGTGGGTATTCTGTATCGATTGATTTACAAACTACTCATATTGACGAATAGGTGATGCATGCAAGGCAATGTTATTAATTTCAATTTAGGAGAAGGGAAAGGTGTCATTACAGAGGATGATAAGCAACGGTATCAATTTGCAACATCAGACTGGAAAGAGGTAGATGCACCGAGAAGAGGTGATCGAGTGGACTTTGTGAGAGTCCCGCTAGCTCGGCACTTTAACGTCTCAGTATTAGGTGTGAGAATTTCGATGGTATTACTCGGTTTCTTGTTCTTAATATTGTTGATACTCTACATTGTGCTTTGGCTAATCCTTCCTACAAATCCTCTAAGTTAAAATGACTTTAGAAGATGTGATTACGGTATGTTTAATGCTTCCTGAGACGGAGCAAATCACTCCTTTTGGACCAGATACGTTGGTGTTTAAGGTGTGTGAAAAAATGTTCGTTGCTTCTGGTGTCGATGATTTTCCAGTGAGGGTGAATTTAAAATGTGATCCTGATAGAGCACTGGTGCTGTGTGATCAGTATGAGGCTGTGCAACCAGGTTATCACATGAATAAGAAGTACTGGAACACGGTGGCGCTAGATGGATCTTTGAGTGAAAATCTCATTCATGAGATGATTCTGGATTCTTATAGACTAGTGGTCTCTGGCTTGAAGAAGCCAGAGAGGGAGAGAGTTATCTCGCAGTTAGTCTAATTTACTAAGCTCCTGTTAGGTGTTTGGTAGCGATGTTTACCATTTGCTGGTGAATCTCGCTGATGCTCGGTGAGGAGTCGATGACGTGTGCGTATGGTTCATCGCTTACGCTGAGGAATGTGTCTCGGCAAAACTGGAGAGCGTCACGTTGCTCGAATTCATTAGCAGTATCACCACGGACTCCGATGCGCTCTAGGGCCTTGTCAACTGGGAGGTCAAGGATGAAGAGTATATCGGGGGCTGGTGCGAAGGTTTCGTTGGTCGCACGGAGTTCAGCACTGTCGAACCCTCGCTGACCTTGATAGGCCATAGTGGAGAAGTAGTAGCGATCAAGGACGACGACTTTACCTTCTGTTAGAGAAGGTGAAATCACTTCGTTAACATGTTGGCGACGGTCTTTATGGAAGAGATCTAGTTCTTCCTGTGGAGTCATTCTGCCAGTGGTGGCGCTGTTACGGAGGAGCTTTCCGTAGGGACCATCGGATGGTTCACGGTCTAGTATAACAGAGTGCCCAATAGCTGTTAGAGCGTCGGCTAGCATTTTGGCTTGGGTTGATTTCCCTGTGCCATCGATGCCTTCTATGACGATGAATAATCCTTGTTTCTGATGATTCATAGCGGTAGATATTGATTAAAAGATATCTCGATCTGGATAGATGAGACGAGATTTAATAGACTCACAGCCTACTAGTGCTGCGGTGCCGGTGATCATTTCAATAGAGGCTGTTTTAGGGATCTGGGCAGCATGTCTGGTGAGCCCCATGATGAGCTGACCATAACATTGGGCACCACCAACGTGCTGGAGGAGCTTGAATGCGATGTGTGATGAGTCTAGGTTCGGGAATACGAGGACGTCTACGGAGTCAGAGGTAGAGGTGAACTTCTGTTCCGCAGCGACCATGTCGAGAGCTACGTCTGCCTGGAGTTCTCCATCTATCTGTATGTCCAGGTATTCTTTTTTGACGATACTGCGAGCGAGCGCTGTGGCTGCTGCCATTTTGTTAGATGACTTACTAGGCATACTTCCGTGAGTGGAGTGACTGAGTAAGGCAACGCATGGGGGTCTACCAAGGAGGTGCTGAGCTAGTTTACCTGTCTCTATGGCGATGTGTGCGAGTTCATCTACAGTGGGCTCTGGGATAACTCCACAATCAGCGAGGAGGAGTGCTCCTTCTTTCCCAAAGTGACTGAGGTGCGGAGCGGTCATGAGAACGCTAGTGAAAAGTTTACACTTACGTTCAAGAGGTTTGATGAATTGGAGTAGAGCTCGGTGAATGGTAGCAGGGAGAGCTTGATTACCAGCGACTATTCCGTCTGCCTGTCCGTATTGGACCATCATGGCTGCAAAGTTATGGGGCTTAGAAATAAGCTCTTTAGGGTTGAGTATTGTCTTCCCTTTAAAACGTTCGATTCTTTCAAGCCTGCTTACGAATAGAGGTAAATCAGAAGCGTTGCTAGGGTCTAATAGGTTGACGAATCTAAGATTTACATCATTCTCTAAGGCTAGTTTCTTAATGCGATCTTTGTCGCCTAATACAATAGGAGCTATGATTTTAAGACCTACTAGTATAGCCGCAGCTTTTAAAATGCGGAGATCTTCACCTTCAGTAAAGACGATACGTTTAGGGTATTTTTTAAGACTCTGAATTAGTTGCTCTGTGATTGCGTTGGTCTCGGGAAGTGTGGTTTTCTGATTCATTAACTGAGCTTGTTGTTTGCGGATTTATGTCAAATTTTTGCGGTCTCTAACAGCATTTTTTGACCTTATTCCTCTGAAATGACATGATTTCAGTAGTAGGTTTACTTTATTACAATGACCTACATTAGTTTTATCATTGCCGATCACGACCAAAGCACAATAGAAAAACAATATATAATAAGCATTTGAATAGTTGTGAGAACTACGCTGTTTAGGGATGTTGGGGGAGTCCTAGGGGGGGACATTAAGATCGAAGCCCATTTGAAATTACTTAAAAACTAGACAGCTGTCATGTTAGCCATAGCAGAGCGGAGGAATTCACCGACTTCTTCGACTTCGTGGCTACGAATGCTGTAGTTAATCGCTGTTAGAACCTGATTGTCTACTGAGTTGCTCACATTTCCGAGACCTGCACCGATGATGTCAGTGTCTACAGATTCCATGAAGTCTGCAAGGAGAGGAACAGCTGCGTGTGAGAAGAGGTAACAACCGTATTCAGCAGTGTCAGAAATGATGCTATTCATTTCAAAGAGCTTCTTACGTGCGATAGTGTTAGCGATAAATGGAGTCTCGTGAAGTGACTCGTAGTATGCTGACTCAGGCTTGATACCAGTTTTAACCATTGCTTCGAAAGCAAGCTCAACACCAGATCTGACCATTGCTATCATGAGAATACCGTTATCAAAATATTCCTGCTCTGGGATTTCTACATCGCCAGCTGGTGTCTTTTCAAATGTAGATTCACCAGTTTCCTTACGCCATTTAAGAAGGTTAACGTCGTCGTTCGCCCAGTCAGCCATCATAGTAGATGAGAATTCACCGCTGATGATGTCGTCCATGTGCTTCTCGAAGAGAGGACGCATGATGTCCTTAAGGTCTTCCGAAAGTTGGTAAGCGTGAATCTTGGCCGGGTTTGAAAGACGATCCATCATGTTGGTGATACCACCATGCTTAAGAGCTTCTGTGATAGTTTTCCATCCGTATTGGATGAACTTTGATGCGTATCCTGCGTCGATTCCTTTTTCGATCATCTTGTTGAACGAAAGGATAGAACCAGCCTGAAGAAGACCACAGAGGATGGTCTGTTCACCCATGAGGTCAGATTTTACTTCTGCAACAAATGATGACTCAAGAACACCAGTATGATGACCACCCTGTGCAACACATAGAGCTTTAGCTAGTCCAATACCATTGCCTGTAGGATCGTTCTTTACGTGACAAGCGATGAGTGTTGGAACACCGAAACCACGCTTATACTCTGCACGAACTTCTGAACCTGGTGACTTAGGTGCGATCATGAGCACAGTGATGTCCTTACGGATCTGAACACCTTCTTCAACGATGTTGAAACCGTGAGCGTATGTGAAAGTAGAGCCTTCCTTCATATGAGGAATAACGCTTTCAACTACTGATGTGTGTTGCTTATCAGGAGCAAGGTTCATTACGATATCAGCAGTAGGTAGCATCTCTTCGTAAGTTCCTACGCTAAATCCGTTTTCTGAAGTATTGATGAATGACTGGCGTTTTTCAGCTATAGCCGCATCGCGAAGTGTGTAGGCGACATCTAGTCCACTGTCACGCATGTTGAGACCTTGGTTAAGACCTTGTTCTCCACAGCCTACGATGACGATTTTAAGGCCTTTAGCGGCTTCGATACCACCTGTGAATTCTGCAGAATCCATGAAACGGCAAGTTGCGAGTTCATCGATCTGATGACGAAGTGGAAGTGTGTTGAAATAATTTTTACTCATTGGTTTGGTTCCTTTATTAGTAACCTATTAAGAAGAAGATGTGCTTAAACTTTCATAGGTGTCTGCAAGATCAGTAGGGTGGCAGAGTGCTACTGTAGATAGGAAATCAGCTTGATCACGTTGTGTTATTATTCGCTGTAAATTTTCCATATCTATAATACTGTCTCGCATGCGGCAACTTACTCACGAGATTAGATTTTGTGAAGAGATAAACTTATAATTGTGTGTGTTGGTCATCTAGAATTATATAGCTTTTGTGTTATTAATGAGTTCTGAAGAAAAGTAAAAAACCTATCATTTAACTCTTGCTTTAAATGAATTATTCGCTATTTTCTGTGCACGCCAAGGCGATGGTGGCTGTAGCTCAGTTGGTAGAGTCCCGGATTGTGATTCCGGTTGTCGCGGGTTCAAGCCCCGTCAGTCACCCCATTCTATTTATTCGTTTGTGTTTGCTAATGATGCCTTACTTATTAAGGTATGTTTCATAATTAATTGAAATTACATGAAGCCATTTGAAACTATACTAGATTATAAATTCCGCAACCCGTTATTGTTGACGGAGTCACTTACTCATCCTAGCTTGGCGTATGAGATCCAGCGTCCACATTTTGATAATCAACGATTGGAGTTTTTGGGTGACGCTGTATTGCAATTAGTGCTGACTGATCATTTGTATAAGATGTTTCCTGACTCTGCTGAGGGAGATTTGACTAAAATGCGTGCACGCTTGGTTTCTAAGTCAGCTTTGTTTGCTTTCGCTAAAACAATTGAGCTTGGTTCCTATATGATGTTGGGTAAAGGTGAGGAGTTAAGCGGGGGGCGCGATAGGGCGTCTACTTTGGCTGATGCATTTGAAGCTATGCTGGGTGCTGTTTTTCTAGATGGGGGATTTGATGTGGTGAAGGGGGTTATCTTAAGGGTGGCTGAGGATGCTATATTGGAGCTTAGCGAGAGCCCAGTAGAGAATAATCCCAAGGGTCGATTGCAGGAGATACTACAAGCGATCGTTCCTGAGAGTCCAGTTTATGTTATAAATGAAGAATCGGGACCAGACCATGATAAGGAGTTTAAGGTTGCCGTGTTTTGGCAGGGTGGTCAGCTTGCTGTTGGCTCAGGTTCGAATAAGAAGGTAGCTGAGGCTTCTGCTGCCGAAAACGCTCTTCAAGCTAAACTCTGGGAAGTTAGTAAACTTTGATTCAGTTATGAATGATTATATTTCCCTGTTAACTGTTTTTGTTTAAATCTGTAGTGTTTTTTTGTCTTGGTTCCGTTGCTGTTTGCAATTGAGTGAGTCTAATAGTTAACTTTCGTGAATAGATTTTCCAATGCTTGTTTTCGTTGGCTAATCAAAGAGTTATAGTCTTCTTTGGGCACGGGTTGAAAAATAGTGTAGAGAGATGTTGACATGCTTGGACTTTTTTGTAGATTGTGCCCCGCCTCACCCGCCAACGGGAGGACGAGAGAAACAGAAAGCGAGAGTTACTGACCTTAACGGATCAAACTAGCTAATCTTTTAACTTTCCTCGTAACAGATTTTTTTACAACACCTGACTTGGATAATACTGAGTCAGTTTTAGCAAACCCTTCGAAACGGTTTGTTTAGTTATTAATTTAGCAATGAACTGGTTTGAGGGATTAATCTAAGTGGAAGAGGAAAATTGAATTGTGCGCTGCGATTGTGGAGACATGATACGCAGGCAGATGGAGAAAGGGATTTAAACGACTTTCTTGATCACTTGTCAATTTAAGTAAATTAGGTCCATTCTAGCAATAGGGTGGAAATAAAATTACGCCAACCGATTTAAAATTAAGTCCTAGTTAACTAGGCAAATATACGGAGAGTTTGATTCTGGCTCAGAATGAACGCTGGCGGCGTGGATAAGACATGCAAGTCGAACGGAAATATGATTAGTTTACTAAGATTATTTTAGTGGCGGACGGGTTAGTAACACGTGAGCAACTTACCTCAAAGTGGGGGATAGCCTTCCGAAAGGAAGATTAATACCGCATGTGACCTTCGGGTCAAAGACGGCTTAGGCTGTCGCTTTGAGATAGGCTCGCGTCCTATCAGTTAGTTGGTGAGGTAATGGCTCACCAAGACTACGACGGGTAGCTGTTCTGAGAGGAAGATCAGCAACACTGGAACTGAGACACGGTCCAGACACCTACGGGTGGCAGCAGTCGAGAATCATTCACAATGGACGAAAGTCTGATGGTGCAACGCCGCGTGGAGGATGAAGGCCCTAGGGTCGTAAACTCCTGTCATAGCAGAGTAATGCATGATAGTTAATATCTGTCATGTTTGATAGTATGCTAAGAGGAAGGGACGGCTAACTTCGTGCCAGCAGCCGCGGTAATACGAAGGTCCCGAGCGTTATTCGGAATCACTGGGCGTAAAGGGAGCGTAGGCGGCGCGGTAAGTCAGATGTGAAATCTTGGTGCTCAACACCAAAACTGCATTCGATACTGCCGTGCTAGAGTAATGGAGAGGTAACTGGAATTCTCAGTGTAGCAGTGAAATGCGTAGATATTGAGAGGAAGACCAATGGCGAAAGCAGGTTACTGGACATTTACTGACGCTGAGGCTCGAAGGCTAGGGTAGCGAAAGGGATTAGATACCCCTGTAGTCCTAGCAGTAAACGATGTGCGCTTGGTGTGGGAGGGTTCGACCCCTTCTGTGCCGGAGCTAACGCGTTAAGCGCACCGCCTGGGGAGTACGGTCGCAAGACTAAAACTCAAAGAAATTGACGGGGACCCGCACAAGCGGTGGAGTATGTGGCTTAATTCGATGCAACGCGAAGAACCTTACCTAGGCTTGACATGTATCGCTAAGCTGCCGAAAAGCAGTGAGCTTTCGGGCACTTTACACAGGTGCTGCATGGCCGTCGTCAGCTCGTGTCGTGAGATGTTCGGTTAAGTCCGGCAACGAGCGCAACCCCTATGACTAGTTACTAACATGTAATGATGAGGACTTTAGTCAGACTGCCCAGATCAACTGGGAGGAAGGTGGGGATGACGTCAGGTCAGTATGGCCCTTACGCCTAGGGCTGCACACGTACTACAATGCTCAGTACAATGAGACCCGAAACCGCGAGGTGGAGGAAATCTACAAAACTGGGCTCAGTTCGGATTGGAGGCTGCAACTCGCCTCCATGAAGTCGGAATCGCTAGTAATGGCACATCAGCTACGGTGCCGTGAATACGTTCCCGGGTCTTGTACACACCGCCCGTCACATCATGGAAGCCGATCGCACCCGAAGTGCCTGTGTCAACAATGGCAGGGTCCTAAGGTATAGTTGGTAACTGGGATGAAGTCGTAACAAGGTAGCCGTAGGGGAACCTGCGGCTGGATCACCTCCTTTCTATGGAGAAAATATTGTTAATTCAATATAGGTCGACGTCTAAGGATTAAGATGAACTTAATCTAGGACTGAGGATGCGAAAGCCACTCACCAATCAAAAATTACGCGTATCAAAGGTAAGCAACGCAGCGTTCAATTCAATTTTCATCTTTCGCACTGGAAAGAAAACCAAGTCATAACTATTAAGAACAAAATTTAGTAAATCACCTAATAGAAAAGATTTAATCAAGGGGGGTTTAGCTCAGTTGGTAGAGCATCTGCTTTGCAAGCAGAATGTCATCGGTTCGATCCCGGTAACCTCCACCACCTTTATTTTAATAAAGGGCCTGTAGCTCAGTTGGTTAGAGCACACGCTTGATAAGCGTGGGGTCGCAAGTTCAAGTCTTGCCTGGCCCACCATTATTTTACTTTAAGTAAGTTTATTAAATTTTGTTCTTAATATAAAATGTTGTAAGAATATCAAAAGAAGCTTTTTGACAACTGTATAGAAAAACATATTAAGTTTTTCCAGACTGTAAGTTGACTAAGGTCAACTATAAGTAGCAATTTTAACAAAAATGAGACGCTTATTGCAGATCTTGGAAATACTCTAAAAAATATAAACTTCCTGAAGAATGAATTTATCTAACGATAATGAAGTTCTTTAGAAAATAACGTTTATGGCAAACAAATAATAATTTTGGTAACATATGGTGTGGGAAGACTAAGCAAAGATCCCACAGTATTTAAATATACCCCCGTTACCATAGCTGATTTTAAAGATAAGGAATCAAGCTAGAAAGGGCACATAGTGGATGCCTTGGTGCTAGAAGGCGATGAAAGACGTGATAAGCTGCGATAAGCTTCGGTGAGATGCAAATGATCTATGATCCGGAGATTTCTGAATGGGGTAACCTGATACCATTAATATGGTATCGTTCCTTCCTGAATAAAATAAGGAAGGAAACGCAATACCTGCTGAATTGAAACATCTTAGTAAGCAGAGGAAAAGAAATCAAAATGAGATTCCGTAAGTAGTGGCGAGCGAACGCGGAACAGCCTAACCATTAGTTGATTAACGACGATAGGAGAATGCTTTGGAAAGAGCAGACGTAGAGGGTGACATCCCCGTATCCGAAATCCAAGTTAACTAGGTGAAAGTAGCACACCACACGTGAAACGGTGTGTGAAGATGGGGGGACCACCCTCCAAGGCTAAATACTAACTAGCGACCGATAGTGAACAAGTACCGTGAGGGAAAGGTGAAAAGAACCCCTGTGAGGGGAGTGAAATAGAACCTGAAACCATGTGCCTACAAGGTGTAGGAGCTCTTCGGAGTGACTGCGTGCCTTTTGCTTAATGAGTCTGCGAGTCAGTATATGTAGCGAGCTTAACTCCTTTCGGGAGGCAGGCGTAGGGAAACCAAGTCCGAATAGGGCGTCAATGAGTTGCATGTGCTGGACCCGAAACGGAGGTGACCTACCCATGGCCAGGTTGAAGCTTAGGTAAAACTAAGTGGAGGACCGAACCGATGTGTGTTGAAAAACGCTCGGATGAGCTGTGGGTCGGAGTGAAAGGCTAATCAAACCCCGTGATAGCTGGTTCTCCTCGAAATGCATTTAGGTGCAGCGTTATGTGTTGATGAGTGGGGGTAGAGCACTGAAAGGGCTAGGGGGCATACCCGCCTACCAACCCCTATCAAACTCCGAATACCATTCAATAGAACATAGCAGTGAGACAGTGGGGGATAAGCTTCATTGTCGAAAGGGAAACAGCCCAGATCAGCAGCTAAGGTGCCTAAACTATACTAAGTGGAAAGGAAGTGGGATTTCATAGACAGTGAGGATGTTGGCTTAGAAGCAGCCACCATTTAAAAAGTGCGTAATAGCTTACTCATCGAGAGATCCTGCGCCGAAAATGATTGGCGATAAGTATAGTACCGAAGCTCTGGATGTCATTACACCCTCGTGTGTGGTGGCGTGGTAGAGGAGCATTGTAGCAGCAGTGAAGGAGGATGGCGACTGAACCTGGAGCGGCTACAAGAGAGTATGCAGACATGAGTAACGATAAGAGCGGTGAGATCCCGTTCCGCCGTAAACCCGAGGTTTCCTGGGCAATGTTAGTCATCCCAGGGTTAGTCGGGACCTAAGTCGAGGCCGAAGGGCGTAGACGATGGAAAGCAGGTTAATATTCCTGCACGTGCAAAGTGAAGGGGACGCATGATAGAAAGTGATTAGGTTATTGAATTCTGAGATGATACTACGGTTGATTCGCATCACTGGACGTTGTGCCAAGAAAAGCCAACACGATTAACGCACCCCGTACCGCAAACCGACACAGGTGGGTGGGTAGAGTATACCAAGGCGCAAGAGTGAAACCTGGTCAAGGAACTCGGCAAAATGGCTCCGTAACTTCGGGATAAGGAGTGCCCCCTTTTTTGGGGGGCCGCAGTGAAATGGCCCAACCGACTGTTTAGCAAAAACACAGCATTGTGCTAAGATGAAAATCGACGTATACGATGTGACACGTGACCAATGCCAAAAGATTACGGTAAGATGTTAGCTCTTCTGAGCGAAGCTTCGAGCCCAAGTCCTGGTGAATGTCGGCCGTAACTATAACGGTCCTAAGGTAGCGAAATTCCTTGTCGGGTAAGTTCCGACCTGCACGAATCGTGCAACGAGTTGGGCGCTGTCTCGACCAGGTGCTCAGTGAAATTGTAACGCCGGTGAAGATGCCGGCTACCCGCAGAAGGACGGAAAGACCCTATAGACCTTAACTGTAAGCTGTTATTGATTATTAGATCTCAACGCTCAGCATAAGTGGGAGACTGTGAAATGTATATTTAGGTATACATTGAGTCGTCAGTGAGATACCACCCTTTGCTTTTTGATAATCTAACCTCGAGCCCTGAAGCGGGCCGAGGGACCATGGCAGCCGGTCAGTTTTACTGGGGCGGTATCCTCCTAAAGAGTAACGGAGGAGCGCGAAGCTTGGCTCAGCACGGTCGGTAACCGTGTGTTGAGTGCAAAGGCATAAGCCAGGCTAACTGTGAGACCTACAAGTCGAGCAGATACGAAAGTAGGCCTTAGTGATCCGGTGGTAGAAAGTGGAATTGCCATCGCTCAACGGATAAAAGGTACCTTAGGGATAACAGGCTGATCGCGCCCAAGAGTTCATATCGACGGCGCGGTTTGGCACCTCGATGTCGGCTCGTCGCATCCTGGGGCTGGAGAAGGTCCCAAGGGTTGGGCTGTTCGCCCATTAAAGCGGCACGCGAGCTGGGTTCAGAACGTCGCGAGACAGTTCGGTCCTCTATCCTCTGTGGGCGTAGGAAAATTGTGGGGTTCAAACTCTAGTACGAGAGGACCGAGTTTGACGTACCTCTGGTGTTCCTGTTGTTCTGTCAAGAGCATCGCAGGGTAGCTAAGTACGGATTAGATAAGCGCTGAAAGCATCTAAGCGCCAAGCTATTCCCAAGATTAATTTTCCCTGAAGGATCGTGGAAGACCACCACGTTGATAGGCTGGGGGTGTAAGTACAGCAATGTATTCAGCTCACCAGTACTAATCATCCGTTTGGCTTGATTCCTTAGCCTTTAAACATTAGTTATAAAGCAGGAAGTTAAGAAAATTAGAAATACAATCCAAGATCAACAGCTTCAATCGGCGACGATTGGAGTAAATGTTAAACGCAAGTAAGCACTTTGTTGAAATTAAAACAATACAGTCCAGTGTCGTTTTGATAGTCAAATATCGATAAGACACTAAACGATGAACTTAATATGTCTATACAGCTTGTCAGCTGCTTTTTACCTATACAATCTAGGTAAACGCTCTAACAAATCAAAAGGAAACAACAACAATCCAAAAAGCACACACTGATGTCGGCAGAAGCCTGATGTAGAGCACGTAATATTGAAGTTCTACACTAGTATTCTGGTGACCATAGCAAGTTGGAACCACCCGGTCCCATTCCGAACCCGGAAGTGAAACGACTTTGCGCCGATGGTAGTTGGACGATAGGTCCTGTGAGAGTAGGTCGTCGCCAGTTCTTTATGCCCTGCTTTAGTTAACGCTAAGGTAGGGCTTTTTTTGATTATTTTTTAGGAAATAAACATAGTAACTGATCGAGAAATCTAATAACTAATGTAACTTTCTCTTCGTTGGTTAATTGTTGATGTTTTTCTTGAGGTGACTGATATCCATGCCGTAAATTTTAAGAGTAATGTCTGGAGTAACCAGCCGACACCTATACATAAAAAGCATCTCAACTAATATTAGCTGAGATGCTTGACTTTTAAAAGTATGGTATACAATTTCGGTAATTACTTACTACGGCGTAAAATCAGAGCTAGGGCTCCAAGACCAATGAGGGCTGTGGAAGATGGCTCGGGGACTGGTGATATATCTCTGAGCTGATATCCTGACATGAAATTGCTTCTACCAGAACCGATTCCAGAATGGAAGTCTTGTGTGGTAGCATCAGCAGTAAATGTGCCAATGATCCACGCTCCATTTTCTACAGATCCAGAAGATCTTTTTTGAACAGTGATACCATCACCAACGTTCATCGTAGGGATGATTCCTGGCCTGTTGTTGCCGTAGAAGCTTTGAAGTTCATATTCAACTCCGATCGTTAGACCTGTCAATGTGACAGGGTTAGTATTTTCATAGTTATAATTAGCCTGTAGGTATAGTAAATCAAGATTTGCATCACCTGTGCTAACTCCGTAGGTTTGGTCATCATAATAGCCAGTATCAAAAAGGTTAGTAGCCGTGAAGACTACTCCATTGATTGTCGTTGTATCAGTCGCTTCTCGAGCATCAGTATTCACTAGGTTCCATGCTTCTATAGAAGTGCCCTTGGTGCTAATTTCAGACGCCGCAGCGTCTAGATCAAATTCTCCCCATGCTATAGTAGCTGCTGAGGATGATGCCATCATCGCTGTGGATGTCGCCAGAGCGACCGTATATTTATTAATCCGTGTTTTATTATTTATTGTGTATTTCATGCTTCAAGTTAGTTAGTATTTATTTAGAAGGAGTAACTCGAAGGAGTAACTCGAAGGAGTAACTCGAAGGAGTAACTCGAAGGAGTAAAACTGTTACGATTTATAAAATTAGTTTGCAAGATAAAAATTACTATTATAGTTCATGCTGTGAGGAATTCGCTCAAATTCGTGAGCTGGAAAGAGCGTAAAAAGGTAGCATTGGATCTGAAGAAGATTTATCAAAGCCCTACAAGAGAAGCCGCAGAGCTACGAGAGGTTCCGCAAGAATTGGGATGAGAAACACCCCATCACCGGCCAACAGTGGGAGACTAACTGGGAAAAGCTCAGCGTGCTATTTCACTACCCAGCAGATATTCGCAAAGCTATCTACACGACTAATGCTATAGAGAATCTCAATCACAGTCTTAGAAGGGTATTGAAGCACAAGAAATCCTTGCCTAATGAGGAATCGATGATGAAGGTTCTGTATTTATCCATAGAACGAGCGAGTAAGAAATGGACGATGCCTATCCAGAACTGGGTGCCAGCACTGGAGCGATTTTCAACTAGATTTGGAGATCGCCTACCTGATATAAATAGAATCAACCTCTAACCAAAAATCTGATGGTTCTCCTCCACTTAGCGAGAAGTGGTTTAATAAATCATCGATTCAAAGAATCAATGATCTAAAATTAGACCAGAAACACAAAATTTCTGCCAGTCTCCAAGGGAGTTGCCAGAGGTTTCCTTAAGCTTATTTTAAGAATCTTTAATATGAATGGCTTGAATAGTTATGCCGCTCTTAGTTTCGCCCGGGTGATATCTGAGAGGATATCTCCGATCATTACCAGACACGCACCGACTAGAATATAGAAGAACATCTCATCCTTATTATCTCCATTCCACTTCTCCAACTACGGAGAAAAACCACAAACCAAGCCTCAAGGAAGATCAGCAAACTACTCAATCTAGGTAAACGCTCTAACAAATCAAAAGGAAACAACAACAATCCAAAAAGCACACACTGATGTCGGCAGAAGCCTGATGTAGAGCACGTAATATTGAAGTTCTACACTAGTATTCTGGTGACCATAGCAAGTTGGAACCACCTGGTCCCATTCCGAACCCGGAAGTGAAACGACTTTGCGCCGATGGTAGTTGGACGATAGGTCCTGTGAGAGTAGGTCGTCGCCAGTTCTTTATGCCCTGCTTTAGTTAACGCTAAGGTAGGGCTTTTTTTGATTATTTTATTAGGAAATAAACATAGTAACTGATCGAGAAATCTAATAACTAATGTAACTTTCTCTTCGTTGGTTAATTGTTGATGTTTTTCTTGAGGTGACTGATATCCATACCGTTTCCTAGGCTTGTCGTTTAGAGCTTTTTCAGTAAGCCCTAGTTAGTAGAATCCAAGACGTAAATTTTAAGGGCAATGTCTGGAGTAACCAGCCGACACCTATACATAAAAAACATCTCAACTAATGTTAGCTGAGATGCTTGACTTTTAAAAGTATGGTATACAATTTCGGTAATTACTTACTACGGCGTAAAATCAGAGCTAGACCTCCAAGACCAATGAGGACTGTGGAAGATGGCTCGGGGACTGGTGATATATCTCTGAGCTGATATCCTGAAAGGTAAGAGATTGTATCAGTACCGAATGAAGAATGGAAAATTTGTGTGGTAGCATCAGCAATAAATGTGCCAGTGATCCACGCTCCATTTTCTACAGTTCCAGAAGATGTTTTTTGAATAGTGGTACCATCACCAACGTTCATCGTAAATCTGACCCCAAATAAGTTATAGCCGAAGAAGGTTTGCAGTTCATATTCATTTCCGATCGTTAGATCTGTCAATGTGAACGGATCAGTTGAAAAACCCCTAAGCTGTCGGTATAGTAAATCAAGGTTTGCATCACCTGTGCTAACTCCGACGGGACCATTATAGACCTGTGACCCAAGGTTAGTAGCGGTAAAGGTTATTCCATTGATTGTCGTTGTATCAGTCCCTACTCGGTTAGAGTTCACCATGTTAATTGCCTCTATAGAAGTGCCGTTGGTGCTAATTTCACTTGGTGCAGCGGCTAGATCAAATTCTCCCCATGCTATAGTAGCTGCTGAGGATGATGCCATCATCGCTGTGGATGTCGCCAGAGCGACCGTATATTTATTAATCCGTGTTTTATTATTTATTGTGTATTTCATGCTTCAAGTTAGTTAGTATTTATTTAGAAGGAGTAACTCGAAGGAGTAACTCGAAGGAGTAACTCGAAGGAGTAACTCGAAGGAGTAACTCGAAGGAGTAACTCGAAGGAGTAAAAATTGTTACGATTTATAAAATTAGTTTGCAAGATAAAAAATTCAAAAACCGAAAAATGGATCCATCCTCAGCATGGATCGGACTAACTGGAAGTTTGGAAAAACTCACATCAATGTCCTCGCTGTCGGGATCGTAGTTGGAAAGTTCGCCATCCCCATTACCTGGGTCACTCTTCCACAGTCTTCATTGGTCTTGGAGGTCTAGCTCTGATTTTACGCCGTCGTAGGTAATGACTGAAGTTCACACTACACGTTTTAGTAGGTTGTCATTTTTTGTCGTGTAGTGTGATTGCTAGTATCATTATCAGTTAAATTTAGAGGTTCATCTTGAGCATAACTTTACCATTTTTCTTTCCTTGCATCGCATGCTCTACAGCGGATTTAATTTCTGTTAGAGGGTAAATGGTGTCAATTGACTGGGTGAGTTTTCCAGCGTCCACCCACTCTGCTAGCTGAGTGTAAGCGTCATCGACCGTGGCTTTATCGTTCGCTCCTATCCATTTAGTAACCCATAATCCGTGTAGTGTGATGCACTTGAAAATGAGGAACTTGTTAGGCACTTTAATGCTCCGTAGAGACATCGCCCCGTAGGTCACATGATGTCCCTGCTCCGCTATCGCATTCATCAGTCTGAAAGCACTATCACCACCTACTGCATTGCAAGCTAGCTTGGGTGAATTCTCACCACAGATATCTCGTATTTTCGCCACGACATCCGCATTATCGATCAGAACATGATCAGCTCCCAGCTCTAACAGTCCTGCTTCTAGCCCCTCACGTCTGACTAGGTTGATCGTTTTCAAGCCGAGTTGTTTTGCTACCTGAATAAGGCTTTGCCCCACTCCAGAGTTTGCAGCATTCTGTACCACATAATCGCCTGGTGAGAGATCTGCGTAATCTTCTAACAAACGAAGCGCTGTCATAGGATTTACTTTTAGCATCGCAGCTTGCTCAGAGGGTAAATTTAGATTTTTCGGCACTACGTAGAGGAGTTCGCTGGAGCAGACTGCTTCCTCTTGCCAAGTTCCGACTCGGTTGATGAAGATGACCTTATCGCCCAGCTGTATCCCATCCGCATTGCTCTCTAACACTTCTCCGCTACCTTCCACTCCTGGCGTAGTCGGTAGTTCAGGTCTAACTCCGTAGGTTCCTTGGATGAAATTTATATCAGCGGGATTGATCGGGGCATGCTTTATCGCCACTCTGACCTCGCCAGCTTTCATCTCTGAGGTCATCACTTCCACGTTTTCAAGCTTCTCTTTAGGTGCACCAAATTGATTAAAGCGTATCGCCATTCTTTTCATAACAGGAACTTTACACAGTCCGTATCAGTCAGCAACTTTTATAGCAGATTCAACAGATTTTACAGACTCCAGCCTTTAGCTTACAAACTTACTATGGATTTTATCGCCGCCACTGTCATTCTCGTTCTATCCATTCGGTAACCTACTAATGCTGTGCGGAATCATGGCAAAATATTCTGCTAAGAAACAACGTAATATTTTGATCCGTGAGCTTCTTATTGCCTTAGAAATCCTACTGTTTTTCCTCTTTTTAGGTGACACTCTGCTAGGCTTTCTAGGGCTGGAGACCTCAATAGTTTACGCTCTGCCTTTACCAGTGCCATGAGTGGCCTAGGTTGAACTGCAGCCAGATGCTGTGTTCGTCATCGTCACCACGTTTGTCCCAGTTGTATTGGAGCCAGATTCGGCTACTGGGTGATAGACTCGTTGAGCCATTTTCAGTGAGCTTTTCTTTCTGTTTAAATCTATGTGTTAGAGCGAGATTGAATCGTTTCATCTCCTCGGCTTCAAACTCATCATCTAATTACCCTTCCAGCCATTCGAGCCTTAGCCCAACATCACCGGACTTGCCAGCAGTTTCCCATTCCACTGCTCTGTGCATGACCTGCAAGGTGCTGTCCACGCTAACTCTCTTCTCTGTCATTCCAAGAATAGGTGTATGGAGCGCCGTATTATTATCACCACCGTAGCCGTTTTCACCGACTATTGCCGACAGATTTACGAAATGCTGGTGATAATCATTTACGTAGTGATGGATCGAGCTTCTGAAGGTCAGTAAACTACCTTCGAAGCCACCTTCATTTAAGGTCTGAGCCATGTTCATTATTGTGATCCACTACCTCCTCTGCAGACACGTAGAGACCCATTACTCCGTAATTCTCATAAATATAAAACCAGCTCAGCTCTCTGTCTTCTAACGCTAGTCCATCTTCACCGAGGAACTGGGACGTTCCACAAAACTCCAGTCGTGGAGATGCACCTGATTCCGCTTGCCTGTTAAATTTAGAAACCTGCCAGCTCTGACTTCAAACCCTGCTGGCAAGCTATGCACCTTAATGTAACCTTCCTCCCACTCACCTTCGAGTTGCTCATCTTCTAAGAAAAAGTGCCCCCCTGCACGTAGCTCGTGAGGTTACTAAATGCATCTAACTCTATGCCCTGCAGCCTCACACTACGCTCTGGGTCGTGCCCATGTAGCGCATACCTAAAATCTCTATCTGATCCTTCACCAGCCACGACACTGGTGAATATGGAAAACTGGAATAGTGCGTCCTCATCAGTAGTATGCACACAATACCCGCTACCACTCTGTGCCACTGAAGCCTCGATACTCAGAGCATAAGGGATTAACCCAAATGCAAGATTAGTGAACTTCATCGACTGAGTTTAAACTAAAGTTCGAGCAGACTAGCCTTATCGAGTCCCCTCAATTCGCAAACTCGGAGCACTGTCGCTTCGATCAAATTATTAGGACAAGAAGCTCCAGCAGTGATCCCCACAGTGACCGCAGAATTCTTATCTAACAGATTGGTGTAGTTCGAGCAGATCTCTTCCTGTTTCTCCAGATCGTAATGCATTATTTTTTCTAGAGAATCGATACATTCAGCATTTTTGATAAAAAAGGTAGGAAGCTCTTCCTGACCGATCTCTACCAAGTGAGCCGTGTTTGAACTATTGTATCCACCCACCACTAAGAGAATGTCCATCTTGTCTTCTAACATCTCGAACAGTGCGTCTTGGCGTTCCTGAGTAGCACCACAGATGGTATCAAACACTTGAAAGTTTTCCACCCCAGCATCACGATCCACGACCGCTTGCTGAATGCGATTCTGGATTTCCTCAGTCTCGCTTTTCAGCATCGTAGTCTGATTCGCCACACCGATCTGATTCAGATGAAGTTTCGGGTCGAACCCTGGTGATACATTTTCCTTACCAAATTTAGCCATGAAGTCCTCATCGCGGACATTTCCACGGATGTAGTCACAGACGAAATCTGTATCTGCAAGAGTAAGGATGATCAGATAGTTACCATTCTTCTCCACTCCGAGAGCGTGTGATGCTGTAGTGAGAGTCTCCTCATGCCCAGTTTTACCATGAATGATAGAAGTGAAACCCTGCTTGGCATATGTCTTCACTCTGCGCCAGACCTTCATGACATCGCCGCAAGTAGTATCCACGATCCCAGCACCGCTTTCCTCTATCTTATCTATAAAATGTGTTGGAGCTCCGAATGCAGGAATAATAACCACATCATTCTCGCTAAGCTCATCATATTGAGCATCGATCTTCTGCCATGGCAGAGAAATGATGTTCATGTCGAATAACTGACGATTCACCTCTGGGTTATGGATGATTTCACCGATCAGGAAGATCTTCTTATCTGTAAAGACCTTACGAGATGCATAAGCGAGATCGATAGCACGCTCGACACCATAGCAGAAGCCAAACTGCTTCGCTAGCTTGATAGTCGTATTATTAATTTTTACTGAACCACCATTGGCCCTGATTTTCTCGACGATAGATGATTTATAGTGGACCTCTATTTCAGCCTCTACCTTCTGCATCACATCAGGCTTTCTGACATTGATACGTTTTCTCTTTTTAGCTGGATTCTTACTTGCTGGTGATTCACTCATAATCTCCGTATACCTATAGCACACTAGGCACTATTTGCACGTATTTTATTACAAAGCACTATTATCTTTACCTAATCTACGAATATACGCTATTCTATCTCAACAATTAATTTAATTATACCTAAGATCGAAAGAAAAGAAGCCCTAGAGATTCTACTACAAATGCTCAAAGAAAATTCTGAACTATGGGAGACCCGTCGAAAAACTGCTAAGTTACTCTACGCAGACAAGCAGTATCTATAAGCTGCCGACATCCTATGGAATGCCCCTGAGATTCCTTCGACTGATGTCGACCTCGCATTCGTGATCAAAATAATTTCTCGCATCAAGTCGAACAGAGCCATCAGACTCAGGTGCCAGCTCAGTTTAATTTGAAATAAAGACAACTTGAGGTAAATAAAGTTTCATTTTAAGTCCATAGGGAGCCTCTGGCAGCCTACTTTTCCCAAGTCCTTGTAATTTGAGAGGAATCTAACTGCTATTGATTGTATTATTTGACTTTTTCTAGGGATTTATCGCTGGTTTGTGCTTGTGGGTTGATCAATTAATTGATGTTAGTCCTTTTGAGTGTCTTGTCTGGGTTCTACGCCACTAATAACGCAGAGCGAGCCATATTGTAGGTTAAATTACAGAGGACATTATGCTGTCTGGATCGTTGTATTTCAATCTTTCTAAATAGATCGGCTCCGATGTATTTCATCCTGCCAAATACATGTTCAACTCGCACCCTCATACGGCTCACAGTCTTATTAAATCGTTGTTGCTGCTCAGTCAGAGGTTTATTCCGATAGGCTGAAGCGATGATGAAGTCTTCTAAATTGTGATCCAGCATCACTGGCTCATTTTTCTCTGACTTGTAGGCGCTCTCCTTCTTTAAGCTTTTTATTCTGGTCTCTGCTGTTGCGTTGTTTTGGAGCATCAGCAAAGCTTGCGTCAATGATGCTTCCTGCTTTAGCTATCAGACCTTTCTAGTCTAACATTTGATGAAAACAGCTAAAGAGCTTATTACTTCCATTACGTCCGTCCTTCTCAATGAGTTCTTTAAAATCCCAAATCGTTTTAGCATCTGGAATGTGGTCACCCATTTGAAGATTTAGGAAGTTCATAAAACTAAGTCGATCGCCTATTTGATACTCCATTGCATCATCACTGAGTCCGTGGAAGCTTTGAAGAATAAGGATTTTAAACATTAGAAGAGGATGAAAAGGCAAATTACCACCTTTACTCTCAATCCTTCTTATCGTAGCCTGTCACTTGGATCAGTGTAGCCAGGAAAGCATTCCAATCGATGATCGTTTTAAGCTTTAAGACTCTAACAGTGTGCTTAGTCATCTTTTGCTGGTGCTCAATGGCTGAGAAATGGTTTGAGCCACTCGGCGAGATTTTGCTCGTGGGTGCGGTTGGTGCCTGGTGCGTCATCCAGGTTGACGCTGGGAATACGGATGATCTGTTGGAGCAGTTCTACTACTGTTCATGGGGAATTCTGTAGGGTGATGTGGATTGTGTAAAGTCCAGAGTTGATCTGGGCAAATATTTAGTTAGAGTTGCAGAGTATGACGGAAGAAAATGTTCTCGAAAAGGTAGTGATGTCACCAGAAATTAAATTTCTAGGCTGGGATAGATCCTTGCTTACCCAGTTGGTGGCTCACTTTTTAGGACAAGCAGGAGCGAATAAGGAGTTGACTGATATACTGGTGGTAGTGCCGACTGTGCAGAGTGGGCGGCAGTTGCGTAGAGCGATGGCTGAAGCTGGAGTGACACTGGCCCCGAGAGTGGTGACGCCGCAGTTTTTCTTGGCTAAGCATGATAGTGGTGCAGCAGTGGGAGATCTGTATGCGTGGATGGAAGTTCTGCTAGAGCTGGATCTAAACGATGCTCGTGGACTATTCTCGAAAGATCCGCCTGAGGGTGTGATGAAGAGTTTTAGCTGGGCGCTGAATGTGGCGAAGCAACTGAGTGAACTGCAAAACACGTTGGAGGAATCTGGGAAGACGTTTGCTGAGGTGAGTCATAGAAATGTGGAGCAAGAGCGATGGTCTAATCTGGCGATGTTACAGAAGCGGGTGAAGAAGCTACTACGTAGGTGGAAACTGATGAATAGCTCTGAGCAGGAGTCTATTCCTAGTGATTGTAAAATATTTATAGCGGGTGTTTCTGATGTTTCTTCTGTGGTGGAGGGGCGGCTTGTAGGGTTGTTAGAGTCGGGTTATGCGGTGGAGGTGTTAGTCCATGCTCCAGTTGATATGGGCTATAGCTTTGATACTTGGGGGAGGCCACTGGTGGAAATGTGGGAGTCGATAGAGATCCCACTGCCAAAGTGGCAGGAGAGAGTGATTATCAGTGAAAATCCAGCGCTGGCGACGAAGGTCATGGTGCAGGAGATTGCTGAGCAAAATCTGGTTCCTGAGCAGATGACACTGGCGGTATGTGATCGGACGATGGTGATGTCTGTGGAGAGAGAATTTAAGCAATATGGTTGGCCAGTATATGATCCTGATGGTAGCGGGATCAAGGCGTCTAGCTTGGTGCAGTTTTTAAATGTGCTGAGGAATTGGCTTCAAGATGATCGTCCAGTGAGTGCATTGTTAGAGATGCTGAGATTACCAGAGGCGGATGCGTTTCTCCCGGATGGGGTAAGCCGCTATGTGGTGTTGAATGATTTAGAGAAACTTATTGCACAGAGGCTGGAGCAGAGTGCTCTCGATTTACAAAAGTATCTGGATGTGGTGTCTGAGGGTGAATCTGATAGAAATCTAGCTCATCTGAAAAGCACGGTGGATGCGTTTTTGACTCAGACGGATGAGCTACATGTAGGCTCTAAGATCCGAGGACTCAGAGGCTGGGTGGCGAAGATGATCAATAGGACGTCTAAAGATGTGGCGGCAGTCATAGTGGACGATCTGGGCGATATTTTCGATACGCTGGTGCAGGTGGAGAAGTCTGGTGGTGGGTTGAAGTTAGGTGAGTGTATTAAGCTAATCACTGAGACACTGGATCAAAAAAAATCGTTTACGAATGTGGAGGGGACAGTAGTGGATATGCGAGGCTGGCTGGATCTGTCTTATGAGGATGCTCCTCAAGTGATGCTGATGGGGATCCATGAAGGTGTGGTGCCTGAGCGCAGTGGAGATGACTCATTTTTACCAGATAATTTTAAGCAATTGCTCGGGATGGAGAGTGGGCAGCAACGTTATGCTAGAGATAGTTTTCTACTGAGGAGCTTGTTAGAGAGTCGTGAAAAAGTGACGATTTATCTGACGAAACTGAATGATAAGAATGAGCCGAATGCGGCGTCTCGATTGCTACTCAGGACATCGGGTAAAGATTTAGCACAGCGGGTGCAGAGGTTTTTCGGAGATGTGCAGAATAAGCCGGAGAATCCGACTGCTTGGCAACGTGATTGGAAATTGGTAGCTCCAGATTTAAACAACCCATTTAGTTCTGAACAAACTGAAGATAAGGAAATGAAGCGACTTTCTCCTTCGGCATTACGTGATTATCTCACCTGTCCATTTAGGTTTTATCTGAGACGTGTGGTGAAGATGGAGCGGTATGAGGCGCATAAGACGGAGATGGATGCGAGAGATTTTGGAAATGTGATCCATGCCGTAGTGGAAGATTTTGGACTCGATGAGGAGATGCGTGAGAGCATCCAGGGCAATGAGATTGCGAAGTTTTTTGATAGTCTGTTAGAGAAAGAAGCGTTTAAGCGGTTTGGAGCACATCCTAATTTAGCGGTAAAAATGCAGCTACAGATTGCGACGGATCGACTGCATGCCCTAGCGCATCAGCAGGCGGATCAGCGAGCACAGGGCTGGCGAATTCAGGATGTTGAGCTGAGTATTGGGAATGAGATTGAATGGAGTATCGCAGGTCATCCTATCGGGATGATGCTGGACCGAGTGGACGTCCACGAGACGAGTGGTGCGGTGCGCGTGATGGATTATAAAACATCGTCCAAAGCTAAGAAGCCAAATGATGCGCATATCGCAAATTTTAAAGAAGAAGAGAATCGACCAATTCTAGGTGATCTCTTACCTAAAGCCCCCCGAGGAAGGTCTGAGCGACGTTGGTCGAACCTCCAATTGCCGATGTATGCGTGGTTTGCGCAGCAGCATTATGGATGTGATGAAATACCAGAAGTGGGATACATCCATATGCCAAATGCGGTGACCGATACTAAATTTGAGATCTGGGATACGTTCGATGAAGAGTTGTTAGTATCAGCTCAGCAATGGACGACGGAAGCTATCTCTAGAATTGAGAAAGGCGATTTCTTCAACCCAGCCGAGCTTAATACCGCAGAAAAAGGCTGGGATGAGTTTAGTAAATTAGCACAGGGAAACATTGCCGATGCATTTGGCTTGGTATAGGAAATCCGTTCTTATGTTTATTAGGTGAAGCGTCCAAGTAGTAAAATAGAATCTTACTCAAGCATTAAACTTATTTATCTCAGAGCTAGCCTCAGCTAAAAAGTAACACGAATATTTAAAATATGTGCTATTAGTTGAGCATGAGAATAGAGATCATAAACACTGGTTCGGAATTACTGCTAGGCAGAACGCTAAATACACATGGTGCTTGGCTTGGTCAGGAGTTGATGCCACTAGGGCTTAGGGTGCAAAAGCTAGTGACTGTTCCAGATGGTGATCCTATTAGAGCGGTGATTCAAGAGAGTATCGAAAACTGTGACGCACTGATTGTGACCGGCGGATTAGGGCCCACTAGCGATGATGTTACGCGAGAAGCAACGGCCGAAGCATTAGGGGTAGATCTCATAGAAGATGAGCATGCAGTGCGCTGTATTGAGGAGTTTTTTAAGAAATTAGGGAGGTCAATGACTCCGTCAAATCTGAAGCAGGCTCAGCATCCATGTGGAGCAGATGTATTGCCAAATCCACACGGCACGGCGCCAGGTGTGTATATTCCTCCTAGTCTAGGCACGAGTTCCCCATGTGCTATCTTTTTGTTGCCAGGACCTCCGCATGAGATGCAGGCTATGTTTGAGAATGAGGTGTATCCTAGGCTTAAGGTGCTGGTGGATATTCCAGAGGATCATGGTCTGACTGAGGTGAAGTTCAGCGGGGTAGGCGAAAGTAGTTTCCAGGATGCACTGGATCAGAAACTCTGCGCTATTGGCGGAGGTGAGATTGAGATAGGTTACTGTGCTAGACCTGGTGAGCTGGATTTACGCCTGATCGGGGCTGGTGCTCAGAGAGAGGAGGCTAAGAAGTTGGCTATTTCTACTTATCCAAAATTTTATATTAACGAGGACGGGACCTCACTCGAGGCGACTGTTGTTCGTGAACTGAATGAAAAAGGCTTAAAGTTGGCTCTGGCGGAGAGCTGCACGGGTGGCAGGATTTCTAGTAGAATTACCGATGTTTCTGGAGCTTCGGCTGTCTTTACCCATGGGTATATTACCTACTCTAATGAAGCTAAGGCTGAGATGCTAGGAGTGGATGCTGCATTGATTGACGAAAAAGGAGCTGTTAGCGAAGAAGTAGCGATGGCGATGGCTGCTGGTGCCTTAAACCAGTCGCATGCAGATATCGCTATCTCCATAACAGGAATTGCGGGGCCGACTGGAGGCTCTGATGAAAAGCCAGTGGGGACAGTCTGGATAGGTATCGCTCATAAAAGTGAGCAAGATGTAGAGATCTCGATCGAAAAGAAATTTTACCCACAGGGCAGAGAGATCTTCAAGCAGCAAGCGAGCCAAGCAGTGTTGATGAAAGTGCTGGCAACGTTAAGAAAATAAGATGTAAGTGATACGGTAAGGTGGGTTTGTCTAGCACTTCAATTTCTAATGCTTTTGCTATCTCCTGATAACCAGCGAACTTTTTTCTATTATCTGAAGTAATTACTGAATCAAAAGGGAAGGGTTTTCAGACCTTTACTTTTTCGATTTAACAGTTTACTTCCTGCTCATCAAAAGTGGCGTTTATTAGTTGAGTCTAAGATTTTAATGGATTGTTTTGAAAATATGAGTGCTACGAAAGATTTTGAAGAGGCCAAGGACGATTTCATTTCTCAGTGGGGTGCTCTAGGCACTAGTTGGGGTATTACTAGAGGTGTATGCCTTACTCATGATCAGCCCTGAGCCACTTAGCACCGATCAGTGCATGGCAGAGTTACAGATCAGTAGAGGTAACGCTCACACTAATCTTAAGGAACTCGTAGGTTGGGGGCTTATTAAAATAGTCGTCAAAAAGGGTGAGAGGAAAGAATTTTTCGAAGCTAAAAAGGATGCCTGGAAGGTATTTACTATCGTTCTACGTGAACGTAAGCGTAGAGAGATCGATCTTGCCGTTGAGCTACTCAAAGGCTGTGTTGAGCGCAGTAAAGCGGTGAAAACTACGGAAGGTAAAGCGTTCCATGAGCAAATGAAAGATCTTGAGGGATTTGCCATTTTCGCTAGTAAAGTAGGTGAGAAGATCAGTCATCTCAAATACGGATCGGGAGTAAAGTAACCCGACAAATTCCTCGGGTTACTGCCGAAGATGAAAGACTAATTACTTCTTCTCAACCGCTCGTGGATTCAAGATTAGCGGGTAGCGATTCGGTCTAGCTTCCACCAAGGAGTGTCTTTCATTGTCTTGAAGGTTTTATCAATAACGATCACACTACACGACAAAAAATGGTAAGCGACTAAAGCATGTGTAAGTAACTTATGATAAATGACAAATAGTGAAAAAACTATCATTTATTTCTTATCTTCGCACCAAGCTCGACTCACTTCAGCAGTCAGACGCTTCGGAAGAGAGTCAGTATCGTAAGCTTCAACGTTTCTTTTTACACTGGATTTTCCCTTGGCTAGATATTGACAAACTTAGATTAAAAAAAATTCCAAAACCGAAAAATGGATACATCTTCAGCATGGATCGTATTTTGATAATGAAAAAAGAGCTGAAAATTTTAGGTTCACAAGACATTGACTTCCTAGCCATGGATCGTGAATTTAATGGTAGAGAGTTGCTTAAATTTAGGGAACCACCTCAGTTGCTATAATTTGAGCGATGCTAAAAGTGCTTTGCGAGCATGTTTTTAACAAATGTGAAACCATCACGTGTGATCTCTTCACGTGGGTTGTATTCTCTCCAGACGTTGATGGCGTTAGCGAAATCTTCGTTGGCTCTTGAGAAGGCTTCGATGGTCATCCAACCGTCGTAGTTGATAGATTTTAGTGTGTTGAATACTTCTTCCCAGTGAACTTGTCCGCTGCCTGGTGTTCCGCGATCATTTTCACTGATGTGGACGTAGGTTAGAACGGGTTCGATGTCTAGGATGGCTTGCGTCTGAGATTTTTCTTCAATGTTAGCATGGTGAGGATCATACATGCCACCGAGATTAGGATGATCGACGAGTTGGACGAGGTGCTTTAGCTGTGCCATGGTGTTACACAGGTAGCACTCGAATCTGTTCAGTGCTTCTGGAGTGAGTGTGATGTTAGCCTGTGCTGCGTATTCTGCAGCTTTGCGGAGAACGTCAGCACTGCGTTGGTATTCTTCTTGCTGTGGTGCATTTCTAGTGAAGGTGGCAAATGCTGAGTGGTAGGGGCCGCAGAGATTGATTCCGTTCACGGAGTGGAGTGCGTCGATAGAGCGTTTGATCGTTTCTAGACCTGCTTGGCGGACAGATGCATCTGATGAGGCTGGGTTGGCGTCTGGACCTACTCCGAGGCAACCAAGGCATTCCATACCAATAGATTCTAAGAATGATCCTAGCTCTTTGAGGTTGGTCTTTTCTGGTTCAGCGAGAAAAATCTCGATACCATCATAGCCTATTCCTTTGAGCATTTCGATGTCTTTAAAATCGTCTGAAGTGATCTCGTTTGACCACAGGTGCATGTTCATTCCTATTTTCATAATAGAGGGAATTTATGCGTGAGTCACTTGTTAGTCGAGTAGATATTGCGCTTGAAATGAGGGCCAAAAAATACCCAGACTTAATGAGTCTGGGTTAGGGGATCAAAATACAAGGTGAGGGACTTGAACCCCCGACCAATTCGGTGTAAACGAACCGCTCTACCAACTGAGCTAACCTTGCGTTATTTTGATTTTTACTGGCTACACTTTCGTATTAGCTAGTGCTGGAGAGCAAAAAACCACGGTTTACGATTTATCGCAAGTAAAAACTGTTTAGTAATTAGACTTCTTTATAAAATATAGATAAATAGCCTATTTGGTTAGATCTATAGAGCTCTTTTGAAATCTAAAATGTCCAATGATTGTGTAATTTAGGAGCTCATTATTCCACTCTGGCCCTTTAGCGTTAGAGCTGTGGTTATGGACTACCCATTTTTCTGCTGAGTGTGAGCCTGGACCAGGAGCGACTATGCCGATGTGTGGCCTACCTGATGGTAGTCTCCATACAACGATGTCGCCATGGCTGTAGTCAGCTGTGGAGCGAGATTTTTCTAGAACTGTGGCGTGATGCTCGAAAAAGCGCTGGAGGTTTTGGACGCGTCTGTGATCGATATTGGTGTCTGTCTTGCGTAAGTTCCAGAGTTGTGGGTAGCTGTGGAAGTTTTCTCTCATGTCTTGGTGCACGAGCTGTTGGAGGTCTGTGTTGAGGTCACGGTAGGCTCTGACGACTAAGTCCGTGCTTATACCCCTATCACTAGGAATATCTCCACCAGGATAGCCGATATTATTGTAGACTGAACCATCATAAACGACGTCTGCGAGAGTTCTTTCTAGAGCGGCTGCGGCTAGTTTATCTCCGTAGGTAGATGTGCTGCGGAGTTCATTAAGAGTGGTGGAGAGCTTACTTGGTGTAGGGTTATCTTGTTCTTTCTTAATGTAGTCTGCGAATGCTGGCCATGCGAAGTATGTCACAAAAAGACCAGCAAGCATAAGGATAACCCATCCTCCCATAACAGGTTTTTTACGTTTTTTCTTGGGCACTGGGCCGATATATTCGATAGGGTTCATTGGGTAATGAAAGGCAACTTAAAGTCGCTCAGGAGCGTTCGATCTATAATATTAATACAGTGATTTTACGAGTTATTTTTCATTTAGGTGGAACTATTTTGAAAATAATATGATGTGGGTCACAATGTCTCTGTTTTGGGCGATGGATGGTAAATATTTTTGGCTAGACTTGAGAAGGACGGACGTGATGGAAGTAATAAGCTCTTTAGCTGTTTTCATCAAATGTTAGACCAGAAAGGCCTGATAGCTAAAGCAGGAAGCATCATTGACGCAAGCTTTGCTGATGCTCCAAAACAACGCAACAGCAGAGACCAGAATAAAAAGCTTAAAGAAGGAGAGCGCCTACAAGTCAGAGAAAAATGAGCCAGTGATGCTGGATCACAATTTAGAAGACTTCATCATCGCTAAAGCCTATCGGAATAAACCTCTGACTGAGTAGCAACAACGATTTAATAAGACTGTGAGCCGTATGAGGGTGCGAGTTGAACATGTATTTGGCAGGATGAAATACATGGGAGCCGATCTATTTAGAAAGATTGGAATACAACGATCCAGACAGCATAATGCCCTCTGTAATTTAACCTACAATATGGATCGCTCTGCGTTATTAGTGGCGTAGAACCCAGACAAGACACTCAATAGCAGTTAGATTCCTCTCAAATTACAAGGGCTTGGAAAAAGTAGGTTGCCAGAGGATCCCCCTGGTCAATAAATCAGTTTTAAATCGCTGCAATGTAATATAGGAATGCCCTAAGCAGATGAAAATTACGGAACAATGGATCGCTAAGGCAGCAGGATGGAAAGCCACAAAAGCAGGCAGAGAGCTCTTCAGACAAGGTGCTGTGCTGGATTCTAAAACCAACAATAACGTGGTCACAGGCAACCTACGTTCGGGCGCTAAGCCTACTCGCGTGACTGTAAAGATCCACTCAACCACTGACGTCAACACCGTCTGCCCCCGTCTAGTCTGCCGCCGCACTGGCGAGATCTGTGAGCACGCTGTAGCACTGATGCTCCACTCTATCTCTGATCCTCCTAGGATAGTAGAAACGATCCAGAAGACTCCTTCAGCCCCTGTCATCCAAGCCAAACCTCTCGAAGTCATCTTACCACCGAACTTCCCCGAATCTCTGAACCGAGATCAAGTCGGTCTAAGCATACGCATTTTAGAAATAGACGTAGACCCGACCAATGCTGACCAACAGCTGTCACAATGGATCAGAGCTGCCACTGGCAATTCTGCGTCGAGCATGATGGGACTCCGAGGCACACAAGCCCTGACCTTTCTACGAGCCCTCACTGATCATCCGAGAGTCACGATGAATGATCAATCCGTGACTATCAGTAGCCGCGGAACACGCATCCCCATGACTCTCCACAGAGACGATGATCGACTAGAAATTTCTCTCTGTGAATCCATCTCTCAGCACGGTCTAAGTTGGTATACGGACGACTCTCTCTATCTCTGGGATAGCGAGCAGAGATGCCTCCTCATCCATGATGTCAGCACACTCTGGCAGCCTAGATATTGGAAGCGACTAGCCGATGGAAACATGGTTTCTATATCCATAAAAGAATACCTAACGAGCATCGAGGTAATCGTAGATCTCGTGATATGGGACGACGCTAATGAACTCACTAACATTCCCATTTCTACCGCAGATCCAAGCTTCGTGCTCCAGATAGATGGTTCTACCCAGCTTCTCAATGCTAAACTCAAAGCTGTCTATGCTCCTAGTTCTCAGCTTACGATTGGCATCATGAACCCATCCTCACACGAGATTACTTTCCCACTAGAAGACCTCACTAATAGAAATCATTACCTGAATAGAAACCGTGACGCAGAAGACGAAGCTGCTGGTGTGCTAATGCAGGCAGGCTTCCAGATAGTCGACGCTCAAGGCACTTGGCAGCTCAGAAATGATGATGAAATCATCGACTTCCTCATTGCCACACTACCTAGTCTAACAGAAGGAGCTCAACCGTGGGAAATCATCACCAGCAGCAAGCTTCGTAGCATCAAAAGCAACATCGTCCGAGTTATCCCTAACTTTGATTTCCAAGGAGACGCACCAATGAGAGGTAGCGGTCAAGACTGGCTAGCATTTGACCTCAGTTTCCAGACAGATGGAGGGAAAGAGATCCCAAAAAAAGTGATCCAACGCATGCTCAGCACCGGAAAACGTAGCGGAACGTCTAAGAATGGTAAGCAGGTCATTATTTCAAACTTCGATGTAGACACCATAGAGATCGCTCTTCGAGACCTAAATCCAAGACAGGAAAACGGTCTCTACTACGCACCAAAAATGCAGGCAGCGTATCTCCGAAGACTCCAACAACACTACTCTAACAGATCAGAGAGTAAAACTGATCTAACTATCACCGAAGCCCTCCCTAACGAGATACTTAAAACACTTAGACCCTATCAGACAGAAGGCATCGCTTGGCTTCATGACCGTGTAACCAACGAAGGAGCAGCCTTGCTCGCTGACGACATGGGTCTAGGAAAAACTCTACAAACGCTCTCGCTCCTCCACCTTTTAAAATCTAATAGATCACACCTTGTCGTCTGTCCTACCTCGCTGTTAGGAAACTGGGAGAGTGAAATTAAGAAGTTTTTCCCATCCTTCAAATCAATCATTCTACATGGAGATAAACGGAAGGAATCCTTCTCAGTCGCAAACAAAGCAGACATCATCATCACCAGTTACGCTCTCGTCACCCGTGACCTAGAATTCTACCAGAGTCTCGACCTCGGAACTCTTGTCATTGATGAAGCGTCCATCATCAGAAACCCAGACACTCAGGCCGCTAAAGCGCTCCGAAAACTCAAGTCACAGCAACGCCTCGCTCTCACTGGAACCCCTGTAGAGAACTCAGTGAGAGACCTCTGGTCACTCTACGAGTTCATCCTCCCAGGCTATCTAGGAACACGCCAAGATTTCCAAAACCACTATGAAAAAACTCTGAGTGGTAACCTTCCTGACCCAAACATCATGAAGAGACTCCGCATGCGCACCGAACCATTCATGCTGCGTCGTACCAAGGCGAAAGTAGCCAAAGACCTACCATCAAAAACGGAACAAGTCATTCTCTGCGAGCCGACTAAGACTCAGCAGAAGACCTACGCTAAACTTCTCCGCCAAGGAACCGAGAAGCTCGCTAGCCTCGAGGACAACTCCTCACAAATTCAAATGCTCACCGTCCTCCTCAGGCTCCGCCAAGCGGCCTGTGACCTACGCCTACTCGATAGTGAAATGAAGATCAGCACAGAGGACGCGTCAGCCAAGATCACACTCCTAACACAGCTACTCCTCGAAGCCCAAGCAGGTGGTCACCGAGTCCTCGTCTTCAGCCAGTTCACCACGATGCTAGCCCTGATAAAGGTCGCCCTAACGGAATCTGACATCAGCTACAGTTATCTAGACGGATCCACGAAAGCCAGAGCAAAGGAAGTAGCAAAATTTCAATCACCTACTGGTCCAGACGTCTTCTTAATCAGCCTCAAAGCCGGTGGTTACGGTCTAAACCTCACCGCAGCGGACACTGTGATCCACTTCGACCCTTGGTGGAATCCAGCCGTAGAAGCACAGGCAACCGATCGTGCTCACCGCATCGGTCAGACGAAGCCTATCAATGTCTATAAATTAGTAGCCAAAGGAACTGTGGAAGAGAAAATTGTCCAACTACAGAAGAGCAAACAAGGGCTCATCAGCGCAGCCCTAAGCAACGAACACTCACCTATCATGCAAGGGCTCAACCAATCTGAAATCTCCAGCCTTTTGAAGAGTTAGGAGAATTTCACTATAATTCATTACTTAAGTATTGACTTTTTACTCAATACTTTTACTTTTCCCATAACAACTAAGTAGACATTACTATGAGCGACTCACAAAAAATTTGGCTAGACGGAAAAATCGTCGATAAAGCAGATGCAAAAATTTCAGTTTTTGACCACGGTCTCCTCTATGGCGATGGCATCTTTGAAGGAATCCGTATGTATAACGGCAGAGTTTTCCGGCTTACTGAACATATCGAGCGTCTATTCGATTCAGCTAAAGCAATCTTACTCAAGCTTCCTTGGAGTATCGAAGAAGTGATCCAAGCGACCGTCGACACTGTCAAAGCCAACAAACTCACTGACGGTTACATCCGTCTCGTGATCACTCGCGGCACTGGTGGTCTTGGCTTAAATCCTTACCTTTGCGAAACTCCCTCCATGTTCATCATCGCGGCGAATATTCAGCTTTATCCAAAGGAAAACTACACTAACGGTCTCGAACTCATCACCTGCTCTACACGTCGCCCTACTCCTGCTTCACTAAGCCCACAGGTAAAGTCTCTCAACTACCTCAACAACGTGATGGCTAAAATAGAGTGTCTCCAAGCTGGAGTAATGGAAGGCATCATGCTCAATGAACAGGGTCTCGTAGCAGAATGCACAGGTGATAATGTCTTCGTTATTAAAAACGGCATTATCTACACACCACCAGTTTCAGATGGATCACTAGACGGCATCACCCGTAGAGTCATCTTCGACCTATGCGAGCAGGAAGGCTTCACACTTCAAGAAAAATCCATGACCCGCTATGACATCTACGTAGCGGATGAAGCATTCCTTACCGGCACAGCAGCGGAAGTTATCCCGTTCGTAAAGCTGGATCAGAGAGTAATCGACAATGGCAAACCTGGTGAAATCAGCAAACATCTCGTAGAGTCGTTCAGGAAATTAGCTAACTCTGAAGGCACCCCATGCACCTAAAGCTCCTTTAAAATATAGAATTCACCTAGCGATAGATGGATATAGCACTTGAATTCACACCTAACTAAGGCATAGTGAAAAAATATCATTTATTTCTTGACCTCGCATCAAGATAGCTATGCTTGATATGGACACTTACCAAGCAATAATGAGGTAGATCCCATAGTTCGACCACTAGAAGGCTAAGTTAAATTATGGTGCAGGAGCTGGATTGCTTGTATTTGTTCTAAGTTTAATATTCAAGGTTTATCTCCCAAATTCGTCGTCTAGCCCCCTCCTAGCCTGTATTCAGCTTACTTTACGTGGAGATCTGTCCTTCTCTTGGATGGGCTTTGGGACTTTCCCAGCATAGACTATTGATGGTGTATGATTTCCTAATGCCTCGTGTGGACGCCAAGTATTGTAGTCTTCAAACCACTTTTTAAGTCTCTCACAAAGCGCGATTACTGTGCTGTGTTCAAACAGGTAAATCTCCTCATATTTAACACTTCGCCAAAGCCTCTCGATGAAGACATTATCCATCCAGCGACTTTTGCTATCCATGCTTATTTTAACGCCTAAATCTAACAGCTCACTGGTCCATTCTGCCGAGGTGAATTGACTTCCTTGATCAGTATTGAATATTTTAGGAACCTCGCCAGTGTTCTTCAATGCTTTATTTAGAGCCTCCAAGCAGAGCTCTGTGCCCATCGTATTGGAAACCGCCCAGCCGAGGACTTTGCGCCAATACCAGTCCATTACTGCACATAAATAAGCATGCCCATGAGGTATCGACAACATACGTGATATCGGTGCACCAGACTTGATTAGGTCGTTCTACTGCTGAGATAGGGATATTTACGGTGTCCATCATCCGCTATACTTGTGTGAGACTTGCAGATCCTCTGCGTTTTTAGCCACAGGTTCATAAGTCATTGATGAACGAGATACTCCGAGTAATTCACATTGTCTTCTCATGCTAATTGCAGAATTATTTTTTTCAGCCAACTTGATGCGATCTCTTACAGACCGAGTTGTTTGGACTTTTTTATCAAGAAATTGATCTCTACAGCCTGCTGCCCAATCTTAGCATGGAGCTGCTCATGCTGAGCAGTAAAAATCTCCTCTGTAGATTTGCTGAAAACACATCAGAAACTCCTTCTAAGCTCTTATTTTTCCAGTTAGAAACCTGGACTGGGTGAACATCAAATTCCTGGTTCGGCTATTTTACCGCTCCTGTCCACCAATTACATAACTTAGCTATTCGCCTGAATTTAGTCTATGAACTTGCCAAATAGGTAGCTTCACGACAAGTAAAAGTTTGCTGCTCCTAAGAAGTTTTCTGACCATTGAGGAGGCAGTCGCCCACTGATATTCCTCCTCTGTAGTTGCCAATAAACTGTAGTCCAGGGTGGTTTTTTTCGATGGTTTCCAACTCGTCCAATACCTCTTGATGCTGTTGAGTGACTTGTGGTATCGCTCTAGTCCAAGTATTGAGCATACTGAAAACTGGATCTCCAGTGACGCCGAGTATCTTTCGGAGTTCCTTCATGGCGATTTGAGTTATCTCTTCTTTATCTAGCACTGTAAACTTCGGGCTGCGGGCCCCTCCGAGCATCACATTGATAGAGACGTGCCCTTCAGGTGCTCTGTTTTGGAATAACGTGGAAGTGAAGAGAGCTCCTAGAATGGAGCATTTTTCAGGGAGTCCTGCGAGCATGCCGAAACCATCTAGCGGGTGAGCGACTTGTTCCTTCTTGAAGCCTAATAATAGACTGGAGACAGGTGGGTGAGGGATGCTGCTTGTTTTTGGGAACTGTATTCCTTCTGGTAAATTTATTCTCTCTAGCTTGTGGGCTGGGACGGCGATGATGATGCGGTCAAACTTCTCGCATTGTTGTTCGCCTGCGCTGTTTTGATATTCGTTTTTCCAGAATCCATCCAGTTTGGAAGCTTTAATGTTAGAGATTCCTGTTTTGATGGTTCCTTCTGGTAGTTTGTTTACAAAGCCATCTGAGATACTCTGCATTCCATTTTTAAATGAAATAATGTCTCTGGTCGCTAATCTGTTAGGGTCTGTTTTCTTCTTTAATTTGATGAATCCTCTGATGATGGAACCGTGCTCATTGACTAAATCATAGAGCCTTGGGAAGGCGTGGCGGAAGGAGAGTTTGCCAGCATCTCCAGCGTAGATTCCATTGACGAATGGACCAGCGGCGTAGTCTAACATTTCTTGGCCTAGGCGGTGATGAACGAAGTCGGCGAAGGATTGGTCATCGAGAGCTGTTGACTTCTTGATGAATGGTTCCTTGAGTAAACGAAGTTTTCCACGGAGGCTGATCGCCTTACTTCCGAATAAGTTTTTAGGTGAGGAAGGTAGCTCGATAGGTTTTCCGCCTCGGATCACGAAGCGTTTTGCTGAAGAATGATCAGCTTTGATTAGTTGATCTGTTAGACCTAAGTCATCTAACAGTTTAGCCACTCTAGCGTCGTTAAGTAAAAGAGTGTTTGGGCCATGCTCGATGGTGAATCCTTCTGCATGGGTAGTTCGCATTGCTCCGCCGACGTGACCAGTGGATTCGAAGACCGTGACAGCGTGCTCTTTTTTATGAAGGGCGTATGCTGCGCTGAGTCCACTGATGCCAGCGCCGATGATGGCGATGCGTTGCTTGATGGCTTACTTGTAGTTGGTGATAGTTTCCACGAGTGTCGCCATGTTTTCTGGCTTAGCGCTCGGGAGGATACCGTGACCTAGGTTGAAAATGTGACCAGTTCTGCCTTTCATGGAATCTAGCACGCGAGTGGCTTCGATCCGGACTCTCTCTGCAGTTCCATCGAGGATGGATGGGTCAAGATTTCCCTGAACGGAGGTGTTCGCTGGGAGTGAGTCACGGAAGGATGGGAGATCTACTGTCCAGTCAACGCTAAGGCATTTAGCACCTGCTCCGATGAGTGTGTCAGCGTGGTGAGCCATTCCTTTAGCGAAGATGATGACTGGGAAGCCTGCTGGGAGTGCTGAGATGACTCGACGCATCCATTTGGCAGACATTTCCTCATAGTCACGTGCTGAGCAGAGAGCTCCAGCGGAGTCAAACATCTGGAGTGCATCGGCTCCGTTCTTGATCTGGTGGAGGAAGAGATCGATCAGTGATGTGGAGATTTTCTTCATGAGCTTCTCGAAAAGTGGGCGGTTCTCGTAGAACATGTTTTTGAGGTTAGAGCAGTTTTTAAGTGATCCGCCTTCAGTCATGTAAGCTGCGAGTGTCCATGGTGATCCGCCGAAGCCGAGGAGAGCTTTCTCTTCGCCGATGACGCCACGGATCGAGCGTAGTGCAGTGCCCATGTAGGAAAGTTTTTCAGCTGTGTTTTTTTCGTCCAGAGCGTCGATCTGCTTTTCAGTTTCGATCACGAAGTCCATGCCGATGCCACCTCCATCACGGAAATGATATGGCTGACCCATTGCTTCTGGGATAACGAGGATGTCTGAGAAGAGGATGGCTGCATCGAGGTTATAGCGGTGCAGTGGCTGCATGGTGACCTCAGTAGCTAGCTCTGGAGACTTCACCATTTCGGTGAATGAGTAAGATTCTTTTAGCTTACGGTATTCTGGAAGGTAGCGACCTGCTTGGCGCATGACCCAGACTGGTGGGCGATCAAGTGGCTTACAATTTACCGCGGTTAGGAATCTCTCTCTGCTATTCATGGGGTTTGTATACAACCAGAACCAACGAATTGCACGTGAAAAAAGGCGAGTTTGCAGATTGTGTATAGCTGGACATATTGTGAGGGAATTAGTAACCTGATTGTAATCTCCCTATGACAACTTGCTCAATCTATGTTACAGAACTTGTTTTCATAGGACACTTATTGGGTTGCAAGTAACAGCTTTTCAGAACCTAGATACGTTTAAGCTTGATATAGATCAACTCAAGATTACTTATGGGAGCCTCTGGCAGCCTACTTTTCCCAAGCCCTTGTAATTTGAGAGGAATCTAACTGCTATTGATTGTATTATTTGACTTTTTTTAGGGATTTATCGCTGGTTTGTGCTTGTGGTTTGATACATTAATTGATGTTAGTCCTTTTGAGTGTCTTGTCTGGGTTCTACGCCACTAATAACGCAGAGCGATCCATATTGTAGGTTAAATTATAGAGGGCATTATGCTGTCTGGATCGTTGTATTTCAATCTTTCTAAATAGATCGGCTCCCATGTATTTCATCCTACCAAATACATGTTCAACTCGCACCCTCATACGGATCACAGTCTTATTAAATCGTTGTTGCTGCTCAGTCAGAGGTTTATTCCGATAGGCTTTAGCGATGATGAAGTCTTCTTAATTGTGATTCAGCATCACTGGCTCATTTTTCTCTGACTTGTAGGTGCTATCAGCTAAAATAGCCTGGTCTTTTTTAGCTAACATTTGATGAAAACAGCTAAAGAGCTTATTACTTTCATTACGTCCGTCCTTCTCAATGAGTTCTTTAAAATCCCAAATCGTTTTAGCATCTGGAATGTGGTCACCCATTTGAAGATCTAGGAAGTTCATAAAACTAAGTCGATCGCCTATTTGATACTCCGTTGCATCATCACTGAGTCCGTGGAAGCTTTGAAGAATAAGGATTTTAAACATTAGAAGAGGATGGAAAAGGCAAATTACCACCTTTACTCTCAATCCTTCTTATCGTAGCCTGTCACTTGGATCAGTGTAGCCAGGAAAGCATTCCAATCGATGATCGTTTAAGCTTTAAGACTCTAACAGTGCGCTTAGTCATCTTTTGCTGGTGCTCAATGGCTGAGAATAAATTGCCACCTTTTTCATGCTCACGGAAGTTCATAAGCTCAATTTAATCTATCAGACAAATTTGAAAACATTAAAGCGGAATTATTACAGGTTGACAAAGGTTACCTTAAGTTAAAAAGTTTTCTGGGCAGATAACTATTCATGGAGTTCATCCTAACGGAGCCAATACAAAAAATGGTTAAGCAGGTTTTTGATAAGAATGAGGTAGTTCCTGGTTATAGGGGTCTTTGATTAAGGAGGGTATTAGTGAGAATGGTAAGGTAGAGAAAAGGTATTATTTAGTGAGGCGTAAGTTTGCTGTTACTACTAAAGATGTGGAAGCTGTATTTCCTGATATTCAAAATACTGGATCTGTTAATATTAGGCTGACCGTTAAGGGTGCTGAGAAAATGACCAAATTTACTAAGGGCTTAAAGAGCTGTGATATGATTGTGGTTATCTTGGATGGTAAGGTTGTGTCGGCTAGACTAAATGCACCGTCTTTAGGGAGAATTTTTCAGATTTCTGGTCAAAAAAGTGTTGAGGAGTTCAATCTATTGGCTGAGTCTTTCTTGTCTTCATTTAGTCATCAGCTTAAAAAAACTGTGGTTTTGGGTAAATGATGGCTTTACAAATGGGGGGGGTATGAGCATGTTCCGCCACTCATGACAATTTTAGCAGATATGAATACAGTGTTTACGAGCGTTCTCCTAGTGGTCCATGTTGCCGTATGTTTATTACTTTGCCTAGTGGTGCTGATGCAGCGTCCTAAGCAAGAGGGACTTGGTGCTGCCTTTGGTGGTGGTATGACTGACCAAGCCTTTGGTGCAAGAACGACTGATGTTCTACAAAAGGGAACGGTTTATCTTGGAACTGCTCTGTTCATCCTTACTTTTATTATCTCAGTGCTCGTGGGTGCTGATTCTCGCAATAAGTCGATCGCTCTCGATATTTCATCTAGCAGCGATAAGCAGATGAATGAAGCAGCAGCCCTTCTTCCAGTAGAAAATGAAGACTCTGATGATTCACTCACTGATGAGCTGAACAAGGCTGTCATTCCTGATGTGCCAACAGATGATGCTGTAACTCCAGCTGCTGAAGGAACGACTCAGAGAGATACTGCTACTGGTGCTCAAGTCGGAGCTGTGTCAGGCAGAATCATAGGCAAACAATCTGGAAAAGTTTTAGAAGGTGCTGCGGTGGGTGGTGATACACCAGCATCAGTTGAAATTCCTACACCAGCTCCTGCTACAGGAAACGGTCAGTAAAATTTAATCCCTTTCTCTAAGCAATAGTGTCAGAAGATATTGATACTCTTAAAGTCAAAGAAGATCACCAAGCACCAGTTTGGGCTAGATCGGATGCGTTTCCTGAGAAACCATCTGGCAGTCTGGAAACTGGTGCTTTCTCTTTATATGGATTTCTTGATGTGAAGGGGAACGAGGTGAGGACGGAGAGTGCTAGTGAGCTTTGTGATAAAGTAGGAACTAGCAAGCATGGGATAGATATGGTCTGGGGACCACAGAGTGATTACCTGATAGCACCAGAGGAGATGGTGGAGCTGAGGCCTAAGCTGTGGCAACGCAGAAGCAAGTGGGCTAGGGGTGATCTAGGTAACGGTAAACAGATTTGTCTAGTGTTCGGTCTGATGGGCCTGTGGTCACTATTTAATGCTTATCGTGTGACTGGTGATGTGATGACATCGTTACAGAATCCTACGGTGGGAATTATTGCTATACTGATACTTATCTTCGGCCTAATGCCAATATATGAGGGCTGGAAGGTGTTGCGTAAGGGGAAGTTTAAAAAGGAAGAGGATTGGCAGGGGGAGATTGCTGAGTCTAGATTTGATAGCTGGTTGAGTAAGCAGAAGAGTCCTGTGACTTCGTTACTGCTAGTGGTGATGATTATTACTGGCTTATCTCAGTTGTATCTAGAGCGTAGCATCAGCTGGACTACCCAGAGTGTGGCTAAGGCAGGGCTGATGAAAAATGATTTTGAGAGCGCTGGCAGTGAGTGGTGGAGATTTTTGACGGCTCCTTTGCTGCATGGGAACCTATTGCACTGGCTGATGAATGCTGCCGCTATCCGTTACCTCGGTGCTAGGGTGGAGTCGTTGGCTCGCTGGCCGCATCTGGTGATGGTCATTGTGTTTTCTGCTGCGGTAGGTGGATACTTTACTTTTAAGATGGTGGATAGTCCGAGTGTGGGAGCTAGTGGTGGTATTATGGGGCTGCTGGGTTTTCTGTTAGTGTTTGAGCTATTGCACAGTAAACTGGTGCCTAAGCCTACGCGGCGTCGCTTGATCGTGGGTGTGGTGGTGACGGCTCTGATGGGGGTATTAGGTTTTCGATTTATTGATAATGCTGCTCACCTAGGTGGTTTAGTGGCTGGGATGGTTTATGCTGGGGTGATTTTTCCATCTAGTAAATCTCCGCAGAGACCGAGGATTATGAAACAGGATCGAATGATCGCTGTGGCATGTGGAGCTGTGATTGTTGTGGGCTTGGTGATATTGTTGATGAAGCTTTTTTAGACAGGTTTATAAAATCTACAGAACTTTGGTGGGTGGTTGAACTTAAGCTTCCTGATTACTGAAATTTGACGCTTAGTCCTCTTTTTTTCCAGTGGTTGGTGATAGTGGTTTGGGTTTTTGTGAAATCTTCTTCTGGTAAGAGGTGGGACTGATCTGTTAGGCAGGGTCTCTGCTTGCCTGACCTTATGTGGAGGGCGGTGAGGCAAGACTGGGATCTTGTCTCTACCAGTGGGGTCTAGTGGTAGAAGTAGTGGACGATGAGTAGGGAGGCAAGATAGGGGGGTGTAGCGGTCTTCTAGCTGTAGCTTTTCGTTGAGCTTGCTCCATTGTCTGATTGAGGTGGTGCACTGACGCCGGATTCTGCTGTGGTTGCTAGTTTGGAGATTTGGGTTTTGCAGAACTTCTTCTGGCTGATGAATCGATAGTTACGAGTGGTGTATATGAATGGGGGAATATCGCTTTTTGGCATGATGACTGTGACGAGGCCTTTTTCTTTGAGCACGGTGGGCCAAGGCTTTTTCTGGGCAGAGCAAAGTTGACAGGTGAGAGTTAGTAAAATTATGATAAATTTCATCGTGTAGGATGTTAGAGAATTGACCAGTCGGGGTTAAACTTTGAAAATGATTAGTGGTAGCGATATTTTTCTGGGCAGATACGGATGATGGTGTAGAAAATGAGCATGAGCAAAGATCCACTTCACGGAATCACTTTAGAATGCATGTTGACTGAATTAGTTGAGGAATATGGGTGGGAAGATATGGCGTTTAGAATTCGTATTAATTGCTTCAGCCGTGACCCGAGTATCAAATCGAGTCTCAAGTTTCTAAGAAGAACGATGTGGGCTAGAAATAAGGTGGAGATTTTATACAAGCTGTATCTTAGGACGTATCACTCTGAGGATGAGAAGCCAGATATTCAGGAGAGTAAAAAAGTCGATTTCTCTGAAAATAATATCTTGGATTCCACTAATAAACGCAACTTTTGATGGGCAGGAAGTAAACTGTTAAATCGACAAGGTAAAGGTCCGAAAACCCTTCCCTTTTGATTCAGTAATTACTTCAGATAATGGCAAAGAGTTCGCCGGTCATTAGGAGATAGCAAAAGCATTAGAAACTGACTTCTTTTTTGTGCATCCCTATCATAGCTGGGAAAGAGGATTCACCCCACCTGTTTTCTGCTCGATAGCAGGGGAAAGCCTCTCAATAGAATCGACATCCGGCTTCTCCAGTTGTTCCAGAAACTGCCGAGTATAAGCAGAAAGCGACTCTACATACCTCCGCTGCCCTTCAGCATACAGAGTATGAAACGCCAATGAAGATTTCCCAGACCCCGAAGGTCCAGTAATAACCACCAACTTCCCCCGAGGAATATCGATATCAATATCCTGTAAGTTGTGTTGTCTAGCGCCTCTGATCTTTATTACGTCTATCATTCGTGAACTTTTTTGGCACAATAGCTAGCACTCGTGTTAGGTCAATCGCCAATGGCTAGCTACAATTAAGTTAATGACCTTGGGGGGAGATTTAGGAATGATGATGAATGGATGAAAGTTGGGAGCCATATAGCGGCTGAGCCTAAGTAGGTGGTGCTTATGTTGCAGATGATGATCGATTACCAAGCGAGTGCTCAGGAACATATCACGCGGAGGATTGCTCGCTTACACTTAACGTTTGAGTAGATTCACCCGTTTGTGGATGGAAATGGTAGGATCGGTAGGTCAGTGAATAATTATTTACTGATCCGAGAGGGCTATGTGCCTATCAATATTAAGTTTATTGATAGGAGACAATACTATGATTCCTTTTGGGAAAAGGGAAAGTAGAAGATTGGGGTTTGATAATCAGGCTGGCCGCATGCAACATAGCCTCCTGCAGCTTAATGATTGGAGCGGATTGATGCTAATGGTAGCTTTGTAATATCAGGGACTTCGCAGTCATTTGTTGGGTAGCCTACGACTAGGAGAAGATAGGGCTTTTCAGAGGTAGGGCGCTCTAAGATTTTGTTTAGGAATCCCATTGGTGATGGAGTATGAGTTAGCGTGGCTAGTCCTGCATGATGGAGGGCTGAGATGAGCATTCCGGTAGCTAGACCTACAGATTCCTTAGCATAGTAGCATTTACGTTCAATACCTTGCTCATCAAGTGTGGTCGCTTTCTGGAAGACAGCAATGAGGACAGGGGCTAATTCTAGGAATGGCTTAAACTCGTCAGTCTTGAGGTGTTTCAGGGCGTCGATCCATTCTTCTGGGGCTCCGCCATTATAGAACTTGTGTTCGTGGATTTCAGCTTGTTTACGGATCTCAGATTTGATCTCTGGGGAAGTGATCACTGAGAAGTGCCATGGCTGAAGGTTAGCACCGTTGGGGGCTGTGGCGGCAGTCTGAATACAGCGGTTGATGACTTCCTGGTTGACTGGATCAGTGCTGAAATCACGAACGGTGCGTCGGCTGCGCATTTCTTTATAGTAAAAGGCACTACGCTCTAACATTTCTGGTTCTGGGAGCCTATCGAAGTTAAGTTGCATGGTGTGTGTAGTGATTTATTGAGACTGAAGACTTGAGCCATAGATTCTATTGCTTGATGAATTCCATGAAGTTTTTTCTGAGCTTATTAAGGTCAGGTTGATTGAGGTAGAACATGTGTCCAGCTTTATACCATTTAACCGTGAAGTTCTTGCGTAAAATAACAGGTATTTTTAGATGGTCAATGAAGGATCGAAGTCAGGGTAGGTCGATTCTCTCTGGGCGGTAGGTCAAGCGACTCTAGCCTCGAATCTTCCGAGCACTTTCTGCTGATCTCTGAGAAGCTCGGCTCTAGAGCGTGTTGAGCTGATGCGGAGGTTCATGTCGTGGATAAGTTGTTTAGGGAGACTGGTGAGTTCACTGAGTTTAGTGGCGACCTCGTCTGCTTCAGCTGGGCTGATTCTATAGCCTTTTAGTAGAACATTATTATAGGTAGTTTCTGAGAATTTTTTACACTCTGCAACTAGTACGTCACGGTTACCAGTGATTCTGCCGTGATAGTGGGCGGTGGCTGTTAGTGAAGGTAGATAGACTACATAAGAAAGGTCATTTCCATCGCTAGGGCTGAATGTGCGATAATCTAACAGATCTGAGAGAAGCACTACTCCATTAAGGTGCATGCCGTAGCGGGAGCGAGTGGGGTGTCCGATACTTTCAACCCTATAGATTTAATCGGGAAAGCTCCTAAAGGGTGATCCATGCTAAAAATGATAGGGTTATTCCATTCTCACACGGTCAAGCGATGTATGATGCAGCAAATAAGCCTAAGCCCTTATTTATTTCTGAGAAGGGTGGATATAATGAGATATTGGATGCGAATAACAAAGAAATGCAGGTACAACTGTTGTCTTGGTTGGATAATGCCTTAAAATAATGGTATATCAGGCAACCCTGCGGGCAGAAAAGTAAACCTGTGTATCATTATCGTTAGTTATCAGAGCTAGCTATAAGAAAAAACCATCACTTTTTAATATTTTTCTATAGACAAATCGAGTCATGTATCATAAATCCCTCTCCGCCGAGGGGACACTTCCGGCAACCCAATAAAATGGGACGGTAGCTCAGCGGTAGAGTAGGAGACTCATAAGCTCTTGGTCCCGAGTTCAAGTCTCGGTCGTCCTACCATTTTCTAAAAGCCTCTATTTGTAATAGATAGAGGCTTTTTAGTGCGTAGTTAACTTAAAGTGTTGTTAGCGGTAGTTAATAGATATTATGGCTTTGAAACAAAACTAAACCAACTATGAATGAAATTAACCTAAGAGAAGTGCTAGTGCAAGCCTTAGAGACTGAAGCCGGCGAATTACTTCCAATAGACCTTACGACAGAGTGTGAGAATAGCACTTTACGAAGCTATGGAGTAAGGTCTATTACAACGTGGGGTAGCACGAGTGAAGTTCAAGTCCCTTAGTAAAAGTGCGGTCAGTAGAATGTGGTATGAAAAAAGTGTAGAATAGCTAAACTATCTCTGTTCTCGTTCTCTAACTGGATGTGATATTTTGGCACTCATGATAGACGGCATTAGACTCGCTGAAGGTGTCTGGATACTTGTCGCTTTAGGGATAGATGTAGAGGAAATAGAATAATGTTAGATTTCCTCAGCGAGCGTAATACTGTGACCGGACTAGCTCTAAGAGCACGTAAAGGAGATCTAATAGCCTTCCACAGCTTGAATCTCCCTCGCACATTAAACGTCACTTTTTTTAAGCACCAACTGTATAGAAAATGCATTTAGAAACTGGCGAGAAGCCACAGGGGATGTGAAGCGCTGGAGTCTAAAGCTTGCTCAACATCAATCAAATGATGCAACTCATCCAATTAACAGCAGCTGAGTTTTAACGATCTGTGGGACATCCTCCAATAAACAACCATTACTCTACTCAAATTACTATCCAAACTAAAAGAGAGATGTTCCAGATGAAGATGACTGGGTTAATGGCTATGACATTATAGTGTGGGTGTAAAAACAATAAAGGCTTACGATTTCTCGTAAACCTTTATTTTAAATAGATGGTACACGATACTGGATTTGAACCAGTGACCTCTACCATGTCAAGGTATTGCTCTACCAACTGAGCTAATCATGCACTTGTCTGTGACTACCTTTTGATCAGTTATCACCAGCGGCGAAAAACTAGTATCCACAACGTGATCTTGCAATCTTTTTCTGTAGGTATTTTATACTTCTACGGTAGTTACTGAAATAACGCCTTTATGGCTCTCTAACTCTGTGATGACATTCGCTGATGGAGTGGAGTCTAGTTCGATGATGTTGAGGGCATTACCTTCTGATTTATTACGTGCAAGTGAAAGGTTGGCAATGTTTAGGCTGTTAGTACCTAGAACAGTTCCGACGTGACCTACGATCCCTGGGGAGTCGTCATTACGAACGATGAGGAATTTTCCGTTGATGTTGATGTCTACGAAGAGCTTGTCGATTTCAATGATACGAGCTGATTTACCGATGATTGTTCCGGCGATGCGGAATCTCTTACCATCCTTATTTAACTCTACTACCATGAGTTCAGAGAATTCAGTGGTAGCATTGATCGTAGTCTCAGTGAGGTTAAGCCCCATGTCTTTAGCTACTGCAGTGGCGTTGACGATGTTTACCTGACCATTAGCTCTAGCGGCTGTTAGGTAGCCAGTGAGTGCTGTGCGGGAAATGAGTGTTGTGTTTTTTTGGGAGATGTCACCGTGGTAGGAAACTCTGAGTGAATCAGGGTTTACTGGTCCGAGCTTAGCTAGGAACTTACCGAGTGATGTAGCAAGATCGAGATAATGACCTACTTCTGCGAGGGCTGCAGCATCGAGTGATGGCATGTTGATCGCATTACGAATTTCTCCAGTAGTGAGGAAGTCTCGGACTTGCTCAGCTACTTGGATACCTACATTTTCCTGAGCTTCATTAGTAGAAGCACCGAGGTGAGGAGTGAATGCTGTGTGTAAACGAGAATGATGACTGGTTGTTTCATAGAAATTTTATTTTTTGTCACGGAGGTGGGTTCCGTTGATTAGACCGAAGCCGATGATAGCAGGAAAGATTGGCAGTCAGAAAACAGCTTGATAGAGAAAGTAAGTGTAGTTCATCCAACTAAAAGAGGCGATAATGACACTGCCGACAATGAGATAAGGACGCTTACCTTTGCTATTCGCTTTTTACCGGATTGCCGTGCTAGCTCTGCGGCTTGTTGTATCAATGATGGTTCGCCTCCTTTTTACTTAAGGGAGCCTCTGGCAGCCTACTTTTGCCAAGTCCTTGTAATTTGAGAGGAATCTAACTGCTATTGATTGTATTATTTGACTTTTTCTAGGGATTTATCGCTGTTTTGTGCTTGTGGTTTGATACATTAATTGATGTTAGTCCTTTTGAGTGTCTTGTCTGGGTTCTACGCCACTAATAACGCATAGCGATCCTAAATTACAGAGGGTATTATTCTGTCTGGATCGTTGTATTCCAATCTTTTTAAATAGATCGGCTCCCATGTATTTCATCCTACCAAATACATGTTCAACTCGCACCCTCATACGGCTTACAGTCTTATTAAATCGTTGTTGCTGCTCAGTCAGAGGTTTCCTTTATAGACCCATGAGCCGTTAATGGTTGGCATTTGACCTTTTGATAGTGATGAGTAGTCTGTTTTTCCGTGAGCTCCGATGAGTTCTTTGCCGTAAATTTTAAGAGTAATGTCTGGAGTAACTAGCCGACACCTATACATAAAAAACATCTCAACTAATGTTAGCTGAGATGCTTGACTTTAAAAAGTATGATATATAACTTCAGTAATTACTTACTACGGCGTAAAATCAGAGCTAAACCTCCAAGACCAATGAGGACTGTGGAAGATGGCTCGGGGACTGATGATATCTCTCTGAGCTGATATCCTGAAAGCCAATTGTTTCTATTAGAACTGATTCCAGAATGGAAGTCTTGTGTGGTAGCATCAGCAGTAAATGTGCCAATGATCCACGCTCCATTATTTATAGCTCCAGAAGATATTTTTTGAACAGTGGTACCATCACCAACGTTCATCGAATAGTTGACCCCATTTATGTTATAGCCTAAGAAGTTTTGCAGTTCATATTCAACTCCGATCGTTAGACCTGTCAATGTGATCGGGCTAATACTATCATAGTTATAATTAGCCTGTAGGTATAGTAAATCAAGATTTGCATCACCTGTGCTAACTCCGAAGGTATCGTCATCATTATAGCCAGTATCAAAAAGGTTAGTAGCCGTGAAGACTACTCCATTGATTGTCGTTGTATCAGTCGCTTCTCGAGCATCAGTATTCACTAGGTTCCATGCTTCTATAGAAGTGCCGTTGGTGCTAATTTCACCTGGCGCAGCGGCTAGATCAAATTCTCCCCATGCTATGGTAGCTGCTGAGGATGATGCCATCATCGCTGTGGATGTCGCCAGAGCAACCGTATATTTATTAATCCGTGTTTTATTATTTATTGTGTATTTCATGCTTCAAGTTAGTTATTATTTATTTAGAAGGAGTAACTCGAAGGAGTAACTCGAAGGAGTAACTCGAAGGAGTAAAATTGTTACGATTTATAAAATCAGTTTGCAAGATAAAAAATTACTATTTTTCCAAAATATCAGTAGTTATCACACTACACTACAAAAATTAAGGGTTCAGTATTAGAGGGAGCTAAATAAAAGTTTGAAGTCTTAAAGCTTAAAACGATCATCGATTGGAATGCTTTCTTGGCTACACTGATCCAAGTGACAGGCTGCGATAAGAAGGATTGGAGTAAAGGTGGTAATTTGCCTTTTCATCCTCTTCTAATGTTTAAAATCCTTATTCTTCAAAGCTTCCACGGACTCAGTGATGATGCAACGGAGTATCAAATAGGTGATCGACTTAGTTTTATGAACTTCCTAGATCTTCAAATGGGTGACCACATTCCAGATGCTAAAACGATTTGGGATTTTAAAGAACTCATTGAGAAGGACGGACGTGATGGAAGTAATAAGCTCTTTAGCTGTTTTCATCAAATGTTAGACCAGAAAGGTTTAATTGCTAAAGCTGGAAGTATCATAGATGCGAGTTTTGTTGATGCCCCAAAACAGCGCAACACTAGAGAACAGAATAAGAAAATCAAAGCAGGCGAACGTCCAGAAGACTTCGAGAAAGACAACTCCAAAGGTGCACAAAAAGACTGTGATGCTCTCTGGACAAGGAAGAACAACGAAGTCCACTTTGGATACAAAAACCATACCAAAGTCGATGTGAAGAGTAAGCTCATCGACAGCTATGCCACCACCCCAGCAAGCACACATGATAGCCAAGTATTCGAAGAACTGTTAGATGAGAAAGCCAAGGCGATCTTAGCTGATAGTGCTTACAAATCAGAGAAAAATGAGCAAGTGATGCTGGATCGAGACTTAGAAGATTTTATCACCCTCAAAGCCTATCGTAACAAAGCTCTGACTGAGGAAGATCAACGATTTAACAAAAGAGTGAACCGAATGAGGGTGCGCGTGGAGCATGTATTTGGCAGGATGAAATATATGGGTGCAGACTTCTTTAGAAAAATAGGAATACAACGAGCTAGGCAGCACAACTCACTCTGTAATTTAAGCTACAATATGGATCGCTATGCGTTATTACAGAGTTAGATGCTCAAAAGAGGCAAACAAGGGCTAAATAAACCAGTAATCATGGGCAATCAGATGAAAACACTATTGAAATAAGCCTGTATGGTGAAAAGCCGTAATCAAAGTTAGTCAGATTTTTCAATGATTGCCGAGATCTCGAAAAAAACCTAGTTACCAGAGGTTCCCTTAAAAAAATGTTTGATAGTGACTACTGATTGGCCTTTTTCTGCCATCATCTTTGCTTGTGGAAACCATAACCTCACTTTAGGATCGGACATGACTCCAGATTCTAGATCTGCTTGAGGAGCTTGGTAAATGTTATCGTCTGGCATGACTTAGTGTTTAGCGAATAGCATTTTCACTCCAAAAATGATGAGGGTAATTGCGAAGATTTTTGTAAGCGTGGGGGATTTAAGATGGAGCATAAGGTCGCTACCAAACCATGCAGCTATAGCTGCTCCGATGGCAGTTAGAGCGACTATTTTCCAGTCGATGAGATTTTCAGTGCGTGCGTTATTCACTGTGGCGACGAGCGCTGTGACTAAGATGACAGCCAATGATGTGGCGATAGCATTTTTATGTCCTAAGCCTAGAGCAGCGAATGCTGGGACCATGACAATACCACCACCCACACCACAGAGAGTGCCCAACAGTCCTGCTGCAGCACCGATTAGTAGAGAAAGTATTAGTAGTTTCATTCTATATGATTAGCTTACTCTGAGTTGTTGTTTGCTTTTGTAGGAACTAGCGATGAGTTCGACGACTAATCGGTGTAGAATGATGCGGTGATCAAGCTGTGATGTTACGAGAGCTAGATCTGCTTCTGATATTGCATTCATCGCACGCTTGAGAGCAACCATTGGATAAGCTTTACATGGCTCTACTGCAAATGCTAACCCCCAGGTATTGACTCCACCAGCCTTCTTTTGAGGGAGCCATTGGGTTTCGTTACTGGGAATATTACCGAGGAGCTTGGCGAAATTAAATCGGTTGATGTTCTGGTCGGGGAACATTTCCATGACGGATTTTGCCATGAAGAGGTTTCGGATGGTCGGGATCAGTGAGGCTCTTAGGATTGCGATAGCTGATTCGCCTCGGCTGAGTTGTTGATCGATGAGTTCTAGAGCACGTTCGCCGTCGCATTTCTGGATGGCGCTGCCGATCTCGAAGATGACTCCAGTTCGGGATAGGGGAACTATTTTGCGGACATCATCGAGTTCTATCGTTCTGCGGTCTTTACCTAGATAAAGGTCGAGCTTCTCTAGTTCATTAACTATCTGTCTGGTGTCTTCACCTGCAAGTGTTACGAATAGGTCTAAGGCGTCTGATTCAAAGGTTAATCCGTGTGTTACACAGTGTTTTTCGACCATGATCGCAACTTGCTCTTCCCAGCCTTCTTTCGAGGTGTCGAGCTTGTTGTGTTCTTTTACATCCGCATTTTTAGCGAGAAATTTATAGAACCTACGGGTCTTAAATACCTGAGTGGCTGAGATGAGGAAGATGACGTCATCGCCGATACCTTTTTCTAGTATATCTAAGAGGTTCTCGACGCCTTCTTTAGCCCTAGCGGCTTCGCCAGTTCGGTCATTGCCCATGAAGGTAGCACGCTTGAGCCATACTATCTTAGTGCCACCGAAGAAGGGTAGTGTGAGTAGAGCCTGGATCGTCTCGGAAGAGATCTGGTGAGCGTGTTCCGCATTGTCTGCGTTGCCATCGATGATGTCGTTCGCAAAGTCTTCGCCACCTTCAGGCTTGAGTTTGTTAAACAGCTTGATAGCTGCTTCTGCGACTGCTCCATCGTCGGTGCCGTAGATTAGGTGGATGTTAGATTGTGACATACGTGACTAAAATGATGTTTTTGATGGGTTTTGTAAGTATAGGGAATGGATTTTTTCTAGAGGAGGAACTCTAGGATCACCATCTGAATATCGCCATAGAATTGATTACGAATCACTGCTGACCGAAGCTCCAGTTCTAGGTCTTCTAGCTCTACTTCAGTCTCGGACATTTCTAGTTTACTGAGGTCGTGTTGTTTCTCCAGTGAAAGGCGGGCTTGGTTACAAGCTCCATACCAGATCATGGCGTCTTCTTTCTTGATGAAAATTGACCCAGCATGCTCTTCATCTTTTGGTGCGGATGAGATAGCTCTGGAAACGTGAGTGATCTGTTCCTCGAACTGGGTCACCATGTCTGGGACGACAAATTCTTTCCAGTCATCATCTTGTTCCATTTTAGAGGAGAGCTGATCGTAGAGAGGTGGGCCTGGGAGACGAGCGGCATCGGTGCAGATCAGTTCTAGAATCATCCAGTCTGTGAGACTATCAGCGTCGATCCTAAGATCGCCTTTGAGTGTGGGTGCCATTTTCATGATTCTTTTTCTAGGGATGCATTAAGCTGGTATGAGTGCAGTTGTTGGACGTAAAACTCCGCTTTTTCTTTTTCACCAGACCAGACGAGTGAGTGTCCTTTGATGTGGACTTGCTTCATGAGCACGGTGGCTTTAGCGTCGGAGTAACCAAATACTTTTTTGAAAACCATCGTGACATATTGCATGAGGTTGACGGGATCATCATAGACGATGACTTTCCACGGAAGATCTAGCTTCGTGCTGGTCTTAGATTTAGTATCTGTGGAAGCGGCATTCATTGGCGGACATATTGTAGCTTGATTGGACGTTGAGCAATCAGTTTTTATGAGAGAATGAGATTCATTTATTTAAAAGTAAGTAAGAAGCGCAATTATTTCTCTTCAAACTGGCAAGACAGCAGTGAAATACAATGCTAATGTCTGCTCATGAATAAGGATAGAGTTATCGTGGGCGGGGGAGAAATAGTCGGAAGAAGGGGCTGGATGGGGAGGCAGAGGTGGCCGTGATGGCTAATAAGCTAGGAATAAGAGCTGAAGTCTGTAACTCTCAGCGTATTGCTGAGCTAGATTCAGCTATTAAAATGGATGTTAAGGGTGGCATATGGTTTGAACAGGATTGTCATCTGGATCCTAATAGATTGATGGAGATGATGCTTCATATCCTGATAGATCACCATTGTAGTGACGACTACGGTCACGAGAATAACAGCGTAAAAGCAGAGTTTGATTTTATTTATTAAAACGTAACGGAGCATTACCTAATAATAACGAGAGGACTGAATAGTTTCTATCAAATTTTAGTATCTAACAGAGCTCAGGATTTTTCGGCATGATTGGGTTGCAATTATTCAGACTAGAGTTAGATTGCTCTCAATTCACATGGAGAGTGCTGCATGCCTGGTGGTGGTCGCGGTCTTCAAAACCGTTGTGGGGCTGTTATGGTCCCGGGTTGGTTCGATTCCTTCCCTCTCCGCCAAATCTCTTAACCCTTGATGAAACAAGGGTTAAGAGACCACCATTTGAATTTTCTGTATTTTTACTGTTTTCCTGACGTGAACAGAAATGAGCATACAATGTATGCAGTATTTGGCAAATAACTTTAAGGAGAGCTAAACTATATAGCTACTAGCTTTGAACTTTGAAGCACATTAGTCAGTATTCAAGGAACTGAGGTTATGTCGATCAGCCTCTTTGTGAAAGTTACTCAATGTCAACACCTCTCATCTCAGCCTTATGGGTATGGGGTGGGGTCTTGGAACCTTCGATAGCTATAGATAAAGGGGGGTATGGGGGCTCCCTGAACAAAAACACACAACGAGCGTAGATTTTTCTATGAAAATACACACACTGAGAAAAACCATATAGGTAGACTTTTAATGGGTTATGGAGGCTGTCCGAATTTACCTGTTTGCTTCCAATGAGAAATATGGTCACTAGCTATTCAGGGCGAACACACTAGAGAGAGCTTACTTGAAAAATGATTATCTCCGTAGAAATTGGCTACAACATGGAGAAATGCATTCCACAAAATTAACTCTTACGATAAAGATGTCCCTAGTGTAGATCCCCTGACTAGCTATTTACTCTATAAGATAGAGACTACTGACCGAGTAGTTATAGGGTTTAGTTAACAAAAGAATATGGAGAAATCACATACAGCTATCGAACTTTTCGCAGGTATAGGAGGCTTTAGAATTGCCTGCGACCGTTTAGGAATTAAAACCATTTGAGCTAATGACATTTGCTCAAAGGCATCTACTGTTTAGGAATCAAACTTTGGGGAATCGGTTTTTAAGGAAGGTGATGTTTGTGATTACATTGAGAATATACCAGATCACACTATACTTACGGGAGGGTTCCCTTGCCAGCCATTTTCGAGTGCTGGTAAAAAGATGGGTACAGCAGATCCTAGAGGCTCTTTATTTGAAAAAATAGTTCATATTATTAAAGCGAAATCCCCAAAGGTTTTCGTTTTGGAGAATGTTAAGAGGTTGCTTTAAATGGATCAAGGGCGTCATTTTTCAACGATATTAAACGAGTTATCCAGACTTGGTTACCTTGTCGAATGGAGAATTTTGAATGCCCAAGATCACGGCTCACCATAAAATAGAGAACGAATTATAATAATTGGACATAAGATTAGTGAAATTAGAAGTTACTTATTAACTCCTGCAGAATTTGATGAGCTAGACGATTCAACTATTAGTTCAATATGTAAAACCGATTTTTGGAAGCCCGTAAAAGCCCCTAAAAATAAATTTCATAATTGGGGGTTAGCATGTGACGGCTCTTTTTACAGTGCCAAGATCGATAAATTTATAGAAGCTAAAAAAGCTGTAAAATTGTATGAAGTTTTAGAAAAGTCAGTTGATGAAAAATTCTTTTTTTAATGAGGACTCAGAAGAACGTATAAAAAACAGTGTCAAAGTTGACCGATATTATGGAGGGGTTCAGATTTTGTATAACCAAAAAGGAGGTGCTAGAATGGGGTATTCGATATTTGGAGTTAAAGGTGTAGCTCCAACACTTACTTGCACAACAAGCAGGCATTATGAACGCTATCAAATTCAGAATGAATTTAGACGATTGACAAATATCGAGTATGCTAGAATTCAAGGCTTTCCTGATAATCATGATGACAAGTGGTATGTCTATAAGGCTTATTTTGAGGATAATTTTAAACGGCTGTTAGAATAATGAAAATGACTGGAAACAAACAAAAAGATAAGCAAGCGGTAATTGATTCTCTCGATGAGAAATATGAGGGCAGTGCAGAGATCGAATGTTAGCGTTTATTAAGGTATTTAATAAGGAATGCTATAGCTCCAATTACGCCAGCAACCATACTTGCTGCATAGTAATCCTTGATGTAGAGGAAGAAAAAAACCCGCCCAAAATAAGAATAACTATAATAAAAGAAAGAATCTGATTCATTCCTTGTTGCTTAATTATTCGAGAATTTTGATCGAGTTCTTTATTCCGACAATTTAAAACATTGGTGTCACAAAGGTGATCATGGTTTTGCTGTTTTTTAGCCATTTGGACAAAATCGTTAAGCGTTCCAGGTCGAATATCCTCCGATACCTCAATTTCGTCTTTCTTCAGGAAAACATTTTGCTGAAGAATTGCCCTCGATTGTTCTTTAGGAGGTTTAGCTTTTCTTTTCATCACGAACTTTGTTTAGAATACGAGCCATTACAGGTCTGTTAATGCGAGATAAAGAAACAGCGACTGAGTTCAGCCCCTCCGATTGGTGGCATCGTAATGTCTCAATTCTCCAGAGTTCGCTTGATTCAATAGATGTCTGCGAGATTTTATTATTTTGAGGCGTCTGCGGAGTAGTAAACAACCCTAACAAAACACCTCCGATGTAATGTGAAAGCTTCATAAGCTCACTAATTATACACTAAAACAAATAAAACAACAAAAAACCCTAAACAGAAAAGGTTTAATGTGATTTTATTCCTTTCCTTTCCTTTCCTTGAGTTGAGTTGAGTTGAGTTGACGTTGACGTTAATCTCTCTCTTGCATCATGTCAGAGAATAAAACTAGACCTTTATCAGCGAAACAGGAGATCTTTGCTGAGCTTGTAGTCTCGGGTAGATCAGCAGGGAGAGCTTATGAGGAGGCGGGTTACTCCGCTAAGGGGGGCTAGTGCAGATTCCGCAGGAAGCTCACTCTATAAAGAGCTAGATGATTATGAAGATGAAATCTATCGCCTTGCTAATACGCAACTCTCTTAAATTAACGAAAAGTCATCTTATACCACTTGGCATTACTTTCTAGCCACTGCCAATAGAGTCTGAAAATGTGGGGCTTCCAATTCTTTATCAGCAACCACGACCTCAACGTTCTGAAAATTAGCGTCGCTAATCATACTAAACAGCTCCACCTCGGAAAATCCTAAGTGAGCGTCGTAATAGAGCTCGCGAGCTTGCTCGAAGTTATGCTGGAGTAAATCAAGAACCACGAGTGTCCCTCCTGGCTTTAAAATATCATATGCTTTCTGAATCGCTTTACGAGGACGCTCAGCATGGTGCAGCGCTTGGCTTAAAATAGCTAGATCTACTGTTCCTTCATCGATTGGGGGATCTGAGATGTTACCTAGTCTATATTCTAGATTGGGTAGTTTATGATCCTTAGCTAGCTGAATGCCGAACTCGACCATCTTTTCCGAGTTATCTACTGCAATAACATGCTGAGTACGTTGGGCGAGTAGTTGAGATAGTGTCCCTTCACCTGCACCGAGGTCCGCGACTACATCATAGTTGAGTATCTTAAGTAATGCCTCAGCGAGCGCCTTCCATGATCTACCTGGGACGTAGTGCTTACCGAATTTACCAGCAAGCTCGTCAAAGTAAGCTCTAGATTTATCTCTACGTTTACTAATAAGGTGAGTTAAGGCGGCTCTATCTTGCTCCGTCTCTGGGATTTCAGCTGACGCTAAATTGATAATATTTTTAAGGCTCCTAGGGATCTGGTTAGTATAAAGGTTATTTTTACCCGCCCTGCGATCTGCGACAAGCTCCTCAGATCTTAGCTGAGATAGCTGAGTGGAGATCCTACTTTGACCCATATTTAAAACCTCCTGAAGCTCAGCGACACTGAGCTCTTGGTCCTCTAGTATACTGAGTATTCGTATTCTAGTAGAGTCAGAGATGATTTTAAGTGAATTAATAATTGACGTCATGAAATATTGGGTTAAATTAACGTATCAAGATTTGTTGATAGCAACAAGATGATATATTAAATAATATTATTATGAAAAGACCACATATATTTTCATCAGAGTCTGTAACAGAAGGACACCCAGATAAAGTTTGTGATACCATTTCAGACGCTATTCTAGACGCTTGTTTAGAGCAGGATGTTAATAGCCGTGTAGCTTGCGAAAGCTTTGTTAAGGACAATGTTGTCGGTCTCGCAGGTGAGATCACCACTCATGCAGATTTCGATTCACGTGCTATCGTGGAGAAAACTATCAGAGATATCGGCTACGTGCACAATGATTGTAAATTCAATGCAGACAGCTTCTTCTTCATGAACCTCATCGGTCAGCAGTCACCAGACATCGCTCAAGGAGTAGATGAACGAGAGGTTGATAATAAAGGCACTGAAGAACAGGGAGCAGGGGATCAAGGAATCATGTTTGGTTACGCTTGTGACGAAACTCCTGAGCTAATGCCAGCACCTATCTCATGGGCGCACAAGCTAGGTAAGGATCTCACTTCGCTTCGTAAATCAGGTAAGCACACCTGGCTACGATCAGACTCCAAGATTCAGGTTTCCATGCAGTATGTGGATGGAAAGCCGACTCATGTCACCGCAGTAGTAGTTTCTACCATGCACGCTGACACCATCACGACTCCTGAGATCAGAGAGATTCTTGAAAAAGAGCTCGTCAGAAGAGTGCTCCCAGCTTCATTGATCACGAAAGACACTGAACTCTTCATTAACCCAACTGGACTCTTCGTAATCGGTGGACCAGAAGGTGACGCTGGACTCACTGGACGTAAAATCATCGTAGATACATACGGTGGAATGGGTCGTCACGGTGGTGGTGCATTCTCAGGAAAAGATCCATCTAAAGTGGATCGTTCAGCTGCTTATATGTGCCGCTGGGTTGCTAAGAATATCGTAGCTGCTGGCTATGCTACTAAGGCAGAACTCCAGGTAGCGTATGCGATTGGTCACCCACATCCGGTGAGTGTTAGTATCGATACATTTGGAACGAATACTGTCGACGAAGCAGCTATTGAGAAGGCGATCAGCGAAGTCTTTTCATTCAAGCCCGCCGAGATCATCTCTCAGCTAGATCTACTCAGACCTATCTATAAGCACACCACAAACTATGGTCACTTCGGCCGTGAGGACAATCTCTCTTCTCTCACTTGGGAGAAGAAGAACAAAGTAGATGATCTTAGAAGCGTGTTAGGTTAATCGGTTTTAAGTTTTAGGTAACTAGTTATGGCGTATCAGAGTGTTGAGGAATTAGACGTATGGAAAGAGACTTGCCAGTTGCCAGTGTCGATCCACGGACTATTCAAAGATATGATTCGCTTCCTGCACATTACAAAATCCTCATGGGCAGAAGTCAGAACTCAGCTCTATTTATCCACTAAAATGCAAATCATCACCAACGACTAATCAGTTGAACTAATAGCAAACACCAAGAAAATATCAGGACAGCTCCAAAACCTCATCAAATCATTAACCACCTAAAACATTATGAAAGATTATAAAATTGCAGATATTTCCCTAGCTGAATGGGGAAGAAAAGAGATCGACATCGCTGAGCACGAGATGCCAGGACTTATGGCTATCCGCAAAAAGCACGTAGCTTCTAAGCCGCTCACTGGTGTGCGTATCATGGGATCACTCCACATGACAATTCAGACAGCAGTTCTCATGGAGACTCTCGTAGCTCTCGGAGCTGACGTTCGCTGGTGTTCATGTAACATTTTCTCAACTCAGGATCATGCAGCAGCAGCAATGGCAGCAGCAGGAATTCCAGTGTTCGCTTGGAAGGGCGAAACACTTGAAGAATATTGGGATTGCACAATCAATGCTCTTACTTTCCCAGGAAATAAAGGCCCTCAGCTTATTGTTGACGATGGCGGAGACGCTACTCTTCTCATCCACAAAGGCTTCGACCTAGAAAACGGATGTGATTGGGTAAATGGATCTGCTGAAAACACTGAAGAAGGCTGTATCAAAGATCTCCTCAAGAAGGTGAATGCTGAGCGTTCAGGTTTCTGGGGTGGTGTTGTAGCTGAATGTAAGGGAGTTTCTGAAGAGACCACTACTGGTGTTCACAGACTCCAGCAGATGGTTGAAAACGGAGAACTTCTCTTCCCAGCGATCAATGTAAACGATTCAGTAACCAAATCAAAGTTCGACAACCTCTACGGTTGCCGTGAGTCACTCGTGGATGGTATCAAGCGTGCTACAGACGTGATGATTTCAGGCAAGCATGCAGTAGTATGTGGATATGGTGATGTAGGCAAAGGATCTGCACAAGCACTTAAGAACATGGGTGCTATTGTAACAGTGACTGAGATCGATCCAATCTGTGCGCTTCAAGCGGCAATGGAGGGCTATTCGGTTAACACGATTGAAAGCACTCTCGGAACTGCTGACATCTACGTTACTACAACTGGTAACAAAGACATCATCACTCTTGAGCACATGAAGAACATGAAGGATCAGGCAATCGTCTGTAACATCGGCCACTTCGACAACGAGATCCAAGGTGAAGAACTTACAAGCTACGCTGGTATCACACATCTAAACATCAAGCCTCAGGTAGATAAATACACATTCCCTGAAGCTGCTGGCGGAAACTGCATCTATCTTCTAGCTGAAGGCAGACTCATCAACCTCGGTTGTGCTACTGGCCACCCATCATTCGTGATGTCTAACAGTTTCGCTAATCAGACACTCGCACAGATCGACCTCTGGGTAAACAAAGAGACTTACGAAAATAAGCTTTATCTCCTACCTAAAGCACTCGACGAAGAAGTGGCTCGCCTCCACCTTGAAAAGATCGGTGCCAAGCTCACGACTCTTTCACAAGAACAGGCTGACTACATCCACGTCCCAGTAGAAGGACCATACAAGCTTGAGACTTACAGATATTAATCTGTGAAGATCAGTTCTCAATCTAATTATTTGGTTTTGGGATAGGTTACGATACTAAGTTTTAAATTAAAGCCACTGCGGATATCCCGTAGTGGCTTTTTACATTTTTGATAAGTGAGTTTTTGGGGTTTGGCTAATTGAGGTGTTGAAGCTGGAACATGAGCTACCTCGGATTGAGCCATTTTTAGACAATGTTGTTTTGGCTAAAGTAGGTTTGGACTGATGTATGGGTTTTGGTTGCTCATTCGAGGTGATGACAGTGATTGATAGAGCTGGGAACCTGTTAGACCGGTGGGAGGCTTGGGTCTACTTCTTCTCGATAGGCGTCTAGACCACCTTGGATGTTGACTAGCTGGGTGAAGCCTAGGTTGGCAAGGGCGGCACAAGCTCTGGCACTGCGGACTCCGCCTTTGCAGTAGATGTAGAGGGTTTGATCTTTCGGGAGATCGCTGGCTGCGTCTGTTATCGTGTTGAGCGGGATGTGACGAGCTTTTGTTAGGTTGGCTACTGCGTATTCCTGGGGCATGCGGACGTCGATGAGGATGCCGTCTAGTCCTTGAGGTTGATCTAGTTTCTGCTTGAGTTCGGTTACGGTGATTTCGGTTATGGTGGCTGGTGGTGTGAGGCCGCAGAAGTCTTCATAGTCGATGAGTTCTGTTACGGTAGGATAATCTCCACAGAGTGGACACAGTGGGTCTTTTTTTAGGTTGAAGGTTCTGAATTCTGTGTTGAGTGCATCGTAATGGAGGAGCTTGCCGAGTGGTGGCTTGCCTGCTCCGAGCAGGAGCTTGATGGTTTCTATGGCTTGGAGTGAACCGATGATTCCGGGGAGAACTCCTAGGACGCCAGCTTCTGTGCAGCTTGGGACTGAGCCTGGATCTGGTGGCTCAGGTAGCATGCAGCGGTAGCAGGGACCGCCTAGGTGAGGAGCGAAGACACTCATCTGCCCTTCGAAGCGAAAGATCGACCCGTAGACGTTTGGTTTCTTGAGTAGGAATGAGATGTCGTTTGATAGATAGCGTGTGGGGAAGTTATCGGTGCCATCGATGATAACGTCGTAGTCTTGGGCTATTTCAATGGCATTGTCTGCAGTGAATCTGGCGTTATAAGTGATGACCTCGATGTGTGGGTTCGTTTCTAACAATCTGGCTTTAGCTGATTCTAATTTAGATTTACCGATCCATGATTCACCGTGGATGATTTGGCGTTGGAGGTTTGAGGATTCGACTTTATCGTCATCGACGATACCGATCTTACCCACACCAGCCGCTGTAAGATAGAGAGCGATGGGTGAGCCTAGTCCGCCAGCTCCTATGCAGAGGACGGATGAGGCTTTGAGCTTCTCTTGCCCTTCTCTACCTACTTCGGGGAGGGTGAAGTGTCTGGTGTAGCGAGTGTTTTCAGCGTCTGTTAGGGGCATGGGTTTTGATATGTTTGGCTAGCACGAGGCATCGCCTGAGTCACTAGGATTGTGGATGCTGTCGACCATATCCTGCACTTTTTGTGGAGGTGTTGGTGTGAATGCAGAGACTACAAATGCGACGATGAAGTTAATCAACATACCGATGACTCCGATTCCTTCTGGAGAAATGCCGAAGAACCATTGATCGTCTGTGCCTCCTAGGAACTGGAAGTAGATGATGTATCCGAGTGTGAAGGTGATACCTGCTATCATTCCGCTGATCCCACCTTGTTTGTTGATCTTCTTAGAGAAGATACCTAAGAGAAGTGTTGGGAAGAAGGATGAGGCGGCGAGTCCAAATGCGAAGGCTACAGTCTTAGCGATGAATGCCGATGGTGGATTAATACCAAAATAGGTGGCTATTGCTAGAGCTAGGAATGAGGAAATACGAGCATAGTTGACTTCTTCCTTGTCGGTGAGATCTGGTTTGATGATCTTCTTCATGAGGTCATGAGAAATCGATGTGGAGAGAACGAGTAGTAGTCCAGCAGCAGTAGAAAGCGCTGCTGCGATACAACCGGCCATGAGCAGGGCGATTACCCACATTGGGAGACCAGCCATTGATGGGTTAGCCATCACCATGATATCGGTGCCAAAGTAGAGTTCATTTGGGTTTGTTAAATCAGCTTTCAGAGAGAGTAAGCGCTGACCATGTTTACCTACCAGTTGAGATTTATCCGAATCGTTCTGAGGATAGGCAGGCTTCCCACTTTTACTGATAAAGACCTTATTATTAGGCTTCTCAGCAGATGACTTTCTTTTACCCCAGATTTGAATGACTCCATCGTCATTTTTATCGACCCAGGCCATTTGGCCTGTTTCTTCATACTCTGCGAGCCATGCAGGTGCTTCAGAGTAGCTAGTGTTATTGAGTTTCTCGATGAGGTTTACTCTGGAAAAGGCTCCGATGGTAGGAGCTGTTAGATAAATGATGGCGATAAATAAGAGTGTCCAACAAGCTGATTTACGCACTGCTTTAACGTTCTTTACGGTGAAGAATCTGACGATGACGTGAGGTAGTCCTGCTGTGCCACACATGAGTGCTGCAGTGATACAGAACATGTTGGTCTTAGAGAGTGTGCCGTCGGTGTATTTAGAGAAACCTATCTCAGTATTAATGTTATTGAGTTTTTCTAAGAAGGGCATGGGGGGGGCACTACCTTGGGTGTATTCGCCTATTAAGCCTAGCTGTGGGACGAAGTTATTAGTCAAAAGAATAGCTATATAGATAGCAGGAATGGTGTAGGCAAATGCCATGACACAATACTGGGCAACCTGAGTGTAGGTGATTCCTTTCATGCCTCCGAGTCCAGCGTAGAAGAATACGATGGAGGCTCCAATGACTACACCGAGAGGGATTCCGATACTGAAGAGCTGGGAGAATACGACGCCGACTCCTCGCATCTGACCCATGATATAGGTCATGCAGATGAAGATGGCACAGAGGACGGCTACGAATCGACCGAACTGTGAGTAGTAGCGATCGCCTACAAAATCAGGGATAGTAGCTTTACCAAATTTTCTCAGATAAGGAACCATGAGAATAGTAAGGAGGACGAAGCCTCCGGTCCAGCCCATGAGGAAGCGTGAGCCATCGTATCCTGAGGATGCGACTACGCCTGCCATAGAGATAAATGTAGCTGCAGACATCCAGTCCGCTGCTGTGGCCATACCGTTAGCGAGAGGAGAAATACCGCCTCCAGCGGTGTAGTAGTCTTCCGTGGATGTGGCACGAGATTTTACAGCGATGGCTATGTAGATGGCAAAGCTGATTCCGATAAAGATGTAGTTCCAAATGTCCTGACTCATAATTATTTTCCCTTCTTGTTAGAGGTTTCTGAGTAGCCATGTTTGACGTCAAGTCGGTTCATCGCAAACGCGTAAACTATTAGGATGAAGATGAAGCAGATTATGGAGCCTTGCTGGGCCATCCAGAATCCGAATGGTGCATTGCCTATGGAGAGAGCTGAGACTGCGTCTAACTGCTCACGGAAAAGTATTCCGCAACCGAAGCTGACAACGAACCAAATGGTAAGGAGAGAAAAGAGGATGCGTAGGCTGGATTTCCTGTATCTGGAGATCGTTTGGTTGTTGTCTTCGGGTTCCATAATGTCTGCTAGTATTAGCAGGACAATATCAGGTGAGACAAGGTGAAAGTTTGACTTCAGTTTTTCTTTGTAGGAAGACGGACTTTTGTCGTTGTGTGACATCATTGCTCACCAGGCAAGGATCATTAGCCGGATTTATTGGTAGTAAATAGGGGCACTAAACTAATGAAAAATAACAAGCTTAGGCATTATGATGCCTAAGCTTGTTTATACTAAAATTAAGCTTTTAGCTGTTAGCACGAAGTTTTACTACTGAGTATTCGGGGTCATCTGGGAGGACCTCGATGTCAGCTAAGTTACCAGCTTTAGTGAGGGTCGCTCTACAGTCAGTAGAGAGGTGGCGCAGTCTGAGGTTTTTTCCAGATTTTTTGTAACGTTCTGAGAGTGTGTTGATGGCTTCGATAGCAGACAGATCGCAGATTCTAGCTTTTTCGAAGTCGATCACGATGTTTTGAGTATCGCTGGAGGCTTGGAAGTTCTCAGAGAAATCCTTGACCGAACCAAAGTAGATCAGGCCTTCAACACTATAAATTTTCTCGTCCTCTGTTTCTTTTTCCACCTGCACATAGACGTGCTGTGAACTCTTCGCAGCGAATACAAGTGCAGAAACGATAACACCAATACCAACACCGATCGCGAGATTGTGCGTGTAAACTGTTATCATTGTGACTATTAGGACGACGAGTAGTTCTGAGTGTGGAATACGGTTAATTGACTTAAAAGTCGACCACTCGAACGTGCTGATCACAATCATGAACATGACACCAACTAAGGCTGCCACAGGGATCGCCATGATGACATTAGACCCAAACATGATGAGTATAAGAAGGGTGAGAGCGCCAACGATACCTGAGGTTCTACCTCGTCCACCATTCTTCATGTTGATCAGAGATTGACCGATCGTGGCACAACCACCCATGCCACCGAACATGCCGGAAGCGATATTAGCGGCTCCTTGAGCGAGACACTCTCGGTTACCTTGACCGCGTGTTTCTGTGATTTCATCGATTAGCTGGAGTGTTAGAAGTGACTCAAGAAGTCCAACAAACGCGATGGTTGCAGAGATCGGAAGAATCATCATGTAGAACTCCTTGCTAGCCCATGGCACTTGTGAAAGCTCTGAAAGTGGTGGGAAACTACTACTGATCTCAGCTGTATCAGTAGGGCTGAGCATTCTAAGAATATCACTGATATCACGAGTTCCATCAGGAAGTAGAAGCCCTACTCCAAAGACAGCAAAGATAGCAACGAGAGTCGGCGGCACAGCTTTGGTGATTTTAGGGAGGAAGACGATTATCGCTATCGTGAGGGCGATGAGTCCTACCATCACTCCTAGCTGACTAGTATCCATGATACCTAGGATTACTTTGCCTTCTTCTGTTCCAGTTTTCTGTTGGAAGAAGAGATATTGTCCCATTGCAATCATGATGGCTAAGCCATTGACGAAGCCTATCATTACGGGGTGTGGGATGAGTCGCACGAGTTTACCAAGTTTACAGAGACCAAAGATAATCTGAATAACACCAGCAAAGAGTAGGGCGGCAACAAGGTATTGCATGCCGATCTGATCTGCTGTGTAACCTGTAAGTGTCCCATTTTCTAGGGATGCAGCTCCTACGCTCTTACCGTATTTGAATGCTCCGGCAGCTACGATAGCGATGGCACCAGTGGCACCACAGATCATTCCTGGGCGGCCACCAAATGCAGCGGTGATGAAACCTACGAACACAGCTGACCAGAGTCCGACCATTGGGTTTACTCCAGCGATGAATGAGAATGCGATGGCTTCTGGGACTAGGAGGAGTGAGACGGTGATTCCAGAGAGAATATCGTCTTTGTAGTTGCCGCTTTTACGTGTAAATAAGTTAAACATAGTAGTTTTCTTGAAAAATGATTGTGGGTGAGCTAGTGGGAAGAGGTGTCTTTGGCAACTCTAAACTCGCTTAGACTGTGACCAGATCGACTGATGAAGTGAATTTTTTGTGTCAGTAATGATCTGGATATAATCAATAATTGATTGAAATATAATGAATAGCTGAAGTCTTGCGCTTATTGAGAGATAGATGGGGAGTGACACTTTGCACTTCTCTCTTGTTTTAAGGGGTTAGCCTATTACAGTCGCATGCATGGCAAAGAAACCAGCAATTTTAATCTTAGGTGCTCCAGGGTCAGGTAAAGGAACTCAGGGAGTAACACTAGGGAATTTACCTAAATTTTTTCACTGTGCGTGTGGTGATGTTTTTCGCTCACTCGATACGAGAACTGAGCTAGGACAGAAGTTTGTGGAGTATTCAAGTAAGGGACAACTTGTTCCTGATGAATTCACGATCAATCTCTGGAAGGCACAGATTGATAACTGGAAAGATAGTCATACTTATTTCCCAGATATAGATATCCTCATTCTTGATGGTATTCCTAGAAATGTTGAACAGGCTAAAATCTTGTCAGAATACATCGAGGTGCATCAGGTGTTTCATCTTTCATGCCCAGATAGAAACGAGCTAGTTCGCAGAATGAGGAAACGTGCGCTACGATCTAATAGGATCGATGACGCTAATGAAGAAGTGATTCAGGACAGAATCCGCACATACGAGGAAGAGACAAAGCCGATCATCGAGTATTACGATGCTATTATCACAGACATCAATGCTGCTCAGGAGCCAGTAAAAGTTCTTAGTGACATTATCACGAAGATTGTTTCACTTCCTATCTATGAGGAAATGAAGAAGGTAGTTCTCTAGGGAGTTTGATAAATTTTCTAAGCTCTCGGGGAATACTTGGGGGCTTTTTTATGTATAACAAAGAAGTAAAAATATGACTAAACGACTACTTTTCATGGGAACAGGCGATATCGCTCTGGCTAGTTTTAAATCTCTTCTAGAGAGTGACTACGAGCTCGTAGGGTTATTTACCCAACCAGACCGGCCTGTAGGTAGGAAGCAGATTCTGACCCCTCCGACTATTAAGGTAGTGGCGGAAGATCATGGTCTGAGTGTCTGGCAGCCTGAGCGTCTTCGTGACTCTGATGAGATGGAGGTTATTGATATGCTGGATGTCGATGTCATCGTGGTGATGGCCTATGGTCAGATATTGCCTAAGCGGGTGATTGAATTTCCAAAACTCGCTTGCATCAATCTTCATGCGTCGCTTTTACCTAGATTCCGTGGAGCATCTTGTATTCAAGGTGCAATAGAAGCGGGAGATTCACACACGGGGATTTCCGTGATGCATGTGGCTCCTGCTCTGGATGAGGGTGACGTGATTTTACAGCATCAGTTAGAGATTTCACCAGGACACACAGGAGGTGTAGTGCATGAGATATTAGCTGAAATGGCTCCGATAGCGTTACTAGAAGGTTTAGAGAAGCTCTTTGACGGCAGTGCTGAAAGAGTGGTGCAGGATGATGCTAAGGCGAATTATGCCCCTAAATTATTACGCAAGCATGGGCTAGTGGACTGGGGGATGTCGGCAGAGGATCTAGATCGCAAAGTCCGTGCATATGACCCGTGGCCAGGGACATCAACTACCTTTATCAATACGAGCGGTAAGAAGAGTCGTTTGAAGATCTTTCCTCCGATCATTATTGAGTCGGATCTAAAAGGAGAGCCTGGAGAAGTATTAGAAATTTCAAAGGCTGGGCTAGTGATTGCCTGTGGTGGCGAAAACGGTGGGGCGATTAGAGTGATGAATCTTCAGCCTGAAGGTAGCGCTCGGATGGATACTGCTCAGTTTGCTAACGGCAATAGACTAGAAGCAGGGATAAAGCTTAATTTTTAGCTGACCTGATTGTGATCGTTACAGGGCAAAAAAATACCTGAAAGGTTTAACCCCTCCAGATATTAAGTGCCATTCCCATGGCACTTTTACTTATCCAATGAAAAACTGTTATTAGTATTTGTTAGGAACGAATAGCTCAGATCCGACAGCCATTGACTCGTCAGAAGGGAGATCTAGTCCGTTGAGTGCGTTGAGTACTGAAGTTGTCGTTCTGTTTCTTCTTGCAAACTCACCGTATGTCATGACGCTGCTTACTGCTACCGCTCTAGCTACTTTAGCTGGTGCTACGTTCTTGATTGGTACTGGATTGTAAATTGGTGTTACTACTGGCTGGCTCTTGATCGCTGGTAGTGGCTGGTAGGCTGGCTTAGTTGTTCTTGTCGGTTGAGTCTTTGTCACTGTTGAGCGAACTGGTGCTTTTTTGGTAGTCGTTGCTGACTTCGTGAGGTTGAGACGTTGACCGATCTGAACTTTAGTTGGCTTTACGCCAGGGTTAACGGCTTGGAGAGCTGACATGGAAATGTTGTTCACCAATGCGATGCTGTAGAATGTGTCTCCTTTAGATACCACGTGAGTGCCATTTGTTGAAAGAGTGTCTACTCTGACTGCTCTAGGGATCACTTTAACAGGAATCTTAGTGTTTACAGAGTTACCTGATGTAGGGAGGTTGAGCTTCTGACCGATTGAGATCTTGTTAGGTGATACGCCTCTGTTTGCAGAGATGAGATCAGCTAGTTTGATGCGGTTTTTTTTAGCGATACCTGAGAATGTGTCGCCTTGGATTACAGTGTAGCTGTTGGCTGATAGAGTAGATTTATTAGAAGAGCTCTGTGTGAGAGATGCTTCTGATTTACGGCTACGCTCAAGGTTCAGTTGATCCTGTAGTGAGTCGACTTGTTGTTCGAGTGCTACGATCTGGCGATTTTGCTCGGCGATCTGACGTTTCATGATGGATGAGTCAGATTGAGCAACAACGGTGCCAATCATAGGGGTGGTGAAGAATGCTGTGGTGATAAGTAATTTTTTCATAATAGTGTTCATTATTATTTATTTTTATAGTATGTAAAGATTTATATTAAACTTTTTTTAAATAATTTTTTATTTTCTATGTAGAGTAGGCGTTTTTTGAATTATTGACTAAATAGACCATTATAATTAATCATAAATTTATTATTTTAAGGTGTCTTTTTTGTAAAATTTTACAAAGATTGGAGGCTAATACTTGTTTTTTGAAAATTGAGGCGTTAGTTTCTGCTCCATGAAGCGTGTATTGATTTTAGGAGTGATGGTGTTGTCGAATATCATTTCAGGAGCTGGGAGCCCACAGGGAGCCCAGGCGATAGTGAGTATGCACGAAAAGGCGATGACTAGCTGGGTGGTGGCCCTTAAGGGGGCGAAGACTTTGGCTAGTGTTAGAGCTGTATTAACGACTAAGCCAGTTACACAGGAGTATCGTCAGCAGATGATTAAGGAAATCGGTGCTGAGTTGCAGAGCCCTTGGACGCTTAAATACTCCAGTTGGCTTTTACAGAACACCAAGCTTGGGACAAAGGATACTGAGTTTATTCTAAGCTATGCAGAGAAATATCATATGATGTCACCAGAAATAGCACGGTTTTGTTATGCGCTCGTTTATAGTAATGCGACTGTGCAGCGTAAGAAATTTTTTATCGAGAAAGCACTGAAAACGATCAAGGATGAGAAAGCACAAGGTGTGGCATCTATCGCACTAGCAGTGGTGGAGCGTTATGTGGGAGATAGTCCTTTAAATAAGGCTAAGAGATTGACTCTCATTAGAACGGCAATTGTGAACTCAGCTTATGAAGAGCTAGGTAATGCGACTGTTGCTGATGTGGCGAAAGATGAGTTATATCGAATTAATAATTTGAGCAGGGGGAAGCCAGCTCCCTCATTTAGAGGTAAGGATAGCTCATCAGATCCTGTGAATCTTGCGGACTATAAAGGTAGGGTAGTCATGCTGGTATTTTGGTCTAGTATGGATTTACCTACGGCTGAAACATTGAAGATGCTGGAAATGATGAAAGCCGTCGATAAGGCGTATTTAGGTAAGCCATTTGCTTTAGTCAGTGTGAATAGAGACTGGGTGGCTAATTTACGTGAGTTAGAGAAGGACGGCTTGATTGCTGGTAAGGCCGTTTCGGATTCAGATGAGCTGATTTATAATCTGTATCGTGTGACGACACCTCCAGAGTGTTTTGTGATCGATGCTAAAGGTCTGATCCAATACCACGGTGCAGTGGGTACGTTTGCTAATCTTACCGTTGATGCTTTGTTGAATCCAGCAGTTCCTGCTGGTAGGTAGTTTTGTGAGCTTGATGACGCCTGCCTGCATAAAGTTCTCTGTTGGGGACCTGGTGCTATTATATAGGCGTAAAAAAGACGGAGTTATTTAGGACTCCGTCTTTACTTGAAATTTTGACTTATCGACCGTAGGTCGATGTCACGTTCGATTACTTGCCTAGCTCAGTTGATGCGGCTTGGTCAATGTAAAAGGCGGAATTTGGGTGCTCCTGGAGGTAGGATGCACTGACGATGTTGTTTATTGTCCCGCATACAGCTTCGTTTACGATGGCTGCTTTCTTTTCTCCCCATGCCATGAGGATGATGCGTTTGGCTGCTAGAATGGTGCCACATCCCATGGTGATCGCTGCTGTTGGGACGTTCTCTATTCCATCAAATGATGGTGCTGCGTCTTCACGGGTGATCGCATTTAGCTCGATGGCTCTGGTGAGCGAATCTTTTGGTGAGCCTGGCTCATTGAATCCGATATGACCGGTGCGTCCTATGCCGAGGATTTGGAGGTCGATGTCACCAGCGTCCTTGATGTCTTGCTCGTATTGTTTGCAATGAGCTGGAATCTCGTCGGTAGAGACCATGCCTGACGGAAGGTTGATGTTCTCTGGCTTGATGTCGATATGGTTAAAAAGATTCTGGTGCATGAAATACCAGTAGCTTTCTGGGTGTTTACGGTCGAGGCCTGCGTATTCGTCTAGGTTGAATGAAATGACGTTTTGGAAGGAGAGGGCTTCTTCGTTGTGAAGACGGATGAGTTCTTGGTAGAAGTCGATAGGGGAGCTGCCAGTGGCTAGGCCTAGGACGGTGTGCTTTCCAGCGGCGTCATTGGAGCGGATAAGTTCTGCTGTTTCAGCAGCTAGTTTTTTTACTGCAGTTTGCTTGTTTGTGAAAATTTCTACTGGTATTTTTTGCATGATGATTATGTGGTTTATTTTGATTTTTTGAGGGCTTTTTCTTCAGGAGTTTCTTTGTGTAAAATGGCGTAGAGTATGAAGACTAGGGGGTAGGCAATGATGCCTAGGATGACTGCGCTGAGGAGCACTCCGACCGCGAAGTTAGCTAGGTTTACAGTGATATCAATGCAGGGGATCTTGCCTTCGATATCAATGAATTTAAGCCAACCGAAATTGATGTGGTCACGAACAAATGCACCAATTTTCTCTTGGAAAAATATGAGAGGAGGATGAGTGAGGGGGTTACTGAGCCAGCATGCTGCGATTGCTGTAGGGATATTACCACGACCGATACGAGAACATGCTGCCGCCGCAAGTAGCATCTGAAATGGGATAGGTAGCACGCAGCAGAATAGTCCGATAGATAGACCGACTGCGGAGGATCTCATGCAAGGTCGCCAGAGGTCACGTTCGAAAAGTTTCAGCACAAATTTGTTGAGCCACCCGACTTTACGGATACGAGGGTGCTGGAGTATCTGGTAGGCACGTCTGGCTAGTTTGAGATAATAGCGTTTCATAAGTTAGTAGTGCAAATTCGGTCTGACTACTCTGTAGCTACATCATCTTCTAGCTTGATGATTTTAATGCTGCCAGTAGCTTTCTGAGAAGCTCCTTGGATGGATTGAATAAGAGTTGGTGTAGCGGATTTCTCTTTAGGTGCTGTGTCTTTTGGATTGAGAGCACTTTTTAGGGCACCTTCTACGAGCTGACCACAGTGAATCTTCATAGGAGGAAGGGCTCCGAGGTCTCCAGAGAGTTCTTCAGCATTAAGAGCCTTGGCTTCTTCCATAGTTTTCCCTTTGAGCATTTCAGTCGCCATGGAGGCTACTGCGATGGCGGTTTGGCAACCGAAGCTTTGGAAAGAGGCTTTTTCAATGATTTTTTTGCCATCCTTCTCGGTGAATTTCAGCCACATTCTGAGCATGTCGCCACAATCTGGAGAGCCGACTGTGCCTATGCTATCGGCATCTTCCATCTCTCCTTGGTTCTGTGGATTTGCTAGCGTATCACGCACCTTTTGCTCAAAATCACTCATGTCGATATTTAAAGGCGGATCAGAGCATTACGCAAGTCAGTATCGTTCTTCATATGAAAATTATGTGAACTTTCATCCCCACAGAAATTAATCAGAGTTTTTTACGTCTGGGTAGCTGCCTAGTATTTTGACTATGGAGCAGAATTCAGAGAGCTTATCTATGCTGGCATCTTCGCAGTGTCCTCCGAGATCTACGTAGAAATTGTATTCTCAGTCACGTTGTTTAGAGGGTCTGGATTCGATCTTGGACATGTTGACTTCGATGGAGTCAAAGACTTCAAGGGCACGGAGTAGAGAACCTGGTTTATCCTTGGTGCTAGAAAAGTAGTGAGGGGCGTTCGTTGCCTGTGGGTGGGCAGGTTTTCTCACCTATAACGAGGAATTTGGTGGTGTTGGTAGCGCTATCTTGGATACATTCGTCGAGCATTTTTAGATCATACATTTCAGCGGCTAGTGGTCCCCCATAGCGGCAGCTCCATCTTTCTTGTATTTCTTAGCGAGGGATGTTGCTTTTGTCGTGGATGATACTTCTACGAGATCTGCTTCAGGGAAGTTTTGTAGTATCCATGTTCTGCACTGTCTGAAGATTTGTGGGTGTGAGTAGAGTGTCTTGATGTCTTCACGCAGGATAGATGCCATGAGTTCGTTTTCAATACGGAGGAGGATTTGAGCACAGATCTTCAGATTAGAGTCAACGAATTGGTCAAGCGTATGAGAGACTGCTCCCTCGGTGGAGTTCTCGATAGGGACAACGCCGTAGTCAGCTTTGCGACTTGCTCGAAGAACAGTTCGGTGGTTTGGTAGAGGAGTGCTCTGCTCTTCCTCCTATAGAGATGAGTTCTCGGTTTAAGAGCTTTTGTAGCATGCTATCGCACGATACACCTCTAACAGCTTCCATGGATTCTTTAGTGATGGGTCTTCGGATGATATGAGTAGAGTTTCGATGATTACGGTGAGAGTCATACTGAAAAAGGAATTTACTATGAAAGAGCTTTCATGACTGCTTGGCTGATAGTTTTTCCATCTGCTTTGCCTTCAGTTTTTTGCTGCATGATCCCCATGATTTTACCCATGTCTGCACGTGAGCTAGCACCAGTTTCGGCGACGGCTTCAGCGACGAGAGCTTCGATTTCAGCTTGGCTGAGTGGTGCTGGGAGATATTTCTCTAAGACCGCAACTTCTGTTTTTTCGATTTCAGCTAGTTCTGGGCGGTCGTTTTCTTCGTATTGAGTGATAGAGTCTTGGCGTTGCTTAAGCTGCTTGCGGATCACAGCCATGATCTCTGCTTCTTCTAAGATCGCGTCAGAGCCGCCTTTTTCGATAGCTGAGTTTTTGATAGCAGATTTGAGTTGGCGGATGGCATTGAGAGCTACTTTGTCCTTAGCTTTCATCGCTGTCTTCATGTCGTTTGTTAGTGATTTGTTGATGTTCATAAGTGATGTGTATCTTCTTAGTGTGAGGACTTAAAGATTTTTAAAGTGAAATGCTGTGAGAACTCGTAGTTATTTGATTTTTTGGAGGACTTCGAGTTTACAGGGGACGATTTCACTATAATGAAAATCTAGATGATGTGAGTTTGCCATGCCTGCTGCGACGTCGATTGTAGGTGAGGAAACTTTGGTTCTTGGGCGATTGGCGGAAAAGCTATTTATCAATGATCTATCTCCGACAGCGCTGGAACTTCGACTTCTAACATTCTTACCGATTGACCATCGGGAAACAACTTACTAGTATCTGGTCATGAAGACACTGAAAGTATCGGCAGCTTGTGTGAACCAGACGCCAATGGACTGGGATGGTAATCTGACACGTATTAAAGGTGCTGTGACTGAGGCACAGGCTGATGCGGTAGATGTGCTGTGTTTACCTGAACTGGTGATTACTGGCTATGGGTGCGAAGATATGTTTCTGGCACCGGATGTGTGTGCTAGAGCTGAAGAAATGCTCGCTGAAATTCTGAAGTTGGCTCCAGAGATGGTTTTAGTGGCTGGTCTACCGTGGAGGCATCATAATACGGTGTTTAATGTGGCGGCAGTGATGTGTGGCGGCGAGCTTTTAGGACTGTATGGAAAGCAGAATCTAGCTGGTGATGGTGTGCACTATGAGCCGAGGTGGTTCAGTGCTTGGTCGGTTGGTGAGGTAGCTGTGACGGAGGTTTGTGGTCAGGAAGTTCCGATAGGTGATTTGTTGTTTGAGGTGGGTGATGTGACATTTGGGATAGAGGTTTGTGAGGACGCCTGGGTGGCGGATCGTCCGGGATCTCAGATGAGTGCGTATGGGGTAGATATTATTTTAAACCCTAGTGCTAGTCATTTTGCATTTGGTAAGCAGGGAATACGAGAGAGGTTTATTATAGAGGGAAGTCGAGCATTTGGTGTGACTTATATTTATGCCAATCTATTGGGTAACGAATCAGGTAGAATGGTATTCGATGGTGGAGCGATGATTGCTAACTGTGGGGATCTGATCGCAACTGAGAAGAGATTTAGCTTTAAAGACTGGACTCTAACAACGGCGGTTGTGGATGTGGAGCTGAATCAGACTAGGCAGGCGGCATCTGCATCTCGTGTGGTGAATGTGGCTGATCATGTTGGTTTAGTGCATGCTACGTTTGAGTGGAAAGAGGGTAACGATTTACCGAATCCGTTGATAGCTCACAAGCTGTGGTGTAAGGAGGAAGAATTTAGTAGGACGGTGGCATTGGCATTATTTGATTATATGCGTAAGAGTTTCAGCAAGGGGTTTGTGCTGTCGCTGAGCGGTGGTGCGGATAGTTCTGCTGTGGCTTGTTTGGTGAAGCTGAGCCTTAATTTCGCACTTGCGGAGCTGGGAGAAGCTGGGGTGAGGGAGAAGCTGGCTTATATGGAGCTGGATAAAGATTCTAATAAGTGGATGAAGCAGTTGCTAGCGTGTGTTTATCAGGCGAGCGATAATAGTGGGGATGAGACGGAGCATTCTGCTGAAAGCCTAGCTGTATCTGTGGGTGCTGAGTATCAGAGGTGGAAAATTTCTAGCTTGGTAGATAGTTACACAGGAATGGTGAGTAAGGGGATCGGTAGGGAACTGACCTGGAAAACTGATGATATCACACTACAAAATATTCAAGCAAGAGTGCGGACTCCAGGGATCTGGATGCTAACAAATATCCGTAATGCGCTACTACTAGCGACGTCTAATAGAAGTGAAGCAGCTGTGGGTTATGCGACGATGGATGGTGATACTTGTGGTGGTGTTAGTCCTATAGCGGGGATTGATAAAGCATTTTTACGTCACTGGCTGTTGTGGTTAGAAACGAGCGATATGGATGGGAGCGATCCTATTCCAGCCCTGAGTGCGGTGAATGCACTACAACCTACTGCTGAGCTGAGACCTGAGGAGTATGATCAAACGGATGAGAGTGATCTAATGCCGTATCCAGTGCTAGATGCGATGGAGAAGGCGGCGACCCGAGATAAGCGTTGTCCTAAAGATGTGCTGGCTCTTATGGTGCAGCAATTCCCTGATTATGATTCCAAAGTGATCAAAGGTTGGGTGATAAAGTTCTTCAAACTGTGGAGTAGAAACCAATGGAAGCGTGAGCGCTATGCTCCGTCATTCCACTTGGATGATGAAAACCTGGATCCTAAAACTTGGTGCAGATTCCCTATACTTTCAGGCAGTTTCGCAAAAGAACTGAGCGAACTGTAACTTATTCTGGAATAAATTATCAGTGAGTGTCTCTTAAATATATAGAATAAAACAATGAGTGAATTTCAAGAATTAGTGGATGCACATTACCAACCGCTGTATCGGTTTGCATATAGTTTGGCAAAGGAGCCTGAGAAGGCTGCGGATTTAGTGCAGCAGACTTTCTGCATTTGGGCGCAAAAGGGTGACCAGTTGAAAGACCGCAGTAAGGCTAAAACTTGGTTATTTACCACGCTGTATAGAGAATTTCTAGCAGGTGCTAGACGGAGCAATAAGTTTCCTGAGACTGATATCGAGGATGTAGACTACAAGTTAGAGACTGAAGAGGTGGATGCTGGTAGAGGTCTGGATGCTAAGCGTGCGGTGGCAGTTTTAAATAGTCTAGATGAGATTTTCAGGACTCCATTGACTTTGTTTTTCCTTCAGCAACATAGCTATAAGGAAATTGCAAAAATTTTAGATATCCCAATGGGGACTGTGATGTCTCGGATTTCACGAGGAAAAGAATTACTTAAAAACAAAATGACCGAAAAATTAAAACAGTCATCAAAGATAGTGACAATGGAAAGGAGCGTTAAAAATGGATAGAGAAAAAGCAAAATTCATACTACAGAGTTTTCGCCCAGACGGGGCAGATGCTGGTGATTCACATTTTGCGGAGGCATTAATGCTTGCTGCTGAGGATAGGGAATTAGGCTTATGGCTCGCAGATGAGCGAGCTCATGATGCGATGTTTGCAGAGGCTCTACAGTGTGTGGATATTCCAGAGGGGCTGAAAGCAGAGATTCTCTCGGTGTTAGAAAATGATCAATCTATGCCAGAGGATGCAGAGTTCGATTCTATCTTTGCTGGAGCATTAATGGATGTGACACTACCGAGTGATCTGAGGGATCAGATTATCTCTGCGATGGAGGTTGAAAGTTCTGAATCTAAAAAGGTTATTAAGTTTCCAAGAAGTAAATGGCTTAATCTCTCAGCAATAGCAGTAATACTGATGGTCGGAGCAGCTTTTATGTTTTCTCAGCTTCCTGAAAACGATAGTGAGAACCGAATCGCACTTCACAATGTCCAAATCGAGATTGGTAAACTAATTAATGCTAATCATGAGTTCGATTTAGCAGAAGGCTCGCTTGGTGAGGTGAATGAATGGTTAGTCAATAAAGGTTTACCTGATGCGTCAAAAGTGCCGAATGGCTTGATTTCAAAAGATGCTCAGACTAAAGGTGGTCGTAAGCTAGTGCTTGATAACGGAGTAGAGGCATCAATGATATTTTTTGAAAAGAAAGGCACCGCAGGCTACTACCTCATGATACTTAAGACTGAATCAGTCAAAAATATTGAGAGTATCAGTAGTATGAAGAAAATGAGTATTAGACGCTGTTTTGAGTGTCCAGTCACTCACTTCAATATCATTTCATGGAGAGATGCAGATAAGGTTTATATGCTGCTCACCAAACAGGCCAAAAAAGCTGTAATGGATTTATTTTAGGAATAAAATAACTAAAGTTAAGCTGTAATAAATTTCCTCACAAATCCTTTTAAACAAAGAACTGTGAGTTTTTTTGTTATGACTCTTTTACTAATGGCTGGGCTAGCACGAATGGGGTGATGACTACTGCGGTGAAGCGAGTCTTATCATATTCCCACCACTCAGCGTGTAGGTTGGATGGCTTGACTAAGTCAGTGGATTTAAGCCAAGTCTGAACCTTGACTTTATCGTCCTTGGTGAATGCTTCCGCTACTTCTGTTAGAGTTAATTCAGGATCCACGTAGATCATGGTGCCAGTGCGATAATGCGGCTTGAGATAGGTCCAGTCCACATCACCAGTGTATTTGGCAATCTTCTCTTCACTGCCAGCTTCATCTAGGCCGAGCATGTCGTATTTAAGTTTTTCTTCAGACATAAGTCGGACGATTAAGGTTACTGCTTATCATTGTCAAACGCAGAATCGAAGAGACCGTTGTTATTTCTAGGGAAGTCTAGGTTGCGAACGTATGTGCATGACTCTGTTCCTCCGTGGACACGATCCATACGAGCATCTTCCCATTCTACTGAGAGTGGACCGTTGTAGTTAATGTCATTCAACGCTACGATGATTTCCTCGAAGTTGATGTCGCCACGTCCTACAGAGCGGAAGTCCCAGAAACGACGTGGATCTGCGAAGTCTGTGTGACCACCAAATACACCGACTGTGCCATCACCGTGTCCCCACCATACGTCTTTCATGTGGACGTGGAAGATGCGGTCTGAAAACATACGGATGAATTTGACGTAGTCTACTCCTTGATATCCGAGGTGTGATGGGTCGTAGTTAAAGCCAAATCTCTTGTGACCTTTAACTGCTTCGATCGCTCGCTGAGTGGAGACTATATCGAAGGCGATCTCGGTAGGATGGACTTCGAGTGAGAAGTTAATATCTACTTTGTCGAACTCATTAAGAATACGAGTGAAACGAGTTCCAAAGTCATTGAACCCAGCCTGTAAGTATTCCTGGGAAGCAGGAGGGAAAGAGTAGAGAGCATGCCATATAGATGAACCGGTGAAGCCGTTCACTGTAGGAGTTAGTGCGTATTGATTTGACTGTAGTGATACAGGTTTCGCATCAATAAATTTTCTACATGCTTGACCAGCCTTGATCATGTGTTGCTCGGCTCTAGTGCGCACGCCTTCTGGTTCGCCATCTCCCCAGACGTCTGGTGGAAGGATAACTTTGTGTCGTTCATCGATCTTGTCACAGATAGCTTGTCCTACAAGGTGGTTTGAAATAGCGAAGCAGTTTAGCTCGTGACTTTCGAGTTGGCTCCATAGATTAGAAATATAGCTGTCATCTGTGAGAGCTTTATCGATGTCGAAGTGGTCGCCCCAACAGGCGATCTCTACTCCGTCGTAGCCCATTTTTTTGACTAATGGGAGAAGTTCAACTAAGGGTAAATCTGCCCACTGACCGGTAAATAATGTTATTTGTTTCATCGTGTAGTTACTTATTTAGAAAGATGTTTTGATAGAAGTTGGTGATACTTATTCATCGCTGAATTATAAATGTCTGCCATGTATGAGTCAGGTGTTTTGTATTCGGTGAATTTCTCGCAGTGATATTTATTTTTAATCTTTTTGTAGGGGAGTTCCAGATGAATTTCTGCTAAAACAATGATGCCAATCGTATGAATATTTGTGGACTGAATAGAGTAGCATGAGCACTGAAAAATATCAGCACAGAGTTGTCTCATAGCACTTAGTTTAGCACCTTCACCAGTAATGATAATGGAGTTCATCTTTTGCTCTATCCATTGGCTGAAGAGCTTCAAGTGAAGGAGTTGTCCATTCGTGATAGAGAGGATATTGGTATAGTCAAAATTGACGCTGGGGATCTTAAGAATGGGGTCTCTATGAAGGAACGGAAGATGTAGTTCATCTATTACAGAGTCAATGGTCTTTAGCTGAGAGTTGATAGTTTCATGTTTGATAGATAATTTTTCTGCAACATGGAGTAATGATACTAGGCCATTAGACAGACGGACATGGGCGTTAAACCCGTTTAAAGGATGAACAGTAACTTTTGTGGTGGCGTTTGGAATATCAGTTGGGATTGTTTTCATGCTGACGTTGAGTGTATAGCTATCATTCAGAGTGAGAGTAGCTTTTCCTGGACTCAAGCTTCCTATGCCTAGGCAATAGGAAGCTTCCTCACTGATCCATGCTAGACATTGGGCACTGCTTGAGAACCCATATTTCAGTTGAAAGTAGTCTGAGATATTACCTGAATTATATGGTGTTTCGACTAACTTAGGGAGCTTTCTTAGTAAGTTGGGAGCTACGCATTCTATGATGTCATGATGCCATTTTTTTAATCTAATATCTACTAGCCCCAGTTGGGAACTATCGGTAATATCTAGTGACGCATTGCCACCTATTAAGAGTGAGCATAGGAATGATCCCGCTGTGTGAATATTTGAGGTCTTTAGCCATACATCTGGCTGTTCTGTGGCTATCTTTTTAATCTGTGCTGCTCCTGTGTGAGAGGTGATTACCGCTCCTGTGATATTTCTTATCGGAGTGCTGGGATTAAACTCTCTTGTAATGATTTTGACTGCATTTTTAGCGGACTGGTCTCTTAATATAGAGCTATATCTATTAGTGTAGTATGGTCTGAGTAGATCAGTCAGAGGAATGTTGGGGTTGAACTTTATTTCAGAGATCGGGTGATTTAAGAAAATGAGCCCCGCCGCAGATGATCCAGAAATAGTCCTGATTTGAGTGATTAGGCTAGGGTTTTCATAATGTATGTTAAAAAAAAGCATCTCAAGTGCCTCAACTAACATCTGAGGATCTATATAGCATTGGTGAGTATCGGGATCTTGGATGAAGCCTCCTGTCGTGTTGCGGTGTGCTAGATCCTCGTCAAAGAGGAGTGTCTTCTGAAATAATCTTTCAGAAGTGTCCTTATTAGTAATCGTCGCAGTGAATGACTGCCTAGAACAATGGAGACCAAGGTGCATCAGGGGATTCTTTGATATGGGAATGAATTTTTATGGGGAAATCTTCACGTGAATTTTTCCATTTTTAATAGAAGTAATAATAAATGAGACACGATTCAAGCCGAGTATGTGGATAAGTTATGACACGAGAGTAAGTCGATGCTCACAGTTCTATTGATATTAATAAAACGGTGCATAATGAATTTCTTCAAAATGCACCGCTTGGTGATTGTTTGAGTGTTACTATAGTTCAGATGAAGCGGCTTTCTTTAGAGCTTCAGAAGCATTTGGATCGATGCTCACTGGCTTGTATCCACCTCTAGTTCTGAAGTAGATAATGATGAGTAGAAACGCTACAGCCATGATAGCTGGAAGAACAGCGGCAACTTTAAGTGAACTTTGACTAGTCGCTTTTAGTGTGCCTGATACTACGTCACGTCTCTCGTCAGTCATTTCAGGTAGTTTTACAAATTCACCTGTGTTAATTGAATCATAGTTGTATCCGAAAAAGTCCTTATTTTCGAAAATAGGTTTATTCTCAGGGTTCTCAGGGTTTGTCTTATCTACAAACGTGGTGTTGTTTGTCACGACATTTTCCACGAGAGCTGGCTCGTTAGCTTTAAGAGCTTCAGTTTGGTAATGTGTCTTTACTGCTCCTAAGAATGGAAATCCAAAAATACCAACAGTGAGGAGACCCATTGCTGAGACTGTGTTAAGAGTCATCGCTCCACCTTTAGGGAACTGCTCAGCAACAAAGCCTAGCATTGTAGGCCAGTAGAATGTCTGCCCAATAGCGTAGAGAACAAATGCTCCGAAGATCATAAGTCCGGTTGGAGCAGATGATAGAGCATAGAGTCCGATGATTGAGAACACTGAGCTAAGTAGTAGAAGCTGAGGAGGATTCATAAATCTGAGTGGCACGCCTGCGAAGAAGCGAAGTGCCATCATGATTCCTGCCGATAGGACAATAGCCCATGCAGCACCTTCTGCACCCATGATTGGTTCCATTAGAGTTCTGATCCAGCCATCAGTAGCAATTTCAGCTGTAGCGAGAGGAATCATGATTAAGCAGAGAATAAAGAATAGAAACTTACCGCTAGATTTAAGAAATACTCCTGAGAGTAGGCCTATTGCGGCACCTACTAGAATACTAATCACTAGCTTGTTTTGATCACCAAAGTCTAATGTTGTGTGAGCTGAGATTTCATAGAATAAGAATGTGGCTGCTATGAAGATACCCAAACCACCAAATTCACGGAGCATTTCAAGATATGAAACGTTGTTTTCTACACGTTCATCTACAGGGTATTTCTTACATAAAATAAACATGATGCCGTAGAGGAGGACTGGGATAAGCATTATCCAGAATACCCATTTAGTAGCATCCCACTGAGGGCCTGAGCTTGTTCCTACGAGTTGGATGTAGCAGACGCCACCAAAGACGATTCCAGCAGGCCAAGAGGCGTGAAGGATGTTGAGCATTTTGCTCTTCTTATCTTTATACATCGTAGCACAGAGAGGATTAATAACCGCCTCTACGATACCGTGTCCAAGACCTGCACAGATACACGCCCAATACATTGAATCAAAATCTTGAGCGTTTATCGTTAGAATTACAGATATAGCTTGTAATGTGAAAGCACAGAACATTGAAACTCTGTAGCCAATCTTATCAATGATCAAGCTGAAAAGAATCATGCTGACCGCAATAGGCCATAGTGCTGCACCAGTTAATGCTCCGACTTGCTCGGATGTGATCTGGAAGGCTTCCTCCCACATTGTTGGGATCATTCCCCTGAATACAAAGCCTACTGCCGCTGCCATAAGGGCAAGGAAACTAGCCCAAAAGAGCATCGTCTTTTCTTTATCTGTTATTTGTGTTTGTTCCATAGATTTAATTGTTAAGGTGTGGGAATATATCAAATGTGGATGATCTAGCAAGTAAGGAATTTATCATCATTTGTTACCAGTGTAATTAGTGGTAATTTAAAGTTGCTGAGAATTGTAGCGTGTGATGACTATATAAGTATAAGGATGACAGAAATATAGAGATGCTACAAAATTTACCCATAGATGATATAAGAGATCAGTTGGTCGAGGGGCTTACTATAACCAGTTCAGCTAACCCTTGGCGGATTCTAGTCAAGGCTCCTACCGGATCTGGTAAGTCTACGGGGGTGCCAAGTATGCTTTTAGATGCTGGAGTGAACGGCTTGATAGTAGTGGTGCAACCGAGGAGGATCGCGGTACGGATGCTGGCTAAGCGGGTGGCTTTACTGCGAGGTGTTTTAAGTGTTTGATGAGTTTCATGAGCGTAGAATAGCGATGGATGTGGCTCTGGCGGATTGTCTGAATTTACAAGATGGAACGAGGACTGATCTAAAAGTCTGTGTGATGTCAGCGACTCTAGAAGTAGCTGGCTTGGTTGACTATCTAGAGCCTTGTAGAATGATAGAAGCTGGTGGACAGACATTTGCTGTAGAGATAGAGTATCAAACGACGAAGAAAAGCCAGAAGCATCATAGCGGTTATGGAGCTACTCAAGAGGAGCCTGTGTGGGAAAAATGTGGCAGAGCTTTTACTGAAATTTCAGCTAAATATGGAGTGGCGAATTCGCCGACTCTAGCCAATGGTAATATAGTAGTCCAAGTCCATATCTGTGCTCCTAATCAACAGCCATGACAGATGACTTAGGATCTTAGTAGCTTCTGGAAAAATGGATTTCAGCAGATGAAGAAAGATCTGGCTGGTAGGTATCCAAAGCACGACTGGAGCGGGGGGAATACGTCAGTTAATCGTCGCTGACTATAACTTTCCCTCAACTTTGCCTTGAAAGTTTCTGATATGAAGTTAAAAAGAAGCCGCAATGAAAGTAATAATGATTTATGGCAGTGTCAATGATAAGCCCTTCATGGAGCCTGCAAGAGAATATTTAAACACTGAAGCTGTGACTTTTGACGAGCACGTGCTATCAGCCCATCGTAACCTCATCGAACTGATCGACTTCTTAGCAAAACTTGAGAAATCAGGTGAGAAAGCAGTTATTCTAGCTATTGCTGGACTAGCCGCTGCGCTTCCAGGTGTAGTAGTTATGAAGACATCACTTCCAGTTATCGGAGTTCCAGTTCCTGGAGGTCCACTTAACGGAATCGATGCACTTCTATCAATTAGTCAGCTTCCTGGGGGAGTTCCTGCTACCACAGTAGGTCTTCATAAGAAAGCTCCATTAAACGCTGCGATGGCTGCACACCGTATTATCCAACTAGCACAATAATTTCACACGATAGCATAAACTCTGGATATTTCTCTAGAGCTTATGCTTTTTATAAATCCGTTTTCCACACTAAACTACTATGTCTCAGATACCGAGTAAAAAGCACACTGATAGCGAACTAGCAGACTTAAGAGCTAGGAGCTCAATGACTGCTCAAGGCGAGACAATGGTAGCGACCTACAATAAGAAGCGGGTTAGTAAGCCTCTTGCTATAATAGGCTATATTCTTGCTCTAGGAGCACCTGCTTGGCTTATTTTACGTAAAATTGGCGTCCCTATTTACTACTCGATGACGGACGTCTATATCATTGTAGCTTGCATTACTTTATCTATCGCAGTCGCTCTTTTTATCATATTTACACGTAGCCTTTCTAGGCACCACGGTTGCTTCATCATTATCTTGGCTCTGATCTGTTCATTCAGTCTTGTAAATATTCTAAATACAGACAGAAACGTTTATCGCCAGACAATGGCTCTATTCGGTAAGGATATTCCAGAAAGTAAAGCTCCTGAGATTAAGCCTATCATTTCACCGGAAATGCAGGCACTTGAACGTGAAATTCAAGCGATTGAGAATAAGAGAAAGAAACCTTAGTTTCTCCTTCTAATCTCTTCGACTGCCCACTCAGCGTGTTCTATAATCATCGGATCTGGCTCTTTAGAAATAAGAATCGTAAGTCGCTCAAGATGCTCAGGTTTACCCACATTGCCGAGCGCTACACATACATTACGTAGGAATTTAGGTCGCTTAATTCTTTTAATGGGTGATTTAGCAAAAAGATCACGAAAGGTCTCATCTGTTAGAGTCAGAAAATCGATTAACTGATAATTAAAGATAGACTCACGAGCATGTAGTTTAGTCTCACGACTAATCTTTGCAAATCTGTTCCAAGGGCAGACCTCCAGACAAACATCGCAACCATAGATCCGATCACCTATCAGTGGGCGAAATTCAAGAGGGATGCTGCCAGCGTGCTCTATCGTGAAATAGGAAATACAGCGGCGTGCATCCATCTCTCTCGGCCCCGTAATAGCCTTAGTCGGGCAATGATCGATGCACTGAGTGCATTTACCACAGTGATCACGGAGCGGCGGGTCAGGCTCTAGTTTTAAAGTCGTGATGATTTCACAAAGAAATGTCCAAGTTCCGTATTCCTTGTGAATCTGCACTGTAGACTTACCATTCCACCCAAGACCAGAAGCACTAGCAAAGTCTCTCTCTAGCACAGGACCTGTATCGACATAATATCTTTGATTACCACCCATTTCCTCCATCGCAATATTTAGGTCTTTGAGCTTATCATCTATGATATCATGATAATCCTCATTCCATGAATAACGAGCGATTCGGTAATCATTCTTCTCAGATTGCTCACCAGGATAGTAGTTCAGAGCCATGCAAACCAGAGACTGTGCACCTGAGAGCACTTCTTTAGGACTTACTCGTCGATCCACATTCTTCTCCAGCCACTTCATATCACCAGCAGAGCCGTCATCGATCCACTCACGAAATCTCTCTGCATGATCCGCCGGCCTAGCTTCCGCAATACGACAGTCACTGAATCCTAACGATTTAGAAATGCGCTTGATGTTCTCTTTTATTATCTGAGTGATCGGCTCTGCCATCACCAAGAGCCTATCATTGAAAAAAACTTTAAAAAGATCTATTTTATACTTGCAACAAGTCGATGAAGCCCTTAGAAAAACGCCGTCTCGAAAGAGGTACTAACTGCAAGTTCGCAAGATCTTGAAACTTTCTACGATGGGTAGATGGCCGAGTGGTTAAAGGCGGCAGACTGTAAATCTGCTCACGTAAGTGTACGAAGGTTCGAATCCTTCTCTGCCCACCATTTTTTTAAGAGTTCTAGGACTTAGTCCGATAGATAGGGACGTGATTCTAAAGTAATCACGTTCCTTTTTTTGGCATAGCTTCTTGATGATGGTTTCTGAGTTGTTCATTTCTAGGGCTACTTGCTCGATGCTCTGAGTTACAGCCACTCTGTATGAACCATAAAAAAGGTGTGAAAGATCCAAAAGGTAAGAATAAATACCATGTTCACGAAGTTGTGACTGTTTCAAGAAAAGCAGACGGCTCGTTTCAAGTGCCGAATCTTCCAAGAAGGAAAAACTCAATCAAGTCTCAAGGAAGATCAGCAAACTACTAATAAAACAAACTTTTTACTGGCAACATTAACGAGACCACTTCAGTTTTTCTTGAGGTGACTGATATCCATGCCGTAAATTATAAGGATAATATCTGGAGTAACCAGCCGACACCTATACATAAAAAGCATCTCAACTAATATTAGCTGAGATGCTTGACTTTAAAAAGTATGATATACAACTTTAGTAATTACTTACGACGGCGTAAAATCAGAGCTAGACCTCCAAGACCAATGAGGGCTGTGGAAGATGGCTCGGGAACTGATGATATATCTCTGAGCTGATATCCTGAAATTAAATTGTCTGTACTAATATCTCCTGCAGAATGGAAAATTTGTATGCTATCATCAGCAGTAAATGTGCCAATGATCCACGCTCCATTTTCTACAGTTCCAGAAGATGTTTTTTGAACAGTGAAACCATCACCAACGCTCATGTGATCAGTGAAATATTCTGACCTCTTGTCGCCGTAGAAGCTTTGCAGTTCATATTCATTTCCGATCGTTAGACCTGTCAATATGAGCGGGTTAGCATCGTCATAACTAGCCTGTAGGTATAGTAAATCAAGATTTGCATCACCTGTGCTAACTCCGAAGGTATCGTATTCATAATAGCCACTATTAAAAAGGTTAGTAGCCGTGAAGACTACTCCATTGATTGTCGTTGTATCAGTCGCTTCTCGAGCATCAGTATTCACCATGTTAATTGCTTCTATAGAAGTGCCGTTGGTGCTAATTTCACCTGGTGCAGCGTCTAGATCAAATTCTCCCCATGCTATGGTAGCTGCTGAGGCTGATGCCATCATCGCTGTGGATGTCGCCAGAGCGACCGTATATTTATTAATCCGTGTTTTATTATTTATTGTGTATTTCATGCTTCAAGTTAGTTAGTATTTAAGAAGGAGTAACTCGAAGGAGTAACTCGAAGGAGTAACTCGAAGGAGTAACTCGAAGGAGTAACTCGAAGGAGTAACTCGAAGGAGTAACTCGAAGGAGTAACTCGAAGGATTTAAAATTATTACGATTTATAAAATCAGTTTGCAAGATAAAACTTCCAGTTAGTCCGATTCATGCTGAGGATGTATTCATTTTTTGGTCTTGGAATTTTTTTCAATATAAGTTTGTCAATATCTAGCCAAGGAAAAATCCAGAGTAAAAAGAAACGTTGAAGCTTACGATACTGACTCTCTTCCGAAGCGTCTGACTGCTGAAGTGAGTTGAGCTTTGAGAGGTTCACGCTACGTGATCTAATGACACTGATGATGAGACAAGTTAGAACTTTAAATCCCGCTTGGAAATTGAGTGTCTTTCGTGATTACTTGCGACGGTGCAGAGTCAAAGCAAGTCCATCAAGACCAAGAAGGGCAGTAGAGGAAGGCTCGGGAACTGTGCCCACTTTTCCACCTGGAAGCTGGCAAAGTGGACGATTCGGTGTGATAGTCACACTGATAGTGTCACTGCTGGGGTCATCCGTGAGGGTGAATTAGAGCATCATTTAGGATATTCTAAGGGTGAAAAAAACTGAGTTGAATAAGGATAATCACCACAACGGCTATAGCTCTAAGTCGGTGAATACTGAGGGTAATATTGATATAGATGCCCCTAGTGACCGCTCTGGTGAGTTTGATCCAGAGATTATCCCTAAGCACAGTCGATGTTTGCCAGGCTTTAATCCTGCTCTGAGTGGGGTTCATTAATCCTTAATATGAAGTAGTAAAGAGACTAGAACAATATTTCTATAAGTTTTTCACACTGATCGCTTTTACTAACAGGGCCACATAAGCTCCGTCTGTCGCGTGTTCAAACGGATAAATATTTTTCTCAGATTTAAGGCTAAACTCTGGATGCTTAATGAGGAACTGCTGAATCAGGTCGCAGTTCTCTTCGTCATCTATCGAGCAGGTAGAGTAAACCATTCTGCCGCCAGATTTAACACAGCATTGTGCATTTTCTAGAATTTCTAGCTGTAGCTCTTTTAGTTGATCGAAGGTCTCAGGTGTGATGCGCCAGCGAGCATCGATGCGCTTGCGGAGAACTCCTGTGTTAGAACAAGGGACGTCTAACAGAATGCCATCGAAATGGTTGTTCCATTTCTCAGGAGCAGGTGTTGTCCAGTCGTGGATCTCTATTTCAGCGATGGTAATACCTAGATTATTCAAATTCTCAGTCAATCTTGGCTGGCGTTTTGGATTAGCGTCAGTGCAGATCAATGTTCCTTCATTCTTCATTGCTGCGCCAATCTGGGTAGCTTTACCTCCTGGGGCAGAGCAGGCATCGAGAATTGTTTCGCCAGCTTTAGGCTCTAACAGGTCTGCTGCGTGCTGGGTAGCTGGATCTTGAATATAGATGAGACCATCATCCATCCATTCCTTTTTAGGTAATCCCGTGATGGTGTAGAAGCTATCATGACCTTCTAGTGGAGTGACTCTTGGTGATGCTTCGATTACTTCACGTGCCACTGGCATGAGAGGATTGAGGCGGAGAGTAATTGCGGATGGTTGTTGGTTCCATTCTAAGAGGTTACTAAGTTGATCTGGAGTGAAGTCTTTCTGCCATCGTTCAAAAAGCCATTTAGGGTGAGAGTTTTTAACGTACTCAGGTAGTGTGTCTTTAAGTTCTAATAGTTCTTCTTTTTCTCTTAGACAGCGGCGTAGGCAGGCATTGACTAGACCTCTAACACCTTTTCTAACACTTTCTACAGTCTCATTGACTGCAGCGTGGTCTGGGATGCCCATGAAGAGCACTTGGAAAATTCCTATGCGGAGCACTGTGCGCACCTCGCTATCGATTTTTCCTTCCCTGAGGATGGAGATATAGTGATCTAGCAGACTTTGGTTTCTGATCACACCGATGACAATGGCGTTAAGCAGGTTTCTATCTTCTGGTGAGACACTATGATCTTTAGCATATCGATTTACTAGGCTATCTGCGTAGAGTGTGCCTTCTTGCCAGTCTAACAGAGCGTCAGCTGCGTGTGTTCTTATATTAAATGCCACGGTGTTTTTATTTTAAATGGTCAGGTAGAGCGTTAACGAGCTTTTTGATGTCATCTGCTTGATGGCGGTTAGCCACGAGAATGGAGTCTTCTGTCTGGACGATGATGAGATCATCTACGCCGAGGAGAGCGACTTGTGTGTCTTTAGATTTGGTGAATATGATGTTGTTGTGACTGTCGATTTGAACGAGTGGGGAGTTGGTCGTGTTATTGTTCTCTAATTGCTGGAGATGTTTAGAGACGGAGATCCATGAGCCTACATCGTCCCAGTCGAATGTAGCTTCGATATTGAGCACTCTGCTGGCTTTCTCCATGAGGGCATAGTCGATAGAGATAGGGGTGAGTTCAGGGAACTGAGCGGCTACTGTTGCCTCAATATCATTTGAGGTCATGATCTCGTGCATGAACTCGGCAAGCTGAGGGGTATGCTGAGTCAGCTCTTTTAGGATGACGGGGATAGACCAAATGAACATTCCGGCGTTCCAGGAGAAGTTATCTTGCTGGATGAACTGTTCAGCAAGCTTTACATCTGGTTTTTCATGGAATCGAACGACTTCGTGAGCTGGGTTAGTGAGGTTAGTCTCTGAGATAGTAGCTTGCTTACCACGCTCGATATATCCGAATGAAGAACATGCCCATGTCGGTTTAATGCCGATAGTCACGAGAGCCTCTGAGTGAGAAGCAGCACTGAGAGCATCTGAAATAACACTGTGGAACGAATCAACATCCTTAATGAGCTGATCTGCAGGGAGCACGACCATGACTGCTTCTGAGTTTCTCGCTGCAATCAATGCTGCACCGAGAGCTACAGCTGGAGCTGTATCGCGCTTGGATGGTTCGGAGAAAATGTTTTCTGCTGGCAGGTCAGAAGCCACTTCACGAACAGCTTCTACCTGAAGCTTGTTCGTGAGGATGAGGATGTTCTCCTTTGGGATGAGTCCAGCAAGGCGGTCTATTGTCTGGTTGAGTAGAGTGGTGTCTTTGAATAGATCTAAAAGCTGTTTAGGACGTGCGTTTCTTGAAAGCGGCCAGAAGCGAGTTCCGCTTCCTCCAGCTAAGATTAGTGCGTAGGTATTTGTCATGGACGGAGGTTGCACAGAATTTATGTCGGTATAAAGTAATAAAAGTTGAAGAATTTGGTTTTTTATTTCAATAAATGAGTTTAAATACCTACATGGAATACGGACAGCAGGAAGTAAGTAAGAAAAACTGGGTAGCAAAATCATCATCATCAGTACCTTCAGTGTTAGGAATAGCGGCTGGAATAATGCTTGGTGATATGATGCACCGTGGAGCTAGACGTCCAGTGGCTTTCTCACTCGCGTGTCTTGGTATGCTAGCGCTCACTCCTACTGTAGTAGGCGCAGTGAAGAAGAAAGTGGCAGGACCACAGACGAAACGTGGTAGCCGTAAGACTCTCGATAACATCAGAAATGCTGGTGTTCCTGAAGAAAATGCAACGGACAAGTTACCTTGGTGATGACCTGGGAGAAAACATGTATGTTGTGTAATGACGTCAGTTTTATCCTATCTATTTATAAGGGATCCTCTGGCAGCCTACTTTTGCCAAGCCCTTGTAATTTGAGAGGAATCTAACTGCTATTGATTGTATTATTTGACTTTTTCTAGGGATTTATCGCTGGTTTGTGCTTGTGGTTTGATCAATTAATTGATGTTAGTCCTTTTGAGTGTCTTGTCTGGGTTCTACGCCACTAATAACGCAGAGCGAGCCATATTGTAGGTTAAATTAGAGAGGGCATTATGCTGTCTGGATCGTTGTATTCCAATCTTTCTAAATAGATCGGCTCCGATGTATTTCATCCTGCCAAATACATGTTCAACTCGCACCCTCATACGGCTCACAGTCTTATTAAATCGTTGTTGCTGCTCAGTCAGAGGTTTATTCCGATAGGCTTTAGCGATGATGAAAACAGCTAAAGAGCTGATTACTTCCATCACGTCCGTCCTTCTCAATGAGTTCTTTAAAATCCCAAATCGTTTTAGCATCTGGAATGTGGTCACCCATTTGAAGATCTCGGAAGTTCATCAGCTCAATTTAATCTATTAGACAAATTTGAAAACATTAAAGCGGAATTATTACAGGTTGACAGAGGTTACCTTTAAATGGTAAATCTATGATCTAATTTATCTAACAAAGAAAAAGATTGATAATCATGGATAACAAAACACGAATTAATAAATATACGATTGCTCTGGCTACATTCACAGCGATGATAACATTATCTTCAGCAGCTACCATAGCATGGGGAGAATTTGATCTAGACGCTGCGGCGTCTGAAATTAGCACCAAGGGCACGCTTGTAGAAGCTTTAAACCTAGTGAATACTGATGCCCGAGAAGTGACTGATACAACGACAATCAATGGAGTAATCTTCACGGCTAATAACCTTTTTAATAGTAGCGTTAACACGGATTTCGGAGTTCGCACAGGTGAGGCGAATCTTGATTTACTATTCCAACAGGCTGGTATTTCGGTAAATCCGGTAACATTGACAGGTCTAACGATCGGAGATAAATATGAACTTCAAACCTTCTTAGGCTATGCGAACGTCACGTTCAAGATGAGCGTTGGTGATGGCACCACTATTCAAAAAACATCTTCTGGATCTGTAGAAAATGGAGTGTGGATCATTGGCACATTTACTGCTGATGCTACCACACAAATTTTCCAGTCTAGACTCGAAAATTCTCCACAAAATTTCATTTCAGGATATCAGCTCAGAGATATATCATCAGTCCCCGAGCCATCTTCCACAGCGCTCATTGGTCTTGGAGGTCTAGCTCTGATTTTACGCCGTAGTAAGTAATTACTGAAATTGTAATCATACTTTTTAAAGTCAAGCATCTCAGCTAATATTAGTTGAGATGCTTTTTGATACGTTTGTGGTTAGGGAAGCGATCGCTTGGCAAAATATTTACTCCGAAGGAGATTCGGTTGATGCTGGTGAATGGGGCTAGATTTTTTCCAAACAAAGGGTTTCTCTGCGTTGCTGGTTGGTGTCGTAGCCTTTTACCATGATCTTGTGGGTTCCCCCCCTAGTCGTTTTTAAGAACTCTGATGAAAGCGTCTTGGGGTATGTTAACCTTGCCGATTGCTTTCATCTTCGCTTTACCTTTTTTCTGCTTCTCTAGGAGTTTTCTCTTACGAGAAATATCACCACCGTAACACTTGGCAGTCACGTTTTTACTCATGGCTGAGATGGATTCACGAGCGATGATTTTACCACCGATAGCAGCCTGGATGGCGACTACGAAAAGCTGTTTAGGGATGACTTCTTTCAGTTTCTTACAAAGATGGCGACCGTAAAATTCAGCCTTTTCTCTGTGGACGATACTTGAGAATGCGTCTATTGGTTCACCTGCGATCATGATGTCCATCTTGACCATTTTTTCTTCACGGTAACCAGCATGTTCGTAGTCCATGGAGCCGTAGCCCTTAGTCATGGATTTGAGTTTATCGTTGAAGTCGACTAGGATTTCCGCTAGTGGCATGGTGCAAGTGAGCATAACTCGGCGTTCGTCAATCGTCTCGGTATTCTCCATCATTCCACGTTTTTCCATGACGAGTTTCATCATGTCGCCGATGTATTCAGCAGGGGTCATAAGGAAGACTTTCACCATTGGTTCACGGATCTCTTGGATGATCTGAGTGTCCGGAAGCATGCATGGGTTGTCTACGATGATTTCTTCGCCGTTGTTCTTAGTGACTTCGTAAATAACTGATGGGTAAGTGGAAATAATGTCCATTCCGAATTCACGGCGGAGACGTTCTTGGATGATTTCCATGTGGAGGAGTCCTAGGAATCCGCAACGGAATCCGAAGCCAAGTGCTACAGAGGATTCAGCCTGCCAAGTGAAGGCGGCGTCGTTGATTTGGAGTTTACCCATAGCGACCTTAAGAGCCTCGTAGTCTGAGGTGTCGATTGGGTAAATGCCTGAGAATACCATTGGCTGGATTTCTTTGAAACCAGGGAGTGGCTCAGGGCTTGGGTGGGTATTGTTGGTGATGGTGTCTCCGATTTTGACTTCAGCGGATGATTTCATGTTGGCAATTACGTAGCCAACGTCACCAGCATTGAGTATGTCACGTTTCTCCATTTTAGGAGTGAAAACACCGACCTCTTTGACTTCATAGGTCTTAGAGGTATGGAAAAGTTTGATTCGGGTGCCTTTTTTGATGTCACCACTCATGATGCGCACGTAGGAAATGACGCCGCGGAAGGGATCATAGATGGAATCGAATACAGAGGCTCTGAGAAGTTTGTCAGGGGTTTCAGTAGGGCATGGGATACGAGCTACGATCGCTTCTAGGATATCTTCGATGCCGATACCGTTTTTAGCGGATGCTGGGATAGCGTCTTCAGCTGGGATGCAGATGATTTCCTCTAGCTGCTTATGCACATTAGGTAGATCGGCAGAAGGTAGGTCGATCTTATTGATGACTGGGATGATGAAAAGTTCTTGCTCGTTTGCTAAGTGCAAGTTCGCCATGGTCTGAGCTTCTACGCCCTGAGCAGCATCGACGATGAGTAGAGCTCCTTCACATGCGGCAAGGGAACGTGACACTTCATAGGCGAAGTCAACATGACCCGGAGTGTCTAGGAAATTTAGCTGATATCGGATGCCATCTTTAGCATTGTAGAACATAGTCACTGGGTGTGACTTGATGGTGATACCACGCTCCCGTTCTAGATCCATAGCATCGAGAAGTTGATCCTGTGCATCACGTTCAGTCACAGTTTGGGTGAATTCTAGGAGTCGGTCAGATAGTGTGGTTTTGCCGTGATCAATGTGGGCGATGATGGAGAAGTTTCTAGTAAGCTCAATAGACATAATGCTGTGGAGAGTTAATAACCTTAAAGTAGAGAGATTTTACAGTAAAAAGTAGTTTAAGATAGCCGATTTATTTTGGGCATGACAAATGCTGAGATAAATAGGTTGTCAGATCCTAATACACCTCATCAATCAGCTAGGTCAGCCAGATGTTGCGACGAATTCTCCAGCAAACCCTTTTGAGTCACCAGTCGTAAATCCACAGCAGCCACAACAACCTCAGCAGGGGCAGTATGTTCAGCCACAGGAGAAGATGGGTGATCAGTTAGGGATGAGAGTGTTACTGCCAGTAGGTAGATCGGGCTGGGCGATTGTGGCAGGTTACTTAGTCTCTCTCTCGTGTTGGCGTTATTGGCTATAGTTCTTTCGGTCGTTGCTATTTTGAATATTAAGAAATCGCAAAATAAAGAACATAAAAAGCACGGTTTAGGTAGAGCCTATTTCGGCTTAATTATGGGGTTTCTAGGAATGATAGCATTGCTCAAATTATTAATTACGGGCTCAGTTTTGTAGTGAGAATTTAGAAGTGACGATTTCTTTCTGGCAGTTATTAGCTTTGCTGTTGACCTGTGGGGGTAGAGTGTTTAGTAAATGTTTTCATTATGAAAGATCCTATTACTGTTTCTGTGACTGGGGCGGCTGGTCAAATTGGTTATGCGCTGCTCTTCCGTATTGCTTCTGGTGCTATGTTTGGTCCTGAGCAACCTGTGAATCTTAGACTTATCGAGATAGAGCCTGGTATGAAGGCGCTAGCTGGTGTGGTGATGGAGCTTGATGACTGTGCGTTCCCACTTCTCAATGAAACGGTGGCAACTAGCTGTCTGAATAAAGGATTTAAAGGTGCAAACTGGGCACTACTTGTAGGCTCAGTGCCACGTGGTCTAGGGATGGAGCGTAACGATCTGTTAGGGATCAATGGTAAGATATTTACTGGTCAGGGACAAGCTATCGCAGCGAATGCAGCGAGCGATGTGAGAATTCTTGTTGTTGGTAATCCTTGTAATACGAACTGCCTCATTGCGATGAATGCAGCGAAAGGGGTTCCGAATAATCAATTTTTTGCCATGACTAGGCTGGATGAGAATCGTGCGAAATTGCAACTGGCTCAGAAGGCTGGTGTGCATCAGACAGCGGTGACTAATCTGTGTATCTGGGGGAATCACTCAGCGACTCAGTATCCTGACTATACGAACGCTAAGATCAATGGAGCACCAGTGACGGATATTATTTCTGACACAGAGTGGCTTCAAGGTGAATTTATCAAGAACGTGCAACAACGTGGTGCAGCGATCATTCAGGCGAGAGGAACTTCTTCAGCAGCATCTGCTGCGAATGGAGTGGTCGACACAGTGCGTAGTCTTACTACTCCAACACCTACTGGTGACTGGACTAGTGTGGCTGTCTGCTCTTCTGGTGAGTATGGGATTGAGGCAGATTTAATCGCATCTATGCCTATCCGCACGACTGATGGTAAGAATTGGGAAGTAGTAGAGGGAGTCGGATTGGATGCTTTCTCACGTGAGAAGATCGATGCTTCTGTTGCTGAGCTTCAACTTGAGAAGGTGGCTGTCGCTGACCTTTTGGCTTAATCAGTTAACTAGTTAACAAATAATTTAGAATAGGGAGTTGATTAATTTCAACTCCCTTTAACTTTTCTAAATTTCTACGCAGGTTCTTCTAACTTTAAGCTTCTCCACAGTCTAATCCCGAGAAGAACTGAGGCGACCGCTAGGCCTAAGGCTAGACCCCACCAGATGGCGACTGGTCCCATTTCTCTGTGGAAGGCGAAGTAGTAGCCAGTGGGGATACCAATTACCCAGTAAGAGAAAAGACACATCCAGGCTGGCATAGTGGTGTCTTCTAGTCCACGGAGCATGCCTATGGAGGCTATTTGCTGGCAATCGACTAGCTGAAAAATACCGGCAACGACAAGGAAACTAGTCGCTAATGAGATGACGACTGGAGCATCTTTAACAAAGCTAGAGGCGAGTTCATTACGGAAGATCAAGAGAATCACAGCGGTGATGCAGGAGAATATAAGAGTGATGAGCCAGCCTGAGATGAAGGTGGTTTTCAGTTTATTATACTGCCCCAGTCCAATACGCTCGCCTACTCTGATCGTGAGCGCAATAGAAAGTCCTAGCGGGATCATGAAGGCAATTCCTGCGAAAGTGAGTGCTACATTTTGAGCAGCTAGTGCTTCAGCTCCAAATCGACCGATAAGTAGTCCAGTAGCGACAAATGCCCCGACTTCAGTAATAGATTGGAGTCCAGAGGGTAGACCTAGTCTGATAAGTCTTTTAATTTCTGTTAAGTCGAGTTTCTTAAGCCAATTGTGAGGTGTCCAGTCGAGTAGAGATGTATCGATCTTAAACCATACGAGCATGGCGATGACGGTGACGCTGCGAGCAATCAGAGTAGCTATACCAGCTCCCTCTAATCCTAGAGCTGGAGTATCTAAGTTACCAAAGATAAAAATCCAATTGAGTAAGGCGTTGAGCAAGACTCCGGCTATGCTGATCCAGAATGCTGTCCAGATGCGACTGAGAGCATCAGCATGATTCTTTAGTGCAACGGCGACTAATCCAGGGATGAGTGATGCCATGAGGAGGATGAAAAACGTGCGGGACCTTTTAACGACGAGTGGATCTTGTTTAAGGTTTTCTAATAAGTCACTACCGATCAGAGCTAAAATGAATATGAAAACTCCCCAAATGAGGCTGATGTAAACGCCGTTTCTACAAACAGATCTAGCCGATGGAGTATCATTTCTGCCTCTGGCGGTGGAGGTGCGGACGGAGATGCAGGTGAGGATTCCTATGCCAAATACAAAGGGAACAAAGAAAATGCTGTTAGCCAAGGTGAGTGCAGCCAACTCGGTGACTCCTACACGAGCGATCATGACAGAATCCACTAGCCCAAGTAGCATCTGCCCTAACTGCCCAATAATCAGAGGGATGGATAGGAAGAGAATAGTTTTACTTTCTTTATGGACGGTCATTTCGGTGGGGGCAGTATAATTCATTAAAAAACTGGTTTGCCAAGACTAACTAGGATGAGTTATAAATTCTTTTAATGAGCCAACTAGATAGCATATTTGAAAAGAACGTAGACTGGGTTAATTCTGTTACTGCTACTGATGATGGATTTTTCAGCAGATTAGTGGAGCAACAAACTCCTGAATATCTATGGATAGGATGTTCTGATAGCCGAGTTCCTGCGAACCAGCTGATGGGACTTTTACCAGGTGATGTTTTCGTGCACAGGAATGTGGCGAACATGGTGGTGCATGCGGATTTTAATTCGCTGTCCGTGATTCATTACGCAGTAGAATTTTTAAAGGTGAAGCATATTATTGTCTGTGGTCATTACCTGTGTGGTGGTGTTCAGGGGGCTCTTTCTGGCGAGAGATTTGGTCTGGTGGATAGCTGGCTTCAGCATGTTAAAGATGTGGTGAGCCTGCATCAAGATGAGCTGGATCAGTTAGAAGGTAGAGATAAAGAGAATAGGCTGTGTGAGCTAAATGCGATGCAGCAAGCGGCGAATGTCTGTCAGTCTCCACCAGTGCTCGATGCTTGGGAGAGGGGGCAAGAACTACATATACATGCATGGATCTATGATGTGCATGACGGGAAGCTGAAGAAACTGCAAGAGCCTATTTCTGGGGCTAAGTAGGGTTAATATAAGGAAATGAATTGCATGGAAAGAATGCTAGTGCTGTTATCATTGATAGGTGGGACAGGATGTGTGAAGTTCGATGCTGATGGAAGAAAAGAGGACAAGGGAAGCTTAGTTTTGAAGCTTCATGACGAAACATGCTGTTCGTTAAGCGACGATGAAATTAATCGTTGGGAGATTCATGAGGGGGAACTAGTAATGACATTTGGTGCCATTGAGTTTGATGAATTTGAGTACCTGCTGAGGGCGGAAGATGAACCCCGTGTGAAATTATCAGCTGAGCAAATTTTGAGTTATGAAGTTAAATCAATAACTCCGAGTAGGCTGGTAGAGATGTTTATGAACTTACCTATAGCAGAAAGATTAAATGACTTTAGTTGACGCTTTTTTGATAAAAAAACTTCGCAAGAGACGGATTCTGTGTGTAGTCTTTTTTTAGAGATGAAGTGCGAATTTTGTGATAAAGAAGCGAACGTTTTTTTTACCCAGGTAGTGAATGGGAAATCTAAAAAAATGAATATGTGCGAGACCTGTGCTGAAGAGCAGGGGGTGACTTCGCTGGATGATTTTAAACTGGCAGATTTTCTCATTAATGATGAGACTCCTAAGATGCCTGATGATAAAGAGACTCCGACGAATACTACTGCTACAAATACTGATGTGAGTGAATGCACTGAGTGTGGTTTTACGCTTGAGAATTTGCGTAAGATTGGTCGTTTGGGTTGTAGCTCTTGTTACAGTAAATTTACTAGTGAGATTACTGGTATGCTTAAGAATATGCATCGTGGGGTGGAACATAAGGGGAAGGTTCCTACGGGGATGATCGATGCGATAAATGTGCGTAAGAAAATTAGTGGTCTAAAGTCTGCACTAAATAAGGCGATTAAGTCTGAAAATTACGAGAAGGCGTCGACTTTAAGAGATGAACTTATGGAGATGGAGAAATTATAAATTGAGGAGTAAGCTAGTATGATGAGATTTTCAACACTCGTGAAGCATCCCGCTGACTGGATGACAGGTAAGAGCAAGGATAATGCCGTGGTGATCACGAGTCGTATCAGGCTTGCGCGGAACTTAGAAGGTGTGGTGTTTCCGGGCTGGGCTAAGAAGAAGGATCGTAAGAAGGTGATGGCAAAGATATTTCCTAATCTGACAGCTCTTAAAGAAATGAAGAATGGATTTGCTCAAGAGCTTTCCAATCTTGAGTCTCTGGAAAAACAGGTTTTAGTGGAGCGTCATCTGATCAGTCGTGAGCAGGCTGCACGTAGCGAAGGCTGTGCCGCAGTAGTGAATCGTAAGCAGTCACTTTCACTGATGGTTAACGAGGAAGATCATTTAAGAATTCAGTCAATCCGTTCAGGAATGCATCTACGTGAAGCTTATGAACTGATCAATAAAGTAGACCAGGAGTTAGAGAAAAGCCTTTGTTATGCATTTGATGAGAAGCTGGGTTATTTGACAGCTTGCCCTACGAATTTAGGAACAGGAATGCGCGCATCGGCGATGCTACATTTACCTGCATTGGTGATCACTGAACAGATCGGTCAGGTGCTACAAGCGGTTAATAAAATCGGTTTAGCTGTCCGTGGACTTTTCGGTGAGGGCACTGAGTCGCTTGGTCATATGTTCCAGATTTCAAATCAATCCACACTCGGTGAATCTGAGGAGGTTATTATTGATCGCCTCGAACGAGTAATCAAGCAGGTGGCTACACATGAGCGTAATGCTAGGCGGAAAATGCTCGAGGAAGATCATGATGCACTTACGGATAAAGTGAATCGAGCTTATGGATTACTTCGTTACGCACACATTTTTGATTCCAAGGAAGCATTTTCGCACGTTTCGCTACTGCGCTTAGGTGCTGATCTAGGCTATTTCCCTGAGGGGACGATGGAAAAGTGTGATTCGCTAATGATGAAAATCCAGCCAGCACATTTACAGCTCTATGCTGGTAAAGAGCTAGAACCTGAAAAAAGAGATTTAATAAGAGCAGAAATAATACGTGATCAGTTGCAAAACCTTGATCCATCTGCTACTAGTAGTTTAGAAAATATAGTTAAAGGCAATGATGCTGGAGACGAGCTACCAATAGAATGAATAATTTCACCCCAAGAGCACAACAAGTATTAGCGCTAGCATGTAAAGAGGCTGAGCGGTTTAATCACAACTACGTAGGCACTGAACACCTCCTTCTTGGCTTGATCAAGCTAGGACAGGGAGTAGCGGTCAATGTGTTAGAGCGTATGGGGCTAGAGCTGAATCGAGTCCGCATAGAAGTAGAAAAGCAAGTGGGTTCAGATCCTGAGCAGAGTATTCCAAGTCAGATACCTTACACTCCACGTGTGAAAAAGGTGCTGAGTCTTGCTGATAAGGAAGCGAAGCAACTGAATCACTCTTATGTAGGAACTGAGCATCTTCTGTTAGGTCTCCTACGTGAAGGTGAGGGCGTGGCTGCTAGAGTTCTTACGAGCCTAGACATTGATATTCAGCACACCCGTCAGGAAGTTCTCGCAGAGATCGATCCTAACTACGCCCCAGATGATAATGAGGAAGATATTTTTGAAGCATTTGATGACAACGATGCTGATGATGAGGACGAAACGGAAGCTGATGGTAAGACTAAAACACCAGCTCTGAAAGCATTTGGACGCGATCTGACTAAAATGGCGGAAGAAGGTAAACTAGATCCCGTTATTGGTCGCCAACCAGAGACTGAACGAGTCATCCAGATTTTATGCCGACGCACGAAGAACAACCCAGTGCTCGTAGGTGAGGCTGGTGTTGGTAAGACAGCGATCGTTGAAGGTTTGGCTCAAGAGATTGTTTCGGGGAATGTTCCAGAGCTTATCAGAGGCAAGAAGGTGATCACTCTCGATCTGGCACTAATGGTGGCGGGGACGAAGTATCGCGGACAATTTGAGGAACGCATCAAGGCGGTGATGGATGAGATTAGAAAAGTAGGGGACGTGATCCTCTTTATTGATGAACTCCATACTATCGTAGGTGCAGGTTCTGCTGAAGGTGCGATGGATGCGTCTAACATTATCAAGCCAGCGCTTAGCAGATCTGAGATGCAGTGTGTTGGTGCGACTACTTTAAACGAATATCGTAAATCGATTGAGAAGGATTTAGCACTTGAGCGTCGTTTCCAGAAGGTCAGAGTGGAAGAGCCAGCGCAGGAAGATACTGTGAAGATTCTAGAAGGTCTGCAAGAGAAGTATGAGATTCATCATAAAGCGAAATACACACCTGAGGCGATTGTTGCTTCGGTAAAACTTTCATCTCGCTACCTCACAGGAAGATTTTTACCAGACAAGGCGATTGATGTTCTTGATGAAGCTGGCTCACGAGCACGAATTAGTCAGATGACTCGTCCTCCAGCACTAAAAGAGTTAGAGAAAGAGATCCAGCAGATTAACCGTGATAAGGTGACTGCGATCAATGATCAAGATTTTGAGAAAGCCGCTTCATGTCGTGACGATGAGAAGAAGGCTAAGCTTAAGCTCGAAGAGATTCTAGAGAATTGGAAAGCTGAGAGCGAAGAGAACATTATTGAAGTCACTGAAGATGACATCATGACGGTGATCTCTAAGTGGACTGGTGTTCCTCTTCAGCGTATGGAGCAGAAGGAGGCTGACAAGCTACTAAACATGGAAGATGAACTTAAAGAGGCTGTTATCGGTCAGGATGAAGCCGTAGTTGCTATTAGTAAGGCACTGCGTCGTTCACGTGCTGATCTAAAAGACCCACGTCGTCCTATCGGTTCATTCCTGTTTCTCGGACCTACAGGTGTTGGTAAGACATATCTTGCTAAGAACTTGGCTAACTTTATGTTCGGTGATCCTGAGTCATTAATCCAGATCGATATGTCTGAGTATATGGAGAAGTTCTCTACTAGTAGATTGATCGGCTCTCCTCCTGGATATGTTGGTTATGAAGAAGGTGGTCAACTTTCAGAAGCTGTTAGACGTAAACCATATTCAGTTATCTTGTTTGATGAGATTGAAAAAGCTCACCCAGATGTGATGAATCTATTACTTCAGATTCTTGAAGAGGGTATGGTGACGGACAGTTTTGGACGTAAGATTGATTTCAGAAACACAGTGATCATTCTCACATCTAATGTGGGTGCTTCTACTGTGAAACGCCAGTCAGCTCTAGGCTTCAACGCAATGGGTGCTGCTGATGCGGATCATGACGGGATGAAGTCCAAGATAATGGAAGAGTCTAGTAAATACTTTAAGCCTGAATTCTTGAACCGTCTTGATGAGCTCGTGGTCTTCCACATGCTGGAGAAGAAGGATCTTAATGTGATTGTAGATCTTGAGTGTCAGAAGCTCTTCAAGAGACTCGAAGACAAGAATGTCACTCTTAAACTTGATAAGTCAGCTCGTGATCTATTGATCGATAAGGGTTACGCTCCTAAGTATGGAGCTCGTCCAATGCGCCGTGCTGTAGAACGTTTCATGGAAGATCCACTCGCAGAAGCTCTTCTAAGGGGTGATGTGAAGGAAGGTGATAATGTGAAAGTAATGCGTAAAAAAGATAGTAATGAGTTAGTTTTCAAGGCGTTAAAGCGCAGGAAAAAGCCTGATGAGAAGGCTTCATCTGCTAAGTAGGGTTTCCTGAAAAAGAACTTAATCTTGTAGAATCAATGGTTTAACGGATAAAAGTCGTGCAGAGATGCATGGGTTTATTATTGTTCCCTCGAAAAAGCGTGCGCTTCACATGATTAAAAATCACCCAAATCAAACCGATTTCATCCATCCTTTTGGAGGCAAACTTTCTGCTTCTAATAGATGGGTTAAATTTAGTCAATTAGTCCCGTGGAATGAGATTGAATCGCTTTTGGTGCTCTAGTCATTAAGGAACGCCTCGGTATAACAGATGAGGAAACGGTGAATCAAATCCAAGAAAACTTATTCCTTCAACTCTTCCTGGGTTGCATCAGCATGTTGGAAAACCTCTCTTTGATCCTTCCATGATGGTGCATTTTAGGAACCGTTTTAGCCAAGAGGACTTTCAGCAGATCAATAGTAGTGTCATCAGTTCTGCACTTGATGATGACGATGATCTAATAGAGCAAATAGAGAGTTACAGGAAACGCTTTGGTTTATTACGCTGCCAGTGTTCATGCCGACTCTATTTACCGTAACAGAGCGAACAGAAGCTACTGTAAAGAACTGGGGATACGCCTCACAGGAAAGCCACTAGGACGATCCCCTAAGCAAACTGAAAAGAATAAAGTTCTTAAAGTGCAGAAAAAACAGATGTAACAAATCGAACGAGATTGGATACCAGTGGAAGGAAAGATTGGAAACGTAAAACGGAAAGGGAGCCTAGGACGAATCATGGCCAAGCTCTCAGCCACAGCTGAAAGCGTGATCCATGTGGGGATAATAGTGCTAAATCTAGATAAATACCTGAGGAGGGTTCTTTGTTGACTGATAACTAGATGTCTAAATTATCTGCGGATGCTTGAGATTTATTTAGTAAACCCTAATTAAAACTGGAGCCGTTAGGTAACTAACAGACTGGGCAGGTATTGATGTTTTTGAAGAAATCGTTTCCTTTGTCGTCTACTAGAATAAAGGCGGGGAAGTCTTCTACGCAGATTTTCCAAACGGCTTCCATACCTAGGTCTTCGAAGTCGATCACTTCTACGGATTTGATGTGGTTTTGTGCTAGGATGGCAGCTGGTCCGCCCATTGAACCTAAGTAGAATCCACCGTGTTGCTTGCAGGAATCTGTGACAATTTTTGATCGATTACCTTTAGCCAGCATTACCATAGATGCTCCTTCAGACTGGAAAATAGGGACGTAGGCGTCCATGCGTCCGGCAGTTGTTGGACCGAATGATCCTGATGCAAGTCCTTCTGGCTTCTTGGCTGGACCGGCGTAATAGATTGGGTAATCTTTGACGTAGTCTGGGAGTGCTCGGCCAGAGTCTAGGATTTCCTTGAGTTTTGCGTGGGCACTATCGCGTGCTACGATGATGGTTCCACTTAGAGCTAGTGCTGTAGTGATTGGGTATTTTGTTAGAGTGGCGAGAGTTTTCTCCATACCTTGATCTAAGTCTATTTTTACACCCTTGAATTTCCAATCACGGTAGTTTTCTGGGATGAATTGACCTGGGTTGGACTCTAGTTTTTCGATGAAGATTCCGTCTTTGGTGATCTTGGCTTTAGCTTGGCGATCTGCTGAGCAAGAGATTCCAATGCCGACTGGGCAGGACGCACCATGACGAGGTAAGCGGATGACTCTGACATCGAGAGCGAAGTGCTTGCCACCGAACTGTGCACCGATACCGATCTCACGTGAGAGAGCGAGGAGTTCTTTCTCTAGTTCTACGTCACGGAATGCTCTGCCGTGTTCGTTCCCTGTGGTAGGGAGTTCATCGTAATAGCGAGTGGATGCCATTTTCACAGTCTTAAGGTTAGTTTCCGCAGAGGTACCACCAACCACGATAGAGAGGTGATACGGTGGGCATGCAGATGTTCCTAGTGTCACCATTTTAGCGACGCAGAATGACTTCAAAGTATCTGGGTTAAGAAGTGCTTTTGTCTCCTGAAAAAGGAAGGTTTTGTTGGCTGATCCACCACCTTTTGATATGAATAGAAACTCGTAAGAATTACCCTCAATAGCATAAAGATCAATCTGTGCTGGAAGGTTTGTCTTAGAATTAACCTCTTCATACATGCTGAGTGGGACAGTCTGAGAGTAGCGGAGATTTTCCTCTGTGTAAGTCTTGTAGATACCGTGTGAAATGGCTTCTTCATCGCAGTAACCAGTGTAAACATTCTGACCTTTCTTACCCATGACGATGGCGGTGCCAGTGTCTTGGCAGTTAGGGAGAATTCCGTTGGCGGCGATCTCCGCATTACGTAGGAGAGTGAGTGCCATCATGCTATCATTGTCAGAGGCCTCTGGATCTTCGAGGATCGCGGCCACTTGTTTGAGATGTGATGAACGTAGCTTGAAGCAGATTGCTTTTGAGGCTTCGTTTGAGAGCTCTGTTAGAGCTTCTTTAGAGACAACTAACACTTCACGGTCACCATGCTTTTCTACGCTGACGCCTTCTGTGGTGAAGAGTTCGTATTCGGTTTTATCTCCATCGAGTGGGAAGGGTTTTTGGTAGTAGAAATCTGGTGTGGACATGGTTTTAAGGTATGAAGAGTGGTTATATTTAAGGGCAAAAAAAAGCAGGGTTATTTGAACCCTACTTTATTATAATGAATCACACTACAGGTTCTTTATAGGTTGTCATTTTTTGTCGTGTAGTGTGATAATGAATATTACTTTTGCAGCGTTGATTGGACAACGTCTGCACTAGCGTGAGGAATCGGGAGATCACTCGGTTTCAGTTCTAGATCTGCTGTTCCACGTAGGTCAGCTTCGATATCATCTAGGACATCGAGCTCTGGGCGGAAGTCAGCAGCGTGATAGGATGAACGGACGAGTGGTCCACTTGCTACATGACGGAAGCCTTTATCGAGAGCGATCTGCTTGAGTTCGTCAAAGTATTTAGGCTTAATGTAGTCTACTACCGGAAGGTGACGTGGTGTAGGACGTAGATACTGACCAAGAGTCAGGACTGTTACATTGTGATCTAACAGGTCATCCATTGACTTGAGGATCTCGTCGTGAGTCTCACCTAGTCCGAGCATGATACCGCTTTTCACTGCGACCTTGCCGTTGACCATTTCGCCAGCTTTCTTGAGAACAGCGAGTGAACGCCAGTATTTAGCTCTACTACGCACGAGTGGAGTGAGGCGTTCTACTGTTTCAAGATTGTGGTTAAAAATGTGTGGCCGAGCTGACATGCACATTTCGAGAGCCCAGTCGCGGTCGTTAAAGTCGGGAACTAGAACTTCGATAATAATATCTGGATTCACGGCTCTGACAGCTGTGATGGTATTTTTAAAGTGTTCTGCTCCACCGTCCTTGAGGTCGTCACGAGCAACTGCTGTGATGACTACGTGGCGCAGTTTCATGCGCTTAGTCGCTTCTGCTACACGCATTGGCTCATCGTCTTCTAGAGCATCAGGCTTAGCTGTCTTAACAGCACAGAATCCGCAAGCACGGGTGCATTTGTCACCAGCGATCATAAAGGTAGCGGTGCCTTGACCCCAGCATTCCCAGCGGTTTGGGCACTGAGCTTCTTCGCAGACTGTGACTAGGTTGAGATCTTTGATCATTGATTTCGTGTCCCAGAACACAGGGTTGTTCGGGAGACGGACCTTGATCCATGAAGGTTTCTTGTCGGTATGGAGTGTAGGATCCATTTTCATTCTTGGGCCAGCGCAATTCATGTGGGGAAGCTAGTCTATAAGAGGTGAAAATGAAAGCCAAATCATCTACTGGATAATTGAATGTTATAATCTGTATTTGACGCTAGTGATTATACCCACATCACTGAAACAAGTGTATGACTATAAAAGGTTCATTCTTGATATTAAAGCTTGAGAAATCAAAAAGCTGTGGTAATTTCTATTTGTTGTGATTGTCGTAATGCAACACAGGCATCTCGATTGAACGTCTTATTGGTTTTTAGTATTTTCTACTGGACGATTAATTGAGGTGCTTCTTTTTTTGTCTAAATCTAGGTGTTTTGTGTATGCATTTACGGATAAACTAGGGCTATGACCTCTGTTGCACTGTGTCCATTTCTTCTTAACTGTTTTACAGATAGAGGTGCATTCCTTTTCGCTAGTCTTTCGTCATTAGAGTCCTTAATCAATTGATGATGGTGATAAACTGGCTGAGGTAGGAGTAGCAGTCGCTGCAGAATCGTATGGATATGGGTTGATGTCAAAAGATCTTCCCCCCGCGTTACGTGCGTGATTTTCTGAAAGGCATCATCCACTACGACTGCTACATGGTATGATGTTCCGATGTCTTTTCTAGCGAGAATCACATCACCTAACAGATCGTGATTGACCTTTATGTGACCTAGAATTTCATCCTCGAACTTGAGATCAGGAGTTAAATCCCTCACCTTATCTGAGTTTAATCTCCATGATGGAACATTACCTTGCTTGAGCAATTCCTTGACCTTATCAGGACACAGGCTTCTACAGATCTGAGGGTAAAGAGAGCCTTCTGGTTCATGTGGCGCATTCGTAATATAACTCAGTTCGTTAGCAATGTCTTTACGGGTGCAAAAACAGGGGTAGAGGACTCCAAGGTTTTTCAATTTTTCAATGGCCTTGTCGTATTCTTTGAATCGGTCTGTCTGTCTAATAGGGGGGTGATCGTGATGAATACCAAGCCACTCCAAATCCTCAAGAATCGCTTGATAGAAATACTCACGGGTCCGTGTGGTGTCGATGTCTTCTAGGCGTAGCAAATAATCACCCTGTCTTGAACGAGCAAGATCGTGAGCTACTTTAGCGGCGAAGATATGCCCTAGGTGAAGATAGCCAGTGGGAGACGGGGCAAATCTGGTTGTTACTGTAGGGTGAATCATCTGTTTGCATTCTAGTAGAATTATGGGTATAGTCTAGTTATGTCTTTTAAATACCGTCAATACTTGGGCTTTAAAATGTGACCATTCTTAGTAATGCTAGGCCTTGGATCACTTGTTCAAGGTGGAGAGGCGGACCGAGAAGTTTGGTATAACGCAAAGGGTGAACCCATGTTAGTTATTGACAAGAAGATCGGCAAAAAATCAGTCTAGATGTGTTAAAAAAGGAGCACTGATGGCTAAGGCTTCTATAGAGGTTAAGGATGAGCCAACAGTGCCTACCCAGCAGGCTAGTAAATCGAACGCAGTCCCACTAATGCTACAGCATAGAGGCTCCGAGGTAGACACGAATTTCAATTGGTCACCACGAGATACTTATGATGGGAGTTCCCATTACGGGGCACAATACGGGGGTATCAAGGCTACCGTGTATTACCTAGATTCTCCAGTAATGGCTATTATGGTCACACTTAGTATGTCCCAGCCTATTATCCTGCGTATGGACACAGTCATAGTAGAAGTTACTATAACAGCAGCAGATCACGAGGTTACCTACAATACAACGGTTTTAATTTTACGATCAGAGCAAGGTTCTAGAGCTCTTGTTTACTATTGACTTGGTATAGTAATGCTAGGGAGTGGCACAATAGGGCTTGGCACCTCAACCTCTTCAAGTTCCTTATTAGTCGGGATTTCATCGACCTTAGGATCAATGAGACCAGTGGCTTTAGGTAGCTTTGGGAGAGTCGCTAGATTACGAGGATTTCCATTCACTTCACCTGATTGATGAGTTCCCGTATTTAATGCTCCAGCATCATTCGTTGGTGAACTAATGGTGGCTGCTTGATCGAGTTTTTCTTTGGCCGCAGCTTTTTCAGCTTCTGAGACTTTAGATTTCCCGAAGTTATTAGCCTGGTTAAATCGTTCGTCATTAGGATTACGTAAATCACGAATTAGGCTACAGCTAGTGATGGTGCAGCAGCTAACTACACTAGCGGTCAGCATAGAGATAGTGTTTCCGATATTGAGAGTATTGCGGGTGTTCATAACTATGATTATGAGAAGTATGTATAGTAAATCAAGTGAGTTGTTTTCTTTTCTCTAACCATTTAAACATATCAGCAAAAATCAGCTTACGCACCTCATCATACATGAGGAGGTGGTAGACCTCTGGGTAATAACAGTGAATCTTGTCTGTGCTGCCTGGAATACTGTCGAAAAATCGCTCAGTGTATTGCTTTGGCGTGAAGTAATCTCTACCCCCATTGATTACAAGAGTAGGCTGATCAAGGCTTTTGACCATTAGGTTCATAGCATTAATGTGTTTTCCTAGCGTGGTGATCAACCGTACAGTGAATTTATCGATGTAGTAGGAGTGAGGAGAAGGTGTAGAGATCTTGATACCATTCATTAGCTTTATAGATATCACCCTTACGGCGTTTTTTAGGATCGTTTCCCTGGACTCGTATCTCATAAGCATAGAGCACTGTATCTTTATGGAAGTGTTTTATATGGCTACCTAAATTATCAAAATCTGAAGCGGCTCCGTTGATGCCGTGAACTCCGATGATTACCGCCTTAGGCTCTGATGCTGATCTGGCCAGCTTTGAACTCGTCTTTCTTAGCGATGATTTTAGCGTAAGCCTCCAGGGATGCGTCTGAGCCTTTAAGAGAATTCAGCACAGGTTTAAAATCAAATTGCTAGGAGAACATTGCCGATATCAAAGAGGTAGGTCATGGCTTTTTACTGAGGTGGTTAAGGATGAAATTTGCAGCTGTGATAGCTCCAGCTGGTTTCGCATGGAGGGTGAGACTTCGCTTCATCGTGCGCCACTTTTGTGCATTATTTTCTAACAGATCAGTGAGAGCATGCTGGATATCTTGATGCGTCTCGGTGTAATACCCACCTCCAATTGTCTCTAGCAGAGCAAGATTTCCTTCTTCCTGACCAGGCACAAGGTGGTGGATGAGCATAGGACAGGCGGTTGCGATGGCTTCATGAACAGTCGCTCCACCAGCTTTACCGATAGTTAGATGATGAGAGCAGAGTAGCTCTGGGACTCTCCTGGTCCAGCCCTTGATGTGAACCCGGTCTGGGAACTCTATTTGGATTTCTCTGACTCGGTCATATAGTTTCCTCACGTTTCTACCAAGCACTACGGTGACTTGAGTAGTGGGATGACTATTGAGGATAGCACGCATAATACGTCTGGTAATAGATTTCTTCGTAGTGGGGAAGAAGAGCACCCTGAACGGAGAGCAGGGGTCATCAGAAGGGACTGACTCCATCTGAATGAATTTGGGGTTAACACAGAAGCCAGTTACGATGATAGACTGATCATCCAGATCTTGCTCTACTAATGATTTTTTAGTGAACTCATCAGTAACTAAATAATAATCTGAAGGTGCTTTTTTCCACGCTCCATTGATTTCTATAGAGTCCGTGATGACAGTGAAGACAGGAATTCGTGGTATTCCTTTCTGGAAAGCCCGTTCATAGAAGTATGGGTAGAGTGGGTAGGTGCTCACAACGGCAGCGGGTTCAAAGCTAAGCATGAAATTCTTCAACGAGTCTTCAGGCTTACGCATCATCGGGAGGCGTTTCTTGGAGAAGTCGTGTTTTTCAACTGAGCTGTATATCCGATACCAGATGCGGGGGGTGTGCGTAGTGATGAATCGATAAAAGCGACGCAACTTATTATTTATCCACGGCGCTCCAATAGCACAGGGGTCGATGACTTCCACTTCAGCTTTATCCTCTAGGGCTTCAGCTAAATTATTGGCGGCACTATTATGTCCATCGCCAAAGCCAGCAGTAGTGATGATAATTCTTGGTTGCTCCGTTGGTTTCACTTTTTTTATTATATCATGATTATCAGTTGCGTCCATGCTGATCTTAGAATACTCTGAGAGTCTAATATGACAAGCAACAAGCAACCAGGATTAAGGGTAGTAGAGGAAGATTCTGATGAGTCTGTGGTTAGGTTAGTTGTTGATGGTGGAGATGAGTCTCCACAGGTAGAAACCGTCGAAAAACTCACCAATAGAATAGATGGTGATGTAGCTGATTTACTAAAAACTGAGGGGCAAAATAAGATCCGTCTGAATGAACAGGAATTGGATAAAATTTTTAGTGAGGAGAAACCTTCACGTCACGATCATGCAAATATCCGTAAAATGTTAGAGTCGAGAAAATCATCGAAAGCTAGCCAGATGAGAATGAAATCAGGTGAGTACACTATGGTGACTTTGGTTGAGCAGATATCGGACAGAAATATTTTAGAAGACGAGTGGAGTGATGCAGCCGAAACAGCAACCTCTATTAACACAGTCGTTAGATCAGTCTCCATTGGAATTGGCATCATTCTAGTCGGTTCCGGAGTCTTTTCTATCTGGAAGATTACCCAAAGTGATGGTAGCGAACAAAATGAGCGACTGATTTTAAAAAAAGAGTCCAGAGAATTATTGATCAAGGACTCATTAAATGCTCTGGATAGCTTGAATACTGCAGAGACTATGTTGAGGAACTACTTTAACGCTGAAACGATAGAAGAAAGATTAACCTACATTCATAGAGGTGAGGAGCTCAGAGAGCAGATTTTGGCATACTATGCTAAGAATCCTCTTATGATTATAAAAAAAATAGTCCCGCTATACATTAAGCCCTCCGAAGAAAATAGCGGTAACATTTGGAATGTCTTGTTCACTCATGGAAACTACAATGAAGGCGTTAAGATATTTTTACATAAAGGGACAGGAAATGATTTCAAAGTTGACTGGCTAGCAGAGACTGGAGCTGAGATTGATGACATTAAAGGATTCGTGGAGTCTAAGAGCACTGAGAGCCATGTGTTCAGATTTGAAATCCAGCAGGAATATGACCGAGGGTTCTATAACTGGGGATTCAAGGATAGGAAGTATGTAGTCGTGCGATTAAACATTCCTGGCGATGATCAGACGTATTGGGGGTATATTTCATTAAAGAATCAATCCCTGCTCTATAAGATGAAGCGCTTCTTTAATCATCAGGAGAAATATGAACACGAGCACAATTTCGCTAAGAATAAAGTCATTTTGAAAGTGAGCTTTTTACCTGATACAGCAGTTGAAAACAAAGAGTGCTTCATTGTTGAAGATATGATTTCTCCTAACTGGGTCTATGAAAACCAGGGTGAGATAGCTAAGTAGAATACTCTTACCGTTAAGCTGAAAGCTTGTTGATTCATGCTCAACGCCTTACGGGGATACTCATGTCTATATATATGTTAATAAGGTGATTCTGGGACGCAAAAAAGCATAGTCACTAATGACTACGCTTATAGAAAAATCTGAAAAACTGATTAAACCAATCTAAGAAAAACTGAATTACTTAATAATTCCAGACTTCTTAAGAGTGACGTATGCACCATTCTTGTTGATTGTTTTGATCGCTTTACATGAAAGCTTCACTTTAACAGTGCGTCCTAGCTCAGGAACAAAGATGTTCTTGGTGTGTAGGTTAGGAGTAACCTTACGCTTAACTGTTTTTGTTACGTGGCGTCCAATGCCACCTTTTTTCTTTGCAAGTCCTGAACGGTGAATCTTGCGTCCTACGCGGACCTTGGAACCTCTAACGCTACATACTCTTGCCATATCTATAAAATTTTGTTGTTTTTTGTGTTGCAGTGAAGGAATACAGTATGCTGGTGAAAGGTCAAGGGGTTTCTGTAAATTTCCTTAATTAGGGCTTACTGAATAAATCTCACGCAACGATTAGGGAGCTATTATAATTTCGATTTTTAATAATCTCAAGCATCCACAGGTAATTTAGACATCTAGTTATCAGCCAACAAAGAACCCTCCTCAGGTATTTGTCTAGATCTAGCACTATTATCCCCACATGGATCACGCTTTCAGCTGTGCTTTGAGAACTTCTTTATTCTTTTCAGTCTGTTTAGGTGGTCGTCCTAGTGGCTTTCCTGTGAGGAGTATCCTCAGTTCTTTACAGTAGCTTCTGTTCGCTCTGTTACGGTAAATAGAGTCGGCATGAACACTGGAAGCGTAATAAACCAAAGCGTTTCCTGTAATTCTCTATTTGTTCTATTAGATCACCGCTTTTCGAGGGCTGGCGATCAGGACTCGGAAAAGCTATTCTCAATGGGTGGGTAGATTTGGTCGTCATGTGCGAGATGAAAACGAAGCGAGAGATCCGGCTATAGCGAGAGAATGGCTGACGATGCTGGTGACTGAGACTCATATTGCTTATTCGACCCAGAAACAGGTGCTTAATGCTCTAGTGTTTTTCTTTAGAGATGTCTGTGGTATGGAGAAGGTTAATTTACGGGTGAAGGACATTGACCTAGATCGAGGTCTGCTGACTGTGCTCTCAGGTAAAGGCAATAAAGACAGGACTACGATGATTCCTAAGTCATTGAAAACTCTACTCAAAGTCCAGCTAGATAAATGCAGGGAATTATGGTCAGAGGATCGTAGTGATGGGATTATCTACAACGAAAGGAGTGGCAAAATTTGGATGGCTGAGCGCTTACAGTTTGAAATGTTAGATTACTCGGTGATCAATGGCTGCCGTGGGGCACACGTATAATGCTGGTGCCCCCGCGCTCACGCAAGTTTAGCGACGCTGTTATACTCGGGGGGAGGAATTGCTGTTATGTAAACACGGTGCAATTTTTTGCTTTAAGTAATGGGGTGGATGATTCAGAATGCCGCTATGAAATTTTTGCTCACGCTTTTATCAGTATGTCTTTTATCGACCATTTCAGTTCAGGGTAAGGGTAAAAAGCGTTCTCCGATCTCCATCACGTTCCACTTTGAGGCTACAGGGATTGAGGGTAAAAAGTTTGCTGTGCCAGTGGAGACTAGGTTAGGTAAGAGGTTTATCCAGAAGGTGCCTACTTTATCTACTAAAGATTTTATAGCATACTATCCGTTTGTATCACCACACCCTGATGGTGAATACGGTGTAAGTCTACAGCTTAATAGGACTGCAGCCAAGCGTCTCAGTATGCTGTCCGCAGAGAGTAAGGGTAGATACATTGTCGTTAATATTAATGGGAAAGTAGTGGATATGCTCTTTATTGATAAGCAGGTGGATGGGCGAGTGATTACAATCTGGAGAGGAATAGATGCTAACTTTATCGCTTACGTGAACCCAATTATGCCTAAAATCGGTGAAGAACCTAAGGTATGGAAAGCTCGTATTAAGAAAGAGAAGAAAAAGAAGAAGTAAGCTGACTCGTTGCTTATCCTCGTTTAACCATCCTTATTTATAATGAAAACTTCATTTCGTTTATTGATTGCTGGACTATGCCTAGTGCTCAATGTCTCGATCTCCTCAGCTGAAGAGCCACTCAAGCTAGATCTACCAACTGACAATCGGCACATTTTCGGTAGTGAGCCACAGAAGTTTTATATGTATACTTATAGAAATTTCGAGGGTGCTGAGTCTAGACCATGGACAGCTGGTCAGTATGGCTACGTCAGAACGCTGGTGAGAACAACGGGAGATGGAGTGATCGCTACTAAGTTCCACGAGGGGATCGATATTCGCCCAGTAAAGAGGGATTCAGCTGGGCGTCCGCTAGATTTGATTAAGGCTATCGCTAAAGGTAAGGTTGTCCATACTAGTAAAGTATCTGGAAACAGTAACTATGGACGCTACTTGGTCATTGAGCATGACTGGGGATCTGGGCCATTCTACACTATTTACGCGCACTTAGATACGATCTCTTGTAAAGTGGGGCAGCCTGTAAACGCAGGGACTGTGGTTGCTAAGATGGGCTATACTGGAGCTGGGATTAACCGTGAACGAGCACATCTGCATCTTGAGTTTAATGTCATGACTAATACTAAGTTTTCTGATTGGTACGCTCATTATTTTAATTCATCTAATAATCATGGGCTTTACAATGGTCTTAACATGAACGGTCTTAACATTGCCGAGCTTTTCATCCGTGAAAATAAGAACCTGGCGATGACGGTCACTGATTTCATCGCTAAAATGCCCGTGTATTTCAAGGTGACTGTGCTTCGTAGAGAAGCGATTGACTTAGCAATCCGTTACCCTTGGATTAGAAAGGGAGACCACACGATCGACACCCCATCTTGGGAAATCAGCTTTGCTTCATCAGGGTTTCCGTTAGCGGTAACTCCGAGTTACCGTAAAGTAAACGGACCAGTCGTCAGCTATGTGCAGCCGACTAAGTCTAATCATCTTTACTATACGAAGGGATTGATTTCTGGGAACGGAAGTTCAGCGAGTCTGACTAAGCTGGGGAAACGCACTGTGTCCCTATTCGTTGGGGATTTCCCTCGTCCTCGTTAGCTGTTGGGTAGTGGGTAGGTAGGGTTCGCCGAACACACCATCTACACATGAAGCTATCCTAATTTCTTTAACACAACTCGGAGTCCTAATACTTAGGGTTGCTAGATGACTCTAGTCCTTAAAAAAGACGAATGGCGTAGCACTGATTGCTCGACGATCAATCCCTACTGATCATTTTTGTTAGCTGATTTATACTACTAGCACCGATGAGTGTGGAGGTGACTGCTGGGTTTGCGAGTGTCCACGCTAGAGCCATTTCTGCGAGGCTTTGACCTTTTTCTTTCGCTATACTTGCGTAAGACCTGACCTTTTCTAAGTTGTTTTCTACCTGTGATTCCTGAAGAAATCCGTCTTTTTTACCTGCTCTTGAATCTTTAGGGATCCCGTCTAGGTATCGTTCTGTGAGCTGTCCTTGAGCGAGTGGTGAGAATGTGATGTAACCAACGCCGTGTTTATTTAGCACATCGGTAAGCCCGTCTTCTATCTAGCGATCTAGCAGTGAGTAGTTTGGCTGATGAATGATACAAGGTGTGCCCATTTCTTTTAATATCTTAAATGCTTCAGTAGCCTGATCTGCTGGGTAGTTAGAAATGCCAGCATAGATAGCCTTTCCTTGTTGTACGGCGGTAGCTAGTGCGCCCATAGACTCTTCTAGTGGGGTGTCTGGATCTGGTCTGTGATGGTAGAAGATGTCAACATGATTCATTTTCATACGATCGAGTGACTGTTCTAGCGAGTTCAGGATATATTTACGTGAGCCCCAGTCTCCGTAGAGACCGTCTCACATGTGATAGCCAGCCTTGGTGGAAATGACGAGTTCGTGACGGGGACTCTGAAAATCTTGCAAATATATATTACCAAAGTTCTCCTCTGCTGATCCTGGAGGCGGACCATAGTTATTAGCCAAGTCAAAGTGAGTCATAGCGGAGTCAAATGTGTAGTGTAGAATTTCACGAGAATTAGCGTAGTCATCGATATTGCCAAAGTTGTGCCATAGCCCTAGCGAGATAGCTGGGAGTTTGAGTCCACTTTTTCCGCAGCGATTGTAGGTCATTCTTCCGTCGTAGCAGGTTGTATCAGCTGAGTATTCTGGCATCTTGTTTCGATGGTGTAAAAGTTTGTTAGAGTAGCAGAGAATTAAGCATCCCATACCCAGGTGATAGGGATCTCGATGGTAGAGTGTAGGCTCTGATGGACAGGGCAGGTGAGTGCCGCATTAATAATGAGGTCTTTATATTTAGAGCTTTCAGAAATGGGGACTTCGATACGAATTGGAAGTCTGGATATTCTACGAGGCATGTCAGTGGACATGTGTTTTTCAACTGTAAGGTGAAGGCCTTTTATACAGAGATCTTTTCGTTCAGCGACGATGCCAATGATCGTAGCCATGCAGTTTCCCAGTGCGGCAGCTACCAAGTCCGTAGGTGAAAATGTCTCCCCTTTGCCGTTGTTGTCCACTGGTGCATCTGTGTGAAGAGTGTTCCCAGATGGACTGTGAGTGGCTGTGCAACGGAACTCATCAGCGTAGTCTATTGAAATTTGAATCATGCTGTGATGCTGACAAAATCGTTCATCGCTAACAATGTGAAAATTAGAACTAGACCAAATAATTCTCATGGAGAAATTGTCTCCCTATGAATGCTCAAACACTACTTTCAGCGATTGAATCTAATACAGAGACAAGATTTAATAATGAGATAGAACGTTGTCTCTGGTTCGCTGGGATAGGTAAGCGGTAGCAAATGCATGATGTTGTGGAGTACCTATCTGAACCCAGTGTGTCATGGATCCACGCAATGCTTCATAGAGAAGAAGGAGATCTAGGGAATGCAGATATTGGTATGGTCGATGGTATGATCGAGCTGATCAGCAAATGCCAGCAAGTGGTGTTTCTATCAAGCAGGAGTTTTTAGACCAGACTGCAGTTAAGATAGGAGGAGTATTGAGGTCTACTGAGGGATCTTCCTGAGGTATGCAGAAATGTTAGAGCTAAATGGTTAATTTCACAAGGTGAGAAGCTGAAAATACTGTTAAATCAGTGGTTGCGGTGGAGATGAAATTATGTATTGTCGCTTCATTAGCATGAATAAATCATCTTCAGATAACGACTCTTTAGATCTTAGTTCGTTCGACTTTGGCCCAGCATGGGCAAAAAAAGGCGGCGAACCTAAGAAGCAGTATAAGGAATATAAAGGTCCTAAAACACCGAGAGGTGGAGCAAGAGAGCGAAGGTCACCAAGACCTAATAGATCTGACCGACCACAGCGAGGTAAACCAAGAAAGGCTAGCGGTTTTAAAGAGCACAAGCCTAGACAGAAATTTGTGGCTGCACAGGAAGGTATCGAAGCTAGCATTATGCCTATCGAGGAAGGTGTGGATAATCTAGCTAAAGAGATCACAGCTGCTGGACGCACCTATTCAGTGTTTGAACTCGCTTGCGTAGTGTTAGGAGCTAGAGACAGATTTAGTATCGTTTTTCTTAAGAAAGAAGACGGTCCAGATTTGTTTCAGTGTCAGCACGATGACGCAGTCTTCCTAACTAAAGAAGAGTGTCTCACCCATGCTGCTGATTCTGAGTGGATCAAAGAACTTTATAAATCCGAAGAAGTTGTAGTAGAGGCACCAGCAGGTAATTTCCAAAACATTGCAAAGTGTGGATTTAGCGGTGAGCTTCTAGGACCTACAAATTTCCATGGTTATCAAGATCAAGTGCTAGATCTTCATAAGACGAAGTTTAGCAACATGTCATTAGAGAATTATAAGAGTCGCATTGTCACTGAATCTGGAGATGATGTGGTCAATCTCTGGAAAGAAAGCATGACAAAGCGTGTTATCTATAAGCTCGTAGCTGATGAGTCAGTTACTTTCTATAACCGTTCAGCGATGCTTCAACATTTTAGTTCTGACACGATTAATGAAGTTTATAACAAAACTCATAAAGCTCAGGTTCCTTCTGAAATAGAAGCTAAGAAGCTTTCACCAAGCCTACTGACTAATCTTAAGGAAGTAATCAAAGATCAGCGCAGATATCCTGGAGCTCTTTCTTCATTCCTCTGTCGCCAGCTCTCTGGTCGTCAGCTTGCTGTATTTAAATGGCAGGGTAAGCTTCACTGTGGACCATCACGTCCGCACACACTTCTGGAGGGTGAGATTATGGCAGAACGACCTGGTAAGATCTACGGATGGATCAATGAAAATATTGGTGGTGGAATTGACGAACTTTGGAAGCAAGTCTGCCCAGCAGATATTGATGATAAGGCGAAGTTTGATTGGTATCACGATCTTCACTGGCTCATCAATGCTGGTTTTGTAATCTTCATGAACAGTGGACTTCTCTATCCATCGAGTGCGTCTAAGAAGTCAGCACCACCTCAGAAACAAGCGAAGAAGGCTGCTAAAAAAGTAGCTAAGAAAGATGTGTCTTCTGCGAAGAAGGAAGCGAAAGTAGTAGAAGCAGAGAAAGCACCAGCTGAAAAACCAGTTGTTAAATCTGAGAAACCTGCTGAATAGTTTTAAGAGAATCTAGCTTATGCCATTTTTCACAGGAACCAGTATTATTGTATTGATCATTGTTGCCATTGGTTTATTGGGATCTGGTAAATTCTCATCCTTAGCTAAAGCCAAGGGTTACTCTGCTAAGAAAGCGAAGAGATATCCTTGGGTTATTACTGCGGCGACATTCACATTAATGTTGCTGGGGCAGATGATTCTAAGTTTCTTTACTCCATATGAAGTCTGGTTAGGTTGGGGGGTATTTGCTATTTTGCTGATGATCACTGTGCTTCGCAAGGCATTCAGAAATATGCAGGTAGCTCCCAGTAGAGATGAACTTGTGGAGTTGAGAGAAACTGAACAATTAGAGGAAGAGCAAGATCTAGAGCCAGAAGAAACCCCAACTCAGAATAAACGATGATAGCGAGACTTAGAGGAAATATTTTAGAATCACTACCTAATAGACTCGTTATTGATGTGAATGGAGTGGGTTACATGGTTAGTATACCTCTATTAACTTATGATAAACTGAATCCTCAAAATGGGGATAAAGTCGATATCCATACTCATCTACATATTCGTGAGACAGCACATACTCTATATGGATTTGCTACTGAGGATGAGAAAGAGTTATTTTTATTACTGATTAACCGTGTGAGCGGGATCGGACCAGCTATAGCGATGGCTGTTCTTAGCGGAATGCCAGTTGAGCACTTCAAGGCCTGTGTGGTTAATAATGAAGTGTCAGCACTTTCCAAAATTAAAGGATTAGGTAAGAAGGGTGTCGAGCGAATCGTGCTCGAACTTAAAGATAAGATTGGAGTGACCGAGTCTTGGAGAAATGCTTCAGTGGATGGTGTTTCCAGTGCCGTGAGCGATACTGAGTTGGCGTTGATTAGCTTAGGTTACAAGCAAGTAGAAGCTCGTAAGGCTGTGAAAGCGGCTAAGGACTCGGATGCTTCAGCTGGGACTGATGATCTACTTAGAGCTGCTCTTAGGATGCTGAATTCTTAATGCTAGAGCTAATGAATCATAAGTGCCTATCCATTATTTCAGCCTGTATTTTTTTCACGGTAGTTTTTTACTATATCTTTAAGTTAAATCGTAGCTGGTATGAATGGAGAAAGTGGAACTGCTCTGCTTGAGAACCTATTTCTAACTGAGCTTTGTTTACTCCTTATGGGGGGGTATACTGTTTAGCACAGGGTGTGAAACAGTGTAGGAATCGTTAATCCTTGGACGCTTTAGGATCTAAGGCGTCACGGAGGCCATCACCTAGGAAGTTTAGTGAGAGTAAGGTCACTGAGAATACTAATGATGGAATGTAAAGCAGTCTTGGCTGTGTTTCTAGATAGTTAGCACCTTCAGATAGCATGATTCCCCATGAGCTGTTTGGTGGCTGGACTCCTACCCCTAGGAAAGAAAGGGTGGCTTCTGTAAGGATGAATCCAGGGATTGTTAGAGTGGTGTAGACAATGATTGGTCCTAGCAAGTTTGGTAGGATCTGTTTGAAGAGAATATTACGGTGAGTGAGTCCGAGTGATACGGCTGCTTCTACGTATTCTAGTTTCTTAGTAGAGAGAACCTGTGATCGCACGACTCTAGCCATAGTATACCAGCCGAGCAGGCCGATAGTGAGACAGAGTGGTAGGATGTTGATGATGAGGTTTACTGTGGGGCTTGGTAGTCCCCAGTCATCGATAAGCATAGGCTCATATTCCTTGATGACTGCTGAAATAAGTATCGAGAAAAGGATGATGAGGATGAGGAAAGGAAGTCCGTAGAGTATGTCTACAATACGCATCAGAAGACCGTCTATTTTACCGCCTTTGTATCCAGAGATAGCACCGTAGCTGATACCAATAGTGATGGAGATCAGCGTGGCTATAAATCCAACAAGTAGCGAAATTTGACCACCACTGAGGATTCTAGAGAGTAAGTCTCGCCCTGCTTGATCTTTACCAAGTAGATGTTCAGCTGTTGGGCCTTGGAACGCATTGGGTAAGTCTTGAATGTCGGGGTCGGGGATGAGTGGCGTCATTGGCAGGATGAAGCAGGTTGAGAAAATGATGACTAGTAGCCAGAGACTGACGAAGGCCATCTTGTTTTTCTTGAGCCTCAGCCATGCGTCTGACCAGAGTGAGTTTCCTTGTTGAATTTTCATCGGTGTGAAAGCAGTAAAATATAAAAAGAGTTAGAAGTAGTGTGGTATTAAAATATGATAAGATCTAGGCTTACAGGCTGTCTCTGAGTCTTGGATTGAGATAGGCTAGTAGGATGTCTGCGGCTAGGTTGACCATGACGATGAGTCCACCGAAGAGGAGCACCATGCCTTGGATCAGGTAGTAGTCGCGGTCTTTAGCAGAGTTTACAAAGTGCTGCCCCATGCCAGGGACTTGGAAAATAGTTTCTACTACAAATGATCCGGTGATGAGCATCGCGAATGCAGGTCCTAGAAACGCAATGGATGGGATAAGTCCACCTTTTAGAGCGTGTTTACGAATGATGGAGAATGGGCTGACGCCTTTGGCTTTTGCTGTGCGGATATAGTCTTGGCTGAGAACATCTAGCATGCCTGCACGGGTGATACGAGCTAGGTAGGCTGCGGTTCCCAGACCTAGAGTGAAGGCAGGGAGTATCCAGTCAAACGAGTCCCCCCATCCAGCGACCTTTAAGAAGGGGACTTTAGTGGCAATGAAGATAGCGAATAGAGGCCCTAGAACAAATGATGGAACACTGATTCCTAGCATGGAGATAAACATGGCACCGTTATCGATAAGAGAATTGTGCCTAAGTGCGGCAATGATACCCGCTGGTATTCCTATACAGACAGCAATGATGATTCCTAGGAAACCAAGCATGGCTGATGCTGGGAATGACTGTGAAATGATCTTAGCTACTGGCTGATCTTTAGTCGAAGAATAGCCCATTTCGCCTTTGACTAGGTTTTTCCAGTAGTAGAAGTATTGAACTGGCTGACTTTTATCTAGGTGAAAAATCTCGATATTTTTCTGACGGACCTGAGGAGACATTGCCTTTTCATCAGTGAGTGGATCACCAGGCATCATTCTTACTAAGAAGAACGTGATAGTGAGGAGGCAGAAGGTGACGACGAGACCTTGGAGGATTCGGTTAATGATGGTCTTGAGCATGACTTATTTTATGAAAATGGATGGTGGACTATTTAGTCGATTTTTCTTCGGTTGATTTAGGCTTGTTCGATATAAGGTCGATGAACTTATAAGGTTGGTTTTTCATGATCATTGGGTGCCAGTTTTTGACAGATTTATGGATGAGGTAATTACTAGTATACCAGTAAATTGGGATGATCGGCATGTCGGCTAAGAGGATCATTTCAGCATCTCTGAGAGCTTCGATTCTCTGTTGGGCATCTGAGATTGTTTCTGCTTGTTTGAGTTTTTCTTCAAATTCTTCACTAGACCAGCCTGTTCGGTTGTTACCGTCGCCTTTTTTCCAGATATCGAGGAAAGTAGTCGGGTCTGGATAGTCTCCGATCCAGCCACCTGTAGATATGCCGTAGTCAAGGTTCGACATTCTATCTAGATAGCTTTTCCATTCGCGTTGTTCGATTTTGACTGAGATACCCAGATGTTCTTTCCACATGGATTGGAGAGCTTCGGCTACGAGCTTTGCTCCTTCTTTGTCAGTAGTGAGGAGGACTATTTTTAGCTGGCTTGGGTTGTCCGCATATTTCGTTTTTGCTAAATGCTCTTTAGCTAATTTAGGGTCGAATCTGATGACATCATTTGCCTTGTAGCTACCCATCGGAGGGACCATGCTGGTGGCTACTTTCTGTCCACCTTTAAGTATGTATTTGATGATGGAGTCAGAGTCTGTTGCGTAGGCAAAGGCTTTACGGACGTTAGGGTCCCTAAATTCCTCTAGGTTATTATTCATGCGGAGGAAATAGATACCTAGATAAGTTTCTTGTCTGACATTTTCAGGGTAACGTTCGGCAGAGTATTCGATTAGTTCAGGAGCTAGATTGTCAGTCACATGAATTTGATCATTATAGAACATTCTGGCTTCGGTATAAGTGTTGGAGATAGGTAGAAATCTGACTCCATTGAGTTTCACTGTATCAAAGTCCCAGTAATGTGGGTTTCTGTCGGCCTCTATCTGATAGTTAAACTGCCAGTCTTTCATTTTAAATGGACCATTACTGATCATGTTCTCTGGCTCGGTCCAAGATGTTCTTCGCTCAGAAATTGTTCCATACTTGAGGATGGTGTGTTTAGGGACTGGATACCAAGTGTAGTGCTTCGTTAAATCAGGAAGGAATGGGACAGGGGACTTGAGGCTTATTTGCAGTGTCAGGTCATCAATGGCTTTCACACCAACATTTGCATCATCCCAGAAATCTTTATCTAGAGTTTCGATAAGCTTATTAAGAATCATGATTTGATCTGCTTTGGCTAGTTCTTGTGGCCACTGAGCCAGCTTTGGGTTACTGCGAATGTTGTTTAGTTGATTTTTATTGAGACTATTAAGTCCGGTTCCCTCGACGTATTTAATTTTTTGTTTCTCAGTGAGATCTTCATAGTCAATCTGTTCAAATTTCTTCAGATCGATGTCAGTGTTTGGGTGGAAATGAATTTTCTTTAGAATGTCAGCAGCTATGGAGCCGTCCTTGAATAGATAGATTTCTTTATGATTCTTATTATAGTCTTCAGCACCCTTGATGTAATAAAGCATAGATGAATACTTAGCTCCAAATGCTGGAGTAAGAATACGATGGTAGGAGAAAACGAAATCGTGAGCTGTCACTGGTTTGCCATCTGACCATTTGCCATTAGGCTGCAGTCTGAACTTCCATTCGGTGAAATCAGCATTAGTTTTCCATGAAACGGCTGCGCCAGGTAGGTGAATAGAAGGGTCTGATGGATGATCTACACAGAGTCCCTCGAAGAGGGATCGAATAATGTTGCTTTCTACTACCCCGGTAACAACCTGCGGGTCAAGTCCTTGAGGTTCCGTGGTATTGCCTTTAATGAGGATTTTTTGGTTAGTGTAAGTCTCTACTGAGCTTTCCTTTTCACAGCTGGAAATGGCTGCCACGGAGAGTAGCAGCGAGATGCTCTGGAGAGTTGTTTTGAGAAATGGTGTCATGAGGTGGAGAAATTGGCGTATTTCTTGTGACCTTGCACTCATTTTTTTAGTTATTTTCAAGATTGGGGGTGTATTGGCCAGTGTTGTTAATCTTTTGTATAAAAGGGAACTAGTTGTGAATCAGCAAATGGTGGCTTATCTTGACTTAAAAGGTATTTTTTAAAAACACTAGCTTGATATAAGATCGATAATTCATTACTAATTAACCCTACTTCGCACTCACTCGGAGCACGTAATTACAATTATTTATGAAAGCCTATTTTATTCGCCGCTTACTTTTGGTGATTCCTACACTGCTAGGGATCACGTTGCTGGTTTTTACTGTGTCTCGTTTTGCACCAGGTGGTCCATATGAAGCGGCTCTTCAGGCTGCCACATCTGGCGGGCAAGAGGGCAGTAAAGGTAGTGGTGATGACAAGGGAGGCAATCTCTCTGAGGAACTTAAGGAAGAGTTAGAAGAACAATATAATTTCGATAAAATATTAATCGTGGCCTATGGACAGTGGTTAGGAGTGGCACCTAGAGAAGATTTGAAGACAAAGGCTGAGTTCGGAGGTAAATCAATTGTTAAAGGTTATGATCGATCGACCGAAGCTAGATTCATTTTACGTAGTGTTGATCGTTTAGTGTCAGTGCAGATAAAGTATAATGATGATAAGACCGCAGAGTTAGTTTCCTTTAAGTATAAGGATGGAGAAGGTGATCCTGTGAAGGATGGCTGGGCACTACGAATAGAGTCACCAGAAGACCGTAAAGAACGCTGGGCAAGACGTGAGAATAGCACGGCCGAGAGATGTCCTAATAATTATTATTTTAGAGTCGTTGCTTATAAGGAACGTTTTTCTGGATTAATTCAAGGTGAATTAGGTAATTCTACTGTTTATGGAGATCCTGTTTCTTCACTTATAGCAGACAGAGTCCCTATATCCCTTTATTTTGGCCTGTTATCGACTATTATTATTTACGTGATTTGTATTCCACTAGGTGTTTTTAAGGCTATCAAGCATGGTTCAATTGGAGATAACTTAAGTTCAATCACTATTTTCGTAGGTTATGCTATTCCAGGTTACGCTCTAGGAGCTATTATGGTTGTGTTTCTTGGTGCTCGATTAGGGATGTTTCCTATCTTTGGGCTTACAAGTGAGAGCTTTGCTGATATGTCCACGTGGGGACAAATTAAAGATATTGCACACCATACTGTGCTGCCTCTGATTTGTTTCGTAGTAGGGGGATTTGCTTTCCTAACGATGATGATGAAGAACAACCTTATGGAAAATCTCTCATCAGACTATGTTAGAACAGCCATGGCGAAAGGGGTGACTTTCCGTAAGGCGGTAACGAAGCACGCATTTAGAAACTCCTTTATTCCTATTGCAACTGGCTTAGGTGGTTTGATTTCATTATTCGTTTCGGGCTCCATGCTCATTGAACGGGTGTTCGATATCCAGGGCTTTGGTCTACTTCAATTTCAAGCAGTGCAAGCGGTAGACACTAATGTTATTATGGGCACACTTACTATTAGTGCGTTACTGATGCTGTTAGGAAACATTCTTTCTGATGTTATTGTGGCATTCGTTGATCCTAGAATTAAATTTAATTAATAGAAAAAATTCATGCGTAAAATTGGTTGTTTTTTTATAATCTCGTCGATACTGGCGGTAGTAGCGGAGCTTTTCTATCTAAAGCTTCCTACGATAAGTTGGGCATTTAATATGGCATATGACAATGCTAACCTAAGAACCTCGAATAATGTTGATGGTTGGACATTTGCATGGTTCGGTTACTTGGTTGCGATCGTTGCTATTGGCCTAGGAATTTTCATGTTGAGAGCCTTTCCTGTTGGAGCGTTGGTTTTACCTACTACTCAGCGTCGAATTCAGAGATTTAAAGAGAGTAAACGTGGTTACTACTCCCTAATTGTCATTATGTTTGTGGTTCTTTTAGCTAGCTTTGATCAACTATTAGTCGGTAAAAAGGCGATCTACGTGAGTTACGATGATAAGACATTCTGCCCAGCATTGATGCGGCAGGCTGTGATGGGTGCGGATATTGGTTTAAAAGGAGATGATGCTTTAAAAGAAGTTGAATACCGTTCACTAAAGAAACTCATTGAAAAAGAAGGTGAAGGACTATGTGTTATGCCTCTGATACCATATGACCCAACAGAAGATACAGCTAAGGTTCCCTTCGTAGAGTTAGAAATGAAGGATGGTAAGTTATTAGGTCCTGATGGACAACAAATGCGAGGCCGAGTCTCAGTTCTCTATAATGGAGATTCTGAAACTAGACACATGGTTTATGAGTATCGAGATGGTGTTAAACAGGGAAGAGCGACAGGTAAGGATCTGTTAGGTAATCAAGTATATGAAGCAGATTACAAGAATGGAGTTTTAATTAAAGAGACTTATATTGGAGCAGAAACTTCTAAGGAAGATTTCTTACCTACGAGTGATCTAGTCTATACCCGAGTTTTTAACCATTCCGCACCTCCAATGGGTTCACATTTATTAGGAACTACACCAGTAGGAAACGACCTTGTGGCTTATCTTTATGGAGGACTGCAGGTGAATATTAGAGCAGTTCTTATCTACATTCCTATGATCTATATGGTCGGTGTTTCCATAGGGCTTGTAATGGGTTACTTCGGTGGTTGGTTTGATCTTATTGTTCAGAGATTAATTGAGATTTTTTCAACGATTCCATTTTTGTTCGTTGTGATTATTTTTAGTAGTCTGGTTGATTCGCAGAACAGAGGATTGATTATGATTCTAGTTATTCTGGTATCATTTGGCTGGATGGGCATGACCTATCTGATGCGAACTGCGGCTATGAAGGAAAAGGCACGAGACTACGTAGCTGCTGCTAGTGTGTCTGGAGCTTCGACTCCTCGAATTCTGTTCAGCCATATCCTGCCTAATACAGTGGCTATTCTTGTAACTCTTGTGCCGTTTAGTGTCTCAGCAATTATTATTGCACTGACAAGTTTAGATTATCTTGGTTTCGGACTTCCTCCGCAGTATGCCACTTGGGGCACTCTCCTCAAAGACGGCTTAGAAAACTTCTCCAAACCATGGTTAGTCACTTCGGCATTTGCGACTTTGGTAACTACTCTTATTCTTACTACTTTTGTTGGTGAGGCAGTTAGAGATGCATTTGACCCTAAAAAATTCAGCACTTACAAATAATCACTATGAAGAATCATCTTTTAGCATTTTGCTTTCTTATTAGTCCATTTTATTTCACCTCATGTGGAGATGAAGTGGTGAAGGTCGATCGTCCGACTGGCTTTAAGGAATTTGTCACAAACTACAATGACTATATCTCCGATTGGTTAGAAGAGCAAATGATTGAAATCAATGAACAGCACGCAAAGTTAGATAAAAAGCTTTCTGAGACCTCTACGCCAGAAGAAACAGTAGCAATAAATAAAGAACTAAAGATATTGTTGCGTAGTCGAGAGAAGTATCAAAATCGTATCGATCAGAAAGAGTTCTTTTCCTTTAAGGACGAACAGGAATTACCACAAGGTCTAGTTTGGGAAAATGGAATGGATAACCCGATTATTGGTGACCCTAGAGCTAAAAAAGGCGGGACATATCATACCTATATTTTAGATTTCCCTAGGACGTTAAGACAAATTGGTGACCAAGCAAATAATTCATTTCGTGGAGAAATCTACGACAATATTGATATGCCTCTAATCGGCTATCATCCTATCACAAATGAATACTATCCAGCCCTAGCAAAAGAATGGGCATTTGATCCTGATAATCGCACGGTATACTATAAGTTAGATCCTAAGGCTACCTATAGTGATGGTGTGAAAGTAAAATCTAGTGACTTTATTTTTGGACTATTCATCCGACTTTCGGATAACATCACTGCTCCGTTTGAGAAGCAGTATTACCGAGAACAATATTCTAATGTAACCGTATATAATGATGAGATCCTATCAGTTAGTCTTCCTGAGGCAAAACCACTAATAGGATTATTTGCCAGTGTTCCTCCAGCTCCATCACATTTTTATAGTGAGTATGGTCCAGACTATGAAGAGCGCTACCAGTGGAGAGTTCCACCGACGACAGGGGCATATACTGTAAAGCCAGAAGGTATTAAGAAAGGCCGGAGTATTACATTATCAAGAGTTACGGACTGGTGGGCTAAGGATCAAAAATTCTTCCAATATAGCAACAATGTCGACAAGATCAGTTATCAAGTGATCGCTGAAGACTCGAAGGCTTTTGAATTATTTAGACTGGGTAAGTTAGATTCCTACCAACTCGGATCACCTGATAAATGGTATGATAAAATGGAGATTGATGAGTATTTCGATGGCTACATTGCAAAATCTCAATTTTATAATGTCTATCCTAGAATCCCTAGGGGAATGTATCTTAATATAGATAGAAAACCATTAGACGATATGAATGTTCGTATTGGCATCGCTCACTCATTAAACTTTGATAAGATTAATACGATTCTTTACTATGGTGATGCGGATCGACTCCAGCATTTTAGCGAAGGATTTGGTGAGTTTAGTAACCCAAGTATCAAGGCACGAGAGTATTCGATTACAAAGGCAAAAGAGTATTTCTCTAAGGCCGGGTTCACAAAATCTGATAGAGATGGCTACCTAACTAACGATGCTGGCAAGAGACTTTCAATTGAGCTTTCATGGTCTGCATATCCGTTGAATGATCGTATGATGGCTCTACTGAAGGAAGAAGCCAAAAAAACAGGGCTAGAGCTTCAGTTAGATGGTCAACAACAGATGGTCAACTATAAGAAAACGATCGAGAAACGCCATCAGATGGTTTATTCTGGCTGGGGAGTGACACCTCCATTTCCACGTTATTATCAATTTTTTCATTCGGATAATGCTCATGATTCAAAAGGAAATATTAAGCAAGGCACTAATAATATTAACTCCTACGGTGATCCCGAAATGGATCGTCTTTGTGAGATCGTGCGAGGAGCAAAATCGACCAGAGAACTTAGAGATGCCGCACATAAGATTCAGCAGATTGTGCATGACGAGGCTCTATTTATCCCGGCTCTTAAAACGGCCTATGTGCGTATGGGGTATTGGAAATGGATGAAGTTTCCGAATACTAAACTGTATGAATTTTCTACGCCACAAGTTTATATTCCATCTGAAAGCTATCTTTATTGGATAGATGAAGAAGCGAAAAAAGAGATGCTGAATGCAAGAAGTAACCAGAAGAAATTGCCAGAAACTAACGAGTTGTTAGATCTTTACAGAAACGGAGTCCCTTCATTGGAGGAGCTTGATAAAAGAGAAATCACCAATCCATAAACGACGTGTCAAATTTAGAAAACATATTAGAAGTAAGAGATCTGGTGACAGAGTTCCAGACCGATTCAGGTTGGGTGAGAGCTGTGGACGGAGTAAGTTTCGATGTTCCTAAAGGCAAGACTGTGGGGATCGTAGGTGAGTCTGGATGTGGTAAGTCAGTGACTTCTATGTCTATCGTAGATCTTCTACCTAAACCAATGGGCCAGATTAATGGTGGAGAGATTATTTTCAAAGGCAGGGACTTACGCAAGATCGATCACGATGAGTTTTATAAGATTCGTGGTGGAGAGATTGGGGTTATTTTCCAGGAACCGATGACGGCACTGAATCCAGTGCATAAGGTGGGGAAACAGCTTACTGAGGTTTTATTACTGCATAGAGATCTGACTAAGGATGAGGCTTGGAAAGAAGCCATCGATATTCTTGATAAGGTAGGAATTCCATCACCTGATCTTAGAGTGAATGAGTATCCACACCAGCTTTCTGGTGGTATGAGGCAGAGGGTCGTGATCGCTATCGCTCTGGCATGTAAGCCTGATTTAGTGATTGCTGATGAGCCTACTACTGCTCTGGATGTGACAGTGCAAGCGCAGATACTTGAGCTGATTAACTCTATCCAAAAAGAAATGGGTATGTCAGTGATCATGATCACACACGATCTCGGAGTGATTGCAGAAACATGTGACGAAGTTGTCGTTATGTATGCAGGTAGAGTGGTGGAGCGTGGTTTAGTAATGAAAATTTTTAAGGAGCCTACGCATGAATACACACGTGCGTTGTTAGCATCTATCCCATCGATGGATAGCCCACGAAAGAGTGAGCTGACGACTATTCCTGGAACGGTAGCATCGATCACAGATTTTGTGGCTGGTTGCCGATTCTGTCAGCGTATGGAGCGGACAGGCAAGACACTAGAGGTTAAGCCAGAGCTCATAGAAATTTCACCAGACCATTGGGTTGCCGATTGTCAGTTTTGTAACAATCACGGAAAATAAATTATTATGTCAAATTTACTCGAAGTAAATAATCTCAAGATGCACTTCCCAATCCGTGGCGGAGTGACGATGAAGAATGTGGGCTATGTGAAAGCTGTGGATGGTGTTAGCTTTACTGTGAAGCCTGGTGAGACGCTTGGTCTAGTGGGTGAATCTGGCTGTGGTAAGTCTACTTTAGGAAAGTGCTTGGTGCGTCTGTATGAGCCGACTGAAGGAAGAATAGAATTTGAAGGACAAGATATCACCCGCATGTCTCAGAGTGAGCTAAGGTCACTACGTAAAGACATTCAGATGATGTTCCAAGATCCTGCTGAGTCATTGAATTCACGCTTCTCGGTGAGAAAGATCATCCGTGAGCCTCTGGATATTCAGCATGTTGGTCATAAGTCTGAGAGAGATGGCATGGTGCAAGAGTTACTTGAAAAAGTAGGATTGCCAGCTTCAGCGATTAATAAATTTCCGAATGAGTTCTCTGGTGGTCAGCGTCAGAGAATCGGTGTGGCAAGAGCGATCGCCCTGAATCCGAATTTACTTGTTCTAGATGAGCCTGTATCAGCACTGGATGTATCTGTGCAGTCTCAGGTGTTAAATCTATTGGTAGAACTTCAAAAGGAGTTGAACATGGCGTATATATTTATTGCTCATGATCTAGCTGTTGTGAAGCATATTTCGGATCGAGTGGCAGTGATGTATCTTGGTAAGATTGTGGAGCTAGCAGATGCGGATACGATTTATCATAATCCACGACATGCCTACACGAAGACTCTTTTATCTGCTATTCCTGTGGCAGATCCTAGTATCAAGAAGGAACGTATTAAAGTAGAGGGAGAGATACCATCACCGATTAATCCTCCTAAGGGGAGTGCGTTTGGACACCGTTTGAACCATCCTGGCTATGATGAGACGATTGGTCTCGATATGCCATTAGTGGAGATCGAGCCAGGTCATTGGGTAGCGGCTGATCCTTGTTGTTTGACTCCAGAAGATTATACCAAGGCACGAGCCTTAGTTTAAAGTTTTATTATTATGAGAGATCCAAAAGCATTGTCTGTTACACGTTTGGTGAGGCGTATGCGGAATCTGTTAGAGATCGAGTTAGGGGAGCTTTGGGTCGAAGGCGAGGTTTCTAATCTGCATAGGCAGTCTAATGGGCACATTTATTTTACTCTGAAAGATGAGGGTGCGCAGATAAACTGTGTGCTTTTTAAAGGGAATGCTAGAGTTTCTATAGTGCAACCAGATAATGGGATGCAGGTGCGTCTTTTTGGTGAGGTGAGTGTTTACGAAGCTCGTGGTTCGGTGCAGTTGATTGTTAGAAAAGTAGAGTTGGCTGGAGAAGGTGAATTGCAGGCGAGATTTGAGAGCCTGAAGCGTAAACTTCAGGGTGAGGGACTGTTCGATGAAGAGAATAAGAAACCATTACCGAGTTTTCCTAAATCAGTGGGGTTAATTACTTCTGGGACTGGTGCTGCTCTTCAGGATATACTAAATGTTCTTAGTCGGCGTGCTCCGTGGGTGAAGCCCGTGCTTTACCCTGTGCAGGTGCAGGGAGTGGGTGCCGAATATGGTATTAGTGAGGCTATTACGAAGTGGTCGGACTGGGAGAATACAGGTTTGCCTGAAGTGGATGTTATTATTGTCGGTCGTGGTGGTGGGTCGTTTGAGGATCTTTGGAATTTTAATGAAGAAGTGGTCGCTCGTGCGATAGCGGATTGTCAGATACCGATCGTCTCTGCGGTGGGTCATGAGATTGACTTTACGATTTCTGATTTTGTAGCTGACATGCGAGTACCTACGCCGAGTGCAGCTGCCGAACTAGTGGTGCCAGATGGTGACGCACTATCTAGCAGAGTGACTAGAATGAAGTCCCAGATACTACGTATGGTTCAGACGGATTTTCAGCGTTATGAGCTGATACTTCAATCGATGAAGCGTGGTGTGCTGTCTCAGTCCGCTGACAGAATGCTGCGTGAGCCACTACAGCGACTTATTCAGATAAGGAGAGAACTGGATAATGGAGTGGTGTATAGTGTGAATCATGGAGACTCTCATCTAGAACAGCTTTTTGTTAGACTCGGAACTCAGTTGCCTGAGAAAGTTTTAGAACGTTGTCTTGAGCAACTAGGCAAGATGAGTCTGCTGCTAGATAAAGCGGTGATAGATCAGATAGAGAGACATAGTTTAAATCTTAGTCAGCTGTCATCCATGCTCAGAACTTTGGGGCCTGAAAGTGCCTTTAATAGAGGTTTTTCAGTAACTCTTTCCGAGGATGGTAAGATGATCAAAGATCCTGAGAATGTGAAACTTGGTCAACGACTCGTAACAAAGCTCAAGGGTGGGGAAGTGAAGAGTGTCGCTGAGTAAGTAGCTGACGATTATGTATATGCAAGGCTAACTTACTTAGGATTGAAGTAGTTTGGCATTTTTTTCAAATGTGATGGGTTCAGGGAATTTACGACTCTAAGCGATCTTTTGCGATCTGATATTCTGTTATGGAATACGATGTTGGCTTGTTGATTTTTATTTAGCTGGACACTTGAGTTACTGACTCGGATATTCTTGTTTAACCCTATTTTGACTGATTTCGCTTCGCCAGGTTTCAAGTCATAGGGTCGATTATCCAGTTTAGCTTTTACTTCAATAGATGAGGCGTTGATCATACGAACCGTTTGTGGGTGGAAGCGTAGAGAATTATTTGCTAGTACTATAGATCTTGGTTTATACCAGTTTCTATCTGTAATTTTCTTATAAAACTTGGATTCAACTAATAAACGCAACTTTTGATGGGCAGGAAGTAAGCTGTTTAATCTGAAAGGAAAAGATCCGAAAACCCTTCCCTGTTGATTCAGTCATTACTTCACTGCTGCCCGATCAAAAGTAGCCATGAAGCACATTACATCTGAAGAAAGACATACTATCGAGCATCTGCTAAGTCAAAACCTAAGCCCAACAACTATTGCAATGCAGTTGGGTCGCCATAAGTCTACGATCACTCGTGAAATAAAGAGCAATGGTGACCATAGAAACGACTTAGCAGAGCGTAAGGCTCAGAATAGGCAAAAGTTTAAAACCAGAGGTGCGACTATACACTGGCTATTGAAGCTTATGTTGAGAGAGAATTAGCCAAGTGGAATAGCCCCGAGCCTGTTGCCTCATAATAGGGACACTCTACGCATGTTGTGTTTGTGGTTGATTTAGTGCCTCTGAAGGATATTCGGAGCGTAGCGTAGAACAGCCTTCAGAGGCAAGTCTTTCTCCCTCCTCCTGCTCTAGTAGCTTATTTCTCTTACGCCAAAATACGTCCGACCTAGCAGCTATTTCAGCTTTCATAGTAAATGGATTATTTGATGATATTTGTGCTTTTAGATACTTCTTTTCAGCAGATGTTAGACTCCCACTGTCTATCAATCGTTGAGATCGTGTTTGACTTATTTTACTATGTCGTCGCTCTTGCTTGGTGCCCACTCGATGACAACTTTCTTGCTTCATTGTAACGCTAAATAAATTCTTCCAAAGACTCCAAAGTGAGAGTAATTCATTGAGCTCTGACAGGAGTTCTTGATGGCTCAGACGCTCATATCCCAGCAGACATCTAACGTGGGTGTAGTTCTTTTGCTCCATGTAAGCCTGATCATTTTTAAAGTAGGGCCGTGAGTGTGTCTGCTCGAGGGTTGTTTATTGCTTGGTAAGTGTCCATATCAAGCATGGAGATCTTGATGCGAAGTCAAGAAATAAATGATATTTTTACTGTTTGTCATTTATCATAAGTCACTTACAGGTATTTAGTGGCTTGTCAGTTTTGTCAGGGACAAATTTTAAGACGATGCCATTGATACAGTAGCGTTGGTCTTTTGGAGTGTTGTGACCTTCGCCTTTGAAGAGGTGGCCAAGGTGAGCGTCACATTTTGTGCAGGTGACCTCGGTGCGAACTATGCCACCTGAGATGTCATCTTTGGTGTTTACATTTTTTGCGTTAGCCGGATCGTAAAATGCAGGCCAGCCGCAGTTGGCATCGAACTTTTCTTTAGACGAAAAGAGCTTAGCTCCACATCCAGCACAGTGGTATGCTCCAGCACCTTGTTCTTTAAATTGCTTGTAAGTAGCTCCCCAGGCTCTTTCTGTGCCAGACTTTCTTGCCACACGGTATTGTTCGGCTGTGAGGGTTTCTTTCCATTCTGCTTCAGTTTTTACGACTTTTTTAGCTGATTCAGCTGGTGTTGTTTTGGATGTTTCCATAGGTTTATTGGTTGAATAATTATCATCTTCTGTGCAGGCAATGAGAGTAATAGTGAGGGTACTTAAAATAGTGAGTATCGATTTCATAGAGTTAGGAGCGTTATTAAAGATAGTTTATTCCATGATAGAAATTTGTAAACGGATGAATTCTAATTTCTGGTCGTTTAATGATTGGCATGGGGTGGACCGGTGTTAGCTTGAAACGCAAATGATAGAGGTCAACAAGGTGCATAAGATTTATCCCGCAAGTAAGGGAGGCGAAGAAGTTCATGCGGTGAATGATGTGAGCTTTCGTTGTGAACCAGGTAGAGTATTTGCTCTGCTGGGCCCTAATGGTAGTGGGAAGACGACTTTGTTGCGGATGATCTCTACTCTGATGAAGCCGCAGCGTGGGGATATCTCTGTGGTTGGACTGGATGTAGCAAAGGACGGTGAAGCTGTGCGAGTGCAGATAGGATTTCTTACTGGGAGTGCGGGACTACACGAGAAACTGAGCGCTCGTGAGACGCTGAATTATTTTGGTAAGTTACATGGCTTGAAACGTGATGTTTTAGAGTTGAGGATTGAGGAATTGATCGAGAAGTTTGAGTTAGCAGAGTTTATAGATAGGCCTACAGGTAAATTATCGATGGGGCAGAAGCAGCGGGTGATGCTGGCGAGGACGCTGGTGCATGATCCGGATGTGGTGGTATTTGATGAGGCAACTACTGGGCTGGATGTTTTGGCGGCGAAGAGCTTGATGGATATTATCCGAACTTGTCGTGAGGATGGGAAGACTGTGCTTTTTTCTACTCATATCATGGGTGAGGTGTCGATGCTGGCGGATGATGTTTTAATCTTACATAAAGGCAGGACTATTTTTGAGGGAACGATGGATGATTTTAGAGCTGGTCAGCAGAGCGCGAGTATTGAGGATGAATTTGTGCGGCTGTTAGAGAATGCAGAGAAGGAGATGTCGATATGAATGTTACGATAGCTTCATTGATGAAGGAGGTGTTTGAGGGCTTGCGTGATAAGCGAACTTTGGTTTTGACTGTATTGGTTCCTTTAGTGTTCTATCCTGCTTTGATCATGCTGGTTGGTGGACTGGGTGCTAAGCAGCAGCAGAAGGTTGAGCAGAGTGAATTGGTGATAGGGCTTAGTGGCATGGATGATGATATCTCTGAGCTTAGAGATATTTCAGCGCTGCTTGATAACCATTTACAGTGGAAATCGTATCCATCTGACGGAGAGATTAAGCCACTATTAGATTCGGGAGAGCTACAGGCATTTGTGCAGACTAGTAGTGTTGTTGAACAAAGTTTCCCAGAGACTAAAGTGGAGATTCATTACCTCTATGATGCTCAAGGAGTCGCGGCTCAGGAGAGGATTAAGTCGATGTTGCTACGCCTTAAAAATAATAAGGTAGCGGTAACAATGGGTAGAGTGATCGTGTTCGAAGAAGATGTGAACTACGCTAGTCAGAGGATGAAGGCTGGAAGTCAATTCGGTGGGACCGTAGCTTACTTTTTAGCGTTCTTAGCATTTACAGGATGTATGGCAGTTGCTGTGGATGTGGCTGCAGGTGAGAAGGAGCGTGGGACACTGGAGGCGGTGTTGGTGACTCCGGCTCCATTTTGGAAGGTAGTGCTTGGTAAACTTTATTTTATCGTGATCATGGGGACTCTATCCGTGATCTCTACTGCTGGAGGTATCGGTCTGATGGCTGTGTTAGCTAGTCAAATCGCTCCAGAAATGGGGATGGGTGATGTGGATGTTTGGTCGATCTTAGCAATGATCGTGTTGTTGCTGAGTCTGGTGTTTTTCTTTGCTGTGTTACTGTTCAGTCTCTCAATATTAGCGAGATCTAGTAAGGAGGCTCACATGAAGGCATCGTTGTTGATGTTGGTGGTGGCGATGTCCTTGGTTTATTGTATCTTGCCAGGTGCAGAGATGATGAGCGGAGTCTTTTATACGCCAGTGTTAAACGTGGCGATGTCTATCAAAGGGCTTTGGGAAGGTAGCCTGACGGTGATGCAATTTGTGTTTGTGCTAGGTATTACTGTGGTCTTCTCGCTGATCATACTTTGGTATGTGAGTAGACGGGTGAAGAATGATCCTGAGAGGGTGCTGTTGAAGCAGTGATGCTTTAGATCTAAGGAAATGAGAGAGCTAGGCGTATCTTACTATGAAACTTATCATTTGTATTTCAATGTTTACAGCGTTCAATCTCGTTAGTCTGGCTTAGGATACTCCTGTTCAGAATTCAGTATATACTATGGATGACCTGCGATTGGGGATTGAAAAGATGAAGGGGTCTAATTGGGCTGAAGCTCGCCGCTTATTTCAGCGTTATATTGATTTTCTTGGTAGAAAAAGAGGAGAGGATCTTTTTGGAAAGAAACACTATATGATCTATTATAGTAAGGGCTATTGTGAGCTGAAACTAATTTAAAGAAGAGCAGATTCTTTTATGAGGAAGCTATAGATAGCTTTGGTATTTGTCGGGGAAATATGCAGAAGGGAGCTTTGAAACAGTTGAAATCCTTGTTGTATTCAGCGAAGGCTGAGCAAGGTTTGGATAATTATACGAAGGCTATTGAACTGAATAAACAGTTTAAGAAGGAGATAGAGTTGATTAAATGAGGGGTTGTTTTAGAGGCGTCGATACCGCATAAAATTAACCATTCAGAGAATGGATTATTGGGTGTTTAGCACAGGGATGCGGTGGTGCCTTTCCCTGTACTGGTATGAATTTATCCTTCAGAGAACCAGTGCTTTGTGGAGGTTGTAAATCTCCGTTACGGGTTAGCTTAGCTCTGGGATTAGCTCGGTGGAGAGCATGTCCTTTAGGGCTTGGGGGTGCTGGATGATTTTGAATTGGCCGTTGTCTAGGAGTAGCTGTGGGGTGGTGGGGAAGGAGTTGTAGTTCTTGAGGGACATGGAGGCACAGTAGGCTCCAGTTCCTTCGATGATTACTAGATCACCGATGTTTGCTGTGTTTAGCTTAAGAGTGGTCAGAGTGTCTTGCTCGTCGACAGTGAAGACATCTCCGCTTTCACAGCAGTGACCGCAGATTACGTAGTCAGTTGTTCCTGAGTTGTCGTTGAGAACTACTATCGGGTGCTCGGAGGCATAGAGGGCTGGACGGGTGATGGTGTCCATTCCTGTGTTTAACTTGAGGAAGGTGTAGCCGTCGGAGCCTGTGGAGGTGATGTCGTCTACGTCGCAGAGTAGTGAACCGCAGTTAGCTGATAGGTAGGTTCCAGGCTCGATCTCTAGTTTATATTCGTTGCTAGTTTTCTGTGAATGGGCGATGAAGACTTGTTTTACGAATTCGCCGACGTGTTGGAGGTCGGTGCTTTTTTCGCGACTCATGCGAGCTACTTTGAAGCCTCCGCCAAGATTGACTGTGTGAATGTGTGGGAATTTATCCGCTTGTGCGAGGGTCATTTCTGCGACGGCTTTCCATACTTCTGGATCTGATCCTGATCCGATGTGTGAGTGGATGCGGGTGATCTTGAGATTATGTTTGGCGGCGATTTCTGTGACTTGGTCGATCTCTTCGTGCCAGATGCCGAATGATGCGGATAGTCCTCCTACGTTGGTCTTTCTGTTAGATCCTGACCCTGTGCCTGGGTTGATGCGGAAGGATACGTTAGCACCTGGGTAAGCTTGGCCGAACTCGTCTAGCTGGCGGAGTGAGCAAGCGTTGAATAGGACGCCGGAGTCGATAATTTCTCTAAGGTGCTTGCGTGGGAACTGTTGACCTGTGAGCTGGATCTTCTCTGCCGGGATGCCTGCATGGAGGCAGCGCATGGCTTCGTATTCTGAAGATGCGTCAAAGTGGAGTCCGGCTTTCTCGACTAGTTTTAGAACTGTGAGATGTGGGTTGGCTTTGAGTGCATAGCGGGCATTGAAGCCGTAGGCATTGGGGAAGTTTAGAACTTCTTGGCAGCGGGTTTCGATTTCGTCACGTGAGTAAATATAAACTGGAGTGCCGAGTGTGTTAGCTGCTTCTTGAGCGAGTTCTGGTGTGAGGAAGTTAAGTGTTTCCATAAATTTAGTAGATGTCTTTCTGTGGGGAGATTGCAAGTGGTGGTGTGAAGTTGAAACTATTTTGGGTCGATGGATGCTCTCACTATCTTGTTTTGCTATTAATCCACACTAACTATTCAAATGGTGTAAGACGAAATAAGGATAGCTAAATAATTACTTAGCACGCTCGGTGTGCTTGGCAAGCCCAGCTTACCAGAAAAGTTGGAGATGAATCGGTTGCTTAAGTTAGGGTGAGTTTTTTAGCTTGGTGATTCTAGGTGATAGAGTTTATAGCAATGGGTCGAATGATGAGTGCTGATACGATAACATTTCCAAGCTGTCCGGATGGGCGTCCTGTGCTGGCACTAGCTCCGATGCAGGATGTGACGGATCTTGCTTTCATGCGAGTGATGGACCATTTCGGTGGACCGGATTATTTTGTGACTGAATATTTCAGGGTGCATCCTGATAGTGCTCCGGAGAAGAAGATTTTGAGGTCGATCACTGAGAATAAGACAGGGATTCCTATTTTTGGACAGATGATAGGGGTGCATATCCCTTCACTGGTGAGGACATCTGACTTTCTACTGAAGCATGATGTTCTGGGGATGGATATAAATTTAGGCTGTCCTGCTCCTGTGGTGTGTAGGAAAGATGCTGGTGGTGGATTGTTGAGAAATCTGGATCAGATGGATCGTATTTTGGGGGCGATGCGTGAGGTGTGTTCTAAGGCGGGGAAACTGTTTACGGTGAAGACGCGGATTGGTTTTGAGGATGAGAGGGAATTTGATAAGATTTTAGCAGTATTTAAAAAGCATGATATTGATGCTCTGGCTATCCATGGACGGACGGTGAGAGAGAAATATCAAACACCGGTGCATGATGAGCATGTGCGGCAGGCGGTGGAGGAGATGAAGTGTCCAGTGTTAGCTAATGGCAACATTGTGAATGTGTCTACGGGGAGGGCGTATCATGATAAGACTAATGCGACTGGGCTGATGATAGGGCGTGGTGCTATCCGTAGTCCGTGGATTTTTCAGCAGACGAAGCAGAGCTTTTATGGTGAGGAGGTGATGCAGCCTAGCAGGAGAGATCTACATGAGTATGTATCGGTGCTGTTCGCAGAACTAGCTGTGGAGTGGCTGGGGTATGATGAGGCGAAGCATGTGAATAAAATGAAGAAGTATATGATCTATATCGCTCAGGGACTGGATGCCGCATTTGAGTATGAGATCCGCAGGGTGCGGTGTGAGAAGGAGTTTTTCAGGATCTGTGATCATTATTTGTTGAATGATGATTTATTACCTGATTTGCCACCGGAGAATTCTAAGTTGTTCTGCGGGTTTAGTGTGCTGTTAGAGTGAGTGGGGTGTTACTTCGGTTGACATTTATGGGGGGATAACGGATAAGTAATTTTTTATGAATAGTGTAAATTTTAATGGAGATCTGATGGACAGGTCTGAGGCTAAAGTGATGATCGGCTCTGAGGGGGTGCAGCTGGGAATGGGTGTGTTCGAGACCATGCAGGCGGTGAATGGAGTAGTTGACGGAATAGATTTACATATGCTTAGGCTAAAGAAGGGTATGGATCGTTTAGGTTATGCTATGAGACTTAGTGAGCCATTACAGGATGTAATCGCTGGAGTTTTAAGAGAGAATGATTTGATGGAGGCTAAAGCTAAGGTGAGAGTGACAACGATGCGTGATGTTTGCATGGTGGAGGCTGATCCAGTGCCTGAGCGAAGCGAGTTCTGCACAGTAGTGGTGAGTGACTACATGTGTAATGAACGTGGTGCTACAGCTGGAATCAAATGTAGCTCATACGCTGAAAACTTATTGGCATTTAAGGCAGGTCAGTCCGCAGGAGTGGATGAGGTGATCATGCTTAATACGAGGGATGAGGTGGCTGAGGCTGCGATGGCAAATTTATTTTTAGTTCATAATGGAGTGCTGGTCACTCCAAGTTTATCGAGTGGCTGTCTGCCTGGGGTGACCAGAGAACTGGTGATGCGTAGAGCTAGGGCTGCTAATATAGAAGTACGAGAAGAGACAGTTTTACTAGAAAGTGTGATGGCTGCTGATGAGGTGTTTTTGACGAATTCACTCGTGGGAGTGCGTGGGGTGTGGAAGATCGGTTCACAGCCAGTTAGCGATGGATCTGAGGGTATGGGTGAAATTACAGCTAAGGTGAAAGCAATTTACGAAAATGGCGACCAATAGTTATACATCTAAGATAGAGTCGGCCGATGTGGAGAAACTACGAGTGATCTGCGCTGAGCGTGGGTTCGAGTTTGGTGAGAAGCAGTGGTCTATCTGGCATGCTAAGAAGAAGGACTCTTCTGGTGTGGTGAATGTGACTGTCTATGAAAAGGGGCCTAAAGTGCTGGTGCAGGGTAAGGGGACTGAGGACTTTGTGAAGTTCATCTTAGAACCTGAGATCATCGGTGAAGCCCGAATGGGGAATGAGGAGGTGCTGATGCCAGAGATGTTTGAGCCGCATTTTGGGGTGGATGAGAGTGGGAAGGGTGACTTCTTTGGACCTTTAGTTGTTGCTGGAGTTTATGTTGATAGAGAAATTTCCCGTGAGCTCTTAGAGAAGGGTGTGATGGATAGTAAGCGGATTAGCAGTGCTGCTAAGATTAAGAAGCTTTCTAATATTATCCGCGGGATAAAAGGAATTTCGTGGGAGGTAATCCTGTTTAAGCCTGAGAAGTATAATGAGCTTTATGTGAAATTTGGAAATCTTAATCGACTTCTGGCGTGGGGGCATGCTAGGGTTATAGGTAGTCTTGCTGCGAAGGTGCCGAGCTGTCTTAGTGCGCTGAGTGATCAGTTTGCACGGAAAGAACTACTAGAAGGGATGCTGAAGCGTGAAGAATCTGCACAATATGTGGAGCTGACTCAGAGAACTAAGGGGGAGAGTGATGTAGCTGTGGCTGCCGCGTCTATCTTGGCGAGAGAGTCATTTGTGAGTTGGATAGAGCGAGGAAGTGAGGCTGGAGGAGTGACGATGCCTTTAGGTGCTGGAGATAATGTGGTGCAAGCTGCTAAGGAGATGAAGAAAAAGCATGGTGTTGGAATGTTAGAAAAGGTGGCGAAAATGCATTTTAGAACATCAAAATTAGTCTAGTTTTTTCCTAAGTGATCTCTGAACGAAAAATAAATGCATTTAGTTTCATTTCTTTGTAGACAAACTACTAAACATAGTTTAAATAGACCTTATCAGTAAGTAAAATTTATACGCCTACTGAAACAAAACATAATATTATGAATACAGGAACAGTAAAATGGTTTAATGCAGAAAAAGGATATGGTTTCATTACTCCAGACGAAGGTGGTAAAGATCTATTCGTGCACCACTCAGAAATCAAAGCTACAGGCTACGCTTCTCTAGAAGAGAACCAAAAAGTTACCTACGAAGTAGGCGAAGGTGCTAAAGGACCTTGTGCTATAGGCGTTGAAGCTCAATAATTTTTAGTTAGATCTGTATCGGTCAGTTTAGGCTAACCAATACAAATAATAAAGAATTCCAACTAGCTCTTAGAAGTTTACTTCTAGGGGCTAGTTTTTTTGTGAGGTGGAACCTTTGGCTCAGGGAAAAGGGGCTGGGGGTGATGAAACGGGTTAGTTGTAGTTGAGCAATGGATTCATTTTGGCTTTTCCTGTTTCTCATTTTCCCATACGACACATTCTGTGATTGAAGTTTGGCTAGATGTGTTTAGACACATGCACATGCGCCTATATGATACCCTTAAAAGGGAACTAAATAAGCTTAAACCAATCGATGGAGAGACCTTTGGTTTCTACTGTTGCGGTCCTACGGTCTATGGCCCCGCTCATATTGGTAATTTCAGGTCGTTTGTGGTGCAAGATGTTTTCCGTCGGGTAGTGGAGCTCGGTGGTATTCCGACTAAGCATGTGCGCAACTTGACTGATGTGGATGATAAGACGATCCGAGACTCTCAGGTTGCAGGTAAGTCGTTGAAAGACTTTACTCAGTATTGGACTGAGCAGTTTCATACTGACTGTGCATCACTAAATTGTCTTGAGCCACATATTGAGCCTAGTGCTGTTGAGCATATCCCTCAACAGATTCAAATGATCGAGGAATTGATCGAGCACGGTCATGCTTATGCGGTAGAGGACGGTTCTGTTTACTTTAAAATTTCATCGTATCCTGAGTATGGAGCGTTATCTCATCTGGATGAAAGGGAATTAGATCTCGGGAAAACCCAGAATTCCAGAGCGAGTAATGCGGATGAGTATGAGAAGGATAGCGTGGCGGATTTCGTGTTGTGGAAGTCGAGACGTGACGAAGATGGTGAAAACTATTGGCAGAGTCCATGGGGTGAAGGTCGTCCTGGCTGGCATTTAGAGTGTTCTGCGATGATTCGTGAGTATCTTGGAGATAGTTTTGATTTACACTCTGGTGGTGAAGACTTGGTTTTTCCGCATCATGAGAATGAGATTGCTCAGAGTAAGTGTTCTTGCGGTGGTGACTTTGCTGCCCACTGGTTTCATATTACGCATTTACTGGTAAATGGATCTAAGATGGCGAAGAGCAAAGGGAACTTTTATCAACTAGCGGATTTGATAGCTAAGGGGCATACTGCAGCTGAGGTTAGATACACATTGATCGGTACTCATTACCGCAAGCAGATGAATTTCACATTATCTAGTCTCCATGCAGCCAGTGAAGCTTTAACAAAGCTAAGAAAAGCTGAGCGAGTGTTGGCTGATAAAGCTGGGGTGAGAGGTGAGGATGCACCTAGTTACGAAGATCTCTTAGGATTGAAAGATCTAGGGTTATTTGATAATGCCTGGCTTGGGCTGAATGAAGACTTGAATACTCAGAGGGCTATCGGAGCGATGTTTGGAGCGTTGAAACGTGCTCAAAACGAGTCCGACCCATTAGTTCAGTGGCGTGGTTTACATTTTATACTTCATGCTCTCGGTGTGGAGCTTCCTGCTATAGAGGAAGAGTCTACTGTAGAAATACCTGATACTATTAAAGCTTTAGCTGAGCAGCGTTGGGAGGCTAGGTCATCAAAGGATTGGACCAAGAGTGACGAACTCAGAGATAAACTTAAGGTGCAAGGATGGGTAGTTAAAGATGGTAAAGACGGTTGGTCAGTTGAACTTATTTAGTTTTAGTTTACGTTCGCTTATCGGTTTTTCATCTTGATTTATTATCCTGGTGTGTGATATTAGTTCATTATGAAAATGAAATTAATCATTGCTTGTTCAGTAGCCGTTGCGATGGCTTCTTGTAGCAAGAAGGAACCAGCTACTTCGACAGAAGAAAAACCAGTAATTCCTGTTGAGGTAAAGCCTGCACCTGTTGTGGTGGAGGAAGTTGCTCCTACAGCTGTATCTAAAAGCCTAAAGGGTCTTACTTACGCTCTTGAGGGAGATAAGTTTGTCAATCAAGATGTTTCTAATGAAACAGAGTATTTCTTAGTCTATTTTTCTGCAAGTTGGTGACCACCTTGTAGATCAGAAGCTCCGCAGTTAGTGGAGAAACACAATAGCTACATAGCAGATAATGATAAGGTTCAGATGGTTCATGTGAGCTTAGAGAGAGGTGAAAATGAAGCTAAAGCACTTGCTTGGGCTACTAAGGAGAAGTTTCCTTGGTTAACTGTTATGCCAGGGAAAATGGGAGAGACTATCTTTAAGGATATAAAGGTGAAATTTGTTCCTACTTACGTTCTCGTTGATAAAGATGGTAAAGAACTACTCAGAGGCTCAAAAGAAATCTTTGAGAAGATCAAATCACTCTAAGTTAATTAGATAACAAAATTTTATAACGGCCCCAGTCTCAAATGAGATTGGGGCTATTTTATTACTATACATCAGCTAGTTTTGGGTTTTAATTACCAGCATGATTCAGAGACCAAGACGCAATAGAAAATCTGCTGGAATTCGCAATCTTGTAAGAGAGGTGAGCCTTTCTTCTCATGACTTTGTATACCCGCTATTTGTGCATGAAAGAGAAGAGGATGAGGCGATAGAGGCGATGCCTGGTTGTAAACGCTGGTCATTAACTGGTCTTGTAAAAGAAGCTGGAGAGGCGTTCTCTCTAGGGGTTCCTTCCGTGGTGATTTTCCCAGCGGTGGACGAGGGGCTGAAAAATAAGACGGCTGATGAATGCTGGAATGATGATGGCTTAATCCCTAGAGCGGTGAAGGCTCTTAAAGAAGCGTATCCTGAGTTGATCGTTATTACTGATGTCGCTCTTGATCCTTATAATATCGATGGTCACGATGGAGTGGTGAGAGAGGGAGAAATCGTGAATGATGAAACGGTAGATATTTTATGTAAACAAGCGCTGTGCCATGCTAGGGCAGGAGCAGATATAGTATCGCCTAGCGATATGATGGATGGTAGAGTAGTAGCACTCCGCGAAGCTCTGGATGATGGAGGTTATCAAGATGTATCGATTCTATCTTATACTGCGAAGTATGCCTCAGCCTATTACGGACCTTTTAGAGGAGCTCTAGGATCAGCTCCTAAGGTCGGTGATAAGAAGACTTATCAGATGGATTACGCTAATGTTAGAGAGAGTATAAGAGAAGCGATCTTAGACGAAGAAGAAGGTGCTGATATGATCATGGTGAAGCCTGCAGGTGCTTATCTGGATATTATTGTTAGATTAAAGGAGGTGACTACGCTTCCGATAGTAGCTTATCAAGTGAGTGGAGAGTATCTCATGATCAAGAGTGCTGCACAGGCGGGATGGGTCGATGAAAAAGCTGTTGTGTTAGAGAATCTGACTGCCATCAAACGAGCGGGTGCAGATGTTATTTTGAGTTACTTTGCTAAGGATGTGGCTGATTGGCTTAAGTAGTTACTAAAAAATCATGAGTGTTGCAGAAAATTTATCCGAAATTGAGGACTGTGTGAGCGCAGCTTGTCATCGTTCTGGGAGAGATATTGCTAAAGTTTCATTGATAGCGGTGAGTAAGACTTGGTCAGTTGAGCATGTGCAGAAAGCGGTGGATGCTGGGCAAAAGATTCTCGGAGAGAATAAACTCCAGGAAGGGCAGGATAAAATACCAGTGATGTCGCCTGATATAGAGTGGCATTACATCGGTGGATTACAGAGAAATAAGGTGCGTAAGGTTCTCGGGTTATTTCATGTAGTGCATAGTCTAGATAGCCTAAAGTTAGTTCGATATACAGATGGTGTTGCCAGTGACATGGGGGTTACTCCTCGTGTGCTTTTACAGGTGAATATCGGTGATGAGGAGAGTAAGGGAGGGTTTTCTGCTGATCAACTGATCGAGAACTTTACTGATATTAAGGAGTTGCAGAACATCAAAGTGGCCGGTTTGATGTGTATTCCTCCAGCGGTTTCAGAGTCCGAACAAGCTAGAGTTTGGTTTTCTAAGGTTCGTGAACTGAGAAACGAGCTTGAGAAAAAGCACGATATTCAGTTGCCTGAACTGAGTATGGGGATGAGTGGAGACTTCGAAGTGGCTATTGAAGAGGGGGCCACAATGGTTAGAGTAGGGACGAGCATCTTTGGGTCTAGGTAGCTTATTAAGAGTTCTCTAACAGCTGATTAAATAACGAGTCCTGAGTTTCTATCTTGAATTTTTTCCTGTAAATGGGTGCTCTAGTTCTAGTGATTTCGCTAATAATAGCATACGTGTGCTAGTGTCTAACTGAACTCCATCTGAGTCACAGCTCTCCATACCAGCATAGCGATAGTCGCCTACTATAGGGTGACCTGCTTCTAGAAGATGTCTGCGGATCTGGTGAAATCTTCCAGTATGGGGAGTGACCTCTATGAGTGAAAGCTCAATGCCAGAACTGTGTTGAAATGTTTTTAAAGAGATTAAACTCGTGTGAGCATCATGGACTGGTGCGGTCTCGTGTTTTTGGATAGTGGCGTGGCATTCCCATTTTTTCTGAGCTGGTTTGCCTTTGATAATCGCCCAGTAAGTTTTTTGCATTTCCTTTTCTGCGAGATTCTTGTGCAAAGATTTAGAGGCTTCACGGTCGATCCCGAAAAGAAGGACACCAGCGGTGGGGCGATCTAGTCTATGGATACTGAAAACGTGTTCACCGATCTGGTCACGTAGGATCTTCATGGTGACTAGATCCTCAGGTTGCGGAGTCTCTGTGGGGTGAACGAGGTGGCTGGCTTGTGGACGATGGCTAACCACTGATCTTGGTATAGTATTTTCAGTGGTTCAATATCTTCTGGGGGAGTAGGTCTTAGTCTTGGGTTTAATTCATCCATGTGTATTCGAAACATAGGGTATAGGAGAGTGTAAAACTAGTAGAATTCTCCGCTTGCTTTGCTGCTGATGAACTTTAAGATACCTAGAGTTTTATGAAGCATACATTTTCCATTTCGATATTATCTAGATGCCTATTTTCATCATTACTCGCTATGTGGGTGATATGCTTGGTGTCATGCGCCAGTAAGCAAACTATTACCAATAAGAAGGTGAGAGCGACATCTGGAGTAGAGAAATACACGGGAGATTACGAATACACGAAGGACAAGAATGGTATGATACGAGCGACTTCTGATAAACAGAGTGATTTCTCTAAAAAGGGTGCCTACGCAGTTTCTAGAGACTATAAAGGTAAGTCCTACGGTAAAGAAAACTATCGTAAGAAGCGCTGGGGTAATAATACGGGTTACAATACCAAACAATATGGTGGCAACCTCGATGGTAGTCAGTTCAAGAATTCACCACATTATGTGCAAAAACAGGCACTAGCTGGAAGTAGAGATTCTAGATTTAATAGAAGTGAGTTTGGCACTAATTCTGTGTCTAAAACCAACGCCAGAGAGGGTAGTGCTAATACTGTGAAAAAAGGTCAAAGTGGTTATGTTTCTAACAGAGGTGATTTTAGTAAAAAGCGTGTCTTATCTAAAAAGCAATACGCAGAGCTCACTATTCAGCAGACAAATAGCTTGTTAGGGCGAGAGTAAGATCACAGACTATCTATTGTGAGTGTCAAAAAATACCATTGTCAGAGAGCTAGTCAGTCTATCTTAGTCAACGGGAAGTTCTCTGATCCAACTTGGAATCTTGCGGCTTGGACGGATGATTTTATTGATATCCGTGGCTCTGGTTCACCCCAGCCAAAGTTCTGCACACGGGCTAAGATGCTGTGGGATCAGGAATACTTCTATATCGCTGCTGAGTTAGAGGAAAGCGATGTCTGGGGCACCCTTACAGAAAAAAATAGTATCATCTATCATGATAATGATTTCGAAGTGTTTATTGATCCAGATGGTGATGGGTTAAACTACTATGAATTTGAGATCAACGCACTAGGGACTATTTGGGAGCTAACATTAGATAGGTCATATAAGGATGGGGGAACTCCTGATTTAGGAACAAATATAGAAGGATTGATTTCTAAAGTAAGTATCGATGGAGTGCTTAATGATCCAAACTCTAAAGATAAAGGCTGGAAAGTGGAGCTCGCTATTCCTTGGGCAGGGCTTAAGAAATACCATAAAGGGGGAATGAGCCCTCCTCAGATTGAGGATATCTGGAAGCTTAACTTTTCTAGAGTCCAATGGCAACACGAAGTGGTCGACGGGAATTATAAGCGTATTCCGGAGCATGGAACAGAGATCCCGTGGACTGAGCACCCAGAAGATAATTGGGTTTGGAGTCCACAGGGTGAGATCAATATGCACATTCCAGAAATGTGGGGCGAGGTGATCTTTTGTTAGATCCTACATGAAAATAGGTTTACCCTTGTAACTAGGTAAATCTGCTTCACTGGGTGGATTAGGGAAGTTTTCTTGGTAAAACTTATTTCTTACGTTTTTCGTGTGTTCAGAAAGGTTTTTAGCCATCGATCCTTGGCAGTCGTCACAGACCATCATGGGCATAGGACCTGGAACCATGTGAGAGCCTATAAATAGCCCTGAGTAGCTATATTCCTTACAGTCAGAACGAAGTTTTCCGCAGGTGAGGCATTCGTCTATCTGTTCTAATGACTGCTCGACAGTGTAGTCTGCGGGAGGTTCTTCGAACTTTGCATTGTCGAACAAGAAGTCATACATGTCTTCCTTAGACGGTGCTGAAATGGATTGATCTAGATTATCATTACATTTAGAGCAAAGGGCAAATTCCATGATACATTCCTTACCTGAGAATATTTTCTGAATCATGTAGGTTTCAGCGGACTAGATCAATTCTTTAGAACAATCACAGCAATGACTGAATGGTTCATAGGTTTCAAACGAATGGAATGATTCTGGTATATGAGACATAGTAAATCAGTTGATTTCGATTTGAACAGGACAGTGATCTGAGCCTAATACATCCGCTAGAATGCTAGCTGAACTAAGTCTTGGGACGAGGTTTTCTGAGATACAGAAGTAATCGAGTCTCCATCCTACGTTCTTACCACGAGCTCCAGCACGATAACTCCACCAGCTATAGGCTGCTTCAGTCTTTGGTTCAAAGTGACGGAAAGTATCTACGAATCCAGAGTCTACGATATTATTCAATGCCGAACGTTCTTGCTCTGAGAAGCCTGCGTTCTTTTTGTTGGTTTTAGGTCTAGCGAGGTCGATCTCATTATGAGCGACATTAAGATCCCCGCAGAAAATTACTGGCTTCGTGAGTTCAAGATCTTCCACAAAGGCGAGGAAATCTTTGTCCCACTGCACTCTGTAGTCGATACGTGCGAGGCCGTCTTGAGCATTTGGGGTGTAGACTGTGACGAGATAAAAGTCTTCGTATTCAGCTGTGATCACTCGACCTTCAGTATCATGTTCATCTATACCGATACCGTTGATAACATTGATTGGCTTAGTTTTAGAGAGAATCAGAGTGCCAGAGTAGCCAGGTTTCACAGCAGAGTTCCAATACTGATAGTATCCAGCGAATTCAAAAGGAAGCTCTACCTGTTCAGGCTTGGCTTTAGTTTCTTGAAGACACAGCATGTCTGGCTGAGTTTCAGCGAACCATTCTGCTAAGTTTTTCTTTAGCACAGCACGGATGCCATTGACGTTCCAGGAGATAATTTTCATTTGATTAAAGTGGTGGTGGGAATTAAAAGATGGATAGTTTCGCCTCTAAATTAAGTTTTTTAGGAGGAGAAATATTGAATTTACCTCCTTTAGGTAGATCCCAAGAGGCTTCGTAAACGAGAGGGATGATGGTGAAGTTCATGATCGGATCATCGTCTTCACGTTCGATTCTTTCCACGTTTATGATCGATGTAAAAAATGGATTTTTACTAATTTCTAAGACGGTTCCCGGTTTAATTTCGCTAGCTACTGAGTCTGGAGCATTGGGTAATATGAATTCGATCCATACTGGGAATGCTCTTGCATCGGAGTGTTTATTAGGTTTCACCATAGCGGATGCTTGGACGACGATTCCCTTGGTGAAAACATCGTTTGCGGTGAGCACCTTGGTCCTGATTACTCTGAAGTTACCTTGGATGTAGTTGTTGATGTAATCGTATTTAAAGTTACCAATGTAGTTTTTCATCAGCTCGTTATTGTGCTTAACTAGCTTACTCTCTGTAAATGGTCTAAATTGATTATACAGGGTCTTCACATCTCTGATGTCACCATCAGGGGGATCTAGTGTTTTAAACGAATTTATTTCAGGTAGACGACCTATTTTATCGAGGATTTTATAATTCTGAGGATAGTGAGGGTTATTAAAGATAGCAGGGACATAGATCCAGCTAGTAATAGCGAACACAACACAGACAATAATAGTAAGAGTCCACCAGAAATACAGTGGCTTACTCTGGACTAGTTTTTCTGACCAGGTTTCTTGTTTCTGCTTTGGCAAATGAGAGAGCGGTTATGATTTACTTACAGTCGTCAGCTGGATTATAGTTGCCTTCTTCACCTTTTGCCTCAAACGAGGTGCCACAACCACAGGAGCGAGCGGCACTAGGATTACGGATTTTAAAGCCTGAGTCCGTAAGGCCATATTCATAGTAAATCTCGCAACCTTCTAGGTATTCTGAGCTGGCTGAGTCCAAATACAGGGAGGCCCCATCTCTATCGAAAATCTGATCATTTGGCTGTGATTTAGAAACTGCCATGACATACTGCATGCCAGCACAGCCTCCTTTTTGCACAGAGAGACGTAGGCCAGTTCCTTGTGGTAAATTTTTGTTAGCGACGAGGGTGTTGAGTTCTTTGGCTGCGTTTTCAGTAAGTCCGATCATGATGTTTATGGTACTTAGATTGTGCAGAGATCATAAGCTCTAATTTGATTGCGGGCTAGTTAATCTTTTGATTCTTTTCGAAAAAAAGATTGGCTAATTTATAGAGGAGGTTTAGGCATGAGCCGTGAGCATTATTTTTATACATTTCATATGGATTTTAGCAGGGTTTGTTACCCTTTATTACGGCAGTGAATTTTTAGTTAAAGGGGCATCAGAGATTTCCCTTAAGTTGGGGATTTCTCCACTGATCGTTGGCCTCACCGTTGTTGCGTTTGGAACGAGTGCACCTGAGCTTCTAGTTTGTTTAGAGGCAAATGCTGCCGATATTTCCGATCAGGCATTTGGAACGATTATTGGCTCTAATATCTGTAACATTGCACTGATTTTAGGTGTCAGTGCTTTGATTAATCCCGTAAGTATTGACCGTCAGATTATCCGCCGAGAGATTCCTATATTGTTCGTTTCGACTGTGGTGTTCATGGTGATGCTTTTTAATGACGACATTGCTCGCTGGGAAGGGATGATACTCTTTGCTGGTATCATTATCTATGTGATCACTAGCTTACGAATGGCAAAGGATGAGGTTGGAGCTCATGAGTCAGAAGATTTCTCTAAGGAAGATGTGGAAGCGGCTAAGAAGGCCGGCCCAGCTCAGCTAGTGCTCAGCGTGGTCTGGATTGCTCTTGGCTTTGTCGCTCTTAAGTTTGGCTCAGAATGGCTTATTGAACACGGCACTAAGGTAGCTCAGCACTTCGGTATTTCGATGGCTATCATAGGACTAATACTACTAGCATTTGGAACATCGCTTCCTGAGCTAGCAACCTCTATTGTAGCCGCTAGGAAAGGGCAGAGTGATATGCTCACGGGAAATGCTGTAGGTTCATGTATCTTTAACTTACTCGCCGTCATAGGTATCACAGCCACTGTTAAGCGTATGGAGGCAGTAAACATCAACTGGATTGATCTCGGTGTGATGGCTGGTGTGATCGTGTTAATCGCATCCATGATGCGTAGTAAAATGTCACTCAGCAAGAAAAAGGGCTTCATTTTACTATCTATCTACCTAGGCTACACGATTACAAAATTTGTAATGCCTCCAATGGTGTAGGTATTCCACTAATGCAGCCCCCCGCTAATCCTTATTAGCAGTCATTTGTTTAAGAGATGAGCTTCAATCTTAATAAGAGCAATTAAGCGTCTTTGAGGAGTTTTTTTGCTTTATTGGTAGTAATTTGGCTGAGTTTTCCGTTAGCCTTTCCTGAACCATCTAGGAGTTCGGTTAGTTCTGTTCTCAATGCTTCGGCTGCCTTGAGGGCTTTGCGTTCACTCCCGTATTTCTTATCGGAAAAGTATTTAGTGAATGTAGTGCCTAATCTGCTTCGGCAAAGTCTCCAACCTTGGAAGGATGTTGTCTCATAGGTGAAGCGTGTTAAATTTTTCTTAGATTTCATAGAGTCAATGAGTTACGTTATATCATCTAATTATAAAAGTATAATTTTCAAACTGTGTCAAAATAATTGTTATATATATTTTTGAAATTCTAATAGTTTCTGCGTGTCTTTCTAAAAACTTTCACAAGTTTTAGCTACTTTTAGAATGACTGCTTCACCGAGTTGTGGTCCTAAAATCTGTAAACCGACAGGGAGTTGATTCCCTGCACTATTAGAGACGGTTCCAGCAGGAACAGAGATCCCTGGAATACCAGCTAAGTTTGCAGCGATAGTGCAAATATCAGCAAGATACTCTTTCAATGGGTCATCATTGTTTTCTCTATGTCTAGGAGCTGCAGTAGGGCAAACTGGTGATAGAATAGCATCTACTTGTTCAAATGCATCTGTGAAGTCTTTCAGTATCAATGTGCGGACTCGCTGTGCCTTGTTGTAGAATTTATGATCATATCCGGAGGATAGAGCATAGGTTCCTAAAATAATGCGTCGCTTGACTTCTTGACCAAATCCTTCTGAGCGAGATTTTTTATAGGTTTCGATAAGGTTCGCTGCTTTAGTAGAGCGGTTACCGTAGCGAATACCGTCGAAGCGTGATAGGTTTGATGATGCTTCAGCGGGAGCGATAATGTAGTAAGTTGCAACGGCGTATTCGGTGTGTGGTAGTGAAATTTCAACGATCTCTGCACCAGCGTCTTTTAGCTGAGCGATCATCTTATCCACAACCGCTCTGACTGCAGGGTCAATTCCTGCTGTAAAGTATTCAGTCGGTATTCCAAATTTCATTCCAGCGACACCGGCGTCAAGATTTGCTGTGAAGTCTGGCACATCTACTTCTAGTGAGGTGCTGTCCATACTATCAAGACCACTGAGGACATTAAGCATGAGAGCTGCGTCATCCACAGACTTAGTGACTGGGCCTATCTGATCTAGAGATGAGGCAAATGCGACTAATCCGTAGCGAGAGACTCTACCATATGAAGGCTTAAGACCTACTACTCCACAGTGGGATGCTGGCTGACGGATAGAACCACCAGTGTCAGAACCAAGAGCTGCGATAGCGGTGTCTGCCGTGACAACTGCAGCGGATCCGCCAGATGATCCACCGGGAACATGGTCTAGGTCATGTGGGTTGTTAGTGCGCTGAATGGATGAATTTCCATTAGTCGAGCCCATGGCAAATTCATCCATGTTCAATCTACCGAGTGGGATCGCTCCAGCAGCTTTGAGTTTTGTGATGACAGTCGCATCATATGGAGAAATGAATGAGTTACTGAGGAATTTAGAGGCACAGCGGCATGGGTCACCTTTGACATTGATATTGTCTTTGATGGCGATGGCGATCCCGCCTAGAGGTAATGAGATGTCTGCTGACTTAGCAGCCTCGCGTGCGGCGTCGAAGTCGTAGCCAGCAGGATCAATGTATCCGCCAATAGCGCCGTCTTTTTCTTTGATCGACTGTTCTAGAGAGTCGATGATTTCTACTGCGGTGATTTCACGAGTAGTGAGTTTAGCACGGAGTTCAGTAATAGTGAGTGATGAAAGGCTCATAAAATTTGTTAAAGTAAAATGTTAGGCGTAGATTACATTTCTTCGATGACCTTAGGGACACGAAGTTGATTATTGATCGTATCAGGTGCTATATTGAGGAAGTCATCTCGCTCGATACTAGGTTTAGTGACGTCTTCACGGATACGGTCATAAACGCTAGCAACATGGTCGGTAGGCTCTACGTTTGCAGTGTCTAACTCATTGAGTTTCTCTACGTAGTCGAGAATGTCTTCAATTTGACGTTGGAATGTGGTGGTTTCTTCCTGTGTAAGCTCTAGTCGAGCTAGATTAGCCACGTAGCTTACATCGATGTGATCAGTTGCCATAAGGTGTGCAGTGAAACGATAAAACATCTCTGTGAAAAGCCTTTAAATGGAGAATGGCTAGAAAACTTTCATTTTCCAGATTGAATGATGTTGGCTTTTCTATATAATATTTTATTTGAGGTTTGTAATTCTGCTTTGAGGCGGACTCTTAGTATCGATAAATCCACTAGATTCCAGCTGCTAAATGCCCAATCTCCATGGATTCCATCGTGACTAATCCCTAGCAGTAAATGGACTGCATCGTCTTGAATTTTCATGCTCCTAGTTTTTGGTTCATAGTAAAAAGTGCGGAAACTCGCCGCTTTGGATTTGTCCTCATAAAGCTTGGGGTCTAGATAGAAAATATTACCGCTAGTGATGTGCTTGATTCTTAGATCTGGGTAGCCGCTTCGTTGAAGTTTGCCCTGAGTTTCTAAATCGTATTGATGAAACAGTGATCTTTGATAGACTCGACAGAGAAGAGTTAAAATCAATCATTGATATCCAGCTTAAACGAGTCGTGAAAAGACTTCTAAAGCAAGGAATCACCATCGAATTCAGTGATGAAGCGAGAGGCTTTATTGTAGAGGAAGGTTACGATCCAGCCTATGGAGTGAGACCGCTGAAACGAGCAATCCAGAAGCATTTGTCAGACCCATTAAGTTTAGCAATACTAGATGTCATCTTTGCAGAAGGTGACCGGATCATAGCGGAGCTAGATGCTGGGGAAATCGTCTTTGTAAAAGTCTAATAATGATCAATGGATCGTATATTTTACTTGAATAGACGTCACTCCTCACCAGTCTGATATAGTAATGAAAGCATTCTTTAAATTAGTATTAGCGAGCATCTGTCTAACAGTTGTTTCCTGTTCCACTGCCCAACTTTACTATCAAGCTCATACTAGTAGCCCTGGAGTCCCTTGGAAAGGCAGTAGTAGTAGCTGGGGAGGCTATAAGGAAACGACCACGAGTAATGGTCAATTTAACATTGAATACACTGGGTTTAATAAGCCATCTAGAGAGGCGGTTAGTTATTTTACAATGCTCAGAGCTGCTGAAAGATCCCTTATCCAAGGGCATACTTACTTTAACATAACACGATCACTGACGCTTCAGAGCGACTCGGAGAAGAGCTATTTTCCTGCTTATATCATCCCTGGTAAATGGACTATTGAGAGTGTTAGACACTGCACTAGATGCCCTAGAACAGGCGAAAAGGAATACCACTATGATTATGAGAGAGTTTGGTATCCAGCGTGTTATGTTCCTAGTATATATATAACCAATTACATTCATCAGTCTAAAATGAGGATTGGTTTCAATGGGGGCGGACGAAAATTCGACGCACTCGAAATAGTGACTAATGCACTTAATAATATGGAGGGTTTTGGTAAACCAAAGCTAGATCCTCGAGTCAAAGAAATGCTCAAAAAGCATGGTGTTCTGAAGTAGGTTTACTTCTTAGTCTTAGCATCCATGTCCATCATTAACTCCAGTGTGAACTGGATACTAATCGTTAGGCTCTTCTCAGACACAATATCGAAATTATCATCATCCGTATGCCACCAATTCTTACGACTGAAGTCTCCAATAATGTTAATTGTTGGCACTTTTGCGATATCATTCATGGGGACATGATCGTCTAGAATGGGGCCGGGAGCCACTTTGAATTGACTACGTAATCCATGCTGACCTATGATTTTCTGATAGCTCTTCATCAGGGGGGGTGGAGTGTCTGACGGGATAGCGATCGAGAGGTTTTTGTGACCTATCATGTCTAATAGAATGCCAAATTTAGGAAGCTTTTGGTATGTTTTTCTATCGTTAGCTAAATCACGCTGAATATAGCCAGAGTAGTATGAACTGCCATAAAATCCATCTTTTCCTTGGACGATGTTTTTTTTCAAAGCCTCTTCACCATCAAAGAATACCAACTCTACATAGGGAGCTACGGAATTTGGTTGAGATGGTAAGTGTTTAGCAATTTCTATTAAAGCGCCTACACAGCTAGCAGCATCGTCTGCTCCCAGGAAGCCATCTATCATTTTAGAGTCGTAGTGAGCAGCTAAGAGGATATTAGGTGAATTGTTTTTTTGAGATGATCCACTTTCTAGGATATTATACCTAGCAACTAGGTTCGTGAAGTTTCTGCGACCATAGGGAGTCTCTGACTGAAAACTTTGCTCGGTCACTACCCAGCCTGACTTATTCAGCTCATAGGTGATATAATCTTGCACCTTCTTGTGAGCTTTACTTTCTATTGGGCGAGGGCCGAAGTTGACTATGTTCTGAGTATGTAAATAAGCATCTTCTCCAAATGGCCAGTTCTGAATAGACGAAAATGTGTTACTAGCTATAGGTGGTAACGTGGTCTTCTTCATACATGATATCAGCGTGACCATCACCGCTACTAGAAGAAGGACTGTCAGATACAATTTATTGCTTAAAAACATGCTGTTGAAAATGAAGAATTAAAAGTCTTTTAGAGAGACGCCTAATAGATCGAGAATACGGTTCAGGTCTTTATTTCCGTAATACTCTATCTCGATTTTACCTTTCTTGGCAGTGTGATGCACTTGCACTCTGGTCGAGAAATCATTTTGAAGTTGCTCTTGGATTTTCTGAATCAGAGCAGTTTCCTCAGCAGTCGCATTACTGTTATTGGTCGCGGTGCTTGTGGTTTTTGGTTTGTTAAAGTCTTGAGCAAGTTTCTCGGTCGCACGCACAGTCAGTTTTTTCTTAATCACTTGATCGGCTGCTAGAAGCTGTAAATCAGCATCTTTAAGAGAAAGGATAGCTTTAGCGTGGCCCACCGAGATGCGACTCTGAGCCACCATACTCTGGACGTCATCATGAAGGTCTAACAGACGCATAGCATTGGCCACACTAGCTCTAGATTTACCCACTCGGTTAGCGATTTCATCTTGCTTCATTGCAAATTCCTTCGCAAGGAGAACGTAACCAGAGGCCTCTTCTATAGCATTAAGATCTTCACGTTGTAGGTTCTCGATCAATGCCATTTCTAGCACATCTTTGTCGCTCGCTTGCTTGATGATCACTGGAACAACTTTTAAACCTAGATTCGTAGATGCTCTCCAGCGACGCTCACCAGCGATGAGTTCTAACTGACCATTTACCTCTCTGACGATAAGTGGCTGAATGATCCCGTGCTGAGCGATAGACTCCATAAGGTCATCTAACATAGCCTCTGTGAAATGTTTACGCGGTTGTAGAGGTGAGGGGACTACGGAGGTGATCGGAACATTACGAACATCATTTTCATGAGTGCCAGATCCCTTTTTTACGCTATTAGATGCGATGCTAGAGTTGCCCTGAGTTTTAATCAGAGCCCCTAATCCTTTTCCTAATGCCTGCTTCTTTGCCATACGGAAGGAGTATAAACTTAGAATATACTAATTAGCAAAGATGTTTTAATTATTTCGCTTTCACTGACCATTGTGAACAAGTCTTAGTGGTAATATATCGTCGAATACACAAATTTAGAAAAAAATTCGTTTGGTAACGCTCTAAATATTGAAAGTAGTAGTAATCAAAGTCTGAAAAAATGAGTTGATTACTCCTGATGCTAATTTATACTAAATTTATGAAAAAACTAACATCTGTAGCGATCGCTACACTCGGACTAGTAAGCTTTGCAAATGCTCAAGCAACTAAAGATGAAGCTCCTGCAAAAAAAGCAGACGCTCCAACTAAGCCAGTAGTGGCTGCAAAACTCGAAGTAGGTTCAGTCGCTCCGGCTATTGCAGGTGCTACTTGGGTTCAAGGTGAAGAACTCACTAAACTAGATAAAGCTGGTGAAGTCTATATCATAGAATGCTGGGCAACATGGTGTGGACCTTGTGTCGCTATGATTCCTCATATGAACGTCCTTCATAAGAGCTATGGAGACAAAGGTCTCACAATCGTAGGCATGAATGTCTGGGAAGACGATCTTGATAAGGTGAAAGAATTTGTAACAGATAAAGGAGACGGTATGAGCTACCCTATCGCTTACTCAGGTGGTAAAAAAAGTGCCTTTGCAGATTCATGGCTTATTGCTTCTGGAACTAGAGGTATCCCTACTGCATTCGCAGTAAAAGACGGTAAGGTAATCTTCATCGGTCACCCATCTACTCTAGAGGAAGGCGTGGTTAAGCAGATGCTTAGCACTGACTTTGATGCGGCAGTATTCGCAAAAGAGCAGGAAGCTAAGAAACTAGCAGGAGACGAGTTCGACGCTAAACTTCGCCCACTCATGATAGCTAAAGACTGGAAGGCTATTAAAGAACTAGTTATGATTGATCCCTTCACTAAAGGTGAAAAGCTTGGATTGAGCCTACTCGTTCACGCAAACACAATGCAAAGTAACTGGGACGCACTTACCGCTCTTGCGACAGAGGTTAAGGCTGGCAAGTATGGTGAAGACGCTAAGGTGAACTCCCTTGTAGTGGCATTCCTAGAAGCGAAGTCAGATGATAAAGTAAAAGCATTCGCTACCGCACTTATTCCAATGCTCGACACCAAAGATATCACGGGGTCAGAAGATATAATGATGAGAATTGGCTATGCTCGTGCTCTGTTCATCTCGGGTAAATCAGAAGATTCTCAGAAAGAAATGACCTCGGTCAAAGACTTCATCACAGAAAAATTCAAAGGTAACCAACGTGCTGATGAATTCGTTGGACAGCTACAAGCAATCGTTGAAAAAATCAAAGGTGGATCATTTCCTCCAATGTCAGAAAATCGCTAATCCGTCACTGGATTAGTTCTGAGAAATTATTTCATATTGTGTTATAGTGAAGGATGTGGGCGTTATCGCTCACATCCTTTTTATTTTTACTTTAGAGCTGTATTAGTTTTTGACATTTCTGCGAAACTACTCAGCATGCACACGCACTTGATGCCTCCCATGCCGGTGTGGCGGAATTGGTAGACGCGTTCGATTCAAAATCGAATTCTTATGGAGTGCGGGTTCGATTCCCGCCACCGGTATTTTCAATATGATCAAATGAGTAATTCCACTTGATTTTAGAGAAATAAATGCGAAGCTCATTTGTAGTTGATCTTAACAATCAGCCAGTAGTCATAATAAACTACACCACAGCTAATGTGGGGGCGTTTTGGTTTCGACTGGATGTTGGAAGGATAGGTCGCATGTAGAGGTTGATCGGTTGGCCTCTTAAAAAAGCCGTTCAAAAAAATAATTGCAGACTCTAACGAGCTAGCACTTGCTGCTTAATTGACAGCATACGCCGCCGCCTGAATGTTCACTAAGGGTGGTCGCGACAAACTATGTGAACTGGTCTTGAACTCGGGTTTCCGGAGTGATAGGTGAGATAAAACAGGGGAATCGAGAAGACATCAGTGGTTAACAAGCGACGGTCTCTTTAAACAAAAGTTGTTAACTAAACATGTAGAAGCTTACTTGAAAAACATTTAGGACACGGGTTCGACCCCCGTCGCCTCCACCAGCTTTAAGGCTCTTAATACGCAACACCAGCGTTTAAGAGCCTTATTTATGTCTAGAGTGTCTTTCCCGTAGTAGTGACACTCTGTTACTGTGTATTACAGTAGGCTAAGCGACAAAGTTTCACTTTGTTTTTTACTCAATTATTAAGATTTGTCTTCCCAATTTCGGCTCATAAATGTTTCTTTAGTGCACACATTATGAGCAATTCCGAATTCCCATTTAAACGAGTAGTTCTCAAGCTTAGCGGCGAAGCTTTGCGTGAGGTAGGTAGCCAAGATAATATCTCCCCTGAGATTGTAGAACGTATTGCGAAAGAAATTTCTGCAGCCCATAAAGAAGGCATAGAGATAGCGATCGTAGTCGGTGGCGGTAATTTCTGGCGAGGGGCTAGTGCTAGTGCTCGTGGAATGGATCGTGCGACTGCTGACTACGTGGGTATGATGGCGACTGTGATGAATGCACTTGCTGTGCAAAGTGCGATTGAGGCCGAAGGTGTCAAATGCATCGTGCAAAGTGCGATCGAGATGAAGAATGTAGCTGAGCCATTCATCCGTAGAAAAGCATCCCGTCAGCTCGGTGAAAATTACGTGGTAATCTTCGCTGCTGGAATAGGGAGTCCATTCTTCTCTACAGATACGACGGCAGCTCTTAGAGCTAGCGAAATGACAGCTGATGCCATTCTTAAAGCGACTATGGTAGATGGTGTCTACACAGCAGATCCTAAGAAAGATCCTACCGCAACTAAGTATGAGACTATCGACTTTGAAATTTGTATTAATAACCAGCTCGGTGTGATGGACTCCACTGCATTCTCCCTCTGCATGGATAATAATATCCCCATCATGGTGTTCGATCTTAATGTCCCAGGGAATATTACTAAAGCGATACTCGGTGAAAAGATCGGCACAATCGTTAGTAACTAATCATCAATTTTAAAACAAAATAACCAATCAATAATATGGAACCTACAGAAGTAATATCAGAAATGCAAACGGCCATGGAACAAGCCATTGAATATATGGGTAAAGAGTTTTCATCAGTGCGCACAGGTAAAGCATCACCAGCACTCGTGGAGAATGTAAACGTGGAAGTGAAAGCTTATGGAAGTAAAATGAAGCTTCGTGACCTCGCTATCATCACTACTCCAGAGCCACGCCAGATCGTGATTCAGCCTCACGATCCAAGCACAGCAGATGATATTGACCGTGCTATCCGTGAAGCTCAACTGGGCTTCAATCCAGTGAACGAAGGTAAGCGTCTCCGTCTTCCAATCCCTGAACTGAATGAAGAACGCCGCCAAGAAATGGTCAAGCGTGTCCGCACGATCAGTGAAGAATCTAAAGTAAGAATCCGCAGTTGCCGTAAGGATGCTATGGATGCAGGAAAGAAGCTTAAGAGTGATAAGGTTCTATCAGAGGATTCTGCGAGAGATTTCGAATCTCAAGTGCAGGAAATTACTAATACGTTCACTAAAAAAATCGAAGTAGAATCAGCTTCTAAGGAAAAAGAAGTAATGACAGTTTGATCTTATAAAAAACTGGAATAAATAATTTTCAACATACTCTAAAAAATATGGAAAATGTAATAATAATCGGCACAGGACCTGCCGGTTACACCGCCGCTATCTATTCAGCTCGTGCTGATCTCTCTCCGCTTATTCTCACTGGCTCACAGCCAGGAGGACAGCTTACTACTACTACAGATGTAGAAAACTTCCCTGGATTCCCTGACGGGATCATGGGTCCTGAGCTGATGGTGAGAATGCAGCAACAGGCTGAGCGCTTCGGCACTCGTGTTGAAAACAGTATCTCAGTCTCTAAGATTGAGAAAAATGCCGATAATATATTCACGATTCATGCTCACAATGTATTCTCTCCTGACGATAAAAAGACGTATCAAGCTAAGACCGTTATTATCGCATCTGGAGCATCAGCTCGCTACCTAGGTCTCCCAGGAGAAATGGATCTAGTGAAGTCAGGTGCCGGCCTTACCGCATGCGCTACTTGTGATGGGGCATTTTACAGAGACGTTCCTGTCTGTGTTGTTGGTGGTGGTGACTCTGCCGCTGAGGAAGCGACTTTCCTTACTAAATTTGCTAGTAAGGTTTATCTCATTCACAGACGTGGAGAACTACGCGCATCTAAGATCATGGCTAGTAGAGCTCTGGCTAACAAGAAAATTGTGCCAGTTTGGAATTCTGGTATCACGGAATATCTTTTAGATGACAATAAGCGCATCTGCGGTGTGAAACTCGAAAGCACAGTGGACGGTTCTACTTCTGAATTAGAGCTAGAAGGTGTCTTCATGGCGATTGGTCATACTCCCAATACTGATTTTCTTGACACCAGTTTGGTTGATCTCGATGAATCTGGATATATTATCCCGACCCCAGGTAAGACAGCGACTAAAACCCCAGGCATCTTTGCTGCAGGTGATGTCGCTGATACATTTTACCGACAGGGGATTACCGCTGCTGGTTTAGGATGTGCAGCATCTCTAGAAGCTGAGCATTACCTTGCTAATCTCGAGGGATAAAGCGGGATCGTTCATTCAATTTAATCTAATCCGTAGCTGGTTTTCTAGCGGCGGATTTTTTATGTTCTCATGATCGTTATACTTGTGTCCTTAGTAATTTACAGCTATTGTCACACTTCTACTGCTTTGTGTATCGCATGTAGCCTCTGCTCAGAAGGTAACCCACAAGATGGAATCAGCGGCAGAAAAGTATGTGCAAGTATGGGTCAGCTCTGAAACAAGCTTTTTCGTTTTCATAAGCGTATTCAGCATCGCCGATTCCTTCGACACGCCTCTGGCCTTTTACATCAAGGAATGATTTGACTAAAATTTCGAGTTGCTCGGCAGTGAGAGCTGCAGCACCTTCCCAAATAGGCTGGAGTTTGCCAAATCTGTACCAAGTAGGAGGATAGCCAGTGGAAAGATTGATAAGCTCTTAGCTGTGGTGAACTTTGAAGTGATCCCAGGAAACGGAGCCAATGAATTGTTAGTAGATTTACTGATCTAACATGGGGGATAAGCTGAAGATAGATCACCTAAATGAAAAGAAAAAGAAGACATCTAACAGCCGAGTTCAAAGCTCGGGTCGTTACAGAAGCTCTCAAAGAAGAGAAAACTATCCAGCAATAAACCTCTGACTGAGCAGCAACAACGATTTAATAAGACTGTGAGCCGTATGAGGGTGCGAGTGGAGCATCTATTTGGCAGGATGAAATACATGGGAGCCGATCTATTTAGAAAGATTGGAATACAACGATCCAGACAGCATAATGCCCTCTGTAATTTAACCTACAATATGGATCGCTCTGCGTTATTAGTGGCGTAGAACCCAGACAAGACACTCAAAAGGACTAACATCAATTAATTGATCAAACCACAAGCACAAACCAGCGATAAATCCCTAAAAAAAAAAGTCAAATAATACAATCAATAGCAGTTGGATTCCTCTCAAATTACAAGGGCTTGGGAAAACTACCAGAGGCTCCCTAAAGAGTTTTTTTATTATTCCCCCATTTAGTTAAAAACCCTCACTAGGATTCCGCCTAGTGAGGGTTAAAAGATACCTCACTCGTTATTCAGTTCGTGGAGAGGCATCTCTTTTTTATCTCGATTAGCAAAGATCTTCATGAGTGACGAGGAAATAGTTTGGTTGAAACAAGTTTGCACAGTAATCTGTATTATTAAAAGATTTCTAGTAGATCAAACATTCGGTCGATTTCGTCATGGGTGTTATAGTGGAGGAGTCCGATACGTAGCACACCATGTTTGCGCTCTAACTGGAGTGCATCGATGAGATTTACGGCATACATATGACCATTCCATGTGAAAATGGCATGATCCGCAAGCTGCTGAGAAAGCTGCTGAGGAGTATGCCTGTCTGATGTGAGAGCAAAAGAGGGTGCTCTGTTCTTATGTGACTTAATACCATGAAGCTGAAGGTGGTTTATCGATTTTAAACGTTGCAAGAAATGCTTCATCAAGGAACGCTCTAGGCTAGAAATAATGGCATAACTCTTATCAAAATTTTGATTATCTTCTCCTCCTAGAGCTAACAAATAATCTAAGGTTGCGTCTAGTCCAGCCAGTGCCGTGAAATTCTGAGTTCCTGTTTCCCAACAAGCTGGAGCTGCGCTTGGCGACGGTTCGATTTTATAGGGGGGAAGAGTGTGCATCCATTTTTTCTTTCCATAAAGAATGCCGATGTGTGGTCCAAAAAATTTATAAACTGAACACACTAAGAAATCACAAGCAATCTCTGCTACATCGATCCTGTTATGAGGAGCATGATGCACAGCATCAATAAAGATCTTAGCTCCGTGCTGGTGAGCGATCTTACGCATAGAAATGACATCGACATGACTACCTAGAATATTTGATGAACACGTGATGGCTACTAATTTTGTATGCTTATCAATGTTCTGCTCCAGTGATGCTACTGATATAGTCCCAGAGCTATGGTCATATGGTAACATTCTAACTTCTACACCATGGTCTTCTGCAGCTCGTCGCCATGTCGTGATGTTCGCATCATGATCCATTTGTGAGACGATAATGTTATCACCAGCCTGCCAAGTGTGGGCAAGAGCACGACTGAAGGAAAAAGTCAAGCTAGTCATATTCTGGCCAAATGAAACTTCACTGCTTGCACAGTTTAAAAAGCGAGCGGTTTTGTCACGGACAGCATCCACCATCGCCACTGTTTCCTTGCCAGTAGTGAAGCAACCTCCACAATTGGCATTATGATTTAATATGTAGTCTGACATCGCAGAGGCTACGGTTTGAGGGACTTGAGATCCTCCAGGACCATCGAAATAAACGGCGGGGGAATTATTGATCTTCCGACTGAGCGCTGGGAATTTTTTGCGTATCGAAGCTGTAGATATTGGTTCAATTTTCATTTCTCTTTTGAACTAATCGTTAACGACGATGCTCACCTGCAGTTAAGACAAAGATATCCCTAAACGCAGAACTGTGACCTTCTGCGACCATAATAGATTTAGCATTGTGCATTACTTTTTCATCATCACAAAAAATAAATTGCCCTGGCTGAAGGGTGACCTCAAGAAGAGCATCCCCGTCTTGTTCTAAGTGAATCGAATTTTCTCCACCGACAATATTATCACGACGTATGACAAAGATACCTAGATAGTGACAGCCATCTCGATGGACTCCTTCTGGAGAGGGATTGCCTTGAATATCATTACCACAGAGAATACGGATTTGATGAACTTCTACAGGAGTGTTCCTCATATTGATATCTGTCGCTGAGATGAAACAATCAATGATACTCTTAAAGCTAGGATGGCTTATGATACTATTATCGATCTCATCGTATTGACGATAAATGTCAGGTCGACCCTCGTATTTCTCAGCTTGATAGAAAAGTTTGTGTGGTAGTTTAACGAGACCTTGTGGTGAGCTTGTAAACCATGAAAATCTTCTGCGTCTGAAGTCTCCTTGGAGGTAATTGTCCATTGGCAGCAAATCAAATGAGTCAAAAAGTGGTTGTCTGTCTATCTCAGGAGCGTCCACTATACTATAGCCTTTTTCTTTAAGTTCATTATTCATTAATTACTTCATTAGATAAAAACTAGAAGGATGTATAGCTCTTTTTTAATAAGAGTTCAAGAGCTGATAAAAGGAGGAGTAGAAATCAAAAAAGGCGAGACGATTTGGTTGAAGTAAGCTTGTGCAGTAATTTAATTAGGTGAACAATCGACTGTGTTCAGTGATGTTGAAGGAGAGGTAATCTGTATTCTCTACTATGCTCCGTGCCTTCACACGGGGTGGTTGTTAGACATTAGTTTCCATGATTAGAATCATGGGCTGTGGAGGCTTTCTCCCAGTGGGAGATCCATTGTGATATAGCCTTGTGTTTCTATGATTGAAGTTATGAGTCTTACTCTTTATATAGTGTTTTGCTGCATCAGTTTAGTAAACTCGGCTTCTAGGTGCTTGGTCGTAGTCTCGGCGAATTCTTGGACGGTGATATCTTTGTTGGCTTCTTGGGCGACGGTAGTCATGGAGATTCCTTGGAGGCCGCAGGGGATGATGTAGTTGAATCCTGTTAGGGACTCTTTGGTGATGTTGATAGCGTAGCCATGCATGGAAACCCACTTTTTGACGCCGACTCCGATGGAGGCGAGCTTGCGCTTTTCTACCCAGATGCCGGTGAGTCCATCGCGGATGGTAGCGTCTACTCCGAAGTCTTGGCAGGTGGAGACTAGGGCTGATTCGATGGCTCGAATGAATGTATGGAGGTCTTTACCTAGGTTTCTGAGATTGATGATCGGGTAACCGATTAGCTGGCCGGGACCGTGGTAGGTTGCTTGTCCACCGCGGTTGATCTCTACTTGTGGGTGTGGGAGGAGTTCGGGGTTAAGGAGGGAGCTTTTATCTCTGGTGCGACCGATTGTGTAGATAGGGGAATGTTCTAGGGTGAGATAGGTGTCGGGTGCTGTGCCTTCTAGAACTTTAGTGAGAGTTTCTAGCTGGGTGTCTAGGGCGTTTTGGTAACTGATGCTAGAGCCTAGCCATTTATTTTGTAGTCGCATTTCCTGCATGGGGGAGCTTGGAGGATAAAGGTTAAAGTTGGTTGATGATGATGCCTTTCTTTACCGAAAGACACCTGAAATCATGGGACTTGATAGCTGGATTTTTATGAAAGACGGAAGACTCTGATAAGCACGATGAAACTGGATTGATGAATGTTTGGAAGGTTGTTGGGGCTTTGGTTAATTGCTGTGTGGTGGCTTGGAGGGATTTGAAATTTACTGCTTATCATTTTTTGTGGAGTTGTTAGGAGTGATGAAGTGGTCTCGTTAATGTTGCCAGTAAAAAGTTTGTTTTATTAGGAGTTTGCTGATCTTCCTTGAGGCTTGATTTGTGGTTTTTCTCCGTAGTTGGAGAGGGGGAATGGAGCGTAGCGGAAGGAGCTCAATGGAACCTCTCCAACTACGGTCGCCGCCACCCTAGGCAGCTTCTTGTTGCTACTCAGAGTAGAGTGACCAAGGAGTGTAATAGCCTAGGCCTTGGTGCTTACGTCGATGATTATAGAACTGTGTTATCGCAGGAGCTGGTGACTAGACCGCGAGGTTACTGTATAGCCAGAGGCTTACTGAGACTATGGCTATTAGGAGTAATACGAGCAGGACACCATTCTTAGTTTGGTGGCGACGTTCGTTTTTTAGTTCGCCGCGGCTGAGTCGGTCGAAGAATTCCTTTTCTCTACGGCGCTCAGAGATCTCATCTGGTGCAGGTAGAGTCTGCATCCTATCCTGTTCAGCTTGTTTAAGCTTAGCAGGAGCTTCTTCTAGGAAGCTTTGTATTCCCTTAATCTTGTCTTGTAGCTCTGTTTCTTGCTGAGCTAGTTTTTCGAGATTAGGATCGCTTTGGATGTGCTTGTTAGGCATGAGTGAGTTGAGGTCTTTATCGAGTAAGATAGACGATTAGTGCAATGCTGCCTAGGGTGAAGATAGGTAAGTTGAAAGCTAAGCCTTGTTTGAACATCGCTCCAAATTCACTTTGTGGTGCAGAACCTTGAGACTTTGATTTGGTGGATTTAGATCTGTTACCAAAGACTGTAGAGTGATTACTGTTAGAGAAGTAGGATAGAGCTTCATCGTATTCATCTTCAGCGTGGTCGAGCATTGAGATAGCTCTGTTTAGCTCGATCTTAAGTTCTTCTCGGGGCCAAGACTCTGGGTTGATGCTGTCGATCTTCTGCTGGTGATCTGCAAAGCATTTTCTAGTTTGTTCTAGATCTTCGATTTCCTGGTGCATTTCGAATAGTTCACGATCTACTGAAGTGATCGTTGATGCTAATTTGTCGGTGATGTTGTTCTGGCCTTCTAAAAATTCTTCCTTACGGAGAGTGAGTTCCTCAAGTTCTTGCTTCTGGCGTTCGACTACTTCCTGCTGGTGCTGAAGTTGCTCTAGTTCTTGCTTGGCTGCAACTAGCTTACCTTCAAAGTCATCAGCGAGTGGAGACACTCCACGAGATCTAGTATTCATTTCTAGTTGAGTTTGATTTACTTTGAGGTGTTGTTTGCGGGAATCTTTGAGTGTGACCATTGGATTATCTTGTTAGGTGAAGAGAATTAGTTATGGATAGACCATCTATAAAGGGGATGCCAGCTTTTATTTAATTTTTATTGACTATCTAGTATATCTGACAAGTTGAATTATGATGATGTATGGTTAATAACTTAGACGCATATTTAGTAAGTTCTGCAAAATCACTTGCGAAAGAGGCACTCAAAGCATATCAAACTCGTTGGGCAATCGAGGTGCTATTTGGACATTTAAAGAAGAAAGGTTTTGATCTGGAAAGCCTCCATTTACGAGATCGCCGAAAGCTTAATAAGATTTTAGCTGTGGTGAGCTTAGCCTTTTTATTCACCCTAGGGTGTAATTTTTAAAGAAAAAAATGATCTAACCGCCAGACAGAAACGTAAAAGTATCTTCCGATTAGCCTTAGATTTACTGATCGAATTTTTTAACAAGCCTCAATCTAACAAGAAGAAAATCAACATGTTTCATGAATGAATCACCTCTAATGCTGAACCCTCAATTTTTGGCGTGTAGGGTGAAACAAAATATAGATGCCTTACTCAAACTTGGAGCTAATGTTGAGTCCTTAAACTATGTGAATGATACTACGCTACATTCCGCAGTCTCACCCTATAGAGCTGCGAGTATTAAAAAGCTTCTAGTTCACGGAACAAAGGTCGATCCTCTAAATGATTCACTACTTCGTTCCAATCTGTGGTAAATAAATCAGTGAATGCATTTAAATTTTGTTTAGCTGAGTCGCTTACTTGTAGCTTCGGATGGAGAGCTTGACGCTTTCGTATTTGAGGTGCTCTTTGTGGAGGTTAGGGGTATTTCCTGTTCCTGTGTGCTCCCAAGCTGCTACGTAAGTGAACTCGTCATCGTTACGTTCTGCTTCGCCTGCTTGCGTGGTTCCATCTAGAACTTCTGGTGATTCAGCTGTGAACTGGTGTTCTCCTCTGAAGTGACCACCACATGACTCTTCGCGGTTTAGTGCGTCGTGGCACATGAGTTCGCCGAATTCGATAAAGTCTGCTACACGTGATGCTTTCTCAAGCTCAGTGTTCATGCCTTCAGTGGACCCTGGGATGCGGACGTTACTCCAGAATTCCTCACGGATTTTAGGGATACGTTTGAGTGCTATCTCGAGGCCTTCTTTAGTGCGTTCCATTCCGCAGTTGTCCCAGATGACTTGACCTAGTTCACGGTGGAAGGAGTCGACTGAACGAGTTCCTTTGATCGCCATGAGCTTATTAATGTGGTTTTCAACTTCTTTCTGAGCTGCAACGAACTCTGGAGCATCTGTAGTGATACTTCCTGGCTTCTGAGTAGCGAGATAGTTTGCGATTGTTGCCGGTAGGACGAAGTATCCGTCTGCAAGTCCCTGCATGAGAGCAGAGGCTCCGAGGCGGTTAGCACCGTGGTCTGAGAAGTTTGCTTCACCTAGAACATGGAGTCCCGGGAGGTTACTCATGAGGTTGTAATCTACCCAGAGTCCACCCATCGTGTAGTGAACAGCAGGGAAAATTTGCATTGGTGTTGCGTATGGGTTCTGCCCAGAGATTTTCTCATACATGGTGAAGAGGTTTCCGTATTTAGCACGAATAGTGTCTTCGCCGAGACGAGCAATAGCATCTTTGAAATCAAGGTAAACACCGAGGCCTGTAGGGGCAACTCCACGTCCGTCATCACAAGCTTCTTTTGCTGCTCTTGAAGCGATGTCACGTGGGCATAGGTTGCCGAATGATGGATACTTACGCTCTAGGTAATAGTCTCTGTCGTCTTCAGCTACTTGTTCAGGAGTTTTCTTTCCTTCACGGATTTGCTTAGCGATTTCTTGAGATTTAGGAACCCAGATACGTCCGTCATTACGGAGTGATTCTGACATCAGAGTGAGCTTAGACTGGTAGTCTCCACTTACTGGAATACAGGTCGGGTGGATCTGTGTGTAGCAAGGGTTTGCGAAGTAAGCGCCTTTCTTGTGGGCCTTGTAAGCAGCCATTACGTTACAACCCATCGCATTAGTAGAGAGGAAGAATACGTTACCATAGCCACCAGATGCGATACAAACTGCATCAGCTGCATGAGTGGTGATTTCGCCTGTGCGCATGTCTCTTACAACGATGCCTTTAGCGTGACCATCTACTTTGACCAAGTCCATCATCTCTGTTCTGGTGTGCATTTCTACGCCACCTTTAGAAATTTCTTTCTCGAGAGCTTGGTAGCAACCGATGAGTAGTTGTTGACCAGTCTGGCCACGAGCATAGAATGTTCTGGATACTTGGGCACCGCCGAATGAACGGTTGTCTAAAAGACCGCCGTATTCACGAGCGAAGGGGACACCTTGTGCTGTGGATTGGTCGATGATGTTAGTCGAAACTTCAGCGAGACGGTAAACATTAGCCTCACGTGAACGGAAATCGCCACCTTTGACTGTGTCGTAGAAGAGACGGTAAACGGAGTCACCATCGTTCTGGTAGTTCTTGGCTGCGTTGATGCCGCCTTGAGCTGCGATGGAGTGTGCTCTACGTGGTGAGTCTTGATAGCAGAAGCACTTTACCTGATAGCCTAGCTCTGAGAGTGTGGCTGAAGCAGCTCCACCTGCGAGGCCTGAGCCTACTACGATGACGGTGAACTTACGCTTGTTGGCAGGGTTGATGAGTTTTGAGTTCATCTTGTGATTAGTCCATTTTTCCTCTAGCTTACCTTCTGGAACGTTTGAATTTAACATGTTTTTAAAGTGGTTAGATATTTGAGATGCTTACTTGATGAAGTCGGCTAAAACAGCGACTGGGATGGAAACGAATCCGATCCAGATGAGTGCGGTGTAGCCTTTAGCGATACAATTGATCATGCCGGCATTCTTACGAGTTCTGAGACCGAGTGTCTGGAAGATAGAAGCAACTCCGTGGCTAAGGTGTGAGCAGAGCAGTGTGATCGCAATGATGTAGAATAGGCTGACAGCAATATTCTTGAATCCGAGGATTACCATTCCATATGCGTCTCCGTTGTCTCCAAGATTAGCTAAATCTGCGTCTGTTCTTACTGTGTAGTGAAGAATGTGGAATACTACGAATGCGAGGATAGTGAGTCCTGACCACACCATGATGCGTGATGAACCAGAAGCGACGCTAGTCTCTTGCTTTTCATAGGTTTTTCCTTTGGCCGCTTTATTAGCTCTGACTAGTCCGATAGTTGCTACTACATGGAGAACTAGGCAGGTAAGAAGAACGATGCGAGCTATCCAGACGCCTGCTCCGTGGAGCATGGTGTGGAGGAATTCTGCATAGTCGTTAAACGCATCTGCACCAACGAACATAAGTAGATTTCCAGAGAGATGACCTGCTAGGAAGCCTACTAGAACGATTCCAGTGATGGCTACTACGATTTTTTTCCCGATGGATGATGACCAAAATGGGTAAAGAGAACAGGTAGATTTGCTCATTATTTTATGTGTGAATTTATGTGTTGGACTTGGGGCTTCTATCGTCAAAAGTTTACTATTACAAGTATTATTCCAGCTTATTTTCTAAACTGTGACGATGGGTAAAAAATAAATAGTAGACTCAGAAGTTATTCACTTATTCTTGCCAGATCATATACTTCATTTCTAGCTGACGAGATCGCTCTGCGGCTTCAGCGGCACGTGGTCCACCAGACTTAGCTAGTTTCTTGGCAATTGCGATAGCTCCTTTCGGATTCGCCTGCTCTTCGAGCATAGCGATGGCATTGAATCCGCATCTGTAATACCAAGTCCATTCCGTGATCGGCTTCTTTTTAGTGTCTACATTAACGACTGAGTAGTAAGTTTCTTCAGCTTTTAAATTATCGCCCATGTGTTGGTAAGTGTTGGCTTTACGATAGTTGACTCTATTTTTCCAGAAATCAGATATTACGGGGTCAGAGAGAATACCATTATAAATGTCGATGGCTTTTGGGTAGTTCAGCGGGTCAGTCGTGCCTAGATCGTGGTAGGTGCTGGCTAAGTTCATTGCGATGTCTCGATCTAGTGCTGATCTAGGATTTGGGGTGTAGATTTTTGTGAGGATGTCTTGAGCTTTGTCGAGTTGATTGAGTGAACGGTGGAGGTCGGCTAGCTGGAGTGAGGCTTCTTTTTGAATTGGTGACTTCGTTTTGATGACTTTTTCAAAGAGGGCTATTGCTTCTTGCTGAGATTGCGGGGTGCCTTCTAATCTGGCGGCAAGTGAGGCGTAATAAAGAGCGTAAGGAGAGAGAGGGCTCTCTGGTTTCTCGTTAGTAAATTTTGTGAGTAGTCTACGTGCTTGGTTCTGCTGCCCATTTCTAAAAAATGCTTGGCCTTTTAATAAAATGAATTCATCTACCCGCTCGGACTGAGGGAATCTAGTAATATAGGCTGATGCCGCCTCTATTGCTAGAGGGTAATTAGCGGTTATGGTGGCGTATTGATATTTGATCGTGTAGAGATCTGCGAGTTGTTGGTTGTTTAGTTGAGAGGCGGAGCTGTCAGTTTGCTCAGACATAGCGGTGAGGATAGCAATGTTCTTAGCGCTGATATTGACTGATATTGGCTGAGTAATTATTGCTTGTTTTGCTAGTTTAAGGCGAATTTCAATGACTCTCTTGTGCTGGGGGTTGTCTTTTAGGAATTTTTCTAGTAACGGTCTGGCTTCCAGTGACTGATTATCTGCTAGCCAGAGAGCTTGTTCTAGTGCTAGTTGCGTTTTTAAGTATTTATTATCTATCGTTTTAATTAATTGGTCAAACTCGGGTTGATTCGATGCCGCTAGGTAGCTGATACCTGTATTGATCGTGGCGGCTTCGGATAGTGCTTGCTGGTTCGCTTCTGTGGCTATTTTAAATGCTCTAGCTGCTTGTGTGTATTTGAGTCGATCTGCGAGTAGTTCGCCATGTAAGAATGATGCTTGCTGGCGTGCTATGGGAGAAATATTGAGTTTGCTCTTCTCTACTAATGTGAGGGTGTCTATGGTTGCATCTTTTTGGCCGAGTGCTAGCTGGGTCTTGGCTGTGTCAATGAGTGAGACTCCAAAAAGTAAGTGAGTGGAGTGTCTTAACTGAAATAGACTGAATTCAAATAAAGCTTGTTTGAGGTCTTCTGGTCGATCGCTTAGAGAGAAGTATCTAGCGTAGTAATAGTGGGCGTAGGCTTGTAAATCAAGTCTTTCTTTAACTGTTACTAGGGGACTATTTTGTATAGATCTGTTCCTATCTGCCCATTCCTTTAGCTTATCTACTAATGATATATTGGTGGCTCCAATAGTCATAGTAGTGAGGTTTTCTAGGGTTAGCCATGATGATAACCTGTTAAATAGAAGGTGAATGATAGGGGAGTTAGGTGATTTATCGAGTCGGCTTATGACTTCAGCTAGAGCGACCTCAATATGACCACTTGCGTGCAGAGCATCAATGAGTGTGATTTCTGCATTGTTATAGATTCTTTTAGAGACATGCTCTTGGGAGAGCAGTAGTTCTTTTAGTTGGTTAGCGGCGTTGGAATAGTCTTTCTTGTAAAAGAGGATACGAGCAGAAAGAATTTTCTTAGTTTTCTGGGTGAATGGTGATTTGCCCTTGATTGCGGTCATCACCTTATAGGCTTCATCGAATTTCTTGTTAGTTAGGTAGAGCTCAGTCAGTTTGATACTGGCATCATCGGACAGCACCATGTCTTTAGATTTACTAACAGCAATAAGGAGGTTTTCAGCATCTGCTTCCTTATTTAGAGTGAGCTTGAGGTTTGCTAAGGAGAGCTGAGCGTAATCAAAATAAGTACTTATAGGGCTTACTTCTTTGAGTGTAGTTTCAGCATCGGCAAATCTTCCCGCTACGATTAATGCTGTGCCTTGCCAAAATGTTCTCTCAATGTGCTTTTCAAGTAAGGGTGATGCTAATGTGTCGAGAGCTTTAGACGGTAGAGTTGCTCTGATTTGTGCTTCAGTTTTAGCGAGTAGGATAGTCGTCTTATCTTGATCGCTTAACTTGTCCTCAGCGAGTGTGCTATCGAACTTGGAAATAGCTAGTTTATAGAGATGGTCATTTAGGGCCGATATACCAAGCTTGTATTTCTCATTAGAATTAAGATTTTGTGCTAAGAGTGTCCCAGAGAGGACTAGGGAAACTGCTAATATGAATGTCGGAGTGCACATAGTGTGAGAGTAATGAGATAGATCTAAAATGTTAAGGCAACCTCTGGCAAGCACTCTTTCCAGAAATCTCAGTGATCATCACACTACACGACAAAAATTGAAGGTTCAGTATTAGAGGTGATCCATTCATGAAACATGTTGGTTTTCTTCTTGTTAGATTGAGGCTAGTCAGATGCTTTTACGTTTCTGTCTGGCGGTTAGATCATTTTTTTCTTTAAGGATTATATCCCCATAAGGTGAATAAAAAGGCTAAGTTCACCACGGCTAAGAGCTTATCAATCTTTCGGCGATCTCGTAAATGGGTGCTTTCCAGATCAAAACCTTTCTTCTTTAAATGTCCAAATAGCACCTCGATTACTCAACGAGTTTGATATGCTTTGAGTGGCTCTTTAGGTAGTATTTTATTGCTCACAACATAAAGGTGAGAGGTTCTTTCCTTTTCAATTTTCTTGCGTCCAAAGTAGAGATTCATTCCCCAAATAGTTTGCATCTGATTCGCTTTTAACTTCTTTGTCAGATTGTGTAGGTGGGCATGTTTACCATTAACTATTGTGTTTCTTTTAATCTTATGGAAACCTTTGACAACTCTCCTGAATGAACGCTTTAGTTTTTCTGGCTAAATCTAACTGATTAAACTTAGCTTATGAACCCCTGAAGGTCTGCAAAAGGTGACGATTTATTCTCAAGAGTGAAATCAAATGAGTTTTGATCGTCGGGAGTTCAGTGCATCTTTAGAAGATAGATTTGGCTGTCGCTATCACTGTAGTATCTTCTAGGCTTTGTATATTGTCTGACTTAATGTCAACTAGAGCAGTCTGAGCTAATAATAAAAGGCTTGGATTCAACACTGAAGTGGTCCCAAGAAACGGAGCCAATGAATTGTTAGTAGATTTGCTGGTCTAACATGGGGGATAACCTGAAGATAGACCACATAAATGAAAAGAAAAAGAAGACATCTAACAGCCGAGTTCAAAGCTCGGGTCGCTACAGAAGCTCTCAAAGAAGAGAAAACTATCCAGCAAATCGCTCAAGATAATGATATTGCTCCAACTCAAGTCAGTTCCTGGAAAAAGGAGCTTGAGGAACGAATGTGTGAAATCTTTGAGCGAAAGAATGCATCAGACAAGCAGCTCAAACATTATGAAAAAACTCGATGAAATTTACATGGAATGCTCGTATTTACTCCGCAATCGCGTAATCAAAGAAGTGGATGAAGTTTGGTGCGCGGACATTACCTACATCCCTATGGAAAAAGGTCACGCTTACCTCGTTGCGATCATGGACTGGCACAGCCGATCCGTGCTTAGCTGGGAAGTCAATAACACGATGGATAGTAGCTTCTGCGTCGGCGCTTTGAAATCAGCAATGGCTCTAACTGGGCGAAAGCCAAAGATATTTAACACCGATCAAGGAAGCCAATTTAGCAGTGCTGAGTGGACGGCTGAGTTGAGTAGTAGCGGCATTGAAATCAGCATGGACGGCAAAGGACGCTGGATGGACAATGTCTTTATTGATCGGCTCTGGCGGAGCATTAAATACGAGAAACTGCGGCTCTGGAGCTATGATGGCATCACCGATCTACGATCTCTAGTCGATGATTGGATGGAGTTCTATAATCATCGACGTAAGCACCAAGGCCTAGGCTATTGCACTCCTTGGTCACTTTACTCTGAGCAGCAACAAGAAGCTGCCTAGGGTGGCGACCGTAGTTGGAGAGGTTCCATTGAGCTTCTTCCGCTACGCTCCAGTCACTCCATTCCACCTCTCCAACTACGGAGAAAAACCACAAACCAAGCCTCAAGGAAGATCAGCAAACTACTAATAAAACAAACTTTTTGCTGGCAACATTAACGAGACCACTTCAGATATCCATGCTTGATATGGACACTTACCAAGCAATATTAGGCACTCTAAATCAATCAACTACATCAAGCAAAGTGCGACTTAAAGTTCTAACTCGTCTCATCATCGGTGTCATTAGGTCACGTAGCGTGAACCTCTCAAAGCTCGACTCACTTCAGCAGTCAGACGCTTCAGAAAAGAGTCAGTCAAAACCTAAGCCTATCAACTATTGCAAAGCAGTTGGGGCGTCATAAGTCTACGATCAATCGTCAAATAAAGAGCAATGGTGACCACAGAAACGGGGAATATCGCAACGACTTAGCAGAGCGTAAGGATCAAGATAGGCAAAAGTTTAAAACCAAGAGGCGCGACTACATACCGACTATTGAAGCTTATGTTGAGAGAGAATTTCACTACGATTCCAAGTAGTCGATGATTTCTTGTGGGTCTGGCTTGACTGTCTTGGCGACTTTTTTAAGTTCAGCTAAACAAGCGAGGCGTTCGGGGATATCTGTGGTGCCTTTGCCTAGTTCCTGGTCTATGGTGTCGATAAACTTAGACGGATGTGCGGTTTCTAGGATGATGGTATGGGAATCTGGGACGGCTTCTTGCCAGATCTGGGATGCCATCCAACCTATCGCTCCATGGGGATCGATAGTGTAGCCGTAGAGTTCTTTGACAGCTCGGATGGCGTTACGAGTTTCTTGGTCATCGAATGCCAGACCGCTGATGTTTTCACGCATGGATTCCCAGTTGTCATCGAAGAGGTGCTGCATTCTGGCGAAGTTAGATGGGGTGCCTACGTCCATGGCATTAGAGATGGTAGAGATGGATGGGCGCGGCTCGTAATTACCCTCAGCCAGATAACGTGGGACGACATCGTTGAGGTTCGTGGCGGCGACCAATTGTCTGATCTTAAGTCCCATCTGCTGAGCGAAGAGTCCTGCTGTTAGATTGCCGAAGTTTCCACTAGGGATAACGAATGTAGGCTCTGCATTTTCAGCTCTGTCTAGTAGCTGACGAGCAGCGTGGAAGTAGTAGAATGCTTGGGGAAGCAGGCTAGAGATGTTGATGGAGTTAGCAGAGGTGAGGTTGTGTTTCTTAGAGAGAGCTACATCTAGGAAACAGGATGTCGCCATACGCTGGCAGTCATCGAAGCGGCCTTCCACCTCTATGGCAGAGATGTTAGCTCCTAGTGTGGTGAGCTGTTTTTCTGGGAGGTCACTGATTCCGCCTTTTGGATAGAGGATGATGACTTTAATGCCTTTGATGTGGTGGAAGGACGAGGCCACTGCTCCTCCTGTGTCACCTGATGTGGCGACTAGGACGGTGAGCTCCTCGGAGTCATCCTTAGTCAGATACGCCATGAGTCTGACCATGAATCTTGCTCCGAAATCTTGGAACGCAAGTGTGGGTCCGTGGAAGAGCTCTAGGACGAATGAATTATCTGTTAGAGGGATAATAGGTGCGTCAAAATTAATTGCCCCGGTGACTATTTCTCTGAGATCGTCTTCAGGGATGGAATCTTGGAAGAAGTGTTTAGCTATTTCGAAGCCTAGATCTGCGAAGCTGAGAGATCTCCATTTCTTCCAGAATAACTCTGGAAGTGGAGTGAGGGTCTCAGGCATGTAGAGACCGCTGTCCGCTGGGAGTGATCGGATCACAGCTTCTTTTAGATCTACTTTGTGATCAGGATTATTAGTGGAGTAAAACTGCATGATAATAAATTCTGTTAGATGTTAGAACTAGCTGATGACGTGGGCGTCTTGCTTGTTGATTTTAAAGACGTGAGTTTGGTTTTCTAGGTTGATGTCAGTGAAGACTTTGGCCACGGCTGCACCTACATTGTTGTTAGCCACATCTTCGCCTAGAGCATCGATAGCAAAGCTAAGAACGCCATAGCCGCAAGCTACTTTGCGACGGTGACTGAAGTGCTTTAGGTGACATAAGGGGCACATTATGTGTTGTGTGACAGCGTAATCAAGCGGTTTGGGTAGCATAATGTCGCTTTGCGACGTTGATTGGCCATATTGGTGGTGGACAATGAAGAATTCTTCTTTCCTTGTTCAGTTTTCGACTCACAGCTTGACGGGTGTTGTGCATTTCAATAGGTAACGGCAAGACTTTAATAAAATTATTTACCTTAAAATATCTTGGATTCAACTAATAAACGTAACAAGTATTGATAAGCGTCCTGGAGTCGTGGACGAGCGTAATCTCTTGGATGATTTAGAGATAGATTTAATGATTGGCAGTGGTCATAGCGGTATTTACACGTTTTTGTCGCTGAGTTCAGTAAAGGGAGGTCGTAAGCTATCACTAGCTAGGAAACCTCTGAATGTAGGGTTCCAGCTTCAGAAATCGCTACTAAAGGACTATTTCCAGAGTCTGTGATTGTCGCGTAGGCGAATTCTTCAACCTGATCCGATCTACAGCTAATGTAAACCTCATCGCAAAAAGGTTCCATAATCGTAGTCGCTTTTCCCACCAGTTTTATTGATGAGTTTAGTGTCGGATTATTACGATAGATTTACTCGCAGCCTTACATATATTTTAGATCGTTAAGGCGGCCACACTAGCTCCAGTGAGCGCCTCCATCCCAACACCAGTTTTAGTACTTGTTTCACACACACAGAATCTCAACACTATAACCATCAATGATATAGATTATAAATTTACACTTTTCGAGTGGCCGAGGATGGCAGAATGGAATTAGCTGAGAAGTGCTCTTAGCGGCCATAGTTCCAGCACATACCGAAACCAATTTGTATTGAACAGACGCTATAGTTTTAATTGCACCTAGAGTATTGGGAAGTTGCTTAAACAAGCCTCTAACGAACAATGGTATTCTCCAGAATCATCGCTCAAGTGATTAACATAAAATCGTAGAAACTGCTCAGGGACCCAGAAATAGGATGCGGCTAGCGGGATCAAATTTACCTATACAATCTACATGAACGTGTAGGCGTCTCACATAAGAATAAGTTCGCACAATATATGTAATGCGTCGTTATTGATATAATAGGATTGTATAGGTGTTTCACTACTCCCCTTTAGAAGAAACTTAGATTTCTCCTGTGTTTACATCTTCTCTGAGATTATCGATGATGTAGAGTTGCCGATCAGCTGTGTTCTTCCCCATGTAGAATGAGAGCATCTCTTTGAGAGTTTTACCTTCTTCCATAGCTACAGAATCTAATCTGATATCTGGGCCGATCATGAATTCAAATTCATCTGGAGATATTTCTCCGAGTCCCTTGAATCGTGTGATCTCAGCAGATTTTCCACATTCCTTTATTGCTGCAGCACGTTCTTTTTCATCGTAACAATAATGAGTTACTTTCTTATTACGCACTCTAAACAATGGCGTTTGTAGAATATACAAATGCCCTTCACGCACCATTTCTGGAAAAAACTGGAGGAAAAAGGTCAATAAGAGCAATCTAATATGCATACCATCCACATCGGCATCCGTAGCAATCACTACTTTGTTAAATCTAATACCCTCTAGGCCATCTTCAATATTTAGAGCGTGCTGGAGTAAATTAAACTCTTCGTTTTCGTAGACTATTTTCTTTGTAAGACCGTAGCAATTCAATGGCTTACCACGTAATGAAAATACCGCCTGAGTTTCTACATCACGACATTTAGTAATAGAACCACTTGCAGAATCACCCTCCGTAAGAAACACAGTAGTTTCCTCACGACGCTTATGCTTAGTATTAAGGTGTGCACGGCAATCTCTGAGTTTTTTATTATGAACCTTGGCCTTTCTCGCACGATCTCTAGCGAGCTTTTTGATGCCTTTTAGATCTTTACGCTCACGCTCAGCGACTAGAATTCTCTTCAAAATAGCTTCCGCAGTTGCTGGATGTTTGTGCAGATGGTTATCAAGGTGCTCTTTGAGAAAGTTCATCACGAAGGTTCGGATAGTCTCTCCGTCTGGCGTGATGTGTGTGGATCCAAGTTTTGTCTTGGTCTGACTCTCGAAAACTGGCTCTACGACCCTGAGCGAAATAGCAGCTGAAAGCCCTGCTCTGATATCAGAGGGATCATACTGCTTTTTATAGAAGTCACGGAGCACTTTAACGACAGCCTCACGGAAAGCCACTAAATGAGTTCCTCCTTGAGTTGTGTGCTGACCGTTCACAAATGTATAGTAGTCTTCGCTACTAGAAGTCGTGCTAGTGAAGGTAATATCGATATCTTCGCTGGCAAGTGTGATCGGATCATAGAGCATTTCCTCCTCGATTTCCTCTTTAAGTAGGTCTAATAAACCATGCTTCGACTTAAATTTCTTCCCATTATAGACAATGCTAAGCCCCGGATTTAGATAGCTGTAATAACGGCACATCTTCTCAATATAGTGTTCACGGAACTTTGTGCGTTCAGGGAAAATCGTCCGATCTACATCAAATGCGATGCGTGTGCCGTTGTCATTTTTTTCCTTGCGAGGCTTCTTCATCTCTTCGACTACTTCGCCTTTACTGAATTCGATAGCCTTAGTCTCTTCGTCTCTCCAAGCTTGGATTTCGAAGAAGTCCGAAAGTGCATTCACCGCTTTAATACCAACACCGTTCAAGCCAACAGACTTCTTGAATGCTTCACTATCATACTTAGCTCCAGTATTAATCTTGGCCGCACAGTCCATGAGTTTTCCGAGTGGAATCCCCCTGCCAAAATCTCGAACTTCTACCCTGCCGTCATCTTCAATATTCACATGAATTTCCTTACCGTAACCCATGATATATTCGTCAATAGAGTTATCAATGACTTCTTTTAGTAAGATATAAATACCATCCTCTGGACTAGAACCATCGGCTAGTTTACCGATATACATACCTGGACGAAGTCTGATATGCTCTTTCCAGTCTAAACTCTTAATATCGTCTTCTGTGTAATTTGCTACCATAATGAAATTGGATGAAAATTCGTTTTTATTAAGATGCTTTAATTAAAGTAACTTGGCAATACTGAAACGCTGAAATCAATCAGCTTCCACGCTAGAAGGCTTAGTCATCAGAGGGATCACTATACCAGGGATAAGACTTACCCATGCCCATGCTCTGATCGCCTCGACCAGTTCCTCTTCCTCCCTCAACCTAGGCAGTAAACGCTTCTTCTCTATGAGAAAAATGATCGATTCAGCAGCCTCGACAGCGACTGCCCTACTCAACCATAACATCACACAACACCCTCCAATTACCCCCAAGAACGCAATGAAAGCCCACATCATAGGTAATCTACCGGCTAGAGCACCAAACACGACTATCAATGCTACGAACGGAGGTAAATAATAGCCGGCCTTGATCACCTTTATACGCCACTTCACCATCGGTGCGTGAGTTCTATGCACTAGAGCTAAGCCTATTTTATTAAGTTCCTTGGCTATCTCAGAGGTGCTCTTAGAATCCATGAGCTTTTCAGAAATCTGAGCTTCACCGGCTTTAGAGACAGGATTACCAGCCCATTGCATCTTGGGATTAGCGAAACTAATCATTTTTTCTGTATCACTAGATTTCAACTTCTCCAATAGCTCAGACATGCTAAACGATAGCTTTCCAGTTTTTCTGACAGATCGAATCCCCAGAAAATGCGCCGTAGTAAAAGCAGCGATGATTGGAAGTAAGCTGACTAATAATAACAACCTACGCATCTTTAAGAAATCGTTGTGAATCGATTGGCAATAGGGACATTATTTTTTAGGGAACGGCTGAGTTTTAAATCTCTGTAATTGCCCCATGAGATTTAAAGTTCTAGCTCTAACAAAGCTTTCATTTCCCCTGCCAAGTAATCGCCCTCGTTTACTATAACTCACAGCTTTCTTCCCCCACTTGATTGCCATGGCCCTATTCTTCTTCGCAAACCAGAGTTCCCCCATTGTATCAAGATAAGCGGCCTCATTCGGAGCTAGTTTTAGGGATGTCGTTGAATGTTCAATTCCTTCATCTACTTTATATGCGGTCTTACCTAGGATCCAAGCTAGTGTATTTCTAGTGTTCGCAGCATTTGGAAAACCCTTGATCACCTTAAGCAGATGTTGATTAGATTCTTCTACCCAGGCGTTATATTCTGAGTTATAATCGGTTTCCTTAAGAGCTGGGTAAAAGAAATCAGCTAATGAGCCGTCACCGACACAGGTTTGGTGAGCGTTTCTTAACATGCGCTTCGCCAGTTTATCTTTCCCTTGTTGCTGCATCATCATACCTCTAGAAAATTGGGAGTTGAAATTTGAACTACACGCCAGTGAAACTACCCTGTTATCTAACTGCCGTTCATTTCCTCCCACCATATTTGTGACACTGAACGCATAAGCTGTCGAAGCAGCCTTAGCCCATTGCTTAGATTTCACATAGTAGCTGTTACCATTGCTAAGATTAAGTAGTGAGATAATGAACGCAGTATTAGTCGACTGCACCGAATTGGATAATAAAATCTTCTCATAAATCTTATGTGACCGTTCTAGATCCTCAGCTAGATTAAGTTCATTAGCTACATCACTAAGTTCACTTTCCAAACCAACCGTCAGAAGGATTGCTCTATCTAGTATAGTATTCGCCATTTCTTCTTTTCCCAACTTACGAAGCACTACCGAGTATCTCACTAGCCAGTCCGAAGAGGAACCTATGATACTAATATCCTTAGAAATCATTTCATCCATCTTCTTCCAGTTTAGATTCATCGCAGCTAATGCTAACCTGTCCTGAGTGTAAACCTTAATTGAATCTTTATTGTCGGTTTTCTTAGCATTATCGAGTAGGGAATCGATAAATTTGACACCATTTCGAGAGTCATCTTTAAAGTCGGTCACAGCATAGAGTGACGCGTTCATATTCAACTGCCCTTTTGGTCCACTCTTCTTTCCTATTTGAATGAGCTCAGACATCAATTTGTCAGACTCGCTATCAGGAGATCTAAGTAAGCCCATAAGATAAGCCATGTCTTTAAAGTTTTGCTGAATCGTTTTATTTTTACGTTCCGAGAGAGAATCCCACACATTATCCATTTGTTGGGTGTCATCATAAAGTAGGCCTATTGTCCGCTCTATATCTCCGTCATTAGCCTGAGTGAGAACGATATCTATCACAAGTTCATGTAGTTTATGCTTGATGAGCTCGTTCAGTGTCGTAAACCATCTGTCCTTCTGCTCTTTATACATTTCAGCAAATAACGGCTTTATCAGTGACGCAGATTTATCATGTGCTCCATGTGTATGATACAACTTAGCGACTGTGAACAATAACTGTAGGTCATCTATGTAATTCCCTATATTACGGACATCCCATGCCTTTTTCTTAACGTTAATATCCAATATGCGATTCCTAAGTTCTACACCCCACTTCTCCAGAGATTTATCATCTGTGATTTTGAGCACCGCAAGTGCTTCTCTAGGTAGCTCCTTATCATTCAGGTGAACAAAGGCCTTGTTCCAATAAAATTCTTTAAATAGCTCATTGGCTAAATCATTTGCCCCTGTCATATACAATTTTTTCAGAGCTCCAGAATTATTCCGAGCCTGATTACTCTTCGCATTTTTATAGAAATACTGGTGGATTTTGGTGATCTCAGACTCGTCCCCCCCATCATAAATTAGCTTTAATAGATTCAAGCCATAACTCTCATCACGACTTGATAATCGCTTTGACGCATTACTGTGAAACTTCTCAATCTTCCCATC